>CAKAGD010000001.1 GCA_916439065.1 uncultured Catonella sp.
ATGTTAGGTTGTCGTCATATTGCTCAGGTTAAAGACAAATTACATCTTAGAGTTATAATCTTTTCGGTCTGATTTTACAGTCTTTCAATATCCCCTACCAACTCATCAACCTCAGCCTCAGTATTAGCCCAGCTTGTACAGAACCTTACTATATGGGAGTCTTCGTCATATCTCCCCTCATATTCAAAGGCATATTTTTTTGAAAGCTCATCCATTTGATCCTCGCTCAGTATCACAAATTGCTGATTGGTCGGGCTTTCTATGTAGGTTTTAATCCCCTTTTCCTTAAAGGCTTTCTTTATCTTCATTGCATATTTTACTGAAGACTTGGCCATTTTAAAATAAAGCCCATCTTCAAAAAGGGCATTAAACTGTGCACCAAGGAGCCAACCCTTTGCAAGGAGGGCACCGTTTTGCTTCATATAGCTTCTAAAGCCTGACATAAGAGACTTGTTGGTAATGATAACTGCCTCACCAAACATTGCTCCGCATTTCGTACCACCGCAGTAGAATACATCTGCAAAATTCGCCAAATCTTCCATAGTTACATCATTTCCCTCTGCTGCCAGTCCATAGCTAAGCCTTGCTCCATCTATGAAAAAATAGAGGTCATACTCCTTGCAGACCGCACTTATTTCTTCAATTTCCTTCTTAGAGTAGATAGTTCCATATTCTGTCGGAAATGAAATATAGACCATCTTTGGCTCAGTAATATGCTCCTTTACTCCACTTATTCTATAGTTTTCTGCCACCTCTTTTACCTGTGCAGCAGTAAGCTTGCCATCTTTTCCTGCTACTGTCTCAACCTTATGCCCTGTATTTTCTATCGCTCCGGTTTCGTGTACGCTAATATGACCTGAATCTGCACTGATTACGCTCTGATAGCTCCTAAGCGCAGAAGTTATCACGATAAAGTTAGTCTGTGTGCCTCCTACAAGAAAATGCACCTCTGCCTCAGGCTTATTTATGTATTTTTTTATCTCAGCCTTAGCTTTTTCACAAAGCTCATCCAGACCATAGCCAGGGTAGCTTACATCACTTATATCCATAACCGCCTTAAGCACCTTGCTGTGTGCAGGCTTGTTGTAGTCATTGTTAAATCTAATCATTTTGTCTCCTTACATATAATTACTTAAACTTCATATATCTAAATAAAATTACTATAATTTATCATAGTTACATGATATAATTTTCTTGTTGTCGCAACCCAAACTGGCAACAGGAAGGGGGGTGTCTTGCAACATGTGGTTCTTTAATTTCTTGGTTTCTGTCACAGTAGCGGTAGCTAGCTACCTTATCTACAAATGGCTAGACAGAAGCGGCAGCGATAACTAGCCTACATTGTCTACTCGACAAAAAAGAGAAGAACCCTAAGGAAGTTGACGGCTTCTTAGGGTTCGTTTTGTGTCTTGCTAATTCTTTAATTTTTTGGTCAATATAATAATACAACATTATTAAAAATTTTGCAAGTTAATTCTTTCTCACCCTCTCTTAATTCCGTTCTTATTAAGCAAATATCCCATAACCGAGCCTACAACACCACCAAGTACATGGGAGAGATTGGAAATATTGTCCCTAACCATAATACCGTCATATACCTGCTGTCCTATGAAAATAACAGCTACCAATATAAAGGTAAGCGGGATTTCTCTGTCCTTAAACCCTGTAAATGAGCTAAGTAAAATAAAGGTAAAAACCACTCCGCTTGCTCCGCAAAGAGCCACATTTGGAAATAGTATATAATTCACAAGTCCTGTAATAAGCGCTGTAATCACTATCGACTGTATAAGCAGCCTGCTTCCATACTTTTCCTCAAGCAGCGGACCTAAGAGCAGGATATAGGTGATATTTCCCATAAAATGATCCACACCGCTATGACCGAAAACATGGGTGAAAAATCTGAGGTAGGTCATCGGATTGGTAAGCGAAGAATGATAGGTCATAAAAAACAGCTTATTAGTCGCTCCCTTGGTAAATATATTGAGTGCCAGCGCAATCAGACATATCGCCGAAAACCCCAGTACTACCGGTGAATTAATCGAAATCTTAAAACCTTTGTTCATTATATCCTTCTCCTTAAATTTAATGGGTACTATATTATCTCCAGAAGTTAATTACCACCTCACCATCACAGCCGCCTTCCTTTTCACATAATGCGTGCTATATTAATTAACAGTCTTAAGCTCCACAGTTTAATATTCAATATTAGGCTATAATTAAACAGCCGTAGCTTACAATGCCTAAGCGAGCGCATTAGGTTTTTCGTAGACAGAGTAATGCTAAAGCAGCCTCTTTCAGAAAAACCGGAGCGAGTCTGGACATTCGTCAGCTACGGCGTGACTGAGTATTGGCTTCACTTATTAATATAATAACTTCTACCAATAATATAGCACCATTAGTTCCCACACTCAATACTAATTTCCGTAAATTTCCCAAGTATATCATCTACCGTTATCTTAGACTTCTCTTCCTTAGCCTTATCTATAACCGCCTTACCCTGATGCATCATAAGCAGCCTGTTGCCATATTCTACAGCATATCTTAGGTTATGAGTTACCATAATGGCCGTCAACTTTTTCTCCTTTACCACCTTGTCGGTAAGCTCCATAATAAGGTCAGCAGTCTTGGGGTCAAGAGCCGCAGTATGCTCATCAAGAATCAGAAACTCAATAGGAGTGAGCGTTGACATAAGCAGGGTTAGAGCCTGTCTCTGACCGCCTGAAAGAGACTTCACCTTTGTATCTAGCTTGTCCTCAAGTCCAAGGCCAAGTTCCGATAATATTTCTTTATAATAATCAATCCTAGCCTTATTTATCCCAAAAGAAAGTCCGAACTTCTTGCCCTTATTGTCAGCAAGGGAGAGGTTCTCAAGTATTGTCATATCAGGACAGGTTCCAAGGGAAGGGTTCTGATATACCCTGCCAATTCTTTTATTTCTCACATATTCAGGAAGCCTTGCTATACTCTTTCCCTCTATCACTATGTCTCCCTTATCAAGAGGGATACTGCCACAGATAAGATTTAACATAGAGGTCTTGCCTGAGCCGTTACTTCCTATGACGGATACAAACTCACCTTTTTCTATATTCAGGTTAAAATCTTCAAAGAGGCACATTTCATTGACGGTGCCGGGATTGTAGTACTTGTAAATATTCTTAAGTTCAATCATGCCCTGCCTCCTTTCCTCTTTTTAAGATTGCCTGCCGCAAGTATAATCAGTAGCAGAGCTGCTGTGATAAGCTTCAAGTCGGATGGTGCAAGTCCCATAGAGATAGCTATGGATACGCATGCCTTGTAGATGATGGCACCTATTACTACAGCAGTAGTAGGCTTTATAAAGTTAAAATGCTTCACAAGGCTGATTCCAATAATTACATTTGCAAGTCCGATAACTACGGTTCCAGTACCTATAGATATCTCAAAGAAGCCGTTCATCTGACAATATACGCTTCCTGCAAGGGCTGCAAGGCCATTTGCAATGGCAAGCCCAAGTATCTTCACATTTCCTTTATCCTTTGCAAGGCTGGTTACAAGCACATCATTGTCACCAACTGCACGAAGTAAAAAGCCTGACTTAGTTTAAGGTAAAAATCAAGCAATAGCTTTACCACCAAAACAATGATTACTAGTATGATGAGGTTGCTGTACTGCTTCATTCCCTCAGGAAATATTTTCGCAAGGACATCATTTTCAAATAGAGTCTGTTTGCTAAAAAGCGGTACATTTGCCTTACCGGCTATTCTTAGATTTACAGAGTAAAGAGCTGTCATCACTATGATTCCTGAAATGAGGTCACGAATCTTAAACTTTACATTGATAATTCCCGTAATCGCCCCAAAGATGACTCCTGCCGCCGTTGCCACAAACATAGCAAGGGGAATCGGTGCTCCAAGAAGAATCATAGCTACCGTAACAGCCGCTCCGAGTGGAAATGTTCCATCCACAGAAAGGTCTGGAAAATCAAGTATTTTATAGGTAATGTACACGCCCAAGGAGAGGATGGCATACACAAGCCCCTCCGTAAGCACTCCCAATATAATCTGCATTTTAGCCTCCCACATCTATTAAAATAAAGTACAAGCATTTTGCTATGAGTCAAATCTATCTTTAACTCCTTGAAATGCTAATATTCAATATAATGTCACTGTTTATTTAGCTGTGTCACCTACAATATTTGACACATCTAAATAAGGGTAAATAACTATTTTTTATGGCAAGCCATTTTTTAACGAGCCATATTCATTCTTTTTACTTTCCTACTTCTTTATATCCTTCAGGAAGTGTAAGTCCGTAAGACTTAGCAGCCTCTTCATTGCCGTATAAGTCAGCTTCTTCAAAGGTAAGAAACTTCATATCACTTGCTTTTGCCTCTCCCTTAAGCACCTTTGCTGCCATCTTACCTGTCTCTTCTCCTACATATACATAATCAAGCCCCATGCTGGCAACACAGCCCTTTTTAACCTGCTCTATCTCACTTCCATAGACGGGCTTCCCTGCTTTTTTAGCCTTATCAAGAACTATGTCAAGGCTGTTTACCACTGTATTGTCAGTTATGTTGTTTAAGCAGTCAACCTTTGTTAGTATACTGTCAGTTGCAAGAGGTACATCTGCTGAACTTGTTACCGCCTGCTCTATTATTTCAAAGCCGTATTCTGGAGCGGCCTCCTTGTATTCCTTAACTGACATTTCTGAGTTTACCTCACTTGTACAGTAAAGAATGCCGATTTTCTTTGCATCAGGCATTATCTTCCTAATCATTTCAAGCTGCTTTTTGATAGGGAGCTTGTCGCTTGTACCGGTGATATTGCCCACTGAACTGCAGTCCTCCTTTGCAAGCTCTGCTGCTACAGGATTGGTAATGGCTGTGTAGACAACAGGAATGTCTGTGTCCTTTGCAGCGCTATAGCTTATCTGAGCCATTGGTGTTGTGATTGCACAAATCAGATTTACTTTTTTAGCTACAAAAATTATTGGCTATCTGGGCTGCTATACCACTGTCTGCTCCTGCATTCTCGTAGATTATTTCAAGGTTTTCGCCCTCTTTATAGCCTCCTTCTGCAAGACCCTTAATAAAGCCCTCTCTGCAGTTGTCAAGTGAGCCATGCTCTGCAAACTGTCCTATACCTACAACTACCTTGTCTCCACTTGTCGCCTGGCTTCCCGATGAAGCGGTGCTAGAGCTTCCTGACTTAGAAGTGCTGCCTGACTGTGTAGAAGTATTAACAGTACTGCCTGACTTAGAAGCGCTTGAAGAAGTCTGCTTATTAGCTCCGCAGCCAGTAAGTGCTGATACCGCAAGTGTAAGTGCAAGTCCTAATGCTACCATTTTGTTTGATTTTCTCATATCCATTTCTCCTTTTTGGTGTAAGCTAATGGACCTACACAGTTATAGTATTCAGATGTTCATTTAGCTCTAAACAGGTAGGCTATAAGTAAATCTAACTTTGCAGAAATATTTATCTCTGCCAAATAAAAAAAGCCCCAAGCAGAAGAAAAACTTCTACTTGGGGCGAATATTATCCGCGTTGCCACCCAATTTGATGCAAATGCACCATCTTTACCCCGTGCCATCACACAGGTAATGAGAATAACGGTCATCACTCCGTCTTACCCTACTTGGTTCGGATAAGCCCTCAGGAGTCCATTCACTAAGCTTCCTCATGCTGATTTCCACCATCACAGCTCTCTGGTATGAGTAACCCTTAACTACTACTCTCCCTCACAGGTTTGATGTTTGATATGATAACTGATTGTGATAAAGATGTCAATAGGTAAAATTAATTAAATACTCTCGCAAGAAGTCCTTCCCTATTAAATAAAAATGTAAGCAGAAATGTAATACCCGCCATAGCCGCCGTCATTCCTGACATTGACACATTTAACAAAAGTGAAAATGCATAACCAAATAGTGAATTAACAATGGCATATACCACCGATATAGCTATCATTACCTTTAGGTCTTTACTTACAAGGTAAGCCGTGGCCCCCCGGAGTGATTAAAAATGAGACTACAAGTATAGCTCCCACAGCGTCAAAGGCTGTAACTGCCGTAAATGATGAAAGTGTCATCAAAGCATAGAACAGGGCTGTTGATGAAAATCCTGCAAGCATTGCAAATCCTCTGTCAAAGGTAGTTACCTTAAGTTCCTTAAAGAAAATTATAACAAAGAGTAAGTTTACCACAAGTAATATTCCCATCTGTACAAATGCCTTTGGCAGGTCGATTCCCATAAATTCTATCCTGTTTAACGGAGCAATGATGACCTCTCCCATCAGCACTATGTCAGTATCCAAATGTACATTCCTTGCAAATTTCGTAATCAAAACCACTGCAAGGGCAAAAACATCGGGAAGACTATACCAACCGCATCATCATTTTTAACAAGACCTGTTCCTGAAAGGAATTCTACCGCAAATACCGTAATTACGCCAAATATCGCCGCTCCCACTATTAAAAACGGAGAACCCACATCCTTTACTATGAAAAATGCAATAACTATGCCCAGCAAAACCGAATGCGAGATGGCATCTGCAACCATTGAAAGCTTCCTTAAGACCAAAAACGGGCTTAAAACAGCACAGGCCGCTGCTGTTGTAAGAAGTACAAAGTAAGACTCGTAGGATATGGCAAAGTAAGATATTAATGACTCAATCATTTCCTCCACTCCTCCTCATCCTAAGGTTTTTAATCATTCCGTGAGGGCCTGTTACAAGAGAGAGATTATTGCAAAGCTTCCCATTATGAGTATTATGGTTGCCCCTGTGCTCATTCCGTCATAAGCTGTTGAAATATAAGTACCAATAAGCGCCGATACTCCGCCAACCACACCTGCTATTATAAGTACCCTGCTAAATTTATTACTCCACTGAAGGGCAGTGATGGCAGGGATTATAAGCAGTGATGAAATGAGGATTGCACCCACAAGCTTAAGTCCTGCGGCTATTATTCCCATTGTCATTATAAGAATTATCCCATACAGCAAAACCGTTCTTATCCCTATAGCCTTTGCATATATTTCGTCGAATAAAAACAGCTTGATCTCTTTGTAAAACAAAACAAGTAAAACCAAAGTAGGAATCCCAATATACACTATGAGCTTCACATCGTCTTTCATAATGTATGCGGCCTGTCCAAAGATATAGCTTGAAAGCCCCGACTGAGCAGCATCCTTATAGTTGCTGTTACCCTGAATATAGCTTTTTAGCACCATTCCCACTCCAAAAAATGACGATAAAACTACCGCAAGTACCGCATCTAACTTAAGCTTAGAATTCTCCTTTATAACCTGGATGAGCATAAAGGCTGTAGCGCCGGAGGCTACTGCTCCCATCGTTAAAAGCACAGGCTCCCTCTGCATAAAAAGCATAAAAGACAGGATTATTCCCGGAAATGCCGCATGTCCTATAGCATCTCCTATCAGCGACTGTCCCTTAAGTACTGTAATACAGCCCACAGCCCCTGCTACGGCTGCAAGCAAAAAAGTCCCACTCCCAACTATGATAAATGAATAGCTTGTAAGTATATCCATATTAAGCATTTTTCATCATCGCCTTTTCTAAGTTTTCATTTGTAAATGCCTCACTCACCCTGCCCGTGGCTACTACATTTTCGTTGATAATTACAACATGGTCGAAGTATTCCCTTATGGTGGCTAAGTCATGGTGGACTATTACGGCTGTTTTCCCCTTTTTCTTCTCTTCTTTTATAAAATCTATGATTACCTTCTCCGTAACCTTATCTATGCCCGCAAGCGGCTCATCCATAAAGTATATATCTGCCTCCTGCGCTATTAACCTTGCTATAAATACTCTCTGCCTCTGTCCTCCTGAAAGCTTGGATATCTGCCTGCCCCTATAGTCATACATGCCTATTCTTTTGAGTGCCGCCTCTGCCTTTTCCCTATCCTCTCGCCTGGGATGACTAAACCAGCCAAGATGTACATACCTGCCCATAAGCACCACATCCATCACAGTGGTTGGAAAATCCCAGTTTACCTCAGAAGTCTGAGGAATATAGGCTATTTTCTTCTGAACTTTTTTAAGTGGCTCTCCCATAATTAGAATCTTGCCTGCAAGCTTATTTTGCAGTCCCAATATCCCCTTTATCAAGGTAGATTTACCTGCACCGTTTGGCCCTATTATTGCCGTGATTGAGCCATCCATTATGTCTATATCACAATTCCTAAGCACTGGTTTATCGTGGTAGGCTATGGTCAAATCCTCCACCTTTACTATCACTTTTTCCATGCCCACCGCTCCTTTTATTTTAAATTCTTGGTAATCAGTTTGACATTATGCTTATACATATCTATGTATGTATCCCCGCTTTGTCCTTCAGGCGCAAGCGAGTCGGAAAACAGCTCATTTCCCTGGCCACTTACAACCTTTACATCAAAGCCCTTCGCCCTGCAAGCCTCTTTAAGCTTCTCCATCCTTGCAGGATCTGTAGTAGATTCTGCAAATATAGCTTTGACCTTGTGTTCCACTATGAAGTCCACAGTTTTGTCTATATCCTTATTTGCTACTTCTGAATCTGTACTGACACCCTGAGGAGCCACAACTTCAATACCGTATCTCCTTGAAAAATAATTAAAGGCATCGTGTGGCGTAATCAGGTACCGTCCGCCTTCAGGAATCTCTGCAAGTGATTTTTTATTTTCTTCATCAAGAGCTGACAGCTTTTCTAAGTAAGCTTTTGTATTTTTATCTATTTCATCTTTTTTCTCAGGTAAAAGCTCAGAAAGCTTTGCACCTGCATTCTCGGTGGCTTCTTTGTAAAGATCTATATCAAACCAAAAATGCGGATCTATTATTACCGCCCCATCTTCCTCCATCTTGCCTATTTTATCCTCAGGAAATGTGGATGCTACTGCATATCCCTTCTTTTCAAGCACCTCCTGCATCTTCCCCTCAAAGTGCAGTCCATGAAAAAGCAGCAAATCAGCCCCTGCTATCTTCTTTAAGTCCTCAGGCTTTGCTACATATAGGTGAGGATCTTCTCCCGCAGGGATAATCAGCTCTTTATCCACCATATCACCTGCAAGCTGATTTACCATGTCGTACAGAAATGAAGTTGTTACTGTTACCTTCTTTTTAGGCTGAGAATCAGCATTACTTACAGCTTCCTTAGTACTACCCATATTCCCACAGCCTGTTAAAAGCAATACTCCAAACAGCAAAAATAATATTGTTTTTCTCAATTTTCTATTCTCCTTTTTAGAATTAATGTAAGCTTAAAGTAGTTAGTCTTAACTAACTTATTCTTAGTATATTCTTACAGGCATTTTATGTCAAGTAGATTTTTCAGTACCGGGTTTTCTCTATAAGCCATAAATGATAAAGTCCTAGTATACCACAAATAAAAATGTCCCACTTATGGTAAAATACTATTTTGTATATTCTAACACTAGGAGGGACTGACTTATCAGAAAGGTTATTTTATCAATGGATGAACAAAGAAAGTACGAGGTTATTAAAGGTCTGATAGATCACCCAGATACAGCTAATAAGGATAGAGCTGCTCTTATCCTAGGATGCACCAAGAGGCATATAAACCGTATGATACAAGGCTATATTAAAGATGGTAAAGCATTCTTTATTCATGGTAACAGAGGTAAGAAGCCGGTTACCACCATCCATCCTGACATCAGAAGTCAGGTTCTTGATCTATACAGAACTAAATACTACGAGGCTAACTTTGAACACTATACAGAGCTTCTAAAAAAAGCATGAGGGCATAAAGCATCTCTTCTTCCTCTGTAATGAGTATTTTTGGAGTCTGAGTACATTCTATCTCCAAAGGCTACAAAAAGCCAAAGCGTAGACGCATTAGGCAAGCACTCAGAGCCAAGAAGGAATCTGAAAGCGTCAAAAAGAATTATCACAGATACAGGCTAACTTAGTAGCAGTTGAAGATGCTCACAGTCGTCGTCCAAGATGTGCTTATTTCGGTGAATTGCTTCAGATGGATGCAACCCCTTATGAATGGGTGCCGGGACAGATATAGCATCTACATTTAGCCATTGATGATGCCTCAGGTGCTGTTACTGGCGCATGGTTTGATACTCAGGAGACCCTTAACGGCTACTACCATGTGTTTGAACAGATTCTTACCGATTATGGTATCCCCTATAAGTTTCTTACCGATAAACGTACTGTATTTACTTACAAGAAAAAAGGTGCCTTATCTGACGACAATGACACCTATACACAGTTCGCTTATGCCTGCAAGCAACTTGGTACACAACTTGAATCAAGCAGCGTACCACAGGCTAAAGGACGCATAGAACGATTGAATCAAACCTTACAGTCACGCCTGCCTGTGAGTTTAGACTCGCAGGCGTAACCGACATCAATAATGCCAATGAATTCCTTCACTCCTACATAAAGGAATTCAATGAGAAGTTCTCACTTCCACTTCATGGTATCAAATCTGTCTTTGAAACGCAACCGTCTAAAGAAAAATAAATCTTACTTTAGCAGTTTTGACTGAGAGAACTGTTGATGCCGGACATGCGATTCAATTTAAGAAGAAATTTTATAAGATGATAGATCATAATGGAGTCCAAATCCATTATAGAAAAGGTACCAAGGTTATGCTTATCAAGGCATTTGATAGGTCTATGTTTGCGTGCGTAAATGACAAGGATATTTATGCACTGGAAGAAATACCGGCTCATGAACACAAATCTAAGGACTTGGACGCTGACTACAAACAACCTAAACCTAGAAAGCCTTATATTCCTCCAATGAACCATCCTTGGAGATTAGAGGCCTTTAATAAATTTGCACATTCACAGCCACACAGAATTGAAGACGACTTAAAAAGTGCATAATAAA
Organism: uncultured Catonella sp.; assembly: GCA_916439065.1. Classification (GTDB taxonomy): domain Bacteria; phylum Bacillota; class Clostridia; order Lachnospirales; family Lachnospiraceae; genus Catonella. The sequence continues at coordinate 10,840 of CAKAGD010000001.1, forward strand.
AGCCCCTTTGTGGGGCTTATAAATTAATTATTTTGGGACATAATCATTTATGCTTGACAGTAGATTTTTCAGTACCGGGTTTTCTCCCTACATATCCACCTGTTTCAAAATCCTCTGCTACAGCTTAAAAATAATCTCAACCTTTTAAGATATCATCCGATATACTTATTATAATACCTTAATAACAGATAGATTTAAATGTACTGCCTTACAGGAGGGGAAATATGGATATATTAAAAACTTCTGCTGCCGGCTATACCGGTTCTTCCTACCAACTGGAAGGACGAACAGCTAAAAATTTATATAAGGGACCGTCTGGAGAACTAGCTGATAAACTTGATAGGGTCTACGAAAAAGAAAATCATAGAAATAAGGTTTTTGCTGACCCCGAAGATCATATACGAAGAAAATACTTCGATCCAAGCTATTGCCACTACAGGGTTTTAGACGGCGAGCCTCATTCTGCAGTACGCATGACTGCCTATAGTAACGAGATGAGAGTATTAAAGGGCGGCAAACCTTACTGTTACTCTGTTATGGATTATGCATACCGTGGCTATGAAGCACCTAGTATTCATGGAGAAATAGAGAGCTTTAGAGCAGCCATTCATGACAGGCTTAACATGGATTTTCAGGTATCAAAACTCTTTGAAGAAAATACTATTAACATACCAAGTGGTGTTACTCTTACTTTTAGAAGTGATTTATATACAAATAGAATTTCTGTTTTAGGTGAGGCAGATGATAGCTTAAAACGAAGGATTGAGAGCGTTCTAAATCAAGGTGGGAATTCTGAAGTTTTGTCTTTACATATTGCATTTTCTGCCTCATCGCTTGCCAAGTCTGAACAGTATAGCAATGAAAAAAGCAGCCTTTGGAATTTAGCAAATAAAATCTACCGATATACCGGATATGATATGAGGGATTTGGAAGCAAGAGACGGCAGCTTTTTTACAAAGGATGGAGAGAATGTTATAGAAAAGGTTGCAACAAATGTTAGAAGTGAAGTCAAAGGCAGTACTCCAACTATACAAAGTGCAGCATTAGGTCTGTTATCCTCAAGGGTGAAATATTTTTCAGAAAATGGTATTTATAAAGAAAATACCTTTACCGATATTGAGTTTAAGGATGGCCATCTCCTTGATGTCCGCCAGAAATATAAATATGGAGTAGGGCAAAATGGCTGGATACACGATATGGCAAAGGAAAAAGGCGTGGATGATTATGAGCTTTCTAAGGATGGAATCAAGCTTCTCTCTAAAGGAGAGCCTTTTAAAGTGCCTTCCGGAAAGCTTGCAGCCTACCAAAAGACTTACAAAGAAGATGATTTACCACTGACTGTAATTATTAGGAAAGCACTTGATGAGTTTTTTAGTAAAAATATGTTTGATATTCCTATCGGTACTAATTTTAATATTTTATTTGAGGAAACACCATACAAGCTTTTTGTACTGGGCATAAAGAATAATGCAGTTTCCGAATTAGTCAACGACTCCTTAAATAAAAACATAGAATTGCTAAACCTGTTTTCACTGCTATCAAAAAGCAAATTTTCTGCAAAAATATAAGAAGTAAAAATTTTACCCCCTTACCGGATTTATTTGTCTGATAAGGGGGGACATTTTTTAAAACGATGCTTTTATTACATTAAAATTTCACTATTTTCCGCTGTATTATACCTACTTGTTTATCCCCCCTATCTCCCCTACATATGCCATACTCCCACAAGCTTCCGGTTCTAAATCAGGGAAATCTTCGACCGATACACCCCAGATTACATTTCCCTCTAAAATCCCTTTCTCCTTACATTTTCTTTCAAATTCATTTAAGTCTGCAATATAATCTTTTGCCAACTCTTGTACATTACATAAAGAAGGCCTGACAGAAAACCAAAAATCTTTTTTATCCAATTCTTCTAAGCCCATTTCCCTGCAAAATCCACATTTTAAGTCCTCGTTTGGTTTAGCTTTCTGTCCCTTCTTCCATAATTCTGTTTCATTTTCATAGGGCTCATTATCCCAGTATTCTTCAAAATCACACTCTTCAAACATTCCAATCCATACATAATAAGTTTTCATATTATCCCCTTCATTTAATCCGCATCTACCCAAAGATGATATTTTCCACAATGCAGACAGCGGAACAAATAGCCACAGAGTGAGCCATCTTTTACAAGGTATTCTTCTACATCTTCAAATTCATCCCTTGCTGCATACTCCTCAAATACCTCATCTGCAATATCCATAGCCTTTAGCTCTTTCGTGCCTGCCGTTCCTAAATATGCACAGTAGTCATCACAGCAGGAGAGCCAGTATTCGCCCTGCCAGCTTATATACCCCGGTGTACGGCAGAAAAGCTCTTCATCCTTTTCCTTATCAGGCTCACCCTCCCACTCTGCACCCTGAATAAAGGAAGCATCGTACTTTCTTGCTGCTTCACCATTTGCAATGCAGGTAGGACAGATATTATCCACATCCTCAACACAGTATGGAGTGATGGAATAATAGACAGTACTTTTCTTCCCACAACAAGGGCAGGTCTTTTCCTCACCCTCTTCAAAAGCACCCGTACCTATAGGGTCAGGATGATAACGAAACTTTGGCAGGTCTTTTAAACGCTCTCTTTTTGCTGCTTCTTCCTCCCCAGTCAAAGGGCGTGGCAGAGCAAATTTATCAGCATGGCTCTTGCTTAACTCCTGCAGAGTGGCAAGCTTTTTTATCTGCTTCCTATCCCCCTTATCTACAAATGATGAGAAGATTGTAAAGGCACTCTCCATCATGCCCAAGAGCTGATATACATCTACGAGCACTTCTTTTGCTTCCTTTTCCCCTATACCTGAAAGCCTATCCGCAAACTGATAAAGCAGAAGTACACTCTCCTTATTTCCATCTTGAGCCATAAAATTCTTTTTTAGTTCTATAAATTCTTTAAGATATTCGTTCATATCAACACTCCGCAATAATTTATTCACCGGGTATTTTCCTATCTTAATCTAGTGATTATGGTTTAATGCAATCTCATCAATCAGTTTTAATTCTTCAGCAGAAAAGCCCGGGCTGTTTATAGCACGAATATTGGTAAGGAGCTGCTCTGCCTTTGAAGCACCAACAAGTACTGAAGTTATTGCCTCATCTTTTAATAACCACGCAAGTGCCATTTCTGCAAGGCTCTGACCTCTTTTATCTGCAAGTTTTTTAAGTTCTCTTACCTTTGAAATATCCTGTTCTACCTTAGCCTCATCTAAAAATCTGCCATCTGTCCTTACCCTGCTGTCTTCCGGAACTCCATTCAGATAACGGTCTGTAAGCAAGCCCTGAGCAAGCGGACAGAAGCAGATAACTCCCTTTCCTAATTTGTCCGCCATATCTTTAAGCCCGTTAGTTTCAATGGTTCTATCTAAGATATTGTACTTGTTCTGATTTATTATAAATGGTACATGGAGTTCCTTAAGCATAGCCGCGGCCTCTGCCATCCTCTCTCCGTCATAGTTTGAAAGTCCGACATAGAGTGCCTTACCGCTCCTAACTATCTGGGCAAGAGCCTCCATGGTCTCACAAAGAGGTGTGTTAGGATCAGGTCTGTGATGATAAAAAATATCCACATATTCGAGTCCCATACGCTTAAGGCTCTGGTCTAATGAGGAAATCAGATATTTCTGCTTCCAAAATCCCCATAAGGGCCAGGCCACATAGTATAGCCTGCCTTTGTACTTATAATCAATTCATCGCGGTAAGCACTAAAATTCTCCTTAATAATCTTCCCAAAGTTTACCTCTGCAGCTCCGGGCTTTGGCCCATAGTTGTTGGCCAGATCAAAATGAGTTATTCCATTATCAAATGCAGTAAAACAGATTTCCTCCATAGTTGAATACGAAGCTGTATCACCAAAATTATGCCATAGTCCAAGTGATACCTCAGGAAGCTTAAGTCCGCTTTTCCCTGAATAATTATACTGCATGCTCTCATACCTTGATTCGTTTGCCTTATACATAATTACCTCCCTATAAATAAGTTATTCTGATTAATTTTTCTATATTTTCTCAGTTCCAAAAGCTTAATTATCCTCTCTGTTTAACCTGCGCAAGAACCTCTCAGTTCTGGGGTTTGCTGCAGGCCTCTTTGCCTTAATCTCTTCCACTACTTCGGCCACTCCGTTTAATCTCCTGCCTTTATTGCAGGACAGCTTGTCAAGCGGACACTGCCACCCACAGCCCTTACAGACTCCCGTAGCTGAATTTTTCTCTACAATATTGCCATTATTTTCCATTGCTTTGTTTTCCTTTATCCCAATTTAATAAGTTAGGTACCTTGATATATTGAGATTATAATATGACCTGAGCACTTTATAAGGTACCCTGCATTTTTCCCATTATAATTGCACTGTCTTTTCACTATTTCTTGTCCTTAATAGGTTTCATAAATAAGTTCTTTATCAGCCTGAAACTGTTCATCAAATTTCACCAGTATATACAGCCTGCCGGCATGGGATTCTCCCATATCATATCCGAGAGCAAACTCTTTATAACAACCACTTTTATCAAACATAATATCCGTCAGATTTAACTTAGACGCATCTTCATCCGGATGGACAGCTTGTATTACCTCATGGGCATTATAGTCTAGCTTCTCCAATTCCCTAAAAAGTCTTTGCATAAAATCATCCGGTATTAGGGACATATCCTTCTCCGTAAATCCGGTGAAGTTAAAATTTACTTCTTTATTACCATATTTGCCTGTAAAATATATCCCGGCATTATTTTTATCCCAGTCTTTTACATTCCATAATGTGAGCAAATCTTCTTTTTTCATTTTTCATCTCCGATTAGTCTCTCAGATATCTTATATTCTTCCCAAACACAAATATTCTATAGGCGGTTTTCCCATCCGGACTGTAGCCAGGCACATCATTTCGTATAAAAGGGATGAACATTTCTTTAAGCTTCTTTTCCTCATCCAAAATCTCTTCCTCATCCATTGTAAAAGCTGCCAGGTGAGAATCATCTACTTCTCCTTTAGAAATCTGCTCAAGTACATAGGAAACCGCTGCCTCCTCATTGCCAAAATACTTTATTATATCTCTATGTCCCTCTCTCTTCATAGCCATAGATAAAGCCGTTTCCGTCCCTATCCAAAAATAAACCCTCTAATGCCCTATATTTCCCAATTGAAAATGAATCAAAGGAATAGCACTCCCTTTCCATAAATTCGACCAGCTTATCAATTGTCTTTATCTTAGATGCAATGTAATTAAACAATATTCCACTTACATAATTCCCTTTATTTCTGCTAATACATTCGGTAGTAAGAGCCATTGGTGAAAACTGAGTCTCTCCTTTATTTACTGTATCCATCAATAGAAGTACCGGATAAGGGGCATTTTTATTATCTCTTAAATCTACAGCCCACTCACCGCCAAGATATCCTCTAAAAGTTTCGCCAATATATATTGTCAGATAGTCCAACATACTACTGTCATCAAGCAATTCGTTAGCATCCTGATAGTGACTTAGAATCCATCTTTCTAAATCATTAAGTGAAGCCATAGTATAATCAAGAAGCAAATGATTATTCCCTGCAAATTCCTGTGTGAATTTATCCATTTTATCGGGTATACAAGATATCCATTCTTTACAATTTTCCTTTTTATCTGCCATAGTTTCATTTCCTCCGGCCGTTCGAGATTTTTCTGTCACTGCAAATTCTAAGTTGTATGGCTAATGTGATTGTTTTTTTGACTAAGTTACGCCTTCGCTGATAGCATTCCAGTTAAGCAATTGCTAAAAAATAAAAGTGCATAATATTTCACTTAGTCGACTAGGTGACGCCTTCACTAATAAATGTCCAGACTCGCTCCGGTTTTTCTGAAAGAGGCTGTTTTAGAATAGTTCTGTTGACGAAAAACCTAATGCGCTCGCTTAGGCATTATTAGTTCCGGCTGTTGAACTGAAATCTAAGTGAATAGTCCTATTTATATGAGAGCTGTAAACAATTGGTGAAATATGCGGTATTATCAGCTCAGGCTGTTTGATTGATAAGTCGGCACAAACAAACGCATCAGCCACAAGGGGCAGGTTGGGGTGGCTGCCTTTCATTTGGTATTCTAGTTATTATTTTTATAAATTTAAGGTACCAGCTACGAATGATAAATTCTAAGCGAGCGCATTAGGCGGAGCGAAGCGGATGCCGGAGCGAGTCTGAAATGTTATCATTCGGAGCGTCACTTAGGTAAGTTTATATAACTCGACAAATTAGAATTTGAATATTTAAAAATTTCTTCCAGCATATCTTCCCTTTAGGGAACTTTATATCATTTATATTATCAAAAAGTTCCCTAAATTTCGACCGACAACCTCGTTCTATCCGGATTATAGCATTCCTCGACAACTGGCGCTATCTTTGATAGCAGTATGGCTATCTTGGGACAGTCCTTATAGTTCTTTTTTAAGCATGATAATTTCGCTTGTTCTGTATTCTTCAACAAATCCATTCTTTAGAAATATCTTAACCGCCGGATTATCTATTGCGATATCGTCATACAACAGCTTATGCCATTTTGTTTAGCAGCACTACATAACAAATCCAGTCCAATACTGCCATAGCCTTTTTTTCTATATGGTGCATAGACTATAACATCAGCTATATAAAGGTTTCGATTGCTATCGTAATGATAGGCAATCTCTCCAATAAAATGACCAGCGTTATCCTTCAAATATCTGAAATAACGCTTGCCCTCATGATTTACAATCCAATAATCATACCAGCCAAGCCACTCCTCTTTCGGAAAAGGAATTGTACCTCCCCAAGCGTGGTTATACGACATGGTTTCCGTATCTGCCATCATCTTCTGACGAAACCAAAGTTCTTCCAAGGATGGTGTATATAGCGTGATGAGGTTTTCCCATTCTTCTTTTGTTAATAGGCTTACATGTCCATTTCTTATTTCGCCCAACAGCGGAACCGGCACATCTTCAGTAGCCCATTGATACTTGAACCCAAGCTTTTCCTGAACACGCTTTGATTTCTCGTTGCCATCATAATAGCCACACCAGATGCGAACAAGGTTCAGATCCTCAAAGGCATGACGCAGCAGCTCTCTTCCCGCCTCAGGCACAATACCCTGACCCCAATAATTAACTCCCAGCCAATAACCAAGCTCCGCTTCATCGTCCTTTTCTGCAAGGTCATTGTGGTGAAAGCCGATGCTGCCAATTGGAAGTCCTGTTTCCTTCAGCACAATGGCGTAGGTCTCCGGTGCCATCAGCACATCCCGGATGAGCTGCCGGCTGTTCTCTTCACTTGTGTGCACAGGCCACCCTGCAACCGGCCCTACTCGTGGATCTTTTGCGTATTTATAGCATTCCTCTGCATCCGTTTCTTCCCACGGACGAAGGATAAGTCTCTCTGTTTCTAAAATCATATCTACCGTTCCTTTCTCTTGCAGCCGGAAGTAGTTCTTGCTCACCATGGTCTCAACTTTTTTACCTGCAAAATCTTATACTTCGATTATTCATTTTTTTAACTTATACTTTCGATTTCTATTTTCACCAATAGGGATAATATCTTCCATCTTTGATAGAATTACTCGTGTTCTCTCAGCGCTTAATTCAATTATGCTTTTCGCTTCAGAACAGAACTGTAAAACTTTTTCCTCAATGCTAAAATCATAATTTTGTGTTTCGTCTAGTACCTGATTCACTTTAACTTGTGCATTAACTTGTGTATTTTTAGAATTAACTTGTGCATCAACTGGTTCATACCAATTTTCTTTGAACTCAAACCATCCACTCAGTATGGTAATACTTATTCGCTTTGAATGCTACAGCGCTTGAAGAAAACTCTGCTCTCTATTCCCTTCTAGAGATAACCTCACCACACTCTCCACATGCACCCCCTTGGAAAACTGATCCACAGCCTGCACCTTATCCAGTCTATACCCTCCATCTCCACATAGCACCTTCAAGTCCCTTGCAAGCGTAGCCGGGTCGCAGGATACATAAACCACTCTCCTTGGCTTGTAGTTCATTATCGTCTCAAGGAGCTTTTCATCGCAGCCCTTTCTTGGCGGGTCTACTACTATTACATCAGGTTTTGGCAGCTTCTTAGCCTCATCCTCAGCTTTTCCTACTGTGAAATGCACATTCGACATTCCATTTAATTTAGCATTTTCCCTAGCATTTACCACTGCTGCCTCTACTATCTCCACTCCGTACACTTCCTTAGCCTTCTTCGCTAAAAACAGGCTTATAGTACCGATGCCGCAGTAGAGATCCCAAACCACTTCCTCTCCTGTAAGGTCTGCAAATTCCAAAGCCTTACCATAGAGTTTCATAGTCTGGGCAGGGTTTACCTGATAGAATGAAAACGGAGATATCTTAAACTTAACATCCTCTATCATATCCACTATATAAGGCTTCCCGTATATGCATTTGAGCTCATCCCCAAATATCACATTTGTAACCTTCTTATTTATATTCACGCAAATGCTCGTTATCCTTACATCACTCCTGCCCTCAAATGCCTTAAACACCATAGCTATAAACTCATCAGCCTTAGGAAGAGCATCTCCGTTTATTACTACACAGATACCTATTTCGCCTGTAGCAAAGCCCTTTCTGGTCATTATATGGCGGACTAACCCCTTGGCTTTTTCAGGTTTTTTCGTCTTTGGATTTATTTTTTCCTCGTAGGCAGAGACTTTATACTTCTTCATAAATGCCATAAGTGTATCCAAAATAAGCTCATTCTCCTCAAACTGAATGTAGCATTTGGTCGTATCCACTATCTCGTGGCTCCTCTCAGCGTAAAAGCCCGTAACTGTCTCGCCCGCTTTATTCACACCAACAGGAAACTGAGCCTTATTCCTATAATGCATAATCTCGTCACAGCCAATTATAGGGAGCATAGGTATAGCCTCATCGCTAAAAACCACCTATTCTCTTTATGCAGTTAAACACCTTCTCCTGCTTGAACTTAAGCTCTGCACCGTATGAAAGGTGCTGGAACTGACAGCCTCCGCATCTCTTTGAAATGGGACAGACAGGCTCTATCCTATCTGTTGACGGCTCTATAATACGCTCGCATCTGGCATATCCATAGTTTTTTTCCTGCCTTTACCACTCTAGCCTCTATCCTGTCCCCCGGAACTGTATCCTTCACAAAGAGGGTATAACCATTTGCATGCGCTATACCCTCTCCCTCACTTCCTATTGCTTCAATCTGAAGTTCTAAAATATCATTTTTTTCAAACATATTATTCCTTATTCTTAGTAGATATTCTAATATTTGATTCAAATAGTTTGTTGTAACCAAGCCAATCGGTTCTGCCCTCATTTACTTCCAAAAGCTCTGTAAATGTCTCCATCTTCGCATCCATGTTATCAGCAAGGCTGAGTGCAAAGGCTTCCATAAGTGCAGGCATCTTAGGCGAACCAAACTCCAGAGAGCCATGGTGCGATAAAATGCAGTGAATAAGTTCATCTGCCTGCCTTCTTGGAAATCCTTCTATTTTTCTTATTTTTTCACTAATAATGTTTGCACCAATATAAATATGTCCTAATAGCTGGCCTGAATCCGTATATTCATTAGTAGGAAAACCGCTTAATTCAACCATCTTACCTATATCGTGAAGTGGTGCCGCCGTTATTAGCAGATCTCTGTTTAACATAGGATACTGCCTTGCCATAAAATCACAAACTTTAATTACCCCAAGAGAATGCTCCAAAAGTCCTCCCACAAAGCTATGGTGGACTGTCTTGGCAGCGGAATGATTTTTAAATTTCTCTACAAAACCCCTATCTCTGAAAAACGCATCCAAAAGCTGTTTATAGTAAGGAGTTTTAACTGTATCGATGATGCCTAAAAGCTCCTCAAACATTTCATCTCTGTTATATTTTGAAGTAGGGATATAGTCAGCTAAATCGTATTCACCCTCACTGCATCTTCTTGCTCTAATAATTTTACCCTGTAAGGCTCCCATATATACGGAAATCTGTCCCTGCACGCAGACAAAGTCACCGCCTGCAAAGTCCTCAATTCCATTTGAATTTGTATCCCAAACCTTAGCATCAAGGCTTCCAGTCTTATCCTGTAATGTTAAGGAGTAATATGGTTTATCATTCTTACTCCTGAGTTCTTTTTTCTCCTTACAATAATATATTCCATTAAGCTGATCTCCATCTTTTATCTCTTTTATATATCTCATTTTATTCCCCTGCTGTCTCCTATCTCTACTTCTAATTCTATTTTCTTTCCTTCATTTCTTGTTACTCTGTAAATAAGAACTTTAATTTTATCCTTCGGTTTTTTACTTTCAAGGAGGTTCTCATAGTCATTTATGTTCTCAATATGTACACCGTCCATCTCGTAAATTATATCGCCTTCCTTAAGACCCGTATCATCGGCAGGTGAACCCTTGGCGATACTATCTATAAGTACACCTCCCGATATGCCTGTCTTTTCTTCAGCCCCATCAAAAGCCTTGGATTTTATTCCTATATAAGGCAGAGTCTCATCATTGATCATTTTCTCAAGGAAGGTCATTATCTTTGAAATGTTGATAATCTGAGTAGCTTCTTGATTTCCCTTAAAATATATACCCACAACATTTCCATCAAAATCCACAAAGACCGCATCCCCATCCTTAGCTATATTAATATCCGTAAATTGTGAATCAAGGCTGTAATCATCTACTATAAGGGCAGTCTCGGTTTCTGTTATAACTCCCGGTAATACTGAATAGATGTTTCCATTCGGATTGCCTATAGCCATCACAGGCTCACCCAAGCTTTTATAACCAGTCCCATCAAACTTAAGTGGTTCAATTTCATCTTTTTTTGCAATACCCTTCAAATTAACCATTACAAGAGCCAGTTCCAGATTTGTGCTATAATTTTTCACAATGCCTTCTGCCAGAAATCCCTGCTTAAATTTAACCTTTATCTTATCTGCTGCCTTTATGCCTTTATATGCTGTCAAAATATATGCCTCGTCATTCTGTACCGCAATTATATAGCCTGCTGCCTTATTAACTGCTTCATAAGGATTCTCGAACCAGTCCTTGCCCTTGACTACAGACTGTACCTCAACCACAGACTCATTCTGCTTGTTGGCAAGTTCACCGAATTGACCAAGTATCTGCCTATAGTCTGTTAAATCTGCATAGATTTTTTTTTCAATTATTTTCACCTGTTTCTTATTATTTTCAGGTTCTTGCGGCTTTGTTTCTTTAACTGCACCTTCTGAGGCAATTGCCGTTCCTGTAGCCATTCCCTCTTTTCTCCCAAGTTCTACCACAGTATTCTTTTTAAATATGTTAAAATAGGCAAAGACTTCACCTGATGTTTCAAACACAATTCTTTCAACAACTCCGAATATCAATCCTAGTGATATTACGGCAGCGAACCCAAGCAAAACTTTTTTAACAGGATGCATCTTCTTTGGAACTATTTTCTCTTTTATGAACTTATAATCCTTATCATCACTCATAATTATACCCCTGGCTTACTAAGCGTGAATACAAACTCTGTTCCTGCATTTTCAGTACTTATTACATCTATCTCTTCTCCATGTGATTGTATTATTTCCCTAACTATAGACAGCCCTAAGCCGCTTCCCTTCTTATCCTTCCCTCTTGAAGAATCTGTCTTATAAAAGCGTTCCCAGATCTTTTTAAGACTCTCCTTAGGAATACCTATTCCATAATCTTTCACCGATACAATAACCTTATTCCCCTTTGACCTTGTTGTTATATTTATATCAGAATTATTCCGGCTGAACTTTATGGCATTATCTATTAAATTATATAAAACCTGCTCAATCTTTCCCTTATCTGCCATGACATGTGCTTCATCTCCCTCAAATATAAGATTGAGTGAAATGTACTTCTCCCTGCAGCTACCCTCAAAAGTTTCCACAGTCTGTTTTATAATACTATGAAGGTCAAATTCCCTAATATCCAAGAGCGCCTGGTGACTATCAAATTTACCAAGTTCAATCAGGCCGCTTGTAAGTTTAGTGAGCCTGTCAGTTTCAAAACAAATAGTGTTTAAGTATTTATTGTATAACTCTGGAGGTATGGTTCCATCTATCATTGCTGTAGCAAAGCCCTTTATGGATGTGAGCGGAGAACGGAAATCATGGGAGATATTAGAAATAAATTTTCTCTGGTATTCTTCCATTAGGCTAAGTTCCTTTGCCATGTACTCAATAGTGTCCATCAAATCTTTGAACTCGTCATGTCGATTTTTTCCAATAGTGAACTTATAGTCAAATTTACCCTGTGCATACTCCCTTGCCGCCTTAATTACAGCCCGCAAAGGAATAATTGATATTCTGTATAAGAATAAAAGTGCTGCCAGAAAAACCACTCCCAATATCAAAAAACAAATATTTAGAGTATCTATACTGTAGACCGCAGCCTTATCCACTTCTGACATTTCCATGTAAAGCACCACATAGCCCTTTAATACAAAGTCTATATCAATAGGAGAAACTACAGTAACTACCGCATTAGAAGATAATTCTTTTATATTGCCTCCCACATAAGAATCCCTTTCAAGCAGCCAGCCTGGTAATTTTCTCCTGTTTTTATTTTCATCGAAAGAAAGACCTCTGGAATCTGAAATTACTTCTCCTGCTGCATTTACTATCATAATTCCGGCATCTGCAAATGTATCTATGGTTTTCAGCCCATTATCCACATCAAAAATAGACATATTGCCTGAATAATATCCTTCCATATAGTCATTCGTAATGGTTTCGGCCTCAGTCTTCATGGATTTTATATTATTATTAATAATTCCATTTCTTATGCGCCCTGCTCCCACAGTATTTAATATAATAAGAGAACTAATCACTATAAGGAGATAGCAGGCCAGATATTTTATAAAAAGATTTGCTTTCATAACATTGTACCTTTATCCGGTTGTTAATTCATACAGATATAGTATATCGAACTTTTATAGGTTTTACAATGATTATATCAATGTGATTCCATCTAATATCCTAAAATAATCCTTAAAAGTCTTTGCTGAACAGCCTGGATTTTTAATGACTACTCCCTCCCTTCTAAGCCCAACAAGAGAAAATGCCATAGCTGCCCTGTGATCCTCATAGGTTTCAACTTCTACATCAGATGAAGTCATTTTGGTTGGAAAAATAGTGATTTCGCCTTCACCCACTTCAGTCTTTATTCCAAGTCTTTCAAGTTCCGTTTTTATAGCAAGAAGTCTATCTGACTCCTGCAGCCTTATATGTGCTATCCCTGTAATCTTAGTCGGGCTTTGGCAAATGTCCCCACTGCTGCAAGAGTAAGGCTCTGATCTGAAAAACTATTAAGATCTGCCTCTATCCCTTCATAGTCTCCATCCTCCGGTCCCTGCAATATAATGCCATCTTCCTCTTCATACAATGCAGCTCCCATTTTAGTTAAAAGTTTAACAAATTCTATGTCTCCCTGAATGCTGTTTAGAAATACGCCTTGAACCTGTGCCTTGCAGCCAAGTATTTCCGCCATTGCATAAAAATAACAGGCCGCTGAAACATCCGGCTCTATATCATACTCCCTTGCCTTATATTCTCTTCCTGCTTTTAAAACATATGATACGATGCCATTATCATAGACTATATCAGGCTTGATGCCGAAACTCTCCATTACTTTTGCCGTCATATCTACATATGGAAGGCTTTCTCTTCCACCCGTTATATCTACCTTCAAGCCACCCTCAAGTAAAAATCCCGTCATAATAACAGCACTTAAAAACTGACTGCTGATGCCTGTATTTAATTTTATCTCTCCGCCGCTTACTCTCCTTGAGTCCAGTGTAAATGGAAAATATCCCTCTTCCTCATCGTATTTTATAACAACCCCAAGGCTTATTAATGCATCTAAAAGCGGCTTCATAGGCCTTTTTTTCATCTGTTTAGATGAATCAAGATGATAAATTCCACCACTAAATGCTAGGAGTGCTGTCAAAAATCTTGCTGCAGTTCCTGCACTTCCCACATTTATATTGGCTTCCTTTACAGGAAGTTTCCCGTCACAGCCCTGTACGACTATGGTTTCCTCTTCCTCATCTATTTTCATTATTATGCCGAGTGTGGCTAAACATTCCACCATATTTTTAGCATCATTTGAAAAAAGAGCACCCCTAAGTCTGCTCTCTCCTTTTGCAAGTGCCGCAATGAGAAGTGCCCTGTTCGTTATACTTTTAGAACCCGGCACCCTAACCTTTATTAGTTTTTCCCTGCTTACTCTGTTAAAAATGCATCTAACCCGATATTTTTCCATTAATTTCACCTTGAGTAAATATTCTTTTATATTTGTACATTATACTGTGGGGACACAATATTTGACATCCGATAATTTCTTCATACCCTTTATATGAAAAAACCCACCAAGCTTATTCACATGATGGGTTATCTTTTAGCTGTAACTAATCTTCACTTCTTTTTTATCTGAATTTGATGTTTCCTTAACCGCCTTTTTATCACCCTCAGCTATATTTATAGCATCAAGTCTAATACCGGCATCAAAGGTCTTAGATGTTGTTTCTGAAAAGGCTGATTTTATGCTTTCTGCAAACCTTTCAAGCTTTTTGGATATGCTGTCGCCTTCTGATGCAGCCTTTACAAAGTCATTATCTTTCTTCGTCACCTGAGTACGCAGCTTCTCCCTGCTTGACATCTCTGAATCATAGTCTGTCTTTGAAATTTCACCTTCAAGATAAAGTAATTTTATGTCTGAGTCTGACTTTCCGGCAAAAGAAACTGACTGTTTCTCTTCTGAAATCTCTTTTTTCTGTATATTTTCAGCCGTTTCTTTCAGTACTTCAGCCCTTCTCTCTGCCTTGAGCCTTGCGGCCTTACGGGCATTTTCTGCCTGTTCCATCTTAAGTTCTACCCTGTCAGCTTTGTTTTCATCTCCCGGCAATTTTATTTCAGCATCATCTGTATCTTCTGTACCATTTTCAATCTGTTTCATAGCAGCATCAAACTTAGCTGCTGCCTGTGGACTAATCTGTACGGTATCTCCATCCGGCGAAACTGCTATTTGGTTTTCCTGTGAAACCTGTCCTGCATTTAGACTATTGCCTGTTCCACTTACTCCTCTTCCCCTAAAATCCTGTTTCCCGGCAGTACTCTTTACACTTTCCTGCCCTAAACCACCTATGCCTCCGCCCGGAGTATAGGTATTAAATCCACTTCCTGTGTTTATACCTACTATTGCCATAGTCACTCTCCCTCCTTGAATGGTGACATATTCATCTAACCATCAAATAAATATACTAATCTATTCTTATAATAGCACAAATCTCTCCTAATAGCAAAGACTTTATTAAAATTTTTGTGTCAAGTACCAGTTGGCAGATTTCCTTACCTTTTTCTTTTATCATTGTACACCAGTTATGCTTTTCATAGACATATTAATTCATCAGATTCAAATAAGAATCGTTAAGTGTAGGCGTTACCTCCCATGCTGATTCTATGGGCTTTTCTTTTGATATTACTCTCAACAAAACTCCATCTTCAAGCAAGTCTTTCTTTGAAATGAAATAATTACTTTCAAAATGTAGTGACTCATCTTCACTTGTTTGTAATTCCCAAACATTGCCTTTACATCTTGCGATGAGTTCATCTTTACTACCATTATAAACGCTTTTACCATTATCAAGTATAAGCAATCTCTTACAGGTAGATTCGATATCAGAAACTATATGTGATGATATTATTATAGTCCTATTTCTTGAAAAAGTAGTTAGTACATTACTAAAATTTATTCTCTCCATAGGATCTAAGCCTACTGTTGGTTCATCCACCAAGAGTAAATCCGGATTGCCTATAAGTGAAACAGCTATACCCAGCCTTTGTTTCATTCCACCGGAAAGTGACTTGATCTTAATTCCTTTGCATTCTTCAAGATGGACTGTTTTAAGTAAATTTTCTATTATATCTGTCTTATCCTTTTTTACCCTATTAAGCTCAGAAAAATAGTCCATAATTTCAAATACGGTCATATTAGGGTAAAACGAAAATTTTTGTGGTATATAGCCTATTCTATGTCTTATTTCGTTAATATTCCGTATTTTTTCGCCACCGTAAAAAATCTCTCCTGCATCTTTTTCAAGGACACCTGCAAGTATTTTTATAAGTGTTGTTTTACCTGCACCATTTGCCCCCAAAAGCCCATACATTCCCTCTTTTACATGGAAACTTATATCACTTAATGCAGGCTTTTCTTCATAATTCTTACACAGCCCATTTACCTTTATTTCCATCAATTTCTACCCAATCCTTTACCTTTTACTATGAAAAACAGTATCACTGCCATTATATAAACACCTGCTATAAGGCTGATTACTGAATATTTCAGGTGGTTAGTATAACAGCAGACATTTAGAAAAGCAACATTTTCTTTACCTACTGCACAGAACAGATAATATCCCAAATAAGCTACATATCCTGCAATTTCTTTGCCTGTTGCCTCTGAAAATATCACTCCAAACAACCCAAGATACAGGGAACTGATGCAAATGGATATGGCCCACAATCCAATACCTACATCATTCATATACGAAATAAGATATAATGAAAATGTTATTAACCCTACTGTTAACATAACTCCCATTATGAATCTTGCAAAATATATTTTAGTATAGGAAGTTCTCACTGTATAAGTAAACTCAGTAACTCCATTTCTTTTTTCTATATTACATAGTGGTAATAGCATAAACATAGAGAAAAAAATATCACTATATTTTCACCGGTAGTTTTTTTATATCATATTCATTCATGTTTCTATTTGCAAATCTTATTAACAACACAAGTAAAAAAATAGTATGCTTATTATCACATTACCGTTATATGCAAGTTTCAATTGATAAATTAAAAATGATTTTTTTCTTACAACACAGCTGTTCATGCTTCTTTTTGCTCAGTCTATCAAATAATATATCTTTTATATAGTTCCACCTGTATTTAAGCCTTCTACCGTTTCTTGCCTTATCAAATATCGTTACAGAAATAGCAGTAATGATAATTGATAAAAAAATACCATAAATATACGATTTATATATATGTCATTTTTTATTCCATCGTAATACTTATCCATCCCAAAAGAACTAAATCTTATTACTACCCTCCATATCTCATAATTCCCCATAAATGTAGCTATAGACAACAACCAAACAATAAACTGTACTCCGAAAACGAGGATTAAATTATTTGATAAAATATCCAAAAAAACCGATAACGAAACAGTTCCCAATATGGTAGGAACTATCCAAACAGCCCAGTACTTTATAAAAGGAATGCAAGAAATAATATAGCCATAAGCTGTCGATTCGCTGTAAAAGTACACTGCTCCAATGATTGTCATAATTAATGTCATTAAACAAATAGGTATGACTACTGACGCAATTCTTATAAGTATAATTTTTGAACTTTTACTATTGGACGCATATATGAATTCCCTTACATAGTTCTGCCTGTCTTTTATAAAAACAGTAGCCGCTATGACCGCTGAAACAAGGCTTGTTAATATTCCCATATAGTTCATAAAATATCTTGCATATCCTTCTGCAAGCCCCGACTTTAGTGAGTAATTAAATATCTCTCTTTCCTCTTTTACCGTATTACGATTATCATCATGTAATCTATTTATTCCAAACCTTTTATATTTATAAACAGCATAAAGTCCGGACTTTTCACCGTAATGGTAATTTGTCCTATAGCCTATTGTTTTCTCAAATCCATTTATTAATTCCAAAATTTCCTTATCAGTTAAGCTTATTTCAACCTCTGACATTTTCTCGTCTGCATTAAATGAGGGATTTATTCTAGTTATTATTTCTTCTAATCTTGCTCTTATCTCCTCATTTATCTCTAAATCTACAGGAATTCCATTGCCTTCCTCTCCGCCATAGACAACCAAGCTGCCCTGCTTTACATCTTCCTTTAACTTAAAATAGCTATATTCTCCAAAACTCAGCGGTTTGCTATAATAGTAGTCAACTTCAGGAGTAATTGATAAAAATGTAAACCCCATTACCAACAGCATGGCTATCACAAATACTATAGATACTGTATTTTTCTTTATTTCAATCCATAACATAGTCTACCCCTTTTGAAATTATAGCCCTACGGCTTAATAATATCGCATTATTCCCAACTCCCTTTTGTTTTACAAGATTTTGCCATATCTCAAACGCTTTATCAAGATTCCCAGCTTCAAACTCATATTTTGCTTCCATATATCCAATTTCAGATTCAAACAACAGTGACGCTCCGAATGATAACATTTCAGACTCGCTCCGGCATCCGCTTCGCTCCGCCTAATGCGCTCGCTTAGAATTTATCATTCGTAGCTGATACCTTAAATTTATACAAATAATAACTAGAATACCAAATTAAAGGCAGCCACCCCCACCTGCCCCCATGCGGCTGATGTGTTTGTTTGTGCCGACTTATCAATCAAACAGCCTGAGCTGATAATACCACATATTTCACCAATTGTTTACAGCTCTTATATAAATAGGACTATTCACTTAGATTTCAGTTCAACAGCCGGAACTAATAATGCCTAAGCGAGCGCATTAGGTTTTTCGTCAACAGAACTATTCTAAAACAGCTTCGTTCAGAAAAACCGGAGCGAGTCTGGACATTTATTAGTGAAGGCGTGACTAAGTCAACTAAGCGAAACATTATGCATTTATATTTTTTACAATCAGTTGACTAGCATACTATCAGCGAAGGCGTTTTATAGTTAGATAAACAGACACATTAGCCCTACAAATTAGAAATTATTGATGTGTTCTTTTTGTCAACAATGCATGATTAAATTGTAAGCCCAACTCCTCAATATAAAACTTTAGCAGCCTGTTATATTGATATGATGTCGCCATAACACCAATCACATCAACACTATTCCATATATCTTTTTCTAAAAATCGATAAAGGTCTTTTCCTATACCTTTGTTGCTATATGTGTGCACAACATAAATCTCATCCAACTCAAATGCTTTTTCACCAATCTTATTAAAGGAGGTTTCCTCTTCTTGAACACTGATATGCCCGAGAGCATAGGCAATAATGTGTTCATCCTCGATTGCAAGATAAACATCGTGATCTACGAACTCCTTAGCGTCATTTTCATAATATGCAGGACAACAATTCTCCTCATCCCATACTTTCGATAATCTCATCAATTCCTCAAGTATACAATCATCCGCTGTTACCCTGACTTTCTTGTATTCAATCATTTCTATACTCCATGCTTACAAATATTAATTGCTAAATTCATTGCATTTTTATTATTTTATCAAAATTGACATAGAAACTAAATCATAAATGAAATGAACTCCCATTGCGCTAAGCAAATCCCACTTCCACACTAATATAGTGATTGGTGCCGCTATCAAAACTACTTGTATTATATTGGGCAACGAATTGATAAATCCACTATTTACTGCTTGGTCAATAACATGAAGCATAGAAAACGGTATAACCATAGCAGAAAAAGTCAATAATTGGGGAATCTCTTCACCTTTACAAATATGCAAATACCGTGCATATACTGGAGAATCTCCTAATCTCAGCTTCTTAATATTTTTACCATTTTTATCCATTTTAAAAATATAGGGTTCATAGTATCACATCCTTAACAATCAAACTACTTATCGTAATTTTATCACTATATTGTTATAAAGTATATAACTGGCTATAAAAAGGCACATGGTTTATTAAGACTCCATATGATAAGTTACACATGTCAAAATCCCCCACCAAAATTTTTCATTTCAGTAGGGGATAATTATTCATATAAGCCTAAATCATATCATTTATGCCATTACGCCAAATTACATAAGCTTGAGATAAAGATTCTTGATATCCTCAAATGTTGGCTCCTTTGGATTTCCAGGTCTGCAGGCATCATCCATTGCAGACTGTGTAAGGAAGTCAAGATCCTCAGGCTTAACAATAGCCTTGAGGTCAGCAGGAATGCCTACATCCTGTGAAAGCTTCTTAACAGCGTCTACTGCTGCCTTTCTATACTCTTCCTGGCTCATATTCTCTACACCTTCAACGCCCATTGCGATGGCTACATCTTTTAACTTCTCACCTGTTGCCTCTGCGTTGTACTCCATTACTGTTGGAAGGAGGATAGCATTAGCCACTCCGTGTGGTGTATCATATACAGCACCTAAAGAATGTGCCATAGAATGAACTATACCAAGACCACAGTTAGAGAAGCCCATACCTGTAAGATACTGGCCAAGTGCCATACCCTCTCTGCCTTCTTTTGTATTTTCAACAGCTCCTCTAAGGCTCTTTGCAATAAGCTCGATAGCCTTTAAGTTGAACATATCTGTGATTGTGTTTGCTCCAAGAGTTGTATAACCCTCGATAGCGTGTGTAAGTGCATCCATACCTGTTGAAGCTGTAAGTCCCTTAGGCATTGAGCTCATCATCTCAGGATCAACAAATGCAACTACAGGGATATCGTGTGGATCTACACATACGAATTTACGCTTCTTCTCTACATCTGTAATAACATAGTTGATAGTTACCTCTGCAGCTGTACCTGCTGTTGTAGGTACTGCGAAAGTAGGTACGCAAGGATTTTTAGTCGCTGAAAGACCCTCAAGGCTTCTTACATCTTCAAATTCAGGGTTTGTAATGATGATACCGATTGCCTTAGCTGTATCCATAGATGAACCGCCGCCGATAGATATAATATAGTCTGCTCCTGCCTTCTTAAATGCAGCTACACCATTCTGTACATTCTCTATTGTAGGGTTTGGCTGAATATCAGAATATACTTCGAATTCCATATTTTCTGCCTTAAGTAAGTCTGTAACCTTAGAAGTAACATTAAATTTAACAAGATCAGGATCAGAACATACAAAAGCCTTCTTGAAACCTCTATTTTTAGCCTCTACAGTGATTTCCTTAATTGCACCTGCTCCGTGATAAGAAGTCTCGTTTAATACGATTTTGTTTGCCATCTTTTTTCCTCCGCTTTCTCAGACCTTAGTCTGTAACTACACCTTTCTGCAGCATAATATTTGCATACAGAGCCTTTTCTGAAGTTGCTATTATGAGATAAGAGGTCTTTGCCTCCTCATAAAACTTAAATCTTTCGATGAATCCTATGGTTTTTGCACCACGCTCATCATATTTTGCTACTATCTCCTCAAACTCTTTCCATATAGGAGTTTCCACAGTATCTCCAGGAACCTTTTCCATAAGTGAAACTGACTTTTCAGTATAGGTATCAAGCGGAAACAGTTTCAATATAGCCTCAAGTACCTCAGGAACTCCGTGTCCATCAAGTCTTATTACCTTAGCATTTTTGCCCATTGTATGTGCCGGAAAATTACCATCCGAAATTACAAGCCTGTCAGAGTGTCCCATTTCACAAAGAGCTGCCAAAAGTTCAGGCGACAATATCTTAGGAATATTCTTTAACATCTCATCTTCCTTCCTGATTATTAATTGATTGTGAATGTTTTAACACATAAACTTTACATAAGAGGGTGCCTAAATTCTCCGGCACCCCTCATTATCATTGTTCTACTGATTATTCATATAAGCATGGCTTAATGTCGTCTGCGTCCATATTGTCAGCATTATACCACTTAGCACCTGTATCTACATCAGATACGCTCTTGCCATCAGCAGCCTCTACAGCAAGCTTAACTGCCTGATAGCCAATCTGTACAGGATCCTGTGTTACAGCACCTGCAAATGTCTTAGCCCTAACTGCATCAAGAAGCTTCTTACCTGCGTCAAAACCAACTGCGATTACCTTGTCAGCACCAAGCTTATCAAGACCTTCGTTAGCTGTGATGATAGCATTAGCTGCGAACTCGTTAGAACCGTAGATTGCAATAAGATCTTTCTTCTCAAGGATAGCTGAAGCAACTGCTGCTGCATCCACATCCTTAACTTCTGCAGGGATACCTACATCAAGAACTACCTTAGCGCCAGACTTCTCGTTCTTTAAGCTGTCATGTCCTTCTACTGATACATTGTCAGCTCCGCAAAGCTCTGTCATCTTGTCTACAAAACCTTTTGTTCTGTCAACGATAGACTGTGAGTTAGATTCCTGAGCAACAACACCAATTCTTACAGGCTCTTTTGCATCTTTAATCTTTGACTCTATTAACTTATAAAGTTCCTCTGCTGCTAAAGCACCTGCCACAGAGTTGTTTGTAGAAGCATTAGCCTTAATAGCACCTGCTGGAGCATCCGGTACACCTGAGTCAAATCCGATTATAGGAATACCTGCTTCCATAGCTGACTGAATTGATGGAATACTAGCCTGAGTATCAAGAGCCGCAAGACAGATAGCTGTAGGCTGTTTAGCTATAGCTGTATTTAAATACTCAACCTGCTGAGCAATTGCTGACTCGTTGTCAGGTCCCTGGAAAGTAACTTCAACACCAAACTCTTCAGCTGCCTTCTTTGTACCAAGTTCAACTGCTTTCCAGAACTGATGCTGGAAGCCCTTAGCAATAACATCAATGTGTTTTGTGCTGCCATCTGTTTTTGTGCTGGCTGTTGCACTTGCTGCACTTGACTGTGTTGTACTTGCTGTGCTTGTTGTACTTGTTTTTGTACTTGCTGCTGACTTTGTTGAAGTTGTCTTTGCACTGTTACCACCACAAGCTGTAAGTGCAGATACTACCATCACTGTACTGAGAAGTGCCGCCATAAGTTTCCTTGTTTTCATCTGTTTATCCTCCTTTAATATATTAATCCAAATTTACTTACACCCCTGAATATTTGAGTGTATTTGGAATTAATAGTTTCCTGATTAAAATTATTTTCCTCTCTTCCTATTAAGTACATCCATATAAACCGCGAAGATAAGAATAATACCTGTAATGAAGAGCTGATAATGTGACTGAACTCCAATGTAAGGGAAGCCAATCTTTAACACCGTCATAATAAATACACCAACTATAGTTCCAAGTATAGTACCTACACCACCTGCAAGAGATGTACCACCGATAACTACACCTGCGATTGCATCAAGTTCGAAGCCGTTACCTGTATTTGGCTGTGCAGTTGTAAATACTGCTACATAGGCAATACCTGCAAGTGCTGCAAAGAAACCTGAAAATACATAGGCAAGTGTTTCATATTTAACTACATTGATACCTGAAAGTCTTGTAGCTTCCTTGTTTGAACCAATTGAGAGAATGTAACGGCCTGTCTTTGTCTTATTTAAGATAAGTGCCATAATTACCGCAATCACTGCAAGAAGTACAAAACCTGTTGGGAAATTCTTAGGTAGGATGCCTCCATCTTTTGTTATCATAAAGAACTCTCTGAACCAAGCTCCTGCTTTATCATTCTGTGGGAAAGAAATTGTCTTAGTTCCTGATACAATTGAGCCAAGTCCTCTTGACATCATCATCGTACCCAGAGTCGCTATAAACGCCGGCAGTCCCATTTTTGCAACCATAAGTCCATTAAGAAGTCCAAATAATGCACCGCTTAAAAGAATTACAAGAAGCACGATTCCCATTGGGACGCCTTTTTCCATAAGTGTTCCACCTATAAGTGCCGCACAGATTGCTATCGTACCTATGGAAAGGTCGATACCGCCGGTACCTATAACAAAGGTAACACCTATTGCCATAAATGCTACATAATATGCTGATTTTGCAATATTTGTAAATGTTGTTATCTGAAGAAATTTATCCGGTGTAATAACCGAGAAAGCAACACAAATCAATACTAATGCAGCAATAACTATTGTACGCTGATTTGAAAATATTTTTTTAATATCCATTGTTAATCTCCCCTTAACGTTTTGTAGCAGATTCCATAATAACTTCCTGGTTAGCCTCTGCAATATCCAAGGTTCCTGTGATTCTTCCCTCGCACATAACAATTACTCTGTCACTCATACGAAGTACTTCAGGCAGCTCAGACGATATCATTATTATGGATTTTCCTTCTTTTGCAAGGCTTTCCATAAGTGCATAAATCTCACTCTTAGCACCTACATCTATACCTCTTGTAGGTTCATCAAAAATCAGGATATCTGAGTTCCTAACTAACCATTTAGCTATAACTACCTTCTGCTGATTACCGCCGGAAAGCTTTTTAACAAGCTGTGATACGCTAGGAGTCTTTGTTTTAAGGCTCTCTACATATCTTTCTGAAACTTCCTTGCTCTTCGCCTTATCTATGAAAATTCCCTTTACAAAGTCATTAGTGAAGAAATAACTGTATTCTCCTCTACTGACTTATCAACTATCAGACCAAAACGCTTTCTATCCTCAGAAAGATATCCTATACCATGTGCTACTGCATCCTCAGGAGTATTTATTGTAACTTCCTTACCGTTTATAAATATTTTTCCTGAATCCTTTTTATCTGCACCAAAGATAAGTCTGGCAACTTCTGTACGGCCGGCACCCATAAGCCCTGAGAAGCCGAGGATTTCACCTTTTCTAAGCTCGAAGCTTACATCCTTAACTGCCTTACCTCTGTTTAGGTTCTCGCATTTAAGCACTACAGGAGCATCTTTAGCAACATTTGAAGCTGTCTTAGGCTCGCCAAATATGGCTCTTCCTACCATCAGCTTGATGATATCATCCTTGCTGCATTCCTTTGTAATGAGGGTTCCTACATATTCACCATCTCTCATTACTATAACTCTGTCAGATATAACATTAATCTCATCCATTCTGTGAGATATGTAAACCATGCCGGTTCCCTGCTTTTTAAGGTCTCTTATTACCTTGAAAAGCTCCTCTATCTCAGAGTCTGTAAGGGCTGCCGTAGGCTCATCAAAGATAATTACCTTAGCCTTTGAAGATATTGCCTTTGCAATCTCCACCATCTGCTGCTTACCTACTGTCAGGTTACCGATTTTTTCAGCAGGATTGATGTCTATCTTCAATACCTTGAATAACTCTCTGGCCTTCTCATTCATCTTCTTATCGTCTATTAAAAATCCGTTCATTTCTTCACGCCCGATAAAAAGATTCTGAGCTACCGTCAGGTCGTTCATCATGTTAAGCTCCTGATGAACGATGGAGATTCCTGCTTCTTCAGATTCAGCAGGTCCCTTAAAACAGACCTCCTGTCCCATATACTGTATTTCACCGGAATCTTTTGAATATATACCGGTCAAAATCTTCATAAGAGTAGATTTGCCGGCTCCATTTTCTCCCATCAGGGCAACTACCTCACCCGCCTTCAGGTCTAGTGCTGCATTTTTAAGTGCTGCAACGCCTGAAAAGGATTTGGTAATTCCTTTCATTGAAAGTATTAAATCACCCATATTAACTCCTTAGCAAAAGCTATTCTCTTATACTCTTCTTCTGTCCGTAAGTCTTAAACTTCTCAGCCATAAGTGTCATCTCTTCCGGAGGAAGTACTACAGGATTACCTATACTTCTTGCCTTTACATAGACTTCTGAGCAATATTCAATCTCTTCCACTATGTTAAATGCATTGAGGAGGTCATTTGCTCCTGCAAGCACTCCGTGGTTGGCAAGGATAACTGCCTTTCTGTCCTCCATCGCCTTGGCTGCATTCACAGCAAGTTCGTGTGAACCATAGGTAGCGTATTCTGCACATCTAACTGTAGGTCCTGCTACTGCTATCATATAGTGAGTTGCAGGAAGCTCTTCGCGTAGGCACGCCAGCACTGTTGTATACATAACATGTGCATGGATAACTGCATCTATATCATCCCTTGTCCTATAAGGCATAAGGTGCATTTCCCATTCTGAAGAAGGTGTGCGTGTGCCCTCTATTGTTTTTCCGTCCAAGTCGATTATTACTATATCCTCAGGCTGAATCTCAAAGAAATCGATGCCTGATGGAGTAATAGCCACCATCTTGTTCTCTCTATCAAATACGCTTAAGTTTCCGCCTGTTCCCTTGGTAAGTCCGGCAGTTACCAGCTTCTTACCATACTTAACAAGCTCTTCCCTTGCTTTTTCCATTAACATAACTTCATCCTCCGCTGGTCATAAGACCGCTTCTATTTTCTTTTTCTAACTCTTTCCTTTTTAAATTCCATTACTTCAGTGTATGACCATCTCGCCTTCCGCCTCTTATATGGCTTTCAGGCTTGTGCTGTCACTCTTATTACACGAAACTACTACATAAATTTATATTTTCAATTCATTAACTAAGTTGACGCTCCGAATGATAACATTTCAGACTCGCTCCGGCATCCGCTTCGCTACGCCTAATGCGCTCGCTTAGAATTTATCATTCGGAGCTGATGTCTGAAATTCAAATCAATAAAACTATGCTAACTCACTAAGTCTTCAATTAAGCAGCCGGAGCTGATAATGCCTAAGCGAGCGCATTAGGTTTTTCGTTAGCATTCAGAAGCTTAAAACAGTATCTTTCAGAAAAACCGGAGCGAGTCTGGACATTTATCAGCGCAGGCGTAACTTAGAAAACAGTTTGCTTTATCTCGCAAATTCTATTATTATCTGTAGAGTGGTCCGTAATAAGCACAAGCTCTGAAATCCTGGCTCTCTAAATCTGTAGTTCCAAATCCATTAAATGAATGTGGTCTGAAAATTCTGTCCTCTGTTACATTGTGGAAAGCAACAGGTATTCTAAGCATAGAAGCAAGAGTTATAAGTCTGTCACCTACGTGGCCATGAACTGTTGCTCCGTGGTTAGCGCCCCACTTAGCCATTACATTGTAAACGCTGTCTGCTGACTTAGTTGAAAGATTTGGTGCAAACCAGGTTGTTGGCCAGCTTCTATCTGTTCTCTCATCGAGTACCTTATGTACATCATCGTCAAGTACGCAGGTATAACCTTCAATTATCTGTAAAGTAGGTCCTACACCCTCAACGATATTGGTTCTAATCATAGTTACAGGCATCTCTGCAGCTGTCTTAAAGTGTGATGAGAAGCCGCCTCCTCTGAAGTACTCATAGTTCGCCCTGCACCAGTCAGTAGCCTCTGTAAGAGCCTTGATGTCCTCGTCTGTGAGGTTCCACCACTCCTTCATGCAGCCCTCTCCCTTTCATTCTTAGCTGCAGCTGAACCGTCTAAGCAGCTTGCACCAGAGTTGATAAGGTGCATTATACCGTTTGCAGCCTTACCTGTAAGCTTCTTGCCTGTTACTCTTTCAACAGACTCAGGTGACCAATATGTTCTTACATCACTAAATATTGCCGCTTTATTGGTTACGAGCCATCCAAGCATCATAGATACACCGTTAAGTGTGTCATTCTCAGTTGCAAATGGAATAGGCTCTCTCTTGCCGTTCCAGTCAAAGCCTGAAGCTGTAATAGCCTCTGTAAAGTCTGCATTTGGAAGCCAGTCTGTCCACATTCTCTGTCCCTGGAAACCGCCTGCTATAGCATTTCTACCAAGTGACTCCTCGTGCCAGCCTATTTCTGCAAGCTTTGGATTGCCCTTAAGTATGTCTCTTACTACAAGTGCATGCTTAACACAGAACTCCCACTGCTTGTCGTCAGGTATCCATCTGGATTTCTTGATTATTTCAGGGGGAAATCCTTTCCTGCATTTGTATCGTAGCCCTCTTTGCAGTTCTCACGAACCCATTTAAGAGCCTTCTCGTATTCCTCGTGGTCATAGATTTCAAGCTCGATTCTTCTTAATATCTCAGTCATGTCTACCCACTCAGTTCTCATTCCGAGATATTTCTGGAAGAAATCTACATTTACAACAGAGCCTGCAATACCCATAGATACTGAGCCAAGGTTTACATAGGACTTATTCTTCATAAGACCAACCGCAATTGCTCCTCTTGCAAAGTCAAGAATCTTCTTCTTTACATCTTCTGTAATTGTCTCATCATCTTTATCCTGAACTTCATGTCCATAAATTGAGAATGCCGGAAGTCCTCTCTGTGCATAAGCAGCCATAACTGCTGCAAGGTAAACAGCACCAGGTCTCTCAGTTCCGTTAAATCCCCATACAGCCTTAATTGTGTTAGGATTTAAGTCCATTGTCTCTGTTCCGTAGCACCAGCAAGGTGTTACTGTAGGGTACCAACTACATTCTGTGTTGAGAAGAATTCGTCACATTTAGCAGCCTCACCGCCACCACCTATTGTACAAGGTGAAATTACACACTGAACCGGTGTTCCATCCGGATATTTAAGTTCACTCTCAATAAGCTTCTTTGCTCTGTTAGCCATTCCCATTGTCTGGTCCTCAAGCGCCTCTCTAACTCCGCCCCAACGGCCATCAATTGTTGGTCTAATACCAATCTTTGGATAACTCATGTTATTTTCCTCCTTAAAATGTATATATTAATATGTTTTCATTTCCTGCGATTTATAGGCCGCTTCAAGTCCTTCTTCAATACTCTTAATCTCTCCGATTGCCCTAAGCTGAACTATAATATTTCCAAGGGCAGACGCTTCATAAGGGCCTGCTATGATGCTTACATTCAATCTCTTAGCAATAAGTTTACATAAAAGCGAAGACTTTGCTCCACCGCCTATCATATGAACTTTCTCATATTTCTTTCCTGAAATTTCTTCGAGAGCAGTCTTTACTTCTAAGTACTTCTTAACCATGCTCTCATAGATAACTCTGAAATAATCCATTTCAGTTTCAGGAAGAACAAGTCCCTTTTCTTTAAGGAACTCATCTATAACTTCTTTAGCATCAGCCTCTTCACTTCCAAATCTAGGATCTTCCATATCTATCAGATTGCTGATGGTTTCTTGCTTCTTAAGTGATTCTTTAACATAGGCTGTAATCTCATCAAATTCAAGCTTTCTTCCAAGTTTCTTCTCGTAAGCTGTCTTATATTTCTCAAGAAGATAAAGCCCTGTAAGGTTTTTGAATAAAAGTGGAGTAGAGTCATAGCCTAACTCATTAGTAAGTCCTTTTTCGTAAGCTTTTGCGGATAAATCAGGACTTTCAGCCCTTATTCCAAAAAGTGACCAGGTTCCACAACTTAGGAACATTGTATCTGCGTCTGTCATTACCTTTGTAAGTAAGACTGCACTCGCAGTGTCGTGTCCGCATACCGAAACGACTTCTACATCTAATCCCTTAAGTTCTTCTATAAGCCCGTTCTTAACATTTCCGGTAATACTTCCTGCCTTTGTTATCTTTGGAAGCTTATCCCTGTCTAAGCCATAGGCTTCAAGTAATTTATCGCTGTAATCCCCTGTTTTAAGATTGAGTATCTGAGTAGTTGAAAGTATTGTCTCCTCACCGGTCATATTACCTGTTAAAAGATACTGTATCAAGTCAGGCATCATAAGAAGTTTCCAAGCCTTTTCATAAGCAGAATGACTAATCTTCTTTAAGGCTAACAACTGGAACAAAGTATTTATGCTCATAATCTGAGTTCCGGTTTCAGCAAAGATTTCTTTCTCACTTAAGTTCTTTAAGGCTTCTTCATAGCCTTCCTGATGCCTTGGATCTCTGTAACAAACCGGAGGCTCTACAAGTTTTCCATCCTTATCAACAAGACCAAAGTCAACTCCCCAGGTATCTATACCTACAGATGAAATTTCATTTCCATTTTCTTTGATAGTTTCTGAAATTTTCTTCAAAAGTTCATCAAAATCCCAACGCAATCGTCCATTTGAGCTTTTTATTCCATGTGAAAACCTCATCACTTCTTCAAGTTTTATCTTTCCATCCTCTATATAGCCTATAATTCCTCTTATTGATGTGGCTCCCATATCTATTGCCAGTGCTTTTTTCATATATGCTCCTTCAATAAATACTATTCTATTTCATAATTTTTTTACCAATATTTTATTAAATATTTTTGAATAACAATAAATTAATTTGTACTTTTTCACTAATCATTACTGAAATAGATAATAACATATTATGAATATTTTTAGCTATACATGGAAAAATTTTTTTGGATTAATTTTTTTAAAATATCTACTTTTTTTGTTCAATTTTTATTCTTAATTGTTCAGTTTGGTTTATTTTTTTCTTTGCTTTATTATGGAAAAGTGATATACTACTAGTGAATTGGTTGTAGCCGGAATATTTTAAACTTTGAACAAATGTTCCAACTAATTATTTATAAGCCAATTATAAATATCAAATTACAATATGGAGACAGGTTATGAAGTACATTGAACGAAAAAAACAAATTTTATCTTATCTTACAAATGGGAATGGTGTTGGGGATATCACCAATATGTGTAAGAAGCTTTATGTATCAAGGTCTACATTGCGTAGAGATTTAATTACCTTGGAAGAGGAAGGGATGATCAAAAGACATCACGGCGGTATTAGCCTCATTTCTCCAAGTTCTTCTGAAAACTCCATTAATATAAGAAAAATGGAAAATACTGATAAGAAAACCGCCCTTGCTAAGCGTGCCAGAACTCTGTTACAGGATAATATGGTCATCTTTTTGGATTCTTCTTCAACGGTGAGCCTATTTATTCCTTATTTAAAACCTTATAGCAATCTTACAGTCATTACTAATGGCATCAACATTGCAAGCCAATTGAACAATTATTCAAATATAAAATGTTATATCTGTCCAGGTGTACTTAAGAGCCGCAGCCTCTCTATAATTGGCGAGTATGCATCCGTTTTTATAAGCAATTTTAGAGCCGATATAGCCTTTATTTCCAGTAAAGCCATAACTAAGCAGGGTATTTTTGAGGGTGACGATTCCCAGGCTCTTTGCAAAAAGGAAATGATTAAAAACGCCTACAAATCTGTACTTTTGCTTGATAATAGCAAAGAATTTAAAGAAGGATATTTTAAGCTGGCGGATTTTGCAGATTTTGATGTTATCGTCTCAAATGGTGAGTTTGGTGAAGATATTATGAAGGAGATTGACAGATCAAATTGTAAGTTGTTATTTTGATTTTAATTTCGTCAAATAAATTCTAATTTGTAGGGCTGATGGGTTTGTTTGTTGACTAAGTTACGCCTCCACTAATAAATGTCCAGACTCGCTCCGGTTTTTCTGAACGAAGCTGTTTTAGAATAGTTCTATTGACGAAAAACCCTAATGCGCTCGCTTTTTGGCAGTGACTCGCACTTTGCAAGTTGCGAAGCAACGAAGCAAGGTGCGTTAGTCCTGCCTATATATAGCTGTCCACGGTGACGAGTGCGTAGCACGATGTCAGAGTGGAAACAGCGAACTATGCGGCATTATTAGTTACGGCTGTTTAATTGATAAGTCGGCAAAAACAAACGCATCAGCCACATAGGGGGCAGGTGGGGGTG
The DNA here is from genome assembly GCA_916439065.1 of uncultured Catonella sp. GTDB lineage: Bacteria > Bacillota > Clostridia > Lachnospirales > Lachnospiraceae > Catonella. The sequence goes on from CAKAGD010000001.1 coordinate 42,038, forward strand.
GCTGTCTTTCATTTGGTATTCTAGTTATTATTTGTATAAATTTAAGGTATCAGCTCCGAATGATAAATTCTAAGCGAGCGCATTAGGTTTTTCGTGAGTTTTGTAATTATAGTATAGCTACTAACAGAAAAACCGGAGCGAGTCTGAAATGTTATCATTCGGAGCGTCACTTAGGTTAGTTTATATAACAACTCGACAAATTAGAATTTCACCAAATCCTCCACCTGACATTCTTAACCATCTTTACTACAAAATCATATAATCAGGCACACCATCCTTATATCTGCAGCTCATTTCTCCCTGAACTAAAGGCCTTAGATACTTCATCATATCTTCTGTAACTCCGTTCCGGGCCTCATTCACCCATTCAAGAGGAACCCTCTTTTCAAGATTTGCAACTTCTTTTATGTCTACATAAGAATACTCTACTCTGTAAGGTTCATCTGAAACCCTTGTAAGTCTTGCCATCTTACCTGTAAGTCCCTTAAGTCCCAGTCTAACTGCAATTCTTCCAAGTTCAGCAGACTCACGGATATCGGTCTTGCTCAGACAGTGTGAGGCACAACGCTGTACAAGGCTTAGTTCTATGTATCTTGCTTTATATTTAAGTTCTTCCTTAAGTACTTTCTCAAGAATCCTGCCATTACCTGCCAGCTGTTTATGTCCAAAAGCGTCCACTTCGCAGGCTTCATCTGTCTGATTTCCATCCGTCTCTTCAATAACCGTACCCTCACTAAGAGCAACAATTACATTCTTTGACTTTTTCATCACTTCCTTTAAATCAGCCACAAATTTGTCTACCGAAAGTGTTACTTCACTAAGATAAATAAGATAAGGTACCTCTGCGTCCTTTCAGCTGCAAGAGCTGCTGCCGCTGTAAGCCAGCCTGCATTTCTACCCATAATTTCAACAATCAGGATATTCTCTTTATCATAAACCCTAACTTCTCTTGCAAGTTCACTACAAACCGTAGCAATGTACTTCGCAGTAGAACCAAAGCCAGGACAATGGTCTATTCCGTTTAAGTCATTATCTATGGTTTTAGGTGCTCCATTTACAGTAATATCAGTTATTCCTTTTTCGTTAAAATATTTAGAAAGTCTGTAAACTGTATCCATAGAGTCATTTCCACCTATGTACACAAAATATCCAATGTCATATTTTCTAAATACTTCTAAAACCTTCTTAAAATCAGTCTCATCTTCATTAGGATCTGAAAGTTTATATCTGCAGGAACCAAGTGCAGAAGCAGGAGTACACATAAGCTTATCTAAATCATCTTCAGAAAGCTCTGTCAAATCTATAATATTTTCTTAAGAATTCCCTCTACTCCAAATCTTGAGCCATATACTTTAGTCCCGTTATTTTCATCACACCATTCTTTTATTACTCCGGTTAGCGTTGCATTTATCGCGGCTGTCGGACCACCCGACTGTGCTACTATTAGATTCTTCATTACCATCTTAACTCCTTGTCAGTGTTTCAAACTTATATCCTACTCCCCATACCGTAGAAAGCCTCCACTCTGAATGGTCACTAATTTTCTGCCTAAGCCTCTTTACATGGACATCTACTGTTCTGGTGTCACCTATGTATTCATAGCCCCAAATTCGGTCTAATAACTGCTCCCTTGTAAATACCTGATTAGGATGCGATGCCAAAAAATAGAATAATTCCAGTTCCTTAGGCGGCATCTCAACCCTTTTATCATTACAGGTAACAGAGTAATTTGTTAGATTAATTTCCAAATCTGCATAGCGAACCCTATTTACATTGGCCTTTTCTTCTACAGCTGTAGTCGTATCTGTATTTTTATCCCCTGCTTCATCTGTCGTAAATCTTCTAAGAACTGCTTTAACTCTGGCAACCAATTCTTTTGAATCAAACGGTTTTATCATATAGTCATCTGCACCAAGCTCCAAACCAAGAACCTTATCAAAAATCTCACCCTTGGCAGAAAGCATTATTATAGGTACCTTTGATGTTTTTCTAATTTCCCTGCAGATATCGTAACCATCTTTTCCTGGAAGCATAATATCAAGTAATATTAAATCCGGCTGATATTCATTAAACAGTCGAAGTGCTGCATCTCCATCTTCTGCTCTCTCTGTGTCAAAGCATTCTTTAACAAGATATAAGGATATGAGTTCAGATATATCCTCATCATCATCAACTATTAGTATCTTTTGTTTCTCAGACATTACTTTTCTCCTTGCTATGTTTTCCTACCGTTTAATATATCTTTTCTCTCTTTATAATCCGGCATCATATTTTCCACAAATTTCCAAAAGTCCCTCGAATGGTTAGGATGTATGAAATGTGCCAATTCATGTACTACTACATATTCAAGGCATTCCTTTGGCCTATGGACTAGTTCAAGATTTAGAGTTATTTTTCTTCCATTAGGCTTACAAGAACCCCATCTTGAAGTCATACTTCTTATGCTTATTTGTGGATAATCTATTCCCAAGGCTTGAAATTTAGGATAATAGCTGTCAACAACCTTCTTATATACTTCTTTCGCTAAGTTTAATTCCCATTTTATTACTAAATTCTCTTTTTTAATTCTGTCATCTATGTCTTTGACAAAAACATACAGACTCTCTCCACTTGCTTTTACACTTTCTTTAGGTGATTTAACTATTTTTAGCTTTAGTTTTTTGCCAAAATAAATCAGTTCATCTCCTGTATTATAACTTATTTTTAGAGGCGGTTTCTCCTATTTCTCCAGCTTTTTCAAACTTTTTTAAAGCTTCCAATATAAAAAGTTCTTTACTTTTTATAAATTTCTCAATTACATTCACTGAAACTCTTCTATTCGCTGAAACATATATGATTTCACCTGGTTTTATCCTTAGATTTATATTTTTAACAGTTTTTCGCTCCAGTGTATACTTATAGTCCTTATCTCCAAGTCTAATTTCCCTTATTTCAAGACTCATTCGCCATTAATTCTTTCTTCAATTCTTTGATATTTATCGTTTTATTTTCTACCCTTGATTTTTCTGCTGCATATGCCATTATATGACTTTCGACTGAACGGTCAATAGAGGATCTGCTATCTAAGTCTCCTGACTTCAATCCCTCAATAAAATCCTTCACTATTCCATAATCACCACCGCCATGTCCACCTTCTCCAGCATTCGTATGAATTTCTTTTGATTCGCCTTCGTACCTTCCATTTGAAGAATATTTGGTGACTATTATTGTGGCTTTTGCATCATCTCCATAGATATCTCCATCTTCACACATAACCTTTATGGTTCTATGAATCTTATTTGTGAATCCGCTTAGCTGAAAGGTTGCTGTCACACCATTTTCAAATTCAATTATGCTTACCTGATGATCACAGACATTGTTATCACATCTATATACACATCTTCCATACTGACCTTCCTTTAAAGCTTTTACTATTCCCTCCTCACTTTGATTGCTTGTAAGCACTGTTGCAGGCCATCTTCCCGCAATCTCAAGATAGGCTTTTTTTGCATCAAAGCGGCAGACAGAGGCCTTTTTACAATCTAAACATCTTGTTGAACTTCCCTCAGGCGCATTTTCTTCTTTAAAATAGTCAAGGCTTCCAAAAGAGGATATCTTCTTAGCTCCACTTCCTACAAGCCATACAAGAATATCCATGTCATGACAGGATTTCTGCATTATTATAGGACTGGATTCCTCACTATTTCTCCAATTTCCTCTTACAAATGAATGTGCCATGTGGAAATTTCCAATATTTTCAGCATGTTGGATGGTCATTACTTTTCCTAACTCACCTGAATCTATAATATTTTTAATTTCAGAAAAAAAGCTAGTGTATCTTAATACATGACAGACTGTAATTTTTCTTCCAACTTCGTGCGCTTTTTTTTCTATTCTAAGGCATTCATCAGGCTTAGGTGATATTGGCTTTCCAAAAGAATGTCATATCCACAGTCAAGAGCCTGCATTACTTGTTCGTAATGGTCTCTATCCATTGAAGCAATTATAACTATATCTGCTAATTTCCCCTTTTCAAAAAATTCTTCTGAATTAGTAAATACATTTTCATCCTTAATATCAAACTTTTCCTTAGCTATATTTCTTCTTATTTCATTTGGTTCAACTACAGCTGCTATTTCTTCCCCAAAACTCTCTGCCATATACCCGGCGTAAATCATTCCTCTTTGGCCTGCCCCAATTAGTGCTATTTTCACAATTTTACCTCCATTTATTCTACGGTTTACTATTCTACCATAGAATACTTACAATTGCATTAGTAAAAACTAAATAGGCAAATTAACTTCACACCCTTATTCCCTTCATTATCTCTCCAATAGGAGCCTTTATTACCAGTTCTGCATTTACATTTCTACCTGTCTCCGACTTATTAATCACAACAAGGTGTTTTCCATGAAAATAATCTACAAAGCCTGCTGCAGGATATACAACTAAAGAAGTTCCTCCTATAATAAGGGTATCCGCTGTTGAAATAGCCATAACTGCCCTTTGAATTACATTTTGGTCAAGGCCTTCTTCATAGAGCACTACATCAGGCTTCACAACACCGCCACACTCACAAAGAGGAACTCCATCAGAGTTTTTTATATGGTCTGCATCGTAAAACTTTCCACATTTCATACAATAATTCCTATGTATGCTTCCGTGTAACTCATACACCTTCTTACTGCCTGCCAGCTGGTGAAGTCCATCTATATTCTGAGTTACTACAGCTGATAATTTTCCTGCTTTTTCAAGCTCGGCAAGCTTAATGTGGGCAGGATTTGGCTTTGCAGAGAGGTACATCATCTTATCCTTATAAAACTCATAGAAAGCTTCAGGGTATCTGAGAAAAAAACTATGGCTTATAATCTGCTCAGGAGAATATTTGTATTCCTGATGATAAAGCCCATCAGCACTCCTAAAGTCAGGTATTCCGCTCTCAGTAGACACTCCTGCTCCTCCAAAGAAGATGGTTCTACTGCTGTCGTCTACAATCTTCTGAAGTTCTTCTACTTCCTTTTCATACATAATTCTTACCCCTTTCTTATGTGATTATATGTGATTTTCTAATCTTTTATCTTATAGACCTCTGACATATATTTATTTTTATCATTCTTCCATACATAAACCTTCACTTTGAATATCCTGCTCAGTTCATCACTTCTTAAAGTTTTTGCATACATATAATCATTTATGCTCATATATACAATTCTGCTTCTGCCATTTACAGTTTCACCTTCATCATTAAAATAGCTGTAATCAAATCTACAACATTTAATTCCTCCAATTTTAAAACCGATAAATACTTCATTCATATTCAATATCTCAGCTTCAAAATAATTTCCATCTATCTTTAACTTTCTAAGCTTATTATCACTCTCTACTGTATAAGATAAAAATACCTGTACAGATTCCAAGAAAAATATATGAAAAAACTCTTAATGCCACGCTTTTAAATGATATGATTCCGGTTTCTCCTGTTACAATGATTAGAACTGCTGACAATGTTCCAATCTTGCCAATAAGGTTAAACGGAGATTTTAGTACTTTCATATCTGGTCTCCTTATAATTTTATTTAATAATATAATACTGTAGCAATGTCATAATTATAGACTATATTCAGCTTTTATTCAATTAAAGTACATATTGGAATTAGACAACCCTCTCTCAAATCTTGACAATATATATAAAAACAAATAAACTGTACTTAAACATTTATCAGGAGATTACATATGTCAGACTTTCACTTACCGCATGATCACCACCATGAAAAGCATCACGAAGATGCACTTGCCCGTCTTGCAATAATTGATGATTTTAATTTAACTGCTGAAGTGTTTAAAATGCTTGGTGACGGAAGCAGGCTTCGTATTTTCTGGCTGTTATGCCACTGTGAAGACTGCGTTCTTAACATAAGTGCTATGGTTAATATGTCTAGTCCTGCCGTTTCACATCATTTAAAACAATTAAAGGCTGGAGGACTTATTACAAGCCGAAGAAGTGGTAAAGAAATGTTTTATAAGGCTGCCGATAGTGAAAGGAGCAGACTTCTTCATTGCATGATTGAAAAATTAATGGGAATAATTTGTCCGGAAAACTAAACTATTAAATACATCTTTGACCCTCTGAGATATCATTGCTTTGCTGTCAGTAGATATATATCATTTATATATTACGGAACTTTTTTTTACTAACTTCACTAGCTGTATTGAAGTCATCAACAGTTATTCCAGCCTGCCCTTACTAAACTTGAGCAGTCTGCCTCTGTGGGCTCGTTGATTTTTGCGATTCTCCCGCACTTCTTAAGGCAATTAATCACTCCGTAGCGTTCGGACTGGTCATAGCCTATATTGTTATTGAGGCAGGATTTAACCATCACAAGGCCTATCTTCCTTGTGGCTGCTGCCTCTTTTTGACGGAGCATATACCAGCCCATCCTATGGCTGTAATAAGGCTCTTCTGCTGCTTCCCTTCCTGTCTAGCCACCAACTTGCCCTAGTTTGCGTTACCATTCCCGTCTATTCTTGCTGAACCTACTTTAACCATCTATTTACCCACCTTAATATGTGACGCATTCCTTAAATCAACACTGTCAATTCGGTGATTCATCCCAAGATATGTACCATCCTGTTCTCACAAAGATATTGCACGGTTGCTTCTATCAAGCGGTATGGCAGCCTCTGGTCCTTTCTCGGCAAAAGTTGCAAGTATTGGCCTATTCCATATGCCGCCTTCTGCATTCTGATGTACTTTTATGCTAGAACCGCCCGGCATATTCAACGAAGGCTTTCAGGAGTTAGCCTCATTGCTACATTGGCATCGATTTTAAAATTATGTGTACTATACCAGTCTCTTAAATATGCTTCGGTAAAAACTGCTGAGCCTTCATTCGCTCCTTTTACTGCCTTTTCTTCATTCTCCTTGTATTCGCCTTCTTCCTTTTCAAAAAACATTTAGACACAAATTCATAATTCCCTGAAAGATATGTTTCAGCTGTTTTTAGTGATTTTTTGAACATATCCGCATAGTTACTTTTTGACATTCTTTCGCCAAGTTCATCAACAAAGTAATTATAGTTTTCGTATAAATCATCCTCTTTATATCTATTCTTTGCTACCTCTATACTGTCAAGAATGCTTGTTATTGCACTAGGAATTATCCACTTTTCTGGTAACACTGCTGCTTTCTCCCTGTGTAATCTTAAGTTCTGCCTTGTCTGCATAACTCATGGCATGACTTCCCGTCTAATGCTTCATCAAGCTTTATATTTACAAATGTACAATATTTCTTTACCATTTCTCTGAAGGCATTGGCTTTTACTGATACAGAAACCTTCGTTAAGGCACCTAAGACAGTACATGGACACCGTACAGTTCCAATACCCGATAAGATATATGACTTTGTAGCTGAATACATTGACTCAATAGATACGGATATACTTTTTCCATCCGGGCACAAGTCATATATTACCAAGTCGATGTATACGAGGAAGTGGGCAAGGATTGTTAAGGCTATGCAAAAAGTTAGCAATGAACCTATTGACGGACTTACTGCTCATATATTCAGACATAACTACTGCGCAAGCCTTTGTTATATGATTCCTGAGATATCTATACCTAAGATAGCAAGGCTCTTAGGCGACACTGATAAGATGGTAATAGAGGTTTATAATCATGTTATTGAGGAAAAGGAGCAGACACAAGATATAGTGGGTAAGGCTTTAGATTTTTAATCTTCTCATGATACGAAAATGATACTTTGATACGAAAATGATACTTTTATTTTCGCCAAAATCGTCAAAATCAGGACAGAAAGCAAAAATAAGAAAAAGGCTCAAACCCTTGAAACTACTGAGTTTAAGCCTTTTCTCTCTTCTGAGACATGGGGGAATCGAACCCCCGACACCTTGATTAAAAGTCAAGTGCTCTACCGGCTGAGCTAATGTCCCATATTAAATTATCGTCTAACAAGACAAAATGCCCAGAGCCGGAATCGAACCAGCGACACAGGGATTTTCAGTCCCTTGCTCTACCGACTGAGCTATCTGGGCAAAAAATTGCGGGGACAGGATTTGAACCTATGACCTTCGGGTTATGAGCCCGACGAGCTTCCAGACTGCTCCACCCCGCGATATTAAGTTTAGAAAATATCTTGGAATATTGCACTGTCCTACTATTTTCTAAAGTGGGTGGAGAAGGATTCGAACCTTCGAAAGCTATGCTAACAGAGTTACAGTCTGCTCCCTTTGGCCACTCGGGAATCCACCCAAAAAAGCCGATGATCGGACTCGAACCGATAACCTGCTGATTACAAATCAGCTGCTCTGCCAATTGAGCCACATCGGCATATCTAATAAGTAATTAAAGTAAATGGGGCCTACAGGGCTCGAACCTGTGACCCTCTGCTTGTAAGGCAGATGCTCTCCCAGCTGAGCTAAGACCCCATAAATAATATCCGAAGATATTAACGACCCAAGCGGGACTCGAACCCGCGACCTCTGCCGTGACAGGGCAGCGCTCTAACCAACTGAGCCATTGGGCCAAACTAATATACCTTGAAAACTGCAACCGAATCAACATCTTTCCTTTTCTTTGGTCAAGCCTTCGACCTATTAGTATCAGAAGGCACACGGATTACTCCGCTTACACCACTGACCTATCAACCTCATACTCTCTAAGGGGTCTTATTAGCTTACGCTATGGGATATCTTATCTTGGAGGGGGCTTCACGCTTAGATGCCTTCAGCGTTTATCCCTGCCAAACTTGGCTTCCCAGCCGTGCAGCTGGCACTGCAGCTGGTCTACCAGCGGTTCGTCCATCCCGGTCCTCTCGTACTAAGGACGGCTCTCCTCAAATATCCTGCGCCTGCGCCAGATAGGGACCGAACTGTCTCACGACGTTCTGAACCCAGCTCGCGTACCGCTTTAATGGGCGAACAGCCCAACCCTTGGGACCTACTACAGCCCCAGGATGCGATGAGCCGACATCGAGGTGCCAAACCACTCCGTCGATGTGAACTCTTGGGAGTGATAAGCCTGTTATCCCCAGGGTAGCTTTTATCCGTTGAGCGATGGCATTCCCACTTACATACCACCGGATCACTAAGTCCTACTTTCGTACCTGCTCCACCCGTCGGTGTCGCAGTCAAGCTCCCTTCTGCCTTTACACTCTGCGAATGGTTTCCAACCATTCTGAGGGAACCTTTGAGCGCCTCCGATACACTTTCGGAGGCGACCGCCCTGAGTCAAACTCCCCTCCTGGCATTGTCCCCTGCCCGGATAACGGGCAAAGGTTAGAAACCAGATACACGAAGGGTGGTATCCCAACATTGACTCCGCAGAAACTGGCGTCCCTGCTTCTTTGTCTCCCACCTATCCTGTACATCATATATCTAATCCCAGTACCAAGATGGAGTAAAGCTCCATAGGGGTCTTTCCGTCTTGGCGCAGGTAACCAGCATCTTCACTGGTACTTCAATTTCACCGGGTGCATTGTTGAGACAGCGCTCAAATCATTACGCCTTTCGTGCGGGTCGGAACTTACCCGACAAGGAATTTCGCTACCTTAGGACCGTTATAGTTACGGCCGCCGTTTACTGGGGCTTAAGTTCGTACCTTCGGATTGCTCCTAAGCACTCCCCGTAACCTTCCAGCACCGGGCAGGCGTCAGCCCATATACATCACCTTACGGTTTCGCATAGACCTGTGTTTTTGCTAAACAGTTGCTTGAGCCTATTCTCTGCGGCCTGTATCTCTACAGGCACCCCTTATCGCGAACTTACGGGGCCATTTTGCCGAGTTCCTTAACAATGCTTCTCCCGCCGGCCTTGGGATACTCTCCCCATCCACCTGTGTCGGTTTACGGTACGGGCTCTGACTACACAATAGCGGCTTTTCTCGACGGCTCTCCCAGGAGCTTCCCTACTTATATTTCGGTCCGCATCACACAGTTCACTTACCCGGACGGATTTGCCTGCCCGGCATAAACCATGCTTGCACCTGAATCCTTTACAGGCACTCCCTGAATCTCCGTGTCCCCACATTTCTGACAGCCAGAGGTACTGGAATATCAACCAGTTGTCCATCGCCTACGCTTCTCAGCCTGAGCTTAGGTCCCGACTTCCCCAGGGAAGATCAGCTTTACCCTGGAAACCTTGGATATACGGCCTGAAGGATTCTCACCTTCATCTCGCTACTCATTCCGGCATTCTCTCTTGATAACCCTCCACGGCTCCTTACGGTACCGCTTCTTCGTGTTATCAATGCTCCCCTACCAACATACCTAAAAGTATGTTCCATTGCTTCGGTGTTATGTTTCAGCCCCGGACATTTTCGGCGCAGGACCTCTCGACTAGTGAGCTATTACGCACTCTTTGAATGAATGGCTGCTTCTGAGCCAACATCCTAGTTGTCTTCGAAACCCCACATCCTTTACCACTTAACATACACTTTGGGACCTTAGCAGATGGTCTGGGCTGTTTCCCTTTTGACTGTCCGACTTATCTCATACAGTCTGACTCCCGGTAAACATCTATATGGCATTCGGAGTTTGATACGCATTGGTAGACTTTGACGCCCCCGCAGCGATTCAGTGCTCTACCTCCATTAGACTATACCGAGGCTAGCCCTAAAGCTATTTCGGGGAGAACCAGCTATCTCCGAGTTCGATTGGAATTTCTCCGCTACCCACAGCTCATCACCGCCTTTTTCAACAGACGTGTGTTCGGACCTCCATCCACTTTTACGCAGACTTCATCCTGGCCATGGGTAGGTCACCCGGTTTCGGGTCTGCCGTTACTGACTTACCGCCCTGTTAAGACTTGGTTTCCCTTCGGCTCCGTACCTTAAGTACTTAACCTGCCAGCAACGGCAACTCGCCGGACCGTTCTACAAAAAGTACACGGTCGAGCGTTAGTCGCTCTTCCGCAGCTTGTAGACACAGGGTTTCAGGTTCTCTTTCACTCCCCTCCCGGGGTTCTTTTCACCTTTCCCTCACGGTACTATACTCTATCGGTCACCAGGTAGTATTTCGCCTTGGGGGGTGGTCCCCCCTGCTTCCTACGGGGTTTCTCGTGTCCCGTAGTACTCCGGATGCCACTGAATCACAGTCTGTTTCGCATACGAGGCTTTCACTCTCTATGGCCGGCTTTCCCAAAACCGTTCTGCTACCTACTGCTTCTTCGTATGTGGTCCTCAACCCCAAGGATAAATCCTTGGTTTGGGCTTCGTCCCCTTTCGCTCGCCACTACTTAGGGATTCGATGTTTCTTCCTCTTCCTCCGGCTACTTAGATGTTTCAGTTCGCCGGGTTCCCTCCGTATGACTATGGATTCATCATACGGTGACAGAAGTTCTTTCTGCCGGGTTTCCCCATTCGGATACCTGCGGATCAATGGATATTTGCTCCTCCCCGCAGCTTTTCGCAGCTTATCACGTCCTTCTTCGGCTCCTGGTGCCAAGGCATCCGCCCTGCGCCCTTGTAATCTTGACCTTAAGTTGAGATGGGAATGCTCTACGGAACATCTCCGGCGACGCAAGCTTGCTTGCAGGCGACGGTGTGTGCCGTGGAGGAGGCGTTTCTACGAAACGCCTATCACGAGCGTGAAATGCGAAGCATTTCTGCGAGTGACCCATCTCAACGGTATTTTAGATAACTCATTATGGTTCTCTTTAATTTAACACTGACTAGCGTATCAGCATTAAATCTTTTTAATAAATACATTGTTTTATTGTTCTCTCTATTAACATTTGTCTTCGACTCGTGTTTGTCAAGAAAACAACTTCTCGATGTTGTTTCATATCTAGCTGTACAATTTCTTAAATGAAATCATACTTGCATAAATATTTGTTCGGTATGCAGTTTTCAAGGTACATTTCAGGATAATATCCTGAGTGGAGATAAAGGGATTCGAACCCTTGACCCCCTGCTTGCAAGGCAGGTGCTCTCCCAACTGAGCTATACCCCCATAAATCTAGCAGCCACCTACTCTCCCACACCGTCTCCAGTGCAGTACCATCGGCCGCCTAGGCCTTAACCTTCGTGTTCGGGATGAGAACGGGTGTGACCCCTAGACGCATCGCCACTAGAAATATTTCGTTATCCAAAACTCGCAACTCACGCCTTCCTCCTAGCTCGAACTCACTTCGTTCGTCCTCGCTAGAGTCAGTCGCAGTGTGTCTGCTCATAAAAATTTATCCGAAAGCAAGCTTTCACAAATTTTTCTTTCGCATCCACGTTGCTCGTTGATAATAAGTTATCATTGATAACTAGACAGTAAGACAATCCCTACTTCTTCTTCCTTAGAAAGGAGGTGATCCAGCCGCACCTTCCGATACGGCTACCTTGTTACGACTTCACCCCAGTCACCAGACCTGCCTTCGGCAGCTCCTCCCTTGCGGTTAGGCCACTGACTTCGGGCATTTCCGACTCCCATGGTGTGACGGGCGGTGTGTACAAGACCCGGGAACGTATTCACCGCGACATTCTGATTCGCGATTACTAGCGATTCCAGCTTCATGTAGTCGAGTTGCAGACTACAATCCGAACTGAGGCAGCCTTTCTGGGATTCGCTCCGGCTCACGCCTTCGCTTCCCTCTGTAACTGCCATTGTAGCACGTGTGTAGCCCCGGTCATAAGGGGCATGATGATTTGACGTCATCCCCGCCTTCCTCCGAGTTATCCTCGGCAGTCTTTCCAGAGTGCCCGGCTAACCGCTGGCTACTGAAAACAGGGGTTGCGCTCGTTGCGGGACTTAACCCAACATCTCACGACACGAGCTGACGACAACCATGCACCACCTGTCTCTCCTGTCCCGAAGGACTACAGACATTACTCCGTATTCAGGAGGATCTCAAGACCGGGTAAGGTTCTTCGCGTTGCGTCGAATTAAACCACATGCTCCACCGCTTGTGCGGGTCCCCGTCAATTCCTTTGAGTTTCATTCTTGCGAACGTACTCCCCAGGTGGAATACTTAATGCGTTTGCGGCGGCACCGAAAGGCTTATGCCTCCCAGCACCTAGTATTCATCGTTTACAGCGTGGACTACCAGGGTATCTAATCCTGTTTGCTACCCACGCTTTCGAGCCTCAGCGTCAGTTTTGGTCCAGCAGGCCGCCTTCGCCACCGGTGTTCTTCCTAATATCTAAGCATTTCACCGCTACACTAGGAATTCCGCCTGCCTCTCCCATACTCAAGTTTAACAGTTTTGGGAGCAGTCAGGGGGTTGAGCCCCCTGCTTCCACTCTCAACTTGCCAAACCGCCTGCGCTCCCTTTACACCCAGTAAATCCGGATAACGCTTGCCCCCTACGTATTACCGCGGCTGCTGGCACGTAGTTAGCCGGGGCTTCTTAGTCAGGTACCGTCATCATCTTCCCTGCTGATAGAGCTTTACATACCGAAATACTTCTTCACTCACGCGGCGTCGCTGCATCAGAGTTCCCTCCATTGTGCAATATCCCCCACTGCTGCCTCCCGTAGGAGTTTGGGCCGTGTCTCAGTCCCAATGTGGCCGTCCGACCTCTCAGTCCGGCTACCGATCGTTGCTTTGGTAGGCTTTTACCCTGCCAACTGGCTAATCGGACGCGGGCCCATCCTATACCTGATTGCTCATTTCCCAGTCAAACCATGCGGTTTAACCGACTTATGCGGTCTTACCAGCCGTTTCCAGCTGCTATCCCCCTGTATAGGGCAGGTTGCCCACGCGTTACTCACCCGTCCGCCACTAAGAATTACAGTCTTCCATCCGAAAACTTCCGTCTGTAATCTCCGTTCGACTTGCATGTGTTAGGCACGCCGCCAGCGTTCATCCTGAGCCAGGATCAAACTCTCATAAAAAGTGTTTGCCTTCGTCAGAACAAGCTGACATTTATCATCTCTTGCTTATTCCGTTATTGACCGGCTAAAGTCAATAATTTTTACTGTTTTTTAAAGGTGTACAAGTATTACTACTTATACGCGTTCGTTTGAATTTTCAAGATTGTCTCACTATTTAGTTATCAAGGTTCTTTTACTTTATTGCCTCTCAGCAATTCAGCTTTGTCATTGTATCACATTGTTTGGCTCCTGTCAACACTTTTTTTAATTTTATTTCAAAAAGGAACGGAGAAAGAGGGATTCGAACCCTCGCGCCGCTCACGCGACCTACACCCTTAGCAGGGGCGCCTCTTCGGCCTCTTGAGTATTTCTCCAAAAACCGAACAATGCGATTTCTTTATTAAATTATATGCATCCGCTAAGCGAGTGCATATATAAGTGTACCAAAAGAGAAAGTTAATGTCAACTACTTTTTAAAAATTTTATTAATTGTTTGCTCATTTAATACAATTTGTGGTCATGATATTGTTTCTACCTATATATAGTGTTGTATTTTAATTTCTCCTATATAATCTAATTTTTCTTCTTTAAACCATTTTACTTTTGATTATGAAATTAGCAGCATTTTTTTATAACCTGCTTTAGTGTAATATTTTTTTCATCTAATTCATCATTGACTGCTTGCAACTCTATGCAACAAGCACTCTTTTCTCTAACTTTAGTTTCAATCTCTTTTAACAAAAGACTTCCATATCCTTTTTCGCTGATATTCTGCTGCAATAATAATTTCTTCCAAAATGTATCCTATAATGTCATCATACTGTTTTAAAATATCCCATAGCAAAACCAATAACAATATCTTCTTCTGTTTTCATAATCAATGAAAAAAAGAATCCATTATAGATAATACTTGTTTAAGTCTTTTTTTCTTGCTTTTTCCTCTGTCCAGCAATATCCTTCGTAATTATTATAATAATCAATGTATAACTTTAATACTCTTTCAATATCATTCAGATTCATTTCTAAAATAATCATGCATTAACTCCATAAATTCTAATTTATCGGTATGGACACATTAGACAAAGTTGACGCTCCGAATGATAACATTTTAGACTCGCTCCGGTTTTTCTGTTAGTAGCTATACTATAATTACAAAACTCACGAAAAACCTAATGCGCTCGCTTAGAATTTATCATTCGGAGCTGATACCTTAAATTTGTGCAAATTACAACTCGAATGCCAAATTAAAGACAGCCACCCCCACCTGCCCCCATGTGGCTGATGTGTTTGTTTGTAGTCATTAATCAATTTAACAGCCGGAGCTGATAATGCCTAAGCAGCGCGTTAGGGTTTTTCGTCAACAGCATCAAATTATAACAACATCTTATAGAAAAACCGGGCGAGTCTGGACATTTATCAGCGAAGGCGTAACTTAGTCAAAAACAAACACATTAGCCCTACAAATTACTAGTTTATATGATATACCATATCACCGTTATTCCAAATATACATAATTCCTGACACAGGCTCTTTTTCCTTTTGCCCCAAATCCATCCTGTATAAGTTGTACAATATCCAAAGTATCCTTCTGTCAAAAATTTCAAACTCTACGTTTGAATACTCTTTATATAATCTTGTAAACTAACGGCTTTTTCCCGAAAAATCACCTTCATAAACTGTTCTGTCAAATATTAAAATACTACATTCATCTAAATCACAGCCATAGAACAAAAACTCTCCTGAATATATTTTTTTCTTCGTCTTCTGTATATTGAACTATTCTAAAGACAGGCTCTATCGACAAACTCTGTTTGTAGGCAGAAATTGACTAAGCGAGCATTATCAGTTTATTACATGTTGACACTTGTATAGCGAACGTCAATGTTGCTCAGCAACATAAACTTGACGCCTTTATTTTTACGATAACTAGAACTATTCTAAAACAGCTCTATCAGAAAAAGCCGGAGCGAGTCTGGACATTATATTAGTCAAATACGTGACTAATCAACTACAGCGAGCGTTATGCATTTACTATAAATCATTTACACATCAGCTGCTAACACGAGCGTACTTATGCTCGTCAAACAGAACGTACAGGCTCTGCCAATAAACATCTAGACAGGCTCTATGTTGGTGAGTAAGGCAAATGGAATAGAAAAAAATCGTAGTTAGTTTCTAATAAATACCTTATATTACTGACACAACTTTCCTGGTCCTCATCGCTATCAAAAACAAATTTCCACTATTTATGTAGGAGTAACATTCTTAAACCCTGAATTTTTTTCAAAAGTTCTTTGAAGTTACTCATAGACACCTTATTCTTCCCTCCTACATTTATTCCACGCAGTAAAAGTATATATCTCAAATAATTACCTCCGCAAATTCTATTTTACTGTAGACACACTATATATTCTCTAATCTTTGTATTCAGCTCATCATTATTTTTCTCTAACTCCGGACAAAAACCTATTATCCCATATCCAATCATGTTGTAAAGTGCAGTTAGACGCATAGCATTGGCTGATTTCTTATCGCCTTCTGCCTCAGCTTCTTCTATTGCCTGTATATCACAAACATCTTCAAAAGTTTTTCTTGCAAATATTTTCTGTATAAAATCCCAAGCCTTTTCTTCGGTATCTAATGCATTTTTTGGAGTTGACCAAACTTTCTTCATCAGTGATACCCTGTATTCCTTATCTTCACTTCTTCCATCCTCGTTATAAATATAAGCCTCAAGCCCCCATATAAATAGAATGAAATCCCACACATTGTAGTTTATCTTTGTAGGAATATCTATATTGCTAAACTCACAAACCTTTAAGGCATCTTCCTTAGCTCCCATAACATACAGCCTATATGCAAGTTCACATAAATTAGCTGCATCTGCTCCACTTGCAAATGAACACTTCTTATTTAGCTTTTTGCAGAGACTTACTATTTTCTTATCATCTTGTCTTTCCATAATTTCTTCAAATAACATATAACCTCATTTCTATTAAAAATGCTAAGTCTGAGATTTATCCCTTACTTAGCATTTTCAATGTTTAATTCAAATTATTTGCGAGATATCGTGGTTAAACCTCAAGTCTTAATTACTATATTTTACAGATATTTGGTTTAATTAATTCACTATCTTAGTTATTACTGTTTTCAGTTTCTTCTGTGTCTTCTTCAACTGCCTTGTCATCCTCACGCACCTTTGCAATCTTTGCAATTACATTGTCTCCGTCTACATTCATAAGCTTAACACCTGATGTAATTCTTCCAAGTATTGAGATGCTTTCCACTGCCATGCGGATGATAATTCCGGCTTTTGTGATAAGCATAATCTCGTTATTGTCATTTACTGACTTAGCACCTATAACAAGACCTGTCTTTTCCACTATCTTGTAGCATTTTACACCCTTTCCGCCACGGTGCTGGGTGGTAAATTCTTTTATTTCCGTTCTCTTTCCAAGTCCGTTTCAGAGACTATAAGGAGCTGTTCTCCCTGGTCATCAAGCTGCATTGCAACTATTTCATCAGTATCGTCTATTGTCATACCGATTACACCCATAGAAGCTCTGCCTGTAGGACGTACATCTTTTTCGTTAAATCTAATGCACATTCCGTTCTTTGTTATAAGGAAGACATCGTTTTCGTTGTTAGTAAGTTTTACTTCTATGAGGTCATCATCTTCTCTTAGATTAATAGCCTGCAAGCCTGTCTTTCTTATATTTGAATATTCACTAAGGGCAGTCTTTTTAACTATTCCCCTCTTTGTAGCCATAAATAAATATCCGTCAGTCTTTTCTTTTCTAATGTTTATAACTGCGGTTACCTGCTCCTCCGGCTGAAGCTGCAAGAGATTTACCATAGCTGTTCCTCTGGCGGTACGGCTGGCTTCCGGTATCTGATAAGCTTTAAGCCTGTACACCCTGCCCTTGTTGGTAAAGAAAAGTATATAGTGGTGGGTTGTAGTCATAAGAAGATCTTCTATAAAATCCTCCTCAATGGTCTGCATTCCCTTAATTCCCTTACCGCCTCTGTTCTGGCTTTTGAAATTATCTGTAGTCATTCTCTTGATGTATCCCATATTTGTCATTGCAATTACGGTATTTTCGTCAGGAATGAGGTCATCATTGGTAATGTCTGAATCATCAGCTACTATCTGGCTTCTTCTTTCATCACCGTATTTATCACGGATTACATTTATTTCTTCTTTTATTACTCCAAGCAATTTCTTGACATCCGCAAGTATTTCTTTTAATTCTTTAATTCTTTCCTGTAAGCTGTCATATTCGCCCTGAAGCTTCTCTCTTTCTAGACCTGTAAGAGCTCTAAGACGCATATCAACTATAGCCTGAGCCTGTACATCATCAAGGCTGAATCTCTCGATGAGTTTTTCTTTTGCCTCTGCAGTAGTCTTTGAACCTCTGATTATGCTTATAACTTCATCTATATAATCAAGAGCCATAAGCAGTCCCTTTAATATATGGGCTCTCTCTTCTGCCTTGTTAAGCTCATACTGACTTCTTCTTCTTACTACATTTTCCTGATGCTCAAGGTAGAAACCAAGCATCTGCTTAAGGTTCATAACCACAGGCTCATTATTTACAAGTCCAAGCATATTTGTTCCAAAGGTAGTCTGTAACTGTGTATGCTTATATAATTTTTTAAGAATGATATTTGGATTTACATCACGCCTTAACTCGATACAAATGCGCATACCACTTCTGTTTGACTCATCACGCAGCTCGGTAATTCCATCTATTCTCTTATTTTTTACCATGTCGGCAATGTACTCTATGAGTCTTGCTTTATTGACAAGATAAGGTAGTTCGGTCACAACTATGCGGTTTGCCATTTACCATAGGCTCTATGTCTGTCACCGCACGAACTATAATCTTGCCTCTTCCTGTCCTATAGGCCTCTTCTATACCGGCTCTTCCTAAGATGTGCGCACCTGTTGGGAAGTCAGGACCTTTCACTATCTGAAGTATTTCATCTATTTCGGTATCTCTGTCTTCTAACACCTTATTGTCTATTATCTTATTTACTGCATCTATAACCTCTGTAAGGTTATGTGGCGGAATATTGGTAGCCATACCAACTGCTATACCTGATGCTCCATTTACAAGGAGGTTAGGATATCTTGATGGAAGTACTGTAGGCTCTTTTTCTGTTTCATCGAAGTTAGGAGTGAAATCAACTGTATCCTTTTCAATGTCAGAAAGCATTTCCACGGAAATCTTGCTAAGCCTTGCCTCTGTGTACCTCATAGCTGCTGCCCCGTCTCCGTCCACAGAGCCGAAGTTTCCATGTCCGTCTACAAGCATATACCTGGTAGACCAACTCTGAGCAAGATTTACAAGGGCTCCATAAATAGAACTGTCGCCATGCGGATGGTATTTACCCATGGTATCGCCGACAATTCTGGCACATTTTCTATGTGGCTTATCAGGAGTATTGGAAAGCTCCTTCATTGCATACAGTATTCTTCTTTGTACAGGCTTAAGTCCGTCCCTCACATCAGGAAGGGCACGAGACGCAATTACTGACATAGCATAGTCTATGTAGGAATCTTCCATAGTCTTCTTTAAGTCTACTTCGTTAATCCTGTCAAAAATATTCTCGTCCATTCTCTTATCCTTTTCCTTGAAATATTTATAAAGTCTCAAATTTCAGTTTTCTCACTCTAATACAGTATTATACCATAAATTCAAATTAAATAACATACTTTAGAAAAATCTTATTTTGTAATATACTGATGATAATGGAGGTGATTATATGGTTGAATTTATAATATACTGTTTCAATTCTTGCACTAATAGCTTACTTACTTTTTTTCAAATATGAATTAGTTTATAACATTACTGAAAGTTGGAAAAGTTACAGTTCATCAGACTGTTCAGATTTATATAAAATATCTTGTCAACTTGGAGGCATTGTTACTTTTTATAATTGATTTACTTTTTAATCATAAGTTATATTTCAAATATTAATTTATTTAGTTTTTTCGGATTAGACTAAATATTTTGCAAATGTTTGGTAATATCCCTCATAGTCACAGACCTAAAATACAGTATTCTATTGTGTTATACGACACAACAGGTCTGTGACTTATGGGGAATTTTTACTTAGACTTTTACTTTAATAATCCGGATTTATATATCCAAATTCCTTACATACTTAGCATTTTGCTCGATAAATTCCCTTCTTGGCTCAACCTTATCTCCCATAAGGGTATTAAAGGTTAAATCTATCTCAGAAGCATTTTCTTCATCCATAATAACCTTAAGAAGCACACGCCTTTCAGGATCCATGGTTGTCTCCCAAAGCTGTTCTGCATCCATTTCTCCAAGACCCTTATAACGCTGAATCTTATTGTTGCTATCTCTTCCGATTTCAGACATTATGTTATCAAGCTCTTTATCATTGTATGCATACCAGATTTTATTGCCCTTTTCCACCTTGTAAAGAGGCGGCTGTGCAAGGTATACATGTCCCTTTCTTATAAGCTCAGGCATGAAACGATAGATAAAGGTGAGCATCAATGTATCTATGTGAGCTCCGTCTATATCCGCATCAGTCATTATAATGATTTTCTTGTATCTAAGCTTAGTTATATCAAAGTCTTCATGAATTCCTGTACCAAAGGCAGTTATCATGGACTGAATCTCTTTATTTTCTAAGATTTTATCCAGTCTTGATTTTTCTACATTAAGGATTTTGCCTCTAAGCGGAAGTATAGCCTGTGTTGCCCTATCTCTTGCATCTTTTGCTGAACCGCCCGCAGAATCTCCCTCTACAAGGTAAATCTCGCAGTTATCAGGGTTCTTATCCGAGCAGTCAGCAAGCTTGCCCGGAAGATTCATATATTCAAGGGCTGTCTTTCTTCTGGTTAAATCCCTTGCTTTTCTTGCTGCATCCCTAGCTCTTTGAGCTAACAGTGCCTTTTCAACTATCATCTTACCAATAGCAGGATTCTGCTCAAGGAAAATCATAATCTGTTCACCGGCAATGCTTTCAACTGCTCCCCTAGCCTCGCTGTTACCAAGCTTTTGCTTAGTCTGTCCCTCAAACTGTGGCTCAGGTATCTTGATGCTGACTATGGCTGTCATTCCTTCTCTGATATCCTCACCTGTAAGAGCCGGATCATTATCCTTTACAAGCTTCATAAGCTTTGCATATTCGTTAAAGGTCTTTGTAAGTGCATTTCTAAAGCCTGTAAGGTGAGTACCACCCTCAGGAGTATTGATATTATTTACGAAACTATAGCAGCCCTCGTTATAACCATCATTGTGCTGAAGTGCCACTTCTACCTGAACTGTACCCTTTTTTCCCTCACAGTAAATAATCTTGTCATAGAGAACTGTTTGATTTTTATTAAGGTAGCTGACATACTCCATAATTCCACCCTCATAGTGGAAGCTATAAGTCTTTTTACCCTCTTCTCTTCTGTCTGTAAGACTGATTCTAAGCCCCTTTGTAAGAAAAGCCATTTCTCTTAGACGATGCTTTATGGTAGCATAGTCAAAAACAGTATCCTCAAATATCTCTTCATCGGGTAAAAATGTTACAGTAGTACCATGTCTGTCAGTAGCACCTAATTCTTCAAGTTCAGTTACTACCTTTCCTCTTTCATAGCGTTGTTTATAGGCCTTTCCGTCTGTTTCAACCAAGACCTCAAGCCATTTAGAAAGAGCATTTACAACGGAAGCACCTACTCCGTGAAGTCCTCCTGATACCTTGTATCCACCGCCACCGAACTTTCCACCGGCATGAAGAACGGTAAATACAACCTGAACCGCAGGAAGACCTGACTTTTTGTTAATTCCAACAGGAATACCTCTTCCGTCATCTACTACAGTTATAGAATTATCTTCATTGATAAATACTTCTATATGGCTGCATTCTCCTGCCAGAGCCTCGTCAACAGAATTATCCACTATCTCATATACAAGGTGATGAAGTCCCTTAAGAGAAGTAGATCCTATGTACATACCCGGTCTTTTTCTAACCGCCTCAAGCCCTTCAAGTATCTGAATCTGATCAGCTCCGTATTCTGCACTCATTTTTACACCTCACTTTTATCTATTTTACCGCTGTTTATCTTATATATTCGTCCGTTAGCCTTTTTATTTTCAACAAATTCCTCAAGACCTGTACAGGTAATGATAGTCTGGATATCTCCTATACTTTCAATGAGATAATCCTGTCTGCTTCTGTCCAGTTCTGAAAGCACATCGTCTAATAATAAAATGGGATTATCACCTGTTTTAACCTTAAAAAGCTCAATCTCAGAGAGCTTAAGTGAAAGAGCCGTACTCCTTTGCTGTCCCTGTGAGCCGTATTTTCTCACATCATTTTTATTGATATAAAAGGTTATGTCATCTCTTTGAGGACCTGTTAATGTAGTTTTCTGATAAATATCACTGTTTCTTCCTGATTTCAATTTATCCTCAAAACTATCCTCAGTTACATTTGGATTGTACTCTATTTCAAGTTTTTCCTTTCCACCTGTAAGCTTACTATGAATAGGTTTTATTATTTCATTAAGTTCAGATATAAATTTTCTTCTGCTTTTTATAATTTCTGAACCTGTAGCTGCAAGCTGTTCATCCCATACATCAAGTGTATCAGAAAGTCTATTGTCATAACTAATTTGTTTTAAGCAGATTATTTCCTCTGAGTTAATATTTTTATTGTATTTTTGATAGATTATACAAATATATCTTCTCTATCTGAGAAAGTTCCATATCTATAAATCTTCTTCTTTCAGCAGGACCATTTTTAATCATACTCAAGTCCTCTGGAGAGAAAAAGATAAGTCTTACTATACCAAATATATCAACTGATTTACTAATAGGAATACCATCAACTGCTGCCCCTTTTGATTTACTTTTTTTAAGATGCATATCTATTTTTCTATTTAAATCATCTTTTTCCAAAATAACTCTTATATGGGCTTCATCTTCTCCTATCTTAATCATTTCTTTGTCTTTACTGCCCTTGTGTGACCTTGTAGTTCCGGCAACATAAATTGACTCTAAAATATTAGTTTTACCCTGAGCATTATCTCCATAGATAATATTTAAACCTCTATCAAACTCAATATTTATATTATCTATGTTTCTAAAAGCATTAAGTGAAAGAGACTTAATTATCATTTGCCTCTACCTTTATCTCTTCATCCTTAAATTTAACAATGTCTCCTGAAACTATCTTTCTTCCACGCCTTGTATCTATCTGTCCATTCACAAATACAAGACTGTTCTGAATGGCATACTTTGCCTCTACTCCATTATCTACAAGACCTGCAAGCTTTAGAATCTGTCCTAATTTAATATTGTCATCTTTTAATTTTTAATAACCTGCATTGATACCTCCAAGTTTATATTTAAATATCTTCAGGATTAAAATTTACCGGAAGAATTATGTATAAATAACTTTCCTCTTTATTTTCTAATAAAACAAAGGGGCCTTTTGGATTGAAAAAGGAAAATATCTATATTTTTCATCTTCAATTACTTTTGAGGCATCCATTACAAGTACAGGATTAAATCCTATTATTATATCTTTTCCTTCTTTGGTAAGCTCTATGTCAGTGTTCATATTTCCGACAGTAGTCCTTATGCTTAAATTAATATTACTATCTGTAATATTAAGTATTACAGGTTTTTTCTCCTTTTCAGTAATGAAAGGAAGGGCAGAATCCATGTTTTCAAGCAATTCTCTTCTGTTTACATTAATCTTAGTCTCATAATCACTTGAAATCATCTGGTCTACATTATAGAATTCTCCGTCAATAAGCCTTGAATTAACAGTAGTATTGCTAAATTCAAATACTATATGTTTGTTTGAGAAGTAAATAACTACCTCATCAGCTACCTCACTTGAGAGGATTTTGCTTATTTCACTAAGAGTCTTACCTGG
This sequence comes from uncultured Catonella sp., assembly GCA_916439065.1. Classification (GTDB taxonomy): domain Bacteria; phylum Bacillota; class Clostridia; order Lachnospirales; family Lachnospiraceae; genus Catonella. Next base: position 65,750 of record CAKAGD010000001.1, read on the forward strand.
AACAACTGCCTTTATATTCTCATGTTCACCTTCTATAGCAATCTTTCTTATGGATATTCTATGTCCATCAAGAGCTATAATTCTAAGGCTGTTTTCATTTACCTCAAGTAATTCTCCCGTCATTACCTTCATGTTTTCATTATTTGAAATTGAAAATAAGGTCTGTCTAATCATTTCCTTAAAAGAGAATTGTGAAAGTTTTATACTTTTAATTCTTTCAATCTCAGGTAAAACAGGAAATTCCTCTATACTCTGTCCTGATATTGTAAATACAGACTTACCACATTTTATAGTTGCTTTATAATTATCATCTGTATTAATCTCAACTAAATTATTAGGGAAGCTTTTCTTACTATATCAGAAAAAAGTCTTGAATTAAGAGCTATGCTTCCCTGATTTACAATTTCTCCGTTAACTATGGTTTCTATTCCAAGTTCCATATCATTCGCAATTAATTTAATGGAATTTTCTGTAGCCTTAATAACTATACATTCAAGTATGGGTAAGGTAGTTTTAGTAGAAATAGCTTTAATTACAATATTTGATGCTTTTTAATTAAATCACTTTGATTTATTTCTTTATTAACATTAGCTTTCTCCTTAGTTGCATATGTTCCCTCAAGGGGTGGATAATTTCTATATAAATATAATATATACTTAGTAGTAGTAGGAAGGGTGGATATGGTTATAAGCCAAAAAAAGCCCATAAAATCAGTATTCATATGGCTTTATAAGACTGTGGAAAAGAAAAAATTACAAAATATGCTATTCACAGCTTACAAACATACTAATTAACATTGTCCAATATTTATCACAAAGTTATACACAATATTTTAAGAAGAAATGAGTTTAGTAATAACATCAAGTTTAAGTGACAGTTCATTCTTATTTGTCTTTTTTTCAGCTTCAAGATCTTCTTCTATCTTTCTTATGCCATGTACTATTGTAGAGTGATCTTTTTTACCAAGTTTAGATGCTATTTCTTTAAGTGAAGCAGATGTGAGCTGTTTGCATAAATACATTGCAATCTGCCTTGGATATGCTACATTACTGCTCCTGTTTGCTGAACGTAGTTGGTCAATTGAAAGCTCATAATGATTAGCAACCACATCTATAATAGTATCAATTGTTATTACATTTTTTACATTAGGATTTATTATATCTTTAAGTGCATTTTTAGCTATCTCAAGAGTAGCTTCTGTATTTACATTTACAAGCTTATTGAGGGCAGTAACTTTCTTATAGGCACCTTCAAGCTCTCTTATATTTGAATTGACATTAGTAGCTATATAATCAAGGATTTCATCACTTAAATGTTCATTTTCAAGTTCACAGCGTTTCTTTAGTATAGCCATTCTGGTTTCATAATCAGGAGGATAATCTCTGAAAGCATACCATTTCCAAATCTTGACCTTATTCTATCTTCTATGTCAGTAAAGTCCTTAGGTGGGCGGTCTGAAGAAATAATAATACGCTTACCTGCCTGATAGAGTTCATTAAAAGTATGGAAAAATTCTTCTTCAGTACGCTTCTTTCCTATAACAAATTGAATATCATCTATTAACAGTGCATCTATATTACGATATTTCTTTCTAAATTCCTTAGGTGCAAGCACACCTTCTTTAATGGATTCGATAACCTCATTCGTAAACTGCTCACTGGTAACATATAAAACCCTTGCATCTTTCTGATTTTCCAAAATATAATGAGCAATAGCATGCATAAGGTGGGTTTTTCCAAGTCCAACTCCACCATATATGAAGAGAGGATTCCAATCTGTACTTGGATTTTCAGCTACGGCAAGGGCTGCAGCTGTTACAAAACGGTTATTTTCACCTATGACGAAGGTATCAAAAGTATAGTTTGGATTGAGATTTGCACTTGCAGCTCTCTCCATAAGTTTATTGTTGTTACTTTTTTCAGTATCATAACTTCCCACTTCTTCTTTAGATATGAAATTAAGATTATATGATTTACCGGTAACAGCTTCTATGGAATTTTTTATGAAGGCATAGAACTTTTCCTTAACATAAGAATCATTGTGCTGGTAAACATCATCATCTAATAAAATAACAACAGTATCATCAGTTTCATCATAAACCTTTAAAGGTTTGATGAAGGTTGTAAACAATACCGGCTTTATCTCAAAATCATTTTTCAAGCATTTCCAGTATAGAATCCCAGTTTTTTTACTAACTAATTGTTTCATAAGACAAAATACTCCTTTATAATATAATATTTTTATCGCAAAAATTAAAGAAAAAAACAACCTAAAGAAATTAAGAGTTATTCAAGTTATCCACAATTTTTATGTTGATAACTCGTGGAAATGTGTTAATTAATATTTTTATAAAAAAAGTTATCAACAGTAGTAGAATAAAATTTATAAAACATAATTATATAGGCAGTAGAAAGGGGGAAAAAAATGGGAAAGTAAAATAAAAATCCACACTTTATCCACAACTTATAAACATAATGTGGATAAGTTAGTATATTATTGTAGAATAAATGTGGATATATGTTATATAAAATTTTCTACGCACATAGAATTAGAAAAATGAAAGTTTTTCTTGATTTTTAGCTAATATGCTGATATTATAAGGGTTGATTGTATTTAATCGTTAAACTAGAGTGAGTTAAGGAGGTGTACTAAATGAAGATGACATTCCAGCCTAAGAAGAGGCAGAGATCAAAGGTTCATGGATTCCGTAAGAGAATGAAGACAGCTGATGGCAGAAGAGTATTAGCTAGAAGAAGAGCTAAGGGTAGAAAGAAATTATCTGCATAATCGGTTACAATAACAATAAGGACACAGGCCTTGCCGGTGTCCGTTTGTTTATCAGGGAAAAATATGTTACCTAATTCGTTGAAGAATTCAATAGAATTCAAAAGAGTCTATGACTACGGTAAATCTTTTGCCAACAAATATCTGGTTATGTATGTATATAATAATGAAACAAATAATAACAGGATAGGAATATCGGTTAGTAAGAAGGTTGGCAACAGCGTAGTCAGACATAGAGCAACCAGATTAATAAGGGAAAGCGTGAGGCTTAACAAAGAGATTGTTAAAAAAGGTTATGATATCGTTATTATAGCCAGAGGAAATATTAAAGATAAGAAATATGCGGATGTAGAGAGTGCTTATATTCACCTTTGTAAATTGCATCACTTGCTTAATGAGAAAAGAGATGATAAGAATTGATAAAGAGATTTCTTATATTTTTAATAAAGATTTATAAAAATCATATATCTCCTTATAAAGGGAGCCCAATGTGCAGGTTTATTCCATCTTGTTCAACCTATGCTGTGCAGGCTATTGAAAAGTATGGAGCCTTAAAGGGCTCTTGTTTGGCTGTAAAGAGAATTATGAGATGTCATCCTCTGTCTAAGGGCGGTGTCGATTTTGTACCTTAATGAAAGATTTAGGAGGACGGTAGTTTGATCCAACAGGTATTTGCACTTACACAGTATAATGGTGCTATAGTGGGCCCTATTGCAAGAATACTTGCATACATAATGAATGGGATTTATTCTGTATTTTCTGCAATCGGTATAGAAAATGCAGCTATTTGTATTTTATTGTTTACATTTATAATGAGAGCTTTGATGATGCCTATGTATTATAAGCAGCAGAAAGTAGGAAAGCTCACTTCAAGAATGAGTCCTGAACTTCAGGAAATATCAAAGAAATACAAGGGAAAGCGTGATCCTGAGTCACAGCGAAAGATGCAGCTTGAAACTCAGGCAGTTTATGAGAAATATGGTTCTAATCCGCTTGCGGGCTGTCTGCCTATTCTTATTACCCTGCCTATAATGTTCGGTCTTTACAGAATAGTCCAGAGCATGCCTGCTTATATGCCGGCAATCAGAAGCTTGTATGAGAATATAGCTACTCCTCTTATGGGACAGAGCAATTATGCAGCTACTTTAACAGAGATAGCTAACAGCAATACAGTTAAGCTTGTTACAGAGGGCGATAATGCTACTATATTAAACTCTGTGATAGATGTACTTGCTACATTTAACCATGATAAATGGGAAGCACTTAAAACAGGTTTTAGCAGTATTTCAAATGTAATAGCTGTTAATTCTGCTGAAATAGAGCATATTAACAGCGTATTTGGACTTTTTTCAATATCAGATGTACCGGGATTTTCTAAGCCGCTTACCTTTATAGTACCTATACTTGCAGGTGTACTTCAGTATATCAATGGTAAGCAGATGGTGAAGAATCAACCGCAGACAGACGGAAATGATCAGGCTGCTGCACTTAGTAAGAACATGATGAATTTCATGCCATTATGCAGGCTTTCTTCTGTCTTACCTTCCCTATCGGTATTGGTGTATACTGGATTGCAGGTAGCATATTTATGATAATCCAGCAGTATTTCTTTAATAAGATGCTTGAAAATGTAGATGTTGATGAAATGATAAGGAAGAATCAGGAAAAGGCTGCCAGACTTCGTGCAAAAAGAGGAGAAGCGCCTGTAGCTGAGAAATTTAATCAGTTTGCAAATACTTCAACCAAATCTATAGCAGCTACAAATACAAAGAAGATTGAGAACGATTCTTCAGAGACATCTAAGAGTACTGAAAAGGGGATTACAATTAAGGCTAAGAACAACTACAAGATAACAGATTACAAAAAGCGTGAGGGTGAATATAAGGCTAATAACATTTCTGATGTAGCCAATATGTTAAAGAGAGACTAGGTATTGGAGGGTAGATTATGAGTAATGAATGGATTGAAATTTCAGCAAAAACAGTTGATGATGCTATAACTGAAGGTCTTGTAAGACTTGGAACAACTACAGATAAAATGGATGTAGAAGTGCTTGAGAAGGAAAGTTCAGGATTCTTAGGGTTTATCGGTAAGCACGATGCAAGGATAAGAGTTAGGATTAAAGAAGTTAAATCTTCTTCCATGCCTTTGAAAAAGGAAGTTAGACAGGAAAAGCCTGCTAAAGTTAAGGATCATACTGAGGCTAAGGCTGAAGAAAAGCATGTGACTGAAGTTCATAGAAAGCCTAAAAAGAAATTTGATGAGAATGATAAGGGCGAGCCTGTATCTTCTGAAAGACAGGAAAAGGCTAAGGCTGACGCTGTTAAATTCCTTACAGATGTATTTAATGCTATGAATCTTGAGGCATCTATAAATGTGGAATTTGATTCTGCTGAAAATGAGCTTACAATTGATGTAAAGGCTGAGGATATGGGAGTTCTTATAGGAAAGCGTGGACAGACTCTTGATTCTCTCCAGTACATAGTAAGCCTTGCAATCAACAAGGATTGCAGTGAATATGTAAAGGTTAAGCTTGATTCTGAGAACTATAGAGTAAGAAGAAAAGAGACTCTCGAGAACTTAGCTAAGAATATTGCATCTAAGGTTAAGAGAACTGGAAAGGCTGTTTCACTTGAGCCTATGAATTCATTTGAAAGAAGAATAATTCATTCTGCTCTTCAGGGAGATTCTGATTGTGAGACCTATAGTGAGGGTGCTGATCCTTACCGCAAGGTTGTAGTTAAGCCAAAGAATGAAGGAAAATCTTATTATAACAGCAGATACAACAAGGGTTATAGTAAGAAGCCTTATGGAAGAAAGCCATACCACAAGAGTGGTTATAATAAGAACTATTCTAAAAAATATGGTAAAAATGAGTTTCTTGATAAGACAGATGTAGAAGAATAAAATATTCCCCGTAGAATCAATTGTGATTTTACGGGGATTTTGTTGTTTATGGGGTGAAATTGTGATAGTATGGGGAAGGAAGTGTAGGTAATTAAATGTTCTGAAATGGGAAAAATTATTGTAAAATTAAGAAAAATATATTATTATTAAAATAATAATATGAAAGGAGGAAATATACATTGATTCAAAGAAAAAGAATTTTTTTAAATGAATTGGTAAAATGGAAAAAAATGAGAAAGTAATAAAAAGTAATTACGGGTATGAGAAGAGCCGGTAAGTCCACATTACTCTTGCAATATCAGGAATATTTAAAACAAAGTGGAGTTGAGGAAGGGTGTATTGTATCTATTAATTTTGAAGAGTTGGAGTATGAAGATCTATGTGATTACAGAAAGTTATATAACTATATAAAAGATAGATTGATTGAAGGTAAAACTACTTATATTTTTTTAGATGAAATACAAAAAAAGTAAAAAGATTTTGAAAAAGGTTATAGATAGTCTTTATGTAAAATCAGGAACAGATATATATATTACAGGTTCAAATGCATATTTTCTTTCAGGTAATCTTGCAACATATCTTACAGGAAGATATGTCGAAATTTTAGTTTTACCTTTTTCTTTTAAGGAATACAAAGAAGTAGTTAATTTAGATAGCGAGAGTGCCTTTTTAGATTATATGAAATATGGCGGTTTGCCTTTTTTGACTACTATGGAAAAGGATATAGATAAGGCTTATACTTATTTAGAGGGGATTTACAGTACGGTTATAGTTAAGGATATAGAGGATAGAATAAACCTACAGGTAGTAGATAATGATAAAAAGAAAAAAATATATGATATATCTTTATTAAAATTGATTGCAAAATATCTTGCTAGTGTAGTTGGAAGCCCTGTTTCAATTAGGGGAATAACAAATTATATTGTATCTTCAGGAAGAAAAGTATCACAAAATACAGTAAGTGATTATGTGGAAGCCCTGAAGGAAGCTTTTATTTTTTTATGAAGTGAGTCGTTTTGATATTGTAGGAAAGCAAATATTAAGTTCAAATAAAAAAATATTATATTGTAGATTTGGGACTTAGAAATTATATTTTACCTCGTAAAAAAATTACGATTTAGGTTTTTTTCTATCGAAAATATTGTGTACTTTGAATTAATAAGACGAGGATATAATGTAAATATCGGAAAACAGGACAAAGAAGAGGTCGATTTTGTTGTTGCTAAAAATGGAATTATTACTTATATTCAGGTAACTGCTGATATGACGGCAAAAGAAACTTTTGAAAGAGAGATAAGACCGTTAAATATGATTAAAGATAACTATAAAAAAATAATATTGACATTAGATAAACTAACTCTAGGTGATTATGCCGGTATTCAGGTAGAAAATCTTATACAATGGCTATTGGAGGATGGTATAGATGAATGATACAATTACGGCGATTTCCACTGCGGTTGGAAATTCAGGAATAAGTATTATAAGAATAAGTGGTGAAGATGCCTTTAATATAGCGGGAAAGCTGATGAAACTATCTTCTACTGATGTAGATAAAATAGACACCCATACCATTAAATACGGGCATATTTATAATGAGACAGATGTAGTAGATGAGGTCTTGGTTTCATTTATGAAGGGACCAAGGACTTATACAAGAGAAGATGTAGTGGAAATAAACTGCCACGGTGGTGCATTTATAACAAAAAAAGTGCTTGAAACTGCTATAAAAGCAGGAGCAAGGCTTGCAGAACCAGGAGAATTTACAAAAAGAGCCTTTCTTTCAGGACGAATTGACCTTACACAGGCAGAAGCGGTTATGGACATCATAAGAGCAGACAGCGACTATGCCATAAAGAGTGCAGGCAGAAGGCTAAACGGTGGAATAGGAGATAAATTAAAGCCTGTAAAAGAGAGCATTTTAACCGATATGGCTTATATAGAGGCAGCCCTTGATGACCCTGAGCACATGTCACTTGATGGTAAGGCTGAGGAGATAAGGGAAAATGTTGTTAACAATATAAATGCCTTGGATAACATTTTTGGGAAAATGCAGGTAAAGGAAGGATAATTAAAGAGGGCATTAAGACTGTAATAGTTGGAAAGCCGAATGTGGGTAAGTCTTCATTTCTTAACTACATTTCAGGGGAAGATGTTGCCATAGTAACCGATATTCCGGGCACTACAAGGGATGCTCTGATGCAGAGTGTAAGCCTTGGGGATATCTCTCTTAATATTGTGGATACAGCAGGAATTAGGGAGACTGACAATGAGATTGAGAGAATGGGAATTGAGAGGGCGAAGGAGCATCTAAGTGATGCAGACCTTGTGCTTATGATAATAGATGTATCTAAGCCACTTTCCACAGAGGACAAGGAGCTTTTTAGATGAGATTAAATCCAGAAAATCCGTTCTTATCTTAAATAAAACGGACCTTGAAAGAGGATTGACGGATGAGGAATACAAGGCTTTTTCGGAATTCAATCCTGTAGAAATATCGGCAAAGAAGAGGGTTGGAATAGAGAAATTAACTGAGATAATAAAAGAGATGTTCTTTAACGGGGAGTTAGACTTTAACAATGAAATCTATCTTTCCAATCTGCGGCAGGAGGGCGCAATAAGAAGGGCTAAGGAAAGCCTTAATATGGTACTTGAGTCCATAGACTCAGGTGTGTCTGAGGACTTTTATACTATTGACCTTATGAATGCTTATAATGCCATTGGTGAAGTAACCGGTGATACCACCAGTGAGGATTTGGCTGATAAGATATTTAAGGATTTTTGTATGGGGAAGTAGGTTGTGGTAATGTACTCGTTTAATATACAAAGTTATAATGAGATTGTAGATTATAAGTGACGCCCCTAATGATAACATTTCAGACTCGCTCCGGTTTTTCTGTAAGCGTCAGTTTTTAGTATTGTTATGTTGACGAAAAACCTAATGCGCTCGCTTAGAATTTATCATTAGGTGCTGATATCTAAAATATTTAATGGTAATATTATTCATAATAGTGATAAAATAACGGTACATTAGCCACAATAGAGAATTGTGTACGAGATTATGATTTTATTTAGTATCTTTAATTTATTGTTAGCCAAACTAAGTTTTATATTTAGAACTTGTATTATAAAATTAGAAAAGAAAAGGAGAAATGTTATGCCATTTATTAATTCTAAAATTACTAAGAAGATCAGTAGAGACGAGGAACTTATTGTTAAGGATAGGCTTGGAAAGGCAATTGAGCTGATACCTGGGAAAAGTGAGGCTTGGCTTATGGTTAATTTTGAACCTGAAAGTCATCTTTATTTTAAGGGCAGTAATGATAAGGATATAGCCTATGTGGAAGTAAGTGTATTTGGCAGTGAGAATAAGGAGGCTTTAATAATTTGACTGCTGAGATAACAAAGATATTTAACGAGGTACTTGGAATAGAGCTTGAGAGAATCTATGTAAAATACGAAACAACAACAAACTGGGGCTGGAATGGTGGGAATTTTTAATGGAAAGATTTTGCATATAGTTGCTGGATGTGATAATATGAAAATATATGTGATAACCGTGTATTATCCTGACACAAAAAAATTCGAAGATGACTTAAAAACTAGGAGGAAGGAGTAAAGAATATGTGTATGTATTGTAAAAATAGAACAACAGTAGCAAGTACGACTACACATGTAGTAAATTATAATAATTGTATTATTGTTATTAAAAATGTTCCTTGCCTTGAGTGTGAGCAGTGTGGAGAAAAATATTATACAGATGAAGTTGCAGAGAGGCTTGAAATTATTGTAGATACAGCTAAAAAAATGATGCAGGAAATTGCTGTAATTGATTATCCACAGGTTGCTTAGAGAATATAGATTTAGGAGATGGTATGTACTTCATCTCCTTTTCTGTTATTTTATGATACAAGTGTCAAAATTTAAGAAATTCGATGCAAGCTTGCTTGCAAGAGAATTTATTAACTTTTGACACGCAAAAAATATGAGTAAGCAGCCATTTTTTGCAAAAAATGAGCGGATTACGAATATTTTTTCAAGGATTGCGAAAAGCGTAGCTGTAGCAATCCTGTATCAATGGGTGTCAAATACTTTTGACACCCACATCATTTTATAATAGTACTAATAATGTTGAAAGGATAAAGTATATGGCAGAAAGAATTGAAATGCTAAAAACCATATATGGGAAGTTTGATGAGGATAAAAGGCTTACCTCAAGCAGACAGGGGCAGCTTGAGTATTTTATTACGATGAATTATGTGGATAAGTACATCAAGCCCGGTGATAAGATACTGGAAATAGGTGCAGGGACAGGCAGATATTCCATAGCACTTGCAAAAAAAGGTTATGATATTACTGCGGTTGAGCTTGTGGAAAGTAATCTTGAAGTCTTAAAGAAAAATGCTAAAGGTTTGGAGAATATATCAGCTTTTCAGGGTGATGCACTGAATCTAAGTAGATTTGATGACAATACCTTTGATGTAACCCTTTTATTTGGACCTATGTATCATCTATATGAAGAAAAAGACAGGCATAAGGCCTTAGATGAAGCAATTCGTGTAACAAAGCCTGATGGAGTTGTACTTGTAGCATTTTTATCAGCGCATGCAATTATGATGAGTAATTATCTTTCAGGCAATTTTAAAGAGGGTTTTATGGCTAATTTTGATGAGGACTATAAGGTGAAGCATTTCACAGAACAGGCATTTACAGGTTTTGATATAGTGGAATTTGAAGAAATGTTTGAGGCTAAACCAGTGAAGTATATAACTACGGTTGCTGCAGACAGTGTTTTAGAAATAGTTGAGAGAGATCCTGAATTTAAAATGTCAGATGACGATTTTAAATTATTTTTAGACTATCAGCTCCATATTTGTGAAAAAAGGGAAATGCTGGGGTATTCTTGCCATTTGTTGTATATTTGTAGGAAGTAAATGCGGAAGATAATACGGAAGTAAGGTGAAATTATGGAGAAGTATAAACCGCCTTTTATAATTACAGATAAGATATTAATGTATGTATCGTCTATTTCAGAAAAAATAGGAAGGATAACTGCGATTGGTAATCTTGATACAAGACCATATCTTAGAAGAAATAATAGAATTAAATCCATTCATTCATCACTTAAAATTGAGGCAAATTCACTTTCTTTGGGACAGGTAAGAGATGTAATAAATGGAAAGACTGTATTAGGAGAGCAGAAAGAAATTCTTGAGGTCAAGAATGCCTATGCTGCTTACGAACATTTATCTGATATTAATCCTTATGATATCAAGGATTTAAAAAAAATTCATGGAGTTATGATAAATAATATTTTGAGAGAATCAGGTGAATTCAGAACTGGTGAAGAATGCATATTTATGGCACCACCTGCAAAGTTTGTCCCACAGCTTGTAAGTGAGCTTTTTGATTGGATGAAGAAAAATCATAATCAGGTTCATCCGCTTATAATGAGTTGTACATTTCACTATGAATTTGTATTTATTCATCCATTTTCTGACGGTAACGGAAGAATGGCAAGATTGTGGCAAACAGCTATACTATCGAAGTGGAAGACGATATTTGAATATATTCCTATTGAAAGCCAGATAGAGAAATTTCAGGAGGAATATTATGAAGTGATTGCAAAATGTCATATTAATGGGGATTCTACGATTTTTATAGAATTTATGTTGTCACAGCTTGATAAAATTTTAGACGATATCTCTATTCAGTTTAATGAAGCAAATGAGCATATTTCAGAAGCTGTTAAAAGGTTACTTGATGTGATGGAATATGACATTCCATACACGAGTAAGACACTTATGGAAAAGCTTGGCTTGAAATCAAGAGAGGGATTTAGAAAGAATTATCTAAATCCTGCAATAGATATGTGTGTTATTAAAATGACAGATCCGGATACACCAAGAAGCAGAAACCAGAGATATATCAGAGTTTAACTTGAGGGAATATAGGGAGTAAAATATGGATTTAGAAATAGTTTTCAGTGATGTAGATGGAACCTTATTAAATAGTGAGCATAAGATGCTTGATGGAACAAAGTATGCAATACAAAAATTACAGAAAAAAGATATTCCTTTTGTAATAATATCGGCTAGAAGTCCATCAGGAATATATCCTATTTTAGAGGAAAATGGATTTTCCTGCCCTATTATATGTTACAGTGGAGCTTTAATATTAGATGAGAATAAGAATACTGTGTATTCATCAGGTTTTAATAGGGAAATAGCAGAGAAAGTAATCAGTTTTATTGAGAAAGAGAACTTCGACTGTTGTTGGAATCTTTACTCAGGTGATAACTGGATAGTTAAGGATAAGAGCGATGAAAGAGTGATAACTGAGGAAAATATCGTGAAAACTGAGGCTGTCAGTGGCTCTGTAGAGTTATTATCTATCGATGCAAAGATAGGAAAAATTCTTTGTATCTGTAACCCTGAAAAGACTGATGAAATTGAAGATAAGATAAAGAAGAACTTCCCTGCTTTATCGGTAGTTAAATCATTTCATACTATGATTGAGATTATGGCTCCCGGTATAACAAAGGGAAGTGCGGTTTTGGAACTATGTAGATTGTGGAATATAGATGTGAAGAGGGCAGCAGCTTTCGGAGATAATTTTAACGATGTGGAAATGCTTGAAGTGGTAGGACTTCCATTTCTTATGGAAAATGCACCTGATGAACTTAAACAACGCTTTAAGACTATAACTGATAGTAATAACGATGAAGGGATATATAAGGCTCTTGTCAAAATTGGAGCAATTTAATTGAAGCAAAATCCATGGATAAAATTATAATTATTTGTAAAAGGTAAATATTTTTGGATATTCATTTGTATTAAAAAAATAAAAAGATAAAATAGAATTAAAAATCAGTGATATGATTGATTTAGATGTGTTTTTTGATGAACTATGTTAATTATTTTCACAGGAAACAGAGAAGGTGATAATAAAGGAGGCAGGATGAAAGCTTTTATAAAGAAATATTATGTTTATATTTTAGTAATGTTTGCATTTTATGTGGCAGCACCGTTGTTGTGTAGGGATACAGGCAGTGCTATGTTTACACTGCTCTGTCTTTTACCGGTTATATTATTCATACTTTCACTTGTTTATGCCAAAATGAATGGATTTAAATGGTATTTATCTCTGGCAGTTGCATTACTTTGGTTACCGACTGTTTTTATCTATTATAACGAAAGTGCAATGATATATGCTCTTATTTATGGAGTTATAAGCTTTGCCGGACAGGGGATAGGATTTTTGATGAATTGCCGGTTCCGAAGGTAAGAAAGAAACAGTAGAATATTAACTTTTATGGAGGTATGAGAATGGACAGATTAAAGAACTTTATGAAGCAAAGAGGGCGGCTGAAGAGGTAATTGCAAGGATAGATAACGCCATATCTTCTTTAGACAGTGCATCATCCTGGGGATTATTTGATATTTTTGGTGGAGGAATGATTTCAAGCTTTATTAAGAGGGGTAAAATTCAGGATGCAAATGCTGATATCGAAGAAATTTACTCTTCACTAACTGTATTAAGTAAGGAGCTTGAAGATGTTGATATGCATTTGCCGGCAGAAATAAGCGATACTATTAGCGATGGTGCTTTTGACATCTGGTTTGACAATATATTTACGGATATTAGGGTACAGGGTGAAATTAAAGATACATTGTATGAGTTAAAGGATTTCAGAAGAGATATAATTAGTTTGATAGAAAGGTTAAATGCTGAAATAAGACAATATCAATAATTTGGGTTAAATATTGGAGTAAAACTATGTTTGGTAAGCTTGTAAAAGTAACAGTAGATAGACCGCTCGGAAGCTATCATCCTAAACATAAGAATATGTATTATCCGATAAATTATGGATATATAGAAGGAATAATTGCAGGAGATGGTGAAGAACAAGATGCCTATATAATAGGTATTGATGAGCCGATAAAAGAGTTTACGGGTAGGGTAATTGCCATTATTCATCGTTACGATGATGTAGAAGAAAAGTGGGTGGTTGCACCTGAAAACAGTCATTTTACAAAGGCTGAGATTATGGAAAAAGTTGAGTTTACAGAAAAGTATTATGACTCTGAAATTATAATGATGGATGATAATACAAGCAGTTAATATTAGCGTTTTTTTGATAACAAAAAACAAAAAAACACCAACATTAAAATTGCAATTATAGGAGATTATATGGGGAAATTTTTATCCGAAATAAAACAAAATTTAAGCAGTAATTCACTAGTTTGGATAAAGCCGATAGAAGATGAAACTGACCTTTGGTATGCGGTAGAAGAATGTAAGATAACAAGTGGACAGATGGAATATGTAAATCCTGCAAGTTTTTCGGTAGGGAGAGCATATTTAGATCCGGAAAATAATGTGCCTTGTGTTATTTACAATAATGAAAAATAAAAAGAGTGGGCTTTTATTTCGTTTAGAAAAAAATAGTACTTAATAAAAAAAGGGTTTAATTGGAGTTTTTATATAGATAAGAATTATCAGAATAAGGGTTTAGGAAGAGCAACCGCAGAGAGTGCGATAAAAACTTTGAAAAATGTGGACAGCAATATGCCGATTTTCCTAACTACTGAACAAAATAATGAGTTGGCTCAGAGATTATACATTAATTTAGGATTTAGAAAAGCGAATTTTTTGGATGGGGATGATTTGGTGTTTATACATGAATAAATCTGTATTTTGGAGATATTAGAATATGAAAATTATACCTTTTGAAGAAAGCTATAGAGATGATCTAATATTTATGATTTTGCAAGCTAAGGATGCTTTGGGTAGAAAACCGGGCTTAAATGAAGACCTGTTAGATATAAAATCTCATTATTTTGATAGAGGTGGCAGATTTTGGATTGCCATTGATGGTAATGACAGAGTTATAGGAAGTATTGGATATGTAAGAGTTGATGGCACAAATGAAGCATTCATTCATAGGTTATTTGTTAAGGTGGCGGAGAAACAAAAAGGAATAGGTAGTGCGTTACTTAAAATTGCAGAAGAAGATATGAAAAATAATGAGATATCTGTTGCAAAGGTGCATCTTGGCATACCTAAAGATGATTGGTTTGAGTCTTATTCTTTTTATCAAAAACATGGTTATGTTGAATATGAAGAGAGGTATATGAAGAAATTGTTGTAAGATATGAATATAAAAAAATAAAAGGAGATTTTTATGATAAAAAGAAAAAAACTTTATTCTGCATATATTTGCGTAATAGTGTTTTGTATTTGCTTGATAGGTGGATTCTTTATTAAAACTTTGTTTGCTTTTGCTATTGTAGGTTTAGCAGGATATATTCTGATTGATAAAAAGTATTTGAGATGCCCACATTGCGGTGGCTTTGAAAATTTGGAAAGACTCTTATATGCAAAAAAACATATTTATCACTGTAGCCATTGCGGTGAAATTATAGAGATTGAAAAATAAAAGAAATGTAGAAATTCATCTTTGGAGGGGTTAAACATGAAAAAACGAAATGTGGTTATTGTATGCATCTTGTTAGCTGTTTTTCTTCTTATACCAATTCCGTTGCGATTAAAAGATGGAGGTACTGTGGAGTATAAAGCTTTAGTTTATAGAGTTTTAAAGGTTCATAGGTTAGCACCTGTTGAATCGGGAAAAGAATATGAAGAAGGAATTATTATTAAAGTTCTGGGTATTGAAGTTTATAATAATGTTGAATAGAAAAATGTATCTATTTTGAAAATAAGAATAATATTTTTTTACAAGCATTTTATAATAGATTTAATTATGCATCTAACTTGTTTGTAGACTATTATGATTATGAAAATGTTTCACGTGAAACATTTATAAGATAAATTCTAATTTGTAGGGCTATTTTAAATCAACTAAGTTGACGCTCCGAATGATAACATTTCAGACTCGCTCCGGCATCCGCTTCGCTTCGCCTAATGCGCTCGCTTAGAATTTATCATTCGGAGCTGGCACCTTAAATTTATACAAATAATAACTAGAATACCAAATGAAAGGCAGCCACCCCAACCTGCCCCCCCTTGTGGCTGATGTGTTTGTTTTTGCTGACTAATCAATTAAACAGCCGGAACTAATAATGCCTAAGCGAGCGCATTAGGTTTTTCGTCAACAGAACTATTCTAAAACAGCTTCGTTCAGAAAAACCGGAGCGAGTCTGGACATTTATTAGTGGAGGCATGACTTAGTCAACAAACAACACATTAGCCCTACAAATTAGAATTTGTGAAGAAAATTTACGAAGTGGAGATGCAACATGAACATAAAATTAGTTAGAATTGGTGTTAATGAAGTGGAAAACTTATGGAATATGCAAATCATTGCATTCAAAAGTTTGTTAGAAAAATATCAAGATTTTAGAACAAGTCCGGGAGCTGAATCGAAAGAGAAGATTAAAGCAAAATTACTACAAGATTATACTTATTTCTATTATATCTATGTGGATGAAAACATTGTCGGTGCTGTTAGGGTAGTTGATAAGAAGGATGCGAGTAGAAAGAGAATTGCTCCTATTTTTATAGTTGAACATTACCGTAATAAAGGTATAGCGCAAAGAGTTTTTTCTGAAATAGAAAGAATTCATGGAGAAAATAACTGGAAGCTAGATACTATCTTTCAAGAAAAGGGTAATTGTTATCTGTATGAAAAGCTTGGATATAAAAGAATAGGGGAACTTGAAAGAATAAATGATGCAATGGATATAGTTTATTATGTAAAGGATTGATTTGCTTATAGTGTTTTCACTTCTATACTGACCACATCGGCTTAGTTAGGAAGTTAATGAAACAAGGTGTGCAATTATTATTACTTGATGCATACGAAGAAAATAGCAAATTAAAGAAAGATTGGGAACTTATAATGAGCTATAACCCTAAAACAATTTACTATGCACATGCTAATGATAAAAATATAAGATAGACAAGCCCCACTCAGATAAGGAGAAATAATGGAAATAAGATATATTGATTCGTCTGATGATAAAATGAAAATTAGCAAAATAATGGAGGATAGTTGGAAATATACTTATAGAGGTATCGTTCCACAGGAATTTCTAGATAAAATTCCAAGAGGACATTGGAGTAACAGATTGGAAAGTCCTGGCTTGTACACTATGGTATGCATTAAAGATGGTGAGTATATCGGGACTGCAAGTTTTGGTAGAGCAAGAATTGATAATTGCAGTGATTCTGGAGAAATAATTTCAATTTATTTGTTGCCTGAATATATAGGCAAAGGTTATGGAATAAAAATAATGGATTCAGTAATAAATGAATTAAGAATACATGAATATAAAGAGGTTATTCTTTATGTTCTTGAAGAAAACACCAGAGCCAGGAAGTTCTATGAAAGGTATGGATTTGAACTTTGCAATGATGATAAAGAAGTGATAATTGGTGGCAAGAAATTAACAGCTGTAAGATATGCCATACGATATATACAATAATAGAAAGCCATGTAGTTAGTTGGAGGACTATTATGTTAGATAAAGTAAACAACGATATATCAAAACAAAGAAAATATATGGATTGGAATAATATGTTAATACATTTGGAAGCCTTATATGTTTTAGACAATGCATTAACTGAGCCAGAAGATGATGACTTGAGATTGATACGGAAGTTCGAGACTGATAATATGATAAAGTATATTGTTGATAATGGTGCAGGAGATAAGTTAACAGTATTATTTACAGAAACTGCAGTGCTAATAAAAGGCTTTGCTCATGAAAATAGTCTTAATCAGTTTGCTGCTGCTGAATGGAATCAGGACATTATTGATATGATGTATGAAGGCTTAGACGAGAAAATGAAAAATATGTTTACAGATGATGAGAGACAGGAAACTACTTTTTTTATTTGGTATGACGGCGAAGTTCATCAAAATCAGATAGAAGGAAATGATGGAGGACGCTGGTTACTCGGATATGCTTTCGATAGTTATGAAAGATTTAAGGAGTTTGCGACAGACTATTATGATATGGTATTTGACAATGACTTACTTAGAAAATTATACACTTATTCAGCTTTGTCAGAATTAGAATTGTCAAAACTGATACGGGGGGTGTAGATAACAATGTCTATAACAGTATATATTCACTTAAATGAAGAAAGAAATTCACAGTTTGATGTTAAGCTATTTAATGAAGATATTAGTACAAAATATCCTGGCACGAACTTGGAAGTAAGCATTACTGCTCGAAATTTTGACATTTGCTGGGAAAATTATTCTAAGCAGTATCAATTTGAACTCAGAATGGATAGAAATCGCTGTACATTTGCTATAGAATACTTTAATTCTGATGACGAGTTATACGAGTTTGCACGATTCATAGCTTGGCTTAGAAGTTATTTTGATAGAGATAAGAATGTGATATTGCTTTATGAGACGGATTGTTCACAGCTTAATTTATCCTGCGATAAGACAATTGATGATATAAGGATATGGCTTGAAGAAACTTTTGGTTAATTTCTTATGTGATAGTACGGATAGAATAATTAGAACAATAAAATGTTTCACGTGAAACATTGGAAATGAGGTTAGTATGAGTATTTATAATTGGATTCAAAGAAAATTGCTTGGGACATATGTAGAATGGTGGATTAAAAATCCAAATTCTAATCATAAAGAGTTTCATATTGATGGTATTAATAATACACTAAAAAGCTATGAAGGATGGATATATTTACTATACAGAGACACGTCCGCCTTATGCGATAAAAAGGCTGCACCTCAATGAAGGCAGTTGTAGCAAAAAAATAAAGATTATGTGAATTTATACCTTGAAATAAACGGTAAAAAAATACTGTATATATGACTTAGGCTATGAAGATGCGATAAAAAAATAATGAGAACTTTTATGCAAAAAGAGACTCTTCCTGATGCAAAAAGCTATGTAGAAGTTGTGGACGATGAGAATGAAAAAGATGCAGAAAGCATTTGTTGAATTAACAGAACTATTATTAGGAAATACTAAACATACAAAGCAATTTCTTAAGAAAGTAAAGCCTGAGAATGAAGAAGACATGGAAGATGCCTGGCTTGAACTTTATGAAGAGTTGTTGCGAAAAGGTATAGCAATAGAACTTGACTGGAAAGTAAGAAAAGATGATTTTATGTCTGCAATTAAAAAACTAAGTAAAGGTTTTGAACTTGAGATAGATGGTGAAATATTGGATAGTGAGGAAGATGTTCCTAGATGGGGCAAAATCATCAATTCAATCTGGAAAGATTATGTTTTATCAGATATGGATGTGGGGAGTGACAGCTATGTATTGATGATACTTAGTAAAGAAGATTTTATAAAGGCTAAGGAGCTGGCAAGAGAGATATTAAATAGGATAGCAGTTGTTGAAGAAACGTAAAAATGAAGGACTTGCTAGTTATAGATATATTTGGACTCGCCAAGAAAGGAGCTTGGAAGGCTATGAGCCGCATAATTGATGAAGCCTATTTTAAATACAGTGTATATAGTGCCATGGAGTCTGGAATACAAGTCAAATGTCCTAAATGTCAAGGATTAGGGGTGATAGTTGCTGATAATGACAATGTGCATTTTAAGTGTACGAGCTGTGGTCATCAAAAAAGCAATGATCGCACAATTTACCGCTACGATGTTAATAACAAATGCATAAATTGTGGCAGATATTATAGAGTAGATATTGAAGACAAGGCAAAGCAGCATTTTTCTGCCCTAAATGTATTATGTCCTTATTGTGGAACTAAAATGCAAGGGGAGCTTCATAAAACTGCTGAGTCATTTTCATATACTGCTGAAATTGAGCATGGAAGAGAACCTTATTTCGGACTAGAGCTGTGGTTTTTGACATTTTTTCAGGGCAAGCCTGTTTGGGCACTGAACCGTGAACACCTTGGGTATTTAATTAAATATCTCAGTGCTGAAATGAGGATAAAGCCTCATAATATCACAGGAATGTCCCAATCTGATCATCTCCCTACTTTTATGAAAACCGCCAAGAATAGGGAAAGAATAGTGAAACTACTGAAGAAAATGCAGGAACAATAGAAATATATCAAAAAGTTACTAGGAGAGCAAATGAGTAATGTTGTTTTAGCAAAATACTTTGATAGGGTTAAGGCGGCTTACGAAACAAGCGCATTTACAGAAGGGATCTGTCCTGAAATGGAAGAAAAAATAATATAGTTTGAAGCAAATCATAAGCTTGATTTTGATAATAAGTGTTATGAAGATATAAATAGAAGAGTTTTTGAAAATTTGGATGAATATGCTTGATAGTTAAATTTTAATTTGTCGAGTTATATGAATCAGCTAATTTGACGCAAAAACTGATAAATGTCCAGACTCGCTCCGGCATCCGCTTCACTACGCCTGATGCGCTCGCTTTTTGGCAGTGACTCGCACTTTGCAAGGTGCGAAGCAGCGAAGCAAGGTGCGTTAGTCCTGCCTATATAATAGCTGTCCGCAATTGACGAGTGCGAAGCACGAAGTCAGAGCGGAAACAGCGAACTATGCGGCATTATCAGTTTTTGCTGTCATCTGTTATCTATCCCCACAGTGACGCTCCGAATGATAACATTTCAGACTCGCTCCGGCATCCGCTTCGCTCCGCCTAATGCGCTCGCTTAGAATTTATCATTCGGAGCTGGCACCTTAAATTTATACAAATAATAACTAGAATACCAAATGAAAGGCAGCCACCCACACCTGCCCCCTTGTGGCTGATGTGTTTGTTTGTGCCGACTTATCAATCAAACAGCCTGAGCTGATAATACCGCATATTTCACCAATTGTTTACAGCTCTAATATAAATAGGACTATTCACTTAGATTTCAGTTCAACAGCCGGAACTAATAATGCCGCATAGTTCGCTGTTTCCACTCTGACATCGTGCTACGCACTCGTCACTCGTGGACAGCTATTATATAGGCAGGACTAACGCACCTTGCTTCGCTGCTTCGCACCTTGCAAAGTGCGAGTCACTGCCAAAAAGCGAGCGCATTAGGTTTTTCGTCAACAGAACTATTCTAAAACAGCTTCGTTTAGAAAAACCGGAGCGAGTCTGGACATTTATTAGTGAAGGCGTCACTTTATTGGCTAATCGAAATATTATGCACTTATATTTTTAGCAATTGCTTAGCTGGTATGCTATCAGCGAAGGCGTGGCTTAGTAAGTTAACAACACATCAGCCCTACAAATTAGAATTTGTTTGGTGCTTGGTATATAATTATGAGTGAGAAATTTACTTAACTATCAGGAGGTATAAGAAGTATGCTGCTAGATGACGAAAGATATGAAGCCATTATAAACTATGGTAAGGAGGCTATAAATAAGCTAAATGCTAACGAATTAGAAGAAGGTTTTGCTTTAGCTGAACAAGGGTGGAAGGCATTTCCGGAATCAGGAGCAAAGTGGAATCAGGGCTACAACTATGCTAAGATGTTTTTTGGTCGTGCGCTTCAAAATAACAATCTGAATTTTGTTAAACTTTGGTTAGATAGAATGACAGAGAATAACGACACCTTACATTTGTTTGATTTTGAAATTGATCATATGAAAGCTAAATATGAATTTGAAGCTGGAAATATGGATGAAGCTTTTCATATATGGGATAATCTTGTCAAACAAAAAGGCGTTAAGTATAGATACTTCGAATATGACGATCCAAAATATTTGGAATTTTACAAGTCAAAAAAATAAGAGTCTAACTTCATGCAATAAGGCAAATCAAAAATAGAGGGAAATATATGTTAAAAGAAAAATCTATGTCAAAGCAGGAAAAGTATATGGACTGGGATAATATGCGTTCAAGCTTAGAAGCCTTGTTTGTTTTAGATAATGCTTTAACTGAGCCGGAAGATGATGACATTAGATTGGTAAGAAAGTACGAGGATAAAGAAACTGTTAAATACATTGTGGATAACGGTGTGGGAGATATATTAACAGTAATATTTAGTGAAACTGCGGTCTTGGTAAAAGGTTTTGCTCATGAAAACAGTTTGAATCAATATGCTGCTGATGAATGGAATCAGAGTATTATAGACAAGATGTATTATGGCTTAGATGAGAAATTGAAGAATCTTTTTACAGATGATGAAATGAAAGAAACAACATTTTTCATCTGGTATGACGGCGAAGTTCATCAAAATCAGATAGAAGGAAATGATGGAGGACGCTGGTTACTCGGATATGCTTTCGATACTTATGAGAGATTTGAGGAGTTTGCTACAGACTACTATGATATTGAATTTGATAATGATTTACTTAGGCAATTATATACTTGTTCCAATTTGTCAGAATTAGAATTGTCAAAGCTAATACAGGGGGTGTAGATAGCAATGGCTGTAACACTGTATGTTCACTTGAATGAAGAAAAAAATTACAAATTTGATCTTAAGAAATTTAATGAAGATATTGATGCAAAATATCCCGGCACTAATATTGAAGTAAGTAATACTGCCAGAACTTATGACATTTGCTGGGAGAACTATTCAGGACCATATCAATTTGAATTGAGAATGGATAGAAATCGCTGTACATTTGCAATAGAATACTTTAATTCTGATGACGAGTTATACGAGTTTGCAAGATTCATAGCTTGGCTTAGAACTTATTTTGATGAAGATAAGAATGTGATATTGCTTTATGAGACGGATTGTTCACAGCTTAACTTATCCTGTGATAAGACAATTGATGATATAAAGAAATGGCTGGAAGAAACTTTTGGTTAAGTTCTATTTGATAGAGGGGAAAGTATAGCTTTAGGCTGGCTTATTTTAGTATCATAAGAACTATAAAATGTTTCACGTGAAACATTTTAATTCAAATACAATTGCTATTGATAAAATTATCGATAGACAAAACTCAGAAAAAGCTTACTTATGTAAAAACTATATTTACAATTGTAGGCATTATAGTGAAATAAAAGAAATTAAAAATATCAATGTTTCACATGAAAACATTTTTTGGGGAGGTTGTTATGAGTATATATAATTGGATTCAAAAAAACAGTATTTAATACATATGAAGAATGGCTCTTGAAAGATCCAGGCAATAATAGTAAAGGTTTCCATATTGATGGTATCAACAATACACTTAAGGCTATGCAGGATGGATATTTTTATTATGGAGAGATACATCCACCCTATGCGATAAAAGGTTGCACCTTAATGAAGGCTGTCGTCGCAAAGAATAAAGACTATGTAAACTTATACCTTGTAATAAATAGTAAAAAGTATTGTATCTATGATTTAAGCTACGATGATACAATAAAAATAATGAGAGCATTTGTACAAAAGGAGATTCTTCCTGATGAGAAAACCTATGTAGAGGTTGTGGAAGATGAAGACGAAAAGGTTCGAAAGGCATTTGCGGAATTATCGGAACTT
The DNA here is from genome assembly GCA_916439065.1 of uncultured Catonella sp. Taxonomy (GTDB): domain Bacteria; phylum Bacillota; class Clostridia; order Lachnospirales; family Lachnospiraceae; genus Catonella. The sequence continues at coordinate 88,810 of CAKAGD010000001.1, forward strand.
TTAATAGGAGATACTAAGCTTGCAAGGAAATTTCTTAAGAAGGTAAAGGTTGAAAGTATCCAAGATGTTGAAGATGCATGGATTGAACTTTATGAAGAGTTATTGAAAAAGGGTAGGGCAATTGAACTTGACTGGAAAATAAGAAAAGATGATTTTATGATTGCTGTAAATAAACTAAGTACAGGACTAGAGCTTGAAGTAAACGAAGAAATATTGGATAGCGATGAAGATATTCCAAGGTGGGGCAAAATAATTAACACTCAATGGACAGACTATGTTTTATCTGCAATGGATGTGGGTAGTGACAGCTATGTATTGATGATACTTAGTAAAGATGATTTTATAAAGGCTAAGGAACTGGCAAAGGAGATATTACAAAGAATAGCTGTTATAGAGGAAATGTAATTTATGTTTAAAAGATGTAAAGGAGGGTATGAGTATGCTGGAAAAAAAGCTAGAAACTTCGTTAGGAGTAATTCATTATTGGGTAAATAACCCTAATAAACAATTAGAAATTACTCTTATATTTTTGCCTGGACTCACTGCTGATCATCGATTGTTTGATAAACAGATAGAATATTTTGAGGATAAGTTTAGAGTACTGGTTTGGGATGCACCAGGACATGCATCATCATATCCTTTTAAACTCGATTTTGATTTGTTTGATGAAGCAAAATGGCTGAATGAAATATTGATAAAGGAATGCATTGATATGCCTATATTAATTGGTCAATCAATGGGTGGATATTTAGGACAGGTTTACGCAGAATTATTTCCTGAAAAGCTAAAGGGTCTTGTTACAATTGATTCGCCCTCGCTTCAAAGGAAGTATTATACTGCAATAGAGTTATGGTTGCTAAAAATTGTGGAGCCAATTTATAGGATTTATCCTTGGAAAAAACTATTGAAGGAAGGTGCAAAAGGTGTATCAACTACTGAATATGGAAGAAAGTTAATGTTTGATATGATGATGGTTTATGATGGAAATAAAAAAAGGTACTCTCGTCTTGCCGGACATGGCTATAAAATTTTAGCAAGTGCAGTAGAAAAGAATTTAGCATATGATATAAAATGTCCTTATATTATAATATGTGGAAAAGAAGATCGTGCAGGATCTTGTGTTAGATATTTAAAAATCATTTGAGAAAAAAATACAGGAAAAGAGTGTTGAATGGATTGATAATGCAGGTCATAATTCCAATACAGACAAACCTCAGATAGTAAATGAATTGATTAATGAGTTTGTAAAGAAGAGTGTTGTATAAATTTAATATTTACATAAGGGGTAAAATTGATAATAATAATTTAATACACCAAACTTAATTGCGTATGCAAGTGGAATAAGAGGCTTTATGATATGGCAGTATATTTGATATTTAAATGTTTCACGTGAAACATTTTGATACAAAATTAATGATTGACTATGGTTCAACTTAGAGTTTATCTATGATAAATTCTAAGTTGTAGGGCTAAAATAAGTTGCAAAGTAGACGCAAAAATTGATAAATGTCCAGACTCGCTCCGGCATCCGCTTCGCTCCGCCTGATGCGCTCGCTTTTTGGCAGTGACTCGCACTTTGCAAGGTGCGTTAGTCCTGCCTATATAATAGCTGTCCGCAATTGACGAGTGCGAAGCACGAAGTCAGAGCGGAAACAGCGAACTATGCGGCATTATCAGTTTTTGCTGTCATCAGCTATCTAGCCCCCCCCCCGCAGTGACGCTCCGAATGATAACATTTCAGACTCGCTCCGCCTAATGCGCTCGCTTAGAATTTATCATTCGGAGCTGGCACCTTAAATTTATATAAATAATAACTAGAATACCAAATGAAAGACAGCTACCCCAACCTGCCCCCTTGTGGCTGATGTGTTTGTTTGTGCCGACTTATCAATCAAACAGCCTGAGCTGATAATACCGCATATTTCACCAATTGTTTACAGCTCTTATATAAATAGGACTATTCACTTAGATTTCAGTTCAACAGCCGGAACTAATAATGCCTAAGCGAGCGCATTAGGTTTTTCGTCAACAGAACTATTCTAAAACAGCTTCGTTCAGAAAAACCGGAGCGAGTCTGGACATTTATTAGTGAAGGTGTCACTTTATTGACTAATCGAAATATTATGCACTTATATTTATTAGCAAGAGATTAACTGGCATACTATCAGTGGAGGCGTGACTTAGTAAGTCAAACAACACATTAGCCCTACAAAATTAGAATTTGCGGAGGTATTTATGTTTGATTTTAGTATACTATCTACAAAATACAAAGTCAAAAAAATGGGAGAAGAGGATGTGGCAAATATTATTAATTTGTTATCCGGAAATCCATTATATTTTGAGTATTGTCCACCAAAACCAAGCATCGAATCTGTACTCAATGATTTGAGGGCACTACCACCGGGGAAGAGCTTAATAGATAAGTTTTATCTGGGATTTTTTAATGATAATCAGCTAGTGGCAGTGATGGATTATATCGTATCTTTCCCACAAGAGGACACCATTTTCATAGGATTATTTATGGTGGATATTAAAGAGTCCGGGAAAGGAATAGGCAGTTCTATAATTGATGAAGCTTTAAATGTTTTTAAGCGAGAAGGATATGTAAAAGTGAGGCTTGCCTATATGAAGGGAAACCCAAAAAGCAGTAGATTTTGGCAGAAATGCGGGTTTGTTGAGACCGGAATTGAAAAAGAAAATGAACATGGAGTAGCTGTGGTTTTAGAGAAAATAATTTGAATTATAATATCAAAGGAGGAGGCTAATGACAAGAGAAGAAAGAGCAGAAAAGTGGTTTAGAGGTATCCCAAATGCTGAATTAATCAGCATGGAAGAAAAAATGAATATATGTGACAAGGCTGCAAAGAAGATGATGGCTGAATTTTTTGGACTGTTAGCACTAGCTTGTATTTTGCTGTTTATGATAAGTGGGGGTGAGATATTTGACTTAACAGCAGGCTTCATTAACTATATTGCAGGAGAGAGTGCTACAAGAAATCATTATGTGGGTCTAGCCGTTGTGGGTGGGCTTATAGTCCTTCCTGTTATAATACTTCCTTTAATTATAGCCATTTTATATAAGAATAAATATATCAAATCTGAAGCTGAAAAAATTATTAAGGCTATAGAAAAAAGCAAGGCAAATGAGAAGTACAGTGCAAATTTTTACAATAATATGGAAGAAGGCTATCTTCAGTTTGACAATTTTAATTTTAAGCTTGCAATCATTCAAGAGTTGATGTACGACATAAATGTATTACAACCTGAGTTTGATATTTATGAATTTGCAAAAGAGTATAAGGGTGAAGAGATTGACACAGAAAGTGAAACTGTAATTGAGCCTGCACTTAACTATTTTAAGAACTTGCAGATACCTAAGAGCTTAGCAAAAGAAGTCGGATCCTTTTACATGGATGGTGGTAATGAAGTGTATATGAATATTATTCCGCTGTGGGACGGCGAAGACGGATATTTTGATTTGAACGATGTAAGCCTTGCAGAACTGAGACAATTTCCAAATCTAACAGAAGCGACAATTCTGACGGATGATTTTGATAAAATAAAGAAGATATTCGATGCAGCAGGCATTAAGGTGGAATTATTATAATACAAGAAATAGTGAGGTAACAATGGACTATATACAAGATAGGAATAGCAATATTTTGTTTAGCTTACATGACAGCAAGATAAAGAAAATCACATTTAAGGATAATATTTTAACATTGCACCTTAATAAAATATTTCAATATACAGAAGACGAAGAAAAAATATATTCAGGAGAAGTTTTGTTTTATGAAAGTGATTTAGACGAATGTAGTATTTTTAATATTTGACAGAACAGTTTATGAAGGTGATTTTTCAGGAAAAGCCATAAGTTTAACTGAGTATATGGAAGAGTATTCAAATGTAGAGTTTGAAATTTTGACAGAAGGATATTTTGGATATTGTACAACTTATACTGGATGGATTTGGGCAGAAGGAAAAGAGCCTGTGTCGGGAATTATGTATATTTGGAATAAAGGTGATATGGTTTATCGTATTAACGGGTAAGTTGTAGGGCTTTTATTAATCAACCAAGTTGACGCTACGAATGATAACATTTCGCTCCGCCTAATCGCTCGCTTAGAATTTATCATTCGGAGCTGTCGTGAAACATTTATATATAAAACATCATTTTATGAATAAAAGGAGAGAAAAATGTTAAACAATTTATCATTAATAGGAGGTTCAGATGGACCAACAAGTATATTTCTGGCAGGTAAAATGAATTTTGGTTGGATGAATGTATTTGGGCTGATAATTATAGTTTTATTTCTTATTCCAAATATTATTTACAGGGTTAAAGTAAAAAAATTATAAAAAAAGCTGTATGCCAATAAGTTTATGAAAATTTTAGAACAAATTGGTCAATATGGTTGTATGTTTCTTATGGTATTTGATTTTTGGAATGGGTGAGTTGGGATTTGGCTCTATTGAGGCATTCTTGGTTTATGCTTTTTGGAAATATTATTTTTGCTTATTTTTTTATTGGATACTGTGGATGTTATATTTTATCAAGGAAGCATATTGGAAAAAAAGATTACATTGGCAGTGATAGGCACTTGTCTGTTTCTGTTAAAGTGGAATAACAATGATGTACACTATTTTGATTATATTTGGTATAATATTTGGAATAGGACATATATACATTGTAAGTAAAAAAATAAGCCAAAAATTAAAGGAGTAAATCTATGAAAAGAGTTATTATATTATTAACCTGCCTGATTTTAATATTTAATATAACAGGCTGTAAAAAAGAAGTTGTTGTGAAGAATACAATAGAAGGAAATCGCAAAACCTATAGTGAAATGAGTGATGGCAGTTGGACTTGTGGTAATCATACATATAAAAATTGTCTTGAAATAAGTGGTAGAATACCTAATGCTGTTGTAGATACGACCTTTGTATATCTAAGTAATCTTGAGGAGATAACTTTTGAACAGGCGTGGAAGGATTACGGATTTAGCAGTAATATGAACAATTATTTTTCTTTGGAAGATGCTGTACTTGTGGATGTTAAAGACGAATGAACTGTGTGTGGGAGAGGTATAACATGAATTTTATAGACAAAGCATTTGCACAAAACTTAAAAGGTGATGATTTCTTGCAGGCAATGGCAGATATTTATTCAGAGCCTGAAGTATATAAAGAATTAAAAAAATATCCACGCTTTGTTGCAGACATAATTACTGTTATTGATTATGATACTACATTGCAAATGGATGGATTGGATGATGTTATAAGTGGTAATTTAAGTAATAGGTATACGGAAATCATAAATGCCCTTGAGAATTGTGGTGCAAAAGATGAAGCAGATGTTCTAAAAAAGGCTAAAGAATTATATGATAAGGATGACGGTAGTTACGATAAGGAGTATAATAATCTTAACGGCCGGCTTGCTTTAAATAATGATTATGATGGATTTTGGGATATGGTAAGAGCATATATCGACAGAAATTTAAGCTGATTAATTTATTGGGTGAGTTCGAGGAATAATATGATTTATGTTCATCATTATACAAAGGACAAATCCGGTTTTTTTTCTGGAAATAACAAAAAACTGGATTTGAATAGGGAAATTGAGATTAATCTTGCAGAGGAAGGTACTCTAATTGGATGGCACAAGTCCTATTTAAATAATATCATTTGGGTTGCATGTCGGAAAAATAAGGAAGATATCTGCATTATGGCTTTGGATAATAATGGAGATAAAATTGCTTACACCAACTTGAAGGATGAATTTATTGACTCAGAGTTGTACTTTAAGAATCTGACTGATGAAAACGAGGTAATAGTATCTTTTACAGCAGGGCAAGACGGTTCTAGGGACTTTTGTATTACATTGGTTAATAACGAATTTATAACAATACATAAGTTTTCTAGGAACCAGACCTATGTCTTTGATATTAATAACGATTATGTATTGTTTGTAGATTTTTTTATACAGGAGTTTTTTTATAAAATATCTAATAAAGACTTCCTAATAAAGACCAAAGAAGCTTATACAATATTTGAAAATGGTGCTTTATCAAATGTGTGGAGAATAAATGACTCATTTGGAATATTTTCCACTACAGAGGAAAGATGGTATGTTTTTGAATTAAATACACTTAAGTTAGTTGATGAGTTGGTCATTGAGGGTTATGCAGATACTGATAATGGTGATTATTGTGGCATAAACGCTCTTTATAATACAGAAGATGAACTTAAATTTAGATGTTATAATTACAAAAACGGGAAAGAGACAGTTGACCTGCTTGGTGTAGATAAAACATACCTGGATAAATTGATTAGAGAGCAAATTAAAAATAACCAATGTACTGTAAAGGGGTGCAACTGTAAGGGAGACGGTTATTAAAAATGAAAAATATAGACATAATATATAAAGGTCAAAGCTTAACTTTAACCAGATTTTGGGGTAACAAAAAGCTCTGTTTGTGGATTAAAAATCCGAGCCAGAGAGATATGCCTAAAATGGAATTTGTCGGGGGATATCCGGATGAATGGTGTATTTTCATAGAGAATTTGACAGAAGAGGAAAAAGGACAGATTATGGATGTGAACGGAGAAGTTTTGGATGTAGAGAGCATATTAGAAAGCGAAGATATATAATGAAGATGGAAATAGGGAAGACTTATATTGTCAAAAAAAGATATTTTTTTGATTTTATAAAAGGAGAAATCGTAGTATTAGAAGATAAAGGTTATCAAGCTTACTATGGTGAGCATAATTTCGTTTTTGTTAACGAAGAGAACCAAAGAAAGTGGCTGGTATTGCGAGATAACGAGGGTGATGATAAGAAGGTATATTATAATTTGGAAGAGTATTTCGAAGAAAAATAAAGATTAGGAGAGTCAAGATGCTCGTTTTAACTGAAAAAGCAAATTGAATATGGATTTGACTATTTTTCATAAAGATGAACCACAGAAAAAAAGTCAGTAATAGAAGTTTCTGAGTATAATGGTGAGAGTGAACTTATAATAAACTGCACACAGTTAGGTGATAGCTTTACACCTCAGTATAAGAGCGCAAAAGAGAAAAAGCGTGTATTACAGGAGTGGTGTGACTTTTTAAGGAACAATAAGACGGCCTTTACAGAGCTGTCATTTTGTACAAGGATGCCTCAAGAATTATTTGATGCAGTTTGTGAGCAGGAAAATCTAATAAGTCTTGATGTTAAATGGGGTGTATATCCCGACATTTCAAAGCTTGCCAACCTCACTAAGCTTCGTTACCTGTCTTTAGGTTCAGGTTCAGGTGTAAGCAGTATAGAGCCTATTTCAAAATTAAACAGCTTAGTAGCCCTATCAGTTGAAAATTTCCAAAAAATCGTGGATTACAGTCCGTTTGCCATGCTTAAAAACTTGGAGAGTCTTTCTATTTGTGGAGACGGACTTGGACCTAAGTACATTCAGGTAGATTCTCTGGACTTTTTAACTCGGATGAAGCAGCTTAGATTCTTTTCTTTTTTAATGGCTAGACTTAAAAGTAAGGACTATACTCCGGTTTTAAGCCTTGAAAATGTGGAATATCTAAGCCTTAGACCATGCAAGGAGACAAAAAAACTTTACAATGATATAATTAAACTACCAAGTTAAAATATGGATTAATAGTAAAAAAGCCTGAATTATATGTATAACAAGATGAGCTTGAATAAAACAAAGGATGTAACAAGTGAAATATTTAATATTAGGATGATAATATTAGAACGATAATTACATAGATGTTTGCAGGCAGATAAAAGGAGACTGATTATGCTTAAAATAGGAGATAAATATTCATTTGAAGTAAGTTACGCTGATAGGCAGAGCTGTCTGATGTTCTTTAAGGAAGATGATTCCTCGTCTTGGTCATTGGATATTGGCTTTTGCGAAGGAGAATTCGGTGAAGAAAGTGTAGCGCCTGCTATATGCATTAATCCGATAGATACAGATAAAAATTCTGTAGAAGAATTAGTGGGAGAAAAATTTGAAGTAACCACTGTAAAAGAGTGCGATGAGAGAGAAGATACATTTTATATTTATGAGTCCGAGCCAATGGTTTCATACAAGGTAGAAGTGCTTGAAATAAAGGATAGCAAGGCTCATATCAGATGCAGCGGTATAATGATAGTGGATGGGTATTCTGATCCTTATGAAGAGGAAAAATTTGAGATAGACTGTCTGGTGCCTATTATTGAATCTGCTAGTGACTGGGCAAAATTTGAGAATTGATAGAATTTTTATACTATGGTTTAGAAACTGAAAGAACTTAGAAGGGCGGCATTATGAGCAAGTTAAGAGAAAAGACTTTGGTTACAACAAGAGAAGAGGTAACAAGTGAGTATCCGTTTTATGGTGACCTGCCTATGATATATTTAGGTGAGATAGCCAATATGAAGGAGCATGGAATATTTATAGGCAAATCGGGTAAATGTTATTTTGGGTATCATATTTCTAATTTTAGAGAATTAAGCGAAGAAGAAGTATAACAATACTAACAGAAAATATTTGAAGGGGGTTATAATGAATAATCAGATAGATTTTGTACTTCCTGCTTTATATGATAAGTTTTTATCAGAAATGGGAGAGGATGGAGAATTTAATTTAGAGGATAGCGGTATCACCTTATATTCAAAGGCGGATTTGGTAGAAAGAAATACTACTTATCAGATAGAAGAATGGGAGCCTGATTACTTTATGATTGGGCAGGATGGTGATTTGGCTTTTTTTATAAAAAAAGATGCTGATGATACCATTTACAAGAATGATTTGGGAGCCTTGGGTTCTATCCAAATGGAAATAGCAGCCTCTGATGTGTATGAGTTTATTAAACATTCTAGGAGTAATTAACATGGTATATATTGAATCTGAAGTATTGGAACTGAAGGCTAAATTTACTGATACTGTATGTAAAGAAATTGTAGCATTTTTGAATACAAATGGTGGAGACATTATTATTGGTATAGATGATAATGGAAGGGTCGTGGGTTTAAATAATATTGATGAAATATCTAAAAAGATATCAGATATAATAACAGATCAAATTGAACCCAATCCTCAGTCTATTATAAGTTCAGAAATAAGATATGATGAGGGGAAGATGCTTTTAGTTGTACATGTTCAAAAAGGAGTAAGCCCATTATATTGTCAGAAAAAATATGGATTTTCATCTGCAGGATGTGTAATGAGAATTGGAACAACTTGCAAAAATATGACATCAGAGCAGATTCATGCCCGTTATGAGAAGAATTTTATCAATTCAGATATTATGACAGTCATTCAGGCAAAGTATGGTTCTATATCATTTAAGACATTAAAGATATATTATACAGAGAAAGGTTATCATTTAGATGATTCTTCTTTTGAAACGAATCTTAATCTTAGGACTCCTAATGGAGAATATAACCTTTTAGCAGAACTATTGTCTGATAAAAACACGATTCCACTTATTACTGTGAAGTTTCAAGGAACTGATAAAACATCCGTATCAGAACGAAATGATTATGGAAATCAGTGTTTGCTTTTTAGCTATGAACAAATTAAGAATCGTGTTGCCGCAGAAAATATATGTGTGGTAGACACAACAGTAAGACCTCGTGTTGATCGGTTTTTATTTGACTTTGATAGTGTGAATGAGGCTATAATCAATGCACTTGTGCATAATGATTGGAACAGTTCTCAGCCATTGATTTCTTTTTATAGTAATCGCATTGAAATTTTATCACATGGTGGTCTTCCAAAAGGACAGACTAAAGAACTGTTTTTCAAGGGGATCAGTAGGCCGAGAAATGACATGCTGATGCGTATTTTCTTGAATATGAATCTCACAGAGCATACAGGTCATGGAATCCCGGTAATTTTATCAAAATATGGTGAAGAAGCCTTTGATATTGGTGATTCCTATGTTATAGTTACTATTCCGTATGACAAGGAGGTACTAAGCATTGCAGCTAAAAATATAAATGTCGGTACAAATGTCGGTACAAATGTCGGTTTAAATACAACAGAAAAGAGGGTTATTTTCCATTTGCTTGAAAATCCAGATTCTACAGCAGATGATATGTCAATTGTCATTGGTGTTACAAAGCGTACTATTGAGAGAACATTGAAGAAATTACAGGAAAAAGGATTGCTTGTGAGAACTGGAGCCAAGAAGTCAGGGAGTTGGATTGTTATCAAGTAGATAAACTTATAGAATTTACTGTGGATAGATTGTTTGAAGGATATAGAATCTAGATGGTGGTTTGATTTTTGTTATTTGGAAGATAACTATGATTATAAAAATGAAGGAGAAAATGCGGAATTACAGCATAAAGTGGAGCGGTGGATTAAAGAAAACTACTGTTGGATGAATAGTAAAAATATAAATGCTTTGAAATCATTTGAAACTAAGTGGAGGAAAGAATGGAATTTGACGAAAGCTTGCAGCAATATACTTACAGTTATGAAGACTTGATTTTTGCCTGGGATGAGGAGCCTACAGAGGAATATATAAATAAGGTGAAAGCTTTAGCAAAGAACTATAAAGATAATTTTGATAGAATAATTGACTTTATCTTGCCTGACCTTAGGGAAATGTACGGAGATGTAAGTAAAGAAGATGTGAAGAATAATCTTGGGAAACCTATCATAGACTATAATCGGGGAACGGTGAGCTATTGTGACCAGACCTTTGATGACTGGCATATATTTGAGTTTGAATTTTTAGATGAAAAATTTGAAAAAATAGAGCATTTTTCAGTTGATGGTTAATAGATTTATCGGAGGAAAGCTATGGAACTACTAGAGTATATGAGAAAAAGAAATAAAATGACAATCTCAGAGTGGGAAGATACTTTTGAGAAAGAAGAAAGGGAGATTATTATTCTAAGACATGAAGGTGGTGGTGGAAGTCTTAGAAACGGTTTTTGGGACTGGGAGGCTTATTTTTTAGCCTATGTGGACTGTAAAACAGGTGAACTGCATAAGGAGGAAGGACGGATAGCATTTCCTGTCACAGACACAGAAAATCTGCCATATCAATTTGAAGATGAAACCATTTACAGATTAAAGGTGCGTGAAAAACTACCTGAGGAAGTTCCTGAGGGTGCATTGCCTAGTAAGAACCATTTTTTAGTTGTAGAAATTCTTGAAAAGGATGCAGTTTGTCCTGAACTTGAAGAAATACTTACAGAGTATAGAAAACCTGTGGTTTTGAAGGATGATGTCTTGGGAGAGCTTACTTATGATAAGCAGCTTAAAAGCTTTGAGGGAAACCTGTCTTGGCTTGGTGGCAGGATACATATTTCCTTATATGTTGACAAGGATAATAAGAGAGGTATAACAAAGGCTAAAAAGGCTATAAAAACAATGGTTTTGGATCAGGAAAAATGGGATGCGGACCTGCGTAGTTTTGCGGCTCAAAAGCTTACAAAACTTGCCTGTGAATGGGCAGAATCTGATGAAGAAGCTGCTGAAATTACAGAAGAAAGCTTTGCAAAGAGAATTAGCTTAAGCTTAATATGGGTGACATCGGGAGGTTCATTTACAGCTTATCTTGATGATGATGACCTTTTCTTTGGACACAGCATAGCCGTTAATGGAAGCCCTAAGAAGGGGCTATTGTCGGCTGATATTGAGGGATAAAACATATACTGATATTTTTGGTAGTGAAAGGAGAAGAATGGAAAAACAAGCACTTATAAATCAATGGTTACTTGAGCAGGAAATAGCGCATATTAAAGGTTGGGATTTCTCACATATTAGAGGAAGATATAAAGAAGAGGATGATCTCCCTTGGAATTTTGAAAACATTATAAAATCCTATTTGAATGATACAGATTATTTATTGGACATGGAAACAGGAGGTGGCGAATTTCTTTTGTCTTTTATGGCAAACGCTAAATATACTGCTGCGATTGAAGGGTATGAACCAAACATCAAAATATGTGAGGACAGACTTCTTCCTTTAGGAATAGATTTTAAAGCATGTGACGGAGGAGATATTCTTCCTTTTGAAGATAACTACTTTGACATTATTACTAACAGGCATGGTCAATATAACATAAACGAAATTAAAAGAACTCTTAAAAGCGGAGGAATATTTCTTACGCAACAAGTCGGTGCAGAAAATGACAGAGAACTTGTAGAACTATTGATAGGTGATGTTGAAATTCCTTTTCCGGAAGCTTATTTAAGTATTGCAAGACAGAAATTTGCTGATAACGGATTTGACATTGTGGAAGCAGATGAAGTCTACAGACCGATAGAGTTTTATGATGTAGGTGCACTGGTTTGGTTTGCCAGAATTATTGATTGGGAATTTCCGGGTTTTGAAGTGGAGAAATATCAGGATAACCTTTTTAAAGCACAGGAAATTCTTGATAAAGAAGGTGTAATTAAGGGAAAAATTCATAGATATTATTTTGTGGCTAAAAAGAAATAATAAATTCTAATTTGTAGGGCTGATGTGTTGTTAACTTACTAAGTCACGCCTTCACTAATAAATGTCCAGACTCGCTACGGTTTTTCTGTAAGATGCTATTGTAATATGGCTTTGTTGACGAAAAACCTGATGCGCTCGCTTAGGCATTATTAGTTCCGGCTGTTTGATTGATAAGTCGGTACAAACAAACACATCAGCCACATGGGGCAGGTGGGGGTGGCTGTCTTTCATTTGGTATTCTAGTTATTATTTGTATAAATCTATGGCGTCAGCTACAAATGATAAATTCTAAGCGAGCGCATTAGGCGGAGCGAAGCGGATGCCGGAGCGAGTCTGAAATGTTATCATTCGGAGCGTCACTTAGGTTAGTTTATATAACTCAACAAATTAGAATTTGTAGAAATGATGAGAAGTATGGTTGTTGATAGTGGCCTTAGTTTGGAAAGAGCTGGTAGGAGTATATTAAATAAAAGACAAGGAGGACGCAATGGAAGAATTTATAGTAGCAGAGGAGGGCATTCCTTACAATATAGGCTGTGAAGGGGCAACGATAGCATATTATGGAAGTGAAATAGAATTTCACTATGAAACTGTGCCGCCACATGGAGATGAAATATTTTCTGCAAAATTGCCACTACTTAATGTTAAGCTTCCATTTTGGATGTATGGGAGAAATCTTATATTTTTGGACGCCTATTATATGCTCGCAGAAACTGTAGAGAATGGTACTTGGGATCCTATAACGAGCAGGCTCATCAACATACATACGGGAGAATATGTGGGCCTTGGCGATTGGTATAATAATGTGGAAGTTAAAGAAAATGAAGTTGAATTAAAAAATGATTATGACGGAAAATCTATGGTTTTAAGGGATGTTAAGGGACTTGATTGGATTTATATAAATAAGGAGAAGAATAATGGCTAAGAAAAGAGTTACCCTGCCTAAAAATTTTGATGAGCTTATTAAGTCTGGAGATATTGAAGCACTTAAAGCAGTCTATGACAAATGTGAGCTTACTGCCTATGATGGAAAATTCGGTCTGCATACTGCACTTCATTACAAGGGTGTGCCTGACGAGCTTGTTATCTGGCTCGTTAAGCAGAGTCTTGATGTAAATATACCTGACTATTATGGCGGCACACCTTTGTACAGTCAGGCAACCTTTGGCATGGATACAGTGAAACTGCTTTATGAGCTGGGAGGAGATATACAAAAGCCAGATAGATATGGAAATACGCCGCTTCATATGGCAGCAGAGTATTTCCGCCCTAATACAGTACGCTTTTTGATTGAAAAGGGTGCAGATGTCAATGCTAAAAATGAAAGAGGCGAAACTCCTCTACTAGCGGCTCTTACAGTGTGCGGAGGAATAAGGGCAGTGCCTATGGCCCAAATAGCAGAAATGTTAATAAAGGCAGGTGTAGAAATTACGCCTGAGATGGCAGAAAAAGTAGAAATAATCGGTAAGGATTTTGAATTCCATAGGGATAACTTTAGTGAAGCTTCCTGTGAAGAGGTAGATACAGCCCTGTCAAAGCTCTACAATATCTTTGGTGCAAAGCCTGTGGCAAAAAGAATAATACATGACGGCGTTTCTCCTATTCTTGTAAAGGGGAGCACTTGGAAAGAGCAGTATAATGAGCTTTGGGATTTACTAATTCCATCTACAGGAGCCGCAAAAACGGTGCAGGGAGAGGTTATCCGCATAACAGGCAGGGTGGACGATGAAATTAATAGAAACGGTGGAATAAACTGGGATAGGAGTTATAGAAATATGCTAAATTCGCTGCCGGTTCATTTTGCAGAAGGAAATTCGCTGTCAGAGAAGGAGATAGAAGAGAGTAAGGTGCTTATTTCAAAGATAGATGGAAAAGGTTTGGCTGAGGATGGTGTAATTACAAGATTATGCGAGCTTGCAGTTAGTTGGGTAATCTTAAACCCTAACCCAATTCCGCTAGGCGAAATAAATTATAACAGATAATAATCACAGGAGATTGCAGATGATTACAATAAAAGACATAGGAGATTTTGAATCTGTTCCCGGGATTGTAAGTGATATTATAAACGGAGATACATTAGCTTTAGATAAGCATTTATCAGAGGGCTTTGATATAGAAGAGGACATAAAGCTTGGCAAATATACAAGACTCTCCCCTTTAGACCTGGCCCTGATTATGGAAAGCTTTGACTCTGTAAAATGGTTTGTGGAAAAGGGAGCAAATCTGAATGTAAAAGGTAATCCTTCATTCTTACTTGCAGTGAGGTACTGCGATGAAGAGGTTATCAGGTATCTTGTGGATTCTGGAGCAAAGGTAGACGGTGTCAATAATGTAAAGTCAGAGGCCTTTAGTCAGGCTTTATATGGGCATAAATATGAGAATCTTCCTCTTATTCACGAGCTTGGCCACAGTGTAGAGAAGTACGGTGGAGAGGCATTTCGTAGTGCTGTAGATGATGGGAATTATGAGGTGCTTGATTTTTTCATTAAAAACGGAGTTGATATTAACTACAATGCCCCTGACTCAGTCTATCCGTTTAAGCCTACTCCGCTTTGTGTGGCTGCCAGATATGTGGACCTTAAAATGTGTAAATATCTTGTAGAAAATGGTGCAGATGTGACGATTACAGAAAAAGACGGAATGCGTCCTTACAGCATAGCAGTCGAAAGGCGATGAGGAAATGGCAGAGTATTTTAAGCAGTTAGAGCCTGAAGAGTTTCATAGCCTACATAATAAATTAGATGAGCTTAAGCCATTTAAGCTTCCTAAGGCAGTTATGGATTTTCTTCAAGGTGATGAATTACATGTTGAACTTAATGATTGTGACTTTAAGTGGATTGAGTTTTTCTCTCTGACGGATACGATACCGATGAAGAAAGGCAGAGCCAGGTTTCTTCGTATATCAAAGGCTACAGGAGATTACGATCATATTTACATAGTGTGGAATCCAAAGAGCAAGAAGGTGGCTTTTTATGACATGGAACATGAGGAAATGAAGGATATGTGCGGTTTCTTAGAATTTATAAATGACATGTCATTATATATGCAAAACATAGTTGAGGGAGAATACGAATAAATATTACAAGGGTGAAACTATGAAGATAGATGATAAATTAAAAAAGATAGCAGACTACATTTACGAGAATTTTGAGGATTTGGATATGGACGATCCTGTAGAAGAGGGTTATATAGATGATTATGTAGAAATCTGTGGCGCAACAGAGGAAGAGATAAAGAACTTTGAGGAGAAGTTTGGCATAACTCTTCCTGAGGATGTGAAAGAGCTTTATAGGTATAAAAATGGAAGTAAGTTTTTTAGCATCCTTCCTTGTGTCATTGATAAAAGGGATATGGCCTTCAACCTTATGAGCCTTCAGGCGATGGAGAAGTCAAAGGGATATTTCCAAAATAAGGATGCACTTTTAACAGATTTTCCTGATTATTTTACTAACGAAGATATTGAGGGAATGAAGGATGAGAGGATAAAACCCTACCTTTTCAATAAAAAATGGTTTCCTTTTGCAGAGTACTGTGACAGCTGCTACCTGATGCTTGACTTTGACCCGGGTAAAGAGGGGAAGGAAGGGCAGATTATCTGCTACATCCATGATCCTGATGAAGTCATATATGCGGCAGAAAGCCTTACAGAGCTGGTTGATGGGATAATAGAGGAAATTGAATAATCATACTGATATGAATATATGTTGGATTTAATTAAGAAAATCAAGCAAAAGAGTATTTAATATTTTAGGCGGCTAACACAAATTTTGTGCTAGCAGTCTATGTAAATTATTTGATAATGAGGTAAGTTATGGAAGAGAAAGGGAATATAGTAAACAAGTTAAAGAAGATTATTAATGTTAACGGGCCGCATTTTTTAGGAAAAAATCCATATCAGACATATATAGAATTGATTGAAGATGGTGCAGTAGACAGAAAAACAGCCGGTGCAATACTGTGTTTCTTGGTAAACGGCCTATCTAAATATCTAGATTCCCAAAACGATATCACTGAATTAACTAAAATAATACAAGATGAATGTGGATTTAATGAAGATATATCTTATAGTATAGCAGAGATATTTGTTAATTTGTACTCAAAAGAGAATGTTAAAATGGAAAAGCAAAGAAAAAGAAGGACTAAAACATTTTTTAAATGATGAATTTACATATAAATGGACTGGGTTTACGATTTGGTATGTGAGTAATGTGAGCATGGACTGCCATTACCAAGCAGAAATAGTATTATCTCCAACCCAAGATGTGATTAATGATCATGAACTTATGAAGTTGCTTGAGAAAAATCCATTTTTAAAAAAGAAAGCAATACGCGAATATTTTGAGGAAAAACTTAAGAGTTATCTAGATACTCGGTTTAATGAGTACTGTACTTGTGAAGAGTATTATGAACCCGATGTAGAAGATTTTTATCTTGTCGATTGCGTAGAAGAATGGTGCAATATGAATGGCTTTAAGTTTATATCCTGTGATGGTAGTGGATATGATGACGGATATGAGCCAAATTAGGGCTGCATTACTACCTGATTGGTATTAAAATATGGAAAAGTGTCAAAATAGGGGGATAAAAGTATTGGAAAACGCTCAGGAATTTGTAGAATAAAAATCATAGATAACAGGTTGCCACTATGAGAAGAATCAAAACTAGAACCTTTACAGGAACCACATACACAGCCGTTTCTGAGCGTGAGAAGCCTTGGAATGGAGATTGCAAGGGAAACTGCGGCAGCAGGCTGTATGAGGGCGGGAAATGATGTGGTTATGCCGGGCTGTGAAAATGATCAGGTAAACCTAACTGCTGAGCTTGATCTTGGTACTCTTAAGGAAGAAGATCTTGAAGCCTGCGTATCAAGGCTTGTAAGATGCATGCTGCAATCTAATGAATATGAAGAATAGATTAAATAAGTTAGCTCGCATGTTAGGCAATGGCTGAAATGCACGTAGTAACACTAAGAAATCATATATAACATAAAAGAACAGGGGCCTGACGTTTGACCGTTAGCCCCTGTTCTTTTTATTGGCAGTTTATCTCAAATTCTTTGCTTGTAAAGCAACTTAGTGAAATTAGGACAATCACTATAGTAACTTTTACTTGGTAAATGCGTGAACATTACTGTAATTATCAAGGGTCAGTGTTTACCTTGTTTACTTCTTAATATTCACCGTTTTTGTATATCTTCCCTTATACTTGCCCTTTCCGAGGATAATGATTTTTATCTTGTCCTTCATCTTCCTAAAGAATACCTCGTAGTCTCTTCCCGCTTTTAGTCCTTTGATACTGATTTTGATATGTTCAATATCTTTATTAATCTTAAATGAGCCAAGATTAATCTTAAGTTTCTTATACGCCTTCTTTATGAAGGTTTTAATGTCCTTATTCTTTGCCTTTTTGTCAAGGGCATTAAGCTTCTTTTCGATATTTTCAAGGACTTTTAGCTTCTTTTCAAATGACGCTAGAGCCGTCTGTTTTTCATCAAGAATGGTAATCTGTTTTTCAAGCTTATCTTCCATTTCTTGCATTTTGCCAATAGCCTTATCGCCGTCTTTATTCTCTGGGAGCTTATTTGTGCCAGCCGGCATGAGTGAAGGCTGTGGGTAATAAGAACCCGTACCAGACGAAGGCTCAGGAGGTGTAGGTGGAGTCGAAGGAGTTGGAGGTGTAACAGGTGGAGTTTCAGGCTGTTTAGTAGATGAGACCTTCTCGGTTTCTATCCTCATCATGTACATGCCAAGTTCGCCTGCTTCATACCAGGCGCCGTTTATCAGCTTAAATATCTTGCCTTCTCCCCTTGTACTTTCATCAACTGCTATTCTAGGTACAGTATCGCCCTCACCAACCTGAGTGTAGGCTACATAGATATCTCCTTTTACAAATAAATCAGGGATGACTATGTCGGTAAAATTGTTGTCAGCTGTTACAGTGGCCTTAACAGGTCCAAGTAAAATGTTTCCAGGATACCCATCTTTCTCGTTCTCTCCGTAAATGCTGTAGGTAAAAGGCTTTCCTACAATGCTTTCAGCAGTTGCCTTTTTTAGTCCGAAGCGAAGCTTTTTAAGAAGGATTTCTTCGTCAAAATGATATTTTACTGCAACGCTGCCACCATTTTTTAGAGGTGCCAGAATCTTTGCATTAGCGAAGTCTCCGCCATCATTTGCTATCTCTTTCTTCTCACCGTCTGTAACAAGCCTTGTAAGTACGATGGTAGGAAGGGAGGTATTATCTTTAATAGTTACCATCTTCTCGTAGGTCCTATATCCGGCTGCAAGGACGATGACCTTATACTCACCTTCGGGAATATTTGTGAGTATGACAGTTGATTTGGAGGAGGAAATGTACTTAGGAATATTGCTTCCTTTTTCATATATCTTTACATCACTTTTTACGCTGTTACCTTCGTTATCTTTAATATCAAAAGATAAACCATAGGTTTCAAGTGAAGCCATAAGGATGTCCTGCTTAAGCTCTTTTCCCTCTTCAAGAGTAATCGTAACAGGCTTAGACTTGTAATTATCGTTATATGCGACCACTGTGTAAGTGCCTGCAGGGTGCTTTATTAAGAACCTTCCGCTGCCTGCCTCACTTCTTACATAGGTATTGGTCTCAAGTATCTTCACGATGGCAGCAGAAGGGATGGTAGAGGTGGTAGTGGTATTTTCACCTGCTTCATAGAACTTTGTTCCAAGCAGAGTGAATCTCTCTCCTGAAATATCTATAGGAGTAATAGTCTCAGGGTTTTTAATAGTTTCATCAGAGGCATACTCACCGCCGGCATTGTAGGCTGCTTCTTCGTTTATAGCGTTTGCCGTATTAGTGGTTGTTGAAGCTTTTTCGTTTATAGCTTGTGACTCATTATTTGCTACAGGTGCTTCTGTTACACCAGCTGTATCGAAAATTGCAACATCATCAATGTACCAACCTGCTCCAGAATAGTCGTTACCTGATTTAAGTACAAATTTCATCTGAAATGAATCTTTTAAGAACTTAGGCTCTATCTCAATTCCATCCAGAATCCAAGCAGAGCTTATTCTCTGATGACCGTTGATGTTTCTATTATCTATGTTGTCATTTAAGTTTAAGGCTTTTTCCCACTCGCTTTCAGCAGTCTTAAACCAAATTTCATAGCTATCGGTATCCTCACTACCTATATTATACCAATTCTGATAATAGAGATTGGCTTTTTTTATGTTAGATAAGTTAATTACAGGTGAAACCAATTCGTAAGTTGAATTATGTTTTCTGTCTATGTTAAGCCCTGTCATAAAGACATTAGGGCTATTAGGATTCTTTGTTTTTAATGAATCGAGTGATGGACCTTTAGAATAAGCATGGTTTATCTGTCCTCTTTCCCATTTTATATCGGAAGAAGAAGTCCAACCTTGGTTATCCTGTTCAAAATCAAATGACTGAATCTTATTACCCTTGGTAAAAGTAATTGACACAGGTTCACTAAGTTCGCTCTCAATACTTCCTTTAATGGAAGCAACCTTATAATAGTAACTGCCTTCCTGTGGAAGAGGGATATCCTCGATATGGTATGTATGAGTAGAGAGCTTTTGTTCGTTTACCTTTTCATAATTGCCATCTATGGTTTTGGAGCGGTAGAGGGCATATTTTGTGATAGCTGGATCGCTTATCTTTTCAAAATGAACCCTCACCTTTCCTGAACCAGCATAGTTCTCGGCGGAAAGTCCTTTACTTGGAGGAAGAGGTGCCTCGCCTGAAAGGGCTTCAAGCTTGAAATCATCTATATAGTAGCCTGCGGCATCCCTCTTGCTGTAGCCTGACCACCTGAGGGCAAACATTACAATGATTTTTTTGCCCTTGTAAGGAGAGAGGTCGATATGGCGCTCTTCCCAGGTACGCTTGCTGAAACGGTTGATAAGTGCAGGCTCCTTAGGGTATGAAATTTCTCTACCGAGGAATCGTTGCTATTTAGTTCACCTATCCAAACTTCAGCAGTATCTGGAGAGCTTCCCATATAGTTGTCAAGCTCTGACCAGTCCTTAAAGCTTAGGTCTACATCGGTGTTTACATCGCTTAGGTCAATAGGAGGGCTGATTAATAAAGAATTCACCAAGCCTTCATAGTTCCCATTAAGTCTTGTGCCTACTACATTTGAGCCACTTGGCACTGATTTTGGTCCATAGGTTGGCACTCCGACCTCCCACATAGGAGTCTTTCCACCAAAGACAAAGCCGTCTGCACCATTCTCAAAATCATTGGAATATCCTGGCTTTATGCCTGTTTCAACAGTGGCTTGGATGGTATCGGTCTTATATTTATTATCTGAGTAGTCGACAGCCTCAATATAGTAGCTTGCATTTCCCACCGGTAAATCAGAAGGATGGACGGTAACGGTATAAGTTCCACTCTTTTTATTACCTGAGTAGAGTTCAAAGCTTCTTGAATTAAATGTCTCAGCCACTTCTGATTTGTAGTAAAGAGTCACGCTTTTAACGCCTACATCGTCAGAAACCTTAGCTTCAAACTCAAAGTCGTAGGCGTTATACAGCTTCTTAGGTGTTGTCGCTTCGATAGTAGGGGGTACATTGTCTGTATCTGAAATAAGGGTTTGTCCCGTAAATGTAGCGAACTTGTCTACATCCTTTCCAAGAGCTGCTTCCACAGCCTTAAATACATTCAGTTTGCCGTAACCATAGCCCATATTTGGCGAGCTTATATAATGGTCATCCGTAAGAGGGGTGGCAGTTGTTTTTAAGATTTCTTCCACCTTATCAACGGTTAAGTTTCTATTTGCTTCGAGGATTAGGGCTACTGCACCGCTAACATGAGGCGCAGCCATAGAGGTTCCTGTTTTAAGCACATAACCACCCTTGTAGTCAGCAGAGAGGATATTTACTCCGGGTGCGGAGATCTCAGGCTTAAACTTATTGGTTAACTTGGAAGGGCCTCTAAGAGAGAACTTGGCTAGTTTATCATCCTTAGTTAATGCACCTACCGAGAATGAGTCTTCTAAAGAAGCAGGACTTCCGATGGAGCCTTCACCGCCTGCATTATAACTTCCTGTATTACCGGCAGAAAAAATAGGAACTATTCCTGCTGCCTTCCATTTTTTAACAATGTCATCGTAGAAGCTGTCGTCCCTGTTACCACCCCAAGAGTTATTAACAACCTGTGGCTTTTTCTCAAGTATCCACTGTCCTGCGGCAAGAAGTCCATCATCGCTTGCCTCTCCTTCTTTGTTAAATACTCTGGCAACTATGAGCTTTGCATCCTTTGCTATACCTATAGTTCGTCCTAAAATGGTACCTGCAACATGGGTTCCATGTCCGGTTTCATCTATTGGTTCTGTATTTGTGGGTTCAACAAAGTCTTTGAAGCCACCAGGTAAGAGTGCATCCTGGAGTTCTGGGTGATTTGCATTTACACCGGAATCAATAATACCGACTACAATATCTTTTCCGGTCTTTGTCACGCGGTCTGCCTGTATAGACTCAAGGTTCCAAGGCACACCTGCTTCTGCCAGAGTATTTTTATGTTTTATATTTTCTTCTTTGTCTGAAATAATGGTATGATTTAAGCGAATGCTTTCTACATCACTCCTACGGGCGATTTTCTCTATGAGTTCTGCCTTTCCCTTGATGTAGATACTGTTTATAATGAAGAATGAATTGTACTCGGATATGTCTCCGTCTTTTACTTTTCTTTCAATAAATGAAATAAGGTTTTCCTGACTTTTTTCACTTGTGTCCCTTAGGGTATCCACGACATCTTCGGGCTTTACCTTAGTTAAGTCTGCCTCTGCCTTCAAGGTGACTATGAATTCGACCTCTTTAGACGCTGGGACTTTTTGCAGTGATTTTTCTATCTTATCCAAATAAGTGGAATCTGTTTTTGCAAATAGATTCATAGGAAAGATAGAAATCACCAAGAATAATACAAGAAATAGTGATAGTGCTTTGGTAGATTTTCTGACTTTCATGTTACTGTCTTCCTTTCTCTTTGTCAAAAATGCAAAATTTAGTCTAGCAAAGGGATAGAAAAAATGCAATATAATAGTTAGATAAATCTAACTTATTGATAAAAAAAGTCAATATGACTAAATATGATATAGTATAAGAGGAGAGAATTTTGTTGACCTAGAACAGGTTCCTGTCGGTTAGTGTAAGTTTTAGTAAAATATTCGTGTAATTTAGTGTAAATATCCGCACGAAAAACCTTTATTTTTACACGAATATTTGCTATACTTAAATCAGCAAATAGACGGAGGGTGGTTATGGATAGAAAAATTATGAATTATTTTAAGAATTGGAAAGACAATCCGCATCGTAAACCGCTTATTTTACAGGGGGCAAGGCAGGTTGGTAAAACTTACTCTATCCTTGAATTTGGAAGAAATTGCTATGAAAATGTTGTGTATTTTAATTTTGAAACCAATCCAAAGCTAAGTGAAACCTTCGAAGAAAATATAGCACCTGATTATCTTATTCCGATTTTATCACATATTTCAGGTCAGACTATTGTAAAGGAAAAGACTTTGATTGTCTTTGATGAGGTACAGCTTTGTGAGAGGGCGTTAACTTCACTTAAATATTTTTGTGAGGATGCCCCTGAATACCATATCATTGTAGCGGGAAGTCTGCTTGGAGTTGCGGTAAATAGAGAGAAGTTTTCGTTCCCTGTAGGAAAAGTTGACCTAAAAACGCTTTATCCAATGGATATTGAAGAGTTTATGCTTGCGCTCGGTGAGGATGAACTTGTTGAACAAATCAAAAAATGCTTTGATGAGGATAAAGCAATGCCATCGGCCTTACACGATGCCGCTATGGGACTATACAGGCAATATCTGGTTGTGGGAGGTATGCCAGAATGTGTACTCCAATATGTGGGGACAAAGGATTATATTCTTGTAAGACACACTCAGGAAACCCTGCTTGCAAGTTATTTAAATGATATGAGCAAATACAATAATCTTAATGAAATCAAGAAGACAAGGCTTACATATGACAATATAACTGTTCAGTTATCAAAGAAAAATACCAGATTTCAGTATAAGCTTATTAAAAAGGGAGGCAGAGCTGCTGAATTTGAAAATGCCATAGAATGGCTGTGCTTGTCAGGAATCGCATCACAGGTGTATAAGGTAGAGCAGATAAAAAAGCCACTGGAGAATTATCGTGATATTGATTCTTTTAAGATTTATGTATCGGATACAGGCTTGCTGTGTGCCAAAAAGGACTTACATGCGAGTGATATCTTGTATATGTCGGATGAGTTAGATGATTTTAAGGGTGGTATGGCTGAAAATTATGTCAATATACAGCTCTTAATAAATGAATACAAGACATATTACTGGGAATCCGAGCGTGGGGCGGAAGTTGACTTTATCATACAAAGAGAAGGAAAACTCATTCCCGTTGAAGTAAAGTCTGCGGATAATACAAGGGCTAAGAGCCTGAAAATGTATATGGATACCTATAAGCCTGAATATGCCATCAAGCTTTCTGCGAAAAATTTTGCTTTTGAAGATGGGAAAAAAATAGTTCCACTTTATGCTGCATTTTGTATATAAAAAACGAAGAGGGCACCTCATAGCCGGTAGCCCTCTTCATCCTATTAACTGAGATTTTTCCTAAAAACCATTTTTACCTCGGCGCCGCTTTTTATATCTGAATAATTCTTTAAGTACAAATCTCCATCATTTGCAGTAACTATCCTTTTTACGATTGACAGACCGATACCATGTTTTGAAGTCTCATCAGTCTCCTTGCTTGATATGAATTTTTCGGTAAGTACAGGGATTAGACTCTCATCAAAGCCGTTTCCTTCATCCCTTATAACTATTTCAAACTGAGTTACAGTGTCGTTAAATGCAACTGATATATCAGTACCATTTGATGAATGTTCGACAGAGTTGTTTACAATGTTTTGCAAAGCTACGGCTATTGCTTCCTTATCAAGCTTTACCTCTGAAGAGTTCCTTTGCGCTATATTCACATTAAACTCATTTGCCCTGCATATGGCTGAAATTACATCTATCCAGTAATCAATAACGCTCTCGCTTACTGTATCCTTCTTACCCTCTATTAGATATGAAAAGTTCGTTAGCTTACGAATATAGCTTTCAAGCCTTGTCATACCGTTTGTAATATCAGCAAACCTCTCAGATGAAAGGTCAGGGTTTCCTCCTGTAAAAGCTCAAAATTGCCCTTTATTAGGGTGATAGGAGTGCGGATGTCATGTACAACTGAGTCTATCAGCTCTTTTTGAGCATTTTGTATATCCCACTGTCTGTTAAGTGAGGCTTTCAGATTATTTGCAAGTACATCAATGGAGGTAAGCACACCGTCTATTTCCCTGTATTTAGAGGACTCCCTTGTGTAATCCAAATCCATCTTTTTAATATTTTCATTGGCAGAGGCAATCTTTTTAATTTCTCTTCTCAACAGCTTTGACAGCCTTATAATTAGCAGAACAAATCCAACCATCCATATAAACAGGGTGATAAGGATGTAGAGGCTTTCAAAGTTGTTCACAAGCTTGTACAGGCCTTCGATTGCAAATATTGCACTGACACGGTATTTTATTACCAGAGTTTTACCGCCCTTTGTATAAGCCTTAAAATACTTGGCTCCTATTATCGTATTGGTGGATGATGAGCCCGTTTTTAAGGCCATTTCTACCTCTGCCTTATAATTATCTCCTATGGTATCCTGTATTACTCTGCCATTTTCCATATACAGATAATCATAATAAAACGGGATATCACTCACATTCAGGTTGCCCCCGTTAAACTCTTTTTCGATGATGGAGGCATTTGAACTTGCATAGTTGGCAGGGTAGATGATGCCGTTAACTGCAAGTAAACTAAGGCCTGCAAAGAAAAGTATAATGACTCCAAAGGTATAGGCAAGCTCAAGAGCCGCATATTTCCAGACTAAATATGTTAAACTTCTTTTATTTCCCATTGATAACCCACTCCCCATATAGTTTTAATCGGATCTATATTAAACATTGCAAATTTACTCCTTATCAGCTTAACTCTCTCGGTTATGGTAGTAGAGCTGTCGCCCTCTGCATCATAACCATAAATTGTAGTATAGATTTTCTCTTTTGAAAATACAGAGTTTCTATTCTTTAAGAGGAGCTCGCAGATTTCATATTCGCTGTTTGTAAGCTCAACTACCATATCGCCACAAAAGATTTTCTTAGAAAGCAAATCGCAGGATATAGGATAATCTACAAGTCTTGAGTGTCTTTCCCTCTTTTCACGCCTTATATGGGCGGCTATCCTTGCTCTGATTTCAGCCAGAGAAAAAGGCTTGGTAAGGTAATCATCTGCGCCTAGGGCAAGCCCCTCAAGCTTATCCTTTTCAAAATCCTTTGCTGTAAGCAGGATAATGGGGGCGTCTACAAGGCTCCTGTATTTTGCAAGGAAGTCAAAGCCGCTCATTTCATCCATCATAACATCAAGAATAATAAGGTCATACTTACCAAGCACTTCAGGCTTCACAGACTTTGCCAGGGGAGCGGTATCAACTTCGTACTCCTTTTCAAAAGTCAGCTTAAGGAGCTTTAGCAAATCCTTATCATCATCAATTATCAGAAGTCTCATCTCATTCCTCCATCTTAGTAGTGCCGTCCCAATTATTATACCAAACAAAGCAGAGGTAAAGCCACTAAGGCTATAAAAAGGGCTAAGGCAAGAAAAAGCAGTACCTCTGTCGGTGTAAATTGCTGCCTTATATACCCAAAAATCAGCTTAACAGGATAGACAAAGGGGCAAAAATACCAGATACCCGCTCCCAAGTCCGTTGTTCCAAGAAGAATGGCTGTGAGTGTAGAAATGGCTCCCACAAGTATGCTTCCGGAGTAGCTGTATTTGAGGCTAACGAACTGATAAATGGGGATAAGGCACATAAAAGTTACCGGGCAAATGCACACGCATAGGATAAAATGGATGTCTAAAACAGTTATACCCCTAAGTAATAAAAATGTCAAAAGAGGCAGGGTAGCAACTAGCTCGATTTCTACTACAAGCAGGAGGATAAAGAGAAATCTGGTAAGAAACAGCTTAATCCTGCCTATACCGCACCTTAAGTCGTTGGCATAGTTACCTGCCCTTTTGTCGATATCATACAGCATTGGTACAAAGAAGCTGATTGAAAAGCAGGCAAGTATGGTAAATACAGCATAAAATGATGTGATTTCCTTTCCTTTTAGCAGGGCAGAGGTCTGCAGGTAGGCGGTGAAAATAAAGGAAAACAGCAGGGGGGCAGAGAAATACCACCACCCTGACAGGAGTCCTTTTGGTTCTCTTAAAGTAGGAGACTAAAATATTAAGCATGGGTTTTTCTTCTTTCTTTAATCAAAATCAATATATCTGTGACCAGCCAAACAGCAACGCTGATTAATAAACCTGTGTAAACCGCTCCTATTTCCATCATAGGAGAATCCGGGTTAAGGAAGGTGCCGTTTGGATGCACTCCTATAATGGGGCTTAGTATACGAAGGTTGTAAGCCCAGGGAAATAGCACCCAGTAGTTAGTAACTGCAATTACCGCAGATGGAAAGGTGAACAGGAAGTTGATTATAATAACGGGGAGCCTTTGTTAAACAGCCTGTATATAAGAAGTGATAAGGTGGCAATGGGCAGGCTTCCAACAAATAGACAAAGTGTGGCTATAATAAGTGTGTGAATGAAGATTGTTTCGCCAAGTATCATCTTCCCCACGATATATATGAGTAAAGATGAGATAAAAAGTATGACAAAAAGCTCTGAAAAAACTACGATATTCTTTGCTATCATCATCTTGCCTATGCTTAGATTCATACTGTTATACCTACCAAGATGCTCTTGCTTTTCCTTAGCCATAATATTTACAGCTAAAAGGCTTAGGACAATAGGCAGAATCATAACAGGATACCAGTTAAATGATGTAGCTAAGATATAACTTTTTCCTTCAGGGCTTTGCCCCATAAGGCTTACCATAAGCAGGTTAAATACTACAAATACCACAGGTACAATGAATATAAGCTTTGAATTTGCCCCTCTTTTTTCCTTGATAAATTCCGCTTTAATCATATTAATCATTATTACTCACATCCTTTTTTATAATTTCCATAAATAAAGCTTCTAAGGTATTGCTGTCTGTGTGATTCTCACCCTCATAGCTTAGATGGCCTTTGTTGATTATTCCGATTCTGTCTGCTACCTGCCAGACTTCACTCAAAATATGGCTTGATAAAATGATTGTAATTCCCTGCCCTGCTAAAGATTTGATGAGTTCTCTAAGCTCCTGTATGCCAAGGGGGTCAAGTCCGTTAGTAGGCTCATCAAGGATGAGAAGGGATGGGGAGCCTATTAGTGCCATAGCAATTCCCAACCTTTGTTTCATACCCAAAGAGAATTCTTTTGCTATTTTTTTTGTATTATTTTCTAAGCCTACCAGATTCAGAACCTCGTTAATCCTTGATTTATCAATGTTTAGCAGGGTAGTAAGAACCTCCAAATTCTCGTAAGCTGTTAAGTTTAGGTAAATTGCAGGAGCTTCGATTATTGCACCTATCTTAAGTAAGTCGTCAGTATTTAGCTCGTGTCCTTCAAAGACAATACTGCCAGAGCTTTTAGGAATCATCCTTGTTATCAGCTTTAAGAGTGTGGACTTACCGGCTCCGTTTGGACCAAGCAGACCGTATACACTGCCTTTTTCCACCTGAATAGATACATTGTTAAGGGCTGTTTGATGTTTGTACTTTTTGGTAAGCCCCTTTGTTTCAAGCATTATACTCATGTTATTTCCTCCTTTTCTATGAAGGTAGTGTAAAACACAAAAATAACTAAATTATAACCGGAATAATATTTTTTAAAAAGTGTAAAGCAGGAAATACTTGTCCTATGACAATTTTATCTTGTAACTTCTACGCATTTCATTTAAAATATAGTACAGGACGACTATAGCTTGTGGGATAATATAGGAGAAGAATTATGTTTTATGTGAGTGAAGTAAAAACTAAGGCGCCGGAGAATTTTCAGAGTGAGCTTCAGCAAAGGATTTATGAGACATTTGCAGACCTTGATATTCACTTTGAGAGGGTGGACAATGACCCTGCTATCACAATGGAGGACTGCGTTTTAATTAATGAGAGACTTAATATGAAGACGGTAAAACCCTGTTTTTATGCAATAGGCAGCAGACTAACTTCTATCTCTTTGTAACCCTTGACGGCAAGCCTTTTGTAACCAAGGATTTTAGCTCTGCACTTGGAATATCAAGGGTTTCATTTGCCACGGAAGAGCTGCTATTTAGTATGCTTGGCACGAAGATTGGGGCAACAACGGTGCTTAGCAGTATTATTGACACAGAAAATAAGGTAAGGATTATATTTGACAAAGAGGTACTTGAAAATGAGTGGTATGGCTGTACCGACAGCACCACAACCAGCTATATGAAGCTTAAAACCGCAGATGTTTTGGAGAAATACATACCTTTTACAAAGCATGAGATAACAGTGATTGAGGTGTAGGGGAGCTGTTATTAAGATAAAATCAGATAAGATTTCTGAGTGGACAGGAGGCTATTATGGCAATCGATGGGGTAAAGATAATTGATAGTGATGACGGTTATGATATTTACAATACAGTCGTAGATAGATATAAAAATGGAGAAGATGTCGAGAAGATAATCGAAGATGTGTTAAATGATGAGAAAAATTTTTGCACAGATAGCTTTTATACAGAGATTTATTGGACAGCACTTGCTTATTCTTTGTGGAAGATAGGGCATTTACCGGAGGAAATAAAAACCAAGGCTCTTAAGATAATAGAAAATGGAGCAGATGGGTTCTGGCTTGAAATTGACTGTAAGGCAAAAAATCAAAGACAGAAAGTACTTGATAAACTGGCTGTTCAGCTGCAAAGCGAGAATCCAAAGCCTCTTAAAGTGCCAAAGGCAAAAGTAAAGAGAGAGCCGTATTTTAAGGTAGGAGATGTGGTTGCAGTTAAATTTGAAAATGAATACGGAGTGATTTTTGTTTCAGATGTTGATGTGAGTCCTCGAAAGATAGAATATCACCTTGCCTGCACAAGGCTTTTGCAAAAGGATAAGCCGACTATGGAGGATTTTTTTAACAGCGAAATTGCCTGTAAGATGTGTAACACAAAATATGCACTTGATACTGACTGTTGGTTTAATCACAAGGATTTGGGGCTTTTACTTGATAAGCTTTACAAAATAGGAGAAGTTGTATTGGAGGACTATATTTTGGGTATGTTGGCACCGGCACATACCCTGGATGATATATACGAGGAAATTACGGCTGATAAAGAAATATGGCATCTTAGGTTTAAGGATACTTATTATCTTATAAAAGATATGAAAGTAAGTAGCTGAGTTACAAAGGTAAACATTTATCCTAAATACATCAATTAAATGGAGTAAGCTTATGTCAAAATATAAATATTTGCTGTGGGACATAGACGGCACTATACTTAACTTTGAGAAAGCAGAGAAGAGGGCGATAAGGACTTTGTTTGAGAAGTTTAACCTCGGTGAGTGTACAGATGAAATGCTATCCTGCTATATCCAAATAAACAAGAAATACTGGAAACTCTTAGAATGTGGCGAGATGGAAAAGGAGAGGATTCTGGTAGAGAGGTTTGTGGAATTCTTTGAAAAAGAGGGAATAAGGACTGATGTTGCCTCTGAATTTAACAAGGCATATCAGCTTGCCCTCGGAGATACTATAGCATTTAATGATGATGCCCTTGATATAATAAAGGCTCAGAAGAAGAATTATCAAATTATCATTGTGACCAATGGGACCGCCATTGCTCAGAAAGAAGTTAGAGCGTTCAGGTCTTGATAAAATAGCTGACAATATTTTTATATCAGAGGAAGTTGGCTATGAAAAGCCTAGCATACATTTTTTTGAGAGGGTAAAAGCTAAGGCAGGAATAGATGATGTAAGTCAGGCGGTTATTATAGGGGATTCGCTTACAAGTGATATACAGGGTGGTGTTAATGCAGGCATTGACACCTGTTGGTACAACCCTAAGGAAGATGTAAATGATACCAATCTTAAGCCAACTTATATAATCAAAAATTTGCACGAGCTTTGCGAGATAGTATAGGAGGAAGCAGAATGAGAGCTGAAGTATTTCCACTTGAGAAGATAAAGCTTGATGACAAAGAAATTTTACTTGGAATGAAAGCAGATAAGGTGCAGGAGCTGCTTGGGAAACCAGACAGTATTTTTCAGAATTATGGGGGAGATTCCTATAGGCATTTTTATTTTAATAGTGAATTAGGACTCGATTTTGATAAAGATGGTAAACTGGAATTCATTGAGTTTCTTGCAGGAATTGAGGGTATTCTCAGACCGTATATCTATGGCATATCAGTTTTTGAAACAGATGCAGATGAATTGATTGAGATAATTGCAGAACATGACAGGGAAGTTGATGACAGCGAGGCAGGATTTTGTTATTCTTTTCTAAATGTAAGTATAGGATTGTGGCGTGAAAATGATGAAGAAAAACATTGGGATACAATTGGTATCGGTATGAGGGACTACTATAAATATGAATAATATAATACAGAATATAACCATAGAAAATAAAAGAATCGACAAAGATAAATTCTTTATGGTGGGATATTGTCCGGAGATTGAAAAACATTTGCTCTGTGTGCATATTTCATGGGTAGCGGGCTATTACAGATATTATGTATTGGATGAGGAAGATACAGAAATATATGAAAAAGAGCCGGAAGAATTTTATAGGAAATATGAAAAAGAAATTAAAGCAGTCAGGACAAAGAAACTGATTGGCGCAGGGGCTTTGAGGGATTATGATTTTAGAAGTATTCCTGATGAAGTATTAAAAGATTTGGATAAATATCCTCCGTTTGAGGGATATTTCTATCAGGATGGAATACTTTATGCGAGGGTAAAGATTGAGGAGAGGTATGTAAGCCTTCCACCTATTTATGATGAAGAGTGAAAATATGGATAATACTGATATACTTTATTTAAAACAAAAACTTGAATCAATAGATTGGAACGCTGATTTTGAAAAAGCGGACAAGGAAAACTATGAGGTTTTGGATAGCTTATGTGAATACATAGAAAAAGAGCTTGTTAATAATTCAAAATCAGAAACGATAGAGGCTGCTCTATTACTTCTTGCTGAAAATGTGGGTTGTGCAGAGGATTTTGAAAGATATGAAGTAAATTTTGTAAACAGGCTGGTGGATGAGGGGTTGCTTTCAAAGGAGAGAGCTAAGTTATTTTATAACAATACAAATAGGAGACAGGGGTAGATGTGATGGGAGTTTTGTTTTCAGAAGATAGAATTGATTTTAGAGGAAAGCTAACAACTGGTGAAATAAAGCAAATTGTTAGAAGTGGTGGTGCAGATACTTTGCAGACAGACACACTTCCTTTAGATATATCTACCCTGCAAAGGCTAAATGAGGAATATTTTGCTAAATATCCGCACACCGAGTTTCGTATTTACACATATGGAAGCTGTGATTTAAGCCTTCTTAAAGTTATGGATAAAGTAAGAAAATTATCTATAGAAGCTTCCTCGGGGATATTGGGGATTGATGCAATTTATCAACTGCCTGCACTAAAGCATCTATGTGTGGAAACACCTAAGATAGAGGATAAGGATTTCCTTGTTAAAATTCCTGCTTCTTTAGAAAGCCTTGACTTGGATATTGCAGCCAAATCCTTTGATTTGAAGCCTTTAACAAGGTTTACCGAATTAAAAGTCTTAGGCTTACATAAGTGTAAAAAAAATATAGAGGCAATTTCAGAGTTAAAGCAGTTACAAAGCCTGAAATTACACGGGATTACCCCAGATTCATATTCATTTGTAAATGAGCTGCCAAGGCTTAAAAATCTGGCGATTTCAGGCGGTAATACCGGGGATTTGTCTGAACTTTATGGAAATAAGACGATTACCGGCTTATACCTGTTTCATCTACCTAAAATGAATGACCTTGATATACTTGCAAACCTGCGTAATTTGGAAGCTGCAGAAGTGTGTCAGCTTGCAAATGTAAGTAAACTTCCTGATTTGTGCAAGTCGAAATTACAGCATTTATGCTTTGAAAATATGAAAAACCTCTTAGATTTTAAGCCATTACAATTTGCACCCGCACTAAAGACTGCCGCTGAAACAGTATGCCCTGCTGCCATTACGGCAGATACCATACTTCCTGTTATGCTAAATCTTAAGACCAAGCAATGTGCATTTTTTACAAGCAGCTCTAAGAAGAACAAAGAGTTTGAGAAATTGGCTTCTAAGTACGATAAGAAATATGAGGCAAATACCCACATAGTAAGACAGATTATATTCCCTGATGGAAGGATGTAGCAGGCAAGGTTAGCTTAACAACTCTTGCCTGAGACTTCCACAGTTTCAATCTGTTATTATTATATAATCAGAGGGCTAAACGGTCAATACAATCATAATAGCCGACTGAGATGATAACATCGAGGTTATAATACTTAGTCTTGTATTTTTTTCCATCAGAAGCAGTTGTCAAGAAATCCTTGATAACTGAGTCCTTATTTAGCTCACCTTCTTTGAAACAATTTTCGTAATTAAATAAAAGGGCTGATTTAAAATCTTTTTGTTATAAATGGTAAAATAAAGTGTCAGTATAAACGAGTAAAAATGTACACAAAACAATAAAAGTATGTTATCATAAATTCGACCAAAAACTATGATAGGAGACAGGGGTAGAATAATATGAAGATAAACTTAGACAAGATTTCTGAATGGACATTTCCGGGATTTAAGCTGGGAAGTCTGGCATATCAGTACGCACCTATAAATGCCAAAAATCACTTTGCAAGAGGAAAAGATGAATTTGTTATCTGGTGCAGCAATGATGGAGGAAACGATGGTATTCTCCTGATAAAGGGTGAGCAGAGTACATTTATACCTTCTCCTGTACAAAAGAAAAAATGGAACAATCCTTTGTTGCTTGATGCAGGCTCCGACATTTTAATTGCCTGCGGAGAAGATGGAGAAGTTCTTAGATTATCTGATTCGGGAGAAATACATAAGGTAGAAAGTAAGAATAAATGTGCAGGTGAGTATATAACAGAAATTTCTACGCTTTCAGAAAAAGGAAAATTCCCTGTTATCTGCCGGGTGGGTGGAGATGTTTGTGCGGCAAACAGCTTTACATTTTTTTAATTATGACAGAGAAACCAACACACTTTGCTGGGATAGTTCCTTAACTCCTGTGTTTACAGAGGAAAAGGTAAGGAAGAGATTTATGGAATCCTTAGAAAAGGCAGATGGTGTTTATCATAAAATGGATTTTAACTACTCTTATCCGCAGATAGGCAGCCTTATGATAAAGGATGAGGCGATTTATGCCTTCATAGAAGCTGATATAATTAACCCTTGCGGCCTATCTCAATTTAAGTATTATTGGTATGTGGAAATTACTAAAGACGGGATTTACAAAAAGAAAATCTGGGGAAATGAAAAACTTGCAAAGCTTCCCGGTAAGCATGGTATGAGAGGGAAATTCAGTGCTGATAAAGAATATCTTATTTTATCACCTGTATTTAAGACAGACGAATGGAAGGGAAAACAAAAATTGCTTAGACTATCTGACAATGAACTTCTTGATGTTACATTTCCAAGGGGTTTTACAAAATACAGGATAATGGATGTTTTAGAAAACAGTGTATTTATCAGTGATGAGACGGAGAATCTTGTGCTTTGTAAAATGACAGTAAAGGAGTAAACAGTAGGTTGAATATTAGAGATTATATTTCCTGATGGAAGGATGTAGCAGGCAAGGTTAACCTATCAACTCTTGCCTGTGGTTTTCGCAAATTTTGCGACAGCCACTTGATTATCCAATACCTCTTTCAATGCATTATTGATATATTTTTAAAGAATCGACTTAATCCAATCGTACACTTGCTTGGCAAATTTTGACTCATCAATTTCTCCAGGAAGTACTAATGTTATACGGCTTACGGTTAATGAATAACCACTATTAAAAATCAGTAAAAATGGGCCTTCCCCAGACGCTTTATCAATATAAAAACCCTTTTCATCCATTAGCTGAAACATCTCTTCATTTCGGGAAATAAAAATATCCGTTGTTTCATCTTCATTATCAATAACAATGTATGGATTATTCCAGAACGGAATACTCTCTTTAATTTTTTTGGTAAAAGCATCCTGGCTTTTATTCGTATATAAGATATAATCAACACCAGTAATCATAAATTCACCTACTTATACTAAGATTTATTGAAACCTGTCACTCCACGCACATATGTCGCTATCTTATGTTTTTCTCAACCTCCTTTTCTTTCATCAACTCCTGCATGCGGATATAATATTCCAAAAATCTAAATACATACGGTGGTGCATTTCTATGTCCTAACTCCCATTCTGTCACCGTTCTGTAAGGAATATCAAATTGCTCACAAAACTCTTTTCTATTAAGCCCTGTAGATTCCCGCAGTTCTCTCATCCTATTCTGAAATGTCTTTTCTTTCATAGTAGGCCTCCTTTACTCATTGAGTAAATTATAACACATTTCGTAATTAAATAAAAGGGTTTATTAAAAGTTTTTCGGAAAGCACTGGAATTTCGCCTTCTATGTTATAACCAGTCGTAGGGTTAACGGACATAATAAAGCTTATCCCCAGAGTAGTTAGTCCTTTTGGGTAGTTAAATGATAAGGGGCATAGCAATACCGTTTTGTGCATATAAATAGTGACTTTAGTTAAGATTAGTGTTAAAATTATGGCAACACACGGTGATACTTTTATTATTAAATGAAAGGACAGTAATATGGTAAGAGCTTATCCACTTATACTTGAAGGTGTTCATTTTAGACACCATGGCATAATAGGTATCTATCAAATAAAAGAAAAGATTGCAGTCCTACACGATGCATTTGGCTCTGTGCCGGAGGAACAGCCGGCTGATGATAAAAGAAAGCCAAACTATATTATGTTGGATATGTTTTCAAAGGATTTTAAGGAACATAGTAAAGCTCATTTATGTTATTATCAGGAGGAATTCTTTTCTGCCTTGGACGCTCTGCTGTATGAAGATGGCGGAAGATTTATATTAAATACAAAGAAGTACAAGGGATATATAGCTACAATAGAAAAGCTTATTGAAGTTTCGGATACAGCCTTGGTTGAAATAGGACAGTCACCGGAGCCGGTCAAGGAAATATATAATGATAGCAAAAATTATAGATTCGGGGACTTGGAAGTGTATATGCATTCTCCATTTATTATGGCTTGTAGAGATATTCACTCAGGAGAGCTTGTCTGGAAAACAAAAACAGGCGGATATTTATATACGGAAGTAAAGGAAGAAAACGGTATTATTTATTTTGGAACTGATGGCAATGGCGGCAAGTTCTTCGCTCTTAATTTGCAAGATGGCAGTATAAAGTATCGTTATAACACAAGAGGAACTTCAAATTTTATATTTTATAAAGATTATGTCTTACTATCGAATGAAAAGAATAGACCGATTTTAATAAAACGAAATAATGGCTCGTTATTTAAGGAGGTAGAGTTTGAAAAATATATAATAACCGCATATCAGCAAATGATTATTGTAAATGATAATTTGTATGTTATTGCATCTAAAAAGGATACTATTTATGCAGTATGTACCGGATTGGCTTAAATGTAAATAAGGAGAATCAATTGGACGAAAAAGAATTAAAACAACATTTATCGGCGTTAGTTTTGGAATTTGCAACAAAAATGAATGAAATAGAAACTGATATTTATCTAAAGTCAGAAGAAGACGAAGATGATGAGAAAGACTGGTTTGAGGAATATAACAAGAGGTACCGCCCTGTTTTTGAAGCTTATTGTACGGATAAAAAGCGTGTTTATGGTGGAAATCCCCGCAGCTTTGGCTGCCCTCCGGAATATTTAGGGATTGAATCTGCATACGAAACAAAAGTTGAGTTTAAAAATGAGCGTAAAGCAGAAGTTATCTTTAAGACAGAAACTAAAGAATTTGGTGATACAGGCTATTTATTCGTTGTTGTTAAAAAGAAAACCGGCTGGAAAATTGACAGTTATAAAAGATGGAGTAACTGGAAGAAAAAGTGGGTAAATGGGATTTTGTAGATGCAGGAACATACCTCACTCTTTTCATCCATTTGCTGAAACATCTCTTATATGAAGCCAGCCATTACACGCATATAAGCCCTTCTCCGCCACTGTATACAAGACTTTGTATACAGTGATGGAGAGGACATAATTAGTACATCATATTTATTCTATCAGCTTGTTGTAGTACTTTTCTAACTGTTTAACATTTGCGGCTCTTTTCAGAGAATCAGCATCATTTTTGTCTGTATAAGCAAGCCACTTTCTATATAATGGGTGTAATATCTGCTGCCCCTCTTTTGTTAAATCGTTATTTGTGTATGATAGCTTTATGATTCTTCCCTCAGAATCAAGAGGGTTCACCTTTAGCAGCTTTTTTTCGTAAGCAAACCGCAGAAAAGTAATGTGTTCCTGATACAGTTTATATATTCTATCAGGATAGCCCCTAAAGCTTTGAAATAAAAACCCTATATCGATTACGATTTCTTTGGCAAAATATAACTCATGATAAACATAGTTTATGATGTCCTTTAGCTTCTCTTTATCTTCGATATCCTTGATTTCAATAAAGCTAAGATATGCCCAAGAAAATAGATTAACTGTCTCAAAATAGGGAATCATTTCTTCTACATTTTCAAAGGTTGGAGCATAAAGTACATAGAGCTTTTTCTGATATATTACTCCAACTCTTTTTCCTGAAACAAGAACTACATACTCTCCAAAGAGAGGTTCCAGTGAAAAGTTTATTATTTCTTTACATTGCTTTTCAAGGTACTTAGCAAATTTTTTTGTAGTCATTTGTTGTCTCCTTTTATGTGGTTATGCCTCAATTTAATTGGCTGGTACTGCGTGTAAAATACAAATTCTAATTTGTAGGGCTGATGTGTTTGTTTTTTTGACTAAGTTACGCCTTCGCTGATAAATGTCCAGACTCGCTCCGGTTTTTCTGTAAGATGTTGTTATAATTTGATACTGTTGACGAAAAACCTAATGCGCTCGCTTAGGCATTATCAGCTCAGGCTGTTTGATTTATAAGTCGGCACAAACAAACGCATCAGCCACAAGGGGGCAGGTTGGGGTGGCTGCCTTTCATTTGGTATTCTAGTTATTATTTGTATAGATTTACGGTGCCAGCTCCGAATGATAAATTCTAAGCGAGCGCATTAGGCGGAGCGAAGCGGATGCCGGAGCGAGTCTGAAATGTTATCATTCGGAGCGTCACTTAGGTTAGTTTATATAACTCGATAAATTAGAATTTGTTTACTTCTTATACATCATTCCAACTATCATACCTAAAAGCATACCGATAGACATTCCAAGCGATAAATTGCCTTTGCCTATTGCTGTCCCAAATGCAGCACCTAAACACATACCAACAGCCATTCCTTCGGCAATGTGGTTATCTGTTTCATGATTTTCTTTGTTATCATATTTTTTTGACTTTTTCTTTGCGATAATAATTACAAAAATTGCAAGTAAACTTACTAATATCACTGGCAATACTATTTTTATTATTTCCATTTAACTAACCTCAAAGTATAATTTTTAAAAACTTTCCAACATTATACCATTTTTAGCGATGTATTTTTCCACTATCGGGACTTTACGGTTGTAATACCTGCCATTTAACTTGCAAAAATACTGAAATTATACTAACATTAAATTCAACTGCAATTAAGAACAAAAATGAAAAGCGAGGTTAAGGTAAAATGCAAATTAGAAGAGCAAAAAGAAAAAGACATATCTAAAGTAATAGAATTATTAAATCAGGTATTAGAGCTTCATGCTACAATTCGCCCTGATATTTTTGTTTCAGGTACAACAAAATATACAGAAGCAGAATTGACTGAGATTTTCAAGGATAATACAAAACCTGTCTATGTTGCAGTTAATGAAGATGATATGGTTATTGGATATGTATTTTGTGTAATTAGAGAGACTTCGGCGTCAAATAACATGAAACCCAATAAAAATATTTTCATAGATGACCTCTGTGTGGATAAGGTAGCACAGGGACAAAAAGTAGGTCAGAGACTGTTTGAGTTTGTAAAGGAAGAGGCTAAGAAAATGAACTGTTATGAAGTAATATTAAATGTTTGGGAAGGAAATGATAATGCTATGAAATTCTATCAAAAAATGGGAATGAAAACCAGAGCAACATTGATGGAGATTATAATATAATAAAAACCTATTTAATTGTTAGCTGTATTTGCCTATATTGAAAGTGAACTTTCATATAGGTAACATAAGCTAACAATTTACTGAGGTATATTTTTAGAAAAATTATAGATCCTGAAAAGAGAATACTATGAAATATACAAAAGAAGTACTGGATGAAGCCTTAGAGGGCTTACGAAACGAAGATGTAAAAGAGCGCAGGGCTGCCGCTACTGTTTTTATGAAGGCGGCCTGTGCAGAACTTGGTACAGCTAACACTAAGCCTGTAAAAGAGTGGTTTGTATCGAATATAGAGGACTATATTACTGCAATAAAAGATGAAACAGACAGTGAGAATATCTGGCGGCATCTCTACACTCTTGAGCAGTTTTGTGCAAGGTACATCCAAGGGGCTTATTTATTTATAATAAACTCTGAAATAATAACAGAAGAAAATGAAAAAAATGTTGAAGAAAAAGCCAAAGAATATGTGAATTCCTTGCGTAAAATACAAAAGAATCCTAAGGCATTACAGGGGATTGCATCGTTTTTCTGGGTATATGAAGAGAGCTTTGTATGGGATATTTTTACGGAAGTGCTAAAAAAGAAAAAAGATAAGCTGACCTTATCACATATAGGGATAGCCATAAGGCAGTGCCGTAGACTGTCGGAGGAAAATGGTAGAGACACCTATATTTCAGATGAACAGAGGAAGAATTTGCTTGAAGTATTAGAGAAACAGAATGTATTAAAGAATGAAGCAGAAATGCTTAAGAGTTGGAAGTAGATTAAAAAATGCCAGTTAAGGGGGTATAATTTGAAAAAATGTAAAATTATACCCCCTTAACCTAAGAAATTTGATGGGGAAGTATCCATAAAAAAATAATTAGATAAAATAAATATAAAGATAATTGAACAAGTAAATTGGATAATAAAGGAGTATAGCATGAAGGATAAGACCTCCCTCATATTCACAGGGGATATTGGTTTTGACAAATACATGGATGGAAAATGGGATGATGATGAGCTGATTTCAAGTGAAGTACTTGATTTTTTACATAGCGGAAACCATGTAATAGCCAATGTGGAAGGGGCTTTGATAGATAGCGCTTCACTTGGGGATACTACAGGTGTAGGACAGCTTCTTCATTCTATGAATCCAAAGGCAGTTAAGGTGCTTGATAGGATGAGGGCAGATATCTGGAATATTTGCAATAACCATATTATGGATGCAGGCGAGGCGGGTGTGAGTGAGACACTTAGGCTTGCCAAGCTACACGGTGCAAGGACCATAGGAGCAGGCATGAATATAGACGAAGCTTCAAAACCGCTTATACTGAATGAAGCTGGTGGAATCGGTCTTATAAGCGTGGGATACAGACGAGGCTGTAAGCCTGCGGATGTAGATAAGGCTGGCTGCTTTATGTGGCACGAAATGGAAATGATAGAGGAGAAAATAAAAGAAGTTAAGAAAAGTTGCCGCTGGTGTGTAATGGTAGTTCACGGTGGTGAGGAATTTACCTCGCTTCCGTCTCCTTACACAAGAAAGAGGTACCTTAAATACCTTGAAATGGGGGCTGACATTGTAGTATCCCATCATCCTCATGTGCCGATGAATTATGAAAAGGTTGGAGAGAAAATCATTTTCTATTCGCTAGGGAACTTCATCTTCGATACGGATTACCAGAGGGCTCAGTTTAATACAGAATTTGGACTGCTTATAAAGCTTAATTTTACGAAAGACAATTACACTTGGGAAGCCTTTGGACTTAGGATTGATAGGGAGTGTGAGAGGGTTGTAAAGGAGAAGCTCCCTAGGATATTTGAAAATGTGGAGGAAGAAGAATACAACCTCCTTGCACCTCTTGCAGCTAAGATGCTGGTTACGGCTTATAAGAGGCAGCAGATTTATTTTAAGCCCGAATATAAGGATGCAGATGATAGGATGTGGAGAGAGAACTTCTTTAACCCTAAAAGGAGCGGCAGAGTCGAAGGAGAGGGGCTTGATTTCTTTATTATGTGCCCGCTTGCTGATGAGGCAGAGACAGGTGAGTGGAAGAAGTCAAAGCTTGAGAAGGTTAAGGAGTATATATTGGAGCAGATATAAAATATTTATACTTGCATTTTCTTATTAACAATGCTACAATTAAGTTGTAAACAATCTAATTTAAGGAGGACTATTTATGATAATGATGTATGGAACCGACCTTTGTCCTGACTGCGTTGCAGCAAAGAAGGCACTTGAGGAGAACGGAATTGAGTACAAATATATCAATATAACTGAAAGCCTTGGCTCAATGAAGCAGTTTTTAAAGCTTAGAGATACCAGGGACGAATTTAAGAACATAAGAGGCAGCGGAAGTATTGGAATTCCTGCCCTTGTAGTGAGTCCTACAGAGTTAACCCTTGACTGGGAAGGTTATATAAGCAGTAAAAAGTAATTAAATTAAGCCAAAATTAAAGGGGCTGTGCAATAAGAAAAAGTACAACAAGATACAGTAGATTTATCATCAAATTATCACTGTATTTTGTGTATATTACTCTTAATGCGACAGCCCATTTTTATTGAAAACATTAAGTATAAATTTCTTGTGAATAGAGGTCATTACAGCAGTCCACAAAGCACCCCTGCGTCCTCGTATTCTAAGCCACTAAGCAGAGGCTTACAGGTGAGAAGAACTTCCTTTGAATAGTAGTAAAAGCTGTAAAATAAGTCATCCGGGAAGACATTGTCATCTTCATAACGGAGCTCGTCCGCCTCTTCATCATAGACTTCAGACCATAAATACTCTTCTTTTAGTAAATCTAAAAAATGAGGCAAAGGCTCGGCGTGTTCAAGCATATTTCCATCATTCACAGCTTCTGCAACTTCTACAAAGAGCTCAAGCAATTCCTTTGCAAGATAGTCTGCTATGCTATTACTCTGCCTTTTAATAAGGGCATCCTTAAAAATCCTCACAAGAAAAATAAGGGCGAAAGGTGTTGAATGCCAAAGGGTAGACTGGTGTGATATATTAATAGCCAGAAGCTCACCAGCCTCCTCCATAGCCTTGATATCCTTTAGTTCTGATAAAATCCTCAGATATTCCGGGAAATCAGTTGCTCTGCCATAAGCTGTAGTCAGCCTGTGCCAAGGTATTTCATCTATTTTCACTGTTTGTATAAAGCTATTGTTATCAGTCATATTTCCTCCACAATCTTAGTATATTAAAACAATTACGAAGATTTCAATTGTTTGGTAATTCACCGACAGTCAAAGACATAAAAGAGTTTATTCTTCTAACTATGGAGAATAAGGAGTCTATGACTATTTGTATAATAATTAGAGATTAATGGGCGAATTATTTCTATCATCATTGATTATACTTTAGACAAAATGTTTTTTCAAACAAAATCTAAGTTTTCCCTATTCTTGACTTAGAACATATCGAGTGCTATCCTTTCTTTATGTGCATTGTCTAAGCCATACAGCAGAAGCGCTAAAAGTGTAAGAGAGGCGAAAGTCTGCTTGAAAGAAAACTTTTATACTTTTGACACCATAATAGTCATAGGAGAAAAAATGAAAAAGAGATTGTTAAGCTGCACTGCCAGTGATATTAGGAAAATGTCGGCTCTTGACTTGAAAAATTCAATTATAGCAAGTGAAAGCAGAACCATACTTGGAGAAACAGTTGTTACTGCGGCTCCGCTTTTTGAAGATGTTACCAATGCCGAGGTGATGTCTGCATTTGGAGCAGATTTACTTTTATTAAATGAATATGATGTGTTTACAAAATATATCAACGGACTTGATGAGGCTGAGCCAATTAAGTTTATTAAGCATTTGACAGGGAAGCCTGTAGGTATAAACTTAGAGCCTGTGGAAGAAAATGTGGACAGTGTGGAAGATTTGATTACACTTCCTGCCGGCAGAAGGGCTACAAAAGAGACTTTTATAGAGGCGGCAAGGCAGGGAATAGACTTCATCCTACTCACGGGCAACCCGGCTACAGGAGTGTCAAACTCAGGGATAATGGCTGCTATTGAAGTTGCTAAAAAGTATTTTAGTGGCCTTGTTTTTACCGGGAAAATGCACGCGGCAGGGCTTTCTGAGAAAATTCTCTCTGAGGAAGTTATACTTGGCTTTATGGATAAGGGTGCGGACGGGGTGCTTATACCCGCAGTGGGAACAGCTCCGGGCATAGGAGAAGCTGAGTCTTCTGAGATAGTAGCCAAGGTAAAGGCTAGGGGTGGAATTACCATAAGTGCAGTTGGCACTAGTCAGGAAAGTGCGGATGCTGATACCATTCGCCAGATAGGACTGTGTAACAAGAGGATAGGCTTTGATGTGCACCACCTTGGAGACGGAGGATATGGCAGAGTACCGGATCCTGAAAACCTCATGGCACTTTCAATTTGCATAAGGGGAAAGAGACATACCTATATGAAGATGAGCAGATCTCTCAACAGATAAGGTTTGCAGAAAAAGTAAAATCCATACTAATGTGGACTTTACTTTTTCAAATAACAAAAAAATAATAAAGGTGAATTGCAAAAGTAACTTCCACACCTAAGGTTTAATTTTTTATTTTAGATACGGTATGGAAATTACTTTTTACAAATTTTACATAAATTAAGAGCTAGATGTATACATTATCTGAAAAAAATGCTATAATCAGCCTTACAGGAAGAACATGACCTAATTTTTTTCATAGCAAACAGGAGTCGAAGTTACTTTCCAAAACTGGGAATAAGTAAAATCCACCCTTTATATATGGGCTAGAAGTTCATCTTTTAACCGGTGAGTTCCTTTTTATTTGCCTAAGAGCTTAGGGGTTAGGGGTAATTTCATCCGGTGAAATTTTTTTGAATACCTAAGCTCTTTAATATTTTTTGCCGTATTGAAATGCAAAAAAATATCATAAGAGCTTTTGTTTCCGAGCTTCGCCCTTGAATATGAATTGATGTGGCTCATCATCAGGTTTATGTCTTCCTGTGTGTAATTACTAAAATCCACACCCTTCGGTATTATCCTTCTTATCATTTCATGGTTGTTTTTCACAGCCGCCCTTCTGGTAAGGTGAAGAAGGGTCGCAGTAAAAATACCCTAAGTCTCCTGTTTCCCTGTGCATCAAACTCCAGTGCCTGCGGATTTGAAAAATTCACTTCCGTTGTCTAACAGCAGCACATCAAATATTTTTCCCGAAAAATATCAGGGTCTCAGTTCAATATACAGCCTTTCAAATATCTCCG
This sequence comes from uncultured Catonella sp., assembly GCA_916439065.1. Classification (GTDB taxonomy): domain Bacteria; phylum Bacillota; class Clostridia; order Lachnospirales; family Lachnospiraceae; genus Catonella. The sequence goes on from CAKAGD010000001.1 coordinate 132,763, forward strand.
TAACAGAATGTGAGTCATTGTAGTTTCTCAGAAAAAAGCAAGCTGCAGGTTCTGCTGTACAAAGAAGAGAGTGAGAAGTACTTTCCCGCCCTTTACCCCTTCTACACTGTCGCCTTCACATACGACTGAATCGGGGTTTTTCTTCAATAAACTTCAGGAAGTCCTCATAAGTCCTTCCCTTCCTGCACTCTTTATCCACTTTCAAAGATTTGCTTTTATTTTTTCTCGGACGCATTCTTATAGTGCGTGGCATGTCAATGTTTCTGGCAAAAAACAGACTGTTGTTTATATATTTATAGAGAGTCCTGTCGGAAACCATGATTTCATCAGAATGGTTGATTGTTATATGTCTTATGGATTGCCCTTTTAACAGGAGTGGACTTACAATGCCGTCTATATATTCCCTTTCGTTTTCTGTAAGGTTAAACCCTGTTCTTGATTCAGACAGTGATTTTCTATATCTTGCCTCAGCTTCCTTTGCCTTGTAAAATCTTTTTTCAAGGCGGCACCTGTTTCTGTCAGGGCATCCGTTACATACATAAGGTGGATTAAGAAGTTTAGGGCAGATATGTCTGACATAATCATCACACAGTGGCATGCATTTCCCGCAGCTTCCGCATGTTCTGTTTTTGTTAAGGCAGTGACTGCATACAAATCTTTTTTTACATGATCTGTCCACTGAATGCAGACAGTCATTAAAAGACCTGCCGTATGAGCCTGTCTGTTCAGTAATTATGTTTTTTTTATTTCTTTTGAAACAGTTGTGTTGTCTTTTCCTATAGCCAAAGCAATCTTATTAAAGCTCATTTTTTTAGAAAGCATGATTTCTATGTCAGAACGCTGGCTTAAAGAAAGATGTGAATGTTTTCCCATAATTAAAATATTCCTTTCAGTTTGTATATAAAACCCTAACCTGATGAATCTAACCCAATATATATTTTAATCATGGAATCAGTAAAGTCCATAGTTAAAGATGTGGTGTATGGAAAAAGTAAAATCCATACTAATATGGAATTTACTTTTTCAAATAACATATATTTTATATATCATTGACATTATATTGACTATGCGTGGTTATAGCGTTATAATTATCATTGGCATTAATTCAATATATTTTTGGAGGGTAATTATGAAAAGCATTAAAATGGAACTCACAATTAAGTACACAGCTCTAATTTCTATTATTATTTTCATTCTTGCAATAGTATCCATAAGTTTAAGCAAACAGATGCTGAATACACATATTAAGGATACAAAATTAGACAGCAATTTAAAAATCTTTAAGGAATTTATTAAACAGGATTATAACGGATTTAAAATGGCAGACGGCGAGCTAGTCGGCGAAAACGGTAAACCTATCCGTGATAATTATGATTTGGTAGACAAGATGAGCGAAATGACATCTGATGTATTTACTGTATTTAGTGCCAAAAACGGTGATTTTGAGAGAATAAGCACTAATATCAAAACAGAAAGTGGATCTAGAGCTGTAGGGACAACCCTGGATAAGAGTTCTGATGCCTATAAGCATGTTTCAAACGGAGAAAATTACATAGGATCCGGTCAAATTTTAGGGGATTCCTATATTGGGGCTTACGAGCCAATATCTGCAAATGGTACTGTTATTGCTATTCTATTTACCGGTGTATCCCAAAAGAGCATTGACAGTCAGGCTAAAGCCGGTATAACCAGGTTAGCACTTTGGATTATTGTGCTTGCTCTTATATCTATTGCTGCAAGTATCGTTATAACTATATTTATCTCTAACAGTATAGTTAAACCTATTCGTAAAATATCTGCTATTGCTGCAGAAATCTCAAATGCCAATCTCTGTGTTACCTTTGATGAAAGATATCAAGAGAAGAAACGAAATTGGTGATGTAACCAGAGCTATGTCCAATATGGCTGAAAATCTTAGGTCAATAGTCAATCATATCACAGACCATTCACAAAACACTGCTGCTACAGCGGAAGAATTAACTGCCACAGCTCAGAGTACTAACGAATCTGCCAGCAGTGTAGCTGAATCTGTAAGCGCAATTTCCAAACAGGCTAGAGAACAGGCTAAAGAAATACAGGTTGCTGCTGACAGTGTTGAAAGTACAAGCAGCTTGGTTCAAAATATGATTACGGAATTAGACGAGCTCTCCAATGCTATTGAAAATATTAATGCAAAGAAAAACGAAGGAAAGAAGGCTCTATATGAGCTTATCAGACTCACTAATGAAAACTCTAAAGATGCGGCTAACATAAGCAATGTAATTGTAGAAACAAATGAGAGTGCTGAAAGAATATCTAAGGCAAGTGATATGATTCAGTCTATATCAGAACAAACTAATCTTCTTGCATTAAATGCAGCCATTGAAGCCGCAAGAGCCGGAGAATCCGGAAAAGGATTTGCAGTTGTTGCGGAAGAAATCAGAAAACTTGCTGAGAATTCTGCTGTATTTACAGATGAAATCAAGGGCATCATTCAAGACTTAATGACAAAGACACGGAATGCGGTGGACATAATCGGAACTGTTGTAGACAAAATGAATGAACAGAATGAAAATACTGAACTTACAGGCGAAAAGTTTAATGAAATTGAACATGCCGTAGAACTTAGTAATACAATAGTTAACAAGGTTAAGGAATCTTCTGAAGAGATTGAAACAAGCAATAATGCTATTACTGAAGTTACCAAGAACTTAATTTCGATTGCCGAGCAGAATGCACTTACCTCCGCTGAAGCACTGGAAAGTGTGGAGTCACAGGTTTCTTCAATCGGTGATATTTCAAATGCAAGTGAAAACCTCGCAACAATTGCAACAAATCTTCAGGGAGAAGTTGCTGAATTTCAGATTTAATACCAGTTCATAATCTAAAACAACCCCATAACCACAGATACGGTTGTGAATTCCATCGTGTTAGAATTTACAAAGTATTATGATTATGGGGTTATTATTATTTTACACATCCTTAACCCTCAAAGCCCTTATAGCATTGAGCACCGCAATCACCATTACGCCGACATCCGCAAAGATTGCAAACCACATATTGGCTATGCCTGCAGCACCGAGTAAGAGGCAGCCAAACTTAATCACAAGTGCAAATACAATGTTCTGATACACTATTCCAAGGCATTTTTTGGAGATTTTAATGGCCTTTGCTATCTGCATAGGGTTGTCGTCCATCAGCACTACATCTGCTGCCTCTATCGCAGCATCTGAGCCCATAGCACCCATGGCTATACCTATGTCTGCCCTTGTAAGCACAGGAGCATCGTTTATTCCATCACCCACAAAGGCAAGCTTTTCCCTGTCTGACTTCCCACTTAAAAGCTCTTCAACCTTAGATACTTTGTCTGCAGGAAGAAGCTCGCTGTATACCTCATCTACATTAAGAAGCTCTGCCGCCTGCTCTGCAGCTTTCTTTCTGTCTCCGGTTAACATTATTGTCTTTCTTACTCCGGCTTTTTTTAGCTCATCTATAGCGGTCTTAGCATTAGGCTTCACTACATCAGATATTACAATATGCCCTGAGTATTCTCCATCAATAGCCATATGTACTATGGTTCCTGATAAATGACATTCGTGGTAAGGAATATTCAGTCTCTCCATCAGCTTTCCATTGCCTACAGCCACATCACTTCCGTCAACCTTTGCAAGTACTCCCTCTCCGCTTATCTCTTCGATATCCGTCACACGAGACCGGTCAATTTCCTTTCCATAAGCCATTTTAAGGCTCTTGCTGATAGGATGGGAGGAGGCACATTCTGCAAGGGCTGCATACTCTATAAGCCTAGCATTTTCCATCTCACTGTGATGAACCGCACTCACCTCAAACACTCCCTTAGTCAGGGTTCCTGTCTTGTCAAAGGCAACAATCTTAGTCTGAGACAGGGTTTCAAGGAAGTTCGAGCCTTTTACCAGTATGCCCTCCTTACTTGCACAACCTATTCCTGCAAAGAAGCTAAGAGGTACACTTATTACTAAGGCACAGGGACAGCTTATTACAAGAAAGGTAAGTGCCCTATATACCCATACATCAAAGTCAGGGGAAAGGTTTAAGAAACATTCTCACAAGCGGAGGGATAAGAGCAAGTGCAAGTGCGCTATAGCATACAAAAGGAGTGTACACCATTGCAAACTTTGAAATGAACTTCTCAGACTTTGACTTTCTAGTTCCGCTATTCTCCACAAGCTCCAGTATCTTAGACACTGTAGACTCACCAAACTCCTTGGTTGTCCTAACCTTTAGCACTCCATTTATATTAATACAGCCACTTATAATCTCATCACCCTCTTTAACATCTCTTGGCAGGCTCTCTCCTGTGAGTGCACTGGTATTGAGGCTTGAATTTCCCTCTATAACGACGCCGTCAAGAGGTACTTTTTCTCCAGGCTGAACTACTATTACACTTCCTATGGCTACCTCATCAGGAGATACCCGGCTAATCTGACCGTCTTCCAAAAGATTCGCATAGTCAGGGCGGATGTCCATAAGCTCGCTGATATTTTTACGGCTCCTTCTCACTGCATAACTTTGGAAAAGCTCTCCTATCTGATAGAACAGCATAACTGCAATCGCCTCATTATAGTCTGCACTCTTCTCATAGATAGCCAAGGCAAAGGCTCCAATTGTAGCAACTGCCATCAGGAAGTTATCATCAAATACCCTCCTGTTTAGCATCCCTATTCCTGCTTTTTTAAGTATGTCATAGCCGATTATGACATATGCCACAAGGTAGAGACCTAAGTTTATCACTCCCTTAATGTGGAGCAGGTTCAGCGCCACAAGAAGGACTATTGTAATAAGTATTCTGATGAGCATTTTTTTCTGTTTCTTATTCATACCGCTCCTTTTAAGTTTCTATTTCACCACTGATTCTATTAAGTTTCCAGTCACAGCCATACAGTACATTCTGATAAATCTATTACCTTACTTTAGATTTTATTAGATTTCTATCTCACAGTCAGGCTCCACCTTCCTGCAGGCCTTAAGTACCTCTTTCATCACAGCCTTTTCATTCTGTCCGTCTTCAAACTCAACAAGCATCTTCTGAGCCATAAAATTCACTGCGGCATCCTTTACTCCGGCAGTCTTCTTTGCGACATCCTCCATAAGGTTGGCACAGTTAGCGCAATCAACTTCGATTTCATAGGTTTTCTTCATAATAATCTCCCTTCATCAGTTTTTATTTATTAAACGATTAAATATATGTTTAATTGTTGTTATTATATTATCACTCTTCTTCCATCTTGTCAAGCTGATTTTTGGGGACTTATCTTCCTTACTTACTTGACAAAATTGTTTAAAAGTATTATTCTTAAGTTGAGAATAATAAACAATGTAATACTATTATATTTAAGAAAACAGTGAGGTGATAAAATGGATTTTTCAAACGGAGAACTTACAGTAATGGAAATGTTGTGGAAGGGAGACTGTCTGGATGAAAACGGAGAGATTCAGGCATTAGAATTATCTAAGTTATTAAATGAACAATATGGCTTCGGTAAGACTTCCTGCTACACATTTTTTGGAAGGCTGCTTGAAAAGGGGGCAATAACAAGGCGGTATCCGAAGTACACCATAAAGCCGCTTATTTCAAGAGAGGACGCACTTAGAAAGCTGCAGCAGGAAGCAATAGATAGATTATTTAAAGGTTCGATTATAAATGTCTGTCAGGCATTTTTCAGTGAGAAAAAAGTAAGTAAAAAAGAGCTGGAAGAAATGAGAAAATTAATCGACAGTTTTGATGAAGAGGAATAATATGGTTAATTTGATTCTATCTACAGCCTTAAACAGGAGTATAAAAAGTATTTTCATACTTGCAATTATACTTTTTATAAGGAAAATACTTAACACAAAAAGCATTAGATGGGCAAATATTATTTTATGGATGATATTTTTTGTGTACCTGCTATTTCCACGCTCAGTTTTAATTACAGTTACAGACTTTGAAAAGTGCGGATGGCTGCAGGATATATTACGCTTAATGTCTGTTATAAGCGGACACATAAAGAAAATTGAAAAAGAGGCAGGTTATATATTATCTCCAATTAACCGGATGTTTGTTACCGGACTGGTTCTTATATATGCAGGAGTACAGATAATAAAAAGAAACAGGACAATGAGAGGCTCTGTAATAATAGAAAGGGGCGGTAAAGCGGATGATTATTTAAGCTTATTTAATCTAAGAAGGAAAGTAGATATTTTCATAAATGATAAAATAGCAAGTCCGGTTACTTATGGGATAATTCACCCTAAGATAGTGCTGCAAAGCTATATATTTGAAGATGATGAACTGTTAAAGTATGTGCTTATCCACGAACTGACGCATATTAAGAAATTTGACATAGCTTTCAGCCATTTGAAAAATTTGATTATGTGTATAAATTGGTATAACCCATTTATATTAGGAGCAGCAAAATACATTGAAGATGATATTGAAATACTGTGTGACAAGCTGGTTATAAAAAAGGCCGGAGATACCAGAGAACACAGAAAAGAGTATTGCATGGCAATGTTGAAGCTGACCGAACGAAATGAAAACAGCAGGTTTGTATTAAAACTGCACCCTACAAAAGAAAGAATAATAGTTATAAAAAAATGGAGAAGAACAGTATTGGGAATGGCTGCTTTTGCTGTAGCTGTCGGAGCGTCAATAACATCATTTGTAGAAGTCAGGGCTATTGAAGCAAATCAGGTAACAGCAAACATAGAGTCTTCCTACACTCCTATAAACGAAGATAATAAGGTAGAGGAAATCACTGAAAAAGAATATATAAAATTAATGGAAAAGCAGGCGGAAATAGTTCCATATATTGCTGATATAAATGGAAAAGAGACTTTAGAAGAATTAAGCCACAAAAAATATAAATTTGACATGTCATCATGGACAAGTGCCAGCCATGATGGGTTTTACAGTAAAAATGAGTAATATGTCATCAAAAGACAGTATAGATTATGAAATAATTATAAAAGAAAAAGACAATCTAATTTATCAAAAATAGATTTTTATAAAGAGGCTGTATTAAAAATCCAGGCACAGGATGGAAGCAGCTATGAGGTTATTGTAGTTAATGACTCAGTAAGTACATTGAAGTATAATATCAAGATAAAAAGTTATATAAGGTAACTTTTTGGGAAGGCGGCTATTTATGAAAAGTATAATTCCAATGACATATAAGAACACAGATGAATACAGTTTGAATAATGCTTCGAAAAAAATTTTTAGAATAACTAAAAGAAAAGTATTCTATTTCCTACTTATACTTTCTTTGCTAATGTTATTGATAGGAGTAATCCTTCCAGGCAAAATAGTAGATTCGGGTATTTTTTCCATTACATTGGGTGATTATAAATTTGACCTTAGAGCCAGATTACTGACAGGAGCCTTTGGTTTATGGGCATGGATAATAATATATGGTTTTTTTATAAAAAAGAAGCCTTTGGAATGGATAATCATGAGTTGTTTTGTTTATACCCCATTTAATATTAATTTTAGTTATGAAGGAGTATTCTCATGGTATAGGGTTTATGTTGAGGATGTATTTGGGAATCCTTAGCTTTTGGAGTATAGTAATAGGAGGTTAATGTCATTTGTTTTCCTTTTTCATCGATTAGATAGTGTTTGCCCTTATTTGCCTGAGTTTTACAACCTGTTCTTGCTGCTTATACTAATCACATGGGAGAGTTTACATATTCCTCTAGCATACTCTCCTGGTAGGCTGCACGCCCCTCTTCTCTCATAAGTTCTGCAATTTTTAGGAGAGTATTATCCCTAACCCCATCCAGCTTTTTAATTCTTTGGTTTGTAAGCTTCTCTTCCGACATATACTTTAGATATATGTCCGGTTCATACTTCCAAAATGCCAGCCTATCTCCATATCTTTTCTTAAGTCTTTCAGCTATAAGAAGGCCTTCAGGATCAAAGTCTCCTGCATAAGAAAATACTGTATTTTTGTCAAACAGGTCTAAAAGCATAAATACTGCCCTTCTTATCTGTCCATAGCTGCATATGAAGGCCCGCTCCGGAAAACGGCTTATAAGTATGGAAATACTGCCGGATTCTCAACTATATATATCCTTCCATCTAAGCTGTTTGTAAATGTTTCTTCCAGATTCACAAGTGTGAGTAGGCTTAACTTAACCGGTTCTTTCTGGTGAAGAAAGCCTTCCATCCCCTGATGCAGGCTTTTATCCACACATCTTCCTCTTATTCCATAAGCTATTACATCATTCGACAGATTATCCTTTATAAGTCCTGCCTTAAACAACACATTACTTCTGTTCTCAGCTTCTGATAAATAATCCTCATATCCGAAGCGAAAATAATCTCTAAGAAATGCTGTAAGAAGATTCCCTGCCAAGGTGTTATCATCAAAAAAATGCGGATTTCCGGCAGTTTGTGCGGCAAACACAGCAAGAAGTTCTTTCTTTTTACCTCCCTGAAAGTAAGGCAGCATAGGAATTGCTTTAATTAGCTTTTGTAAAGTAACCTTAAGCTCCTCTTTATCTGCATTGTAGCTCCTTGCAATGACCACTGCACCATCTGCACCTGTGCAAAAGACCCCGGTTAACCATTCCTTTATATATGCTTTATCTGTATATCCCGTCAGTTCTGCCAGATATTCTGCTCTTTTGCCCTCGTTCTCTTCGCTCTTTTCCTTGTTGGTACGAAGCTTTATCCCAAAGTAGTGGGTAATTATATCTAGGGTAGTTAGACTACTAAATCTGCTTTTTTGTAAGGCCTTTTCAAATAATTTTGCAGAAACTCTTACCTCTTCTTCTGATGTAAAGTCCTTCATCAAAAAGCCTGATAGATCCTCTTTATCACCTGCGCTAAGTCCTGTAAGCACTGCTATCCCGCCTATCTTTCCATGACTTTCATATTTCTTTTTAAATTCATTAAATAGCTTTTCATAGACAGGCTTTTTCTTAAAATACTCTACCGCTTCATTTATCTCAGACAAAATTAGCCCCTTTCACTTACGCCATCAACCAGTTCTCTCCTTGTTCCATTCCATCTGTATCTGATAACTGTTACATACTTTGCATTTTCAGGCCTTACAAGCTGATAGATAGCAAGAGCAGGAACGGTATCATAATCTCCCCACAGACTTTGTGAGTTAATCACGAAGTTGAACTCAAACTCCGACATCAGCCTAAACATATCCCTGATATTGGTCTCGTCAACTCCTGCAAAGGCCTCATCCAGTGCCACGAGTCTAGGCGCATCCTCTCTTGCTCCCTGGTACTTGGCAACAACTGCTGAAACAGCGGCACATACATGGCCATAGCCTTCTCTCCACCACTAAAGGTAAAGAATACCCTATCCGTTAACTCCTTCTTGTTCTCTCCTGCCCTCTGATACATCAGGGTGAACTCATACCATTTCCTATAGTCAAGTATATCCCTTATGACCGCATAAAAGCTCTTCATTCCGCCTGATTCTTCTGCTGCCTTCTTTGCTTCATTTATCTTAGAGCGAAAATGCCCCGACAGATTAGCGGAGTCCTCAGGCCTAAGTATCTCCTCATCCCTCATAAGTATATCAACCAAGACCTTCGTCCCAAGCTCCTCTTCCTTTTCTGCCTTCTTTGGCTTCCAAGCGTCATAGAGGCTTCCGTTCTTACTAGCGGTATCTCATTAAGCCTTTTTTCTATACTGTCAATCCTATCCTTTATCTTATCATAATCAGTAAGCTTTAACTGCTCCCTTACCGAATCAAGCCTTGCCCTTATATCCTTAAGCTCGGCTCTGTCTGTAGAGAGTTCATAGCGTATATTATCAAGGTACTCTTCTACCTCAAGAAGATTTGTCTCCTTGGAGTATATCAAGTCAAGCTTTGCAAGGTATCCTTTGTGCGAAGAAGATAGATTAACAAGCAGAACTCTATAATCCTCAAGGGCTGTATTAAGTTCTTCAAACAGGCGAAGGTTTGCCTTTACATAACATTTTCCACAAGCTTCATGTGCTGCAAGCCTTATTTCATCCAAAGCTTTTTTCTCACTGTCTAGCTCCGTTTTAAGCCTTGCTATATCCTCTAGTATCCCCTTAAGCCTTTCCCTTACTTTATTTAATTCTCCAAGAGCTGTATTCATACTGTCAGGCTTTGGAAAACTCTCCCATTCCTTATTAAGCTCTTCCTCCCTCGCCTGTATTATCCTAAGATTTTCTTCCTTAAGCCTTATTTCCTCCTGTAAATTCCTAATATCATTCTCAAGCTCATTTATTTTTTCAATCCTGTAGTTTTCTCTGGAAAGTGCTCCTATGAAGCTTGCCTTATATTCTCCTGTGGTTTTTCCCTCTATTACTCCCAGTCCATAGCTTCCATTCTCACCTATCCAGGTTCCGCTGTTTTCGGTTTTCTTTAGGGAAACGCTTGAAAGAGCTGCATTTATCTTAAAATTTGAAAAGATATTATTGTACTCTTCCTCGATTTCAAATTTGTTAAGTATATTATCATTTACAGCCTTAACATCATCAAAAATATACCTGTCACCAACTCCCTTGTCAACAGCCAGCACCTTTTCCCTGTCCTTACCCGAAACTATGATGGCATCAAGGATTCCCATGTCAAGCAGAGCCTCTTCAAGACTGTTCCTCTCGTCTTCCGCAAGGTTTGCTGCAAAGTCCACTGTCTTGTAAAAGTTTAAGAATTCAATACCCTCTGACCTTAGTTTTTCTCTATTTTTTATTACACTTTCCGCTCTTAATGGCTCTGGGTCTTTTTTATTCTGCCACTCTGTTAGTTCTAACTCCTTACCTTTTATTTCTTCTTTTAGAGCAAGGGTCTCATTATCTATTCTTAGCTTCTTCTCAAAGATTTCTCCGTAAACTCTTTCATAAGCGGGCTTTAGAATATTTTTTATATCATAATAATTCTTGTTTTCGTCATAGTATTCTATTTCTCTTTCTATACCCTGTAAGTGTGCAGTATCGACATGTAACTCTACATTCCCCTTTTCCCAGGCATATACCTCCTCCGTAAGCCTTTGCTTTTCGTCATGTAAGAGTGTCTCACACTGCCTCTCGGTCTTTTCTAAATCATCCTGCTTACTCTTATATTCATCAAAGACTTTTAGGACTCTGTCATATTTATCACTTTGTTTTGCCTCCTCTTCAAGAAGCCTCTTTCCTTCCTTTGCCTTTGCAGCATAGTCCTCGAAGGTCTTGGTGTGAGGCTCAAAAGAATATTTTTCATTTTTATTCTTTTCAAGCTCCTCCCTCATAAAAGCAAAATCATCAAAAGGTACTGACTCAAGCTCCTCTTCCATCTCATTAAGGGTAGACTCACAGGCCTCCCACAACGATTCTGCCTCATCTTTGTCTTCTCTAATCTCCTTTTGTAGGCTTCTCTCCCTTTCCTTCTTATCCTCTTCCCTCTTCTCTTTATCCTTTATGGTATCTTCCAAAGACAGGGCTTTGCCTTCAAGTCTTCCTTCATTTTCCTTAAGCTTTACTATCTCTTCACTTCCTAAGGAGTTTTTCTCTTCCTTTAATCTGTTTTCTTCACTCTCAAGCTCTTTTAACACAGTATCTTTTGATTCAATCTCCCTTTTTACATCTTCAAGCCTCTTTTGACTCTCTGTTTCTTCTTTTTTAAGTTTTTTGTAATCACCTTCCGCTTCCAAAAGAAAGCCTGCCTTGTTAAAAAGCACAACTTCGTTATATAGCTTATATACTTTTTCTATCTGTTTCGCCGAAGCAAGGCTATCCTGCAGATTCTCAAGGTTTAGCTTAGTCTCATCCATCTTCTCAATTGCATCTGACATAGGCTTTAAGTCATCATCTGAAAGAGGCTGCAAAGAACCGCTAAGTATCTCACTTATAAGGGTGGGCTTGAGGTCTTTAGACAGCTTTGGCGCTCTAAGCCTTATAAGTATATCTATAAGTTCCTTATATTCATCTTCATTTTCAAACCCAAAAAGTGTCTTATTTACCGCAGTCAAGTACTCACTCTGGCTCTCCATCACCCTTCCGCCCTCTGCTAACTTGTTTAAGCTCAGTCTTTGAAAGGGTAATCTTGCCATCCATTTCCTTGTACAAAAGTATATCTTTCCCTATCCTTCTGCTGTCGGTAATCTGAAAATACCACGACTCTAAGGATTTATTTTTCCTTGCCCTTATGCCTATACCAAAGGATGCATACTCTTCATTTTCCTCTCTTTTAAGCTCCATATAGAGGTATCCTGTACGCTCTTCCCTGTCATCATCCTCTTCAAGAAGATAGTTCTCCATTTTCCTTGCCTTTGTGCCAAAGGCATCAAGTCTCTCAGGTCTCATATTTCCGTCTAAAAGCAGGGGGATGAGGCTCTGCATGGTTACAGACTTGCCTGAGCCATTTGCTCCCCTAAGGAGCATCCTCCCATCATCAAATACAAATTCCTCGTCATTATAATACCAAAAATCCACAAGTCCTACCCTGTTTATCTTCCAGTTGCTATTCATCTGCCTCTCCTTACTTTTCCTATTCCACATCGCTACACCAAACTTATTGCTAAGAGTGTTAACTCCTTCACTTATAACTGCTGCTTTTTACTATATCTATACAGTGTCCGTCTACACCTCTGTTGCTAAATAATCCTTTGGATATCTTCCTGCCACCTTACCTACGATTGGATTGATTCTTACATCGCCGCCAATAAATTCTACAAATTGAAGCTCCTTCATATACTCTGCTGCCACAGTGCATAATTCCTTAGTTGTCATATCCCTGTAGGTCTTTGCAAATCCACTTCCATACAGCCTTTTTGTTTCCTCAATCAGCTCATTAAAGCTTTCTAGCGATAAAATAATGCTTTCATCTATACCCGGTGTAAGTTTATTTTCATCTATTCTCTTAAGAATCAGGTCATTTACAAGGAGTACTATATCAGATAATGTATTGTCCTCAGGAAATGACCTCCCTAGTCTTGAACCCTCGTTTAACACCAGGTAGGCACTTGATTTATGCAAATGAAGACTACAGTCAAACAGTCCCTCAAAGTCATCTGCTATTATCCCCCTGAAATTTCTTATATAGTTAAAATCCTCTTCCGTCTCTTCATTCCTATAAAGCCCGGGCGAGAGCAAGAGCTTTCTGTAGACTCTCTGCCTGCGCACTATTCCCCTGTCTTCGTTGGTATCTATAAAGTCTCCCTCTTCAAATTCAGATATAGACTTGAAGCTTGATATGTCCTTAGTGAAATTCCTTACAAAATACCTGGATGCTCCCGTATTTTCATATAGCACTTCACTTACCCCATCCTTAGCAAAGTCTTCTTCATTGCCATCGTTAAGCTCTAATATTCCTGACGAGACCAGATACTTCATAACTTTGACAAGATACTTTCTACTTCTGTAGACTGTCCAGTCAACCTGCTCCACCTCTACCGTTGTCTGTATGTATTCTGTAAGCTCTGAAAGGACAAACTGCTCTCCCATATCCTTTTCTTCTAAAAACATAAGGGTAGTCAGGAAAATCACATATTCCATCTTGTCGCCAAATTCCCTTATTCCCATCCAGCTTTCAGCTACAGCGGGGATTTTCTCAAGCTTTATAAGATATGGATTGACAATCACCTGAAATCCAAGCTTCTCTATCAAAAACTGCTTAAACTTAGGCAGCTCATCTCTTACAGAATAATACAGCTCCCTATCCTTTGACTTTAATATCCATCTTTTACTAAGCAATACTTCCAACGCCTTCATCTATTTCATCCTCAAATATAATTTCATAAGACGGCATATACAGCACTCCGTCTTCACTTTTAATCTCACACATTTCATCCTTAACAGGATATATAAGCCTAAACCTTTTACCCTCTTCAGTCTTGCCTCTGCCGCTTTTATTTTCCAAGGCCTTTGATATCCAAGTTAAGAATACATCCCTTACAAAAGGAGTTATCTCAGGTAAGTCCTTAAATACAAGCTTTCCATCTTTTATATAGCTTTTTAAGAGCTCTCTTTCAGCTGCAAGCTTTTCTATGGTTGCAAGCCTAAGTTCTTCTTTTTCCTTATAGTTATCCTTAATTCCGCTTCTTTTTGCCTTTTCCCTATAAGTCCTAACCCTTGGTATAACAGTTTTTATAGAAGCCTTTTCTTCATATACTCCACTGTTTATGCTCTCTGTCTGCCTTTCTCCTATTCCCTTTAAGTGGAGTACTGTCTCTGTACCAAAGACGAGTCCGGCAAAGCAGTGGGCCTCATTTATATCCTCACACTCATAAAATATCTCTGCCAGCTTTTTGTATTCTTCCCTCCTGTTGGCACTGCTGCCCCCGCTCTCGCTTATCCTCGCTGCATAACCCGTTATTTTGCGGATTATCTCATTGGTTGTATCAAAGACCTTAACTACCTCGGACTCCTTGTTGCCATCACTTACAAACCAGTCTTTTATACTATTAAATCTTCCCTTTATATTATCAAGAATTATCTCCACATCCACAACAGTTTCAAGCCTTGGGATAGATAACTCATACTGAAATATCCTGTTTATAAGCGACTCTACCATTGTTTCCTCAAAACCCTTGATGATAGCCTCAATAATCCCTACATTTGTCTGAAGTCCCTTTACAAAACTCCTCAGATATTCAATCAATCTGTCCTTAAACACCAAGAATTCCTTTGTACGCATAAGGTTTTCAGCCTTTACACTGTTTAGCTCCCTCATATAGTCCTGATAATTCTGATTAAGCCTCTTAAAGTCATTGTTTAAATCATTCCAGTACGAATACAGCTTCTCATCATCTTCCTCTAACATCGAAGGAAGACTTGCCAGGCTCATCCTTATTCTCTCAAGGAGGCTCGGCTCTAAGGAAGAGCTTTCTATGAAGAGGTTCTCTATCCTTATTATCATTCGCTCTATTTCGACTGCTGTCTCGGATAGCTGATAACGGAATTTTTTATTGGCAAATTCTTCCAGAGTTGCTGCCCTTCTTGTATCCTGCATAGCAAGAAGGTTGCCCCATTCAGTAAGAGTCTTTAAGTCCTGCTTACACTGTTCAATACTGTATTCTGCAAAATATGCATCTTCTTTTAGTTCCTCAAAGACCTCTTCCTGATATAACCAGTATTTTAGTTTTTCATAATTTAAATAAAAAAGCCTGATAATGGGGCGGTATCTATCGGAATTGTCCACATTCAGATACTTCGCCTCCACTACAGGCTTCTTAATAATCTCACTGACCTTCATAAGCGTTTCCCTTCTCAAGTTATATAAACTCTTAACTAAATTATACGCTTATTATATGGCAAATACCCCATTTTTACAATGTCCCTTTAGAGGCTATTTCCTTCTCTTTTGTTTTTGCGATGCTCTAGTTTACTAGATTTAACCTCCCTCTTGTCTTAAGGTATTTCGTATGCGATAATGTATATAGAATCGTTAGAAAAGAATTGGGGGCTATATATGGAGACTTCAAAGCTTATACGCATTAATGAGTCTATAACTCTTTATCATGGCTCAAAATCAGGCATTAAGGGGAATATTACACCCACAAGCAGAGAACACTGCGATTTTGGAAAAGGATTCTATATGGGCACCGAAAAATCACAGCCTCTCACACTAATTTGCAATTATCCAAATGCCAGCCTTTATACCCTAAATCTGGATTTAACAGGTCTTGATATTTTAGATTTGAATCTGGATTTAGACTGGGCACTGTTTGTAGCATATAATCGTGGCAAAATGGACCTTATTAAAGGCTCTTCGCTATACAACAGGTATGCTGACTTAGGTAAACTGTGATATAATAAAAGGCTATATTGCAAATGACAGAATGTTTATCGTATTAGACCGCTTTTTCAGTGGGATAATCACTGATATTGCACTTATTCACAGCCTTTCAGCCTTAAAGCTCGGTGAGCAGTATGCAGCCTTAACCAAGAAAGCCTGCGATAAAATTGAAATTATTAACAGCCAAGTCTTAACAGCTTGCGAGCGTGAAAACTTAAAGCAAGAAAGCGAAATAAATCGTTCAAAAGGTGTTAGTTTAGCCGAGGAAATCTGTAGAAAATACAGGCGAGAGGGCAGATTTTTTGATGAAATCTTAAATATGGAGAATTGAGATGAAAAATTTTACACTCGAAAAAATGCAGCTCTGTGATATACAGGGAAGACTTTTTGAACTTGCACTAAAAAAGGGTTATGACTGTCCTTCTTTCATAGAAGCCTTTATGAATAGCAGGGTTGCTGCCTGTCTTGATGATGTTTATGACAGAATGCAGTGGGCAGGCGAAGAATATATGCTCGAAGAACTAGATGACGAAGTAAATGGTCTTAAAAAAGCAGGTACCATTTTTGATAATGAGGTAATGTATTGGACGGGCTATTGCTACCGTTATTGGCATTATTATACAAATGAGTCAAGCAAGAGGATATATACAATAGCAGACGCTAAAACCATGAACGAGTGCTGGCAAGGTTTTCACACCCTCGATGTAGAGATGGCAATTGAGAACTTGAAGGAAATATACACTCAAAAACAGGCTATGAATTTTTAATATTCTAACTAACAATTAAACTTATAACAACTTTTTAAGGAGTTACTATGGGAAAAATATTTATAGCTGATGATGAAAAGAATATCAGGGATTTACTTGGCAAATTCCTCGAGGATGCAGGGCACGAAGTCAGGCTTTTTGAAAATGGCGATTCTCTCCTCACAGAGCTTGATAATTCAGTCCCTGATATAGTGGTTTTGGATGTAATGATGCCGGGGATTGACGGTTTTACCGCTTGCAGCAAGATAAGAAAAGCCTATCCGGACATCACCATTCTCCTACTTACTGCAAGGGATACGGATGCAGACTTTATGACAGGATTTACCGCTGGCTGTGACGACTATCTCACCAAGCCATTCTCCCCTCTAAAGCTCACACTCAAGGTAAATGCAATACTTAGTAAGCTTGGTAAAAATGAAAAAAGCACAGATGAAATGGCTTTCGGAGACCTATCCGTTGATGCCTCTTCATTTTCCTGCAGGGTGCTTGACAGCGAGCTTAAGCTTACAAAAACTGAGTTTCAGGTGCTTTCCCTCCTACTTTCCACCCCTGAAAAGGCTGTCTCAAGGGATAAACTCCTTTCCGATATCTGGGGCTGCAGTGAGGTCGAAACAAGGGTTACTGATGACACTATGAAGAGACTTAGAAAAAAGCTGAAAGATGCAGGGAGCAGAGTTCATATTGAAACTATCTGGGGCTTTGGCTTTAAGCTAACCTTATAGGAGGCAGTATGAAAAAGAAAAAACTTTTACACAGAATCTTTGTTGTACCCTCCTTTATAGTGTTATTTTCGCTTCTTGCCGTATTTATCCTCTTTCAGATAATTTCCGACCAGTATGTTAAGGCACTTACAAGTGATGCCCTTAAAAATGAAATGGACAATATTGGAAGTGTTACATTTTTTGCAGAAAATGATGACGAAAATGTGGAAGACACCGCCCTCATAGTTCCTGTCATGCACCTTGTAATAGATGCAGGCGGCAATCTCGTCTCTCCTACTCCGCCTTGGTACTATGATTATGAGGTAAAGACAGCCAGTGCCCTCGCAGGAATAATAGCAGATTCGCCTGATGCCTACAAGGATTCCCACCACAAGCTGAATGTAAACGATAATTTATCTGGTTCAAGCTGGGGATTACAAGGGCTTTATTGAAAATGGTGTCTTCGTTCCTGACAATGAGAGCAAAGACAGCAAGGACTACTATGTACTCTTTTATATCAATATCACCCCTATGCAAAAGTTCATAGACAGGGTTAATCTGGTGCTAATGGCAGCTCTCGTGCTCTCAGGCATTGGCTCCATTTTCTTCCTTTTTCTTACCACTAGACAGGCAAATAAGGACTTTGAGGCTCTTAAAGACTACCTCATTTCTATCGGCAAGAAAGGCAGAGAAAGCCTAGCAAGCCCCAAGTCCAATTATTCTGAAATAGAAGCTGTTATAACGACAGTCAATGAAATGTCTGAAATGCTTGCAGAGAGTGAAAACATACAAAAAAGATTTTTTCAAAATGCCTCCCACGAGCTTAAAACTCCCCTCATGTCCATTCAGGGCTACGCAGAGGGGATTAAGTACCATGTCATACCTAAAGAGGAGGCAACAGATGTCATCCTAAAGGAAAGCGCAAAAATGGCTGACCTTATCAATGAAATCCTCTTCCTTTCCAAGATGGAGGCTTGCGAGCCTGAATTTGAAAATGTAGATATATCGGCAATTATCGCTGAAGCGGCAGACAATTTCAGGCTTATGGCTAAAGAAAAAAATGTAAATATCATCTGTGAAACCAAGACAGCATCAATCGTATCCGCTGATGCCAAGCTCATTGAGAGGCTTATATCCAATCTTCTTTCAAATGGGATAAGATATGCAAAATCAGAGATTAAACTCTCTTGTGAAACTTCTGATAAAGAGACGATTATTAAGGTTTCTGATGATGGAGGCGGCATAGACAAAGAGGATATTCCACATATTTTTGAGAGATTTTACAAAGGAAAGGGAGGTAAGTTTGGCATAGGACTTTCTATGGCAAGCGATATTGCAAAACTCCACAAAGGCAGACTGGAAGTGGCTTCAGGAGAAAATGGAACTACCTTCACTCTCATTTTGCCACAAATTTCCCACACTTTTTCCTAGAACTCCTTACATTTTTAAGGGGATTTTACCTAAATTTCTAAGCTATACTACAGACAGATAAAGGATAACACCTAAGTTATCAAGAATAACACAAATATAGAAAGGACGGTAAATATTATGAAAAAATTATTGGTTTTATTGACAGCAGGAAGTTTGGTTATATCCGGAGCAACAGCAGGTTTAAGTACAGCAAGGGCTGCTGAGACAAAAAAGCCTGTACATACCAATGTGGTTGACAAGGATATGGATATGAAGGAAATTGATGAAAATTTCTTCGTTTATCCTGATCAGATGCTTCCTAAAACAAATCAGATTACAGCTTTGGAGAAGTTCTTAAAAAATGATACTAAGCTTACAAAGGCTGAGAAAAAGTCTTTAATAGAGAACTACAAGAAACTTTTAACTACACTTGAAAACATCGACAAGATCTCTGAAAAGATAAGCAATATCTCGAGCAAACTCACCAACAACTGGGAGATAGAGGATAAGCTTGATGCACTTTCAAACAAATATGTAAATCTTTGGAATAAGGTATATGAGAATGCTACTGACGAAGACCTTGCGATAGAGGACAATATTGATTTCATCAACTCCTCAAAGGTTCTTACCAACAAGGAAAAAGAAACTCTCATCAAGAATCAAAAAGAAATTGATGCTCTAAATGCTCAGTATGACAAACTCTATGACAAGGTTGAAAAAGCTACCAAGGAGCTTACTTCTAAGCTTGATACCCTCTATGACGATTCAGAAAAGCTTATGGATGAAATGCAGCCTTTAGCGGACAAACTCGGCAAGAAATTCAAAGAAAACTTCGGTTTCTGCGATGCTATGGCTTACTAATTTCAACCAAAGATTTACCTATTGCACTTCATGTACAAATGGTTACGCCTATATTACAGGCGTAACCATTATTTCTCCTTTACAAATATGTCAGCATCATTCCCATGTAATTCAATACTATTATTAATCTCTATAATAAATTTTTAGCTGATTTAATCCTATTCAATATCTAACTCTATAGGCTCATCTATCTTTTCACCTACATATTTTCCGTCTTTTTTCCTTTGTTTTACACATTCTGTGAGGAGATATTCTATCTGTCCGTTAAGTGAGCGAAAATCATCCTCTGCCCAAGAGGCCAGTGCATTGTAAAGCTTTTCACCTATTCTTAAAGGTATCTGTTTCTTTGCCATGATTTCCTCTCTTTTTATATGGATTACTTGTTTTCCGCTTGCAAATTCTAATTTGTCGAGTTATATAAACTAACCTAAGTGACGCTCCGAATGATAACATTTCGCTCCGGCATCCGCTTCGCTCCGCCTAATGCGCTCGCTTAGAATTTATCATTCGGAGCTGGCACCACAGATTTATACAAATAATAATTTGTAATGTTTTTTAAAGTTTAATTTCATATCCAAATTCATGCAAAACAAAACCATCATCAAACTTTTCTTCATAGATACCATTAACCCTTTTAAATCCATTCTTAAGATATAATCGAATTGCAGGCTCATTGATATCCACTACAAAAAACCTCAAATATTCTGCTCCTAAATTTTTACTAATATCCTTTGCCTTGTCAAGCATATAACTACCTATACCTTTTTTTGAATATTTCTTATTTACTCCCAGCCGGTCTAAGTAGTATTCTTTATCACTTTTATTTGTCCATTCAACTGACGATTCCCCGGAATTTGTCTGTGTTAAAGCAAAAGCAGACACTACCTCATCCTTGTCAGTTAAAACATAAAGCCGCTTTTTCCTGATATCTTCCTCAAAAAACTCACAGGGGTAAATTTCATCCCAAATTCCCAGGTTTTGCGTCTTTATATCCTCAACAATATCTGCATAAACTCTTTTTAATTGAGGTAAGTCACCTAAAATTGCCAGTCTGAATTCCATTTTCTCCTCTTCTTTTACAACTTCCCTACTTATAAAAAATCCCCGCCAGTTTATCTTCGCTGTCAAAATTTACAGTATAAGTAAGAGTGTTCTTTTCATATTTTGCCTGCTGAACAACAACTGTAAAAGTCTTTCCGCCCTGCTCTACCTTTGTCATCTCGCCTTCAAGGAATTTTTCAAAGTCACCGTTTGATTTTATCTGTGTATATACTTCTGAAAGCTTTTCCTTAGGCAAAGCATTCTTCATAGCCTCATCGCACAGCTCTACAATTTCATCAGACTTTTCTTCATTGAAAAGAGTAATTACATTCTGTGCTTTTTCTATATATTTTTCTTTTTGCCCACTTGATACAGAAGAGTTTTTACCTACATCGGATGATTTATCCGAACAAGCCGCAAATATTATACAAGATAAGCAAAACATTATAACTATGGCAGATAATCTAAATTTTTTCATAACTTCCACTCCATTCTGTTTATTCTTAAGGTTATTGCACCTATAATTACAGTAACTGCAAAGAAAAGCATTTCCAATGCATACGAGCCTATACCAACACTCATTGCAAGCGGTATAAGCATATCACAAATTGAGTGCAGCAAAACAGCCAAAAGCAGATACAGATATTTTTTATTTACCAAAAATCCGTTCCAAATAATAATGGATAATTCTATGTGAATTAGGGTTACGATTACTCTTTCAATTATCCCAAGCGGGCTTATTACCGACAAACCTGAAGATAATATTACAGGTGCAAAAATATATATAATTTCCATAAGCGAATGTCCAAGTCCGAATATTATCGGCTCGGATATTTTCACACCTTCCCTTACAAGGAACCTCCTGAATAAGAACCTAAAAACCTCTTCAAATATACCTGCACTTATAGCAATAAGATAGCCAACAAGCAGAGCATTATTTATTTGAAATATTATAAACTTCGGATTCTTTGTTAAAATGCCAAGCAATGGAATTCTTGTAAGTATCTGTGAAACCAAAAATGATAGGAAGCCAAGCACAAACAGATACAAATATCTTAAAGTTTTCATAACCTTTCTCCCTTTTTATGGTTAATATATAATGATACAAGTGTCAAAAGTATAAAAATTCGATGTAAGCTTGCTTACAAGAGAATTTATCCTCTTTTCCTGTTTTGGTTAACCAAACTAATACAGGCTTCCTGAATTTACTACAGGCTGAGCTTCGTGGTTGCCACAAAGTACTACAAGGAGGTTTGAAACCATTGCAGCCTTTCTCTCCTCATCAAGCTCAACTGTCCCCTTTTCTTCGAGCATTTCAAGTGCCATCTCAACCATGCCTACCGCACCCTCAACTATCACTTTTCTTGCATCAATTATTGCATTTGCCTGCTGCCTCTGAAGCATAGCGGACGCTATCTCAGGTGCATAAGCAAGATAGGTAATTCTTGCCTCTACTATTTCAAGTCCTGCTATCTCAACCTTTTCCTGAATGAGCTTTCTGATACGCTCAGCCACTACAGTTGTAGAGCCACGGAGGCTTCCATCATCTGCAATTCCATCGCCTGTGGTGTCTATGTCAGGAGCTACATCATAAGGATATAGCTTAACTATATCTCTCACAGAGGTGTCGCACTGAAGTGACAGGTATTCTTTGAAGTTGTCTACATTGAACACCGCAGCCGCTGTATCCACTACTTTCCAGATGACTGCAACTCCTACTTCTACAGGATTGCCAAGTGCGTCATTCACCTTCTGCTTGGAATTGTTGAGTGTCATTGCCTTGAGGGATATTTTATTGCCCATTGCTACTTCTGCATTGACACTTGATTTCACATCTCCACTCTGTCCGAGTTTTGTCCTAGCCGCTGGATTGAATGAAGATGCAAATGGATTGATAAAGTGAAAGCCTTCGTCTTTGAGTGTACCTATGTACTTACCAAAAAGTGTATAAACTACAGCTTCCTGAGGCCTAACTACCTTCACCCCGGCTATAAGTATAAAGCCTGCTATCATAACAACAATCCCAATAGGGATACAAAATGCCATGTCATAAATGCCTCCATAGGCTATGGTGCCACAACCTACAAGTATGATTAACAGACTCACAAAGAGCATAGCAAAACCCTTTCCTGTGCTTTTAAGAATTTTCTCTTCCATAGTGGTTCCTTTCCGGACTCTTTGTCCAAAGAGTTTATTTGATATCAAAATCATATCACTTTAATATTTATTTGTCAATATAAAAAAATTCCCCCTATCAAAATTCTTTATGAGCTTTGGCAGGGGGTGTATTAATATAAATGATAAATCTCTTATAATTAGGCTTGTATCATAACTTCATGCTTTTGGCATTTATAGGATTATATAATATTATCAATATCTCTTCTCTTATAAATAATTCGCCTTACTTCCATCACATCTTCGATTACAACATAAAATATAGAGTAGTCATGTACATTAATTCTATAATATCTACAAGATCTCTGTTTTATTGACTGATAAGGAGCATATGCAATCGGATTATCCAGTCTTTTCAGGATAGCAGATTCAACATCATCAACCAATCTGTTTGCAGCTTCATGATTATTCAATCAAATGTTATATAATCCACAATTTCATTAAGGTCGTCTTCAAATAGTGGCAAAAAGGTTAGTCTATATGCTTTATTTCCCATCTATTCTTTTCCTCACTCTTTTAAAAACCTCATCCTTAGAGTGCCTAACCTTACACTTGTCTGCGTATTCGTCCGCTTCATCGAGGCTTTTTTCAACAGAATCCGTAAGAGATGAATACTGTTCTATACTCATTACCACCATTGCTCCATATCCATTTTTTGTTAAAAAAATTGGCGAATTAGTAGTAGTCACTTCTTCTTCTATTTCCGAGAATTTATTTCTTAAATCTGATATGTTGCTAATATAAAAGTAGACACGGAACGGTTGAAAATAATGTATTAATATTTATAATTAATACATTATGACTACCAGGAAGGAGTCTACTTTTATTATGGCTAAACATTTAAATCCATTGGAAAAAGAGTTTTTAATCCATCAGTTTAAAAGGAATCCCGCTATTAAGCTAAGTGATTTCTGTGAAGCACATCAGATTTCAGTTTCAGCATTAAGAAATTGGATTAAGCAGTATGAAGAGTTTGGGCTTGATGGACTTGCAAGAGCTGATGCAGAAATAGGCAGTGTTCTCCCGGAGGGAGTAGATCCAACGGAGGAAGCTTACAGGCGTGAAATACTCAAGCTGCGTATAGAGAATGAGAGGCTTAAAAAAAAAAACTATATTGTTCGGACGAACGAGGATGGGGAACAGGAATATGTTCGTTTAAAAGCGAAGAATTCGAAATAGTTGAACAGCTATCCAGAGATTATGATGTTCAGGAACTGTGTGCTCTGATGGGTGTTAGTCGATCGGGTTATTATAAGTGGAAGAGACGAGAGAAATCTGATAGAGATCTAAAGAGAGAGGAAATGATATCTCTTGTGGAAGCCGTTCATGAAAAGCATAGATCCCATGGTTACAGATGGACTGCAGCCTATATACGTCTTCAATATGGCAACAACTGTAGCGATAACTTTATTTACAAATGCTTTCGTTTCCTTGGCATTGCAGCAGAAACAAAACATCAGGTTCATTATAGAAAACGTAAGGAAAAGGATAAATACCCAAATCTAATTTTTACAACTTGGGAGACCATAGATAGGCCACGTCAGGTAATAGTATCTGATATGACTGCGTTTAAGTTTTGGATTCTTTACTTTGAAGTAACGTTCTATTTTGATGTATTTACCAAGGAGATTCTTACATATAGAATAGCCGCTAGAAAAGGGGACAGACAGCAGTATATAGATGGCTTGGAAGATGTGAGGGAACTGCTGAAAGGCCATACAGAACCTGTGGTGTTACACACGGATCAAGGAAGTGTCTATGCATCGGTTGCCTATAATGAGCTGATTAAAGATACAGTGATTGTTAGATCCATGTCCAGAGCAGGTAAGCCCACGGATAATCCTGTTAATGAATCTATTAATGGCTGGATGAAGGAAGAGCTGTATATTGACTTTAAGATTAGTGAATGCAGACGAAAGGATGAATTTGAAGAAGTACTTGCAAGCTATGTTGATTTCTACAATAATCATCGTCCTTGCTATGCTCTTGGCTATGATACACCGGTTAACTATCGTAAGCGCTATTACAAGGGAGAATTAGAAAGAAAAAATACGTTTGAGAACAGAGTACTATCTGAAGAGCCTAAATTTGTACAGAAGCGCCGTAAACGGGCATATTCCAAAGATGTGTCTACTTTTGAAAAGGAAGATGAGTAAAAAATATGCTGTATGTCTATTTTTGAAAATAAATAATAGTTAAAAGTGTGGCCAGTGTCCACTTTTGAAAAAAGGAAAAAAGGAAAAACATTTTTTGTGTCTACTTTTCTTGACTGCTACAATACAGGTCTTATGTTTATCATAATTCATCTCCTTTTTTTATCATAATATTATCATAATATTAAAAGAAATGTATATATGAAAATTTTTCTTCTATTCCTGCACTTGGTATCGCAATGTAATTTTCCCCCATTTTAGCAAGAATTTATAAACTTTTACTATGTCCATACCAAAAGCTGACTTTTTCTGTCAGGATTTGGTATGGGCATTGCTCCCGTCATTTCTTAATTTGATTATTTCCCCAGTTTCTTTTTTAATACTGCATCAGCATTATCTTCACTGTATTTAATTGGAATGACTATATTGCCTTTAAAGTCAATATATCCATACTTTTTGCCATCCTTAGATACTTTCAGCACATTGTAAACCTTGCCGCCATCTCTGTAAAGCGGAGTTCTGAAATAAGATCTTATTTCCTGATAAATAAACGGAACTACAACCTTGTTCTTATTATTTAGAACTCCTACCTTCTCATCAGATTGTTCTGCAACAATAGTATCTTCATTAATAAATTCGATACTCTCATATTTAAAAGGAGTTATTTCTTTTCCTGTTTTATCTAAAAGCCCAAAGTATCCTTTTTTCATTAAGGTAAGATATTCTCCATTAGTCCATACGCTTAGTCCGTAGAGTGATTCTATGTCGCCCTGATACTTAACAGGCACTACCTCCTTACCCAAATTGTTTATAGCTCCTAACTTTTCTTTCTTTTCTACAATTGCAAGATTCCCAAAAAAGTTGTCTGCGTTATCATATTTAACTTTTGTAATCTCCTTAAGATTTTCGTTCACAAAACCTATCTTATTATTCTTCCATACTTTATAGTAAGCAAGTCCGCTCTTATCCTTACCTGCATTCCTTATCCTATCATATTTTAATGGAAGAACTACTTTTCCTTTTCTATCTAAAAGCCCATAATTATCTGTTTTACATGCAATAATATATTTCCCCTGATTATCATTATATAACTCATTATTAAGCATCTAATCATACTTGAACGGAATTACAGTCTTGCCTTTTTTATCTACTGCACCATATTGATAACCTTTTTCAACAACAGCTATTCCATTTCTAAACCATTCTGCTTCATCATATTTACAAGGAATCACCAACTTAAACTTTTCATTCAGGTATCCATATTTCCCGTTTTTAGCTACCCTCATCATGCCTTCTGAAGCAGGTGCAATCTCCTTATATTCTACCGGTACCAGTTTTTTACCATCAGGAGACATCAGTCCGTAAAAATATCGGCCATCTTTATCTGCAAAATCCAAAATAATATTTCCATCATAATACCATAAGTCTTCCGGACCTCCTCTTTCAGAAATTCTTTCAAATTGAGGCTCATAAATCACTGTTCCGTCTTTTTTTGCCAGACCAAATTTATCACCCTTTTTATTACTTATTTTAAGCAAGCCATTTCCAATAGTACCTGTAAGCTTATTACCCAATTCATCCAACCACTTGTATTTTTCTTTGGCAGCCTTATCCCACTTAATAGTTGTTTCCTGAGCCTTTGCCGTATATACTGCTTCCTGAATGCTTCCGGTAGTCATTGCTGCAGCAAGAAGTATAGTTAGCAGTCCCTTTGTTTTAATAGATTTCATATTAAATCTCCTTTGTATTGTTTGTTTTGTCGTATTTTCAATGCTGATTATTTTGCTTCTTTACATTTCACTTTTCATTTATATAGCCGCAAAATGACTATGCATCTCTCCTTAAGCGTCATTTATAAAGAACTTTAAATCTATGCTGATCATTTTTTCCCCTCTCTCTTTCTTAAAGCGTTAATTTTAAACGCTAGATTTTCAAGGTAAGTGCAACACTTTATAAAAATAGTAAATGCAACACTATTGCCAGATAAAATGATAAAATTATATCAATAAAATCAGACTGAATTTAATCAAATTTGGTTTGATTTTATTGCTTTTGGCGAAAAAAGGGTATAGCAAACAGACCTGAAACCACATCTTTCAGGTTAAATGCAACGGTTTTTTTAGTGTTGCGTTTACTTTTGAAAAAAATATTACCAATATCTACTTAATAATTCTTATATTTGGGCTAATAGATTATATTTCACTTATACGAAATCTGTCAAGGCTAAAGTGAATGGGCTTTCAGCCCAGCCTTGACTAGAATTTCGTAAGTGAAATTCATCATAATTAAGCCCAATATAACTATAAATAAAACTTAAAATAGCCGTATATTTCCTTCATTTATCAATTAGAATGGCTCTTTGTATTATATTGGAACTGAGCTAATGATATTCTTCAATGTAAATGCAACAGGGGTATCTGTCAAAGTAGGTGCAACACCATGTTGCATTTAAGTTGAAAAACTACAGTTAATTTTAAACAACAAAAGCACCTACCCGATATTTCATCAGGCAGATGCCTTAATTTACAGTATTCATTTTTAACAAGGCTTATGAAATCGCACAATAGCCCCTTGCTTGTTTTTAAGCTGAAAATTGTCCACCTCTCCATATGTTTTATTAACCCCTCGCTAAAACTATTTTATATTATTTTGATGATTTTGATGATTTTTCTCCTAAATTACAGATAAAATAAAACTTCCCCTATCTTTTTAGTATACAACAATATCAATGTTTAGTCAATTATATCATCAAATTTGGTCTTTTGCAGCAAAAGACAGCTACCCCGCACCTGCCCCCATGTGGCTGATGTGTTTTGTTTGCAATGTCACCAATCTTAATTCGCCATAAATAAAATTATAAAAATATTCCTATAAGGAAAGTTTTTTTATTTCTTTATATATACAAATAGTGTATTATATTATTATTAGTTTTTCATTAAACTGAAGCCATAAATCAGTTATCAAAAAAGGAGGCTTCACAATGAAAGATACTAAGAATAGAGGTAACTACTTAAAAATTTTAAAAATAAGTGAATATAGAAAGCTGCTGCTTGCGAATTTGATTAACAGATTCGGAGATTCTGTGGAATCAATTGCATTCACTTGGGTTGTATATCAGATAACCAATAGCGCTTCATGGTCAGCTATCGTTTTTGCTCTAAATATGCTCCCAAATGTTATAGTTCAGCCATTTGCAGGTGCAATTGTAGAGAATATGAATAAAAAGCAAGTAATAATTGCAACTCATTTTTTAAGGGCATCACTTATTACATTATTTATTGTATTATTTAAGCTTGACTATGTTAATCCACTGATTCTTTCCTGTTTTACATTGATTATTACAACAGTGGAATCCTTTAATCTTCCTGCAAGTACCGCATTTATCTCTCAGGTGATAAAGCAGGAAGATATGAATGCAGGAATTAGTCTTAATTCTGTATTTACCAATGCCGCCTCACTTGTCGGAAGCGGAACTGCCGGCTTCGTTATTGCAAATTTTGGTGCTGAGGCTGCGATGTTTATAGATGTATCAACCTTCATAATTGCGGCTATTCTTATCAAACTGATAAAAGAAGCTGTTGATACTGTTTCAAATAATACAGACAGTACAAAAAGCATTTCTTCAGGGTATTTAAAAATGCTTAAAGAAGGGATTGTTTATGTATTTAAAACTCCTGTAGTTAGAAATTTCTGTACAATATGTATTGCCCTCAACTGTATGTTGATACCGCTTAGTGCACTTCAGGCTCCAATAGCGGATGAAATTTTTGGGATGGGAAGCGAACTTTTAAGCTTTGCCGGTATTTTTTCTTCTATTGGAGGCATCATAGGGGCGGTTCTTTTACCTTATATCGCTAAAACACTATCTCCACTTAAAATTACAATTTGGGGAATATTTCTGTTAATTGTTGGAATGACTTGCATACCTGTAGGAAGGCTTGTAAAAGGTAATGCACTTCTTTCATACATATTAATCAGTGCCTCTTTTTTTATAATGATATCAGCGGCATCACTGGTTGCCGGAATAATTAACATACAGATAATGAAGTGTATAGATTATAATTACATGGCACGGGCATCTGCAGTATTTAATTCTTCTGTGATAGCAGCCATGCCAATCGGCTCTTTTATTGTAAGTATGTTGATTTCACGCATCAGCGTGATGTATATGCTAATCGGAAGCATTGCAGTGTCCATGGTAATACTAATACTTATTATGATTTTGCGTCCTATTTTAGAGAAACCGGAGGAAAAGACTAATGAAACTTAAACTTAGTGAAAATATAAAGAAATATCGAAAGGAAATGAATCTGACTCAGGAAGGGTTAGCAGAGGCTTTTGGAGTTACTGTCGGTGCCGTATCCAAATGGGAAAGCGGAAGCACTGTGCCTGATATTATGACCATGATGGAATTGGCAGACTTTTTTAATGTATCAATGGATATTCTCCTTGGTTACAATATATCATCAAAAACCATTAAAGATATATCCGATAGAATTATCAGACTGGCTGAAAACCAAAAGTATATGGAGGCTATGTCTGAAGCAGAAAAAGCCTTAGTTCGTTATCCGACAAGTTTTAAAATAGTAAGAGCCTGTGCTTTTTTGTATGCAATTCTGTACACCGTGAACTGTAAAGAAGAAGATGCTAAAAAATCGATAGCATTGCACGAAAAAGCCTTAACCCTTCTTTCTCAAAATGATAATCCAAATTTTAATGAGTTTACTATAAGGATGAATATAGCAAAACTAAAAATCGTCATTGATTCCGATGGTGCACTTGCAGAGTTTAATAAAATTAATTATCTGGGAATTGCTGATATAGATATAGCGCGCCTATTGCATAAAAAAGGAGAAACCGAGGAGGCTCTAGATAGGTATACAAAGGCATTAACATATAATCTCTTAAGGGACTTGGATCTATCTCTGAATATGTCTTTAGCAATTGTATCCCGTGGGGCTAAAAAGGACTTCAGAGAAGCCTGCGATTTAATAGATCGTAGTATTGCTTATTCAGATTCTGCAAGTTTTGGAAAAAACTGTTACACTTCAAAGCTTAAAGTCATCCTTCTCATGATAAAAGCATTGGCTCTATCTTGCCTAACCGAGTATGAAAGTATGAAAAGTACAATTGATGAGGCATATGCTTTGGCTAAAAAATATGATGCCAATCCTAATAATTCCTTTAGCAGCTTCATAACATTTTGGCATGCAAAAGAAGATTTTAAGCCACTTGCAAGTGATGACCTGGGACAGAGCGCTATCCGCAGCATCGATAATTTTTTTGAAGCCGGATTATATTCTATACAAAAGAACTTAGAGAAAAATACCTTGGAAGCGAAAAAATATTGGAATAGTATTAGGAAGTTATAGCAACAGCTATTGTCAGGTTAATGTTGAAGTTTCTCAGAACTGCAAGTTAACTTTTGAATCTCAGACCGTTAGAATTTGCCGGAAAGACATTTCGGACATTGGTTTAGAGACTATATCTATGTATTATTCCTCTAATCCTTTATATTGACTTATCTGAATTAACAAAGTGAGTGCAAATAAGGATAATTCCGATATCGCCTCAAGGTTCGCATTGTGCGGTTAAAAGATCTATTTGATAGGTCTTTTTTTATGCCCTTCTTTCTCTCTATATAGTTTTATCACACTTATTTTTGATTGTCAAAATTGCAACATAAATTTAATATTATTTTTTTACAATGTCTGAATATTTTTTTAATAACGAATAAAATAAAACTGTCTCTAAACTACATTAGTTTAAAGACAGTTATTTATTATGTTATTAGCCCACTTTCTATTCTATCAGCCCACTCTCCCTTAGGAGAATCTCGACATCAGTTCCCTTTGCTATGTTAAGTGCAATCTTTAGAGCAATTTTCTCTTTAAATGACAGAGGAAGTTCAGAGAGTTTCTTCTTGTCGGTTGCATAGTAAGCAGCCCTTAGAAGCTCTCTTATGTCATACTTTGAGCCCCATACTTCCGGTACGCCGCGATCAACATTAAGAAGCGTATATACAGCCTCCATTCCGGTACGAATAGAGTATTCTGTAGTAAATATAGTGTCTCTTGGTGTCTCTGTGAACTGTCCAAGGAATGCGAAGTTAACTGCTCCCTTAGTAACTACAAGAGGTCTATCCTTTTCCTTCCTTGGCTGGAAGAAGGCATTGATATAAGGCATGAAGCAGGTGGTGGTGTTGCAGCGGTTCTTTGCCCATTCGTCTATCTTATCAAGCGGGGCTCCTATGTGATACAGCCACTCTCTGCACACCTCTTCACCTGTGCAGTCACGCATAGCCTTCTTGACATAGTTTCCTTCTTTATTGGTAGTAAGTGCATATACCCAAATCAAAACAGTATCCTTATTTTGAGACTTAAACTGTGGCTGGCGGTTGATAGTCCAGGACAGGTACCAATTATCCGTACTATCCTTTACAGTTACTATGCCGCCTGTGGTAACCTTTCCTGCCCTTGGGTCTCTCTTACATATGCTGATTATCCTTTGGATGATTTCCTCGTCTGAGGTTTCAACTGTTGCACTCATCCAGTTGGTTGCTTCAACATCACTGCAGAACTTATCAGGATTGCCATACTCACCGTTTTTAGCCTGAGATGCGATATTTTTCCACAAATCCCATGACTCACCTTCACCATTCTTCACATTGCTTATATCAGGCGCGGTATTCTGGTCTCCATAGCAGGAGGTATCCGTACAACATCCATTTGTAATGAATACCAAATCATCCTCTACAAGATCTATCTGATCCGTCTCTCCATTCTTCTCGTATACAATCTGAGTGGCAGCCTTTCTTCCATCCTCATCCTTAATGATAACATTTTTAACATCTATACCGTATTCTACCTTTACTCCGTGATTTTCAAGATATTTACAAGTGGAAGTATCATACTTTCATACTGATTGTACTTTGTAAAACGAAGTGCACTAAAGTCAGGAAGCCCATCTATATGGTGGCAGAATCTGCACAGGTATCTCTTCATCTCGAGCGCAGATGACCATCTTTGAAATGCGAACATGGTCTGCCAGTACAGCCAGAAATTAGTTTCCCAGAAAGAGTCCGGCAGAACCTCACTTATCTTCTTGTCTTCAAGCTCCTTCTCCGGTGTCATAAACAGCTTGGTAAGCGCCATCTGAGACTTCTTATCAAGTGTAAATTTTTTATCTGTATGTGCATCCTGTCCGCGTTTCTCAGACGCTCTGCAAAGCGAGTAGTTCGGATCGTGTTTATTTAACCAATAATATTCATCGAGCACAGATATTTCAGGATTTTCTATGGAAGGCACATCTCTGTACATGTCCCACATACACTCAAAGTGGTTGTCCATCTCTCTTCCTCCCCTCATGTAAAATCCCTTCCTCACATCTTTTCTGCCATCGCAGCTGCCTCCTGCAAGCTCCAGCTTCTCAAGGAGATGAATCCTCTCACCCTTCACCTGTCCATCCCTTACCAGGTAAAATGCTGCAGAAAGTCCTGCAAGTCCTGTTCCTATTATATAGGCTGATTTTCTATCGGCTCCCTCCGGCTTCTCCGGCTTTGCAAATGCTTTATAAGTTCCTGCTGAATAATACATAGGCTTAGTCTCCTTTTTATTTATTTTGCAGCTAAAGTCTCTCTTTTAGCTCATCTGTTTTCTATGTGCATAAGTATAAGCATTATTCTAAGATAATAATATGCACAAAATCGGGGGATTGTCAGCATATACGACAATCCCCCGATTTTGGGTTAAAATACGACAAATCACCTTCTTTGTCGTATTTATTTATTCAATTTTGCATTGTTTAGAGCCTGCTCAAAATTGCCTTGAATAAGCGAATTTAGGCGTTCTACAATGAGTGCGGGCTCATCTTTCATTCCATTGTCAATCCATTCCAGCAAAAGGCCCACAAAGCCGTATTTATAAAAGTTTGCAATAAAGGCCTTGTCGTCTTCTCTGATAACCATTCCCTTTGCCTTTTCCTCCAACACATCGTAAAGAAGCTGATATGTAGCCTTATATAAGTACCTGTGCAGATAGTCACTCGGCACATTGCGATAAATATTTATAATAAAATTCTTGTCTTTTTTTATCATGTTGAATATAGACAAAAAGCCTTCCTGCCAGGTTTCATATGTACGATTTTCGCTTAATGCCCTCTCTGCATCCGATTCGCAAATCCATTCTGTGAGCTCCAAAATGTCATGAAAGTGATAATAAAAGGTCTGACGGTTCATTTCACACTTTTCTGCGATATCATTTATTGTTATTTTGTTTAGAGGCTTTTCCAGTAATAATTCCTTAAAAGCAAATGCAATAGCAAGCTTAGTGGTTGACTTGCTCATCTTTTCACCTTCTTTCTAGGCCTCATTATATCACAGTACATTTGCAAATCTCAATATGGCAGAGCCGCTATTCTCTGCAAGGGCCTGTCTATATCAATATATTATTTATCCTTTAATCTTAAATACCCTGAAATGGTTTTTATTATCCTTGGATTTCTCTATGTTACAGGTAAAACCACAGTTTTTATCAGGATTTTTTGTTAAAATGAGTCCCATTAGAGTACTTGCAAAAGCCATACTATAGGCCTTTTTCGACTTATTTACACTGACAAGCAATGCGTATTCCTTCCCATTTTCAATATTATAAAATTCATCAATAAAATCCTTGATATTACACCAGTCATGCTTTTCATAGACAAGCTCATAGTCTTCATTTTCAGGCATATTAAAGAATTCATCTTCCTCTTCCACATCTTCTCCTTCGTGGAATTTTTCATAATCAAACCTGTCAACATCTGAAATAGCCACATTGTCTAAATAGCGATTAACATTATCGATTAATCCCTCATACTTATCTGCATCCAATCCAAACTCTGACATTTGATTGTATGCCTGCATTTCCTCTGTAATTTTCTTCCTTACTGCATAAATCTTATCTTTGATATTATTCATTTCAGTTTGATATGACTGTCGGATATCTTTGATTTCCTGCAATCTCTTTTCTTATTTAGCTATTTTTTCGTCAAAGGCTCTACAGATTGCAAGATTATCCTTATCAAGAAGCCCTCTTATCTCATCTATTGTAAATCCGGCTTTTTGAAGATTTTTTATTTTGACAAAAACATAAGCCTGCTCCTCATCGTAATATCGGTATTCTGACCACCTATCTACTTTAACCGGTTTCAGTAGGTCTATTTGATCATAATAACGAAGTGTCTGAGGATTGCATCCACAGATATGGGCAAATTCTTTAATCGTCATATCATCCTCCTTTCTGAACCATTTATATCATTACAGCTTACTGTAAGGTCAAGGAGTATTTTATTTACAGACAAATCATTTCTTCCCTGATTTTCTTTGCCTAATATTTAACTTTATTTTTTCATCATATTATTCCTAATCCTCAATATTTCTTCTCTCTTCTCAATGTAAGAATCCATGCAGCAACTTGCGATATACAAGCCATTTTTCTCAAGTTTTTTTGCCTTGATTTTTTTAGCTGTATTAGTTTATTCTCATAAGTTTCTTTCTTTACTAATAAATCACTAATTCCTTTTTCACTTTTCCCAATTTATTTGGTTTTTCATTTCTACACTCCTTACATAATAAAAACTCTACCATATATAATGTAGAGCTTTTTTTATTTGTTTATTTATTCAAAATAACCATATTTTTATATTTTTATTAAATGCATAAGACAACAGAGTATTATCCAAACTACAAAACTCAAGAAACCAAATATCACTTATACTTATATCACATGTAGAAAACTCTTTTGCAGTTTCAATGTCAATACACCTAAGTGTTACATACCCATCTGTACAATCTGAAATGAAACCAGTATCTATCATCTCTGAGCTATAAGTTTGGATTGTAATACATTCCATCTTCTTCATAACAAAGTCAATTACACTACTTATAATATCTGTCTCATCCTTGCACAGATTCGACATATACTCCAAAAAATATGTTGATTTATTTATATTCTCGCCTTTCCAATATTCACAGTATAAATCCATTTTTTTTAGATATTCTGTATTTGCTATAATGTTATTTATATGTTCTCTTTTCACCAGATATAATGCCACTTCTCTTCCAAGTTCATCATATATCCTAAAAAAAGTATTTCTGAATTACTATATAAGGCTATACTTCCCACTGAAAAACTATCAGTATTAGCAGTATATATCTCCAATAAACTACCGGAATACTTTAAAATTATGTCATCTGTAATTTGCATAAAAACCCCCTAAAGCGTTTGCTATCCCATTGGCAACTTTCATAGATGGCTCTATTTCACTCTTTTTCAAGTAAACTTATATATTGTCTTGTAATATTCATATTCTCAACGAGTTCAGCTTGTGTAATTTTTTTCTCTTTTCCTAACTTCTTTAATTCTATTTTTTTCAATATATTAACTCCCTCCAATCTGATTCCATTATGCCTCAAGTAAAATTTATTTACAAGTATTTATTGCATTATTTTTGATATTTGTCGGTTTCACCTGATATAGTTCCTATCCCTGAATCTCACAGCAATGTTTTTGTTTTTACTTGGTATGCTCTTTTATATATTTATAAACACATATAAAGTCTTTTGCATACTTCTCCATAAATACTTATCCTTACAGACCGCTCATTTAATTTTTCAATGTTCCCTTACAATCTCTAGGTTATAATATTTTTAGATAACATTCTCGTATATCCATAAAATCGGAATTACAAGCATAATTTATATTTTTTTCCAACATTATGGAAATAATGTGATATAATCTTGATAACATTCAAATTCATATTAAGGAAAAAACTATACTATGAAATGTAAAATAACCTTACAAGAACGCTTAAAAGATTTAAGGGTTAAAAGAAAATTAAAACTTGAGGAATTATCAGCTCTTACAGGTATTTCAAAATCTGCCTTGGGTAACTATGAAAATGATGACTACAAGGAAATTAATCATGGCAACCTTATAATTCTTGCAAATTTTTATAATGTTTCTACCGACTACCTGCTTTGTCTTACAGAAAACAGAAATCATTCAAACACCGATTTAACAGAACTTCATCTCAGTGATGATATGATTGCCCTATTGAAAAGTGGGAGTATCAACAATCGTCTACTATGTGAACTTGTTACCAATATTAAATTCAAGGAGCTTATCGCTGATGTAGAAATATTTGTTGACGGTATTGCTACTATGCGTTTTAATGACCTTAATACTTCCCTTGAAGATTTGAGAACTAAGATTATAAATGAAAATCCTGATATTAGTGATGACCATATCTTAAGGACTTTAAGAGCAAGTCAAATTCAGGAAGATGACTTTTTCTGTCATATTACCCATAAAACTTGGGACTTAATTCTAAAAGATATTCGCCAAAACCATAAAAATGACATTGAAAGTATTTCTGATACAGATACCACATACAAATTAATCAGAGAAATTCAGAAAACCATGCAAATAAGTGGCAATAAAATAGACCCTTATATTATGGCTTTCTGTAAAGCTTTCGGACTTAACTATAAAAAGCTCTCTGAGAATGAAATCAACATTCTTAGAAAGCTTTTAAAAAAATCATCATTAATAAAATACTCAGGTATTAACTTTAGGCAAAAAAAGAGGTAACTCACACCAAAATAAAAGCATTATTACTACTCTGTTTCCTCGCAATCATAGATATCATCAAAACAAAATACATCATTGGGAGTACAATTAAGTGCCTTACATATCTTCTCCAAGTTTTTGAGGGTTATAGGCATATTTTTGCCCATTTGTGCCATTACATTAGTGGTAAGACCTGCCATAGCTATGACATCAGTTTTTTTTAAGTCTTTTTTTGCAAGCTGTATCCATAAGGGTCTGTAATTAAGTGCCATAATATCCTTCTTTTCTTAAAAATATAATATTCACATTGAATATACCATAAGTATTGAATATAATCAATTTTAACTTGCTTATAAATTTTTAGTTTTAGAGATAAGTCGTATCATTCCGTCTTTATTTTGCCATTAATTGCGTTATTTCTTTATGCGAGGGTCTAAAAAAATACCTATTAATGTATATACCTAAAAATATTAATGAAACGCTTATAGCCATAAAAATTGAATTTTTTTATTATATTTAAGTGTTTCAAGTATATATTTATCAAATACTTTCAAACCCATCAATACTATGATTAAAAAAACAGCATCAGCAACTTTGTAATTGATTTTTCTTCATAGTACTTTTTACCTCCCTCCTATTTACTATAGATAACAGTTTAATAATTTATGTCACCATTGGTATAACAAATTCAAATTTCTCTTCTTCAGCTTTAATTTCCTTTTCCCCCTGCAAATACTCTTTTAGCCCAATTTCACCCTTATTCTTTTTCTCTATCAAAACCTGCTCCCTTTTCTTCGTTTCAAGATAAGAAACCAAAGTAAAAAAATGATAAATTAGGATTCATTTTTTTAAGCCTTAAGTATTCGACCACATCATACTGCAAGCTAAACATTTTACTGTTAAGGGTAATTTTTAGAAAAATACTTATTTAGCTTTGTTTTCCCTTGTTTATTTTCAAGCTTATTCCATTGTTCATTTGGTAAAACACAAAATAAAAGCGTATCATCTTCCATACTCTCGATAAACAAACATATGGAAAAATCTTCTTTTATAACTTCATTTATCCATATTATCGTAGTGTCCCTATCCTTCTTTTTCTCATAGGGGATTATTACTGTCTTTTCCTTATAGGTTAAAATAATGTCATTACCATAAGGCTTGTAATTATTTTCGATTTGAACGGAAATCTTATGTCCAATGGCATTATTAAAATATTGTACAATATCCTCGTCATCCTCTCTCCAGTCAATGGCAATGACTGTATCACTTTCATAAAAACTGTCTGCATTCTGCGGGTTATTTAAAAATTCATCAATGACATTATAACTTTTATCCATAACAAACTCCTCGGAGGGTATTGGCTGATAAATCTATTTTCTTGATTTATAAAACTTGACATACTTTGGATCATCGTACTCAAAATACCTATATCCAACTCCCTTTTGTTTTACAAGATTTTGCCATATCTCAAACGCTTTATCAAGATTCCCAGCTTCAAACTCATATTTTGCTTCCATATGTCCAATTTCAGATTCAAACAACAGTGACGCTCCGAATGATAACATTTCGCTCCGGCATCCGCTTCGCTCCGCCTAAGCGAGAGCTTAGAATTTATCATTCGTAGCTGGCACCTTAAATGTATGCTAATAACAGCCCGAATATCAAATTAAAGACAGCTACTCCCCACCTGCCCACATGTGGCTGATGTGTTTGTTTGTAGTCATTCTGCAATCAAACAGCCGGAACTAATAATGCCGCATAGTTCGTCGTTTCCACTCTGACTTCGTGCTTCGCACTCGTCACTCGTGGACGGCTATTATATAGGCAGGACTAACACACTTAGCTTCATTGCTTCGCAATTTGCTAAGTGCTAGTCACTGCCAAAAAGCGAGCACATCAGGTTTTTCGTCAGCAAAGCCATATTACAACAGCATCTTACAGAAAAACCGTAGCGAGTCTGGACATTTATTAGTGAAGGCGTCACTAAGTCAACTAACTTTATTTATCACGCAAGTATATTTGTCAGGATATGATTGTTTAAGTGGCAAGCTTATCAGCGAAGGCGTGACTTAGCATGTCAAACAACACATTAGCCTACAAATTAGAATTTTATCACACAATCCTTAAATATAATATATATGCCACCTACATAAGAAAGAAAATGCATTATTTTATCAAAATTGACATAGAAACTAAATCATAAATGAAATGAACTCCCATTGCGCTAAGCAAATCCCGCTTCCACGCCAATATAGTGATTGGTGTAGCTATCAAAACTACTTGTATTATATTGGGCAGCGAATTGATAAATCCACTATTTACTGCTTGGTCAATAACATGAAGCATAGAAAACGGTATAACCATAGCAGAAAAAGTCAATAATTTGGGAATCTCTTCACCTTTACAAATATGCAATATTATGGAGAAGATAAATAAGCGAAAAATAATCTCCTCTGATATACCTGCCCCAAGTGCTCTAAATAGTGATGAAACCTCAAAACTAAATATAATTGATCCCTGTCCAAATATCCATTGTAAAAGCGCAAAAAAGCACCCCATTGATAGTATAACAGCGACACTCTTAATAATATACTTCATCTCAATTGAACGAATTAAAACCATTTTATTAGTATTCTTGTCACTTAATGTAATACTCGCCAAATATGCAAATACCGTGCATATACCAGAGAGAATCCCCATATAATTAATAGGCCTGGTAATCCCAACAGACATTAGTCCTAAACTAACCGCAGCAATATAGTCCTTCTTTGCTATTTTTTTAGTGTCGATAATCATTATTGAACAAAGCATAACAAAGGTATATATAATTCCGAATAAATGAAAGGTATACGATTTATAGTGAATACTTTGAGTAGGAAGGGTTACAACATAAACAAATACCAGAATTACACATAGCAAAAGAAACATGAGCTATCTTACCTTTTGTTATCATATTGTTTTTCCATAACCAGTCTCCTTCCTATTTCCTTTTATATCATTACAGATTACTGTAAGTTCAAGGAGTATTTTGTTTAATCTAAGGGAGCTTTTACCCATATTATCTTAGTGCTCCTATACCTTTTTCCCCTCATAATGGATTTTTTTACAGTCGTTCATAACAAACTCCCCAAGGGTTATTGGCTGATTAAATACATTGCCAATTTAATCCTTCAATTCTCTCTCAATTTCTTCTATATCCCCTTACATTTTGTCAGTATTTGAATATGATGTCCCCAAGGAATTCTGAAAAATATAGTTATCCTCTAAATTTGCAACAAGTTGTTGCAAATTTCCAGTACAACAAAAAGCATTTCACTGTTAACTGCAGTGGCAGCCTTTATTTGGCTTCTTTTGAATCTTTTTACTTATGTCTTGTACCCATGTGGCGTATTCTCTATCAATTCTTAAGATTTCGCTCATTTCTTATTCCTCTATCTTATCTACACTAATATGCCTTTTTGTATATATTGTACCAAGTTACCTACGCGATGACTAGCCTTAATACAATAAATTTTTCAACTTTTTCCTTGATAAAAATGTCTGTCTTTTAAACGTGCAACTATTTGTATCTTTCTTTTAGGTAGGTTTCCAAGTATAGGAATTATGTTAGCAGGAAATTAGAAGTTATCGCTCTTTAAATATCTGACACATTAGTTGCTTTTTTTATTTTGCTCTCTAATCGAAAGAACAGTTGCCATTACTATAATAATTATTTTTACAAGCATAAGTTATATTTTTGATTACCACCTACTGCTAATTGTGAGAAAACATTTATTAACGAATGTGTCATCACACATATCCACAAACTGTTTGTCTTTATAAATAATGCGGATAAAATAAAGCAATTAGTTAACAATCCAAGCAAAAATCCAAACACCCGTACTTGTAGCAGTGTCCCTTCAATGTAGAAATAAGCAAAATGCCATATTCCCCATAGAACAAAAGTAATTAAAGTTGAACTAATATAACTATGGCGTTCCATCATAATTGGTTGAAAAATATATCTCCACCCTACTTCTTCAATCCCACCAAAAAGGATTGCTTTAAGAAATAAGATAATAGGAATATACCACGCATTCAACGCTAATTTCCCATCAAATGCAACATAGCAAAAATTCAAAAACAAGAACACAATAACGAGTAAATAACTGCTGATGTTTTGCTTTATAGCGAAAAAATCCTTTAATATTTTCTTCGTACTGTACTTTTTGTATCTAACTGCAATAATAGTTCCCCATAGAGCAGATGAAACTCCACCTATTCCAATAGCAACCATTCCCATTGGCATCGTATAATCTACAACAATACCCAAGTTACGCAATATAAAAACTATAATACATATCATCAATATTTGCCCTAAGGTTCCTAATAAATAAAGAAAAATTGCATTTTTTCGACTCATAAATTTCCACCTGAATTTCGATTTATTAAGATGTTTTAAGCTCCACCTTCTTGCCCTTCGAACAAGAAGTATCCCTCGCTCAAAGAGCTCGGTCGATTCTAATTTATTGATGTGTTCTTTTCGTCAACAATGCATGATTAAATTGTAAGCCCAACTCATCAATATAAAACTTTAGCAGTCTGTGATATTGATATGATGTTGCCATAACACCAATCACATCAACACTATCCCATATATCTTTTTCTAAAAATCGATAAAGGCTTTTTCCTATGCCTTTGTTGCGATATATGTGCACAACATAAATCTCATCCAACTCAAATGCTTTTTCACCAATCTTATTAAAGGAGGTTTCCTCTTCTTGAACACTGATATGCCCGAGAGCATAGGCAATAATATGTTCATCCTCGATTGCAAGATAAACATCGTGATCCACGAACTCCTTAGCATCATTTTTATAATATGCAGGACAACAATTCTCCTCAGCCCATACCTTTGATAATCTCATCAATTCCTCAAGTATACAATCATCCGCTGTTATCCTGACTTTCTTGTATTCAATCATTTCTATACTCCATGCTTAC
This sequence comes from uncultured Catonella sp., assembly GCA_916439065.1. Lineage (GTDB taxonomy): Bacteria > Bacillota > Clostridia > Lachnospirales > Lachnospiraceae > Catonella. The sequence continues at coordinate 174,172 of CAKAGD010000001.1, forward strand.
AAATATTAATTTACTAACATTATAAATTCAAATTTCTCTTCTTCAGCTTTAATTTCCTTTTTCCCCTGCAAATACTCTTTTAGCCCAATTTCACCCTTATTCTTTTTCTCTATCAAAACCTGCTCCCTCTTCTTCATTTCAAGATAAGAAACCAAAGTAAAAAATGATAAATTAGGATTCATTTTTTTAAGTCTTAAGTATTCGACCACATCATACTGCAAGCTAAACATTTTGCTGTTAAGGGTAATTTTAGAAAAATACTTATTTAGCTTTGTTTTTCCTTGTTCCTTTTCAAGCTTATTCCATTGTTCATTTGGCAAAACACAAAATAAAAGCGTATCATCTTCCATACTCTCGATAAACAAACATATGGTAAAATCTTCTTTTATAACTTCATTTATCCATATTATCGTAGTGTCCCTATCCTTCTTTTTCTCATAGGGGATTATTACTGTCTTTTCCTTATAGGTTAAAATAATGTCATTACCATAAGGCTTGTAATTATTTTCGATTTGAACGGAAATCTTATGTCCAATGGCATTATTAAAATATTGTACAATATCATCGTCATCCTCTCTCCAGTCAATGGCAATGACTGTATCGCTTTCATAAAAACTGTCTGTATTCTGCGGGTTATTTAAAAATTCATCAATGACATTATAACTTTTATCCATAACAAACTCCTAGGAGGGTATTGGTTGATAAATCTACTTTCTTGATTTATAAAACTTGACATACTTTGGATCATCGTATTCAAAATACCTATATCCAACTCCCTTTTGTTTTACAAGATTTTGCCATATCTCAAACGCTTTATCAAGATTCCCGGCTTCAAACTCATATTTTGCTTCCATATGTTCAATTTCAAAATCAAACAAATGTAGTGTGTTATTGTTTTCTATCATTCTATCTAACCAGCGTTTTGCAATTGGCATATTGTTATTATTAAGTGCACGGCCAAAAAATGTCTTCGCATAACTATAGCCTTGATTCCACTTTGTTCCAGACTCAGGAAAGGCCTCCCAGCCTTGTTCTGCAATAGAAAAACCCTCCTCTAACTTGTTCTCATCAAGTTTACTTATGGCTTCCTTACCATAGGCAATAACATTCTCATATCTTTCACTATCCAGTAACATGTTTACTTTACCTCCTAAAATAATTATAAGGGTTAGCTCTGTAAATTCTAATTTGTCGAGTTATATAAACTGCCCTAAGTGACGCTCCGAATGATAACATTTCGCTCCGGCATCCGCTTCGCTACGCCTAACGCGCTCGCTTAGAATTTATCATTCTTAGCTGGCACCTTAAATTTATACAAATAATAACTAGAATACCAGATGAAAGACAGCCCCCACCTGCCCCCATGTGGCTGATGTGTTATTTTTGCCGACTTATCAATCAAACAGCCTGAGCTGATAATACCGCATATTTCACCAATTGTTTACAGCTCTTATATAATAGGACTATTCACTTAGATTTCAGTTCAACAGCCGGAACTAATAATGCCTAAGCGAGCGCATTAGGTTTTTCATCAACAGAACTATTCTAAAATAGCATCTTTCAGAAAAACCGGAGCGAGTCTGGACATTTATTAGTGAAGGCGTCACTTTATTGGCTAATCGAAATATTATACACTTATATTTTTAGCAATTGCTTAGCTGGTATGCTATCAGCGAAGGCATGACTTAGTAAGTTAACAACACATCAGCCCTACAAATTAGAATTTTTACTTCATTATAATCTGCAAAAATATAAGATTCAAGCATTATTGCATAAGTTCCTATTGCAGAGCAAGGGATATGAGATTGGATTTATCCTCCTTCATACTATAATATTACGAACCCGTACTTTCGTACAACCTAAATGCCTTTTCAAATAAGTAAACCGAAATGCACAAGAATACCCCTGAAACTACAAGACTAAAGAGAAATGTCCAGGCTATATTCTTTACTTGCATTACTCCAAAATAGTTTATAAGTCCAATTGGAATAATAGTTACAAATATGAACCTAATCACAGAACTGTAAATACTTAGCGGATATTTGCACATATCCACCAAGGCAAATAGGAACTTAATTGGCATCAGGGTATCTTTGTATCTAAATCCCAAAATGTTTATCAAAAGGCAGAGTGAAAATACGATGAGGACTCCTAAAAATGACATAAGAAACAATAATACCCCTGTAAATACAGAGCAGTTAAGCCTTATTATTGTTAGGATAAAAATTGCCAAATTCACCATTACATTGGGGAATTCCTTTATGTCTATGTTTTCAAAAACAATATAAATCAGCTTATTTACAGGCTTTAAGAGTACCATATCAAGCTCCGCATCTCTTATATAAATTCCTGTGAAACTGATTATCCCCGGCAAAACCATATTGGATACAGCCTGAATAAAAGAGACAAAAAAGTATATGAAGGCTACCTTATCACTTTCAAGGCCTCCAACCACTTCAAAATTATCTAGGATAAAACCAATTAAAAATATACTTATCAGAGCCTTAATAATGCAGGAAATAAGCCCAAGATAAAAGTCTTTTTTATACATTTTAAGTATGTAAAACTTTGCAAAAAACAGTTTTATATAAATGCCCATCCTAACCTCCGAAAATATCCAGTTTTGCAATAGCCCGCCTATATATAACCTTGGTAAGAACGCTGAGAATCACAACCCACACGATTTGTATCAAAACTTCATCAACACCTGCTTTCCCCGTAAGCCAGACAGAGATTGGAAAATCCACTATATATCTGAATGGAAACAATTTTATAATAGAAACCAACCATTCAGGCATAAATCTAAGCGGTAGCAGTGCACCGGATAAAAACAGATTTACAAGGTCAAAAGTTAAAAATATTCCCCATATATTTGTAGTAATAAAGCTAATCAGCCCTATCAGATAAAACAGGTTAAAGGCTATGAAGTAGCTTAGTATCAAGGTAATAGCGAATAGTAATACATTAGCACAAGGAACTAACGGCGTACTTAAACAAGCAATCACCATTATAGGAAGTCCCATAAACATTAGGGTAAATATCACATCTCCAAAAGCATAGAGCATAAAATATGTCCTAAAGCCTACAGGCCTTAGAAACACATTTAAAATTTCCCCTCTTTTTACTCCCCAGCCTATCTCCATCGCAATCCACCTTGGCAGTAGACTCTGTATGAAAAATGATATTACAAAATATGTAAGAATGCCCCCTTCTGTAAAGCCATTATAGCTGCCTTTGCTGCTGTATAAGGCATTCCACAAATAAAAGTAACTTAAAAACTGTGTAATTCCTGTAAGAGCGTAGAAAAACAGTTTGATTTTGTAGGCAGAGCTTGCCTTTATGGATGTGCCCATAACCGATAAATATTTTTTAAATCTCAATGTCAGGCTCATTTATATATACCCCTTATTATATCCTCCAGACTATCGCTGTTTATCTCTATGTCCAAAGGTCTGATTCCCACATTTTTTAATACATCCATAATCTCAAAGAAATTTATGTTTGCCTCGTTAAATGAAAATTTAACAGTCTTCTCTTCAATCTTAAAATCCATTAGAACTTTCTTGCAATTATCATGATATAAGGACATAAGCTTGTCTGCTTCTTCAGTATTTTCAAGTGATAATGTCACATTCTTCATACCACCGTATTGCTTTTTTAACTCATTTAAGGGTAGGTTATGAAGAATATTCCCCTTTTCAAGTATGATAATTCTTTCACATACATCTTCTATGTCTTTCATATCGTGTGAAGTGAACATCAATGTTGTATTAAACTGTTTGTTTACCTCATTCAACAGCTTTTTGATTTCATTCTTAACTATGAGGTCTAAGCCTATGGTCGCCTCGTCTAAGAATAGCATTTTAGGCGAATGTAACAGGGACAAGGCTATATTGCATTTCATTTTCTGACCTAGTGAAAGCTGCAACACTCTCTTTGGCATTAACGAAAAAAGATCTGTGTATTCATTCAAGAAGTCCAGTTTATCCTTGTATCCTTGATTTGAAAGTCTGTACAGGCTCTTATTAAACTTAAAGAATCCTCTACCTTTAAGTCCCAAAAGAGCTGGTTTCTCTGTCCAAACACTACCCCTATATGCTCCACATAGTCTTTTCTTTGGCTAAATGGTTCAAAGCCAAGTACATTTAGCTCACCAAGAGTAGGCTTGATAAGCCCTGTAAGCATCTTTATTGTTGTGGATTTACCTGCTCCATTTAGTCCTACATATCCAACCTTTTCACCCTCTGATATACTTAGGTTTATGCCTTTTATTACCTTTACGGTCTCTTTCCCTGTCTTTACAAAGTACTCTTTTGTAAGGTTTGTTGCTGTTAATATTTCTTTCATGAACCAATCCTTTTCTAAAAATGTTGTGGCCAAGCATTTTTATAATACTATTACTTAAAATTTGTTATGGGGTTATTTAACCCCATAAATTCCTCAATGGCAGCATATTGCTCTTTTTCAGTATGGTAGCGATGCTGATAAATTAGGTCTGTTTTTAGCGTATTGAAGTACCTTCCATCGGAGCATTATCGTATGGATAACCTGCTTTACTCATATGTAAGAATACAATAGATTTGACACTTTCCCCTATACAAAAGAGAGTTAGTCCCTTATAATTGAAATCACCACAAAATCAAAAGAAGCCTTATATCCCGAAGCCCTACCATACTCCTGAAAAAATCGGTGTTAAATGGCAGCTTGATGTAAAATATGTTCCAAAGCATTGTTATCAGGGTTCTCTTTCTGATTCTTTCTATCAGTATACCGTCATTGACAAATGTACACTCTTAGCCCGGAACATTCACAAGCCTGCTCAATATCCTTATCCGTTGCATTTTCATTAGCAAGCTTAAGATTATTCTTTATTGTATCATCTATAATAAAGATAAGAATAGATTAATACTTGAAAACACAACATTTAACATAACTAGTGTTATAAGTAATGACACTAAACAAAATATGTTTTCTAAAGTATTGATCAAATATTCTTTTATAAAATTTATTTGCTTTCACTTAGTCTCCTATTCTTAACAGTTCTATCATCTCATTCTTTTTCATACTTATGAATGATAAAATTGTTATTCCAGTAACTAGCACAATAATACTTCCCAATATGGCTATAAAAACATAAAAGGCAGAAAATAAACTGCCTGTTTTAAAACATAATAAAACTTAGTCCATTTTAAAATAGCAGTCTGGAAAATCATAGTAGTTAGCGTTGCCACTGAAGTTATAATTATATTTTTCAAATATAACTATTTTTTTCTATGTCTCTTCTCCTTGCTCCAATAACTCTATACAGCATAAACTCTCTTTTTCCTTGAGGTAAACAGTACAAAACTCAATATACCAATTATACATATTAAAGTTATAAACATTAAAATACAGGTAATATATATAAATACAATATACTGATAAAACCCTTCCTTATACATCTTAATGTACGAGTCCACGCTCACGACTTCTAACCCTATTTCCTCTGCCAAATGTTCTATATTCTCTTTATCCTTCTTATCCGCATTTATAAGAATATTTTTCTGAAAGCTATTATCGATATTCTCCTTTACATCATTAAAATTTAGTGCAACAGTATATGCAGCCGGAGTATTAGGCATATCAGCCACATTTCCAGCTAAACTGAGTTCTCTGTCAAAAAAATTATATTTACCGTTCTGGCTTATCCCTGTAATATAGCAAAAATACCTGTTTGCATAAAATGTTCCTTTAGATGGCACCTTATTTCTGCTAAGCCCCTCATCATCCTTAAAAACTGCCATACTATAAAATTTCCCTTCACCTCCTTTTAGCTGAAAGGATTTATTAAATGTTGTAAAGTATTTAATATTTTTTTCAGAAATTACCTTTTCAAACTTATTAGAATTTACATCAGATTCAGTAATACACAAATTAAATCCCTGTGTGCTTATCCACAAATTTTCATAATAAGTTTCTACACCAAGTAATACATTATAAAGCACTATTACCAACATACATACAGCAACTATTGTTGTCCCTAATACTGCATTATGTTTTTTCCTCCTTTTAACAAGCAATAAAGCCAGCTTGACTGTGCTCTTTTTCTTAATGGCAAGCATGGAAACTAAGCTAAATCCAAGCCTGAATATCAGGTTGAATATAAAAATTATTAAGAGACTTATAAATATTAGCGGATTTATTCCTCCAAAAATAAACAAACTTATGACAATGTATGATATGACACTAAGCACCTGCCATTTATTTATTATTTTTTTTACTGCTAAAGTTTTTCTGCCCCTTAGCTCATCAGCTATTTTTAACTCATATATTCGTTCATACATCCCTAAATGAAATAAAAAAACTATTGAAACTGATAATACTAAGATTTTTTAAAAATGTAACTAAGCCAACATTTAATAGAGTCAAACCAGATATTTTGACTGCTAAAAAAGTGTTACAATAATATCTGAATAATAATACTCCTATTACAGTTGCAAGAGCAGACGAAATAGGAGTAATAAAGATTGCATCAAAGACAGCAAACAGCCTCAGTACACTTTTTATTCACTCCATATATTCTGGCTATAATAAGTTTTGGCTTAACAGAGTTTTTCTTTTTAAGTAGAGTATTGCCATTATGCCTAACACTACTATTATTACATTTATATTTATAAAAAAATTCTTAGTATATTTTTCTCCTGATTTTTAATGTAGTCTTAAAATTGTCAAGTACTGCTTCTTTGGTAGACATTTGTATAATATAGTCTTTTTTTACCTGATTCATTAAAAAAATATTTTTTTACATCATTATATACAGATTTTTCATCAACCTTCCCTTTAATGTTTATTCCTAAATTACATTTAGCAACAATCTCATCATCATTAAAAGTCTTTTTTAATTCATTAATATTTTCACTGCCTACGATTACATATCCTGCTAGAACCATATCCTCGAAATTAGAGTCACAGGGTTCAATTTTTTTAACAATAAGCGATTTATTTAAAACATCAAAATATACCCTGTCACCCTCCTTTGCCTTAAACTTAACAGCAGCCTGTATACTTAAAATACAAGTTCCTTCCAAATCTTTATCTGACACCCTAAGGATAATCTGCTTTTCTTCTTTGCCTATAGTATTTTTGATTGGCAGAAACCTCTCTGTAGAAACTTCTACCTCTTTGCTTAATTCTCTTATATAAGCATTAAGCTTAGGACTTGTTACAGTTCTACCATATGTGTCCATTACACTTATGGTAAGATCATTACTTCCTGAGCCGGCTTTATATAAATCTTCTGATAGTGATGTAATAAATAGAAGAAGTGCCAAAGTACTAAAAGCAAATGACAGAAGAAAGATTATCATAATATTTTTGTTATTTTTCCTGCCAAACAATTTATAATATAAAGAATAACATTTACTAAGCTTCATATAATTCTCCGTCAAGCATTTTTATCTGTCTGTCAGAAACCTCTGATACATGGCAATCATGAGTAGATATTATAATGCTTATGCTAAAGCTATTAACCAGTTCCCTAAATAAGCGTAAAATATTATTACTGTTAGAACTGTCAAGAGCACCCGTCGGCTCATCTGCTATGAGTACTTTAGGGTTATTTATCAAAGCTCTGGCTATTGCAGTCCTTTGTTTTTCTCCTCCTGAAAGCTGATAAGGATATAGTTTCTCTTTTCCTTTCAGCCCCAATAATTCTATAAGTTCTGCTATTTTGCTTTCAAAATTCTCTTTTTTCTCACTAAATATGCTTGGGAGCTCTATATTTTCTATAAGTGATAATTCTTCCACAAGGCAGTGATTCTGAAAAACTATCCCGATATTTTCATTCCTAAATATATCAAGTTCTTCATTCTTAAGAGCATACAAATCAGTATCCCCTATAAGTACCTTCCCCTTATCCGGCTTGTCTATTCCTCCTATTACTCCAAGCAGAGTACTCTTTCCACAACCACTCGGTCCCATAATAGAAAGTATCTCGCCAGTATTTATTGCTAAATTGATATCCTTTAATATCTCTATTGAATATTTTCCATTTTTAATACTTTTTGCAATATTTTTTACCTTTACCATACCGCTTGCCTTTTCTAAACTCAAGTTATTTGTATCATTTTTTTGAATGTCTTCTAATAATTATTGTAGCGGCTATGCTTATTATACTACAATAAAAATACAGGCAATGAATACAGTAAAAAGTATGTCCATATATCTGCTTTCCCATCTACAGATATCATTGCATTTACAACTGAAATAAGAATAGCTGCCATTAAAAACAATATCCTTGCTTTAAGTCTTTCATTTTTGCACATTTCTCTTATACTTTTTATCCCAAAAAAATATTGCTGACAATACTGCTGACTGAATAAGCATTGATAAATCTATCAGTAAAAACACAGCTTCAAAAGGAGAATATCCCAGCTGAGAATTCTTAATAAAAATCCCGGCTAAATATACTAAAATAATTGATATTTCTATTACCATCTTTATACCTCTCTATGCTCTAAACTTTATATTAGCTAAGTATTCTCTACTAATCTCAGTTTCCCTTGTTAAATCCCTTATATATGAATCCAAGACAATTATAATCTAATAATATTATCGATAGAACTGAGATTATGATAATTAGAGAGTAAAAAAATTTCTCAACTTTCGTGTTTCCTAAATACCTATAACTCAAATTTATCATTGTACATATAAAAATAACCAAAAGGAATTATAACAATTGGATATATTAATAGTTCATATTTACTTCCCCATCGATTAATATTTCCTAATGCATCGTAATGTAATGGGACTTTACTACCAATGAATGGCAGCAAAGATACAGTTACTACAACTGGAAATTATTAGGATATATATTATCCGATGTATGATTATTTTGCTTTTTCCATCCATCTTTTATCTTCCTCCTCATATAAATATATTATGTCAAGTACTGAAAGATACACAAAATAGAACAATTCATTTCTGCTCTACACGGAATCATCACCCCCTATGGATTGATATTCCACCGCTTACTGGCTCATTTTTTGTATTTTTTTGCATTCTGACTTCCTTCCTACTATCATGTAGTAGTATTTGTCTTGTTATTTTGCTCCTAGAATTATTGCTACCTGACAGTTTTTTCTGCAGATACTCAAAACTATCCCACTCTATTTGAATAGTTTCGTTACTATTTATATCAATGCAATAACATACATTGCTTTTCCTAATCCCATAATAAGCTGTCTGGCATGGCTGGTTATATGACTTGCTATCACACATTTCATGCACTGCCTCATAATATGGTTTGCCCATGCATAGTTGCCGATGAATATAATGATAATATCTCCATTATAATAAGTTTGCATCGGTTACCTTTCGTTATTTTTTGTTTTTGCACAAATCCAATTATAACATGAATGGTAACTCGATGCTTTTTTATTTTCTTTTAAGTGGACACTTTATTTTACAACTTATAAAGTAAATCTGTCAACTGGAAGAGGTTACATATCTCCGGCTTCTCTATCATTCGACCTGCCATTTCTACGATTGTTTTCAGGTGTGATAGATCTGTTGAATATGATTTTCTCTCATTTGCCTCTGTGTTAAGATATATCAAGTAGCCCTCAACTATATCTCTGTTCAGATCTCCAAACGACTGCACCGCTTTTTCATTCTCTGCAAGATAATCTGAAAAGCGATTTACAGCAACAAGCTCTGCCTGAACTGTACCCAGTACATATGTTAAATTCTGTTATCTTTGCACACCGGATGCTTGATAATGGACACTGACGCTGATCGTCAAAAAAACGGTACTTATCACCGGGCGTATTAAAAGTGATTGAGCAGATCACCCGGTATTTTGGAGAGCCTAATCATTGAAGTTCCATTGATCATACATTCATTTTATACCAAGAGCCCGACTTTTTCGAAGCCGGGCTCTTAAATTTCTTTACATAAATGCTGCGTCATAACCGATGATATTCTATTTAGAGTATCATGAAAAATCTCAGACTTATGCAGATCATTTTTTCAATACAAATGAAGCTTTATCACCTGTCAAACTGTCTTTTCCGATAAATATTTCAAATTCTCCTGCTTCGCTCGCATAGGTTCCATCCTCTGTCAAAAAACGCAGTTCCTGTTCTGTTATGGTAAAAACTACCTTTTTTTCCTCTCCAGGCAAAAGCGTAACCTTCTTAAAATCTTTCAATTCTTTGACCGGACGCACTACAGAAGCCGCAACATCATGGATATAAAGCTGTAAGGTTTCTGTCCCCTCGCAGTTTCCTGTATTTTTTACAATTACTTCCGCTTCAATCTGCCCTGATGTATCCATCCATGTCTGCTTTAAATAAATATCGGATAACTCAAATGTCGTGTAACTCAAACCATATCCAAAAGGATACAATGGCTCATTTGGAATATCCAAATATTTAGAGCGGAATCTGTCTTTATCTTTGCCTTCTATATGTGGGCGTCCTGTTGAATATTCATTATAATGTACTGGTACCTGTCCTACACAATGCGGAAAGCTCATAGGCAGTTTTCCACTTGGATTATACTTTCCAAATAAAGTGTCCGCAATTGCCCGCGCTCCTTCCGTTCCAGGCAGCCACACCTGAAGGATAGCTTTTACCTTTTTGTTTATTTCACGTATGTCTAACGGACGTCCTGAAAATAAAACCACTACTATATTTTGATTGACTTCTGCAATTCTATCAAGTAATGCTTCCTGTACCTTAGGAATCATGATATTTGCGTTACTGGCTGCTTCACCCGACTGTAAACGATCTTCTCCAATTGCAAGTACAACCATATCTGCCTCTTTTGCTGCCTGTACTGCCTCTTGCAGCATATGATTCTCTTGCTCCTGCGTATAAGATTGCTGCTGCTGTTCTCCAAATCCTTCCAGACATATATCTGCCCCTAACATTGGCGACCCCTGGCAAAATGTACTGTTTTCTAAAATGTACTGTTCCTGTACTGCCTCACGCAGCGTCATAACATCCTTGACATCTGCTATAAATGACCAGGCTCCAAGTAAATTTCTGTTATCTATGTACGGACCAATAAAGGCTGTCTTTTTCTCTTGACTTAAGGCAGGATATGTTCTTCATTTTTCAGCAAAACAAAAGATTTTCTTGCAGCTTCCCTCGCCAGTCTCCTGTGCTTCTCGCACAAAATATATTCCTTTTCTTTTTCCTGATCTGCATCTTTATATGGATGTTCAAAGAGCCCCAGCTTATTTTTAAGCTGCAAAATACGCAGACATGCTTCATCTATAAGTTCTTCTCTTACTTTTCCATCTCTGACCAACTGGCACAACTTTTCACAGTAAATACCTGTCATCATATCAATATCAACACCCGCTTCCACTGCGCGTACTGCTGCTTCTTCTCTGTTTGCGCAATATCCATGGTATATGATTTCCTCGATTGCTGCCCAATCTGATATAAGTACACCATCGAACTTCATCTGTTCTCTTAAAATGTTTCTCATCAATTTTTTATTCCCAGTTGCCGGAATTCCATTAACTGTATTAAAAGATGTCATAACAAGAGCTGCACCTGCATCGATTCCCGCCTGATACGATGGCAGATAAAACTCTCTAAATGTATGTTCTGAAAGTTCTACCGTATTATATTCTCTTCCTGCCGTCGGTGCGCCATATCCTGCAAAATGTTTGACACATGCTGCCATTGTATAATTACCTTTTAAGCTGTTTCCCTGAAATCCGCGCACCATTGCTGCACAGAACAAACTGTTCAGATATGGATCTTCTCCTGTTGATTCCATAACCCTTCCCCATCTTGCATCTCTGACCAGATCTGTCATAGGAGCGAATGTCACATGGAGACCGCTGACCGAAGCCTCCTTTGCTGCCGCAGATGCACACCGTTCTGATAATTCCGGTTCAAATGAAGCTCCCTGTGCAAGCGGGATAGGAAACACCGTCTTAAAACCATTTATGACATCTAACATAAACAGCAAAGGAATATGGTGCGGATGCTTTTTCATATATTTTTCTTGTATATTTTTTAAAGTTTCAGCTCCCAAGGCCCCGATAACTGATCCTGCAAGATTTACATTATTTTCTGTAAATCCCTTATCTGCCATAGGGCCCGTGGCAACAGTTTCCCCATTAAAAAAATCTCCTACCACCTGGCTCATCTGATTTACTTTTTCTTCCAATGACATATCTCTCAAAAGTTCTCTTAATTTTTGTTCTGTCATATGTTCTCTCCCTATCCAAATTTTCTTCTATATTCCAGTGGCGTCAATCCAGTATTTTCTTTGAACATTTTTGTAAAATAAGAAAAATTACTATATCCAATATGTAATGAAACTGTATTGATCGGAAGACTGCTGCCACATAAAAGTTTTTTTGCTTCGTCTACCCTTTTCTGCAATATATAATTGCTTATAGATACTCCCTTTTCTTTTTTGAAAATTCTAGACATATAATCTGTATTTAAAAAGACTAATTCTGCCAGTTCATCTCTATGGATATCTTCCTTAAAATGGCTGTCAATATAGGTACATATCTGATCTGCAACAGAGTCTTCTTTTGTAAGATACCATTTATATTCAACTGCTTTCCGTATCAGATTTTCTACATATTCTATCATTTCGTTAAATCCATTTACGGCGTCAATCATATAATTCTCACTTTCTTTATCTGAAAAAAGTGCATTTGCGTAAATTCCCATTTCTGACAGCCATACATACACCATCTGTGTAACATCCGTCCTTAATGACAGCAATAATTGCCGTGTAATCATCTCCTTCTTCCCGACTGTCTCCAGATAATTGCGTATACTTGTTATGACGGCTTCCACTTCCTCACCTGCCAAAAGTGTTTTCCATGTATCCAGCTCCGGGTTTTTATAGACTGTTCCACTTGGCTGGAATTCATACAAATATATAACCTCATTCCATACTGACAGACTGCTTTCACGCATCTTCCGCAAATCATCAGCCTGTGCGATCACTTCAGAAAATTCACTCCAATTTCCTGCTCCACACCAAAAATAGGAATGCACATGATCTGTCATCCATTGTACGAACTGGTAAAGCACATCTTTTTCCTTTATTTTTTCTCCTTCTTCCAGTATTTTGTCCGTTGATAAAACCACCCAATAGCGATATTCATTTTCACACAGTACGGTGTCCACTCTGACATAAAGAGAATCAAATAATTCTGTCAACACATTTTGCATGATAAATTCAATGGTTGATGGTTCCCATTTTTGTGTTTCTTCCGCTTTATGATCCATACAAAAGCAGACAGGTTTAAAAAATATCAATCCATTTTGATACAGCTTCATTCTTTTTTCAGATTCGTAAAACTGGTTTTGCGTCATGTTACCACTTAATAGATTTCTCCAGATATCTTTTTGCAGCATTGTTCTGTCTTTTTCCCACTGGGCACTCTCTTCTGTAAGTTTTTCCATATGCTGTCCCTGACGCACTGCATGTTCTGCTTTTTTTAATGCTTCTTCAAGTTTTTCAAAATCAATTGGTTTTAACAAGTATTCAACGCTTTCAAGCTGTATCGCACGTCTTGCATAGTCGAATTCTGCATAACTGGTCAGAAAAATGACCTGTATCTTGAAGTTCTGCTCACGCACCCATTGCACCAGATCAAATCCTGTTGCAACAGGCATCACTATATCACTGATAATAATGTCCATTTTAACAGCTGTTATAATTTCCTGCGCCTGTTTCATAGTAAATGCTGTATAAATCTCAGTAATTCCCGTCTGCTCCCAGCAGATATTTTTCTTTATACTTTCAATCACATAACGTTCATCATCCACCAGCAATAATTTCATCCCTATGTATCGCTCCTTCCGATTTTATATGGAACATGAATATCCACAACAGCACCACCCAATGGACTATTGCTAAAATGAATCTCACCCTGATTCCCATAGTAATACTGAAACCGTCTCATACAGTTCCAAATACCGATATGCTTTCCATTGTCAGAAATGCTTTGTCCGTTTTGCAGTTTACATAATATCTCATCTGAAAAGCCTTTTCCCGTATCAGATATAAAAATATTAACATATTTTTCATTGTCCCTGTCTTCAGGATATACCGTAACTGAAATCAGCATTTTTTCATCTGCTATCAATGCCTGCTTTGCAGCATTTTCTACATAAACCTGTATTAAAAATGGAAATATTTCTGCATTTGCTACTTCATCATGAACTTCAAAATAATAGGTAAACTTATCCGGATACCGCAGCAACAGAATTTTTAAATAATCTTCACAATGCTTTGATTCCGCTAAAACCAGAACTCTGTCCGTTGTATTTCGAAAAATATATGAAAGATAATCGGAAGTAATTTTTGTCATCACCCTTGCGTGTTCATAATTACCAAAGTCAATCATGCTATAAATAAAATTCAGGCAATTCAAATAAAAATGTGGTCTGATCTGCATTTTCAGATAATCCATCTCAATTTTCTGTTTCTCTAATTCTCTTTCATATAAAGTAATCTTCAATTTACGGATCTGATGGATCATTGTACGGAATTTTCCATCAATCTGTTCTAATTCAAGCAAATTCCCTTCCGTCATATTCAGCGTATATCCACCCTCATCATATTGCTGAAGGTTTTGCGTGAACACTTTAAGTGGCTTCATAATATTGGAGTACACATGAAAAAGCAAAAACCCACTCATAATAAGTATCATAAAGATCAATATCGTCATTCCGAGCAGACTTCCTGTCATCAGACTTAAGACACCACCTAAGGAAATCCCAATTCTGATTTCAAAAGGCGCTCTGGATAATTCCTGATGGATCGTATAAGTATTTTTGATATTCATATCTTGCGGCTCTGATATAATTCCGCTCTGATTTAACATACCTATGTAGACCTCATCCTGATTTACAAGGCTTACATATCCATTTTTTCCCAATGAAAGTTTTGAGAATGGTTCCAATATACTTTTTACATTTACAACACATCCTAAAGCAATTCCGTTTTTTTGTGCAATTTTACAGATATATACCTCATTATCACACTCTATGACATCCCATTTTCTCTTCACCGCATATGTCTTTTTATCTAATTTATCTATCTGCTCACGAATAGACGCCGCAATCTCAGGTGACATTGTGTAATTTCCATCCGAAGACAATGAAAGCTGATATAGTTTATCCGTCTCATGTATATATAAAAAAATTCTACATTCTGTTCCATATTCCCATGCGGAAGAGAAATATTCTTCTCGGAGTTCTCCTATCGCATACTCCGAATAATCCCCATTTTTCATCAGGTTTACATTTTCCCAGAACATGGAATTTGTCTCATTTGTATCCATGATCGTGGAAAAAATTTTTCGGCTGATTCTCAAAAAACGATTGTCCAGTTCCTGTGCATACAACTGTGCCATCTGACTCATCTGTTCATAAATCTGCCCACTTGTTTTATTTAAAATATAGGTATATCCTCCCAGAATAATTACCGGAATGACTGTCATAAAAATTAATATTTGTTTACTCTGTTGTGCTAAAGATTTCTTTTTTCGTCTTTTTATATTCATATTTTTCCCAAACACCATGCTGCTCTCTTAACCTTTTACTGCACCAAGCGTAATACCCTCTGCGAAATATTTCTGTAAAAACGGATAAATGATAAATAACGGAAGCATCGCTATAAAAGCAATTGCCATCCTTATGGATGTTGTCGGAAGTTTTGCTACTTCCGCCCCTATATTACCGGTAACCTTACCACTTGCAAGATACTGAATATCCGTGATCATCTGATTCAAAAGATTCTGGATACTATATAATTTCTGTCCTTGATTTCCTGATAAATAGTATAACCCATTTGTCCAGTCATTCCAATATGCCAGTGCAGAAAACAGTCCCATGGTTACCAGGATCGGTTTACCAAGTGGAAATGTAATCTGTAAAAAGATTTTTGTGTGCCCTGCGCCATCAATTTTTGCTGCTTCATACAATGCTTCCGGAATACTTGTCATAAAATAGCTCCGTATCATCAGCACATTGTTTGCACTTAACAGCAAATTAGGAATTATCAGTGCCCATATTGTATTTTTTATATGAAAATAATTCACATACATCAGATATGTAGGAACTAACCCACCATTAAATAACATTGTAAAAAACACAAAAAAGGTTATCCGCCTTCTATAAGGTAATGTCTTCACTGACAGCGGATATGCCAGCAATGCTGAAAACATCAGGTTTAAAAAAGTACCTGCTACCGTAACAAAAATTGTTACACCGTATGCACTGAGTATTTTTTCTCCCTGTTTGATAATATACTGATATGCATAAAAGCTTATCTTTTCCAGAAAAAATGAATATCCATTCCGGATCAGCACCGTTTCGTCTGTAATGGATGAAATAAATACCAGTAGAAACGGTAAAATAATGACTAATGTGATCACGATTAATATCATATTGATCCAAAACTGATATCTCTTTGTTTTTTTTGAATTTGTCATAACAGACTCTCCTCCTAAAACAATGCTCTGTCTTTATCTACACGTCTTACAATCCAGTTACTTAACATGACAATAACAAAACCTACTAATGACTGGTATACACCCGCTGCAGATGACATACTGATATTCCCCTGTTCGATCAAGGCACGATATACATATGTGTCAATTACATTTGTCGTCGGGAACAACACACCAGAATTCATTGGAACCTGATAAAATAGTCCAAAGTCAGAATAGAAGATTCTTCCAATGCTCAATAATAACAAAGTAATAATTGTCGGTACCAGACACGGCAATGTGATTTGGGTGATTTCCTGCCACTTTGTGGCTCCATCGAGTCTTGCTGCCTCATAATAAGTCGGGTCAATACCAATCAGAGATGCAATATAAATCAAACATCCGTATCCTACCCCTTTCCAGCAGTTTGCAATAATAAGAATCACCGGCCAGTATTTTGGGTTTTGATACCACTGAATTGGATTTATATGCAATAATGGCAGGATTGTATTGTTTACAAGGCCATTTTCGGCACTTAAAAGTGCATACACAATATAACTCAGAATGACCATCGACATCAAAAATGGTAATAATATAGCGCTCTGATATATTTTTTTTAATTTTATATTCTTAACTTCACAGATTAAAATTGCGATTGCAATTCCAACAACCATATTGACAATAATAAAAAGCTATATTATATAACAATGTATTTCTTGTAATGATCCAAGCATCTTTTGACGAGAACAAAAATTTAAAATTATCCAGTCTTGCCCACGGACTTGCCAAAATTCCTTTTGAAAAATTCAACTTTTTAAAAGCAAGTACAATACCTGTCATTGGCAGATAATTATTGATCAGCAGATATAATAATCCTGGAAACATCATCAGATAGAGCGGCAGATATTCCTTAACTTTGTTCTTTTTCTTCTTCATAAGCTTCTCCTTTTATGAAAAAAGTCCCACGTTTTATCTGTGGGACTTTCCTTCTGAGCCTGATTATTTTGCTGCAAGAAAAGCATCTAACTGTTCCTGTTTTGCCTGGATCACTTCATTGATTCCCGCATCATCTAATGCTTCTAATAATTTCGGAATAAGTTCATTTGGATCTCCAGAACCACTGTAAAGCGCTCCACTGTATTGTTTCACAATATTGGAAAGAGCTGCAATCTCACTTGAATAATTTCTATTATCAAATAAAAATCCTGCTGCTTTTGAACTCTTTGCAGAACCGTTAAATTCTTCCATTTTTTCCCATAATTTTGGATCGGAGCCAGTCCATTTATAAGCAATAAACTGATTTGGCAATTCCCATCCAAGATTTAAGCTATAGCGTGCATTATCAGAAGTGATTCCTTTCGGGTAATTGATAATGCCATTATCAGCATCTTCTATCACATAGTCTTTGTCCTGTTCTCCCCAGTTTAAAAGATTCATGATTTCAGAACTTCCATAGATGTAATCAAGTACTTCCATTGTTTTCTCTGGGTTTTCTGAATTTTGGGCAATTGCAAATGTAACACCGTTATATGATGAACTATTTATGATCGGTTCATTATAAAACGGCACGATCTCAAATTCATAACCAGTGGAACTTTCAAATTCTACCGGTGTTCCAGGATGATAAGCAAAAAACAGTGAGAATAAATTTCCTGCTTTGCATACTGTTCTCCAGTTTTCTGTATTGGTTCCTGCATCCTTGCTGATATATCCCTTCTGATACCAGTTGTAAAGCATAGTAGTTGTATCTTTAAACCAGTCTGTTGCGAAGAAATTTTCTAACTTTGTGCTATTTGTCTGATCCATGAGTACACCAAGGTAATTGTTATCTGCCAGATTGTCTCCACGGAATAATCTGGTAACCGGTGTGTCTCCATCGTTAATAGAATATAACATTGTCATATCCGGTTCTCCCGCTTTTACTGTCGCAAAAACGCTTTCCAAATCTTTAGGTTCTTTAATCTGTGCTGTATCAATATTATACTTTTGTACCATGTCTTTTCTCATAAATACGGCAGGAATACTTCCTCGTTCAATCTGATTTGGTACGCCATATACAAAGCCATCAATCTGATTGATTTTAGCTATATCCTCTCCATAAATCTGTTTTATATTTGTTCCATATTTATCAATCAGTTCAGACATGTCTATAATCTGTCCAGCATTCATATACTGCACTGCACTTGTTGCCTGAGTATAAAAAACGTCAATTTTTTCATCCCCTGATAACATAAGCTGTAACTGCTGGCTTGCACTTGCCCACGGCAACATAACAATATCAATATTTGCATTGAGTTCCGGTTCAAGAATTTCATTAATTTTTTGCTCGATTCTTTCTTCATCCGGCTGTGTGCTTCCCTGCAGAACCATGGTAACTGTATATGGTTTATTCCCATTATCACCATTTTTTTGAGCAGAATCTTTTGGTCCTCCCGCTTCTGAATTTCCGCATGCTGTCATAGACATGACCATAGACATAGTAAGCATAGCTGCTAGTATTCTTTTTTTCATACATTTTCTCCTCTCTGTGACAGGTTAATATAAATTCACCTCTCTTCTGGTGTATCTCCTATATTAATATTTTTCTTTCATCATCTCTATAACTGAACCGACTCATCAATATCACTCTTTTGACACTTTTTAACAAAATAACTCTAAAACGGAATATACTTAAGATATCCTCCTATCCAACATAATAACATGCGCACTCTGCAAAATTCTATTGTCATAAATAAAAAAGTGCCTTCGGCAAATCAGCTCCCCTGCCCCTCAATCTTGAGGGGTAGAGCTTTTCTTTTTCTCGCTTTTGTATCATAATAGACTTATGAATAAATATATGAATACACTACAAGAGATATTTACCGATCATTGGGAAGAAATATTGCTCACTCTTCATCCACGCGCCACAGAAATTGAAAACATTGACAGGATGATTAACTGTGGTGACCCCTCTTATGGCGATACTATGTATGCCTGTACCAAGTGTGAGCATATGAAGTTTGTTCCTTTCCGCTGCCATTCTAGTTCTGTCCAACCTGTGGGAATCTTTATGCCCAAAATGTGCTGATGCAATGGCGAATCAGCTTGTCGCCGTCAGACACCGACACTGTGTTTTACCATTCCTGAAGAATTGAGGCATTTTTTCAAAGAAAAACGCACTCTCCTTGACTGTCTCTTTGAAGCTGTACGTTCTGTAGTAAGCCGTATGTTTTATTCACTGAACAAGTCCAAAAACTTTACTCCCGGATTCATTTGTGTTCTGCATACATTCGGAAGACCATTAGAGTGGAATCCCCATATTCATTGCCTAATATCTGAAGGCGGTCACTACGACGACGGGGAATGGAGAAATATCCGCCACTTCAACTACAAACTCCTGCGTGAATCATTCCGAACTGTTTTGTTAAATGAACTTGAAGCTCATCTCGGACCATTGTTTAAAAATATAAAGACACAGATGTACAAACTGCATGACAAGGGATTCTATGTTTATGTAAAACCAACTCTTGCCGATCCTAAAACGGTAACCAGATACATTGGAAGATATCTTGGACGACCTGTCATTGCTACGAAACGAATAGACCATTATAACAAAGAGGAAGATACCGTTACCTTCCATTACAACCGCCATGAAGATAACAAATATGTAGAAAGAACACTTCCAGCCATTGAATTTATCAAACTGCTAATGCAGCATATACCTGAAAAACATTTTAAAATGATTCGCTACTATGGCATTTATGCAAGGCATCGTAAAATTGATGAGAATCTCCACAGACAATGTAACCCAAAACAGCGTCGTTTATTCGCGTCTTTTACACGCTGGCGTGAAGCGATTCTCCTTGCCTTTGGATATGATCCCATTCAATGTCCTAACTGTAAAATAGTAATGGAAATTTTAGAAATTTATCATAACCATCACCGGGTTTCTCTTCAAGAACTTTATGAAAGGGCTCATATTCGCTATATGGCGAAGCATTGGCGTTCCAGTGCCTGATTCATATGTTTACAGCCTCCACAAAACGGTATAAAATTGAGGTAAAGGAGGCTTTTATATCTTTTAACCTCGCACCACCTTGTTTTCTATGCCCGCATATTGGCGGGCATTACTGTTTTACATGCCTTCATGTCACTGAAAATAGAGGAATTTCTTATTATATAAAAAAGCGGTAATGATTTTTTCTTCATTACCGCTTAAAATGGATGTTCCCTGCGGGAATCAAACCCCGAGCTACAGCTTAGGAGCTAAGGTTTGTACTGTAATTTGCTAATATTATCTGTCAACATAAGTCAATGAAAGTAGCTTGTTTTCTAACTTTCCTGTAAATCTGTGTCAAAATAAGAAAACTTAAAATCATTGAAGTTAAATGGCTTTCGCTGACAAAATGATGACACTGTCACCCTGAAGGTATAACCATTCCGTTCCAACGATTTTTTCATATCCGTGGCTACCATTTGCTTTTCAATGCAATAATGATAACACTATTTTCTTATTAGATTAAATACATTATAGCGTGTAACAGGTCGGATGTCTATGGGGAGTTGACCAGAATTTTAATTTCTCATAAATCTATATTGCAACTTAAATTAAACCCAAAACGGGATATATTACATATAACTATAGGCTGTATTCTCATCTACCGACTTGATAAGTTCAGTATCTATAGTATATTTAATAATTCTTGAAGCTCTTTGTATATCTTTATCGCTATTATCAAATAGCTAATGAACTAATTTATTACTTATAGTTTCTTCATTTACATAAAATAATAAGTCTTTACCTTGTATTCTTTACTTATCAAATTGAAAGGCGTTCTTAACTACAATGTTACTTTAGTAAACTTATCACCTTGATTTTTTTAATTTTAAGAGCTAAAATTAAATTTTTTTGATTGTAGCATATATAACTTTACCATATCCTCTTCCTATTTCTTCACAAATGTCGTGCTTATGCATAAATCTCACAATATTTTTTTATTTCTTGAAGTTAGAATTGTATCCACAATACGCTTTATTAAAGCAATGGGAAAGACTGCATTTTAATTCAACATAGTCTTCTATAGCGACCCAGTTACTATTAATCATGATTATCTATAATATATATTAAATCGTTAAAAAAACTTATTTTTATTAAACAGCTTTTTTTCCTTTTTGAAATGCAGAATTATAAAAGAGTATATTGCTAATGCAAAAGATATTGCAATTATAAAACATATGAAACAATTAAAGCCATTAAGAAAAAAAGACTGTCATAGTCTTTATTCATATCTGCACGTAAATTTAGAAACACAGATATGCATGTTACATAAACTGATATAAGCAAAATATTTGTGGGAACTACAATACTTCCTAAGGTTTCAAGTAAATTTTTTTAGCTTCACGTTTTTCATTAATTATATAATGTTTAAAATTTTTTTAAATTAATATCCTTAAAACTACAAATATTCTTAACAACTTTTTTTCTTCCCAGTCTGAATATTTTTATCTTATCATTAGAATATTTACAAATCTTTTTCATATTGCTCAAACTCTTTTGAAATATTAAAACCATATATTGGTTTACTTTTTCTTTTTTTAATAAATATTTTCACCCTTCTTTCCAAATTAACACAACTAAAATACTAGATTTAGTCTTCAGTATGAAATTTAAGTTTACTGGTAGGACTTAAATTTTTTTAGTTAACTAACTATTTTTTTATGCAATTCCAACAAGTGTATATCAAAAATCTGACAAAATCATTCTTTTTATAAAAAAATCATCATTGATTTTTATTTGTTTCATATTTACTTAGAATGCTGATTATTTTTAAATCATCGTTCTCATCTCTACACTAAACATAGCGTAATTGATTTATTATTTCAAATAATAAATCCAATAAGATTTTAAATTCGACACTATTTTTCTTCAGTCATTACTTTTTGGTATTTGTATTTTTAACTTTATATAAATATTCATTCATCCTATTTTTCGTCTTTAATTATTAAATTTCCCATTCTTATTTCTTGTTCTAATTTTTTTCTATCCTCTCATTTATAGCATCTATATAAATGCAAAAAAATCATTATCAATTACTGCATTTCTATTCCTCAAATGTTTGATACCTTCTTCAAAAACAGTGCCTATTATACATAAAATTAAACTTTGACCATATTGAAGAACTATAACCACTCTTAACAATTTCTTCAAATAAGTTCATTGTATCTACATATAAATAATATTGTCTTTTTATAGTCTTTCTATATCTATTTAAATGATTAAATGCACCAATTGCAAAAGGCTAATACAACTGATGAAAAAAATTGAATCCTTCAACCCCCATAATGTAACAACATATGTTTCATATTTCTGTTTTGAATTGAGAGTCAATTATATTTTGCTATTAATCCCCAAAGTAGCCACAACAAAACAATGAG
Source organism: uncultured Catonella sp. (assembly GCA_916439065.1). Taxonomy (GTDB): domain Bacteria; phylum Bacillota; class Clostridia; order Lachnospirales; family Lachnospiraceae; genus Catonella. The sequence goes on from CAKAGD010000001.1 coordinate 197,054, forward strand.
CATATATAATAACAGGTCTCTTTTTAGGAAGCATAATTTTTAAACAGTCTTATACCTCTCTTTATCGACAATTTAATTTTTTTATCCATATTAATATAAACTTATCTATAAAACTACACTTGTATTTTTTTGGCCTTTATACATTATAAACATCTTATCCTCAATAAAAATATATAATTTCCCAATACTCTTTGAACTATATACAGCCATTTTCAATGCACTCAAATATGCCCACCCAAAATGGATTTTTCAAAAAAATACTGTTAACTTGATACTTATCTTACTCATAACAATCCCTCCTAAAAATAAATTTAATTTGCAAAGAATGGACAACCCGGAGGGGAAGGTTACTTGCCCTGTATAGTACAGGACCGCTGGGTTACCTACCAGCTATAGTGCATGTTTAAATGCACATTGCGTTTTATCTTTGCCTAAGTAATTTTGATTAAATCACAATTAATTATCACATAAAATCAATGTTTATTCAATATATATTTCCAAACAGCGTTTCGGTTTCTAATCGTTATATATAAACTCTAAATCCAAATTATAAAATATAACAGCTTCATTACATCTATTGAAATATTATCTAATTATGATATAATATTTACATATTATAACACAATATTCCGTAATAAATATATCAGAAAGAGGTGAATAACATATGACCTATACAGAATATATTCGCGAACTGATATTGCAAAAACCTGTTGGAATGCCAATATATACAAAGATAATTGCTGCTTCATTAGCAGAAAAATTTAATTTGAAAGATAAAGATGCTGTAGCCGCAACTGCTGTGGCAATGAAACGCATTATGGATTCTAAAGTGATTCCTGCGCTCAGATTCTACCAGAAGGGAATTTATTTCAGAACAGTTACCACTCCATTTGGAGAAAGAGGAATCAACAAAGAGAGCCTGATAGCTGATAAGTATTTATTGCCGGACAAAGGATATGAGACTGGATTTGCCCTCCTTCATGATATAGGGCTTGCAACACAAATACCAAAAGAGCGTGTTATTGCCACTAATATGGCAAAAGATTGTACTCGCATGGATAAGAAACTTGGCGTAACAATCCGTCCTCCAAAAGCAGAGATTACTGCTGAGAATAAATCATATTTACAGACGCTTGACGCACTTGAGCTTTTGGATAAAGCTCCCATTGATGCAGAACATCCGTATTCCGTTATTGCCAGCCATATACACAAACTTAAACTGCAATATGAAAAGCTTCTGTTCTTAGCAGACCGTTATTATAATAAATACAGTAATTCAGCTTGCACATACAGCAGGAGAAGGAGGCTATGCACTATGAAACTCCATCTTGATCAAGAAGCCTTTCGTGTGCTTATTGATACTATTCATACACAAACCGGATATCGAGGTGATGTCCTTGAAAAAGATTATTATGTGTCATTAATACTCAAAGAACTTGCAGGAAAGCAAAGTAATGGGCTTCCTGCATATTTCAAAGGTGGAACAGCTCTATATAAAGCATTAAAGACTACAAACCGTTTCTCTGAAGATATAGACCTGTCAGTTGATACAAGGAACTGCAGCCGGACACAGAATGACAGGAGATTAGAGCAGGCGACAAAAAAAATATACTTCACTTCTTCGAGATTCATCGCTGGGAAAAACAAACCGCTCAGAAGTTGTTGCTGTGTATTCATATGAGCCTTTGACTGCTTTTGATGTAAATGATGCGTTGCAAAGATTTGGAAGAGTAAAAGTTGAAGCAACCTCATTTACTATCAGTGAGCCTGTTGAGTGCCTTGAAATCGCTGCTATGCTATATGAGCTTGCCTCTAATGAACAGAAGCAGATACTTGAATCAGAATATGATGTTGGGCCATTTTCTATTATGACAATTTCCATAGAAAGGGTATTTATAGATAAACTTTTTGCTGCAGAATCTTATGTTCGTAAGGCTTATGAGCCACACAGGGCATTTGAGGCAGCAAAACATATTTATGACCTTGCCGTTATTTATAAACACAAAACTGTTTCAAAACTGCTTTCAGATACCGGACTGACAAAAAAACTGCTGGATATTCGTATTGCTGAGGAACGCAATCGTCTTGACGGCATTCCTGATGTACTGCCTTCAGATTTTGCTTTCTTTACAAATTCAATGAATAACAAGGATGTCCGCAAGGCATATGAAATTATGCAGAACCAATATGTTCTTCGTAACTGTTACAGAATTGATTATGATAAGGCAATGGAAGCCCTTACAGATATTTATAAAAGTCTTCTAAATAATACTTCATGGGTAAAATATCAATTTTAGTAAAAGAACAGAAAATCTGTCTTAAATTTAAAACCAAGCTTTCCTTTGCATACTCAGTATTATTGATATTTTTGCCTGTATTTTTGAAACATAATAAAATGTCAATGTATGATATACACCAGCAAGGACGATACCGCATAGATTCACATCCATACAATATCGTCCTTTTCTCTATTCCTGCTTCTTCATAGTCTTAGCAAGGCTTGTAAGTAATGCAGCCATCTCAGGATTGCCCAACACCTTCATCAGAAGTTCTGCATCCACTCCTTCAGGCACTACAATCGTATTAGCACTTCCTTCGGTTCCTCCCACCTGTGGGCTTAGTCTTTCCTGTCTATAGAAGGCATTCTCCATCATCTCCTCATTCTTTCTCCTGTCTTCATCTATGATATGCCCATAAACCTCTGTTACCATATCTGCCTGTGCATGTCAGCGGTTCGCTGTTTTCCACTCTGTCTTCGTGCTACGCACTCGCCAATCGTGGACAGCTATCGCAGGGGCGGTTTATAAGGTTCTCAATGCTCCTTCGGAGCATGACAACCTAACAACCGCTCCCTGAGTCTCCCTGAACTTATTTTATGTCCCCGCCACTTAGCTTCAGTTTGTATGTAACACTGGTATGGCGAAGGCTGTGGAAGACTACATCAGGAAGCCCAAGTTCATCTATTATATCCTGCATTTTTGTCCTAAGGTAGCTGTCGCCAATTGGAAGACCGAATGTAGTTGCCATTACAAGTTTGTAGTTCTGATACTCACTTCCCAGGGCTTCCTTAATCTCATCCTGTTCTGATTTGAGTTCAGCAAGATAGCCGGCTACAGTCCTCGGTATGAATACTTTGCGTGCACTGCTTTCTGTCTTTGGTGTCTTTAGTACCCTTACAGTCTTATTGTTCTTCTTTGTTGAAGAAAATGTCAGGATAATTTCCTTAGCGTTTAATACCTTAACTGCATCCCTTGACACTCTTTCAACCTGTTTGCTTATTATAACATAAGCCCTGTTGTCTGCTATGGCTTCTTCCGAAATATCCATCTCATCCCAGGTAAGCCCTAACAGTTCCCCTATACGAAGAGTAGCGGTGAAAGCAAGGTGAAATGCTATCTTAAGCATTTTGTTGTCACAGGCATCAAGTGCCTTCATCAGCATATCTGCTGTCCAAATTTCACGCTCTTTTCTTTTAGCTTTTGGGACAGTTGCAAGGGCTGCCGGATTTTTCTCCATCAGCTCCCATTTTACTGCCTGCCTGAATGCACTCCTTAAAATCTTGTGTATCTCATTTACCGTGGCTTCCGTAACTGTCCCTGAACCGTCAATGTTCATTGTACTCTTTACGGCTGACATGTCTAAAAGGCTCTTATAATATTTCTCCATAAAATGGGTATTAATTCCTGCCAGTTTTGTTTTTCCAATTGTAGGTATGATGTAATTATTTATTAGTGACAGGTTGCCTGCATAAGTAGAAACTCCCCACTTATCGTGACCATAGATTCTTACATACTCGTCAATAAGTTACTCAATGGTAGTGCACTTTGGGGCTTCAAACCTGCCTACTGCCATCTTATACTCAATTTCTTTCTTGCGCCTTTCAGCATCTTTCTGCGTCGCAAATGTTTCTGAAGTCTGACGTTCCTTTCCTTTATCATCCTTAATTCTGTATATTACAGAAAATTTCTTACCCCGTTTTCTTATAAATGCCATGTCATATCCTCACTTTCCGGCTTTCATTTAACCAATCCAGAAAATCTGTCCGTTTAATCCTGAGGCCCTTTCCTGCACCTATACAGGGAAATACCTCAGCCTGTATCCATTTTGTAATTGTGGATGCTGTAACTCCTGCAAGCTCAGCCGCTTCATTCCTTGAAACATATTCTTTGGTTTCTGCAATCAAATCATCTGATAAAATATTTTCATAATTGCCATCTACCCTGTATTCATTCTGGGCATTAAGAAATAACCTGAAACTCTTTCTTAATATCCACCTCTTATTGTCAAATACCCTTACTTCAAACAAAGCCTTATATTTACCTGTTCTTGTCAGTTTAAGCATAACTTCTTCCTGAATGTTTAACAATCTTGCTGTTTCTTCAAATCTGATATAGTCCTTTTCCATATCCTTAATAGTAGGCATCCTGTCTGATTTTTTGTAAGCAGTCTGTCCGTAAAGCCACTTGTCAAATTCTTCTTTTGGAATACACTTTACAAAGTCAACCTTTATGGTCTTTCTTTCTTCTTTTTTCCATATTTCATACAGACAGGCATTATTTACTCCCAAAAGGTTTGCAGCTTCCTGAAAGGAATATGAACCCTTAATCAGCTCCCTGCCAGGTTCTTCTCCATTTATCTTTTTATGCTTCACCTGATTTGCATACCATTTTTCAAAGCTTTCAATATCAACACGCATCATTCCGCCTATGATTTCTGTCTTGAAAAATTCTCTGTGTACCAGCCAGTATCCCTCGGTCTTTTTTAATCCTAACAGTTTTCGCATTTCAGGAACAGACATGGTTTTCTGCAAGGCAGGTTCTTTAATTAAGCCGTGATTCTTTATCTCTGTACTTATTTTATATTGTTCCTTCATCCTGTTTTCCCTCGTATAATAAAATTTTTTGTGTTCGTCCTACACAGGGTTTAGTATGTGCGATGTAAATGTCCTCCAACCGTAAAGCGGAGCAGTTATTATTTTATCCGCCTGAACTCCTGCAGAAGTTCAGACTATGCACATATATATTCCCCAAAAATCAGGGAATTTATAATAAAAGCCCTTACTCCCATGCCTTTATCGCATAGGATGTAAGAGCCTTTTACCCTGTCATGTCGATGACTTCATATTCATCATCTACTTTTAATATAAGACTATGGTCAAGGTACTTAATCACATCAAAGAAGTTCTTCCTGTCATAATCTGCCGTAAGCTTAAAGTTCGGATGATTATCCATGTTATATTTGTCTGAAAGAAGCTGTCTTACGCCACGAACCTGCACTATGCATTTTGCACTGTCCACGACTGCCAGTTCATCCATTGTCATAAGGTCGCGGCCATAATGTCAAGTGATGAATTCAAAAATGGGAAAAAAATAACTCCCCTTAACCTATAAGGGAAGTTATCTTAAATATATAAATTTACACAGTTCTTGAATTATCCAATCATAATATCCCTCTGCTTAATTATATTTTTTGAAAGGTAAATATAATCCAGTGCGCTTTGAAATGATTTATTGTTTGCTCTCCACTCATCTGCACAACTTACTAAATCGTGCTGAGAGAGAGAAATGAAGTTTCTTAACATTTTGTCAACTTCATATTCAATCTGAAGAGAAGAACTCTCACTGACTGCACCATATGCTCTATGAGAAAATTTTAAAATTTTATCTCTATAACAGCTGATAGGTCGAATTTCAATCATATCAGCTAAAGATAACTCATTATATATCCACGGTGAGACTGTTCTCTCTTTGCTTATTTCTTCAGCTATTGAAATAGAATTTTCACTGTTTAAGAAAAAAATGGATTCGCACTTATCAATCATTCTGGACAAAGCAATGGATAACATCATATGAACATGGCTGGTAGAATAATTCCTTTTGTCATAATCGAAAGATGTACCATTGCTATGTCTGCAATATTTCTCGTCTATTTCTCTCAATAAATCATTAGAATATCCCCAAAGACAAGAATCTATAAAAGTATTTAAGTTGAGCTCATTTTTTAAAAAGCCAGCTATAGAAATAGCTAACTTCTCATCAACATGTGCATGAGATAAAAACACACTAAATTTTTGCTTTGTTGGGAACCAACTCTCCTGTAACTTGGTACCATCAATGACTCCATCTATTCCTATAAATTCTCTTAGGCTACTTTGAATATCTGATTGTATTTTGGCATAGTATTCTTCTCCCAAAGATTCATATCCCTTGAAATCCGAATATACAATATCATTTAATTTAAATTTTGAAAACATAATAAACTCCTCAAACAATATGAATTAGTACAAGCAAGACAATGGAAATCGAAAGATACAACGGAGTAATCGAGATGTTTTTTATCATAATACATGGAATTTTCGATACTTTTTTAAATTCGCTTGTATTCATAGAAAAATCAACCAAATTGTCATCACTTATCTTTGAAACCTTATGGTATAATTCCCTGAAAAGTTTCTCTTGCTTCAAATAATATGCATCCAAAAACCAAAAAACGACATTTAGAACCAACGCACAGGCATATATTCTCCAATCGCTCTCTTTAAACGATAATGCCACAATAGCTGCAATGATAGTAACATTCCAGCCTTTTAAGTAAAAGGAATTCGATGCCATTCTTGATATTGCGGACTGTATATAATCCATATGTTTGTACTTATTTTCCATAATTTTAAACTCCTTTACACATTTATACTTTCCCCTTCAATTAGAGCTAATACCTTATAATCAGAATCTAAAAACCATATATCATTCATTTCATTAAGACGGAAATTATTTCTATCTATAGCTTCTTTAGAAATACAATAAATCGGCTTTCCTAATTCTGTAAAATAATTCAATTCATATTTACACCAAATAGAATGGAGTGAGTTTTCCGATACAACAAAAATCATTGCCTTGGATTGTTCCATTCGTTTTTCAAGTACTTTTAATGTAGCTTTGCAGAGCAAATGTCGTTTTAAATAATCAACATCATTAATCCAGTCACAAAATATGTTCTTTCCATCTTGATTCTCAGCCCGTATTAATTTCTGGACATGGGTGCTGTCCTTACTGCTATGGGATATAAAATAGTCATATTCTTTGATTTTTTGCTCTCTTGAATTTTCTATTCTATACTCAAGTTCATTAGGATTCTGAGGGATTTCATATGTTTCAAACGGGTACACCTCTTTAAGAAACTTTTTTCTCTTTTTATTTTTGGTGTGTACCTGCATATATTTTTGTCGTCTTGCTCTGGGCTGATAATTAAAACTTTGCAAGTGATAAAACGCTTCCCAACGAAGCTGTTTATTCAACTCGGTATCATTTAATTTGAAAAAGAACTGGATTATCTTATCACTATAGTACTTTTTCAGCTCTAATAGTATATATCTTCTGTCTTTTTGATTTGCATTTTTTCTTTCATAAAAACCAATTAACTGATCAATAAAAGATGGGGTCACTTGCTGAGTTTTCGACAATGCCTTTTCAATCTTTTGGTTTACTTTTTCAATTTTTGGTTTTCTTTTCAGCCAAAGATTTTCTCTGGCTAAAACCCGACTTTCTTCAGAATAGTTATCACAATGTATGCGCTGATATTCCTTCGACAAAATTTCCTTACACCGAGAAGCATCCATTAAAAGCATCTCCGGTGCTTTCATGTTATATCTGTTTTTTCCGAATTTTCTTTTAATATGACGATCCTTGGTTTGATAATAAACATACTTAATTTCAATAGAATGCCACTCATGCGGATAGAATTCTTTTAATAGCCCGATAATATCACCACTTGAATATTCTTTAGGCAAAAGATGTTCTATCGTTTTTAGTTCACAATTAAACCTCGATAAAATATCACAGATTCATGATTAAATATGTGTTTTGTAACTCCTGGCATCATCATTCTCCTCACTTTTTATAGAAATCGAGTTATAGCAAAAAAGATACCGTCATAACATATGAACCCCGAGTTCCCATAGAATATAGCGTTTCATGGGAAGTCGGAGTTCTGTGTTACAGCTTTATTGAGATTTGGTCACAATTTCTCTTATACTATTTCCCCGACAAAATTATAAACAATCCTGACTTCCTGGGTTTTCTGCCCATCAGTTTTTTGACCTCGCCCACCAGAATACAGTTAATCAGGAGGTTCAGTACAGTTTCATCCAACTCCTGAATAGTGGCATACTGCCGAATTTCCCAGATAAAGGTGCGAACTTAACTTTCCTGAGCATCAGACCGCTGAAGCATTAGCATCAGTTCCTACAAGCTGCGTTGATTTTCTTCCTGCTCCTGTTCCATAGTGGCAGTCTGCTTCACAAACCGCTGTTCGGAAAAGACCCTTGGCTTTATCGGTATAAAGGTTCAAGAACATCTCATCAATTTCATGGTTTCTGGCTTCCAGTCGCTCACACTCTTTCTGCATCTGAGAAGTATCTGCCATATATCTGCGTTCCATCCAGCTGCTTAGCCACTAATAAAAAGCATCAGCACCCTTGAGTGCGGTTTTTGCTAGGTTCTGAATGTCTTTCAGCACAAGGTCGTATAAATCTCTCGCTTCAAGCTTGTGACTGGTATAGGCGTTTTTCCCAAGCCGGTTATAGGTCTGGCAAATATAATATGCCTTATCAATAGGTTCTCGCTGCTCACCAGTGAAACGATTCTTGTTTGTTCTCCCGAACCTTTTTGTACCGCACCTGCATGGACTTTCCACAGGTGGCACAGTAAATGATACCGTGGAACAGGTTGTAAAACGAGCAGGCGTTTCCCTGCATAATGGTTTGTCTGCGGTCAATCAACTTCTGAACCTTATCCCATTCTTCCGGGGAAACGATGGCTTCGTGACAGTTCTCAATGATTTCCCATTCTTCACGAGGAATGATGTCATAAATATTGGAGCGAATCCCTTTCTAGTGCGTCCGAAAAACGAGATGAGCACCTTTATCCTCCGAATTACACATCAAGCCCAACGGCGATGTTCCGCCACAGAATTTTCCCTGTCTGGAACGTATTGTGATACCACTCAAGACCTTCTTGGATATATCCCGGTTATACATATCATTTAGGATATTCTTAAAGGGTATAATATCCATTTCCTGACGGGACATACTGTCCACACCGTCTATAATGGCGATATACCAGACATTGTGCTTGGGGAAGAATATTTCAATATAGCTGCCAGCTTCAATATAATTTCTTCCCAATCTGGACAAGTCTTTTGTGATGACGCAACCAATTTTACCAGCTTTAATATCAGCAATCATACTCTGAAAAGAATGACGATTGAAATTGCGTCCTGAATAACCATCGTCTACATAATACTCATACTGGAACATTACATTTTTTCTGCAAAGTCCCGAAGCATTATTTTTTGATTGCTGATGCTCTAGTTATCATCACCACCATCATCCAAAGAAATACGGCAATATAGAACTGTGATTTTCTTGTTTTTTCCTGCTCATAGTAAACTCCTTCTATGAGCAGCGACACGGTAGTTATATTATACCATGTCCCTGTTATAAACTCAAATAGTCTTTAAGCTGCTTTCTGTTCTGTATTATTTGAAAAAGTAAAGTCCACATTAGTATGGATTTTACTTTTTCCATACACCACATCTTTAACTATGGACTTTACTGATTCCATGATTAAAATATATATTGGGTTAGATTCATCAGGTTAGGGTTTTTATATACAAACTGAAAGGAATATTTTTAATTATGGGAAAAACATTCACATCTTTCTTTAAGCCAGCGTTCTGACATAGAAATCATGCTTTCTAAAAAAATGAGCTTTAATAAGATTGCTTTGGCTATAGGAAAAAGACAACACAACTGTTTCAAAAGAAATAAAAAAACATAATTACTGAACAGACAGGCTCATACGGCAGGTCTTTTTAATGACTGTCTGCATTCAGTGGACAGATCATGTAAAAAGATTTGTATGCAGTCACTGCCTTAACAAAAAAACAGAACATGCTGGAAGCTGCTGGGAAATGCATGCCACTGTGTGATGATTATGTCAGACATATCTGCCCTAAACTTCTTAATCCACCTTATGTATGTAACGGATGCCCTGACAGAAACAGGTGCCGCCTTGAAAAAAGATTTTACAAGGCAAAGGAAGCTGAGGCAAGATATAGAAAATCACTGTCTGAATCAAGAACAGGGTTTAACCTTACAGAAAACGAAAGGGAATATATAGACGGCATTGTAAGTCCACTCCTGTTAAAAGGGCAATCCATAAGACATATAACAATCAACCATTCTGATGAAATCATGGTTTCCGACAGGACTCTCTATAAATATATAAACAACAGTCTGTTTTTTGCCAGAAACATTGACATGCCACGCACTATAAGAATGCGTCCGAGAAAAAATAAAAGCAAATCTTTGAAAGTGGATAAAGAGTGCAGGAAGGGAAGGACTTATGAGGACTTCCTGAAGTTTATTGAAGAAAACCCCGATTCAGTCGTATGTGAAGGCGACAGTGTAGAAGGGGTAAAGGGCGGGAAAGTACTTCTCACTCTCTTCTTTGTACAGCAGAACCTGCAGCTTGCTTTTCTGAGAAACTACAATGACTCACATTCTGTTACGGAGATATTTGAAAGGCTGTATATTGAACTGAGACCTGATATTTTTCGGGAAAAATATTTGATGTGCTGCTGTTAGACAACGGAAGTGAATTTTTCAAATCCGCAGGCACTGGAGTTTGATGACAGGAAACAGGAGACTTAGGGTATTTTTACTGCGACCCTTCTTCACCTTACCAGAAGGGCGGCTGTGAAAAACAACCATGAAAATGATAAGAAGGATAATACCGAAGGGTGTGGATTTTAGTAATTACACACAGGAAGACATAAACCTGATGATGAGCCACATCAATTCATATTCAAGGGCGAAGCTCGGAAACAAAAAGCTCTTATGATATTTTTGCATTTCAATACGGCAAAAATATTAAAAGAGCTTAGGTATTCAAAAATTTCACCGGATGAAATTACCCTAACCCCTAAGCTCTTAGGCAAATAAAAAGGAACTCACCGGTTAAAAGATGAACTTCTAGCCCATATATAAAGGGTGGATTTTACTTATTCCCAGTTTTGGAAAGTAACTTCGACTCCTGTTTGCTATGAAAAAAATTAGGTCATGTTCTTCCTGTAAGGCTGATTATAGCATTTTTCAGATAATGTATACATCTAGCTCTTAATTTATGTAAAATTTGTAAAAAGTAATTTCCATACCGTATCTAAAATAAAAAATTAAACCTTAGGTGTGGAAGTTACTTTTGCAATTCACCCTTTCTGTTCTGTTTCGTGATTTTCCAGCCATTTTTCAAACTTTTTACAAGTCTGGCGCTCATTGTATTTCCCAAGGTTTGTGATAAAGGCTTCAAATATGCCTTCTCTGTCATAATCATCACTCATGCCTGTTTTTCCTCCTTTATTATTTCAAGCCGTCACCTGATTTTAGGCATAAGAAAAGCGTCATATCTACCACCATTTAGTAATAGGCTGACGCCTGATTCTTTACCCGCATTCTTTTGCAAAAGAGAACTGCCTGAGATTTGTTATCTCATTTGTCCATAATAATGATATCATAGGTTGAAATGGAAAATGGGATGTTTGGTTAGTCTTTCGTTAGTTTCATGTTAGTTTACTGTTAGTTTTTTCAACTAAAATAGATAGTTATGTTATTTGTTAGCTCTACAAACTGTAAATTATTTTTGCAAGGTGATAAGTCCTGCACAGTCAGACATTTTTTCAAATCGCATTTCTGGAAATTGATCTTTTAGCTCATCCCATACAAAATACATTTCATCATCGTCCCACTCATCTGCCGCAATCCGCATACATTCTTGAAGTAATGAACGAGTTTCAAATGCTATATCTCCGATATATATACATCCTCCCTCGTTCAACAGCATAAATAATGATGTAATAAAATCTACTTTTTGAAAGTCCGTAAGATGATGGAGAGAATATGTAGCAATGATTGCGTCATACTTTTGTTTCTGTATCGGCTCCACCAAGCCATTGGAAAAATCGCCTTTATACAAACTTGCTTTAGGCATTTTCTCTTTTGCAATTTCAATCATTCTATCTGAAAAATCTTGTCCGTAAATCTTACAGCCGTTTTCATATAATCTTGAAGTCAGTACTGCTGTTCCAAACCCAATATCTAAGACAGTCTTCGCTGATGAACAAATTACACGATTATAGATTACATTAAGAATAGATTTGTAGCCTGCAAAAGGATACGAGCCGTATTTGTCAGACAAACCTACACTCTTATCATAATCATCTGCCCATAAATCAAAACCTTTTTTATCTTGCATATTTCACCTCGATAACTTCTAATTTGTATTTCATTATACCCTGTTAAAACATAAGTTTAAAGTCTTATTCTCCGCCAAACAAATATGTGTTATTTGAAAGTTTGTGTCAAGTATTCGTTGGCAAATTTCCTTACTTTTTCTTTTATCATTGTTTTTTTATTTTTTTGTATCACAAACAAGACTGTATGATTGGGAAGGGGGCAACCCCTTCTTTTTTTGCTATTGCCAATTATAATTATACACTAACTTATTTTTTCTTGTATTCCTTTACTACTCTTTCTACCTGTTCTTCTAATTGTTCTCTATCCGGAATATATAGCGTATACTTAGAAGCAAATATCTTATTGGATAAACTGCCAAGTGCATATTCTGCCTGTATACTGTCTTTATCAGTACAAAGGATAATTCCAATAGGTTCATTATCCATTTCATCATTAACTTCGGCTTTATAGTAGTTAAGGTACATATTAAGCTGCCCTACTGCTTCCGGCATTAGCTTTCCTGTTTTTAACTCAATCAGAACATAGCTTCTTAGGATTTTATTGTAAAATACCATATCAACATAATAGTGGGTATTTCCAAGTGTTACCCTTTGTTGTGAGCCTACATACATAAAGCCTTTGCCAAGTTCAAGCAAGAATTTTTCAATATGAGTTATTAGGGCTTTTTCTAAATCACTTTCCATAATTGGCTTTTCTTCAGGCAATCCTAAAAATTCAAATACATACGGATCTTTTATTACATCACTTGGAGTAGCTATTTCATTTCCCTTTAGAGCTAAATCTAATACTTTTTCTTTATTTTCATCTCCACTTGATAGCAATAATCTCTCAAATAATGATGTTTTTATTTGCCTTTTTAGCTCTCTTACAGACCAATTCGCACTTACCGTTTCTTTTTCATAAAAACTTCTTTTCTTCTCATCGCTTATGGAAAGTAATTCACAATAATGCGACCAACTTAATTTTCCAGACACTGTCTGGAAAAATCGGAAAAACTCAAATAGAAATTTCTCATATTAAATAAGTTGGATTTTGAAAATCCCTTTACCATATTCTTTGGTAAGCCTCTTTGATAAGTCTGTTATTAACTGTTTTCCATACTCGGCTCTATCAGAATTTCCCTGTTCATCTTCTACGATAATTCGCCCAATCTCCCAATAAGTTTGAATGAGGATATTATTAACTTCTTTTTGCAACACTATTTCTTGCATTATCCATCAATTCTTTTAATGCTGCTATAAACATCTTTTATGAATTTTTATCTATTTCATTATTCATATAGCTACCACCTCTTTATCTGCTACGATTTTTAATTATTTTTAACACATATAAGTTGTATGGTACAGATATCTTATTATTTATAGAATAATATTAAATCTCCATTGTTTTAGCAGTACCTAATTATTAATTTTACTCTGTAAGACAACATTAAATTCTCGTTATGAACAAGTCCAAACACTTTGCTCCCGGATTCATTTGTGTACTGCATACATTTGGAAGACCATTAGAGTGGAATCCCCATATTCATTGCCTGATATCTGAAGGCGGTCACTCCGATGACGGGGAATGGAGAAATATCCGCCACTTTAACTACAAACTCCTGCGTGAATCATTCCGTACTGTTAAGTTAAATGAGCTTGAAGCTCATCTCGGACCATCGTTTAAACTTATAGAGGAACTCATAAAAAAATATATTTTAATCTGCCGGAAGGTATGACCGGTGATGACATCCGCCACATGAGTTTTGGAGGCTTACTTGACATGGATTACTTTCTAAACGATGAAGACACTGACGATGTAGGTGAAGAAGGATTTTATATCTTTTAACCTCACACCGCCTTGTTTTCTATAATATCTTTCTTCAATAAAATATTTCTAAAAGCAAAATATTCCCTATAGCTTAGACACCTCATCTTCACTAAGTCCGGTAAATTTCATTATAAGTTCATTGTCCATATTGCTATCCTTCATTTTCTTTGCAATTTGTAATGAGTTTTCATATTTACCCATCGATTTGCCTTGTTCTATGCCTTGTTCCATGCCCTGTTCTATTCCTTGCTTTATCCCTTCTCTATATCTTGCTTTTAATACAAATTCCATTGCCTGCTCTTGCGAAAATACAGTCATCATAATGTCTTCGACCTCCTTCTTCTTTACTAAAAGTATATCCTTTAGTATATCATTATCTACACAATACTCCATTATCATTTTGAGTGTTGTAATATAATTCTAATAGGTCTTTGCAAGATAAATAAAAATCTGACTTACATACCAGGATTAAAGGGGCTTTAGACTTTCATAAAAATATCAGTCCATATTAATTTTTCATATAACCTGACAAAGGTTTTTAATACATTGTAAAAATATATTTTTCTCCAATATACTTACTTTGTACATCCATCTCATCTATAAGTTCTAGCACCGAATCACTGTTTTCCTTAAAATTCAATTTACATCCTTTTGTATTTTCGATATAAAACCATACAGAACGAGGGTAATAATGTAATTGAGGCAGATTTAGTTCTTCTATCTGTTTTATACAGCTTTTATAAAATTTAGGAAATAGCTTTTTCAGCTTCAGTTCGTAGCAAAAATCTCTCCATATTCACAAAAATCCAAAGCAGGCGTAAAGATTATGATCTATGGCCAATTCGCATACTAAATAATATGTCTTTTTTTCTATATTCTATTTCATCAATGTAAATATCAACAAAATTATCATAAAGTTGTATATCTAATTTACTTTTACGTTTTTAAAATCTTTGTTGTAATTTTTTTAATAATTCCTCAGGAAGTTCTTTCATTTTTTTCATCAAATCCATTTTTTTGATAAGTAATGCTGTCTTTGCCATATCTGTACTTATTATTAAATCTTTCACCTTCATCACCTCATTTTCAAGCTCAAGCATATGCCTGACTGATGCATCATATTGTTTTACAAAAGAGTAACTATAACTGCTATTGTCAACTATGTACATACAGGCTTGAAGCCAATTCAAAATATGCTTTTCAAAACTTATTGAGCAAAGCTTTTCACTATTCATTCTCCCTATGCTTTGTTTTTCAGGCATACTTCCATTCAATGTTAAATAATATATGAGATAATCTTTTCCTTTTTTCTTACAAAATTTATCATACCTTTCTAACTGTCTATATCCATCTTCTGCATCTATTTTCATCTCAATAACTATCAAAAATTTTTCAGTTTCAATTACAAAATCTATTCTCCCTTCTTCAAAAACATATTCTCTGTATACTTTCCATAAGCATTCAGTATATTTTTTCGGTACTTTAATCTCTTTCAGAAATAAGTTTTAAAAATCGTTTTCTCCATTTTCATTATAAACTTTGTCTAACAAAAAAATACATTATTTTTTGAGTGAACCTGTGCTTCATTTCGTTCTTCGTCGATTACAGCAAGAATATTGTAAGCTGATGTTTCTCTTGCCATATCAATTTTTCTTCTTTGATCTACGATTTTTAATAAATCTTTCACTTTGCTATTGCTCATATAAACCTTTCCATATAATCAAAGCTTAATCTTCTAATCTTCTTCATAGCAAATTATATAAGCACTTATATTTTGGCCTTCCCCTGACCTGTTTAAAGGAATTGATAAGATATCTTTTCCAACATCTCCATTATAATATGCTTTTCTATCCTCAGGCGAATATAAATACATAGCCGCTGAGTAAGTATGGCCTTTTTCCAAATAGAGCTCAAATTGTACTTTTTCTGATTCTAAATTCTTATTTGTTCCCATCCCTATATCTGTTGACTGGAAAATTCCTTCAAAAGAATGATTTCCTGCCTCAAGCGCCACTACCTTCTCAAGATTTTCTCCTGTTATAGGGCTGAATTCTGAGGCTTTCTGTCCATCTATACTTATATTTTTGCAATACAGATGTATAACAGCTTTGTCTTTGTTTCCCTCAGCAAAAGCCCCAGCCTTTGCTTTTCTCTTACTATTCATAATCATAAACGGTATAAAAAGCACTACCCATAAAATTAAAACAGCAGCAATAATGTAAATTGGATTCATAGTTTTTCCATTCCTTTTAAGTAGCGTTATTTCAACTCCTTATTTTTCAAGATTATTATATAGCTTTTAATGGGCTTTTACAAATATTTTTTATGTCTTTGTTTAACTTATTTAATTAAAACCGGCAAAGTTCATTCCACTGGCAATTACCACAAATTTCTTCACGCTTGCTTAAAAGTAAAATTTTTTCATAAACTTCTTTCTTAAAATCTAAATATGGCATAACAGCTCCATACTTAAATCCACATCTTTTAAGAACTTCTGTGTCATATCCGGTAACTTTCTTTTCTGCTTCACAGATTCCCTGTAAATTATGAGGGCATTTTGAGCAAATCGCATCTGTCTGTGAAGTAATACAGACTATGGGATTATTCTCCAGATTTGTTATCATCTTTCCCATATAAGATTTATAAGGTTATCGAAGCAAGCACCCTCTTAGATGTAGGGCTTGCAACACAAATGCCAAAAGAGCGTGTTATTGCTACTAATATGGCAAAAGATTGTACTCGCATGGATAAAAAATTGGGAGTAACAATCCGTCCTCCAAAAGCGGAGATTACTGCTGAGAATAAATCATATTTACAGACGCTTGATACGCTTGAACTTTTGGATAAAGCTCCCATTGATGCAGAACATCCGTATTCCGTTATTGCCAGCCATATACACAAACTTAAGCTGCAATATGAAAAGCTTCTGTTCTTAGCAGACCGTTATTATAATAAAAATACAGTAATTCAGCTTGCACATACAGCAGGAGAAGGAGGCTATGCACTATGAAACTCCATCTTGATAAAGAAGCCTTTCGTGTACTTATTGACACTATTCATACACAAACCGGATATCGAGGTGATGTCCTTGAAAAAGATTATTATGTGTCATTATTTGATTTAGTAAAGTCCCATCGAGCATCTTTAATCCTTTCATTAAGTTCATATAATGCTGTCTTATCCAAATCAAAATGCAACATATGTTTCGCTTGTTCATAATCACACCAGTGATAATCTATATGTTCACTAGATATCTGAATATCTTTAGAATATACTTGCACTGCGTAAGAATAGATGGGTATTACATATTTATTTCCCCAGTATTTTCTAGCCTTTTCTGAAAAATTATCTGCTGAAACATAACACATAGATTCCAACTCTTTATAGTTATTAAATTTGGGAATACCAGCTTCTTCAAAGCTTTCCCTTTTAGCAGCAACCATTGGAGTTTCTCCTTCTTCTCCGCCACCTGCTATAAATTGCCATATATTTAGATCCTCTCTTTTAAAAATACAGTATAGTATATTTCCTCCATCATATAAGAATGGTAAGACTAAAACATTGTATGCAGCCCTCATATACACCTCCATTCTGATTCTCTCACACGACATATACAGTTCTCATAAATATATTTATTATATTCATAAGTAGAGGGATTTGCAATTGCATAATGTATATCATAGGTTGAAATGGAAAAAGGAATGTTTGGTTAGTCTTTCGTTAGTTTCATGTTAGTTTGCGGTTAGTTTTTTCAACTATAAGAGATAGCTATGTTATTTGTTAGCTCTACAACCTGTAAGTTATTTTTGCAAGGTGAAAAGTCCTGCACAGTCAGACATTTTTTCAAATCGCATTTCTGGAAATTGACCTTTTAGCTCATCCCATACAAAATACATTTCATCATCGTCCCATTCATCTGCCGCAATCCGCATACATTCTTGAAGTAATGAACGAGTTTCAAATGCTATATCTCCGATATATATACATCCTCCCTCGTTCAGCAGCTTAAATAATGATGTAATAAAATCTACTTTTTGAAAGTCTGTAAGATGATGGAGAGAATATGTAGCAATGATAGCGTCATACTTTTGTTTCTGTATCGGTTCCACCAAGCCATTGGAAAAATCGCCTTCATACAAACTTGCTTTAGGCATTTTCTCTTTTGCAATTTCAATCATTCTATCTGAAAAATCTTGTCCGTAAATCGTACAGCCGTTTTTCATATAATCTTGAAGTCAGTACTGCTGTTCCAAACCCAATATCTAAGACAGTCTTCGCAGATGAACAAATTACACGATTATAGATTACATTAAGAATAGATTTGTAGCCTGCAAAAGGATACGAGCCGTGTTTGTCAGACAAACCTACACTCTTATCATAATCATCTGCCCATAAATCAAAACCTTTTTTATCTTGCATATTTCACCTCGATAACTTCTAATTTGTATTTCATTATACCCTGTTAAAACATAAAGTTTAAAGTCTTTTCTCTGCCAAACAAATATGTGTTATTTGAAATAAAAAATTTAAACTTAGGTGTGGAAGTTGCTTTTTGCAATTCACCATTATTTTTTTATTCTATAGTTTTTCAACCTACAACTTCCTGTCTATCCTTCTCGTTTAAACCTCGCCCATATCTTTTACAAAGCAAAAATAGTGATATTACACAGACATTCCTGTCAATATAATATCACTATTAATTTTTATATTCCTTATCCTTTTGAATTTTATGAGGTATTTTTGCGATAAGCTGGTGCTGCAAACCGGAATTGACTTATTCGAAAATTTTTAATAAATCTCTTTTGCGTCTTATCACATACATATCCTATATTCTTATAGAATTTATGTGCTTCTGTTCTCGCTTCTCCTGAGTTTAACCTGATAAACTTAATTAATTTTTGTCGAGAATCCATTTCTAAATGATTCATCAATTTTTTCCCAATGCTTCTTCCTTGAAACTCTGGTAAGACAGCTAATCCTAGAATATTTAATCCACAATCTGAATAAAGGCACTCATATGTTTCAGCATGTATAAATCCAACAACTTTATGTAAATCCTCATCCTCATAAACATAAATCATATGATGCTTTTTATCAGCTGATAGTTTTATGATTTGATTCTCTACTAACTCTGTAGAAACAGTATATCCTAAAGAAATATCACATATTTCTCGTATAGATTGAGCATCTTCTTTTTTTATTTTTCTAATCATTTCATCACCTTCATAGCTTCAAATTTGATCGAAAAGCCAAGAACCTTTAATGTCCCTTATGCCTTTCTTTTTTCTTTTGCTGTTTCAGTTCAAACATTATATGTTCTTCTGTCTCTTTTTTCTTATGGCTTCTCTCTTTACGCTCCTGTTTGTTCTGTTCATGCTGTAATTTCAATAGCTGTTGTGATTTTGTGCCGATGCCTTTTTTCAGCATCTGTTTTCTTGCCTGACGCTGCATCCTTTTCGGATTTCTGCTTATATCCTTTACAGCAGTATCAACAGCCATGCTGAATTTCAAATCGGAATGGTATTTTTGAATATATTCCTGCACTTCGTAATCTTTTGGCTCTGCACCAAATATTACCTTTGCCACAGACAGTTTACCATCTTCGATATGCTCAAATACACCTACCCAAAACGGTTCCTCAAAATATACTGTCAGTTTTCCACTTACTTTGTTCATAAGAATCCCTACTAAAATAATTATTGAACAAAAAATGGACAACCCGGAGGGGAAGGTTACTTACCCTATTTACATAGGACGGCCGGGCTACCTACCGGCTCTAATACATCATAGATGTATGTTGCGTTTTTATCTTTGCATTTATAATCAAGCCATATGGCACGATTAACTTAATTTATCAAATTTTATTCTGCATCTCATTATACTCTGTAAAAACATAAATTTAAAGTTTTATTACATACTCAACAACATTGATCATCACGCAAAAAGAATGTCTGTAAACACCTCTCTGATTTTTGCAATAAACAAGATGACAACTCCCCATGCATCCAACATAAGGTAGCTTACTACAAGAATTGATAATGTAATGCCTAACTGCAGCCAATCCCGTGAAAAGATGAACATAATTACTCCTACCATAGCAATAAAATTAACAAGTGCGACAGCAAGGCCGTATATTCCGGCAAATATACAAACAATATAGAATAGGATGGTGGTTGCAAGAATCATTGCAGGTTTTTCCTGTCCCTGGCGTTTTCTTTCAATGAGCCCTATGCCGGTATCTGTATCAAGCTCTTTTATTACCGCAATAGCTTTCTTGTTGCTACAGCCAAGAGCCTCCATAATGTCATCTAAAGAATAGTATATATAAGCCCGTCCAGAATAGATTGTTTTTCTCTAATCTGAACGGACTCTCCCGGCAGGCCATTTCTCAGGCAAGACAATAGTGTTTGTTTAATTTTTACTTGTTTTTACAACCCCAATCTCATCCTACTTTATGCTTAATCCCTGTGGGTGACAGTTTGAAAAATTAGGACTGATGACAAGACATTATTTTCGCTGACAAAATCATTCTGGTATTCTGCTTCTCGCTGACAAACCTGTCATCGAAAATGCTATTTTTGTATGAAAAAAGCGGTAATGATTTTGTCGTCATTACCGCTTAAAATGGATGTTCCCTGCGGGAATCGAACCCACAACTACAGCTTAGGAGTTCAAGTCCAGCCTGAAAATACAGGTTAAGAACTGTTAATATAAGTCAATGAAAGTAGCTTGTTTTCTAACTTTCCTGTGAATTACTGTCAAAATAAGAAAACTTAAAATCATTGAAGTTAAATGGCTTTCGCTGACAAAATGATGACACTGTCACCCTGAGGGTTTAACCATTGTGTTCCAACGATTTTTTCATGTCCGTGGCTACCATTTGCTTTTTAATGCAGTAATGATAACACTATTTTCTTATTAGATTAAATACATTATAGCGTGTAACAGGTCGGATGTCTATGGGGTTTTGACCATTATTTATTTTTATACAACCGAAGTGAAAAGTTTATTTACACTTCAGTAGAGTTAGTCCTTGATTACCTTTACATAAGTGGTATTGAAAGAAAAAACAAAAATGCTATAATAGTATTAGCTTTGTTCGGGAAGGAGTTGTGGCAGTGGAATTTGAAGAAATTTATGAGAGATTAATTTCATATGAGAATTTAAATAAAAAAGGGGACCAAATTGAGTGCCATAATATGCCAAAATATAAAAAAGCACGTATGTGTATGTTTTGTGGAAAAACATATCCAGAAGTTACTTTTTCGAAAGTTGCTCATGCGGTATCAGAAACGCTTGGAAATAAAAAGCTTATTAATCATTATGAATGTGATGACTGTAACTTGGCTTTTGGTAGTGTTATAGAAGATTCCTTCGGCAAATATATTACTCCGTTTAAACAAATATCACAAATATATGGAAAGAAACCAACATTGACTATTAAGGACTTTCCAGAAGATAAATTACTCCCTTATAAATCTTTTAGGATAGAAAGTCATCAAGACTCTCCAATATTGGATGCAGATGGAACAATTCGGAATTATATTATTGAAAAATCAGGCACAGGAATATTAAAAGAAATAGATGGAGGTTACCTATTAACTATCCCTAGACAAAAATATAATCCTTTGTATGTATATGCTGCATTGTTAAAAAAATGGGATATAGCTTACTTCCATTGAACGAAATGCAAGATTGGATTTATGATACATTGTATTTGGGAGAGAATGTAAGGAATTATAAGAGTCAAGTTACTAATAAATATTTTTTTCATGTTTGCCGAATAAAAGGAATTTTAGCTTTTTATAAAGGGATAAATCCATTATGTGGATTAAGTGCATATTTGTATAGAAAAATGTAATGCAAAAAGAACCAAAAATATTTTTAAGTATTTGCTTCGCTTGGATTTTTTTCAATTTTTTTCAATCACTATTCCTATTGCATTTCACAATGAAAATGGAACATTTGACATGTTATTTTCTCAATATCAAAATGCTACCTCTTATAGATGTATTGATTTTACTAGGGAAGAAACAGATTTAAGTTGCAAGTTTTCTGCAACACAAATTAAAATACCAAAAAATCAATATAATGAATTAGAAAAGCAACTTAGAAAGCAAAAATTGTTAAGGGATAAGGGGCTGTCGCACTAAGAACTAGTGCACAGCTCCTTTTTTTCTAAAAAAACAGCAGCCAGACTCCTAAAAGTCTGGCTTTTTGGTGTATAATTAGTTATGCAAAAACCAAATTAACACATAAAAATTATACCTTGAATGGCGGAATATATCAACTAAAACTTCCGCTAAATATTGAAACAATTATTCCTGAAAATGATTCTGTGCGGTTACTCAGTCAGTTTGTGGAGGGAATGGATCTGACTGATCTATATTCAACTTATGAAAGAATAAATTCACTATCGCCAAGAACACTTCTGAAAATTGTTTTATACTCATATATGAATGGTGATTATTCATCAAGGTCTATCGAACAAAACTGCAAAAGAGATATTAACTTTTATGTATCTTCTTGAAGGATGTACTCCACCCGATCATGCAACGATTGCAAGATTTAGGAAAAATCCATTTTGCGCCATGCTCCAAACGTATTCTTGCAGAGGTTTCAAATACTCTGTATGATTTGGGAGAAATATCAGGAGAAACCATATTTATTGATGGTACTAAAATTGAGGCTAATGCTAATAAATATACTTTCGTATGGAAAAAGTCAGTAACAAAAAATCAGGCAAAGCTTCTTATTAAACTTGCCATTTTTGTTGATGAGTGTGAAAAAGCTTTTACGGCATTGAAATAGTACATGGTGACACAGTTAAAATAAAACATATTAAAAAAACTGCGCAAAAACTGTATGCTATTAAGGAAACATCAGATATCAGATTTGTGATGGCATTGGCAGAAGAAAATCTCTTTTACAGAAAAGCATAGAAACACTGGAAGGGTACCTGTCTAAACTTAAAGAGTATAATCATAAGCTGCATTTATGCGGAAAAAGAAACAGCTATTCAAAGACAGATAATGACGCAACCTTTATGCGCCTGAAAAGAAGATGCAATGGAAATGGTCAGCTCAAGCCTGCATTTAACCTGCAGATGGTGTTGATTCCGAATACATTACCTGGCTTACCATAGGTCCACAGCCAACTGATACGACAACACTGATTCCATTTCTAAAAGATGCCGAGCAGCACCTTAAGTTTAAATATAAAAAGATATCTGCTGATGCCGGATATGAAAGTGAGGAGAACTATCTGTATATAGAAACCAACAGCCAAACCGCCTTTATAAAGCCTGCTAATTATGAGGTTTCAAAAACCAGAAAATACAGGAATGACATTGGAAAGATAGAAAATATGGAGTACGATGAGGTATCAGATTTATATATTTGTAAAAACAACAAAAAACTAAGAGCAGACCATATAATACATAGTAAGTCAAAAACAGGATATGTAAGTGAGAAAACAATCTATAAATGTGAATGCTGTAAAGGATGCCCTTATAAAAGTGAATGCATAAAAGGTAATAACTGCAAGACTCCTATTGAAGACAGAACAAAGATACTACAGATTGCAAAAACATTTATAAAACAGAGAAAAGCAGATTTAGAACGAATCCTATCAGAGGAAGGTGCACTTTTAAGGATGAACAGAAGTATTCAGGCTGAGGGTTCATTTGGAGATTTGAAACAGGATATGCATTTCAGGAGATATCTAAGCAAAGGTACACCAAATGTTTTGGCAGAAAGCATTCTTTTGGCCATAGCCAGGAATATTAATAAACTGCATAACAAAATTCAAAAAGGTAAAACAGGTACACATTTATTTAATCTAAAAAGTGCATAAATTTAGAAAAATCAATATTGCCTTGCAGAAGTCGTTCAAGGCTTTTTTAGTATACACTTTTTTAGGGCACTTGGTAATAAATATCAATTTATATACTTGAAAACTCATAAAAAAGGGACTGCGCATTAACTTTTTAAAATTTGTTAATGCGACAGCCCCATAGTAATTATGTACTGCTTTAGATAACTGCTTACCTTAGGAGAAGTAGCAGGTCAAATGAAATTAGTATTAAATAGAAAAATATCGGTTACCTAGAGCATTGCAAAACTACTAGGTACAAACAAGAACGAAGATGTCTTTGATAAAGACAATTGGTTATATCAGCTAGTGAAATTAACATAATTAGAAAGCTACAATACCAAATACACCAAATAAAATTATACAGACTTTCCAATCGTTCCCCTCTGACTGTAAGTTTACAGTTCACCATATTTAATGTAACCATTGTCTATACTCAATGATTGATAATATGAGTAAAATGGATTATATTCTGGTTTTTAATATTGGCTAACTCTTACCAAAAATGAATTTGTCAAAAATTCTGTCTTGAACATTTTAATATATTTTTTTCATAGGTATATGTGCGATACAATTGTTTAATAACTCCCTAAACAACAATATATTATAATGATTTGTCTCAGTCTAGAAGAATATAAGATTATTAGATGTATATCGGGTAAGTAAAACTTATCATTTTTTTCAAATACCTTTCGCTTAGCGTAATATCCGCAATATTAAATTATTTAAAAGTTCACTAGTAGAAAAACTTTCACAGATTTATTTATTATTTTTCTATTTCATTATTAACTTTATTAATTAGTTCTTCTCTCCCACTATCAAAACTCTTTGTTCCATGGCACTCATAGCAGGAATAAAAAAAATTTTTATTTTTGCTGTTGATCAGAAGGTGCATTTTAGCACCGCAGTTGCTACAACTTACTTCTGCAATATTTGATGACCAATAATATCCTTGAATCTGATTTATAGCCAATACAACAATAGTAACCTGCTCAGCCCCACATTTCTTTAATACTGATATACATTCTCTTATCGTCGCTCCAGTTGTCACAATATCATCAATTAATATAATATGTTTTCCTGTCAAATCACCTTTATACTGAAATACGCCTTCTATATTTGTTTGACGTTCAGTTGTGGATAAACTTTTCTGTGTTGGATAATCATATAAACAATTAAATTTTTTGCTCAAATTCTTAATGGAGCATTTATCAGAAATATGTTCGAGGATTGATTCAAATCGGTCGATCTTTCCCGGGCGAGTAGGAACTGAAACAACGCCATCAATGTCTCCGAACAATTGTATTTTCTCAACTGCACATGCATATAATATCGCAAATTCTTCATTATATTTTCCATATGCTTTTCCTCTTTCATTCTTATTCAGGTATAGAGTAGACGAATAAGGGTGCAATTGACTCATATAATGCGAATATCCGAAGTATCGACCTAGCATATACATCGGATATTCTTCTTCGTCAACTTCAAATATTAATGGAATAATCATTCCGCTAGTTTCCATATTAGGATATATTAAAACTTCTCCAAGGAATCCATTGATTCCCTGCAGTAACAAATGCTTAAATGTAGAGAAATTGGGGCAAATTAAGTCTGGAGCCTTTCCAGCATCGTCATATGTTATCTTATCTGTAATCCAAATCGTTCCACCTAAAAAGCTCATAGCATTATCTAGAAATGATCTGTTTTTTGATACATATGCAATTTCTGTTGCTTTCAAATTCATAATATTTAATGCTTTTTCATGACTGATAGGGCTAGGTGCAAACAATTTTACAAAAGCAGCTATTTGATATACTGTGTCCTCACCAAATATCTTTTTGAGTTTTTCTGCATATGTACTATTTGTAACTAAGAATAGGCATTTATATTTTTCATATATTTCTTTCCAACTCTCAAAAGCTATCTTCATGAAAAGTCTCAATATCAATAACAAGTCCTTTTTAATTTACTTATACATCTATACATATCATATTCTCCTCTATATTAACAGGTTCATTCCATTCTAAATACATCTCTTTTTTTTGTGTATTAATTAAACCAGATAAATATGATTCAAAAGTTTGTTGGGTATTTTCATTTTGTTTGTTTGGCTTAAAAATGTTATTTTCAGCTAACAGTCTAATTACATCTATCGGAGTCTTTATAACACTAGCTCCGCGCTTTACATATCTTTCAGGCCAGGTAATTTTTTTGAGTTTTAATGCTCCCTCTAAAATCATAATCTGTCTTCCCTGCTTTAATGCAAAGTCAGCTTGTTTTAATGCACCAGAGGTTTCTCCCGCCTCCATAATAATCGTTGCAAGAGAAAGTCCGCTCATTACACCATTTCTCGTTGGAAAAAACCATCTTTGTGTTTTTGATGCAGGGGAGAATTGCGAAACTACAAGTCCTTTCTTTTCTATTTCTAGTTGCACTTCTTTATTTTCCATTGGATAATATTGATTTAAATTAGTACCTATTACTGCAATAGTATTATAGCCGCTTTGTAACGCGGCCATATGTGCTGAAACATCAATTCCCTTTGCCAAACCTGAGATAACTGTAATTCCATTTTCCCCAAGTACTTCAGCTAAACGTTTTGTATTTGCTCTGGCGGCAGGTGAAGCTTGCCGTGAACCTACAAGTGCAACTGTACGCTTTTCAAATAGTAATGATTTTTTACCTCTAATATATAAAAATCGTGGTGCTTGCTCCGTCTCTGATAGTAATGGGGGGTAATCCTCACTCCCTATCTTAATTATTTCATCAGTTTCTTTTAAACTAGAAAATGCCCTTTTTGCCTTTTCATATGCGTTCATCAAAATACCCTCTGAAATTTTGAAGAATTCACAATATTTCTCGCAAATTTCTGGTTTATCAATAGAAGTATCTACACTTACACTTTTGCTCAATTCATCAAACATTGGAGCAAGCCTAAGTTCTGTCATATCTAAGGCATTCATTAATGTTGAATAATTCAAAGCCTCTTGCTTTGTTTTTGTATCAATGACAAACATTCCTTTTTTACCTCCATTACAAATTCCATCAAAAATTGCCAGCTCTTCCTTTCGTCTATTTAATTCATCAATATGAAAAATAGTACCTGAAGCATTCTTCTTTAATGGTCGTATTTTTTCTTCTTGTATTAACTTATTTAAACGTTGTACAGTTATTCCTAAATATCTCGCCGCTTCTTTTGTAAAAAGAAGTTCATCAGCTTGTATGTTTACTCCCATAACATCATTCTCCTTTGTAAAAAGGATAGCTTATGTATTGCAAATTGTCAACCCTTATGTTCCCAACATAATATAATACTTAAGACTTTTTTAATGTTAGCTAATCATCATTTTGTTTGTGAATTCATACTCTTAATCTCTTTTCGACATAAACAACTGTAATTCATATGTATTTAAAACTCATTAATCATATTTATTGATAAGATTATTAGCTACTATATCTTCGACACAATATTTTTGTGCAAAAGACCTAAATAAAGTTTCAATGAAACCATAACATGCAACATTTTGTTATAAGATATAAAAGCATTCTTACAATATCATCAAACCATAATATATAATTCTTAATTATCAGTATTTAATATTACCCTTGTATACAGTATTGTTGATAATAATATCTTATATCATTTTACTATCATAAAATGATACGCATATGTATTTAATTGCACAATATTCCCATTATTCTTTCATTGCCTTTACTAGGCTTGTAAGCAATACTGTCATCTCAGGATTGCCCAGTACCTTCATCAGAAGTTTGGCATCTACTCCTTCAGGTACTACAATCGTATTAGCTTTTCCTTCAGCCTCTTTCATCTGTGGGTTTAGCTGTTCCCTGTTATAAAAGGCATTTTCCATCATCTCCGCATTCTTTCTTCTGTCCTCATCTATGATATGTCCGTAAACCTCTGTTACCATATCAGCCTGTGCGTGTCCCGAATCTCCTTGAACTGATTTTATGTCTCCTCCGCTTAGTTTAAGCTTGTATGTAACACTGGTATGGCGTAAGCTGTGGAAGACAACATCAGGAAGCCCAAGCTCATCTATTATATCCTGCATTTTTGTCCTAAGGTAGCTGTCGCCAATTGGAAGACCGAATGTAGTTGCCATTACAAGTTTGTAGTCCTGATACTCACTTCCCAGGGCATCCTTAATCTCATCCTGTTCTGATTTCAGTTCGGCAAGATAGCCGGCTACAGTCCTTGGAATAAATACTTTGCGTACGCTGCTTTCAGTCTTTGGTGTCTTTAGTACCCTTACAGTCTTGTTGTTCTTCTTTGTTGAAGGAAAGGTAAGAATAATTTCCTTAGAGTTTAACGCCTCAACTGCATCCCTTGACACTCTTTCAACCTGTTTGCTTATTATAACATAAGCCCTGTTGTCTGCTATGGCTTCTTCTGAAATATCCATCTCATCCCAGGTAAGCCCTAACAGTTCCCCTATACGAAGAGTAGCGGTGAAAGCAAGGTGAAATGCTATCTTAAGCATTTTGTTGTCACAGGCATCAAGTGCCTTCATAAGCATATCTGCTGTCCAGATTTCACGCTCTTTTCTTTTAGCTTTTGGGACAGTTGCAAGGGCTGCCGGATTTTTCTCCATCAGCTCCCATTTTACTGCCTGCCTGAATGCGCTCCTTAAAATCTTGTGTATCTCATTTACCGTGGCTTCTGTAACTGTTCCTGAACTGTCAATGTTCCTGGTACTCTTTACGGCTGACATGTCTAAAAGGCTCTTATAATATTTCTCCATAAAATGGGTATTAATTCCTGCCAGTTTTGTTTTTCCAATTGTAGGTATGATGTAATTATTTATTAGTGACAGGTTGCCTGCATAAGTAGAAACTCCCCACTTATCGTGACCATAGATTCTTACATACTCGTCAATAAGTTCCTCAATGGTAGTGCACTTTGGGGCTTCAAACCTGCCTACTGCCATCTTATACTCAATTTCTTTCTTGCGCCTTTCAGCATCTTTCTGCGTCGCAAATGTTTCTGAAGTCTGACGTTCCTTTCCTTTATCATCCTTAATTCTGTATATTACAGAAAATTTCTTACCCCGTTTTCTTATAAATGCCATGTCATATCCTCACTTTCCGGCTTTCATTTAACCAATCCAGAAAATCTGTCCGTTTAATCCTGAGGACCTTTCCTACACCTATACAGGGAAATACCTCAGCCTGTATCCATTTTGTAATTGTGGATGCTGTAACTCCTGCAAGCTCAGCCGCTTCATTCCTTGAAATATATTCTTTGGTTTCTGCAATCAAATCATCTGATGAAGTATTTTCATCATTGTCAGCTACCCTGTATTCATTCTGGGCATTAAGAAATAACCGGAAACTCTTTCTTGATATCCACCTCTTATTATCAAATACCCTTACTTCAAACAATGTCTTATATTTACCTGTTCTTATCAGTTTAAGCATTGTTTCTTCCTGAATGTTTAACAGTCTTGCTGTTTCTTCAAACCTGATATAGCCTTTTTCCATATCGCTAATGGTAGGTATCCTGTCTGATTTTTTGTACACAGTCTGATCAGAAAGCCAATTTTCAAATTCTTCTTTTGGAATGCGCTTCACAAAGTCAACCTTTATGGTCTTTCTGTCCTCTTTTTTCCATATTTCATACAGGGATGCACTATTTATGCCCAAAAGGTTTGCAGCATCCTGAAAGGAATATGAGCCCTTAACCAGCTCGCTGCCAGGCTCTTCTCCGTTTACCTTTTTATGCTTCACCTGGTTTGCATACCATTTTTCAAAACTTTCAATGTCAACACGCATCATGCCTCCTATGATTTCTGTCTTGAAAAATTCTCTGTGTACCAGCCAGTACCCCTCGGTCTTTTTTAGCCCTAACAGTTTCCTCATTTCAGGAACGGACATGGTTTTCTGCAGGGCAGGTTCTTTGCTTAAACGGCGATTCTTTATTTCTGCCTTTAATTCTGCTTTTATTTCTGTCCTTGTTTCATTATATTCCTTCATCCTGTTTTCCTCCTTCTCCCACAATATAACATGCCCATCCCAAAAAGCTTTAGAAGGTAAATTTAATTTGATTTCATATTCTGATCGAGCCATTCATCAAAGCTCTTTTTAGAAATTCGATAACTGGTTCCAATCTGAAGCCATCTAAACTCATTTTTCTTTAACAGGTCATATACTGTAGGTCTGCTTACACCTAGTATTTCCTGTAACTCCTTTACTGTATAACAGCGTTTTTCATTAATATTTTCCATTATGCAATATCCTCCAGTTTCCCATCCATAAATTTGATTACCTGTTCTTTTAGCCTTCTTCTAATCTTGTGTACTTTCTGCTGTGCTGATTCATAAGTAATACTTTGCTCTTCGGCAATATCCATCAATGTCTTTTGTCCACAGAGATATTTCTCGAAAATCTCTTTATCTTTTCCAAGACAGCACAGTTGGTTTTGAAAATGCTCATAGTCTCTTCTCATATCTTTAAGAAGTTTTGCACTTCTCATATATTTATCAGCTTCTTCAACACCTTCCATTATTCCTCCGGAAAAGTCACATTGGATAATAGCATTTTTTAGCGCTAAGGCATCATTTACCTTTTTTGCCGTTGGGTCACTGTGTATTCCACTATTTTGTACCCTTATGCCAAGTTCTCCCATACTTTGTCGTTTATAACTATCCTTTTCACTTTCAATCCTGTAAAAGAGACCATTTATATATCCGTCTACAACACCCATAAAATCAGTATAATGTTTTATTATTATATTAACCCGTTTTGAGGATGTTGCATTCATATATAACTGAATAATATCATTCCCTGCCATTATTAGCTTCCTCCTGATTATGTTAAAATCACTTTGGTTTTCTCTTATTCACAGGAATTATTTTAGATTAACCAAGAGGAAAAATCGTTCCCCAGTTACCGAACAAAGTACGGTGGGAGCGCACTTTAAAAATGTGGATTTATTCCATTTCTACCAGTATCATTACCTGTTTTATTGCAGCCTTTCTTAATTCCTTGCTTTTTATCTGGTTTAATGCCATAGCCATCTGCATTACTTCATCATCAATGTCATCATCTTCCTCAGAAAGAAGGTGTGGGAGTGGCGTACCAAGAACTTTTGCTATTTCCCTCAGAATGCTTATTTTAATGTCAATCTTATTATTTTCATAATCTGAGATTGTTGATTTCTTTGAAAGCAGTTTTTCTGCCAGTTCTTCCTGTGTCATTCCTCTTTTAAGCCTGTATTCTCTGATTTTCTGTCCTAATGTCTTTTTCATATTTCTCCATTTCCGTCTAAAAAACGGAAACAGACGCAAAAAAATTAAACCGACAAAACGATTGCCAATAAAACAGGTGGTTTCTACGCCACCCGCGTTATTCCCGTTTTGTCGGCTCTTTATAGTTCTATGCTAAATCCAGCTCGTTACAAACTCCCGATATCAGCTCCGCCCCTGATGGTTCCTGCCAAATCCGACGGTTATGCTGGTATCTCATCTATTCAGTTTTTAATAATTATTTTAACCCCGGAGTATTGAGGTTAAATCTATGATTTTTTTACTTTAGAGATGCTGACTTTCACTTCCCCTTTCTTATCTTTCCTTCCATAACTTCTTCTATTTTCAAGAACCATAATTCTATCATTCTCCACAAGTGCAACTATATCCCTGCCGCATTTCACACAGGTAATCTCTACACTGCATTGTCCATAACATTTCATTAAAAGCCTTCCGCATACCGGACAGCTTACATATCGTTTGTCTTTTCTTTCTATCATCAATATCATCCTCCTTGCAAATTTATTTCATTCAACAGATAAGTGAAATAAAAACCATTGATGATTGTATTAAAAGGACAAATGAGTTCCGATGTACCGAAGTCCGCACCATCCATCCTGCTACCTTCTTGCTGAACTTTTTCAGTAAATATTCCTATTACCTCTCCTCCATAAACCACAGGTTATTATCTTCATAATACAGATGGCTATCCCTGCCCTCTACAATACAGGTATAGCGAAGTCCCACACCTCCTGCCTTAAGGCTTGCCGCCCTCCGTATGTCGGTCACTTTCTGAATCTCATAAATATTGCCGTCTTTCCAGACAAAGCTCTTTGGAATAAGCCTGCCATCATTTGTAAATTCAGCCGTTACATTCACATAAACTTTACTGCTTTGCATTTAATTTATCCCTCCCGTCTGTCAGAAATATTCAATAGGATGTACAGTATGATCCTCTTTTGCATTGCAGGCTGATAATATGCTATCCCTGTACATAAACCCCCTTTGAATGCTGTAAAAACCGAACCTTTTCCTTATGGTGTCAACTGTAATATCCATCTTCATCTGCTTCTCCCTTAGCTTAAAATACATAAAAACAGTTACAGTCGCTGTGAAGTACATTCCTATTCATATCCCCGCCTTTCTTTGTAGGTTCTTTTGCCTGTTTGTAAGTTTGTAAGTTAAGTATACTGTCATCACATGAACTAATATAACTCTATTTTAGATGATATTCAAGTGAAATGTATTTCATCTTATTCAGTTATATTGATATTATTCTTGAAAATCTGATTTGCTTATGTTATAGTTAGTTAGTATCACTAGTTAGTATCAGTACATAGAAGAATTTATACCAAGCAATATATTAGAAAGGCGACTTGCTATGAAGAATTTAGGAAAGACCATTGCCTTACACAGAAAAGCATATAAGCTGACACAGAGCCAGCTAGCAGAAAAGCTTACCGAATATGACATATATGTAAAGCCAAACAGTGTGAGCTCCTGGGAATCAGGGATTTCACTGCCAAGCTCAAAGCAGCTTCTTGCCATATGTGAGATTTTTGAATATCTATGATATATATACAGAATTTATAGGAACCAATCCTGACAATCCTTTTCCGCAATCTGAATAAAGAAGGTGTAGATAAAGTGTTAGAATATACCCGACTGCTTGAAAAAAAGCGGCGATTACAAGATGACAGAGATTATCCCTCTCCATCGTGATAAGAGAGAAGGTATACTATGCAGCTGTATCCGCCGGCAATGGCTCATTCTTAGACGGAGAAGACTATGAAATGTACTCATCTGCAGATATTCCTGAGAAAGCTGACTTTGGTGTGTATATCAGCGGAGACAGCATGGAACCTGTTTATCATGACATGAGAGCTTATATGGATTGAGCAGACTGAACAGCTTGAAGATGGTGAAACAGGTATCTTTTACCTTGATGGAAATGCTTATGTGAAGAAATTTCAGAATAATAGAAAAGGTGCTTATCTTGTTTCGCTTAATAAGGCATATGAACCTATGCCTATTACTGAAAGCAGCTCATTTAAGATTTTTGGGCGTGTTTTATCCTAATAAAGCAATAGAAGAATTGGAAGATAGGAGAGTACGGCTATGGGTGAAGGTACAGTTGTATGCAGATTAAAAGAAAAACGGACAAGCCTCGGCTTCACCCAGCGTCAGGTCGCTGAGGGAACCGAGATGAATGTCCGTACTGTTATAAATATTGAGAAAGGGAAAACCATCCCTAATCTGCTGTATGCCATGAAACTTGCTAAGTTTCTGGATATGGGAGTGGAAGAGGTGTTTGAATATAGGAACCGTTAGACTATTGGCTCATATCTACTATTCATTATAGAGCATGTGAAACTTTTTACAGCTTTTCTTCACTGCGTCTCATCATATCGCCAATAGTTATTCTTATCTATATTAATTGAGTTAGTATTTTTATCAACCGGATAAAGTATCAGACTTTCAAAATCTCTTTTAATATGCATGATACCTATAGAATCATTTTTAGCTACTGCTCCTTTTGAGGTATCCTCTATACCCGTTCGAATAACCGGTACCTCAACAATATTCTTTTTATCTAAAATAATTTCAATTTTTACATCCCTTAATTGATTATGCAATTTCTCAATTTTAATATCACCAACAAACGTCATTTTTGAACTTAACAAGCTATAAGTAATTTCTCCCTCTATTACAATTTCACTTTGTTCATGCATGACACCATTAATAAAATGCTTTATAGGCTTTTTTAAGTTTACATCTCTTTTGAGGGGACACAGCAGGATTCCCCCAACAACTATCAGACCAATTAACAATCCTATGATTTTACTTCGCATAAATAACTCCCGCTTTCTAATAAAGCATATGTGCAACAAATCTCGGCGTAAGGATATCCATTTTTATTTGATTGATATTTTTTGAAGAACTATAAGCTACATATGAATCTATACATCTAACAGCTTCAAATCCGTTAGAATGTTGATTTGCAATTGCTTTTGCATTATCATAATCTCCTCTTATATCATACGGTTCAAAATCTAAACTTTTATTCACCGCTTTCCCCTTTATATTTAGTGCAAGCGTTACTGTTTGATAAGCGTTCATTCGATTAGCAGATAATGAATATACCCAATTTTCTGAAGAATTATTCCAAACAAAAACAAATTTTTGCACAACAACAGTGTTTAGAGTGACTACAGTGGCATTCCCAGTTGAAGAAATTTCACTTGCTTTTTCCCTGACGACTTTCAGAGCGTGTTGTCTCATATGCTTTTGGAGCTGATTTTGTAGAATAAACATGTTTCTCCAGCTCGCATGACTGTCTTTAATGACATCCGTTACAGACATATAATGGTTTCCCCAGCCGGCTACAGATAAGTGTCTCAAACTGCCTGCAGTACTCATAGCAATTAACATGAGGACAACGCTTGTAGCTATTTGAATACTGTTGCCTACACTTTGAGCATGCTGT
This sequence comes from uncultured Catonella sp., assembly GCA_916439065.1. Taxonomy (GTDB): domain Bacteria; phylum Bacillota; class Clostridia; order Lachnospirales; family Lachnospiraceae; genus Catonella. The sequence goes on from CAKAGD010000001.1 coordinate 231,798, forward strand.
GCCGTGTTCATTACAGGTGCTTCACTTGCTGCATGGGTTGAAAGAAACCCTGTGTACAGTCTGACTTCTTTATAGATGGTGGAAGGATCTTTCCCAAGTTTCCTGCCAATCTCAGTAAATGAAGCTCGCTCCCTTAGGCGAACTTCTATAGTGGCTCTTTCATCAAGAACCAGATGTGCATTCTTAGCCATGGTATTCTCCTTGGATAACACCATCTGGGCTCTATTACTGAGCCACTACTATAACAATGTATCATAAGGTTTGCAATACTAACTTCTGTTATATATTTTGCAAAACTAAGTTCCGGTTTGGTAGTGAATGGACTGGAATTTAAATTTGTAATTCGATTAGTTGATATGGATCTGCATTGAAATCAGAAGTGAATAAAACACTTATAAAATTTTTTAGAAAGGTGATTCACTATGAAAGATTTAGAAAAAACCATTACAAAGCACAGACAAGAGCACAGGCTGAAACAGAGCCAGCTTGCCGAAAAGCTTACATGGTACGATATCTTTGTAAAGCCCAATACCGTAAGTGCCTGGGAGTCCGGGATTTTACTGCCAAGCTCAAGGCAACTTCTTGCCATATGTTAGATTTTAAATATCTATGATATATATACTGAGTTTATAGGAACCAATCCTGACATTCCTTTCCGCAATCTGAATAAAGAAGGCGTAGATAAGGTGTTAGAATACACCCGACTGCTTGAAAAAAGCGATGATTACAGGATGTCAGAGATTATCCCTCTTCATGTGATAAGGGGAAGAAATGTATACCATACCGTCGTATCTGCCGGTAACGGCTCTTTCTTAGACGGAGAAGACTATGAAATATACTCATCTGCCGATATTCTTGAGAAAGCCTGCTTTGGAGTACGTGTAAGCGGAGACAGCATGGAACCCGTTTATCATGACAGAGAGCTTATATGGATTGAACTGACCAAACAGCTTGAAGATGGTGAAATATGCATCTTTTTCTTGATGGAAATGCTTATGTGAAGAAATTTCAGAATAATACAAAAGGGGCTTATCTTGTTTCACTTAATAATGCATATGAACCTATACCTATTACTTAAAGCAGCTCATCCAAGATTTTGGACGTGTTTTATCCTGATAAAGCAGGAATAGAGTGTTAGATAGGAGAGTAGCGGATATGGGCGAAGAAACAGTTATATGCAGGTTAAAATAAAGCCGGACAAGCTTCAGCTTCACCCAGTGCCAGGTCGCCGAAGAAACTGAGATGAATGTCCGTACTGTTATAAATATCGAAAAATGGAAAACCATTCTCTATCTGCTTTATGCTATGAAACTTGCTAATTTGGGGTTGAGGATGGAAGAGGTGTTTGAATACAGAATAAAACTTGAAGCTAAAAAAAAGAATTTGAAAGAAAAATTAAATATGGGAACTATAAACATATAGATAAAAATATAGGTATACCAAAGGGTCGGTATATAACAAAATATGTGTTGGATTTGGATATAAAAGAAACTATAACTGAAATCCGTATTTATGCGAATAATAAACTTTATATTTCTAATTAAAGCATATACAACTTTTGTAGAAAATTCTCTAAAAGCTCAGAACCATGTATATCAGTGATTGAAGAACAACTGCTAAACAGGGATGTTGTATCTACAGATGCAACTTTATATGTGGTAATGCAGAAGAAGGCAATTAATGCTTTGAAAGAAATCTGGGCACTAAAGCTGTTTGCAGGTACATTAATTCATGACCATGAAAGTGCTTATATCATTTTGAAACCGAACCTAGCGAGTGTAATGTATACCCAATAAGGTATTTGAGAACGAATACAGAAGAAACTGGTAATACATACATGGTCAACATAAATGATAAAGCTATTAACCGATATACATGAGGAAAGAATAAAGTTAAAGCTACTAGGAATGGATAGCTTTTCTAAGTATTGATATTGTCAATAATAGTTGGCAGATATCCTCAAAAGGTATCAAAGACTATGCAGCCTTATTCAGAGAATCGTAGTATTGTTGTCGCTTGACTGCGAGTGGATAACCTCCATTAGAGAACATATCCTGCGATTATTCCAATAGCTGATGAAATATCTCCAGATAAGCATTTTGACTTCATTGACGGTCATTTTCTCTGTATCATGTCTGTTATAGATAAGCCAAGACTTCATCTCGACCCACATTGCTTCACAGCACGCATTGTCATGTCAACGACCACCATCACTGTTCATGCTTTGCTTGATTCTATATTTGCTGATGGCTTTTCGATAGGCCTCACTGGTATACTGTGTACCCCTATCACTGTTAATAACTGCACCTTTCAATTCCGGATAAGCAAGCATTACATTATCCAATGTCTAAATACAGAGAGATGCTTTCATTTTGGTATCCATTGCCAATCAGAATACAGTTAGGTCATAGTCGTCAAATATGGATGAAGTATAGAGTTTGCAATCCAGACTCTTTACCTCGGTAACATCAGTTACAGCCTTGATCAAAGGTTTGTCGGACTTGAAATCACACCTTAAAAGATTATTGGATTTATACACTTCCTTATCCACCTTGTTATGCCATTTGGTTTCCTGTGTGGATGATGGCTAAGTCCAATCTGCTCCATAACTCTGTAAACTGTACCTTCACTTGGGATATGCACTCCGGCAGCCTTCTTCAGTTTTAATACCTGATACATGCGTATGCAACCATAGGTATCGTTGTATTCATACTCAGAGTTGATTGCAAGCATCTCCTCTGCGAGAGCTTCATACTTCCAAGGCTTGTTTTTATTTATGAGATACTTTCTGAGACCTCACGGATTATGTCTAGCATCTTGCAGAAAAAAGAAACTTCTCCTTTAATCCGACCGTCATCCGTTTTTATAGCAATGAACTTAATTCTAAGGTTTTTGCTGACTTTAGACGGCTCACTACGAAAAAAGCGCTTGCTTTTTCCAGGAATTCATTCTCTTTCTTAAGGCACTTGACTTCCTTATACTGATCCTTTACCTGCTTGCGTAGCTGTATTAGTTCCTCATTTAGAGTCATCGCACTTTGGGGAGTATGTGCTCCTCTGCCGACATCCAAGTGGCCATCACGTACCGCTTTCATCCAGCCATACATTGTATCCTTAGGAATACCAAGCTCCTTTGTGACATTCGCACTTCCCATTTCTTGACCAAGCTTCACAGCCTGAACCTTATATTCATGGTCGTATTGACGTTGCTGTGCCATTTGTAGTACCTCCTTATCCTTCTTGATTATATTATGAAATCTTTGAGGATAAGGTGTCAACTTTATTTATACAACATCATATGGTATTCTGACAGTTTGCTTGGCAAGCCTCCAAAAACAATAAAAATCGGTACACCCGGCGTTCCCAGTTACGAAAATAGGGTTGTTTTAGATGATGGCAACATCCACTACTACAAAGCCAGAGAAAGTGCAAGGATACATATTAGCCTGGTTGATTATCTTTTCAGTACTTCATTGATAAAGAGCATTCAATAAATATGAAATACTGCCTCTCAAATTCTTTGAGTATTATTTATTACAATTTAAGGACTTTTGAATCAAGTCTTTTGATTACTTCTTTGCTATCTTTTCCAAATCTGCTAAGCTAGACATTGGAAGGCAAGAATTCTTTTTAATATGTTTATTAAGAAGTTTAGTTAAAGTATCACCATAACCACATTCTATATATTTGCCATCCTCAAAATTTGTGATGACATTCATTGTTCTTGTCCATCTAACCGGTGAAGACACTTGTAGTGCTAATTTTTTTTTAATATTTTCTGGATTACTTTCTATCTCTCCATCGACATTCATCACAATAGGAAGCCTTCCCTTTGTAATATTAACAGTCTCTAATTTCTCTTCCAGTAATTCAGATGCTTCATTCATAATCGGAGAATGAAAAGCTCCAGAAACGCTTAGTCTTGCATATACAATGTCCTCTATTTCTAATTTTTCCTCTATAGTTTCCAACTCTTCAATTTTCCCGCTGATTACAAATTGATTCTTTGCATTATAGTTTGAAATTGTGACATTCGTATCTTCCAGAAAACCGAGTAGCTTTTTTTCATCTGTTATTCTCACAGCTGTCATTCCGCTTGGTGTTTTTTTCGATACTTGATCCATTATCCTAGACCTGTATTCAATTAAGTCTACTACATCTTCAAGGCTAATGTAGCCTGATGCATATAGAGCAGAATACTCTCCCAAGGAAAAACCGGCACATATGGATGGAGTGATTCCCCTATACTTTAACTCCTCATATCCTAAAATCCCAGCTAAGAGTAACGCTGGTTGGGAATAGATTGTTCTGTTCAGTCTTTCTTGTGGACCATTTAATAGAGTATCAATAAATTTATTGGAAAATTTATCCCCGAAAATCTCAAATAGTTCCTTGCCTTTTATGCTATTCAGATAATAATCCTCAAGCATGCCGACTTTTTGAACCCCTTGTCCTGAAAATAAATATATATAATTCATAGTTTTCTCTCTCCTTTTACTAGAGTGCAAAAAAAAGCTTTATTCCAAAAAGAAAAGGCTTTTCCATTTTCTACTTGAGCTTTAAATTCAGCCTCCATCAAAGTCCATTTGCCATATATTTCTTTGATATCATCAGATTTATAATAGTCTTTCAAATTTTCTGTTTTCTTTTCTGAAATTTCTTCAATATCAATTCCTACGCTCTTGTATTTATCTGTGACAAGAGCACAGGAATAACTCCCACTGTGGCTTATGGAAATCGCAATCCCATCAAAGTCCTTTAAAATTGGGGCTTTTTTTTCGTCTTTTATCACTTCAAGACTTTCGATTTTATTTTCAAAGATTCTCTCTATAGACATAGCTAAAGCAAGTCTGCTTGCCATATACTGCTTAAAATAAGGAGTCTTTCTATCTATTCCCTTTGGAGAATTAATTTTATAACTTTGAAGAATTTCTTCATTTAAATTATCGAAATGAGTTATAGTAATATACAGCCCATACCTATCAATTATTTTCATTCTTGCTAGTAACCACCAATTTTCCCTTTGCAATAAGTTCATTTTCGCACATAATTTTCCCATCAATTTCTATGAAATTATCAAAAGGATATTCCAAAGAAACATCTACTATCAATTGATCACCAGGAGTCGCCACCTTCATAAATTTAAAATTCTTTACTTGCCCAATATAACCCACACTTGATGCGCCGCCTTCCTTGTCTCCTTGGGATACAATGGCCCCCATTTGAGCTATCATCTCGATCATAAGTACACCAGGTACTATTGGTTCCCTAGGAAAATGTCCTTGAAAGTAAGGCTCATTCAAACTTACATTTTTTATTCCTCTGCCCTTTTTTTTAGGCTCTAAATCTATGACTCTATCTATTAGAAGAAAAGGGTATCTATGAGGTAACTTTTTAAAAATATCTCTACTTTTCAACTTTTTTCCCCCTTATAATCGTAGTAGTAAATTGACCACAAGCACTTATACCATTAACTAATACAGTCTTTTCTACTTTATTTACCTTTAAGCTTTCACAAGCTATGACAAGATTTTGAAGTGATGCAACCAAGAAGCCAGTTTTACTAAGCTTGTTGAACATGATTTTTTCTGCCATAGGTAAAACTTTGTCTATAGCCCCATTTTCAACTTTTTCCATGGCTGGGTCTGAGTTTGAAATAGTGTAAATTTCATCAATTTCTTCGCCTTTTATATTTGCTTTTTCTATAGCTTTCTTAATTCCTCTAATAAAGAATTTTTCGTCCATTGAGATTGTATCAGCTTTATAATTCAAGTCGCCACCAACTATATTTGCTACTGAAAGAATTTCCACTATAAAATCATGATTATAATTGTCCACTAGGTCTTCATTTATTAAATAAAGTGCATTTGCCCCCTCTGCCTTACCATGTTTAAAATTAGTGTGATTTTCAAAGTCAGCATAAAAGTCTTCATTATACTCGTCAAGGCTTCCAATTAATATAGAATTTCCTCTGCCAATTTGTAAAACCCTAAAAGTGTAAGGAAGAGGACTTGAGCCTACAAACATAGACGAAATCCCCTTGAAACCGTATTTCATACAAATATGTCCCAAGCACGTGTTTGAAACAGTTCCTGCAAATTTTTTTGGACTTACAGAATCTGCGCCTTCATAGAATAATTCTCTTAGCACCTTCATATTGGAATTCATTGGTCCAAATTCCGATGCAAAGACAGTACCAATTTTCTCATTTGCTTCAAGAAGAGTAATCCTTTTGACTAAGTTATTTATGGGATGTAACACTAATCTTGAGTAGCTGTCAATTCCTGATAATTCTTTCCTATCTATAGAATGATTATATTTTAAGGGCGACGTTCTAATTTGGATCTCATTATTGTCAATTTTTTCTAATAAGTCAGTTATGTTATCAGCCACATTGTTTAGGGATTCTCCTGCAACTATGTAAACTTTTTTCATTTATGAATCCTCCTCTATCAAATAATCAAACTTTTTTGTTTCAATCATTTCCTTAACCCTGCTATTAAATGGTTCTGGATATGAAAGTAGCATGCCATGATCAATTCTCGTAAAACAATGTCTTGTATAGCCCTTTGCGTATATGCAGTTCTTTTCTGAAAAGATTTTAAAATCAAATTGTAGATAGGCATTTCCTACCAACTTTAAAACTAAATTAACATAAATCGGTTTTGTCTTATCTATAAATCTGATATACTTTACATAAGCATCCATTACAAGAGATCGAACTTCTGATCCTAGGACTTCGTCCAATTCTTGCGAAAAAATATCTCTCAACATCTGTATCCTTGCTTCTTCAACAAATTTTAGAAATTGTGAATGGTGCACAATTCCATACCCGTCAAAATCAGAAAATCTGGGAACCATTTTATACGTATAGCCCTTCATCAATTCATCCTCAGTAGAATAGAGGCTGAATTTCCTCCAAAGGCAAAGGAATTTGACAATATATATGGGCTGACATTGTCAGGAATATCATAAGCATCTCTCTCTAACAAGTACCGTATTCTCTCCGCATCTACTAATTGATAATTTGGAAGATATTGTTTTTGTCTATAGCTTTCTATAGATAAAACTAATTCTAAAAGTCCTGATGTAGCAAGACAATGCCCTGTATAGCTCTTTGTGGAAGATACATAGCAGTCAAAATCCAAAGTTTCAATTGCCTTTAGTTCCATGGTGTCGTTAAGCTTTGTTCCTGTTCCGTGAGTATTAATATAACCCACCTCTTTAGGACTAATTCTTCCCCAATTTATGGCTTCTCTCATTACACCTTCTGCCCCTTTACCTTCTGGATCTGGAGCAGTCAAAGAATAGGCATCATTCCCTTGAGAATATGCCAGCAAATCACAATAAATCTTTGCTCCTCTATCTATTGCTTTTCCCTTTTCTTCTATGATTACAGCAACGCTTGCTTCTCCTAAATTAATGCCGTGACGGTTCACATCAAATGGAGTAGAAATTTCGTCTGATAGACTTTGGAGAGATGCAAAACCCGATAGGGAAAGTTCCACTAGAGGGTCTGCTGAAACTACAATCATTGCCTCCTGTTCTCCAGTCATAATTGCATCCATGCCAAGACAAACTGCCCCTGCCCCTGAAGAACAAGCAGTAGATACATTATGAACTTCTCCTCTAATATTAAAACGATTTGCAAGATTTTGCAGATATCCATCTCCCATTAGAAGTAGTGGGATAGGTACCTTTTTATCCCTTTCTCTTTTTATAAACTCTTGCATTCTTAAAACTTTTAATGTTGAAGATGCAACAACAAGCCCTATTTTCTCATTATTATCTGAACCAATAGACAGGTTAGCATCTTTAAGGGCGTTTTCAATAGCCATTATAGACTCCTTGTGAGTCTGTTCGTGAGCATTATCCTTTTCAAAATCATCTACTTCTCTATCTAAACTTCCTATAGGAAAGTTAGATAAATTTATATAACTATATCTATCGGAATGTTTTATACCACTTTTTCCATTGGAAATATTTTTACCATGGCCTTAGTACTTTCTCCAACAGATGAGCATCCCCATATTCCTGTGATTACTACTTCCTTTAATTTACTTGACTTCTGCATTTTACCCCCTTAATTCTGTCATCCAGCTTATTCTTAGTGAAGTTGTTATCCTTTGGGATATTAGCCTGAATTTTTGTCACATCCACAGAATAAAATCCCCATTCCACCGTGCCAGATATCCGCCTATTAAACTCATAAAAGAATTCTTTGAGGCTATCTATATTATTTTTCCTGAAATCTGCAATAGTCCAAAATCCAGCTCTACGCCTCCAATCATCCCCGCTGCTTCAAGGTTCACTTTTCTGCTTTCAGCTAGTTTTCTTGAAGAGCAGATACCTTTCCTGCTTCCATATATATAAATCTTACACAAACTTTTAGGATCATAGTATTGACGACCTTCCAATGCTACAGGTTTTGTACTGAACTTCTCTATATCAAGATGGTTCACGAATGCATCAATTATCCTTGCAATACTTTCTTTTTCTACAAACTCGTCTCATGAATAACACATTAGCTAGTTACAATTAAAACCTGAAACATATGGCATATTTGCTCACCTCGGAATTTTTTTCTATAGTTTCATTATACTACATTTGAACCATATATGCACGATTTCTGTATATTTTATTCAGTTTTCAATGTGCAATTTAATTTATATTGAAAACTCTTAAGAGCATGTCAACCGTTATTTTTTAGATAAAACTATAATAGTTTTGGGACAGTCTCCCCCATCTACTCTATATTGGCTTCAATATAATTAGCTAGTGTATTTATTGAACGAAATACCTCCCTATTTTCTTCTGCCTTTACTTCCAAACCGAATTTTTGTCTTAAAATCACAATAATTTCAAGAGCATCAATAGAATCCAACCCCAAACCATGCCCTTCTTCGTCATAACCAAATAGTTGTTCGTCATTCCCCATTTTATCTAACTCTACTAGTAAATCCAACCTTTCAACAATTTCAACTTTTAATGTTTGAATAATTTCATTTCTTTCCATTTCTTTTCTCCTTGTAAAATAATATTGTAAGCAAGAAAACCTGCTTATGTGGTAATAATATCTATGAAGAACTCTCCTCATTCTGATCCCATCTATATGTCAACAGTTACAATGCCGGTACTCCTGTACTATGATATCAGCAAAGTCTGACATCCGAAGACATTGCTCTTTTTCTCCTTTAAGCCTGTTTTCCGTGGCAGATTTTAACACCTTCAACCTGGCACATATGCTATATTCTTCAGATACAGAATTTTATCACTGCTCGCATCGATAGTAATAACGGCTGACCAAATGCTTGCTCATTTTGCGTAATGTTTAAGCCACTTTATGCTGCACAGGATAAGCCTTATTTTTTAAATCCCAAATCCTATTCAAAAGGATGTTATATCATGTTAAAGATCAACTATATGTTCATTTTGTTTTTATGTATTGATGTGAGCTCAAAGTCCAACGCCATCTATACCATTAACTTTAACGAAAATAAGTTCATCTCATCATGTGGAAACAATTAACCCGTTGCTGTAATACTTGTAACTATAATTGTTTACTGTATGCTTAAGTATAACAATCTGGATACTATCCTAATCTAATAATTCTAGAATTTATCTCTGTTTACAACATACATGTCTCAAACTTTACCTGCTAAACACTTTTGTCTTATAAGCCTTATATGTTCTGCTTAGATCTAAAGCTGACTGCAAACAAATGCATATCAAAATCTTTTTCAAAGAGTTCTTGACATATTACTAGAATACTTCATGTACTGCTTGTAATATTCCATCTTCCAACCTAAAAATCCTGTCTGATAATTTTGCCACTTCATTGTCATGGGTAACCATGATTACAGATTTGTTATATTCCTTGGCTAAACTTTTGAGGAGTTTTGATACAATTTCTGTATTGTTTTTATCTAGATTTCCAGTAGGTTCATCTGCAAAAACAACATCCCCCTGATCCATAATTGCCCTTACAATCCCGACTCTTTGTTTTTCTCCACCAGATAGTTGATAAACCATTTTTTTCTTCTTGTCAAAAAGTCCGGTTTTGTTTAACAATTCATCCATCCATTCTTTATTAAAATCCTTTCTTCCCAAAAGTATATATGGAAGCTCTAAGTTTTCTTCTATGCTAAGAGTCGGCATAAGATTAAAAAATTGGAATATAAAGCAAAAATTTTTCTTTCTAATTTCTGAAAGTTCCTTGTCAAATTTTATGTCAACCCATGGTAATGGCTTATTATTTAGCAAAACTTCTCCCTCATCCCTATTTTCTAGGAGGGCTAAAATATAAAGTAAAGTTGATTTACCAGAACCAGAAGCCCCCACAATACTGTAAAGATTGTTATCTTCAAAATTTGCAGTCGCTCCCTTCAATACTTGAATTTCTTCGTCACCACTTCTAAAGCTTTTTTTAATATTTTTTATACTTATCATAATTAACCTCCTTCATACTTTAGATCATCTACAATATTAGCTGAAAAAAACTTCTGTTTATTTTTGAAGTATAGCCCTATGGTAATGATTACTAAAGAATAAGCAATAATTTTAATCGCTCCCATAAGGTCAAAATAATAAGACCAGACATCCCCTACTCTTGCAGTAAAAATTGCTATATCCACAAATTCCTTAGTCAGTAGAAATCCACCAATCAAGACAAATATAAAACATTGACCTAACATAATTATCATTTCAATACTGTTTTTCTTATTTATTTCTTCTAAAGTCAAACCCATAGACCTTAATATTGAAGCTTCTTTTCTTTGCATATCAATATATTGGAACAACTGATTCAATAGGATTAAAATCCCAATGGTAGAAACAAAAAATAACATTATCTCCAAGAATTTTGTTCCCTTTATGGCATTTGCCCTAAAATTTTCCATAACATCTTTTTTAGTAGAAATCTTTGGGGCAACAGCTAAATCCTTTGAAAAATTTTCTTTTAAAGTTTCCTTAAATATCTGTGGATTCAGCCCGTCTTTTAAAAATAAAGTTATCGTATTAGGGTCTTCTATTTCTTCTGTAACTGGAATATAGACAATATAACCCATGTATTCATTTGAATCACAAACTGCTTGAACCTTGTAATCATAGCCTTTATTTCCAGCCTTTAGTTTTACTATCTCTCCAACCTTAACTTCTCCTGCTCTTGCAAGTGTATTTCCTATAACAACTTCCCCTTTTTTTAGCTTAATTTTTTTCTGACTATCAGAATCATAATAATTGAATGATCTTTCAAAATCCTCAGGCTTAATAAAATAGGTCATTATTTGGTTGGATTCTATTTCCATATACTCCTTCTTTCCTATTTCTAGGTGTTCTATATTTTCATCATCTCTCAAAGTTTGAATCTTTTCATCAAGTAGTGCTTTTTCACCTTGGAATTCCGTAATGAAGATATCTCCATTAAATTGATTCTCCACCTTGTTTACTGCATCTTCCCTAAAGGTCATAAATACACTGAACATTGCTATATAAGTACTTAAAATTAAGATAAAAAGCCCATAAATACCGCTTTTCTTTTTCTTGCTTCTGGAAAGATTTTTTATAGCCAGATAGACTATCGGATTATTTTGCTTATCTAAAGGTGCCTTTGATGTCAATTCAAATAATAGGACAATTGCTAATTCCAAGCTTCTGATTACAAGATAAATTCTTAAAATAGAAACTATCATTTTTACCATCCCCTGAAGCTTTGAATCAAAATACAGCGCAATTATATATATGACTGTATAAATCATTATATTAGCCAAATACGGCATATACTTGTCATCACTGACATCATAACCACCATTTTGACTTGTTTTTAAGAGTTCCACAGGATTCTTTTTCTTGTATTTATTACTTTCAAAACACAAGAAAGCAATAGGTAAGAGAAGAACCACTATGGTCCCTAGCCCAAGATTCATAAGAGAAGGAAGTCTAAGAACACTAAAACCATATTCCATTCCTATAACTATATTCCCAAGAATAACTCCAATTACTAGTCCCATAAAATAGGCAATATAGGAAATGGTAAAAATCATTTTATATATAATAGACATAGCTCCTTGAAAAGATGTCCCAATAGACCTAAAAAAACCAATTTCTTCAAGATTTCTGTTGATTATTAATCTGCAGAAATTATAGACTCCTCCAAGAACCACTGTTATTAGCCCAACTAGGAGAAAAGTTACAGCATAGAGCAATGAGTATGACGACTGTCTAACCACAAGATCCTTCTCTTCTAAAACATTTTGCATACCGTATTTGTTATCGTCATAAGCAAGACCTCTTATTTCCTTTTGGTTATAAACACTCTTAACAAAAAGACTATTCATTGGCAGACTTTCACCAGTCACACTATCAAACTGAGCTTTTGAAATTATAACTTGGGGAAGAGTCCTGTCTCCTATAAAGAAGAAGCCCTCTTCTTTAAAATCTCCCTTCTTTTCTAACTGAATTGTTTTATTTAAGATCTCTATTTCCAAAAAGTTTTTATTGCCTACTTTTTCTTTAAGCTTTGAAGAAATTAAGATCCCATCTCCAATCGGAAGAATATTGCCATCGCTGTCTTTAAGTGGTACGACATCATTATAGCCCTCTTCATCAATTATAATTAACTGGACATTTATCCCATCAACCTTTGCAATTTCTGTCCTTCTTAAGTTTGAAGCTTCAATTTCTATAGGAAATTCAGATTCATCTATTTTTGCTCCATCCAAGCTATAAAAAACCACTGATAGATTTCCATATTTATTATCTATTTCTTTTAGGTAAACATCCATAGACAATTCTATGTACATTAAAGTAGCTACAATGACTATCATAACCAAAGTCATGGATAGAAGTATCCCCTTACTTTCATTCTTTTGACCTTTTATCAAATTTAATATCATAATCTTCATCCTCTACTTAAAAATTTCCAGTATAATACTTCCAACCCAAGACAATAAAATCCAAGCATTAAATGCTATAAAGCACAAAGAAATCACGGTATAAACAAACAATCCCCACTTATTGTAAACTATGATGGATTGTTTATCACCTTTTACAAACATTTTTAATATATTCCACATTTTCATCCTTACTCCTGATAGTCCTAGAAAGTTTAGCATAATGTAGTATCCATCATTCATGGCAAAGGGCGAGATATTTATTCCTATAAATTGTAGGTTAACTATCACAATTTTCGAGATAGTGTCATAATAATTTGCATCCATATTGGGAAGAGCCAATAGTGCTGCAGAAACAACTAGCAGGAAAAAGTTAACTTTTAATCCTGCTGATAGAACTTTAATCCTCTCTTTATACTCCTTCAGCTCAATACCATCATATCTGGTAAAATATGTAGGAATAAATGATGCATAGAGTATAATTGAAAACTTTGCATCCACCATACCTATATTTCTTGCTGCTTGTATATGGGCAAGTTCATGTAAGGTTAAAACTATAAAAGATATAACTCCACCTAGCAAAAATCCCTTTATGGTTGAATTATTTAAAGTAAACTTATGTACTTGCAAAACTCTCCAAATAGTTTCGAAATTTTGGACTATTATTAGACCCGTAAATATCAGAGAAAGTATTATAAATATTTTTAAAATTTTAAAATTTATCCTACTACTTGAATTAAAACGAAAGTCTTTTTTTATACAAGCTAAGACCAACTGTTTCTGCTTCACTATTTGTAGAATTCTACTTGAATTCTCTAACAAGGAGTTTTTTTGTCCAAGATGTCATAAAGATAATTCATATCAACTTTAACTTTTTCATTAGAAAGTAAGAGACTTTGAATTTCCTTAGGACTCTTAATCCCCTTTTCTACATAATCCTTAATCTTTTGAAGCATGCGAAATTGTTCATAGGAAATGTGAAAGTAACTATTTTTCTCTTTACTACCTACAATATATTGTTTTCTTTTAAATGGTAGATTATCTTCGACAAAGGCTATGTCCCTTGCAAAAGAAATACTTTTGTCTAAATCCCCTTCCATTTAGAACCTCCTATATTCTGTTAAAGATTCTCTAAAATTCTTTTTGAATTTCTTAGCATTGCCATCTTCCATTATTTTTCCCATAGCGGCAACAACATATTTTACCGTTAAATCTACAACCTTGCACCTAGTACTGACAACTGAATCAATTTTCCCATTATTTAGCATAGAAGAGCCCGGGCACCAGAGGAAGCATAGAGTCCTGTTTGGACAAGCCTTGCAAGTGTCAATCCTCTCCTTATCATTTTCATTGAAAATTTTTTCCATTATTCCTTGGTCTATCAATCCTTCATTTATGTTGCCAATCTTTTGATATTTAGAATTGTATAGAAGATGGCACGGATAAACATCTCCTTGTGGATTTACAAAGATAGTTGACGAACCGGCATTGCAAGTTCTGTTTTGTCTTTTACTAAGTATGTTACTAAATAAACCAATGAAATGACCCGGTGCTTTAGCTTTTGGATTTTCTTCAAGTAATAATTCCATATAATAATCATAAACACCAGAAAAAAAATCTCTTAAATCGGAATATGGCACAAAATCTATGGAAATGCTTTCATCATCACTTTCAACTGGAAAAACATAAACTGCATCAAAGCCTAAATCATATAGTCTCTTAACAAATTCATATCCTCCACTTCTCTTATCTTCCCCAGATTTTATAATATGTTTTTTATGGACTGTCGCTTCAGCATATAGCGGAAATTTTCTTCCCCTTTCCTTCAATCTGATTAAGTTATCAGCTATTTTGTCATAAGTACCCTTACCATTTATAAAAACTCTTGCAGTGTCGTGAATTTCTTTATATCCGTCTATGCTTACTGACATATACATAAGATGTTCATCCATGAAATCTAGCATTTCATCATCCATTAAAGTACCATTGGTTATTATAGAATACCTTGGATTTGGAAGATTTTTTTCAGCATTTCTCTTCTCTAATTCTCTGACAGCATATTTAATTTCAGCTTTTCTAAGCATAGGCTCTCCACCAAAAAAACATACAAAGTTGGTTCCCTTTGGATAGTTTCTAAACATAAAATCATATGTCCTGTCATAGTCTTTTAGATCCAATGACACTTTAGAGTTGTCCCCATGATAATTTCCATTGTTTACCATACAGTAGCTACATCTTAAATTGCAGCGTTCAGTAGTATTAAAAATAAGTCCACTTAAAGGCAAATCCCTATTAATTTCTCTTAGAGTAACCTGAACCTTGCTACCTTCAAAATTGGATGATAGCTTATCATAATTCACTTTTTGATTAGCTTCAACTCTCATCAAGTTATGGCTTGGGACATGGAGAAGCATATCATATTCATCATTATAGTTTACACGAATAAAATCTTTCATAACAATTAACCTCGTTTCTGCAAAAAATACAATAGGAACATGAAATATTTTTGTGTTATTTCGACTTTTTTGCTTTTCATCGTTTCAAAGAGATATAAAATATTTTTCTTAAAACTAAAAGTCACATAATATGTACTAAAAACCAACATCAATTTTTACACCCAGCTTGACAAGAAATAGTTGTTCTCACTCTGTGGACTCGGAGATTCGACACTTTTCTCTCAGTAAAAAAATACATTAATACATCAACTGCATCGAACTATTGCATTTCCAAATATAGCGAGGGTGTATTAAAGCCCAGAAAGCAAGCGACTTTCCAGATGACGATCCACACTTGATTAATGTTACTAGTTTGCAATATCATTAAATTCCTGCTTCAATATACTTATCTTGGTAATTAAATATTCGTAGTAACACAGCGCAACGAATAGTACAGGTATCACCTGTTTGTTCATACATTTAATTTACCTTACTCCCCTTTTTTTGCAAGTAGTGTCAAAAACTACCTGTTTTTTATTTTTAAAATATATTTAAACCCTAAATTTTAAGGAAAGTTAACCTAAAAAGAGCATTGACTTCCCTTTTGTAGTACAATGTCAGTGACCAAAACTTCATCAACACATCAAAGAAGACAACGCCCATGAACATTATACAATACTTACTTTCTATAATTTAATATCTTTACTAGCAAAATTGCTGGCTTATTAACTTTATATGTCGATACATTCCTCTCAAACAGTGGGCTTTTAATAATTTCCATTCCCCGAAATATCAAAAGTTCAAGATTGATGAACTTTCTCTCATTACCGACTTCCGCCAAGACTGGACTTATAATGAGCTTATTCCGGATTACGAAAGACGCTATAGCAAAAGACTCCGCCCAATCAGCCGCCACTCCAAATGTGATATTCCGGATACTTGCACCTGCCCCAGATGTGATATACCTAAACCCTTTTTGAACAAAAACAATGGTTTCAAGGGACAACTTCTCTGTAAAATCTGTGATGCGAGATTCTCTCCTGATGAAAATCGATTCTCCTCTGTGAAACTGCACTGTCCACACTGTAGCAATGCCCTGATTCCAAAAAAAGAACGCAAGCACTTTATCGTCCATAAGTGTGTCAATCCCAGATGCCCCTACTATCTCAGCAGCCTCAAAAAAGCGAATAAGAAAGACCTAAAAGATGATTATTCTAAGAACTAGTATAAACTTCACTATAGTTTGTGTCAAGTACTCGTTGGCAAATTTCCTTACCTTTTTCTTTTTCTTTTATGTAGTTTTTCAACTTAAATGCAACATGGTGTTGCATTTAGTCTGAAGTGGTGTTGCATTTAGTCTGAAGTACCTGCTTGCTCTCCAAATAAGCCCTTGTTTTTTTGCCGAGTATTTGTTTTTATTCATAGGTAACTAAAAATATAATAATGAAAAGGAGTTCCTATGAACAAAAAGAAACATCTTACTGACACTGAAGGCATTAAAATCGAAACCATTCTGTCGCAAGGCTTTTCAATCAGAAGCATTGCTGATTTCCTTGAAAAATCCCCTTCTACCATTTCAAGAGAAATACATAAGCATTCACTTGTCAAGATACCTAATTCCTGGGACTGCAATGACTATAATGGATGTAATGTTAAACATGTATGTGGTTCCAAAGACTGCAATAAAAATGTCGTTCATGCCATCTCGCAAAAAATACTGTGAGCATTACAGCAAAAGAAACTGTGAACACCGGAATGGTTCCACGACAAAGTGTGCAACGGATGTACAAAAAGAGGGTACTGTCGCCTTGAAAAACATTTCTATGACACTAAAAAAGCCCACGCTGGTTACTATGATACCCTTTGCAGTCGCGAAACGGCTTTGATCTTACTCTTTATGATATAACAAGGATAAACAGCATAGTCTCACCACGTATAAAAAAAGGACAGTCACTTTACCATATAGCTAAGAATAATGAAGGTTAACTTAATATTAGCGAATCTACCTTAAGAAGGCTTGTTATGGCAGGTGAAATGGATTCAGGAATAGTAGACCTTCCACAGGCTATTAAACGGAGAAAAAGAAAGGTTAGAACAGTACCAAAACTTAGAAACATTAAAAAATCGGACACCTATACTCCGATTTTAAAAAATATATTTCAGAAAACGATGTCCCTGTAGTACAGATGGATTGCGTCGAAGGCAAAAAAGAAGATTCCAAAGTCCTACTAACACTTTACTTCATGCAGTTTCATATGCAACTTGTATTCAAGCTTAAGGAGCATGCTGCAAAATGCGTTAAGGAGCTTTTTGACAGCCTTGAGAAAAAGCTTGGAAAAGAACTTTTTGCCATATATTTCCCTATAATTCTCACCGACAATGGGCATGAATTCTCAGATATAGACGGTTTAGAAAACTCATTATTCTGTAGAAAGCGCGCCATGATTTTTTTTCTGCGAGCCAAATCGCTCAGACCAAAAAGGGCAGTGTGAAATAACTATAAACTTATAATAACCATCCTGCCCAAGGGTGTTTTTTTAAAGTCTTACTCCTAGTGATACACTTCTGGTCACTAATCGCATAAATAGTTATGCGCGGAAGTCTTTGTTTGGCAAAAGCCCATATGAAATAGCCATAAACACACTGCCTGGGGAGTTCTTTACAAAACTAAAGCTTAAAATAATAAGTGGAAGTGATATAAACCTGACTCCAAAGCTATTAAAACACTAACCAAGGATAAAGTAAGTACCTTTCAAAGTAAAAGCAACACTAAAAATCGTTGCATTTAACCTGAAAGATATGGTTTCAGGTCTGTTTGCTATACCCTTTTTCCGTCTAAACCAATAAAATCAAAGCAAATTTGATTAAATTTAGTCCGGTTTTGTTGATATAATTTTATTATTATATCTAGCAAAAGTGTTGCACTTATCTTGGAAATTTAGCCCTTTTCTTTTATCATTGTTTTATATTTTTTTGTACTACAAACAAGCCCAGATTAAGCCCTGAACAGACATTTTTTCTTTAGTTGCCAAGTATAAATTTTTCTTAATGCCTTTCTACCTGCTCTTAATGGTGTACCAGCTAATGGGAAGCTTCCCTGATACTTCCATATATGGCAGTCCTTTGCCGTCTCTACGAGGTGATTTCGAAGCACTAAGTGACTCTTTTATCCCACTCAGCCTTTCATCAAATATCAGTTCCCCGAGTAACGTTCCACCGTCTCTACCAAGTCGCTGTTTTCTTTCCTGCACAGAAGCTTCGCAAGGTTATCAGCTCTCGATTCTGAGTATCTCATGTGCCTGTGCTTCATCCTCAGCGTTATCAATGTACAATTTTGTATTTCCTGTATGCCCATGTTTTTATAAACGATGCCTTTTAAAGGTTTTGGGAGTTTTATTCCCCACTTGTAGTATGGTAACAGTCCATCTCTGTTGTTGTAAAGGTAGGCATACAGTTCCTCTGCCTTTTTTACTAGTTTTATCGCTCTCATCATTGCTTTTACTCACTCTTATATATTCACGTATATAGGCTAACATTTATTCTAGCTTCTCAGAATCAAAGAGCCTTCGTATATCCTTTTGTACGGCCTTGCTACTTATTTTTCTTAAAATTTCCTAGTAAATATGGTATCTGTCAAGTCGAAACATCGCCTCATCGTCATAAGGCTCTTTTATCCAGCTTCCACCCTCCCCATTTAGGTTATGCCGGCCTATTTCCTCATGATTATATTTCTTCTGTATCACCGCTTCTCTTTTTTATGGAATCCGCTACTTCCATCCATTCCGGCAAGCACTACTTTCTCTACAAGAGTACTGCGTCCTTCCTTTTCCTTCTCTGCATCCCAGTCTCATACATGGTAAAGACCTTCATCTTCTTTTTACCCATGCGTTTATGACCTCTGCCTACATTGAAAGCCACACCTCATTCATTTTCTCAAAAAGAACTCCGATTTTTCTTTTCCCTTAAGGCCTGCCTGCTTTCATCTTCTCCACATCAAGTTCTTCCTCTGATATTATCCTCTGGCCAAGCTTCTGGGCTATATTCCACACGTCTCCTGCACTTATGGACTGCCCCGTTGAAGAGCTTAACATCTCCGCAAATGCTCTGTACGGGAGTCCCATAACTGAATTGACGATCTTCTTCACAAGATTGGTAGATATTAAGTCTATCTTCTCCATACCCATCTGTTCATCCAGTAGATTTACATGTGCTTTGGTTCCATCGCTAAGCCTTGTCTGGCACACCCATCTTTCATACTCTATGTCTCCATATACAGTCTTTATCGAAGTCTTTCTCTTTCCTTTATTCCAATATTTAGAAGTATCCCTCTCCTTTGAAAGAATATCATCATAGCTTTCAAATATGGTTTTAGTATATTCTCTTGCAAGCATTATTAAAAATTTCTTGCTCTAAGGTCTTGAATGAAATCTCTTTTTCTTTTACAATAGCATTAGTCATACAGTTTTTTCTTTTCATTATTTTTTGTTGCAAATCAATAATAAAATAAAACAACATGATTTGGAAGGGGCACCCCTTCTTCTTTTGCTATCGCCAATTATAATTATTCACTAACTTTACTATATCTACTGTGAGTTCACGGTGAATTTTTTAGCATGGACTTAAATACCATTCCAAAAAATACATCATCCCTAAAATTCAGCAGGCATAACGCACATGTCATGTCCTTATGTCTGACTCTCTATATCAACCTCGGTCTTTCCCTGCGTAAAACTTCTTAGGCTCCGAAAGACCTGTATAACATCAATATCTCCCATCAGCAGATTGCCAACCATTGCAAAACAGCTGCTATCTGCATTAAAGCCTTCACCTGCCAATATCCCTACGAAAAAGGAGAGGTTTTCACTACCAATAAAGCCTACATAAAAGTTCGTGGTGTTAAAACCTATATATGGTTTATCATGAATGCTATTACCCTAACCATCATTGGATACCGAGTGTCAGATAAACGTGGTGTAAGTTCATGCATTCTTGTAGTGTGTATGTCTTTTCACGGTCTGGCGAAACTTCCGGAAAACTCCATATTTATCACTGATTGCTATGGTGCTTATCCACTCGCTGCAATGGAATTTGCAAAAAAGTACGGAAAATACTTCGCTTTCAGGATCACTCAGGTCATTGGACTTACCAACGACGATGCTGTCTCCACGGAACACCG
Organism: uncultured Catonella sp.; assembly: GCA_916439065.1. Classification (GTDB taxonomy): domain Bacteria; phylum Bacillota; class Clostridia; order Lachnospirales; family Lachnospiraceae; genus Catonella. The sequence continues at coordinate 252,298 of CAKAGD010000001.1, forward strand.
CACATTCAAACAGATGATTGAGTGACTTAAACCCACCTGTAAGGCTTCTTATCGTCATACAAACGACTTTGACAACATCGACGGTGCCAACTATGACCTTTCACTCTGGGTTGCTTACTATAACTTCATTCGTCCACACAAATACAAATACTATAGAGTACTCAACGAATTAGAAATGCTACAAAGTACTGTCAATATGCCGCGTAAATGGTAGCTCCTCATCTTCCTTGGACAACAGGCCATCCTGAATATGCAGAAATCTAATACTACTGCATCGGAGCGGACGGGTTTGGACAAAGCCCGAAAATGGGTCAAGTGACAAGTCCCTTGTGGGTTCTTAGGGCAAAGCCCTAAGCCCTCGGAGAGCTCATAGGAATAGATGTCTGCAATTTTCAATTAAGCCTATTTTTTCGGCTCGTGTTTTTATAGATTACTTAACACTACCTTTTTGCATCACTTTTTTCAGTTTAGCATTACCTTAAATAATATGTAAGGATAAGAGGTCAAAAACATAAGATTTTTCAAGTTTCTTGCGGTACTGTGAATATAAAACTGAGGTTTTTAGTACTTGTTTTGTTACTTTAAGAGCCTTACTCAAAAAAATATATAAACTAAACCCAACTTCGACGAAGCTATTCACAGTTTTTAAAGGCTGAAAATAAGAGCTTTCCAATAATTTCTTCTGATTCATAAATTGAAGCCAATCTTTCATTTAACTTCTTTTGAAAATCTTCCAATCTTTCATAAAAAAATGGATAGTTAACACTAAATAAAAATCTATTCAAATCTCTCCATTTTTTCCCCGCTGTTTTAAGTTCAGTTCTCAAATTGTCAACTTCTACTTCTGGTATATCAAACAAAGTATTTAAATAATCAATGCTATCAGCTAGTTCTTGCCTATAGCATGATGAAGAACCCTTTGAAGAATAAACCCTTAAAACATTTATCTTTTGCATCAGTAATTTGCTGTGATTTTGAGATCCAGATTTTCTTATATAGTCCACTGCAGATTGTATTTCAGCTTGAAGGGCTGGAATACAATTTACCCCTTGAGTCCCAAATTTTCCATCCTCATCTAATTCATAACCATCACAGATACATATATGTCTTTGAGCAGCATCTTTTAGATTAGCACCAAGTATAGATTTTATTTTCTCCCTTGACAATTCTTCTTTATATGCACCCAATTCCACTAGCCCATCCCCCATAGAGTAATCTATATATGACGTAAAAGGAATAGAAATGTACTTTCCATCTATATCAAGTATATCAGTGACTAACGAATCTTCTGTATATCCAGTGAGAATCCCCATTGAAGAATTTCTCATTCTACCCTTAACATTGACTGTAGATGCCACTTGGTTAAATACTTTTTTCTTGGCATTTCTCATTGTGTTATCAAAATATATGCATAGAGTCTTACACTTATCCATTTCAGATTTTAATTCATCAAGCTTAAGGTTTGGTACTTTTTTATAAGGAATCTTCAATGAATTAAAAATCTTAAGCTCACACTGGAAATTATATGGAATTAAAAACCATAGGTATTGGCTATGTATTCTTTCTAGTCCAAACGCCAAAAGGTCGTTGATGCCAAGTAAAAACAGAGCCAACCAATCAAATTCTATCCCTTGGGAAGTGAAATAGTTTTGTATTGCAGTTATCTTACAATTGGTCTCGAAGTTGTCCATCAAACCCATTTTACACTCTCTATTTATTTTATTCACTTAATTCAATTCCCTTCACATTTCTTATAATCATAACTTTCTTAAAGACTGACTCTATAATTTTACTTATCTTTTCTACATCTTCTAATGTAATTATCAATGGTGGTGCTAGAGTCAAAGTATCTTTAACACCTGTTTCCACAAAAATCATCATTCCCTTACTTTTTAGAAGTTGGTGGATAAAAAATGCCGGTTCTTCAATATCCATATCTGTAAAGATTTTTTCATCAAGCCTTATACTTATCATCAAGCCCTTTCCTTGAACTGATCTTATATAAGTGTATGTTTTTTGTATATTCAAAATGTTATCTAGTAGTATTTTACCTAATTTTTTTGAATTTTCAACAAGTCCATCTTCTTCAATGACCTTAATCACTTCCAAGCTCGTGCGACAGGCAACAGGGTTTCCACTTGTAGTTGAGCCATGAGCAAAAGCTTTGCCTCTATTGTTACCGTCTTTAGTTATGAATCCGCAGAAGATTTCCCTTGTCGTCATAACCGCCCCTAGGGCAGCATAGCCAGAAGTAATTCCCTTAGCAAGTAGCATAATGTCCGGGCGGAAATCATGTCTACTACTTTGAAACATGTCACCGCACCTACCAAAGGCCGTCGCAACTTCGTCGACAACAAGAAGAAAACCATACTTGCAAGCTAACTTATGAAGCCCCTTTATGTAAGAATCAGGAAAAATATTACACCTATTGGATAATTGCACCGGTTCATAAAACAAAGCTGCTATTTTATCTGAACCTAATTCTAAAATTTTATCTTCTAATATTTTAAGAGCTTGATTTACAAGTTCTTCCCTTTCTTGCTCTCCTAAATTTTGTTTGTTAATAAATGTATCCACTTGTACGAAATCATCTAACATCTTTCCAAACATTATATTCTCAGCCGAACTCAAACTCATAGCTCCATAAGTTCCCCCATGATAGCAACCATCTAGACTAAGTATAATTCTTCTATCCACTTTTTGATTGTAGAAATACTGTCTAACCATCTTAATAGCAGTTTCAGTTGCTTCAGATCCACTGTTTGTAAAAAAAACATGTCTATATCGTCCGTTAGTCATGGAGCATAGTTTTTCTGCTAATCGTTGAGCTGGTTCTAAATTACACCAATGGTTGGTTCCTGCCCCTAGATTATTCAGTTGGTCATATATTCCCTCTTTGACTCTCCCATTCCCATAGCCTATATTACAATTGAACATAGATGACAGACCGTCTAAATATTGGATATTATTGTATCTGTCAAGATGTTATTGCTCTTTTTTTTATTAATTTTATGTTATATCCATAATATTTTTTTATAAGTTTCTGTGCATTACAAATAAGGTTGCTGAGCAACCTTAAAAAACATATTTGCTATATTTTCTAAGCAAAGCTTACTCTTTTTAGCCTTGAAATCATTTCTAATAGTATCCTATCATTTATCTCATATTCACCATTAGTATTGAAATAACCGCTAATTTTATTGACTGACCTTGATGTTGCCTTGACAAGCACTTCATCATCAAGTGTAGTTTTCTTAATCAATCTCTCCGCCTTATTCCAGGTTTTGCTGTTTATTTCATCGCAAACTAAAAGTGCAAGATTCGTAGCTCCCTTTTTTGTCCATGCCATTCTTCTATGCTTCATTCTTTTCGTAATAAGAATATAGTTCTGATTTTCCTGTATTCCCATATTTCTAAGCTCCTTTTTACCATTATATTTTTAGCTTTGTTTTTATATCTTTCAAGTTCTTCACGGTGTGTACTTAGATATCTATATAAGTCATCTACCCGTTTTCTCCTCTTTACATCATTACAGCAGTTTTTTATAACCTTGATATGTTCCAGCATCTTATCATATTCCTTATTGATAAGCATTCCATATAGCATTTTAATCTGTTTTTTATCATTTATAGCCATGTATATGGACTGTTTTATATGGAAAAAATCAAGTTGCTTAATAGATGTCTGGTCGCTGTTTCTAAAGGTCCAGCCTGCGCCATCACAATTCATTACCCGATGCTTCACCTTATACATATCATAAGTATAGCCTGCCAAGTTTTCTTTTATTTCAAGAAATTTCTCACACGATATGGCTGCTGCAAATACAACCTTATTTTCTAGTTTATATTTATTTTCTCCAGTCTTTTCCCAACCTGTATATAGTGTCCCGGCCTTGACTTCAATGCCTTTATCATTACTTTTCTCCCTAGACTTTAAATATACCCCATCATGTTCTTCAAAAAGTATTTCCGTATCTATCATCCCACTTTGTTCCTTATTCTTCATGTCTTCATAGTCACTATAAATTTCGCCGCCTAATTTTTGCACAAGATTCCATACTGATTGATGGCTCAGTCTTATATTAGTCAAATTTTTCAAGTTGTTCTTCTACTTCTCTGTATGGCACTTCCGTAACAAGCTGCTTGATTCTGTCTACAAGATTCACGGTATAATTCCCTACCGTTTCAAGCTCCAAGTTTTCATCAAGTAGAAACACATATGAAGCTTTTTTCCTGTCAAAATATAGATGTCTTTTATATTGTACAGTCCCAAAAAAATAGTCTTTAGATTTTGATTTCTAAGTCCAATGTTTCTATATCTTCGCTTGTCACGATTTTTCCAATATTTCCTCATCGTATTCTTCTAAAAAGAATTTTTGAAAATATCACTGGCCATATCCATAATCATATGGTAAATTGCCTTTTCAAGCCTGTCAAATTTGCCTTTATATTTACTCATATCCTCTCCAATCTTAAAATTAAAGTCTTTGAAAACATAGTACCACTAGTCATTGTATAAAAATGCTTGACAATGATAGCTTTTTGCATTAAGATTAAGATATCTTAATTAACTTTTAAGAGAAACCATAAGAAACAGCAGAGCTTAATTCACTCTGCTGTCTGTTTTTTAAATCTCTAAGTCTTCTTCAAGCTCCTGGATTTCCAAAGTACTAATCTGTTCACCTCGATTGTTTTCATCAATCTCTTCAAAAATCCTATATAAGTCATTTGCAATGCTGCTGTTCTTGGCAAGGGAACCAAATGGACCATTGTCTATATGTTTATATTCTATTATCTTGTCCGGATTAAGCTCCTTGTAAAGAAAGTTATACATCTCTGTATTAACATCCTTTACAATCATTCTGTACTCATCAATTCCGTTTGCTTTTAACATCCCTTCTTCATTTTTTAAGAAACTTATTCCCTTAGCGTCACCATTAGCAACTACTAAATAATATGGCTTAAATCCGTTTTCTAAAAGTGCCTCCTTCTTACTATAATACGCTTCCTTACTATCAATTATGTAAAAATTGACATCCGGGATAGCCATAAAATTCTCCAAAAAAATACTATATTATCCCGTACGTAAAAATTGCCACTTTTTCTTAATACCATAGTTCTGCACCGTATAAAAAAATCATAGATGGGAATCATTAATATACGCTATGCTGGCGTTGTTACTTTGAAGCGTATTTTGCGATTACAAGAGAGAAATGTTGCCGATATATTACCATAAAGCCCTCTGATTATGATAATGTTATTTATGGTATTCCAACTCTTTTTTTCTTTCTAGCAGATGTGTCATTTTTACTGCTTGATTAAGCCTTTTCTTCCGTAAATCTGTTTACTCTACTATCATCAACAGAATTACTTATTATATTTTTTTATCTTTACCCGGACCATTACCTCTCCTTAACATCTCTTTAACAGACAATTCTTCCTGCCTATTTATTCTTGTTTCTATTCTTGCTTCCGTATCAATAGGCTGTAAATGCTTAAGCAAATCTGGATTTGAATGCAGCTTGGGCACCTTTACAGTCTCATTCTCATTATTTATATCTTCGAAGGCCTCCTCCTTATGTTGCTTCTTCTCACTTTTTCTTCTTTTTCAGTCTCCCTTTTTCGGTTTTTACCTTTAATTCCTTTGACAATTTTTTTCAGTCAGCTTTTCTTTCTTATTTTCAAATTCTTCCTGAAGGCTTTCTTGAAGATGCTCAGGTTCTGATTCCTTATCTTCTTCAAGAGCAGTTTTTGCTTTTATCTTATTTGCTTTACTCTTGGCCGCATTTCCTTTTTCTTCCTTGCTATCATCAATTTTAGATATATTAAAAGCTCGATTTATTAGCCATTTTTATCGTCAGGATTATCTTCTATCTCTATAATCTTATCAAGTACATCACTTATTAGCTTGTTTCTATCTGACTCTGTGAAAAGATAAAAGTTTCTACCGTTGCCAGATTCCCTTTTTAAATCTCCAATAGGGATCACCGCCCTGCTCAATTATAATCATATTTTTGAAAATGTACAGCGTACTCTCTGATAGCATTCTTTAGCTTAATTAAACTGTCAGACGAAACATCAAGAATAACTGTTTTTATCCAGGATAATATATCTTAGCTCATCCGGATTGATAACATAGTTGTGTACAGTTCTTGAAATAATTTCGTTTACTGATGAAGGTTCTTTTTGCTATATCGGTAAACGATATGTTTCTAGACCTTAGCTTTTTCCTCATATTCGGCAAATTCATCTTCTTCCAACAATTGCCTAAAGTCAATATGGTAATCATTATTTTTTTATTATAGCAGTTAACAATATTCACTTGAATTACCTCCTATTATACCTTTGATTGCTTATATGCAGCCACCCTTTATGCAGCTGCATATAAGTCTTATTAACAACCACCTGACTTACCTATATACTCTTTTTTTCATACTCAGGAATTTTTGAAGTCAATATGCATTCTTTTTACTGCCTGCAAAAAAATAGAGCCTGCCCCCTCTGTTTAGATAGTAACAATTCCTCTTCAGATTCATTGAGGTTGTACAATTGTTTGGTCTGCTTTAGATTTTTCACCATCACATCCAAATATAAATTTATATGTTGGAAGGTCTAATAACGCTTGCCCATACATCTTTACAGAATCATCTAAAAAGTCTACAACTGAATGGCTAATAATTATCATTGAACCTTCATATTTTCTGCATCTTTTGCTGGCATTTCTTAAAAATGCTAATGTTTGCGGAACTCTTTTATCTATTAATAAGTATGCTTCATCGAATACACCTACTACATTTTCAGTTCGATTCTTACTCATTTCACCCCACATCCAGGTTGAAAGTAGATAATATTCAGTTCCCTTTACTCTCTCAGAGCTGTCTTGTAAATCTTTTGTATCTAGGACTACCAGGGATGCATCAGAGCTTAAAGTGGTATACCCATTCCACAGAAAACTATCTCCACCCTTTGCTGCATCTTCTAACAATCTAGCTAAATCTTCATATTCTTTGAACCCATCGTCCCCTTCATTTTTCATTCTTTCAGCTTCATCCAGCATATAATTATATAAGTCTTCCATTATTGGGTAATCATTTGCTGATAGGCGGCTATTATCCGTATTCCAATCAATACCAAATCTTTTATAAAGTGCTATGAGGCATCTTTTTAGTACTGCAAGGCCTCTGTCCGTTAGGTTATTCATATATAAGCTAAAAAAGACTTCAAGATTTTTTAAATGAATTACAAGTTCACTTGTATTTTTCTTCTTCAACATCTTCATTTTTCATCATCAAAAATCTTTCTGAAGGTCTTTAACAGCTGCTTTTATCTGAAGCGGGTTGATTTTCCCCTTACCTCCTGCAGCATTTATCCAGTCACCACCACATACTTTACACATTTCCTTATATTCACGCTCCGGATCAATAATTATAATTCTCTTTCCAAGCATGTATTCATTAAGTATTATATGCTTAACTGCAGTTGATTTACCACTTCCGGGAACTCCAAGGACTACCATGTTGGAATTGGTTCTGTCACCAGACCTTTTCCAGGTGTCAAGAATTACAAGTCCCCCTGTTCCATCCATACCAAGATAATATCCATCATCATCAGTATAACCACCGTGAGAATGAGGAAAACCATATACCAGTGATGATAATGGCATAATCCTGTCAATCATTGATGAAATATTCTTATTTTTACCCGATGTTGGACTTATTTGAGAAAAGGCATCAAGCTGTCTAAATGACAGCAGTCTTTCTTTACATTTTATTAAACTGGCTGCACTCTTTTGTCGCCGTGAAATCTTGCCCAATGTTTCAATATTACTTGCAACACTCATAATTGCCGTACTTACAAGGCCTACTTGTTCTCCTCCTACATCAATTCTTTTTTTAGAAGTTGTTTTTCCACTGTTCATTGCCTGTTCTGCTCTAAGTCTCTCAAGTTCGTTTTTAGCTTCTTTTGCATCAGCCGCATAGACTGATATATTTTTATTAAGATGCTCTAAAAATTCTTCTGAATTTACCGGTTCAAAACTGATTGATGCTACTGTGCCGGGAATATTCGTTATTTCTGACAGCCAACCGTATTTTGCAGACTGTGGATAGCTAATAACACCAAAACACTGTGTTGTATTTTCTCCTAAAATAAGGCTGTCTTTTTTAATTTTTACATTTACAGGTGCTATTATATCAAGCAAAGCTGTGTTCTTTTCAACCATTTTCTATATCTCCTTTATAAACTTTTTATATACGCTAACTTCTATGACTTTAAAAATGCTACTCTAGTATCATCAATATCATAATCCTCGTAACTTAAAAGCTGAAGGATTAAAATAAAGATTAAATACTCTTATCATTTCAGACTTTCCCGCAATCACTACTTGCGCCTTTTGCCTCGTTCATTGAACTTATAAAGAGTCCTCTTTTCTTCAGAAAATTCCCTATTGATACATTATCCTTATATTTACTCCATAATATGAAGTAAAATTGCCGCTCAGTTACCTCGCCTCCTAGCGAAAAGCCCTTCCATTGTCCTAGCAGCATTTTTTAGTAATTTTTTCTTTACATCATTGTCGGCCTGTGAATACATATTATTATATTTATCAATCAAAGGCTTTGTATCAACTGGTCTGCTTACTGCTATAAATTTCCAGGCATCCCCGTATTTACCCAGTGCTGTAGTAAGGGATTCAGCTGTACTTTTCTTTTCAGCATCTGACATTAGGGCTAGTGATATTGATTCTATTCTAATTATGCTTAATATGTTATCATCAGCTGTATATAGTAACGAGTTATCAGAATCTATATCAAGTACATTGGTAAAATCCTGGGCACTATCTCCACGGTCCTCCGCTTTTGCCTTCTCCTTTTCTTTTAATGTTATTCTCTTAAAAATAATATAGCTTACTATTCCTATCAAAATTACAATTACAGTGCTAACAATTGGAATTATCAGTTTTTCCATACATTTCTCCTTTAAATATTATCTGCTCTACAGCTATCTCTCAACTATTTCCTCTGTTTCTTGAACAATAACTAACTCATTACCATTTTCTTTTTCTTTGCATTTAATCAGCTCAGTTTCAATTTTTTATAGCCTGTTTCATAGCTATGGTAGTTTCCTCCTTCAATCTTAATACAGTATCCACATATCCTTTACCCTCACCTCTTGAAAATGCTTCCTGCACTGTATTTATCCATTCCTCTTTACTGGACTGTCCCTCTAACTCATCAGTATATCCAAATGCTCTGTCATAATTTTCCATAAATTCAACTATTTCTCTAGCCAGTGCTTTACTGATATATTTAGGTATTTCGGCTGTTTTATCCTGGACTTTTTCAATTAAATCAAAGAGATTATGGTCTCCAATAAACCTCACAACCATCTGATAGCCGTTTTTATCCTCTGGAATTAGCCCAAGCCTTCCGGTAGGGCTGAAAATATCATCAACCATCCAGGCAGCCTTATAAACTCTATCTTTATAGATAATAGTGTCTCCTGGCCTTAATCCGGTGGAAGATGTATTAAATGACAATTCATATTCAGTTATAGTTTTTTCATTACTGTAATGCCAATCAATATCATCAGTAATATCATCAATGCTATTTAATAAGTCCTCAGATACATGTTCTGTTGCAAATTCTACCCTATATTCTTCTTTTTGCAACATCTGTTGAGAATAATAGTATGATATTTTTCTTTTTCAGTATCCATTTCAATGGCTTTTTTTCTTTTAAGAGATTTACCATCATTAAACTTAAAATCTGCAAAAATCTCTTCTACCTTATCTAAATCTTTACCGGATACTGAAAGAAAAATTACATCCTTATCCTTTAAGAAATAATCTTTCTCAATGTACCATCTTGCAAAAGCCTTCTTGTCTGGTAAATTTCTCTCCATAGTTATCTCCTCTTTTCTATTATGCAGCTCGTTGATGAAGGTTATAAATAAAGACTACTACTGATTAAAGTAGCAGTCTTTTTTGTAATATAGTTACCTCTCTAAGTCTTGACTAATCTCACTTGAGTTTTCATAGAGATGATTTCATGTTACCTGGCTCTTTACACATACGGAGCTCTACTTCAATATTTGTTGCCTCCTTTAGTGCAGAAGATGTTTCATTTTTAAGCTTTTCAATTTTGCTCATATATTTCCCTTCTTCACCATTCAAATAATCTTCTTTAACAGTCCTTATATGCTCTTCCCTGCCGGATAGTCCTGTTACGCTTCCATACTCAAAGGAATTATCATAGTTTTCGATAAATTTAACTATTTTTTCAGCTAACTTTTCTGTAATCGAATATCCTTTGTTTTTAGCCTCATTTCCTGCCTCTAGCATAATATTAAGTTCTGCAAGTCTAGCTATTTTCTCCCTCAGTTCGTCTGCCTTTTCAAAGGGCTTTTCAAGTTCCTCTTTGGCATTTTCAAGCTGTTCCTTTGTATTGTTCAGTTCCTCTTCAAGTCTCCTTAATTTTTCAGGCATTTTCTCAATGACATTATCAAGTCTCGTAATATTACCATCTGCACTCGTTCCAAATTCTCCTGAATGCTTTGTGGTACCATTTAAGCTAAAGTTATACTCATTGGTAAGGAAATTATAACTCACTTCCAAGTCCATATTTCGGTACTTACCAATTACTTTATGCTCATTAAACCTTATTTGTTTTATACATTCAAGCAGCCTTTCACCAGCTTCTTTTTTGTCCGTTATCATAGTCCCGGTAATGGTTATTGAAGTAAACTTGTTGTCGCCATCTCCTTGCGGTTCTATATTTGAAATGTCATTTTTTACAGCCACTATAAGTTTCTCAAGCCTTGAAATTTCATCAGGATAGGTTTTAATAACCTTATCTTCTAAGCGATAATGATTTGACTTATAGTTCGCTTCTAACATTTTCAGCTTTGTAACATCATTATCCAAGTCCATTTTTTCCTTGATTTTCGGCTCACCTGTGGCAAGGGCCTTAATTTCTGCATAGTTAAGTGCGTTTTCGTCTACATCTTCCGCAACTCTGACAGGTAACTTGCTAGTCATTATCTGAGAAATAAACTTCTGCTTATTCTCAATGGTCTGCCAAAGGTATGCATCAAAGGTATTCTCGGTAATATATCGGTAGATGGTTACTTCGGCATTCTCATTTCCCTGTCGGACAATTCTGCCCGCTCGCTGCTCAAGGTCTGCCGGTCTCCAAGGTACATCTAAATCATGCATAGCAATCAGCTTATTTTGCACATTAGTGCCTGCACCCATTTTTTGTGTAGAACCCATTAATATTCGGATTTCTCCTTTTCTTACCTTTGCAAAAAGTTCATCTTTCTGTGTATCAGAACCTGCCTCATGAATAAAAGCAATCTCTTCCTTTGGAACTCCCATTGCAACAAGCTTATTCCTTATATCATCATAGATATTAAATTCTCCGTCACCCTTTGGTGTAGACATATCAGAGAAAAGAAGCTGTGTTGACTTATCTGCCTTTGTCTTATCCCATATTGAATATACATTTTTTAACGCAGACATTGACCTTGCTGTCTGGATTATCCGGAAGCAAAGATTGATTAACCTTTGGTCTAAAGCCAGTTTCTTGCCATCATTGGTAATTTTAAGCATATTATCTTCATCAGGATCTACTGCTCTTTGTCTAACTCTATCCGCTCTTTCGGACAAACCTTTTAGTATATCTTTTTGTTCATCACTAGGCATTGTCTTAACTACTTCATAGTGTGCTTTTGGTGTTGGGAGATTCAACATTTCTGCCGTTTGAATATCCGCCACTTCCTTAAACATACTCATCAGCTCAGGCAGGTTGTAGAACTTTGAAAATCTTGTCCTAACTCTGTATCCGGTTCCTTCAGGTGAAAGCTCAAAAGCTGATTGCGTTTCTCCAAAAGTGGATGCTCAGGGAATCGAAATGTTCCAGTCCATTTTTCTTAAGGTCTTCATACTGCAAATACCTCTGCATTGTATAAAGTTCTGCCATAGAGTTCGAAACAGGAGTTCCTGTAGCAAATACGATACCTTTTCCATTTGTCAGTTCGTCCATATAACGGCATTTCATAAACATATCTGAAGACTTAAAGGCTTCAGACTGGCCAATGCCTGCCACATTCCTCATTTTTGTATAAAGGTAAAAGGTTCTTGTAGTTATGGGCTTCATCGACAATAAGTTTGTCTACACCAAGCTCTTCAAAGGTAATTACATCGTCTTTCTTGAAATCATCATTTAGGCTTTCAAGTCTTGCTTCCAGCTTCTTTCTTGTTTTTTGCAGCTCTTTAACTGTAAAATTCTGATTTTTGTCATGCTTATACTCTTCGACATAATTGATAATTTCATCAATTTGGTCTTTAATATGTTTTTCCTGGTACTCTTTGCTCATCGGAATTTTCTCAAACTGGCTATGCCCGATAATGACTGCATCGTACTCACCCGTCGCAATCTTTCCGATAAATCTTTTTCTGTTTTTCGGTTCAAAATCTTTCTTGTCTGCCACCATAATATTGGCAAACGGATAAAGCTGCATAAACTCTCTTCCAATTTGACCGGTCAAGTGGTTAGGAACAACAAATAAAGACTTCGTACACATCCCAAGTCTTTTTGCTTCCATAGAGCTAGCTGCCATTTCAAAGGTCTTACCGGCACCTACTACATGTGCCAGAAGTGTATTTCCCCCATAAAGAATCCTTGCGATGGCATTTCTTTGATGATCATATAGGTCAATTCCATTGCTCATTCCATCAAAGGTAAGATTGCTGCCGTCATACTCACGGCTGCGGATTGAATTAAATTTCTCGTTATATATCTTTACAAGCCTATATCTTCGCTCCTGGTCGTTAAATATCCAGCGTTTGAACTCTTCTTTTAAAAGTTCTTGTTTTTGTCCTGCAAGCATAGTTTCTTTTTTATTTAAGGCGGATATTTTAGAACCATCAGGATTAACTATCTGGTCAAAAACCTTTGTTTCCTTCAGATTTAGAGCGTCTTCAATCAACTTATAGGCACTCACTCTACTTGTTCCATAAGTCATTTCTGCAAGGTCATTTCCCCGGTCTTTACTTTTACCCTCAACATTCCATTCGCTTGTAAGGTGGGAGAATTTAACCTTTATATCCCATCTCGCCCGTCCTGAAGTCCGCAATGTTTCAAATATGAATCGTTCTATATCCTTTGCCGGTATCCAAGTTGCACCAAGCCTTACATTTATCTCACTAGCTTCAAGCTCCTTCGGCATAACCTTTTGAAGCTCTGACTTTTGAAATTCAAGGCGGTTTAATTCATTTGAGAGCAGCTCTTGTTCATCTGGAAATGTCCTTTGTGCCTGTCTTATCCTGGCAATATAGCTGTCTACAATACTAATTTTCTCTCTGATATTTCCGCTTAAATACTCGTCTTTAGTCACATAGGTATACTTGAATTTGTTCTCATCACTGCAGCTAAAAGGCAAATCTCCGTCTTCAAGTTCAAAAGAAAAGACTTGATTAAACCTTGTATTCTCCTCACGAATATTTAAGAAAATCTCTCCTCTAAGATCCGAAATAATAGTGCTTCTGTCTTTAGCTGTCAGATTTTCCATATATTCAAAATCTACATAGCCTTTTTGTGATACAGAAAGCACCAGTGCCTCAAGGGAAGTATCAACATGGTCAACAACCACTGCCTTTGTTATAGTTCTTTTTAGTGAAAATATCACTCTTTGATTTAAAAATTTTTTTATTGTCATCAATGATTTCAGAGACGATACCAAAGGGAAATTGCTATCATCTTTTAAGGCTCTTGTGTTACTTTTTATTATTAATAAAAACCATGTTTTTTTAGAAAAAAACTGTCATAGATTTCATTCAGCTTTTCTTGTGATACCTTTATTTTTATCTTCACTAAAAATCTTCCTTCTGCAAGTATATTACATCTTTTTAGTGCAGCATTAAGATTAAGGTAATCCTTAATCTTCTCCTTATCTTTATCAGTTACTTCCTTCTTTATGAAAAGTGAGTTTTTCCTGTAATATACATCATTATCAATAACGGTATAGGAAAAGTTTTTAACATCATCTGTGGCTGGAATTGAGGTTATCTCATCATCTAAAAGCTCTATTTCTTCATACTTGGCATTTGAAGCGATTTCTTTACTTGCCTTTTTCAGTAACTCCTTTAAGTCAGCATTTTCTTTTGGCAAGCAGGCTATCGTGTTTCCAAACCTTCCCGATATTTCTTCCATAGAGCCAAGCACCATGTGAGGATTTTCTACAAAGTATTTATTATATACTAAACCCTTGTTATCCTCTGCAAGATGCAACCATTCCTTATCTCTTTCCCTTACAGCATCCCTTTTCTTTAGGAAGATAATGTCTGATGTTACTTCTGTTCCGGCAACTCCCTTAAAGGTATTGTTTGGAAGCCTTATCGCTCCCAAAAACTCTGCTCTTGCTGCAATGTATCGTCTGACACTTTCATCCTTTTTATCCATTGTTCCACTAGATGTAATAAAGGCAATAATACCGCCATTGCGGACTTTATCAATGGATTTAGCAAAGAAATAATCGTGGATTAGAAAGTTATTTTTGTTATACTCCCTGTCGTTGACCTTGTACTCTCCAAACGGAACATTTCCGATTGCTGCATCAAAAAAGTTGTTAGAAAAGGAAGTTTCTTCAAGTCCCTTAACCTGTATATCACTTTCAGGATATAAAAGCTTTCCAATTCGTCCGCTAACAGAGTCCAGCTCCACTCCGTAAAACTTACTATTTTTCATTTCATCAGGAAGATTCCCAATAAAATTTCCTATACCCATTGACGGCTCAAGTATATTTCCATTCTTAAAGCCCATTTCTAAAAGGGTAGAGTACATACTGTCAATAACTGTTTTCGGAGTATAAAAGCTGGTTAAGGTAGATTCTCTAGCTGCTTCGTATTCAGTCTGTGATAAGTTTTCTTTTAAGAAGGTTCTAGCCCCTTTCCACTGTCCTTCCTTACTCTCATCAAAGACTTCCGGAAGCCCGCCCCATCCAACATAGTTCGCCAATACTTCCTGTGCAGATATATCAAGCTCCCTTTCTCCACTGTCCACTCTGTTAAGCATAGAGATTGCTTCAATGTTATGGTTTATTCTTTCACCGGGACTAAGTTTTTCAGGAATGGTATCCTCTGTAATCTTAAAATTATGAGTTGTAATTTTAAGTTCTTTTGCCTTTTCATTTTGCTCTAATGCTTCTTTTTGTCCGGAATGCTCAAGCAGAATAGACTGCACGGGAATTACATCAGTGAAAGGAACTGTATTTCCCGCTTCCTCTATACTAACTCCCGAAACCCTATTCTTGTCGTCTAAGATTTCTCTGCTTCTTCCAAAGAAATCCCCATTTCATCGCTAAGATAAAAGGTTTCCTGTTCCCTTTGCTTATCTGCCTGTGAAAGCTGTCCATTAAATACCTGGTCGATTTCCTCCTCACTCATCTGCTTTATAAGCTCTGTGTCCCTAATCTCTCTAAAGGTCTTCGGAAAATCCTCTAAAATCAGCCTCTGTGCATGTAGTTCCTTTAATTCCTCGATATTAAAGTATCCCCATTCCGGCTCAAATCCAACCACAAGTCCAAAAGCATCTCCAGTCGCCCTATCATATTCAGTCATATACCAAGTCCAGTTGCTCCTAAATGGAATAATATATGCAGCATGAACTACCTTATCTTCTAAATCAATGTCCTCCTGAGAGTAAAGTTCAGGTACTCTTTTCAGCATTTCATCGGTCATTAAATTTTCAGGTTCGTCCTTATGGTAATAATTTGGTGTTGAATTTGCGTACTCTTTCTCTATCTCTGTATTATTTTCTAACCGCTGTTTGCTAAAGTAAAGATTTTTTTTAAGCAGCTCGTCAATGTGTTTTGCTACACTTGACCATGGTAGGAAAACATCATTACAATCACTCTTTTTTAATACAAGGCCTTTGGCATCGTGCCATTCACTGCTTTCTATTGTCCCAGGTACTGCCCTTGTGCTTCCACCTATCCCATATTCATCTTTCAGAAATTCCACTTTTTCTTGCAGACTATGTTTTGCAAGAAAAAAATTAGCAATTCGTTCTTTTCCTTTATCTATTTGGCTTCCTCTTGTAAGGGTAGCAAAGGATTTCATCTTCAGTTATAAAGATTTAACTTTTGGAAGCTCTGTCAGATTGGTATTATATTTCTTTCGTGGCAGCTCAAGTTCAAGCAACTTTTTTGTAGATGCTATCAACTTGATGATTTTTGAAACCTTAATACATCATTATTTTTTCCTTGTAACCTAATAAAAATCTATCATATTCTTTGATTATTTTTTTCAGAAACTCAGGATTTTTTAATGTTTCAGATAGTCTTTTTACTTCCTGTGAAAAGTTTCCACCTATTTCAAAAGAGCTGAAATATCCTTGTTCTATGCCTTCTTCACTTAAATCATGAATAAGATAGCATAATGACTCTGAAATCTTATCCCTTTCATAATCAAAAGCTTCTATTAGCTCCACATTTGTAGCAAACTCACCATTTTCTAAAAGTTCATTTATCCTAATCGCAGTATCATTCCAACTCAAAATCTGCTCGTTATTTCCTCTTGCAGATATTCCATAAGCGATATATATGCCCTTATCCGAATACCAGGAACACACTTCTTTTTCATCTATATAAAATCCGTTTCCTCCAACAAATGTTTCTTTGAGGTAATCACTCAATTCTTCTATACTCTTTCTTTTAGAAAACTCTGCGATGACGGGAAGTCTTCCTCCCTTTCGATTACTTCCATTTATCAGGAAAACATCCTTTACCCTTTGATTAACCGGTATTTCAAGGCTAATCTGACTATAAGTATTTTTAGGCAAAGAAAAAGAAGCTTCATCAGCTTCTTTTTTTTCTGTATCGGTATTGTCTTTTAGCTTTCCACCACTGCCTTGATAGCCATCTCCCTTAGAGCCGACATCATCGCTTTGTATTTTGGATTGCTCTCGTCCTCTATCTGCCAAGCCTTCATCATTCCCGGCTCCTCTGTTCTGATAAACTCTATCGCCTGTTTCTGAATGTCCATCAGATGATTGGTCAGTTCCTTTTCCAGGTATAAATCCACTAACATATCGAAGCGGCTCTGCTCCTCGCTGTACGAAAGATAATCCAGCCTCATCTCTGCGTAGATTGGAATCGGATATTCCTCCATAAAGTCCGTCTGCTCCTCCAAGTTGTCTAGTGCTTTCTCCCTGATATACTCTACGATTTCGTCCGTACTCTCCATTTCGTCTAACTCTCTCGATTTCATCAAATCTTTTCGTATCAGTTCGTCGAAGTACATTTTCTTCTACCTCCTCATTTTTCATCTTTAATTCTATTATATTCTTCTTTTTCTCTTAAAAACTTCTTTATCAAGCTTTTTTTACTTTTTCTGAATCGTTGCTTCAATAATACTTCCGCTAATATCCGATACAGTTTTTTTCCAACGCTCATAAAGGAGATGCTATCAAGCCTTGAAACATTTTTTCTTAACAGTTCATAATCTCCCGGAAAATCCAACTTAAACCTTGAGGCTACTGCATAGCTAATGGAATATCTTATAAATTTGGCAAAGGATACTCTGTCATCATCAATGATTCTAAGCTCATTCATCAGGCTGTCAATCTTATCATCACCATAGATTCTGCTTAGAGAAAAGATATTTTCAAGTTCGCTTTCGCTTTTCTCATACCCTTTGATACTTATCATTTCCTTTAAGACACCTGCATGAGCTTTCTTATCAAATCGCCAAAGGCTTACTTCATTGACATTCCTATTTAAGGAAACAGTCTGACTGACATCAAAGATATAATCCACCTTTTGATATGTACCATGGTCCTCTAAAATTGGAATTCCTCTTTCTCCTTGCATAACCGTTCGGTTAAATCGTTCACGCCAATAGCGAAATTTGGCACAAGCTGTGGCATTTGGTTTTTTATCATAGATACTTAATTGACTTGTAAAGTCATATCTCTGATTGTTTCCAACAACTTCTAGGAGTTTAAGATACTCTGCTTCACTACTCAAAATATCTAGTTTTACAATCTCCAAATTAGCCTTAAAATCAATTGTTCGCATTTTTATCACCTCCTTATTTCAAATAATAGTATATCTCTGCCCTTTTGCTGTAAGCATCTATTATTATGGTTCATTCTATTTGTACCCTTCTGGCTTTAATATACTCTTCATACTCCTTTAGTTCATTTTCATTTGCAAATTCAAGTATGAATTTTTTCCCACTCCATTTGTAGTTTTTAATCTTTCTCTTTAATTTGGCATCTTTGTTATTCTCAAAATATCTACGGCTTGCTTCAGCCTGCTTCTCTGGCGTTGCATACGCTCTTCTTGTCATATAGCCTCCAACAAACTATTCTTCTTAACATTAAGATATCATGAGGCAAGTGCCTATGTCAACATTTTTACTCTATACAAGAAATAATAATTTAAATTTCATTATCACTCCTCTTCAGCTGTATCATAGCTAAGATTATCAGCTATATCACTATCATCATTTTGTTCTCTATATTCTTTTTCTAGCTTTTCAGCCTTTACCGGGTCAAATGAAAACGGTATCAGGTTACATTCATCATCATACCGGTATATTCCTGTCACTTTTTCGATTATTGTAGTATCTTGGAAATAATCATCATTTTTTCTCACAATAAAAGTTTCAAAATAGTCCAAAACCTCTCCTTTAGCAATTCCAAGCTGAAGATACTGATTATCAACACTTTGCAGTATTAAGTGATGGCTTTTTAGTTTAGTATGAGGATTAGTCATTTCAACTATTTCAGCTTTGTCTATGTTATACATAAACTCCTTGAAGTAATATATCCTGCTTTTTAACATTGTCTAATTGCTCTGGGTTATTTTTCATTTATTTTTTTCATATATTTCCTCATCTGAATAGTCTTTATATAATATTTCCCTTAACAATTCCCTGCCTTTAATTTTTCTAAAATCACTATGTATATAATGCACTCCCAATAAATGTAACAGTTGCGTTTTCAGAAATAACATGCTTAAATTCAAATTTTCAGATTTTATTTCAATTTCTGAACTGTTAAGTCTCCCAAACATTTTTAATATTTCTTGAACCTTTTTCATAAGTTAAGCTTCTCCTTTTTACAAGATTAAAGGGAGTCCTGATTATTCATCAAAACTCCCTTTAAAGGTTTTAGCGTATTCCTGAGTTATACCACCCCCACCTACGCTTGGGTCTGCCATAACCTAAGTGGCAACACTTTTCGCTAGGTGCAATATTTCTAACCCCTTGCACAGGGACGAGGTAAGTGTTACCCCTGAGCTTATTCCTCAACCACATTATACTGCTTAGATATGGCATTTTTGTGTCATTACCACATCTTGAGCATTATTTACCTGGTTGTATATGCCAGTCGTCCCATAAGGCCCCTTTACAGGTTATTTCACCCACAAGATTAGTCTTTAATTCCCCTGCTGGTGTCCAACAATCATTTACTTCTGCATATATGTCATATACTCCATCAGGATACCAGATTGGAAGGAAATGAAACCTTCCGTCTGATGTCCCCTTATAGCCAGTGTAGCTGTAATTGTTCTTAGGAAGGGTAAATTTATCAGTCAGCTCCTGAAATCCGTTCGTCTGCTCAATCCTGTCTCCCCATCTCCAGTACTTTTTATAATTAAACTCAGGAAAGAAATATCTTGAAGTCTGAAATCCTGTAACAGCTCCTATCCCATTTCCCTTTATCTTCATCGAAATATCTGCACCTATTCCATATCCGCTTTTTTTACATAGTTTTTTTATCAGGATTTGCCCTTGAAGCAGTACTTGCCGGGTGTACATCCATGCTGCTTTCTTCTAGTTTTACTGAAAACTTCTTTGGTTCTGCTGGCATCCTTCCGTTTACTATATATGCCACACTGCTTCCATTCGGGGCATAAGATGTTTTATACTTATGCCTGCCAAAGCTGTAATAGGCATCATTGTCATATTCAGGGTAGTAACTTACTCCGGTTATATTTCCTTTGGCATCCCTATGCACTGTGCTTTTCCATCCTATAAAATCACCGTTGGGATGATATGCAGTCTCCCAAACACTCCATGACTGTTCTTCTTTCCTTTCAGTATCAGTTATCTTTGATTCTGAGGGCCTGAAATTCATGTCGAAGTCAGCAAGGGCTAAGGGCTTCTGATCATCCGCTTTAGGATTAAGCGGTTCCCACAGGGGTTTTTTCTCAATATCTGCCATTATTGTCTTTGTCTCGCTTTTCCCCGAATGTGTGGCTGTTGCCGTAATCTCCATATCTACAGGCTCTTTGGGTGTATGCCACCTTACCCACACGAGCTGGTTCCTTCCTTTTGGCACATATACATCTCCTGAATTAATCCTTCCCACTCCCGGAATGTCAAAGTTTACTCTGATTGGATTATCAGGGGTTGCGTCATTGCCTGCTGTTACTATTACTGAGGTATATACATCAGTATCCACCCTGTATGTATAATCAGGCACCCTAAGTTTAGGCGGAATCTTCTTTTCTCCGCCTTTTCCCTCAAGCATTCCACACCCATCTGTGTGGCTATTTCTGCATTTGTAAAAACCCTGACACCGCCCTTGTAAGGTTCGATTCCATATCTGTCTTTCTTAAGATAGGCAGCAAGGGGAATTGCCTTGTGTGAGAATGAAACATGTCCGTTATATATGGTGCTTTTGCCCTTCATCCTTGCTTCAGCATCATACAGGGCTATTTCTGTAGATGTGAGTGCATAGTACCTGCCATCTAAGTGAAAGTAGTATATAGGCTCAAATACCAAGGTGTTTTCCTTACTCTTTATTTTCTCCAGGGTAATACCTCCTCCCATGTCCTTTGCCACCCTTGTAAGGAAGGTATCACTGCTTAGATACTTTCTTTTTATATCTTTTAAGCTGGTTTTTTGTGATTTACCAACACTGATTACATTCCAAAGGTCACTTCCCCGCAAATAAGCATACCCCCTATCTTTAGAGGCATAAGGCTGTTTATGGTCAACTGCAAATTTCTTATTTCTAAGGTATATGTATTCTAGCTTATTATCTCCTCCAGTATGCCACACTTCCTTATTTTTAAAATCATTTAACTTAAAATAGTCAATGCTTCTTGCTACCCTTACTCCCGTTTTACGGTTTACCACAGTAAACCTTATACCATAATCTCCAGCCTTCCACCAAGTTCCTTTTTTACCACCTCTACCCATGTCTTGAGAAGACTGAGAGCCAAGATTTATGTCTGTTGCCCTTACCTGAGCAGTAAATCCAAGCATAATCAGGGTTACTGAAAAAAGAAATATGAATGACCTTATCAGCTTTCTTATCTTCATTTATACACTTACTCCATTTCTTCATGAAAAAAGAGAATGGAATTTATCCATTCTCTAATGTTTACATATTTACATCTAACTATTCAAAATCCATTCCTGCATCATCTTCAGGTGAGCCATCGCCGACAGCACCAAAACTTGTCTGGCTTTCGCCATTATTAAAATACCCATCTTTCACCATTTTCTCAACTTCTTCAACTGTAAGTCCATGCTCTTTAGCATATCTCTTATTTGAAGCTTCTTCACTATTATCTATAAGTTTACCGTTTTCATCCTTAAGACAGGAATTTATTATGTCGTTCCAGTCAGCTTTTGCTGTTGTATCCTTAACAACCTTTCCATTCTTATCCTTTACGACTGCCTTATCAACCTTAGCTGTATTACCCTGTGCCTGCTCCTCATAGCTGTCAGGTACAGTCTTTTTGGTTGCTGTCAGCTTTTTCTTCTTATTTTTATTATTCTTAGCCTCATAAACCTTCTTTTCATCATCGCTAAGGGTGGCTGTATATCTGTCATCCTCACTTACCTTCTTAGTGCCATTATTAAAAAGTCCTGAGTAGTCTATACCATCAACTACATACTCTTTATTCTTCTTTGCCTTGGCTTTTGCTTTCTTCTTTTTCTTTTCAACAGCCTTCTTCTTTTGCTATCTTCTCTTTAAGTTCGGCTTTCTTTTACCTTATAACTCTTGCCAGGCTTAATGGCTATATCTGATTTTTGTATTGCTATGGTTTCCAGCTTAGCCTCTTGCTGGAACTGTTCTGCATTTTTATCAACCTGTTCTTTTTTCTCTAGCTCTTCAGCCATAACATTACTCTTATTTTTCATTACGATAGGTCCAATATGATGAACCTGCAAGCAATATCCCAAATGTAGCAGCTATAATAACACTTCCTATTATGATATTCTTTTTATTCATAACAGCCTTCCTTTCCTGTCATATTTAATATGACAACCCCAACTTCTTATGTCTACATTTTCATAGTAATTATACCATAAATGCCTTAAAATATCAACATTATAGCATTCTTAGATTTTTATGTGGTTTCAGTTATTTTTTATGCCTAGTTTCTTGATTTTCCTTTTTCTATCGCCTGCTCTACCAGGTTTTTTTATCAATAAGTGCATACTTCCTGTCTTTTTTGCAAGTCAAAACTAGGTTTTTATCTCATATTTCTTTAAAAAAATCAACAATGTTATCGGATATGCCATTGTCTAATAAAAGATAACTCACTGAATCAGAATTAATAAGGTTATCAAGATTTATACCATACTTACAGGCATATTTAACAAACTCATTTAATTTTATATATCCTGTCTTGCGATTTGGGGCACTCTGCTCATCAATTAAACCGTTATCGATATCTTCTATGAAATCAGGAAGTCTCTTTTTCATAATTTTCTTTGCAAGAGAGGCAATTATATGCTCTTCCCTAAATTTTCTTTTTTCTAATAGCTTTTTTCGTTCAACATCAAGTACTTCCGATTTCAAAAGAAGAGGCATCATTTTTCCGGTTCGTCTTTCAGCTATGTACTTAAAAGGCTTGTAAGTGCCATTTTTTATTAGCCTGTGAACATTCTGCCTTGTTACTCCAAGCATGCTGGCGGTCTCAGGAACTGTAAGCACTTCCTCTGAAAGCTCTTCCTTCTTATCCTTATAATCCATTATAATACCATCCGTTTCCATTTTTTATATATACCTGGGCAAAGCTGCTTAGTTCATCAATATTATATTCAAAAATCTTTCTGCACACAAGTCCCTGTATATCATTAATCCCTCCTTTATTCTTTCAAAATCTATGTCCATACGCTCTTCAATTGTATTATCAGAACGTGCATATAGTTCAAGATAATATCATAGCCTAAAATCATTTCATCATTCTTCATTTTTTATCCTTTCCCTTTTTTCCTTTGTCTTTTCCGTCTTTCTTTTTGCTTTTATCTTTTTTATTATTAGACTTACTATCTTTTTTATTATCCTTTCCATCTTTCTCTTTCTTAACTTCTTCCTGCTTATTTATCGAATCTTCGCTTGTTGTGGTTTTTATTTCTACATCGTCTACAAGTGCTTTAGGCCTGCCAAATCCATAGAAATGCTCCATTGCCCAGCTTGTATTGGAATTACTTACCACAACTCCTAAGCTTGAATTAGCTTCTATGAATTTGTTGTTTCCAAGATATATCCCCACATAGCTTGCCCCAATGAGCGCTTGTGTTCCTTGAAAAAATATCAAATCACCTGGTCTTTCCTCTCCTCTTTTTACGGGCTCTATATCATTTGACCAAAGTGTCCTACAGTTAGGTCTTGAATATACTTGCTGCACTTTGCTGTTTCTCAAACAATAAGCAACAAAACCGGAACAATCAAAACTGTTTGGTCCGTTAGTCCCCCACACATACGGTTTCCCAAGATGCTTATAAGATTCCGCTATGAGCTTATTAGCTAGTACTGTATTGCTGCCAAAAGCTCATTAGCAGTTTTTCATCTAAAACAGTTAAAGGAACCGGATAAACCTCTGTATTCTTTTTGGACTTCAGAATTTTTTTGAAATTTTTCTACAGTTTTTATCTCGTCATCAGAAAAAAATAAATCCGTAATGCATCAATTGGATTCTCAACCAGGTACTGCAAAAATGCAGCCACAAGTAATATAAATCCCAGTACTATGCCTGCAGCTACTAACAACCCACTGTTTCCATCTTTGTCTTTGCCGGTAACTTTGTCTACAGCGACTTTCTTAGCAATAGTAAGGAGAACTTTACCTAATGCTGCCATATATTATTCCTTTCCTGCTCATTAAATTAATAATCATTAGTTTCAGCATTCTCAATATTTTTCTTTCCATCTGCATTTTCAACAGTATCAACTGCAACATTTACTGATAGCTTCTTTTCACCTGTTTTTGAAGCATAACTGTCTATATGCACTGCCCCACTTATCAGTATCCTTTGGCCTTTCTTAAGATAACCTGTTACAAATTCTGCACTTTGCCCCAAATGCCGTACAGTTAAAAAAAGTCTGTAGCAGCTTCTGATCCATTCTTTTTGTTTCTGTCAACTGCTATTGAAAAAAATTACAATATTTTTATACCATTACCCTCTTTAATCTCCGTATCAGCTGTAATTCTTCCCATAAGTATTATTCTATTCATATTCTCCTCAATCTACCATCTTGTCCGCCAGGTTGCTTTTACTTTTTACCTCAAGCTCCAGGCTTGTGATTTCCTTTCCCATAAAGTATGTAGGGAACACTTACCTTCACTTTGCCATCAACACGATATTTACCGTCTATATCAGTTCCTTCCTGCCTTATTTCTGCTTGAAAATCGCTCAATGAATATTCACTCTTGCTGTCATTTTGTGACCCTGGATACTTTTCGCTTTCCAAAAACTTTGTTAATCCCAAAAAGTCCCTACAAGCTCATCTTCAATTTCTCCATAATCTGTGGCATCAAAATAAATAGGAGCTTCATCTATTCCATATTCACCTTCATTTCCGCCATTAAATCCGCCTCCGTAGGCCTCTTCTTCTCTTACATTCTCATATATTTCGTCATAATTGTTTACAGCTACAGTTGTTAGGGCTCTTTCGTAAGCTGTATCCACTGTCTTTAATATATGACTTATGCGGCTGTATTCAAGGTAAACTGCCATTATTAGCATTATTGCCAGCAACACCCACATCATTGTAATATAAACACCCCCATAATTTTCCTGTAACTTATTTACTACCCTGTCAATTTCATTTTTAACATAATCCGTTATCTTTTTTATCACTTATGATACACCTCACTTCTTGACAATGCACTTGCTGAAATGGGTACTGAAAAAGGAACTCCAATTATATTTACACTGTATTCATCATTTACCTTTACAGAAACAAGTGAATTAAGCTGTATTTCCTTATCCCTGTAAAACTCACATTCACTAAAATCTTCTGTAGCTGTTGACAGGCCTTCCGTGGTCTTGTATAGATTCATTCCATCTATTACCTTGTCATTTATTCCACCTTCAAGAGCTATCATTCTTGCTGTGTAGCTTGCATACTCATTTAAAAGCCTTTATTTTTTTACAAAAACAGGGAAAAAAATCTACTACAATTGCTAAAAAGCATAGCAATCACTAATATTGCGAAAGTAAGTTCAATGTAAGTTCCTCCTTTGTTATCCCTTTTTTAGATTAATGAGTTTTTGTTTGTCATATACAGGTTCCTTTCTAAAATGGTTTATCAAGCCCCATAACATACATAAGCATTATTACTACATAGTTCATAACCATTACAACCAGGATAATAAGCTGGTATTTACCTACTTTACCTGGCTGCATTGAAGCTATATCATTTAATCTTTGAAGTTCTAATTGGTCAAGGTCTCTTGATAGAATCTCAAAATAAGTCACGGTATCATCACCCCTTACAGTTCCAATCAAACCTCTTACAATTTCTGACATTTTGTCTATGCCAAGCTTCACTTCAAACCTTGTAAGGGCTGCGACATAATTGCTTGAATTCATATCTGCAACAAGGATTTTTAATTCTTCTCTTAATGCCTTATTTGCTCCTGGCATATATCTGCCAATGATGCCAAGTACATCGTGAGTTGCTTTTACTTCCTGTCCAATAACAGAGCAGAATCTTGGAAGTTCATATTCTATCTCCCTTTTTTTATTAAGGTAATTTTTATTTAATGAGCTTTCAGTTACATAATATGAAAATGCTGAAACTACTGCAAAGCCAAATGTTGCCATTGGAAATACCGGCAGCATAACTATTCCCGGAATGAACATAATAACTGACTTTATAATGTTTTCCGCTATAAATATTTTAGGTTCCTTTGACATCCCGCTTTCGCTATATCTTAACATATCTTTTAACTTTGCCTGTCTCATGTCATCAAGTTTTATATACCCGGACAATTTTATTGCCAAGTCATCGATAAGCCTTGATATCCCGCTTTCTTTTTCTTTTATGCCAACAATCTTAGCTGCTGTCTTATACGCTTTACCTGAAGCTCTGCCGGTAATAAAAAGCAACAATCTGTATATGCCGGTCATTATTAATAATACTGATACTAACTCTAACAGATAGACTGAATACACTTATTCTACCTCCTATAAGTAATTGGTTTTGTAAGGCTTAATACCCTAAATGTCACAAATACTATAATACCGATTGAAATTGCAACCATTATGTGGCCAGCAGTAGTATCTGTTACTATCCTATACCACTCTTTATTTAACAAATAGAATGCCGGCAGATTAACCAAATATATAGTTATCATCATAAAAAACTCTTTTACTGGTGCATAAATTAATCCATCCAGCCTTGCAGTAACGATTCTAATATTGGAAAGTTTCTTTACAATCCCGTACAGTGTTGACTTTAATGTAATGTCATTTTTGGCACTGAATAAGTGTATTACAATACTCTACAAATACCGGTTCTGAAATCTTTTCCTCTAAGAGTGGCAAGATTGCTTTTTTTATGTCCGGATTGATGTAATTACATTCATTCAAAAAAACTCTGAAATATACCCTTGACTGGCTCGTTTATATAATTAATATTTTTCCTCTACTTCAAGTATTATATTTTCACTCCTTATATAACTGTTTGTAATGATTGAAAGTGCAGTTTCAAGCTCTTCACTAATTTTTACGTTCAAGCCTGTTCGTGCTGAATTTTACAAACATAAACGGTGCCACTATAACAGATATGGAAAGAGGAATTGCAAGGTACGGATTTCCAATTGCCAAACAAAATACAACCGAACCAAGGCTGCCCGCTACTGACGCAAAAACAGATTAATTCAAACTTTTTCATACTTGTTGGTAAGTATCAATAGCTTTTTCGTATCATTAATCAGTTTTAATAAATTTGTTTTTCCTTCTTTTTCCCTTTTGCTATAAGTATTTTTCCTTTTTAATGTGTACTCCTGCTTTGCAAATACCTCAGTTATTTCTTTTCTTACATCCGCTATGTGTATATTAAATAGTCTAAACAGTCCATAAGTTATAAGGAAAAATACCGCAAGTTCTATTATAACCGTCATAATCCCTCCTTATTTCCGTCTATATGAGCTTATCTAACAACTCTTTTGTAATATTTTTATTTATAAGCCTTTCTTTAAGCTGCTTACTTATACCCTCCACTCTATCATATTTGCCCTTTATCACCATCTTATCATCTATCATCTCATTGCTCTCCACTACATGCCTATAGAGTGTTTTAATTTGATACTTTTCCGCATCATCAAGATAACATTCGGTAATTTCCTTTATTCTCCTCACATTATCATCATCTTTTTTTGGATAAATACAACTATTGGGAATGCTTCCTTCACAAGTTCCAATAACTCTTTTTCATCCATTGATACTGCTTTTTTACAAAGACTTACCATTCGTTTGTATGTGGCTCTACAGGAGCCTGCATGTGTGGTTGTAAGGACTGAATGCCCTGTTCTGCTTGCTTCCTGTGCCGCATTAGCTTCCTTGCCTTTCATTTCCGATACAACTATCACATCCGGGTTCATAGTTAATGCCGTTTCAAAGAAGATTATCCTGGTCTACACTCTGTTTGTCATCTCCGCTTTTTTCTTGTATGTGTGTGAATTACATTGTTTATGACCTTACCGTTGTCATCTCTTTTTGTAAGGTCAAACTCTCTTACGTCTTCTTCTATGCAAAAAATTCTTCTATTATTATCAATATTGCTGGAAAGATACATAAGCAGAGTTGTTTTTCCACTTCCCGTTTCCCCTGTGATACAGATTGATACACCATATCTTGTGAGAATTGACAATGTTTCAAGCATTTCTTCCGTAGCTGTTCCTCTTGTAATAAAATCAGTTCCCTTAAATTGTTTAGGATTTATGATACGTAATGAAGCACTAACACCAGCCCCCTTATCAATTACTCCCTCTCCTAAAACAGTAAGTCTTATTCGGCTGCGTAAATGTCCACGCACAATTGGTCTTGACTGGTCTAGAATCAGGGTACTTTCCTGCTTTAACATTCTTTTTATAACATCAAGTGCATGTTCCGGGCTTCTAAAAGTTTCAGGGTAACTAATGATTTCACCATTGTCATAGTGTACTTTTATATCGTCCCACCTGTTTATATTGATTTCTTCGATGTCCGTCCTGTGTATGTCAAGAAGTGGAGTAAGGATAGAAAGTTCCGCCATTTCTTGATACAGCTTCTCAACAAGCCCTGTTAAGCTGTATCCCTCGACTTTTATCTTTTCATTTTTAATATACCTGGTTATTATGTTATTAAGCTGTTCTTTAATTACCTTATCTTTATTATTGCCGCCTAATAATTCAGCAAAATTAGTACTTATGTGATTCTGAAGCGTGTTAAACAGTGCTTCAAAATCCATAACCTTTAAATCGTTTTCATACTGCCTATATTGTTCTCTAGTATCTGTATTAGCAGCAATATTTGTAAATTTCTCATAAAGATACAGGTATTTTTCATCATTCGTCATACCTTCCATCAGACTCCTCCTCTTTGTGTTTAAATATTTCTATTTTTCTTTTTTTATTTTCCCTAACAGCCTTCTCTTTTTCTTTCTTGATAGTTTCTTTCCTGATAGGTTTCTTAGCTTTTAATTCTTTCTTTTTACCGGATAGTTTGATTTCGCTGCATATATTTTTCAGCAATAATTTTTTAACTGTATCCTCATATTTTTGAGCCAGCATTATGCATAGGCTGTCCTTCAAGATATGCCTGGTATATTTTCTCATCATAGAGATAACCTATATAATATGTTTTTCATAACTTTTTCATATACCTCAGCAGCTTCTGCTGGCATTATATCTGACAGTACACAGATGTGGCTGCCCAGGTTAAATCTGCTGTCTGATATCATTGGTAAATTTGCGGCAAAATAAAGCCATGCCTTACCAGATGAACCCATCAGCCTTATTACCCTATCTGACATCTCAAGAGCCGTAAGTGTTATTACCCCGCCGTTGAGGTCCGAAGAGCAGTCTACTATTATATATTCAAAAATGATAAAAAGTCTGAGACAAAAGCGTTTACAATATTATATTTAGTAAACACTGGATATGAATATATGTTTTTCACCTGGGCTATAGGTGAGATATGCAAGATTGTCTTTCTCTGTTGCCATCATATATTTAAGCATTTCATCATCATCTAAATCCATCTGCCACAAATTACCCATTGAAACCATTTCTCTTTCATCAGGATAAAAGCAAGGTGTATCATTGCTCTGAAGCCCGGCATATATAATTAGTGTCCGCTTTCCACTATCAGCAAGAATCCTGCCCATAACTGTTGAAAAAAGTGATTTTCCTGAGTCTATATTGCCCCACACACTTATTAACATTATGTGTTTTCCCTCCACTTCTTATTTTTTACTCGTTTCCTTCTTATTCTTTTTTTTCAGCATCTTCCATATCTTTATTACGGCTTTCTTTATTACCGTTGCCCTCTTCATCCTCTTTACTGACAGCCTCATCACTACCAGGTTCGGTTTCCTCTTCCATCTCCTTAAAGATTCTATCCTGTTCATCAAGCAGTTTTTTCTTTAGAGTCTCGTTATTTCTGCATTTAAGAGCCACATGTATTCCTCTTTGATTTTCAAAGGACGCAAGAAGTTCTGCCTGCATACTATTTACAAGCAATGTTATAGTTGCGAGTTTTCCTTTTTCCTTTTCATCTTCATTTTTTACTTTATTGCCCTTATTCTCTTTATCTTCGCCATCTTCTTCTGTTGTGCTTAATACTTCTACATGTATAGCTCTCTAGGTATCTCAGTTATTGCCTCGTCCCTTCTCCTCTTTTTAGTTATAATTGTTACTATATCACCTTTAACAATTTAGATGAAAGGCCTGCAACATAAGACTGAACAGTTATTGATATCGCATATTTATCCGCCGGTATATCATTCAAATATGTATCTTCCTCTATAGGTTTTATCCGAAAAAGCCTTCTGCGGTTATATAACTTCCCCTGTAAAAATCTGTTTTGGCATATTTACCATTTATTACATCCATATCCTTTATTACATCAGTGCTTAGCCCGTAAGCACCAACGGAAACAGTCTCCAGCTTATCCGCTGTAATTAGCTCACCCTCGCTTATTTTCTCTTTTACCCGCACTACCTCTTCCTGCTTTTCAAGTATGCCCCCATAAAGCGGAGTAAGTACAAACGCAGTAAGAAGTCCTAATATAATAGATACTATTCCAATCAAAGCATGGTTTTTTGATTTTTTCATTCTTTCCTCCAATATGTCTATATCACAAATTTAGTTATTATAAGTGTTAATATGCCTGCCATTGATATAAAAGGAACCATCGCTATTCCTTTTTTTAGTTCATCAGCTCTTTTTGCAGCTTTCTTTACCGCTGCAAAAATAAGCATACCTAGAAACATAAGCAGAAACCATAAAACAAGAACATAAGCTCCTTCTCCGGGTACAAGTAACAGCATATTACAAAAAATATACTTAATATCACCGCCGCCCATTGCATTGAAGACTATTGCACATGCTGTAATCAAAATCGAAATCGCCATTATTATTGCAAAGTTTATAATTTGATTATTAAGCCAACTCATTATTTCAATTTTATCATCTTCAATTATTATTCTTGCTATGTTGGATACTGACAAAAAAATCAGACTGATGTAGCTTTTATTCTGCACCAGCCTGAATCTAATATCATATATTGATGCCTTTATTGATATAACAACATTAAACATCAATATGAATAACTCCAATGGGGTTACTCCTACATCACCCATTTTTCCCCCTTATAAGGGTAGTACTTCTTCGCCCAGTTAAATCTAAGCATTATCATTAGATAACCAATAACTGACAAATTACACTTATCTTTTACTACCAGCATTACTGTAGCTATTGGTATTAAAACAATGCTAAGAGAGCTTATGAGGACGTGCCCAAGTACTACTCTTGTAAAAAAGGCAATTGCAGCAGCAAATGGAAGCGATATTAAAGTATATTTAAACTCGCTAAATCCAAATCCCTCAAAAAACTCTCTCCTGTTCTTAATCCCATACGGGATATAAACCATTTCTTCTTTACTATTATTTTCTTCCATATTTTAACCTCAACTTATATATGATAAAATGGTTGCAGTAATACCTGTGAGCGTATTAGCTAATATTACAAAAATTATAAGATTCTTCATTTTCTTTTTGTATGGTGCCCTGTCTTCTTCGGCATGTACATTGTGTATCAATATAAGAATCGCTCTTAACGCAGCACCTGAATTTATCATTATCAGTATTGCTGCTGTAAGCTTACCTACTATGCCGGAATCATCTACTGACATTTGACCGCCCTCCTATCATTTCTTAAATATACTTTTCAATGAACTTACCAAGTGCGCACCACTGCCAGCCTTACTAATAAGGCCTCCATTCCCTGCACTTACCACAAGCAGTTCGGACAGGAATGACGGAAGTTTAATCGCTGTAAGCTGAATCGCAATTGCAAATATGAAGTTCTTTAGCCCGTTTATTGGTATCGGTAACGAAAAAATACAGAAAAAAATCTGCAACATAGGCGTTACCATTACCTGTGCAAGCTTCTTTATATATGCCCTCCAGGCAACTGAGTCAGCATTCAACATGTCAAGCGCTGCAAGCGGAACTCAATTTTCAGGATAAACAGTTCAATTCCCCTTCCAAAAACTGTATTACAAGCCTGATTGAATTTATTATTATGACTATTATAAATATAGTAAACATCATCCTGTTATTATCATTAGAAGGTTTACAAACCCTGAAAAGAAATCCTTACCTGTTACATTACCTGTTATGGATTCTAAGAGTTTGTTGAAAATCTTTGTTGCAACTTCCACTCCATAGCCATACACTGAGGCTGAACCATACTATTACTACAGTCATTTTTGATAAATGATGCAGAAATACTACAGGGTCCAAATCGCTGTCACCATCATTCCATAAGATATATATTTCAAAACCCTTTTTTAAAAATAACATTATTGCTATCCCCAGTGAAAGAGCAGCCATATAAGTATACAGCTTGTCAAATGAAAATGATGGTGCTGCGGATTTTATAGCTTTATCAAAATTAAGATAATAGCTGAAAGTATCTTCACCAAGATCTGTCATAGCTCCCAGAGTCTTTCGGACTATCCACAAAGAAATCTTCGATTATTTTTATCCATATTCTATTCTTTCTTAAAACTTAGCTGAGACTAAATATTTCAGTTATCTTATCTTTAAGACCTTTCAAAATCTCAGTCTTAAATAAGGCGATAAGAGCACCAATAAATATTAGCCAATCACTACAGCCCCTATATATTTTATGGCCTCTTCCACCCAGTTGCCACTGTTATCCTTCAATTTATTTTTAGCTGTTTCCACAAAGGAATCAGCCTTAACTGCAATGCCTGACATTATTTTATTTATAAAGTTATTCATAGTATTCTTCCTCCCTTTATTATTGAAAATAAGATAAAATCGTTTGAAATATACCTCCAACAGTAACAATTCCTACTGCTGAAATAAGAGATATTGCAAGCCTGTTTTTCCACATTTTCTGGTCTTGTTCATCTGCATTTGCTTTTCTTATAAAGAAATAAATTGCAGCTAAAACACAAATGGTCCCCCCTAATGTTTGGAATACAGTTGTAGCATCCTTTAGAAGCTTTTTACTTCCCGATACAACTTTGTCATTTTCAAGACTTCCTCCACCACCGCCTTCTTTTTTAACAGTTTCTTTTTTATTACCTTTATCTCCGGCATAACTGCTTACAGTAAACGCCGAACTTGCTGCCAAAATTACCACAAGCATCAGAACTGCTCTGATTATAAACCTCTTAAATTGAAAATCCTGTACGGATAAGCTATACATATCCTTGTCCTCCTAACATAATATTACTAATTGTCTCATCTTTAATATTCCAGTACTCCTGCCTGTTAGGCAGGCGTTCTTTTCTAATGCTTTGCCTATAATATCTTACTTTTCTGTCTCTTTCCTTTGAACCCATGTTCAAAAGCTTTACATACTGCCATTTTGAAAAATCATCCGATTTCATTACAGCAGGATTTATTTTACTGAACATGAGCAAATACGGAGAACTAAACAGAGCCAGTTCATTTTTACCTGCAAAGGTTTCTTCCACTTAACTGCTTGCTAAAAAGAAGGTTTGCATTCTTATTTACTTCAGTTGAGCCTGACAATGAATATGAAGATACCGTATATTGCGACAGCTTAGCTGATAACAATTCCAGCGTTTCCTTGTTCCCGGTTCTTAGATATATCCATATTTGGCAGTTTCCATAAATTGTATCAGCTCCCTCTTTTTCATATATTCTAATTAACTGAGAAAGGTCTTGAAGGAATAAATTAAATCTCACCCCTTTTTCCTCGTGAAACCGTAATCATTTGCAGAAAATTAGGAATTGCAGGAAAGTTTCCAAATTCATCAAGAAGATAATTACATCTTATCTTTAGCCTTCCTCCAACAAGGTCAGCCATCTTTGACAATGCTTGATATTGCAATCCCACATACAGGGGCAACAATTTGATTATATGTGTCACGGTCTTCTGGAAGAATGATAAATACAGCCATCTTTTTAGTTGCAAGATGTTTAAGTTCAAATTCACTTTGACTCGTCATATCTGCTAATCGCTGTGATGTAAATAATTTTTAATGTAGTTAGAGCAGATGTATAAAAACTTCCTCTCGTTCTGCTTGGTGCTATCTCACCAATAGCAAAGAGTCCTTTTGCAGGATGATATTCATCAAGTTTTTTTGAATATTCATTGACAGGAAGCACCATTTCTTTTCCTATCTGAATAGGCTTACACATTTCAGCTAAGAAATTATAGACATTGGCAAAATTTTGATATTCCGGCCTGTGTTTATTATCATAAACTACGAGACATTATGGCTCCAACAATTATAGAAGCCTCACCATTCTGCCATATTGGCTCACCTTTTACTTCCCCTACAAGCTGTGAAGTTATATCCCATATAAGCTCTACAGCACCGTCAATATCGTCCTTATTAACAGCATCTATTACCGGCAGGAAATTAAACCTCGTGCTTTTTGAGGTTCTTAAAATCAAGGTATACCACTTCATATCCAATACTTCTCAAAAATTCAGCTGTAAAATCACTAAGTTCACCCTTTATGTCCGTAACTACCATGTTTTCTCCAGCCAGCCCAAGATTTACAATACTTTGCAGAACCATAGTTCCTAGTCTTTCCGCTTCCGGTTTCTCCTATAGTTAAAGTATGTAAATCATCATTTTACAGATAATATCCTCTCCTTTCCATTTGATAAATTTTCTTTTTCCCAGTACCAGTCCGCCCTTATTAAATAGCTGCACCACCTCCTTTGGTTCTTTTTATATCGTAAGCAGCTTTATGTCTTTTAATTGATGTATCTGTACTGCTGCTAACCTGTCTATCATTATCAGACAGTTTAAGCTGATTTCTCTTAACCGTCTCATAAGCTCTTCAGAGTATTTCATCATCTTGCAATTCCTTCAATATTGTCTATGTCCTGCATAAGAGCTTTCCTAATTTCCTCCATCTGATTCCTTGTAGCCTTGGATTAAGCATATATTTTTCTATTAGCCTTTTTGTTTTGTGTTTTGTCACTCTTATATACTAACCTTATTTGTTTCAGCTTATCTGCACCATATGTATTAGAGAGCGAAAAAGCTGTATGTAGTACCAGATATTCCATCTTCAATCGCATACCTTATTTCTCTTAGCTGGTCTATGCTCTCATATCGCCTTTTTACCATATATTCATATATCAAATTTCTTTTCAATATGTTGCTAACCTTATTTACCGCAATAACTACTTCATTAAATTCAGGGCTGCGTAAGTTTTGCATAGTATTCATCAAATTCAATATCCTTTATCTCACTTTGTTTCAGGTCATTAATTGATAAATTAGACTTAAGGATATGTCTAATATCTTTCCTATTGCCCCAAAACCTCTATTATTTCTTCAATATTCTTATATTTACATCTACTTCCTTTCTAATAAAGTTCCGACACTTTTGCTCCTGATCATCATAAGTTTATCTAGTTCTTCAGCTGATATTTTAGAAAGTTCTGCGTCTTCAGCCTCATTCATTTTATATACCTGGCAAAACTCATCATCATAATCAGACAATTTAGAAATCTACATAATCCAAAAATTCTTCAACTTCCTTTTCTGTAACAAATCTAGCACTTCAAATTGTCCTTGGCCCCTGCAGGAACAGGAATGCAATTTTGTCCGTAACGTATCAAATCACTAACATATTGTTTATCACCTATAATCCATACATAAACAGCTATTGCTATTGCTAAAGGCTTCGCTATACAGCCATATTTTTCATATGCTTAAATTCCATTAAATGAAACATCATAGATTTGAGGGTTTGGTATTTTTATGATTTGAAAGCCCTGTAAATAAAGGGAACATCACATAGTTACAAGACTAATAAGCAAAAATACTAAAATGGAGTATATATTCTCACTTTTGCCTGCCTTACCTCTAACTATTTTAGCTTCATCATTTTACCATCCTTTTAAGTTTATATTGCTTATCCCCATACTATTTCAACTTATGTCTACATATGTTGATTTTTGTATTTCTATCATTTCATACCCATCACTGAGTATTTCCTCATATAACTCTTCATAGACCGCATTTTTCTTCAACTAGTTTTTCAGATGTTCATTTACATCCTTACCTCTAAATATAAAGCATGCTCTCAGCATAAAGTTACTTTCATATTTGTTTACAAATTTGTTTCTTGCTGCTTCTCCTGCCTCATCATTATCAAGAGTAAATTCTATGCTTTTGATATGTAAATTTTCTTCGAGCATTCTATGCAGAGCCTTTTCTCCTACACCTCCAAGTGATAACAAATTATCAGGATTTAAGAGATATCCCTCTTCAGCTTCTTGCTTCAAAGTCATATAGCTCATAAGGTCTATTGCAGATTCAAATACAACTAACTTATTGCTGCCTGGATTAGTGACCTTAAAAGCCAAATGATTTATCACTATTTTTAGCCCTCAGCTTCAGGGTTTATTTTCAGCCGTTCCCCGTATCATTGCATATTTTATTGCACCATTCTTTGCCTTGCCTATGAATACCATCCCACCTTTGTCATTTTCATAAAGCTCACCTCTTTTAACAAAATAATCAACTATTCGTTTTCCTATATTTCTTGTTTTAATGAGATATGCATATAACCTTCTAAATTGAACTGCTTTTTGTGGAAGCTCTATTTCTCCTTTTAATTCTTCTTCATATCTATATTTTTGTTATTATACCTTTCTTTATAATTCTTTACTGCATTATCATAGCTTACTGTATTCACAAAATTATCTAATAGGTATTTAATACTGTCTTTCCATGTCTTTCCCTCAACATCAATTAAAAACTGTATTACACCTCCTCCACTTGAGCTACTAAAACAATGCCATTTGTTTTTCTCTGAATTAAAGAACAATCCACCATATCCTTCTATTTTGTACTCATTTAGCCCAACTTTTTAGGTTGATAACCTAGATTTTCAACAAGCTCCTTTAATCTTACAGAGCCAGCTGCATTGATTTCTTCATTACTAAACATCTTTTCACCCCCAACATTATCTTTCGATTCCTTTAGTTTTTCGATTCCTCTTTATAAAACATCTTAGCCATCTGCCTTTGAGAGTGTTCTACAGGGCTGCTATCATTTTTCACCTCATCCTTTTTCAAGTAATTTTTCTATATTACTTAAGGCATATAGATATTGTCTATTATCATTGAGCTTCTCTGTATCTTTAACACGCTTTTTCATTGTTACCCATTATATCTTGATTAGTTTTTATTAGCAGTTTCTTTAGAGATTTTTCTTGCAAAATATTTTTGCAGCTCCTCCTTTGTAAAATGGAGTAAATCCTCTTTTAGGGAATCTAACTTATCACTATTTATCTTCTTTTCATTAAATATGTATGTTATATCCCTTCTTGACTCTGAAAAGTCTAACATTAACCCTCATTTTCTTTAAGTAACTTTATAAATTCCTCCATTGATGAGGATGACCTCTTTAGCCTCCTTACATATATGAAATACTTCTTTCCATCCAACACTCTTTTTCTGCTTGATATTCAGCATTTTTCAACATGTTTGCTCTCTCTTTTTGTTCTATCATTTATTATGCTGATGCCATAACTTAAAAGCAATCTCATCTGACAACTGCTTCATTTTTTTCCAGTTCTTGCTTTGTTTGTTGCCAAGACTTCCCATTCACTATATTCGTAGTGTTAACCACAAAAATGCGTATGAATGTGTTTTGCATCAACATAGAACCGCATACACTACTTGAAATTCTTTAAAATAAATAGAACTTGCAAATTCATCAGCGATGCAAGTTCGGTGTATTCTAGTGTCCTTTGGGTCAAAGCTCTGAACAAAGTGTACAACCATTCTTTTACTTGTATCCTGCCTTGATATTGGCATTTTTATTATAAGTCATTTTCGTGAGGACAAATTCGTTAAAAGGCATTATTTTGATTAACAATGTTCCTACTGCCCATTAGTTCTTCTCTTGTTTTATTCTCTTCTAAAATATAATTGATTATATTTTTCATCATTGCATCATAGTCTTATAAGAACTTCTTTTTGCCCGTCTTATCTTTTTCCCACCACCCTTTCTATTACCGGCACTTGTCCCCCTTTAATTTCTATAAGATATCTTATAACTTCAGCAATCAATTCATTAAATTCCTTAAAATCTACAGTCTTCATTATACCTTGATTAGCAAGCATAACAATTTGATTTATATTACTTCCCAGCCTATTTATTTCTTTTGCAAAACCTTTTAAACCATCAAAAACAACTGTGTTTTCTATAACTGCTTTTTCTATATAACCACTTCGTGACATCAAACTTTTTTTTGCATTTGAATCTATTTGCTTGAGAATGCCTTTATCTAAAGTGATATGCATCTACCGCTTCTCTTGTATTATTTACAACCTCTGTGTGTGTAGATTCGTCTAAAACTTTAGAAATACAATAGGCTGAGGTTGATAATCCCCTGGCTCTTGCAAGTTCAGCTATTTTCTTTTTCTCTTCATCATTAACCCTTAGATATATCCGTTCTGTTTTCATCACACTCCTTTAGTGCTTTTTCACTTTTCTATTAAAAATCAAAAATACCATTCATCACTAAATTCATCAGGTTAAATTCCAACCTTCGTTTTTCCAGCAATCAAAATACTGCGAGCGTTTGATTTTTACTCTATATAATATAAGGCTTATTCTTGAGAAAATCATATTAAGCAGAATTTTCTTATATTCATCCTCTAATTGAAAATCAGGAAATTTTAATATGCCAGCCTCTTTATCAATATAAAAATTTCAGTCTTTTTTCTTGCCAAAGATAAATTTCGAAACGCCCATCAAATATACAACTAAGTACTATATTTTAAATCACTTAACAATTCTCTCTCGAACTGTATTACATCCAATTCTTTTATGCTGTGATAACTGCTAAATATTTTCTATTTCATATATTTTTATCAATGGCTTTGTACTGCTGTGAATCATTTTTAAAAATCAAACATATTGCTTATCTCCTTGTACTTGCCCTACTTAGTTCAACTATCTTGTACTATGTACTTGACTTTTCACTAGTTCAGCATCGCGGTATTATGTACTTGCTTTACTTAGTTCAACATCACGGTATTATGTACTTGCCTTGCCAGTTCAGCATCTTTGTACTATGTGCTTGCTACTAGTTCAACTGCGGTATTATGTACTTGCTTTACTTAGTTCAGCATCTTTGTATTATGTACTTGCCTTGCCAGTTCAACTATACTGTACTATGTCTTTATTTTTTGAAATAATCTTCTAAAATTTTTATCTAACAGCATAACAGTCTCATCCTTATTTTTGTCAGGAAAAATACTTCTTAACAATTTTGTCAACGCTATTTTCTTTCTCCTTTTTATTCTTGACAATTATGTTATCAAGGCTTTCTTTTGTCACCGTTTCAAGCTTTTTAATATCTAAACTGTTCTTTCTGTTAATCTTAAATTTTTTTCCTCCGATAAAAGATAAATTATATTCTGTTCTTCTGGAGTTCGTGAAAGATTATATGCTGTGTCTATGTCAAATAATCCATCATTTTAGATTATCTTTTAAACCTTTTATCTAACGTGTTAATTTTACTATATTTTGCTATTGAAGTTGGGAAAGATTAAACTCTAGGGCTGCCTTATTCTTACCAGTTAAGTTCTCTATTTCCTCTTCCTCTCCCAGCAGCTCATTTACTCTACTAATCAAATCAGTTCTAAGACCTTGCTTTTTCTCCAGCAGCATAATAAGTTGCAATCACAAATGCCTTTTTCGCTTAGTAATAAGTCATTTAAAGACCTCTGATTCATATTACTTTCCGATACGATGATTTCAGCGGTAACATCATCAATATTTTTAATATTCTAACCGGAACTTTTAAGAAACTCTCATCATTTTCAGCTAGTATTTTAGCAACATTATACCTGTTATGACCTGCCAAAATTTCATACTTTGAGTTTCCTTCTACTTCTCTTACTAATATAGAGCTGTAATATTCCATACTAGATATGCTTCTTTTCATTTCCTCAAGCCGTTCCCCTTCATAAAGTTTGAATGGATTATTACCTATAAGAATAAGCTCATAAATACTTATTTCAGTTAATCCGATGTCATCATTTACTGATTCTGTAGTAGAAGCAAAAATATTGTTTATTCTCAGTTTTTCAGGTGCTTTTAATTTTTTATTGAAATCTTGCATTTGTTCAACCACCTCTCTTACAAATTCTTTATAGGCAGCTCCTGCCTTATTATTTTTCATAAACTACCGGTATGTTTTTTAGAATGCTTTCACCTACCTTAACAGTTCTAGGAATCTTTGTATTATATATTTGTATTTCCTCAGAATATGTATTTTGAAAAGCAACTGTTCAACATATTTTTGATACATTTGTATTTTCTGCATACATTGTTATCAATATACCATCAATAGTCAATTCTTTATTGATTTTAGTTTTTAACAATACCTATAGAATTTAGTCAGCTCCAATCCTTTGGCTGATAATACTCTGCCGTTACCGGTATAATAACACTACTACAAGCTGCAAGTGCATTTACAGTTAACTATCGCCTAAGCTTGGAGAACAGTCAGAAATAATATAGTCATGTGCCTCAACGCAGTCTATTGTGTCCTTTAACCTATATTCCCTTGATGTTGCTGTTACAAGCATTGTCTCAACTGATGACAATAAAAGATATTTCTACGTATTATATCAAACTCCTCCTTATGGACTGCTTTACTTTTTCAACATCTAAGTCCTGTTCAGTTATACTTGAATGCATAAGCGTTGCTATTGTAATATCAATCTCATCAGGATTATCAACAGCTTGCACACGGTAAGTGATGATACCTGCTGGGTCAAAGTCTCTAAGCAACACTTTCTTCTTACTTTTTCTTTCACCAGACCTGCTAGCAAAGTTTAATAGAGTTGTTGTTTTACCAACACCTCCTTTTTGGTTCGCTATTGCAATAATTTTTGCCATTTTATTTTTCCTTCCTTTATTCTTTTAGGGGTGTGGGATACTTCCCTCGCCACATCAGGTGCAGCGCCCTCAGCTCTAATGTTGGAATAATGTGCATGTACGCACATTGTCCAACATTAAATATACACCAAAAACTAAATCTATCCAGTTTTCTCATACTCGTGCGGATACTGAAAAAGATTTGCCAGCACTTAGTAAAACATCTTTGTGATGTTATATTTTATTTTCTACTGTTCATTCTTAAAATAAGCTGCAAACCTAAGTTTTATACCTTGTACAAAGTAATTTGCATACATACAGCAGAATATACTTTCAGGAATAAAAAGAGATATATCATCCTCATCAGTAAAACCATTCCACAAATTAAAGGCTAATATACAGCTTTTTCTTTTGAGCTATCAGTTTGCCAGCCTTCATACAACCCCTCTGGAATTATCAAGTCTTCTTCAAAAGTTAAATAACTGACCTATATTCCTTTTAGCCTCATCTGAAATTCCTATCACATATGCCCTGTGATATTCATCATTTTATTCTACACTTTTCAAGGCTTTCAAAATAAAATCTCATGCCCCTTATCCTTAAAAACAATATTCACAGGTCTTACCTCCTTTTTGCTGATAAAGATATAAAAATCATCAGTCATGTTAATAAGACTGATGATAATATATAAATATTTATATATTTTATTATTTATATATATTTGGATAAAATACTTCAAAAAGTAAATATAATTTACATCTTGAGGTAAATATAATTATCAAGCCTTTTTAGAGTTTTTTAGTGATGGCAGCCATTTCTTCAACTGAATATTCCCGCTGGTCGAAAATTATTAAATCTATTATTCAATAACGCTGGGCTGCTTTTTATATAACTATCCTATTTGTGCTCCTTTGCCCTATATCTGACAAGAATATAGGGGTTAGCAAGAATAATTTTTCAACCACTTCATTCTATATCTGTATATGTTATAAATCTTATAGTTATTAAATTGTATTTTGTATAATCATATCTACAACATTTTTGAGGTATTTTAACATCCTTTTGTTTAATAATCTCCCTCATTACAGACATAATTCTTTTCACTATTGAGGCTATTATCTAATTCCACAGGGCAATGTATCAATCGACGAAAGTCTTCACTTCCACTGAACTTTCTGTAATTTGCTCTGTAGATTCATTCTGATCTGAACTCCTTTCCAAAGCTATCTGTATTCTTTTCAGACATTGTGTTTGTGTGTATACATCTCTTTCAGTTATTTCTATCTGATTCTGCCTTATGTGAAAGTACATAAATATAAAGAGGCCTTTCCCTGACCTCTTCTTTTTCTCTGTATATAGTTAAACTCCTCAAGTTCTTTCGAAAATATTTTTCAAAACAGTTGGTTTTACTTACATTTAGTATTTCAATAGCTTTATCTGTTGTGCAGTACACCATAGTAGCTTTGCAGTTATCATCTTTTTACATTATTCTGTTCTGAGATACCTTTTTAAGGCCCATTAAATACGAATATAGTAATACTGCTTCTTTACTTAATGTGCCTGCTGTAGTAATTCCAAATCAACCTTAAGAAAAACCATAATTTTTAATCTCCTTTATTCAAATTATAAAGGATATACATAAATGCTATAAGTGTTTGAGCAAACACCTGGGACTTTCACCCTCTGCCTATTTCCAGCTTAGCAACCTCAACTATTTGGAGAATCTTATCCATTTCTGCATCAGCATCATCTGACTGCTAATTCAGATGTAATATTGAGTGGTTTTCTTGCTCTTCAATCTTACATAA
>CAKAGD010000002.1 GCA_916439065.1 uncultured Catonella sp.
GTTTACTTACTTTCAATGAATAATTCTTCCAACCTTTACAAACACCGCACAATAAGGTAAAATTACAGAGTAGCGGTAAATAATACAAATATTGAGGTGAAATTTGAAACCAATAGTAGCGATAGTAGGCAGGCCGAATGTAGGTAAGTCTACACTTTTTAATAAACTTGCAGGCAGCGACATATCTATAGTAAAGGATACACCAGGTGTAACCAGAGACAGGATATATGCTGATGCAGAGTGGCTTAACAAAGCCTTTACTATGATAGATACAGGTGGTATAGAGCCTGATACGAGTGACATGATGCTTGCAAATATGCGTGAGCAGGCTGAGATTGCGATAGATACGGCAGATGTAATTATATTTATAACTGATGTTAAGACAGGTCTTGTAGATTCGGACAATCAGGTAGCCCACATGCTTAGAAAGTCCAAGAAGCCTGTGGTTTTGGTAGTTAATAAGGTAGATAATCCTGTAAAACAGCAGGCTGATGTCTTTGAATTTTACAACCTTGGTCTTGGTGAGCCATTTCTATATCATCCGTAAACCAGACAGGTATAGGCGACATGCTTGATGAGGTTATAAAGCATTTTCCTGAAGACAGTCCCGAGGCTGAAGAGGATGAGACTCCTAAGATAGCCATCATAGGTAAGCCGAATGTAGGTAAGTCATCCATAATCAACAGACTGCTTGGAGAAAACAGGGTAATAGTATCTGATATTGCTGGAACTACAAGAGATGCAATTGATACAAGAATCAGAAGAAATGGCAAAGAATACATAATGATAGATACTGCCGGTATCCGTAGAAAAAGCCGTATTAAGGAAGATATCGAGTATTATAGCATTGTCCGTACTGTATCAGCAGTAGAAAGAGCTGATATAGTTGTTCTCGTAATTGACGCAACCGAAGGGATTACTGAGCAGGATGCTAAAATAGCGGGAATTGCCCACGAGCGTGGAAAGGGAGTAATTGTTGCCGTAAATAAATGGGATTTGATTGAAAAGACAGATAAGACCATGAACGAGCATACCAAGAAGCTTAAAGAAATTCTCGCTTATATGCCTTATGCAGAGTTTCTCTTTATATCAGCAGTAAGTGGGCAGAGGCTTAATAAACTCTTTGACCTAATAGATGTGGTTATTCAGTATCATACTTTAAGAGTATCTACAGGTGTGCTTAATGATATCCTTGCTGAAGCTGTAGCTATGCAGCAGCCTCCAACAGACAAGGGAAGAAGGCTTAAGATATATTATATTACCCAAGTTTCTGTAAAGCCTCCTACTTTCATAGTTTTTGTAAACAGCAAAAAACTAATGCACTATTCTTATACCAGGTATATCGAGAACAAAATAAGGGAAGCCTTTGGCTTTACCGGTACTCCACTTCGTTTCATAATCAGAGAGAGAAGTGCTGATGATACTACTAAAATACATTAATAGGAGTAAGTATGTTAAGTGCGGTTGTTGTTGTTTTAGGATATTTATTTGGCAATTTTCCTACGGGAATGATTGTAGGCAAATGCAATCACATTGATATAAGGCACGAAGGAAGCGGAAATATTGGATCAACCAATGCTCTGAGAACTCTTGGATTTTTGAGGGGAGGTCTTCCTACCCTGATAGGAGATATCCTTAAGGTAGTTATTCCCTGCCTTTTGGTTAAATATCTCATTTGTCCGAATCTTACAGGGGATGCAGATGGATTTTTAAGTACTAATTATTATGTGCTTTTATGTGGCTTTGGAGTAGTGCTTGGCCACAATTTTCCATTCACCCTTGGTTTTCATGGGGGGAAGGGAATAGCTTCTACAGGCGGTGCATTT
Source organism: uncultured Catonella sp. (assembly GCA_916439065.1). GTDB lineage: Bacteria > Bacillota > Clostridia > Lachnospirales > Lachnospiraceae > Catonella. The sequence continues at coordinate 1,827 of CAKAGD010000002.1, forward strand.
TTGGTTTTTAATTTTCCAATGACTATGATACCGTTGGCAGTATTCTTATTGGTATGTTATATAACTAAATATGTATCTGTCGGTTCTATTTTGGGCCTGATTTCAATCCCTGTAAGTATAGCCTTTTTCTATCCGGGACAGTGGGTGCTGGTAGTGGTGGCTTCATTTTATACCATACTCGGTATAGCAAGGCATAAATCAAATATTGAAAGACTTATGAAGGGAACTGAAAATAAATTAGGCAGTAAGAAAAAATAATGTGGAGGTTATTGGGATGAGAATAGCAGTATTGGGAGCAGGTACCTGGGGAAGTGCCTTAACTATTTTACTTAATAACAATGGGCATGAACTTACACTTTGGACAGCAGTTGAGAAGGAATATAAGGAATTAAGTGCTACAAGAATAGTTAAGAATCTTAAAGGAATTAAACTTGCTGACAACATAAAAATAACAAATGACATAAAAGAGGCTTGCAAGGATAAAGACCTCATTGTATTTGCCGTTGCTTCACCTTATGTGAGAATGACAGCAAGGAAGGCAGCCCCTTACATTGACAGGAAAATACCTGTGGTCAATGTGGCTAAGGGTATAGAGGAAGATACCCTTATGACGCTTACTGAAATCATTGAGAGTGAATTTGAAGCAGAGAATGGTGACAAGGGTATAGTTACCGTACTTTCCGGTCCAAGCCATGATGAAGAAGTATCTGTGGGCATGCCTACTACAGCTGTAGTAGGTGCAAAATCAAGAGAAATAGCCTGCATGATACAGGATGCCTTTATGTCTGACAGATTCAGAGTATATACAAGCCCTGATATTATTGGTATTGAGCTTGGAGGCTCACTTAAGAATGTTATAGCGCTCGCGGCAGGTGTAATAGATGGTCTGGGGCTTGGAGACAATGCAAAGGCTGCTCTTATAACGAGAGGAATCTCAGAGATAGGCAGACTAGGGATGAAGCTTGGAGGAAGACTTGAAACCTTTGCAGGACTTTCAGGTATTGGTGACCTTATAGTTACCTGTTGTTCAAGCCATAGCCGTAATCACAATGCAGGATACCTTATGGGTAAGGGAAAGACCATGGATGAGGCAATGGCTGAGGTCGGCCAGGTAGTTGAGGGAGTATATTCTGCAAAGGCAGCAAGTAAATTAGCTAAGGCAAATAATATAGACATGCCTATAGTAGAGCAGATGAATATGGTATTATTTGAAAATAAAAAAGCAGAGGATGCTCTTAATGAACTGCTTTTAAGAGATAAGAAGGATGAACACTCAGGCTTTGACTGGGTTGAATAAAGAAAGGCTAATGATGGAGATAGATGTAGAAAAGCTTACTCCCATGATGCGCCAATATTATGACATTAAAAAAGAATACAGTGACTGTATTCTTTTTTACAGAATGGGCGACTTTTATGAGATGTTTTATGATGATGCACTTACGGCATCAAGGGTGCTTGAAATAACGCTTACAAAGAGATCGGGAGGTAATGAAAGCAGTCCGCCTATGTGTGGAGTGCCTTTTCATTCTGTAGACAGATACTTAAATACTTTAGTTCAGTCAGGCTATAAGGTAGCTATATGTGAACAGACTGAAGATCCAAAGATTGCAAAAGGACTGGTAAAAAGAGAGGTCATAAGGATAGTTACTCCGGGAACTAACCTCGATACTTCGGCACTTGAAGAAACAAAGAATAACTTCCTTATGGGAATAATGGCTGTAAATGAGGACTATGGCATAGCTCTTGTAGATGTGTCTACGGGAGAATTCCTTGTAACTGAGTTAGTTTCATCTAAGTCGCTTCTTGATGAGGTAACGAAGTTTGAACCTGCAGAAATTGTTTGCAATGAGAATTTTATAATGTCCGGAATTTTGACTGATGAATTCATTGAGAAGCAGAATTTAACCATAACTAAGCTGGAAAGACGGTATTATGAATATGCTGCTGCTGTTAGGATGATAAAGAAGCATTTTAAGGTAGAAGTGCTTGACGGGCTTGGACTTAGCGGAATGGACAATGCTATATGTTCTGCAGGAATGGTGCTTGCCTATCTATATGAAACACAGAAAAACGACTTAACTCATATCATTGCGATTAAGCCGTATTTTAGTAGTGCTTACATGATGCTTGATGGCTCAACCAGAAGAAATCTTGAACTCACAGAAACTCTTAGAGATAAGAATAAAAGAGGCTCTCTTCTTTGGGTGCTTGATAAAACCAAGACAGCAATGGGGGCAAGACTGCTTAGAAGCTTCCTTGAACAGCCCCTTGTTAATAAGGCTGAAATAGAGGCTAGACTTGATGCTATCGAGGATTTTAATAAAAATATCATTACAAGGGAAGAAATAAGAGAGTATCTTAATCCGGTGTATGATATAGAAAGACTGCTTGCAAAAATCTGCTACAAGAGTGCAAATCCAAGGGATTTACTGGCATTTATGAATTCTATTGAATTTCTTCCTGCAATTAAAAGTCTATTGCCGGAGTTTAGCTCCAAGCTTTTATGTGATTATAATGAGATGTTTGATACTTTATCTGACATCTATGAAAAGATAGACAGGGCTATATTTCCTGAAGCACCACTTTCTGTCAGAGAGGGCAGGATAATAAAAGAGGGCTATAATGAGGAGATAGATAGACTAAGAAGAGCTAGTACAGAGGGTAAAACCTTGGTATCAGAGCTTGAAAATGAAGAAAAAGAAAGAACAGGAATAAAGAACCTTAAAATCAAATACAACAAGGTATTCGGTTATTATATAGAAGTCACCAACTCATACAAGGATATGGTGCCTGATGACTGGACTAGGAAACAGACACTTACCAATGCAGAGAGATATATAACTCCTAGACTTAAAGAGTTTGAAAATATGATACTCGGTGCGCAGGAGAGACTTGTAACCCTTGAGTATGAGCTCTTTTCAGGGCTTCGTGATGAGATAGCAGATGAAATAGTAAGAATAAGTAAGACCGCCAAGGCTATAGCAGGTATTGATGCTTTTATTTCCCTTTCTGTTGTTGCTGAAAGTGAGAATTTCACAAGACCTTTGATAAATGAAGAGGGCATAGTGGATATAAAAGACGGAAGACATCCTGTAGTAGAGAAAATGATGGGCGGAGACGGTTTCATTGTCAATGATACTTATTTAGACAATAAAAATGACAGAATCTCTATAATTACAGGGCCCAATATGGCGGGTAAGTCAACCTATATGAGGCAGACTGCCATCATTGTGCTTATGGCTCAGATAGGAAGCTTTGTACCGGCTTCTTTTGCTAACATAGGTATCTGCGACAGAATATTTACAAGGGTAGGTGCCTCTGATGACCTTGCAAGCGGTCAGTCTACCTTTATGGTGGAAATGACTGAGGTAGCTAATATTCTTAGAAATGCTACAAAGGACAGCCTGCTTATCTTAGATGAAATAGGAAGGGGAACCAGTACCTTTGATGGACTGTCAATAGCTTGGGCTGTGGTTGAATACATCAGTAATCCAAGGCTTCTTGGAGCAAAGACCTTGTTTGCGACCCACTACCACGAGCTTACTGAGCTTGAAGGAAAGCTCCCTAATGTCAATAATTACTGTATAGCGGTAAGAGAAGACGGAGACAACATAGTCTTTCTAAGAAAGATAGTTAAGGGTGGTGCTGACAAGAGCTACGGTATTCAGGTAGCAAGGCTGGCAGGAGTACCCGATAGTGTAATTGAAAGGGCTAAAGAGCTTGCAGTAGAGCTTGACAGCAATGATATTCTTGAAAAGGCTAAAAGGCTTGAAGTAAAGGGTGCAGGAGACAGCCCGTCAGGTGCAAAAGAATATGTAGAAAATAAAAATGTAATAGAGTTTCTTTCGGAAACAGGAGGAATGCCTGATAAAAATGAAGAAAAGAGGCTTATTAAACCAAATAAAACAGATGAAAACCAACTATCATTTTTCGGTTCATCTAAGAATGAGGATGTGCTTGCAGAGCTTATGGATATGAAATTAGAAGAATTATCTCCTATAGATGCACTTAATAAGCTCTATGCTATGCAAAAGAAAGTAAAAAGCAGAGGTTTGTAGTAGAAACGAGGTGAGGTCTTGTCAATAATTAATGTCCTTGATAAGGATACAATCAATAAAATAGCTGCGGGCGAGGTAATAGAAGGTCCTGCGGCAGTAGTTAAAGAACTTGTTGAGAACGCAATAGATGCAGATGCAAATTCGGTAACTGTAGAAATTAAAGATGGTGGCACTTCCCTAATCAGGGTTACAGACAACGGAAAAGGTATAGGCAGTGATGACATTAAGACTGCCTTTCTTCCGTCATGCGACAAGTAAGATAAAAACAGCTGATGACCTAACCTTAGTATCAAGCCTTGGATTTAGAGGAGAGGCTCTTTGCCAGTATAGCCGCTGTAAGTGAGGTAGAGGTGCTTACCAAAACCGCGGATGAAATAAGCGGAATCAGATATGTGATTAACGGAGGAAAAGAGGAAACAAATGAGCCAATAGGAACTCCTGAGGGACTACATTTGTAGTAAGGAATATATTTTTACAATACCCCTGCAAGAAAAAGTTCCTAAAGACTCCTGCGACAGAGGGAAGATATGTGGGTGAGGTTATGGAACACATGGCTGTTAGCCACCCTGAAATAGCTTTTTAAGTTCATCTTAAACGGACAGGTTAAGCTCAGACCATGGGGAATGGAAGTCTTAAGGATGTGTTATTCTACATCTATGGAAAGGAAACAACTGCCAACATTATCCCTGTAAACAATCCTGATGCAGACGGAGAACTCGTAAACGGTCTTTCTGTCAGGGGATATATCGGGAAGCCCTCTCTTACAAGAGGTAACAAGGAGTATGAGAATTATTTTATAAACGGAAGATTTATCAAAAATAAGGTAATAACAAGGGCTATAGAGGATGCCTATAAGTCCTTTCTTATGCAGCATAGATTCCCGTTTACCTGCCTGCTTATAAGTGTGGATAGTTCACTGGTGGATGTAAATGTACACCCTGCAAAGCTTGAAGTTAGATTTAGTGATACTGAAAGCATATATCGATTAATTTTCCATGAAGTTGATAATGCACTTAGGAAAAAAGACTTACTGCCTGACATGGGAGTAAAGCAGGTACCTGACAAGAAGCCCCTCGTAAGAGATTTTAACTCTCATAATAAGGCTGAAAAAACAGAGAAATCAGGAGGTTACATCATACCTGACATCCCTATGCCTGAGCCTTTTGAAAAAAGCAGGCAGGGAGAGTGGAAAAAGGAGCTAAAGCCTGTATTTAAGCAGGAGAGCTTTGTGACGGAAAAGGTAAAGAGGAAGGAGAACTCTCCTCTTATAACATCTGAGGTATATGCACCTTTAACCAATAATATAACATCTGAGGATGGAAATTTATCTTTAGATGAAGCCCTATTTACTGAAAATACAGTGGGAAGTATAGAGAAGATAGGTGAAATCTTAGCTGGTGATGTAAGAAACAAAAATGTAGTTGATATTACTAATGAAGGAGGAGGTTCTACGGCTGTAGAAAACAATTCAAAAACGCCTTATTTTAGAGATTTAAGCGGAGTTGAAGAAGAAGGTGGCACTTATAAAAATCCGGCTGATAACAGCCCACAAAATGATGGCGCAATAGATGATGCTATAGCAGTAGAAAGAGATTTCAACATAGAAAATGAACCTTCGAAAGAAGAATTTAAGGGAGGAATACTTGCTAAGAAGGCTCTTCCTGATATCAAAATTATAGGACAGATATTTGGAACATATTGGATAATTGAATATGATGACAGTGTGTATATGATAGACCAGCATGCAGCCCATGAAAAGGTAATGTACGAGAGATTTGTTAAAGAAATCTCCCGAAACAAAGTAACATCGCAGAACTTACTTCCTCCCGTTGTGGTCACTCTATCGGGCAGCCAGAGACAGATTGTTGAAGAAATAGAAGAACATCTTCACAAACTTGGTTTGAGATAGAGCCTTTTGGTGGTAATGAGTATGTCATTAAAGCAGTTCCTACTGAGCTTTTTGGAATTAGTGAAAAAGACCTCCTTTTTGATATAATTGACCAGTATTCGCTTGAAGGAAAGAAGACCACCCCTGATACTGTACTCGTAAAGCTTGCGACCATGGCTTGTAAGGCAGCAATAAAGGGTAATATGAATATATCTCTCTTAGAAGCAAAGGCTTTAATTGAAGAGCTGATGAGTCTTGACAATCCTTACAACTGTCCGCATGGAAGACCTACTATGATATTTATGTCTAAGTCTGATGTGGAGAAAAAATTTAAGAGACAGATATAGAATGTTAACTTAGAGATTAAGTAGATTAGACAGTTTCTTTTGACATGATAGGAGGAGTTTTGAAAAGGCTGGGATTATATGTACATATACCCTTTTGTGCAAAAAAGTGTAACTACTGTGATTTTTATTCATTAGCCTGCGGTGAAGATGAAAAGAAAGCCTATATAGAGGCACTTAAGAGGGAAATAAGAGAAGTTTCCAAGAATGTAAATGACGAATACAGAGTCTATACGATTTATTTTGGGGGAGGTACTCCGTCTATAATTAAGGCTTATTATATTAAAGAAATATTAGACGAAATAAGGTCGGGCTTCAAGCTTTATGAGGATGACTTCTTCCCTGAGATAACCATAGAATGTAATCCTAAGACTGTAGATATGGAAAAACTTCTAGTATATAAAGAAACAGGAATTAACAGAATAAGCCTCGGGCTTCAATCAACTAATGATGATGAACTAAGACTTCTTGGGCGAATTCATACCTACGAGGATTTCCTTTATAGCTATGATATGGTTAGAAAATCAGGCTTTACCAATGTAAATATTGACCTTATGAGTGCAATACCTGAACAAAAAATATCGGCTTATGAGAAATCTTTGGATGAGCTGATCAGGCTAAATCCAGAACATATTTCAAGCTATAGCCTGATTATAGAAGAAGGTACCAACTTTTATCAAAAATATGCAGATAATGCCCCGTTTGTAAAGGACTTGCCTTCAGAAGAAGAGGATAGGGCAATGTATGAACTAACTCTTGAAAGACTTAAAGAGGCAGGATATAAAAGATACGAGATTTCAAATTACGCAAAGGATGGATACTTTTCAAGGCATAATACATCCTACTGGGAGAGAGTACCTTATTTGGGGTTTGGAGTAGGAGCATCATCACTTTTTGAAGATGAAAGGTATGATAATGTGGCAAACCTTAAAGAGTACATTAAAAATGCAGGTGTGAGTGATATACGAAAAAATATTACTAAGCTTAGCATTAAGGATGAAATGTCTGAATTTATGTTTCTGGGGCTTAGGTTAACTGACGGAATAAGCAAACGAATGTTCACTAAAAAATTCACATTTACTGTAGAAGAGATTTTTGGAGATGTTTTAAAAAAGCACATAAATAACGAACTTTTAATAGATAATGGGGATTTTTTAAAGCTATCTGACAGGGGACTTGATATCAGTAATTATGTACTTAGTGACTTTTTGCTGGATTGAAATTGTATGGAAAACATGTTAAACTTGTACTGTAAAATATAAATTTGTTTTATCAAAGGAGGAACAGAATGAACTTAAAGAAAGACAACAGGGGAATTGCAAAGAGTGCTTTGGTTATCATTATAGTACTCGTTGTAGCACTTGCTGCCGGTGGAGTGATGTTTGCAAAGAATATGTTTATGTCAGATCCGCTTACTAAGCTTATAACAGGTTATATTAATGCTTATAGCCAGAGGGAAATGAGTTATTCTTCAGAAGTAACATTTTCTATTGATAAGGATAATGAGGATGTAAAGAAGCTGTTTGCACAGATTCCTACAGGTGCTGTTAAGTCAAACACCGATCAGCTTATGGACTTTGCATCTAAGATACTTCCTAAGCTTAGTGTAAAATATTCTGCTATAGCTAATACAGATAAAGATCCTGTAAATCTCGGCGCTAATATGTCCGTTCTTTACGATAATAAAGAACTTGTAGACGGTGGAGTTACAGTAAGACCTTGGGAGATTTCGGTATACTCTAAGTCTCTGCTTACTAACCGCTTTACTCTAACTTAGCAGATACTATTAAAAATTCTTCAGGTCTCGATATATCCGGCATCAAGCTTAAGGATTATCTTGATGTACTCTACGAGCAGGATGACTTTACTAAGAATTTTGCTAAGTCAAAGTATGCAGAAATCTTAAAGGCAAAACTTAAGGATAACCTTAAGTCAGAAGGATTAGATAAGGTTGTGCTTAGCATGAACTATGAAGATTATATAAAGATGCTTGAAGACTTACTTAAGGAAGGCGCTAAGGATGAAACATTAAAGACTTCTGTATTAAATAAGCTTGATAAGTTAATTGCAGTTGCTGTTAAAAATGGTGATTATAAACTAATGGGTCTTTCAGAGGAAGACTTTAAGAAACAGGCTGAAGAAGGAAAGAAACAGTTAAATGATAACTGGGAAAATGCCCTTACTGAGATTGCTAAAACATATTCAGATGAACAGTTTAAGCAGGCTTTAGCCGTAACAGGTGATATGCCTATGAAATATACATTTACTTTTAGCGGAGATAAGATTACAAAGATAGATGGAGAAGCTGCTGTTAAGGGAATAACAATTAAGTTTAATACTACTGTTGATAAATACAGCACAGACGGTTATACCTTTGCTGATGCTTCAAATTCTGATGACCTTACAACTGCTCTTAATGGATACAGTCTTATGGGAACAGTAATGGGCAAGGCTAATGAAATATTAACAGGCGATGCTTTTAAGAACATGCAGGAAGACCTAATAAAGACAGCTAAAGAAAGTCTTGCAGCTGAAGATGCTGCAAATATTGAGAATGCGTTTAAGCAGCTTTCAGCACTATCAGGAATGTCAGGTAAATAATTTTATGATTTAAACATTAAAACTCTAAGCAGGCCTGCCTGCAAAAGAGTGTATCATTAGTTTTGGTTAAAGCACTTTGCGGTATGCAAGGTGCTTTAGTCTTAGGCGGGATTGGAGACAGTATGGAGCTTAAGATAAGGGATTTATATAAAACCATTGGGAATGATAAGATTCTGGATGGGTTTGAATTAGAACTTAAGGAGGGAGATGTACTTGCCTTAAGGGGAAGTAACGGCAGTGGTAAAACAACCCTTCTCAAGATAATTGCAGGTCTTGATAAGAACTATGATGGGGAAATAAGCTTTGACAATAATTTAACAATAGGTTATGTTCCACAGGATATTATTTTATTTGAAGATATGAATGTAAGGGACAATCTTAGGGCATTTTGTAATGGATCAAAGGCTAAGGAGAATTTGCACATGCTTGAAGGCTTTGCAGAGGTGCTTGGTTTATCGAAGCTATTTAAGAAAAAAAGCGGCAAGCTGTCAGGAGGACAGAAGAGGCTGGTTAATTTTCTTATAGGACTAGCTGGTAATCCGGGTTTACTCCTGCTTGATGAAGTCATAGTTGGAATGGATGAAAGTACTGTAGAAAAGATAGTTAAGCTGATAAACTCTATAAAAAAAGATAAAATTATTATAATTACTTCCCATCAGGAAGATTTTTTAAAGGAAGTGTGCAATATAAACGGAAGACTGATTGGCGGAAAAATGGAGCTTTGTGATGAAGATTAATAATATAATGAAATTATGGAGTATTCAGCTTAAACTTGCCTTAATAAAGCTTAAATCAGCACTTTTTCTAATTTTGTTAATGATTGTATTGATATTGTTATTTATACTTTGGTGGAAAAAGTCTGACATGGCAAAGCCCACAGTACTTATTGCGAATGAGGAAAATTCAGTAATAGCAAGTCTTACCATAAACTCAGTCTTAAACAATAAGGTCGCTGAAATAGTTAATTTTGAAACCACAAGCTTTGAGAAGGGGAAGAATCTCGTTGACAATGGCGATGCCCTTCTTATGGTTTATATTAAAAAAGGAACTATAGATACCCTGTATGAGGGGAAAAAGGCGGGACTTGATATCTATACAAAGAATGAGAACAACGACTTTACTAAGCTTGTAATTAGCTATATTAAAGGATTTACGGATATAATCAATGTATCGCAAAATGCAGGCCTTGCTTATATGGGAGTGCTTTCTGAAATAGGGATGACAGAGAGGGAAAGAGCAGATAAGTTTAACGAGCTTCAGTCATCCTATATAAAGCTTACCTTGGCAAGAAACAGTATTTTTAGTGGTGATGATAGGGTTTTTGGATTGGATGGAAAGGATATAGAGACAGGGTATAATCTAATTGCAGCAGTATTTTTAATTGGAATAAGCCTGGCAATTCTTGTAAATAGTGAAATACTGAAAAAAAATATGAGGCAGAGACTGATACTTTCAGGCATGACAGGGTTAGAAATATTTTTTACGGTTATAAGTGAAATTCTACTTACTAACCTGGTATTTTTGATTATTTTTAAGAGTTTGGCTAAGACTATAGGAATAGGTGGTTAAGTGTATACCGGAATTAGAATTAAAAATGAATTGTGTAAATGGAGCCTGCTTATAATAATTATATCTTCATTTACTTTTGCCGTTGCATTAACTTTTTTTAGCAAAAGCTTGGAAACTCCAGCTGTATATAATGTAGAAATTGTAGATGAAGATAATACGGTTTTATCAGATAAAGCAGTAAAGATAGTAAGAGAATTAAGTGGAGTAGTTATTGTAAAGAGTAATGCAGATGTAAAGTATGTAATTAAAAATGGTTTTATGGAAAAATTTGAAAAAGGCGAGTTCGATGGGCTGATTGAGGTAAGAAAAAACAGTTTAAAAAGAGGAATAAGCCTATTAAATGATAGGATTGTAACGAGGCTGGTAAGCGATTACATCTACTTAAATCTCTATGACAGGATGAATAAAGTAAAAAAAATCAGTTTTGAAGATTATGAGAAGAATCTGAAAAAGACAAGGCTTGTAAATGAGATTTTATTCATAAGGGTAAATGACAGCCGGATAAATGATAACACTGTATCTGAGATGGATTTTTCCTCTTATATAGCTTTATTTTTTCTTCTTACAGTTTATATAAATATTGGTATGGGAAGGACGATAAAGCTTAGTAGAATGAGAAGATTAGGGATTTTAGACAGGTTAAGGCCTGCAGGAGCAGGTGAAGGAACTGTGATTTTTGGTGAGTTTTTGACAGCCTGCATATTATGTATTGCAGCAACTCTGCCTTTTTATAATGTTTAGATATGAAATAAAAAAATATATAATCACTGTTTTATTATTTTTCTTAAATTTTTATTGTTAATATGCTGATTGAAAGAATTTCAAAGTCAGAGGAGATACTTGTATTTGTCTTAAGAAGTGTTATGATATTATTTCTGGGTGTAGGAATGTTTTTGAATTTTTATTATTAAGGAGAACCTTTTATGTTTAGTGAGAGAGTTAAGTTACTTGGCAGGACATTTGAAAAAGATGGAAGCTTACTGCTTAAAGACTCGTACACGGGGATCTCATTCTACTGCAGGGGAAGTGTGAGGCTTACAATCACACCTGAAAAAGAAACAGATAAGGATAGCTGCCCCTATGTTGGCGTGGTTGTTGATGATAATCTCGTGGCTGTAAGAAAAATTGCGGTAACCAATGAGTTAAAAAGCATTGAAGTTATTAAGGGTGATGGAAAGCTTCATAAAATAGACATAGTTAAGCTTACAGAAGAACAATATGGTAATATTTATTTTAGTGGGCTTAGTTTTGAGGAAGAGGATAGTGTTAAGAAACCTGAAAGCTATACAAAATCCATATTGTTTATAGGTGATTCCATAACTGCAGGTTATGGAGTGGATGGCATAGATGGAGAGGGGGATTTTACCACCTTTGAAGAAAATGTGCTTAATTCAGCTGCTATACTTACTGCAAAGAAGATAAAAGCTGAAGTTTATGTATTTGCAAGCAGTGGGAATGGCATAATATCGAGGTGGATAGAGCCGGAAAAAGATGAACCAAACGAGGACGGCCTTATACCTGTTATCTTTCCATTTGAAAATGAAATTTTTCCTGAGCCTGATTATATATATATCAATCTTGGAACCAATGACAACAGTTATATCAAGGGAAAGCCGGAACGTATAAGGAGATTTAAGGAAGAGTATACGAAGTTTATAGTGAAACTTAGGAAATTATATCCAAAGTCAAAAATATTTATTGCATTTGGAATTATGGAAGATAATCTCCTGCCCGCGATTGGGGATATGCTGAATAATTATAAAAATCAATATGGTGATGAGGACTGTGTTCTTATAAAACTCGACAAACAGCAGGCAAGTGAAGGAATTGGTGCTGCAGGACACCCCAGTCTTAATGTAAATAAGAGAGTTTCAGAGTGTATAGTGAGGGTAATAGAAAAAAATATCATATAAAGTGAGAAAAGGATGAATAATTATTTTTTTGAATATTATCAGAACGAAACGAAACAGAACATAGAAAAGAATTTCGATGAAATGACGCAGCTTGAAAAAAGTATTGGCGAGTTTTTTATTAAGAATAAGACGAAGAGAGATTTTTCTTCTAAGGGGATATCAGGATTATTATATGTGTCAGAGGCATCTCTTCACAGATTTGCTAAAAAATGCGGCTACAAGGGATACAGGGAGTTTATTTTCTCGTATGAAAAGGATATTGAAAACGAGAAAAATGTCAGTGAGAGTGAAAAGAAGGTTAACCATCTCATTCACAAGTTAAAATCAGCATACACTACACTTGTAGAAGAAAATTTTTCCTTAATAAATGATAATAGGATTAGAAAGATTTCTACATTATTAAATAGTGGAAAACGTGTTGTTTTACTTGGAACTAAAGAGGAGGGGGCTGTTCTTTATAATTATATGCCGAAATTTCTAAAACTTGGAATTGATATTTCGATTGTTACGGAAGATGAATCGATTTTACCTGCTGTATCAGCACTTAATGAGGGTGGTATAGTAATCATTTTTGATATTTACGGACAAAATGAAAATATGAAGGAAGCCGCTAAAACTGCTAAGTTAAGGAAATTAACTTCCGTATTGATAAGTTCAAATGAAAAATGTGATTATATAAGCCTTTGTAATGAGGTAAATTTAATTAGTGTTCATAAAGGGAATTGAAGGAATTATTTCAGTTAATACAGCTTTGCTTATAATTATGGACATAATATATTCATACTGCCTTGCAAATAACGATTATTTTAAGGCAATTAAAAAACAAAAAAACAGATAGAGGTATCTGAGGTAATTGTGAAAGTATTTAGCAGGATAATGTTTAATTTTAGCTAAAACATAAATCTACTTTCAGAATTACCTCTTTTTATTGTATGTTTTAAACAAAGGTGCTAGAATCAGATTAAAGGTAAACACCTAATCATATTTTAAGGAGGATGAAAATGAAAAAAAGATTATTAAGTCTCTTGGCCTGTGCTGCAATTGCAGTAACAGCTTTCACCGGATGTGGTGGAAACAAAACAAAGACAAATTCAGGCAGTGCTGCCAAATCAGAGACAGCTACAAGCACGGCATCATCAACAAAAAGCGGTTCTGCTGTGGCTTCAACAAGTTCTGCTGAACCTGTAACAGTTGAATTTTGGACAATTTCTCTCAAGGCAAATTTTGAAGATTTCTTTAATAAGTTAATTGAGGAATATCAGACAGCCAATCCAAATGTCACCATAAACTGGGTTGATGTCCCTTATGAAGATGTGCAGTCTAAACTAGTGACTGCAGTTGCAGGCGGAACGGCTCCTGATGTAGTTAACTTAAATACTCAGATGGCTCTTACACTTGTAGGACAGGATGCACTCGTTGACCTTAATAAGGCCGCAACTGAAGAACAAAAGAGCATCTATATCGAAAGCCTTTGGAATTCAGCAAAGGTTGGTGATTCGGTATATGCTTTCCCTTGGTATGCATCACCTGACATTATGTTCTATAATAAGGAACTTATGAAGAAGGGCGGAATTGAAGCTCCTTCTACTTTTGACCAGGCACTTGAAAAGTCAGAGAAGTTTTATCAGGACACAAAGGCTTATCTTTTCCTGCCGGATGAATTTTTCAATCTCTTAATTGAAGAAAACATCCCTATCTTAAGTGCAGATGGCAAAAAGGCGGCATTTAACACTAAGGAGGCTGTGGCCTTACTTAAGAAGTACAAATCATATGTTGAAAAGGGTGTAATTCCTAAGACAAACTGGGGTTCATGGGATGAAGCACTGAAGCTTTTTGAATCAGGAAAGCTTGCTATAGTCAGCTCTTCCGGTTCATCTCTGGGAAGAATAAAGGATGAGGCTCCTGATATCTACAAGAACATTGCAGTAAGCACACCGCTTACAGGAAGTACAGGTCTTAGCCGCAACCCTCTTATGAACCTTGTTGTTCCGGCAGCCAGCAAGAATCAGGAGGAGGCAATTAAGTTTGCTAATTATATAACAAATGATGCTAACCAGCTTGCATTCTGTAAGACAGTTTCAATCTTCCCTTCAACAAAGAAGGCAAGTGAAGACAGCTTCTTTACTTCTGATACAAAGACCCTTGAAGGCCAGGCCAGTGCTATGTCAGCAAAGGCAAGCCGCACTTCTCAGGATTTCTCCCTCGGAGTAGCTAATCAGGGAACAATTCAGACTGCTATCAATAAGGTTTATGAAGCATCCATCATAAATGGTGATGACATTGAAGGTGCACTTAAGCAGGCAGAAGAAGATGTGAACAATATTCTTTCAGAAAATAAATAGGATGTAAATAATTTCATGGGGCTGTTACAATATGTAGCAACCCCATGCTAATTTGGAGGTAGTATGGTAAAAAGCATTAAGGCAAGAAAAGCCAAGGAAACAGCCGTAGCTTATGCATTTATGATGCCTGCACTTGTAATTATCTTAATTTTTACGATTATACCTATATTTGCGAGTCTTGGACTCATGTTTTTTGATTATTCAGTTTTAGGTAAAACTAAATTTATCGGTTTTAACAACTTTCTTAGAGCATTTAGGGACAGGGAGTTTATAATTGCAATCAGGAATTCTCTTATTTTTGTTGCAGTTGTGCCGGTAATACAGATTCTTTCCATTCTTTTATCTCTTTTAGCAAATAGAAAGTTACCGGGAATCGGTTTATTCCGTACCCTTTTTTATATACCGGTTATAACTTCAATGGTGGCAGTCTCAATTATCTGGGGATTTATTTTTAATTCAAGCGGTGTAATAAATACCCTGCTTATTGACCTGGGGTTTATAACCCAGCCTTTAGGCTTTATAAATGATAAAAAGACTGCCATGCTCTGCCTTATGTTCATTACACTGTGGCAGGGACTTGGCTATTATATGATGATGTATCTTGCAGGTCTTCAGGGAATACCTTCAGAGTTAAGTGAAGCAGCAAGGATTGACGGAGCCGGTACAGTCAGGGTAATAACAAGCATTATTATTCCACAGCTAAAGCCTTTTATATGGCTATGTACACTTAACTCCATCATTTCAGCCATAGGTGTATTTGATGTTGTATTTGTGCTTTCAAAGGGTGGACCTGATAATGCACCATGGTTATTAATTATTATTCATATACTAAGGCTTTTGGAGAATTCCGATTCGGTTATGCGGCTGCGGTTGGTGCAGTACAGGCTGTTATCACAAGTATAGTAAGCATAGCCGTATTTGTATATGGAAGAAGAGGAGGCATGACAAATAATGAGTAAGGTTAGGAAAAAGATTAAAACTAAGGTTTTGATTTCAAATACAATTTCATACATTCTCTTAATCACAATCGCATTAGTTTGTGCAGGACCTTTTATATGGCTGCTTTTATCATCTCTTAGGACAGGGGCAAATATCTATGATTTAAACTTTACCCTTAAGAGTTTTTCCATATCAAACTATACAGGTGTAATGGAATTTATGAAGTTACATAAATATGTATGGAATACAGTTGTAATTACCGGCGGAGCTATTGCAATAGATGTTGTTTTTTCAGCTATGTGTGCCTATCCGCTTGCAACTATGAATTTTAAGGGGAAGAATGTAATATTTGCTATTTTGGTCGCAACCATGATTATTCCTGCAGCTGCCGGAATGATAATAAACTATCTGACAATTTCAAGGATGCACCTACTTGACAATGTATTTGGCGTAATCCTTCCTTCATCGGTGAAAACATTTAGTATTATCCTTCTTAGGCAGGCTTACTTGGGAGTTCCCAAAGAACTTATTGATGCAGCCAAAATAGACGGAGCAGGGCAGTTTTTAACTTGGCTTAAGGTTATGCTTCCAGGCATAGTTCCAAGTATATCAACTATTGTAATCTTTGATTTTATTGGTAACTGGAATGCCTTTTTATGGCCAATAATAATATTTAAGGATCCGGCAAAATATCCTCTTGCTACAGCGTTGCAGTACTTAAACGGTTCTTTCAGTTACAAGTTTGGTTATGTGGCTGCAGGTACAATTTTATCAATTATTCCGGTTTTGATTGTATTTATGCTTTGCCAAAAAAATTATATAGAGGCTGTCAGTGGGGCAGTGAAGGGTTGATAATATGGAAGAAATTGTAATTAAACCTTTGACAGGTGAAGATTTATATGATATATCAATACTTTCGGGAGAAGTTTTTCTTCCGGAGTATAATGTAACTAAGGTTAATCTTAAAGACAAACTTATTGATGATGAGGACAGATTTGAAGAAGGAAGTTTTGTCATTAGAGAGAGGAATACAGGCAGACTGATAGGCTTTATAGGAACCAAGATTTCACATAGCAGTCTTTACCCAAATACTGCCTGGATCAGCATTATAGCAGTAGCCGGGGCTTACAGACGAAGGGGATATGGAAGCCTGTTAATTAACGAAGCCGTCAAGGCACTTAAGAAGGCAGGTGTTAAAAACCTAAGTATAGGGCAGGAATTTCATAACTTTTTCTCAGGAATACCTAACCCTAACGAAGAAAATTTAGCTTTCTTTAACAGCCTTAAATTTTCTATAAATGAAGGAAGCCACTATGATTTGGAGGCTTATATAACGGATAATGATAAGATAAGCCGGTTTGATACTTCTAAATTTACAACCGAGTTTGAGGTAAGAACTTATAATGGTGAATATGATGGACTTATGAAGTTCTTGAACAGTGAGTTTCCCGGAAGATGGGTTTATGAAGCAGATACTGCTCTTAAAAAGGTAAAGATCCTTCTGAAATCCTTCTTTTGTGGAATAAAGAAGAGAAAAGAGCCTGCGGCTTTTGTATGCTTACATCATACAAGGATGAAAAAGGCTGTAAGACAGGATATGGCGGACTTGGACCGATTGGAATAGCTTCTTCAATAAGAGGAAGGCATATAGGTGATTATTTACTTCGTGAATCACTGATTCAGGCAGGATTAAATGGTATTGATAGAGTAAATATTGACTGGACCATACTTGTAAAGTTCTACGGTCAGTTTGGATTTTTGATAAAGAGGACTTATAGGGCAGCTTATAAGGAACTACTATAATAGGAGGGTGAGATGAAGGCTAAGATTGTGCTTTTACCTTTGGATGAAAGACCTTGTAATTATCTTTTTCCGGGTAAACTTTTTTCGCACGATGAGATTGAAATTGTAACTCCTGAGAAGATGGGAGAGAAGAAGACTCCTGCTGATTTAACTTATATAGATAAGTTTTTGACAGATGAATGCATAGATGCTACCGGCCTTGTTATTTCTTTGGATATGCTGCTGTATGGAGGTCTTGTTCCATCAAGGATTCACAATGAGGATGAGGAAAAACTGAAGGAGAGGCTGAGCATTTTAAGAAAAATAAGGAGGGATAACCCTAAGTTAATTATCTATGCTTTTAATATAATTATGAGGTGTCCAAGTTATTCAAGCAGTGATGAAGAACCTGATTATTATGAGGAATATGGAAGGGAAATTCACGAGATAGGTGCAGCCATGCATAGAAGTCATCTGGGTATCGAAAATCTTTATTCTCTTGATGAATTGATTGAAAAAGTTCCTGAAGAATACCTAAATGACTACACTTCAAGGAGAAAGGTGAACAAGGCACTTAATCTTGCTTCACTTGAACTTATTCAGGAAAATGTAGTTAATGCCCTTGTAATTCCACAAGATGACTCCTGTAAATATGGATATGCTGCCATTGATCAGAGGGAAATCAGGAATGCTATAATTAAGAAAGGCCTGGAAGACAGAGTGCTTATGTATCCAGGAGCAGATGAGGTTGAACTTACCCTTATGTCAAGAGTAATAAATGTGCTTAAACAAAAGAAACCGAAGATATATATAAAGTATGCTGCCGATGCTGCCAGAAACATAATTCCTTTGTATGAAGGGAATATGCTCTCGGGTACACTTAAATACCATGTGCTTTCTGCAGGCTGCCAGATGACAGAATCTTATGAACAGGCGGATATTGTTATGGCGGTCACAGCACCTGCAGGTAATATGGAAGAAGCCATTAATCAGCCTTCAAAATATCCTGAATACTATGCTGAGAGAAATATAGCAGAAATGTTTGACTTTATAAAAGAGAGGCTTAATGAAGGGAAAATAGTAACAATAGCTGATAATGCTTACGCAAATGGAGGAGATTTGCAGATAATAAGGCTTCTTAATGCAAATAACCTGCTTATGAAGGTTGATGGCTATGCCGGATGGAATACCTCTGCAAATACGGTAGGAACTGCAATTGCAGAGGCAGTGGATGCATACCATTTTGGCATTACTTCCAAGCATTTGAATTTTTTGGGGCAGAGATATGTTGAAGATATTGGATATTGTTCTGTAGTAAGACAGAAGATTACAGAGGAGTTGGACGGATATGAAATGAACTATTTTGATGTAAAAGAAAAAGATGGAATAATTAGTAAACTAATTAAGAATTCTTTGGAAGATTTTGTTAAGGAGGAATTGTATTCGTTAAAGGGAAAGCTTGCCATTATCAAAGTAATTCTCCCATGGAGGAGGATGTTTGAAGTGGATATAGAAGTAAATTATTCTGAAAGACAGTTTAATTAAATTTTTTTAAGCAAATTATGGTCTCTTTTTTTCGTCCTTTTATACTATTGATTAATTAACTCAGGTACTATATAATCACTAATTAATTATAATCACTAATTAATCATATTTAATGGAGGGAAAGATGAAGAAAACATCCATAAGGAGAGTTATTGCAGCTTGTTTTGTAGGAATGCTTATTGTATCTAACCTGATTATGCTGTTTATAAATCAGGGTGCAATTAAGAAGTATTTTACAAGCCAGGTAAATGATGATATGGAAGTTATCCTTGACCAGGCAGCAATGAGGATGGAAGCTGAATTAAAAGCGGTTGAGAGAACGGTGGATGAACTGTCAAGGAATACCATGCTTACAGATTCAAGCGTACCATGGGCAGACAAGGTTAAATTCTTCAGCCAAAGGTCAAATGATTTAGGCTTTATTAATTTCTTTTACACTGATAAGAAGGGACTCTGTGTAAATCTTACTGAAACAGCTGATAAATTTGATGTTTCAGGCAATGACTACTTTAAGCAGGCAATTCAGGGAAAAACATCAATATCAAAAGTTAGAACTGATAATATTGATGGTTCAAAAATTATAATTGTTGCTGCTCCACTTTATAAAAATGGCGAGATTGATGGCATTTTTGCAGGAGTAAAGCCAACAAAGTTTATAAATGATATCTGTGGTACTTTCAAGTGGGAGAATACAGGTATTTTAGCAGTTTATGATGAAGAGACAAATTTACTGGGACATACAAATCAGGAGCTTGCTAAAGATAAGGTAAACATCATGGAGAAGGCCGGTGACCCTGAATACAAGGAAGTGGCAGAATTTTTTACTAATGAAGTGAAGACTAAAGAATCAGGTACAGGTGAGTATTCTTTCTCGGGAAAGGATAAATTAGCAGCTTTTCATAACTTTGCGGATAGAGGAATTACGATAGCAGTTTCTATTGATAAAAGCGAAGTTTTTGATTCGGTAACACAACTCACTTTACTTCTCATCACAATAGCAGCAATTGTTATTGTAATAGGAATTATATTTGCTATTATTATTGCATCCAGAATAGCTAAGCCTATCAACTCTCTTAAAGAGGATATCACTGAATTATCAGATTATAATCTGAGTGCTGCGCCTAAAAACGATTATTCAAAGCGTGGAGATGAAATAGGAGATATTTATAGAGCTACTCAGGGGCTTAAGGAAAACTTCATAGAGATAGTTGAGAAAATGAAGATGTCATCACACGAATTGAATGTCTCTTGTCAGAATTTCCTGGAAAAATCTGAGAAGGTAAGCAATTCTACAGAAGAAATCGCAAAAACACTTGAAGAGGTTGCACAAGGAGTAACTTCTCAGGCAGAGGATACACAGGTAGGTGTAATTCAGGTACAGAACCTTAACAATCTGATTGAAAAAAATGATTCTAATCTTAAGATACTGGGTGATGCGTCAGGAAATGCCGAGAACCTTAAAAATGAGGGTCTGGTTACTATGAAGGGTCTGCTTAAGTCTACAGAGAATAGCAAGTCGATATCAAATGATATTAAGGAAGCCATAGATAATACTCAGAGTTCTGTAGATGAAATTAAAGTAGCCGGTGAAATGATTCGTTCAATTGCGGAGCAGACTAATCTTCTGGCACTTAATGCAGCTATTGAAGCGGCTAGGGCCGGTGAGGCCGGCAAGGGATTTGCCGTGGTTGCTGAGGAGATAAGAAAACTTGCTGAAAATTCTAGTAAGTTTACTGAAAATATTAATCAGTCAGTAAGTGAACTTTTAACAAGGACTGCATATGCTGTTGAGAAAATCAATGAATCAACGGAAATAGTAGAAAATCAATCTCAGAATGTAGATGAGGTAAGTATGAGGTTTGATGGGATTTCAGATGCCATTACAGAGTTGAAAGCTGCGATGGATGAGATAGTTGTTTCCAATAAGCAGATTAGTGAGGCTCAGGAAAAGTTATATACAGTTATGGAAAATGCATCAGCCTTATCAGAAGAGAATTCGGCTGCGACTCAGGAGATTTCAGCATCTACTCAAGAGCAGTCATCTACATTTGAAGAAATTAAGGATGAAAGCCGTATGCTTATGGAACTTTCAGAACAGCTTGATGAGGTTATTCGCAGATTTAGGTTATAAAAAGATGGAATTACATAATATTATGTAAATTTTAAGAGATGTCAAGAAAAAAACTTGACATCTCTTTTTCCTTCTGTTACAATACCCTAGGATAAAAAAGATGGTGAGTTTATTATGGAAAAGAAAGCAGATATACTTGATGAGAGACTGAGGGTTTCTGAACTATTTGATTATTATGGTGTGCTTTTAAGAAAAGGTCAAAGTAAGTTGCTTGAAGCTTATATACTTGAAGATTTATCACTGTCTGAGATAGCTGAAACGGAAGGTATATCTAGGCAGGGAGTACACGATAATCTAAAAAGAAGTGTCAAACAGCTGGAAGAGTTTGATAATAAACTGGGACTTATTAAAAAATCCGAAGAAATATCCGTTACCTTGGATATGCTTAAAGAAACAATAAGTAAATCTACAGACGAGAAGCTTAAAGAAAATGTACGGATAGATTTTGACAGACTTTACAATATATTCTAGAAGGAGGAGCTATGGCATTTGACAGTTTAACAGAGAAGCTGACGAAGGTTTTTAAGAACTTACGCGGCAAGGGTAAGCTAAATGAAAATGATGTCAAAGCTGCCCTTAAAGAAGTAAAGATTGCTCTGCTTGAAGCTGATGTTAATTTCAAGGTTGCGAAGAACTTTATAAAGACCGTTGAAGAAAGAGCAATAGGACAGGATGTTATGAACTCCTTAACACCCGGTCAGATGGTTATAAAGATAGTAAATGAAGAAATGACAGCCCTTCTTGGTTCTGAGAAAACTGAACTTACCTTAAAACCTACTCAGGAAATTACAGTCATAATGATGTGTGGTCTTCAGGGTGCAGGTAAAACAACTACAACGGCAAAACTTGCTGCGAAGTTCAAAGGCACAAGGAAGCCTTTGCTTGTTGCCTGTGATGTATACAGGCCTGCTGCGATAAAGCAGCTTCAGGTAAATGGTGAGAAGGTTGGAGTTCCGGTATTTACTATGGGTGACGGCCACAAGCCGCCAAACATTGCTAAGGCTGCCTTAGAACACGCTAAGAGCAATGGATACAATATGATATTTCTTGATACTGCAGGACGGCTTCAGATAGATGAAGACATGATGCAGGAGCTTGTAGATATAAAGGAAGCCGTAGAAGTTACACAGACACTTTTGGTAGTAGATGCAATGACAGGTCAGGAAGCTGTCAATGTTGCAACTACCTTTGATTCTAAGATTGGGCTTGACGGAGTTGTGCTTACTAAACTTGACGGTGATACCAGAGGTGGTGCGGCTCTTTCCATAAGAAGTGTAACAGGAAAACCTATTCTATATGCAGGAATGGGAGAGAAACTAACAGATCTTGAACAGTTTTATCCTGACAGAATGGCTAACAGAATACTCGGAATGGGAGATATACTCACCCTCATTGACAAGGCTCAAAGTGCCCTTGACGCTGAGAAAGCCAAGGAAC
Source organism: uncultured Catonella sp. (assembly GCA_916439065.1). Lineage (GTDB taxonomy): Bacteria > Bacillota > Clostridia > Lachnospirales > Lachnospiraceae > Catonella. The sequence goes on from CAKAGD010000002.1 coordinate 24,376, forward strand.
TTGAGCAAAAATTCAAGAAAGCCGAGTTTGACTTTAACGATATGCTTTCTCAGTTTGAGCAAATCCAAAAGCTTGGAAGCATTAAGGACATTCTGGGAATGATGCCAGGAGGTCTTGGTGGAAAGCTTGATGATGCTGGCTGTTGATGAAGGAGCCTTAGATAAGGTTAAAGCAATAATTTTTTTCAATGACAAAGGCTGAACGAGGGAATCCAAATCTTCTAAATCCTTCCAGGAAACACAGAATTGCTAAGGGAGCCGGAGTTGATGTAGCCGAGGTAAATAAAGCTTTGTTAAGCAGATGGAACAGATGAAGAAGGTTATGAAGCAGATGTCCGGGATGATGAAAGGTAAGGGAAAGAAGAAGTTTGGTCTGCCTTTCGGGCTTTAATCAGGTGTTAATGCAAAGCATTTTCATATATGATACAAGTATCAAAAATTAAAAACAAACACATAGGAGGAAAGAAAAATGGTAAAGATCAGATTAATGAGAATGGGATATAAGAAGCATCCTTTCTATAGAGTAGTAGTTGCTGATGAGAGAGTAGCTCAGCACGGTAACTTCATTGCTCAGGTAGGAACTTATGATCCAAATAAGGAGCCAAGTGCAATCAATATTAATGCTGAAGAGGCTAAGAAGTGGATTGCAAATGGAGCTAAGCCTACTGAAGTTGTAGCTAAGCTTTTAAAGAAAGCCGGTATAACTGAATAATCATCGGAGGTAGTCATCATGAATGAGTTAGTAAAGGTTATTGCTATGGCCCTTGTTGATCATCCTGATGAAGTCACAGTTACAGAAACAGAAGAGAATGGAGAGATTATTCTTCAGCTTCATGTTGCAGAAAGTGATATGGGTAAGGTTATTGGCAAGCAGGGTAGAATTGCAAAGTCTATAAGGACTGTTGTTAAGGCTGCTGCCACAAGGGATGGTAAGAAAGTCACCGTTGATATAAAATGATGGCAATGGGGGAGGAGTAATCCTTCCCCTTTTTGTTAACTACTATATAGAGAATTTATGGCAGTAGAAGTAATTGCCTAATTAAAAATAGATGAAAATGCTGCAATAATCAACAGAGAAATAGTTTGTTTTTATGTTTAATGAGGATGGTATGGAAAATTATTTTAGAGTAGGAGTACTTACAAGTACACATGGACTTACAGGTGGGATTAAGGTATTTCCAACAACTGATGATACGGAGAGGTTTGACAGCTTAAAAAGAGCCTTTATCGACCTTGGTTCAGGAAAAGGAGCTATAAAAGGGAGTGGGATTCTAGAAGTAGAAGTAGACAATGTGAAGTATTTCAAGAATACCCCTATAGTTACCTTTAAGGGTATTGATAATGTTGACCTGATAGCCAAATATAAGGGCATGGATCTTTTGGTTGCAAGAGAGGATGCACTTCCCCTAGCTGAGGGTGAACACTATGTATCGGATGTAATAGGCTGTAAGGTAACCTCTGATACTGGTGAAGAATATGGCACAGTATCTGAGGTAATGGATACAGGTGCCAATAAGGTGATAGTTGTAAAGCCTAATGAAGCTCATAGTGAACTTAAAGAATTCTGCCTTCCTCATATACCTGAGTGTGTACTTGAAATCAATACTGAAGAAGGCTTTGTTAAGGTACATATTATGAAGGGGCTTCTTGACTAAGGGGGTATTATGAATTTCCATGTAATGACACTTTTTCCCGAAATGATAAATAATATCGTAGGGGAAAGTATCTTAGGCCGTGCCATAAACAAGGGACTAATCAGTGTAAATGCTGTAAATATCAGGGATTACACCCTTGATAAGCATAATAAGGTGGACGACTACTGCTATAGCGGTGGTGCAGGAATGCTTATGCAGGTGGAGCCTATTCACCGCTGCCATAATGCCATTTCTGATAAAATCGGCCACAAGCCCAGAACTATCTATGTAACCCCACAGGGAAGACCTTTTACACAGAAAATAGCAGTAGAGCTTGCGAAAGAAGATGAACTTGTATTCCTTTGCGGGCATTATGAAGGGGTGGATGAGAGAGCCTTGGAACTGGTTTGTACGGATTTTATGTCGATTGGTGACTATGTACTCACTGGAGGAGAGCTTCCCGCTGTTATTATGATAGATGCCATATCAAGGCTGGTGCCGGGGGTGCTTAACAACACAGAATCTGCTGTGGGAGAATCATTTACTGACGGTTTACTTGAACATCCACAATATACCAGACCTGAGGTGTATATGGATATGAGAGTTCCTGAAATACTTCTTTCAGGCCACCAGGCAAAGATAGAACAGTGGAAACTTGAAGAGGCTCTTAAAAGAACAAGGGAGCGCAGGCCTGAGCTTTATGAGGAGTACATAAGAACACATATCCTGCCTAAGAAAACTAAGCTACCTGAATAAACCATTTATCGGATATTTTTAAAAAATTGGTTAAATGAGTATGAAAAGGCAAATGCTCAGCTTATAAAAAGCTTTGAATAAAATTTATAAAATGTATTATGCAAAAACATATCATTGTATAATACGTTTTTATATTGTATAATGTGCAAACTGGAAGTAAGACTTGTTGAGTAAATTATGAATTAATATTATTGTGACATATTAAGGAGGTTTCAATGAAACTACTGTTAACAGCCTTCACTCCCTTTGGAGGTGAAAGCGTTAATCCGGCTCTGGAAGCTGTAAAACAGGTTAAGGATAAGATATCTAATCTGGATATTGTTAAGCTTGAAGTCCCGACTGTGTTTAATAAATCTATCAAAACCGTAATAGAAGCTATGGAAAAAGAAAAACCTGACTATGTGCTCTGTGTAGGCCAGGCAGGAGGAAGAGTGGGGATTACTCCTGAAAGGGTTGCAATCAATATAGATGATGCCAGAATCCCTGATAATGAAGGCAATCAGCCTATAGACAGAACTATTTACCCTGACGGAAAAAATGCATACTTTTCCAACCTTCCTGTAAAAGCTATGGTTGAAGCTATCAAAAAAGCGGGATTAACATCAAGCCTTTCCAATTCTTCGGGCACCTATGTGTGCAATCACTTGATGTATGGAGTGTTATATCATATTGATAAAATATATAAAGGAATGAAGGGAGGCTTCATCCATGTTCCGTATATACCTGAACAGACTGAAGATAAGCCTGACAAACCTTCTATGCCGCTTGAAGATATTGTAAGGGGACTTGAAGCTGCAATTATGGCAATAGCAGATAATGAAAAAGACATTAGAGTTATAGGTGGGACTGAATGTTAAAAATTTAACTAAAAATATATATCTATAGAAAAAAATTTTTATTGTTTATATATGGATATCAAAATAATCTATACTTTTTGATATTTTTAAACTTAATTATCAAAAATAATACAATAATATCTTGCAATTCTTCATGTAATTAGGTAAAATGTATGAAGATAAATTTTATGTAATTTTTGAGAAAAAAATACAAACAATTTTTAAAGTTTATCTAATATTTTTAACTGATTGGAAAAATATGATATGTATTTAACGATACAATCTATTTTCGGAGGAGAAAAAATGAAGAAAACATCTATTAAGGCGTTGATTACCATCTGTTTTGCAGGAATACTTATTGTTTCAAGTGTGGTTATGCTTTTTGTTACACAGCTTATGGTAAGAAATTATTTTAGAAGGCAAGTCAGTGATGACATGAAAATTATCGTTGAACAGGTGGCTAATAATATAAATCAGGAATTTGAGAGTGTAGAAAGCTTAATAAATGAGTTGTCAAATAATACTCTGCTGACTGATAGATATGCTTTGTGGAGTGAAAAAACGAATTTCTTCGAAGATAGGGCTAAAAAACTTGGATTTAATAAATTTTTCTATACTGAGCTGAATGGGGAAGCTACGAATATAACACCTGAGGCCGATAAGTTTGATGCATCCAATGAGGCATATTTTAAAGAGGCTATGAAGGGTAAAGTATACATATCTGATATAATGACTGATAGTAAGAACGGTACTAAGTATATAGTTGTATCAGTACCATATTATCGATACGGACAAATAGAAGGTGTGTTTGGCGGAGTTAAAAGTATGGAGTTTATGAACAAACTCTGTGCGGATTTTAAATGGAAATCTACAGGAAACCTTTCTATCTTCGATTCTAATACACAGTTAATTGCACATACGAACGGCCAGCTTGTAAAAGATGGACTGAATGTTATGGAGAAATCATCCGATCCGGATTATGAAAGTATAGCTGATTTTTTTAATAATGAAGTTAAGGCTAATGAATCAGGCATAGGAGAGTATAAATTATTAGGGGTTAAAAAGTTAGCAGGATATTACAATCTTAATAATAGAGGGCTTACGATGTTAGCCTCAATAGCTGAGAATGAAGTATATGCACCGAGCAGTGAATTGACTGTGATGCTTATTGTAATTTCAATAATTATACTGGCAGGTGGAATAGCTGCCGTGTTATTCATAGCATCTATTATAGCTAATGCAATAAAGTCATTGAAAGCAGATATTACAGAACTTGCTGAATATAATTTAAGTGCTGAACCTAAAAAGGATTATTCACAGAGAAAAGATGAGATAGGTGATATTTATAGGGCTACACAAGATCTTAAGGAAAGATTTATTGAAATTATAGAAAAGATGAGGACATCTTCAAGGGATTTAAATATGTCCTGCCACAGCTTTTTTGATAAATCAGAGAAAGTAAGTAAATCTACAGAAGAAATTGCTGTGACACTTGGTGACATAGCTCATGGTGTGAATTTGCAGGCAGATGATACTGAGGTCGGATTAACTCAGGTACAGAATTTAAGCAATATGATTGACAATAATGAGTCAAATCTTAAAATACTTAAAGATGCTTCAGGAAATGCTGAAAATCTTAAGAATGAAGGTATGATTACTATGGAAGAGCTTCTTAAATCAACTGAGAGCAATAAGAATATATCAGCTGAAATTAAAGAGGCAATAGATAATACTCAGATTAGCGTGGATGAAATTAAGACTGCTGGTGAAATGATACGCTCAATAGCTGAACAGACCAATTTGCTTGCACTTAACGCAGCTATTGAAGCAGCAAGAGCCGGAGAAGCAGGAAGGGGATTTGCTGTAGTTGCGGAAGAAATAAGAAAACTTGCAGAAAATTCAAGTCAATTTACAGAAAATATCAATAAGTCAGTAAATGAGCTTTTAAAACGAACAGCTTATGCTGTAGAAAAAATAAGTGAATCAGCAGACATAGTGACTAATCAGGCAAACAATGTTGATGAAGTCGAAGTGAGATTTAAAGGAATTTCAGATGCTATCACTGAACTAAAGTCAGCAATGGATGAGATTATTGTTTCAAACAAGCGGATTGATGAAGCTCAGGAAATGTTATCAGGGATTATGGAAAATACAGCGGCACTTTCAAAAGAAAATTCTGCAGCAACTGAAGAAATATCGGAGGCAACCGAAGAGCAGGCCAGGACATTTGAAGAAATTAAGAATGAGAGCCATGCCCTTATGGAATTATCAATGGAACTTGACGAGGTAATTCAAAAATTTAAGTTGTAAAAGATACTTGCAATTATATCAAAATTCTGCTAAAATTAACTAGTGTGTGTTTTGTGTGTAGATTAACCTAAAATTTCCACTGGAGATAGAGGAGGTGCTGTAATGGCAAAGTGTGATGTTTGTGGAAAAGGCGTTAGTTTCGGTATAGCTGTGAGCCATTCCCACAGAAGAAACAACAGATCTTGGAAGGCTAATGTTAGAACTGTTAGAGTAAAGACTCCTGGCGGTGCTAAGACTATGCATGTTTGTGCTTCTTGCCTTCGTAGCAATCGTGTAGAACGTGCTTAATTAAATAATTATAAAAGAGCTGTTACCGGAGTAGTGACAGCTCTTTTTGTACATTAAGAAAGTTTTTATAATTTATATGGAGGTTTATATGGAACAGTACAAAAAGAGTTTATTGAATTTATGGTAGAATGTGAGGTTCTTAAATTTGGTGATTTTACACTTAAAAGTGGTAGAAAATCACCGTTTTTTATGAATGCAGGAGCATATGTTACGGGGGGGCAGTTAAGAAAACTTGGTAAATTTTATGCTATGGCAATACATAATGCTTATGGCGATGATTTTGATGTTCTTTTTGGACCTGCTTATAAGGGAATACCACTAGCTGTAGCTGCTGTAGCTGCTTTTGATGAATTATATGGAAAAGAAATCAAATATTCTTCTAATAGAAAAGAAATAAAGGATCATGGTGATACGGGAATTTTACTGGGAAGTAAAATCAAATCCGGAGATAAGGTGGTTATTATTGAGGATGTTACGACTTCAGGTAAATCTATTGAGGAAACATATCCAATCCTAAAGTCAATGGGAGATGTGGAAGTAGTAGGGATGATGGTTTCACTTGATAGGGGAGAAAGGGGAAAAGGTGAAATAAGTGCTCTTAAGGAAGTATCTGAGGTCTATGGATTTCCGACTGGTGCAATAGTAACAATGTCAGAAGTTATAGAATATCTATATAATAAGGAAGTAAATGGAAAGATTATTATTGATGATGAAATAAAAAAACAAGGATAGATGAATATTATAAGATGTATGGTGCAAAATAGTCATTGTATATTTTGTATAGAAAAATATCGAAAAAAATTGTATAATTTTTCACAAAGATAACTGGTAATTTATTGGGAGAAAAATTTATTAGAATTATACAAAAATTGAATTAAATTTCTATATTTGATACTCTCTAAATATCTTTACAAAAAGATGTTTTAGAGAGTATTATTTTATTTAAGGAAAACAATTATAAATTAAATCTGATTATAGAATTCTATTTTAAAAATTTTTATTAAATCTGGATTTTTAAATGTAAATAGAGTGATTATTTATTCTGTTTTATTAAAATCAAAATAATCCCAAATATAGGGTGGTTTATGTATATTAGGAGGTATCTATGCTTGTGGCCTTTTGGAGCAGTGCAGAGATAAGAGCAGGAGTTACAACTAATGCAGCATTAATCTCTCATTTTTATGCTCAAAGATATAAGGGAAAAGTGGCTCTATTTGAAAATCATGTTCCCGGGAAATATGGATTAGATGATATTCTGATTGGTAAAAAAACATTTATCGTTTCTTTTTGAAGAGCCAATATACTATAACAGGAACAGTAATATAAACTATTATTATGGATTAATGAAGGCGGGGCTTCCTGTGGATGGACTTAGTGATGCGGCATTACAGATGGTAGATGGTAAACTTCATTATTTTCCACAATTTTCATCCAATCATAATCTGTTTGACTATGAAATGAATAAAATAATAGACAGGCTTTTAGATGAATTAGATGCAAGATATGATGTAGTATTTTCAGACTTAAAAAGACTACATACAATGACTACAAAAAAGATAATAGAACGAGCTGATTTGGTTTTCATTAATGTACCGCAGGAAGAGAGTGATTTAGAAAGTATTTTGAGAGAATATTCCATTGATAGAAATAAGGTATGCTTCATTATTAGCAGGTATAAGAAGGAGGGAAACAGGGATTTTAATGAATTTATATCACATATTGAAATTGATAACGAAACGGTGTATTACATCCCATATTGTGAAGCGTTAGCAGTGACCTGTAAAAATGGTAATTTATCAAGTTTTTTATCAAAAAATCTTTGGTCAGTCAGAGGTGAAAAAAGTTATGAATTGATTTCACAACTTAGAAAACTCACTGCTTTAATAAAAACCAGGACAGATTATCATATGGAAATGGAGATGACCGTATGATTGATAAAATTACTATGAAAAAATACAGTGAAGCAAGTACACCAAATAATTTTAATGGGCTTTTAGATGCTATTAAGAGAGTTTTTACCCAATTACTTAGAGTAAATCTCAATATAGGCCCATTTCTTATGAAAGAAAAACTTATACGGATTAAGAGAAGGGAAGAACTTAGGGAAGCTTTACGAACCTGTGGTTCAGGTAATGAAGCATCCAAGGTTTTTGTAAAGAATTATATTTGGATTTTACTTGCAGATAAATATAAAATAACAGAAGAAAAATATAGGGTTATTTTTGGAAGAAGATACTGAATATAAGTTTAAAAATTATGCTTATTAAAAGTATAGATGAACATGGAAAAACTGGGTCTTGAAAAATTCATGGATAAACATTTTTGCAGATTTGATTAAAAAGGATAATAAACGAACCTTAGATGAGAAAATGTTAAATAGGGTTTATGAAAAAGCGGGTTACAATATTGCGTCTTTTTCCAGAGAAAATGGAAATTTTATGTCAGAAAATCTATGAAAATTATAAGGGAAATGGGATTATAGACTCACTAATTCCGCTTGTGTTAGATGGAATATCAGGAGGGGTTTCAAGTGATAAGGGGGAATTTTATGTATGGATTATGTATAGGGGGAATTCTATAGGTTTATCTTTTCTAAAATTTAAGGGAGAAACCGAGATAAAGAGAATATGCAGAAACCTGTGTAAGAGTTATGGCATAGGGCAGCTGTCAGAAAGGAGGGGATACATTGTAGCAGAGCTTGCAGATGGTTCAAGAGCGTCTATATCAAGACCGCCATTTTGTGAAAGTTGGAGTTTTTTCATTAGAAAATTTAGAATGGAAAAAATTATGGAAATGGAAGATATAATTACCGGAGAAGGTTCAGAGAATATTATTCAACTTTTAAGATATCTGGTAATTGGAGAAAGATTAATAGCAGTTACAGGAGAGCAGGGTTCAGGAAAGACAACTCTTCTGGCATCCATGGTTAGATTCATACCGGAATGGTTAAATATTAGAGTTTCTGAGATGTCATTTGAGCTGCATTTGAGACAGAGGCTGCCGGGAAGGAATATAGTAAGCTTCAAAGAAACAGATGGTGTTGGTATACAGGAAGGACTTGATTTTACTAAGAAAACAGATGGAAATGTAACTATACTTGGAGAGGTTGCATCAATGCAGGCGGTATTATTTTTAGTACAAATAGCACAGAATGCGTCAGCTTTTACACTTTTTACGCATCACGCAAAAGATACAACGGCTTTAATTCATTATATTAGAAATTCATTATTGATGCAGGGAAATTTTAGAAATGAGACAGTTGCACTAATGCAGGCGGTAAGTTCAGTGAGAATAAATATCATGTTAAGAAAAATTCTATTGGAGAGAGGTATATAGAAAAAAATCAGTGAAATAATTCCTTGTGAAGATAAAAATGGATTTAAAAGAAAAAGTTATTGCTTACAATAATAGGGGAAAAATATATATTAAATGATGAGCTTAGTAGAGAAACTGAGGAAGCTATTTATGGGAAATTGCCGGAAGATGAAACTTTGAACTTTGTACAATATGTAAGGCGTTGGCAGAAGGTGAAAGATGGAAAAATGTTTGTTTAGTATCTATAAGATATTGTGTTTAACTAAGATGGGAAGGATGGTGATTGGAAAAACTGAGTATGAAGTTGGAAGATATTTGCCATTTGATGATTTTGGCCTTGGAGTAAATACAATAAAAGTTTTATTTACAAATGTACTTAAAGCCTTATTATGGTTTATTCTAAGTGTTACAATTGCCTTGTTTGATAAAAAATATTTTATTGCAGCATTAGTTCTTGGAATTGCATCCTATAAAGACAGCCTTGTAAAGTGGAAAAGAAGTCAGGAAAAAACTTTGCTCAAACAGTTATCTCAATACTTGAATGAATTGAGAAGGGAGTTTTATAGATTTAATGATGTAGAGGAGGCTTTTTTAGCAGCTTTCTCGGCAGCAGGCGAAGAACTTAAACTTCATCTTGGACTGATTGAAGATGAACTTGACGGAGATGGAATACCAGAGAGGTATAGGCTGGCAGTTCCCAATAGATTCATATTTATTTTTATAGCAATTTGCCAGTGTGGCATAAAATATGGAGATAGTAATAATACCTTTGTATCTAATGTAGATGAATTACAGAAGAATATTGACTCAGACTTACTTAAGTGGGAAAGAGAGGATTTTATATTTAGTGCGGTATTTTTTGCAATAAGCTTTGCACTTTTGAGTATGCCAATTATGGAAAGATGGGCTATGTCTCAGGTATCTGACTTGAAAGATTTTTATAACGGATTTAAAGGAAGTATGACCAGAGCCGTTTGTATAATGCTGACTGCTTTATTTATTTTAATTTTTGAAAAAATGCAGGAAATTAGAAAAGATGGTATAGAGCCGTTGCTATCAGGTATTATGGAAATTCCGATGATAAACAGGTGGCTTAAATGGATTTTTGATAAGAAGAATATGGAAAATAGTAGAGTTGCAAGAATCTTAATTGAGAATTTCCCAGAGAAATCTTATCAACAATTCATTATTATGAGATTTATTTGCTTTTTAATAAGTTTAGTTATTACTTTAATTGTATTTTTATTGGAATTTATCCTATTTATTTCTTCTTCCGGTTTTTATTGATACCATTTCTACTTAGTTATATTCCTTATATAAGTTTAGTGATAGATGGTATGTTTTATGGAGTGGAATTAGAAGATGAGATTGGGCAGGTAAGGCTTATGACTATTTCTCTTGCCGGTGTAATAGGTATGACGGTAGAAGAGATTCTCCTATGGATTGAAATTTTACTCTTTTTCTTAGGGACAGTGTTGCTGACTGTATAGACAGGCTGGATGTAGATGAGAACAAAGCTCTGGATGGTCTTAGAGAACGTTGGAAGATGACCGGCTTTGTAAATGTTATAGATGACATAATAGCCAGTGATAAAATAGGGATTAATGAAGCATTCAAAGATTTATTATCAAGAAGGGATTATTATACAGCCAAGCGCAGACAGGAGCAAGAGTTAGTGGTTAGAAAAAAGGAGGCTGTTATTTCGACTTTTTTATATCTTCCATTCATGGTGACAGTAGGAGCATACATGATAGTTCCGTTTTTAGTTATAAGCATAAGAAATTTGTTAGATGTAACAGTGAAATTAAGTTGATTTTGAAAGGGGTATTGATATGAGTAATGGGTTAAAAGGCCTAACGCTGGCGGCGGGAGTAATTATTACCTGCATAGTTATCAGTATAGCATTTTTTGTAACAAGAGAAGCTAAGGATATAGCAGCACAGGGTATAAATCAGATGGGAGAGTATACTACAGAGATGGGAAATGGAGGGATTGAATTCTACAATGGCCTAACACTTTCAGGAAATGAAGTTATAAGGACAGCTAAAAGGCTCAAAGGCAAGGCAAATATATATGTTATTACAAATGATACCAAAACAGCTGCACCGGAAGGAGTTAAGGTAGAAACTACGAGCTGGCTTACAAACAATGTATACCAATATGGTAATTTCATAGGAAAAGTTAAGTACAAGGATGATGGAAGTGTGGATAGGCTTACCTTCATCCAACAGGTTCAATAGGCAGCATTATGATTAAAATATTGGAATTGTTAAAAAAGACTTTTAATGTATTTTTATTTGTATTAGGAGTCAGTCAGATTTTTTTATATGAAAATTACTTAGAAAATTTAGAGAAAATGCTGAAGGCGGAATTATTATGGAGGTTTTTAGTAAATTTTGGAGTATCATAGTAGGCTTTGTCTTGATATTCATATGTCCGGTTTACATTACTGAGATGAGAGTAAAAGCACTTTCAGATATTGAAATTGTTAATCTTGCAGACAGGTTTTTAGATAAGGTAAAGTATTCAGGGTATATTGACAGGCAGGAACTGAACAGTTTATATACGAGCCTGGCTAAAATTACATTGGATAAAGAGTTTAAATTACTGCATAAGAGGAGGGCTGTAAGACCTGTTTTTAATAAAGGTGAGGTTGTAGACAGCAAAGAGTTTTATGTAGAAGTATTAGACGAAGAAATAAGGAATGACTTAAAACAAAATTCTAAGTATAAATTTAAAATTGGAGATGAAATTTGCTGCATAATAAGTCCAAAGACAAAAAAATATTCAATGTATTTCCTGAAAAAAATAATAGAATTAGGAGGGATGATAGAAAACGAGTATATCAAAAAAATTAGTTCATTAACATCGGTGTTTGTAATAATACTGGCCTTGCTTGGTACTATAAGAATACAGATTTTCTTTGTAGAACTTACCAGAGGAATGATGGCAGAGAATGAAGTAATGGAAATGGCAGGTGCAGGAGTAAGTGATGTTCAGGATGATTTTAGGAGTGCTAAGTATAAGGGTGTATTGAGATACTCAGAAGATAATCTAATAAAAGACTTGTTTGGTAAAAAGAGAATCAGTATCTAAAATAGAAGGAGAAATGCTTACACAAGGATACTTAAAGAAGATAAATGAAGATATTATTTTTCTAAAACCTAAGAAAGATATCAGGCATAATGGTTTTCTGAAAAATGTTTATAAAATTAAATCAGAAAGTAAAGAGAGAATTTATTATTATGCGTTTAATAATATCTATCATAATTCATATTTTTTGCAGTCATTTACCATCAAATAAAGAAGAGATTAAAGTTTATTCATCTATGGAGGAAGGAGCTTTGTCAGGAATTTTTCCTTGTAAAAAGTGTGTGCTTGATATGAAAAATAAGGAGGGATTTGGAAAATTCATTGAAAATGCTAACGATTGCAGCAGGAATATTTATAACCTGTATTGTTATAAGTTTTTAGCTTTTTAGTAATGCATGAAGGAATATCATTAGGGAATATTTTTTTATAAATAGTCTTAATGAGCAAGAGAAAGATTATAGGGAATATAATGTAACCAAATATGATTCGGAGATATTAACAGGAGCAGAAGTTATCAATATTACAAGGAAATATCAAAATTATATGGAAGTAATTGTCATAACAGATAGTGGCAGCAGAACTTTTGATAGAAATAATAATTTTCAGATTTCTGCTAATTTTCCGGAAAGCAGTTTTTATATAGAACCTTATGATGATTATGTAGGACGGGTAGGAAGAGATTTAAATGGGAAAAATAAACCGTTTTAAAAATTTGAATTAAGAAAGGGATAAAAAAATGATAAAATTTGAATTGATAAAAAATATTTATTAATGCAGTTATTCTTTTAGTGATTATATGTTCAGGAATATATAAGGTTTCAGCAATTGCAGGAGAAGACTGCAGTGAAGGACAGGTTGTAGATTATCTTGCGGAGTTAACTAATTTAGGAGTACTTGCAGACAATAGCTTTGAAGGAAAGAAAGGAGGGTTAAACAGATTTGGCATAAAGGGATTGGAATATCTTACTTCAGAGAATGAGTCTGTAACTGTAGAGAAATTAGCATCCATATGTGTTGATATTATGAATTATTTGGGTGAGAATAAAGGAATAAAAAGTAAAAAAGATTATTCAGATTTTCAATTTATTATGGACACAGGTGAAATTTTATATACGGATGGTAAGTGGAAGCCAACTTACCATCGGGTAGTAGATGAACCATTAAAAGATGAACTTGATGGAAGGGTTATAGTAAAGAAACTTGGAAGAATTAATGATTTAAGCAAAGCCGAGAAGAGACATAGATTAGACCTTGTAACGGTGTTAAAAAAAGGAATTATTATTGGAAAATCTCTAGGAAAATACTCACAAAAAAGGAATCTGGAGCCTAAGAGAAAGGTAGGATTAAGTGAAGTAAAAAAGGTTATAGACAGAGCATATGATAGAGATAAGAGATACCCTATGAGTCCTGACGGACAGCTCATTAGAAAGACTAAATTACCTGTTAATGCATCTGAATACAAGTATATCCTGGCAGCTTTTCCTAATTCTTTTTATGAAACATGGTTTTCATATGAAACATCACCTGCAACTTATCAAACATTACATACTGACTATGATCCACCTAAATTTGCATATAACAAGTATAAGGAAGGATATCTTACTTATAATAATATATATGAAGAGGCAGATAAAATTAGAAGGTTTCAAGATCATAGATTTAATGTAGATTACCGGACTATTGATAAAAAGTGGGGTGATAAACTGGTTTCTTTCTATAAAGAACCAGGTGATACCAATGAGGATTTGAAAGGGATAAGAAATGACATTAGGAAATATATTAAGTTTGTTAAAAATCACAAATTAATATTAGAGGCTAAACCATCGGCTTCTGACGCAAGTTTTATGTATTATGATGGATTTAAACCTATTTCTCATGAACATAGTCAAATTCAGAATATTATCTTGTGAAAAACTTAGATAAAAAAATTTTGATAAGATAATATATGGAGTTTGGTTAATTAATACACCTTATGGAATTTCGAAGCATTATAAAGAAAAGGTAGAACTTGGAAAGTGGATTGAAGGAGTTTACGGCATAGGATATCCGGAAAAGACTTTATCTCCTCTTGATGATGACTCATATACATGGAAATGGACAGGATTGGAAGTGATAGACAATACTAAAAGAAATATTAGGGAAAAAAAGATTTTTAAAAACAGTTTAAAATTACACCTAAGGATGAATTATGGTATAATCCTGAAGCACAGTATCCATTTTATGGATGGAAGTAATATGAAGAATCTAACAGCAATATGTACATTATTTATATTTGCAGTATTTAGTGCTTTCGTAGTACATGCTATAACAGTAAAACCTAATACCAGATTTAAAATAGAGCAAGATAGTGGGAACATTGAATGGGAGTCCTCCGCAATAAAAGCTACAACGAATACAAAGTGGCAGATTAAGGGATATTTTCTGTCGTTGGAGCCATCAGGAAAGAATGACTTTGGATATCCGCTCCGTAGGAAGACTCCTATTATAAAACTATATTTGAATAATAGTACGGTGAGTATAAAAACCAAGGATGATTCAAATGGCAAAATAGAAATAAAAAATATTTTATCAGGACAGTATATAAAAAAACAAATAATGTCAAATAAAAGTTTTTATTCTAAGCTTATAGAAAAGTATAAAAAGGGTGACAAAAACTTGTATATAGATACTTTTTTTGAGACTTATGAACTAGTCTTTGATTCCTATATGAGGAAAAGGGTGATTGATGCTTATAGGAAAAAGAGTAAGACTGACTTTGAAAAGCCTGATGGTAAATATATTTATATAGATGGACATAAGTATGAATATAACAGTCAGACTGATGATGTAAAGAAAATTAGAAAAAATGATTTAACCGATATTGATAAAATTATAGGAGCAGAGTATTGGATAAAAAGGGACTAAAGAACAATGGAAGAATACTGATTATTATAATCATAAGATTAATTATGAGATATATTCTAATGTGCTGGTGAAATATGTTGATAAAAAAATGGGGTTTTACTTGGATATAGTTCAAGTCTTAGAATTAATAAGATGAGGGCTAAGGAAATTGATATTAGAGGGAAAAGGTTATCTAATCCGCATTATTTTTTCAAACAAAAAGATAAAAAAACGGAATTAATGGAGAATGATGAACAGAAATATTTTGGTGATGAAGTAACAGTGACTCTGCCAAAGTTAATAACAATTAATAAAAAAAAAAAAAGATAGAATATAAGCTTATTTCAAGCGAATTTATAGAGGGCGGAGTTCCGTTAATACCTAAGAATAGAAAAAAAGGGAAGGGGGCAGATAAACAAAAACTGATATTGGGGGATGAAGGTTCTGTAGTAGTAGGAATATATGAGGGACCACAACCAAGGATAATTGAAAAAGAGACGGAAATGTCTAATGAATTAACTCCTCCGGAATCATCCGGAACAATTGGAGCCGGGACATTAGAAGATTCTCCTTTTGATATAGAGAAAGGAATTCCGGTAAGTGAATACTATTATAAAAATGTGATTACGGAAAACTATCTTTTGAAATATCGTTTTAAGAACAGAAAGGGAGAAAAACTTTATGATGTAAACAGTTATGTAAACTGGAAACTTAGCTGGACTACAGTTGTAGATAATAAGGTAGAGCAGCATAATACAGTAATAAGGGTTGACTATATTACGACGGTTAAGAGAAAGTATTCTTATTGGTACATTGATAATTTAGAGGTGTATACACTGGATGGAGCAGTTTTATTTAATGATGCAATCCCTGATACAGGAATTAAAATGCTTACCAATGGTTATATTCCGCCTAAGATAGAGTATATGACAAATATGGTGGAGGATGAACATATAAAGCCGCCACCGGAGAGCCTTAGAACTATAAATCTTGGAATGAGGTACGCAAATGGATTTAATATACCAAATTACAATCCGGCATCTGAAATAGAAACTATGATAGGACATCCGTTGGTAAAGAATGATAGATTGATTATTGATGGAAAACTTATTATGGATGACCGCTATATTAGAAAATCAGCTCCAAAGCCGATAAAACCTGATGCAAAAGGAAGTAAAATAGATGCAGGAGTCTTATATGCGTTTGGTAAAAAGATAGAAAATAAAGTGCAAAATGATATTTATGAAAGTAGTGGAAAAGTATTATATGTCTTAAGTGATAGTGTGAATCCTGAAGGAGATAATGAAATTGAATTTGATATAGACTATGTAAATTCTGTTAGAGTTCACACTCCTGTAGTCTGTGATTATACTATAGTGGATGCAAAAAAGTGGAGTCAGCTTATCGCTCCTGATAGAACTTTGTATCAGCTGGTACTGGAAAAGAATTTTGCCATTGATATTTTAACAACAGGCAATCATTTGGATATAAAGGGATATGGAGACAGGGATTATGCCAAGTATACATATAGAAAAGAAGTAATTTTTCCTTTTGATGTAATGCTTGGTGAAAGACTCTGTCCTGCAAATATTCCGGTCATATTGGATGAAAATACTAACTTTCACTTACCAATGACAGTAGATGAGGGTAAATATACGATAATAGTAAGAACCTTTGCTATAAATTATTTACCAAATTCAAATGCAAATCAGGAACTTTATGCAAATTTTTCAATGGAAAATTATATTGCGGAGAATAAGATAAAGGTAGAGGTAAGTGGAAGATTAATAGATTTTACTCTTTTAAATGTAAAAAACACGACAATGTGGGAGAAGGAGGATGGAAGCTTTATTTTAGATAGGGGAGTGAGACTTAATAACCTGCCATTAGTTGAAGGAGATAATAAAAAATTTAAGAATGAAGGTTCATTTAAAAAGGGATATGCAGTCAGTTTTGCCATTACAACAATAGGAAATTATTATAGGGAACCGTATGGAGTAAGGATGGATTTTGACTTTTTTGTACTTGACATAGTTACAGGTAAGCGGATGCCGGTTGATATTTATTATGAAGAAGCATCAAAAAAAGGAAATAAAAAGCTGGGGCTTATAAAGGTAGGAAGTAAAAAGGATGAATCTAATATTCACTATGCGGAAGATATTGAGGAGGATATATGGCTATATAGATATAACAGGGAATTTTTGCCAAGACAGTTAATGCTTATGGGAAGTAATAAGTATATTCAGAGATGGAGAGGAGAATATAGCCTGCCGGAAAGAATATATGTGTGTAAAAAGGGATTTAATTTAGAAGAATATTTGAAGAGATATCAATCGGTATATTTTTGATGAAGATTTTTGGATAAAAACAGGATGGCTGATAGTTTCAGCAGATATCTCAACTATAAAAAATAAGACTAAACAGCTAAGCTATATAAATGCTGAAAATGAAAAAAATATGGATATTTTTAATAATTGGAAGTATGAAGTAACCGGAAGAAAGAAGCATTTTGGAAAGGCAAGAGAGATAGAGTTTATGGATGGAGATTTATTTGTATATGATTTATCGAAGGAAATATGGCAGGAAAAGACGTGCAGAAGTAAAAAAAGGTGTATTAAAGGGCATTGACAAAAACAGGGGCTAAAAGCTATCATTTTTTTATGTTATAATGATAAGAGACAAAAAAAGAAAGAATCTCTTGATAATAAGGTTGTATTATATCATTATTTTTATAAATAAGGTTGTGGGAAGGAATACTTATCGATATATTGGTATTTGTTGTTCATATTATATAATTGATAGTTTTGGAGAGTTTTATGCAGAAAATAGGGTTTATAGGCTTTGGACTAATTGGAGGTTCGCTTGCGAAAGTTTGGAGAAAGAAGCATCCGGATTATCTATTTGTGGCTTATAATTATAAAAGAAGTGTTGATGAGGAACTGCTAAAGGCAAAAGATGATGGGGTTTTAAATCAAATAGTAACTGATCTTGTTGAGCTTTCTGATTGTGATATTATTTTACTGTCAGCCCCTGTATTGTCAAATATTTCTTATCTTGGCAGACTTAAGGAAGTTGTAAAACAAGATTGTATAATTACAGATGTTGGCAGCGTTAAAGGTACAATTGCGAAAGAGGCTGAAAGGCTTGATATGACCAGTCAGTTTATAGGAGGACATCCTATGGCAGGTTCGGAGAAGACAGGCTATTCAAATGCAAGCGTAACCTTATTTGAAAATGCATATTATATTTTAACACCATTTAGGAATACTGATGAAGGAAAACTTAATAATCTAAAAAATTTAGTTGAAGAGACTAAGGCTGTGCCGGTAATTATAGATGCAAAAAGACATGATTATGTAACAGCTGCTATCAGTCATGTGCCTCATGTAGTGGCTTCATCTTTGGTGGGGGTGGTTGCAAAAGCAGACGAGAAAAATGGACTGTTTACAATGCTTGCTGCAGGTGGATTTAGAGATATAACAAGGATAGCTTCATCTTCACCGGCTATGTGGAGGGATATTTGCCTTACAAACAGGGACAGTATCTTGGAATTTTTGGATAAATATATTGATGAACTTGAAGAAGTAAAAAAATTGATTACCAGATGTGAAGATGACAGGCTTTACAATTTTTTTGACAGCAACAAAGATTATAGGAATTCGCTGCCTCTTAGAAAAAGCAATATGGCAGTTTCTCACGAAATTTTATTATATGTGCCTGACGAACCGGGTTCAATTGCTATTATGGCATCAATACTTGCGGCTAAGGGCATTAGCATTAAGAATATGGGAATAGCACACAACAGGGAGTTTTTAGATGGAGTACTTAGAATAGAGTTTTATGACAGCCATTCAAAAGAAGCAGCACTTGTGGCTATAAAAGAGAGAAATTATAAAATATTTGATTAAAGAGGGAGGTCATTACAATGCCCAAACTTTTGTTTATATATAATCCAAACTCAGGTAAGGGAAATATAAGGAAAGAAGTATCTTTAATACTTGAGAAACTTTCACTTAAGGGCTATCAAATAACAGTATTTCCAACTGCCAGAAGTGGTGATGCTGATGAAATGGCAAAAAATGAGGCTCATAAGTTTGATTTGCTTGTTTGTGCAGGAGGAGATGGTACATTCAACGAAGTTGCCAGAGGGCTGATGGAGTCTGGAAAGCTTGGAAACAAAATCCCCGTAATTGGGTATATTCCTGTAGGCACAGTTAATGACTTTGCAACAAGCCTCGATATTCCTAAAGAGGTATCCGATGCCGTAGATGTTATTATATATGGGATGGATAAAGAGGTTGACATAGGTTCTTTCTGTGTTGGAGAACAGGGAGAGTTATACAGCTATTTTACATATGTTGCGGCATTTGGGGCATTTACTGAAGTGTCTTATGAGACTTCTCAGGATATAAAGAATGTCATCGGAAAGGCGGCATATTTCCTTGAAGGAGTAAAAAGTCTCCAAAGAATCAGACCTTATCACTTAAAAATAACCTACGATGGTAATGTGATTGAAGATGATTTCATATTTGGTATGGTCGCTAACTCGAAGTCAGTTGGAGGATTTAAGGGGATTACAGGTCCTGAAGTCTATTTAGATGACGGAGAATTTGATGCGATATTTGTAAAGAATCCTAAGTCGCCACTTGATTTGCAAAATATTATTAATTCATTTATACTAATGGATATGAAAACAGATAACATCTGCCATTTTCATTCGGGAAACATAAAAATAGATGCAGATGAAGGCTTGCAATGGACTCTTGACGGAGAAGCCGGAGGACTACATCAAAATGTTCAAATAAAAAACCATAAACAGGCGTTAACAGTAAAGGTAAGGTAAATAAAATGGAAAATATGAATAATGAATTCATTACACTAACAATAGGAAAACAGAAGAATATTGCGCTAATTGCACATGATGGGAAGAAAAAAGAACTTATTCAGTGGTGCTTGGACAATAAATCGGTTCTTGAAAAACATTTTCTATCAGGAACAGGAACTACAGCAAGGATGATAACAGATGCAACAGGACTTCCTGTACGTGGTTATAACAGCGGCCCGCTTGGCGGCGACCAGCAGATAGGTGCTAAAATTGTTGAGGGAAAGATTGATTTTGTAGTTTTCCTGTCAGATCCGCTTTCAGCACAACCACATGACCCTGATGTGAAGGCATTTCTAAGAATCTGTCAGGTATATGATATCCCTATTGCTACCAATAAAGCAACTGCTGATTTTATGATAACCTCTGCTCTGATGGATAAGGAATATGACCATATGATAATTGATTTCAACAAAAATATAGCTGATAGAGCGAGGACCTTATAATATATGAAAACCAGTGACTTTTTTTATGATTTACCTGAAGAACTTATAGCTCAGGATCCTTTAGAGGACAGAACAGCATCAAGGCTATTGGTTCTTAATAGAGTAACAGGGGCTATAGAACATAAGATATTTAGTGATGTAATAGATTATCTTAATGAGGGAGATTGTCTGGTTATTAACAATACCAGAGTTATTCCTGCAAGACTTATAGGCGAAAAGGAAGGCACCGGCGGCAAGGTTGAGGTATTGCTGCTTAAGAGAAGGGCAAATGATGTGTGTGGGAAACCCTGGTAAAGCCGGGAAAGAAGTTAAGGCCCGGAGCTAGGGTTACTTTTGGAGATGGAAGACTTAAAGCTGAGATTTTGGAGATTGCAGAAGAAGGAAACAGATTAGTCAGGTTTTATTATGAAGGAATATTTGAAGAAATACTTGATTCTCTCGGAGAAATGCCTCTTCCTCCATATATTACCCATAAACTTGAAGATAAGGAAATGTATCAGACTGTTTATGCTAAGTTTGATGGTTCTGCCGCAGCTCCAACAGCAGGACTTCATTTTACCAAAGAGCTTCTGTCTAAAATAGAAGAGAAGGGTATAAAAATAGCAAGTATTACATTACATGTCGGACTTGGAACCTTCAGGCCTGTTAAGGTAGATGATGTAAACAATCATCACATGCACACTGAATGGTATGAAGTAAACGCTGAGGCAGCTGACATTATTAATGAAACTAAAAGAAACGGTGGAAGAGTAATCTGCGTAGGTACTACAAGCTGCAGAACCATAGAGTCAGTTGCAGATGAGAATGGCTATATGAAAGCAAAGACAGGTGAAACAGACATATTCATTTATCCCGGATATAAGTTTAAGGTTATGGATGGGCTTATAACTAACTTCCACCTGCCTGAGTCCACCCTGGTTATGTTGGTTTCAGCGTTTGCAGGAAAAGAAAATGTACTTGCTGCTTATGAGACAGCTGTTAAAGAAAGATACAGATTCTTTTCTTTTGGTGATGCTATGATATTGATTTGAGAGTATATAATCTCTTATATAAAGGTGTAATCAAAAAAAGATGTATATGAGGCACTCTAAGAAGAGTGTCTTTATTATTTTAAAGGACACAAATATTACACAATTTTTATTGCAATTTTCTATTGACAAATTATATATAAGGTGGTATCTTACTAATAGATGTTAGCACTCTAGTTAAGTGAGTGCTAATAATTAAAAGAAAGGAGAGATGAGATGGAACTTGACGATAGAAAACTTGAGATACTTAAAGCTGTCATCAAGAACTATCTTGAGACAGGCGAGCCTGTCGGCTCCAGAACAATATCTAAGTTTTCTGAGTTGAAACTTAGCTCTGCAACAATTAGAAACGAGATGTCTGATCTTGAAGATATGGGGTATTTGGTAAAGCCTCATACTTCGGCAGGAAGAATACCTTCGGATGATGCTTACAGATTATATGTCGATTCGCTTATGCAGACCAAAATAAAGGAAGAAGAAAGTCTTAAAAAGGATTTGATTGAAAAGTCAGATAAGCTTGAGACTTTACTTCAGCAGGTTGCCAACTTACTTGCAATGAATACAAATTATACTACAGTTGTATCTGCTCCTAAATATGAAAGCAACAATATTAAATTTATACAGCTTTCAGAGATTGATGAAGAAAATCTCCTTATAGTAATTGTGTTGGAAAAGAATGCTGTTAAGAACACAATAATTAGGCTTGATGAAGCGGTTGAGAAAAGTTTGCTCCTTAAGCTTAATATTATGCTTAATTCATTTCTTGCAGGACTTAATATGAAGGACATAAACATAGGAGTTATTGCAAAGATGAAGGAACAGGCAGGAGAATATGTGAACCTTGTCGGAAGAATAATAGATGCAATAGGGTCTGTATTCTCTGAAGATGATTCACTTAGAATATATACAAGTGGTACTACGAATATTCTAAAGTATCCTGAACTTAATGATAGTGATAATATGCAAAAGCTTCTTTATACAATCGAGGAAAAGAAAGAACTGAGTGCTCTTCTTACAGACAGGATGGATGATGGCAATGACGATGGCATTCAGGTCTATATAGGAAATGATACGAATGTTGAAAGCTTGAAGGATTGTTCAGTTGTGACTGCAACTTATGAGATTGAAGAAGGTGTTTACGGCAAAATAGGAATTGTAGGTCCTAAGAGAATGGATTATGCGAAAGTTGTCGGATCACTTAAGAATCTAATGAGGCAGTTGGATAGCATATTTAAGCATCAGAGTGAGGATAAAACTACAAAGGCAATTAAGCTTATAGATATGAAAAATGACATAAATTATGTAAGTGATACATAGAAAGGTGGTAGATTGTGAAAGATAAAAAGAAACATTCTGAAGAGAAAATAGAAAAAGTTGATGCTGAAGAAACAGCTTCTGCTAAAACAGTTTCTGAAGAATCTTTAGATGAAAAAGAGTTAAATAAGATAAAAGAAGAAAGAAAAGCATCAAAAGAGGAAGAATATAAGAACAAGATAGATGAGTTAAATGACAAGCTAATGCGCCAGATGGCAGAGTTTGACAATTTCCGTAAGCGTACTGAGAAGGAAAAGTCGCAGATGTATGACTTAGGTGCGAAGGGAATAGTTGAAAAGATTCTTCCTATTATTGATAACTTCGAAAGAGGACTTGGCAGCCTTTCTGAAGAAGAAAAGGAAGGGGCCTTTGCTAAAGGCATAGATAAGGTGTATAAGCAGCTTATGCAGTGCCTTGTGGATGTAGGAGTTACTCCTATAGAAGCTGTTGGCAAGGAGTTCAACCCTGAAATACATAATGCAGTTATGCACGGTGAAGATGAAAATCTTGGCGAAAACACCGTAGCAGAAGAGATGCAAAAAGGCTATATGTATAAAGAAAGTGTTGTAAGACCAAGTATGGTTAAAGTTGTTAACTAGCATTTGTGGGATTGCAATATAAGCAGTTTCGTATCACATTAAAATATAAATATTAAAGCGAGGTAATTATTATGAGTAAAATAATTGGTATTGATTTAGGTACAACAAATTCATGCGTTTCTGTTATGGAAGGTGGACAGCCTGTGGTTATTCCTAATGCTGAGGGTATGCGTACAACTCCTTCAGTAGTTGCATTTACAAAGAATGGTGAGCGTCTTGTGGGCGAGACTGCAAAGCGTCAGGCTGTAACCAATGCAGATAGAACAATATCTTCTATCAAGAGACATATGGGAACTGACTATAAGGTAAATATTGATGGTAAGTCATACAGCCCTCAGGAGATTTCAGCTATGATTCTTCAGAAGCTTAAAGCTGATGCAGAGGCATATCTTGGAGAAAAGGTAACAGAGGCAGTTATCACTGTTCCTGCTTACTTTAATGATGCGCAAAGACAGGCAACTAAGGATGCAGGTAAGATTGCAGGCCTTGATGTAAAGCGTATCATCAACGAGCCTACAGCCGCTGCTCTTGCTTATGGTCTTGATAATGAAAAAGAACAGAAAATTATGGTTTATGACCTTGGTGGCGGTACTTTCGATGTATCTATCATCGATATCGGTGATGGTGTTATTGAAGTTCTTTCAACCAACGGCGATACCAAGCTTGGTGGTGATGATGTAGATAATGTACTTACCAACTACTTCATCGCAGACTTTAAGAACAAAGAAGGTGTAGACCTTTCTACTGATAAAATGGCTCTTCAGAGACTTAAAGAAGCTGCTGAGAAGGCAAAGAAGGAACTTTCTTCTTCAACTACAACCAATATCAACCTTCCTTTCATTACAGCTACTTCTGAAGGACCAAAGCATTTTGAACTTGACCTTACAAGAGCTAAGTTTGAAGAGCTCATCCACGATATAATTGAGAGAACTGCTATTCCTGTTCAGAATGCACTTAAGGATGCAGGACTTACTGCAAGTGATATAGGTAAAGTACTTCTGGTTGGTGGTTCTACACGTATTCCTGCAGTTCAGGCAAAGGTTGCACAGCTTACAGGTAAAGAGGCAAGCAAAAACCTTAACCCTGATGAGTGCGTAGCTATCGGTGCTTCTATCCAGGGTGGTAAGCTCGCAGGCGATTCAGGTGCAGGTGACATCCTTCTCCTTGATGTAACACCACTTTCACTTTCAATTGAGACTATGGGTGGTGTTGCTACAAAGCTTATCGAAAGAAATACAACTATTCCTACCAGAAAGAGCCAGGTATTCTCTACAGCGGCAGATAATCAGTCTGCAGTTGATATCAATGTAGTTCAGGGTGAAAGACAGTTTGCTAAGGATAACAAGAGCCTCGGACAGTTCAGACTTGACGGAATTGCTCCTGCTCCAAGAGGAATCCCTCAGATTGAAGTTACCTTTGATATAGATGCAAACGGTATTGTTAATGTTTCTGCTAAGGATCTTGGAACAGGTAGAGAACAGCATATCACAATCACTGCAGGTTCAAACATGAGTGATGCAGATATAGATAAGGCTGTTAAAGAAGCTGCCGAGTTTGAGGCTCAGGACAAGAAGCGTAAGGAAGGCATTGATGCAAGAAATGATGCTGATGCTATGGTATTCCAGACAGAGAAGGCACTTAATGATGTAGGTGACAAGATTACAGAGGCAGACAAGAGCTCAGTAGAGGCAGATCTTAAGGCACTTAAGGATATTCTTGAGTCTACTCCTGCTGACAATGTATCCGATGAAGATATTGATAAGCTTAAGGTTGCTAAAGAAAAGCTTATGGCTAGTGCACAGAGCCTCTTTACCAAGGTGTATGAACAGTCACAGGGTGCTGCGGGAGCAGGTCCTGATATGGGAGGACAGACAGGTCAGACAACATCTAATTCAGGTAGCAATGATGATGTTGTTGATGGAGACTATAGAGAAGTATAATATTTGATAGAAATAGGGCTGTCGCACTAAGCCTTGGCGGCAGCCCAATGCCTGTATAAAGATATAAAATAATCACACTTTACCATAGATATACATAACGAAATGTGTTATAGTTATAAGGCGTTTGTGGTCAATAGGGTGAATTGTATGTGTTTAAAATAAATTGATGAAAGTGGGATAAATATGGCAGATCAGAAAAGAGATTATTATGAGGTTCTTGGTGTAGCTAAGAATGCGTCTGCTGATGAATTGAAGAAAGCGTATAGAGTACTGGCTAAAAAGTATCATCCTGATGCCAATCCGGGTGATAAGGAGGCTGAAGCTAAGTTTAAGGAGGCTTCAGAGGCTTATGCAGTACTTAGTGATGATGAAAAGAGGAAACAATACGACCAGTTCGGACACGCTGCATTTAGTAATGGAGGCGGCGGCGGAGCAGGTGGATTTGACTTTAGTGATATAGATCTTGGAGATATCTTTGGGAGCTTCTTTGGAGGAGGCGGCGGTGGATTTGACTTCTTTGGCGGCGGAGGCGGCAGAAGAAGCAGTAACAGCCCTCAAAAGGGAGCAAACATCCGTTATAGCCTTAGAATTAAATTTGATGAAGCTGTAAAAGGATGTAAGAAAGAGATTACTCTTGACATGAAAGAGGAGTGCGCTACTGTCATGGTAGTGGTGCTAAAGCAGGTACTACTCCTGTAACTTGTACCAAGTGTGGAGGTTCAGGTCAAGTCGCCTATACCCAACAGTCACTCTTTGGTATGGTTCGTAATGTACAGACCTGTCCTGACTGTCATGGAAGCGGTAAGATAGTAAAGGATAAATGCTCTGATTGTAGGGGAACAGGTTATATCACAAGAAGAAAGACCATAGAAGTTGACATACCTGCTGGTATAGATGACGGACAGGCTATAAGAATCAGAGATAAGGGAGAACCTGGTATAAATGGTGGACCTCGTGGTGATTTACTTGTTGAAGTACATGTTCCTTCTCATCCTAACTTCCAGAGAGACGGTTTTGACATCTATTCTTCAGTACCTATTTCTTTCACTCAGGCAGCACTTGGTGGAGATATAAGGATAAAGACTGTAGATGGTGATGTAATATATACTGTAAAACCGGGTACACAGACAGATTCAAGAGTAAGGCTTAGGGGCAAGGGTGTTCCTACTCTCAGAAATAAAGAGGTAAGGGGAGACCACTATATTACCTTTATAGTTCAGACTCCTGCTACGCTTACCAAAGAACAGAAGAGAATATTGGAAGAGCTTGATGCTACTTTTGAAACAAGATTTAGAGCTAAAGCAAATCAGACAGATGTAAAAGCTGATGATAAGTCATCTTATTCTTCTACAGTAAAGGACGATGATAAGGGAAAAAAGAGTAAGAGTTCTAAGAAAAAGAGTTTTGCAGATAATATTAAAAGAAAATTTAAAGGATTTATTTGAATAATATTGTAAGTTTAATTTTGAATTTAGATAGTACTTTTTAGTGCTATCTAAATTTGTATATTGTAAATTTTCGCATAGGATAGATTTAGTGTTATTTGGAGGTGGAAATGTTAAAGTATAAACCCATATATTGGTTTGCAATGACTCCTTTTTATAAAAAAAGTTTTAAAAACAAAAATATAGTAATGAAGATGTTAAAATGATTGTTAGAAATGCTAAAGTTGAATATAAAAAAATTACTAAATAAAGCTGATGATATTGGCACTAAAAAAATCCTATGGCTTCTAATTTATATTTTTTTGTCTATTGTTTTTTTCTTTTTATGCAGGGAAGTGAAGGTGAAAATAACTGTTGAAGATTTGAAAGAAATAATGAGAATTACTTTATCAAATTCCACCTTATTAAAATTAATGGGCAAAAAAGATTATAATAATCCAAAAGGATTTAGAAGAATTTAAAGAGCTTATGCATAAGAATTCTGATTGGGCAGAGCTTCATCGAGGAGAGTACCCGGAAACTTGGAAATTTAATTTTGATGATAGTCATCAAGATGGTGTTTATTATTATTTTACTAAATGTCCTATCGCTAAATTCTTTAAGGATAATAACTTAGAAGAAATAACTCCCATATTTTGTGAATTAGATCATCTTATGATTAAAACCAGAAAAAGCAAAAATTATAGGGATAAAACATTAGCTAAAAGGTGACGATATGTGTGATTTTTTTGGATTGTCGGAGATAAAGTTAAGAATCCCAGATAATTATTGATAATAATTTAACAAGAGGTCGATTATGTATGAATTTTTTTGGAAATTGGTAATTTAGATAATAAAGCTCTTGAAGTTAAAAACGAGGGAATAGACATAATCAAGGTTCCGTATTATTTTAACTCATTTCATAATTCAAATGTTTACTTTAAAATTGACGAAGTGAAATTGTTTGACAAATTAAATTCAGAGCTTTTTAAAACAAATTATCTAATTATTTTTGGCAAGCCTATTCAGATTATGATTTCATCTGAACGGAAAGATGTTACAAATGTGCTGAAAAATTTGGGATTTGAATGCAAGAGAGTCTGTTATGAAGTCGAAGTTGGTAAAGAAGACTGCTGTGTATATGAAAAAGATGATGAGATTAAACTGATAACTGCACATAAAGGCAGTAAAGAATTTGAAATCTGTGCAGACTTAATGCTTGAACGCTATATGAAAACACATCTGGAAATCAACCCTTGGACAGGTAAAAGAAATGATTTTTTAAATATTCTTCCGGAAAAAGTTATATATGAGAAAAAGGATGACAGTATAGAAAATCTGGCATTTATAGAAAACGAAGAGGTTGCTTATGTTTTTGGAAAGGATATAGATTCGTTCAGGAAATTTTTCTTCGAATTTGATTTTTTTAATTTATTTGAAAAATGTAAGAATATATACTTTGAAGCAGATGATTGTGACGAATTTGCTATGGAATTAAAAAAATTATTTAATATTGGTGATGGTGTTACATGGGATACATATGTTTATAAAGGTAATCATTTTAGATAGTACTTTTTAGTGCTATCTAAATTTGTATATGCTGTAAATTTTACAGGTGTTTGGTAACATCACCCCATAGCTACAGACCAAAAGCTGGTATCCTACTCTGCTATGCGGAATAAGAGGGATATAACTATAGCGTGAATAATTTGGGTTTTAAAGGAGAATAGTAATGAGAATTGAAAAGGACAATATAGTTATCAGAAGTGCTAATCTTAAAGATGCAGAAATTCTCAACCATTGGTGGAATGATGGAAGTGTTATGGAACATGCCGGTTTTCCTAATGGATTGGGACAGAGCATGGAAGAAACAAAAGAATGTGTCAAGAGGAATGAAGGGCTAATAAGTCAGCTTTGTATAATAGAAATAGACGGGAAGCCGGTAGGTGAGTTAGACTATAGTATAACAGGTAATGATACTGCATATTCGGGTTGGAAAATCTGTGAAAAAGAATATCAGAATAAAGGCTATGGTACAGTAATAATAAATATGTTGTTTGATTTTATTTTTACTGATGATAAAATTAATTCTGTATGTAAGGTTAATAAGATTGAATGGGATACAATGTTAGAAAATAAAAAGAGCACAGCATGTATATGAAAACAAAATATGTGCCGTAAAAAGGAAGTTCTTGAAAATGACTGGAAAGATCAGCTTGGGAATTGGCGTACAGCTGTAGTGCATGAGATTTCGAGGGAGAAATTTTATAAAAAAATAATTTTTGATGTCAAGAGAAAATAGAATTAATGATATCATACATTAATTTATTATTATTTACTAAATGTCCTATCGCTAAATTCTTTAAAGATAATAACTTAGAAGAAATAACTCCCATATTTTTGTGAATTAGATCATCTTACGATTAAAACTAGAAAAGCAAAAATTATATAGGGATAAAACATTAGCTATTAAGCAATAGGTCTTCTATGATAGAATATAAATCATAGGAGTAAAGGACATCATTGTAATCTGCGCTGATGGTCTTACCGGTATAAAGGAAGCCATTGGAGCAGCTTTTCCTAAAACAGAGTATCAAAGATGTATTGACATACACTTTTTTAACTGTTATATACAAAGCAAGGGTGAAAATCCTATCTTAAAGATTTCCACCCTTTATTATCATAGAAGATTTTTATTTACAGACTTATCTTCACAGTCTCTAGTCACCGGAACTTACAATTTTCTTTTTGTTAGATAATGCAAATTCACAACCTTTCACTAAATCTTTTGCAAATTTTTCGATTTCGGTTATTGAACAGTAATATTCAATTTTTAAAACCAATCATTATCTTTTTATTTCGTTCAAGACATCTTTTACTTTTGCAATTTTTGCAAATTTAAGCAAATATTTTATATCTTCAATTTCAATTAAAGTATCATTGTAAGGATCTAAACTTATCCAAAAATCTATTTCCTCATCTTCAAATAAATGCTTATTTTTAAAAAAATCACATCTTCAACTTCAGAATCTAATTCTGCAAATATTTCAACTTTTTTTGTTGTGTTTTATATTTATTTTTCAAGGTCTTTTTAAACTTTCGGCGAATATATATTGCATTTCAAGGTCCTTTTCTTTAATAAAAGCTACTCTATTGGATATGCAGTAATTACCCCTCCTGATTCACTTAAAACAACTTTTTAATTTACTTAATGATTTTTTTCCATCATATCCTATAGTTTCACCAAATTCCTTTATAAATATGTAACCGTCCCTATTTTTTTGTGTTATTTTTTTATAACTGAATCTGTCGTCAAAACTTTTTCTTATTCCATCTTTTATATCAAAGCCTTTTTAAATTTACTTTTTATATTTTTATAGAATTATGACCGTGTTCTGTAAGAATATGTTTAAAAAGTTTTATCACTTAAAAAAAATAATTTTTTTAGCTAATTTAGCAATTCTTACTAATTCACTACTTTCTTCTACTACTTTAGCAGGTTTTAAAGCCTTCTTAATTTTACTTAAACCATCAGAAGTTTTGGATATTTTTTTAACCTCATCTACATTTAAGAGTAATTTCCCACCTTTTCTAAAAATATGCAGAAGAAGGCAATGCAGGCAACAGAGCAACTGTGTCAAGAGCTGCCCAACCTAAATTTGCAAGTGATGGTTCGTTAAAGAATTCAGCCCAACTTGCACCTGCCATAACTACATCTAAGGCATCCCAAATTGTTCTTGGTTTCATTGGAGAGTTATAGAATCTGTCCACATAGTATGCAGTTCCATACTTTTGTTTCAACTTTTTCCTACTATTTCGCCATAAGGAAATATTTTTCTTAACTTCTTCGTTCACATTTTCTGATTCCGATTATTGAACATTTAATAAATTAAAAATAATGTGAATTTGCTCTATTTTTCAGCAAAAAAACCGGAATGCTACTACTAAAAGTTATAATAAAAACAAGTAAGAAAGACAATATTTTTGAAATTGTTTTTTTCACAGATAAATCCTTTCTCTGATTGATAAAAATTTTGTCTACATTGATACTGAATAGTTAACTATTGTAATTGGTATAATATAATAAATTATTTAGTTTTTCAAGTAGCATAAAAAAATTTTTTCTCTCTCATTTTTTTATTATTACAATACATATCATATACCAATTTATTCTTATGCAGGATATTTTTGTTTTCTATAACTGAATAAATCTCTTTCATAGAGCTTTCAATTTGCTTAATTTTACCTAATGTATCTTGCCTTTGTGAAGCCATTTCTTGTAGCTTTTTATCAAGTATTTAGTATTGAAGATTTTATAATTATCATCAATGACAGATAGATCATTTTCTTTGCATAGACCCAGTCCTATTTGATGAGCTTGCTTGGGCGTAGTTTCATTAGGAGCAAAAGATTGTATAAGATGTCTTGCAAGAATTTCTGATTTAGAATTACATTCTCTTTTCGTCTGCTCAAATTCAAGATGTGCAGTTTGAGGGTTACAAGCAAAAGTTCAAAATACTGGCTATCCGTAATAAATGAGCTTAAAAACAGAGGAGTAAAGGACATCCTTGTAATTTGTGCTGATGGACTTACAGGAATAAAGGAAGCCATTGGAGCAGCTTTTCCTAAAACAGAATACCAGAGATGTATTGACATACACTTTTTTAACTGTTATATACAAAGCAAGGGTGAAAATCCTATTTAAGAGATTTCCACCCTTTATTATCATAGAAGATTTTTATTTACAGACTTATCTTCATAGTCTCAATATTTTTGAATTTAGATAGTGCTTTTTAGTGCTATCTAAATTTATTTCTAAATAAAACCTTGCACAAATTCACAAACAAAATAAAAAAACTTAAAAAAATGCCCATATTAGTCATTTCTAACTTATTGAAACTTTCTCTCAACAACAGTTATAATATAAAAAAATCGAATTCGTACTAAAATTGGTAGGAATTAAAATCGTTGATTATAAATTGGGAGGCAGTTATGTCAGAATTATTAAAAGTTAAAAATTTATCAGTAGCTATAGATGATACGGAAATCCTTAAGAATATAGACTTTACCATAGGTACAGGTGAAACCCATGTACTTATGGGACCTAATGGAGCTGGAAAATCTACTTTAGGTTTTACCATTATGGGCAACCCTGCATACGAGATAAATAGCGGAGATATAGAACTTGAAGGAGAGAGCATCATAGAAGATGGTACAGATGTCAGGGCTAAGAAGGGGCTTTTCCTTTCGTTCCAGAGCCCTTATGAGGTAGCAGGTATCTCCCTTGAGAGCTTTCTTAGGAATGCCATCAGACAGATTACAGGCAAACCGCTTAAGATTATGCAGTTTAAGAAGGACTTAAAAGAAGCTATGGACATCCTTCAGATGGATGAGTCCTACCTTACAAGGGATCTTAATGTAGGTTTCTCAGGTGGTGAGAAGAAAAAGTCTGAGATTCTTCAGATGCTTATGCTTCGCCCTAAGCTTGCCATCCTTGATGAGACAGACTCAGGACTTGATGTGGATGCAGTCAGGACAGTTAGCCGAGGCATAGAGGCTTATCAGAAGAATAGAGACGGTGCTCTTTTAATCATTACACACAGCACCAGAATCTTAGAAGCTCTAAAGGTAGATTATACACATATACTTGTAAAGGGCGAACTTGTCGAAACGGGAGATGCTGCCCTTGTAGAAGAGATAAACAACAACGGCTTTGCCCGCTTTGAGAAATTAGGGGAGTAAAAATGGCTGAATTAGATAAGAATGAAAAAGACAGTAATAGATGATATAGATAGTTCGTTTTACGACTTTAGATATGACGAAAATGAAGAGGACTTCTTAAAGCTTGACAAAGGGCTTTAACAAAGGACATCGTACTTCAGATATCAAAAGAAAAAAATGATCCTGAGTGGATGCGTGATTTCAGGCTCAAGTCCTTAGACATATACAATAGCCCTCACGGCTCCAAGCTGGGGACCTTCAATTGAAGGACTTGATATGGATACAATTATGACCTATGTGCGTCATAAGGGAGATATGAAGGGGAACTGGGAAGAGGTACCTGAGGACATCAAGGATACCTTTGAAAAGCTCGGCATACCTGAGGCAGAGAGACTTTCACTTGCAGGAGTAGGTGCTCAGTATGACTCTGAGCTTGTATACCACAATGTTCGTGAAGAAGTGGCAGCCCTAGGTGTTATATACACAGACCTTGAATCAGCCATGCATGGCGAATACGGCGATATGATTCACGAGTATTTTATGAAGCTTGTACCACCTTCAGACCATAAGTTTGCAGCCCTTCACGGTGCAGTTTGGTCAGGCGGCTCCTTTGTCTATGTGCCAAAGGGAGTTGAGGTGGACATACCTTTACAGTCTTACTTCAGGCTCAATGCCGCAGGAGCAGGACAGTTTGAGCATACTTTAATCATAGTTGATGAGGGTGCAGACCTTCATTTCATAGAGGGATGTTCTGCCCCTAAGTACAATGTAGCAAACCTCCACGCAGGCTGTGTAGAACTCTTTGTCAAGAAAAATGCAAGACTTAGATATTCTACCATAGAGAACTGGTCAAAGAACATGTACAACCTCAATACAAAACGTGCCATAGTCGAGGAAAACGGCGTGATTGAGTGGGTTTCAGGTTCATTTGGCTCACATGTATCCTACCTCTATCCTATGAGTATCTTAAAGGGAAACGGCTCAAGAAGTGAGTTTACAGGAATAACCTTCTCAGGAAAGGGACAGAACCTCGATACAGGTGCGAAGATGGTACACATAGGAGAGGATACATCTTCCATCATCAACACCAAATCAGTATCTAAGGGAGGCGGAACCAATACCTATAGAAGTATGGTTACAGTTCGTGAAAGTGCAAAGCACAGCAAGGCTTTTGTATCCTGTCAGTCGCTTATGCTTGATAGTGACAGCCGTTCCGATACCATCCCTGCTATGGATATAAGAACAGATGATACAGACATCGGACACGAGGCTAAGATAGGAAGAATCAGTGATGATGCAGTATTTTACCTTATGTCAAGGGGAATAAGCGAGGATGAGGCAAGAGCTATGATAGTTAGCGGCTTTGCCAATCCTGTATCCAAGGAGCTTCCTCTTGAATATGCAGTTGAAATGAATAACCTCATTCAGCTTGAAATGAAGGGAGGTATGTAATGAAGTTTGAATTAAAGGGAGCTGTAAACTATCTTCCTGCCATAACCTATGGCAAGATGAAGAACAGCTATGCGGATATAGATTTTAACTATGAGATAAATAAGAACAATGATATAGACCTTAGACTTCAGGATGGAGTAGATGTACTTGAAAGCGGTGCTCTATTTGAAGAGATAGTAGCTAAGGCAGACTTTGTAAAGACAGGTATGGAGGCTCTTAATCTTGACTCAAAGGCAGGAGGAGACAGCCTTGAAGATGAGAACAGAAGAGAGAGGGAAGTAAAGGATGCTCCATCTACAGATATAGTAAGAAATGCTATCAAAGCGGCTGCATCCCTCTTAAGGTGATTACCACCAAAAAGGGAGCAAAGGTAGATAAACCTGTTAAGATTACCTACAGGGCAGGAGAGGATAATTCCTTAAACAGTCATATTATCTATGTTAGTGAGGGCTCAGAGCTTACACTTATTGAAGTATTTGAATCTGAGAATACAGAGAACCTTCTTGGACTTCAGACCAGAGTGTATGTCTGTGAAAATGCTAAGATTAAGCTTGTAAGGGTGAATCTTCTCTCTGAGAGTACGGATCATTTTGATGATTTGGGCTTTCACCTTGAAAATGATGCAAAGGCTGAACTTATACAGCTTGAGCTTGGAGGAAAGCGTTCCTATGTAGGAGTAAGAACCGAACTGGTAGGAAGAAAGAGTGAGTACAGGAGTGCAACAGGTTATCTTTGTAAGGGAGACAGCCTCCTTGACATGAACTTTGTCACCAATGAATGGGGAAAGAAGGTATCCTCAAACATGGATGCAAGCGGTGTGCTTCTTGACAATTCCACCAAAGTCTACCGTGGAACCATCGATTTTAAGGAAGGAGCAAAGGGTGCAAGTGGCTTTGAAAAGGAAGATACCCTCCTTTTTAGCCCTACCATCATCAATAAATCAGTTCCTTTAATTCTCTGCCACGAGGAAGATGTGGAAGGTGACCATGGTGCTACCATAGGTAGAATAGATGAGAAGCTTTTATTCTACATAAAGAGCAGGGGCATAGACGAAAAGGCTGCAAAACAGCTTATGACTGAGGCTTATATCAATGCAGTTACTGAGCAAATTGGTGATGACGAAACTGAGGGTAAAGTTATAAAGTATGTAAGTGAGGTTTTTAACGATGAGCAGTGATTTTAGGAAGGACTTTAAGTTTTTCAGGGAATATCCTGATTTAGTTTATTTTGACAATGCTGCTACAACCCAAAAGCCGGATGTGGTACTAGAAAGAATGGTAAGATACTATGAGAGCGAGAATGCCAATCCTCTTCGTGGTGTATACGACCTTTCTGTCAAGGCTACGACAGTTTATGAGGATGCAAGGGAAAGAACCGCTCGGTTTATTGGTGCTTCATCTCCCTCTGAGATTATATTTACAAGAAATGCAACTGAAAGCCTTAACCTTGTAGCAAGAAGCTATGGAGAAGCCTTTATAAAAGAGGGAGAAGATATTGTGCTCACTGTTATGGAGCATCACAGCAACCTCCTTCCTTGGCAGGATGTAGCGAAAAAGACCGGGGCTAACCTGTTTTTTCTAACACCGGATGAGACAGGCTTTATATCAGATGAAGAAATAGCGGCAAAGATTACGCCAAAGACTGCACTGGTAAGCCTTGCACATATTTCAAATGTGCTTGGAAGAAAGAATCCTGTGGAAAAGGTAATAAAGGCAGCCCACGAAGTGGGAGCGGTTGTAGTTATAGATGGAGCTCAGGCAGTTCCTCATACGAGGGTGAATGTAAGAGAGCTTGATGCAGACTTTTATGTATTTTCAGGCCACAAGATGCTTGCACCTATGGGAATTGGTGTCCTTTATGGCAAGAAGAAGCTTCTTAACAAGATGCCTCCATTCCTTACAGGAGGAGAGATGATAGAGTATGTGGAGCTCGAATCAGCCACCTACGCAGAAGTTCCACATAAGTTTGAGGCAGGAACTGTCAACGTGGGCGGTGCAGCAGGACTTCACGCTGCTATGGATTATCTTGACAAGGTAGGTTTTGACTGTATAGAAGAGACAGAGCTTAGGCTAACAAAGAGGCTTATTGAAGCGATGAGGGCTCTTCCTTATATCAATATTGCAGGCTCAGACAAAACGGATGAGCACCACGGCATTGTTACCTTTACAATAGATGATGTACATCCACACGACAGTGCTTCCATCTTAAATGATGCGGGCATCTGCATAAGGGCAGGACATCACTGTGCCCAGCCTCTGATGAAGTTCTTAGGCTTTAATTCTACCCTAAGGGCTAGTCTGTATTTCTACAATACAGAGGAAGAGGTTGACAGATTTTTAGATAGTTTGACAAAGGTAAGGGGGTGGCTAGGTTATGGAGCTTAGAAGTATATATAACGAAATACTTACGGAGCATAATATGCATCCAAACAATAAGCACGAGATAGAGCATCCAACAATTGAGCTAAGAGGTGTAAACCCAAGCTGTGGAGATGATATCACACTTAAGCTTCAGCTTGATGGAGATGTAGTGGTTGACGGAGGATATACAGGTACAGGCTGTGCCATTTCTCAGGCTTCTGCAGACATGATGCTTGACCTCATTATAGGTAAGGATAAGGAAGAGGCACTAAGGCTTGGTGAGCTTTTTATGGGAATGATAAAGGGCGAAGTTAAGGAAGATGAAGCCCTTGAAGAGCTTGATGAAGCCATAGCACTTAGGGATATATCACACATGCCTGCAAGAGTTAAGTGTGCAGTGCTTGGGTGGAGAACACTTTCTCAGATGCTTGGCAGGGAAGAGGAGTAGTGTTATTAAAATGACAAATTGGTAAAAAAATGCAGTTTTTACCAAAAACTTTTGTGAGACTTTCACAAAAAAATCAAATAAATGAATTTCCACAAAGTTACATATTGAAATAATTCTAATATGCGTATATACTATGGACATAAAGAAAAGGAAAAGAGGTTCATATGGATAATTTTTTCAGTGCAGAAGACTTAGAATTATTAAATGAAGAACTTGAAGAAATGGAACATTCAGTAGTAAAAAATGAAGATGAAGATCCTGAGATGGATGCTGCGGCAAGAAGGTATCAGGAAATAATCAGGAAACATAAGGGTGGTCGGTAATATGGCCACCCAAGTATCTGGGAAATTGTTCTAATAACATTTTTTAGTTAGTCTAAAGTATTATTTAAGAATTATCTTAAACTTAGTTATCATTTTGAATTCATATTATTGTATTTGAATATGGATAATTGGTCTATTTATTATAGAATAGGTTCTTTTAGTGTACCCAAAAACAGAAAAAAGAGAGGTGATGCTATCTTGCAAGGGGGAAGCCTGACTATTTATGATACTGAAGAAGCCTATGTTGAAGCCCTTTCAGATTATCTGAATAAAAACATGGAACTGGGAGTTGTAACTGTTGCTTTTTCCAATCTTGACAAATTTATTGAGTATTTAGAAAAAAATCAAACCAGTTATGTTTTTGTATGTGAAGATTTTGACAAACATATTCTTAAGGGAAAAATTGATGAAGATAGGATAATAAGTCTGATTACGGCTAAAGATACAGAATATAGCGGACCTTGGATATATAAGTATCAGTCTGCTAAGGCAATAACCAAGGAACTAAGTGCAGCCATGCTGATAAAAGAAGAAAGTATTCTGCTTGGAGACAGTAATATTCATATTTTATTTTCTACAAAAAGCAGCATAGAAAGAGAAGAATATGCCAATGTTTTAATTAATGATTTAAAAAATAAGGGTTCTGTGCTTTATATTGATATGGATCCTTACAACAGTAGAATAGTAAGTGGCTATGAAGGTCATAAAGGAATGTCTGAACTTATTTATTACTTAAAGCAGGGTGGAGAAAAATTGAAATGGAAGTTCAAAACTTTGATAGAAAAAGAAGAAATTTCAGGGAGAATACTACCTGTAGGCTGTCCTTTAGATTTATCAGAACTTACCAAAGAAGATACAGGTGAATTAATAAAAATTCTACAAAATTTGAACGAATATGATTGTATTTTAATTAATCTTGGAATACTGACTCCAGCAACTTTTGAACTTATGAAGGCAGGAAAACATATTGAAATTGTGGTAACAAGGAAAAATGGTGATAGGGAAAGTGCAGAAAAATTTATTAATTATTTGCGGCTTATGGGGATGGCAGATGTTGAAAGGAGGGTTGAAATAATAGAATTTGGAACAGATACTTGGTTATAAAATAAAAGAAGAATTGCTTGAACGTTTGGATTTTTCCAGAGAACTGACAGACGAAGAGGTAATGAATGAGATTGAAGAAAGAGTCCTAAATCTAAACGGTGAAGAGTATATAAGTATCACAGAAAAGAAAAATCTCTGTATTGAAATATTTAACTCTGTAAGAAGACTTGGAGTTCTGCAACAACTTATAGATGATGAAAATATTTCTGAAATTATGGTAAATGGACCTGAAAATATTTTTATAGAACGGGAAGGACAAATAAAAAAATTCGAAGGCAGAATGGCATCAGAAGAAGAACTTGAAGATATAATCCAACAAATAGTTGCAAAGGTGAACCGTACTGTAAATGAAGCAGAGCCTATAGTGGATGCAAGGCTCACAGATGGTTCAAGAGTGAATGTAGTACTGCCGCCTATAGCTCTCGGTGGTGCAGTAGTAACGATAAGAAAATTTCCTAAGATTCCAATGACAATGCAAAGATTACTTGAATTTGGAACTTTGACAAAGGAAGCAGTAGATTTTATAAAAATAGTTATGGAAGCGGGATGCAATATCATAGTTAGTGGAGGTACTTCTTCCGGTAAGACTTCGTTTTTGAATGCATTAGCGGATTATATTCCAAAGAGTGAACGGGTAATCATAATAGAAGATTCAGCCGAATTGCAATTATTTGGAATTCCGAATCTTGTTCAGATGGAAACTAGAAATGCAAATGTTGAAGGAAAGGGAGAAATTGGAATAGGTGATCTTATAAAATCTTCTCTTAGAATGCGTCCGGATAGAATATTGGTTGGTGAAGTAAGGGATGGGAAGGCTGCAATTATGCTCCTTAATGCATTTAATACAGGACATTATGGTGAATCTACAATACATTCAAATTCTGCGGCCGATACAGTATCAAGGCTTGAAACCCTTGTGCTTACAGGTTCTAATATCCCTTTGGCGGCCGCTAGGAGACAAATCGTCTCAGCTATTGACTATATAATCTACCTTGGCAGGCTTAAAGATGGCAGGCGTAAGGTTTTGGAAATAAGTGAACTATATGAGAAGGATGAAAACATTGTACTCAATCAAATATTTGATTATAAGCCTGATTTAGAATTAGTAAGATGTGGGAAACCAATAAGAATATCAAAATTTGAAATGGCAGGTTTAAAGACAAATGAACTATTCAGTGTATAAAAGGACTAGGAAAGAATGGATGAAGGTAGCTGGAATTTGGATTTTAATATCTATAAGTCTTGGTATGCTTTTTTATAAATCTATTATAGGAATTCTAATAATCCTCCCATTTGGATTAGTATTTGAAAAAGGTTGATACAGGGAAATTATTAGAAAAAAGGAAAAATGAATTATCGAGGCAGTTTGTAGAATTTTTACAGGTAATAATATCATCGTTAAAAGCAGGAACTTCACTTGAAAGAGCTATATTTTCTTCAAGAGAAAAACTGTATAGTCTATATGATGAAAAATTCTATGATTATAAATGAAATTATTTCTATGGAAAGAAGTCTTAAAATGAATATCCCGGTTGAAGATGTAATATATGATTTTTGGAAAAGAGAAGCGGTATAGGAGATATAAATCAATTTGCGGAGGTCTGCAAGGTTTCAAAGAGAGCAGGAGGTAATCTGGTAAGAATTATGGATCATACGGCAAAATGTATAGTGGATAAAAATGAGATGGAAAGAGAAATAAGAGCTTTAATTAGCGGTAAAAAATTAGAAAGTAAAATTATGATGGCAATACTGCCTGCAATACTTTTATACATGAATATTTCGATGCCGGATATGATGAACAGCTTATATCAGGGCATATTGGGAAAAACTGTGATGAGTGGAGTATTAGCCGGTTATGGTTTTTGTACTCTTTGGTTTGATAAGATAACAGATATTAAGGTGTAAGATGGAAATATATAAGTCATTTGATAAAAAACAAAAGAAAATTATTTTAATCTTTCTGATATTTTTCAATTATAGCTATTTTTAATTGGAGTAATATATGACTTTAATCAAAAAAATTTAGATATAGAGATGCTGATAAGGCCAAAAACCGTATGAAGACAATCAAAAAGTAGAATTTAATTTGGATATAACAGGCATAGAAAATGGGGAAAAAAATTAAATTATTCAGGAGATATAGAGGCCGGAAAACTACAGGAAAATGAAATAGATAATTATTTATATCAGACTTTAGAAAATGTAGAGAAAATTATGTTTAGAGAAGGGGAGGCCAAGGATAGAGTGCTTACAGGTATAAATATACCTGACAGACTACCTGAAAATCCTGTAGATATAAGTTTTAGAACCAGTGAAAGCGGGATACTGCTTGCTAATGGGAATATCAATTTTGAAACAGTTAAGGCAAAAACAACAATAACAGTATCCATATTAGCAAGTTATATGGAGAAAGAGGCAACAAAAGATATAGACATAACTGTTTATCCTAAGGAGTTATCAGATGAAGAAAGAATAAAACTTGCAGTAAAAGATAAATTGGACTTGCTGCTATTAAGTAATGAGAATGAGGTTATAAAGCTGCCTCAGGAGATTGAGGGACATAGTATAAGGGCATACTTCCCAAAAGAAAAACTAACAGGTGAAATAATTGTATTTGATGTACTGCTGATGATTTGCCTTTTTGTGGTTTTTAATGAAAAAAATAAAAAGAAAATTAAGGATAGAGAGGAGGAACTAAAAAATGGTTATACAGAATTTATAGGGAGATTTGTAATTCTTTTAGGTGCAGGACTTAGCATATCCGCAGTATGGAAAAAACTTGAATTTGGATTTGAATCTAACAAAAGTTTGCATGATGAAGTAAGGCTTACACTTTGGGAGATAGGAAATGGAAAGACAGAAAGAGAGGCATACGAAAATTTTGGTAAAAGAACAGGTGGAACAAAGTATTCTAAGTTTGTATCCGTGATAAATCAAAGCCTTAAACTTGGCTCTGGCCAGTTACTTGAAAGACTTATGTCAGAGTCTGAGGAGGCTATGTTTGAAAGAAGGAATAGGGCTAAAGTGATGGGAGAAATTGCAGATACAAAACTGCTGCTGCCTATGATGTTACAGCTTGTTCTGATAATGTTGATTATTATGATACCTGCATTAATGACAGTGTGAAAGGAGAGGACATGACAATGACGGAGAAAATTAAGGAAAAAGCAAATAAAGTTTGCTATTATTTAGAAGTAAAAAAGATGCTTGCAAAGGAAAGGTGGCATGAAGTAAAAGAAGACAATAGGGGAATTGCAGTAATTGAAATTATCCTGATATTAGTTATCATCTTAGGATTGATTCTGATATTTAGAAAAAATTTGAAAGAAATGATAGATAAGATATTTAAACAGATAAATGGAGATAGGGATGCGATACTTAAGCCACTTGCTAAATAAGGGTGAGAGTCGAATGAGAGCGAAAGGGAGCATAACAGTATTTTTATCTTTGGCTCTCATTCTGATAATAGCTTTGGCAGGAAGTCTGTTAGAGTCTGCCAGAGTGACAGTAGCAAGGGAGATAGCACTAGATGATTCATATTTGGCCATGCAGAATATTTTGGCAGAATATCAAAGAGAGCTTTGGAGAGATTATCACATACTCTTTGTAGATGCATCTGGATTACAGGGTGAAGAAGGAGCTGTTAAACTTGGTAATACTTACCTTTCAAAGATGTTGAAAATTGGAAAAGGAGATTATATTGGAGCTGAAGCAGACTTTACTGAAATAGGTTTTAAGGAGAATTTAACGGAGAATAACTGTTATTATTTTGCAAAGCAGGCAGCAGCTTATATGAAGTATGGGGCTGTAGGAAGTTTTGGTAAAAAGATGATTAACAAGGCAAATATTCTAAAAAATACTGAGACAGGAACAAATGGTCTGAAAAAGGCATTGAAGGTAAAGGTGGAGGCTGAAAAGAAACTTATCGAACTTGAAAGACAAAAAAAGAAACTTGAGGAAAAAAAGGATAAGATTAGTAATGAGAAAGAAAAGATAAAGTCTGAATTCAATGTGAAGTCATTTTCAAATTCACGAATTCAAGGAATTGAAGATGAGATTAAAAAAGATACAACAAGTGATATTAAAAAGATAATGCCTATGGAGAAGACTGAAGCAGAAAACAAGTATAAAAAATGTCAGGAAAATTTGGATACAGTAACAGGTGATGGAACGGCGGGAGGCTTATTGGGATTGTTTTTACCATCAGGTAAGAAGATATCCAAGCTTAAAATAAAGGGTACTACTTGGAACATGGTAGAAACAGTGAAAAAGGAAGATTTAAATTTAACAGATACGGGATTATTGATACTATATGCCAAGGAACATTTTAATAATTTTTTGTCAGAATCTAAAAATAGTGAAAAGAGAGAAGCACTCAGATATGGATTGGAGTACCTGATAGTGGGAAAGGAAAGTGACGAGGCTAATCTTGGTTCCATAGCCAATAGAATATTTGGTATACGAACTATTGCCTGGTATGCGTATTTTCTCACAAGGGAGGATAAGGTTGCAGAGGCAGAGGCTATTGCAGCGGCAGTAGCAGGGGCATTGTCAATGCCGGCTGCTATAGAAATAATTAAACTTGGTATTATTATGGGCTGGTCCATAGATGAGGCTAAGAAGGAGGTAACGAATCTTTTACAAGGTGGAGAAATTCCTTTGCTTCCAGGTAAAGCAGAGGGAGTAAAATTAAAATATGAGAGTTTTCTGGATTCATTTATTTTACCGGCAGTGAAAACATTGCCAAAAAGAATGGTAGAGTTAATAGAACAAAATATGAAGGTAAGATATTATGATGGATTTAGAGCTGATAGCTTATTTGCAGGTATCACAGCA
Source organism: uncultured Catonella sp. (assembly GCA_916439065.1). GTDB lineage: Bacteria > Bacillota > Clostridia > Lachnospirales > Lachnospiraceae > Catonella. The sequence continues at coordinate 67,367 of CAKAGD010000002.1, forward strand.
GAGGTGAGAGTAAGAGTTATACCACGAATATTTAGAATGGTTATGTTAGATGGAATAATTAATAAACAGTCAAATCCATGGGAATCATTTACAGATATATCCCAAAGTCTATGTAGTGAATAACAGCTATTGCAGAGTGCTCATATATGGTTAAGAAAGGAGTCAAATTTAGTGAATTTAATAAGTAATGAGATTATATTCATTTTACCTGGTATTTATTTTTTTATTAAGGAATAGTCTGCTTAATTTAAGAAATATTTTTTTCCAAAAACAAAACATTAATGTCCCAATAATTTGCGGAATCTAACAAACAAACATAATGTAAAAAATATAAAAAAACCATATATGAGCAGTCTGCAATGGCTGATTAAGGTAAAAAGAATATTATTGTAACTGAGGTTGAAAAGTGAAAAGATTAAAAGGAAGTCTTACGATAGAATCTGCACTGGTTATGCCAATTTTCATACTTGCAATCAGCAGCTTAATATTTTGGACAAGTTTCCTACAGACACAGGCAAAACTCAATTCAGATGCAGTAAATAAAGCACGGGAAATGGCTAAGCTTGCTTATATTACAGAGGAAGAAGGTAGTAAAGAACTTATAGAAATTGCAAAGGGAGAGCTTCTTAACGGAGTTTATTTTGAGAGATTAGCTGTAGCCAGACCATTTACAGGAAAGTACTATGATAAAGGAGGCGGTGGAAATGCAGAAGATAATAGAATAGTATTTGTAACAAAGACAGGAGAAGTTTATCATACCTGTAATATTTGCAGCCATATCAAATTATCTGTAAGCAAGGTCGATTTTTCAGCTGTAAATAGACTTAGGAACAAAGGGGGTGCTAAATATTATCCATGCGAATACTGTGTTAAGGGAAAGCTTGCAGGAACTGTATATATTACAAAAGAAGGAAATAGAATACATAAAAATAGAAACTGCATAGGTCTAAAAAGAACGATAATAGAGATGAAAAAAATAGATGCAGAAAGTAAAGGTTATCGTCCTTGTGAAAGATGTGGGAAAATTCATGATTAGTATAGTATTATTGGGAATACTTGCAGTAGTTGATTTTTATAAAAAGGAAATATCTATATGTATATTACTTCCTGTCATAGTTATTTGGCTAAGTATAGCCATATGGAATAATGAAATAGAGATTCAGGGGATTATAGCGGTGATATTTCTTGTGGCTTTAAGCCTGTTTACAAAGCAAGCCTTTGGGATGGCTGATGCAATAGTTTTATCACTTATTGCTGTTACAAAAGGTGTGTTTAATATGCTTATGATTTTTTTTACAGCTAATATTTTTATTTCTAATTTTTGCAGGAGTAAAAAAATGGAATGAAGCAAAAGAAATACAGAATTTCCATTTATCCCATTTATTTTTTTATAATTTTTTTATTTTTTTGCAAAAATTTTATTTAAGGAGGGAATATGAAACTGAAAGGAAGTATGACAGTTGAAGCAGCCATCATATTTCCAATGATTATAATTGCGGTGTTTTCAGTTATACTCTTTGCATATTATGAGCATGACATAGTGGTTTTAAGAAGTGAAGTGAGAAGTGAACTTATAAAATATGTTGCCGAGAATGTTGAAGAAGAATTGGCATTTCCGGAGAAAGGAATGGAAAATTTGTTTTACTTAACATATGAAGATATGAAAAGTTATAAATCAGGAGAAAAATGGTTTGTATCTGCAGAGGCTAAATTTAAAATCTTTCCATTTGTTTCAGAATATCTTGATAAAGATTTAACAGATGGGAGATTTGAAGAAGAATATAAAGAGTATATGCCGGCTCAGTTTGTCAGAAGGATGGGGGCTATGGAAAGCCTTAGCAGTGAAGAAAATTGATGATAGTACCGGGAGGCAGTATATAGAATGGAGAGTTTTAGGTATATTCAAGATGGTGGGAAAAATTATCTTAAATCTGAGGAAATAAGCAGGGTAGATTATATTACTGCAATGCTGATACATAATGAAATTCCGGCTTTTGCACAAACAAGATTTAAGAGCTTAAATGCAGAAAATTATATTTGTTATGATATGAATGGGTTAATACCGATAAGCCAAAGTTTAGAAATTAATAAATTAAATGCAGAAAGGGTAGAGAGTTTTTTGCGTTCCATAATAAGGGTGTATCAGAGTATGGAAGAGTTTATGCTTCCATTTGACAGGCTTATTGTTGACGAAGCATATATATATGAAAACTATAATAGTAAGGAATTCTGTTGGATTTATGGAAATAATGTTACAGAGAGTAATTTCACAGGTTTATTCGAAAAACTATTGGATAGAATAGATTACAAAGATGATAGGGTAGTGAAAATTATGTATTCGATGTATCAGGCGGCAAAAGACAGTGAGGAAATATTTAATAGAGAATCAGGTGGAAGCAGTATTCTAAAGATTAAAGAGAAGGCTGAGGAGATTATGTCTTTGCCTTATCAGAGCCTTGATTTAAGGGCTGAAGAGCTGAAGAGAAGTGAAAGTAGAAAGTTTGATTTGAATGGAGAAAATTTAAACGAAATTAACAGAATGAAGAACTTAGGATATGATGAAGCAGAGAATAATTCGGATAGTATGGCGAGGCGTTATAGAGAAGATATAGAGAAACAGAAAATGAAGAGAGATATAGAAGAATATTCTGAGGAAAGAATAGAAAAGATAACAGAAAGAAAGAAAACTAATGAAAAGAATAAGGGTTTAGATAAGAAAAAAAATATAAAAATAGATGTGAAGATGGGGCTTAAAAAGGTATGGAATTATTTAAATGCTGATATTGGAAGCAAGGCTGTAGTTGAGCAAGAGAATATCATACAGGAAGAGGAACCATCATATAACATAAGAGAAGTTCACAGGAAAAAGAGTGAAAATAGAGCGGGTGAAGAGAATCCTACAACCTTATTGACAGGTGCTATGATTGGAAATGGTGTATATTGTCTAAAATCGGATAGTATAAATGATGATAATATTTTACTTACAGAATTCCCTTTTTTCATAGGAAAATCAGGAGAAAATACTAATCATAGAATAGATGACAGTACTGTTAGCAGATTTCATGTTAGAATGGATAAAGAAGATGATGAATTATGGCTTACAGACTTAAATTCCACTAACGGAACTTTTCTAAATGGTATAAGAATGATACCATACGACAGAGTGAAGGTGGGCAGTGGGGATTCTATTGTGATTTCAAGAAAAAGATATGAACTTAGGTATTTGGGATAGAGTATATTGGATTTGCGGTAGGTTAATAATTAAATATATAAGTCAATACCTTGTTTTTTAGGTAATAAAGAATTATACTATATTTATTAAGTATAATTTGGAGATTAATAAATGAAGAAGATAGTTTTAACAGGTGGGGGAACAGCAGGTCATGTCACACCTAATATTGCACTTATACCTGAATTGAAAAAAGAAGGTTATGAAATTCATTACATAGGTTCTTATGAAGGTATGGAAAGGACTATGATTGAGAATTTGGGTATAAATTACATAGGCATATCTTCAGGTAAATTTAGGCGTTATAAGAGCGTTAAGAATTTAACAGATCCTTTTAGAGTATTGAAGGGCTATGGTGAGGCTGTAAAAATATTAAAGAGAATAAGACCGGATGTAGTATTTTCTAAAGGTGGGTTTGTCACAGTACCTGTGGTTTTTGCAGCGAAGAAATGTAAGATTCCTACTATTATACATGAATCTGATATGTCGCCTGGACTTGCTAATAAATTATGCATTCCTAAGGCTGATTATGTACTGGCTAATTTTCCGGAGGCACTTGAAAAACTTCCGCAAGATAAGGGAGTGCTTTCGGGTACGCCTATAAGACAGGAACTATTTCAGGGAGATAGGACAAGAGGTTTGGAATTTTGTGGGTTTACAGGAGAAAAGCCTATAATTTTGGTGGTTGGAGGGAGTCTTGGAGCTATGGCTGTAAATGAGGCTGTCAGAAAAATTCTTCCTAAACTTACAGAAAAATTTGATGTAATACACCTTTGTGGAAAAGGAAAATTTGATGAAACTCTTAAGGGAGTAAGGGGCTATATTCAATTTGAATATGTTAATGAAGAAATGAAGGACATATTTAAGATTACAGATTTGGCACTTTCAAGAGCAGGTGCAAATGCTATCTGTGAAATTTTAGCACTTAGAATTCCTAATATATTAATCCCGCTTCCTGCTAAAGCCAGCCGTGGAGACCAAATATTGAACGCAGATTCGTTTAAGAAACAGGGATTTTCGGAGGTTATTGCCGAGGAAGATATAACGGAAGAGGGATTATTGGATATTATTTACAGAACCTATGAAAATAGGGCAGAATATATAAATAATATGTTAAATAGCCCGCAAACGGATGCCATTAAAATAATTATGGAATTAATAAATAAGCTTACTAACAAATAAGTTTGAAGTAAAAGTTTAGCTGTTATCCTAAATGTCTAAAGTAAGGTTTAAAGCTTTCTTTAGAAGAGCAGGGTAACAGCTGTTTTAATTTGGAAAAAGACTAGATAAGTCCGCTTATATTTTTAGCAAGCTCAGAGGCTTCGCCTTCACTATAACTACCGGGTACCCAGGTTATTTTACAGTTATCACCTTTATATCGTGGAATAATATGGACATGAAAATGAAAAACAGTCTGTCCGGCAGCTTCACCATTATTCTGTAAAATATTTACGCCATCGCAGTTTAATAGTTTCTTAAGGGCAGCAGCTATTTTTTTAGCAAGTACAAAGGCTTTTTCAATGTAACAATCTTCGAGTTCAAAAATATTAGCTGCGTGTGATTTTGGAAGTATGATTATATGGCCTTTATTGGCTGGAGAAACATCCATAATTGCTCTTAAATAATCATCTTCATAAACAGTATTCGTAGGAATATCTCCATTTGCAAGTTTACAAAATATACAGTTTTCGTCTTTCATAACTTTCATCCTTTCTATTATTATTAAGATTTTTGAAATTGAAAAACAGTATCAAACATTCTAAGTGTCTTAAAGTTGCCTTTAGCGGCTAAATCTCCTGACATAAAGGCTTTTTGGAAGGATAGATTACCGGAAACTATATCATTTAGAACTTCACTTGTGGTTCTGGAAGCGACATCTGTTTCTTTTAAATCACCATAATAGCACTTTAATTCTGTCCGATCTACTTCAATTATAATGCTGCGTGATAAATCAGAAAGCTCTATTGAATAAGTTGCCTTAAAATCTTCCTGTGGCTTAAAATGATTCCTGAATTGTTTAATTAAATCAGTTTGGTCATTACCTTCATTGCCGAGCATTTCTCTAAACATCTGTGAAAGTTCTTCTATATCTTCCTTCTGTTTCTTGACATAGTTGTCATTTGAAACATAGACAGAAAGCTGCTCACTTTCCTGAGGGGTAAGAGGAAGATTACTGCCAATAGCAGCATTGCTGCGTATTGTAAATTCACTTGAAGGAAAAACAGTGAGATTCTGATTTATTGCACGATATAAATCCTCTGCAATTCTTCAATTCTCCTCGTATACTGACCATTTAGTTCAAATTCAGTATGGTCTTCAACATAGGCACTTATCCCCTGACAGGTATTGCCGCCGAGTATTTTCCAAGCTCTTATAAGGCTTAGGTAGGACTCGTCTTCTCCAAAGGCTGTTGAGGTAACTACAGGCATCATAAAAAGTCCTGAAATCTTAGATTTATCACCATAGAGCCAGCATGCATCCAGAAATTGCAGCATATATCCGCCTATACCAAACCATTCAAGACTTGAGGCAAGGATGATGCCATCTGCTTCTTTTAGAGTTTTTGGCAACATACTGATACTGTTTTTTTCCTCATACAGATTATATCTTTTAACCTGTACTCTAAGTTCTGTAAGAACTTCAGTTATTTTATCACATACATAGATGGTAGGATCTTCTATAAGGCCGCGCCCGCCATAATAAATATTAATATTCATGCCAAATACCTTCCTGATTCTGAGATTTTTCAGTTATAGCCAGGCCAATTAGAAAACCAGCTATGAGGCCTCCAAGATGTGCAATATTATCTGTACCTGTATTTGCAAATCCTGCGTAAAGACTGAAAATAGCAAATAAAATTATCTGTCTTTTAGAAATTGTCTTAAGTTTATTTCTGCATTTTACAACCGAAGCAACACTTGCACCAATTAAGGCAAAAATTGCACCGGAAGCCCCAAGTGAAACAATTTCATTTCCCATTATCATATTATAAGACAAAGAGGCTATGCTTGCAAGGATTCCGCCAAGAAAATAAACCAGGCCGAACCTAAACTGTCCCTCACTGTCTTCATATCTCTTACCTATTATAAAAAGAACGAACATATTATTGAGAAGATGATCCAAATCGGCATGAAGAAACATTGAAGTGAAAATGCGGTAGTATTCCCCGTTTCCTTTAACTGCCATCCATGAATTGTCAAAATTTGATATTACATCAATGCCGTTTTGAAGTAGAAACATATTCAAAAACTATGTAAATAACTACATTTAATCCAATTATTATATATGTTATCAATGTAAACCTCCTTTTACCATAATTGTATTCATCAAATATACCAAAAATAATGTCATGCTTTCAAGTAGGTTAAATGTGGTATAAAGACTGTATAAACTTTTAATTGATGGGCAAATAAAAAAACTTTTAGTTTTTTTATTAATATATGATATAATTGATAACACTTAATATTTGGAGGATGAATAAATGGCAGATTTTCAAGATAAAGCTATATACTTAGGACATAGTGGATTTTTACTTGAACTTGAGAGTGCAACCTTAATATTTGACTGGTATCAGGGAGAAATACCGCCGCTTAGAGGAGAGAAGCCGGTCTATATTTTTGCAAGCAACATTAATCAGGATCATTTTAGACCTGAGATATTTGGGGCAGTTGAACAATTACCACATGCTGAAATATTTATAGGATATGATCATTCCATACCGGAAGTGGATACATTTTTAGACAGCCTTCCTGAAAAAATTCAGGAACATGTAAGCTGCTTTGGTGGAGATGCAAGGCTTTATTCTGAAAACGGAGAAATGCTTGTTACCTCAATTCCTGCAACAGAGATGGGAGTGGGATTCATAGTCGAAATAGAAGGAAAGATAATTTTCCACGCTGGAACTCTCTATCTCAATCAGACTGCCTCAGAAGAAGAGTATAATAAATGGTATCAGAAAATGTCTTTGGAGCATCCTGACTTAAGCATTGCTGATTATGAGGCTTATCTTGAACACTGTGAAGATGAGTTTGCAAAATATACAGATAAAATTAAGGGAAGAGACTTTGATTATGCGATGCTTCCGCTTGAACCAAAGTATGGTGATATAGGTGAGCGTACCATAAAGAGATATATGGAAATAGCAAATTATAAGCTTTGGTCACCTATGCAGCTTCATGGAATGTATGAAGTTGTGGATGATTTTGTGACAAATTATCCTGAACTTGTAAAGAATATGATAGGTGTTACAACAAAGTCCGGTGTGAAAAAGGCTATAAAATCAGGAGAGAAATATACTTTGGACTAAGACTTGTATATTAGGAAGGATTACTATGATTACAATATATGGAAGTATGATGTGCCTGGATTGTCAGAACTGTAAATATAACTTTGATAAGTATGATATAGACTATAGGTTCCTAGATGTGCATACTAACATACAGTATTTAAAGGAATTTTTGAAATACCGTGATACTAACCCTGTTTGACAGGCTCAAAAAAGTCTATGATATCTGTTATCCTGCCTGCATTGACGAGGATGGAACGGTGTTTACAGACTGGGAGACCTACATTAGAAATAAAGGCTTAGATCCTGTATATTTGGCTTAGTACCAAATATCATTCTATATGTATAAGGGATTTTATTTCGCATAGCATGGGATAAACACCTGCCTCTTAGCAAGTGCAGGTGATATTATTTTAACGAAATGGCTGTTCTGCCTGATAAACAACTGCAAAGTATGCTGATTCTACTTGTGGCTTTGTTGTGGCTTATCTGGTGTGACAGTCATTTTTGTGTATAGGGAGTTATAAATAAGAAAAGCGCAGCAACATAAGCTGCTACGCTCAAAGTGTATATTTTTTGCTATATTTCAAGCGGAGGAAGTCATATTAAGCATTTGCTATTTCATTTAACTTTTCTAAAAGTTCACCTTCATCAAGACCGTGTACAAGACAGGCATCCTCAAGAGATTCCATAAGAGAAGATGGGCAGCCTATGCAGTGCATGCCGGCATCCATAAGAACCTCAGCAGCCTCAGGATAAGCCTGTAATATATCTCCCATAAGCATATCAGCTGTTATCTTATCTCCGCCATTTGAAGACTTGCCAAAGAAAAGTTCAATATCATCCTCAACGGTACCGATTCCTGCTATGCCAAAGTTCTCTACAAGAACCTTTGCCACATTTGGGCTAAGGAAGGCAGGGAGAGTAGGTCCTAAGTGGATGTCCTTCACTCCGAGGTAGAGGAGGGCAAGAAGTACTATTACTGCCTTCTGCTCATACCAGGCAATGTTGTATGTGATAGGAAGGTCATTGATGCTTTCTACTCCAAATACCTCCTTAAGCTTAAGTGCGATAACAGCAAGTGAGTAAGAATCGTTACACTGTCCTGCATCAAGTACTCTTGGAATACCACCTATATCGCCAAGGTCTAACTTGTTGTACTTATACTTAGCACAGCCTGCGGTAAGGATAACTGCACTCTTTGGAAGAGCCTTAGCAAAGTCGGTATAGTAGTTACGGCTCTTTGCCCTTCCGTCACAGCCTGCCATTACTACAAAACGAGTTATAGCACCTGACTTAACTGCTGAAATTACCTCTCCTGCAAGTGAAAATACCTGGCTGTGCGCAAATCCGCCGACAATCTCACCTGTTTCGATTTCTGTTGGAGGAGGGCAGTTCTTAGCCTGCTCTATGATAACTGAGAAATCCTTGGTTTCACCGTATGAGCCTGGAATGTGTTTGCAGCCTGGGAATCCAGCTGCACCTGTGGTGTAGAGTCTGTCCTTGTAGCTGTCCTTTGGAGGAACTATACAGTTGGTTGTCATAAGGATAGGTCCGTTAAATGACTCAAACTCCTCCTTCTGCTTCCACCAAGCATTACCATAGTTACCTACAAGGTTAGTATATTTCTTAAGCTTAGGATAGTAGTGGGCAGGTAACATTTCAGAGTGGGTATACACATCTACTCCTGTGCCCTGTGTCTGTTCAAGGAGCATTTCTATATCTCTGAGGTCGTGCCCTGATACAAGTATGCCAGGGTTCTTACCTACTCCGATATTTACCTTGGTTATCTCAGGGTCGCCATAAGCAGTTGTGTTGGCAGTATCAAGAAGAGCCATACCGGACACACCGTACTTACCTGTCTCAAGAGTGAGGGCAACGAGATCATCTACTGTAAGGCTGTCATCAAGTGTTGCAGCAAGTGCGCGCTGTAAGAAAATATCTACTTCTTCGTCATCCTTAAGGAGGGCATTTGCGTGCTTAGAATAAGCAGAAAGTCCCTTAAGACCGTATACAATGAGCTCACGAAGAGAGCGAATGTCCTCATTCTCAGTAGAAAGTACACCTACAGTCTTAGCCTTTTCAGGGAAGGAAGCCTCATCGCCGTTCCAGATAGCAGCAGGAGGAAGACAGACAGTATTCTTAACACTCTTTAAAAGTTCCTCTTTCACATTAAGAGTCTCGATAATCCTTGCTTCAATAGCATCCTTATCAAAGTTTGCATTTGTAATGGTAATGAAAAGGTTAAGTGTAATGAGGTGGTTCACCTCAGAACTTACAGGTGTTCCCTCTTTTCTAAGTGCAGTAGTAACTGCTGACAATCCCTTAGTTACATAAATAAGAAGATCCTGAATATTTGCCACTTCAGGAGTTTTACCACAGACACCGCTTACTGAGCAGCCCTTTCCGCCTGCGGTTTCCTGACACTGATAACAAAACATTTTATTCTCCATTTTTACCTCCAAATATTTTTTAGATTTATTGTAGTTACATATCTTTCATATGATGTCTTAATTATAGTGATGTATAGACAATAAGTATGTTGTTAAAACAACATGATTAATATCTTGACAAATATTTTTTTAGTGATAGCTTATTATTGTAAGATGGTTTAATAGTAACAAAAAAAGGTAATTACAACTGTACAGCAGATTTGAATCTGTTTTTTTACAATATTTACGGAGGAATTTATGATTAAAATAGACTTGGTGACAGGATTTTTAGGCTCGGGGAAGACAACATTTATAAAAAAATATGCAAAGTATTTCTTAGACAAAGGGCTTAAAATAGGGATACTTGAAAATGATTATGGAGCAATAAATGTAGATTTGATGCTGCTTGGAGACTTAATAGGAGAAAACTGTGAAGTTGAGATGATAATAGGCGGAGATGACCTTGAAACCCACAAAAGGAGATTTAAAACTAAACTAATAGCAATGGCAATGAGCGGTTATGACAGGATAATAGTAGAACCATCAGGAATATTTGAGCCGGAAGAGTTTTTTGACTTATTGTATGAAGAGCCTCTTGATAAGTGGTATGAATTAGGAAGTGTGATAACTATAGTGGATGTAGGATTTGAAGCGGATATGTCGGAGGATTCAGAGTATCTGTTTGCAACACAGCTTGCAAGTGCAGGAGCCATTGTATTTAGTAAACAGGAAAAATTTAGATACAAAGATGCAGGAGGAACTATAGATTATTTAAACAGTTTGCTGGAAAAAATAAAATGTAAGAGAAAAATAACAGACAAAGATATTGTATCATCATCAGGTAAGTTTGAAAACTGCAATTTCCAGGCAATTTCAGAGATGGGATATATAGTAACAGATTATGAAAAGAAATTTTATAAATTTAAAAATTATTCATCTATCTTTGTAATGGATTCTCAATTAACAAAGAGTGATTTATTAAAAAAATATAAAAATTATATTTAGTGATTGTAAAAAAATTTGGTAATGTGATTAGGATTAAAGGGATTTATAAAAAGAAAAATAATGAATATTATTTTATAAATATAACTAAAAATATAGAAACGGATAAAAATAGACAGGGGGCAGGATGTACTTATAGTGATAGGAGAAGAACTTAATGAAATTAATATAAGAGAAAAACTAAACAAATAAACAGTTCTTTGCTGATATTTGGAAATAATTAATATATTATTCCGTTATAAGCCACTTAAAAGGTGAATTGCAAAAAGTAACTTCCACACCTAAGGTTTAATTTTTTATTTTAGATACGGTATGGAAATTACTTTTTACAAATTTTACATAAATTAAGAGCTAGATGTATACATTATCTGAAAAAAATGCTATAATCAGCCTTACAGGAAGAACATGACCTAATTTTTTTCATAGCAAACAGGAGTCGAAGTTACTTTTCCAAAAACTGGGAATAAGTAAAATCCACCCTTTATATATGGGCTAGAAGTTCATCTTTTAACCGGTGAGTTCCTTTTTATTTGCCTAAGAGCTTAGGGGTTAGGGTAATTTCATCCGGTGAAATTTTTTGAATACCTAAGCTCTTTAATATTTTTTTGCCGTATTGAAATGCAAAAATATCATAAGAGCTTTTGTTTCCGAGCTTCGCCCTTGAATATGAATTGATGTGGCTCATCATCAGGTTTATGTCTTCCTGTGTGTAATTACTAAAATCCACACCCTTCGGTATTATCCTTCTTATCATTTCATGGTTGTTTTCACAGCCGCCCTTCTGGTAAGGTGAAGAAGGGTCGCAGTAAAATACCCTAAGTCTCCTGTTTCCCTGTGCATCAAACTCCAGTGCCTGCGGATTTGAAAATTCACTTCCGTTGTCTAACAGCAGCACATCAAATATTTTCCCGAAAATATCAGGTCTCAGTTCAATATACAGCCTTTCAAATATCTCCGTAACAGAATGTGAGTCATTGTAGTTTCTCAGAAAAGCAAGCTGCAGGTTCTGCTGTACAAAGAAGAGAGTGAGAAGTACTTTCCCGCCCTTTACCCCTTCTACACTGTCGCCTTCACATACGACTGAATCAGGGTTTTCTTCAATAAACTTCAGGAAGTCCTCATAAGTCCTTCCTTCCTGCACTCTTTTATCCACTTTCAAAGATTTGCTTTTATTTTTTCTCGGACGCATTCTTATAGTGCGTGGCATGTCAATGTTTCTGGCAAAAAACAGACTGTTGTTTATATATTTATAGAGAGTCCTGTCGGAAACCATGATTTCATGGTTGATTGTTATATGTCTTATGGATTGCCCTTTTAACAGGAGTGGACTTACAATGCCGTCTATATATTCCCTTTCGTTTTCTGTAAGGTTAAACCCTGTTCTTGATTCAGACAGTGATTTTCTATATCTTGCCTCAGCTTCCTTTGCCTTGTAAAATCTTTTTTTCAAGGCGGCACCTGTTTCTGTTAGGGCATCCGTTACATACATAAGGTGGATTAAGAAGTTTAGGGCAGATATGTCTGACATAATCATCACACAGTGGCATGCATTTCCCGCAGCTTCCGTGATGTTCTGTTTTTTTGTTAAGGCAGTGACTGCATACAAATCTTTTTTTACATGATCTGTCCACTGAATGCAGACAGTCATTAAAAGACCTGCCGTATGAGCCTGTCTGTTCAGTAATTATGTTTTTTTTATTTCTTTTGAAACAGTTGTGTTGTCTTTTCCTATAGCCAAAGCAATCTTATTAAAAGCTCATTTTTTAGAAAGCATGATTTCTATGTCAGAACGCTGGCTTAAAGAAAGATGTGAATGTTTTTCCCATAATTAAAATATTCCTTTCAGTTTGTATATAAAACCCCTAACCTGATGAATCTAACCCAATATATATTTTAACTCATGGAATCAGTAAAGTCCATAGTTAAAGATGTGGTGTATGGAAAAAGTAAAATCCATACTAATGTGGACTTTACTTTTTTTCAAATAATAAAGCCACTTAAAAACGATAATAATAATATTGCTTAAAAAAACTTTAATTTTGTTATAATACTTTTAAAAAGCCGACTGTAATGTTAATAAAAAGTTTAGAATAATGTAAGAATTAATATGAAATTATTCAAGCTATTTTAGTTTAAGATTCAATATATTTAGAAAACAATAGTTGGCTTGTGCTGGTTATTAGGCAGAAATATGTGTAAGGAGGAGGATTGATGGATAGTTACGATAACGATCCTATTGACAGAAAAAAGATTGGCAAGTATTTTCCTGAAATTTTCAATGCTTTTTCGCATACTGAAGCAGGTAAGCATTCTTTTATAATGAATATTAAAAATAATTATGCCTACTGGTCAACTGACTCAGTAGATTACTTCGGACTTGATGGAATTAGAATTTATAATCCTATAGAAAAGTGGGCAGCCAACATTGCTCCGCATGACAGAGAAAAATTTTTTGAAAATATGCGGAGGTTGTTTTCAGGGGAGTTGTCTGAGCATAACCTGACATATCACATTAAAAATGGAAAGGGAGAATATGTAACCTGCTCCTGTAATGGGAGGATAGTGTATGGAGATGATGGAGAGCAGCTCTATTTTGCAGGAACAATAATTAACCACCAGAAAAATGCAGTAATAGATCCAGTAACAGGTCTGCATAATAGAGAGGGACTGCTTGCTTTTATGAGACATTTGCACGAAGAGGATAAACAGTATTACTTTCTTATGACAGGACTGAAACAGTTCTATAAAGTGAACTATGCCTATGGATATGAGTTTGGGAATCACATATTGAACAAGGTGGGAGATATGTGGCGTGAAATAGCCGAAGATGATATAGTATTTAGAACCGAAGGAACCAAGATGGTTATAATTTTTCCAAACGACAAATATACAGCAGAAGATGTAGAGAAAAAATACAAAGTTATCTCGGATAAACTTAAAGAAAGCATAGAGTACAATGGCAGTAATGTATTTCTAAGTGCCTATGCCTGCTTATATAAATCAGACAATCTCAAGCTGGATGTAAATACAATATATAATTGTGTCTTATATGCTACAAACAAAGCCAAAAAAGAAGAAAATGATGAGTTGTTTTTAGTTACGGAGGCTTTGTTCAGTGGAAATAATTTATTTATGGAAAAATTAAGCCACATCCGTAACTGCATACCAGACAATTTTAAAGGATTTTATTTGGTGTATCAGCCTATTGTATCAGCCAAAAACAGCGAGTTAATGGGTGCAGAGGCTCTTATAAGATGGAAAGATGATACCTATGGTTTGGTACCCCCAAATGAATTTATAGAGTGGCTGGAGGGAGATTCCATATTTTATGACTTGGGCAACTGGATAATAAGACAGGCTGCAAGGGATATGAGTGAAATTGTAAAGCTGTATCCTGATGTATTATTAAATATTAATTTAGCATATCCGCAGATTAAGAATAACAATTTTAACACAGACCTTTGCAATATATTAGAAGAGGAGGGATTTAATCCTAAAAATCTTAATTTGGAACTTACAGAGAGATGTAAGTTTAGTAACATAGATCATCTTAGAAGCAGCATTGCCTTTTTAAATCAAAGGGAATAAAGAGTGCTTTGGATGATTTTGGAACAGGATATTCGGCATTGGATCTTATGGTTGAACTTCAGGTAGACGAGATTAAAATAGATAAAAGTTTTATACAGGATATTGATGAAGATATGTCCAGACAAAGTCTGCTTAAAGCAGTTACAACCTGTGCATATGAACTTGGTAAGAGGATCTGTATAGAGGGTGTAGAAACTAATATAATGGCAGAGTACTTATATAATCATTTCAAAGTCACCAAATTTCAGGGATATCATTTTTCAACACCTCTTGAAAAAAATAAATTTATTAATTGGGCTAAAAATAATAAAAAGCGTGTTAGCAATTAAAAATAGCATGACTGAATGAATATTTTCACACAGTCATGCTATTTTATTTTACCTGTTATTCAAATTTATTCTTTGCCATCAAAACAATATGTACAAAGGCATTCTTTTTCTATCCCTATTGCCTTAACCATATCATCAAGACGATTAAAACTAAGTGAAGTAAAGCCAAGTTTAGTACGGATTTCATCTATCATCTGATGATATTTTTCAGAATCAGGATTGGCATATTCTTCTAAAACTTCTATAGATACATTTTCTCCCTCTTTATCTCGTATAACTCTTCTGGTTATTAAATCCATATCCGAGGTAGAACGTGAAAAATTGATGTATTTACACCCATACATAATAGGAGGGCAGGCAGGTCTTACATGAACTTCTTTAGCACCGCTTTTGTATAGAAATTCAGTAGTTTCCCTAAGCTGAGTTCCTCTCACTATGGAATCATCTATCAGCAGGATTCTTTTGCCGTTTATAAGTTCATGCACAGGTATTATTTTCATTTTTGCAATCAAATCCCGTTTAGATTGTATAGTTGGCATGAAGGAACGTGGCCAAGTGGGTGTATATTTGATGAATGGACGGGAAAAAGGCACTTTCGATGTATTTGCATAACCTACGGCATGAGCAGTGCCCGAGTCGGGAACGCCGGCGACTATATCTATTTCATTAGTTGAGATATTGTCTCTTTTTGCCATAAGACTTCCACAATTATTTCTCATAACTTCTACAGAAACACCTTCATAACTTGAAGAAGGGTATCCAAAATATACCCACAGGAATGAACAAACCTTACTTTTACTGTTTGGGTTAACAAGAACTTTAGTGCCATTAGGAGTAATTACATCTATCTCTCCAGGGCCCAGTTCCTTATAATGTTCATATCCAAGATTGAGATAGGCAAAACTTTCAAAAGAAGCACAGTAACCATCATCTTTTTTTCCTATGATAAGAGGGGTTCTGCCAAGCAAATCTCTGGCACAGTATATTCCTATAGGTGTGAGTATCAACATGGTCATAGAACCATCAATTTTTTCCCAAACATACTTAATTCCTTCAATAAGATTTTCTTTTTGATTAATTAAAGCGGCTACAAGTTCTGTTTGATTAACCATATTACCGCTCATTTCCATAAAGTGAGTACTGCCAAGCGATACAATTTCGTTAACAATTTCCTCGGTATTATTTATTCTTCCAACAGTTACCAGAGAAAAAGTACCATGATGGGATCTTACAATAAGAGGCTGTGGTTCATAATCGGAAATACAGCCTATTCCATAATTTCCTTTCATACTCTGTATGTCACGGTCAAACTTGCTCCTAAAAGGAGAGTTTTCAATGTTATGGATTGCCCTGTCAAAACCATTTTCGCCAAAAACAGCCAGCCCAGCCCTTCGAGTACCCAAATGTGAGTGATAGTCCGTACCAAAGAATAAGTCAAAAACACAGTCATTTTTAAGTGTTGCTGCAAAAAAGCCACCCATATACTTGTCCTCCTTATAAATTATCAATTAATGATAGTACAACAGAGGTTAATAGTCAACTATTAGAAGAATTAAACAAATTTAAAATAAATATAACTCCTACTAATAAATAGGAGTTATATTTTCATACTTCAGCAGGATGATTATCTTTAATAAGGCTAACGAAATCATCCCGCGGAAGAGGTTTGCTAAAATAATATCCCTGTATATATTTGCAGCCAAGATTAATGATATGCCTTGCCATTTCTTTGGTTTCAACACCCTCAGCAACAATATCAGAACCGGTAGAAATTGCAGTTTTAACAAAGTTTTCAAGAAGAATCATAGACTTTTTTTCTGAAGATGTAAAAGGAGCCTGTACTATAGATTTATCAATCTTTATTAGTTTTAATGAGAGTGACAGAATCCTGGAGAGAGAAGAGTATCCTGTTCCAAAATCATCAAGTGAAAAGCTTATGTTTTTATCATGCAGGGTTTTGATATTCATATCAACTATATCTGTAAATTCACTTGCCGAGGTTTCGGTGATTTCAAGGTTGATCTGATTAGGAAAGACCTTATGTTTTTTTAACACTGACATTACCTTTGCAGCCAGATTGCTCTGCAGGCATTCAACCATTGAAACATTTACCTCTATGTACTCAAAGCCATATTCACTGAGATTTTCTTCAGAAATTACTTCACATACCTTTTCAAGAACAAAGTCCCCTATATCAATAATCAGAGAACTTTTTTCTGCAATGGGGATGAAAAGTTCAGGAGAAATAAAATTCCCATCATTGTCCCTCATTCGAATTAAGGCTTCAGCAGAAGTAAACTTCTTTTTTACAGCATTATAAATAGGTTGGAAATAAACTTCCAGCCTGTTTTCTTCTAAGGCAGTCTGTACAAGAGTCTCAATCTTAATTATCTCTGCATCACTTTTTAGATTAAGTTTTTCAGGCTCTATAGTAAGAGTATCATCCCTGTTTTCGTATAGCTTCAGTGCTTGAAACAGGTTATCTACCATTCTGACGCTGGAAACATCTTTAGGTGAACTAAAGGCACAGCAGGTAGAATATATAGGAATGCTGAGTCTTGATGAATTTGACAGGGTTTCCATTATATAACAAGTTTCTTCATACACAAGTTTTGATTCCTGCTTATTATTTTCATCCATAACAATGAGATACTGCCCGGGATTAAGCCTAAATATAAGAAGCCTTTTTGAAAATTGTTTAATATTTTTGGTAATAAACCCCTCGGCATGTAAGATTCTATTATGTTCTATGGTGTTATTAATCAAATTAATATTGTGTATGTTGATTGCGATACATTGAGTATTGGATTCAGGAGTGAATCTTGAGCCGCACATTGAGATAAAGGCATCACGGTTCATCATAAGAGAGCCGTCAGAATAGTATTCGCAGGGCGTTTGCACAAAAGAAAATACTAAGGTGACAAAGATGGTGGAAGTAAACTGCAATGATGATGCCTGTGGATAAAAATAATCAAATGTTACACCAATGGAGTATACAATAACTACAGCAGGTAATATAGCTTTATGTATCTGTGACAGGGCATGTCTGCCTTTAATTAAAATAATTGCAGCTCCAAGTGCATAATACAGGTCGACCAGGTAGATGAGAGAAAAGTGCTTCCCATATTCAAACTTACCATTTGCAGTTACTATGAAAACCCAGCCATTTGAATAGTTAATAATTAATAGCGACAAAATGAAAACTACAGGTACAATAAATAATTTTAATATATTTATACCATGTATACGCTGATTAACAGATATTGAGGTAAATACCAACATGAAGCAATAAGATGTATGCATGAGTATATACTTAAAGGAGTGAAGTGAATACAGTATGTACTGGTTAGTTATTCCATCAAGCCCAATAGCGATAAGGTCAACAAAGGTATTGAGCAATAAGAAGAATATAGTTCCATACAATAAAGTATGGCGGTATACCGAAATGCTCTTTTTGATCTTGTAAGCGATAAATAGTGCCAACAAAATAAATATTGAACTGACATCCAGCCAAATGCTATATTCCATTAAATCACCTCCTTTTTAAGAAAAACGGTCAAGTCATCAACAGACAGTGGTTTTGAAAAATAGTATCCCTGCAGATAATCAAAACCGGTATTAAGTGCGTAATCCAGTGAATCAACAGTTTCGATATGTTCAGCTTTAATTTGTAACTTAAATTCTCTAAGGAAATCTATGGTACAGTTGACAAGGTTTCTGGCTAACTCTGAATCAAGGGCGGCTTTGGTGAGAACCTTGTCAATGGTTACCAAACTTATTGGCATATCAACTAAGGCAGAGGCGTTAGTATAGCCATTGCCATAGTTTTCAAGAATGAAACGGAAACCTGAATCTGTTATAGACTTCATATTATCTATAATAACTCCGTCATAATCTATCATAGAGCTGTTTGAAAGTTCAAAACAGATGAGTTTGGGCGGAATGTCATATTTGGCAGCAAGGTTCACAAGTTTTTCTACTTCATTTTTCTTAAGAAGTATTGAGATAGGGATAATGACCTCTATGGTTTTAATTCCAAGAGTCATTAAATAATTATCTCTTATTGACTTAAAGAGCATTTCCAACAGAAAGTTGTAAAGCCCTGTAATTAATCCATATTTTTCAGCAATACTAATAAAGGTACGGGAATTAACATTGCCAATTTCTGAAGTTTCCAGAATGATTTCTGTTTTCAAAGAGTCAAATTTATTGGTTGAAACATTAAGTTCAGGTAAAAAAGTAAGGTATAGAGCAGGTTTTTCATATAGGTTAAGTATCTTAGAGGATATGAGATGCTCTTTATCAATGATGGTGATATCCATATCGTTAATAGTGATATATCCCCTATCCTTAGGTATAACGGCGGTTGCTTCCAATTGGATTACTTCCTTAAGCATACCGGCATTATCGATATCATTAGGACAGTTATATATACATAGGCGTTTTGTGAGGGAAATCTTATTTGTGCTTGTTATCTCAAATGGATATTTAAATCGTTCTTCTATTCTATCTATAAGTATTTCCGTCATATGTATATTCGACCAATAATTTTCTAAGGAAAAACAGATGGCAAATTTTCCTCGTCCCAAAGAATAAAGGCTTGCACTTTTCAACAAATGGGAGAGAAAGGAAGATACTTCTATAATAAGGTTATTAATGTTACCCTGCTCCAATTCTTTATCAAGTGCATCAATCATTTCAATAGTGAGGGTGAGTACAGTAATTGGCTTTCTCATAGAAATAGCCACACTGAAGTTAGTAAACAATGCGTCTTTATTTAAAAGACCTGTAACCGAATCAATATAGTCGGAAGGGCTTTCAATAGTTATATAAATAATAAGTACCATTAATGCCATGAAAAAGCTTTCAACAGCAAGGGAAGGATAGAAAAACTGTATAGTTGTACCTATCAACGGTATAACAGGTATAACAGTAAATGCAATCCTCTTGTCATTCCTTATGTTTTGCCCGTAGTTATATATAGTCAATGTAACAAAGGCGAGGTAGTACAATGCAACAAAATAAAGAAGGTAGAGAAGTAACCTTCTATGGTATCCCGAAACCGGACTTATATAAAAAACAGTGTTAAAAAAAGGATTTAATGTAATTGTTATTACGGCAACGACTGCAGGTGTATATAGTAAAAACTTACTTAGTGTTTCATTTATTTTAATATTAAGGACTGAATATTCATAAAAGGCGGCAAAAGCACAACACAGAGTATGGGCATAAAAAAATATCATAGATAATATATTGAGTATTACTATAAAATCTGCCATATCTTTGCTGTTATTATGTATATAGCTTTCAATAAAAACATAAGATAAAGCTACAAATGATGAAATAAAGGAACATAGGTAGAGCTTCCTAAAAAAATCCTACTATAGGTAAGAGTTATAGATTTTCTAAATACAAGCATATAACCTATGGCTAACTCAAGGGCAAAGGCTGCCGCTTCAAAACCAAAAATTATTTATCATTCTATTCTCCAAATTGTCATTGTAGTAAAATATAAAAAATTTTCTAAAGTGAGTTCATTTTTGATAAATTTTTGCAGTACATTCAAGTAAACTAATGAATTAATATAGTTTTTGTAATTATACCACAATTATATCACAATTATAACACAAAAACGGTTACAAAAAGGAAAAGTATAAAAAAATTGAATAATAACTATATGGGGTTTTTATGGAGGTGAAAATGGAAAATACAAAGTGTATAAGAGAAATTAGGGAAGAAATTGAGCATAAAATCTTATGTGAATATGCATCTTTCTCGGATGAATCACTGGGAAGGGATATGGAGGAGAGCCCGGATGAAATAAGAACCATATATCAACGGGATAGAGATAGAATACTGCATTGCAAGGCATTTAGAAGACTTAAACATAAGACACAGGTGTTCTTGGATCCGGAAGGCGATCATTACAGAACCAGACTCACTCACACACTTGAAGTATCACAGATAGCCAGAACCATAGCCAGAGCACTTATGTTGAATGAAGATCTTACAGAAGCCATAGCTTTGGGGCATGACCTTGGGCACACTCCGTTTGGGCACGCAGGAGAGAGGGCATTGAATAAAATATCACCATATGGTTTCCATCATAATGAACAAAGTGTGAGGGTGGTAGAACTGCTTGAAAAGCATGGAGAGGGGCTCAATCTTACAAAAGAAGTAAGGGATGGAATAAAAAATCATAGAAGTGCCTGTAAACCTTCGACTTTAGAAGGAAAGATTGTAAGGATTTCAGATAAAATTGCTTATGTAAATCATGATATAGATGATGCTTTAAGAGGCGGTATACTTACAGAAGAGGATTTACCTAAGGAATTTACCAATATTGTTGGCCATACTGTGGCAGATAGAATAGATACTATGGTCAAAGATGTAATATTTACAAGTATGGGGAAAAATGAAGTAAAGATGTCAGAGGCTGTTGAGGCTGCAATGAGGGGGCTGAGAGCCTTTCTTATGAGAGAAGTATATAGCAACCCTGCAGCAAAGAGCGAGGAAGTCCAAGCTATGAGACTGGTTGAATATTTATATAACTATTATCTTGAAAATTATGATGTATTGCCGATAGAATATAAAAGACTGGCTATAGATAAGGGTGAACGGGTTGAAAGAGTGGTTTGCGATTATATAGCAGGTATGTCGGATGATTTTGCAATAACTAAAATTAAAGAAATATTTGTTCCTGTACGCTGGGGAAAATATTAAGGAGATATATGTTTTATTCAGAAGAAATTATTGATGAGGTAAGAGAGAAAAACGATATTGTCGATGTAATTTCTCCATATGTAAGGCTTACGAAACATGGAAGCAACTATGTGGGATTATGTCCGTTTCACAACGAAAAAACGCCTTCATTTTCGGTGAATACGGAAAGACAGTGTTTTCACTGTTTTGGCTGTGGTGTGGGTGGTAATTCTATCAGTTTTGTTATGAAATATGAAAATTTGACATTTACTGAAGCAGTAAGGCAGTTGGCTGATAAAGTAGGAATGAATCTTCCTGAAGAAAATTACAATCCTGAATATAGGAAAAGAGCTGACTTGAAAACAAGGCTGTTTGATATTTATAAGGAGGCAGCAAAGTTTTATTATTTTCAGTTGAGAAGTGACTATGGTAACTTTCCTATGGAATATTTGAAAAACAGAGGACTTTCAGATGAGACTATAAATGCTTTTGGGCTTGGATATTCAATCAAATCGGCCAATGCATTATATAATTATTTAAAATCAAAAGATTACAGCGATGAACTGATGATTAAGGCTGAACTGGTTACATTTAAAGAGGGAAGGGGCATATTTGATATGTTTTGGAACAGGGTCATCTTTCCGATTATGGATCAGAATAATAAAGTTATAGCCTTTGGCGGCAGAGTGATGGGAGATGGAGAGCCTAAGTATCTGAATTCAAGAGAGACTGATATATTTAATAAGAGAAGAAATCTATATGGATTAAATTTTGCAAAGCATAGCAGACAGGGATATATGCTGCTTTGTGAGGGATATATGGATGTGATTGCACTTCATCAGGCAGGGTTTACAAATGCTGTAGCATCTCTCGGAACTTCACTTACGGAAGAACAGGCAAGGCTGATTTCCAGATATGTGAAAGAAGTAATTATAACCTATGATAGCGATGGGGCAGGAGTAAAGGCTGCTATAAGGGCTATACCAATATTAAAAACAGCAGGAATAAGGACTAAAATACTGAAACTTACACCTTTCAAGGATCCGGATGAACTTATAAAGTCCGCAGGGAGGGAAGAGTTTGAAAAAAGGATACAAAATGCAGAGAATAGCTTTGATTTTGAACTTTATAATATAGAAAAAAATTATGATTTATCTGAACCGGAAGGGAAAACAGAATTTTTAAACAGGGTTGCAGAAAGGCTTACAGAATTTGAAGAGGAGTTGGAAAGGGAGAATTATATAGCGGCCGTTGCAGCAAAGTACTTTGTATCAAAGGATTCGCTTAACAGACTTGTGAACAAAATTGGAGGAGCCAGGGAAATTAGAGATACATATAAAGAGGCGGGGGAGAGGATTAAGAAGAACGAAAGGGTTAATACTGCGGATGATGGCTTACTAAAAACCAATAGACTGCTGCTTAGTTTCCTTGCGGATCAACCGGAATTGTATAAAAGGATAAAAAATATTATTTCAGAAAATGACTTTGCTACTCCTTTATATAAAGATGTGGCGAGAAGGATTTTTATACAGATAGAACAGGGTAAAAATCCCAACATAGCTGAAATTATAAGCAGATATGAATCAGGAGAAGATCAGGCTTTGGTAGCTGCAGCATTTGAGGAAAAGTTTGAAGTGGAATTAGGTGAGGAAGAAAGAGAGAGAGCATTTAGGGAAGTGGTTATTAAGGTAAGAAAAGCAGGGCTTGCAGAGGAACTTAAGTCCTTAGATGGTAAAGATATGAAAAAGTTTATAGAAATTACAAAGAAACAAAATGAGCTTAGACGGCTGGAGTTTTAAGCAGGAATTACTAAACTTGGTGGAATAGGGCTTTAGGGAGGTTTAACTTATGGATGAAAAGATACTTAAAAGCAAGTTAAACAAACTTGTAAAGGATGCAAAAGAGAAAAACAGTGTACTTGAGTCTGAAGAGGTCAACCGGTTTTTATGTGATAATGACATCAGTGAGGAAGATTTTGAAAAATGCTATAAATATCTTGAAAAAAAAGGAATTGACATCCTTGTTATAGATGATATAAATGGAATAGATGATATCAATGATGATAAAATTCTTCTAAATACTGATGAGGATGATGAGAATGACAGTGAAAAAATAGATGAGACAGATATAGCAGTCCCTGAAGGCATAAGTACAGAAGATCCTGTAAGAATGTATCTTAAGGAGATAGGAAAGGTACCGCTCTTGTCTATGGAAGAAGAGATAAGCCTGGCAAAAAGAATGTCCGAAGGTGATGAAGAGGCAAGAAAAAGATTGACAGAATCTAACTTAAGGCTGGTAGTGAGCATTGCCAAACGATATTTGGGCAGGGGGCTGCAGTTCTTAGACCTTATACAAGAAGGGAATATGGGCCTTATAAAGGCTGTGGAGAAATTTGACTACACAAAGGGATATAAATTCAGCACTTACGCAACCTGGTGGGTGAAGCAGTCTATTACAAGAGCTATTGCTGATCAGGCAAGAACTATAAGAATACCCGTTCATATGGTAGAAACCATAAATAAGCTGATAAGAACTCAAAGGCAGCTTACTCAAACTCTTGGCAGGGAACCGCTTCCGGAAGAAATAGGGAAAGAACTGAACATGGAGCCTGAAAAAGTCAGAGACATTATGAAGATTGCTCAGGAGCCTGTTTCTTTTGAGACGCCTATAGGAGAGGAAGAGGACAGCCATATTGGAGATTTTATACCTGATGACAGCAATATGGCACCGGTTGAAGTAGCAACTCACGCTATTCTTAAAGAGCAGCTGGGAGAAGTGCTTGACAGCCTTACAGATAGGGAGGCCAGAGTGATAAAGCTCAGATTTGGCCTTGAAGATGGGCGTACAAGAACTTTGGAAGAAGTAGGAAAAGAATTTAATGTAACAAGGGAGAGAATAAGGCAGATTGAGTCCAAGGCTCTTAGAAAACTTAGGCAGCCAAGCAGGAGTAGAAAGTTAAAGGATTATTTAGAATAATGAAGAAAAGAAAAAAAATACCAAAGAGAATGCTTGCGGTTGCAGCCTTGGTTGATAAATCGAAAGTACTGGCTGATATAGGCTGCGACCATGCATATATTTCCATAAATCTTATTGAAAATGGAAAGGTGGACAGGATTATTGCATCTGACTTGAGAGAGGGACCGTTGAACATAGCAAATGAAAATATCAAACTCACGGATTTTGGAGAAAAGATAGAAACCAGGCTTTGTTCCGGTCTTGAAGGGTATGAGGCAGGTGAGGTTGATACTATTCTTATATCAGGTATGGGAGGAATGCTTGTAAGAGAAATTTTGTCAAATGGAAGAGAGGTAGTGGAGGCAGCAGATACGCTAATTTTAGAGCCACAGTCTGATTTGAGGGTGGTAAGGGCATACTTGCGGGAAATTGGATTTTTGATTGTGGATGAGGATATGCTTAAGGAGTCAGGAAAATACTATCAAATTATTAAAGCTGTGAAGAGGGAAACTAAGCAAGAGCTTAGTGATGAAATAGAAATTATGGCTGAGGATGAGTTTGGGCCTGTCCTTATAAAGAAAAAGCATCCTATATTGAAGGAGTTCCTCTTGAGAAGAAGGAAACATTTTGAAAATCTATTGCAAAATAGGGATTTTATTGAATCTCAAAAGAACTCTGATAATAATAGAATTGCAGTTATTAATCAGGAATTAAAAATGGTAATTGAAGCTCTTGGCAGATTTTAATTGTGGAGGAAAGATATGAAAATAGATATTGATGGAAAAATACTTCAATATAATAATGGAGTTAAACTTTCAGAAATAGCAGACAGCATCTATGGTGCAAATCATGGAAAGATACTTGCAAAGGTGAATGGTAAACTCAAGGAGTTGTGGAAAAGGGTATCGGAGGACGCAGAAGTAAAATTTTATGATATAACCTCTACTGATGGAATAAGGACTTATGAAAGGGGCTTGTTATTTCTTTTTATAAAATCCGTACACGATGTATTTAATAAGTCCGAAGTTTCTGGTGTGAAATGTGAATATTCCTTGGGAAATGGAGTATTATGTGAGATAGAGGGTAATATTGAAATCAATGATGAATTTGTTGAAAAAGTAAGAAATAGGATGGATGAACTTGTAGAAGAGAATATTATGTTTGAAAAGAGCATGGTATCTACGAAAGAAGCTGTTGAAAAGTTCTTAGACAGTGATTTGTCAGATAAAGAGCATTTGTTTAGGTACAGAAGAGGTTCCACGACTAATATATATAGGCTTGGAGAGTACTATGATTATTTTTATGGCTATATGCCGCCATCCACAGGGGTGCTTAAATCCTTTGATATCAAAGCTTATGATAATGGAATAATTATTACGCTTCCTAATGCAAAAGAGGGATTTGATGTTAAAAGACCAAGTTGGAAACCACGTGAACTTCTTTACAAAACAATGAAAGAAGCTAATTCATGGGAGAAAAGACTTGGAATTGACAATGTTGGAGATCTTAATGATGCAATTTCAGGAGGACGCATTAATGATGTAATGCTTGTAAACGAAGCCTTGCAGGAAGGTAAAATAGGAAAAATTGCAGAAAATATAGCAAGAGAGGGTAAGAAGATTGTGATGATAGCGGGACCTTCCTCGTCCGGGAAAACTACATTTTCACATAGATTATCCATTGAACTTATGGTACAGGGCCTTAGTCCGCATCCTATTGCAGCCGATGATTATTTTAAAAATAGGGATAAGACTCCAAGGGATGAGAACGGGGATTATGATTTTGAATGTCTTGAAGCCATAGATGTGGAGCAGTTCAATAAAGATATGACAGAACTGCTTGCCGGGAAAGAAGTGAATATGCCGTCATATAATTTCAAGGTAGGTAAGAGAGAGTATAAGGGGAAAAAACTTAAGCTTGGCGAAGACGATATCCTTGTTATAGAAGGCATTCACGGACTTAACGATAAATTCTCGGAGTCACTGCCGAAGGAAAGTAAGTTCAAAATCTATATAAGTGCACTTACTCAGCTTAATATTGATGACCACAATAGGATACATACTACAGATTTGAGGCTTCTTAGGAGAATGGTGAGAGATGCAAGAACGAGGGGAAATAGTGCAGAAGATACTCTTGCAAGATGGGCTTCAGTAAGGCGTGGTGAGGAGAAAAATATTTTTCCATTTCAGGAAGAGGCGGATGAGATGTTTAATTCATCTCTTGTATATGAACTTGCAGTGCTTAAGCAGTATGCAGAGCCGCTGCTTTTTGGAATTGCAAAAGAATCGCCTTATTTTTCTGAGGCAAACAGACTGTTAAAGTTTTTGAATTATTTCCTGCCAATGCCTTCTGATGATGTGCCAAAGAATTCACTGGTGAGAGAATTTATAGGAGGAAATTGTTTTCCGGTTTAAATCATATACAGGCTGCCTGCTTTGGTGCAGGCAGCCTGTTAAATGTTATTGAAAAATGAGAAACACTATAAGCCGGGTTATGTATCTGATGATCATCTATCTCGAATTGCCGTCACCGGCAATCTCTATCGACCTACCTAAAAGCACGGCGGGCAGCCGTATAGCTTTATATTTGGTCTTTCTTCGGATGGGGTTTACATAGCCTCCTTAGTTACCTAAAGAACGGTAGTCTCTTACACTTACCTTTTCACCCTTATCTGACAAAGCCAGACGGTAATTTTCTGTTGCACTGTCCTTGGAGTCACCTCCACCAGACGTTATCTGGCATCCTGCCCTATGAAGCCCGGACTTTCCTCACCTATAATTTAGGCGCGACCATCTGTGTTTCTCAAGGGCTTAGTTTAGCATAAAAAATAAATCTTGGCAAGGCTGTTTAAGTCTTGTGGGGATTATGCCTCAAGTGCCTGTTTTATATCTTCTAAAAGGTCTTCCGCATCTTCTATGCCTAATGATACTCTAACAAGTCCTGCAGATACACCTGCTTCTATCAGCTGTTCGTCTGTGAGCTGGCGGTGTGTGGTGATTGAAGGACAGAGGCAGCAGCTCTTTGCGTCTGCTACATGGGTTTCTATAGCGATTAATTTTAGGTTTGTCATAAATTTCTCAGCTGCTTCCCTGCCGCCTTTAATCTCAAATGAAACTACGCCTGAACATCCGTTTGGAAGGTATTTTTCTGCCAAAGCATGGTACTTATCTGTCTTAAGTCCCGGATAGTTAACGCTTTGAACCTTCTCGTGTTTTGCAAGATATTCTGCCACAGCAAGACCGTTTTTTGAGTGTTCCCTCATACGAACATGCAGAGACTCCAGGCCAAGGTTAACTAAGAAGGAGTTCTGAGGTGACTGGATAGAGCCGAGGTCCCTCATAAGCTGTACAGTTGCCTTGGTGATGAAGGCTCCGACTTTACCAAATTGCTCAGCATATACCAAACCATGATAAGACTCGTCAGGGGTGCAAAGTCCGGGGAACTTATCTGCATGAGCCATCCAATCGAAGTTTCCTGCGTCTACTATGGCTCCGCCTACACCGCTTCCATGTCCATCCATGTATTTTGTTGTGGAATGAGTAACTATATCTGCTCCCCACTTAATAGGCTGGCAGTTCACAGGGGTAGGAAAGGTATTGTCTACAATGAGAGGTACTCCATGCTCATGTGCAGCTTTTGCAAACTTCTCTATGTCAAGTACTGAAAGTGCAGGATTTGCAAGGGTTTCTCCAAATACTAACTTGGTATTTGGCTTAAATGCCGCATGAAGTTCTTCTTCAGCTGCATCAGGAGATATGAAGGTGACCTCTATACCCATCTTTGGAAGGGTAACTCCTATAAGGTTGAAGGTTCCGCCATAGATAGAAGATGAACAGATGAGGTGTCCACCGGCCTCACAGATGTTAAATATAGCAAAGAAGTTTGCAGCTTGTCCTGATGATGTGAGCATAGCAGCGGCACCGCCTTCAAGAGCTGCTATCTTTGCGGCGGCGTAGTCATTGGTAGGGTTTTGCAGCCTGCTGTAAAAATATCCGCTTGCCTCAAGGTTAAAAAGCCTTCCCATGGTCTCGCAGGAGTCATACTTAAAAGTTGTTGACTGTATTATAGGCAGCTGCCTTGGCTCGCCGTTTTTTGGCGTGTATCCTGCCTGTACACATTTAGTTCCCTGTTTTAATTCGCTCATAATAATCTCCTTCTTAAATAAATAATCATAATATTTCAAATTCAAAAAAATATGTTTAATAGTATAAGCAAAACAGGAGATAAAAATCTAGTCATTTTATCTTTGGTGGTAATATATAAAATCTATTAGAAGTTATAGGTAAAAATGATTCCTGCCAGAGTTAAGGAGTATGTTATTACTATATCAACTTTTTACTATACCCGGTAAGTATTTAGAATAAAATGAAAATTTATTAGTATAATTAGTAAAAAAATTGAAAAATCATTAAATGCTTTGATTATTCAGTAAAGTATAGTCAATTCATTACCGATATATGTTATGAATGAGAAAGTGACGGAAACTATTCTAATGTAACTGGGTGGGTTGACCTTATTTTTTCAATTTAATTATATTAAAGAAAAGGAGAATCGCATGAAGATTAAAAAAATGAGAGGACAAGGACT
The DNA here is from genome assembly GCA_916439065.1 of uncultured Catonella sp. GTDB lineage: Bacteria > Bacillota > Clostridia > Lachnospirales > Lachnospiraceae > Catonella. Next base: position 96,476 of record CAKAGD010000002.1, read on the forward strand.
TTGGGCAGTACTGTTAGTTTTCATGATAATGGTAAATTTGTTAAGTGTAAGCAATTCAGGAAAGTCAAGTGCTCATACTAATAATTGGGTAGATGGTGATGCAGTGAAGAAGAACAACATCACATTCCAAAAAAAGGTTGTGAATTACAATCCTGAAACCAAAGAATTTGATGTTGAAATTAGTATCGATAATACTGCTGATAAAGAGAAACAAGAAAAAACCTTGGATGCCGTTTTACTTTTACAGGGGCATGAAGGCAGAAGTATTTTTTCTATAGCTTGGAATGTAGATAAATTTATAAAGGATTTAATTCCTATCAGTGGTAATGGTAAAATCAGATTAGGAGTTGTTACATTAGGAACAGATAATACACATGTAGATTTTACAAATGATGTTGATAAAATTTCTTCTGCTATCCATAGTGTTAAAGAAGGAGGTTCTTATACTGAAGAAGGTCTTAAGATAGCAGATGAGATGCTTAAAAATTCAGCTGCAGATGAGAAAGTTATAATTGTAGCCGGTGATGATGAGTCTTTTTATTCTTATATAAAATATGAGAACTTTGATATCAAAAAGAAGGTTGAACCAACTAAAGTTGATTTTTATCATTATGCAATGAGCGATTTATTATTTGAAATGGTTAAACCTCAGGATGCTACCGGTATTTTTGAAGGAACTGTTTATGATTACTTGAGTGATTATGTAGAATTAGCTAATGGTGCCGATACATTTGTAGAGTCTAAAACATATAAAATGGATGATCAGGGTAAACCTGTTGAATTAAACGGTTCATTTGGTATTAGTAAAGTAAATCCAAATGGAAAATCTATTAAAGTACATGGTGTAAAAGTAAGAAGAAATGAAATACTTAAGATAAAAATATAGTTTAAGACTTAAGGATGAGTGGAATGATGGTAATAAGTATCCTGTTAGTTCCAATACTAATATAATAACTACAAAAAAATTTAATTTGGCATCTGGTTTGAATGGAAATAAGATTGACTTAAATATACCTAAGATTTGGGAAAATCCATCTACAAGAAGACTTACTATCGAACAGAATTGGTTTGAAGATGGTGGGTATATGCATAATACAAGAATTAAAATAACTTCTAATGCCGGTTATAAAAAGATAATTGAACCAAAGGAATCTGGGATAGAAAAGATTAATCTTCAACTTCCGGTTTATGATAATAGTGGAAATCTAATTAAATACACAGTAACTGAAGAATATCTTGGTGAGAGAGCAGGTAAATACACTACAAATGTACAGGTGCGTCCTGACAAGAAGAATGATGATAAAGAGAGCATAAGTTTTACCTTTGATAAAGTTGGAAACAAAATCCCAAGTAGAAAAGTAATCTTCAATAATATTCAGCTTAAAGAGGAGACCATCAAAGTTAGGAAGACTTGGGAAGGACAAGATAGTTCTGCTCTGCCTGAGAAAGTAAATTTTGAACTATTTCCTGAAGTATATAATAGTAAAGGTGAGATTGTAAAAGGTGAACCTATTGAGAAGCTTACACTGACTGCCAAAAATGCATCAGAAGATAACCTTAATGTATGGGAAGGAAAATTCGATACAAAACTTCCTATGTATAAAATAGTTAATGATGGGAGAGAATCATTAACATATAATGTAGAAGAAATAGGTGATGATGGCAAAGCAGTAAACTATCTTAATAAAGATAATAATGGCAGTTCTTCAATTAAAGATGGTTTTGTTAAATTAGGAGGCAACCTTTATAAGGTGAAGAAAACATCTCCAAATGGGGATAAGCATAATGAACCTTATAATTTTACCAATACCCTTGTTAGTGATAAAGATAGTAAGAGAGATATAGAGATAACTCACAAGTGGATTGGTGAAAAAGGCAATGTATCTTTTGGCCTTTTCAAGAAGGGTGAATCAAAGAAACTTTCTAATACATATAAAACTAACGATGTAGATGATAATACTGTAGTAAAATTTGAAAACATTGACATATTAGATAAAGACGGCAATGTTGTTGAATATGAGATTAAGGAAATTGATGCAAACGGTAAGGCTCTTAATGATGGTGATATCATAGTATTAAATGGTAAGAGATACAAGGTTATGTATGATTTAGCCGGCAACATTACCAACGCAGAAACTATCGATATTACAGTTAAGAAGGTGTGGGGAGAAAATGTACCTTCGTCATTGAGAAAGTCTGTTGTAATAACAGTTTCTAATAATGATGATGTAAATACAGTTGTTTTAAGTGAAGCAAAGAAATGGAAACATACATTTAAGGATCTTCCTAAACTTGATGATGGTAACGGCTACTTTGTGCAAGAAAATGGCATTAACAGTCTGGATACCAACAATGAAATGATGAATATCTATAATAATGACGGATTATTTAATGTTGAAATAAAAGATGATTTTGTAAATGAAACCAAAGAGGTAGTAATTAAGAATCAATTGTTTGTTCCTGACTTCTGTTTAAAAGTTATAAAAATCTGGGAGCCTCATGTTAAAAAACAAGAAGCTACAGTAAAAAGTTTTACTAAGGAAGGTGGAAAATGGATTCCTGTAAGAACTGGAACTGCACCGGGAGAGAAGGAAATTGAAGAGGTAGAAGACATATCTGACTGTGTAATTGTGAAACCGGGAGTTCCTTCTCCTGCAAGTCTTCCAAAGAAAATTGAGCCGATATTCGCTGATACATTAACTTTTGGCAAAGAAGTAGGAAAAGTTTACTCTATGAGTAATAAGAGGGTTCTTGAAGGTGTTCCATTAGCTGATAATGAAAAAAAGAAGGTTGCTATCCTTGAAACAGCTGTTGGAGGGGTAGAACTTACTGATGATGAGATTCAGAAAATATTGAACTCAGATAATCTTGATGTAATTAAGTATAAGTTAGGTGAATATGATGTAACAGTCAATAAAATTACAGATAATATGTTCATTATCAATAATTCAGGTAAGAAAATACCGGAAAAACCTGGTAAGACAACACCGGGAGCAATTACACCTGAAGTTCCAACAACACCGGCAACCCCAACCCCAAGTAATCCAACAACACCGGCAAATCCAACCCCGAGTAATCCAACAACACCGGTAAATCCAACCCCTAGTAACCCAACAACACCGGTAAATCCAACCCCAAGTAATCCAACAGTACCGGTAACCCCAACTCCAAGTAATCCAACAGTACCGGTAACTCCGGTACCACCAACACCAACAGTAACGACACCAACTATTCCATCGTATCCAATATCCAACACACCTAATCCGAATGATCCTAATAGTCCGGATGAATTTGTAGCAGTTGGTAATGATGGTACTCCTCAGGGTAAGTTTATAAAAAAGACTAAACCAAATGGAGAATTGGAGTATGTGCTTGAAGAAGACGGAACTCCTTTATCAGGCTTTAAGGCGAAGAATGGTGTAGTATCCTCTACAGGAAAATCTATTGAGGAGAGGCCTGGACTTCCGGAAACAGGAGGCACAAGTAATGCTTGGTACTATGGAGCAGGCATAGGACTTGTACTTATGGCAGGCTTTATTCTTAAAAAGCGTAAGAAAGAAATTTAAGCCAAAGTACACTAACAATGTTTGTATAATAATAAACAGATTCAACCATAAAAATCCACCCCGGTTAATGCAGTGGTTACTATGTATTGACCGGGGTATCTTTATTAATAATGACATATAAGCTGATAAAAGAAAAAACCCCGCTGCCAAGATTAAGCAGCAGGGAAACTTTTATATTTAAGAAAGGTTATATGTGATTATATGTGGTAATATCGTAGCAGCCACGCTTTGTTCTTTTAACAGCATAGAGAGATCTATCAGCGTTTTCAAGAGCTGACTCAATGGACATAGAAGGAGTAACCAATGTGGCACCAATTGACACAGTTGTCCAATATGGGAGAGAATCACCTGCATTTTCTATATCAATTATGAGTCTTTGAGCAAATTCAGCGGCATCATTTTGATCTTTCATTTCACTGCAAAAAATTAAAAATTCATCTCCGCCCATTCTGCAAAGCAGGTCGGACTCACGGACTGCGGCACAGAATACCTTACTCATACGGATGAGAACATCATTGCCTGATAAATGACCATAAATATCATTAATCTGCTTAAAATGATCAAGGTCTAATACAAAAAACCAGCCGTATTCATTTCGCTTTTTCCATTGGCTGCAAAATGTACGGAAATTATTAAGCCCAGTCAAACCATCTTTCTTTGCCAGTTCAGACATTTTTGCATTTACGCATTGTAATTCCTGAACTTTCTTCATAAGGGTTTTAGGATAATATTCACCATCTCCCTGCTCCGGATTTGGAACAGACTGGTGAATATGGATGATTTTCCATTGTTCATCAAATTTGTGGAAAATGAAGGTAAAGCGGCTATCTAAGTTGATAAGTACAGATTTATCTTTATTTTCACCGGAAACAGATAATTTACCATATACCATGCAGGTATTCGAATCTATCCGCATCTCATCACATTGAAGCTTATCAATTTTAAATTCTACATCATTACGATCGGCTATTTCATCTGCAAAAGAAAGTAAAAAACTATCTAAATCGGTATAGAATTCCTGAGAACCGGTACCAATGATTATACATTTAGGAATACACCACTTAGTTGCATAATTATGACTTCTTTCTACATCGTTTGAAAAAAAGCATTCCCAAAGTTCCTGCGTAAGTTTAGAAAAATCCACCCTGTACCTCCTTACAACACCTAACAACAACCTCAGCAAAGGACAATAATTAGTAATTTAAATGAATTTTGTGCTTTTTTCAGAAAATATAAAAAATATAATAATAGTTTACCACACTAACGCAGAGGTTTCAATATCTGAATTGATAATATCTGAGTTAATCTAACTTTTCTATTGAAATAACTTCCTCCGCATATTATAATTAAATCTGTATGTTTTAGAGAATAAGTTGAAAGGAAATGTTATGTATCGTCTTTTATGTAAAGATGGTTCGGCCAAAAGAGGAGAGTTTACTACAGTACATGGTGTGATTCAGACTCCGGTTTTTATGAATGTTGGCACAGCGGCAGCTATTAAAGGTGCTGTTTCAACAGAAGATTTAAGCAAACTTAAAACTCAGGTTGAACTTTCCAATACCTATCACTTACACCTTAGGCCGGGTGATGAAGTAATTAAAAAGCTCGGAGGCATCCACAAGTTCATGGTATGGGACAAGCCTGTGGTAACTGATTCCGGTGGATTTCAGGTGTTTTCTTTAGCAAAGCTCCGTAAAATTAAAGAAGAAGGCGTAAAGTTCAGTTCTCATATAGATGGCAGAAAGATATTTATGGGACCTGAGGAAAGTATGCAGATTCAGTCAAACATCGCATCTACCATAGCTATGGCCTTTGATGAATGTCCGGGGCTTCCCTGTGAAAGAAAATATATGTTAGAATCGGTAGCAAGAACTGAGAGATGGCTTCTTAGGTGTAAAAATGAACTTAACAGACTAAACGGCCTGCCTGATACCATTAATAAAGAACAGCTGCTTTTTGGTATTAATCAGGGAGGTGTATATAGTGATATAAGAATAGAGAATGCTAAGAGAATTACAGATATGGACTTAGCTGGCTATGCAATTGGCGGGCTTGCGGTAGGAGAAACTCATGCGGAAATGTATAGCACTCTTGAAACCGTAGTTCCTTATCTGCCGGAAAATAAACCGACTTATCTTATGGGAGTTGGTACACCTGAGAATATCCTTGAAAGTGTTGAGCGTGGTGTTGATTTCTTTGATTGTGTGTATCCGTCACGTAATGGAAGACATGGCAATGCTTATACAAATCATGGAAAAATGAACCTTAATAATGCAAAGTATGAGCTTGATGACAGACCGCTTGATGCTTCCTGTGACTGCCCTGTATGTAAAAGGCATTCAAGGGCTTATATCAGGCATCTGCTTAAAGCAGGAGAAATGCTTGGAATGAGGCTTTTGGTTATGCATAATCTTTATTTCTACAACAATATGATGGAAGAAATAAGAAATGCAATAGAAAAGGGAGAATTTCAGGTATATAAAAAGGCTAAGCTTGAAGGATTTAAGGCAGGAGAAGAGTGCTGATTAGTGAATTACTTTTGACACCCACATTGTTATATAGTAAAATAATTTATCAAAATTTAGGAGGAAGAAAAAATGATTGGAGTTTTAACAACAGGAGCAGCGACAGGAAGTGAGTCCCTTGGTTCAATGTTACCTATGGTGATAATCTGGGTTGTTGTAGTTGGTGCTATGATGTACTTTATGAGCATCAAGCCTCAGAAGAAGGAAAGACAGAGAATGCAGGAACTTATGTCAAGCCTTGAACTTGGAGATTCAGTGCTTACTACAGCAGGTTTTTATGGAGTAGTAATTGATATTATGGATGAAATCGTAGTTGTAGAATTTGGAAGCAATAAGAACTGCCGCATTCCTATGAAGAAGGCTGCTATAGTTGAGGTTGAAAAGCCAGGTCAGGCAAAAGCAGAAACAACAGAGAAAAAATAATATCATTACAGATATAATTAAACTCTCCCTTTCCGGTTTATGAATCTACTTGTAAATCGAAAAAGGAGAGTTTTTGTGTAATCGTAATCCTTTCTTATTATTTGAAACATAAAAGTCAGTAAATTATCTATCTAAGGACCTGTGTGCCGCAGAAAGTCTTACTATACTTTATTAACTGTTCTTTTTATAATCTGAATTATATTTGAAATTGCAGGTACAAGTATAGCTATAAATAGTACCTCTACAACAAAGTTTGGTGTTATAAAAGAAGCAAAGAAAAATGTAAATGTATCCTGCTCACCATATGAAACAGCTAAATCATTTATTAATTTATAAAAAACTGTGAGCAGTCCAATTACAAAAATTCCGGTGTTTACTACAGGAGCAATTACAGATGAAATGATCATTGCAAGGAAGTTGTTCCTTTTTGCAAGAAGTTTGTAACTAAGCCCGGATAGATAGCCGGCGGCAGTACCTTTTAACAGACAGATAATAACCGTCATGGCCGGATTAAAGTTTAACATAAGGGTACTGAAAGCTTCTGCACCTGAGATTACGGACATGACCACAACTATGCCAAAAATCAGTCCAAGCAAAGCTCCGGCAATTTCGCCAAAGAGAATGGCACCTATTATTATAGGGATGAGGGATAGGGGCGGTGCAAAATTTGCTATTTTGAATCCGCTTGCAAAGGTTTGTAAAACGATAATAAGGGCAGTAAGTATGCCCAGACCGACCAAGTGTCTTGTTTTGTTTGTTATTGTATTCATTTTTCCTCCTGCTGATATTCCCGTAAATTTAGGATTTGCCCGTGGGATACATCGCAATAGGAAGAATAGCATAAAAAGTCCTTGAAGTAAAGGCAAAAAATACTTATAATGGTAGAAGAGTTTATTAAATACAAATTTCTAAATAAATTGTATATATAGAAATGAATATAGAAGTGATTGGTTTGTTATATTTATAGGAGAAGATTATGAGCAGGAATAAATGGGATGAATTTGGTGGTGGAATTAATGATGTAATACAAAAAGCTATTGATTCCGGTAACTATAATTCACTCGGAAGAGATATTAACAATATTATAGGGATGCTTCGCATACATTTGAAGATGCCTTAAGCAGAGGACTAAGAGAAGCAAGGAATAAGACGGTAAAGGTAAACCTGGGTGGCAATACCGTTGAGGTGGATAAGAATTATCAGGACAGAATCAGCCGTCCTACCAATAAAAACGCTATAGTTCCTTCCAATGCAAAGCTGTATGTATCGGACAACCAGCTCTTTGGCAAAGGTATGGCAAACTCTATATTTGGCGGTATTACAACCTTTGGAACAGCGATAGCAACCTTAGCTGAAGCAAGCAATGGTTCATTAATTGGAACAGCGGTGTGTGGAGGCTTGTTAGCCCTGTCCTGGTTATGGCTTATGACTGGTGTAAATACCCTTAAAGACCGGCTGGTATTTAAGAATTATCAAAAGATACTTAATCTGTCTGACAACAAATCCTATGCTAAGATAGAAGACCTTATGCAGGAAACGGGCGAATCAAAGGATAAGACATTGAAGCGCCTTAGGAAGATGATTAGAAACGGATGGTTTAAGGAAGGTCATATAGATAAGAGTGAAACTACCTTCATATCCACCAATGAAACCTATGCACTCTACCAGAAAACTCAGCTTGACTATGAAGAGAGACTTAAAATAGACAGGGAATTAAGTGCCAATAAGCCTGCAAATGAGCAAAACATAAGTGCAGAGGTAAAGGAAACTCTTGAACAGGGTAAGAAGTATCTCGCTCAGATTAGCCGCTTAAATGACAGGATACCGGGAGTTGATGTATCAAATAAGATATATAAGATAGAAGATATTACAGGCAGGATACTAAGCAGGGTTGAAGAACATCCAAGCAGTGTAGATGATATAAAACAGCTTATGAAGTATTATCTTCCTATGACAATAAAGCTCCTTACAGCCTACGCTGAAATGGACGAACAGCCTGTAAAGGTGGAAAATATCGATAAATCCAAAAAAGAGATTGAAAATGTGCTTGACAGCTTAAACGATGCATTCAGTAAGCTTCTTGATGACCTCTATAAGGACACTGCCTGGGATATATCGAGTGATGTATCTGTGCTTAATGCCATGCTAAAGAGAGAAGGACTTAAGGGGAGTGATTTCAATGTATCACAGCCTGAAAACAAAAGCGGGCAGGAAGTAGAAGGGGCTAAACAGGAAGAAATTAAGTTAAAGTTATAATTTGGGTTTAAGAATATAATCCTAAATCAAGACATATAGTAAAGGAGAAGATTATGAACGAAAATGAAAATGTAATGCCTGAACTCACTCTTGAGTCAAAAGAGGTGGCTGCACCTGTGCTTACTTTGGACGCAGAGGAAACTCAGAGCATTAATTTAGAGACTGCTCAGGTTAAAAATGAAATTGTGCCGGAAAAAACAGATAATCCTATTGGTGTTGATGACAGTATGCTTTCAGAGGCTGAAAAGAAGCAGGTGGATGCCTTTGTAAAGCAGATAGATATTAAAGATTCAAATGTAGTACTTCAGTATGGTTCAGGAGCTCAGAAGAAAATGGCTGCTTTCTCTGAAAAGGCTATTGAAAATGTTAAAACAAAGGACATGGGAGAGGTTGGTAAGCTCCTTAGTGATGTTGTTGTTGAACTAAAGGGCTTTAATGACGAAGATGAAAAGGGAATATTCGGATTTTTTAAGAAACAGGGAAATAAACTCCAGATGCTTAAAACAAAGTATGATAAGGCTGAAGTTAATATCGGAAAAATAACCGATGCTCTTGAGAGCCATCAGGTAACCCTTATGAAAGATACAGCAATGCTTGATAAGATGTATGAACTTAATTTAACACATTTTAAAGAGCTTACTATGTATATAATTGCAGGAAAGAAGAGGCTTTATGAAGTAAGAAATACAGAGCTTAAAGAACTGCTTGCCAAGGCTGAAGAAAGTGGAAAACCTGAAGATGCTCAGGCTGCAAGAGATCTTGATGCACAGTGTACCAGATTTGAAAAGAAACTTTATGACCTTGAACTTACCAGAACCGTAGCCATGCAGACTGCACCACAGATTAGGATAGTTCAGGAAAATGATATTGTAATGAGTGAGAAAATCCAGTCAACTATTGTCAATACTATTCCGCTTTGGAAAACTCAAATGGCATTAGCCCTTGGCATTGAACACGCAGGACAGGCCGCAAAGGCTGAAAGAATTGTTAATGATATGACAAACCAGCTCCTTACTAAGAATGCTGAAATGCTTCACCAGGCTTCTGTAGATGTGGCAAAAGAGTCTGAAAGAGGTATAGTTGACATTGAAACCCTGACAAAGACCAATGAAACTCTTATCAAAACCTTTGATGAAGTTATGCAGATTCAGAAAGAGGGCAGGGAAAAGAGGGCTGCAGCAGAGATTGAAATGGCAAGGATTGAGGCTGAACTTAAAAATAAGGTGTTGTCATTGACTAAAAATAATTAATTCAGTATTTAACTTAACAATAAGATGATATGGGTGTCAAAAATATTTGATACCCATTATTATAGAATTGCAAACAATATTTACAGCCATAATGCTGAGATATCGTGTTATTGGGTATATCACTCAAATATGGTGATTTTTGGAGAACTAAATGGCTAAATTATATTTTAGATATGGAGCAATGAACTGCGGTAAAACAACTGCTCTTTTGCAAACGGCACATAATTATTCGGAGAGCGGCCAGACTGCAATAATAATTAAACCTGCGGTAGATACAAAGATGAAATCTTGTGTGATAAGCCGCTTAGGAATCAAAAGAGAAGTGGATTTACTCGTGGATGAGAAACTGGATTTATTTGAATATTTTAAGAATTATAATTCAAAGCTTGATTGTATACTGGTGGATGAGGTGCAATTTCTTACAGTACATCAGATAGAAGAGTTATATAGGGTGGCTGTAGTACTTAATATACCTGTTATATGTTATGGATTAAGGACTGATTTTAGAATGGATGGATTTCCGGCAAGTTCAAGATTATTAGAACTTGCACATTCTATTACTGAGATGAAAAATGTATGTTCCTGTGGTAAAAAAGCTACCTGTAATCTAAGAATGGTTAATGGGGTTCCAATATTTAAAGGAAATCAGGTAGAAATAGATAACTCAGATATTATATCCTATAAAGCAGTGTGTTCAGAATGTTTTGAAAGGCTGAAGGGTGAAGCTGAAACATAATTATTCCAGAGTCCGTATGGCAGCTTATAATTAAAAGAACAAATAAAAAATATATAAGGAAGTTAGTAAGATGAAGAAAAATTTGATGGTATGGGGAATACTCCTTATAGCATCTTTATGCTTTGGAAAAGCAGAGACCACGAAAGCAGGGGTTGTTGAACCTACACGCATAGATGATGAACGGCTTATTCAGAAAGAATTGGATGAAACAGGAAATGTGACCCTAGTCAAAGGGGGAGTCTATCATTTACATGATACAATTTATTTAGTGAATAATATGACTATTGATGCTGAGGGTGCAACTATAATCTGTGATAAGCCTATTGCTTTCAATGTACCATATAAGGCCGGATACAAGGCTTTGACAAATGTCACTATTAATGGCGGAACTTGGAAATGCAGTGATGATAGTGATGGATATGGAGGCTCATCTTTTAAGTTTACTCACGCAAACAATATAACTCTTAAAAATATGAAAGTCAGGTCAGCTAATTTATCAGGCCATAGTTTTGAATTTGTAGCCTGCAAGAATGTACTTATAGAAAACTGTGATATTGCAGGGGTTGGAAAGTCCGAATCAAAGACAGAAGAGGCTGTACAGCTGGATGTTGCATCGGCGGCAACAGCACCTTATTTGAGTGCCATACCGTTTGCAGCTGACTACGCTGATAAACTTTGGAATAAAGCGGGCTGTAAGAATATTACTATCAAAAACTGTAAGATAGTTGGTAATAGAGGTGTAGTAGCTAATCATACAAAGTATGATGGAGATACTATTAATTCTATACATGAAAATATCACACTTATAGGAAATGACATAACCGGTCTTAACGGCGAGGGTGTTGTACTTTTTAATACTAAATCAGCCACGGTTAAGGATAATAAGATTAAAAGCCTTAGAAAAGGTAAGGATGACTCATATACAGTTGGACTCCATATCAGCACATTTTCAAATGATAAGGATCTTAAAAAAGCTGTATTTAATATTGCTGGCAATACTATATATGGGGGTAGACAGGCGGTTATGGTATATTCTCATTCAGGAGTCAAATTTGGCAAGGCTGTAATCGAAAAGAATAAGCTTTTCTGTAAGGCAGGAAAAGAGGTTGCAATCCATGCCAAAGAGCAGAGTATTAATAAAATTATTATTAAATCAAATACTATAAAGACTTATAAGGATAAATAATAAAAATCAGGATAATTAATTTGTTTTTTGTACTTGAATAATTTAGATTTATGTGCTACAATTCTAACAATTTGGGCATAAATAGAAAGGAGGAGGAAGAGCGAAACTAAAACTTTTGTTCTTCCTTTTTCTTTTGCCAAAAGTGGTGTAGTTTGCAAAGTAAGATTTGGAGGAAATGATGAAAGCATATTTGATTCTTGAAGACGGAACGGTATTTACGGGAGAATCTTTTGGTGCCAGAACGGAAGTTATAAGTGAAATAGTTTTCAATACTTCCATGACAGGCTATCTTGAGATACTTACCGATCCTAGTTACGCTGGACAGGCAGTTACAATGACCTATCCTTTGATTGGTAATTATGGTATTAATTATCAGGACATGGAGTCAAAAAAAGCTCAGCCTGATGGTTTTATAGTTCGTGAAATAGCAGGAAAAGCCTCTAATTTTAGAAATGACGATTCTCTGACCAGATTCTTAGTTGACCAGGGCATTACCGGCATTTATGGCATTGATACAAGGGCACTTACAAGGATTCTTCGTGAGAGTGGTACCATGAACGGTATGATAACAACTGACGAAACAAAACTTGGAAGTGCCAATATTTTAAATAAAATTAAGCGCTACAGGGTTGAAGGAGTGGTTGAGCGGGTATCCTGCAAGGAAAAGGAGATATTTGAGCCTCGTTTTGCAAGAAGACCTGATAAGGTATTTAAGCCTGAATTCCAGTTTAAGAATGATTTTATAACAGAAACAAAATACAAGATTGCACTTATGGACTTTGGTGCTAAGAAGAACATAGTTGATTCTCTTTTAAGAAGGGGATGTGAGGTAACTGTATATCCTGAGAATACCAAGGCAGAAGAGATATTTAGTGATAAGCCTGATGGAATTATGCTTAGTAACGGGCCGGGAGATCCTGCCGAATGTACTGATATAATAGAGGAACTTAAGAAGCTCTTTGATGGAGACATCCCTATCTTTGGTATCTGCCTCGGACATCAGCTTATGGCTCTTGCAAAGGGTGGAAGAACGGAGAAGATGAAGTATGGACACAGGGGAGCAAACCACCCTGTAAAGGATTTATCTACAGGAAGAGTATACATATCTACCCAGAACCATGGCTACATGGTGGTTGACAAGAGTATGCCTGAAGAAGTGGCAACCACAAGCTTTATAAATGTAAATGACGGTACGGTTGAGGGTATACGCTACACAGGTAAGAGAATATTTACCGTACAGTTCCACCCTGAGGCTTGCTCAGGACCGCTTGATACAGGATATTTGTTTGATGAGTTTTTAAGGGAGGTTAATGATGCCAAGAATAACTGATATTAAAAAAGTAATGGTTTTAGGTTCAGGTCCTATAGTTATTGGACAGGCTGCTGAATTTGACTATGCAGGTACACAGGCCTGCCGTTCCCTTAAAGAAGAAGGCATAGAAGTAGTACTTGTTAACTCCAATCCTGCTACAATCATGACAGATAAGGATATTGCGGATAAGGTATACATAGAGCCTCTTAATGTAGATGTTGTTAAGAAAATCATTAAAGAAGAACAGCCAGATAGTATCCTTCCGACTCTTGGAGGGCAGGCAGGGCTTAACCTTGCTATGGAGCTTGAGGAGAGCGGCTTCCTTAAGGAGAACAATGTAAGGCTCATAGGCACAACTGCTTTAACTATCAAAAAGGCTGAGGACAGACTTGAGTTCAAGAATACTATGGAGAAGCTTAAGGAGCCTGTTGCTGCTTCTACAATAGTAGAAGATGTTGAAGCTGCTGTAGAATTTGCCAAAGAAATAGGTTATCCGATAGTTGTAAGACCTGCTTATACCCTTGGTGGTTCAGGAGGTGGTATAGCTGATGATGAAGCATCACTTCGCTTAATCTGTGAGAACGGACTTAGGCTTTCAAGAGTAGGTCAGTGTCTTATAGAACGTTCAATAGCAGGCTGGAAAGAGATAGAGTATGAGGTAATGAGAGATAGCAGAGGTAACTGTATCACTGTCTGCAACATGGAAAACCTTGACCCTGTTGGAGTTCATACAGGCGACAGTATAGTAGTAGCTCCATCTCAGACACTTTCTGATAAAGAGCACCAAATGCTTAGGACATCTGCTCTTAACATAATAGATGAGCTTGGAATCACAGGTGGCTGTAATGTACAGTACGCACTTAACCCTCACACCTTTGAATACTGCGTTATAGAGGTAAACCCTAGAGTTAGCCGTTCATCTGCGCTTGCCTCCAAGGCTACAGGCTATCCTATAGCTAAGGTGGCGGCTAAGATTGCACTTGGCTACACCCTTGATGAGATTAAGAATGCTGTTACAGGAAGAACATTTGCAAGCTTTGAGCCTGCACTTGACTATGTGGTTGTTAAGATACCTAGACTTCCTTTTGATAAGTTCATTACAGCAAAGAGAACTCTTACCACCCAGATGAAGGCTACGGGTGAGGTTATGAGCATCTGTACTAATTTGAAGGTGCTCTTATGAAGGCAATCCGCTCCTTAGAGCAGCATGTAGACAGTCTCATAGTCAATTACTACGAGGGCTTTACTGATGAGGATATCAAGGATGAGCTTCAAAAAGTAGATGACAGAAGAATCTTCCTCATAGCTGAGGCTATCAGAAGGGGGATTACACCTGAGTACATCCACAGTATAACAAAGATAGATGAGTGGTTCATAGATAAGATAGAGCGTCTTGTAAGATGTGAGCTTCGCCTTAAAAATGAGGAGCTTACAAGAGAGCTTTTATTTGAATCAAAGCGTATGGAATTCCCTGACAAGGTAATTGCAAAGATTACAGGAAAGACTGAAAAAGAAATCTACGATTGTAGAATAAAAGAAAATATCATTGCGGGATTTAAGATGGTAGATACCTGTGCTGCTGAGTTTGAAGCGGTTACACCTTATTACTATTCCTGCTTTGACGGAGAAAACGAGAATACTTCAGTTACTGACAAAAAGAAGGTGCTTGTACTTGGTTCAGGTCCAATAAGAATCGGTCAAGGTATAGAGTTTGACTTCTGCTCCGTGCACTGCGTATGGGCATTTTCAAAGGCCGGCTATGAGACTATCATTATAAACAACAACCCTGAAACAGTAAGTACTGACTTTGATATAGCTGATAAGCTTTACTTTGAGCCTCTTACTCCTGAGGATGTAAGAAATGTAGTTGAGCTTGAGAAGCCTTATGGAGCGGTAGTTCAGTTTGGTGGGCAGACAGCCATAGGTCTTACCAAGGCTCTTATGGAAATGGGAGTAAAGATACTTGGTACATCCGCAGAAGACGTGGATGCAGCTGAAGATAGAGAGATATTTGACAATATCTTAAATGAAACAGGTATACCGAGAGCCTCAGGTGGAACAGTATTTACTGCGGATGAAGCTGTGGAGGTTGCTAACAGGCTTGGCTACCCTGTGCTTGTGCGTCCTTCTTATGTACTTGGCGGTGCCGGAATGAGAATAGCCATATCTGACTCTGATATAAGGGAGTATATAGGCATAATAAATCGTAATGTTCAGGAGCATCCTATCCTTGTAGACAAGTATCTTATGGGTGAGGAGCTTGAAGTAGATGCGGTTTGTGACGGAGAAGATATCTTAATTCCCGGTATTATGCAGCATATTGAAAGAGCAGGCATACACTCAGGTGACAGTATATCAGTTTATCCTTCACAGAATATCTCGGCAGAGCTTATAGAAAGGATAGAGGACTATACCAGAAAGCTTGCAAAGAGCCTTCACGTAATAGGACTTGTAAATATTCAGTTCATCATCTATGAGAATGAAGTGTATGTTATAGAGGTAAATCCCCGTTCAAGCCGTACAGTACCATATATAAGCAAGGTAACAGGTATACCTATTGTAGAGCTTGCTGCCAAGGTTATTATGGGAGAAAAGATTAGAGACCTTGGATTTGAGCCTGGACTTCAGAAGGAAGCTCCATATGTGGCAGTGAAGATGCCTGTATTCTCATTTGAAAAGCTAAGGGGAGCTGAGATTTCCTTAGGACCTGAGATGAAGTCTACAGGTGAGTGTCTTGGTATAGCAAAAACCTTTGATGAGGCTCTCTTTAAGGCTTTTCTTGGAGCGGGAATTGACCTTCCTATTCACAAGAAGATGATAATTACAGTTTGTGATGAGGACAAGAAGGAAATTGTGCCGATAGCTGCAGGATTTAGTAAGCTTGGCTATGAGATATATGCAACAAGAGGTACAGCGGAAGTACTTAAGAATAACGGTGTGGAAGTAACTCAGGTAAACAAGCTTGAACAGGCTGCGCCTACACTTATGGACCTTTTACTTGCACACAACATCGACCTTGTTATAGACACTCCTTCTAAGGGTGCAGGAAAGTCTAAGGATGGTTTCCTCATCAGACGAGTTGCTATAGAAACAGGTGTTTCTGTTATTACTGCACTTGATACAGCGACAGCCCTTCTTAGGAGCTTAACAAATTCTCATAAAGATGAGCTTGAAATGATAGACATAGCAACAGTTGCAAGAAGAGGAAATACCAATGGTTGATATAAAGGATGTTCTGTCTTTTAACTATTATACTTATAAAAAACCATTTACCGGCAGCGATAACGGTAAGAGATACAGAATCGTAAGGTTTGAAAAGGAAATACAGGGAGAAGAGGGAAGTGAGCCTGTCAAAGAGCCTGTCTTTCAAACGGCTATCTGGAAGGATTTATTTTCTTTTGAAAATACGCCTAAAGAAGAGATCGTATTTAAGGAATTTGACTTTTCGCCTAATGGTCTTGTGCAGGCTGTTGACTGGATAAATGAGATGAATATAGAGTAAATGTGATATAATAAAGTGATATGGGTGTCAAAATGAAATAAATTCTTTTCAAGCGAAGCCTTACTAGGATTTTATACTTTTGACACCTATATAATAAAGTAGGAATTTAAGCTGAATATTTAAGTAAGTGAAATATCATGCCGTATTGAAACTTAAGTTGAAGAACTACAGTGATAAATTTTATTTAAAAAAAGGTGAATTGCAAAAAGTAACTTCCACACCTAAGGTTTAATTTTTTTATTTTTAGATACGGTATGGAAATTACTTTTTACAAATTTTACATAAATTAAGAGCTAGATGTATACATTATCTGAAAAAAATGCTATAATCAGCCTTACAGGAAGAACATGACCTAATTTTTTTCATAGCAAACAGGAGTCGAAGTTACTTTCCAAAACTGGGAATAAGTAAAATCCACCCTTTATATATGGGCTAGAAGTTCATCTTTTAACCGGTGAGTTCCTTTTTATTTGCCTAAGAGCTTAGGGGTTAGGGTAATTTCATCCGGTGAAATTTTTTGAATACCTAAGCTCTTTAATATTTTTTTGCCGTATTGAAATGCAAAAATATCATAAGAGCTTTTGTTTCCGAGCTTCGCCCTTGAATATGAATTGATGTGGCTCATCATCAGGTTTATGTCTTCCTGTGTGTAATTACTAAAATCCACACCCTTCGGTATTATCCTTCTTATCATTTCATGGTTGTTTTCACAGCCGCCCTTCTGGTAAGGTGAAGAAGGGTCGCAGTAAAATACCCTAAGTCTCCTGTTTCCCTGTGCATCAAACTCCAGTGCCTGCGGATTTGAAAATTCACTTCCGTTGTCTAACAGCAGCACATCAAATATTTTCCCGAAAATATCAGGTCTCAGTTCAATATACAGCCTTTCAAATATCTCCGTAACAGAATGTGAGTCATTGTAGTTTCTCAGAAAAGCAAGCTGCAGGTTCTGCTGTACAAAGAAGAGAGTGAGAAGTACTTTCCCGCCCTTTACCCCTTCTACACTGTCGCCTTCACATACGACTGAATCAGGGTTTTCTTCAATAAACTTCAGGAAGTCCTCATAAGTCCTTCCCTTCCTGCACTCTTTATCCACTTTCAAAGATTTGCTTTTATTTTTTCTCGGACGCATTCTTACAGTGCGTGGCATGTCAATGTTTCTGGCAAAAAACAGACTGTTGTTTATATATTTATAGAGAGTCCTGTCGGAAACCATGATTTCATCAGAATGGTTGATTGTTATATGTCTTATGGATTGCCCTTTTAACAGGAGTGGACTTACAATGCCGTCTATATATTCCCTTTCGTTTTCTGTAAGGTTAAACCCTGTTCTTGATTCAGACAGTGATTTTCTGTATCTTGCCTCAGCTTCCTTTGCCTTGTAAAATCTTTTTTCAAGGCGGCACCTGTTTCTGTCAGGGCATCCGTTACATACATAAGGTGGCTTAAGAAGTTTAGGGCAGATATGTTTGACATAATCATCACACAGTGGCATGCATTTCCCGCAGCTTCCGCATGTCCTGTTTTTGTTAAGGCAGTGACTGCATACAAATCTTTTTTTACATGATCTGTCCACTGAATGCAGACAGTCATTAAAAAGACCTGCCGTATGAGCCTGTCTGTTCAGTAATTATGTTTTTTATTTCTTTTTGAAACAGTTGTGTTGTCTTTTTCCTATAGCCAAAGCAATCTTATTAAAAGCTCATTTTTTTAGAAAGATGATTTCTATGTCAGAACGCTGGCTTAAAGAAAGATGTGAATGTTTTTCCCATAATTAAAAATATTCCTTTCAGTTTGTATATAAAAACCCTAACCTGATGAATCTAACCCAATATATATTTTTAACTCATGGAATCAGTAAAGTCCATAGTTAAAGATGTGGTGTATGGAAAAAAAGTAAAAATCCATACTAATATGGAATTTACTTTTTCAAATAACATTTATTTTAAAAAGGTGAATTGCAAAAGTAACTTCCACACCTAAGGTTTAATTTTTTTATTTTTAGATACGGTATGGAAATTACTTTTTACAAATTTTACATAAATTAAGAGCTAGATGTATACATTATCTGAAAAAAATGCTATAATCAGCCTTACAGGAAGAACATGACCTAATTTTTTTCATAGCAAACAGGAGTCGAAGTTACTTTCCAAAACTGGGAATAAGTAAAATCCACCCTTTATATATGGGCTAGAAGTTCATCTTTTAACCGGTGAGTTCCTTTTTATTTGCCTAAGAGCTTAGGGGTTAGGGTAATTTCATCCGGTGAAATTTTTTGAATACCTAAGCTCTTTTAATATTTTTTGCCGTATTGAAATGCAAAAAAATATCATAAGAGCTTTTGTTTCCGAGCTTCGCCCTTGAATATGAATTGATGTGGCTCATCATCAGGTTTATGTCTTCCTGTGTGTAATTACTAAAATCCACACCCTTCGGTATTATCCTTCTTATCATTTCATGGTTGTTTTCACAGCCGCCCTTCTGGTAAGGTGAAGAAGGGTCGCAGTAAAATACCCTAAGTCTCCTGTTTCCCTGTGCATCAAACTCCAGTGCCTGCGGATTTGAAAATTCACTTCCGTTGTCTAACAGCAGCACATCAAATATTTTCCCGAAAATATCAGGTCTCAGTTCAATATACAGCCTTTCAAATATCTCCGTAACAGAATGTGAGTCATTGTAGTTTCTCAGAAAAGCAAGCTGCAGGTTCTGCTGTACAAAGAAGAGAGTGAGAAGTACTTTCCCGCCCTTTACCCCTTCTACACTGTCGCCTTCACATACGACTGAATCGGGGTTTTCTTCAATAAACTTCAGGAAGTCCTCATAAGTCCTTCCCTTCCTGCACTCTTTATCCACTTTCAAAGATTTGCTTTTATTTTTTCTCGGACGCATTCTTATAGTGCGTGGCATGTCAATGTTTCTGGCAAAAAACAGACTGTTGTTTATATATTTATAGAGAGTCCTGTCGGAAACCATGATTTCATGGTTGATTGTTATATGTCTTATGGATTGCCCTTTTAACAGGAGTGGACTTACAATGCCGTCTATATATTCCCTTTCGTTTTCTGTAAGGTTAAACCCTGTTCTTGATTCAGACAGTGATTTTCTATATCTTGCCTCAGCTTCCTTTGCCTTGTAAAAATCTTTTTTTCAAGGCGGCACCTGTTTCTGTCAGGGCATCCGTTACATACATAAGGTGGATTAAGAAGTTTAGGGCAGATATGTCTGACATAATCATCACACAGTGAGCATGCATTTCCCGCAGCTTCCGCATGTTCTGTTTTTTGTTAAGGCAGTGACTGCATACAAATCTTTTTACATGATCTGTCCACTGAATGCAGACAGTCATTAAAAAGACCTGCCGTATGAGCCTGTCTGTTCAGTAATTATGTTTTTTTATTTCTTTTTGAAACAGTTGTGTTGTCTTTTTCCTATAGCCAAAGCAATCTTATTAAAAGCTCATTTTTTAGAAAGCATGATTTCTATGTCAGAACGCTGGCTTAAAGAAAGATGTGAATGTTTTTCCCATAATTAAAAATATTCCTTTCAGTTTGTATATAAAAACCCCTAACCTGATGAATCTAACCCAATATATATTTTAATCATGGAATCAGTAAAGTCCATAGTTAAAGATGTGGTGTATGGAAAAAGTAAAATCCATACTAATATGGAATTTACTTTTTCAAATAACATTTATTTAAAAAATTAAAAAAATCTCTGTCAAGCATAAATGATTATGTCCCAAAATAATTAATTTATAAGCCCCACAAAGGGGCTTTTATTATGCACTTTTTAAGTCGTCTTCAATTCTGTGTGGCTGTGAATGTGCAAATTTATTAAAGGCCTCTAATCTCCAAGGATGGTTCATTGGAGGAATATAAGGCTTTCTAGGTTTAGGTTGTTTGTAGTCAGCGTCCAAGTCCTTAGATTTGTGTTCATGAGCCGGTATTTCTTCCAGTGCATAAATATCCTTGTCATTTACGCACGCAAACATAGACCTATCAAATGCCTTGATAAGCATAACCTTGGTACCTTTTCTATAATGGATTTGGACTCCATTATGATCTATCATCTTATAAAATTTCTTCTTAAATTGAATCGCATGTCCGGCATCAACAGTTCTCTCAGTCAAAACTGCTAAAGTAAGATTTATTTTTTCTTTAGACGGTTGCGTTTCAAAGACAGATTTGATACCATGAAGTGGAAGTGAGAACTTCTCATTGAATTCCTTTATGTAGGAGTGAAGGAATTCATTGGCATTATTGATGTCGGTTACGCCTGCGAGTCTAAACTCAATAGGCAGGCGTGACTGTAAGGTTTGATTCAATCGTTCTATGCGTCCTTTAGCCTGTGGTACGCTGCTTGATTCAAGTTGTGTACCAAGTTGCTTGCAGGCATAAGCGAACTGTGTATAGGTGTCATTGTCGTCAGATAAGGCACCTTTTTTCTTGTAAGTAAATACAGTACGTTTATCGGTAAGAAACTTATAGGGGATACCATAATCGGTAAGAATCTGTTCAAACACATGGTAGTAGCCGTTAAGGGTCTCCTGAGTATCAAACCATGCGCCAGTAACAGCACCTGAGGCATCATCAATGGCTAAATGTAGATGCCATATCTGTCCCGGCACCCATTCATAAGGGGTTGCATCCATCTGAAGCAATTCACCGAAATAAGCACATCTTGGACGACGACTGTGAGCATCTTCAACTGCTACTAAGTTAGCCTGTATCTGTGATAATTCTTTTTGACGCTTTCAGATTCCTTCTTGGCTCTGAGTGCTTGCCTAATGCGTCTACGCTTTGGCTTTTTGTAGCCTTTGGAGATAGAATGTACTCAGACTCCAAAAATACTCATTACAGAGGAAGAAGAGATGCTTTATGCCCCTCATGCTTTTTAGAAGCTCTGTATAGTGTTCAAAGTTAGCCTCGTAGTATTTAGTTCTGTATAGATCAAGAACCTGACTTCTGATGTCAGGATGGATGGTGGTAACCGGCTTCTACCTCTGTTACCATGAATAAAGAATGCTTTACCATCTTTAATATAGCCTTGTATCATACGGTTTATATGCCTCTTGGTGCATCCTAGGATAAGAGCAGCTCTATCCTTATTAGCTGTATCTGGGTGATCTATCAGACCTTTAATAACCTCGTACTTTCTTTGTTCATCCATTGATAAAATAACCTTTCTGATAAGTCAGTCCCTCCTAGTGTTAGAATATACAAAATAGTATTTTACCATAAGTGGGACATTTTTATTTGTGGTATACTAGGACTTTATCATTTATGGCTTATACATTTATTTAAAAAATTAAAAAAATCTCTTGACATATGAGATAGAGTAATGTATACTTATTTTCGTTGTCAAATAACACAACTTGATGAGGCCTGTTGGTCAAGGGGTTAAGACGCTGCCCTCTCACGGCAGAAACAGGGGTTCGATTCCCCTACAGGCTACTAACTTTAAGAAGTGAACCGTTAGAGGTTCGCTTTTTTTATGTAATGGGAAATTTTGGAGAATTTGCCATCACATAAAACTCTCCGAGGGATGCACAGCTCACGGCAGAGAAGTTTGCCTTACGGTTCATTCAAACGCAAAATGCGTGAACATGCACTTTTGTACATTGTCGGGAATTAAGGAGAATTATGAGTAAAAGAGAGAGTTACGAAAAAAAAAAAGCAGAAGCACTTATTCTGCCAATTATAAAAAAAAATAATTATGAATTGGTAGATGTTGAATTTGTAAGAGAAGGTTCAAACTGGTTTCTTAGAGCTTATGTGGATAAGGAAGGCGGTTTCTCTGTTAATGACTGTGAAAAGGTAAGCCGTGAATTTTCAGATCTTTTGGATGAGGAAGACTTTATTGAAGAGTCATATATACTGGAAATAAGTTCTCCGGGATTGGGAAGGCCGCTGAAAAAAGATAAAGATTTTGCCAGAAGCATAGGAGAAGAGGTTGAACTTAAGCTTTATAAGGCTGTAGAAAATCAAAAAGAATTTTCCGGAACCTTAGAAGCGTATGATGATTTAACGGTAACCATTGGATTTGAAGGAGATGTAAAAACAGCCTTTGATAGAAAAAATATAGCTTTGATAAGATTAGCAGTTGATTTTTGATAAATTTCATGGAGGTAATTCGGAAAATGGGAAGAAAAGAACAAACGGACGATAATATGGAGTTAATAAAAGCTCTCGATCAGCTGGAAAAAACAAATGATATAAGCAAAGAAGTTATACTTGAGGCGGTTGAAAATTCGCTTTTGGTTGCTTGTAAAGATGAATTTGGTAAATCAGACAATATAAAGGTGACAATCAATAGAGAAACCGGAAGAGTCAGTGTATTGGCTGAAAAGACTGTTGTACCTGTTGTTGAAGACTCTATTACACAGATTAGCTTGGATGATGCCAAAGATATCCTGCCAAATGCAGTAGAAGGGCAGGTAATAAATGTAGTAATTACACCTAAGAATTTTGGAAGAATTGCAGCACAGAAGGCTAAGCAGGTTGTAGTTCAGAAGATAAGAGAAGAGGAAAGAAAAGCACTTTTTAATCAGTTTTTTGCTAAAGAGCATGATATTGTAACAGGTATTGTGCAGAGGTATACAGGAAACAATATAAGCATAAATCTTGGAAAAGTGGATGCACTGCTTTCAGAACAGGAGCAGGTTAAGACGGAAAGATTTAGATCAACAGAAAGAATTAAACTCTATGTAGTAGAGGTTAAGGATACTTCTAAGGGACCAAGGATTACAGTTTCCAGAACCCACCCTGATTTGGTAAAGAGGCTTTTTGAATCGGAAGTTACAGAAATAAAAGACGGAACAGTTGAGATAAAGAGTATTTCAAGAGAAGCAGGTTCAAGAACTAAAATAGCTGTATATTCTAATAATCCTGAAGTGGATGCCGTTGGAGCCTGTGTGGGAGTTAACCGTGCCAGAGTGGAAAATGTAGTGGATGAACTTAGGGGAGAAAAAATTGATATAGTTGTTTGGAGTGAAGATCCGAGGGTATTTATTATGAATGCTCTTTCTCCTGCAAGGGCTATATCAGTTGAAGCAAATCCTGAAGAAAAAACAGCTAAGGTTATAGTTGCAGATTCACAGCTTTCGCTTGCAATAGGTAAAGAAGGACAGAATGCAAGACTTGCAGCGAGACTTACAGGCTATAAGATAGATATTAAGAGTGAGTCACAGATATTATCCGAATAAAGAGGTAGAGGATGAATAATCCACAAAGAACTTGTATTGCTTGTAAAAACATCAATGATAAAAAAGCATTAATTAGAATTGTGCGTACTAAAGAAGGTGTGTTTGAACTTGATTCTACAGGACGGAAAAATGGAAGGGGAGCTTATATTTGTAAAGATTCCAAATGTTTTGAAAGCTTGAAAAAGACAAGAGGCTTAGATAGATCATTTAAAACACAAATACCTATGGAAATATACGATAAATTATTGGATGAATTGAAATCATTGTAGGAAGGTGAACATGGATAAGGTATTGTCCTACTTAGGGCTGGCAAAAAAATCGGGAAAACTTGTTACAGGCGAGTTTCTTACAGAAAATTCTATTTATGCGAAAAAAGCAAAACTTGTGATAGTTGCAGAAGATGCATCTGACAATACTAAAAAGAAGTTCACAGACAGATGTAATCATCATAAAGTGACGCTTAGATTTTATAAGACCAAAGAAGAACTTGGAAATGCCACAGGATCTGCACTAAAAGCATCGCTGGCAGTACTTGATGAGGGGTTTTCAAAAGCTATCTTAAATATATTGAACTAGCGATTAAATGGGAAAGGCGATAAAATGTCTAAAATTAAAGTAAAAGATTTGGCAAAAGAAATAAACTTAAAGAGTAAGGAAATTGTAGATTTCTTCATGAAAATGGATATTCAAATGTAAAAAACATGAATAGTGAGTTGAGTGAAGAAGCTGAAAAAACAGTGCGTGTAAAATTTGCTCCTGATACAATTAAACCGGCTAAAACTGAACCAAAAGCAGAGGCTAAACCTAAACGGGTAAAGACGGCTTCCGCTCCAAAGCCAATGAAACAGACTTTTGATGGAAGGCCGCCGGAAGTTAGAGAAGCTGCTGAAAGAAAGGCTAAGAAAATTTCAGAAGAGGCTGAGTCTAAAAAGAATCTACAGAAAGATGTGCAGGCTGATTCTAAATCGTCTAAGCCTATGGTAAATGATAAAGAAGATGTTAAAAATACTTCAATAGAAGGATTAAAATCTACAGAGACTGCTCCGGTAGAAAAAAATTCCAAACCAAAGGAAGTTAAGATAAAAGAGCCTAAGACACCTGCGGTAGTACAGAATAATGAAGAAGAGCCAAAACCGGCACAGGAAAAAAAGGAAATGACTCCGGAAGAAGCTGCAATTGCATTTGCCAGAAAAAAGGCTAGTCAGGCAGCAGCATTAAATGGTGATAAAGTATCTAAGAGTTCAGGCACGGTAAATAAAACATCAAAGTTTGGAGATAAAAAGAAAAGTGACAGGCCTCAGGGGCAGAGAGATGCGTCTAAAGAGGGAAATAAAGATGGACATAGCAAGCCGGGTGAGGGGCGTAATAGGAATAATGATGGATTTAGAGCCTCAAGAAATGCTGACAGGCATCAGGGACAAAAAGGTGATAAGCCATTTAATAAAGATGGCAATTCCTCCAATGACAAAAAGCAGGGAAATGGAGGCAGCCGTCAAACTGCCAATGCAGGAGCAAGAGGCATGGGCAGAGGTGGACAGGGTAGAAATCAGGCTTCATCAGGTGGAGAAGAACGTTATTATAACAAAGACAGGAAATCGTGACAGAGAGCGTGAAAGAGAGCGTGAGAAGGCTAAGGAAAGAGAACGTGCCGAGAAGAATCTAGGTAAGCGTTTTGATAAGAACAAGGCACTTAATAATATAGATGATGACGATAATGTAGCACACAGAAAGAAGAAGGATCCTAACAGAAAGGGTGCTTTCATCAAACCTGAAGTTGTAGCTAAGCCTGCTGAAGAAGAAACAATCAAGAATATTGTTATTCCTGATACTCTTACTATTAAGGAACTTGCCGACAAGATGAAGGTTCAGCCTTCTGCAATTATTAAAAAACTCTTCTTACAGGGTAAGATGTATACTGTAACTCAGGATATTACCTTTGAAGAGGCTGAGGAAATAGCATTAGAGTACAATATCATCTGTGAACTTGAGGAGCCTGTTGATCTTGTAGCAGAACTTCTTAAGGAAGAAGAGGAAGATGAATCGCTGATGGATAAGCGTCCTCCTGTAGTCTGCGTTATGGGACATGTTGACCACGGTAAGACTTCTCTTCTTGATGCAATCCGTTCTACAAATGTAACAAGCCGTGAGGCGGGCGGAATTACCCAGAGTATTGGTGCTTCAGTAGTAAATATCAATGGAAGAAAGATTACCTTCCTGGATACACCGGGACATGAGGCATTTACAGCTATGCGTATGCGTGGTGCAAAGTCTACGGATATAGCTATCCTCGTAGTAGCTGCAGATGACGGTGTAATGCCACAGACGGTTGAGGCTATAAATCATGCTAAGGCTGCCGGAATTGAAATTATAGTGGCTATCAATAAGATAGATAAACCAAGTGCTAATATAGACAAGGTTAAACAGGAACTTACAGAATATGAACTTATTCCTGAAGATTGGGGCGGTTCAACAATTTTTGTTCCTGTTTCAGCTCACTCAAAAGAGGGTATTGAACAGCTTCTGGAGATGGTACTTCTTACTGCAGATGTGGCTGAGTACAAGGCAAATCCTAATAGGGAAGCAAGAGGTATAGTTATCGAGGCTAGTCTTGACAAGGGCAGAGGTCCTGTTGCTACAGTTCTTGTACAGAAGGGTACCTTACACATAGGGGATTCTATTTCAATTGGTTCTTCTTTTGGTAAGGTCAGAGCAATGCTTGATGATAAGGGAAGTAATGTGGCCGAGGCAGGTCCTTCTATTCCTGTAGAGATACTTGGACTTAATGGAGTTCCAAATTCCGGTGACACAATGCTTTGCTTTAAGGATGATAAGGAAGCAAGAGCGGCTGCTGAGACCTTCATAGCACAAGATAAGGCAAGACTTATCGATGAGAGCAGAAAGAAACTCTCTCTTGACGGTCTCTTTGATCAGATTAAGGCGGGTACCGTTAAGGAACTTAATGTTATAATTAAAGCTGATGTTCAGGGTTCTGTTGAGGCTATTAAGCAGAGTCTTATTAAGCTTAACAATGATGAGGTAGCAATTAGAGTTATTCATGGTGCAGTTGGTGCTATCAATGAATCAGATATTTCTCTTGCCAGTGCTTCAAATGCGATTGTAATCGGATTCAATGTAAGAATGGATGCTGTAGCCAAGGATACTGCTGACAGGGAGAAGGTAGATGTAAGATTCTATAAGGTTATCTACAATATTATATCTGATGTTGAGTCTGCTATGAAGGGTATGCTTGAGCCTATTTACGAAGAAAAGGTTATAGGACATGCTGAAATCAGACAGGTATTTAAGGCATCCGGAATAGGTAATATAGCGGGTTCATTCGTACTTGACGGTAAGATAATAAGAGGCTGTAAGGCCAGAATTACAAGAGATAAGGATCTTATCTTTGAAGGGAATCTTGCATCCCTTAAGAGATTTAAGGATGATGTTAAGGAAGTAATGCAGGCTATGAATGTGGCCTTGTATTTGAAAAATTTAACGATGTCAAAGAAGAAGATAAGGTTGAACTTTATCAGATGGTAGAAGTTCCAAGGAGTTAAAATGCGTAAAAACAGTATTAAAAATGTCAGAATAAATTCCGAGGTTCAGAGGGCTTTAGGTGAACTTATCCGTATGGGTGTAAAAGACCCAAGGGTAAGCTCACTTACTTCCGTAACTGATGTAGAAGTAGCTCCTGATCTGAAAACTGCCAAGGTATTTATCAGTGTACTTGGTGATGAAAAAAAACAGAAAGATACCCTTGAAGGGCTTAAGAGTGCAATGCCATACCTTAGAAGCCAGCTTGCAAAAAGCATTAATCTTAGAAATACTCCTGAACTCAGATTTCAATTAGATACTTCTATTGAGTATGGAATGCATATGTCAGCACTTATTAATCAGGTAAAAGCAAAAAATGATAAAGAAAACATAGAAAATGATGATTAGGCTTGACTTATGATAGGAGGCACAATGTTTGTAGGAAATTATAATTTAGTTCATATTTTAGACCTTGTAAAAGATGCTGAAACAGTAGCTGTCGCAGGTCATGTTAATCCTGACGGAGATTGTGTCGGCTCTGCATTGGCTGTTTATAATTACTTAACAAAAGCCGGTAAAAATGTAGATATATATTTGGATCAGTTTGGCAGGGAATTTGATGAATTACCCGGAACTGAATTCGTAAAGAACAAGGCTTATGATAAGGCTTATGATGTGTTCTTTATGTTGGATCTTGGTGATGTAGAGAGGATAGGAGTAGTTTCGGAACTTTTTTATAAGGCAAAGAAGACTATCTGTCTGGATCACCATCTAACAAGTAAGGGAGTGGCTGATGAAAATTATATAATTACCACTCTTAGTTCCACCTGTGAACTCGTATTTGAAATGATGGATATAGACTTTATTGATAAGGATATAGCAGCCTGTCTTTATACAGGTATTATACATGATACAGGTGTTTTCCACCATGGCTGTACCTCTAAGCGTACAATGGAAATTGCCGGTGAACTCATGGCTAAGGGAATCGACTTTGGACATATAATAGACCACAATTTTTACTCTAAGACATATAAACAAAATCAGGTTCTTGGAAGATGCCTTATGGAAAGTATGCTGCTTTGGGATGGAGTAGGAGTAGTATCATATCTTACCCGTAAGGAAATGGATTTCTATATGATTGGTGATAATGATGTAGGAGGTATCATTGATCAGTTAAGGCTTACAGAAGGTGTAAAGGTAGCAATCTTTGTCAGGGAAAAAGGTCCTCATTTATACAAGGTGAGTATGCGTTCAACAGTAACCGACCTGGATGTGAGTAAGGTTGCCGCATTTTTTGGCGGTGGCGGACACAAAATGGCCGCTGGTTGTACCATATCAAGTGGAACAGTACATGATGTAATAAATAATGTTACAAAACAATTGCAATTTCAGTTACATGCAAAGGGTTATATTTAATGATAAATGGAGTCATAAATGTATATAAAGAAGTAGGCTATACTTCAAGAGATGCAGTATCAAGACTTACAGGCATTCTTAGGCAGCGCAAAATCGGACATACAGGAACATTGGATCCTGCAGCTGAGGGTGTGCTGCCTATGTGTGTTGGTAAAGCTACTAAACTTTGTGAATTACTCACAGATCATAAAAAGCAGTATGTTGCAGTGATGAAATTAGGTATAGCTACAGATACCGAGGATACTACAGGAGAAATTGTTGAAGAAACCTGTTTTTTAGAGAACTGGTATGAAGAAAATATTACTATCGATAATTTAACTAAAGTGATATCTAAATTTATAGGAATACAATACCAGACTCCGCCCATGTATTCAGCAAAAAGGGTAAACGGTAAGAGGCTTTATGAACTTGCGAGAGAGGGGAAAGTAATAGAACGCAAACCTTGTGAGATTACTGTATATGGAATTGTAATTAAAAATATTGATATAATTAATAGAGAAATTACTATAGTTGTTGACTGTTCAAAAGGGTACTTATATAAGAACTCGTGTAAGGATATTGGCGAGGAATTGGGCTGTAAAGCAGCTATGAAAAAGTCTGTTAAGGACAAAAACAGGAGATTTTTTTATTTAGAGAATAGTTATAAACTTGATGATATAGAAAAGATTGTAAAAAGAAGAAAGATTAGAAGAAATACTTATCCCTATAGAAAAAAATATTCCATAAACTTAGAAGAATAGATGTAATGGGATATTCAAGTATTTTTACTTGATAATGGCGGAATAGTAAAAGCTGAAGATGTGGGCTTTCAGTCAGATACTGATGAGATGAAAGATGGTGAAAAATTTAGAATGTATAATAAAGATGGAGAATTTAGAGCCATATACAGTTATGATGAAAAGACAAATACATTAAAAAAATAGATAAGATGTTTTGAGGTGATAGATGAATGAAATATATTCAGGGAATCGACTTTGTACTATCTAATACTGTTGTAACCTTAGGAAAGTTTGATGGTCTGCATTTAGGACATAAAGAATTGATAGACGAGGTATTAAATAGTACAGGGCTGGCAAAAGTTTTGTTTACCTTTGATGTCAATCCTTATGGAAAACTTTTTGATAAGACAATGAGAGTTATTTATACTAATGAAGAAAGAAAGCTGATAGTTAAGAACTTTGGATTGGACTATATGATTAATTTTCCGTTTACAAAGGATATTATAAATACATCTGCAGATGATTTTATAAGAAAAATTATAGTTGATAAGCTGGGTGCAAAGAAACTTGTGGTAGGTACAGACTTTAGGTTTGGCAAAGACAGACTCGGAGATGTGGTTCTATTGGAAAAAAGAAGTGAAGACTTTGGCTATGAACTTAAGGTGATGGAGAAGAAGAGGATGTATGGAGAAGAAATATCCAGTACAAGAATTCGTACTCTAATACAAAATGGAGAGATAAAGACAGCAAATGAATTGCTTGGAAGAGCATTTTCTTTTTCAGGTGAAATTATACATGGTAATCATTTAGGGCATACAGTAGGTATGCCGACTATCAATATTAAGCCTGCCGAAGATAAACTCCTTCCGCCATTTGGAGTATATGTTTCAGATACTGAACTGGATGGTAAGACATATAGGGGAATAACCAATATTGGCGTAAAACCTACCATAAGTGAGAATAACGCTGTGGGAGTTGAAACTTGGCTGTTTGGTTTAGATGAAGATGTCTATGGACATTTTGCCAAGGTGGATTTGCTTGACTTTATAAGAGCTGAAAGAAAATTTGATTCACTTGAAGAGGTGAAAAAGCAGGTAAATATTGATATTGTTAGGGCAAAGGAGTTTGAAAAAAGATAGGAGGAGGTTATGGTTTTAGAAGAGAGCATTACTGCCATAAAAGGTATTGGCACTAAAACAGCAGCCCTCCTCAATAAATTGGGGATATACACTAAGGGTGATATTTTAAAATATTTTCCAAGAAATTATGATAAGTACGATAAGATAATTCCCATTAGTTCGCTTAAAATTGGAATGACAGCAGTAATCTCGGCTATGCCTGCCTCCTATCCCATCTTGAAGAGAGTTGGGAATAAAAGCATTCTTGTTTGTGAGGTTATGGATGGAAGTGGTAAAATTGAACTTAACTGGTTTAATATGCCCTTTATAAAATCAAAGCTTTCTAAGGGAGTGCACAGCATATTTCGTGGAAGAGTAGTAAAAAAAGGAAGATTTATACAGATAGTACAGCCTGAGATTCTTACAGAGGCCGAGTATAGAAGGAAGACAGAGGTGCTTCAGCCGATTTATAGACTTACAAAGGGGATTACAAGCAACCTGTTAAGAAAATCTATTGCAGAAGTACTAAATGAGGCTACTTCGGGAATAGATTATTTACCAAGAGAAATTAAGACGGAGCATTCATTAATTGCTCTAAAAGATGCTCTTAGGGAAATACATTTTCCAAAATCAAACAGTACTTTACTGGATGCCAGAAGAAGGCTTGTATTTGATGAATTTTTTTTGTTTGCTCTTTCCATAGATATATTAAAACAAGGAAGGGAAAGAGAAAGAAGTTCTTTTGCTGTAGAACATAAATCTACAGTTGTAGAATTTATTTCGTCTCTTAATTTTTCACTTACAAATGCTCAAAAAAAAGTTTGGGAAGAAATAGAAAATGACCTAACGGCAGGTGTTAGAATGAACAGGCTTGTTCAGGGAGATGTGGGGTCCGGAAAAACTATGATTGCAATGCTTGCCTGTCTGCTTATGGCTAAAAATGGCTATCAGTCAAGTGTGATGGTTCCAACTGAGGTACTTGCAAGACAACATTTTGAGAGTTTTTCTACAATGTTAGAAAAGTATGGAGTAAGGATTGTGCTTTTGACAGGTTCTATTAAGGGCAGGCAGAGAAAAGAAACTCTGGCAAAAATAGAAAGTCATGAAGCAGATGTTATTATAGGTACCCATGCTCTTATTCAGGAAGGGGTCAATTATGATAAATTAGCTTTGGTAATAACTGATGAACAGCATCGTTTTGGTGTAAAACAAAGGGAAAAACTTGCAGATAAGGGAAGTGAACCCCATATTCTGGTTATGAGTGCCACACCTATTCCCAGGACGCTGGCTGTGATTTTATATGGTGATTTGGATATCTCCATAGTGAATGAACTGCCTGCTAAAAGGCTTCCTATAAAAAACTGTGTGGTTGATGAAGACTATAGGATGACAGCTTATCAGTTTATTTTAGGAGAGGTAAGTAAGGGGCATCAAGCCTATATTATATGTCCAATGGTAGAAAAATCGGAAGAAAGTGATGAACTTTCAGATGTGGTAAGCTATACTGAGGAACTTACCTCTCTGCTTGGAGATAGAGCAAGGATTAGATATCTTCATGGAAAAATGAAAAATGATGAAAAAAATAGTATTATGGAAGAATTTTCAAATGGCAAAATAGATATATTAGTTTCTACTACAGTTGTAGAAGTTGGAATTAATGTTCCTAATGCGACAGTAATGATGATTGAAAATGCAGACCGCTTTGGACTTGCCTCGCTTCACCAGTTAAGAGGCCGCATAGGCAGAGGCTCTGCTCAGTCTTACTGCATATTTATGTCAGGGAATACATCTAAGGAAGCTATGGAACGCCTAAACATTCTAAATCTGTCAAATGATGGTTTTAAGATAGCTGAGGAAGACATGAAGCTTCGTGGACCTGGAGATGTGTTTGGTATTAGGCAGAGTGGTGAAATGGCATTTAATCTGGGAGATATTATAGGTGATGCAGATATTTTAAAACTTACTTCAGAAACTGTAAAATGCATGAGTGACAAAATCAAAAATGAATGTTATTATAGAGGGAGTAGTTTTTATAAAAGCAATGATATTTATGGAAATGATGTAATGACTCTGTAGAGTTTATTATAGATAGGGGATAGATATGTACACAAATGCAGGGCAGGTCTTTGATATAGCAAAGGCTAATTATAGGGCACTTATTGGTTATTGTACCAAATTAGAGCGTGAAGGCTATTTATGCAGGCGGAAAAGATTCTTCACAAAACTATTTTTCAGACTTTAGATTTATACATACAGTCACTCCTTATAAATATTGCAATATATGGGGGAAAATTAGGTGAGGATGAAGTAAAATTCATTGTATCTCTTCCTGACAGCAAGCAATATGATATTTCAGATGTTGAGGATATAAGCAGTGAAGTAATAAGACAGGCAGATGCGGTTGTAAAAGCACCTCCTATTATTATGCAGCTTTGTTCCCTGCGTGATAGGGAGAAAAATTCCAATATGTCGAGTGCATATGTGGATATGGTTTTAAATATAATAGTTGCAATGTCATATTTGAATGCAAATAGGGAAGAATATCTGCCGCAGTTTATTATGGACTACTATCGTTCAGTACAGGCCTTCGTATTCTTTTCAGATAGAGCTGAGCGTATAAATGACAGATACCTTTTTCGTAAGGCGTCAGGAGATATTACAATGCCTGGAGAAGGGTTTTTGGATGATGATACAAAGGAAGATAAGAAAAAAAGTGACAAAGATGAAGTTATGCCTATTCTTAAAGAGGCTGCAGTGGGTGGGCAGACTGTGAAAGATGAAGATTTGCCTAAGACAGCTGTTTCTGAGCCTCTTCCTTTTAAGGAAGAAGATAGGAAAAAGAGACTTGATGAATTAGTTAGTGAACTTGAGTCACTGGTAGGCTTGGAAGAGGTTAAAAATGAGGTTCGTTCATTAATCAACCTTATAAATATTAGACAGCTAAGAAAAAAGAAAGGCCTGCCATCACCGGATATGTCTTATCATATGGTATTTACAGGCAGTCCGGGTACCGGTAAGACTACAGTAGCAAGGCTTATTGCAGGTATTTACAAAGAACTTGGAGTACTTTCAAAGGGTGGACTTGTGGAAGTTGACAGATCAGGTTTGGTAGCAGGTTATGTTGGACAGACGGCCTTAAAGGTTACTGATGTTATCAATAAGGCTTTGGGAGGAGTATTATTTATAGATGAGGCTTATTCCCTTTCATCTCCGGGAGCAGCAAATGATTTTGGAAGTGAGGCTATAGATACACTTGTTAAACTTATGGAGGATCACAGAGATGATCTTGTTGTTATAGTAGCAGGTTATACCAAGGAAATGAATGATTTTCTACAGGCAAATACGGGACTTGTATCAAGGTTTAATAAATTTATTGAATTTAAGGATTATAACGAGGATGAGCTCATAGAAATTATGTATTCGATGGCTGAGAAAATGGAGATGCATATTGAGGATAGTGCTTTAGAAAAAATTAGAGTTTATTTATCAGGAATGAATGAAACTTCTAAGAGGCTTTTTGGAAATGCCAGAGGAATAAGAAATCTCTTTGAAAAAATGTTGGTAGGACAGGCAAATAGATTATCAGGTCTTCTTGAACCTACTGTAGAAGATTTATCTATAATAAAGGCTGAAGACTTTGAATTTTAGGGAAGGTGATATATAATGAGAGTTATAGCAGGTAATGCGAGGAGTGTTCCGCTTATTACACCTAAGGGATTAGAAACCAGACCTACATCAGATCAGATTAAGGAAACTTTATTTAATATGCTCCAAGGTTATGTTGAGGATTCCAATTTTCTGGATTTATTTGCAGGAAGCGGCCAGATAGGTGTAGAAGCTTGAGCAGAGGTGCCCGGTTTGCGGCTTTTGTGGAAAAATCTGATGAAGCGGTTAAGTGCATTAAGGCAAATACAGATAAAACTAAATACACAGATAAAGCCTTGGTTCTTAAAATGGAAGCTTTGTCCGGAATAAGAGCACTTGAAATCGAAAGAAGAAAATTTGATATTATTTTTATGGATCCCCCATATAATCAGGGATTGGAACAGAGCATCTTAAGTGCACTGACAGCTTCTAAGATACTTGACGATGATGTTATAATTATAGTAGAGGCAGATAAAAATACGGATTTTTCGTATGTTGATGAACTTGGATTAAAAATAGTGAAGGATAAAATCTATAAGAATAACAGACATTTGTTTCTAAGAAAAAAATAAGTTTGGAGAATGTGATATGGCGGACAATAATATAACAAAGTTGATTGACAAAATGTCAAGACATATTGATGGCTTTAAGGCAGGTCCTTTGTCAAAGGATAAGATTAAAATTTCTAAAGATGAGTTGTTAGACTTTTTAGATGATTTGAGGCAGGCTCTTCCTGATGAATTAGAAGAGGCAGAAAAAATTACAAATGCAAAAAATGAAATCTTGAAAGCGGCAAAGAGTAAGGCTGCCAAAATGGAAGCGGAAGCTGAGGAAAAACTCAGAGATATTATTAAGGATGATGAAATAGTAATTGCCGCGGAGAAAGAGGCTGATTTTATTATTGATTCTGCTGAAAAAGAGGCTGATGAAATAATAAAAGAGGCTGAAGAAATGGCTGAACAGATAAAACTCGGTGCACTTTCATATGCTGAAGAGATGCTTGCTGCAGTTGAGAAAATGCTCTCCCATAATCTGGAAACAACTATAGCTAACTCCAATAGTGTAGTTGATACATTAAAAAGCAATTTGGAGATTATACAGAACAATAGGGGTGAATTAAACGCTCAGATTCTTGAAGCAAGGGAAACCAATAATTTTGAAGTTGAAAATGAGAGTGAACCTAAAGAAACAGAGGAAGAATTTACAGTAAATGTTAGTTCTGATGATTTTGATGATGAAGAAGAGGATCCTGCACCTAATGATGATGACAGGATCCGGGATGATGAAGAAGAGGAAGAATCAGAAGATGATGAACTCTATGACTTTACTCAGAAGTTTTCATTTAAGAAACGCGGTAAATAAAGCTTTCAGACGCTTCATTGTGGGTTATTAAGCCATAATTTTTAAACAAAATCTGACTATATAGGGCAGTCATAAACCTTGTAACTTTGAAGGTTTCTATGGCAGCCTTATTTTTTAATTTATTAACATCGCCAATTCTTGTTATGAATTCTGCATTTGCGTTTTCTTTAATATTTTTTCCTACAGAGTTTAAAATATCCCGGGATTTATCTTTGATTGCAAGAGGTCTTATATATGGACAGAAATCATACTGTTTATTAATTTCCATAAGTTTCTTGGTAATACCGCCAATTATATGGTATAAAACCCTATCGATTCGGGCATAGGTATAATTTTTAGACCATAAAGATGCTGCGAATTCATCATAAGAAGCTGTTTTACCAAATAAATTATAAATTCTTGATGCCAAATCTTTGGTTATATCACTGTATTCACTCAATATTCTTATAGCATCACTCTTATTATTTTTATAAATAATTTCTCCTAATTTATAGAATAAGATATTAGAAAAATCATTGTTCTTTATATAATTTCCACTTAAATTCAATATATTTTTAGTAGAATCAGGGATATAGGTAAGGCTTAATCCACCTGAATTAGAATGTAAATCCTGTCTAATGGCCTTAGCTGAAGCGATAGTTAAGCTTTTGTCAGGAATAATCTCTTCATCGTGTAAAGCTCCGGCTCTTTTTACTGCTATTGGTTTGATATTGGAATTTAGTTTGTGAAGCTTATTCAGATAGGATATGGCAAGTATGTTATTAGATGTTTTTAGTAAATCAGCTTCTTTATCATATCCTCTATCCATAAGATATTTGTCTCTGGCCTCGGGATAAGTCAGCCCCAGGGACATAAGTGAAGATATGTCTTTATCAAGATTGATTTTCGTAAGCAGCCTGCTGCAGTTTATAAGTTCTGATATATTATCAGTTTCTGCACCAAACGATAAATAATCCACTATACCCAGTTTTTCGGCGAGAGCGGCCGAACCGTCTGCAAAGGTCTCTGCGCTTCCTGTAGATACGGTTACAGGCAGCTCAAATACAGCATCGGCACCTGAAAAAATAGCAGACTCAGCCCGCAAATACCTGTCTATAATGGCTGGTTCACCTCTTTGTACATAGTTTCCGCTCATAAGTATTATGACATATTCTGCTCCTGTTAATTCCCTGGTTTTTTCAATGTGGTAAGCATGTCCATTGTGAAAAGGATTGTATTCTGCGATTATTGCAGCAACTTTTTTATTATTTATCATAAAGTTCCCCGATTTTTGTATTTTTTTACAATCATTTTAATATATTTTTATTTTTTTCTCAACTATCCATTGTATGTTTTTCATAAAGGGTTTATAATGATATGTGGGATAAAACTGATTAATTTATTGAAATTTACTATAAAAGTTTTTCCAAAAAAACATTAAATTTTCGTATTTTACATAGTTTGAAAGGAGTAAGAACCATGTCATTTATTGATCAAATCAAAGCTAAAGCGAAATCATCCAAGAAAGTAATTGTTCTTCCTGAAAGTGAAGATATGAGAACACTGGAGGCTGCTGATACAGTGCTCAAGGAGGGAGTTGCTGAGCTCGTTCTTCTTGGAAAAGAAGATAAGATTTTAGAAGATGCAAGAAGGGCGGATTTGATGTAGCAGGTGCTAAAATTATTGATCCAGAGAAGAGTGATAAATTAGATGCCTATGTATCAGCACTGGTTGAACTTAGAAAAAGCAAGGGGATGACTGAAGAAGAGGCAAGGAAGATACTTACAACAAGTAATACATATTTTGGTGTAATGATGATTAAAATGAAGGATGCAGACGGACTTGTTTCAGGTGCCTGCCATTCTACGGCTGATACTTTAAGGCCTAGTCTTCAGATACTTAAGACAAAGCCTGGTACTAAGTTAGTTTCCTCATTTTTCATAATAGAAGTTCCAAACTGTGATATGGGAGAAAAGGGAACCTTTGTATTCTCTGATTGTGGACTGAATCAGAATCCGAATGCAGAAGAGCTTGCAGCTATAGCTAAGTCATCAGCTGAATCATTTAAAAATTTAGTTCAGGCTGAACCAAGAGTAGCCATGCTTTCATATTCAACAATGGGATCTGCTAAGCATGATGATGTAACCAAGGTACAGGAAGCAACTAAGATAGCTAAGGAAGAGAACCCTGAGCTTGCTCTTGATGGTGAGCTTCAGCTTGATGCGGCCCTTGTTGCCTCTGTCGGTGAATTTAAGGCTCCGGGGAAGTAAGGTCGCAGGTCATGCTAATACACTTATTTTCCCTAACCTCGATGCAGGAAATATCGGATATAAGCTTGTTCAGCGTCTTGCTAAGGCTGAGGCTTATGGTCCTCTTACACAGGGAATTGCCGGTCCTGTAAATGACCTTTCAAGAGGCTGCTCAGCAAGTGATATAGTTGGAGTAGTTGCAATTACCGCAGTTCAGGCTCAGATGTAATCTGTATTTACCTGCAGGATGTAAAGCTTATATTACAAAAATGAATTGAGTTTATATTTTATGATACAAGTGTCAAAAGTATAAAAATTCGATGCAAGCTTGCTTGCAGGAGAATTTATTATCTTTTGACACGCAAAAAATATGAGTAAGTAGCCATTTTTTGCAAAAAAATGAGCGGATTACGAATATTTTTGCAAGGATTGCTAAAGCTGCGCTGTAGCAATCCTGTATCAATGGGTGTTAAATACTTTTGACACCCGCATCATTTTATAAACTTGATTTATATAAACAAAAAAACAAAAAGGGGTATGTTTATGAAAATTTTAGTTATCAATTGTGGAAGCTCTTCTCTTAAGTATCAGTTCATTGATATGGAAACAGAGGAAGTTATTTCAAAGGGACTCTGTGAGAGAATAGGTATAAATGGCTCTCTTCTTACACATAAGGCTGTAGGAAAAGATGATTTCGTTCTTGAGCACGAAATGCCTAACCATACTGTAGCTGTTAAGCTTGTTATGGATGCACTCACAGACAAAGATCATGGTGTAATTTCTGATGTTTCAGAGATAGCTGCAATTGGTCACAGAGTACTTCACGCAGGAACTGTTTACAGTGATCCTGTTATTGTAACTGAGGATGTTAAGAAGGTTATAAGAGACTGTTTCGACCTTGGCCCACTTCACAATCCTGCTAACCTTATGGGTATTGAAGCTTGTGAAGAGGCTATGCCCGGCACTCCTAATGTAGCCGTATTTGATACAGGTTTTGGTATGGTTATGCCTCCTAAGGCTCATATGTATGCAATCCCTTATGAATATTATGAAAAATATTCTATCCGCCGTTACGGCTTCCACGGAACAAGCCACAAGTATGTATCAGGTGAGACTATTAGATTTGGCGAACTTCCTGAGGGACATAGAAAGGTTATAGTCTGCCACCTTGGAAACGGCTCCTCTATATCAGCTTCAATTGATGGAAAGTGTGTTGATACATCTATGGGACTTACACCGCTTGAAGGTCTTATCATGGGTACAAGATCTGGTGATATAGATCCTGCGGTTATTCAGTTTATTGCAAATCATGAGAACAAGAGTATAGATGAAATTCTTAACCTTCTCAATAAAAAATCAGGAGTACTTGGACTTTCAGGTGTATCAAGCGACTTCAGAGATCTTGATAAGGCTGAGGCTGAGGGCAATGAAAGAGCAAAACTTGCAAATGATGCATTTAAGTACAGAGTAATTAAGTATATTGGTGCATATGTTGCCGCAATGAACGGAGTAGATGCAATTGCATTTACAGCCGGTGTAGGTGAGAACAGTTCTCCTACAAGAAAGGCTATCTGTGAGAACCTTGAATATCTTGGAATTAAGATTGATGATGCCGCAAATAAGGAAAGAGGTAAAAATATGCTTATCTCTACTCCTGACAGTAAGGTTAAGGTATTTGTAATTCCTACAAACGAGGAACTTGCAATAGCAAAGGATACATTGGCACTTGTAAAATAAGGTATAATTATACATCGTACTATAATCTGTAATATACATTTTTAAAATTTGCTTGACAAACCTAATAAAGTATTGTAAACTAACATAGTGCTATGATTATTATTACCCAATCAGTTGTCGGCACTAAACTACAGCTGGAGGGGAGGGTTGGTGAGAGAATGTCAAATGTAATCGTTAAAGAAAACGAAACTCTTGATAGTGCTCTTCGCCGTTTCAAAAGAAACTGTGCGAAGGCTGGTATTCAGCAGGAGATTCGTAAAAGAGAGCATTACGAGAAGCCATCTGTCAGACGTAAGGAAAAGTCTGAGGCTGCTAGAAAACGCAAATTTAAATAATTAAAGTTGAAAGGACGCAGTGTCGATATGGCTCTGCGTCTTTTTATATTATTAATAAAGGAGCATATAAACTTGGCAATTTCTGAAATTACAATAAATATACCTGTAAGTCATGAATCTAATGTATCAGGAGCATTTGATAGTAATATTAAGATAATAGAGAAGTCTTTTGGTGTTAATATAGTGTCAAGAGATGGAATTACACATATAAAAGGAAATAAAGAAGATATTAGAGGAGCTGTAAAGGTAATGGAGCAGCTCTTAGCCTGTCTCTAAGAGGAACGGATATTACGGAACAGCAGGTAAATTATGCTGTTTCTATTATTAAGGAACCTATTGATGAGGCTGAAAGTCTGGAAAGTATAGATAAGGAAATAATTGCACATACAGTTAGCGGTAAGCCTGTTAAGCCTAAGACGATAGGTCAGAAAAAATATGTTGATCAGATAAAAAAAGATATAGTAGTATTTGGTCTGGGGCCGGCTGGAACAGGTAAGACCTATCTGGCCATGGCTATGGCTATTCAGGCATTTAAGGATAATAAAATAGAAAGAATTATACTTACAAGGCCTGCAATAGAGGCTGGAGAAAAATTAGGTTTCTTGCCGGGTGACTTACAAAGTAAGGTTGATCCATATTTAAGACCGCTTTATGATGCACTTAATCAGATAATGGGTGCAGAAACATTTCACGCAAATGTGGAGAAGGGGCTGATAGAGGTTGCTCCATTAGCATATATGAGGGGAAGAACCCTTGATAATGCATTTATTATTTTGGATGAGGCACAAAATACCACTCCGGCTCAGATGAAAATGTTTTTAACAAGAATTGGTTTTGGCTCTAAGGTGGTAATTACTGGAGATTTAACTCAAAAGGATCTTGCGAATGGTGTCAAGTCCGGGCTTGAAGAGGCGGTTAAGATACTTAAAAATATAGAAGGAATAGGGTTTTCAAATCTTACAAATAAGGATGTGGTACGCCATCCTTTAGTTCAAAAAATAGTAACTGCTTATGATGAGTATGAAAAGAAAAATTTACATAAAGAAAATAAAAGGAGTTATCGAAGATGACAGGAACCAAACCTAAGTATCATCTGATTTCAGATAATATTCTATTTTTATCTGTGCCATTATGTGCCTTTTAGGGATGATTAAATTTGATAGTCCGACTAAAATTTTAGGTCTGTGTTTATTTGTTTTTGTATTCTGTATAATTTATAAGCTTTTATGCGAAGATTGATAATTATAAAAAGATAAAAAAATAAAAGCAGGTATAGGCGGCATACTGCTGTCTACACTGGGCTTTATACTAACTATTGGCTTTGGAATATTTGTTGATCTCCACAGATTTAGATGGTTATTTCTTATAGGAATAATTTTATCTGTAACATTTTCAAATATAATAAGTGCATTGATGTCGACCTTTGCCTATGTGCTTATAATTACGATATTTACGGGGGTAACTCCCGAATTTGTTGCAGGCAGCTTCCTCACTGCGGTAATGCTTATTATAATTACACAGTACTATTCAGATTTATGAGTGTTATTTATTCTATTATTACTGTAACTTCTTTTGAAGCAGCCTTTTATATAATAATGCACGGTCTTAGAACTGACAAGCTTATATCGGCTCCGCATATTATAGATATAGGTATTATTTCAGGCTGTATTTTGATGGGATGGATACTTTTTGGACGTTTTGGTAAAACGGATATTCCATCCGAGACTGCTGAAACTGATGATGTTTCAATAGATGTTAAAGATGTAATTTTACATAATACTCAAGGTGTAAAAGATAAAAGCCTTAAAAAGGTTGAAAGTGAAGGTGGAGAATCAACAAAAAGGGCAGAAAAAGATTATTCGTACTTGCTTTGTGACAAGATAGAGGCTTATAATAGAATTGTTTCAAATGAAAAAGTCTTCAATGAAGCAAGAGAAACTCTAGGTTTGTTAAGGAAATAACAGGACATCTGGATGGAAATGTAAGTCTTGCTGAAGCAGGGGCGTTTTATGCAGAATGTGGCAGGATTGTAAGCAATAACTATATAAAAGAGGGACTTATTTTAGCTAAAGCAAATAATTTTCCAAATGAAGTCATTGACTTTATTAAAGAACATAATTTTAAGCTTGGTTATCCTAAATCACGTGAAACAGCTATAACCATGATAGTATGTAAATTGTCTGACACGATAGGATTCTTAGAAAGTAAGAAAATTAAACATAGTGTAACTCAGATAGTGGATGGTGTTATGGACTCCTGTCTTATGGCAGGAAGGCTTGATGCGTCAGGTCTTTCTCTTAATGAATACAAATTCATAAAGGACTATCTCTTGGAGGAGGCGAGAACAGGCTATGAATATTTTAGTGGAAAATGAAGCTAAGGGAGAACTTGACTTTGATTATGAAGAAATCATAAAGCAGGTAGTAGAAAAAATTGTATCAACTGAAAACTGCCCATATGATATTGAAGTCAATGTGCTGCTGACAAATAATGAAGAGATTCATGAAACAAATTACAATTTTAGGAATATAGACCGTCCAACTGATGTACTATCATTTCCAATGGTGGATTATGATTATCCGGCAGATTTTTCTTTGGTAGATGAGAGTCCGGAAGGCTATCTGAATCCGGAGACAGATGAACTTGTTTTGGGTGATATTATGATTTCTGTTGACAAGGTATATGAGCAGGCAGAGGAATATGGACATAGCAGGAGAAGAGAATTTGCATTTCTTATAGCACATAGTATGCTTCATCTGCTTGGATATGACCATATTAAGGATGAAGATAGGATGGTTATGGAGGCTAAGCAGGAAGCTGTATTAGAAAGTCTGGGTATAACCAGAAATGAGGGGTAATTATGAAAAAGAGAATAATACTTTCTGGTGTAATGATACTTACATATATATTTATTACACTTTCCGGCTGTGGTAAAAAGGCAGATACTACATCTGTTTCGGGGAAATTGGCTGTAACATCTGCGGCAGATAGTGGGGCTGCAAGTGTAGCAAGTACAACATCAATAATAGCTGAGGATACTGAAAAGCCCAAAAAACCGGCATATGTGAGTCCTTTAAGCGGTAAGGCTCTTGATAAGAAATATAAGCATAAACGTCCTTTTGCTTTTATGTTCAACAACATAGAATTTGCCTATCCGCAGACAGGCACCGGGAGGGCAGACATTTTATATGAAATCCTTGCAGAGGGTGGAATTACCAGGCTTATGGGAGTTTTTGACTACATGAAGGGTGACAGGATAGGCTCTGTAAGAAGTGCAAGACATTATTATGTGGACTTTGCAAATGAGTTTGATGCTATTTTTATTCATTTTGGACAGACACATTATGCCGTAGATGAGATTAAAAAGCTGGGTGTAGATACTGTTTCAGGACTTTCTTGGGAGGGAGCTAAGGCATTCTACAGAGATAACAGTATCCGTGCCCCACACAATGCTTTTGCAAGTGCAAAGGGTATAATGCAGGCTGTAAAAGACAAAAAATTAAGGACAAAACCTAGAAAGGGTATTACTTCACATTTTAATTTTTCTGATAAAGAAATTAAAAATGATGGTGATGCTTCGTTTAAGGCGGAGTATGTTAAGGTTCCTTTTTCAGCCTATATGACACCTTACTTTACTTATGGAAAAAAGGATAAGTCATACATAAGATTTGCTTTTGGAACTAAGCACATAGACAAGGGCACAGGAAAGGCTCTTAAGTTTAAGAATATATTTATCCAGTTTGTAAATGAATACAATAAAGACCACAATGGCTATCAGACTATGGATTTGATGAATCAGTCAGGAAGCGGTTATTATATAACAGACGGCAGAGGAATCAAGGTCTATTGGAAGAAAAAAGGTGGAGCTGATAAGACGCAGTTTTTCTATGATAAGGCACATTCAGAAGAATTGCTTGTAAATGCAGGGAAGACATATTATGCTGTATTTCCTGTAAATAGAAAAGATATGATTAGTTTTAAGAAGAAATAGAGGAATTATGGCTAACGATATTCGTGATTTAATTA
This sequence comes from uncultured Catonella sp., assembly GCA_916439065.1. Lineage (GTDB taxonomy): Bacteria > Bacillota > Clostridia > Lachnospirales > Lachnospiraceae > Catonella. The sequence continues at coordinate 140,553 of CAKAGD010000002.1, forward strand.
TTGTTGGAGGTGGTGCTGCAGGTATGCTTACAGGAATAATTGCCGCTAAAAAGGGGAAAAGTGTAAGCATACTTGAGCATGGAAAAACTTTAGGTAAAAAACTATCCATAACAGGAAATGGAAAGTGTAATTTTACGAATCTTTATCAGAATAAGTCCTGCTACAACAGTGGGGATATAGATAAGGCATACAATATCATAAGTAAATTAGGAGGGAAAGGGCTGATAGACCTTTTCTCTTCTTTTGGTATTGAAGGGATAGTAAAAAAGGGCAGAAACTTCGACAGAATAGAAGCCGGCTATGTATATCCGGCAGGTGAAAGTGCAAAAGAGTTTGTAAATATTTTTTAAATGATGAATTAATAAGACTTAAAGTTAAGATAAAAAAACAAAAAAATAAATATAATTGATATAAAAAAAGGCCGGAGAACTTTTTGAAGTTGTAACAGGCAGTGAAGGAAATTATTATTCATATTTTGCTAAAAATCTTGTTATAGCCTGCGGAGGGCTTGCAGGAAATTCCACAGGCAGTGATGGTTCTCTCTTTGATATAATTAAAAGCTTGGGACATAGTATAATAAAGCCTTTACCGGCACTTAATGCAATTAAAACCGTAAAGCATGAATTTGCCGGGCTTAGATGTTCAGCTGAAATTAAAGCCTATATAGATGGTGGAGATACGCAGGTTTTGCTTGAAAGTGAGGTTGGAGAACTTCAGTTTACTGAGCAGGGAATTGGAGGTATCCCGGTAATGCAGCTTTCCGGTAAGATTGCAAGAAAGCTTGATGGTGGAAGTAAGTTATATTTTGTGATAGATTTTTGCTATGATAAATCTGAAGAAGAACTTGAAAGAATATTGAAAAAAAGAAGAGATTTATTGGCAGAGAGAATATCTGATAAATTTTTAACAGGTTTTTACCTATGAAAAAAATATCAAAATATATAACAAATCAATTATTAGATGATAAAATCAGCGTAGGAAAAATCACTGATAATAAAATAATTATGATTTTAAAGTGGCTTAAAGAAGCTAAATTTGATATAATAACAATTAACGGTTTTGAATCTGCACAGACAACTTCAGGTGGTGTTTCTATGGATGAAGTCACAGATAGCTTGGAATCAAAGCTTGTTCCGGGACTTTTCTTTGCAGGAGAGGTGTTGGATGTAGACGGACTTTGTGGAGGATACAATCTGACTTGGGCCTTTGCAAGTGCCTTTGAGGTTGGAAATGGAGGAAGATGAAAGAAGGAAATTTACTTCAGGTTTCACAGGTAAAACTTCCAATAGGATATACAGATGAGGATGTAAAAAAAGCCTGTATCAGAAAATTAAAAATAGATGAAAAAGAGCTAATTTCTTACGAGACAAAAAAGAAATCAATTGATGCGAGAAAAAAAGAGGATATCCATTATAGTCTGACAATAATTGTTTTGCTTACAGAAAAGGCGTATAATAGGATATTATCAGCAAAAAAAACTGTTATAGATATTTGTAAGTATAAAGATGAAAAGTTAGAAATAAAGAGTGTTTCAGCTAATACTGATAAAAACAGGCCTGTAATTATAGGAAGTGGTCCTGCAGGGCTTTTTTGTGCCTATGTGCTTGCAGTGGCAGGACTTAAGCCTATTATCATAGAGCAGGGGCAGGATGTAGAAAAAAGAAGTAAAACAGTAGATAGGTTTTGGACTACAGGAGAATTATCCGAGACTACCAATGTGCAGTTTGGAGAGGGTGGAGCCGGAACTTTTTCAGATGGTAAATTAAATACAATGGTTAAAGATCCGTTTAAGCGTATACCTTTTGTACTTGAAACCTTTGTAAGATTTGGTGCAGATCCTGAGATTTTATATTTAAATAAGCCGCATATAGGGACAGATGTCCTTAAAAATATACTTATAAATATGCGTAAAGATATAATTTCCCTTGGTGGAGAATATAGATTTGAAACAAAGTTCACAGGATTTGATCAAAAAAATGGACAGATTAGCCATATTGTTTTAAATAATCAAGAAACTTTGGCTTGTGATGAAGTTATTTTAGCTTTAGGACATTCATCAAGAGATACATTTGAACTATTATTTTCAAAGGGAATAATTATGACGCCCAAGCCTTTTGCAGTAGGGGTAAGGGTAGAGCATCCACAGGAAATGATTAGTAAATATCAGTATGGTAAGATGTATGACAGACTTCCGCCGGCAGATTATAAGGTTACTTCTACAGGCGTAGATGGGCGTGGAGTTTATTCCTTTTGTATGTGTCCCGGCGGTTATGTGGTCAACTCTTCTTCTGAAAAGGGAGGAACCCTTGTAAATGGTATGAGTTATCATAATAGGGATTCTGAAAATGCCAATAGTGCAATAGTGGTTGCTGTTAATCCTGCTGATTTTGAAGGAGATGATGCACTGGCAGGAGTGAGATTTCAGAGAGAACTTGAAAAAAAGGCTTTTAGGCTTGCAGGCGGTGCTATTCCGGTTCAGCTTTTTGGGGATTTTACAGCAAATAAAAAAAGTACAGGATTTGGTCTTATAAGTACAGTTTCAAAGGGTAAAACAGAATTTGCCAATTTAAGAGATATTTTACCGGACTATATAATACAGTCTCTTATCTTGGGAATGAAGGATTTTGGAGGCAAAATAAAAGGTTTTGACAGAGAAGATGCAGTGATGTTGGGAGTGGAGTCCAGAACTTCTTCTCCTCTTAGAATAGTCAGGGATAATGATACTTTTGAGTCGAATATTAGAGGTATTTATCCAATAGGAGAGGGAGCCGGATACGCAGGTGGTATAACCAGTGCTGCTGTAGATGGAGTAAAGGCTGCTGAGAAAATTATAGAAAAAAGATTGTAGAGGAGTGAGTGATTGAATAAGGCTGACTTTAGGAAAATAGTTCAAACCGAAAGAAACACTGATGATATTCTTATCTTGCAACAAGACTCTTTTAATGCTGAGCTTATACTAAACAGATACTTAGAACTGGAATGTTATAAAAAGGCTGAGATAGTATTTGCCTATTCGTCTATGGAAAAAGAAATATCAACTAAAAGAATAATTGAAGCTGCAATTGAATTAGACAAAAAACTAGCCTTACCAAAGGTAATAAGCGGTATTAAAGACGGAGCACGGATGGAATTTGTCTTTATAAACAAGGATACAGAGTATAAAAAAGGAGTTTATGGTATCTTGGAGCCTGCTTCAGATGATTATATTGATATTAATAAACTTGACGGCAGGATAGAAATGCTAATTCCAGGACTATGTTTTGACCTTGAAAAAAGACGGATAGGATATGGTGGAGGTTACTATGACAGATATTTAACAAAGCATCCCAGTGACAGATTTCACATAACCGCTCTAGCTTATGAATATCAAATATTTGCCAGTCTGCCAGCCAATGTAAATGATAGGCCGGTTGACCTTATAGTAACTGAAAAAAGATGTATATAGATTGGATATGGATGGATATGATAATTGAATTACAGGCTGTGAAAAATGCCTCATACAAGCTTGCCCTGCTTTCATCAGATATTAAAAATCTTGTGTTAAGAGACTGTGCGGAGTACATAGTGAAGGATTCTGACGAAATTATAGCTGCAAATAGCTTGACATAGAAGCCGGTAAGAATAAAAATATGAGTGAAGGCTTGCTTGACAGGCTTTTACTTACAAAAGAAAGGATAGAGGGAATTGCGGTTTCGTTAGAGCAGCTGGCTTCTCTTCCAGATCCCATAGGTGAGATCTCATCTATGACCAAAAGACCTAATGGGCTTTTAATAGGGAAAAAGAGGGTGCCCATTGGAGTAATAGGGATGATTTATGAAGCTAGGCCAAATGTAACAGCAGATTCCTTTGGTATATGCTTTAAAAGTGGAAATGCTGTGGTACTAAGGGGAGGCTCAGATGCCATCAATTCCTGTAAGGCCATAGTGAGGGCTATTAAGCGGGCACTTGTAAAAAATAATATAGACGAAGCTGTTATAACCTATATAGAAGACGAAGGGCATGATAGTATTAAGGAGCTAATTAGAGCCAATGATTATGTAGATCTTGTAATTCCAAGAGGTGGAGCAGGCTTAATTGAATTTGTGGTAAAAAATGCAACTGTTCCTGCTATACATACTGGTACGGGAAATTGTCATGTATACATAGATGAATATGCAGACTTACAAATGGCGGTAAAAATTATTGTAAATGCCAAGACAACCAGACTTGGAGTATGTAATGCCTGCGAGTCTTTGGTTGTACACAGGGCGGTTGTTAAGGAATTTCTCCCACTCATTTATGAAGCTTTGTCTGAGAAAGGTGTAGAAATACGGGCTGATAAGGAAGCACTTAAGCATTGCGATGGCTTTACTGCTGCAAGTGAAGAAGACTGGGGAAGAGAATACCTTGATAGAATAATCTCGCTTAAATGTGTGAACAGCATAGAAGAGGCAGTGATACATATCAATCGCTATAATACAGGGCATTCTGAAACCATAGTCACAGAAAATATTACGAATGCAGAGTATTTTACATCTGTAATAGATGCAGCCTGTGTATATGTAAATGCGTCAACCAGGTTCACTGATGGTGGTGAATTTGGATTGGGAGCTGAGATTGGAATCAGTACCCAGAAAATTCATGCAAGAGGGCCTATGGGACTAAAAGAACTCACCTGTGAAAAATATATCATTCTCGGAAATGGCCAGGTGAGAGAATAAAAATAGAATTATAGATTGGATTAAAATGGAAAATACAGTAAATAATATATTCAAAGTAGATTATGATTTTGAAGCAGTAAGGGCGGCTGAACCGATAAATGAGCCTGAAAGACAGTATTATTATATGGAGAAGGCGGCTGAGGTTTATAAGCTTGTTTGTAAAAATGCTAATAAGAGGTTAACCTTTAACTGTAATACCTTTGGCTGTCAGATGAATTTTAGAGATTCTGAAAAAATAGCAGGTATACTTGAAAAAATAGGTTTTGAAAATACTGAAGAGAAAAATCCGGATTTTGTAATACTTAATACCTGTACGATTAGAGAAAATGCAGACCAGAAAGTTTATGGAAACTTAGGCTATTTGAAGAAGTTAAAAGAGTTAAATCCCAATATGATAATAGCCCTTTGTGGATGTATGATGCAGGAGACAACTGTAGTACAAAAACTTAGAGAAAGTTATTCATTCATAGATTTGATTTATGGTACTCATAATATTTACAAATTGGCTGAACTTGTCTTTGCAATGTTTGCAATGAAAAGTTATGCTGCTCATCATCCTGTCAAGAAAAATAGCAGGTATAAAATAAAGCATTCTATGCTTGTAGACATATGGAAGGATACTGATAAGATAGTCGAGGATCTTCCGGATGAACGAAAATATTCATTTAAGGCAAGTGTTAATATTACCTATGGCTGTGATAATTTCTGTACTTACTGTATAGTGCCTTATGTAAGGGGGAGGGAGAGAAGCAGAAGGCCTGAAGACATAGTAAAAGAGGTCAAATGTCTTGCAGATGCCGGGGTAATTGAGATAATGCTGCTTGGACAGAATGTAAATTCCTATGGGAAGGGGCTTAGCAGTGAGTCAGGAGAGCCTACCACCTTTGCAGGACTTTTAAGGATGATAGAAAAGGTAGAGGGTATTAAACGCATTCGCTTTATGACACCTCATCCGAAGGATTTCTCAGACGAACTGATTGAGGTGATAGCGGAGTCAGATAAAATATGTAATCACATACATCTTCCTTTTCAGGCAGGAAGCAACAATGTGTTAAAAAGGATGAACAGGCGTTATACTAAAGAGTCATATCTTGAACTGGCAGATAAAATAAAAACAAGGATTCCGGATATAGCTCTTACTACAGATATAATTGTAGGCTTTCCGGGAGAAACAGAGGAAGACTTTGAAGATACTCTGGATGTTGTAAAAAAGGTGCGTTACCAGAGTGCATATATGTTTGAATATTCCAAAAGAACAGGAACTCCTGCTGCCACTATGGAAGATCAGGTGGATGTAGAGGCGGTTAAAAGCCGATTTAAAAGACTTCAGGATACTGTGGCAAAGTATGCTGATGATAAGTTTGGAAATCAGGTAGGCTGTACTGTAGAGGTGCTTGCTGAGGAGGTTAACAGTGAGGAACCGCTTATTATTACCGGGCGTATGTCAGATAATACTCTGGTTCATTTTAAGGTACCAGCCAATGATAAAGAGACTTATATTGGAAAGTTATTAAAAGTTAAGATTACTGAAAATTGCAGATTTTATTTAATGGGTGAGTTATAACCCGGAGGGGATTGGTATTCTATGAATATTATAATAGTTGGCTGTGGTTAGGTTGGTTATGCCCTTGCCAGGGAACTTAGCAACGAAAAAAATGATATCTCTATAATAGATAAGAACAATATAGCCCTGCAAAATGCGGTAAATATACTGGATATCCAGGCTGTATGTGGAGATGGTACAAGTTATAAGATATTGCTTGAGGCAGATGTGCAGGATGCTGATTTGCTTATAGCAGTTACTGATATGGATGAGATTAATCTGCTATGTTGCCTTATGGCTAAGAAGGCAGGTAACTGCCAGACAATAGCAAGGGTAAGAAATCCGCAGTACTACGAGGAAATCGACTATATAAAAGAAGAACTCGGACTTTCAATGGCAATCAACCCGGAAAGGATAGCTGCATTTGAAATAGCAAGGCTTATTCACTTTCCTTCAGCCCTTGAAGTAGATACATTCTACAAGGGTAGAGTAAATCTTATTTCCCTTACAATAGGCAAGGATTCTATTCTTGATGGAATGAGCCTTATAGAGTTTTCAAAAAAATACTCCGGGAAATGTACTCATCTGCATGGTAAGACGAAATGGAAAGGTAGAGATACCTACCGGTTCTTTTGTACTAAAAGAGGGGGATACATTTTCCTGCATACTTAAATTCAAAGATTCATATGATTTTTTGAGTAAGGTGGGCGTAAATACAAAACCAATCAAAAATGTTATCATTTGCGGCGGTGGTACAGTTGCCTATTATCTCTGCCTTGAACTTGTAAAAGCCAAGATAGATGTTAAAATAATAGAAACTGATGATAAGCGCTGTAATGAACTGTCAGAACTTATTCCAGAGGCAATAGTAATACATGGAGATGCTACAGATAAAAGAATTTTACTTGAGGAAGGCATAGAAAGTGCAGATGCAGTTGTAACACTTACTAATATTGATGAGGAAAATATCCTATTATCAATGTATACACACCATGTATCCAAGGCAAAATCTATTACCAAAATAAATAAAATAGAGTTTGAAGAGGTAATCAGAGAACTCCCTATAGGCTCAGTTGTAGCACCTAAGAATATAACTTCACATTATATATTGAAGTATGTGCGTTCAATGCAAAATTCAAAGGGCAGTAATGTGGAAACTCTGTACAAGATGTTTGACAACGAAGCAGAAGCCATGGAATTTTTGATAAAATCAGATTCTAAGATAACCAAAAAAACCTTGGAAAATCTCAATATAAAACCTAATGTAATTGTTGCTGCAATTTATAGAAATCATCAGGTTATTACACCATCAGGTAAAGATATTATTCAAAAAGGAGACAGTGTCATTATCATTACTACCAATACCGGTCTTGGCAGTATCGATGATATTATAGCTGAATAAGGAATATGAATTACTTAATTATAGTTTATATTATGGGATGGGTGCTTAATTTTGAGGGAGCATTTATGCTTCTGCCTGCACTTACGGCATTTATCTATGGAGAAAAAGAGGGTTATGTTTTTCTTGCCTGCTCAGTGCTGTCATTTGCAGCAGGTGTTTTGATTACTCTAAAAAAACCTTCAAACAAAAGGTTCTATGCAAGAGAGGGTTTTGTAATCTGCTCGCTTACCTGGATAGTGATAAGTCTTGTTGGAGCTCTGCCCTTTGTTATTACAGGAGTGCTTCCTAATTATATTGATGCCTTATTTGAAATAGTATCCGGCTTTACTACAACGGGTTCCAGCGTGATTACTGATTTGACGCCGGTGCCACATTGTATCCTGCTTTGGAGAAGTTTTTCGCACTGGATAGGCGGAATGGGAGTTCTGGTATTTATCTTGGCAATCCTTCCTTTATTTGGCGGAGTGGATATGTATCTGATGAAGGCAGAGAGCCCGGGACCTTCTGTAGGTAAGCTGGTTCCAAATGTCAAGAAAACAGCCTCTTATTTATACAAGATTTATCTGGGTATGACACTAGTTCAGTTTGTGATTTTATTAATAACCGGCATGAATCCTTTTGACGCAGTATGTATAACATTTGGTACTGCCGGAACAGGCGGGTTTGCTATACATAATGACAGCTGTCTTGGTTACACACTGCCACAACAAACCATTATAGCGGTATTTATGCTTTTATTCGGCATAAATTTCAATGTATATTTTTTAATACTGAGAAAAAAGGTTAAAGAAATATTTAAGATAGAAGAAGTAAAATGGTTTTTAATTATAGTGTTTACAGCAGTTGCTGCTATAGTAATAAATTCAGGAAGCATTAATGACTTGTATTTAAGTATACATCATGCATTTTTTTCAGTTGCATCAGTCATAACGACAACGGGATATGGTACAGTTGATTTTAATCTTTGGCCAATGTTCTCTAAGAATGTATTGCTAATAATTATGTTCATAGGAGCCTGTGCAGGCAGTACCGGTGGAGGCATGAAGGTATCCAGGATACTTATCTATGCTAAGACTGTAAAAAAAGAAATAGTTGGAATGATTCACCAAAAAAGTATCAAGATAATAAAAATGGATGGAAAAACAGTTGAACACTCAGTTATAAGAAATGTAAATGTATATCTTGTTTCTTATATAATGATAATGGCAATTTCATTTTTGATAGTATCTCTTGATAATATTGATTTTGAATCCACATTTACAGCTGTGGTCGCAACCTTCGACAACATAGGTCCAGGGCTTGGCAAGGTAGGACCTACAGGTAATTTTTCGGAATTTTCCAACCTGTCCAAATTAGTATTTATTTTTGATATGTTGGCGGGAAGATTGGAGATTTTCCCTATTTTATTATTATTTTCAAGAGCTACTTGGAGTAAAAAATAATTAATATATCATATAATCATTTTAGAAGGGATAATATGGTGGAAATTAATAGGACACTTATCAAAAACTTGGCAACAGATGATGTTACTTATAATAGAGGAGTAAGATATTATTCTGCAAAGGCAATAAAGACTATATCAAAGTCTAAGAGCAAAGAACATTATAGGGCAACTGTGCAGGGAAAAAGCGAGTATACCGTTGATGTTGAATTGACGAATCAGGGAGGGATTGAATATAAGTGTAATTGTCCTGCAAGCAGGAGGCACCCTGGAGCCTGCAAGCATGTTGTCGCAGTTATGCTCTTTATAAATGATTATTCAGACAGAAGGAAACAGCAGAAGATAGAATCCGGCGAGAAAAGGCGTATTACAAGGATATTAGACTATTTTGATAATATGGACTATATGGCAGGCTTTGGTGATATTTTCCATGTAAAACTTAACATAAGGCTTGATGCCATGCTTAGAACAGATAATTCAGTGAAGGCTGCAGTAAGCATAATGGCAGGCAGCAGCAGGCTTTATAAGGTTCAGAATATTAGAAAGTTTTTATCTGATTATATCAATGGACAGTCCATATCCCTAGGCAAAGATTTCTCTTATTTCCCTGGGGAAAATAGATTTGACTATGAATCAGAGGCTATACTGGATTTTCTTTGTGAAATTCTTGACATACAGGAGATTGTAGGAAGGGGAAATTCTTCTGGAATCTTTGCAAAATCAGATATTTTCTTTGACAGGCATATGCTCTTAAGATTGTTAAAGATAGTGAAACTGCCTTTCAATTTTACCTTTGCAGATGAAAGTTTTGAAAATATAAACTTCATAGTAGGAAAGCCTGACCTTAATTTTTACCTTAACCTATCTGATGAGGATGACTCTATTATACTTTCTTGGGATGAAGAGCGTATAATTCCGCTTGATGAAAAGGGTAAACTTTTCTACTATGACAATGCAATCTATCATCCTGACAGGATATTTACAAGGGATTTTTTGCCATTTTATCATACTCCTAATGATGGAGAGGATGACTCGCTTGTATTTGAGGGGGAGGAAAAGGAACGCTTTTTAAATGTAGTGTTACCAAGAATACATGAAACCTTTTCACTGACTATTCCTAAGGCATTGAGAGATAATTATATAACTGAAAATGTTAAATTTGAACTTTATATGGATATATACAAGGGAAGAATAAAACTTGAGGTTATAACTGCCTATGGGGAATATAAGTTCAATCCATTTTTGAAAATGCCTGATGTAAAGGCTGTAATAGTTAGAAAACCGAGCCGTGAGGCCGAATGTTTTGAAGATATTGAGGCTTTGGGCTTTATAAGAGAAGAACAATATTTTTATTTGTCTGACGAAAACGAGATTTATGATTTTCTAAAGCATAGAATGGAAGCCTTATCTAAAAAATATGAATTGTTCTACTCTGAAAAGTTTAAGAAGATGAAGGTAAACCCTCCTAAAATCACAAAAACATCAGTTCGTGTACAAAGTGACAACAATATGCTAGAGGTTGATTTTGACTTTGATGGCCTTTCAAGTGATGAACTTACAGATTTATTCAATAGCCTTAGATTAAAAAAGAAATTCTTCAGGCTTAAAAATGGCAGTTTCTTAGACCTTACAGCTGGAGGAGAACTGACTAAACTTAGTGAACTAATAGATAAGATAGGTAATAATAAGAGTGATATTAAAGACGGCAAGATATACACATCCCTAGATTATGCATTTTATTTAAATCAAGCCTTTGATGAAGGACTGTATGATATTGAAACAGATAAGTCATTTACAGCACTTATAGATGAGATTAATCACCCTGAAAAGGTAAAAGTGGAAGTCCCAAGTGAAATCAAGGCTGACCTTCGTCCTTATCAGAAGGTTGGGTTTGAATGGTTAAGTTCACTTGCTAAATATTATCTTGGCGGTATTCTGGCTGATGACATGGGACTTGGCAAGACTTTGCAGGCTATTACCTATATGGCATCTGTATGGAAGAAGAATGTAGAGGCAAATTTTATAGTGGTTTGTCCTTCATCCCTGCTCTATAATTGGCAGGATGAAATAGAGAATTTTTGTCCTGAACTTAAATCCGTTATGATTTTAGGCAATCCAAATGATAGGAAGGATCTGATAGCCAAATGCAATGAATATCAGGTTGTTCTGGTCTCATATCCAATCCTTAGGAGAGACATAGAACTGCTTAAAGAAATAAATTTTGATACGGCATTTTTAGATGAGGCACAATTTATTAAAAACCCTAACAGCAGAAATGCCAAGGCTGTTAAAATGCTTAATACAGGCCATAGATTTGCCCTTACAGGCACTCCGATAGAAAATAATCTTTCTGAACTTTGGTCAATTTTTGACTTCCTTATGCCGGGATACTTGTATTCGCATTCTAAATTTGTAAATTTATATGAAAAACCTGTTATCAGGTTTGAAAGCGAAGAAGCTCTTAAACAACTTAATTTTCATATTAAGCCATTCATTATGAGACGAATGAAGAAGGATGTACTTGAGGAACTTCCTGAAAAGACTGAGAGAAAGATGGTTTCTGATATGACAGATGAGCAGAAAGAAGTTTATATGTCATATCTTGAGGATATGAAAAAGAAGATTAACAGTGAGATTAGCAAAAATGGATTTGAAAAGAGCAGGATGATGATACTTGCATCTCTTACAAGACTTAGACAGATTTGCTGTCATCCTTCTACTTTTATAGAAAACTATGAGGGTGGCTCCGGAAAACTTGGACTTCTACTTCAGCTTATACAAAACGGAGTTGATGGAGGACATAGAATCCTTGTATTTTCACAGTTTACTTCTATGCTAAATATAATAGAAGACGAGTTTAAGAAGTTAAAGATAAGCTATTATTATTTAGACGGCTCTACGCCTATATCACAGAGAAATGAGGATGTAAAGGCTTTCAATAATGGAAGCAGGGATGTGTATCTGATTTCCCTTAAGGCCGGAGGCACAGGTCTTAACCTTGTGGGAGCAGACATGGTTATCCACTATGATCCCTGGTGGAATCCTGCGGTGGAGGACCAGGCAACAGACAGGGTATATAGGATAGGTCAGAAAAATAGCGTAAATGTTGTCAAGCTTATAACTAAAGGCACTATAGAGGAGAAGATTTATAAACTCCAGGAAAAGAAGAAAAATCTTGCTGACTCTGTTATCAAGGCCGGAGAGGTATTTATAAATAAGCTTACTAAAGAAGAGGTGGAAGACCTGTTTAGTTTTTAGCTTGAATTTATTAGGTTAGACAGTCTCTTGACAAAACTAAGGAAAGAGTATATGGTAATACTAGGTGGCTTGAGTATTTAAACTTTCGCTTCTTAATAATTTTTTGAAAGGGAGGATGATATGGAGAATTCAACAGGAAGAGAGTATTGTACTAAAGGGAAAAAGAGTTTGAACAGCTGTTTTGTGAGAGATAGTGGGATTATTGTAAGAATATTTTTGTTAGCTGTTTTATCCTTACCGCTATTTGCAATAATGAGGAATATTTTTGACCCTAGTGATGTAGATGAAATTTCTCTAAGTATTTTGCCTATTTTACTGATGGTTATATATTTTGTCATTTCAAAGAATATATTGTTTGAAAAAAATTATGAAATTTCAGATAAGGAGAAAGTTGTAAAGAGTAAGTCTTTTATTATAACCTTGGTTATTGCAGTGATGATTCAAGCAGGCATCTCTTTCATATTACCTTGGTATATAAGTACTACAGGGAATAATGATGTCGTTACATTAATAAACCTCTATACTTTGGCTGTAATTGTTGTGAATTCTGCCTGTGTGTTTTATCTTGCATACAGATATATAAAGTATAGGGAGTTGGGACTTGCTACAGTCCTAACCTTACATTTAGGTATATTTGCAACAGTAATATTTGCCTATGATATTTTAAGACGAATATCAGATCCTTCGGTAATATTCGAATTTATCTTTGTACTTATGCCATACTTAGCTTCAGTAATTTTTTATATGGGAACAGAATTGTATATAAAGAAGGTAAGACGGTAATACCATATAGTATGTTTTAGGTAAGTAAAGTATTTGCTTTAGCAAAAATAGAGGGAGTTAAAATCCCTCTATTTTATTATTTAATAGGAAATTCCTCCGGAATTCCCTATTAAATAATAACTCTCCGAGGATGCACAGCTCGCGGCAGGGGAATTTGCCTTACGGCACCGCTCGCGCGCGAAGTGTGTGCGAGCACACACTTTTTTAATTATAGAAAATATTTTCTATAATAAAATGCATAAATATTTTACCATATTGTTCATGCCTAAACTTTGACATAGAGCCCTATTTGTTGTATCATAGAACTGATTATATTTAGATAATAATATTATGTAGGAGACAATATATGATAGCCTCAGTAAATGGAAAATTAGAGGGTGTGACCGCTGAAAGTGTGATTATAGATGTAAATGGACTTGGTGTAGAGGCTATAGTTCCTGGCACAGTTATTAACCGGCTGCCAAAAGTAGATGACAATGTAAAGCTACACATATTTGCATGTAAGGGAAGATGTGATGCAGCTTTATGGCTTTCTTGAGAAAGAAGATTTGGACTTTTTTAAGCTTTTAATTACAGTAAACGGAATAGGGCCTAAGGCAGGGGTAGCTATTCTTTCATCAATGCCTGTGGATATACTCACATTTGCCATTCTTTCTGAGGATATAAAGACTATAGAAAAGGCTCAGGGAATAGGAGCAAAGACGGCTAAAAAGCTGGTTCTTGAGCTTAAAGACAAGGTTGGAATTATAAAATCACCTAAGAATATAAGTTCCGGAAGCTATGAGGAAACTGTGTCAGATATAGGAATTAATAATGAAATAAAGGATGAGGCTGTACAGGTTCTTACGGCTCTTGGCTACAGTCAGACAGAGGCTATGAAGGCCATAAGTACGGTTGAAATGACAGAGGGAATAACTTCAGAGGAACTAGTCAAACTTTCCCTTAAAAATTTAATGTAAAGGTTAAATTAGATGCAAAAGGATACAAAGAGAAGAATAATATCAACTGCAGTTTCTGAGGAAGATATTAGAAATGATGATACATTAAGACCTAAGCTATTAACTGACTATATTGGCCAGAAAAAGGCTAAGGAAATGATGAAGGTATATATAGAGGCAGCCAAGGGAAGAAAAGAACCGCTTGACCATGTGCTTCTTTACGGACCACCGGGACTTGGTAAGACTACTCTTGCAGGTATCATAGCAAATGAAATGGGAGTGCATATTAAGATTACATCAGGCCCTGCCATTGAGAAACCGGGTGATGTGGCAGCCATATTAAATAATCTAAAAGAGGGAGATGTGCTCTTTGTAGATGAGATTCATAGGCTAAATAGACAGGTTGAAGAAGTGCTTTATCCTGCTATGGAGGACTTGCCATAGATGTAGTCATAGGAAAGGGAGCCACTTCAAAGAGTATAAGGCTGGAGCTGCCCAAATTCACACTAATAGGAGCAACTACAAGAGCGGGTATGCTTTCCGCCCCACTTAGGGATAGGTTTGGAGTGGTAAACAGACTTGAATACTATACTTTAGCAGAGCTTGAAACTATAATTATGCGTTCTGCCAAGGTATTGGGAGTTAAGATAGAAAAAGAAGCTGCCCTTGAAATGGCAAAGCGTTCAAGAGGAACTCCCAGACTTGCAAACCGTTTACTTAAAAGAGTCAGAGATTTTGCTGAGGTTAAGTATGATGGTAAGCTTACAAAAGAGGTTGCTGCTGAGGTACTTACATTACTAAATATAGATAGTTATGGGCTTGACCATATAGATAGACAGATACTTACTACAATGATAGAAAAATTTAGCGGTGGTCCTGTTGGTCTGGAAACCATTGCAGTTTCTATAGGTGAAGACACCGCTACTATAGAAGATGTTTATGAGCCTTATTTGATTCAGTCGGGATTTATAGCAAGAACACAGAGAGGAAGAATAGTTACAGATCTGGCCTTCACGCATCTGGGCTTGAACTAACTATTTAGGGGTGAAATTATGAATGAGAAGAATGATATCAAAGTAATTATTAATAATAAACAGTATACTATAAGTGGGTATGAAAGTGAGGAATACATTCAAAGAATTGCAATTTTTTTAAATTCCAAGTATTCGGAGCTTTCCAAAGAGGATGGATATAAACATCTAAGTGATACATATAAAAATCTTATGATGCAGATAAATCTTGCAGATGAATACTATAAGATGGTTGAAAAGAATGAAGATTTACAAAAAGAAATTGAAAAAAGAGATAAGGAACTTTTTGAATTAAAGCATGAGCTGATTTCAAAAAAAGAAGAAGAACGAGGAAAGAAACATAAATAACAGATGAATAATGAAAAAGAAATTGAAATACTTGCACCTGCAGGCTCTATAGACAGGATGAAGGCTGCCTTTGCAGGTGGTGCAGATGCCTGTTACATAGGCGGCAAGAACTTTGGGGCGAGAGCTTATGCCGACAACCCGGAAGAAAAAGAGCTTGTTGAGGCCATTTATTATGCACATATACATGATAAAAAGTTATATATGACTATAAATACCCTTATCAAAGAGGATGAGATGAAGGGGCTTTATAACTATGTGCTTCCATACTACAGAGCTGGAATAGATGCCGTACTTGTACAGGATTTTGGAGTATTAAAGTTTCTTAGAGAAAATTTTCCTGACTTGGTACTTCATGCGAGTACTCAGATGACGGTATGTGATACAGGAGCAGTAGGCTTACTCAAACAATTTGATGTAAAAAGGCTCGTACTTTCAAGGGAATTATCATTGAAAGAAGTTGCAGCATTTAAAGAAGAAAAAATAGAAATAGAGTGCTTCGTTCATGGGGCACTCTGTGTCTGTTATTCAGGGCAGTGCCTGATGTCGGCTATGAACGGAGGGAGAAGCGGCAATAGGGGAAGTTGTGCCGGACCCTGCCGTATGAGTTATAACCTCTATGAAGGTGATAATTCATCAGAAATAAAGCCTGCAAAGAGTCTTCAAACTAAACCATATTTGCTAAGTCCTAAGGATATCTGTGCCTTAGACCTCATACCGGATATGGTGGAAGCAGGCATAGATTCATTTAAAATAGAGGGAAGGATGAAGCGTCCTGAATATGCGGCATTAACAGCATTTTTATATAGAAAGTGGACAGATGTCTTTTTTGAAAACGGGAAAGAATATTTTAATTCTGAAAAGGCTATAATAGAAAGAAATTCAGATATAGAGAAGTTGTCGGATATATATAACAGGGGAAGCTTCACAAAGGGATATCTGGTTAATCACAACGGACTTGAAATGATGGCAAATACCAGACCTAATCATAATGGTGTGCTTGTTGGCAAAGTTAAGAATGTGATTACAAACGGCAGGAAAAATGTAATGCTTATAAGTGCTGTAAAGGAGTTAAATGCTCATGATGTGGTAGAGATAAGGTCGGATGAAAGACCTACTGAACCTGTTTATGAATTTACACTTAAAGATGGCAAGAGGAGGGGAGAGAGTTTTGAAGCTAACTTTACTAAGGGCTTGCCGGTTAGGACAGGACTTTTGGTATATAGGACTAAAAATGAAGTTCTGCTAAATAGCATAAATGAAAATATAATCTTAAAGCCAATTAAAAAGAGAATTAAAGCAAGTTTTTATGCTGAGTCTGAGAAGGAGCTTATGTTAACTCTTTATACTGATACTGCATCTGTTACTGTAAATGGTACTCTCTGTCTGAAAGCCGAAAACAGACCTGTGGATGAGGAAAGAGTGCGTCAGGCACTTCTTAAGCTTGGTGATACAGAATTTTTGCTTGAGAGAGAAGATATTGATATAGTACTTGTAGGAGAGGTGTTCTTTCCTATGTCAGCATTGAATGAACTTAGAAGAAAGGCCTGTGAAGCCTTATATGAAGAGATTGTCAGCAAATATAAAAAGAAGAGTCAGACACCTCCGGCTAAAAACGAAAACAGATTTTTAACTAAGGACTTTAATCCTGATTATGAAATTGTTGTTTCAAATTTAGTTCAGTTAAAGACTGTTTTAGAAATAACAAGGCAGTATAAAGACAGCGTTTTGATTATAATAAATACAGAGATTTTTGGACTTAGCAATCTAAAAAAAGGTGTTGATGAGATTTTAAACGAAGATAGGAAACTTTATTTAAGGCTTCCTGAGATTTTTAGAAGAATTAATAAAGAAAAATACCAAATATATTTTTCTAAAGGAAATACCGGCTTTGACATACTTTCAAGAATAAATGGATTCATGGTTAGAAATTTGGAAGAGATATCATTTGTAGAGGAACTAAAGATTATTTCAGGTATGCAGTTTGAGTTGACAGCGGATACGAACTTATACACATTTAATTCTATGGCTGTAGAAACACTTGCGGATTTTAATATTAACCACTACACTGCCTCTCTTGAACAGAGTCTGAGAGAGATAGAAGATGTTAGAAATAATATTACAGTGCCATCTAAGCTTTCAATTATTGTATATGGAAGAGAAGAGCTGATGGTTATGACACAGTGCCAATGGAAAAATAAGGGAGCCTGTGTTAAAGAACTTAAGAAAGGTCAGAAACCACTTCCGGACATTCTTTATATTGAAAATAAAAAGAACAGGTCTGACGGAAACAGTGGGAAGTTCCCTATAGTTAAAGACTGTGAGAGTTGTACCAACTATATATATCAGGATCTTCCACTCAATTTATTTGACAAGCCGGATGAAATAAAAGAGATTTCACCGGACTTTTTAAGATTGGATTTTTCTTTTGAAACTGAAACAGAAGTAAGAGAGGTAATGAAGTTTGCAAAGTTTAGTAAGTGAACTGTCTAAGTACATAATTATCCTAATTACAGCTATTTATGCCTACTTAGGCTTTATAGGTTTTGTTAATAACGATAAAAAGCGAAGTGGAGAGATATATTTTTTTCAACCGGTTTTTGATTCTTATGTTTTCATTTTACGGGATTTTTTTATGTATATTTTTAAAAACTCCTGAGATTAAAGTGGGAATACTATATTTTGCACAGGTATTGTTATTTATAGTATCTACATTTTTATATAGAATTTTTTTATAAGAAATTGTTTAAGAGCTTGTTTTTTCATATGTATTTTCTTATAGCAGTTGGTTTTGTCTTTGTGACAAGATTAAACTATGTTTGGGGAGTTAAGCAGACTGTATTTGTGGCCTTAGCACTGGCTGTCTGCCTTGTACTTCCGTTTTTGATTAAGAAAATGGTAATGCTTAGGAGTATGGGATATCTCTATGCTATAGTAGGAATAGGGGCTTTAGCCTATGTCTTCTTAAGAGCAAAAGTTCAATACGGTGCTAAAAACTGGATACAGGTATTTGGGGTTAGCATTCAGCCCTCTGAATTTGTAAAAATACTCTTAATTTTTATGATAGCATCATTATTCTATGTTAGTAGAAGCAAGAAGCAGATAATTATAACAACCACCCTCACTGCTATAATGGTTCTCATCCTAGTGCTTAGCAAAGACCTTGGCGGGGCTATGCTATTCTTTACTACATTTGTAGTGATGACCTATTTTGCGACAGGAAATATTAAACTTTTGGGGCTTTTTACAGGCGGCGGAATAATCTCGGCTGTTGCAGGGTATTATCTCTTTTCTCATGTAAGAGTGAGGGTACAAGCCTTTGTAAACCCTTGGAAGTACATAGCTGATAAGGGATATCAGGTTACTCAATCGCTTTTTGGTATGGGAAGCGGCGGCTGGTTTGGTTTTGGACTTGGTAATGGCTCGCCGAAAAATACTCCGGTGGTGGAAAGTGATTTTATATTTTCAGGGCTTTGTGAGGAGCTTGGCCTGCTTTTTGGTTTTTGTCTCATACTGATTTATCTATGCACTATAATTGCTTTTATATTGCTTGCATGGCGTACCAAGAGTGCATTTCATCAGCTTGTATCCATAGGCTGCGCAACGATGTACTCGTTTCAAACCTTTTTATCCATAGGTGGAACTGTTAAGTTCATCCCTTCCACAGGAGTCACCCTGCCCCTTGTAAGTCAGGGTGGAAGCTCTATTATAAGTACAATTATTATATTTGGAGTAATTCAGGGGCTTTATATTGCCGGAAATAAGAAAACCAATATGGATGAAAAGATAGCTGCAAAACCTATTAAAAAGCCTGTAGGACTCACCTACCTTATAATAGGTCTGTTTATTGCTATGGGGGGATACCTTACATATTTTCAGTTTATATCTGCACCAAAGATAATGAATAATGCATATAATAAAAGAACCGATATTTATGCAGCATTTGTGTCCAGGGGAAAGATACTGTCATCAGATGGAGATGTGCTTGCTTACACAAGGGAAGAGGATGGCAATAGTGTAAGAGTATATCCGTATGGAGATCTGTACAGCCATATAGTTGGAAGAAATGTTTCGGGTAAGACGGGAATAGAAGCAATTATGAACTATGAGCTTTTAACATCAAACGATAATGTGGTAACAAGAGTGCTTGAGAGATTGAATCAGGTTAAAAATAAGGGTGATAATGTAGTTACGACCATAGACAGCAGGCTTCAAAGAGCTTAAATAATGCACTGGAGGGCTTCCACGGAGCAGGAGTTATCATTGAGCCGGGGACCGGTAAGGTGCTTGCCATGGTATCTAAGCCTGATTATGATCCAAATACTGTGCTTGCAAATTGGGAGACTCTTTCAAATCTTCCTGAAAAAGACGCAAAGTTAGTAAATAGGGCAACAAACGGACTATACCCACCTGGTTCTACATTTAAGGTAATTACTGCTCTTGAGTATATAAGTGAGAATAAAAACTATGACAAATTTAACTTTGACTGCAAGGGAGTGTATACTGTTAGCGGAGAGAGTATAGCCTGCTATGATAAAATTAAACATGGAAAAGAAGACTTAAAAACATCCTTTGCAAACTCCTGCAATGGAGCATTTTCAAGCATTGGAATAGGACTGAACAAGGATAAATATATGAAACTTGCTGAGAAATTCCTGTTTAATAAGGAACTGCCTTTTGCACTAACTACTTCAAAAAGCAGCTTTGTACTTGATTCCTCTTCAAGTCTTGAAGAGGTGATGCAGACTTCAATAGGACAGGGTAAGACTCAGATTACACCACTTCATAATGCGCTTATAGCTGCGGCAATTGCCAATAATGGTGTACTTATGAAGCCTTATACTGTTGAAAAAATCACTACCTGGGATGAAAAGGAGATTGTCAAAAAATATGGTTCAGAAAAGTTTGGAAGGCTTTGTTCTAAGAAAAATGCAGAAACACTAAAGTCTTATATGAAGGCTGTAGTTACTGAAGGTACAGCTAAGAAACTATCATGGCTTGGATTTGATATCTATGGAAAAACAGGAACTGCAGAATATAAGAAGGAAGATGGTACTAAGGGAGATCATTCTTGGTTTATGGGCTTTGGTGAAAAGAATGGAAAGAAGATTGCTATCAGTGTGGTTGTAGAGGGTGAAGGCAGGGGAAACTATTCAGGAACTGATGTAGCCGTTAAGGTATTTGCAAACTGGAAATAAAAAAGTGGAAATCCATTCAGATTTCCACTAAAAGTACAGGAGATGGGACTTGAACCCACATGATATTGCTATCGTCAGATTTTGAGTCTGATGCGTCTACCATTCCGCCACTCCTGCAAAGCAAGGAGTAGTTTAGCATAAATTTTGCAAATATTCAAGTGCCTTACAAAAAAAAGTCTCAGAGAGGCTTTTGCAAAAATGAAACTTATGTGATAAAATTAGTAAGTTTTACTGATAATAAATTGATTTGCAGAATATCACAAAGTAAAGACTTATGAAATTAGGCAAGGGGCAGTGTTTCCTGCTTTTATATCAATAAAAATATATGAGTAATTAGTTTAATTTTAGGGGAGGGATGATTATGAAATGGCTTAAGTACAGACTTGAAACAACAACAGAGGCAACTGATTTGATTATAGATATGCTTGCGGAACTTGGAATATACGGAGTGGAAGTAATTGACAAGGTTCCGCTTACAGAGGCTGAAAAGAAGCAGATGTATGTGGACATCCTTCCTGAAAGCGAGCCTAATGACGGAAGTGCGGAGCTTGTGTTTTACCTAAGTGATGGTGCTCCTGATGAGTCTTCATCTGCATTCTACAACAGTGGAACAGGCATTGAAGATATAGCAGCCTTTTATTCGGATGAGCTTATAGAAAGATTAGAGAAGGGCTTGAAGAGATTTCCAACTTTGTGGATGTGGGAAGTGGTGCAATCTACATTTCAGAAACAGATGAGGCTGACTGGGCTAACAAGTGGAAAGACTACTTCCATACATTTAGAATAGGTGAGAATATAGTGGTTACTCCTACTTGGGAAGAACCATCAGATGTAAGGAACGAGGATGTTGTCATAAAGCTAGATCCCGGAGTTGCCTTTGGTACGGGAACTCACGAAACTACAAGGCTTTGTGTGGAAGCATTGCAAAAATATGTAAAGAGGGATTCTAAGCTCCTTGATGTAGGCTGTGGCAGTGCTATTCTTACCATAGCGGCATTAAAACTGGGAGCCAAATGGGCTTATGCCATGGACATAGATCCTGTGGCAGTGAAGTCTGCAAAGGAAAATCTTGAGATAAACGATATTACTGAGGATATGGCAAGTCTTGAAACAGGAAACCTGCTTGAAGATGAAGAGCTTTGTAAAGAACTTTACAAAAAGCAGTATGACATTGTTGTGGCCAATATTCTTGCCCCTGTGCTTGTTCCTTTAACACCTATAATCACTCCTGCACTTAAAGAAGGCGGTTATTATGTCTGTTCAGGTATAGTAAAGGAGCTTGCAGATGATGTGATAAGAGCAATACAGGATGCCGGACTCAGACTGGTTTCAAATACCTGTGACAATGACTGGGTATGCTTAGTAGCGAGGAAGTAAAATGTCAAACTTTTTTATAGATAGCGGTAATATATACGGTGAGGCTGCTTATATTACCGGAAGTGATGTAAATCACATAAAAAATGTACTGAGGATGAAGGAAGATGATGAAATAAGGCTTTCTGCGGGTAACGGTCTTCTTTATACTGCAAAAATCAGCGAGTTTCTGCCTGATAGGATAGTATGTAAGATAGTTGACTGTGAGGGGGGCAAGTCTGAACTTCCTGCTAAAATCATCCTTTTTCAGGGATTGCCTAAGAAAGACAAGATGGAACTTATCATTCAGAAGGCAGTGGAACTGGGGGTTAGTGAGATAGTTCCGGTTATGATGAAGAGAACCATAGTAAAGCTTGAAGATGCTAAAAAGGAACTTAAAAAGCTTGAAAGATGGAGAACTATTTCACTTACCGCTGCAAAGCAGTCCGGTAGGATAATAGTTCCTAATGTAAGTGAGTTTGTCACTTTTAACGAGGCAGTTAAAAGAGCTGAGAGCCTTGAATTTAATCTAATTCCCTATGAGAATGAAAAGGGAATGGATAGGGCGAGGGAACTTGTGAAAGAGGCAAATGGCAAGAAGAGTATAGGAATCTTCATAGGTCCTGAAGGGGGAATATCTGAGGATGAACTTGAACTTGCCGTAAAAATGGGAGCAGAACCTATAAGCCTTGGCAACAGGATACTTAGAACCGAAACTGCAGGACTGGCCCTTATTTCAGTTCTTGCATTTGAGATAGATATATAGGAGTAAGAAATAAATGGAATGTTATTTAGATAATGCGGCAACTACAAGAGTGCTTGACAGTGTAATCGATATAATGAATGAAACTATGAGGACGGCATATGGCAATCCTTCATCTAAGCATATAAAAGGCTTTGAAGCAGAAAGATATGTGGAAGAAGCAAGGGAGAGGATAGCAAAGACCTTGAAGGCTAAAAAAAGTGAGATTATCTTTACCTCCTGTGGTACTGAATCTAACAATCAGGCTATAATAATGGGGGCCGCCACAAGGAAGCGTTATGGAAATAAGATAGTTACGACCTGCTTTGAACACGCCTCTGTCTTCCAGCCTATGGAAGTGCTTGCAATGGAGGGATATCAGATAAGATATCTTCCTGTGGATAAGCTTGGACACATAAGGGATGAAGACTTAGTTAATTCTATAGACAAAGAGACAATAATGCTATCTTTTATGCTCGTAAACAATGAAATAGGTGCGCTTGCGGATGCAGAACATATAATCAGGCTTGCCAGAGAGAAAAATCCTGATATCTTAATTCATATAGATGCAATCCAAGGCTATGGGAAGTTTGAGATAAACACCAAAAAGCTTGGCGCAGACTTTATTTCAGTAAGCGGACACAAGTTTCATGCCCCAAAGGGTATAGGCTTTTTATATGTGAGAGATGGAGTGCGTATTACACCTTATATACACGGAGGCGGCCAGCAGAAGAATCTCCGCTCAGGTACCTTGAATGTACCGGGAATTGCAGCTATAGGAGCTGCAGCTAAGACCGTTTATGAGGGACATAAGGAAAAGATGGACAAGCTTTATGCCATCAAAGAGAAGTTTATAAGAGATTTACTCACAGCCTTTCCTGATTGCACTATAAATGGTGTAGATACTGAGGGGAATCTAAGTGAGAATGTGAGAAAGACAGCTCCACAGATAGTGAGTGCAAGCTTTAGAGGTGTAAAGGCGGAAGTTCTCCTACATGCACTTGAAGAAAAGGGAATCTATGTTTCATCAGGCTCTGCCTGCTCCTCTCACCATCCTGATTTTAGCGGAACACTGAAGGGAATTGGCCTTGATGATGATTTGCTTGATTCTACACTTAGATTTAGCTTTGGGTTATTTACTGAGCAAGAAATGACTGATTATGCCATAGAGGTACTTAAAGAACTGGTGCCAACACTTTCAAAATACAGGAGAAGATAATGTTTGAATATAGAGCTTTTTTGATAAAGTATGCAGAAATCGGAGTAAAGGGTAAGAACCGTTATTTATTTGAGGATGCCCTTGTAGGACAGATTGCGAATGCCTTAAAGAAAATAGAGGGTGACTACAAGGTATATAAGCAGCCGGGCAGAGTTTTTGTAGAGGCAGACAAGGGAAGCATTGACTATGAGGGTGCTCTTGATGCCTTAAAGAGGGTAATGGGAGTACTTCACATCTGCCCTGTCTACATAGTGGATTCGACAGACCTTGATAAGGCTTATGAAGAGGCTGTTAATTATATTGGAGAATGTTATCCTACGGAGAGTTTTACCTTTAAGGTAATGGCAAAGAGAAGCAATAAGAAAATGCCTAAGACTTCTCCGGAAATATCTGCTGATATTGGCGGCTTAATACTGGAAAAATACGGAGACAGACTTAGTGTTGATGTTAAGAATCCTGATAAGTTCATTACGATAGAGCTTAGGGATAAGGCATATATTTACTCTGAGACGATAAAGGGTGAGGGAGGCCTGCCTATTGGTACAGCAGGTAAGGCTATGTGTCTGCTTTCAGGAGGTATTGACAGCCCTGTTGCCGCTTACATGATGGCTAGAAGAGGAGTTAAGGTAGAGGCTGTGTATTTCCATGCGCCGCCTCACACAAGTGAGAGGGCTAAGCAAAAGGTAGTTGATCTTGCAAGGCTTACAGCAAGATATGCCGGAAATATCAAGCTCTATGTGGTTAATTTTACCGATATTCAGCTTGCCATTTATGAGAAATGTCCTCATGATGAACTTACGATTATAATGAGAAGATATATGATGAAGATTGCTGAAGATTTAGCAATTAAGGATGAATGTTTAGGACTTGTAACCGGTGAAAGTATAGGACAAGTAGCAAGCCAGACTATGCAGAGTCTTTTATCTACCAATGCAGTATGCAGCCTGCCTGTGTACCGCCCTGTAATCTGCTTTGATAAACAGGACATTATCAATATTTCTCAGAGAATTGGTACTTTTGAGACCTCGATTCTTCCATTTGAAGACTGCTGTACTATCTTCGTGGCGGAACATCCTGTAACCAAGCCTCTTCTTGCCAAGATTGAAAAGGATGAGAAAAAACTGGATGATGTAATGGAGGAACTTTATAAAAAGACCATGGAAAGCATAGAAGTGATTAACTGTGAGCCAATGGAAGTGGAGTAGGAATTATCTTAAAAAATATGATTTCAGAAGATTTTTTATTTGCTATGGTTTTGGGAAATTCCATAGCAAATAAAAGAAAGCCGGTTCTCAGCGAGAAACCGGCGATGCAAACAGTAAGTTATTCTACTATAAAAGGTTTAAGTGCATTTACGATATTGTCTGCCTGTGCATCATTGTGGATATTAAGGTCAATTGGCTTTGAAAGATCAAGGCTGAAAATACCCATAATTGACTTAGCATCAATCACATATCTTCCTGAAACAAGGTCAAAGTCTGAATCAAACTTTGTTACCTCATTAACAAATGCCTTTACCTTATCAATGGAATTTAAAGAAATTTTAACTGACTTCATTTCTAATCCTCCTCCTTGTTAAAATTTATTGCTACATACAACTAAATGATAAGGTTTAGATGGCAAAAAGTCAATATGCATATTAAATAAAAAGGAAATCTAAAAACTGTGAAAAACAACAATAATTATAAAACTGCAGCATTTTTAAACCTTGGTTGTAAGGTGAATGCCTATGAAACTGAGTCAATGAAAGAATTGTTTAAGAATGCAGGCTATGAAATAAGACAATTTAATGAGATGGCAGACATCTATATTGTAAATACCTGTACTGTGACAAATATAGCTGATAGAAAGTCCAGACAGATGTTACATAGGGCAAAGAAACTTAATCCTGATTCTGTTGTGGTTGCCGTAGGCTGCTATGTGCAGGCACCTCAGTCAAGGCTGGAGGATGATGAACTGGTGGATATTTGATTGGAACAAGGGGAAAGTCTTCGGTACTTGAACTGGTTGAAGAATATATTAGAAGTAATAAAGAAAGAGATTTCAAGCATAATGTTATTAAATCAGGAGACGAAAATAAGGATTGGTCATATGACAGTGGTGAAGTTAATGCTGCAGGAAATAAGACCAGAGCTAATATAAAGATACAGGATGGATGTGATCAGTTCTGTACATACTGTATAATTCCTTTTGTAAGAGGCCGTATAAGAAGCAGAGGTATAGAGAGCATAATTGAAGAGACTGAAAGACTGGCAAGAGCGGGCTACAAAGAGATGGTGCTTACAGGCATCCATATAGGTTCTTATGGCAGGGATATAGATGGAGAAAGCAGGATGCTTGAACTACTGACAAAGCTTAATGAGGTTGAAGGAGATTTTAGAATCCGTTTGGGTTCTGTTGAACCAAGACTTATTACTGAAGAGTTTTTAGAAGGGCTTGTAAAGCTTAAAAAGGTTTGTCCTCATTTTCACCTATCACTTCAAAGTGGTTCTACTACGGTGCTTAAGCGGATGAACAGGCATTATTCTGCTGAAGAATACCTGCAGTCGGTTGAACTGCTTAAAAAATACTATGACAGGCCCGGTATTACTACAGATATCATTGTAGGATTTCCGGGAGAAACTGATGAAGAATTTGAGAAAACAGCTGATTTTGTAAAGAAGGCAGGTTTTCTTAAGGTTCATGTTTTCCCTTATTCAAAAAGAGAAGGTACCTATGCTGCTAAAATGGCTGAACAGGTTACGCCGGAAATTAAAAAGAAGAGAGAAGACAGGCTTATTCGTATCTGTGAAGAAACAGCAGGGAAGTATCTTGAAAGTTTCAACGGAGATTCTGAGAGGGTTTTACTTGAAGAAGAGATTAAAGGCAGGGAAGATTATATCTTAGGGCATACAGATAGATATATAGAAGTTGCTGTTCCTAAGTTTTTCCTAAGGGATATAGAAAATGCAGAGATGGAATTTATAAAGGTGAAAGATTTAATGGTGTCTGATACATCAGATGAAACACTTAAAAATATG
Source organism: uncultured Catonella sp. (assembly GCA_916439065.1). Lineage (GTDB taxonomy): Bacteria > Bacillota > Clostridia > Lachnospirales > Lachnospiraceae > Catonella. The sequence continues at coordinate 167,526 of CAKAGD010000002.1, forward strand.
ATGATAGCTAAAAATTTATAGTCTGTTCCAATTATTTACGAAATATCTTATGGATATTTGGTAATAATATTGGCCCAGATATAATAAGAATTAGGATTAGTTGACAAACATAGGAAAGAGGAAGTTCATGTTAAAAAAACAGTATTTGGAAATGGGTATTAGTGAAGAAGTCTTTGAGTACTGCGAAAAAATTTGTAAAAGCCTTGACGGTAGATTTAAGAAGGCTGATGAAACAGCGGAGATAAATCAGCTTAAGGTACTTAAGGCCATGCAAAAGAATAAGGTTTCGGATATTCATTTTGCTGCAAGCAGCGGTTATGGATATAATGATTTGGGAAGAGACACACTTGAATCTGTATACTCAGATGTGTTTCATACGGAGGCGGCACTTGTAAGACCATCTATATTATGTGGAACCCATGCACTTACAGTTGCACTCTTTGGCAACTTAAGGCCTGGAGACGAACTGCTTTCTCCTGTAGGAAAGCCCTATGATACTTTGGACGGAGTGATAGGAATAACACCAATGGCAGGTTCTTTGGCTGAATATGGAGTGACTTATTCGCAGGTAGACTTACTTCCTGATTTTTCATTTGACTTTGATGGGATTAAGGCTGCAATTAATGAAAAGACAAAACTGGTTACCATTCAACGCTCAAAAGGATATGATGTCCGCCCTACATTTTCAATAGAAAAAATAGGTGAGCTTATTAGTTTTATAAAAAGTATTAAACCTGAGCTTATTTGTATGGTAGATAATTGTTATGGTGAATTTGTAGAGGAACTTGAACCATCTGATGTAGGTGCAGACTTGGTTGTAGGCTCTCTTATTAAAAACCCGGGTGGTGGATTGGCGCCAATAGGAGGCTATGTAGCAGGCAGGGAAGAATATGTTGATATGGCTTCATATAGAATGTCCTGTCCGGGGCTTGGAAGGGAGATAGGAGCGTCTTTAGGATTAAATCAGGCATTTTATCAGGGACTTTTTATGGCACCGACAGTTACGGCCTGTGCGGTAAAGGGGGCAATTTTTGCTGCTAATGTATATGAGAGCTTAGGCTTTGATGTACTGCCGAATGGTAAAGAAGACAGATATGATATAATTCAGGCAGTTTCATTGAAATCAGGCGAGAGGCTTAAAGCTTTTTGCGAAGGGATACAGGCCGCTGCGCCTGTGGATAGCTTTGTAACTCCTGAGCCATGGGATATGCCAGGGTACAATGACCAGGTAATAATGGCTGCAGGTGCCTTTGTACAGGGTTCGTCAATAGAACTCTCTGCAGATGGACCTATGAGAGAACCTTATGCGGCTTATTTTCAGGGAGGACTTACCTTTAATCATGCAAAATTTGGAATAATGATGAGTTTACAGAAAATTTTTGAAAAAGGTCTTTTACCGAAGGACTGCCTTAATTAATCATATCAATGGTGAATAGGAGCATAGTAATGGCACAATGTATTAGATTAGATAAATATCTTTCAGATATGGCTTCTGAAACTAGAAGTAAGATCAAGGAATATATAAGAAAAGGCAGGGTTACAATTAACGGAGCCGTTATTAAAAGTCCTGATACTAAGGTAGACCTGGATAATGATGAGGTTTGTATAGATAGCAAGCCTATATACTATGTAAAATATTATTACTACATGATGAATAAGCCACAGGGAGTTATTACATCTACTGAAAAGGGAAAAACTAAGACTGTTATGGATGTATTTAAGGAAACAGGTATAGATTGCCCAAGATTTAACGAACTTTCTCCTGTGGGCAGGCTTGATAAGGATACAGAAGGGCTTTTGCTTATCACAAATGATGGAGATTTAAATCACAGATTACTTTCTCCTAAAAATCATGTTGATAAGGTATATTTTACAGAGCTTAAATATCCTCTTAAACAATCTGATACTGAGGCTTTTTTAGAGGGGATTGATTTAGGAGATTTTATAAGTAAGCCTGCAAAACTTGAAATCTGTGATAATGATAATAGTTTTACAGCGAGGGTTACAATATCTGAAGGTAAGTTTCACCAGATAAAGAGGATGTTTGAGGCTGTTGATAATGAGGTTATCTACCTCAAAAGGCTTCAAATGGGGAGCCTTTTACTGGATGAGAAACTAAAGCTTGGAGCTGTTAGGGAACTTACTGTTGAGGAAGTGAAAAAACTTAGTGAATAAGATGTATCCTTGAGAATAGTGAATTAATTTGTTTTATATAGTATAATTGGAGTAATAATTTAATGAAAAAAACTAATAAATTTGAAAAAGGCTATCTTTCTAACAGAAAGCAGAAATTATTTGTTAATGTAGCATTAAATATAGTGGCAGCAGTTATTATTTTTATTGTAGGACTATTCTTAAATAAGATGCAACCAAGAAATATTTTTTCTGTACTTGCCCTATTATTTATTCTTCCTGTTGGAAGAAGTTTAGCCACACTACTCATTCTTTTGCCTTTTAAAGAATTGAAAAATGATAAACTGGTAAAGGTAGAAAATAGCATAAAAGGAAAAGGAGTTTTACTGTACTCACCTGTATTTACTTCGCCTGAACATGTAATGCACCTTGACCTTATAGCAGTGTTTAAGGGGAGAATGCTTGGTTATAAGGAAAAGATGGGTACTTCAGTTCGAAATGAATATGACTATAAGAAGAAAACTGAGGCTGCTAAAGCTTACATAGATAAACATCTAAAAAATCAGGGACGGGGGGATAATATAGTAATTTTTGACGACTTGGATAAGTTTATCAAAGCATTTCCGGAAAATAAACCATCAGAGGGTGAAATATCGGAGATAAGAAGCTTTGCAGAAAGCATGGAGTATTTTGTAGTGTAGTAACTTAATGAGGGGGTAAAGATATGTTAAAAAAAAGAACGATTAAAATTAGCTTAATGGTATTATTTTTGATGGTGGTTTCTGTTTTCATACCGGCTAAAATTACACAGGCTGAAACAATTAACAATCATAAAGTATTTACACAGAAAAATAGTTGATAGGGAGAATAGCTGAAATTAGAAATTACTATTATAAAGCATCCTAAAAAAACTAACAGTAAAAAGACAACTTACTATCGTCCATATATTAAAGAGAAAAATTAATTTTAATTACTATCTTAAGGGAAATGACCTGATGTTTGCCTATGGAACAAGTACGGGTAAAGAATATCGCCTATATTTTTATAAGAAGCAGCTCATTCGTATGCTTGTTGATGAAAAGGGAAAGGGCAGGGTTACTTATGACCAACTGTATAAGCACTCTGTTTTTGATTATCCTGAGGGTGAGGTTAACTACTATATAGATTTTGAAAATTTCTTCAAAATTAAATATGCCTCTCTTTATAAGAAAACTTTGGTAAAAAAATTGGATGATTATGTATTTATTACGAATATATCAGCTACAGATTTAACTTATCATAAAGGTAAAACAAGTGGCTCTGATGGCTGTATTTGGACATTGGGTACTAAGGCATATATCGCTAAATTAGGTAGGAAGATAAAAGTTTTAGATGGTTCTCTTAGTCCGTATAAAATTGAGAAAAGATCACTGAACTGGTTAAGATCTAATCTTACATCCTGGGGATGCTTGGAAGCTCGTGTTAAAGTAGAAGAAGGTAAGGTAGTGGAAATAGAAAGACCATATCAGCCATAAATTAACCCAAATTGGTGTAAGATTTAATCAATGTAAAAGTAAAAAGGTAACCAATAAATGATATTACTTAAAATAAAGCATATAGATGCCGGAGGGAGACTTGATAAATATCTGCTAAAATTTCTAAAAGATGCTCCCACCAGCTTCATTTACAAAATGCTTAGAAAGAAAAACATAGTACTAAACGGCAAGAAAGCTGCCGGAAATGAATTCTTAAAAGAAAACGATGAAGTAAAACTTTTCCTCTCAGACGATACTATAGTAAAGTTTGGGGGAAAAGTTACTGTATCACAGACTGCTGACAGGGAATATGTTGCTACTGCCGAGGATAGCATTGAAAGTAGTAGTGACAATTCCCTGTATAATTTCTTAAAATCCCTTAAATGGGAATTTGATGAACCAAAGGTCATATATGAGGACAGGGATATTATTATACTTAATAAGCCTGTGAATGTGCTTTCCCAGATAGCAAAAAGAGGTGATATTTCTATGAATGAATGGCTTATAAGCTATTTAATAAATTCAGAAAGCCTCACAGCAGAAGATATGCTTACAGTTAAGCCTGCAGTTGTAAATAGGCTTGATAGAAATACAAGTGGAATTATACTTGCAGGAAAGACGCTTACAGGGCTTAGATTTCTTTCAGATATTATTAAAGCCAGAACGCTTAAAAAGTATTATCTGACCATAGTTAAGGGAGAGGTGCTTAAGAATTTTACTGCTGAAGCCTATCTTTTAAAAAATGACAATCATAATACAGTTAAAATTTATCAAGATAAGGTAGAGGGAGCAGACTATATAAAGACAGCTTATGAAGTTTTAGAGGTAAAAGGAGGACATAGTCTGCTTAAAGTAGAACTTATTACCGGAAAAAGCCATCAGATTCGAGCACATTTATCTTTCCTAGGATACCCTGTGATAGGAGATGGCAAGTATGGTCTTAAATCTGAAAATACAAGCTATAGGAGAATGGGGCTTAACAGCCAGTTTTTACACTCATATGAGATTAAATTCCCTGAAGTCGAAGGGGATTTTGCATACTTAAGTGGAATGACTTATAAGGCGGACTTGCCTGAAAAGTTGAAAAAGATTGCTTTGAAGTTGGGATTTGATATTTAGTAGTTTATTCAAGTTTAGTTAGAAAAATGAACAAATTTAATACACTAAAATGTTAATGTGTTAGAGAGTTAAAACAATTTTAGATTTTTTATTCGTTCTATTAGTAAAAAAATAAAGACAATGTGGTCTAAGAAGAAAAGCCGGCCTTTTGGCAAGAATAATAATCAAGTAAACTGAGTGTGATAATAATTTAACTGAATATAGGAAGGAAATATGTATGCCGTCTTGGAATTCAAGAGGTCTTAGGGGCTCTTTACTTGAGACTCTTATAAATATGACAAATGATAAATACAGAGAACAGGGACTCGCTCTTGTGCAGAAAGTTCCAACTCCGATTACGCCCGTAAATATAAATGAAAAGGGACAGATTACCCTAGCTTACTTTGATAGCAAGAGTACTGTGGACTATATTGGGGTTGTACAGGGAATTCCGGTCTGCTTTGATGCGAAAGAATGCAATAAGACTACATTTCCGCTTCAGAATATACACGAGCATCAGGTAAAATTCATGGAGGATTTTGAGGAACAGGATGGAGTGGCTTTCATGATTATTTATTTCTCTGATACTGACGAATACTATTACGCACCATTTAAGGAAATCAAAAAATACTGGGACAGGGCAGTAAATGGAGGCAGGAAAAGTATTAAAAGAGAAGAGTTTGTTGAAGGCTATTACTTAGATGTGACAGGAAAGACAACAGTACCTTATCTTGAAGGTCTGGAAAAGGATTTGGAAGAGAGGGATGACAGATTGAATGGATGAAAACTCAAAAATTTTAAAAAAATTTATGATAATTTAAAATAGAAATAACTATTAAAATCAAAAATTTTCTAATTAATTATTTTAGGACTGTCAAGCATAAATGATTATGTCCCAAAATAATTAATTTATAAGCCCCACAAAGGGGCTTTTATTATGCACTTTTTAAGTCGTCTTCAATTCTGTGTGGCTGTGAATGTGCAAATTTATTAAAGGCCTCTAATCTCCAAGGATGGTTCATTGGAGGAATATAAGGCTTTCTAGGTTTAGGTTGTTTGTAGTCAGCGTCCAAGTCCTTAGATTTGTGTTCATGAGCCGAGTATTTCTTCCAGTGCATAAATATCCTTGTCATTTACGCACGCAAACATAGACCTATCAAATGCCTTGATAAGCATAACCTTGGTACCTTTTCTATAATGGATTTGGACTCCATTATGATCTATCATCTTATAAAATTTCTTCTTAAATTGAATCGCATGTCCGGCATCAACAGTTCTCTCAGTCAAAACTGCTAAAGTAAGATTTATTTTTTTCTTTTAGACGGTTGCGTTTCAAAGACAGATTTGATACCATGAAGTGGAAGTGAGAACTTCTCATTGAATTCCTTTATGTAGGAGTGAAGGAATTCATTGGCATTATTGATGTCGGTTACGCCTGCGAGTCTAAACTCAATGGGCAGGCGTGACTGTAAGGTTTGATTCAATCGTTCTATGCGTCCTTTAGCCTGTGGTACGCTGCTTGATTCAAGTTGTGTACCAAGTTGCTTGCAGGCATAAGCGAACTGTGTATAGGTGTCATTGTCGTCAGATAAGGCACCTTTTTCTTGTGAGCAAAATACAGTACGCTTTATCGGTAAGAAACTTATAGGGGATACCATAATCGGTAAGAATCTGTTCAAACACATGGTAGTAGCCGTTAAGGGTCTCCTGAGTATCAAAACCATGCGCCAGTAACAGCACCTGAGGCATCATCAATGGCTAAATGTAGATGCCATATCTGTCCCGGCACCCATTCATAAGGGGTTGCATCCATCTGAAGCAATTCACCGAAATAAGCACATCTTGGACGACGACTGTGAGCATCTTCAACTGCTACTAAGTTAGCCTGTATCTGTGATAATTCTTTTTGACGCTTTCAGATTCCTTCTTGGCTCTGAGTGCTTGCCCTAATGCGTCTACGCTTTGGCTTTTTGTAGCCTTTTGGAGATAGAATGTACCAGACTCCAAAATACTCATTACAGAGGAAGAAGAGATGCTTTATGCCCCTCATGCTTTTTAGAAGCTCTGTATAGTGTTCAAAGTTAGCCTCGTAGTATTTAGTTCTGTATAGATCAAGAACCTGACTTCTGATGTCAGGATGGATGGTGGTAACCGGCTTCTTACCTCTGTTACCATGAATAAAGAATGCTTTACCATCTTTAATATAGCCTTGTATCATACGGTTTATATGCCTCTTGGTGCATCCTAGGATAAGAGCAGCTCTATCCTTATTAGCTGTATCTGGGTGATCTATCAGACCTTTAATAACCTCGTACTTTCTTTGTTCATCCATTGATAAAATAACCTTTCTGATAAGTCAGTCCCTCCTAGTGTTAGAATATACAAAATAGTATTTTACCATAAGTGGGACATTTTTATTTGTGGTATACTAGGACTTTATCATTTATGGCTTATAAAAATTTCTAATTAATTATTTTAGGACTTGTAATTATAATATTAATATGATAAAATTAGATGTTATGTAATTCGGATGGTCCTCTGATGCCTCGTGGTGAGCGTGTTAAGAACATCTATGATAAAAGGAGATTAGAAATGAACGAATTAATCAGAGAGATTGAAAAAGAACAGCTCAAAGCTAATGTGGACGAATTTAGAGTAGGTGATACTGTTAGAGTTCACGCAAAGGTTAAGGAAGGTCAGAGAGAAAGAATTCAGATCTTCGAAGGAACTGTACTTAAGAGACAGGGTGGCGGCGCAAGAGAGACATTTACAGTAAGAAAACTTTCAGGCGGCGTTGGTGTTGAGAGAACCTGGCCTGTACATTCTCCAAATGTTGACAAAATCGAAGTTGTACGTCATGGTAAGGTAAGAAGAGCTAAGCTTACATTCCTTCGTGGCAGAGTAGGTAAGTCAGCTAAACTTAAAGAGGTATAATTAATATTACCTGAAAGAGATTTAGTTTCAAAGGAGCAACTACTTGCAGTTGTTCCTTTTTTATTATATTATATAAGTGTGGAAATCTGTTTTACCACAATATTATACTGAAGGGAAGATTATGTCCAGAAAAGCTTATTTTCATAAAAAGGCACGAATAGAAACAACTCCTTCTGCATAATAAAAAGAAATAATAATATGGATATTATTGATAGTTATTACTATCACTGCTTCATATCTTGTAACTACCAATATATTTGTAAAGACAAGTGTTTCAGGAGTTTCGATGGAGCCTACACTTAAAGAAGGACAGGTTGTAATCGTTAATAAATTTGAATATTATCTAAAAAGCCTAAGAGAAATGATGTAATTGTATATAAACAGAGTAATAAGGAACACAGCTATTTTGAATTAAAGAGAGTAATTGGATTGCCGGGAGAAACTGTCAAAATTAAAAATGGAGTAGTCTATATAAATGATGAGGTAATGAAGGAGAAGATTAAAACTGATATAATACAAAATAGCGGTCTTGCTGAAGAAGGAGTGAAATTAGATGATAATGAGTATTTTGTACTTGGAGATAACAGAAATGACAGTGAGGACAGTAGATTCGCCAGTGTAGGGAATGTGCTTAGAAACGAGATACTTGGCAAGGCAATTGCAATAGAAAAACCTTTTTCGCTGGTAGATAATTTGAATTTAGCTGAATAATTGGAGGAGTAGTATGCCTGATTTACATTGGTATCCCGGTCATATGACTAAGGCCGTACGCCAGATGAAGGAAGACATTAAGCTTATAGATGTAGTTATTGAACTTGTGGATGCACGTATACCGATAAGTTCAAGGAATCCTGATATAGACAGCCTTGCAGCCAACAAATCCAGAGTAATAGTGTTAAATAAGGCTGATTTGGCTGATGATAGGATTACGGAAGAATGGGTTAAATATTTTGAGAATGAAGGCTTTATTGCTGTAAAGCTTAATTCAAAGAACGGTAGTGGAATTAAACAGGTAAAAGATGCCATAGCTAAGGCTGCGGAAACAAAGATGGCAAGAGATAGAGCCAGAGGAATACTTAATCGTCCCGTAAGAGCTATAGTTGGAGGCATTCCTAATGTAGGTAAGTCAACATTTATAAATTCATTTGCGGGAAGAGCTGTTACAAAGACCGGAAATAAGCCGGGCGTTACTAAAGGTAAACAGTGGATTAGACTCAATAAACAGGTAGAACTTTTAGACACTCCCGGCATACTTTGGCCTAAGTTTGAAGATAGAATGACTGCGGAACATTTAGCTTTTATAGGCTCAATAAAGGATGAGGTTATAGAAAAAAGAGAGCTTGCAATTAAATTTATAAATGAGATTGAAAAAAGATATGAAGGTATATTGTCAAGGTATTATGGTTTTGAATTATCTGATAAAAAAGATAATGAAGTAGAATTTTCGGTTCAGATACTGGGAGCTATAGCTGATAAAAGGGCTATAATAAAAAAAGGTGGGGAGCCTGATACAGATAAGGCTGCCACTCTAATTTTAGATGATTTTAAAAATGGCAGACTAGGCAGAATTACTCTTGAAACTGCAGGAGGATGAGTCAGATGGAAGAAGATAAGCTTGAAGCGAAGTTTGAAGAAAAGAAAGATTTGATTGATGACAGTCTGGATTTTTGTGCAGACATATACAATTACTATGAAACTGATGAATTATTTAAGCTGGACTTTGTAAGTTTCATAAAAAAACGAAATAACCTTGATGAGAATGTAAAGGTTAAAACGGAAACTGTGGTTATAAAGCAGGTAGATGAAGAAAGCGGAGTGAGGCTGTATGCCAAAATTGTAGCTATAATTCTGGCAGCAATGATAGTTGCCAAGATTATAAGTACTTATATTGTACAGGAAACAATAGTCAGCGGTACATCCATGATGCCTACCCTTGAAAATGCTGATAAGATTTTGATAGATAAAGTTATTTATAAGGCGGACGATTTGAAACGTTATGATATCATTGTTTTTGACTATAATCATTCTAATGTCTATGTAAAAAGAATAGTAGGGCTGCCAGGCGAAAAGGTAATGATAATTGAAGGTGAAGTTTATGTAAATGGTAAGAAATTAAGAGATGATCCTCTGTTAAATGATACAATGGAATATGCAGGTATAGCAGAAAACAGCATTCAACTGGGTGAAGATGAATATTTCGTGCTTGGGGATAATAGAAATAACAGCTATGATTCCAGATATGAGCAAGTTGGCATAGTAAATAAAAGCAGTATAATTGGAAGAGTTTGGTTAAGACTTTTTCCTATTTCAAAATTTGGAGCAGTAAAGTAATGAAAAATATTTCGGAGATAAGAGAAGAATATGCAAATTGCAATACTTCTAATCTAGGGGAATTTGTTGCTTATTATGGAACAGATAATAGAAGCGGTGTGAAGAAAATTGTAGAAATGGCTCAGAAAAAGCTTATAGACTATGACGAAGAAATCAGCCGTGTGAGTTCGATGGCAAAATTTGAAAGACAATTCAGCGAAAATGGATATATATGTGGTGTAGATGAAGTAGGAAGAGGACCGCTTGCAGGACCGGTTGTGGCTGCGGCTGTAATTTTTCCAAAGGATTTGATTATACCATATGTTAATGATTCAAAAAAGTTAAAAGAGTCAAAAAGAGAAGAATTGTTTAATCACATTATGAGTGAGGCGATTAGTGTTGGGTTTGGAAGTGTAGACAATAGTAGAATTGATGAAATCAATATTCTACAATCTACTTTTGAAGCCATGAAACAGGCGGTATCAGATTTGAACATTAAACCGGATATTATTTTAGTGGATGGTAATAAAAAAATTCCAGGGCTCGATATAATGCAGCATACAATAGTAAGCGGTGATGCAAAATCGCTCTCAATCGCTGCAGCCAGCATTGTTGCAAAAGTTGTAAGAGATCGCTATATGAAAGAAATGGATATTAAATATCCAATGTATGATTTTGCATCAAATAAAGGATATGGTTCTAAAAAACATTATACCGGAATAAAAGAATTTGGAATTTCACCAATTCATAGAAAAACTTTTATACATGGATAAGGAGGAGCGGTGAATAAGAAAAAAGAAGTAAAGACTGCTGTAGCCCTAAAATATGACACCGAAAGTGGAGAAGCGCCATATGTGATTGCGGCAGGAAAGGGTGCTTTAGCTGATAAGATTATTGAAGAATCTAAGAAAAATGATATTCCGCAGTATGAGGATGAAAAGCTTGCAGCTTCTTTATCAAAGCTTGAAATAGGAGAAAATATACCTCCTGAACTTTATGAGGTAGTGGCACAGGTTCTGCTTTTTGTAGATAAAATGGATAGGCTTAAATCTGCTGTTGCTGAAAAAAGAAGATAGGAAGTGATAGTATAAATAAGCGTTTACTGGGAAGTAAGTACGAAGAAAAAGCGGCTTTTTATTTGATGTCCAAGGGGTATAAGATTTTATAAAAAAACTATTTAAGAAAAACCGGTGAGATTGATATAATTGCATTAAGCAGCGAGGACTATCTGGTTGCCATAGAGGTAAAATACAGGAGTTCTGACAGGTTTGGAAGCCCATTCAGTGCAGTGACATACGCAAAACAGAAAAAGATATACCTTACCTTGCTTTTTTATATGAATGAACATAATATATCTCTTGAAACGGGATGCAGATTTGATGTAATAGGAATTTATGGGGATGAAAGGCTGGTTCATATAACTAATGCATTTGAAGTGCGTTAACTTATTGTCAAATAATAAATAATAGATTATACTTGTGTATTAGTTGGTGTTATGAAAAGACTTGTTTGGGGGTGTTTATGAAAGGAATTATACTTGCAGGAGGCTCAGGTACCAGGCTTTATCCACTTACCGAGGTTACGAGTAAGCAGCTTTTACCGGTTTATGACAAGCCAATGATATTTTATCCTTTATCTACTCTTATGTTAGCAGGTATTAAGGATATTTTAATAATTTCAACACCAAGAGATTTGCCTAATTTTGAAAAACTTTTGGGTGATGGATCCGAATATGGGATTAAACTTTCTTATAAAATCCAAGAAAAACCTAACGGTCTTGCAGAAGCTTTTATAATAGGCGAAGAATTCATTGGAAATGACAGTGTAGCGATGATTTTGGGAGATAATATTTTTTATGGCAACGGTCTGTCTTCCAATTTGAAGAAGGCTGTGGACTTCACAAAAGATGGTGCTGCTGTGTTTGGATATTATGTAGATGATCCTGAAAGATTTGGAATTGTTGAATTTAATGAAAAGGGTGAGGCTGTTTCCATAGAGGAAAAGCCTGAAAAACCTAAATCAAACTACTGTGTCACAGGACTTTATTTTTATGATAACTCTGTGATAAGCTATGCTAAGTCTCTAAGCCTTCTAAAAGGGGAGAACTTGAGATTACTGATCTCAATCGAATATATCTTGAAGAAGGAAGGCTTAATGTTATTACACTTGGCAGAGGATATGCCTGGCTTGATACAGGCACTGTAGATGCACTGTCAGATGCTACAGAATTTGTGAAGGTCATTGAAAAAAGACAGGGGGTTATGATTTCTGCAATTGAAGAAATAGCTTATAAAAACGGTTGGATAACTAAAGGAAAATTGATAGAAAGTGCAGAAAAGTATGGCAAATCTTCATATGGAGCACACTTAATGAAGGTAGCACTGGGTAAGATTTTATATTGATAAGGAGAAGATAAATGGCAGAAAATGAAAAAATAGAGAGCATGGATGATTATTTGGATGAACTGGAACAGTCATTTAAAAGGCTTAGAAATGGTGATATGGTAAAAGGACCTGTCATTGGAATAGGAGAGACAGAGGTAATAGTTGATCTTGGTTCTTATGCAGAAGGCATAGTGCCAATCGATGAGTTAAGCAATGATCCAAAATTTTCAATTAAAGCAGATATAGCAGTAGGTGATGTTGTCAATGCTATGGTTATTTCTCCTGACAATGGTGCAGGCCAGGTGCTGCTTTCAATTAAACGTGCAGATAATATTCTCGCTTGGGATTTTCTTACCGAAGCAAAAGAAAATGCACAGGTATTTAATGTGAAAATTACAGAAGCCGTTAAGGGTGGAGTAGTAACCTATCTTAAGGGGATAAGGGCTTTCATACCGGCTTCCGGACTTGCGCTTGCCTATGTTGAAAATACAGAAGAGTTTGTTGGAAAGCACATTTCAGTTAGAATAATAGAAGTTGATGAAGATGATAAGAAACTGATCCTTTCAGCTAAAAGTGTTCTTAGAGAAGAAGAAGCTAAGATGACAGAAGAAAAAATGTCTAAGATTGCCATTGGTACTGTGATGACCGGTAAGGTTGAACGCCTTGAGAATTATGGTGCCTTTGTGAGGCTTCCGGATGGACTTTCAGGTCTTGTACATATTTCGCAAATGTCTGAAAAAAAAATAAAACATCCTAAGGAAGTGCTTAGTGAAAATGACGAAGTAAAGGTTATGGTTATAGATATTAAAGATGGTAAACTAAGTCTTAGTATGACTAAGGCTTTAGAAAATGAAGCAGTAGATGATACGGATTCCATACCTGTAGAATATAGTACAGGTGATACTCCCACTACAAGTTTTGCAGATTTATTGAGAGGGTTAAAATTATAACAATTATAAATTCATAATCAGGTCTTTAGTTAAAATATTTATATAGAAGGAGAAAAGTATGAGTAAAGAAAAGGTAGAAAGATATAAAAAGGAAAAAGCAGGAAGAAAGCTTAGCCTTAAAAAGGAAAAGCGTCTGAAGACAGCAATGTTTGGGCTGTTTATAATAATTGTAATTGTTGGAGCAGGTGTGGGTGGTTATTATACAGGAAATAAAAAAGGCTATGATAAAGGCTATACAGAAGGCTTTACTCTAGCAGGACAGTTCTATAGTGCTGCCAATGCATCAAGCAGCGCGATTGCTTCCGGCACTTCTGTAACCACTGAAAATACATCAGGCAGTGCTGCTAAAACAGGAAAATAGGATTTAATAAGTCCAAAATATTCAATAAAGGAGATTGGTATGAAGGAAAAACTTTATGATGGGTTCAAAAAGTATTATGGGAGCACTGAGGGGGCAGAACTTTTCTTTTCGCCGGGAAGAGTAAATCTTATAGGAGAACATACAGACTACAATGGCGGTCATGTTTTTCCCTGCGCACTTACAATGGGAACTTATGCCTTAGTAAAAAAGCGTGATGATAATAAGATGAATTTTATTTCATTAAACTTTGAAAATGCACAGGTTACTACAGTAGAGCTGCCGGAACTGTCATATCAGAAGAAGAATGGCTGGGCAAATTATCTAATTGGTGTAGTTTGGGCCTTCCTTGGCAAGGATTATAAATAGAACAGGGGTTTGATCTTGCAATGATTGGCAATATACCTTCGGGAGCAGGTCTTTCATCATCTGCTTCAATAGAGGTGCTTATGGGAACTGTTCTTAAGTATATGTATAATATTGATGTAGATATGGTTGAAATAGCTAAAATAGGGCAGACTTCTGAAAATCAGTTCAATGGTATGAACTGTGGTATTATGGATCAGTTTGCAGTAGCTATGGGCAGGAAAGATAATGCTATTTTCCTTGACACTGCCGACCTTTCCTATGAATATGCACCTATTAAACTAAAAGACGCAAAAGTTATTATAACAAACAGCCATGTGAAGCATAGTCTTGTAGATTCAGCTTATAATGATAGAAGGAATGAGAGTACTGCTGCCCTAAAGGCTCTTCAGGCTAAACTCAGCATTAATGGATTGGGGGATTTAACTGAGGAGGAATTTGAGGCAAACAAAGAACTCATTCAGGATGAAATTCAGAGAAAGAGAGCTAAACATGCTGTTTATGAAAATCAGAGAACAATAAAGGCTGTAGAAGCTCTTAAGAATGATGATATCGAGACTTTTGGCAAACTGATGAATGCCTCTCATATATCACTTAGAGATGATTATGAAGTTTCCTGTACAGAGGTAGATAAACTCGTGGAAATTGCCTGGGCTATACCGGGAGTGATTGGCTCAAGGATAACCGGAGGCGGTTTTGGAGGCTGTACTGTAAGTATTGTTAAAAATGATGCTGTAGAAAATTTCAAGCAGGAAGTCATTTCAAAGTATAAAGCAGCTACAGGAATAGATGCTGAAATATATGAGGCTGAGATAGGAAATGGAGCAGGCAGGGCAGAGTAATGCTTTATTTACATAGTTTTACGGGGATTTATAAACAACAAAATTTTTATAAAAACTTTAAGTATGTACTATTTGATGATGAAGAGGTGTCAGGAGTAAGAGGGTACATGGATGATGACGCAAGGAATTATCTAATGAAAGAAATTCAAAATAAAGGAGAATTATTGTCTGTACACTTTCTTGATTCCGGAAACTATCATCATCTTAGCAGGCTTTATCTTGATTTGATTGAGGAGCCGTTTAATCTGGTTGTTTATGACAACCATACAGATATGCAGTTTTCTTCTTTCGGTAATATCCTGTCCTGTGGTTCATGGATAGCGGATGCATATGAGACTCATAAAAAGCTTAACAAGGTATTTATGATAGGTGTAGGAGAAAAATACATAGATACCTGTGAGCTTAAAAATGATGAAAGGATTATTTTTGCGGATAATATTTACGAAGCAAATTTAGATGATAGTCTGCCAATCTATATTTCTGTAGATAAAGATGTTATTTCAGATAAAGAATTCGTCTCTGATTGGGATCAGGGAGGAAAATTAGCAGCTGCACTTATAGAAGAATTAGAAAGTCTGATAAATAAATTTAAGGTCTTAGGTGTAGATATATGTGGTGAACCAAAAGTAAATGACAGTATTAACATCAAATTAAGTAATAACATTAATAAAGAAATAACAAATATATTTGTAGATATTTTATGTTAAATATGATACAATTAGTTAGATACCATTAATTAGACATTTTGTAATTAATACAATCTAATTATTTGTGTATAAATTGTAAGAGATTTTTATAAGGAGAGCAGTAGAAATGAATTTTAGAAAACAACAATCAATTTCAAAAAAATTTATAACCGGTATAATCTTAATATTTACCTTATCATTTTTATTTAGTAATGTATTCTTCATACAAAATAATAAATTTGAGACAGCTAAAGCTTCAGTTAAAACTGTAAATGTTAAAGCAGCTAAAAAATCATCTAAAAAGCCAAAGCATAAAAAAACAGCCTATCTTACCTTTGATGACGGTCCAAGTGTTAATACGGATAAGGTTCTTAAAATCCTCGATAAATACAAAATTAAGGCAACTTTCTTTGTAGTCGGCCTAAATACAGACAAGACAACTGTGAAGAGGCTTAAAAAGATATTAAAAAAAGGTCATAATATAGGAATCCATTCAATGACTCATAATTATAAGCAGGTATATGCAAATCTTGCTGCATTTAAGAAGGATGTGTATGCAATTAGAGATTTTGTAAAGAAAAGTACCGGGGTAGATGCAAGGATATACAGATTCCCGGGAGGAAGCAGTAATGGTGTTTCAAAAACCAATATGTATAAGATTATAAAATGGCTGGAATCAGCAGGGTTTAAATATTTTGACTGGAATTTAGGCGGGACAGATGCAGCCTGGCCGGCACCTTCCGCAAATGCGATTTACAATGCTATTGCAATGTATTCAAAGAGCAATTCAGATAAGATAGTACTTTTGCATGATTCTAAAGATAAGGTAAATACTGTAAAGGCTTTGCCAAGAATAATTGAAAGATTAAAAAAAGATGGCTATAAGTTTGAAAAAATTGATATTAATACTAAACCTGTCCATCATAATGTAAATAAAAAATATAAAAAGATAAAATAATTGGAGGTATGTTATGAACTTTTTTAAGGATTTAAAGGAAGACCTTGGCAGCACTATGGTTGATTTTGAGGGTGATGAGAATCAGATGGTTGACACTCTTGGTGACACAGATAGTCTTAACTTTGATGATTATGATCTTTCTGATGAAGATGCAAGCGGTGTAGATGAAGGTATGCTTGAAAAAATGGAAGGTGATAGTGACATGGTTTTTGAAACAGATGAAATTGGTGGTGAAGAGCCTGAATATGAAGAACCTGACTTCGGTATGAGTGAGGAGCTTCCTGTTGAAGATGAATATATGAATACAGTTCCTGCTACAGAAAATAATTTATATTCAGGAGATATAGGTGCAGATACTGTTACTGTTGAAACTCATTCAGATTCATACACAGAGGCATCTGCTGAATCTACAGTTATTGCTAAGGGAACTGTTATTAATGGAAGCATAGTTTCAGATGGTTCATTGGATGTACTCGGTACAGTTAATGGAGATATCAGCTGTTTAGGCAAGCTTTCAATATCTGGGGCAGTAAAGGGTAAATCCTCTGCTTCAGAAGTTTATTTACATACAAATAAACTTGATGGCGGAATTACAAGTAAGGGTTGTGTAAAACTTGCAGCAGGTACTGTTGTGATAGGTGATATCATTGCTTCTTCTTGCGTAGTTGCAGGTGCTGTAAAGGGTAACATAGATGTGAATGGTCCTGTTGTAGTTGATTCTACAGCTGTAATCAAAGGTAATATAAGCTCTAAGGGAATCCAGATTAATAGTGGTGCAGTTATTGATGGTTTCTGTGCACTTCCATATGCATCTGTTGATATTGATTCTTTCTTTGGAGATGAGGATTAAGCCTAATGGGAAATTATAAAGAGTACTGCTAAAGTTATCAGGTGAAGCTCTTGCAGGTGATAAGAAGACAGGTTTTGATGAAGATACTTGTATTAAAGTAGCAAAACAGGTAAAAGAACTTGTAGATAATGGAATACAGGTGGGTATTGTTATTGGCGGAGGTAACTTTTGGAGAGGCCGCACCAGTAATACAATAGACAGAACAAAGGCTGACCAGATTGGAATGCTTGCCACTGTAATGAATTGTATTTATGTATCTGATATTTTCAGGTATGCAGGCATGAAGACAGCTATACTTACTCCTTTTGAGTGTGGAAATATGACAAAACTTTTTTCAAAAGACAGAGCGTTGAAATATTTTGCAAAAAATATGGTTGTCTTTTTTGCAGGCGGCACAGGCCACCCATACTTTTCCACTGATACAGGAGCTGTACTTAGAGCTGTAGAAATAGAGGCAGATGCTATTTTACTTGCTAAAGCTATTGATGGAGTTTATGACAGTGATCCAAAGTCAAATCCATCAGCTAAGAAATACAGCGAGATTAGTATCGAAGAGGTACTTGATAAAAAATTGGCAGTCATAGATTTAGCGGCAACAATTATGTGCTATGAAAATAAAATGCCTATGCAGGTTTTTGGGCTGAATGAAGAAAATAGCATTATAGATGCTGCAAATGGTATAAACAACGGTACTAAGGTTACTGTATAACCACATAACTTTGAAAATAATTGTATGAGGAGAGAGTTATATATGTCAGAAGCTACAAAACTTTATGAAGATAAAATGAATAAAACTCTTAATAATCTAAATGAGGAATTTATAACTATAAGAGCAGGCCGTGCTAATCCACATATCTTGGATAAAATAAAGGTGGATTATTATGGACAGCCATCTCCACTTCAGTCTGTAGCAAATATTTCTGTTCCGGAGGCTAGAATAATACAGATTCAGCCTTGGGAAACAAGCCTTATTAAGGCTATTGAAAAAGAAATAAATATGGCAAACTTAGGGGTGGTTCCTAATAATGACGGTAAGTCAATTAGGCTTGTTTTTCCTGAACTTACAGAAGAGAGGCGTAAAGAACTTTCTAAGGATATTAAGAAAAAGGCTGAAAATGCCAAAATTGCTATTAGAAATATAAGAAGAGATGCTGTTGATCACTTTAAGAAACAGGAAAAGGCTAATGAGATTACAGAAGATGATCTTAAGGGTCTTGAAGAAGAGATTCAGAAAATAACGGATAAATTCTCTGATGAAGTTGAAAAGATGACTGAGAGCAAGACAAAGGAATTGATGACTGTATAATAATTTATTTTGGGGGTTCGGTTAAGCCGCACCCTCTTTTTGGGATGAGATATGAGTGATAATGAGAAAATTCCAAACCATGTGGCTATTATTTTGGATGGAAATGGAAGATGGGCAAAAAAACGGGGATTACCTAGAAATTTTGGACATCTTAAAGGATGTGATAATGTAGAACCTGTCTGTAAAGCGGCTTTTGACCTCGGAATAAAATATGTAACAATGTATGCGTTTTCAACTGAAAATTGGAAACGCCCAAAGGCTGAAGTTGATGAATTGATGAAACTTTTAGCTAAGTATATGAAGGATGCAATGAAACTCTCTGTTAAAAATAATATGAGAGTTAGAATCATAGGTGATAAGTCAGGACTTTCAGATGAGCTAAATACTCTTATAGCAAAACTTGAGGATGTTTCAAAGGATTTTACAGGCTTACAATTACAGATTGCTGTTAATTATGGTGGTAGAGATGATATTAGAAGAGCCTTTAAGAATATCATTATATATGCCGAAAAAGAGAACAAATCCTATACTGAATTAATAGACGGATTAAGTGAGGAACTTATTAGTAAAAACTTAGATACGGGAGGCATTCCCGATCCTGACTTGATGATTAGAACAAGTGGAGAGCAGAGACTTTCTAATTATCTGATTTGGCAGCTTGCATATGCTGAATATTTCTTTACCGATACGCTTTGGCCTGATTTTAGTAAAAAAGATTTGGAAGAAGCCATTGAATTCTACAGTGGTAGAGACAGAAGATTTGGCGGTCTTAAGAAAGGATGAGAAATGTTTCTAACTAGACTTATAAGTGGAATTCTACTTTTAGTATTTACATTTATTACAATGTACTTTGGGGGCGAGTTATTGCTTGTTGCCTTGTTTTTTATATCTTTAATTGGACTTTATGAATTATATAAGGTGATGAAGTTTGAGGATACGCCTCTTGCCTGTGTAGGTTATCTGGGTGCTTTTGCCTGGTACATAAATATAGACACAAGACCAAATGCAATTATTGATTTTAAAGTGCCTGAACTTATGATATTTGCAATAGCAGTGGTAGCAGTGCTTCTTGTTTTTGTCATATATTATCCTAAATATTCTGCAAATCAGCTGTTTAGTACAATTTTTGGTATTTTTTATATACCTGTAATGATTTCATTTATTTTTAAGACGAGAGAAACAATTGCTTTCGGACAGTGGCTGGCTTGGATGGTATATGTCAGCTCTTGGGGATCAGATACCTGTGCTTATGCAGTAGGAAGGCTCTTTGGCAAACATAAACTTGCTCCTGTATTAAGTCCTAAAAAATCTATAGAAGGCTCTATTGGAGGTATCCTTGGATCTGCTTTAATTGGTGTAATATTTGGGCTTATTATGAGCAGATATACGGGTAAATCGGAAAATCTCGTAGTAATTTTTGCTATAATTGGAGGGCTTGGTTCTGTCATTTCACAGATTGGAGACTTAGCAGCATCAGGAATAAAGAGAAACTATGATATTAAAGATTATGGACATCTAATACCCGGACATGGCGGTATACTCGACAGGTATGACAGCATTATTATAACAGCACCTATTGTTTACTTTCTCTCTTTTTATTTGGTAGGAAGGATATAATGAAAAAAATAGCTATTTTAGGTTCCACCGGCTCCATAGGAACCCAGACACTTGATATTGTAAGGCTTAACAAAGATTTAAAAGTAACAGTTCTTACTGCTAATAAAAATATTAATCTAATATTCACACAAATTTTAGAATTTTGCCCTGAATTTGTCTGCATTTTTGATATAATGGAAGCAGAGCTGCTTAAAGAAAGACTTGAAACAGCATATAGAGAGGGGCAGATTGAAAAAATTCCTGAAATTACTACAGGAGTAGAAGGTCTTATAGAAGCTGCAGCTTATGAAAATTCAGATATGGTTGTGACTGCTGTTGTTGGCATGATAGGAATTAGGCCTACGATAGCTGCTATAAATGCAGGAAAAGATATAGCCCTTGCCAACAAAGAAACACTCGTTTGTGCAGGACACATAATAATGAAGCTTGCTGGGGAAAAAGGAGTTAATATCTATCCTGTTGACAGCGAGCATAGTGCAATATTCCAGTGTTTACAGGGGAGGGCAGATAATAGAATAAGAAGGCTTCTTCTTACTGCTTCAGGCGGTCCGTTTTTACATACTCCTATAGAAGAATTAAAGGATGTTACTCTTGAGAGAGCCCTTAAACATCCTAATTGGTCTATGGGAGCAAAGGTTACCATAGATTCTTCAACAATGGTAAATAAAGGCCTTGAAGTTTGTGAGGCAAGATGGCTTTTTGATACGGAGCCGGATAAGATAGAAGTGGTTATTCAGCCACAGAGTATAGTGCATTCTGCTGTCGAATTTGAGGATGGAAGCGTAATTGCACAGATGGGAGTCCCGGATATGAAACTTCCTATATCTTATGCCCTCACTTATCCGGAAAGAAGGTTTGTATCGGACAATTATCTTGACTTATTCAGTCTTTCAAAACTTGACTTTATCAAACCTGATTTGAATAAGTTTAAGGGTTTAAGGCTTGCCTTTATTGCAATTACTGAAGGTGGAAGCCTGCCTACAGTATTTAATGCGGCAAATGAGGCGGCTGTTGCATTGTTTATTCAGAAAAAAATCGGATATTTGGATATCGTTAATATTATAGAAGAAAACTTAAACAGACACATTAAGATTGATTATCCTGATGTAGATGACATTGAAAGGATACAAAGGGAAATCATTTACGGTGTTTAACTTGTAAACTCAGATTATTCGCACCATACATTACAGGATTTATTCTACATGTGCAGCAGGATGAATTTCATAAGATGTTTCGTGAATAATTTGAAATAAAAAGGCGGGTGAAAATTTTGAATATTTTTTGGGCTATTGTTATATTTTCGTTAGTTGTAATCATACACGAGTTCGGTCATTACTTTTTTGCCAGAAAAGGCGGGATTAAGGTTAATGAGTTCTCTCTTGGTATGGGACCAAGACTCTTTTCTTTTGATGCAGCCGGTACTAAATGGTCGGTGAAACTGCTTCCAATTGGCGGCTCCTGTATGATGGAAGGAGAAGATGAGGCAAGCGATGATGAAGGTGCCTTTGCTAATAAGTCAGTCTGGGTAAGAATTTGGACTGTATTTGGTGGACCTTTATTTAACTTCATTTTAGCCTTTGTACTTTCTCTCTTTGTAATTGGTGCTGTAGGTGTAGATAAGAGCAGTATTGTGAGTGTCATAAGCGGTTATCCTGCCCAACAGGCAGGTCTTCGTGCGGGAGATGTAATAACTAAAATTAATGGTTCACATATCAACCTTGGAAGAGAAGTCTCAAGCTATTTCGTATTTCATCCATTGTCAGATAAGGATGTAACAGTAGAGGTAAAAAGAGGTAGTGAGAAACTTAGCTTTGATGTAAAACCACAGGAAAAAGAGAGATTTTATCTTGGTTTCACTTATTCAGCAGGAGATGGTGAGGCAAGGATTGATACAGTTACTGATGACGGTTCTTTAAAAGAAGCAGGTGCTAAATCCGGTGATGTAATAACTGCTGTAAATGGAACTGAAATTAAATCAGGAACTGAACTTAGCAACTACTTTAATGCATCACCTTTAGATGGAAAAGAAGTTAAACTTACCCTAAAAAAAAAGCAGATACAGGTAATACCGAGGAGATTACAGTTACACCTAAAAGTGCAGGTTCTTCTTATACCTTGGGTTTGGTAAGCAATACAGCCAGAGAAAAAGTAGGAATAGTAGGAACCTTGTATTATTCATTAAATGAAACTAAATATGTGGTTGCTACAACAGTAGAAACTCTTAAGATGATTGTAACCGGAAGGGTTAAAGCAAAAGAGATTGCAGGTCCTGTAGGTATTGTAAATATGATAGGTAATTCCTATGAACAAAGTAAAAGTGAGGGCATCATGGTTGTACTTTTAAGCATGGCAAGTATAAGCATACTTATTTCGGCCAACCTTGGTGTTATGAATTTACTGCCTATTCCTGCCCTGGATGGAGGGCGTCTTGTATTCCTCATTATAGAAGCTGTTAGAGGAAAGCCTGTTGATCCGGATAAAGAGGGCAGGGTACACTTTGTAGGTTTTGTACTTTTAATGTTGTTAATGGTTGTAGTATTGTTCAATGATATTTTAAGAATTATAGGATAAATTATGGAAAATAATATTAAGACTACAAGAGTAGTAAAGATTGGAGACAGGGTTATCGGTGGCGGTAATCCTGTTTTAATACAGTCAATGACAAATACAAAGACTGAAGATGTAGCTGCTACAGTGGCACAGATTAAAGAACTTGAAAAGGCAGGATGTGACATTATAAGATGTGCAGTTCCCACCATGGATGCAGCCCTTGCATTTAAGGAAATTAAAAAGGAAATTAATATACCCTTGGTAGCTGATATTCACTTTGATTACAGGCTTGCAATAGCAGCAATGGAGAATGGAGCAGATAAAATTAGGATAAATCCGGGAAATATTGGCTCTGAGGAAAAGTTAAGGGCTGTAATAGATGTGGCGAAAAAGTATCAAGTTCCTATAAGAGTTGGTGTAAACAGTGGTTCGCTTGAAAAAGAAATCCTTGAAAAATATGGAAAGGTAACAAGTGAAGCTCTAGTCGAAAGTGCATTGAATAATGCAAAACTAATTGAGGACATGGACTATCACAATCTGGTAATAAGTATCAAATCTTCAAATGTAATGGAATGCATCAAGGCTCATGAACTGATTGCTGCAAGGACGGATATTCCTTTACATGTAGGCATAACCGAGTCCGGCTCACTTATCTCAGGCAATATCAAATCAAGTGTAGGACTGGGAGTTATATTATATCAGGGTATAGGAGATACTATAAGGGTATCTCTTACGGGGAATCCTGTTGAAGAGATTAAGTCAGCAAAGATGATACTTAAGGCACTTGGACTTAGAAAAGGCGGTGCTGAAATAGTTTCCTGTCCAACCTGTGGCCGTACGGATATTGACCTTATAGGTCTTGAAGAAAAGGTAAATAAACTGCTTGAGGACTATATGGAACTTGATATAAAGGTTGCTGTTATGGGCTGTGTGGTAAATGGACCAGGTGAAGCAAGAGAGGCAGACTTAGGTATTTGCGGTGGTAAAAATGCAGGTCTTATAATTAAAAAGGGAGAAGTAATTAAGAGGCTTCCTGAATCAGAGCTTTTAGCAGGACTTAAGGAAGAACTTGATATCATAAAAGCTAAGAAAGGAAAGTAAAATGGATTTTCATGAAGCTTTCAGTAATTTAGTGATAAATGAAGAGCTGGAAAGAGCCTTCAATGATATTTCGGTTGAAAAGGTAATCGTATCCAAGAGAAGTGGAAAAATAACCATAATTGTATCAGGGATTACTCCGGTAAGAAGAGGACATATTGTTTCTATGCAAGATGTGCTAATGAAACAGATTTTTACTTCCAGAGAACAGACGGTATTTATTGAAGAAAGATATGATTTATCGGATTTTTCCATCAGGAATATTTTCGAAAAAAATAAGTCTGCCATACTTGAAGAGCTGGCAGAACAGGGACGGATTTACTATAATATCTTAAATAACAGTAAGATTGATTTTTGATGAAACGAGTATTTATATAGAGAGTGAAGATAATTTCATTATTAGAGAAAAAAACTTGTCAAGATATCTGATTGGATGAAAACTGTTTTCACCAAGAGATTTAATAAAGAAGTCAGCATCAAGCTGAGTTTTAGTAAATCACAAAAATCAGATAAAAATGATAAAGATATTTTACACTATTGATGAGATCCTTAAGAGCAGGCTAAATCTGAACAGACAGCTGTTGTTAAGGTAGAAAGTAAATCTGAAACAAAGAATTATAGCAGAAAGAATTATAAATCTGATGGATTTTTATAAGAAAAAAACCTCAATCCAATGATCCTGCAATGATTTATGGTAGAAATTTTGAAGGAGCATATATAAAGCTAAATGATGTAACGGAGCCGCAAAAAGATTTAATAGTTAGAGGAAAAATAGTAAGTTTAGATGAGAAAGAGACAAAGACAGGTAAAATAATTTTATCCTTTACAATTACTGATTTTACAGATAGCATTACCTGTAAAATCTGGGCTGATTCTGAAAATAAGGAGGAGTTAAAAGAAAAACTTGCACCCGGAAAATTCATAAAAATAAATGCAGATGCTCAGGATGATACTTATGCCGGTGAACTTACATTAGTATTTGCAAATGGAATCAAAGAAATTCCAGACTTCACAGTTAAACGAATGGATAATAGCGATAAAAAAAGGGTAGAACTTCATCTTCATACCAATATGAGTGAAATGGATGCAGTGATAAAGCCTGATAAACTGCTAAAAACCTTATCTGAGTGGGGGCATAAGGCCATTGCTGTTACCGATCATGGTGTGGTTCAGGGATTTACTAATATGCTCCATGCTAAGGAGAAGCTTAAAATGAATGATTTTAAGCTTATATATGGTGTGGAAGGCTATGTTGTAGACGATGTCTCACCTGCAGTGCGGATGGATAAAGGACAAAAACTTACAGATTCTGCTGTAATTTTTGATATAGAGACTACCGGTTTTGGACCTAAAAACTGTAGAATTATAGAAATTGGTGCAGTTAAAGTCGAGAATGGTAGGGTTGTAGACGAGTTTTCTTACTTTGTAAATCCAAAACAAAGCATTCCGGAGGAAATAACCAAACTTACAAGCATTACTCAGGAGATGGTTATAAATGAACCCGAAATAGATATAATCCTTCCGGCTTTTTTAGAATTTTGTAAGGGCTGTTTTTTAGTTGCACACAATGCATCATTTGATACAAGTTTTATATTTGAAAATATGAAGAGGCTTGGACTAAAGGGCGAATTTACTATAGTTGATACAGTAACAATGTCCAGAGTTCTTCTTGCAGGCCTTAAAAATTATAAGCTTGATACAGTTGCAGGGAAGCTTGGAATAGTGCTTGAGCATCATCATAGGGCTGTAGATGATGCAGGCTGTACTGCAAAAATCTATATTAAGCTCTGTGAGTTGGCAAATAAAAAATATGGGAACTACAACCTTTCTAATTTTAGTAAGAGTAATGGCTTTGATGCAGATACGATAAGAAAAATGGGAACTTACCATATAATTATCCTGGCTAAAAATGACATAGGCCGGATTAATTTATATAAATTAGTATCATTATCGCATTTAGAGTATTTTCAGAGAAGGCCAAGAATTCCAAAGAGCCTGCTAATGGCACATAGAGAGGGACTTATTATAGGTTCTGCCTGTGAGGCAGGTGAACTCTATCAGGCAATTCTACGCAGACATGGAGATGATGAAATAGAGGCACTTGCGAATTTCTATGATTATTTTGAAATTCAGCCGCTTGCTAACAATGGCTTTATGATTGAAGGTGATAAGATTCCTGATGTAACAGATGAAGATGATTTAAAAGAAATAAACCGCAGAATTGTTGAACTTGGTGAAAAATTTAACAAACCTGTAGCAGCCACCTGTGATGCACATTTTATTAACCCTGAGGACGAGATATATAGAAAATATCTCCTTTGGTCAAAGGGAATGAAGGATGCCGACAGACCTTTACCGCTCTACCTTAGAACTACAAAGGAAATGCTTGAAGAGTTCTCTTATCTTGGTAAGGATAAGGCAGAAGAGGTTGTTATTACAAATACAAATCTAATAGCGGATATGATTGAAAATATATCACCTGTCCGTCCGGATAAATGTGCCCCTGTAATTGAGAATTCTGATGAAGAACTAAGAAGAATCTGCTATGATAGGGCACATGAAATATATGGAGATGAACTTCCACAAAAGGTAATAGCAAGGCTTGAACACGAGCTTACTTCAATTATTTCAAATGGTTTTGCAGTCATGTATATAATTGCACAGAAACTTGTGTGGAAGTCAAATGAGGATGGATATCTGGTGGGTTCAAGAGGTTCAGTAGGTTCTTCCTTCGTTGCATTTTTATCAGGAATTACTGAAGTTAACTCTCTTTCAGCACATTATTACTGCAAGCATTGTCACTATGTTGACTTTGATTCTGATGAAGTAAGAAGTTACTCTGGAAGAAGCGGCTGTGATATGCCTGACAAACCTTGCCCAGTATGTGGCAAACCTCTTGTAAAAGATGGTCATGACATACCTTTTGAGACTTTCCTGGGCTTTAACGGAGATAAAGAACCCGATATAGACCTTAATTTTTCGGGAGAATATCAGCCAAAGGCTCATGCATATACTGAGGTTATATTTGGAGAAGGGCAGACCTTTAGAGCAGGAACTGTTGGAACTGTTGCAGACAAAACAGCCTATGGCTATGTACTTAAGTATAACGAAGAACATGATAATTTGGTTATGCGTAAATCCGAAATAGAAAGGGTTTCAGCAGGCTGTATTGATGTGAGGAGAACTACAGGCCAGCATCCGGGAGGTATAGTTGTACTGCCTTTAGGTGAAAATATCAATACATTTACTCCTGTACAGCATCCTGCAAATAAAATGGATACACCTATTATAACTACTCACTTTGATTATCATTCGATTGACCACAATCTGTTAAAATTAGACATACTTGGCCACGATGATCCTACAATGATAAGAATGCTTGAAGACATAACAGGAATAAATGCACAGGAAATAAGGCTTGATGATGAGAAAGTCCTAACCTTATTTAATGGATTGACTGCCTTAGAAGTTGAGGCAAAAGACTTAGACGGTTATGATTTGGGCAGTCTTGGAATACCTGAGTTTGGTACTGATTTTGTAATGCAGATGCTTAGGGAAACCAAACCACAGACATTTTCTGATTTGGTAAGAATCTCAGGACTTTCCCATGGAACTGATGTATGGACTGGTAATGCTCAGACTCTTATTTCTGAAGGAAAATGTGAGTTAAAGACTGCAATCTGTACAAGAGATGATATAATGATTTATCTTATAGATATGGGGCTTGACCCCGGACTGGCATTTAAAATTATGGAAAGTGTGCGTAAAGGCAAGGGACTCTCCCCTGATTGGGAGAAAGAAATGACTGGCCATAATGTTCCTGATTGGTATATCTGGTCTTGTAAAAAAATTAAATATATGTTCCCCAAGGCTCATGCGGCAGCCTATGTAATGATGGGCTTTAGAATTGCTTATTTTAAGGTATATTATCCTCTTGCATATTATTCATCATATTTTAGTATAAGGGCTAAAGCTTTTGATTATGGTTTGTTTTGTTTTGGTAAAGAAAAAGTACTGAATGTTATCAGGCAAATTAAAAAAACTGATAAGTATATGAGAAAGAAAACAGATGAAGATACTTTGGGCGATGCTTACATTGTACTCGAAATGTATGCCAGGGGCTTTGAATTTATGCCAATTGACATATATAAAGCAAAGCCAAAGCATTTTCAAATAATTGACGGCAAGATAATGCCTGCCCTGGTTACTATTGATGGTCTTGGAGATAAGGCTGCTTATGCTCTTTTTGAGGCTGCTAAAAAAGGTAAATTTCTTTCAAAGGATGATCTTAAGCAGCGTGCAAAAGGGACTACCCAGACTGCGATTGATAAGATGACTGAGCTTGGTCTTATAAATGAACTTCCAAACTCAAGCCAGATTTCTCTCTTTGATATGATGCATTGATAGACTTTAATGCATTGGTAGATTATGCCTTAGTCCTGATATAAACTTACCATTTGGCTTAAAAATAATTGACTTTATTATTATAAAAATCAATAATATACAACGAAATAGGACAAATGTCCTTTAATATTAGGATTAAAAGTTATAAAATCGAAAACATAATGAAAAGATATATATACAAACTTCACAAAGAGACAGAACTTGCTTGGAGGAATTTATGATTGATTATGCAGAAGGTTCAGGAAAGCAGTATCATACAGGGGTAGGAAGAGGAGATGTGGGCAGATATGTTATTCTTCCGGGAGATCCTAAAAGATGTGTAAAAATAGCTGCTCATTTTGACCATCCTATTCTTGTGGCCGACAGTAGAGAGTATGTAACATATACAGGTACACTGGACGGAGTAAGGGTGAGTGTGACTTCAACCGGCATAGGCGGTCCTTCGGCAGCCATCGCTATAGACGAACTTTCAAAATGTGGTGCAGATACCTTTATCAGAGTTGGAACCTGTGGAGGTATGCAGGATGAAGTTATGGGAGGAGATGTGGTTATAGCAAGCGGAGCTATTCGCATGGAGGGTACCAGTCGTGAATTTGCTCCTATTGAATATCCTGCTGTTTCCCAATGTGGAAGTTATGAATTCTCTTATTAATTCAGCAAAAGAACTTAACGAAAAATACCATGTTGGTGTAGTCCAATGTAAGGATTCTTTTTTTGGCCAGCACGAACCTGAGATTATGCCTGTAAGTTATGAACTTCAAAATAAATGGCAGGCTTGGCTTAGGATGGGATGTCTGGCTTCTGAAATGGAATCAGCTGCGCTTTTTATTGCAGGGAGTTTCCTGAGAGTAAGGGTTGGCTCCTGTTTCTTAGTAGTTGCAAACCAAGAAAGAGCAAAGAAAAATCTTCCCAATGAGCAGGTACATGATACTGAAGCGGCCATAGCCACAGCAATAGGTGCAATTAGACTGTTAATTAAAGACGATAGTGAAAAATCTAAATAATTTGTTTGAATATAAATAGTGGTTACTGCTGCCAAAAGGCAGTATAACATAAAAATTTTTTTATAAAAGGAGTAAAGAAATGAAAAAAAGACTTTTATCAATGGCTCTGTCAGCAGTTATGGTGCTTTCATTAGCAGCTTGCGGTGGACAGGCTAAGGAGGCCAAGACCAGCACTGCAAGCACATCTAAGACCAGCACTGCAAGTTCAGTAAGTAAAGCAAGTTCAGCCATGGCTTCAAATGCATCTAAGACATCTGATACAACTAAAGCAAGTTCTGACTTAAAGGTTGGACTTATTACTGATGTTGGAGGCATACACGATCATTCATTTAATGAAACATCTTGGAAAGGTCTTGAGAAGGCTAAAACAGATTTTGGTGTAGAAATCAACTATCTTGAGTCAAAAACAGATGCAGACTACACAAGTAATATTGAAACATTTGTAGATGAAGAATATGATCTTATCATATGCGTAGGATTTAAGCTTGCTGAAGCTACAAAAAAGGCAGCTGAAGCTCATCCTGAGACAAAGTTTGCCATCATTGACGATGCAAGCAATGCTACTCTTCCAAATGTTACCTGTCTTACATTTAAGCAGGAACAGGCTTCTTACCTTGTAGGTTATGTTGCAGGTCTTATGACAAAGACTAACAATGTAGGTTTTGTACTTGGAATGGCAAGTGATATGATGAACAAATTTGGTTATGGCTATCTTGCAGGTGTATATGCGGCTAATCCTAAAGCAACAGTTCAGCAGATAAATGCAAATAACTTTGCAGATCCTGCTATCGGTAAAACAAGTGCTACAACTATGATTACAAAAGGTGCTGATATTATCTTCCATGCAGCCGGTGGTACTGGTGTTGGTGTTATTCAGGCTTGTCAGGAAGCAAAGAAATATGCTATTGGTGTTGATACAGATCAGAGTTCTTTAGCTCCTGATACAGTAATTACATCTGCTATGAAGAGTGTTGATAACGCAGTTTATGACTCTGTAAAACAGCTTGTAGAAGGAACTCTTAAGGGCGGAGAAGTTGTATATGACCTTGCAAAAGGCGGTGTAGATATAGCACCTACAACAAATCTTCTTTCAGAAGATGTACTTAAAAAGGTAGAAGAAGTTAAGGCTAAAATTTTAAGCGGTGAAGTTGTAGTTCCCGGAACAAAGGATGAATTTGAAAAAGAATTTGGCGATAAATACGAATTAGACTAAACCTAATAGACAGACTATTTTATTTCTGCAACTATCTTATATTCTGCTTCGATAGTTGCAGAAATGTTTATAATCGTATTTTGAAAATAATATATTGTTACCAATGCATTATTTTGAGAATATGATCTGACAATCTATTAAATCATGGGAGGTAAAACTGTGGGCATCAAAAGTCATATGGATGAAAAAGTTATGGCAGTTAAAATGGAAAACATAGTTAAGAAATTTGGTAGTTTTACTGCCAATAATGGCATAAATTTGACTGTTCATAAGGGAGAGGTGCATTCAATTCTTGGCGAAAACGGAGCCGGTAAGAGTACACTTATGAATGTACTCTATGGCATGTATAGACCTACAAGCGGACAAATTTACATAAAGGGGAAACCCGTAGAAATTACCAGTCCAAAGCATGCCATAGAACTTGGTATAGGTATGGTACATCAGCATTTCATGCTTATTCAGCCATTCACGGTAACTGAGAATATAGTGCTTGGAATAGAACCTGTAAAGGGTGTGAAGATAGACTATAAACTTGCCAAGAAGAAGGTACTTGAGATTTCAGAAAAATATGGTATGAAGGTAGATCCGGATGCTAAAATAGAGGATATTTCTGTAGGAATGCAGCAAAGAGTGGAGATACTTAAGGTACTTTACAGAGGTGCAGACATCCTTATACTTGACGAGCCTACAGCTTCACTTACACCTCAGGAAATAGACGAACTTATGGTAATTATTAAAAATCTTACTAAAGATGGTAAGAGTATAATTATAATTACACATAAACTTAAAGAAATAAAGGCCTGTTCAGATAATTGTACCATTATCCGCCAGGGAAAATACATAAATACAGTTAAGGTTGACGAAGTTGATGAGGCTGAATTAGCATCCTTGATGGTAGGCCGTGATGTA
The DNA here is from genome assembly GCA_916439065.1 of uncultured Catonella sp. Classification (GTDB taxonomy): domain Bacteria; phylum Bacillota; class Clostridia; order Lachnospirales; family Lachnospiraceae; genus Catonella. Next base: position 199,010 of record CAKAGD010000002.1, read on the forward strand.
AACTTTAAGGTAGAGAAGAAGGAACAAACACCTGGAGATGTAGTCCTTTCAGTGAAGGATCTTAAAGCAAGAGATTATAGAAATGTAGAAATACTTAAGGGGTTTGATATTTCTGTAAGAGCCGGGGAGATAGTAGGCCTTGCAGGAGTAGACGGTAATGGACAAACAGAACTTGTTGAGATTCTCAGTGGTCTTAGAAAGGCTGATTCCGGTGAGATAACTATGAATGGTAAGGATATTTTCAACAAGACACCTAGTGAAATATTTAAGGATGGTTTGTCCAGTATACCTGCTGATAGACAAAAGCATGGACTTGTACTTGAATTTTCTATTGAAGACAATCTCATTCTGCAGCATTATAATGAAGTTCCTTATTCAAATGGTTTTATACTAAATCGAAAAAAAATACATGAGCATGCGACTGAAATGATGGACAGGTTCGATATAAGGCCAAGAGGAGCTGAAGCTAATCCAGCTGGAAGCCTCTCCGGTGGAAACCAGCAGAAAGTAATAATAGCCAGGGAAGTTACGAACAATAAGGACTTACTTATAGCTGTAAACCCTACCAGAGGTCTTGATGTTGGAGCCATTGAGTTTGTGCATAAGTACATCGTTGAACAGAGGAACAAAGGAAAGGCTGTTTTACTTGTTTCGTTTGAACTGGATGAAATTATGAATCTTTCAGACAGAATAGTAGTTATAAGTAGTGGTAAGGTTGCAGGAAGTTTGCTGGGAAGTGAAGCAAGGGAAGGTGAACTTGGATTTATGATGGCAGGAGGTAAGCAAGGTGAATAATAAAAAAAGTATTTTGCAAGGTAATGTCTTGTACACTATTGTTGCAATTATAATAGGCTTTGCCATTGGTGCAGTCTTCCTTGTTATTGCAGGAATAAGTCCGGCAGTGGCTTATGGAAAACTTATATCCAGTGTATTTAGCAAACCTAAGTATCTTGTCTATACTTTGGTATATGCAGCACCAATTATACTTACAGGCCTTTCAGTTGCATTTTCTTTCAGAACAGGTGTTTTTAATATAGGGGCTGAGGGACAGTTTGTAGTTGGAAGCATAGCAGCAACCCTGGTAGGTGTTCTCGTGAAACTTCCTGCAGTTATTCATGTTCCACTCTGTATAATAGCTGCCATGGCTGCAGGTGCATTTTGGTCGTTTATCTGTGGACTTATGAAGGTTAAAAGGGGGATTCATGAGGTTTTATCATTTATCATGTTTAACTGGATTGCTTTTTACTTATCAAACTTTGTAGTCAACCTAAAATCAATAAAGGTTGAGGGCGGAGAAGCCTCAAAAAACCTTGAAGACAGTGCAAGGCTTCTATTTCCTGCTGATTGGATTGCAAAGATTAAATGTCCTGATGCTAACTGGGGTATAGTAATAGCGGTGGTTTCTGCAATTGCAATATGGATAATTATTAAAAAAACCACACTTGGTTATAGATTAAAAGCAGTAGGCTTCAATAAGCATTCCGCAGAATATGCCGGAATCGATGCAAATAAGTCTATACTTACAGCTCTCTGTATGTCCGGTGCTCTTGCAGGGCTTGGCGGCGCTGTTCAGATTATGGGACAGAGTGGAAGGCTTGTACAATTTGCAGGCCAGGAAGGCTATGGTTTTGAGGGCATTTCTGTTGCTCTCATTGGAAGTTCAAACCCAATAGGATGTATATTTGCCGGTTTATTCTATGGAGCTATGAAATTTGGTGGTTCAAAATTAAATATCGTCCAGGTTCCATCTCAGATTATAAGCATAATTATGGGTTGTGTAATTATTTTCATAGCAATATCACATGTATTTAAATATTTATTACTTAAGATTACAAATAAGAAGGAGGCGTAATAATGGATATACTAATTCAAAATCTTGGACTTTTGATTAATGCAGTTTTGATTGCAACACCTCCACTTCTTTTGGCGGCACTTGGGTCTTGTTTTTCAGAGAGAAGCGGTGTTGTCAACATCGGTATTGAAGGTATGATGACAGTAGGTGCAGTAACCGGGGCAATAGCAGCCCTAGTTACTCACAATGGTATTTTGGCATTTATAATAGGTGGAATTGCCGGAGGAGTTTTTGGACTTATTCATGCCGTTATATGTATTCAGTTTCATGCTGACCAGACCATAGCTGGCACAGCCATCAACTTTATAGGTCCAGGGCTTGCAGCTTTTACCTGTATGATACTTTACAATTCAACAGACAGTCCTGCCATTCCTTTAGAAGACAAACTCCCTAAGATGTTTAATGATGTATTCGAAGCAGGAAGTTTTGGTGCTAATGTACTCAATGTATATTCGATGGCTTATATAGTTTTTATATTTGCGGTTATTGCTAACTTTGTATTCTATAAGACAAAATTAGGTGCCCACCTTCGTGCCTGTGGTGAACACCCTATAGCCTGTGAGTCTCTTGGTATCAATGTATATCTTGTAAGATATGTATGTGTAATCCTTTCGGGATTTTTAGCAGGACTTGGCGGAGCTTTTTGTACACTTGCAACAGTAAGCCAGTTTAAGCCCACGGTTATAGTTGGACAGGGCTTTATTGCAATAGCAGCAGTTATTTTTGGTAAATTTTCTCCAATGGGTGCTCTTAAAGGCTGTCTTATCTTTGGAATATGTAATGGAATTAAGGCTCTTGCAAGTCAGGGTAATATGGTTTCTCCTAACATTATATCAATGATACCTTATATAGTTACAATACTTGCCCTTATTTTCTTTGTAGGAAGAGCAGATGCTCCTGCAGCTAACGGAAAGCCTTATATCAGATCTAAGTAAGGAGAGTTTTATGGAATATAAGGAATTGGTGGAAGCTGCACTTGAAGCAAGAGAGTGTGCTTATGCACCTTACTCCCATTTTAAGGTTGGTGCAGCATTACTGACCGGTAGTGGTAAGGTATATAAGGGCTGTAACATAGAAAATGCAGCCTATTCACCTGGAAATTGTGCTGAAAGAACAGCTGTGTTTAAAGCGGTTAGTGAAGGCGAGAAAGAATTCTTGGCAATAGCTATTGTTGGTGGAATGGAAAATAATAGTGAATTGTCTATTTGTTCTCCCTGTGGTGTATGCAGGCAGGTTCTTAATGAGTTTGTAAATGCAGATGAGTTTGAAGTAGTTTTAGGAACTAATAAAGCTGAGAACATTAAGATATTTAAGTTAAAAGAACTTTTACCGCTTGGATTTGGTCCTAAGAATCTTGCTGAACAACACATTGAGGGGAGTTCAGTATGAGTGAATTAGATAATGTGTGGAAATATCTTACGAAAGAAAGCCATAAATATTTAGAAAAATTTTTAAAAAATGCTCCACGATGGCTGCTTGAGGAATTTCATGAAATTAATATGCCTAAGGATATTGAATTTGTAACTGAAAATGATTCTGCCAATACAGTATATATTTTACTTACAGGAATAGTGAAGGCTACCGATTTGAGAGTATTTCCGGTAGCATATGACTTCACAAGATTTTATCCCGTTGAGATTTTTGGAGCTATGGAGTTTTTGTTAAGAGAAGAAACTTATAGAACAACCTTGATAACAGTTACAAATTGCAGGTTTTTAAAGCTTTCCAGAGAACATTTCGCAAAATGGGTATTAAATGATATAAATGCAATGAAAATGTTTACTGAGTCTATGGCAAGATATTTATTAGACCAGTGCAGAAAGAACGGCTATACTTATTTTTGCCGGGAGAAGAAAGAGTATTATTATTTTTGAGTGATTTTTATGAAAAAAATAATATGGAAGCCGAAACAGTAATTAACATGAGCCGAAATGATTTAGCAAAAGGAACAGCATTGTCTGTGAGAACAGTTAACCGTACTATAAAGGAACTCATAAGAGAAGGTTTTCTGGTAAAAAAAGGCAGAAAACTAATCCTGCCTTTTGAAAAGTATAAAGAAATCAGAACCAGGCTTTTGGATAAAGTAGACATGATATAGTTAGCAGTAAGAATTGCATCGAAATGAACAATATATACAATATTGATTTTATATTAATTTCAATATTAAAATATAAATAATTAATCTAAGGAGGATAATAATATGCCAGTACCGACACCACATATTAGAGCGAAAGAGGGTGATTTTGCCCAAACTGTACTTATGCCGGGAGATCCGTTAAGGGCTAAATACATAGCTGAAACTTATCTTGAAAATCCTGTTCTTGTTACCGATGTAAGAAATATGCTCGGTTTCACAGGAACATATAAGGGGAAGAAAGTATCTGTAATGGGTGGTGGCATGGGTATGCCTTCTATAGGCATCTATTCACACGAACTTTTTAATTTTTATGGAGTGGAAAATATTATTATTAGAATTGGTTCTGCAGGCTCAATCAATGAGAGCTGTCCACTGAGAAGTGTGGTAATTGCACAGGCTGCCTGCACTAATTCTTCTTGGGCTAATCAGTATGAGATACCTGGAACCTATGCTCCTATTGCTAATTACGGATTACTTTCCGGTGCTGTAGAAATAGCAAAAAAGCAGGGCACACCTACTGTGGTTGGAAATGTACTTTCTTCAGATCCATTCTATTGTGACCTTAAAGATCCGCATAGTGCTTGGATAAAGATGGGCGTTCTTTGTGTTGAGATGGAAGCGGCCGCCCTTTATATGGAAGCTGCAAGGAGTAAGAAGAATGCCCTTGCTATACTTACAATATCAGACAACATCATTACAGGTGAAGAGTTAGACTCTAATGAGAGACAGACAGGATTTGGCAAGATGATGGAGCTTGCGTTAGAATTAGCTTAAATTATTTTCTACTACTGTAGATTAATATTCTACAGTAGTAGATTTATTTAGAAAGGACATATTATATGACTCAGGAAGAAATGCTAACCCATGTTGACCATACTTTACTTACACAGACAGCTACTTGGGATGAGATTAGACAGATTTTAGATGATGCTATGAAGTATAAGGTTGCATCTGCCTGTATACCGGCAAGTTTTGTCAAAGATGCAGTTGACTATGTTGATGGAAGGCTTCCTATTTGTACAGTTATTGGTTTTCCAAACGGATATGCAACAACGGCATCAAAAGTATTTATGGCAAGGGATGCAGTAAAAAATGGTGCTAAAGAAGTAGATATGGTTATCAATATAGGCTGGCTTAAGGACAAAAAGTATGCTAAAATTGAAGCTGAAATTAGTGCTATTAAAGAAGCAGTTGGAGAACTCGTACTTAAGGTGATAATTGAAACCTGTCTGCTTACAGATGAAGAAAAAATTAAGATGTGTGAAATCGTTACTTCTGCAAGAGCTGATTATATCAAAACTTCTACCGGCTTTAGCAAGGCAGGAGCAACCTTTGATGATATTAAGCTCTTTAGTAAACATATAGGTAAAGATGTAAAAATTAAGGCAGCTGGCGGTATTGCAAGTCTTGAGGATGCATACAAATTTCTGGAACTCGGAGCTGACAGACTTGGAACAAGCAGGATAATTAAATTAGTTAAAGGACAGGAGGCGAACGGATATTAAATGAGTAGATTTAAAAGAGTTTTTTTAATAGTTATTGATTCTATGGGTATTGGTGCGATGCCTGATGCCGAAAAATTTGGAGATGTAGGTGTAGATACATTGGGACATATATCTGACACTGTAGAGCATTTTAATATACCTAACCTTAGAAAATTAGGTCTTGCCAACCTTAAGCCGCTTAGCAAGGTAGAGCCTGTCGATAAGCCTCTTGCTTATTATTGTGCCCTTAAGGAAAAGAGTAATGGTAAGGATACCATGACAGGACATTGGGAAATGATGGGAATCCACACTACAACACCTTTTGTAACCTTTACTGATACAGGATTTCCAAAAGAACTTTTGGACGAATTATCTAAGCGCTGCGGAAAGGAAATCATTGGTAATAAGAGTGCTTCAGGAACAGAGATTCTTGAAGAACTTGCTGAGACTGAGATAAATGAAGGTAAGATGATAGTGTATACATCTGCTGACTCTGTGCTTCAGATATGTGGAAATGAGGAAACCTTTGACCTTGCTAACCTTTACAGATGCTGTGAAATTGCAAGAGAACTCTGTATGAAGGATGAATGGAAGGTAGGAAGAGTTATTGCAAGACCTTATGTAGGAAAGAAAAAAGGTGAGTTTAAGAGAACTGCAAACCGCCATGATTATGCCGTTAAACCTCCTATCGATACAGCTCTCAATGCACTTAAGGCTGCAGGTTTTGATGTAATATCAATTGGAAAGATAAATGATATCTTTGTCACTGAGGGAATCACAGAGGCTTATAAGTCTAACAGTTCAGTTCATGGCATGGAGCAGACTATAGAAGAAGCAAAAAAAGTTTTTAATGGGCTTTGCTTTGTAAACCTTGTAGATTTTGATGCACTTTGGGGACATAGAAGGGATCCAATTGGCTATGGCGATGAGATAGAGAAGTTCGATGTAAAGCTTGGAGAGTTATTGGATGTAATGCGTGAGGATGATTTACTTATAATTACTGCCGACCATGGCAATGATCCTACATACACGGGAACCGACCATACCAGAGAAAAGGTTCCTTTCCTTGCATATTCTAAGAGCTTAAGGGGAGCAGGAAGCATACCGGAAAGAGAGACATTTGCAGACATGGGGGCTACCATTGCTGAGAATTTTGGAGTTAAGATGCCTGAGGGAACCATCGGAACTTCAATGCTTGGAGAATTAGCTTAACTCGATATTGACAACCATTATCAAATGTTTTAATATAATACTTGTATATCCGCTTAGGATAGTATTATATGATTAGGGGTTGTTGATATGACGAGTGAACAGGTGATTGAAAGATTGAGAATTGATGGCTGTCGAATTACAAAGCAGCGTAAATTGATAATTGATATTATCATGAACAATGATTTTAATTCCTGTAAAGACATATATTATCAGGTTGCCGAGAAGGATAGGACTGTTGGAATGGCTACAGTATACAGAATGATAAGGCAGCTTGAGGATATGGGAATAGTAAATAGGATAGATACTATTGAAATAGTGAGTTAGTCCGTATATAAATAGACACCGATTATGATTATTTTAAAAATTTATATATCATAGTCGGTGTTTTTATGTTAAAAATAATATTCTGGTATATTACACAATCTATTTCGTAATAATGCCTATAACTATATTTTTATATGTTAGAAAGGGAATAATGTTTGATCTTAGGTAAAGGTTTATATGTAAAAAAATATCAGGTATACTCACCAAAGTTACCATTATCCTTTGATGGATTTAGGTTTATTTTCATTTCAGATTTACATGGGAAATTATATGGAAAAGATAATGTAAAATTGCTTGAAATGATTCATAGGGCAAAACCTGACTGTATTCTCATAGGCGGCGATATGGTTGTGGGTGGTAAAAGCAAAAGGTACAAAGCCGGCTGCATCCCTTTTTCAAGGGAATCTGTAGAAATTGCTACAAGGCTGATATCTAACCTTTCTTCAAACTATACTATTATTCACGCTCTTGGAAATCATGAAGAAAAACTTCATCCAATACTTTGGAATGAATATAAGACAGTTCTTGAAGATTTGGGTGTAAAACTGCTCGACAATAATAAGTGCAGTTTTTATGGAGAAAATGACGAATGCATTGATATTTACGGACTTAGCTTAGGGAGAGAATTCTATCCAAAACTAAAAAGGAAAAAATTACCACTTGAAAGCATAGAAAGTAAGTTAAATGTTAAAGGCGGTAACTTCAGCATACTTATGGCTCATTCACCATTTTATTTTGAAACATATAGTAGATGGAGGGCGGATCTTACTCTTTCCGGTCATTTGCATGGAGGACTAATACGTCTGCCTTTTTTGGGAGGTGTTATAGGGCCTGACTTTTTCCCATTTCCAAAATATTCAGGAGGATTTTACTCTGAAAATGGCTGTAATATGATAGTATCTTGTGGAGTAGGCACTCATACCATTGATGTGAGAATATTCAATCCGCCGGAGCTTACACTTGTAGAATTAAAGTTTGGAGAAAAAATACATGGGAATTGAAGTTAAGCTTGAAGTATTTGAAGGTCCGCTTGACCTTTTACTTCATCTTATTGAAAAAAACAAAATAGACATTTACGATATCCCAATAGCTGAAATCACAGACCAGTATATGGAATATGTGAACCAAATGAAGACAGCTGATCTTGATACTATGAGCGATTTTCTTTTGGTTGCGGCCCAGCTCATCAATATTAAATCACGAATGCTGCTTCCTAAAGAAGAAAAGGAAAACGGTGAAATCATCGATCCAAGAGAAGACTTGGTTAAAAGGCTCATTGAGTATAAAATGTATAAATACTCTGCAGAAATTCTTAAGGGAAGGGGAAATTTTGCATCTTCTTATCTTTTTAAAGAACCTACCATACCTAAAGAAGTGGCTGAATATGCTCCAAAGCCTGAAATTAGTGAGATTATTGGCGATTTAACTCTTGCAAAGTTACATAATATTTTTAATTTTTGTTATTAAGAAACAAACTGATAAAACAGATCCGATTAGAGTTCTTTTGGCAAGATAAAAAAGGAGCCTATAAGTCTTTTAGAGTCAATTGATGAACTCCAAAACTATGCTAAAGAGCATAAATGTTTTAATTTTAAGAATTTTCTAATGAACCGGCCTTCAAGACTGCATATAGTGGTAAGTTTCCTTGCCGTGCTTGAACTTATGAAGGTTGGAGCTGTAAAGGCGGTTCAAGATGACAATGTATCTGATATTTTAATAGAATTTATAGAAGAAAAGATGTTTACAAAAGACGATTATAAAAACATGGGAGAGTAGGAAGCAGTGGAATTAAAAAAACTAAAGGCTAAGATAGAAGCTGTTTTATTTGCAATAGGCAAATCAGTAAGGCTTACAGCAATTGCTGAGGCAGTGGAACTTGATGAGGATACTGTTAAAAAAGTCATTCATACTATGATGGATGAATATGAAGATGAAGGACATGGAATCAGTATAATCGAACTTGAAGATTCATTTCAAATGTGTACTAAATCTGATATGTACGAAACCCTTATAAAGGTAACAAATGTACCCAAGAAACACAATCTTACTGATGCACTCCTTGAAACTCTGTCAATCATAGCTTATAAGCAACCTGTAACAAAAGCTGATATTGAGGCAATAAGGGGCGTAAAATCTGATCATGCTGTCAATAAACTGATTGAATATGGGCTAATTGAAGAAGCCGGCAGGCTTCAGGCTCCGGGTAAGCCTTTGGTATTTGGAACTACAGAAGATTTTTTACGTTCTTTCGGTATTAAGTCGCTTGAAGACCTTCCGGTAATAGGTCATGAAACTGAAGAAGAATTTAAGCTGGAAGCTGAAAAGGAAGCTCAGTTGTCATTTGAAGATTTAGAAAAATTGATTAAAAGACCAAAATTTTTATAAAAAAACTTAAAAGCCACTTGTACTTTTCTAATTATAAGTTTATAATTACAATTGGGAATGAATTGGATGTTTTAATACATTACAGTTTATTCTGAATAAAAACCAAACTTAAGTTTAATGGAGGGCTAAGAATGGGTAGTACAGCAGTGCTGTCAGCAAGAGATAGAATACTTTCTCTGCTTGACGAAAACAGTTTCGTTGAAATTGGTGCTTTAGTTACAAAGAGAAGTACAGATTTCAACCTTAATGAAAAAGAAGTACCTGGTGATGGAGTAATTGCAGGCTATGGTCTTATTGACGGTAGTCTTGTTTATGTTTATAGCCAGGATAAGGATGCTCTTGGTGGAACTATGGGCGAGATGCATGCAAGACAGATTGTAAATGTTTATGACCTTGCTACAAAGGTAGGGGTTCCTGTGGTTGCCATTACTGATTGTGCCGGACTTCGCTTAGAGGAGTCTACAGATGCACTTGATGCATTTGGAAAGGTATATGCAAGACAGGTTCTTGCAAGTGGAGTGATTCCTACAGTGACCGTAATTCTTGGTACTTGTGGCGGAGGTTCTGCTATTTCAGCTGCAATGAGTGACTTTGTAATTATGACAAAGGAAAATGCAAAGTTATTTGTAAATTCACCTAATGCAGTAGATAATAACTATACAGCTAAGTGCAATACGGCAGGAGCTGCTTTTCAGGCTGAATCAGGAAATGTAGACATTGTTGCTGAAGATGATGCAGAAGCTCTTGCAAAGGCAAGAGAGCTTATCTCTGTACTTCCTTCAAACAACGAGAATACTGGAGTTATTTGTGAGTGTGATGATGACCTTAACAGGATAACAGCCGGTTTAGGTACACATGTTAAAGATACTGCGGTAGCACTTCGTGAAATATCTGATAATAACTGGTTCTTAGAGTTAAAGGCTGATTGCGCAAAGAAATGGTTATTGGCTTCATCCGTCTGAACGGAGCAATTGTAGGAGCTGTGGCAAACCGTAGTGAAATCCTTGGTGAGGATGGAAAGGCTGCTAAAAAGTTTGACAGTGTGCTTACAATGGCAGGTGCATATAAGGCAGCTCATTTTGTAAATTTCTGTGATTCATTTTCAATCCCTGTGCTTACGCTTACATCTGTAACAGGCTTTGCCTCATCAGTAGGAGAAGAGCGCTCTATAGCAAGAGCATTAGCAAAACTTACTTCAGCATTTGCAAATGCAACTGTTCCTAAGGTAAATCTTATAGTTGGTAAGGCTTATGGAAGCGCTTATATCACTATGAATTCAAAGCATATTGGCGCAGACCTTGTATTTGCTTACAGTGACGCTGAGATTGGTATGATGGATGCAAAGCTTGCAGCTGAGATTATTTATGATGGCAAGGATGCTGCCACAATCAGTGAAAAAGCGGGAGAGTATGCAGCTCTTCAGAATAATCCTGTAGCTGCAGCTAAGAGAGGCTTTGTTGACAGTATAATTGAGCCTGTGGCAACAAGAAAGCAGCTTGTATATGCGTTTGAGATGTTATATACAAAGAGAGAATATCGTCCTAATAAAAAACACAGCACAATCTAATATAGAGAGGAAGTAAATATGCAGAAAAGACTAATGTTATTAGTGCTTAGCGTTTTCTCCTGCTTTATGCTTCTTAGCGGCTGTGCAAACAGCTCTAAGTCAGGTAGCGAGACTTTGTCTTATAACAAAGATGCTGTAATGCAGGCAGGAAGTTTTTTTGCCAAATATTGGGCAGATGGACAGCTTGAAGACGCTATAAGCCAGGCTCAGATTGGCAATAAGTCTAAAAAACTTCTTTTATCAATGATTGAAAATCTTAATTCCGTTAAAGAAGAAGTTGGCAGCCTTAAGTCAGTTGACGAAGCAAGTGCTAATATTATAGAAGGTAAAGATTATGTTAAGTTCGAAGAAATGATTGACTTTGAAGGTGGAAAGGTTAAATTCACAGCTACTTTTGATGAAGATAGTATGGATAACTCCTTAATCCCTTCAAGCCTTGCTGCAGAACATCAGATAACACTTACCCAGAAAATGGAGAAAGCGGCATTAAATACTGTATTTGGTATGGCTTTCATTTCATTGTTCTTATTTTCATAAGTTTAGTAATTAGGGCATTAAGCCTTGTTCCTAAGTTCCTTGCGAAGAAAGAACAGAAAGCGGCAGAACCTGCAGTAACAACTACAGTTGTAGAACCTACCGCTGACAATAATGGTGAATTAACTCAGGCAGAACTTACAGCTGTAATAACAGCAGCAATTATGGCATATACAGCAGATCATTCTTCTGCGCCTGCAGATGGACTTGTAGTTCGTTCAGTAAAGAGAAAAGGCAGCCGTACTTGGTAAATGCTTTTAAGCTAAACACAATATTTAATAATTTGAAAGGATATTTTATTATGAAAACATATACAATTACTGTTAATGGAACAGCTTATGAAGTAACTGTTGAAGAAGGAGCAGGTACAGGTGCAGCTCCTGTAGTTAAGAGTGCAGCTCCTGTAGCGGCTCCAAAGCCTGTAGCAGTTCCTGTGTCAAGTGGTGCCGCAGGTGCAGTTAAAGTTAATGCACCAATGCCGGGCAAGATCCTTGCAGTTAAGGCAAATGCAGGACAGGCTGTTAAAAAGGGTGATGTAATCATAGTGCTTGAAGCTATGAAGATGGAAAATGATATAGTTGCTCCTCAGGATGGAACAATAGCTTCCGTTTCCTGTGCAGTTGGTGATCAGGTTGAAGCTGGTGCTTTACTTGCATCTCTTAACTAAATCTTATAACTGTACATTAAAATGGAGGTAATAATCTATGAGCTATATTACAAATATGCTCGAGAACCTGGCAGCACAGACAGCGTTTGTGAATCTGTCATGGGGCAATATTCTTATGATATTTATTGCTCTTGTGTTCTTGTATCTGGCTATAGCAAAGGGATATGAGCCATTACTTTTGGTGCCTATTTCCTTTGGTATGCTGCTTGTAAACATCTACCCGGATATTATGAAAGAGGGTGGACTTCTCCATTTCTTCTTCTTACTTGATGAATGGAGTATCCTTCCTTGTCTTATCTTCTTAGGAGTAGGTGCTATGACTGACTTTGGTCCACTGATAGCCAACCCAATAAGCTTATCATGGGTGCAGCTGCTCAGTTTGGTATCTTCGGTGCTTATTTCTTTGCTATCTTACTTGGCTTCAATGATAAGGCAGCTGCGGCTATTGCTATTATTGGCGGTGCTGATGGTCCTACATCTATCTTCCTTGCAGGTAAGCTTGGACAGGCTGAATATATGGGTCCTATTGCAGTTGCGGCATATTCATATATGTCATTGGTTCCTATCATTCAGCCTCCAATCATGAAGCTTTTTACAACTGAGAAGGAAAGAAAAATTAAGATGGAACAGCTTAGGCCTGTAAGTAAGCTTGAGAAAATTTTCTTCCCTATAGTTGTTACCATAGTAGTTACACTCATTCTTCCAACCACAGCACCTCTTGTAGGTATGCTCATGCTTGGTAACCTTTTTAGAGAGAGTGGAGTAGTTAAACAGCTTCAGGAAACAGCAAGCAATGCACTTATGTATATCGTTGTTATCCTTCTTGGAACTTCAGTTGGTGCTACAACTTCAGCAGAGGCATTCCTCAAACTTGATACACTTAAGATTGTAGGCCTTGGTCTTATTGCATTTGCAGTTGCTACAGCAGCAGGTGTACTATTTGGTAAGCTTCTCTGCCATCTTACAGGCGGAAAGATAAATCCTCTCATCGGTTCTGCAGGAGTATCTGCCGTACCTATGGCTGCCAGAGTGTCACAGAAGGTTGGAAGCGAAGCAGATCCTACAAACTTCCTTCTCATGCATGCCATGGGACCTAATGTTGCCGGTGTTATTGGAACTGCAGTTGCAGCAGGTGTATTTATGGCGATTTTTGGGAGTTAAATAACATAACCCACATTATTCACTCAACATCTTGCGAGAAAAGTTTATCCTACTGACTATACATAGTAATAGGTCTGTGGTCTATGGAGTGGATAATTAAGGGTTAGTATTACAATATAAGTAATAGCAAATTTTCATTGAATAATTAAAGGAGAATAACATATGTCAGAACAGGGTAATAAGGCAGTTAAAATTGTCGAGACTGTCCTTCGTGACGCACATCAGTCCCTAATTGCTACAAGAATGACGACTGATGAAATGCTTCCTATTGTAGACAAGATGGATAAATCGGTTATCACGCTGTTGAATGTTGGGGTGGAGCCACATTCGATGCCTGCCTTCGCTTCTTAAAGGAAGATCCATGGGAGAGGCTTCGTAAGCTTAAAGCCGGTTTTAAGAATACCAAACTTCAGATGCTCTTTAGAGGTCAGAACATCCTCGGCTACAACCACTATGCAGATGATGTAGTAGAGTACTTTGTTCAGAAATCGCTTGCAAACGGTATTGATATAATCAGAATTTTTGACTGCTTCAATGACCTTCGCAACCTTCAGACTGCAGTAAAGGCAGCAAAGAAGGAAGGTGGTCATGCACAGATTGCCCTTTGCTATACCTTAGGAGAGTCTTATACACTTGATTACTGGAAAGAAAAGGCTAAGGCTATTGAGGAGATGGGTGCTGACTCTCTTTGTGTAAAGGATATGGCAGGTCTTCTTGTACCTACAGAGGCAACTAAGCTTGTTTCTGCACTCCGTGAAGGAACTAAGCTTCCTATAGATATGCACACCCACTATACATCAGGTGTGGCTGCCATGACCTATATGAAGTCTGTTGAAGCAGGGGGCAAATATTATAGATACTGCTATCAGCCCGCTTGCAATGGGTACAAGCCAGCCTGCTACTGAGGTTATGGTTGAGGTATTTAAGGGAACTGAGTACGATACAGGTCTTGACCAGAATAAGCTTGCTGAAATTGCTGATTATTTCCGTCCACTTCGTGAGAAATATCTTGCAAGCGGACTTATGAATACTAAGGTTCTCGGAGTAGATATTAAGACTCTTCTTTATCAGGTACCGGGAGGTATGCTTTCAAACCTCGTATCTCAGCTTAAAGAAGCTCATGCAGAAGATAAGTACAAAGCTGTGCTTGAGGAGATTCCAAGAGTAAGAACTGACTTTGGTGAGCCGCCTCTTGTTACGCCTTCATCTCAGATAGTTGGTACACAGGCAGTGTTAAATGTGCTTCAGGGTGAGCGTTATAAAATGATAACCAAGGAGTCAAAGAAGATCCTTGCAGGAGAATTTGGTGAGACTGTGAAGCCTTTCAATCCTGAAGTTGTAAAGAAGGCTATAGGAGATCAGAAGCCTATAACCTGCAGGCCTGCTGACCTTATTGAGCCACAGCTTCCTAAGTTTGAAGAAGATGTAAAAGAGTGGAAGCAGCAGGATGAAGATGTGCTTTCATACGCACTCTTCCCACAGGTTGCAACTGAGTTCTTTAAGTACAGAAAAGCTCAGCAGACAAAGGTAGACAGTACTGTTGCAGATACAGCCAATGGGGCTTATCCGGTGTAATTATATATTTGTAGTAAAATGGCGGTTAGGATATTCTTAATCGCCTTTTTATAAGTACAGGTTTAGGAGAAGACATGAAAAAATTTTTAAGTTTTATTTTATTGTTTACATTAATAATATGTTCAATAAGTACTTACAATATAAGTGCTGCAACTAAAAAAAAAAAGGTAATCTGTATTGATGCAGGACATCAGACTAAGGCAAATCTTGATAAAGAGCCTATAGGTCCCGGTGCAAAGACTACAAAGTTTAAGGTCACAGGTGGAACTAGCGGACTTTGGACTAAGCAGACAGAGTACGCCCTTGCACTTAAGGTTGCTAAAAAATTAAGAAAGATTCTTAAAAAGCGTGGCTATAAGGTAGTTATGTGTAGAACAAAAAATGATGTTAATATTAGCAATTCTGAAAGGGCCGCAATCGCTAATAATGCTTATGCTGATGCATTTATTAGAATCCATGCAAATGGAGCTGCAAGTAAGTCAGTGAATGGTGCAATGACAATATGCCAGACTAAAAACAACCCTTTTAATTCAAATATTTATTCAAACAGTAAACTTTTGTCTGAAAAGGTTTTAGACAGTATTGTAGATAAATCCGGTTGTAAAAAACTCTATGTATGGGAAACAGATTCCATGAGCGGCATCAACTGGTCAAAAGTACCTGTGACCATTGTAGAAATGGGTTATATGACTAACGAGAAAGAAGACAGGGCACTAAATACCTCTTCTTATCAGAAAAAAATGGCTGAAGGAATGGCAAATGGCATAGATGCTTATTTTAAGGCTTTAGGAAAATAGAATTGTATTACATAAAGGCAGTTGTCAACTTGATAGTTTGGCTCTGCCTTTTTATTTGATAAAATCCCGTATCAAAAGCATGATAACACAACAGACAATTTAATTTATGACAATTAAATTTCGTGTTTTATTATCAAAACATATCTATCTTTAATCATGCATTAATGATATAATGAGAACAGATTTCAAAAAGAAAGGAGATTTTATGATTAACTTTAGAAAAGCAGTTA
The DNA here is from genome assembly GCA_916439065.1 of uncultured Catonella sp. Lineage (GTDB taxonomy): Bacteria > Bacillota > Clostridia > Lachnospirales > Lachnospiraceae > Catonella. The sequence continues at coordinate 214,935 of CAKAGD010000002.1, forward strand.
TGGTCGGTTGTGGTTTTGTAGGTTCAGCTTCCGTATTTGCACTTATGCAGAGCGGACTTTTTTCAGAAATAGCAATGATAGATGCAGACATGGATAAGGCAGAGGGAGAGGCTATGGATATAAGCCATGGTATCCCTTTTGCAAAGCACATGCGCGTGTATGCAGGAGATTATGACGATGTAAGAGATGCAGGTATAGTTATAGTTACTGCCGGAGCAAATCAAAAGCCTGATGAGACCAGACTTGACCTTGTTCATAAGAATGTTGGTATATTTAAGAGCATCATTCCTGAGATAGCAAGCAGGGATTTTAAGGGAATACTTTTAGTTGTTGCAAACCCTGTTGATATACTTACAGCAGTAGCACAGAAGCTATCAGGACTTCCTGAAAACAGGGTTATCGGTTCAGGTACAGTACTTGATACAGGCCGTCTTAAGACAAGGCTAAGTGAGCATTTGGGTGTGGACTCAAGAAGTATACATGCCTTTATAATCGGAGAGCATGGCGACAGCGAGATTGCAGCCTTTAGTTCTGCCAATGTATCGGGTATCCCTCTCAATAATTTCTGTGAGATGAAGGGACACTTCAATCATGATGAATCAGAGAAGTTTATAGCTGAGGATGTTAAAAATGCTGCCTATGAAATCATTCAGAGAAAAAGAGCTACATATTTTGGTGTAGCTATGGCTGTAAAGAGAATCTGTGAGTGTATAGTAAGAGATGAAAAATCTATTTTGCCAGTATCAACCATGATGCATGGAGAGCAGGGGATAGAGGGAGTAGTTCTTAGTATGCCTTGTGTAGTAGGCGGCGATGGTATCGAAACTCAGGTGCCTATTAAGCTTGATGAAGATGAAGCTAAGAGACTTAGAGAGTCTGCAGCAATCCTTAAAGAAATAATTGAAAAACTTGATATATAAAATTATATAACTTATACAAGTGTAAAATCCTGTGTAAGCTTATTTGCAAAAAATTATTATCTTTAACACCCATATCAGAGAATTTTTGTATAAAAAATCAGGAAAGCTTAAAGAGATACTTGTATTTCCTAAGTTTTTGATGTAAAATATAGGTGTTTGTTATGTGATTATTGAGTCTGTTACAAATGTAGCGGACCACGCAGGTTTGTTGGGCAGAAACAAGGGAATGCTTTGTTTCTGCCTACTTTTGACTAAATAAGGAGGTATAATGAAGAGTAGGCTGCAATTAATTGTGGTTCTGCTTTTTATTGGGACAGCCGGTATAATATTTATGCTTTCGGGAAGGACTACCCAAAGTAATGATAATTCTGTGGATTTAGAGGTTGTAGAAGGTGATGAAGCTAATTATAGTACTGATATCACATCACAGATGATGAAGTCTGAAATTGTACATCAGAATGAAAACAGTCCGCAGGAAGAAGAAATAAAGCATGAAGAAGAAATAAAGAATGAAAATAATCCTGAAAATCCAGAGATGATTTTTGTCCATGTTTGTGGAGCAGTAAAAAAGGAAGGTGTATATCAGGTTATAAATTCAGCCCGAGTGGTAGATGCGATTAAAGCTGCCGGCGGCCTTACAAAGGCTGCGGCAAGCTATGGAATAAATCAGGCAGAATTACTAAAGGATGGGATGCAGATATATATTCCTACTAAAAAGGAAGTCAAGGTAAATAAGGTAATTCCATCAGGTTTACCAAGTGTAACGGGAGCATCAGATATTTCTAAGAATGCAAATACAGAAATTGTCAATATAAATACAGCCACTAAAGAGGAACTTATGAAATTAAATGGAGTTGGAGAAGCTAAGGCTGCTCTTATTATCAATTTCAGAGAGACAAACGGAGGCTTTAAGAACATAAATGATTTAATGAAAATTAAAGGTATCAAACAAAGGTTCTTCGACAAAATTAAAGACAGTATTTGCGTGTAGTATGATTATCCTGATATATAAAATAGATTAATAATGTGCTTTATAAAAATTAACTATAAGTTGAAAACATAGTCTTAATAAGAAAGGACAACTATTATGGCAAGAAAAGTTCTTGTTGTGGATGATGAGAAAATCATTGTAAAAGGCATAAGATTTGGACTTGAACAGGATGGAATGCAGGTCGATGCAGCCTATGACGGGGAGGAAGCCCTGGAAATGGTTAAGGCTAATGCTTATGACATCATCCTACTGGATCTTATGCTGCCTAAGATGAATGGTTTTGAAGTCTGTCAACAGATTAGGGAGTTTTCTGATGTTCCTATAATTATGCTTACCGCCAAAGGTGAAGATATAGATAAGATAATGGGATTGGAATATGGCGCTGATGATTATATGACAAAACCATTTAACATCTTGGAAGTAAAAGCCAGAATTAAGGCCATTTTGAGAAGGAATGAAAAAAATAAGGTTATACAAGAATCTACAGGCAAGACAGTTTATGGTGATCTTGCCATAGATTTTGAAGGCCGCAGAGTGTATATAAAAGACAATGAAATCAACTTAACAGCTAAGGAGTTTGATCTTTTAGAATTACTTGTTAAGGATGAGAACAAGGTATATTCAAGAGAAAAATTGCTCGATCTTATTTGGGGAGCTGATTATCCCGGAGATGTGAGGACTGTAGATGTACATATCAGGAGACTTAGAGAAAAGGTAGAAGAGACTCCTGGAGAACCTAGATATATCCATACAAAATGGGGGGTGGGTTATTATTTCAAAAATTAAACCACTTATTCAGTTTATTAGAAGTCTTAAGTTTCAGGGCTTTATGGTTGTATTTTTGGTAACCTTATCATCCCTGATTATTTACTCTGGGATTTTAATGGCTTCCTATGATAAAAATGCCTATGAGACAAGGGTTAGTACCATTAGAGAATATGGTACTACTATAGCCAATAATTTAGGTGCACTTGGTGTGGTTAACAATGCTACTATTACTGATTTTGAATCAGAAATTAAATATTTTTCCAATATGTATGACGGGAGGACTCTGGTTATAGATAATAATTTGAGGGTATTATTTGATACATTTGGGTTGGAAAAAGATAAGACTCTTATTTCAGAGGATGCTATTGCAACTCTTAGTGGAAAAGAAAGCATTTATAGAAATAAGGTAAAAAACTATGTAGAACTTATACTTCCAATTAGTGTTTCCGGCGATAAGACAGTTATTGGAATGTTGGTATTTAGCTTTTCTCTTAAATCCCAATCCATAATTGGTGAAAAGCTTTCATATACAGCAACTACAATTCTGGTTATTATTGCAACCATTGTATTAATTCTTTCAATCGCTTATGCATCAAGTATTTCAAATGCTTTAAATAAACTTTCTACTGAAATTGATAAAATTACAGATGGTAATATTGAAGAAATCGATTCTGTATATAGCTATACAGAACTTGAAAATGTATCTGTATCATTCAATAAAATGTTGAATAAGGCGAAGAAACTTGAAGGGGGCAGACAGGAATTTGTATCTAATGTATCTCACGAATTAAAAACTCCTATGACATCTATGAAGGTTCTTGCAGATTCTCTGTTAAGTCAGCCTGATGCAAGCTTAGATATGTATAAAGAATTTATGATAGATATAAATAATGAGATAGACCGTGAAGATAAGATAATAAACGATCTTCTTTCCTTGGTTAAATTTGATAGGAAAACAGGTACTATAAATGTTAAACAAACTGACCTTAATGAACTTCTTGAACAGATACTCAAGAGACTTCGTCCTATTGCAATGAAAAACCATGTTGAACTGATTTTTGAAAGTTTTAGATCTGTAAGTGCGGAAGTAGATGAGGTGAAGCTCTCACTTGCAATATCCAATTTAATTGAAAATGCTATTAAATACAATATGGAGGATGGATGGGTCAGGGTATCCTTAAATGCAGACCATAAGTTCTTCTTTATAAAAGTGGTGGATTCAGGGATAGGTATTCCTGAAGAATTTCAGGATCAGATATTTGAGAGATTTTATAGGGTGGACAAAGCCAGAAGCAGGGGTACCGGTGGTACCGGTTTAGGGCTTTCCATTACTAAGAGTGTTATTATGATGCATCATGGAGAAATTCGTCTTTACAGCAAGGAAGGGGATGGAACTACATTTACGGTAAGAATACCTCTAAGTTACATTCCCCCTAAGAAACATACAGCAAAAAAGAAAGGCGGTGGATTGAAGCTTGTTAAATTATAAGTTTATAAAGTTTTTTTCCTGCTTGCTTTTTTTAAGTATTATCATAAGCGTTACCGGCTGTAATACAAAAAAACAAGAAAACTTAGTTGATGAAGAAAATTACTACAAAATTTATTATGTGAATAATTCTGAAGATAAATTAGTTTCTGAAGACTATTATGCAAAAGAAGTTGATACAGACAAGTTAGTTCATGAACTTATAGGAGAACTTACCAATATTCCGGATGGAATTACACTCAAAAAACCAATTCCGGACGAAGTTAAGATTAAGGATATTCGTAGAAAAGATGATGTGTTGACTATTAATTTCTCTGAAACTTATAAACAGCTTAGTGGAATTTCTGAGATTTTGAGAAGAGCCTGCGTAGTTAAAACACTTTGTCAAATAGATGGCATTAGTAAGGTAGAGTATAATGTTGAAAATCAGCCGCTTATGTATTCCGAAACCAATCCTGTAGGTGCCATGTCAGGTGATGACTTCATAGATAATACAGGTGGGGAGACTACTTATTACCAGAATGTACAGGTAAGTCTTTATTATACGAATGCCGACGGAAGAAAATTATATCAGACAAGGCATAATGTTGAATTTGACGGAACTATTTCCATCGAAGAACTGGTCATCAGGCAGCTTTATCCGGACCTCTTGAAGATGATAAGTTAGCTCCTGTATTACCGGCAGGTACAAAAATAAATAAGGTAAGTTTTAAGGATGGTATCTGCTATGTTGATTTTAGTAAAGAATTTCTCGAAGGCAGGGATGGAGTATCTGATGATGTAATAGTATATTCAGTGGTAAATTCATTGACTGACATAGGAAGCGTGACAAAGGTGCAGCTTTGGATAGATGGAAAGACTTTGAGTTCATATAGAGAAACTATTCCTATAGATTTACCGCTTGAAAGGAAGTTTGACATCATTGCTAAGAATTAAAAGACCATTAGTGGCAATTACATTAATACTTATTCTTGTATTTATAGTTTATGACAGTATAGTACCTCAGAAAGACAGTGTATATCCGGGTAAGGTTATAAGCTTATCAGGGAAAGTAACAGAAATCACAAAATATGATCCGCCATTTGGAGAAAGAACTTTTAGGCTTAGGCTTGATAACGGACCTAAAGAGTTACCTGCTTTCTTTGTGAAAATAAAGGAAAGCAGGTTACTTAAAGCCTGTAGTCTAGAAAGAGATGATGGGGATGTATACATTTACAGACTTGAAAATGTACTATATGGCAGAGATATAAGGTGTGCAGAGGTGAATTTAACAACTTTGAAGCCCCTGCTAATCCGGGACAATTTGATTCCAAGTCTTACTACAAAAATGAAGGATTGTTAGGAGTATTAAAGGCTGATGAAATTAGTTTGCAACGCAATAGCCATAGCTTTTCTCCTGACATATATTTACATAAATTAAATCTTTCAATATCTGAAAAATATCAAAAACTCTTAGGAATAAGAGATGCAGGCAGCCTTTCGGCTATGGTTTTAGGTGATAAAAGAAATCTGGATGAAGAAATAAAAGAACTTTATCAGGAAAATTCAATAAGTCATTTACTGGCAATATCGGGGCTGCATATTTCGTTAGTTGCAGGAGCAGTTTATCTGTTTCTTAAAAAACTGAAAATTAGTTTTAAATTTCCACTCTTTTTGCAAGTATAATTTTATTTACCTACGGTATGTTTACCGGATTTTCAATATCCACAACAAGAGCCGTAATTATGATGTGTATGTTTTTCTTTTCATTTCTATTAGGAAGAAGTTACGATCTGCCAAATGCACTTGCTGTTTCTGCTATAATTCAGATGTTTATAAACCATAGAGTAATTTATCAAATAAGTTTTCAATTGTCTTTCCTTGCAGTAATAGGAATTTTCTACATAATGCCTGAACTGATGTATATATTTAAGATAGATTATAAAAATAAAAAAAGGTATTAATAAAGTATTTTTAATGGTTTTAAGTTCGATTATATGTTCTATAAGCATAAATATTGCATCTTTACCAATAATTTTTAGCAAATTTTTTTATGAATTATCTCTTATAGGAATTATCTTAAATATAATTGTAATTCCGCTTATGTCCATATTGGTTATTACAGGTTTGTTGGGAGGTTTTGTTTTTCTTATAACTGAAGCTGCTGGAAAATGTATCCTCGGACATCTTATTATATATTAAATATCTATACTTTTTCTTTGTAAAATTGGAAATAACTTTACCTCTTTAAGGCTTATTTTTGGGTAAACCTGAAAAATGGAAGATTATAACTTATTATATATTGATTTTTTTCTTATATTTTTATTTCTTGTCACATAAGCGAAGATTGGAAAAAAATAAAAAAATCCTTAAAAATAATACAGTCCTCCCATTTTAAAAATGTTCAAACGAATCTTTGTTACAATATTAACACTAAGTTTAGGATTTTTTTATACTGGTATATAAAAAAAGAAGAATTTTCCTTAAATATGCTTGATATCGGACAGGGTGACTGTTTTTGTAATAAGCGATGAACATAAAAATATCTATATTTCCGATTGTGGAAGTACTACTGTAGATAAAGTTGGAAAACAGAGGTTGCTTCCATTTTTGAAATCCAAAGGGTGGAAGAGGATAAACACAATCTTTGTCTCACATATGGACAAAGACCATGTAAATGGTGTGAATGATTTATTAAAATGTCCGGAGATAACTATAGATAAAATAATCATATCCGTAAGTTATAAGTCTGATAATCTTAATTGTACTGAGTTAGAAGAGTTGAAAGCCCTGACAAAAGATAGAAAAATTAACTTATTATATATGAAAAAAGGAGATGAAATAAGGAGCGGGGATTTAGGATTTAAGTGCCTTTATCCAACAGGAAATGAACATATAGAAGACCAGAATGAGGCCTCCATTGTTATGAGGATGGAGTATAAGGGAATATCTGTATTATTTACGGGGGATATAGCTGGTACTACGGAAGAAGAAGTAATGAAACTTACAGATAAAGAGACTCTTGATTGTGATATTTTGAAAGTATGTCATCATGGAAGCAAAAATTCGTCTTCTCCTGAATTTCTTAAAAATGTAGATCCTAAATTCTATCTAATAAGCTGCGGCCTTATGAACCGTTATGGGCATCCGCATAAAGCTGCACTTGAAAGAATGGCTGAAGAAGGAGGTAAGATATTTAGGACAGATCATATGGGTGCTGTGGAAATTAAGCTTAAGAATAAGCAGTTCGTTGTCAGATATAATTCAAAGGACTTATCAGACAAGGATTTTGTACCTGCTAAAGAATGTGACTGTGAAGATTGTACTAAGGTAAAGGTCAGTACGCATTTAAAAAAAGGTAATGGCGAATAACAAATCCCATTATTATTTTATTTTTGATTTGAAACTATAAAGTTGAAAAACTGCATTGATAAATACTAATTGACAAGACTAAATAATAAAACTTGAAAAATATTAATTTTTCTAGTATAATCAAAGTATAAAAGAACAGACAGACATAAAACCTGGAATGTTCGACAATTTCTGATATTTTGAACCTACATGACTTAAAAAGGGATTCCTATATCCATATCTTGATGTCAAGCCTCATTTTAGTGGAAGGCAGATAATATGTGCGGTTGCCCACCTAGTAAACGCTAGGAGTCAAGAGTCAGAAACTGGCATTTTTGGGTTTTTATTTATTAAAAATTAATTAAAATAAAAATGCTTGAAAATGGTTTCAAAAATAGGTTATTATTATACAAAAGATTATCAATCTGTTACCAAGGAGGGTTCTATGAATAAATTATATAAATATATGTTTACTGCAGTATTGTTATTTATCGTTTGTTTTGCAAGACCTGATAAGGCTCTGGCTGACAGTGCCGTTATCGTAAATTCTAATGATGGAACTGCAAGGCTTACATATAATAATGAATATGACGCAAGAGTTAAGTTACTTGTACAGCTTATAGGCGGTACTCAGTACAAATACGATATTCCCAAAGGCAGCGTAAATATCAATATTCCGTTAACACAGGGTAATGGAGAATATAAATTCATACTTTGCAGGAATATATCCGGAACAAAATATGCAGTAATGCAGACAGTAAGTGTAACACAAACCCTCGCAGAAGACAGCAGGGCATATCTGGCTTCAAGTTATATAGTGAGTTGGGATGAAACCAACGCAGCCATTAAGAAAGCTCAGGAACTTGCCCGTAAGGGAGGAGCTAATAAGATTAAATACATATATGAATATGTAGTAAAGAATTATTCTTATGACTATGTAAAGGCTGATAATATAAATGATATAGCTAAAACAACAGCTTATATTCCAAATGTAGCAAAGGTTTTCAGTGAGAAGAAGGGAATCTGTTATGACTATTCCGTTTTACTTGCATCAATGCTTAGAAGTGTTGGTGTTCCTACTAAGGTTATAACAGGATATACTCCTAATGCTAAAGTATACCATGCTTGGAATAATGTATATGCAGATTCAAGGTGGAATGTAATTGATGCAACATATGATGCCCAGATGTATAGAGCAAAACTTAAATATTCTATGTATAAGAAATTTAGCGAATACAAAGATGTAGTATACACATACTAATATGATATGAATAAAATCAACACCTTATCTTTTCAGCAATCTGATTAGATAAGGTGTTTTATTATAATAATGTATTACAGCTTCAATAAAACACAGGCAAAAGAATGATTAGTCCATTAAAACTTTACAAAACTTCTTTTTTCCCTTTCTGACAATTAAACCGTCTCCCCTTAATTCATCAGGCTTAAAGGAAGCAGCGAAATCAGTTATTTTCTCATCATTTACTACAACTCCGCCCTGTTCTACAGCACGTCTTCCCTCGGAACGGGTAGCTACAAGCCCTGACTTATGAAGAAGAGTAACTATATCGAAAACACCTTCTCTGGCATCTTCCATAGTTATTGTAAAAGAAGGCATATTTTCAAGATTTCCACCGCCTGCAAACAAAGCCTTAGCAGCTGACTGAGCCTTGTTAGCCTCATCTTCACCATGTACAAGTTTGGTAAGCTCGAAGGCTAATATTTCCTTAGCCTCATTTAACTTAGCACCTTCCCAGGTTTCCATGGCAAGGATTTCCTCTCTATAGGAAGGAAGGTAAGAAGTTTCAGGCATTTTAATACATCGCCGTCATCTACATTTCTCCAGTATTGGTAGAAGTCATAAGGAGTAGTTTTTTCCGGATCAAGCCATACAGCACCGTTTGCAGTTTTTCCCATTTTCTTTCCCTCAGAGTTGAGCAGGAGAGTAATAGTCATGGCGTGGGCATCTTTACCAAGTTTTCTTCTAATAAGTTCAGTACCGGCTAACATATTACTCCACTGATCATCTCCTCCAAACTCCATGTTGCAGCCATATTTCTGATATAACATATAAAAATCAAAGCCCTGCATGAGCATATAGTTAAATTCTAAGAAACTCAGTCCCTTCTCCATACGCTGCTTATAGCATTCGGCGGCGAGCATTCTGTTTACGGAAAAATGCGGGCCAATATCTCTTAAAAATTCGATGTAGTTAAGATCAAGAAGCCAGTCAGCATTATTTACCATTATTGCCTTTCCGTCACCAAAATCAATAAATCTTTCCATCTGTTTCTTGAAACATTCGCAGTTATGTTCAATAGTTTCCCTTGTCATCATAGTACGCATATCGGTTCTTCCTGATGGATCACCTATCATTCCCGTACCGCCGCCCATAAGGGCGATAGGTTTGTTGCCTGCCATTTGAAGCCGTTTCATAAGACAAAGAGCCATAAAATGTCCTACATGGAGGCTGTCAGCTGTAGGATCAAAACCAATATAAAATACAGCCCTTCCTTCGTTAACCATCTTGCTGATTTCTTCCTCGTTAGTTACCTGGGCAATCAGCCCCCTTGCTTTAAGTTCTTCATAAACAGTCATAATCATCCTCCTTGTAAATAAAAAAAAATAAGCCCCCATCCTTAAAGGACGAGAGCATAAGCTTCGTGTTACCACCTTAGTTCACAGATTATATCTGCCTCAAACAGGTACAAGCAATCTATACCCTGACTCTATAACGGAAGCCTGCCGTCACAGCCTACTTGCAGTGCTTTCAGTGTGAAACTCCGAGATGTATTCATCAGGACTCTTTCTTTCGCCTCTCACCAACCGGCCAATCTCTGTAAGTGAATATCCTGATTACTTCTTCCCATCACAGTTTGTAATGATGATTAAATCATAATTATCAATTTTTGTCAAGTGATTAAACTCTTCAAAAATTTTGGATAAATATGAATGAATTTGGTTGTATTATATCTTATTAAGTCAAAGTAAATCTTGAATTTGTAACCATTTTTGTAACCTGAATTTAGTAAGATGAAATATTACAGATGAAGATTAGGAGGCGATATGGAGATTTTTAATGTATTATCTTCAGATATATATAATTTGATGTTTATTATTGCAACTTTTGCAATTGTAAAATAAAAACCAGCAGTAAAAAGGAAGATAATTGGTTTTAAATATTTAATTATACTACTGTTTTTCAGTAATATCTAAATTGATGAGTGAATATCCTGTAAATGATGCAATTCTAGGATTTATAGCATACACCGGCACATATTTATTGTATATAATTGCTCCAATTATAGGCTGTTTTATCTTAAAATATGCAAATTCCTGCATGGACTATGCTAATGGTAAGAGTAATATGCTGTTTGCCATATATGCTGCAATATCAGTTCTAAACTTTGCAATACTTACAATTTCACAGATTTTTTCACTTGGCTTATTTTATAATTTTATTGGTACCAGGTATTATAAAGGATGTCTGTACAATGCAAGGACTATAATAATTGGTTTAGAATATATAAGTTTACAGCTTTATATAATTTATGCAAGTAAAAAAAGTAAGTGGGAATTTTCTCCGGCATTATGGCTTTTTCCAATTTATACAGTGTCAATTTCCACTTTACATTTGTATACGGGCAGGGTTACACATGATTATACAAATGTGTTATTTTATTCCATTCTGTTGTATATGTATATGCAAAGCAGGGATATCAACATCGACTTCTTAACAGGAACTGTAAATAGAAGAAAATTTGATGCAGAGCTCACAAAAAGAGTGCATAATGGTGATATAGTTAAGTTTTCCGGAATTATGGTTGATATTGATAGGTTTAAAGCTATAAATGATAACTATGGGCATCAGGCAGGAGATGATGCATTGACGGCCTTTTCTTCAATAGTGCTTAAGAATTTCAGAAAAACCGATATAGTTGCAAGATATGGCGGTGATGAATTTTGTATACTTACAGATATTTGTGATGAAGATAAAATTAGGCAGACTATAGCAAAGCTTAAAAATAATGTAGAAACTTTTAATGCTTCACATAAACTTCCTTTTAGCATATTTTATAGTATTGGCTATGCAATATACGATAACGAGTTAGACGGATCTTCATCCGCCTTTCTTAAAAGACTGGATGAATTAATGTACAAGGAAAAGGAAATCCACCATAAAGAAACAGATATGTACAGTAATAATACAAGAACTTAGGAGGATATTATGGCACTTCGCAAAGAAAAAAAGAGAATCGGTGATATATTATTAGAAGAGAACATAATTACGGAAGAACAGCTTGAAGAAGCTTTAAAGGTTGGAAAAGCTGAAAAAAAGAAAATTGGTGAGACAATAGTAGAATTGGGATTTGCATCAGAGCAGGACATAGCAGAAGCTCTTTCTTCTCAGCTTGGTTTTGAATATGTCAATCTCGCCTCCTTTCATATTCCGGAAAATGTACTGAATCTAATCGGTGAGAATGTGCTTAGAAGACATCTCATGATGCCCTATGCCTTTGTTCAGGACAACATGAATCAGATAATGGTGGCCATGGCTGACCCGATGGATATGGCGGCTATAGATGATTTCTATATAATTACAAATCTTCAGGTAATACCTGCAGTATCCACTGCACGAGACATTCTTTTGGCTCTTGACAGATATTATGGTGATACTGAAACCATGAAAGCCGCTCAGGAATATGCCAGAGAGAGAGAAGATATGGCAGCCAAGCTTCAAGAGGGGGAAGAGGCTGTAGAAGACATACAGAATTCTCCAATAGTACAGCTGGTTAATTCAATGGTGGAACAGGCTGCAAGACAGAGAGCCAGCGATATTCACATAGAGGCGAGGGAAGACTCTGTCCGTGTGCGTTTTCGTATAGACGGTGCACTCTATGAAAAAGTTTCTTATTCAATCCACCTGCTTCCCGCAATTTTAGCAAGGCTTAAAATTGTAGGCGGAATGGACATAGCTGAAAAACGAAAGCCACAGGACGGAAGATTTTCTATAGTAGTAGACAAAAGAGAATATGATATCCGTGTATCTGTACTTCCTACTGTGTATGGAGAGAAATGCGTAATGCGTCTTGCTCAAAAGAAAGCTCTTACCAGAAACAAGAGTGAACTTGGATTCTCTCAATCGGAGCTTAAAGACTTTGACGATATCTTAAAAAATCCTAATGGGATTCTTTTGGTTACAGGCCCTACGGGAAGTGGAAAGTCTACGACCCTGTACACAGCCCTGTCTGAATTAAATAAAGAGGATGTAAATATAGTTACTGTTGAAGACCCTGTAGAAGCAAATATAGACGGCATCAACCAGGTACAGGTAAATGTAAAGGCCGACCTTACTTTTGCAAATGCTCTCCGTTCCATACTTAGACAAGATCCTGACATCATAATGATAGGTGAGATCCGAGATGGTGAAACAGCGGAAATAGCTGTTCAGGCTTCAATTACAGGCCACCTTGTAGTAAGTACTCTTCATACCAACTCTGCGGCAGGAAGTATCAATCGTCTTATTAATATGGGTGTGGAGGGATATTTACTTGCGGACTCCCTAGTCGGAATTATTGCACAAAGACTGGTGAGAAGACTTTGTCCACATTGTAAGCGTTCCCATGTTATGACTGAACAGGAAAAACGCATGATGCGTGTCAGGCCGGAATTAAATCCTACAATATATGAGCCTGTAGGCTGTGAACATTGTGATAATACAGGCTATTCAGGCCGTATAGGTATATATGAGATAATGAAGATTACCCCAAAACTTAAAGAATTGATTTCACAAAATGCTTCAGTGAGTGTATTGAAAGAAGCCGCTATGCGTGAGGGAATGCATACCTTAAAACAAAGTGCAGCCTCACTGGTAATACAAGGTGTAACATCAATTCAGGAAATGATAAAAACAACATTTGAAAATTAATATATTTTAAGATATAATGATATAGGATAGGAAAATATAGATTAGGAATTGTAATAAGAGAATTCCTGATAATCTGTATCATTTTATGAAAATATGATAATGTGTGGTGCAGACCGGCTTACAATAAGAATTATGCTCTTTTTCGCCATAACTATCGCAATATGTGAGGGTAATATGACAATAGAAGAAATACTTAGGCTCTCTCAGAAGAAAAAAGCTTCTGACATCCATATGTCTCCCGGAAGTCCTCTTATGTTTAGGATAGATGGAGCAATAGTTCCACAGACAGAAAAACCACTTACTCCGAACGAAACTTGGACTTTAATTTCGTCAGTTATGCATGAAGATGAAATCATTCAGTTAAAAGAAAAAGGTGAACTTGATTTTGCCTTTTCTTTGCCGGGGCTGTCCAGAATTCGTGTAAATGTTTTCAGGCAAAGGGGTACCTATGCTGCGGCTTTGCGTATACTCAGCTATGAAACGCCTACACCTGAAAAACTTGGCATACCTTACTCCGTGGTAAATCTTACCCATAAAAAACGGGGGCTGATACTGGTTACCGGTGCTACCGGAAGCGGTAAATCCACAACTCTTGCAAGCCTTATAGGAGTAATTTCTGCAAGAGACTCTAAAAATATAATTACTCTTGAAGATCCTATAGAATATTTGCATCCACATAAAAAGTGTATAGTCAGCCAAAGAGAGGTAGGTTCAGATACCTATTCATATTCTAATGCCCTAAAAGCTGCCCTTAGAGAAGATCCTGATGTTATTTTGGTGGGTGAGATGAGAGATTTGGAAACCATAGCCATAGCTATAACCGCGGCTGAGACAGGGCATTTAGTGTTCTCTACCCTGCATACAAACTCAGCTGCTGACTCCATAGACCGTATGATAGATGTATTTCCGCCACATCAACAGCAACAGATAAGGGTTCAGCTTTCAGGAGTTATTGAAGGTGTAATAACTCAGCAGCTGCTTCCAAAACTGGATGGCAGGGGGAGGCTTGCCGCTTATGAAGTTATGTTGGCAACCTATGCCATAAGAAATCTTATACGTGAAGGTAAAACTTATCAAATCCCATCCATGCTCCAAACAGGGCGAAAAGACGGAATGCAGACCATGGATGATGCAATATATGAATTATATATTAAAAGGCAGATAGATGAAGAGACTGCTATGAGATATGCTTTCGATTTGGAAAGAATGAAAGAAAGGATTAGAAGTTTTTAGGAGGGGAAATTTGACAGATTATACATATCTTGCGATAGACGGCAGGGGAAAAGAGAAGAAGGGGACTATTCAGGCTGAAAGCAAGAAGGAAGCAGCTCTTATGATAAAGAAAAAAGAGCTTACCTTAATTCAGCTTGATGAAGCCACAATCCTTACCAAAGACATAGAGTTAAGTTTTGGCGGAAAAGTTAAAACCAGGGATTTAAGTGTGTTCTGCAGACAGTTTATAAGCATGATAAATGCAGGCGTGACAATCATAGCAGCTCTGGACATGCTCTCAGTGGCAACCGAAAATAAGACTATGGCAAAAACTATAGTTAAGGTAAGGGCTAATATACAAAAAGGCGAAACTCTTTCAGAATCGCTGGCTAAGTTTCCAAAAATTTTTCCAAGCATCATGGTGTCAATGGTGGCAGCAGGCGAGGCCTCCGGCAAGCTTGAGATAGCTTTTACCCGTATGGCCGAGCGTTTTGAGAAGAAGGCAAAGTTAGATGCTATGCTTAAAAAAGCCTCAGTTTATCCCATCATAGTTATGGTGGTAGCCGTCATTGTAGTAATAGTAATGCTGGTTCAGGTCATACCTACCTACAAGTCCATGTTTGATCAGATGGGGGCTGATCTGCCTATACAGACGGTAATTGCCGTACAGTTAAGTGAGTTCATCATAGATAAATGGTATATGATTATAGCCGGCATAACAGCATTTGTTGTATTTATTGTTCTATACAAAAAGAGTGAATCAGGACAGATTCTATTTAGCAGGATTGCAAGGAAGCTGCCTGTATTTGGTAACATCAATATCAAAAATGCCTCCTCCAACTTCGCCAGAACTCTTTCTACCCTCATCTACTCAGGTCTTCCAATGGTGGAGGCTCTTGAAATAACAGCCAATACAATGGACAACTATTTGTATAAAGAATGCCTGAAGGCCACTAAGGAAGAAGTAATAAAGGGAGTTCCTATGTCGGAGCCTATACAGGAGAGCAGACTTTTCCCACCAATGGTCGGCTACATGACCAAGATAGGAGAGGAAACCGGTGATATAGAGGGTATGTTAAATAAGCTTGCCGACTACTATGACGAAGAGGTGGAGATGGCTACCCAGACCATGATGGCTGCCTTAGAGCCTATCATTATGATGATACTTGCAGGTATAGTTATTCTTCTTATATCTGTAGTAATGGGACCTATGATATCCATGTATGGTGCCTTGGATAATATATAATATTGAATTTGTGGATTTGGAAAGTGTGATTTTGGTATTTGTGGATATTGATATAATATTTGCAAATACCAAAATTTATGCTTGCATTTTCGTGAGAAATGTTTTATAATAAATCAAAGTAATTCATTATCTTGAATTAGGAACACTTTATAGGGAGTGTTTTTAATATAACAAATAATTTAATTCTAAAGGAGAACGGAAGATGAAACAGAAGAAATTAAATAATAAGGGATTTTCTCTTGTAGAGCTCATTGTAGTTATTGCTATTATGGCAGTACTTATTGGACTTCTTGCACCACAGTTTATTAAGTATATTGACAGATCTAAGTATAGTACTGATATTAAGAACGGTCAGGAAATCGCAACCGTTATTCAGACACTCATTGCTGATGGCAAGATTACCGAAAAGAGTGATGGTGAGCCATTTTCTGGTAGTGGTAAAGCTTTTGTAGCAGCAACGGCTAATAATCTTTTCACAGAGGCTCCAACCAGCAAATCAAGTACTGGTAGCGGCTTCTTTGTTTCTTATAATAATGACGGTACTGGGGTTAAGGTTTATGTAGGAGGAAGCAAAGATGATAAAAAACTTGTATATCCTGATCTTGGAGAGGATATGAAAAAAGGTGCAGGCAGAGAATAAGAATATTTAAAATCTTGAAAGGAACTCCATGAACTATGAAATTTTGACCTTCACCATCTATTTTGTTGTCTTCCTCTTCGGTATAACCATAGGCAGCTTCTTAAATGTCTGTATCTATCGTATACCTAGGGGAGAGACGGTGGTGACTACCCCCTCGCATTGTATGACCTGCGGTCATAAACTTCGTTGGTTCGAATTGATTCCTTTATTTTCCTACATCTTCCTAAGAGGAAGGTGTAGGAACTGTAAGAGCCAGATATCACCTCAATACCCTATAATTGAGGGGGCTAACGGCTTGTTGTATGTACTCGTATTCATTGTAAACGGATTAAATATAGAATCTATTATTTATTCTTTATTTACCTCAGCACTGTTAGTACTTACAATTATAGATTGGAGAACTTATGAGATTCCAATCAGTATCAATATTTTTATTTTGGTTCTTGGATGCCTAAAGGTGGTCTTGGATTTTAATCATTTTCTAGGCTGCCTTATAGGCTTTTTTTCAATAAGCAGCTTTCTTCTCGTTCTATACATCATTACCAAGGGCAGGGCTATAGGAGGAGGAGATATCAAGCTTATGGCTGCTGCCGGGCTGTTGCTTGGCTGGCAGCTTACTGTACTTGCGTTTTTTATAGGCTGCGTACTGGGCTCTGTTATTCATCTTATCAGGATGAGGGTTTCAGGAGCGGACAGAATGTTAGCTATGGGGCCTTATCTTTCGGCAGGGTTATTTATAGCTATGCTTTGGGGAAATTATTTTATAAGCTGGTATTTAAATAGTTTCTAATCTTATATAATAAACATTAATTTGGAGAATAACATGGCAAACAGAGTACTTAGTATTGAAAGCGGGCGAAGCCTTGTAAGAGTTCTGGAGCTGTCTTACAAAGGGAAGGAAACGAAGGTTTATAATTCATTTTCGTTTTCTACACCTGATAGTATGTTTGATGGAAATGACTCTTTAGAATTTGCAAACATATTAAAGGAAGAATTGAACAAGAGGAAAATATCTACAAGAAGAGCTGTTTTTGTCATCAATTCAAGCCGTATGGCTGCCAGAGAAATTGTTATACCTGCTGTTAAGGAAGGCAGGATAGCTGATTTGATAGCTGCCAATGCCTCAGAATACTTTCCGGTTGACCTGTCTCAATATATACTCGTGCATGAGATTATAGAGAAGTTTACAACAGAAAACAACAAGAGACTTAGGCTTAGTATACTGGCTATACCTAAGGACATTATAGAATTTTATGAGCGTCTGGCAAAGGACAGCGGCCTCGTTCTGGAGGGGATGGGCTATACCGGTAATGCATCCAAACAGATTATGCTTGGAGAGAGCAATATCGGAATTAGAATATTGTTAAAAATTGATGGACGCTCCTCTTTATTGACAATAATGAATGGCAGCAAAATCGAACTGCAAAGGCATATTAACTACGGTATAGCAGAGGCTGTATCCATAGTATGTGAAAATGGAATGTATGGCCGTCCTGACTTTGCGGGAGGGTTAAAAATTCTTTGCGACAATAATATGTTCATAAATGAGGCTGAAAACAGCAATGACGATGGGGAGGGCGATGAATCCGTAACAGGTTCTACAAATGTAGAACACTTGGTTAAAGAAGAAATTGTCGACAGCCTTAGGCTTGTTTCAGGAAGCATATCCCGTATCTTAGACTATTATCAGTCCAGGCGGCAGGATGCAAAGATAGAAAATATAAAAGTTATTGGCATTGGTGCTGAAATAGCGGGATTTATGGATTTCCTTACATCCGAATTCGGCATACATACAGAGAAAATGCCATTAATCAAAGGTATAAATATAACTAAAAATTCAGGTGATATTGAACACCACCTTGCAGCATATTATTCCTGCCTTGGAATAACACTTAAGGGCGGTAATCTTCCTTCTATCAAACAGAAAAAGGGAGAGAAAACTGCAAAGAAAGAATCTAAGCCTATCCGCGGCTCTCTTGTTCTTCCGGCGGCAGCAAGCGTATTGCTTGTGATTGCAGCAGGTGTTTGGTTTACCTTATCATATCTTGACTACAATACCGCAAGAGAGGAAAATTATTTACTTACCAACCAGATTACAGACTTGTCTTACATCGAAGATGTAGAGAGGGATAACGAAAATACAAAGGCTGATTATGAGTGGATAAATGAAGCTATAAAGTCTACAGATTCGAATAATAATGGATTAAGGGCTTTGATAGAGCAATTAGAACAAAAGATGCCGTCAAGCATAAGAGTCATTTCCTTAAATGCCTCTGCCGAAACAGTTTCACTCAATATAACTGTTAATAATAAAGATTCTGCTGCTGATATAATTAAGCGCATTCGGGAATTTGACAATGTTAAAATCAGCAACATTTCTACTATTGTAGAAACAAAGGCTAAGGATGATAGAAGTGAAGTAAATTTTTCTTTAGAACTTAATTATGTAAATCCAAATGAAGATAATGCAGCCGTGGCTGAAGGGACTTCTACTGAAGCCACAGATGAAAAGGGGGAATAAGTCATGTCCGTATCAGATAGAGATAAAAGAATACTAATTTTATTTGTTGGCATACTTATATTTGTCCTTGTGTATTACTTCCCTATTAGAGGATATATAGACGATACTGATAAAGTAAAACTGGAAAATATTACACTAACTTCAAGGCTTGCAGAACTTGAAGGAAAGGTTGAAAAAGAGGCAGAAATTAAAGCTGATACTACAAATTATAAGGCAAAAATTATAAATCTGGTTTCAAAATTTCCGTCTTTCTTACAGACTGAAAATGAGATTATGAATATGGTTGAACTTGAAAATGAACTAAAAATTGAGATTCCATCTATTACAGTTAATGAGCCTGTAGAAGTGCAGACCTCTGTAAGTACTGACAAACCCGCTCCACAGCCGGAGGCAGGTAAAGAGAATCCTGATGAAATTGTTGTTGATCCAATAGTAAATGCTCCTAAATACAAACTCTACAGTATGTCTACCAGCATTATTTATAAGGGCGGTTACAATAATCTAAAGGAATTTTTAGATAAAATCACAGAGTCTTCAGACAAAAAGAGCCTTAATACAGTGTCTTTAACCTTTGATTCAAAAACCGGCAATTTAGATGGAAATATAGTATATGATTCATATTTTCTAGAGGGCAGTGACAGACCTTATGAGGAAATTATTACAAAAACTATTAAGCATGGTACAAAAAATATATTTGGAACTGTAGATGCCGCAAAGAAGAAAAAATCTGAAGATGGTGAAAACAATGAAATTACCGAAGGCAGTGGACTTACTGAAGAGGGTGAAGCTGACAAAGAGGGTGAAGCTGAATAATACTTAGATTATTTTATCAGAGCCGGCGATATATCTGCAAAGACAATTGCCTGACTCTGATTCGGCATATTTAAGAGGAAAGGAAGTGACAAAACTAATTATGGCAAATCAGATTAAAAACAGCTCTAATAAAGGTTTTTCTCTTGTTGAAATCATAGTTGCAATTGCTATACTTGCTGTTATTGTCCTTCCTCTTTTAAATGCATTTGTCACCTCTTCCAAGCTAAATGTAAAATCAAAAGATAAACTAATGGCTGTGGAAACAGCAAAAAACATCATGGAAGAGATGAGAGGATATAAGCTAAATGAGATTGCTAAGTTAGCTGAATCATCAGCCTTTAGTAATGATGACTTTAAGGAACTGGATTATGATTCTCATAATAACTTTGTTCTGGCTGCTGAAAAAAGCCTCAGACCTAATTTAACTACAGGGAAATATGAGTTTTATCCGAAAAAAAACGGTAAGTATTATTATTATTTACAGAATATAATGCAGGATGATTATGCTGTAAATGCCCTTATAACAGTATCCACTTCTTCTATTTCAACCGGAAATATCAGCAAGCTTACACCCATAGATACAAAGAAGGATATATTGATAGATAACACTACTACCGCAAAAGATGTTGTAGATGCTGTTAAATCTGATGCTGCTATACCTCCCTCAATAGCAAGTACAGTACAGGAGAGTAATATAAGAAGAGAAACTTATATTACGGTAGGAGACAGTGGAAATTCTAATGTACATACTGAGTTTAAGTATTTTACCGGAAACAGGCAGTTAAATATTATAAATGATATTAAGACTGAATCAAACGATGCTCCTAAAGATGAACTTAGGAGTGTATATCTTTTCTTTGAACCTTGGATTCATTCTACAATGGAAGAAAAAAATTGTTGTAAAGAATCCTTTTAATAAAAAAAGTTTAATCTCTATATTGTAAAAACAGGAAACTAATAGCTTAGATAATAGCAGAGCAGCTATAGAGATTAAAGATGGTAATGTTAATACCACAGATAAGAGTGCTGTTAAGATATTTACTAATATGCCTGAATCAAGTTTTACATATGGTTATACACGCAATGGAATAATTGCTGATCCGGGACTGGTAGATGTGCAGACTACTTTGATAGAAAATAAATCTTCTGATGAAGTAAATAGTTTGGCAAGAGTGTACGATATAGAAGTTAAGATATTTAATTCTGATGTTGATATAAATAATATTGTAAATGCCAAACCACTTGTAACACTGACAGGAGGTATGTCCAATTGATAAAAAAGAACGATAATAGAGGCTCTACCATACTAATGGTGATTTTATTGCTTGCGGGAATAGGTATAATGGCTGCTATTGCACTTTGGGTATCTCTCAGAAATGTACAGATGAAGACAACTGATGCGGAAATTAAAGAAAGTTTTTATTCAGCAGAAGGAGTTCTTGAACAGATAAAGGCCGGGGTGCAGGAAAAGGCTGAAATAGCATATAAAAATGCACTTACTAAAGATCTTGAAAGTTTTGCAAAGTATAAAAAAGGTGCAGCCCTAGGTACTCCCGGAACTCCTCAAGCCTCCAATAGGGCTGATGAATTTAAGAAAAACTTTATTGATTCTTTTAAGGAAGGTGTCAGCGGCAGCAATCAAAACTTTTATAATGTTGACAGCATCAGTGATTTGGTAGATAAAAATCTCCTAGACAGCCCATCCTATCCTTATGCTCTTGTGACTGCTGTAAATTCAGGTAATAACAGCACAAGAGGAGTTATTAAAGATAGCGGAGATAAGCTTGTGTTAGAACATATCAGGGTAAGGTATGTGAGCAGTAAGGAACAGGTGTCCGAGATAATAACTGATATTAATGTAGATGTTCCTAAACCTGAATCCATTGCATCAGCGGCAGTAACAGATATTTTTGAATATGCAATAATAGGAAACAGGGGGGTTGACATTAAAGCCAGTCCTCTTAGCGTAAACGGAAACATATATGCAGGATTTAACAATCCAACTGAGAAATCTGCTTTTGTAATATCTCCTAATACAAGGGTTACCCTTAATGATAAGATATTTATAGCTAATGGCAAGATTACCATTGGAAACGGTGCCAAGCTTGCCACAGGGGCTAAGGAAAAGCTTTGGGCTGAAAATATTGTATTAGACAGCAGTGCCTTAGAACTTACAGGTGCATCTTACATAGCCGATGATTTAACTCTGGCAGGTGATGGTTCACAGGCTGTAATTTCAGGTATCTACAAGGGATATGGCAATGTTAAGAATTCAGCTAAGGGCTCTTCTGCGATTATTGTAAATGGTAAAAACAGCAGTATTGATATGAGAAATGCAAGAGAGGTTGTGTTATCGGGTTACTCTTTCATAGGTACAGGCAATAAAAAACTTCGTCTAAACACTGATAATGGTGAGTCTGCAAACAATACCGATATTAAGATGGGCGAATCGATTGCAGTAAAGGGCAATCAGATAGCTTATCTTATGCCGGGAGAATGGATAGGAACTGATAGTAATTCTGTATCCAGATTTAAACATAATCCTTTAACTTATGAGGAGTATCAAAGTTTATTAAACGATAATGATGCAACAGGTAATCATTATACCCTTGTAAATACAAAGGTTAAGTCAAACAAAACCGGTAAAAGCCTTGAAGATTATGGTATTGATGAAACCAAATTGAATGAAGGCTATTCAAAAATTTTTGTACAGCCTATAACCGGTATCTCGGCTGACGGTCTTGTGTATTTTTATGTAAACCTTCCTCAGGACATGGCCGGAAAGTATTTTTATGATTATTATAATGCAGACAAAAATATGGCAAAAGAGCTTAATAAACATACAAAGTTCTATGCTGGCTCCATAAAAAGTGATTTTGCTACTAATATAAGAACTGCCGGAAATTACAGTACATTTGAGAATGATATTTTAACGGTTAGAGGCGGTAAAACAGGCAGTGATAAAGATTCAAAGAAATACCTTAAGGAATACAAGTCTCTTTGCACCAATCTTTCTACAGATGTAGTAGCAGGCCAGAGAGAAAATGAAGTTTTTAGCAATATTATGAATACTTCTGTACTTAATCAATATCTTAGTGGAAAAATGAGCTGTGAAGTAACTGTTGGCGGGGCTAAGGCTATTGTTGTTGAAGATAATTATACCTATGACAATAGTTCAGGTAATGTAAAGCTGATAGTAGCTAAGGGAGATGTAACCATTAAACAGGCATTTACTGGAAGTATAATCGCAGGCGGTAAAATCATAGTTGAAGGCACGACTGGTTCAATAAGCACAGATGACAGTGGAGTAGTTAAACAGCTTCTTAGAGAACCTCTTACCACTGGTGGTAACGATTATCTTTATAAGATTTGCAAATGGTGATGCCCTTGTTGCGGCAAGCGGTACCGAAAATGCAAATATTTTATTTGAAGACGGAAGCGTGGATGTAAGCAAGCTTATATCTTATAGTAACTGGAAGAAAAATTAGTTAAAGGCAGGAAAAATATTGAATAATAAGGGATATTCTTTACTCGAAGTAATCATCACAGTTGCTATACTTGGAGTAATTACAGGATTTATAGCGACTTCATCCGGACTATTTGACGGCAGAAGGGTAAAAGCCTGTGCAGACAGCATATCCTCACTACTTGAAAAGGTAAGAATGACTAACTTAGGCAAAGATAAAGTTACGCTTACCATATATAAGGAGTCGGATAATGTTATTAAAGCTAAGATATTGACTACAGTTAGAGACGGAAATGATTCTGAAACCAAAAGAACTGTTGTGGAAAATGTAAGCAATGATAATGTAGATATATATTATTCTTCTGATATTTCCGGAAGCAATCCTGTTTTATTAGGCAATACAGAAATGAGTTTTAGTTTTGACAGGAGTTCAGGTTCAGTTAATAGCACTTATCCTTTAGATGTGCAGTGCATAATATTAAGAAAAGGTGATGCCATGAAAAAAATAAAGATATACAGAATAACAGGTAAAGTAAGTGTCGAATAAGGAAGGAGATGAGGATATGAGGAAATATTCAGATAATAAAGGATTTTCTCTAATAGAGTTAGTAATTTCCATAGCCATAATTATGACCATCAGTGGCTCTATAGTATCTTTCCTTCTTGCAGGCAGCAACTCCTATTCATCTGTCATAACTACAGCAGACTTGCAACAAGATGCACAACTGGTTATGAACCAGATATCTGATATTGTAATATCGGCTGAAAAGTCTGTGAATTTTGATACTGCTACAGATACACTTGAAGTTGTTAATGAAACTGAAAAATATAAGATAAGTTGGGATAAAAGTAAGAAGATCTTAAATTATGCCGAGAATTCATTAAATAGAACTTTACAAAATCCGGACTCTGTGTTGATGGCAGAAAATATATCAGATTTTATGGTAAATATTGATAATAATAAAGTTAAAATTAGAATTAAATTTGAGAATAACTCAAAGGCCTATGCTAAGGAAGAAACTATTACACTTAGAAATCTAATAGTTAATCAGTAAGAAAAAGATTTGATTTATATATACTTTTTAATGCCGGAAAGGAGCTTTATGAAGAAAAGTACTAAAGCTTTAATTGGAGTTATAGCTGCTACATCGTTAACTATTGCTGCCGTATCTGTTATTTTTTCAGGTAATCCTGTGGCTGATGCTACAGGTGCGTCTTTTAATGGTATTAGCAATATAATTAAAGGTGCTGCTGCCAAAACTCCATTCACTGTAGTAGAACTTGTACCTGACAAGAAAATGGCTAAGTTTGGCTACCTTATAGATGGTTCTGAGCCTGAGAATTGGAAAGAAGAGCTTACTAAGCTGCACAGCAAAGAAGACAGAATGCAGTACATGAATGATCTTCATAATAGGCTCAGTAAAATTTCTGCTGAAGATAAAACCAAACCTCTTACATATGGTGAATACAAAGAAGCTTATTCCCTTGATGATGTAAACTCTGAAAATGAGGCCGGCTACTCTTCATTTGAACTGGAAACACCTATCGAATTAACTAAGGGAGATTCCGGATATAGGATGATAGAATCTCCTAAGGGCAGCTTTAAGGTCGGTGTAACCTACCATGAGAAATATGGCGGCGATTATGATGAAAATGTAGAAAACTATGAATTTTCAAAAAGCACGACCGGTAAATATGCAGTTAAATTTAAGAAGGCTGCATCAACTGATTTTAATAATAAAGTTATATATAAGGCTCACGAAATAGGTGATCCGCTAAACGCTGATGATTTAGTAAATCTTACCAATACCCGCTACATATATGTGAAACCTAAGGGAAGTTCAGGTTCTGCTGTAGAATATAAGTTTGCACTTTCAAATCAGAATATGGATAATTATCATTTTGATTCTGAAACCTATGACTATGTACTTCTTTCTTTTGAGAAAATTGATTCCGGTAAACTTACTTCCGGTGAGAAAAAAAATAATGTGTATTACATAGTCGAGAATGCAGAATACAGCGATCATGAGGCTGAGTATAACGGTGTGTTAAACGAAGCTAATCCTTATAAAAAAGTGAATAAGGGCAAGGGACATTTTGACGCAAATACTACAGAGTCCTATGTTTTTGTCGGTAAGGGCCGAGGCGATAAGAAGCTTATTGAAGATGATGAAGCTGTTATTGACTATGATTTGACACTTAACAAGGTATTCTACACTGGTGGTTTTAAGAATAATAACTGGTTTGAGAATGGTGTCTTCCTAAAAAATTTTAATAACGGAGAATATCTGGCTCAAAATGATCCAAATTACAATAATGATAAAATGAAATTTAAGTTGGTGAGTCTTACACCTGGAGAGCTTAATGAAGAAATTCGTAAAAATCCCGGTTTCTTATCCCAGGTTGGACTTCTTTATATTTCAGTTTCAAGTTCACTTGCAGATGAAGGGGAACTTAAAACTTATTCCGGTGGAAATGATATTGACTCTGCAGCTCTTAATAAAATAAACAAGGAAATCAAATCCCGAAATCTTCCTGTTATATTTGAATATGGTGAAGGAAACTCATATTCTGCTGTCAATATGAATGCTTTGGCTAATGATATTGCAATAGCCGGAAATAGTGTTGATAAGGATAATGATCATCATTTTGTAAATAAAAGTGTTTATGTTATTAATAAAGATAAGAAGAACAGTATGCCTGCCATTTTTGACAGCTTCGCAACTGCTTTCATAAAGGGTGATCAAAATAATTTTGTTGAACTTGCTGATAATCAGGGCTTTAAGGAAATTGCTGAAAGTATACTTGAAGAGAATAATATTATTAGACAGGGTATTCAGGGAACTACTGACAATACTGAGTTTTTTAAACTTGAAATTTCAAAGGCAAGGGCTATTGAATATATTATTAGTTTCAATTCAAAGAAGAAAGGCTACAGATGATGTAATTAAGGTTCTGGATATCGAACCTGCTAAGGTTGTTGGACAGAACTCTGACAACAGCCAGCGAATAAAAGAAAAGATTGCAGCTTGGTTTTCACCTAATATTACTGACATCAAATCTTCTTCTGTAACTATGCCAACTTCTGAGTTTATTGGTAAGACTGATGACTTATCTAATTATGATATTATTTATGTCGGTCTTGACACAAGCAGCTTTAATTACAAAGATGAACCCATTATAGTAGATGAAGTTGTTCCTGCAGAAGTTAAGCCAAGTGTTTCAGTTCAGGGGGTATGGCTGCAGAATCCGGCTCCTAAAATATGGAAACCCGGTAAAAGAGAACCAAATAGAAAGATTAATCCTCAAAATGTAATAGTACAAACTCAAGGTAAAAATAAAACATATACTGTGCCTGGTTATGTAAAACCGGGATACGATATACCGGGATACTGGATTCCTGCAACTACTACCTCTAGACCTGCTGGAAGGAGAAGAGAGTACTTCAGGCCTGGTTATACTATAGGCGGTTATACCATACCAGGATATACCAAAAAGGTATTTAAAGGTGTAGATAATGTTATTTCTTATAATGATCCAAATATGAATGGTCTTATTTACAGTAATGTTGGAGATATTTATAAGTCACAAATGGATAGGACTCCCAAATATAAGTATTCTATAAGAGCAGGTATGTTGGATACAGATTATAAAATTACGAATAATCAATACAATAATATTGAAGCCTATAGGGATGCTGATCCAGATACTGATGGTATAAAGATTAACTTCAAACCTGGAATGGCAGAGGGCGATTATCATAAAAATGACAAACCTGATTTTAAAGTTTCCGATCAGCCGCTGACATATAGATTTGCAGGAAATGATATTACTAAGGAAAAAAATTTGATAAACTCATCACTTATATTAATGAAGGATATCCTGTTGTTTTTGCTGAAGGATTTTTAAATGAACAGGGTAATATTAATGAAAAAAAGATTGATAACAGTTCAAGAATGTATGAATTAGCTGATTATGCCCTTACAAATGGCAGGAATGTCATATTTGAAGGCGTTAACGGCAGTCTGGATTCTGAACATAGAAATAATCTTATCAATTATGTCAACCTGCCAAAACCACAAATTCAGTTAAAAGAGCAAAATTTTGAGAATGATCCTACCAACAATAAATCTGAATATACTAAAATTTATAACAGAACCCTGCAGATAGATTTTAAGCTTTTAAACAAAGGTTATGATGCAAATTTTAGAGTAAGCCTCTTCATTGATAGGAATGCAGATGGTAAGTTTTCAGCCACTCACGAAATTGTAAATAGAAAACATTTTGCCATATATAATGGAAAGGATATTCAGACAGGGGATATTGCCGCATCTGATGATATTTGGTATAGACTGTCTTATAAATTACCGGAAAACTATGTAGGTGTTGTTCCTTGGAAGCTTAAGGTTGAATTAATAGATAAGGACGGCGTAGGCAGACATACCAGTTCATGGGGTTTGGACATGTGGAAAAATCAGGAGAACGCCAAAAAATAAAAATCCTTCAAATTAAAAGTGCAGGACTGGTAAAAAATCATTATAATCAAAATTATTATGGTGATGAACGTTATTATAAGTTTAACAAAAGTTTTTTATTTAGCGATAATCATAAACCTACAGCCAGTCATGTGACCGGCAGTTATAGCTGGCCTACTGTGAATAATTTTGACATGGCTACAAGTCCTGTATTTGACAATAATACTGATAATGTTATCAAAAAGAGTAACGAAAAATTTAGAACTCTTTTATCAATGGTTAAAGATTTTGACATCACTGTAGACTCTATGACTGCATCAGAATTTGCAGAAAATTATGGTACTTGGAGATATTATAATAAATCAAAAAGACCTGAGGAGTATTTTGACAGTGATAATAATTCATATGATATGATTGTTTTAGGGTTTGCTGACTGTTATTCCATCCCAAACACAAATAATTGTCTGGAGGCAGTTCAGGGATTTATAAATTCCGGCAAGCCTGTGCTCTTTACACATGACTGTAGTTCTTTTATAAATTATAGGGGAGCTTCTCCCATGGGGATATGATTTTAATCGAATTATAAGAGGACAGGTAGGTCTTGACAGGTATGGCGTATTAAATAACTGGCCTTTACGAGTGGGCTGTGGATACACTAAGAATGCTACTACCAGTATACCAGGAGCCGGTTACCCTACTATAGTTGCAAATAAAGGCGGAGGTGTTTTAACTTCAGGCTACCTATTTAATATTGCTGAGAAAAATTCAGAGATAGATTCAAAAGATATCGCCTATGAACCAAAGAGCAATAGAACTAAAATTGTAAGAGAGGTTCAGGGATTAGCCTATGGTACTCTTATTCAGGGAAATGCAGAAACAAATCCTGAAAAAGACAAAATGGCAAAGCAGTATAAGGTGTATGGTGGTTTTGGTAACAAAACGAGTTTTAGAACTACACGGGTAGAACAGGTGAATAAAGGACAAATAACTACCTATCCTTTTAAAATTCCTGAGAATTTGGAGGTTGCAGTAACTCATGATCAGCCATACCAGTTAGATTTAAATGAAGATGCAGATGATGATGGAGAAAGTGATCTTATAGTATGGTATACACTTGGAGGCACGGATAATGCCTTTGCTTTATCTCCTAAGGATGTAAGAAATAATTATTACATCTATACTAAGGGAAATATCACTTACTCCGGTGTTGGACATTCTCCAATAAAAGAAGACAACTTAGATGAGATGAAACTCTATATAAATACCCTTGTTGCTGCATACAAAGCCGCCCTGCAGTCTCCAACTATTAATTTTAAGGAGAGCGGAGATATTGATTCGGCTGAAAAGAATGTATCATATATATCTTATGATGTGTCAGCGGATGGGAAAAATGGTACAATTTTAAATAATGAAAATGTAAGGGTTTACTTTATGCCTGACGATATTAATGATTTTGCAAAAAATGTAAAGTCAAAAGAAACCAGAATCCTTGTTCGTCCGTTCAAACCTGATCTATCATTGTACAATGTATTTACTGCAAATGGAGAGAAGGTTAATCAGGAGGTGGATAATAAGGCAGGTAATTGTTATGTCTTAAAAAAAGATGCAGTATACTATTTCGATGTACCAGTATCTTATTTACCGGAGAATACCAATAAGCTGGTTATAAATCTTCGTGCAAGGACAAGATTTGTTAAGGATTACAGAAAATCAGCAGAAAATGCTTATACATATTCTCCTGAAGGTACTTCAACTTATCTCATCCAGAAGCGTGGATTATTTGACCTTGATTAATTTTTTTGAAACACTTAATATATAAGTAAAACGAAATACTCCTTTTACTTGAAATATAGTAAGGGGAGTATTTTTTTATTTATAAAGAATTTTTTTGTTTATTTTTGTATAGTAAAATGTGAAAAACTTTGTATAATTTGCTGATTACAGATTACAAAAAAATATATTATAATAGTGGTCAAGGATGAAGATTATCTATTCTTACAAGATATATTATACATATTCAGATATGCTCGTATAATATTATATGCTATATCTAATTATAAGTAAAAATGCAATTTTTCTAGAATATTGTAAGCAGTTCTAAGACTGACTAATTAGTTCAAAAGACCTAAATTCAGCTATTAATCCTGAATCTACAGTTCTATGTAGTTGTTGTTTTCTTAAGAAAGGAGTAAAATGGGGGAAAAGGATATTTTAGAGAAAAAATTACTGATGTTTAATGATGTATTTGCTGACTTTGTGAATGGAATTGTGTTTGGTGGCAGACAGATTGTTAAAGAATCTGAATTATTTGATTTACCCGGATGGAGCCATTATTTGGATGATGACAGCATACACAGGTATCAGGAAAGGGATGTTGTTAAACTTTGGAAGAAGGAGAAAGTGGTTATTTCTCTAATTGGTATAGAAAACCAGGAATTACCGGATGAAGATATGGTTTTTAGAGTGCTTTCCTATGATGGAGCATCTTATAAAACTCAGCTTACCAAAAAAGACAGGCTTAGAAAAAAATCTCTACAAGCTAAGAAAGTACAACTACAGATTGAAGATAAATCAGATTTAACTACGAGTTCTTACATCTACCCGGTAATAACCTTTGTAATCTATTATGGTGAAAAAGACTGGAACCACGAAATAACCCTTAAAAAGAGTCTTAAAATAGGAGATGAACTCGATACTTTTGTGAGTGATTATAAGATTAATCTCATAGATTTGAAAAAACTTACAGAAGATGATATAAATATGTTTAAGAAAGACTTTAAGCTTTTAGCTGATTTTATGGTTAAGGGCAGTAATCATAATTCTGAAACCATCGAATTAAATCATCCTGAGGAAGTGAGTGAACTTGTTTTAAGACTAACAGGAGAAGAGTTGACCATCCCTACCAAAGATAAAAAAGGAGGAGAAACAATGGAAAAATTTTTTGAGCCAATGTTTGCGAGAGCTGAAGCCAAAGCTAGAGCTAAAGGAGAAGCTGAAGGCAGAGCCAAAGGAGAAGCTGAAGGTAGAGCCAAAGGAGAAGCTGAAGGCAGAGCTGAAGGCAGGGCTGAAGGCAGGGCTGAAGGTATAGTCGAAGGCAGGGCTGAAGGTATAGTCGAAGGACAAGCTTTGGGTAAGGTTGAGGGTGAAAATCGCATCATTAGACTTATTAGCTTTTTAATGTCTGAAGGCAGGAATGAGACTGTGAAAGAAATATTGGAGAATACTGAACTTAGAAATAGGTTGTGTAGAGAATATGGAATTTAAGGAAAAGTACTTGACATTATCGAACGGATGTTTATAATTTGGAATAAAGAACATTTGTTTGAATTAAATATTAAATTAGATGCGAGGTTATTATGGCAAAGGAAACTAAAGAAAAAGTTCTAAATGTAGAGGGGGATAAAAAGAAAGCACTAGAGGCTGCTATTGCACAGATAGAGAAGGATTTTGGTAAAGGCTCTATTATGAAGCTTGGTTCAGGCATGGATAAGATGAATGTTGAAGTAATTCCTACCGGATGCTTAAGCCTTGATTTGGCTCTTGGACTTGGCGGCATACCTAAGGGAAGGATTATCGAGGTATATGGTCCGGAATCAAGTGGTAAGACTACAGTGGCACTCCATATGGTTGCTGAAGTTCAAAAATCAGGTGGTATAGCGGGTTTCATTGATGCTGAACATGCTCTTGATCCAGTATATGCTAAGGCCATTGGAGTCAACATAGACGAACTTTATATATCACAGCCTGACAGTGGCGAGCAGGCACTTGAGATTACTGAAACTATGGTTAGAAGTGGAGCTGTAGATATTGTTATAGTTGACTCTGTAGCAGCTCTTGTTCCTAAAGCAGAAATAGATGGAGACATGGGAGATTCTCATGTCGGTTTACAAGCTCGTTTAATGAGTCAGGCTCTTAGAAAACTTACTTCTGTTATTAGTAAAACTAATTGTGTAGTTGTATTTATCAATCAGCTTCGTGAGAAGATAGGTGTTATGTTTGGAAGTCCTGAAACTACTACCGGTGGCAGGGCACTGAAATTCTACGCTTCTATCAGAATGGATGTAAGAAAATCTGATGTTATAAAGCAGGGTGGAGAAGTTGTCGGCAACAGAACCAAGATTAAGGTTGTTAAAAATAAAATAGCCCCACCATTTAAGGAAGCTCAGTTTGATATCATGTTTGGTCATGGAATAAGCCGTACCGGTGATGTACTTGACATTGCAGTTGATGACAACATAGTGGTTAAATCAGGTGCCTGGTTCTCTTACAACGGTGAAAAGATTGGGCAGGGTCGGGAAAATGTCAAACTTTATTTAGAAAGTAATCCTAATATATTTGATGAGATTGAGAAAAAAGTTAGAGAGCTTCACTCCCAAAAGGTTTCTAATGTAAATACAGAAGAACCTGTTTTAGAAAAAGATGACGATTCTGATGGGTTTGACGATATAAATGATTCTAACGAATAATTATTATTTATCCCTAATTACTCACGAAATATCATAATCAATCCGCAGATTTTCATTAAGATATTTTACAAATCTTTTGTATACTCCACATAGTCACAGAACTAAAACAGTTTATGCTGCTATGTGGAATAAAAAGATTTGTAACTATAGCCGGATATCCGGCTTTATCAATTAAAAATAATATAACAGGACAAGTATAATGTTTGTAAATTCTATTGAAAAAAACTTGGAAAGTATAAGTATAAGGTAACAACTGATACTTTGATATTGTATCTTTATCAAAATGACCTTAGAAAATATTCTATAAAAAGAAGGCGTAGATTTCTCAAGAGACAGTTATGAAAAAGCTTGTTAATGAAACCTTAATCCCAAGAGCGAGGAAGAAATCTTTAGATTTGTTAAGCAGAGCTGACTGCTCAGAAGCCGTGTTAAGAAAAAAATTAGCTTTTAAAAAAACTATTTACCCTATGTTATTGAAGACGCAATAAATTATGTAAAGAGTTTTAATTATATCAATGATGAGCGATATGCTGAAAATTATCTTAATTTTTAGAAGCAAAACAAAAAAAGTACACGCCAGTTAAAGATGGAACTTATTTCAAAAGGAATAGATAACTGTGTAATTGACAACCCTGCTTGTTGATAATAAAAAGTGATGAAGAGGCTATTCGCAATTTACTAAAAAAAGAAAGTTAAAAAAATATTGAAGAACTTGATAAGGTTAAAATATTTATGCCTATCTTTTATAGAAAGGGATTTAGTCCGGAATTAATTCGTTCAGAGCTTAATGATTACATCTCAAATACTTTGACTTTTTTTATCCAAACAGTATAAAATTTAACTGTTGTATGTATAGGTTGAATTATGCAATGATACAAGTATTAAATGTATATAATTAGATGCAAAACATGATTGCAAAAAGAATTTATTACTTTTTATACGCAAAAAAATATCAGCAAATATCCATATTTTAAAAATTAGTGGATTGTAATATTTTTTTGGAGAATTGTAGAAGCAAAGCTATAACACTTGTATCAATGAATGTCAAATGTATTTGACATTCACATCATATAATGATATTTAGCATAGATTTATTGTACAATGAAAATTAAATAAGGAGGTGCTCCGGTGGAACCAATTACCGTTACAGTTATTGCTGTCGTAATTACTGCTGCAGTTACTGCTCCTACTGTTTGGAAGATTGCAATTTCTAATCGTGTTAAAAATTATGAAGCTAAGGTTGGAACTGCAGAAGAAAGAGCCAGGGATATTATAGAGAAAGCTAATTTAGAAGCTGAGACTAAGAAACGTGAGGCCTTGCTCGAAGCCAAAGAGGAAGCTCTGAAAGCTAAGAATGAGTTTGAAAGAGAAAGTAAGGAGAGAAGAGCAGAATTACAAAAGTACGAAAAACGTGTTTTATCCAAAGAAGAAGCAACAGATAGAAAAAGCGAAGCTCTTGAAAAAAGAGAAGTTAAACTTAACGAACGTGAATTAGAGTTGGATAATGATAAAAAGGCTGTTGAAGAACTTCATTCTAAACAGCTTTCTGAGCTTGAAAGGATATCGGGACTTACCTCCGAACAAGCAAAAGATCATATTTTAAAGACAGTTGAAGAAGATGTAAAGCATGAAATGGCAGTTATGATTAAGGAACTCGAGAACCGAGCCAAAGAAGAAGCTGACAAAAAGGCTAAGGAAATAGTTATTACTGCTATTCAACGTTGTGCTGCTGATCATATTGCAGAAGCTACAATTTCTGTTGTTCAACTTCCTAATGACGAGATGAAAGGCAGGATTATCGGTAGAGAGGGACGTAATATAAGAACTCTTGAAACTCTTACCGGTGTAGATCTTATAATTGATGATACTCCTGAGGCGGTTGTGCTTTCTGGTTTTGATCCTGTAAGAAGAGAAGTTGCACGAATTGCACTTGAGAAACTCATTGTTGATGGAAGAATTCATCCCGCCAGAATTGAAGAGATGGTTGAAAAAGCTCAGAAAGAAGTAGAAGTTCAGATAAGAGAAGAGGGAGAAGCTGCGGCACTTGAATGTGGAATTCATGGAATTCATCCGGAACTTATAAAACTTCTTGGCAGAATGAAGTTTAGAACCAGTTATGGTCAAAATGTACTTAGGCATTCTGTTGAGGTGGCACAATTATCTGGTATTTTGGCTGCTGAATGTGGTTGTGATGTAAAACTTGCCAAAAGAGCAGGACTGCTTCATGATATTGGTAAATCAGTTGATAGAGAACAAGAAGGCTCTCATGTTCAGATTGGTGTTGAGTTATGTAAGAAATATAAAGAATCAGCCACAGTTATAAATGCTGTAGAGTCACACCATGGTGATGTTGAACCTACTAATTTAATATCTTGTCTTGTACAGGCTGCAGATGCTATTTCAGCAGCTCGTCCCGGAGCAAGAAGAGAGACTCTCGAAACATATACCAACAGGCTTAAAGAACTTGAGGACATAGCTAATGAATTTGAAGGTGTTGAGAAATCTTTTGCTATTCAGGCCGGCAGGGAAGTAAGAGTTGTTGTTGTTCCTGACCAAGTTGCAGATTCTGATATGGTATTATTGGCTCGTAATGTGTCTAAGAAGATTGAAGCTTCTCTAGAGTATCCGGGTCAAATAAAGGTAAGCATAATTCGTGAATCAAGAGCTGTCGATTACGCTAAATTAAAAAAGTCCCTGTTAGCAGGGACTTTTTTTATTAGTACCTAAAGTAAAATAGATGAAAGGAAAGAATATGAAATACATATCTTGGAATGTAAATGGTCTTAGAGCCTGCTTAACAAAAGGTTTTATGGATTTTTTTAATAAAATTGATGCTGATGCCTTTGGACTTCAGGAAATCAAACTCTCCGATGGGCAGTTAGATCTTGATTTACCCGGCTATCATAAATACTGGAATTATGCTGAGAAAAAAGGATATTCCGGAACTGCATTATTTACTAAAATTGAGCCTGTCAATGTGACATACGATATGGGAATTGAGGAACATGATCACGAGGGCAGGATAATCACTGCTGAGTATGTGGATCATTTTTTTGTTGTATGTTATACGCCTAACTCCAAACAAGAGTTAGAGCGTCTTGATTATAGAATGAAATGGGAAGATGACTTCAGGGCTTATTTAAATAAACTTAAAGAGGATAAGCCTGTTATACTTTGCGGAGACTTAAATGTGGCACATAAAGAAATAGATCTTAAAAATCCAAAAACTAACCATAGAAATGCAGGCTTTACCGATGAGGAAAGAGAAAAAATGACGAAACTTTTAGATGATGGATATATTGATACTTTCAGATATTTTTATCCTGAAATTGAAAATGTATATTCTTGGTGGTCATATAGATTTAAGGCAAGGGAAAAGAATACAGGCTGGCGTATTGATTATTTTTATTACATCAGATAATCTTTAAAAGAAAGGCTTAAGGATGCTAAGATTCACTCGGAGATTTTAGGAAGTGATCATTGCCCTGTAGAACTTGATTTTTGAATAAATCTTTCTTACGATTGTGATAAAAAGTATGAAAAATTCTTTTTTATTACCAAGAGCTAATAATTAAATATATGCCTTATATTTAGTTATTAAATGCAGCTGTAGCCTTAAAGAAAACATATACAAAATATTATTAATAATTAATGCTTATTTTATAATATTTTATAGTAGTTTCCTTTATTGCTGCAGTTCTTTTTTGTATAATATATGAAAAAAATAATTTAATTTATATCGTTTTTACTGGAAAGCAAAAAGAAATTAGTGGTATAGTTGTATCAGTAAGAATTATCAAATTAAGGAGGTGGGTATACAAATTAACTGAAAGCAGTTAAAAATCTGCTTTTTATTGTGAGAAATACCGATTGACATAATGGAGAAAGAATGATAAAATTTTAACAAGCTAGTTAAAAAAATAACAAGCTTTCTTATCCGGTTAAAAAAACCACCGGTAATCCGGTAATTTGAAGGGAGATTTTCGATGGAAAATAAGACTCGTAACATCATTGACAGTGTTGAATCACTTGAGAAGGCTCTTAAGAAACTTCGTGCAGCACAGGCTGAATTTGCTACCTACTCTCAAGAACAGGTAGATAAGATATTCTTCGCTGCCGCTACAGCAGCTAACCAACAGAGACTTCCACTTGCACATATGGCTGTTGAAGAAACAGGAATGGGTATAGTTGAAGATAAGGTTATCAAAAATCACTATGCTGCAGAATATATTTATAACAAGTATAAAAACTCTAAGACCTGTGGTGTTATAGAAGAGGATAAGGAATTTGGTATAACCAGAGTTGCAGAGCCTCTTGGTATACTTGCAGCAGTAATTCCTACAACCAATCCTACTTCAACCGCTATATTTAAGACTCTTATTGCACTTAAGACAAGAAACGGTATTATTATAAGCCCACACCCAAGGGCTAAAAAAATGTACAGCAGAGGCTGCAAGGGTCGTACTTGAGGCTGCTGTTAAAGCCGGAGCACCTGAGGGTATCATTGACTGGATAGATGTACCTAGTCTTGAGATGACTAACTTAGTTATGAAAGAATGTGACTGTATACTTGCAACTGGTGGTCCTGCGATGGTTAAGAGTGCTTATTCATCAGGAAAACCTGCACTTGGCGTAGGTGCCGGTAACACTCCTGCTATTATAGATGAGTCTGCCGATATCCTCATGGCAGTTAACTCAATCATTCACTCAAAAACCTTTGATAATGGTATGATTTGTGCTTCTGAGCAGTCAGTTATTGTAGATGCAAAGATTTATGATACAGTTAAGGCTGAGTTCAAGAGAAGAGGCTGCTACTTCCTTAAGAAGGATGAGATTGAAAAAGTCCGTAAAACAATTATTATAAACGGAGCTCTTAATGCTAAGATAGTTGGACAGAAAGCTGCTACTATAGCTGAACTTGCAGGCGTTAAAGTAGATCCTGCTACAAAGATACTTATTGGTGAGGTTACAAGTGTAGAGCTTAGTGAGGAATTTGCTCACGAGAAACTTTCCCCTGTACTCGCTATGTACAAATCAAAAGACTTTGCAGATGCACTTGATAAGGCTGAGAGGCTTGTAGCTGACGGTGGTTACGGACATACATCTTCTCTTTATGTAAATACTGTTACTGAAAGAGAAAAGATTGCTGAATTTGGCGAGCGTATGAAGACCTGCCGTGTACTTGTAAATACACCTGCTTCTCAGGGTGGTATTGGTGATATCTACAACTTTATGCTCACTCCATCACTTACGCTTGGCTGTGGTTCTTGGGGAGGCAACTCTGTTTCTGAAAATGTTGGAATCAAGCAGTTGTTAAATATCAAGAATGTAGCTGAGAGGAGAGAAAATATGCTTTGGTTTAGAGCACCTGAAAAGGTTTATTTCAAAAAGGGATGTCTTCCTGTTGCTCTTGAAGAGTTAAGAGATGTAATGGATAAGAAGAAAGTCTTCATCGTAACAGATACCTTCCTTTTCCAGAATGGTTATACAAAGCCAATTACAGATAAGTTAGATCAGTTAGGAATATTACACCAGACCTTCTCTGATGTCGCCCCTGATCCTACACTTAACTCAGCTAAAAAGGGTGCAGAACTTATGAGAAGTTTCGGTCCTGACTGCATTATCGCTATTGGTGGTGGTTCAGCTATGGATGCGGCAAAGATTATGTGGGTACTCTATGAGCATCCTGAAGTAGACTTCTATGATATGGCTATGCTTTTCATGGATATTAGAAAGAGAGTTTACACCTTCCCTAAGATGGGTGAGAAGGCTTACTTTATAGCTGTTCCTACATCTGCAGGTACAGGTTCAGAGGTTACTCCTTTTGCGGTTATTACTGATGAAGTTACCGGAAATAAGTATCCTCTTGCAGATTATGAACTTCTTCCAAACATGGCTATCATAGATGCTGATATGATGATGAATGCTCCTAAAGGACTTACTTCATCTTCAGGTATAGATGCTGTTTCACATAACCTTGAGGCACTTGCATCAGTTATGGCAACAGACTTTACAGACGGTATTGCAAAACAGTCCTTACAGATGTTGTTTGAGTATCTTCCAAGGGCTTACGATAATGGACCAAATGATCCTGAGGCAAGGGAAAAGGTTGGTCATGCTGCTTGTATGGCAGGTATGGCGTTTGCAAATGCTTTCCTTGGCATAATGCACTCTATGGCACATAAACTCGGTGCTTTCCATCATATACCACACGGTATAGCAAATGCACTTATGATGGAGCAGGTTATCCGTTTCAACGCTTCAGAAGTACCTACAAAGATGGGAACCTTCCCACAGTATCAGTATCCAAAGACTCAGAGGAAGTATGCAGAAGTTGCAGAAGCTCTTGGTTTCAAAGGTAAAAATGATGCTGACAGTGTTGAGAAACTTATTGCAGGCATCAGAGAACTTCAGGTTAAGATTGGCATTAAGAGAAGTATCAAGGATTACGGAATTAAGGAAGAAGATTTCCTTGCTACTCTTGATGATATGACGGAGAAAGCATTTGATGATCAGTGTACAGGCTGCAACCCAAGATATCCACTTATAAGTGAAATGAAGCAGATGTATCTCAATGCTTACTATGGTAATAACAACGAAACAGTTTAATGTAAATGGGGAGGTTTGTTATGAAAGTTGAAAATATTCTTGTAAAGCGTCCTGGCAAAACAGTTTACAGAGATGGTAATAAGGTAATTAAGTTGTTTGATGCTCAGTATTCAATGGCTGACATTCTCAATGAGGCTCTTAACCAGGCAAGAGTTATGGAAACAGGTCTTAATATACCTAAATTACATGGGGTTACTGAAATTGATGGAAAAACTGCCATTGTACTCGATTATATCGAAGGTAAGACTTTTGAGCATATAATGAATGAACATCCTGAAAAGATGGATGAATTTCTTGACAGATTTATAGCTATACAGGCTGATGTACATTCAAGAAAAGCTCCTATGCTTAATAGACAGTACGATAAGTTTTATAAGAAAATTACAGATTCCAGCTTCGATGCTACAACCAGATATGATTTACATTCAAGACTTGATGCTATGAAGCGTCATGACAAGCTCTGCCATGGCGATTTCAACCCAAGTAATATTATCATTACTGCTAATGATGATGTTTACATAGTTGACTGGGCACACGCAACCCAGGGTAATGCTTCTGCAGATGTTGCAAGAACCTACTTACTTTTCTACTTAAGCGGAAGAGAAGAGCTTGCTGATAAGTATCTCAATCTTTTCTGTGAAAGAACTGATACAGCCAAGCAGTATGTCCAGAAGTGGCTTCCTATTGTTGCTGCGTCACAGTCTGTAAAGGGAAATAAAGAAGAGGTTGGCCTTCTTAGCCGTTGGGTAAATGTTGTTGATTATATGTAAAATAATTTTAATTTTAGGCAGTGCCTTTTGGTACTGCCTCTTTTCTGTTTAAAGAAAAAATGTTATAATATAAATGCATGGCTAAAAAATATATGACATATTCTGTTACTGCTTATACTAAAAATAATTAGTATAATAATGAGATAAATTATAGGAGAGCCGCTATGGGAAAGATTACCAACATAAAAAAACAGACGGATAACAGGTTCTTAAATATTTATGAACTTGATAATATTCATAAATCAGGTAGAAAAGGCAAGTATTTTGTTGCTTCAAGGGCAAAAGACATAGACAGCTTAAAAATCACTACAGGGAAGAATAATCCTGATGGTGTTATCATTTATGCACTTGCCGGAAAAAATAAGGATAAGGTAGTGCTTATTAGACAATACAGATATCCTATCAATGATTATATTTATGAATTTCCGGCAGGCCTTGTAGAAGAAGGGGGAAGATTTTAGAGAAGCAGCCTCCAGGGAAATATTTGAAGAAACAGGAATGGAATTTATCCCGCTCCCTGCACCTGATGGCTATGACAGACCATTCTTTACTACAATTGGTATGACAGATGAATCCTGTTCTACTGTATTTGGATATTGCGAAGGAGAGCCCTGTAATGAACATCAGGAAGACAGTGAAGAAATTGAGGTAATTTTAGCTGATAAATCTGAGGTTAAAAGGATATTAAAAGAGGAAAAGGCAGCAATTATGACAGCATATATGCTAATGCACTTTATTAAAGATGAAGAACCTTTCGAGTTCTTAAAGGAGGAGTAATTTGAGCGTTTTTGAAATACTTGGACCTATTATGGTAGGTCCATCAAGTTCGCATACAGCAGGCGCCTGCAGGATAGGTCTTATTACAGCAAAACTTTTAGGCGAAAGGCCTATTAAGGCTGAAATTATACTCTCCGGTTCATTTGCAGCTACCGGTAAGGGGCATGGAACAGATAAAGCAATTGTTGCCGGGCTTTTAGGTTTTGAACCGGATGATATGAGAATACCTGATAGTTTTGAATTAGCCGGAAGCTTTGGGCTTGATTTTGAAATTAAGCATAATGAAGTCAAGGATGCCCATCCAAACACTGCAATAATTACTGCTATTGGTGAAAAAGGCAGACAGGTATGTGTACAGGCTGCCTCTATAGGCGGTGGACGAATTAAAGTAAATAAGATAGATGGAATTGAGGTAAATTTTTCAGGCGTCTTACCTACACTTATAGTTAATAATATTGATGAACCGGGACATGTAGCCGCCGTTACCGGGACTCTGTCAAGAAGTGGTTTTAATATAGCCAATATGCAGCTTTATCGTAACAAAAGGGGCGGCACTGCAGTAATGATAGTTGAAATGGATCAAAAAATGTCACCTGAACTTATTAAAGAGGTTGAAAACCTGAAAGGAGTGCTTAGAGTTACCTATGTATGATTCTTTAGAGGAAATTGTATCAGTCTGTGAAAATGAAAATATTTCTTTCCCTGACTTAATTATAAGAGAAGATGCTGCTGACGCTGATATTACAGTGGAAGAAGAAGTCAGTAAGATGAATGTCATGTGGCAGGCAATATTAAATGGAGCAAGAAATTATGATCCAAATCTCAAGTCAAGGAGTGGACTTGTAGGAGGAGACGGGTTTAACTTTCAGACCTACAGGGAAACTCATACTACTATCTGCGGTGATTATATGGGCAGAGTTATACAGGCAGCTATAGAAACTTCTGAGTCCAATGCCTGCATGAAGAGAATAGTGGCAGCCCCTACTGCCGGTTCCTGTGGAGTACTCCCTGCTGTTTTAGTTCCATTTTATGATGAATATAAGATTTCTGATGACGAGATGGTAAAGTCCCTTTTCGTTGCAGCCGGTATAGGTGAAGTTGTTGCAAAGAGAGCTTCAATTTCAGGTGCAGAAGGTGGGTGTCAGGCTGAAATGGGTACCGCTGCCGCAATGGGAGCCGCTGCCCTTGTATATCTAAAAGGAGGCTCTCCAATGCAGATGATAACAGCTGCCGGCATGGCTATTCAAAATCTTTTAGGACTTGTCTGCGATCCCGTGGCCGGACTTGTTGAAGTTCCCTGTGTAAAAAGAAATGTAATAGGTGCTGTAAATGCCTGTTCTGCAGCTGATGTAGCTCTGGCAGGTATAACAGTGAGAATACCGCCTGACCAAATTATAGATGCTATGAAGGATGTAGGAGACAGCCTTAATTCCAGGTTTAAGGAAACCGCAAGAGGAGGACTTGCCATCACTCCTGAAGGAATAAAAATAAGAGAACTTGTCAGGTAGCTTGATACCTGATTAAAATAGTGGTAGAATAATCTTTTAGATTATATATTTCCAAATTTTTTATATATTTTTTGGATAAAGGATGGATAATGGGCAAATACGCAATTGAAGTTGAAAAAAAGTAGGAATGAAATTTAATATGAGTTCCGAAAAAGTTGATGATCTTAAAGACTATGTAATTAAATTGTTAAAAAAAGCAGCTTAATTACAAAGAGTTCTGGGCATTAAAAGATATTTCCTTTAAAATAAAAAAAGGAGACAGGGTAGGTTTGGTCGGTCTTAATGGAGCCGGCAAAAGTACACTTCTAAAGGTTATTTCGGGAGTATTAAAGCCAACAGAAGGAAGAGTGAAGATATCAGGGAATATTGCACCTTTGTTGGAACTTGGTGCGGGATTTAATAAACAGTATACAGGGGCTGAAAACATATATCTTTATGGAGCAATGTTAGGCCACTCCAAAGCATTCTTAAATGAAAAATATCAAGAAATTGTGGATTTTTCAGAACTTGGAGACTTTATAAATGTACCTGTTAAAAACTATTCTTCAGGCATGAAATCCCGGCTTGGTTTTGCAATTGCAACGATAGTTGAACCTGATATATTGATTCTAGATGAGGTACTTTCTGTAGGAGATGCCAAATTTAGAAAAAAAAGTACTAATAAAATTAAGTCTATGATTGAGAACGATGTTACCGTACTTTTTGTATCTCATTCAATTGAACAGGTACTGGATCTTTGTAATAAAGCTATTCTTTTAGAGAAGGGACACCTTGCAGCTTACGGAACTTCTGAGGAAATAGCAGAACTTTATCAAAATAAATTGGATGAAAAATAATAATACAGAGGTAATATATGATAGTTAAAGATAAAGTAGGCTTAATGTCTAAAATGGCAATATTTGAAAAGTCAAAATCAGGTAAGGCTGTACTTAAGGACATTAGCTTTTTTAGATCTGATCATATAAGATGGGCTTTATTAAAAACAGGTGCAAGTGTCACAGTTGGATATGCCTTGATTTTGATACTTATTGTTTTATACAATCTTGAGTACCTTATTAAAAACGCTACAAGTCTTGATTACAAAACACTCGGCTTCAAAATTTTAGGCGCTTACCTGATTGTTATGGTAATATATTTGGTATTTACATTTTTTTATTCCGTATATAGCTACATTACAAACAAGAAAAAATTTACAAAATATAACAAATTATTGTTAAAGCTTGAACGCATGTATGATGAGGAGTCAGAGGAGGACATTAAATGATTCAGCTGCTTTTAATAAGAGACAGTATTAAGAATGTAGTTACAAAATATAATTCTGCGATAACCCCAATTTTCAGGTTTCTTGCAGCCTTCATTACATTTGCCCTAATAAATGGGAATTTAGGTTATAATGAGAAACTTACCGGAATTTCAGTTATAGTTTTATTATCAGCTATATCTGCTTTCCTTCCAACCGGAGTCACTGTGTTTTTTGCAGCCATGCTTATGATTGTACATATATATTCTGCTTCAATGTTTCTATCATTTATATTTATTATTATTATTGCTATACTTTATTTTATGTTAATTAGATTTGCCCCCGGATACAGTGCACTTGTTATCGCAGTACCGGTACTTTCATTTTTCCATCTGGAAGCTCTTACACCAATGGCTGTAGGACTTACCGGGAGTCCTATTTCAATATTTGCTATTATACCGGGAATTTTGGTTTCAACACTTTTCAATATTATTAAGGAAGCTGTCAAAATGTCTTCAGGCAGCGTACAGATAGAAGATAATCTTCAGACCTATGTGTTTGTCATAAAATCTTTAATTGAAAATAAACTTATGATACTGATGATAGCTGCTGCAATAGGTGTATTTTTCGCTACCTACATATGCAGACGGCTTGCTGTTTCCAATGCATATGTTTTAGGGATAATAGTCGGAATGATAGCTAATTTAATTATAATGATAGTTGGTGGACTGATATTTGAAATAAAGATTGATGTTCTGTGGGTTTTTATAGGAACTTTATTGTCTGGAGGATTGGCTCTTATAGTACAATTCTTTAATTACCTATTAGATTACAGTTCCGTTGAGCATTTGCAATTTGATGATGACGATTATTTTTATTATGTAACAGCAGTACCAAAACTTTCTGTTACATCCCCTGATCTCAATATTTTAAAAATTAATGGTAATGAAGACGCAGAGAAGGAATAAGTGTTAAATGGAAACAATAATAGAAACAATAAGTGATTATTTTACCTGGCTTACCTTACCGGCATTTAAATTGACAGATGTATTAGAAATACTTATTTTAGCCTTTATAATTTATAATATTATAAAATGGATAAAATACACCAGAGCTTGGACTTTATTTAAGGGCTTGTTAGTATTGCTTGTCTTTTCTATGTTTGCAGCAATAATGCAGTTTGATGTGATTTTGTGGATAATCAGAAACACACTGAGCGTAGGCATTATTGCCTTAGTTATTATTTTCCAGCCGGAGCTTCGAAGAGCACTGGAGGATCTTGGCAGAAGAAACCTATTTCCAAAATTTATTAGTTTGTCTGAGTCTGATGATAACAATAGGTTTTCTGACAGGACGATAGAAGAACTTATCAAAGCTTCTTTTGAGCTTGCAAGAAATAAAACCGGAGCACTTGTTGTAATTGAAAAAAATTCAAGTCTTATTGAGTATGAAAAAAGCGGCATACCGGTTGATGCACTGGTTAGCAGCCAATTGCTCATCAATATATTTGAACATAATACGCCCCTTCATGACGGAGCGGTTATTATGAAGGGTGACAGGATAGTATCTGCAACCTGTTATCTGCCGCTCTCTGCCAATATGTCGCTTAGCAAAGAACTTGGAACCAGGC
The DNA here is from genome assembly GCA_916439065.1 of uncultured Catonella sp. Lineage (GTDB taxonomy): Bacteria > Bacillota > Clostridia > Lachnospirales > Lachnospiraceae > Catonella. Next base: position 259,732 of record CAKAGD010000002.1, read on the forward strand.
ATAGGGCTGCGGTTGGCGTCAGTGAGGTAACAGACAGCCTGACAATTGTAGTTTCTGAAGAGACAGGTAAGGTTTCACTTGCCAAAGATGGAAAATTAATAAGAAATGTAGATGGTGGAAAACTTAAATCCGAACTGGTTAAATTCCAAAAATTAGATCCTTTTGCTAATGAAACAAAATTAAAATGGCAGAAGGTTAAAAAACATCTGTTTCGCAATAGACAGGATGGAGATGATTAGTTATGAAAAAGCTGTTTACTGAAAATATAGTACTTAAGCTTGGCTCGGTAGTTATAGCAATTATACTATGGATTTTAGTTGTATACACCTATGATCCTGTGGCAACTACCAATTTTACATTAGGAGTAGACATTATAAATGGTGACTCTATAGCTTCTTCCGGTAAAGTGTATGAAGTTATAGAAGGTGATACTATCACTATAAGAGTAAAGGCAAATGCAAGTCTTATCAAGAACCTCAAGGCTTCTGATTTTAAAGCTACTGCAGATGTATCCAAATTATCACCTACCTATCATGCCAATATTGATGTAGTTTGTACCAAGTCTGATAATGTCGAAATAACTATAGTGGGAAGTGCCAAGCTTCTTGCTGTTAAGCTTGAGGACCTTGTCACCAAGCAATTCTCTGTAACTGTAGAAAAATCCGGTGAGGCTAAGTCTGGGTACTATGTCGGAGAAGCTATTGCAAAGCCTAATCTTATTACGGTTAGCGGAGGTAAGACATCTGTTGAAAAAATATCTGTAGTTAAGGTAAAAGCTGATATTGACGGAGCGAATGCTTCCTTTAATTTAGATGGCACTCCAATAGCCTATGATTCAGATGGAAATGAGATTACTACAGGAAGCCTTAAATTTTCTGATAATCCTGTAAGTATTGCCGTCAATGTATATAAGACAAAGACCGTTTCTATCGTTGTAGAATCACATGGCGAGCCGTATAAGGGTTATTCAGTACAAGACATTGATTATGAACCTAAGACAGTTACAGTAGCAGGAGCTGATAAATTACTTTCAAAATTAACTGCAATAACTATACCACTAAATATAGAGGGAAAAATTACGGATGTAGAAGCTTCCATCAATCTCTCTGACTATATAGAAGAAGGAATATATCTGGTAGACAAAGATGTTGTTATTAATGCTAAGTGTAATATAGTCCGCCTTGGTACTAAAGAAGTTGAGATACTTCCTTCTGATATCAGCTTAAATAATAAATCTGATGCATTTAACTATGAATTTACCGGTTCTGAAAAAATTACTGTTACACTTAGCGGCTTATCCGATAAGCTAAAAAATATTGAAAAAACAGATATTGAACCATATATTGACTTATCTAACATTAGAGAAGCCGGAGACTATTCTTATGTTGTAAAATTTAAGGATATTGATGGCGTGAAAATCGAAAGTAATAAAGCAGTTACAATAAAAGTTACGGATATTGGTAATAATTCAGATTCTACAGTTTCTGAAAGTGCTATAGATATTTCCACTTCTTCTGCGGCAAAAAGTAAAGAAGAGTATGATAATGATAAAGGCACCGCTGGTGAATCTGATAAAAATGATGAAAAAACATCAGATTTAGAGAATAAAAACGAATGAGGCAGGATTAGATGAAAGTTTTATCAAATGTAATAAAGAATTTTAAAAAGTTCAGATTTTTTTAATATTTGAACTCGTGAAGAAGGATATTAAACTAAAATACAGGCGTTCCTATTTGGGCATACTTTGGACCCTGCTTGAACCGCTTTTAACAATGATAGTACTTACCATTGTTTTCTCGGGTTTTTATGGAAAAAGCGACAGATCTTTCCCTATCTATGTACTTTCAGGCAGGCTTTTGTATAGTTTCTTCTCTTCGGGTACAAAGGCCGCCTGCAAGTCCATAAGAAGTAATGCTTCAATAATTAAGAAAGTATATGTTCCTAAATACATATACCCATTTTCTACAATTATAGCAAACTACCTGATATTTTTGGTTTCACTTTCTGTCTTGGTTATAGTTTCCCTTGTTTTGGGAGTATATCCGACCAAACATATATTTGCAGCTCTAATTCCTCTTGTAACTCTTTTATTTATGACTATAGGAATAGGAATGGTACTTGCGACTATGGCAGTTTTCTTTAGGGATTTAGAGTATCTTTGGGAAGTCATGCTTATGCTGATAATGTATTCTTCTGCCATATTCTACAATCCTAAGAAGGTTATTAAGCATGGCTATGGATGGATAATTCAGTATAATCCTGTTTATGCTTGTATAAATAATTTTAGAAATGCTATTTATGGAAGCCCTATCGATAAATGGAGTTTATATTATTCTGTTACAATTGCACTTTCAAGTGTGATAATAGGACTCTTTGTATTCTATAAAAAACAGGATAAATTTATACTAAATATTTAGGTGTGATTAACTTATGAATATAAAAGAACTTACCTATGCCTTGTTTGCCCTAAACTATAGATTGGGTTCGCTTTTTTCCATTAAAAAGGGGCTTGTATTCTCAGTAATGACACATGATGGTTCTGAAAGTGGAAATATTAAGGCTTTGACCAATTATATGAGCAAAAAAGGTAAATATCAATTTTATTATATGGCTAAGGAGGAGAGGAAAGCCTTTTTCCATCTCCTCTTTGTGATACCCTTCATTATGAGCAGAGCAGAGATAATTCTTATGGATAATGCATTTATGCCAATGTCATATTTTAAAATACGAAGAGAAACTGCTGTACTACAACTGTGGCATGGAACAGGCAGTATCAAAAAATTTGGTCAGGACAGTAATACCGGCAGAGTTAAGCTTCTTGAAAAAAAGATAAACAGCAATATAGACTATCTTTTTGTTAATTCTGATTTACTTGTAGAAGAGTACGCAGGTGCTTTTGGCATTGATAGGAACAAGGTTTACGCCACAGGACTGCCCAGAACTGATTGGCTCTTAAAATTTATAAATGATAATGATAAATCTCAAAAACAAAATGAAATTAAAAATAAAATATCAATGGCATATAATATTGTTTTTAAGTGGTAAAAAAATAATCTTATATGCTCCTACTTTTAGGGATGATGAAGTAAATAATCCTAAGCTTCATATTGATATATTAAAGCTGTTATCTAAACTGGATGATGACTCAATAATATTTTTAAGACTTCATCCTTTTGTAAGCATGGCTTTTAGCCATAAAAATATTTCAGATAGAGTTGTAAATGTTTCAGATTATTCAGATTTGAATGAACTGATGGCTGTATCAGATGGACTGATAACTGATTATTCTTCATTGATTTTCGATTACTGTGTCCTAGACAGGCCTATGTACTTCTTTGCTGATGACATAGTGGATTTTGGTTTGAATGGAAGAGGATTTTATTTAGACTATAATAAAGACCTGCCGGGCATTATACCCATGACAGAAGAAGAACTTGGAGATATTATATCTAAAGACCTGTTGCAGGGTGAAAGTGAAAAAATCAAATTACTTAGAAGAGAATTTGTAAAAAAATATTATAAATGGTTAGATGGCAACTCAGCCAAAAGAGTTTATGCGACAATTGTAGAATAGATAAGTGCTGTTACTAAGAAAATATTCCCGGCAACAGCACCTATCCTTACTACAGAGAATTTTTTTAATTAAACTTAATAAGCATTTTTTATTAATAAAACCCTTTGAAAAAAGTAAGAAAAAGTATCTTAAAATCAAGTCCAAGTGACCAATTCTCTATGTAATACAGGTCACAGTCTATTCTCTTTCTAATGGAAGTATCTCCTCTAAATCCATTTACCTGAGCCCAACCGGTTATACCCGGCCTCACCTGATGTTTTACATTGTAACGAGGTACTTCTTCTTGAAATTTTTCTACAAAGAAAGGACGTTCAGGTCTTGGACCCACTAAACTCATGTCACCTTTAAGTACGTTAAAAACCTGAGGAAGTTCATCTATACTGGTTTTTCTTATAAATCCACCTATCTTGGTTACCCTTGGATCATTTTTAGTAGTCCAGGCTTTTTTCTCTGCACCGGCATCCTGAAGTTTCATAGAACGAAATTTATACATATTAAATTCTTTATTGTGAAGTCCTACTCTTATTTGTTTAAAAATCAGAGGCCCTGGTGATGTAAGTTTTATTAGTATACTGACTATCAGCATAGGAAGGCCAAATACCAGCAGCATACATACTGCACCAAATAAATCTACAATGCGCTTAATAAATTTATTAAACGAATTGCTAAGAGGTACATTTCTAATATTGATTACAGGTAATCCATCAATATCCTCTGTATGTGCAGTAGTTGGAATTACATTATTATAATCCGGCACAAACTGTGTGTGAACTCCGCTTTTCTCACAAATTGCAACTATCTGTTCCAATTTATTATAATCTTTAAGCCTAAGAGTAATGGCTATTTCGTCTAAATTATGGGTACTGCACATAGCTTCAAGTTCTGAAATAGAGCCCAAAACCTTTATGTTTCTGTATTCTGAACCTCTTGCTTTACCATCATCCAGAATCCCTAATATCCTATATCCCCATTGTGGATTTGATATTAATCTATCTATATAGCTTTCTGCTGCTGAACTATAGCCCACTATCAGCATATGCTTTTGATTAAATCCCTTTCTCCTTGCAGCATGAAGTAATTTTCTCAAGAAGAAACGAAATGTCCATCCAAAAAAAACATTTACCCCATAAAATATCAGTATAAAAGAACGTGAAATATCTCTTTCCTTTAATATGTAAAGCAAAACCGGAAATGTAATAACAGCTATCGTATTTGCCTTAAAAAAATTCCACATTTCAAATCTTAGCCTGATTTGACGCATAGGAGAATAAACTCCCGAAGCCAGATATATGAATAAATATATAGGCAGCAGATATATTAAAAACTTCATGTAGTGTATAAGCGGCCACCACATTGTATGTTCAGGTGGAAATATTTCAAATTTTATAAGCCAGGCATATACAAAAGATAAAATTGTTATAAGCATATCGCAGATTATATAAACTCTGTTAAGTATTTTTTGGTTTTCTCTAATCATCTATGGTACTCCTAATAGTTAATGCTATTATTATAGTACATTTTTATATAATTTTCTACAAAAAAAGACACAAAGAATTCACAGTAACATGATAAAATATTCACAATTATGGTGTGCATATGAAACTAAAAAAGTTAAGCACTTACTCGTTCTTATACGAAGAAAGGATAAAACATGGATGAGAGACAAAATAATGGTACAAATAAGGCATTATTAATACTTGTGCTGATTTTCTGTATGATAATTGCGGGAATGATAGGTTTTGGCATAACCGGCTTTAATGCACTTACAAGCAGAACAGTTGTTACAGATGGACTTAACGGACAAGGTGAAAAAAATCATTCTGACAACAGCAGCGGCTCTAATAAAAATTTACCTGAAACAAAAGAAAGCGTAAAACTCCCCAGTACCGGTACTTATTCAAAACTGGCAGAAGAGAGAACTGCTGATTTATCTGATGTAGTCGATGCAGCTATGCCATCTCTTGTAGCTATAACTACAGAGGGTGAAGAGAGTATTATGAGCTGGTTTGGAAGACAAACAAGAAAAACTAAGGATATGGGTTCAGGGGTGATTGTTGATAAAGACGCCAAAAGCTTATTTATAATTACCAACAATCATGTAATTGATGGTGCTACACATTTAGCAGTAGCTTTTTTTGATGGAAGCACAGCCAAAGGTAAAATTAAAGGAAGAGCAGCCTATACAGACTTAGCCCTTATAGAAGTAAGGCTTTCCGAGCTTAATAAGAAAACTATAGATAAGGTAAAAGTGGCTAAAATAGGGGATTCTGATAAGTTAAAAGTAGGACAGATGGCTATGGCTATAGGAAATGCCCTAGGCTATGGACAATCTCTGACTGTCGGATATATAAGTGCAAAAGACAGGGTAGTCACAGTTAACGATATTACAATGAAACTCATTCAGACAGATGCCGCTATTAATCCCGGAAATTCAGGTGGAGCACTTTTAAATCTCAATGGGGAAGTAGTGGGTATTAATTCCGCAAAATTTTCAGATAGAGCTGTAGAAGGTATGGGCTATGCTATCCCCATGGCTACAGTAAAACCTCTTATAAGTGAACTCAAAACTTCTAAAAATCTTACTGATAAAGAGAGAGGTTATTTAGGAATATATTATAAAGAAATAGATGATGCTTCGCATGAAGCTTTCAATATGCCTTATGGACTATATATTTCAGATGTAGCCGAAAAAGGTGGTGCAAAAAAGGCAGGCCTTATTAAAGGTGATATAATTGCAGCACTAAATGATAATGAGACCTTGAAATCAGACGCTATTAACTCTATAATTTTAGGTAAGCGGAAAGGTGATAAAGTTAAGGTAACATTTTACAGGTATGAAAATGGTGAATATATAAAGCATGATGTTACTGTTACACTTGCTGAAAAACCTGGAGTTAATAATTAGATTTTGGAGGTTTCCTTGATTAAAGAATTTGAGTTATTTGCACCCTGCCACTTTGGTTTAGAGGCAGTGTTAAAAAGAGAAATTATAAACCTTGGTTATGAGGTGACTGAAGTTGTTGATGGAAGGGTTTCATTTAAGGGCAGTGCAGAAGCTATTGCAAGATGTAATGTATTTCTTAGAACCACTGAAAGAGTGCTGCTTAAGGTTGGCAGTTTCAAGGCTGTTACCTTTGATGAACTCTTTGAAAAGACCAAGTCACTTCCTTGGGAAAATTTCATTCCCAAGGATGGTAAGTTTTGGGTGAAAAAGGCATCTTCAATAAAGAGCAGGCTCTTTTCTCCCTCTGATATTCAAAGAATAGTAAAGAAAGCTATAGTTGACAGGTTATCCGGCAAATATAATCTTCTTAGATTTCCTGAAGATGGAAGTGAGTATCCAATTAGAATTACTATTTTAAAAGATGAGGTTACTGTTGGACTTGATACTTCCGGAGAGTCTCTTCACAAAAGAGGATATAGAAAGCTTACCGTAAAAGCTCCTATCACAGAAACATTGGCAGCTGCACTCATCAGCCTTACTCCGTGGAAGAAAGACAGGCTTCTAATAGATCCTTTCTGTGGAAGCGGCACTATACCTATTGAAGCAGCTATGATAGGACTTAATATTGCACCAGGCATAAAAAGAGAGTTCCAGGCCATGACTTGGGATAATATCCTGCCTAAAAGCCTATTTAAGGAAGCTAAAAAAGAGGCAGAGAATCTTATAGACAGAGAAACCAAACTTTCTATCCGTGGTTATGATCTTGATTCTTCAGCCCTTGATGCCGCAAGAGGCAATCTTTTGCTTGCAGGACTTGAGGGAAATATTCATTTTCAGCAGAGAGATATGAGAGATATAAGCAGCGCAAAAAAGTATGGCTTTATTATTACCAACCCGCCATATGGCGAAAGACTTGAGGAAAAAGATGCTATGCCTGAACTTTATAAAGAAATGGGGAAGGCTTTCTCAAAACTTGATGAATGGTCATATTACATTATTACAGGCTTTGAAGATGCTCCCAAATATTTTGGAAGAAAGCCTGATAAAAATAGAAAGATATATAACGGTATGATGAAGACATATTTTTACTCATATCAGGGGGCAAAACCTCCAAGACAAAAATTGACTGATTAACTTATTATCATTTTTACTTGAAAAACTATATTATTGCTGTATAATAGATATGTTGGTTATTATTAGCAATTTAAAAATTCAGCCTAAATGTTTTGGAGTAATTTGAAATGAACTCAAATGGTAAAAAAAAAGAGCTTAGGAAAATAACGGCAGCCAGTGTTTCATTTATGACAGTGGCTCTGTTGTTTTCCTCTATTTTTTCGGGACAGAAGGTTGAAAGAATAACTCTTTGGAACAGTTCTGTTAAAGCTGCTGTAACCATACCCGGCAATTATCTTGAGACTAAAAATAAAGCTGCTGCAGCTTCAGACGGCTTTGAGATGGTTCAGTCAAATTTTGTATTTGATAGGGATAAAATGCCTGATAATTATGTAGTTATACCAAAACAGGATAAAGAAAATCAACTTGCAGTAATTACAGATGAATATAATTATAGAACCGTATATCTGGACATAAAAATAAAATCAAAAAAATTTTTTATAATTCTTCTTCAGTTAAAAAGATATTTCAAATCAAGGGAATTTAATGGCGAACCTGAAAAAAATGATATTTCCGCCTTATCTGAATGCATTTTTAAATGGAAAATCCTGAAGTATCTGAAAAAGACAAAGAAGCTTATGAAAAAAGTTGAAAAATGGCAGTGAAAAAGCAACAAGTAAGTGATGATCCTATCATAAATATTAAAAATATTAAATGAAAATACATCTTTTACAAGGTTAGCCCTTACTTTTAATAAGTTATATATTCCTGAACTATTTGAAGATGATGATAATTATTATATTTCTCTCAAAAAACCAAAGGATGTATATAATAAGATATTAGTAATTGACTTAGGTCATGGCGGAAAAGATGCAGGTACCTTCAGTGGTGACAGCCGGACATTTGAAAAGGATACCGTTCTGGCTTTTGGTTTGAAATTAAAAGAATTTTTCGATAAACAGAATGATATCAAGGTGTATTTTACCAGAACAAGGGATACCTTCCTATATAGAAGAACCAGGGTTGATTTAGCAAATGGATTAGGAGCTGATTTCTTTTTGAGTATACACAATAATAACTATACTGTAGAAGGCAGTCCTATTAATTTTAATGAGGTCAGAGGCAGTGAAATACACTATAATGAAAAAATTAAAAATACAAAGGTTAGCTCAAAAAGATTTGCAACATTAATATTAGATGGGATTTGCAATTCAATTCATACAAAGAAACGAGGTGTAGTTGAAGGCAGCGGATATTATGTTTTGGGACATACCACCATGCCCTCGGCCCTTGTAGAAATTGGATATTTGACAAATAAAAATGACTTAAAAATAATTTTAAACAGTGAAAAAATGACTGCCTGTGCCGAAGCTGTTTACAAGGCTGTAGTTCAGGCTTTCAAGGAAAATGAGGAATAATGGAAAAAATAGTTTTTGCCACAACAAATGACGGTAAAGTTAAGGAAATTAAAGAAATACTTAAGGATTTTCCTATTGAAGTAGTATCAATGAAAGAAATGAATATTTCTATAGATATAGAGGAAAATGGTGCTGATTTTGAAGAAAATTCTCTTATTAAAGCAAGAGCCCTTGCAAAGCTTACAGGAATTCCGGCTCTTGCAGATGACTCAGGTCTTGAGATAGATTATCTAAATGGTGAGCCTGGAATATATTCAGCAAGATATCTTGGAAGAGATACAGACTATGATTATAAGAACAATTATATTATTGATAAACTTAGTCAGGCAAAGGGAAAAGAGAGAAGAGCCAGATTTGTGTGTGTGATTTCTTTGGTTTTGCCTGATGGCAGAGAATTTGTGAAAAGGGGGGTAATGGAAGGACTCATTGGCTATGAACAAAGGGGCGGTAATGGTTTTGGCTATGATCCAATTTTTTATTTACCTGAATATGGCAGGACTTCTGCTGAACTTTCTCCTGATGAGAAGAATAAAATAAGCCACCGAGGAAAGGCATTGCAGGCTATGAGAGAGCTCATTTTAGACTTAGTTTAATATTTAAATATTTAGTTATATGGAAAGAGGTTATTTAGTGAATATAAGTGTTAAAATCTTTGAATTATTTGTTGAAAATTCAACTCTTAAGATAGGACTAAGGGTCAGAGGTGATTATGATCCTAAGGTAAGAAAGCCTATGGTAACCGTAATTTTTGACAACGGTCAGGAAAACCGCAGAATTCCAATGCCTATACAGGCATATTATCCAAGTGAAGATTTAAAAACTTTCGACTTTTTTGCAGGATATTCTTATCTTTTGAATAGTGTTTTTTTTAAGGAGTCTGATGCAGAAAAAATAAGGATGAGCCTTGAAATATCATATGGTGATAACCTATTTGTAAGTCCTGTAATGACTGAATCAAGTGATTTGCTTATCTATGGTTCAGAATTCTACAATATAGGCTTTGGTAAAAAACATCAGGATATAGTGATTAAGCCTTTACAAATTGAACAGGAAACCAGTATTAAAAATAATATCATTTGTGCCTGTCAAGGCTTTGTAAATCTGCTTTGGAGCCTTGTTCTGATTATAACCGCAATAGCTCTTTTCCCATTATTTGTAATTGAAGCCCTGCTTAATTTTTTGTGCTGTGTTAAGTCTGCACCCAGAAATAACAAATCCGGTCTTATGAGAATTCTTTTTCACATAAAATGGAGAGTTAGTGGTATAATTAGAAAGAATTTAAGTTTCGCTTATTTAAAGTTAAGCCTTGCTAAATTGGGTTTTGATCTCTTTAAGCTGTTCAAAGTTAAGAAGAACAGAATAGTGTTTATTTCAAATAGAAGAGATGGTATCAGCGGCAACTATGAATATATTTATGACAAATTGATAGGTAATAGGGAACTTGATATCAGAACTGTCTTTGATACGGCCGAAGGTTATTTTACCTGCTTTAAGTACGGATATTATATGGCTACCGCAAAGGTGCTTTTAGTAGATGATTATATAGAACTTATTTATAAGATTCCCCGAAGAGAAGATAACTATCTCATTCAGGTTTGGCATGCCTGCGGTGCATTTAAGACCTTTGGTTTCAGCAGACTCGGAAGACCCGGTGGGCAGAAGCAGAAGAATAATGCCCATAGAAACTATGATTTTTGTACAGTTAGTTCTTCTGAAATCTGTAAATACTATGCAGAAGGCTTTGGGCTTTCACTTGAAAAGGTTGTTCCTACAGGTGTACCGAGAACTGATATCTTCTTTAGTGAGGAATATAAGGAAAAGGCAAGAAATGAAATCTACAGTAAATATCCTCATTTGAAGGGTAAAAATGTGATTCTTTTTGCTCCTACTTTCAGAGGTAATGGTAAAAAGTCTGGATATTATCCTGAAAACCGTTTCGATTTTATAAAATTATATGAGCATTTTAAAGGAGAATATGTTATTATAATAAAGCATCACCCTTTTGTGAATAACAGGGTAGAGATTCCTGCTGAATACGAAGGAAAAATCATTGATATGTCTGATAATGAAGAGTTAAATGAACTTTTATTCATTACTGATGTACTTATAACAGATTATTCTTCTGTGGTATTTGAGGCGAGTCTCCTTGACATTCCTATGTTATTTTATTCTTTTGACTTACAGAACTATATTGCAACAAGAGGATTTTATTATGAATACGACTCCTTTGTACCTGGTAAGATAGTCTACAATATGGATTCGCTCATTGAAGCCATAGACAAGAAGGACTTTGAGAGCGAGAAGATAGATGCTTTCAAGCACAAGTTCTTTGATGAGTTAGACGGCAAGGCAGGGCAGAGAGTAGCCAATTTAATAGTTAGTTTACTTGATAAATAGGAGGTTATTATGGTATTTGCAGTTATTTGTGCAGGTGGTATAGGCAGCAGAATGGGAAATGCCGAAAAGCCAAAGCAGTATCTAAATGTAGGCGGCAAACCTATTATTCTGCACACCATTGAAAAGTTTGTTGTAAATGAAGAGTTTGAGAAGATTATAGTCCTAGTTCCTGAAAGCTGGATAAGCTATACAAAGGATATAATCAACAAACATCTTAAGGGAGTGGAAAGGTTGAGGTTATGGCAGGCGGCAGCGATAGAAATTCAACTATTATGAATGCCATTAACTACATAGAAGAGAAGTTCGGTCTTGATGATGATACCATCATTGTAACCCATGATGCGGTTAGGCCTTTTGTTACACATAGAATAATTATGGATAATATAAAGGCTGCTGTTAAGGTAGGTGCCTGTGATACAGTTATCCCTGCTACGGATACAATAGTAGAAAGCATAGACGGAGAAAAGATAAGCAGTATTCCTGACCGCTCTAAAGTGTACCAGGGACAGACACCTCAGAGCTTTAGGGCAAAACGGCTTAAAGAACTTTATTTATCACTTACTGCTGAGGAGAAGGCTATACTTACAGATGCTGCTAAGATTTATCTGCTTAAGGGCGAGGCCGTACATCTTGTGAGTGGAGAGGTATTTAATATCAAGATTACCTATCCGTATGATTTAACAGTAGCTGAAACTTTGATTAATACAGACAGGGAGTAAAATATGCTAAATACCGTATATAGATTGGTTGCACCCAGGAGATTTGAGGTTGCATTTTCGGATATTGAGTTATTTAAAGATAATCAGGTCATAGTAAGACCACAGTTTCTCTCTATCTGTCATGCCGACCAGAGATATTATCAGGGGCTTCGTCCTGCAGCCATACTGAACAAAAAACTGCCTATGGCACTAATCCACGAGTCTATAGGTGTAGTCGTTCAGTCCTGTTCAGACAGGGTTAAAGTAGGCGACAAGGTGGTTATGATACCCAATACACCTGTTGAAAAAGATGAGTACATAGCTGAAAACTACCTGAGGAGCTCTAAGTTTAGGGCAAGTGGTTTCGATGGATTTATGCAGGACTTGGTAGCCCTTGATGCAGACAGGGTTGTTAAGCTTCCTGAGAGTATTGACAATCATGTAGCTGCTTTCGTTGAATTAATGAGTGTAAGTGTGCATTCAATTCTTAGATTTAAGAATTTTTCACATGGTAGAAGGAATAATATTGCTATCTTTGGAGATGGAAATTTAGGCTTTATTACAGGTATTTTCTTAAAGTCGATGTTACCTGAGTCAAAACTTTCTATTTTTGGAGTAAATGAAGATAAGCTTGCAAGCTTTTCATTTGCAGAAAATACATACAATGTAGCCAGTGAATTAAAAAATATAAGCTTTGACCATGCTTTTGAATGTGTTGGCAATGCGGCAAGCGGACAGGCTATTGAACAAATTATTGACTTTATTAATCCTGAAGGAACTATTTCACTTCTTGGTGTTTCAGAATATCCTGTTCCTATTAATACCAGAATGGTACTTGAAAAGGGATTAAGGCTTTATGGAAGCAGCAGAAGTGGGCGTGAAGATTTTAAAATGACGGTCAATATGTTAAACGAAAATCCTTGGATGGTAAATTATCTAAGCAATATAATCAATAATATTGTTCCAGTTAAGAATATACCTGACATGAATCGGGCATTTGAGCTTGATATACAAAAGCCCGGCGGAAAAACCATAATGGAATGGAACAAGTAATTTTACATACACAGCATATATGGATGAGGGGGATGTAGTTTTTGGAATGTTTTGAGATAAGCATACTTAAGTTGAATATAACTGAAACTACTTTAAACATAGATGTTAAAGTAACCGGAGATTATAAGCCTGATGTTAGAAATCCCATTGTTACTATTGTTTTTTATATCAGGAAATAAATACAGAAGGCTTCCAATTCCTATAAAAACTTACCTTCCTGAAACAAATGTGAAGAGATTTTTCATTCTGGCAGGATACTATTATTCTATAAAAGATTTATATATTGACTGTAATAAACCTGAAAATATTGAAGCTAAAATTGAGTTTACCTATGGTAATGATGTATTTACGGATATAGTTTTAGAAAAATCAGATGAACTAAAAATTTTTTTCTTCAAAAAGAATATTTAGTATCACTGTCTCAAAATAAACTGAGAATAAACTTAATAAGGACGGCCGATGATAAAAACTTGACAAATGGGATTTTAAACATTTTAAATGGAATGGTTTCATTTGTGTGGGGTTTTGTACTCTTTATCTTGGCTGTCTTTCTCATGCCTGTTTTTACTATAGAGGCTGCCCTTGAAACTATAGGGCTTCTGCACACTGCCTCCCCCAAAAAATATAACAAAATAATGAGGATTATAGAACATATCAGATGGCGGGCTGAGATAGTTATGGATAAAAAGATAGGGCTTAGCACCTTTAAGAATTTTATGACTAAACTTGGTTTTTATCTATTTAAGTTTTTCAGCCTCAAAAAAAATAGGGTTGCTTTTATATCAAACCGTAGGAATAGTATAAGTGGTAACTATGAAAATATTTATTCAGAACTAATTAAAAATAAACATATTGAAATAAAAACTGTGCTTGATACAAAAGAAAGTCTAATATCCTGCTTTAAGTATGGATACTACCTTGCAACTTCTAAAGTTATCTTAATTGATGATTACATTCGTTCAGTTTATGAAATAAAAAATCGTAATGATAACTATCTTTTACAAGTATGGCATGCCTGTGGAGCCTTTAAGACCTTTGGTTTTAGCAGGCTTAGTAAGGATGGCTGCTGGTCTCAGGATAGCCGTTCACATAGAACTTATAATTACTGTCTGGTTAGCTCAAAAAGTGTGTCTAAATATTATGCTGAAGCCTTTGGTATGAATATAGACAATGTCATTTCTACAGGCATACCAAGAACTGATATTTTTTTTGATGAAACTTATAAGATGGATGTTAGAGAAAAAATATACTCCTCATATCCTACATTAAAAGATAAAAAAGTAATTCTTTTTGCACCTACCTTTAGAGGCTTAAGTAAAAAGGAGGGTAATTATCCTCATTACCGTTTTGATTATAAAAAGATATTTGATCAGTTTGGTGATGAATACAGAATAATAATTAAACATCATCCTCATCGTAAATAATAAGCTATTATAGCTGATGAATATAAGGATAAGGTGCTTGATTTATCAACAAACGAGGAGTTAAATGAACTTTTTGTTTTATAACTGATATTCTTATCACAGATTATTCATCGGTAATATTTGAAAGCAGCCCTCTTAAACATCCCTATGTTGTTTTATTCCTTTGACTTAGATGAATATATTTCTTCCAGAGGTTTTTATTATGAATACTTAGACTTCATTCCGGGAAAACTTGTTGAAAGCTTATGAGATGAAATCATTACTGCTATTTCAATTGGTGACTTTGAAGAAAATAAAATAAAAAAACTTTAAGAAAAATTTCTTTGACTACTTTGATGGAAAATCGGTAGAAGAGTATGTGAGTTTATAAATCAGCTTATTGCGAATAAAACTTAAATCTTTATCAAATGCTTGACTTTATGAACGAATAATTATATACTACTGTTATAGTAAAAAAATGTTAGACAAGAGTAGTATAGATTGAGTGGGGAGTGTATTATGAGCGAACTGAGATTGCACGAAGGTGAACTTAACATTATGGAACTTTTATGGTCAAATAAAGAGCTTGCAGCTAAAGATATTTCTAAAATTATAAAAGAGTATATTGGTTGGGAGAAAAATACTACTTATACAGTTATTAAACGTTTGATTGATAAAGGTGCTGTAGCAAGAACAGATCCTGGTTTCATCTGTAGTGCCTTGGTAACTCAGCGTTCAGTTCGAGAAATTGAAACCAAAAGATTAATTAACCAATTTTATAATGGATCCTTACAAACATTTATTAGTGAGTATCTTAAAAACCAAGTTCTTTCAGCCGGAGACATTGCTGAACTGCAAAAACTTGCTAAAACTTCCAGCAGAAAGTTCTAAGCAAATTTGTTGATTAAAATGTTTAATTAATAAATAATAGAAGAGTGTCACAGAGGAATTACCTATTGGCACTCTTTAATTTTATATAATAATTAGCCGATAAAACTATGAACTTTAAAATAACTGTTCAAATACATAGTATACACCTGTTTTTTCATCAAAGCAGGAATATAAACACCGGCTGTCTTCAGAACCTCCATCCCAGGCCTGTCTTTTTAGCTGAAGTTTTTCCTAAATTTAATGTTATCACTTATAAGAGTTGTCTCTAAATCCTTTTCTATGTATGGATTTTCAATAAAAATTTTTCATGTATTCCTTTTTCATCATCTGCAATTCCTGTGTAATAGTACTTCAAATCAAAGAAACTGCCAGCAGTATCAGCCTTATCAATTTCAATTATATAAAATCTATTTTCCTTCACCAAGCCAATTTATATCCTCATACTGTTCAATAACCTTACTGCTTTTTAGGAAGATCTATCTGCCAATTATTATAAAAATATATGACGGATTGTGTGTAACTACATAATTTCTCCCATACGAGAGTATAGTACAAACTAAAAAACAAGGCTAAAACAATAAATATTATTTCTCTAAAATAATATTTAACTGTAGAAATATCAAGTATTTTCGAAAACTATGTGTTTTATTTCTCAAAGCCATCACCTGCCTTATGCAACTATTCATGAAACCCAAGTTTAACGAAAAACATTAGCGGACAACTAAATTATACATTATTACTAATATAATAATAAGTATTTATTAAGAAATTGGGTTGAAATTATACATATCAAATTTAAAATCATCTTTACATTTTCGATAAACAGGCAAAATGTACACATACATCTGATTTTTATCTTATCTGAAAAATACTCCTAAAATTGAATGTATTCTTACAAGACAACTTATATAATCATCCATCATATTACATTTTTGTTTTTCTCCTACATCAGAAGAAAAAAATTAATGAATAATGATATCTTAATTCTTGTAATTTTAATAATATAAGACCTTCATTTTTAATCATTTGTTTATAAACAACAAGTGAACCATCAAAATCTTCAGTATAAAAATGTATACTATCATCATGTTCTATATACAACTTTTTTTAATCTCCTTTTTCGTTAATTTCTTAGGGTTTATATTTAATTTTCAATGTACTTTTACTCTTTCTTATCTAAAAATAATTATATCACAAAATGATATAGTTAGTCAATATGTTAAGATAATTGTTTACTAACATATTATAATATGATATAATATGTTAGGAGGTGAAAAATGAAAAATCAAAGATTTACCATTAAAAAGAACAATATAAGCGTATAAATGAAAAACACAAACTCAAATATGACAGATACGGGGTAGCTACTACCCAAAGGAACAAAAACAAAATTACCGCAAAAGGTGAATCAGTAAACGGATTAATTAATAAATTAGTAAAAATGGATTGAAGAAAACTATAATGAGGAAGAATAATATGCTTTTAAAAATCCAGAAAAAAATCTTTATTCAGAATACTCATAAATAACCACAAAGAAATAGCATATTAAAAAAACTGTAGTCAAGGTAAATAAACACTTCGTGCCCTTGACTACAGTTTTTAATATCTTCTATAATACAATCTTTACAGCAATTTATCAAAATTTACAATATTAAAATTTCTACGAAATTTTAATGATATACTATCAACATTCTTGGTATCCTTGGATTTTTCGCTATGGAAAACCATCATAGCAGAAAAATCCAATTTCGAGAGTGTAAACACCCCTGCCTGTAAGTTCTAGTAAATGACTAAATTATAAACTAAATAAACTTTAAGTAAGATAAAATTCATATTAGTCTAATATTCTAGTTAAATTGCTAACTAACCATTGTCAAGGGGTAAATATATGCTCGATACTCTCGCACCCCTTGACAATGGTTTTTTTATGTGCAGTTACTCGCTTCGGCGAAAGAGGATATAAATTTTAAGTTAGTGTTTCTCTTTCGCCTTCTAATAGTAGCACATAAAAACCGTTAGCAATTTTCTTGTAGAGTGTTATAATTAAGAGAAAAATCTTTTTGGCTCTTGAGGATATTTATATTATTTACCCTTATTTCTAAACTTAAAAAACTTTCGACTTGGACGAGATGGCATTTCATTTGGATTTATAGTTGCTCTAAGGCTTAATATTTCTTGCTCACTCATCATATCATTCTCTTCTACTGATTTTTTAAGCATATCAACAGTAGCAAGTGTATCATATGCTTTAAAAATCTTTATTTAATATCAAAAAGCCAGTTCTATAAAGTGGTTTTTAAAAAGTCAAATCCGTTGTATTTTCAACCTCATCCGCACTATATACATTTTGAATTAAAAACCTCCACACTTTTTACAATTAATAACTCTTTGTGTAACATTACGCATCAATGCATCAGTTAGTTTTAAATTTTCTGAGAACTATATAATATATTAATATGATAATGCCGTGAAGTAATAAGTGTATTTAAAAATGTTGCGTCAATATTAGTTTTAAACGCTCTAGAATTTAATTGGCTAGAAGCTTCATCAATGATAACAAACACAACTGTTCTTGTATAATTATCAATATCAATTTTATTATTATAGGCACAAGAAACAACCTGAGAAAGGCTCACTAATGGTTCATAAGGCACACTAAAAAGCTTAACATTACTTTATTATATGAACTTTTTGTTTAACAAAACAATTTAAACTCCTGTCCCATACCTCTTTATTATTATACCTATAAAATATAGTTTACAAACATAATGCACTATTGATAAAGTTTTACCACCTCCAAAATGTGCGGAATAACAATCTAACTTGCCAGCTTCAAAAATTATACTGTTTATACTTAAAAATAATAATAAAAATCTACAAATGCATAATATATAGTTTTTAATTGGATGAAAAGTTATAATTCTAACTGGTATAAACAAAATAAAAAAAGTAAAAATATAACCTATAAATACAAAATATATCATCTACGAACACCACCTAAGTAACTACAAATCAAAAGCTATCAAATTAATAACCATAAGGATAAATAATATCCTAACAAAAACATCTGGAGTCATATCCATTGAATCCCCTAACACAAATTTAACAAATTGTTCCATATTTTTCCTTTCATTAAAATCTCGAGAATCGACCACTCATGTTGATACTACAAAAAGCTAATATAAATAAAATTGTATACATTATATAAGTTGTATTATCAGCAACTATCTTTAAATTACTATATAAAACAGCTGAATTTGACGAAATTTCTTGTAACCCTTCATAAACATCAATAGAATCATTTGTTACTACAATAGATTTTAAATAAATTGAACTATTTGTTACGCTTTCCAATATAATACCTCCTTCTTAAATAAAAACAAACCAAAAATAATGTAAAAATTAACATCAACATCCCTAACATATTACACTCCTTTTAATCCAATATATCCATAACTATATATATTACCTTCAATATAATGCCTATGATTATACAGAAAAAGTAAAATATAATAAAAATTTTACCTGCTCACCAAAGATGACCAATGTAAAAATCAAATGTATTATAAAAAGTAAACATATCTTTAAAAAAAGTACCAATATCAAAAATCTAATAATTTATTCATTTCTCAATTTCCTTTCTACTTAAATATTTTTAAAAATAAACGCTATAACAAACATTGCAAAAGCCAAATAATATAATTGACCTTACTTCAGTAGGGAAAAAAATTAAAAAGCAGTCACAAACAATTTGGGTATAGATGATAAAAATATTTAATACACCTAAAAAAATCAGTAAATATATTAGAAAATGCACCAACTACACCATTAGAATTATTTATATTATTATTTATTTCATTAAAATTATTGTTATTATTATTGTTATTGTTCTCATTATTATTATCATTATTATTATTTATAGTTGTATTTCCCTTATCATTACTATTATCATTTTTTATTATTTTATCATATCATTATTATTATTTATATTATTATGCTTACTATTATCAGTATTTGAATTATCAATACTATTATGCTTACTATTATCAGTATTTGAATTATCAACACTATTATCAACTTCAATTTTATCAATTTTTAGTTATATTAATATTACCATTTTTAATATTAGTTATACTACCAATAGGAGTCACAGAACCACCAGTTACAGAATCATTAGTATTAGATACAAATTTTTCTAAACTCATTAAGTGAGCCATAAAATGTAGGTATATTATTAGTATATATATATAGTCTTTAAATTTAGTTGCAAGTTTAAATGTAGATAATAATTCAATATATAATCCACTATTATTACCCACATAATTTAATTCTAAAACTCTTTTCTGTTCGAGGTTTTAACGAATTATTATTATAAATTTCAATATTCGTAACAAAATCATATTTTAAAAATTAGAATCAGTAAATACATCAGTATATTTATTTTTCATGCAATATTTTTACCTGTTATAAAAAGATAAAAAGCCGTTTTTGCAAAATCTAAATTGTCAGGATTATTCAAAAAAATACCTATTTTTCAACATAAACATCACAATTATATTTACCTAATCCATACATAACAAAATATGCAATATCATTATTAACAACAAGAGCAACTTTAAAATTACTTTTTTTAGGAGCGATTTTAAATTCATATGTACTTATTTTTTTCAAAATCTTTATCTTTATCAGTAGACTTTTTCAAAAATAAGAAACTAAATAAGATTTTAATTTAGACGGTGCAGTAATTAAATAACCTACTTTTTAAAACTTTCTAAAAAAATTGAGCAAGCGACATTCTATAAACATCATCACCATCAACATAATCAACATCGTTAATAATAAAATAAGCTAAACTCATATGCTTATACTTATCAGTAACTAACAACTTAAAAATAATTACCAGCACTGCCAAAATTACTATTTGCATAAAAAAATCATTAAAACCAAGACCCTAGTCCATCAGTAACATTAAAATATGGAGTTTCATCAGATTGAATCGTAGTATAATCATCTGAAGATATTATATTCTTATAATTATAATGATATAAATCTTCTTTATTCTTTCCAACAGAAAGAAATTTTTCGTTATAACAAAAATATTTCAAATGCCCTTTTAATGCCAAACTTAACTCCATCACTAAAATATACACCGTAAATAATATACAACTTCTTTTTTTATCTTCATCATAAACATTGTACATTTTTGTATAATTCTCTCAACATCTTTAGAATAAGAATCATAAATTTTTAGTATAAACAGCATTATTATACATTTCATTATTAACTAAAAATTTAAAATGCGACTCACAATCTATAGTTGTAGGTAAAAATATTAGTATTCGCATAAAGAGGATATATTCTAAATAACATAAATATCAAATACACCATTATAAATATATTTTTTTCATGTCATACCTTCCTTAAAAATATTGGGAAAGAGCCACAAACTCTTTCCCAATAAAACATACATAGTAAACTTAACTATCTTTTAAGCTTACGAATAACTGAAATAGCAACACCAATTAAACCTGCAGCAAAATAAGCTAACAAAATCGGCTGTCCTGTAATGGTAGTAATAGTATTGCCAACAAGAGTAAAAATATCTTTAGTTGCTTCTACAACAGTTGGTGTTGAACCATCTAGCGCAATTATCATAGAATTCATTGATACAAATCTCCTTTCTTTAAAGATATTTATAAAAAACTCTTCCTTACTTAATTAAATTAACATCCGCAATAGAAATTTTGCCTTGATAACCTTCCTCAAATATAAATTTAACATCTTTACCCAACCAATCTTGAGATATTTTTTCCGCTAAATTTCCAAACAAAAAATAATCCGATGTACTGGCACCTACACAATACTTATTATTATCATCATAAACTAATACATGAAGTATTTTCCCAACATCACCAGTTTTTACTTGTAAAATTATTATACCCAACTAAATTATATCTTTTCATATTATTTTATTCCTTTCTTGGTACTAAATAAAAAGTAAGATGTTTTAGCATAACCTTTCCCAGTTTTACAAAAAGAAACTTTTAAATTTTTTTGAGTTACATACATTATCAACTAATTTCAGTAAGCTATTAGGATTAGAATATTTAAACCCAACAGAAACCTTGTGTTCAATTATTTCTCCTAAATTATTAGAATGAAAATATCTCTTTTTACCCTTCTCAACTTGACACAACTCTTTTTGTAATGTATTTACTAATATAATTAACACATTTATCAAGTTCATCACGGTTAATAGATATTATTGTATTAAATCCATAAGGAAATTTTTGACAAATGAAACACCATTCTCCCATTTTTTATCTTTTTTTATAAAAATCTATAGGAATATCACCAATATTTGATAAAAAAATCCGTGAAAATGCCATCTACCGCTTTTTATGCATTTCAGGTATAACCAAATATTGTAAATCAGGCGATTTAATTTTTTGTCGTTTAAGCCATTCACGAAGCTTTTTCGAAACACATTGTAAATCATAACTATCAACAAGTTCTGGATTAAAAGTAATAGTTAACATATAATCCCACTCAGCACATTTAGAAAGGTCAAAAATCTTCTTTTTAGTACGCATTAAACTATCATTAATATTTTTTTCTTTCAATATCTTTTAATTCTTCTTCATTAAATAAACTTTTTATCATTCTTAATTTTTCCTAGTAATTAAATCACAACAAAAATTATAAATAATACTCACTTGACCGTTTGGGAAGATTTTTAATTGATAAGTTTCAGCTTATAACCTTCCATAAGTTATACTAATTCAAATACTAGATGTGTCGCTATTATCAAGTAGAGCGACACCTTTATATTTCCTTTTCTGTATTTTTTCAATCTCCTGTTTGCCCTAAAGGGCAAACACAGAAAGATGAAAAATAACTAATTTTCATAAAAATTAATTTCTCCTTTTTCCAATTTTAACATATTTTCGTTAAACTCAAATTTGCACGAATAAGTGCTTGATAAGAAAGAGTTTTACATATATTAAATTTACGCACTTTATCGTGAAATTTTTGATAAGTTTAACGAAAACTATTATATGCAAAACTACCATAATCATAACTATCCTTAATGTTATATAAAATCCTATTATCTGCAATCTACAGATAATAGGACTAAAACTATTTTACTTAGACTTTATTACCTTAACCAAATTATTGTATTCATCCATAGCACCATTTTTTCTCAAGTAATTCGTTGTCATGTAATCATATCTATAAATTGAGAAACCACTTAATGACTTATTTCTGAGACTTGTAACCATTCTTCCTAAGATGTCATGATTATTTTTCCACTCAGAAGTTTCCTGAGCCTGTGCAAGATGCATTGGCAATGCGACATATAGTTTTACTTTTGGATTAGTGACTACAGCCATCCACTTTGCTACATTTTCCTCAAACGGACAAATATTATGCTCAAATCCCCAATATTGCTGTGGTGCAATATAATCAACAAAACCTGTTTCCCTACCCCATCGGTCTATATCAACATAATATTTGTCATTAGCCCTTAGATTAGATAGATTACCTGCCGGACTTATGCCAAAGGTACGGTTTTTACCTGATTTTTTAACTGTAGCATATACAGTTTTTACCATTTTATTAATATTATCTCTACGCCAATCCTCTATAGACATAGGATTTGTGGTTCCGGATTTGTATTCATTATATTCTTCATTATCAAATTTTGCAGAATAATTACTTCCTAGTGTAGGATAAAAATAATCGTCAAAGATTATTCCGTCTACATCATAATTCTTAACTATTTCAGCAACACCATTGTTTATGAGCTTAATAACATCATCTGATGATGGATTATAGTAATACATATTACCAAATTTAAGTACATTTCTATCATTTTCTTCATCATCATCATTTAGCCATTTATATGCAGGGCTACTAGCTGCTAATTTACCAAAATCAGCCTCCGTACACACTCTATAAGGATTAATATAGGCATGGATTTTTAAGTTTCTTGCGTGTGCAAGATTTACCATAATCTCAAGCGGATCAAATCCCGGATCTACTCCCTGTATACCTGATGCATATTTAGACCAAGGAAAATATGCTGAGCGGTACATCGCATCACTAAAAGGTCTGACATGCACATATATTTCATTCATTCCACTTGCGGATATTCTATCAAACATTTCTGTTGCTTTATCAGTGAAACTATTTTTTGTATACCCCTTACTACTAAACTCCAGAAATGTAATCCACGCTGCCCTAACTTCATTTGCCGCTGATGTTGTATTATTAGGTATATTTATTGCATTATTTCCTATATTGGTATTTATGTTTGTATTTGTATTTACATTTGTATTTGTATCTGTGTTCGCATTTGTGTTTGCATTTGTGTCTTTATTTATATTTGTATCCGTCTGAGAATTAGATGATGTACTTACTTTAATTTTCACTCTTTTTATAGTGCTGTTACCTGTCTTATCAATAGCATATATTGTATATATGGCATTTTGTTTAACAGTAAGAGTCGTGCTTATGTTTTTTTGTAGATGTAACTGAAACATTTTTATTTTTAGAATAAAACGCATCTCTAAAAAAAGTCTTTCTATGGTTTCAAAAGCATATTTAACTGATTTAATAGATTTATTATCAGTTACACTCATTTTTTTAGTTTAATTTTTACCGCTGCTAACATCCTTATGCACGGTACAGTTAATTAGTGGTGCAGTTTTATCCCCTGCATATACATCATAGCTGTTAAATACGCTTAAAAACAGTTGAAATACAATGAATATTGTAAAAAATCTTTTAAATATATTTCTATTCAATGCTCCTCTCCTATCTACCTGTTGGATAATTATCAAATATATCTTCGATGGTATTATATAGTATTTCAGCTGATTTATCCTGTATATCAAGCCTGCTGAACTTAGCTAAATCACCTGAATTACTTAAAAATCCGTACTCAATGAGTACAGCCGGAACTGTATTCATATTTGTTACCACAAACATTGCTCTTCACTCCCCTATTTGCCATGCTCAAGTTTGAAGTGATATTTTTTAAGAACATACTTGCCATAGTATAACTGGAAAGACCATTAGGCTGTAAAGCATTGTTTCTTGTTGAGTAATAAACTTCTGTTCCCTTAGCAGATGAATTTGGAGCTGAATTCATATGTATACTTACAAATAAATCAGCATCCACCTTCTTTGCAAAAGCAGCTCTATTATATAATGTCATAAATGTATCGTCTTTTCTTGTCCAATATACTTTGAGATTTTCATCATCAATATAATTCCTAAAATATGTATATCCAATGGACAGAACTACATTCTTTTCCTTATATATTTTATTTAAACTCAGAGTCCCTGAGTCATGGCCGCCATGACCCGGATCAATGACAATTACCTTTGAATACAGCTTTTTAGCACTATCTATTGAAACCTTTATCTGGGACTTTGATACATGAAGCCTGTAAGCATAAAGCTTAGTTGTATAAAAGGTAAGTACTGTATTTCCATCTTCATTTAGAGTAGTTGTTACATTTGTTACTTTATTAGAGTCATATTTAACAGGTTTCGCATTAAAATGAGCCCGTAAATCTCCCGGCAAGGTTATGGTGAAATTATTGTTAAAATAATTGTCCTCATCTTCAATATCTGCAGCGGATATTCCACCTGGCAAAGATATAACAGCACCATCAACATCACTTGATTTTGAAGTCTCTGAGAGTATAATACTCACGGAATTTCCGGTTTTATTAGTATAATATGCAAGCCTGTTTGATTTATTAATTGAAATATTCGCTCCCTTTATACCATTATTAACATAATTAAATAATGTCAGCTTATTTCCACTGTTATCCACATAAGAACCTGAACCTAATGAATCAATAATATTAGGTATTGTAAAATTTAATAAACTGTCAGTACTATTATTATTTTCCTGAATGCTTAAAGGTGCCAGTCCTGTAAGTGTAAATGTATAGACTCCATTATTATAATTTCCACTGATTTCCGTAATGGTATTCTTATATATTTTCACGGTAAGGCTCTTGTTGTCTTTTGATAATGACATTTCATAACCAATTACCCCATCCGCAAGTCCAAAATTAATATCTGTTGAATTTGAAGTTGTGTTATATAGTGTATTTATAGAATTAACTGTCCGTATATTGGCAGTATAACCCTGACTGCCATTTGATATCATATTATCAAGGCTGATAGTTAACTGATTGTTAGCTATGTTTCCCTTAATTCCGTTGAAACCATTTGTTGTAGTAATTGTGTAAGTATCAAATGAATCTGCCAGATTATCTGATGTATTTGATATACTTACAACTGATGATGTTCCCGCCTGGTTATTACCTGCTAAATTTTGTGTTGCTGCCAATTTACTTATATTATTTACTGATTTCCAACTAAAAGGAAGTTTATCAGCTATAAAAGGTTTAGAAGGTTTTGTTATAACCGGTTTATTATCACTTGGTTTTGGTTCTGGTTTTGGTTCCGGTTTTGGTTCCGGTTTTTGTTCCGGCTTGGTTTCGACTTCATCTTCTCCATCAGCTACATTTTCAACATCTTCTTCATCCTCAGGCAAACTCAAAATACTAACTGCACCATTTGTTTCAATATCAAATTCAAATAATTCACAAATATCTTCTATCGGTGCATAGATTTCATTATTTCCGGAAAAATTAAACTTTATATTATTAGGTGCCTTACTAAGTGTTACAACTGTTCCATTATAATCAGCTGTTTTTGCTCCCAACTTTCATAGTTAAGTAATTATCATCAAAACCTATTTTAACTGTGCCTTATTAAATGAATAGCTTCCTTCTACACTGTCTGACAAAAAATTTTTAATTGGAGCCATCAGTGTTTTTTCCAACATAAACTCCAGGTAATTTTTGAATTATTAGTGCCGTTTCCCCTATATTAAATGTAACTTTCTTTCCATTGACTGCATAAGTTTTTCCGCTATAGCTAAAAATTTTCCTTTTTGTGTTATCTTTTTTACTTTTTAATATTCTTATTTTTGACTTATTATTGTTAGTGTTCTTATTTTTTTGTTATTTTTATTATTTTTTTATTATTTTTACAGTTTTACCTGTCATTGCAGCCACACCGGTTGAAGCATCCCAAGTATAATCCAGTCCAAAGGTTTTAGCTACATATCTTGCAGGTACATATATTCTAGAAGTTTTATCAGAAAACTGTACAAGCCTTGGAACTATAGGTACTGTTTCATCCTTCCCATTTACCTTAGCAGTATATGAATTAAGTGTAAGTAATAAAGTTATGCCATCCCTCTTTAATTCCAATGTATTTTTCTTTTTATTAAATTTATATGATAAACCAATCTTAGAATCGGAAAATACTTCCTTAGCACTGGCTAAAGAAATCTCATCTACTATAATACCGGGATATTTGGATTTAATCTTACTTCCATTTATTGTATACTGAACTTTTGTATCTGTGTAATTTATACTTTGATTATCATATTTTATCTTAATATTATCAGCATAAGACATCTCAGGAAAATTACAACTCAGCATTCCTAAAATAGATATAAATGTTACAATTTTTAATTTTCATTAGAACCACTCCTATCAAATTCAATCTTTAAAAGTACCACTAAATAAGTTTACTGTTAAATGGTACGATTATCATGGTAAAAATATGTCATTTAACTTAAGTTTGTGTTAAATATTAGGCATTTTATACAAAATTAACTATTAATCTTTATTTCATACAAAAATTTCAAATTTTTGACTATATAATTCTTATATGCTATACTTCATATACAAACTTATGTACTATGTTAATACTTGTTAAATAATTTTTGAAATTCATATATTAAACTATTTATAATATAGGGAGTTATAATGATAGAACATACTTATAGTCAAAAAAATTGATAAAGAGAATGAATTAAAATTAAGAGAATTATTATTAAAACTTCCAAAGTTTGCATCTGAATTCTTTAGAGGCATAGAATCGACAACTGCCTCTCGAACAAGAATTGCTTATGCATATGATCTTATAGTTTTTTTTAACTGGCTTAAGGAAGTCAATCCATCTCTTGCAAATATTGATATTCATTACATAGATATCAGTATTTTGGATAACTTAAAAGCAATAGATATAGAAGAATATGTCTCATATATAAGATATTATGTAAAAAACGGTGCTGAACATGGCAATAAGGAAAAAGGAATTAAACGCAAACTGGTAGCGCTAAGAACTTTTTATAAGTACTATTATAAAAAGGAACGAATAAAAAATAACCCAAGTGTACTTGTAGATACTCCCAAATTACATGACAAGGCTATTGTTCGCCTGGAACCTGAGGAAGTTGCAGACTTACTTGATAATATAGAATCAGGTGAAGGTCTTACAGTAACCCAAAATAAATATCATGAAAAAACTTCTGTTAGAGATTTGGCAATAGTAACCCTCCTGCTCGGTACCGGAATACGAGTATCTGAATGTGTCGGTATTGATCTTAATGACATTGATTTTAAAACTAATGGAGTTAAGGTTCATAGAAAGGGTGGTTATGAAACAATCGTTTATTTTGGTGACGAAACGGAGGCTGCTCTCAAAAACTATCTCGCAGAAAGGGAAAATATAGAGGCTGCTGACGGTCATAAAAATGCATTTTTTCTTTCTATACAAAAAAAACGCATAAGTGTAAGAGCTGTTGAACTTCTTGTAAAAAAATATGCAAGTCTTGTTACCACCATGAAAAAGATAACCCCGCACAAGCTGCGAAGTACCTACGGCACCAGCCTTTATCGTGAAACCGGTGATATCTACTTGGTTGCAGATGTCTTAGGACATAAAGATGTAAATACAACCAAAAAGCACTACGCTGCAATTGAAGAAGACAGGCGAAGAAAGGCTGCCAATATAGTAAAATTAAGAAATGAATAAGATCTGTTTTATAACCCTAAATCATCTGTAATTTATGAACTAGGTGTCAAAAGATAATAAATTCTCCCACAGGCAAACCCAAACGAATTTTTATGCTTTTGACACCTGCATCATTATATTATTCAGTATATGGGATTATCAGGCTTGTTCCTGTGTAAATCTCATCACTGTAAAGATTATTACACTCTTTAATAGCTTCAACATACTCTTTAGTATTTTATAATATATTGATTTATAGTCTTCCGCAATACTCCATAATGTTTCTCCCTGTTTTACTACTCTGCTATCTACATAAACAGGTATAATCTTTGAATCTGCCTTAACAAAATTATCAAATAAACCTAAAACATAGGTAAAAAGCATTGTTATCATTAAAAGCTTAAAGCAAGACTTAATCTGGTTTTTTAGTCATATTTCTATTTTTGTATTCTCCTCATATGCGATGTCCTTTGATAACTAATCCTATTCATTACAGCATCCCCCTCATTATTAATTCAAAAACAAATGTTTGCAAACAACCGTTCTGTTAATAAGATTATATCGAACAAATTTTCTTTTGTCAATAAAAATTCGAACAAATTTTTGGAACATCCGTTTGACAATTAATAAGAAATGCTGTATACTTTAATTCATTACACCAATAGTTCATGGAGGTTTATTATGGCATATGGAAAAATCAGTTCCAAGCAACAGGAGATATTAGATTATTTAAAAACACAGGTATTATCAAAGGGCTATCCGCCTTCAGTTAGGGAAATTTGTGAAGCGGTACACTTAAAATCAACTTCATCTGTACATTCTCACCTTGAAACTCTTGAAAAGAATGGTTATATCAGGCGTGATCCAACTAAGCCGCGTGCAATTGAAATTGTTGATGATGAATTCAATCTTACAAGAAGAGAACTTGTAAGTATTCCGGTTGTAGGTACGGTAGCTGCCGGCGAGCCTATTTTTGCCGTTGAGAATATAGTTGAATATTTTCCCATACCCGCTGAATATATGCCGAATGAAGAAACCTTTATGCTTGTAGTTAAAGGCGATAGTATGATTAATGCCGGGATTTACAGTGGAGATAAAATTATAGTTAAGAAATGTTCAACCGCTTCAAATGGTGATATGGTTGTTGCCATGGTAGATGATTCAGCTACTGTTAAGACTTTTTACAAGGAGAAAAACCACTTTAGATTACAGCCTGAAAATGATTCCATGGATCCTATTATTGTTAATCAGGTAGAAATCCTTGGCAAAGTTATTGGGCTTATCAGAATGTATTAAATAACACATAATTATTTACAACCTAAAACACTATAATTCAGTTCTAAAAATATAAATAATTGCTTTGGAGTTGCTTGTATAACTTGGATAATCAAAATTATTTAAAATACTAATACCACAGTTACTTATACCTAATCTGCCTTAAATTAGGCATACTAATTAGTTCTAATAAACTGTGGTATTTCTTCATACTTATTATTTGAAGGGTATATGCATCTCAGTACTCCACTATCTATGCTGCAAGCAAAATGTTGTTTCTGCATATATTTTGAAAATAACAATATAGTAATATTTTTATGTTTTAATGCTGACAGCATAGAATTTTAGTTAATAAGCATATTTGTATCAAGCATCTTTCCGTCAGACCATACTCTCTCAATATTATAAAACTCCCTATCTTCTCTTGAGAAAATATGCACTACAAACTCACCATAATCTAATAATATCCAAGTTTCAGATTTACTTCCTTCGATTCTTTCAGGGTGTATTCCTGCCTTTGCTAAGTTTTCTTCTACTGCATCCTGTAGAGCCTTCATCTGATTTTCGTTTTTAGCATCAGCAATTACAAAATACTCTGAAATAGTTGTAAGATGAGCTATATCAATTACTTTGATATTATTTGCTAAATGCTCATCAAGTGCCTTACAGGTAATTCTAACTGCATCTAAAATGTTTTCCATTATCCCTCCACTAATTTTTTGTAAAATTCGTATGTCTCTTCAGTTCTTTTATCCATAACCCCATTATCTTCTTTTATTTTAGTAATAACAGATTTGAGCTCATATAGAGCTGCCTTGTGCAGATTAGTAAAGGCACAGGCTCTCATTTCATCGATATAAGGCAGGGCAGGACGGCTTGGTTCAATATAATCAGCCACATATATAATCTCCTCCAATAGGCTCATATCAGGTCTGCCTGTTGTATGGTAAGTAATGGCTGAAAGTACATCCTCATCCTCTACACCGTATACATTCTTAGCGTAGTAGGCACCCAGCTTTGTATGTAACAATCCTGGTGACAGCCTTTCTATATCAGAAATTTCTATTCCGTGTTTCTCACATTCAGTTATCATTTCAGAGCTTTAAGATATTTTGCACAGTCATGCAAAAGTCCTGTAAGCTGTGCCTTATATACATCTTCTCCGTGGCTCATTGCAAGTGAAGCTGCTGTATATGAAACACCTAAGGTATGATAAAATCTGTACTCAGGAAGAAGCACTCTTAGCTTGTTTTGTATATCAAAAAGCCTTACAGAATCACCCATAAACTTCCTCCTTATATAAGTTATTAGTTAAGATATATTGCATCACCTTTTCACTTATACCAAGTAAGCTTGCATCCTTTATCCCCTCTGAAATAAATTTTCTGATTTCAGTTGAAGAAACTGAAGTTGTACTAAACCTGATTTCCTTCATTCTGACGTTTTCAAATTTTTTCTTCAAAACATTATCAATATGAGACAGGCACTTGCCGGACTCACTTCCTATTCTTGAAATATATAGAATATCGGCATTATCAAAGATAATCTGTGGTTCGTGCCAATCTTCAAGGTATAGAACTGAATCTCCTCCAATGATAAGTGTAAATTCATCGTCAGGATAGTCTTCCTTAAGTGATATTAAAGTATCTGAAGTATAGCTAACCCTATCCCTAACAAGTTCATAATCAGATGGGAAGATGTTCTTTTCGCCAATGAGTGCAAGCTTTACCATTTCAAACCTATGGATGTCAGCCACAATTTTCATTCCAAAGCTTATGAGGTGGAACCTTTGCCGGCATCACCCATACTTCATCAAGCCCTCCTTCTTTAAGAGCAGCTTTCGCCATTTCGACATGGGTGTTATGAATCGGATTAAAGGTGCCACCGAAAATACCTATTTTTTTCATGTTTTAACTCATTATTTCTTAGGAAGTTCAATCTTCTTATTATCTTTTGATGCTTTGTAAAGAACGATTTTCTTCCCTATTACCTGCACAACCTGTGAATGTGTGCGTTCAGCAAGAACTTCTGCTATTTCACGAGGCTCATCAAGACAATTTTTAAGTACGGATATTTTAATAAGTTCCCTTGTTTCAAGAACTTCTGCAATCGCAGCCGTAAATTCAGGGGTGATACTGGATTTTCCAACATTAAATACAGGATCTAACTTCATCGCAAGACCTTTCAGGTATGCTCTTTGTTTACTGGTCATATAATCTCCCACCATTTAATAGAATATTAATCTTTTATCTATAATAATCAAAACTCAGGTCACCGAGGTTAACAAGGTCACCCTCTTCAATGCCAAGTTCCTCCAACCTATCAATAATTCCCTGGTCACGAAGGAATTTTTGAAAGAAGGCAAAACCTTTTTCATCATCAAGGTTAGTGTATCCAAGCATTTTATCAATCTTAGAACCTTTAACAAGAAATTCTCCTTCTTTTACCTTGGTAATTTCAAGCGGACTTTCTTCAATTACAAGGTCTGATGTATCAAATTCTTCATTGAATACCAGAGGCTCCCTGTTAAGTGTCTTAAGTATATCATTTACAGCATACAAAAGTTCTTTAATCCCCTTACCTGAAACTGCGGAAATCGGATATATAGGAATATTCTCACCGTCAAAAGCCTCGTGAAATTCTTTAAGCTTTTCATCAGCCTCATCTCCATAGAATAAATCCATTTTATTTGCTGCAATTATCTGAGGAGTCTTAAGTAACTCAGGATTATAGTTTTCGAGCTCTTTATTGATATTTTTATATCTTCAATAGGATCCCTGCCTTCTGAACCTGAGATATCAACTACATGAACTATGATTCTGGTTCTTTCTATATGTCTAAGGAATTGATGCCCAAGACCAACTCCCTCAGAAGCCCCTTCTATAAGTCCCGGAATATCTGCAATTACAAAGCCTGCACCGCCTCCAAGGTCAACCACTCCGAGGTTTGGATGTAATGTGGTAAAGTGATAATTTGCTATCTTAGGCTTAGCATTGGTACATCTTGAAAGTATAGTGGACTTTCCAACATTCGGATATCCCACAAGGCCAACATCTGCAATTAGTTTAAGTTCAAGAATCAGAGCAAGCTCTATCCCCTGTTTTCCCGGCTGAGCATAGGTAGGAACCTGCATTGTAGGTGTAGCATAGTTCATATTACCCTTACCGCCCTTGCCTCCTTTAAGAATCACTTTTCTCTGGTTCTCTCCGGACATATCAACTATTACCTTGCCTGATTCTGCTTCTTTTACCACGGTTCCTTCAGGCACTTTAATTATTATATCATCACCGTCTTTTCCATGACAGCGTCTTCTTCCACCTTCATCACCATCTTTGGCATAATATTTTCTTACAAATCTAAATTCGTTAAGTGTGTTTATATTCTTATCAACTTCAAAAATAACATCGCCGCCATCGCCGCCATCACCGCCATCCGGTCCTCCGGCTGCTACAAACAACTCTCTTCTAAAACTTACATGACCATTTCCGCCACTACCTGATTTAACATATATTTTTGCACTATCTGCAAACATTTTAATCTTCCTTTTTGTATTAGGGTAAATGATACAAGCGTAATTGTATCATTAAAAAAATGCTCCAAATCAATGTTTTACAAAGATTTGGAGCCAATTACCGGTTATTATTCAGCAACAGCTACAGGATATACAGAAACCTGCTTCTTGTCTCTGCCTAATCTCTCAAATTTAACTTTTCCATCAACTGTAGCAAATAATGTGTCATCCTTGCCGATTCCAACATTTGTACCTGGATGGATATGAGTTCCACGCTGTCTATAAAGAATATTTCCAGCTAATACGAACTGACCATCTGCTCTCTTAGCACCAAGTCTTTTTGACTCAGAATCTCTGCCGTTCTTAGTAGAACCAACACCCTTCTTATGAGCAAAAAACTGAAGGTTCAATCTTATCATCGCATTACACCTCCTGCCTTAATATTGTAATGAACTTTTTACCGTATTCTTGTGATATTCCATCTAGTCCAAGCATAAGAGACTTCATAAGTAAATCAGCCTTATCACTCAATTTACTCTTAAACTCTGCTCTTAGATAACCTTTTTCAGGATTATCATAAGCATCGAATTCATCTTTACAAAGGACTTCAATAGAGTTTAGCGTATTAATAGCCAATATAGAAACTGCGGCACATACAATGTCTTTACCGGAATCAGCAAATAATGCATGCCCTGAAAATTCTATACTCCTATAACCGCCATTTTTGTCTACAGATACAATAACCTTAATCATGATTAAGCATTAATCTTTTCAATCTTAAGCTTTGTATACAACTGTCTGTGTCCGTTTTTCTTGTGGTATCCACTCTTACGTTTATACTTGTAAACAATAACCTTAGGTCCCTTGCCTTCTTTTTCAACTGTAGCTGTTACAGTAGCACCAGCTACTACAGGGTTTCCAAAAACAAACTTGTCACCACCGATTGCAAGAACCTGATCAAAGGTATAAGTCTCACCGGCTGCTACACCAAGTTTTTCAACCTGGATAACATCACCTTCAGCTACCTTATACTGCTTACCACCTGTTGCAATAATTGCGTACATATGGCTCCTCCTATTATAATTCTCGCCTGCTTAGGTGCTGTCATTTGGACAAACTTATACCCACACAGTGCGGCACAAAATTTAGTTTATCATATGGTAGTATAGATGTCAATTATTTTTTATAAATTCATTTATATTTTTATAATTCATTGAGTGAAAATTCAAATTTCTCATTTTTGTATAAAAATACCTGAAAGATAACAATCTTGTAATAATACTAAAAAACGCTTATAATTATGTGTAAATGATGTGGATGGCAAAGAATTTAACCTCCGCTAATATAATTATAACTAAAAAAAGAGAGGAAAGTATGAAAAATATAGACTTACATGTGCATTCAACCTTCTCAGATGGCTCAGAGACTACAGATGAACTTGTTAATCTGGCTTCAAAAACCGGCTTGGCTGCTTTTGCACTTACAGACCATGATACCACAGATGGATATGCATCCCTATATGAAGCCGCAGTTAAACATAATATGGGACTGCCAAAAGATATGCAGATTGAAGTTCTTCCCGGAGTTGAAATCTCTGTTGCATATAAAAAAGGCGATATTCATATACTTGGACTTTTAGTAGATCCAAATGACAGTGAATTCAATTCCTTGCTTAAATCAGCAGAAAAAGAACGAATATCAAGAAATATTAAAATGATTGATAATTTGAAAGCAATTGGGCTTCCACTCTCGTATGAAGAAATCGTTGCTTCCGCACCAGATTCAATAATTACCAGAGCTCATTTTGGCAAATACCTCGTGGATAAAGGTATAGTAACAGACTACCCTTCTGCCTTTGAAAAATATCTTGGAGACGATACACCTTACTATGTAGCTAGAAAATTTACAAAGCCCAAAGACGCTATAGAGGGTATAATAAAAGCCGGTGGAGTACCTGTGCTTGCACATCCTATAATTTATAAGCTGCCAACAACCGAACTTGAAACTCTTGTAGACACTCTTATAAGTTATGGCCTACGGGGGATTGAAACACTGTATTCAAGCCACTCCAAACAAGATGAAAACTATGTAAGAGGTCTTGCCAAACGAAAGGGACTTATAATAACAGGAGGATCTGATTTTCACGGCAAACCCAAACCTGCCATCAGTCTTGGTATTGGCAGAGGTAATCTCAGAATACCTTATTCCATACTTGATAATTTAAGAGAAGAACAGAAAAGGC
This sequence comes from uncultured Catonella sp., assembly GCA_916439065.1. Lineage (GTDB taxonomy): Bacteria > Bacillota > Clostridia > Lachnospirales > Lachnospiraceae > Catonella. The sequence goes on from CAKAGD010000002.1 coordinate 295,151, forward strand.
TTGCCACATTCAAATAATATTTTTTAACTCTACAGAACAAATTTACTGTAATTATTGTATCAGCGGATATCAAGCACCTTTGACACCCGCTGGTATTTTAATTAACAATATTTATTTTCATATGCCATAAGCACCTGTTTGGCAAGTATTGAAGTTGTAACCGCTCCAACACCACCTGGCACAGGCGTGCATACAGATGCAATATTTTCAATGCTGTCAATATCTACATCTCCACAAAGTCTGCCCTCTGTGTCTAGATTTATTCCCACATCAATAACTATTGCTCCCTTTGTAACATACTCATCATTTATAAGTTTGGCTTTTCCACAAGCTGCCACAAGAATTTCAGCATTTTTACAAGTTTCTTTAATGTTTTCTGTACGGCTATGGCAGATAGTGACTGTAGCACTAAGACCTACAAAAAGCATAGCCAGTGGTTTACCCACAACATTGCTTCTACCAGCTATTACCACATTTTTGCCGGCAATTTCTATGCCTTCACATTTGAGCATCTCTATTACTCCTGCAGCTGTACAGGGTGCAAAACTCTTCCCATCCCCCATCATTAATTTTCCCATACTAACAGGACTAATTGCATCTATATCTTTTTCCGGATTTATAGTTCCAGCTAGCCTATACTCATCCAAATGTTTTGGAATAGGCCTTAGTACAAGAATTCCATCTACATTTTCATCTCTATTAATTTCATTAAATTTGTCATAGAACTCTTCTTTAGATATATTTTCTTCAAAATGCACTTCTTCATGCATAATTCCGACCATATCCATACATTTTACCGCACCACGCTGATATGAAATATCAGCAGGTTTCTCACCAATCCTTATGATGACAAGCTTTGGTAACCTCTTCTTATTATTTTTAAGGATATCTATCCTCTTTTGAATCTCTGCCGTAAGACAATCTGCTGTCTTTTTACCACTAATTATTTCCATTTATTTACCTCAAAAAGTCCTCACAGCAAAACAAAAAAATCTCACTGTAGGACTCTAGTATCAATATTATTCTAACTACGCAAACTTTTAGAAGTCTGAAGAATAGTTAGGAGCTTCCTTCGTTATATGTATGTCATCGTGGATGACTTTCCTTAAGAGATGCAGCTGAAATCTTAACAAATTTTCCTGTATCCTGAAGTGTCTTAATATCCTGTGCTCCACAGTATCCCATACCTGAACGAATACCACCTACAAGCTGGAAGATGGTATCTTCTACAAGTCCCTTATAGGCAACCCTTCCTTCTACACCTTCAGGAACAAGTTTCTTTGCGTCAGTCTGAAATATCTGTCCTTACTGCCGTTTTTCCATAGCTGCAATAGAACCCATTCCACGATAAACCTTGTATTTTTCTTCCCTGATAAAGTTCAAATTCACCAGGACTTTCATCACAGCCTGCAAAAATTGAACCCATCATACATACATCACCACCGGCTGCAAGAGCCTTCACCATATCTCCTGAATATTGAATACCACCATCAGCTATTACAGGGATGCTCATGCTTTTTAGCCACTTCATATACATTCATAATGGCTGTAATCTGTGGCACACCAATACCTGCAACTACTCTTGTAGTACAAATTGAACCAGGTCCTATTCCTACTTTAAGAGAATCTGCTCCTGCCTCAATTAAGTCCTTAGCAGCCTCACCTGTAGCAATATTTCCAGCAATTATATCAAGTTCCGGAAAAGCATCCTTAACCATCTTTACACATCTTATAACATTTGCTGAATGTCCATGTGCAGAGTCAATTACTATAGCATCTACCTTAGCCTTAACCAGAGCTTCAACCCTTTCTAATATATTAGCCGTAACACCTACACCAGCCGCACATACAAGCCTGTCTTTGGAATCTTTTGCTGAATCAGGATATTTAATCTGTTTCTCAATATCTTTAATTGTAATCAGTCCTGTAAGATTACCTTCTGCATCTACTATTGGAAGTTTTTCTTTTCTTGCTGATGCAAGAATCTTTTTAGCCTCTTCTAAGGTAATGCCTTCTCTTGCAGTAACAAGTCCCTCACTTGTCATTGATTCTTTTATTTTCTTGGAAAAATCTGTTTCAAATTTAAGATCTCTGTTTGTAATTATACCAACGAGTTTTTTACCTTCAGTAATAGGTACTCCTGAAATTCTATATTTTGCCATTACATTATTGGCATCAGCCAGAGTATGCTCAGGCGAGAGATAAAACGGATCTGTAATAACTCCATTCTCTGATCTCTTAACCTTATCAACTTCCTCTGCCTGACGTTCTATGGACATATTCTTATGAATGACTCCAATACCTCCATGTCTTGCCATAGCTATAGCCATTCTACTCTCTGTAACAGTATCCATTCCCGCACTCATCATAGGAATGTTTAACTTTATTTTTTTTTTTGTAAGCATAGTCTCAAGGTTAACCTGATTTGGAATCACCTCCGAATAAGATGGTACCAGGAGTACATCATCAAAAGTAATTCCATCGCCAATAATTTGTCCCATTTTTTCCTCACTTTCTTTAATTATTAGAATTTATTGCCAAATATCCTTTGGCAAAGTATAACTTTATAAAAAGTATTTCCAAACAGTATAATATTAGAAAAAGCACTGTCAAGAATGATTAAAAAATTTTTTTATAAGTTTTATGACTATACTGACAATATTATATTTTTAGAGCCATATAAAATTCAAGTTCTAAACAGCTAAGTAATAAGAATTTTTTTATCTGCTGTCTACACTTAAAACTTGTAAACTTTTTACTATTTAAAGATTCCCAGCATAAGTTTAGACTTTTCTACACTTGTAGCAGCCGTATTATTTAAAAATATAATGTCTGTGTTAGTATGCTTAGCCGCAACTTTGGCAACATCGCCTGTATAGTATCTGTAATCTACCACATATACATATTGATAATGGTCTACAAGGAAGGGTACGAAGGCATTACCATAGGACTCTTTTATTATTATACAAGAACTGTCATCCTTCAGCTTAGGATTATTTATTTCTATCAAAGGCTGATCTCCTCCAATGAAAGCAAGGTATTTATTTGCGGACGAAAACTTATTTGCGTCACTTATTATGTCATATTGATAAGGCTTACCCTCTCTTGGAGTAATCTTTTCTTTATTCGTAGCTATAGGAATATAAGCCTCTACTGTATCCGGGTTCTTTTTAAGTGCCTTGGACTGATTACTATAGGCGTAGAACGAACCTAAAAAGTCAGGAAATTTCTTTTTTTTGTAATCACCTAATTCATGTGGATGAATCCCTTTCGTCTCACAAAAGCTTCTATACACATAATATGCTCCCAGAGCAGTCCAATGGTGGTCAGTCTTAAAATAAAGATACTCTGAATTGTGGTTTCTTAATTGATTATAGGTTTCTACAGTTTTGATTGATTTATTTAATTTCTTATAAATATAATTTATAGCTTCTCCCTGATTGGAAGTATTCATATTTTTTTGTATATCTTCATCAAGATTGACCCCAAAACTATTGGGCACAACTATATCATAAATCGTTGCACTATTTCCTATTTTTTTAGCCACTGTGTTAAGCATAGATGCATATAAGTCTGCACCTTTTTTATAGAAATAATATAGTGTAAAGCCTCTATTCTCTGCTATATATACTGTACCTGCAACCTCCGGCTGCACTTTGAGAGTACCATCTTTAGCAGGTTTTTCATCCTCTTTAGCCATCTCCTGGCGGTTAGCTGCTTCTTTATTCTCTGCCTGAATAGAGCCGTCACTTACAGAATTTTGAACAATGGCAGCGGATGAAACACTTCCATTATTTCCATCCGGCAAAGATTCGGTTACATTTACATTTGAAGTTTTATCTGAATCTTCTTCAACTGCTATATCAGAAATAATAGGCGCTGTTTCTCCATCTTCCTTAGGAATGGCATCAGCCTTCTGCCCTGTGTCACCGTATATAACTGTATTTCTTATTCCATATAAGTCTTCTGTGTTTGACTGGAAAGCTATCATTTTTTCTCTTAAAGGATAGGTATCAGCATACCATTTTGAAATATCCATAAAAAAACTGCCATTAAGTACAGCAGCAAGCGTTGGAGTCGGAAAGACAGCAAGTTTTCTTTTCTCAAGGTCAGATTCAGCTGGTCTTAAAAAAATCAAAAATCCTGTTATCATAAGCAAAATGATAATAACAGATACAACTGTTATTCTTATTTTATGCCATTTATCTTCTTTATTTTCATTCATACAAACTCCTTTCCAGGCATTAAAACTGATTATATAAAAATGGCGTAAAGCTGTTTCCTGCCATAGCAATTAGTGATAAGCCAAGCAGTGCTGTACATATAATAATTTTAATGCTATGAAGTATTCCAATATTCATATAACCTTCTTCGGACTTTGCAGCAAGCCACTTATCTATCTTGGAATACAGCGGAGTACAGGCAATTATACAGGCAATTAATAGAAAAATATTATTTTGAATATTAATATTCACTGTAGATGCGGTAAAGCCATTATTTTTGATGCCAAGATAGATGGAAACTACATCAAAAAGCTGGTTCATGTCACTATATCTAAAAAGCAGCCAACCAAAATTCAATATAAATATAGCAAGAATATGCCTAAAAATCTTGGAATCAGAGGAAATTTCATCTTTTTCCACCAGTTTTCAAACATTATAAAAGGCATATAAAACAGTCCCCACAGCACAAAGTTCCAGCTTGCTCCATGCCAAAGTCCGGTCAGTGTCCAGACTGCAAACAAATTAATGCCTGTTCTAAAAAGCCCTGCCCTATTACCCCCTAAAGGAATGTATACATAGTCTCTAAAAAAGCTGCTGAGAGTAATATGCCACCTTCTCCAAAAATCCTTAACAGAAGTAGCTGCATAAGGATAATTAAAATTCTCAGGAAAATGAAATCCCAAGATGCGTCCTACTCCGATAGCCATATCGGTATAAGCGGAAAAATCAAGATAAAGCTGCATGGCATAGCAAAGAGAACCTACCCAAACTGCCACTGTACCTGCTCCCGATACCGCTTCACTTACAGGAGACAGTGTAGCCGCAAGTTTACCAATGTGGTCTGCAAGTACAGTCTTTTTAAAAAGACCTATGCAAAAGCGGTAAATTCCCTCCGAAACATCATAAGCCCTTATTTTTCTATCATAAATCTCAGCTTTAATATCTGAATATCTTTCAATAGGTCCCTGTAGAACTTGTGGAAAAATAGATGTGTACAATAACAGCACCCAAAAATATTCCTCAGCTTCACATTTTCCCATATATACATCAGCTACATATGAAATCAACTTGAATATATAGAATGATATTCCTATTGGAAGAGCTATCTCTAAAGGTTTCCATACTATTCCCATAAACCCGGCTGCTGTTCCCACAAAGAAATTGGTATATTTGAATACTCCAAGAACTAAAATAAATATAATAACTGAAAAAATCAGCCATTTCTTTTTATTCTTATCACTTGCATCTTCTATTTTTAATCCTACATACCAACCCATACCCGTCAGTAACATTAGCAAAAGAAGATATCCTGCTCCACCAAACGAATAAAACAAAAGTGAAAAAAATATAATTATGCGGTTCTTATATCCCACTACTTTAGTAGAAAAGTATACTATTAAAGTAATTGGCAAAAAACAAAGCACAAAAAACAGACTTGAAAGCGACATATAAACTCCTTAGCATACCACAAAGAAACCACTATAAAATAGTTAAACCCAATTATTCAAGTCATCCGCCACAGACACCATTTTTGCATGACGCAGTAATATAAACAGGTTCAGGTCTGTGACTGTATGGAATATTACCAAATATCTGTAAAATACCGTAATGTGTAAAACATGGGCTGATTACGGTATTTTACAAAATGTTTCGTGAATAATTAGGTTAAATTATATTGACTTTCTATATATTTTAAAATATCAATAATTTGAAATTAAGCTCCTAACTGTGTCTTAACCTCGTCTTTGACAGCCTCAACAACCTGACCTATTTTGTCAGGAAGCTTTCCACCAGCCTGGGCCATATTAGGTCTTCCACCGCCGCCACCACCTACTATAGGTGCAACTGTCTTTATAAGGTTGCCTGCGTGAACTCCTGCCTTTACGGCACCATCTGTAGCCATAGCAACAAGATTTACCTTACCATCCTTAGCGGATGTAAGAAAGATAAGCCCTTCACCAAGCTTATTCTTAAGCTCATCTCCAAGAGTTCTAAGCTCATTTCCATCAGTTTCAGGTATTTCTATGGAGAGAACCTTAACTCCACCGATTTCAACAACCTTGTCCATAACATCGCCAATTGCCTCCTTGGCAGCCTTATTCTTAAGAGACTCATTTTCACTTTGAAGAGCCTTCATCTCCTCCATAAGGTGCTTAGCCTTCTCTGCAAGCTTATCAGGACTTGCTTTAATTATCTTTGCTGCCTCAGCGATAGTCTGTTCAAGATTCTCATAGTACTTTATTACATTATGTCCGGTGATAGCCTCGATTCTTCTTATTCCTGCAGCTACACCGCCCTCAGAAATAATCTTAAACTGACCAATCATTCCTGTGTTCTTAACATGTGTACCACCGCAGAACTCCTTAGAGAACTCTCCCATTCCTACTACGCGGACTTCATCTCCGTATTTCTCGCCAAAGAGAGCCATTGCACCGCTTTTTTTAGCATCCTCAATAGACATAACCTTGGTATCAACAGGAAGCGACTCTGCTATCTTATCATTAACGAGCCTTTCAACAGCCTTAATCTCTTCAGGAGTCATTGCCTTAAAATGGCTAAAATCAAACCTGGTTCTGCCTGCATCCTGATAAGAACCTGACTGCTCAACATGAGTTCCAAGTACCTCACGAAGAGCCTTCTGTAAAAGATGGGTAGCACTATGGTTTCTACAGGTAGCCATACGGTTCTCACCGTCAACCTTAAGTACAACCTTATCACCTACCTTAAACATTCCCTTTACAACCCCACCTATATGAGCTATCTTAGAGCCTGCCACAGGTATGGTCTCTTTTACTTCAAATACAGAATCTCCAAGAGTTATTACACCTACATCTCCTAGCTGTCCGCCCTTTGTAGCATAAAATGGCGTTACATCTGTGATTATAGCTCCTGCCATTCCATCAGTAAGTGCCTCTGATACAGCACTTTCCCTCTCCATCTTCCTCAGAACTTACACTTACAAGGGCCACAATTTTGCCCTCAGCCTCTGTCCTGTCATAGCCTATAAACTCGGAGTTAATAGCAGGATCAATCTGCTCATATACAGTAGCATCAGCCCCCATATAGCTGGTGGTTTTTCTGGCATTTCTTGCAGTATCCTTCTGAACCTTCATAGCCTGCTTGAAGGCTTCTTCATCTATATCCATGCCCTTTTCTTCAAGGATTTCCTTGGTTAAGTCTATAGGGAAGCCGTATGTATCATAAAGCTTAAAGGCATCTTCTCCTGACATAGTCTTAACGCCCTTAGCCTCCATATCCTTCTGAATACCATCAAGTATCTCAAGTCCCTGATTTATGGTCTTTTCAAACTTCTCTTCTTCCTGCTCAATTACACTTAGAATAAAATCCTGCTTTTCAGCTAGCTCAGGATAACCATCCTTACTTCCTGCAATCACAGCCTTAGCAAGACCTACAAGAAAGGCTCCATCTATGCCAAGTAGCTTTCCATGTCTGTCTGCCCTTCTGATTATTCTTCTAAGCACATAGCCTCTACCTTCGTTAGAAGGCATGATTCCATCAGATATCATAAATGTTGCTGAACGGATATGGTCGGTAATTACACGGATAGAGACATCATTCTTCTCGTTTTCCTTATATTTCTTTCCTGCTATTTCACAAACCTTATTTCTAAGAGCCAAAAGAGTATCCACATCAAAGATGGAATCTACATCCTGTACAGCTACAGCAAGTCTCTCAAGCCCCATACCAGTATCGATATTCTTCTGTTCAAGGTCTGTATAATGTCCCTTACCATCATTATTAAACTGTGAAAATACAACATTCCATACTTCCATATACCTGTCGCAGTCGCAGCCTACAGTACAGGTAGGCTTTCCACAGCCATACTTCTCTCCCCTGTCGAAGTATATCTCTGTGCACGGACCACAAGGACCAGAACCATGCTCCCAGAAATTATCCTCTTTACCAAACTTGAAGATTCTCTCAGGAGAGATATTCATCTTCTTGTTCCAGATTTCATAGGCCTCATTGTCATCCACATATACTGATGGATAAAGTCTGTCAGCTGGGATGCCTACTGTCTCAGTAAGGAACTCCCAAGCCCAAGGAATAGCCTCTTCCTTAAAATAATCTCCAAAGGAGAAGTTTCCAAGCATCTCAAAGAAGGTACCATGTCTTGCTGTCTTACCTACATTGTCTATATCTCCTGTACGGATACATTTCTGACAGGTACAGACTCTTGTTGACGGCGGTATCTCCTGTCCTGTAAAATAAGGCTTGAGTGGTGCCATACCTGAATTTATAATAAGTAAGCTGTTATCATTATGTGGTACAAGTGAAAAACTATTCATTTTAAGATGCCCTTTTTTCTCAAAGAACTCTAAGAACATCCTTCTTAATTCATTAACTCCGTAAGCTTTCATATTCATCCTCCATAGAGCTTTTTACATTTAAAGTCATCTCTATATCTTAACATTTAATATTAAATTTTTTTCAACTATGACAAATTTTTTATTTTAGAAAAATCGTAACTATTCAGCCTTTTGATAATGTAAAGGGCTATCGCACTAAGAAAAAGATATACAAAATATTATGCTTAGTTAATAATAAATTTACTATATTTTTGTAGTACTTTCCTTTAATGCGGCAGCCCCTACTCAGCTCCATATTATAAATAATTTATTTTTTATTTTTTATTTTTAATGATACTGCTATAATACCTAAAACAATAGCAATTCCAAAAATTATAAATAAGCTTCTATTACCACTGTCATTATTTGATGATGTTTCATTCTTTGCCTCATTATCCGCTACACTACTAACATCTTTACTACCATCTTCAACCTCAGTCGAACTTTTCACATCAGATTTTACAAGTATCATAGCAGAAATCGGAGCGACCTTAACTTCACCTGTAACTGTATCTATAACATCAGTTCCTGCTTTTTTGTCATTTATACAAATATTCCAATAACTTTCCGGAAGTTCAACCTTAGCCTCATGATTATTGGCATTGAAAATAACATACAGGCCATCAGAAGCTTCGCCATTTACGCCACCCTTAACATTAAAGGCAACAACATTTTTTTCCAACCCTTCTACCGGAGCAATATTGTTTTTGACATCCTCAGGATTAGTAAGCCTTAATACCGGATGTTCTTTTCTAAATGCTATAAGACCTTTATAGTAATTAAATACATCTTTATAAGCATCATTGTCTAATGTATCCCATTTAATGCTATTAATTGAATCAGGTGAGCTATAGCTGTTATGTTCATAAGTTCCATCACCTTTAGCCTTAGTTCTTAACATTTCCTCGCCAGCCTGCATAAAAGGTATACCTTCTGCAGTCATGTATATAGCTGCGGCTAAGTTATTCATTTTAATCCTGTCTGCCTCAGAAACTTCAGGAAGAGTCATAGTAATTCTATCAAATAAGGTGTTGTTATCATGGCAGGATGCATAGTTTACAGTCTGAGAAGGAGTTTTGCACCAAGGAGCAGCTCCCATCCAACAGTTTGTCAATTTTTCTTCCTGTTCTACCGCACCTGTAACATAGCCCGGCTCTGTATCTGAAAATACGCTGCCTTTCAGCAAATCTCTGATTGTATCATTAAAAAATGCAAATTTAGGTGTTTTGGTTGAATAGGCTTGTGTAGTCATAGCATAACCACCCTTAGTCACATCAGTCTGCATAGTCCAGCCTTCACCATAAAAAATTACATTAGGATGTTTTTCATGTACTTTTTCAACAACTTCGTTAATTGTTTCTGTATCAATTAATCCTACTAAATCAAACCTAAAACCATCAATATGGTATTCATCAGCCCAATATAAAACAGAATCTACAATATATTTTTTGACCATAGACCTTTCAGAAGCTGTATCATTACCACAGCCTGATCCATTTGAATATTTGCCATCACTGCTTATTCTTGAAAAATATCCCGGAACAAGCACATTGAAGCAGAAATCACCTGCGTTATACACATGATTATAAACAACATCCATAACTACGCTTATACCGTTTTTGTGCAAAGTCTGAATCATCTGTTTAGCTTCCTTAACCCTGACTTCCCCTTTATAAGGATCCGTTGAGTAAGAACCCTCAGGTACATTGTAGTTTTTAGGATCATATCCCCAGTTAAACTGAGGTTTATCTAATTTTGTTTCATCTACTGAGCCATAGTCATAAAATGGCAATATATGTAAATGAGTAATTCCAAGGTCTTTAATATGATCAAGACCTGTTGGAATGCCGGAAGAAGTTTTAGTGCCTGTTTCGGTTAATCCAAGGAATTTACCAACATTTTTAATTCCAGAGCTTTTATCAGAAGAAAGATCCCTTATATGAAGCTCATATATGGTAGCATCTGTAATATTTTTTCCTGAATTTGGATCTTTATCACTATCCCATCCATCAGGATTTGTAGAAGACAAGTCAATTATCATTGCCCGGTCACCATTTACACCCGTAGTTCTTGCATAAGGATCACAGGTTTCTGATTTTTTGCCATTTACCTCAACAGTATAAGTATAATATATACCATTTAAATCCCCCTGTTTTTCAGCTATCCAGGTACCGTTAATATCAGATTTCATATCTATTGTTTCGATTAAGTCATCAGTTCCTGCCGTGCCTGATTTATATAAATTAATCCTTACAGTCTTAGCTGTCGGAGCCCATACCTTAAATACAGTCTTATCCTTTTCCCAAACAGCACCTAAATCATCATCTGTATAGGTATATTCTTCTTCAAATTTTTGAGTAGAATAGAAATTGGGCATAATGATTTTATACTCATTTTTGTCATAAATAATACTGTAATTCCCACCTGCCTCCAAAGTTTTGTCAAGTGTAATAGAATATAAATTATCACTGCCCTCCTCCACAGTCTTTATCTTTACATCAGGCTTAATTTTAAATACCTTCATAAGGTCTTCTTTAACTTTACCAGTCATTATAACAGCAATATTTACATCTCCATTATATTTTGCCTGTGCAATCTTAATTCCTGTTACAGTATCTTTGCCATACTTTTTCTTGAAGCCTTCTTTTCCTGATTCGACAAAAACATCTACTGTACCTGAAACCATATCAGATAAATCAATAAACTGATCACTGTCAAAGTCTTTTTTTTCCCATTCTCCCTTCCTTATAATAAATCCGACCTTCGCAGCTCCCGGTGCAACATCTTTAGTTGCAATCATATCTTTGCCTTCTTTTTTGAAATCATAAGCCAGTCCGTCACCTCCCTCATCCCACATCCATACATTCCATCCCTCATACTTACCATCTTTTCTGTGGTAATGCAACTTAACAGTCAGACTGGCAGCTGCAGCCGGAATTACTTCACTTAAAGGCATAATTACAGATAAAATGCCTAATAGTAATACCATAAAAAATGCATTGATTCTTTTTTTCATAAGACTCTCCTCTCTATAATAAATCCCAATTATTTACACCATGGCTCATAGACATTTTATTCTACATAGTACAGTATGATAAACTATTTTCTGTCTGTGAATATTAGGTAATATTAACAAACATCTGCAAATATTGGAATTTGATTGGAACTATAGCTTGATTACAATATTTCACAAGATGTTTCGTGAATAATCTGGGTTAAATTATGTTCACATGATAACATTTGATACTAATTATTTCAATATTTAACTTGATATCCGGACTTGTATCCTGTATTATCATGATAGCACGAATTTTTAAGGGAGGATGTAAATGAAGAAAAAATGGTGGCACGAAAAAGTTGCGTATCAAATTTATCCAAAGAGTTTTTTGGATACTAAAGGAAATGGAATAGGCGATTTAAGAGGTGTAATTAACAAACTTGATTATTTGAAAGAACTGGGTGTTGACATTATCTGGCTTTCACCCTGCTATCCTTCACCTCTTGCCGACCAGGGCTATGACATAGCTGATTACTATGACATAGACCCTCGTTTTGGCAGCATGGCAGACATGGACGAGCTCCTTGCAGAAGCAAAAAAAAGAAGCATGTACATACTTATGGATTTAGTTATTAACCACTGTTCAGATGAACATGAGTGGTTTAAAAAGGCTATGGAAGATTTAAATGGCGAATATGCTAAATATTTTTTCATTGAGGAAGGAATCAACGGCAATCCTCCAAATAATTGGAGATCCTACTTTGGCGGCAGTGCTTGGGAAAAAATCGAAGGCACTGATAAATATTACCTCCATCTTTTCCACAAAAAACAGCCTGATCTTAATTGGGAAAATCCGGTAGTTCGTACAGAAATATATAACATGATAAATTGGTGGCTTGAGAAGGGGCTTGCGGGCTTTAGGGTAGATGCTATTATGAATATTAGTAAGGCTCTCCCATTTACCGACTATAATTATCCTCCTGACAGAGAAGATGGCACAATCATCTGTTCCAGAATGCTTGACGATGCAAAGAATGTAGATAAATACTTACACGAACTAAGAGAAAATACTTTTGATAAGTATGATGCTTTTACAGTAGGTGAGGTATTTACCGACAGGACAGAAGATGTTCCTATTTTCATTGGTGATGACGGACATTTCTCAACTATGTTTGATTTTGAAGAAACTATCTGTGGAAAAAGTGATAAAGGCTGGTATGATGCTAAACCTGTAACTCCTGATGATTATAAAAAATGCTGTTTTAGAACACAAAAAACAGTCGGTGATTTAGGATATATTTCTACAATAATAGAAAATCATGACGAACCTAGAGGTGTTAGCCACTACCTGCAGTGCTGTGATATAAACAATGATTCTAAGAAACTCCTTGGAACGATGCAGTTCATGATGAAAGGCCTTCCTTTCATTTATCAGGGTCAGGAAATCGGCATGGAAAACTGTGATTTTACCTCTATGGATGAAATAGATGATATTTCAACTATTGGAGAATATAAAACAGCTCTTGAAGCAGGTTTATCTCCTGATGAAGCCTTTAACGCTGTGAAGAAATTCAGCAGGGATAATGCAAGAACTCCTATGCAGTGGGATGATGGTAAGAATGCAGGCTTTACAAGCGGCACTCCTTGGCTCATGGTGAACCCTAAGTACACAAAGATAAATGTAGCTGCCCAGATAAATGATGAAAAGTCAGTTCTTAGTTACTATAAGAAACTTACTGCACTCAGAAAAAATGAGACTTATAAAGAAACCATCGTTTATGGCGAAGTTGTTCCTTATCTTGAAGACGAGCATAATCTTATGGCTTTTTACAGAAATGGTGAACATCAGACCTTACTTGTACTGGGTAATTTTGATAATTGTGAAAAGACTATCAAATTAGAGAAGAAAGCTGTCGCAACTCTTCTTTCTAATATAGATGGTGTAGAGTTTGTAAATGATTTTGAAATAAGGCTCAAACCTTATCAGGCAGTAATCTTAGAAGTTAAATAAAATATATAATATACAAAAAATCAACATAAACAGATAAATGTTTATGTTGATTTTTTGATGTATATAATTAGTTTGTCGGAAGACCTAAAATCATATACTATTTTATAGCACCCTCCATCATACCCTTAATTATCTGCTTCTGTGCAAATAAGAAGAGAATAATTATAGGTATCATAGCAAGAAAAGCTGCCGTAAGGATGAGGTCCCACTGTTTTACATAAGAGCCTACAAAACTGCTTACAGCTATAGGAAGTGTTTTAATCCTGCCATTTAAGCCAAGCATAATAGATGGCAGGAGGTAGTCATTCCATATCCAAAGTCCATTAAGAATTAGGACTGTCATCTGTACTGGTTTCATAAGTGGAAAGATAATCTTAAAGAAAATCTGCTCATGTTTACAACCGTCAATCTTTGCAGCTTCTTCAAGTTCCTTTGGAATACCCTTTACGAATCCATGGAAGATGAAGATGGACATAGAGCCACCAAATCCAAGGTATGCAAAAATAATTCCTGTATAAGAAGATAACATTGGAATTCCTAAAGAGTTACCGATAGTCTTAAATATAGTAAGGATAGGCAGCATAACTACCTGGAACGGAATAACCATTGCCGCTACAAACATAAGAAAGATAACAGCCGACCATTTCTTCTTTTCATTTCTACTAAGCACCCAAGCTGCCATACAGGAAAATACCGTAAGTAAGGCAAGTGACACAACTGTAATTATAAGAGAACTCTTAAAAGAACTCCAATAATTAAAGTTTGCGTTATTAATAACATTTTTCATATTATCAAGCATCTGTCCCCAATTCTTAGGCAGATTGATAGGGCTGATTACTATATCAGTACTTGATTTTGCTGAGTTAATCACAACTAAGAAGAATGGAAATAATACAAAAATTGCTATAATTGAAGCAATGATTGTGGCAATAAAATTTCTATTTTTTTCAGGTTTCATTATAATTCCACCTCCTTCTTCCTACTTATAACTACTTGCGTAAGAGAAACTATTGCAAGTATGATAAAGAATATAACTGCCTTAGTCTGACCTAATGCATAATTATTCTTTCTAATAGCGGTATTATAAATATTTAACGCTAAAAATTCTGTCGACTGTATTATTTTTCCTCCCAAAGCACGAGATGGTGCTCCATTGGTTATCGAAATATTCAAATCAAACTGTTTAAACGAATTTACCAATGTAAGGAAGGTACATACTGTAAAGGTATTGGCAATCATCGGAATCTTAATCTTAAATAGAGTTGTTACTCCATCCGCTCCATCTACACCTGATGCTTCCATAACGGATTTTGGTATAGTCTGTAAACCTGTTATATAAATCATCATTATATAACCTGCATACTGCCATGTGCTTACAATAAGGATGGCCAAAAGTGCAAGGTTAGGATTTGTAAGCATTGATTTTGAACCTGACAATATCATTGTCATAACTTTATTAAATATAAACTGCCATACATATCCAAGAACAAGTCCTCCGATAAGGTTTGGCAAGAAATATGCTGCTCTAAAAAAGTCTTTACCTTTTATCTTAGAAGTGCATAAAAGTGCTAATAAAAATGCAACTACATTAACCAATAACATATTTAAAACTGTAAATATGGAAGTAATAACGAATGAATATACAAAGTCCATCTGCTTAAACATAGTTATATAATTTGCTATGCTGACAAAGTTCTTTGCCTCTACTCCATTCCAATCTGTAAACGAATAATAAATACCCAACATAAACGGAAGTAACACTGTTACAAAAAATGTAAAAACCATTGGAAAAAAATAAAGATTACATTTACTATTTTTAGTATGATGTGCATTAGGGAATTTTAAAATACCTAATATAGATAAACATATGCCTGCTATAAATAAAATTCCACGCAAATTATTCTTTCCACCACTAAAAACCATTATCAAAGCAATAACAGTAAGTACAATTCCTATGATGGTAATGCTGCCAAACAGTGCTTTTTTTGTTTTATTTTCCATTGAAGCCCCCTTTTGAAAGACTCTATTATCTTTTTTAAAAATATGGGCGAACGGAAAACCGATGCGCCCATATAAAAACACTAAACTATCTTATTTATTATTTGCAATATAATCAGCAAGAGATGTCTGCATAGCATCTACAAATCCGGTCTTATCAATATCACCCTTTGCAAATGATTCAAAAACTAAGCCAAATGCATTCTGAGCTATACCTTCAGGCATATTTGACCAAGCCCAAGAAGAAGTTTTTCCTGCATCTACATAAGTCTTAAGGCTTGTAGCAAGAGGAGCCTTAGGTGTGATTTTACTGCTCTTATATGGAGAAATCATACCTGCATCCTTAACCAATATAGTCTGTCCCTCATCTGTTGTTGCAAGGAAATCGAAGAAATCCTTACAAGCCTTTACATTCTTACTATCCTTATATACACACCACCAAGATGGGCAGTCTGCAAGAATATTTGGCATATCTGCCTTTGTAAAAGCAAGTGGAGCTAAACCACACTTGAAAGAAACATTATATTTGCTAAGGGAAGGATCAATCCAGTTACCCTGTGTAATGAAAGCTGTTTTTCCCTGAGCCCATTTTGCAAGCTGATCATCATAAGTACCTGAGAGAAGCACCTGCTCATCTGAATACTTGAATAAAAGTTCTACCATATCAGCAAACTCTGTAAGTCTTGCCTTATCAAACTCACCTGCTTTAGCTTTATCAAGTATAGAGTTATCACCTCTCTGAAGTCCACCGCTATAATAGTAACCAAGGATGTGATTTCCTGTTGACCAATACATCTGACCGGCTTCAGCAGCTACAGAAGCTACTGCATCAAGACCAAGTTTAGCCTTCATGCTGTCGATTTTTTCAAAAGCTTTCTTAAATGCATCATAATTTACAAGTGAAGCAGGATCAATTCCGGCTTTTTCAAGGATATCCGCATTATAAGTGATTCCGTAACCTTCAACTGCATAAGGGAAACCAACTAAGGTTCCATCCTTCTTATCCTTATAACCAAAGTCTGTATCTTTTGCAAAAGCACAATCACTAAGGTCAGCACACTTGCCTTCCCAATTCTTGTAATCTCCATCTCCACCAATAACAAACATATCAGGCATATTGTCTGCAGCAAAATAACTCTTAAGCTGTCCCTGGATATCAACACCGCCACCCATTGACTCAATAACTACTTCCTGACCTGTCTTTTCTTTAAAAAGCTGAGCAGCCTTTTTAAGCTGTTCATCAATCTCAATCTTTCCATTTACAAGACGGATTGCATCACCATTAGCAGCTGTTGATGTTTTTGATGCTGTAGAGGTTGTCGATGCTGTAGAGGCTGTCGATGCTGTAGAGGCCTGTTTTGAAGCTGAGCTTGTCTTTGTCTCTGTGTTTCCTCCATTACCACCGCAGGCAGTCAGCACTGATACAGATAAACCAAGTGCTAAGAGTGATTTCAAATAATTCTTTTTCATTCTTTTCTCTCCTTTTTATCAGTTTAACACAATAAACTACGAAAGACATTCTATCACAATACCACAATTATTTCAAGGAAAAAAATTTTATTTTTTTAGTATTATATAACAATGTTTCCTCCATTATTGTTCAAATTCTTTCCATATGCAGCTAATAAAAGTATTACAGCGGTTTCAAAAGGCCCTTAATTTATTATTTTTCCATATTAAAGTCTTTATAATTATTTATTAGAATCTGTCCATCTTTAACTATACTAAAATCAAATTCCCTTTCATTTTTCTGAAAAATTACATACTACCAGGAGTTTTTTTACCCTCAAGGCTCCTTTCATATACAAATAACTCTTCATCTTCAGGAAAGAGCAGATTATAATCGCCGTAAACTATAATCTCATATTTCTTTCTAAGTGCTATCAATTTTTTATAATAATTAAATACAGAATCTTCTCTTCCTACCTGCTCTTTCGCATTTATTTCTGTATAATTAGGGTTCACAGCTATCCAAGGTGTTCCTGTAGTAAATCCCGCATTTTCGCTGTCATCCCACTGCATCGGAGTTCTTGCATTATCCCTGCTCATATGGCAAATCTTAGGAAAAAGCTCTTCTGCACTTATTACACCTTTTTCAGTAAGTTCATGATAAGCATTTATGGACTCAAGATCTCTAAAATCATTTACAGAATGAAATACTGTATTTGTCATCCCAAGTTCTTCACCCTGGTAAACATAAGGTGTTCCCTGCATCATATGCAAACAGGTTGCTATACATTTTGCAGAAAGTTCTCTATATTCCTTTTTCTCACTGCCCAGCCTTGAGACTATTCTTGGCTGATCGTGATTACAAAAATATAAACTATTCCACGCAACTTCATTTAACCCTTTTTGCCATTTTGTAAGGTTTTCTTTGAGCGGAACTAGAGGCATTTTCTTAGTTGACCACTTCATAGTCTCACCATTGTCCAAACCTGTATGTTCAAACTGGAAGACCATGTTAAGTTCGCTTCCGTCACTGTTAGCATACTTTTTAGCTTCCTCAAGCGTTACACCTGCACATTCACCAACTGTCATAATATCATATTTGGAAAGAACTCTTTTGTTCATTTCCTGTAAAAATTCGTGTACCCTTGGCCCGTTAGCAGATGATTCAAAACTTCCGTAAAGCCCTCCATGTGTAGGTCCATCAGGGAAATTCTGATCCTTGGATATAAGGCTTATAACATCCATTCTAAAACCGTCTATGCCCTTTTCGCACCAACGATTCATCATGGCATATACTTCATCTCTTACTTTTTCATTCTCCCAATTAAGGTCAGGCTGTTTCTTTGAAAAAAGGTGTAAATAATACTGCCCTGTAGTCTCATCAAACTGCCAGGCTGAACCCGAAAAAGCAGAGCCCCAGTTGTTTGGCTCCCTGCCGTCTTTTCCATCTTTCCAAATATAATAATCTCTCTTAGGATTGTCCTTTGAACTACGGCTTTCTATAAACCATTTATGCTCATCTGAAGTATGATTTACAACCAAATCCATTACAATTTTAATTCCTAGGCTATGAGCCTTGGCAAGCATTTCATCAAAATCTTCCATAGTGCCGAATTCTGCCATTATAGCCTCATAATCACTGATATCATATCCATTATCATCGTTAGGCGACTGATATACAGGTGACAGCCATATCACATTTATCCCAAGTTCCTTTAGGTATGGAAGTTTACCTGTTATGCCCTTTAAGTCACCTATTCCATCCCCATTGCTGTCACAAAAGCTTCTTGGATAAATCTGATAAACCACACTTTCTTTCCACCAGGTTTTTTTCATTTTCTGCCTCCTTAAGTAATTTATTTGTTAATTTCATTTAGTTATATCGTAATAATAAATACAGAAAATGTCAATTAAATTATATGCTTTTTTTATTATTTAGTAATAAAAAAATAAGAATAACAAAAATTTATTATCATATATTTTATTAAAACAAAAAGCCACCTCCTAAGAAGTGGCTTATATTGTTTAATCAATTTTATGCTTCAACTTTAACGATTTCTTTCTTGTTATAAGAACCGCAAGCCTTGCAAACTCTGTGAGGAACCATAAGCTCTCCGCAGTTGCTGCATTTAACAAGTGCCGGAGCACTCATCTTCCAGTTTGCTCTACGAGCATCTCTATGACCCTTAGAGCTCTTATTCTTTGGACAGATTGACATGTGAACACCTCCCTTATCAATACTTTATACATTGTATTCAAAAGGATTTATCACAGAGATAACAATCCTCGAATAAACAATAAAATTTCATACCTTATTATTTTACATACATTTAAATGATTTGTCAAGTATTAATTTACTAAAAATCACCCATGAAACAGTCTGTTTATCTCTAATTAAGCCAGTCGTTTCAACAATTCTAAAAAATACTGTGGAAGCGGTGCATGAAACTCCATATACTCACCTGTATGTGGGTGGACAAAACCTAACATTTCAGCATGAAGAGCCTGCCCCTGTAACTTAAACGGGTTTTTAGCTGCTCCATACACCTCATCTCCAAGTAAAGGATGCCCGATACTGGCCATATGCACTCTTATTTGATGCGTTCTTCCCGTCTCCAGCTCGCATTCAATATGAGCAAAATTATTCCCATTAGGAGATGTATAATTTTTTATAACCCTATAATGAGTAATAGCCGCCTTACCGTCAGGCACTATAGCCATTTTCTTCCTATCCGTTTTAGATCTGCCTATAGGTCCTTCTATTGTACCTTCATCTATCTTAAATGCCCCATAAACTATTGCCTGATATTTTCTTTTAATACTATGCTCTTTTAACTGTTCTGCTATCAGCCTATGCGAAACATCGTTTTTGCAGGCAATTATTACTCCTGTAGTATCCATATCAATGCGATGGACAATACCAGGACGGAGTTCCCCATTTATACCCGAAAGATTCTCCTTACAATGATACATTAGTGCATTTACAAGCGTACCTGTATAATGTCCTGCAGCAGGATGTACCACCATTCTTTTGGGTTTATTTATAAGGATAACATCTTCATCTTCATAAAGAATATCTAACGGAATATTTTCAGGAATTATTTCCACCTCTTTCAAAGGCGGTATATTTACTGTAATAGCAGCTCCATTAAATACTTTGAAACTGCTTTTAACTGTTTTTCCTGATACTGATACTCTTCCATCATCAATCAGTCCTTTTATATAAGACCTTGAATACTCAGAAAATTTCTCGGATAAATATTTATCTATTCTTTCACCATTATCAGTAGCGGAAATCTCTATAATATCATCTGACAATTCATCATCTGCAAACCCTTCATTGTTCACATAATTATTTTGCTTCATTATTCACCCTGCCGAGTATTTTTTCAAAATCCTCATCCTTGTAATAAAACAAACCAAAAACTAACATTGTAAGAGCTGCTATAGTTACATAACAGTCTGCAACATTAAAGATAGGAAAATTAATAAGTTCAAAATATAAAAAATCAATGACATAGCTATGTCCATATTTAATCATAGTAATAACTCTATCCGAAAGATTTCCTAATGCACCGGCAAGCAGAAGAACTAATACAAAATGGATCGGGGTGTATCTCTTTCCCATACGCATCTTTCTTAAGATGAATAATACAATAGCTATTACAATAACAGTAATAGCCAAAAATAACCAAAATCCTCCTTGCAGCATTCCAAATGCCGCTCCTGAATTGCCTCCTTCAAGCAGTGTAAGACTAAATACTCCCGGAATTAGAGTCAAATTGCCATCTGATAAATATTTAACTGCAAGCTGCTTGGTAAGTAAGTCAAATACTGCTAAAACAACTACTATAAGCAGTTCCATTATAAAAAACTTATTTCTGTTCATAATCAACCTTCAAAAATTTCTGTAATACCTGATAATATTTCTTCATCAGTAATATTTGTATAAATTTCTGCCTTACCTATTTTTTTTGTCAAAATAAACTTAATCCTGCCACCTTGCATTTTTTTATCAGACTTTGTAGCTTCCAGTACATCTTTTATATTAAATCTTATGCCGGATACAAATATTTTTATTATAAAAGCTTATAGTTTGAAAGAATTTTCTTCATTCTATCGAGTTCTCTCTCCGATATAAGACTACGACCCACTGCTATTCTTCCTGCTGCAACCATTCCAAGTGCTACACATTCTCCATGTAACAAAGTAAAGCCCATAAGTTTCTCAATAGCGTGGCCTACAGTATGCCCATAGTTGAGAATTGCTCTAAGGCCTTTTTCCATCGGGTCCTGCTCTACAATCTCTTTTTTTATTCTACAAGAGTGGAATATTATATTTTCTAACGCTTCTCTATCCTTAGATATTATTTTCTCAGTATTTCCTTCAAGATAAGACAGGAATTCCTCATCCCATATATAACCATATTTAATGACTTCAGCCATTCCGGAAAGATATTCTCTATCCGGAAGCGAAGTCAAAGTATTTGTATTCATATATACCAGTTTAGGCTGATGAAAAGCTCCTACCATATTTTTATATGCCATTAAATCCACTCCGGTCTTCCCTCCGACACTGGAATCAGACATAGCTAAAAGCGTGGTTGGAATCTGTGCAAACCTTATTCCCCTTAAATAAGTAGCCGCAGTAAAACCTGCTAAATCTCCTACAACACCGCCACCGGCTGCAAGAATCACATCTTTTCTCTCAAATTTATTGATAATGAGTTCTTCATACAGCTCTTGAACAGTCAGAAGATTTTTACTTTCTTCACCTGCCTTAAATGTAAATGTATACATCTTCTTTCCAATACTACCCACATTTTGCAAAAAAATCTCTTTATAATAATTTTCTGTATTAGAATCAAATACAAGCATAAACTTATCAGCCGATGCAAAAATATCTGACAACGCCTTAGACAGTCCGCCAAAATCAGGTTCTATTATTATATTGTAGCCCTCTGCTTTTTGTATACTTATATCAACCTTGATTATTATGCCCATAACCACCTTCGTTATTTCCATATATTTTTTCTGATGACATTCTGCCGGCAAAATTTTCTAAATCAAGGCTGCGTAAATCTATATCATCTTCACTTATAGACTCTTCAGGCATAAGATTAATAAGATTCTCTCTTACAGGCACCGGATCTTGCCTGTACACATTATCATAACCTGCTATATTATCTATTTCAGATATAAAAATTTCATCATCAATCACTTCTTTATGTTTATCTGTATGAGGTTCAAGTTCTTTATGCTCCATCCCTTCATATCCGAACTCCCTGTAATCAATTCCCTGATTATAAGAATCAACATTCAAATTATGAGGAATATCTGATTTGTTTAGTCCGGATGCTGCTGTTTCCTGATGGCTCACTCTTGCTCTATTTAACTCAGCTCTATTTAACTCCGGCCTGTTTAATTCTGCTGCATTATTTCCAAGTCTGTTAACTCCCATTACATTCATTTCAGGCCTGTGCAATTCAGGTCTATTAGCCCCGGCCACATTCATTTCAGGTCTGTTTAACTCAGATTTATTTATTGCCTGTCTGTTTATTTCAGATCTGTTAACTGCATCTCTGCTAATTCCCTGCCTGTTCATTTCAGATCTGCGGATTGCCTGCCTATTCATTTCCTGCAGGCTATTATCTGACCTTCTCGATTCAGGACGGCTTGCCCTCTGCCTATTCATCTCTGTTCTGGCTGCTTCAGTTCTGTTTAATCTTGGTCTGTTCATTTCAGGTATATTCAGTTCAGGCCTATGCATTTCAGTTCTATTTAACCTGGTACTATGTGCTGCAGGCATAACCGCTTCAGGAATATTCTCCATCTGTATATTTTCTGACCGATGATATGACTCCTGTATATTCATTTCAGGGCTGATAGCCTGTGCAGCAGCCATCTGAATGCCTTCCTCTTCTTTCTTTAATTCTGTACTATACTCTTTAGCATCATTTCTATCAGGCTTATTTTCTTCAGCATCATCTGCTTCTGCTGTCTTTTCTTCATCCTTTACAGGCTGAACTGTGGATTTTGCCGTGTCAACCGCATTCTCAGTGACTTCTTCCGAACTATTACTTTCTAATGTATTTCCGTCTGTTTCCCCTGTTTTTACATCATTCTCTTCAGCTGTTGATTCACCCTCTTCATTCTTTTTAGTCTCGCCATTTTCAGTGTCAACCGTATCTTTTGCATTTTCAAGCTGAACCTTTAATTTAAGGTAGCCTTCCAGGTCATTAACCGATATATTGTATGCATCACTATTGATTAAATCCAGCTGTGTAGTTATAAGATTTTTCACATGTGCCTTATAAAGTTCAAATCTTCTATTAAGATCATCTGTTTGCCTAAATATTGTGTCTAGCTCTGTTTTTGCCTTAGTCAAGACTTCATCTGCTTTTATACGGGCATTTTTTTCAATAGTGCTGGCTTTTTTTAGCTGCATTCTCATGTTCCTCATCTGCAGTTTTTTGTGCAAGTACAAGAGCTTTTTGCAAAGTTTTTTCTATAGATTTGTAGTACTGCAAACCTTCACTTAAAGCTTCAGCCTTATCCTTCAGCTCTATATTTTCTTTATACAGCTTTTCATAGTTTTCAGCAATCTCAACTATAAATGCATCTACACTTTTTCTTGAGTATCCAATACCCCTCTTAAACTCATGATTTTTGATTTCCATTGATGAAAGCATAATTTTCTCCCCTAATTAACAATATTTTCCTATATGAATCTGTATTCTGTCCTTTTTAGTACGGCCCAAACTTTCATAAAAAATAAACTTCCCAAATCCACGTACTGACACTATATCATTATTCATTATTTGATAATGGCTTGAAGATACACTTGCAGAATTTACTGCAACCCTGTCACCTTCTATAAGTTCTTTAACCTTAGACCTTGAAATATTAAGAGTTTCTCCAATAACAACATCCAATCTAAGTGAAGGAACTATTCCAACCTTATCCTCAATCCTTCTTACAGCCATAATTTCAGCCACAGTAACAAGATTACAGCTAACCTGATGTCTTCCAACCTGAGACAATTCACTAAGTAAAAATCTTTGATTTTTTTCTGACAAAAAAGATAAGCCTTAGTTATGCTGTTTTCCTCTGTAATAGTATATATGTCTCCGATTAATTTCCTATCTATACCAAGTCCAAGTATTGCTCCCAAAAAATCTCTGTGCGTAAGTGAATTTTTTTCAAATTTAACACTCTTAACATTGATTTCTACACATCTTATTGGAAATTCTATATCTTCTCTCTCCTCATAGGAGGCAGGAAAACAAGCCATTACTCTCTCAGCACCATCTATCCCGCCAAAAAGGAAAAACCTTCCTATCGGAAGGTCTGCCACCTGTCTCTTCAGAACTGCAGCTTCCCTGACATTAAGAAAATCCGAAAATACAGTGGTATCCCTTGTATAAGCAGCTTTAGCCAAATCCAATAAATGTCTAAATACCAAATTATCGTCTTTATCCATATTATTGTACATTAAGTTTAGGTACTGTAAACAATGTATCTATAAGTTCTTCTTCATTTTCTGCTGACAGCTCAATATTTTCAGGAGAAATGATATAAACATACCTAGATACTACTCTAAACTTTCCATTAATCGCATGCATTGTTCCAAATGCAAAATCAGATATACGCTGTGCTTCTGCCGGATCTATGGCCTCAAGATTTAATACAACTATTGCTCCTGATATCAGTCTATCGCAAATATCCTGCACTTCCTCAAAGCTCTTTGGCATCATAACATAAACTTCAGTGCCTGACTTTACACTATTTCTTATTGGTATAACCTTCTGCTCATCTTTTGCAGTTCTCTTTTTTCGTTCAAAAAATGACGGAGTGGAATCTTCTTCCTCATCCTCTTCTTCATATTCATTTTTTCTGTTTGATTTTACTCTTGTTTTTTCTACACTTTCCTGCATTATTTCATCATCATAATCTTCTTCATAATCATCTTCAATCCCTGTTATCGAAGTAATTAATTTATTAATTCCCTTGAACATATGCTCACTCCTATTATTAAAATTCCATAACAATCCCTACCCACATTATGAATGTTTTTTTGCTATTCAAGTCAACTCTTTTTTTATAACTTCTCATTTTTTGGTTAATTCCATTATTCTATTTCTCACTTTTTATCAGCATTTAATCCAATTAAGACTGCTTAGTTTTATCGTTAGAATCACTTGGATTTAAGATTATATTATCATACTCATTCAAATAATATCCCTTGTCTGTCGGTATAAGATAATATTCACTATTATCTGAGCCTGTATTTTCAATATCCGGCTCAACATAGTTTTAAATCGCGGATATCCGTTATTTATATTATAAACCCCTTTTAAATAGCTTAGTTTTGCTTATTTTTATAAATATTTTTGAGTATTCGGTTCTATAATCTCATCTCCGGGCTTAAATCCCTCATCTGTATCTATGTATACCATTTTTATTATTTACATCTCTGTAACAAAGATCGGTTTCAATATATTTTTGTAATAATTTCATTATTTTTTTGTTTAATGCTCTTATTGTAAAAGCCGCCGCTTCTATTACCGCCTCCACCTGTATAATATTCCTCCGGAATTTCAAATACCTGTTTTTCTATGATAGATGATTTAGGTATTTTTCAATCCACTTATCCTTTTTAAGTATAATATATATGTTTACAAATCTTTTTATCGGCATAATCTACCATATAATTATAGAAGGTTAAAATAAGATAATTATTACCGTTTATTTCTGAAATTCTCACTCCGGCTCTTGCCGTAAAACCCTTATTATCAATTACAACATCTACAGATTGTTTATCACTTAGAAGCTCTTTTTGAGTTTCATTAATTGGTACAACAACCTCCCAGGTTTCATCTGATATTAATTTATATATAGGCTCATTTGCTTCAATTTTGCCTTCATTTTCAGTAACTGTTTTTAATATGTAGTTATTTTGATTTTCAAAAAGATTATATGTTATTTTTTCTTCAGTAAGCCCCTCGAGTCCATCAACACCATATACAACAATACCGCTGTCTTCAGCATAATTCACATTGAAATACTCTTTATCTGCTTTTGTCTTTTTTAGTGCAGCCATGACCATCTTACCTGAAGTTGTCATTACCATTTCTTTCATAGACTCTTTAAGACCGTATGTAGACAAAAAATTATCATCTCTATTAATTTGAAACTGATGCAAGACTCCTGTCAACCTCTCTTCAGTCTCATTATTTTTATCATCAGCTGTCAGTTTAGCATAAATACTTCCTGTCTTATCTATTGAAAAAACAGTTTCATTTTTACGTACTCGTGAATTTCCACCTACATAGTAATTAATGTAACCTGATTCAGTTGACTTGATTACTTTTTCATTTCTTAGAATAAGTCCTGATGTATTAATAATTTCATTTTTTTCATCACTCACAACTCTATACACAGAGGTTCTTTCTCTAAACAGAAAAAATGCCGTATGTCCTACAATATAAACCAATATTACAAGAAAGACCACAATACCCACATTTATAGCCTTTGTTTCTTTGGAATTTTTCTTCTCCTCATATTGAACAACATTATTTCTTTTTTTAGCCAAGTTATAATCCTCCAAACAAACAAACTGCCACACCATTAATGTGACAGCCTGTAAAATGCTATTTTATCTTATAAGGAAACCAGAATATTATGCTTATATTCCTCTGGCATATCCTCACTCTTAACAGAAAGACTTAGTATTATATCAACACTATATTTATCTGCAACCTGAATTATTTTATCGAGCACAGGTTTCATTGTATCTTTATCTGTAAATGAAATCTTTAAGAAGCTGTCAAGAAATATTGCTTCAAGGTCATGATCCTGCGAAATGATTCCACAAAGAAATCCAACAAATTCATTGGCATTTTCTACAAGAAAATCCTTAACATTGATAAGGCGAATCTTATTGTTTAACTCATACATATGAGCTAAGTCCTTATCTAAAAATACAACATTGCCGCCAGAAGTCTTTATGGCTTCATTGGCCTTCTCAAGAATTACTTTTGTTTTACCTTTGCCCTTTTCCCCACAAACAATATGTACCATAGTAAAACCCTCCTTTATTATGAAAAAGTTTATTAACCACTAACATTATATGTCAAACTGCTACAAAATTCAATCAGTTTGGCATATTTTGTGGTAAATTTTCAAAAACAGTTCCAAGCTGGGCATATAGGTTAAGACTATCAGATGCCTTGAGTACTCCAACTATGTAATTTTTGTCGGCTGAAGATTTAAATGTCATAAAAATACAGGAACCCGCTTCATCTGTAGTACCTGTTTTACCACCTATTACTGTATATCCGTTAGGAACCTTGTATACACCAGTGAGATATTTATTAGTAGATGCAATTGTTTTTACGACATCTGCACCTGCATAGTTTTTATAGTGCATGGTATAAGAAGCCTGATTTACAATATTTACAAATTCAGGATTTTTGAGTAACTCATTAAAAATCAAGTATAAATCATATAATGTCGAATAATGAGCATTATCATGAAGTCCCGAACTATTTACGAAGTGGCTATGCGTAGCTCCTATCGCTTTAGCCTCTTCATTCATAATTGCAGCAAACTTCTCTTCACTTCCCGCCACAGCTACCGCCAATGCCTTAGCCGCATCATTCGCCGATGTAACTAAAGTTGCATTGAGAAGTTCTCTGATAGTAATCTCATCTCCATCCATGAGATTAATCTTCTTGGCAAGTGGCTCAGTAATCTTAATTGTTTCACCGCTAATCTTAACCGCCCTATCTAAGTTGCTTTCCTTCTTAAATACAACAAAGGCCGTCATCATCTTAGTTAAACTTGCCGGATACATTTTCTTAAAGCTGTCTTTTGCATAAATAGATTCTTCACCACTGGAAACAATGACTGCCTTTGCATTAAAAGAAGGCTTATCTATCAGCTTGTTTACATTCTTACCTGTAAGAACACATAGTCCGTCAGACATAAGAGACTCAGTATTTTCAGTAACCTGAACATCATATGCCCTGTCTGCAAAGCTGCCTTCACCATACGAAAAATAGGCTATGGCATTATTTCCACAACCTGTAAGCATGATTCCCGCTAAAAATAAGGGAATCAGTTTTGTTTTAATTTTTATCATGACTTATACAACTCTCTCCAGTCAAGATCCCCTCTATCCAAAGCCTTAATAAGAAGTTCCGCTGAAGCAAGATTAGTTGCTGCAGGAATGTTATTAATATCACAAAGCCTTAAAATATTGCTCACATTAGGCTCATGTGTTTTTGAATTGAGAGGATCCCTTAAAAATATCACCAAATCTATCTCATTGTGGTCAATCTGAGCAGCCATCTGCTGTTCCCCGCCCAAATGGCCGGCAAGATATTTATGCACATTCAAATTAGTAACTTCTTCAATAAGCCTACCCGTTGTTCCTGTTGCATACAAAGTATTCTTGCCCAAAATTCCTCTGTAAGCTATGCAAAAATTCTGCATAAGCTTCTTTTTAGCATCATGTGCAACCAAGCCAATATTCATAATTCACCCCTTATATATGTTTAATCAAAAAAATATCCCGTTCTCACCAGCATTAAAAGATAAACCGTGTTTCGCCTTTTGAAGACCTACATTTAAAACCAGGGCTACTCCTAAAAAATTGCTTAACAAAGATGACAAACCATAGCTTAAAAATGGCAGCGGCAAACCTGTATTAGGAAGCAAAGCCGTATTAACACCTATATTCACAAAAGATTGAAACACAAGCATAGCTGATACACCTATTGCTATCATCTTGCCTGTAAAATCATTTGTCTCTTTTGCAATCAAAATACATTTAAATACAATAAAACCAAATAATGCTATAACAAAAAAACATCCAATAAACCCTAATTCCTCTGCTATTACTGAAAAAATAAAGTCACTTTCATTTACAAAGACCTTATGATAAAGCCTGGAATCCGAGATATCCCCCAAAAGTGTCTTGCCCAAAACCTTGCCGGCTGCTATCGCATTTACTGAATTAATCTGTTGATACCGCTCTGTCAGTGCATACTCTTCCGGATTTAGAAACCCAAGTATTCTCAACTGCTGTTTATGGGTAAGGAACTTTTGCCACGGCTGTATTACATACCAGAAAAGACCTGCTCCTACGGGAACTAATACAGCCAGCGTAATCCCGATAATCTTAAGGCTAAGCCCTGCCATAAATATCATTACGGTAAAAATAAACATACAAACCATACTCGATGAGAGATCAGTCTGAATAAGAATAAGTGAAGTAGGCAGCATCATTATAATACCCGACAGCATAAATATACTCCACCTATTCAGTTTATTTTGAACCTTAGTAAACAAGACTGCAAGTACAATTATAAGTATTATTTTCACAAGTTCAGATGGCTGTATCTCAGTAGAACCTATCCTTAACCACCTAAAAGCTCCTGTCTTGTGGTCAAAGCCAAAGCGTGTAAACTTTACCATAACTAATATTATAACTCCAATAATATAATATAATATAGCAAATTTACATATAAAATGATAATCAATCATGGATCCCACTAAGGCTACAATCAAACCTATTATGACACCTATAAGCTGCCTCCTGGCCATACCAATGCCCTCAGCCTTAAACAGGCAATACACAGATATAAGGCAAAGCAGCAGTACAGCTATAAGTAAGGAAAAGCTCAAATCTTTCAATTCATACTTTTTATTTTTAAACATCTGTATCCTTATGACCTTTTCCCTATCATTTCTTTGATAGGAATATTTGCACATATTGCAGGTACAGAGCCATTTCTTGACTCCGACTCTGTCTGTTCAATCTTAATGTCCAACCCTTCAACATCTATTTCTACATATTTTGAAATAACCTGAAGTATATCGTTCTTTATCTGTTCCATAATCTCAGGAGAGCAATTTGCCCTATCTGACACAAGGACAAGTTTAAGTCTATCTACAGCCTGCTGTCCTGAAGATTTCTTTCTGAAAAAATCCATTAAACTCATAGCCTAACTCCTTTACTTCTTAAACAACTCTCCAAGACGTGCCAAAAATCCCTTCTTACTCTCAAGGTCAAGTAAAGGAACCTCCTCACCGATTATTCTTTTACATATGTTCATATAAGCCTGACCGGCAAGGGAATCATTACCGGCAAGCGGCTCACCTGTATTGGTCGCAATTACAATATTTTCATCATCCGGTACAACTCCAAGAAGGCTGACTGCAAGGATGTCCAGAACCTGCTCGCTAGACATCATATCTCCTCTTTTAACCATATCCATGCGAAGCCTGTTCACTATAAGTTCTGTCTTTGCTATTTCATTTGCTTCCAATAAACCTATAATTCTATCTGCATCTCTAACTGCTGAAACTTCCGGTGTAGTTACTACAATAGCTCTGTCTGCTCCTGCTATTGCATTTTTAAATCCCTGTTCAATACCTGCAGGACAGTCAAGTATAATGTAGTCGAACTCATTCTTTAATTCTTCTGTGAGTGCTGCCATCTGCTCAGGATTTACAGCGTCTTTGTCTCTTGTCTGTGCACTTGGGAGCAGGTATAGATTTTCATATCTTTTATCTTTAATAAGAGCCTGCTTAATCTTACAATTCTGCTCAATTACGTCAACAAGGTTATAAACTATGCGGTTCTCAAGTCCCAAAACCACATCAAGGTTTCTAAGACCAATATCGGTGTCAATAAGAACAACTTTTTTACCTAACATAGCAAGACCGGTACCTACATTTGCTGTAGTAGTGGTTTTGCCTACACCACCTTTACCGGAGGTTATAACAATAACTTCTCCCATAAAAAATCTCCTAACTAAAACAATATTCATCAATATAATAATATAATTAAAATGAATTAATTACAAGTGACTAAGACAATTTTTTTTATAATTTTAGTGAATCCAGTACATTTTTATCTAAGTCTTCCAAGCAAATATTATCATTTTCGACAAAGGCTACCTGTGGCGAGAGGCATTTCGACTTACTGACAATAACAGAGTTGTCTGCACATCTGGCTATTTTTGAACCAATCCGCAGCTGAATAGGATTCATATCAAGAGCAATTATAAATGCATCATCATTCCCTCCTACTCCGGCCTCAGCTTCTCCCTTTAAGGCACCTAATATAACTATGCTTCCTCTTGCTAAAACTTTAGCACCCGGATTAATATCACCAATTATAATAACTCCGGTATCAAATTCCATCATCTGCCCCGACCTAAAGTATCCTCTATGAATCTTAGCAAGACTCATATCATTAGAGACAGCCGCATTTTCCAGTTTCTGCCTGAATCTGTCCTCTTTTACAGGATCGTTGTCAATCGTGCAAATAATGTTAATAGAAGAATTAGATGTAATTGTATCAATTATTTTTTCTTCTTCTTCAAGTGTGAGTTTCCTTCCTTCAAATGCTATGGCCATATCAGCATCATTAAAAAATTTTGCAGATTCCTTAAATTTTTCTCCAACTGCTTTAAGCAAAGCTTCAAATTCCAAGTTCGGATCAAGTATAATTAACAGTCCAAAATTATTTGCTTTAATAACAACCGGTTGCTTCATCTTACCTCCTAGTTAGTCTGATATAATATCTGTCACATTGTCCTTAACAGGCTTTTTGTTTAATGTTTCCTCGTCTCCATCACCAAAGTAATATTCATAAAAATCCGCCACAGCCCTTGCTGCATTTCCTGATGTATAAGCATAAGGAAGCACACAGGTAACTGAAATCTTAGGTTTGTCATAAGGTGCATATGAAGTAAATAGCGCATGGTCTCCTCTCATAGTAGAAAACTGTGCAGTTCCTGTCTTTCCTGCTATCTTCACTTTAATATCTTTAAATAGATCCTTATGTGAACTTTTACTGCCGTTTACAGCCAGATACATACCGTCCTTTATTGCACTCCAGATATTTTGTGACAAATTAATTTTAGGAGCCTTCTTGGTAACCGCATTTGATACAGTATTCTTAATCTCGTTACCTGCCAAGCTCTTTATCTCCTTTACCAGAGTGAGATAATGAAGTGTTCCTGTATTGGCTATTGCCGATACATATCTTGCTATTTGCGTAGGTGTAAATGCATAGCTGCCCTGTCCGATAGATGACCTCACTGAGTCAGTGTCAGATATCGAAGGTTCATATTCATACAGTTCGACACCTGAAGTAACTCCCTTCTTAAAACCAAACATGGCGGCGTATTTATTTAGTTTGTCAAGACCAAGCTTTGAATTATACTTTCCATCAGCATCTAAACTCATTCTATACCCTGTTTCATAAAAGAAGTAGTTACACGATACTTCTATAGCTGTTCTCACATCTATATTGCCATGCGGAATCTTGCTCCAGCAGGATGCCGGCTTATCAGTCTTAGTAAATACAACATCGGCATAAATTTTCTCATGATCGGTAATTACACCAGTGCCCAAATCAGCAGCTGTAGAAACCATTTTAAATGTGGAGCCCGGTGCAGTCTTTTGCTGGCATGGCCTATTGATGAGCGGATAAGACTTATCAGCCTG
This sequence comes from uncultured Catonella sp., assembly GCA_916439065.1. Taxonomy (GTDB): domain Bacteria; phylum Bacillota; class Clostridia; order Lachnospirales; family Lachnospiraceae; genus Catonella. Next base: position 327,727 of record CAKAGD010000002.1, read on the forward strand.
AAGTTTTGCATAATATTTTGCATCTATCTGGTTTGCAAGCTTATTGTTATCATAACTTGGATATGTAACAAGTGCCTTTACCTCACCGTTATTTGGATCTGTAATCACCATAGAACCCGAGCAAGGGTCAAGTGCCAGATTTGCAGGTGTAATTTCAAGTTTTTTAATTTTACTTCTTATAAATGTATATGGCGATAATGTTCCATTTAAAAGGTTACGATATGAAGTATCGTCTTTTTTAAGAAATCCCTGAGAGAATAATATCACACATACCTCGGTTCCCGAGATTTTCTGATCAAAAATAAGATTTTTATATATAATCTTCTTAAACTGTACATCTGAACTGATATTATCAAAAAGATATTTTAGCAATATCTTATAAATTTCTTCAGTACTTAAATATTCTTCTCAATATTTAACTTAGGAAGGTTAATCCACCTATTTGAAATAGCATATTTCAAAAATCTCCCAAACTTTTTTTACCTGCCACATATGATTTAAATATTTCATCATCCTCATTTACAAGGGTCACATCAATGAGTTCTTCATTTTTTATATATGAATATAAATAATCTATGTACTCACTAGTTGTTTTATCGTTACGTTCTTCAGAAACACTGTTTTTTTCCATCAGTTTTCTGAGTTTTTCTAAAACCGTTTTTTCTTCTGACTTATATTTTGCATAAACCGCTTTCTCAACCTTACCGGCTTTTTTTGTTTCCAATCTGGCAAGGGTTCACTACGCCATTATCAAAAAGTGCATTATATACCTCATATATAGGTATCATGATATTATAGGCATTTTTACCTCTTCCACCATAGCTTGCGGAGTTATGAATCTTACTTAAAAGCACAGTGGCAAGTTCTCTTTCAATAATATTATAACAGGCCTTTTGCAATTTACTATCTATTGTCAGGTATACATCGTCTCCTGCCTTAGGCTCTGATATAGTTTTCACGCCGGTTACATAGTATTTTGAGTTCAATGTAGCTTCTTCCGACCCCTTGCTTCCCCTCAAATATTTTTCAAATGAATATTCTATTCCTGTCTTACCGATTTGATCAGTACTGTTATAGTACTTTTCCTTATCAGCTGACATTTCATTTTCATTCACACTTCCTGTGTATCCAAGTACATGTGCAAAATACTTACTATCATTGTAGTACCTATATGTATGCTCTGCAATCTCCACTCCCGGTAGTTCCGATGAGTTTTCGAGTATTGCCGCAACCACCCTTTCATTCACATTTACTGCAATAGAAATTGGATTTCCTCTATTATAAGTATTTAAAAGCAGGGCAAAACGAACCTTCATTATTTTAAGAGCATCATCAACACTATACTTATCACTAATATCAAACATGAATTTCCCATGTCTTAAATGTTCAAAGACTTCTTTAGCTGTAGCATTTTTTTGCTCAGGAGTAAGCTTATCTACAGATGTAGACTTATATGCATCTCTTTTAAATCTACTTTCTGCAGCTCCACTTACTGTGAATTTTAGCTGTCCATTCTCATCTTTCTCAATGTAGAAATCCGGATACAATGTTCCGCCATAAGCTTCAATAATCTTAACAAGCTTATACAACATAGCATTTTTTTCTTCATCAGTCTCAAACACCTTATAATCTTGCAATGTAACACTGTAAGAAAGCTTATTGTAGGCTAAAAGTACCCCATTGCAGTCATAGATATTTCCTCTGGTTGCCTTAGTCTCACGAGTAACAACTTCCTGTGTAACAGTATCCTTAGTTAATTCCTCCTGCCTGACAACCTGAATGGTAAATACCTTATATACCAAAATAACAGAAAAACACAAATATATCAAAATTAATGGAACAGTCCTTGTTTTAAGGATATTTTTGACAAAAGTCACTAAAGTGTCAAACAAAGCTAGGATTCATCCCCTTTCCCTATTGTTTCCAATTTAACATATATATAATCCATGATTCTATATAGTAATACTGACACTATTATCGTATATACTACCTCAGGCAAGATTATCCTCATCATATAATAAGGCAGGTCTAATCTGTTTCTGAGTAGAAATCCGGTAATAAAAATCAAAAAATTAAGCATAAAATCTGAAGCACCTACCAATCCAAGAGGGATAAGTGTAGAGTCATTTTGTATATAACTTATTACTAAAAACCAACTAAATAACCTATAATAAGATATATCAGCGAATAATAACCTATATAATCAGACTCTGTCAAATCTAAAAACAGCCCCATAAAAAAGCCCATCAGCATACCTGGAATTTTCCCATATTTGTAGCCTATGAGCACAACTAAAATTATAACCACATTAGGTTTTATACCCGCTACAGTTATTTTATTAAATATTGTAGTCTGTATAAGGTACAATATTATCATCATAACAAAAGAACATATAATCCGTTTCATCAATCCAAATCTTCCAATTCTTCCTTTTCACGCGTTATTATAAGCACCATATCAAGCTTCGAGAAGTCAACCGCCGGTGTAATATAACCTGATTCAGTCATATTCGAAGGATCTACTTTAATATTGCTAATATAACCTATGAGAATCCCGGGATGATATTTCGGACTTATATAGGATGTAACAACTTCATCGCCTTCTTTAACCCCTGAACCTTTTTTTATATCAGTTACCTCTATATGCCCCTCATCAAGCAGCTTAAGGTTGCCCTTAACCACACAGGTTGCTGACGAATTAAGCAGCATTCCCATAACATTACTACTGTCATCAATTATGGATCTTACTACCGAATTATTGCGTCCCGTCTTGATAATTATCCCCACCAGTCCATTTCCGGCCATAACATTCATGCCTACCTTGATGCCATCATCAGTACCCTTGTCTATGGTAAATTGATTATACCAGTTATTTATGCCCTTTTTTATCACTCTTGCCGCAACCTTTGGATAATCTGCATAAGTTTTATCTAAGTTATACAACTTTCTAAAATTATCCAATTCATATTTGCCTTGTACAAGGAGCTTATTCTCATAGTTCAATTTATCAAGTTCCTCTGTCAGCTTTTTATTTTTGGCAAGTAAATCGTCTATACTTTTCAAATAGTCTAATTTTGAAGTAAAAAAACTTCCAACCTTATTAATTCCTACCTGCATAGGCGTAATCACATCTCCTACAGCTGTCTCTACAGGACCCAGGCTTTCAGAAAACCTGTATGATACAATTAGCAGGATTAGGCATATTACAACCATAGCTATAAACAAATATCTTGGAACAATTTTTATCTTTATTTTACTTTTTCTTTGTGATGCCATTGTTTATATTCCTTAAATTAACTGAATACCCCGGCTGCCTATATATGTAAGGCATGGTTTTATAATTTTCATCCATAAGCTTTCCAAGACCATTGATTACACTATCCTGAGGCTCATCAAGGATATTAATCTTAAGATTAGTCTCAGCATTAAGAAGCTTGTCAAAATTGCCTATGAGGGCTGAACCACCTGTCACATAGATACCTGCATCTATAATATCTGAAGATACTTCCGGCGGAATATGCTCAAGTGTACTTTTGATATTTTCTGTAATATTTTTAAGATCATCTTTGATTGCTTCGTATACAAGGTCAGATTCAATTTCCATACGCTTTGGAAGGCCGGTAACCACATCTCTTCCGTTCACCTGCATAGTCAGAGACTGTCCTGCAATTGCTCCTGCAATCCCCATTTTAAGCTGCTCTGCATTACCTTTTCCAATAACAAGGGCACATTTCTGCCTAATATAATTGCAAATTGACTCATCAAACTTATTACCCGCTGTAGGAAGAAGCCTGCTGCGTACTATACCTCCGAGTGCAATTATTGCAATTTCAGTAGTATCTGCACCCACATCCACAGTCATTACACCTCTTGCCTTCATTATGTCAAGTCCGGCTGCCATAGCCACACAGATAGGTTTATCAACTAAAGATACATTTCTAGGCTTAATGCCTGATTTATGTATAAGATCGGCAAAAGATCTTTTCTCTACTTCTGTTATATCTGTAGGAAGAGCTATGATAAAATTTGAACCAGACGCTCTTTTTGCCTTACCATAAAGTCTGTCGAATGAAGCATTAAAGAGAAGCTCCATTGCACTTACATTGGCAATTACACCACGATTTACCGGATAAATTACCTCAATTGTTTCAGGAGTTCTTCCGACCATTTCAGCTGCCTCATCTCCAATGGCTCTGATTTCTTCTCTGTTTCAATAGCAATGCAGTTCTCTTCATCAAAGATTATTCCATCCCCTTTTCTACAATACTTAATTCTCTTTGTTCCCAGATCTATACCAATACTCTTACCAAGCATAACTAAAGTCCTTTCAAATATCTATTTTTTTTTGCAAATTCTACCAATCCCTTTTCTCTAAAGCTGATGTAACAGCAATCTCCTATAATTATATGATCTACAAGCGGAATACCGACAAACTCTGATACCTCAATGATTTTGTCCGTAATAAATATATCAGCCTTACTTGGAGTAGGATCACCACTAGGATGATTATGAAGAAGTACCAGATTAACCGCCTCATACTTAAGTGCCTGTATGAAAATTTCCCGTGGCCTTAATAATGACTGATTAATAGTACCTATGCTTATAGTTAGCTCTTTAATTAGTCTGCACTTAATATCAAGAAGAAGGAGGATTACATGCTCTTCTTTGAAATGTCTCATTTCCTCCATGTATTTTTCGGAAATTTTGGCAGCAGTATCCAATGGTTCATCATATGAACGGCGGGTTCTTGCAATCCTTCTTGCAAGTTCACAGACACAGATGATTTCCACCGCCTTAACAGGCCCAATCCCAGAAATCTGCTGAAGTTCCTTCTCTGTCTTTCCATAGAGTCCGGCAAGGCTGCCTCCTCCCTCTTCAAGCACTCTCCTGCATAATTCCATACAGTTAATTTGTCTGGTACCCGTTCTTAAAATAAGTGCCAAAAGTTCAGCGTCAGATAGTGCATTCATTCCATATCTCTGATACTTTTCAAACGGTCTTACATCTTCAGGTAAATCTTCAATTCTTGTTGTTTCCATAATCACATTTTAGCGTTAAAGGAATAGTCAACTTATATTTTAACACAATTACTTTTTTCTTTCAAATACAAACTTAAGATTATCCGATAAATCTTTTCTAAAAATATAACCTAGTCTGTCAAATCTCTTTATTTCTTCAGGATTATTTATATTTTCCTCCGCCATAAATCTTACCATTTCCCCCCTAGCCATCTTGGCATAAGTTCCTTTGGTAACAAATTTCCCGTTTATTTCCTCTACAAAACCACAGGTAATGAATCTGTCATCTTTAGTTAAATATTTATCAATGCATTTATAATACTCTTTAGATGCAAGATTGATAATAACACCGCTTTCATCCCTTACTTCTTTATACAGCTTATCCTGCCAAAAGGCATATAAATCTTTTTTACCATCGACATCCGCTTTAGCCTGCATTTCAAGCCTATAAGGAACAACTCCATCCATAGGTTTTATTACACCGTAAAAGGCTGATAATATTCTTAAATTCTTCTGTATGTAGCTAAGCTGATCCTTATCAAAGACTGCCGGAGCCATATACTGATAGGCTATTCCTTCATAAGAAATTATAGCAGAAGTAAGCATTTTATATAAATCAATGCTTTTAATTCTTTCGACATTCTCATCAGTCAGTTTATCGTTGCATTTCCAAATTCTTTTTAGTTCTTCCCTATTTTTACCCTTAAGCCAAGTAAGTATTTTCTTCGTATCGTCAAGAAACACAGGCTCTCCGATTATTCCCGGAAAGTCTGTGTCTACCTTCATTTTCTTGGCAGGAGACAGAATTATCTTCATATTTTCTCCTTAAAATATTCATCACTATACTTATCTAACTTTACTATGCTTGAATTTCTATATCTTTTATCATCACTTACATCCCTACCCAGCCAATCAGGTTTAACAAAATTATCTGCCATTTCCAATGATTGAAACTCAACCTCCGCAAATACCAGACCAAAAAGCCTCTCCTTAAAGATATCAAGTTCCACTTTAAGGCCATTATCTAAAGGAATTATATATCTTGTCTTTTTAAGAACCCTGCCATCTATCTTTTTTTTAAGATGTTCGTACTCTTTTGCGGTAATTTCAAGTTCATGTTCGTTATTTACAATAGAACCATTATCACTTTTACTTACCCCAAACTTACTTTTTAATTGTTAAAATATATTTTTCATTAGCTTTTCTAATCCTAATTGTCGGCTTATTAGTGAGATATCCCTGTTCTATTTCAATTTTTTTCATAATTTTTCAAGATTCTCAGAATTTTTATTTACCAAAAATTTTCTTTCTATTTCCATGAGATCATTTTTCCTCTTGTAATAACTTATAATCAACATCACATTTTACAACTATATTATATTTTTCAGCAAAATGGGCATAATTATTTATTACCCTGTTTACAACTTCCTCATGATTAACCTTATCCATACCTATAAGCATTACCAAATATTGACAGGAACTGTATTTGGTTGCAACATCACCTATTCTTAATGATACTTTTATCACATTCTCCAAGTCAAACATCGCATTTGAAAGAGTAAGCGGATCTATCATATTCCCATCTCTCTTAGAGATTGTAAATAAAATTATGCCCATATCAGTTTCCTGTCTGTTAGAATGCCTTGCTATAAAATGAAAAATATGCTTGAATCCATCATATTCTACTTTATATGCCCCTATAGGCTTATTTTTTTCAGAAATAAGATGTTTAACTATTTCCATGTCAGCATTAGTATTCATTCCCTTGTTGCCTGAATAATCCTCTTCAGCCACAGTAAACCTGTTTTTACCATTTAGCTTAGACCTGCTCAGTGCTTCTACAGCCTTTCTATATAGGGAAAGGAAGTCATTGCCATTGGCAGGAGATTTTGCTATGCCGATTGACACAGTAAAATCCCTATCCAGCTTCATGCCTGTAAATCCTTCTTTAGCTGCCTTCAAAAGCTTATTGGAAATACTGTTAATATCTTTGTAAGTTAGGTTTCCAACCAAAAATACTCCAAACTCATCTGCAGAAATCCTTGCTGATATGTCTCTTTCTCTAAATGAATTGGTGAGTACGCCTGCCAATCTTACAAGGCAGGCATCACCCATAATATGTCCATATTCCTCATTAATTTTAGCAAATTCATCGATATCAATTATGAATAAAACACCGGAATTTCTTTCTCCTCCTACATAATCATCAACCTTATCCGATAAGTATTTTTTATTCCATAATCCGGTAAGCCCATCTTTTAAAGACACTATATCAAGTTGGTTAAGCTTGCTGGTTATATCATTGTCCATTGTAGTTTCGTTATTATTAAACATATTTATATTCTCCCAATCTATTTCCATTTATTACATATCGCTTCAATTTGCTCCGCAAACTTATTCATATCCTTATTAGCAAGCCCGCTATTTGCATTTATTATATCAAGCAGTTTCTGACCCGCCAAAAGTAATTTTTCATATTCAGCCCTATGTTTAACAGGCCTAATTTCCTTTTTAATAGGTACCGGCTCTGCAATATACTCCCACTCGCCTAAAACCAAGTCATATATCGAACCGCTATAAGGTGCATAGGCATTATGTTTATACTCTTCTACAAGAGTTTTTCTAAAACTTTCAGCTGCCTTATCCTCTCCATGTACTATAAATACCGCATCCGGCTTTGGGTTAAAGGCTGAAATCCAAGAAATAAGTCCATTTCTATCAGCGTGGCCACTTACTCCTGCGAGCACTTTAATCTCTGCATCTACTTCAATTTCCTCTCCAAAAAGCTTCACTCTCTCTGCTCCATCAACAAGAATGCGGCCCAAGGTTCCAACCGCCTGATAACCAACGAATAGTATGGTACACTCTTTCTCCAGAGATTATGTTTTAAATGATGTCTTATTCGTCCGGCCTCACACATACCTGACGCTGAAATTATAACCTTTGGCCTATTATCAAAATTAATCGCAATAGAATCATTACTTGTAACAGAAGTCTTAAGCCCTTCAAAACTAATTGGATTTATTCCGGACCTAATTAACTCCACTGCCTCTTCATCAAAACAATCAGCATAATTTTCATTAAAAATATTTGTAGCCTCTATTGCAAGTGGACTATCTACAAAAACTTCAAAATCCTCGTATCCGTAAACAAGTCTCTCTTCCTTTATTTTTCTCATGAAGTACAATATTTCCTGAGTTCGTCCAACTGCAAATGACGGTATAACTACATTACCACCCCTGCTAAAAGTTTCATTTAAAATATCTGATAATTTCGATACATAATCAATCCTCTCACCATGTAATCTATCCCCATAGGTGGACTCCATAATTACATAGTCCGCCTCTGTTGTATAGGCAGGATCTTTTATTATAGGCTGGTTTATATTGCCTATATCTCCAGAGAATACCAATACCTTTGTAACATCATCCTCAGTTATAGTGATTTTTATACTCGCAGAACCTAACAAATGTCCCACATCCGTATATGAAATCTTTATGCCCTCACAAAGTTCCAGTTCTTCATTATAATCCACCTTATTAAAATGCTTAAGCACACCCTCAACATCTTCCATAACATAGGGTGGCTCAAAATGCTCCTTACCTGCTCTCTTATTTTTCCTGTTTCTCCATTCTGCCTCAAACTCCTGAATATGTGCAGAGTCTCTTAACATAATATCACAAAGTTCACAGGTTGCTGTGGTTGCATATATTTCTCCCTTAAATCCATTCTTATAAAGAGCTGGTATCATACCTGTATGATCCACATGTGCATGAGTGACTAAAATATAATCAATATCTGAAGGTGAAACCGGTAAGTCTGCATTTTCAAATACATTTACCCCTTGCTCCATGCCATAGTCAACTAAAATATTCTTCCCACAGGCAGATAGAAAATGTGCACTTCCGGTAACTTCATGATCGGCTCCAATAAAATATAGTTTCATACCTTATCTCCATTCAGTTTTAAGGTTATTGACAAGTAAAAACAGTTTATCAAGTGTTCACATTATATCATATTTTTTCTAATAATTACATACTCTAAGCATTTCTTTAAGACATTCTTCTTCAGTAATAAATTCATCCTTATCTATGTAATTAACTTCTTTTTCTCTCTTAAACCAAGTAAGCTGTCTTTTTGCAAAATGCCTTGTATCACGCTTAATTATATCTATGCACTCATCAAGGTCTGTTTCCCCATTTAAATAATCAATAACTTCTTTATATCCTATGCCCTGCATGGAAACCAGGGTCTTGTCATACCCCTTTGCCATAAGACTCTTCACCTCGTCTATAAGCCCCATATCAAACATAAGGTCAACTCTCTTGTCTATCCTCTCATATAGTTTCTTTCTATCCATTGTGAGTACAAAGTAAGCAAAGTCAAACGGCGAAGGCCTTTCCCTTTCTCTTTTATTATGTTCAGAAAGTTTTTCGCCAGTCATTTCAAAGAAAGAAAGAGCTCTCACAACTTTTTTGACATTATTTTCTGAAACTGAATAAGCATATTCTTTATCTACTTCTGCAAGCATCCTATGTAATTCTGTCTTTCCCAAAGTTTCGGCTATTTTCTCATATTTTTTTCTAACTTCGCTATCATCACCATATTCATTAAAATTAATATCATAAATCACAGCTTGAATGTAAAATCCTGTTCCACCGGCTATAATAGGGACATTTCCCCTACCCCTTATTTCTTTAATATAATTCTTCACCTTATTCTTAAAAATTGTAACATTGAATTCTTCATCAGGCTCGAATTCATCTATCAAAAAATGTGGAATGCCGCATTTTTCTTCTTCAGTAATTTTAGCAGTTCCTATGTCCATATACTTATATACCTGCATGGAGTCTGCGGATATTATTTCTCCTCCTACTTCCTTTGCTAAAGCTATAGACAAAGAAGTCTTGCCTACAGCTGTAGGACCTGTCAAACTATCAAATCTTTCATTTATAAATTTCCCCAATCATCAGGTATTTTAGCTTACAAACTGCCATACGGCAGATTTATTACACATATGGCAGTTTATAAAAATAATAAATTACTTACAATTAAATTATATTCAACAATCCGAAATTTACTCGGCAGGGGCCCATGAATGAAGTTCCTTAACCTTCTTGCCCTTTTTATCAAGGAGATAGATTTTGCACAATTGCTTTTCTTCCGTCACACTATCCAGGACCTTTGCCATCATATATTTATCAAATACAGATACATTCAATATCATATAATATCCTGCTAATGTCTTATATCCCCATTTGCCTGATTTATAAGTTCCTACCTGTAATTTATCAGCTCCAAACTTATCCACTTTATGGTATTTAAGTTTCGTCTTTACATCATAGGTATCATGTGCTCCAAATCCCCAGAAATGCATTTCACCTGTATTCACCAGCTGATTATTTTTAATAACCTTTCCTGAAAGGTCACAAATCTGATTTTTGTCATTTTCATAATATACCTTATCTCCGCTTTTAAATAGCTTACGCCACTTATTTGATTTTGAGTTTATTTTTACTACCTGCTTCTTGTTTTTGCCGTCTAAATCCATCGAAGAAATATAACCGTCACTTTTGAAGTCATTTAAACCGGTATTCTTTTCAAGTTCATTCTCAAATTTTACAATTTCACCTGAATAATAATAAATCTTATTACCTGCAATTACAGGACTTTCACCTACTGCCAGTTTCTCTTTATGCTTTCCATCCTTTGAAATACGATAAATATAAGGTTCTTCATTACCTACACCATAACCATTAGCCTTATCTAAGGCTGCATAAATATAGTTGCCTTTAATGGATAAATTAGTATAGCTGTTGCCGGTTTTTTTAGCTATGCTCTTACTTTTAAGCGTTTTTAAGTCAAGCTTTATTATGTCCATACGCTTGCCGTCACCCTGGTAGGCATAATAGATATACTTACCATCAGATACTGCACTTCCGGGATTCTCAATGACTATTTTACCATCCACAGACTTAAGTGTTGAAATCTCTCCTGCATCCGCAACAGTCATACCGTTAATACCTAAAACTAAGTTTGACAGTAAAATAAAAACAAGTGTAAAAAATTAAACGACTCTGCTTCTTCATGGCAAACCTCCAAAATAATATTATTTGTTATTACAGTATAACACTAATTTTTGTTATAGCCAATTCAAACTATTTGTGTTATACTCTTATATATTTTAAGAAAGGCAGGTGTTTGATATCAGCGAGTCAAATTTTGTCAGAACCCTCAGACCTTTTAGTAATTTACAAGATCCTACTAATACCATCTATGACCACCTTCCATATAAAAAGGATATTAATCTTATAAAGGAAAGTGATGTCAGACTAGTGTCAGGAAATGTAGTAAAATACTTACAATTAGTGGTCGAAGAACCTGTTATAATAGATACAAACGAACTTTCAGAAATCAAAATAGACGAAGAGCATAACTTGTATAAGCTTGAAGCTGCAAGGCTTGCACAGGAATCTTCCCTCATTGACGATGTTAGCGAAGATGAAATAACTCCTATTAATTCTTCCGATGAAGAACTTTTTACAGGAGAACTGGATATGGAATCCATAAATGCCCTGGCCGAAGCTGATGAAAACGAAGATGACTATTCTTTCTTAAATGATGACTGATGAATTTCCTGATTATCATTTTATCTTAAAATTAATAATGCTGTAAGCACTCCCCGAATATATACTCTAAGGTGCTTACAGCATTTCATTATCTAATCAGCCTGCAGGAAATTTTTATCATAATCATCCAAGATATTAATATTATCCTGTTCCAGCTTAGAGAACTTAACCTTTTCTTTAGAGATTTTCTTTTTTATTTTCTTATACCAGGATTTTGTATTAAAATATTTCATAAGCTTAGGGTCATTGAACTTACTTCCCTTTCTCGCATACATCTCATTAATAATCATTCTTGCATAGGATCTGCCCACCAGCTTTTTACTTACATCACCCTTGCTTGCTTTTTTTACAATTTTTTCAACATTGCTGTCAGTAAGCTTTATCTTAGAGCTGTCTTTCCAAAGGAAATCATTCTTTTTATCACTCTTCTTCTTACCTACCTTCTTTTCCTGTTTAACTTCTTCTTCTACTTGTTCAGAGTCTTGTTCAGGATTTTCTTCATCTTGCTCATAGGCACTATTATCCTTATCTTCAACATTCATTTCTACATCGTAATCTTGATTATTTCTTTCATTCTTCAAGCCATCAAGTGTACTATAACCGGTATATGTAAATGAATATTTCCCGTATGAATAATCAACCATAATTTCGAAACTGTCACTAGGAGTGTAATAATTATCCCAGTCTATTTCATAATCACCTGAACCATTTATTACTACATTTCTAAATCTCACATCATAGTATTGATTAACGCCTGCATCTTCTTCATCGGATGAAATTGTAGAATGCAATTTATATACAACTCCCAGCATATTTTTATCATCAAAATCATCCATAGACTGAACATAGTATCCCAAATAATCGATAGAATCTAACTTCACATCTCTTGACCAGCCGCTAATTTCATTCCTTATAATTTCCTCAGCATTATTTTTGGCATCATTCAGTAGAGACTCATTTACATCTGACAGTTTTGAAATATATTTACCCAATCCCTTAACTGTGTATTCTTTTTGCGTAGAACTTGGTATCTTTCCCAGTGACCTGGCATAACTGTCTATATCACTATTACGTAATATAACTGTTACTGTATCTCCATTTTTTAACCCTCCATCAGGAACATCTAATTCAAAGTCTTCACGTGATAATAACTCACCTGAATAATCCATCCAAGCCTCCCCATCAGGTTCTATCCCTGAGAAATTTACAGTCACTCCTTCAAAAGGATCAAACTTACCAATCTCTTCCAGATTAGATACCTGTACAGTTTTATCCGTGTATTTAACATTACATTTTAAAGCCTTAGACAAGGCTTCCTTATCTACATTCCATACATACTGTACCTCATCACCATTGCTCAGATGCTCATAATTATCTAAATACAAACTTATAGTTGACTGCATATAATAAACAGGGTCGATTCCAAGTTCATCCTCTATTTTTCTCCCCTCTGAGGTATATTTTATTTTAGATGAATAATCTTCCAATATTTTATCCCAATTTATTTCAGCTGTTGCACTGCCATAGCCATTGTAACCGTAAAATGTTACTTCTACATATTTATCCATGTCTATAGTTGGCTGCATATTCATGAATATAATTACAGCAGCTGTTATTGCCATAACTATTGCACAAATCCCTGCAATTAACTTTATAGGAACGGATTGACGATTGTTATTACTTCCTAAATTTCCATTACTGTTATTTGAATCTACAGTTATATTTGGGGTTGTAAACGGCTGTTGGTCAAAGTTAAAGTCATTGGCATTATTATTTCCATTTAATTTAGAACCGCATTCCTTACAAAAGCCTGCACCATCATCATTTTTACATCCACAATTACCACAAAACCTAATTTCTCCTCTCAAAAAAGGAATTTTTTATCATCTAATAAAGATTAAAATTTCTTTTCACGAATATAACTTTCCATTCCTATCAAACTTGCTTCTACTCCCGGTGCAAGCCTTGAATCAAATGATGCAATTTTAGACACTCCACATATATCTAAATATAAGTATTTTAAGGTGTAATATTCTTTCTTAAATATGCCCGCCTTAAATTTTCTTAATGAATCTCTCTTAGCTACACTGTTAATATCCTTGTAGAATATTTCTGAAACCGTCTCGTCATAAATAATACCTGTTGCAATATCTATATTTCCTGAATAAATTAATAACTGTGTATCTGTAAACGCATAGACCGTAGTCTGAACCAGCAGGCTTCTAAATAGTCTGTCTGTACCTATTCTACAAGCTTCTATTGGGTCCTGTGTCCGGAGCCTTGCCAGTTTAATAAAATGCCTGCTCTTAATACCATCCAATACTAACGGAGAAATCCCTGTACCGGATGCAACAATAGGTTCTACCTCACTAATTTGAGATGCATCAACATTAAACTTTGTATGTGCCCTGTTTTCTAATTTTTTAATTGAACTCTGAATAGCCTTATCTACAGCCTCTTTACCTATACCGATTATCTTACTGTAAATATCTATGCAAATCATTACTATCAAAGCGATAGTAGTAATTCCACAAAATAAATACCGTAAAACAGGTGAACTATATGCATTCATGGTAAGTAATTTGTAAACTGAAAAAATCCATAAAATAAACGCTAACAAAACTATGTCTCCAAAGCCAAAAAAATACCTTCTTACTTTTAAGTTTACCCCCTTTCCGGTTATGCCAAATAACAAATTTTTAAGCCAATCTAAAACTCCATTACTCATAGCATTATTCGTTGGCATGCTACTAAATGGTGAATTATTTACATTACCTGCAGACATACTGTCAAATGGCGAACTATCTACATTGTTTGTAGGCATATTGCTAAATGACTCATTATTTCCACTACCTGTTGGTATTCCACCTGCATTTTCAGACAATTTTGTACCACAACCTGTACAAAACTTCTCTCCTGCTCCTGCTTCTTTTCCGCAATTAGGACAATTCATATTTTTTCTCCAATCCTTTAATTATTTTACTGCATTGCTGCCTGTAAATTTCTTAAATTTCATCAGGTCTATCGACCTCTAATAATTCATATAAAGTATCTATATCCACTTCACTCAAACCAATACTTACAGCTTTTTTAATACACTCTCTATAAGCAGGCGAGTTTTTAAGAGCCTTCCGTTCAAAATAATCATATTTAATATATGCTAAATAATAATAATAAATGCCTTTTGGCTCTATCATATTTGCAGCATCAATATATTCAATTACTTTGTTTATTGTATCTCTTTGTGATAAAAATGCCTTTTTTCCTCTCAACAATGCTATAGCCGCATAAAAATATGCATCTGCATTATCAAAATTTTCTTCCAAAGCCTTTTCAAAACAAGCAATCGCTTTATCATACAGCTTTAACCTCATATAGCAAAATGCACCGGATAGATTTAGTTCAGAATCTTCAGGGTTTGATACTAATGCCTTGTTATAGGTATTTACCTGCTTTTTTAAATCAAGAGGTGAATACTCTTTAATTGAATCCAAGGTAGTTATTACGATAGGCCTAAAACATTTAGGGCAAATCTTATCACTTGTTGTCAATGCAGCTGCACAGCCCGGGCATTCTAACTCAATTATTCTCTGCGGCATATTTCCCTCCTATCTCTTTTTCATCTCAGTTCTTATTTTTAATCTAGCCTGAATAGTCTTACAATCTTCAATAATAACATCCGCAGACTCCTTAGCTGTTTTCTCATTATATAAAGCCCGGATATTTTCCTCTATAGCATTCAGACACCTTGCGATATCCCTCTCACAAGCAATGACAGCATCATTTCCTATTCCAAAATCTGTTTCATTGCGTAAATGTTCCATAATATTTCTAACTGCTGTCCTTGCTTTATTAACATCCGGATTACTAATTCTGCTGATACTCTCATTAATTTCCATCATCTTAAGATATGGCTCTTTATTTTTAAGTACTGCATTAATATTATAATTCGCCTTTTTATTTTGAATTATACGCCCAAGGTTAAATAGTGAGGCAATAAAAGCCACCCATAAAACATACATCAAAACTTTTAATGCTAATATTTTGTAAATAGGCATAATTACAGCATTTTGGTCTTGTAATACAGTCAGAATTTCATCAGGACTATTAAACATCCACTTTCCAAGGCTAATCCCTTTTCCATATGCACCGGGAATGATTATCAGATATAATACTATATATATAATAATAATCTCTATAGGCAATGCAAAGGCTGCCCAACGAAAATCAGATTTTTTTACTGCCTCAACCTGAACCGGCTCTGAATTTGAATACTTCTTTGAACCATATGCTGGTGATGGTTCACTTTCAAATTTTGTTGCCGCTCCCTGCCCTTTATAATTTTCTCCGGCATCAATAGCCGGTTGAACTTGAACAGGATCTCTATTAAATGTATCACTTACTGTTTCAAACAGATTGCTGTCTGATTTCATTTTCTTTTTTCTTCCAATAGATATATCAATATCTGTTCCAATAGTTTCATCCATCTGTCTGCTTACACTTATCTTTTCTTCTTTTTTATCATTGGACTGTGCAGCTGTCAAATTAACAGATTTTTCCATCTCATCCTTATCTATCTCTTTTTCCGCATTAGAAATAGCTGTTAAAAATTCATTTGCTGTGTTATATCTTAAATTTCTAGTGCTGACAGCCTTAACAATTGCCTCTCCCAAGGCATTCTTTGCATCAAATGGAAGCGGAGGAATCTCACCCTTCATCCTCTTTTCAAAGGCAGCATCCTCATCATCACTATTATATCCCTGTGGAAAGTCGGGCATAAAGGGATTTCTTGACTTATTAAGAAGTTTATATAAAACAATTCCTAATGAATAAATATCTACAGTATTGTCATATTGTTCCTTCCCCAAATACACTTCAGGAGCTATGAAATTAGGAGTTCCCTTCATTGACTCAGCTCTTGATCTGTCCTTAAGCAATTTTGAAACCCCAAAGTCTCCCAATTTATATGTTCCATCGGAAGAAACAAAAATATTGTCATCTTTTATATCTCTGTGTATGATATGATTGTCATGACAGGAAATCAACGCTGTCAAAATATCTTTCCCAAGCCTGATTACATCTTTAACCTGTAATTCATGATTATAAAAATATTCATTAAACGGAGTTAAGCATTCCATTAAAATATATATATCGTATTTCTTAGGCGAATCATTCTCTATAATGTCATTTTCGTAATAGCGGACAATGTTCTTAGTTCCTGTCTCAGACAATGTACTTATAATCTGAATTTCATTGACAATTTCTTTAAGAACTCCTGCAAAATAATCATTTGCTTTAGAATAATCTCCACCCATCGAATTAAGTATGTCAATATACTGTTTCTGACTTGGAATAGTGATATGTTTTAAAGCCCTCACATACTTTCCTGAGGCATTTGTTTTGGAAACCCTGTATACAGTTCCAAAACCACCGGAACCGATTTTCTCATCTACAGTATATCCTAATACTTTTTCCCCTATCATATACAACAACTCCTTAGTATTCTATAATAATTAAGGTAATATTATCTCCTGCATCAATATTTCTTTCAGCAGCTATTTCTACTAAAAACTTTCCTTTATCACCTATAACTATATTCCTTTTAGATAATACATCCTGTATTTCTTCCTTTGTTAACACATCGGAAAGTCCATCTGAGCAAAGAAGAAGTAAGTTTCCCTTAGTAATATTGTTTATTTCATAAATATCAGAAATAAGTTCTGTATTTTTTCCAATATATTTATAAATTGACTTCTTTTTAGGAAAACTCTTCACTTCTTCTGCTGACAATAAACCCAAGTCAAAAAGTCTTTGTCCTTCAGTATTATCAACCGTTATCTGCTTCAACACTCCATCAGCATAGTGATACAGCCTGCTGTCACCAACATTAAAACCATATACATGATTTTCTGAAGAAATAACTCCACATAGGGCAGCACCCATGTTTACAGTTTCAGGCAATTTCTTGGCTTCACTGCATACATAATTATTTAGCCTTGTAATAAATTTAGTTATATTCTCCCTGCTATCCTTAGCTTCTTCTATAAATTCATTATAATGTTCAGATAAATATTTTACCGTCATTAGGCTGGCTATTTCACCACCTTCATATCCTCCCATTCCATCTGAAACGGCAACACAATAATCAGAAGATAACTCCAACGAAGATGTCTGTAATTTCCTATTCACTGACATATGCCTAACTTGGTCAGCAGATAGATACTGACCTCCAATCAGATAATTATCCTCCTGATTACTGCGTGAATTACCTATATGCGAAAAGGCGTAAACTTTTAATTTCTGCATTCTCAATCCTTTTTAGTTACTCTCCATAAGCTTCAGCTATAGTATCTAAAAACTTTTTTAGTTCCTCAGTTTCATATCCTTTAAATAAGACTTCCTCAATATCAACATGGTTAAATAAATATTGAAAATCAGAACCAATATTCCCTTCAGGATATATAACTCCTATATAATCATATTCTTTCTCCGCATTATCAGTGTCAATTTGTTTTATACCATATATCATTAATGGTTTCTTAGCATCTCTAAGCTTTATCACGCTGCCAATTGGCAATAAATCTCTTATCATATAAATTCTCCAAAATAATTTTTCTGTTTATATCAGTTTTACTTCTAATTGTAATTGATATGTATTAGTTCGCAAAGGCAAAGGATATTAAATCCGTTGTCTTGTTAAACCAGTTTGATATTGCCTTTTTAGCTTTCTTTGCAGTCGTACCGACCGCATCATCAACATCAATAAGAAAATCTGATACGGTTTCTGTAACATTTTTTCCATTATTAACTGTTTCGCAAAGTTTATCTAAACCCCAAGAAGCCACAGTAGCCGCTCCTGCAACTGCAACTGCCGGTGCACTAATTCCAACGGCTGCCGCTCCAGCAGCTACGCAAGCCATAAGACCAGCTCCTTTTACGATATCTACTACAGTCTCAGTACATGACTCTCTCAAAAATCTATCAAAAGTATTTATATTTCCTTTGTGATTTTTCCATTCATCATAATTGTCAATCACATTAGATACCAAGGATAATACCCATCCGGCACGCTTCAAACCAGTCTTTAGTTTACCATTACTGCCTGTTACTGTCGGTGAAAGTTCTTGTTTAAGTGTATCAACAAAAGTTTTACCGGCATCTTTTAACCTCGACATCCATCCTGCAGCAGTCCTTGTTATGTGTATGGCCTCATACCTGTTCAATCCAAATAAATCCTTAATATCTCTGGAAGAGATATAATCAACCAATTTATCAATCAAACTAACTTGATTACCTAAAAGTTGACCTAAATTTTTCTTATCAAGAGTTTTACCATTTGACAGAATCCCCACTATATCAGCTATTACAGTAACAGTATTTCCAGCTGCACCGATTGTATTTAATATATCACCTATAAATTTAAATATTTTTGATGAACTATCATTTTGTTCATTTGAGCCAGCCTGATTATCAGCAGAACTATACAATCCCAATATACTATTCTCAGCTGTATCATATTTCAGTGCAGCATTTCGAAGAAAATATCTCATCCCTGCTATACTTTCGGCTTCTAACGATAATTCATTGGAAAGTTTTGACAATATGGAAGAAACTTCTGCTTCACCCTTAATACTCCAATCAAGATTATTTGAAGCCAGATTAAATCTCTCCTTTATATCATTGAGCCTATTAAGGATTCCGTCTAATTCTGCCCCATAAGCGTTCAGTCTGCTCGTATTAACTCTAATTTTAGGCAACTGCTATCACCTCCCCTCATTTAATTTCTATAAGCCTTTATCAGCTTTTCTGCCCTTCAGCTCCCTGTTTAATAGACTCTTCAACCTTATCGTAATTTTCTGCAGCCTGAGTTAAGAAATCCCCATATTGATTAATTGTCTTACAAATATCTTCAAAATTCTTTCTTAACCCCTTAAACTTATTTACCAATGCTTCAGCTGCTTCACCTTCCCAAGCTTGTTTTAGACTATCAATCTCACTCATCATATCATTTGTAAATTGTTCAACTGACTTAGCTACATTTTTAAAATTGCTAGCTTTTTCCTTCATTACACTTGAATTAACCTTAATTTCAGCCATTTTCTCTTCCTCCTCTTACTTTCCCACAGATAAATTACTTGCTGCATTTTTTAGTTCTTCTTCCACAGTCTTATAATTCTTAGCTGCTGTTTTTAAAAATTCGGCATACTGTTTCAATACATTTCCCATTTCCTGAAAATCATTTTTATAGCCTTCGAGTCTTTTATTAAATGTGTCACTTGCTATACCTTGCCATTGAGCAGACTTTAAATTCTGAACCTCCGTATAGAGTTTTTCCCACTCTGTATTGTATGCGTTTGTTTTTTCCTCAATCACATTTGCTGAAGATTCCAGTCTTTCTGTTGTTACTGACCATTCTTTTGCCATAACTTTTCTCCTTTAAATAAAATTTTTACTTTATTGCATTTATAGCTGCCAGCTGGCTGGCCATTTCTGCCTGTCTCTCATCTTCCTGCCTTATCCTTGTTGCAATACTTCTAATGGTTCCTGACGCTGAAGACATTGAATTCTTTGTATTCTCCACATTGTATACCAGTGAAGAGAGCTTATTTTTATAAACCGTAGAAGCCGGTCCTTCCCAGTCTCTTCCAATAGATGTCAAAATATTATTTAGATTATCTTTCTCTCTCCTTAATTCATCAGACAAATCATTTATTATATTCGCCTGTCTAATGACCTGCTCATAATTAATACGCAAGTCTGCCAAACTACCACCTCCTAATTATACTAAGATCAGCCTTTCACCATCTATTATTCCTAGTTGGCTCAAGCTGCATTTTGTGCTAAGTGCAGCTCCTGTACTGTTTTGAATAAGAACATGATTTTCGGATTTACTGTATTTCACTCCCTGATACTCTGCTTCCAGTATTTTTAAAATTAGGTCTGTTACTTTGGCAATATTCATATCATTAGGAACCAGGAAATTATGCGTCATATTAATACCCGGAATTTCTACATTTACTGACATTTTTTCACTCATACCATCCCCCCTAATTCAATAAATGATGCACTGTCTCTATAATATACAAGAGCCTGGCTGTCTTCCAGTCCTATGCATCTGTATTCTTCAGGAATTTTACAAAACTCATCATTTAACTGATATGCTAATGTATTATCAGCCCTTCCACCTACAATAACCCCAAAATCACATTTTACAAGCCTTAAATATAACTCAGTATCTCTATAAGCTGTGATTCTTTCCATATTATCGATGGTTATAACTATCATTTCATTATTATTCCTCAGTGCTTTTTCAAGTATTTCCAGAGTTTCATTCGATATCTCATCATATAAATCAGCAAATCCGTCAATTACCAAAACATTAGTTTTAAGTTCTAAAGAACTTACATACTCATCAATGTTCGCAATGTTTGACTTCTCTAAAACACCTAATTTTTCAAATCTTTTTGAATAAACTTTAAAACTTTTACCACTATCAGCCAGCTGCCCACAGATATAAGAAATAAGCCTTATATCATCATTTTTATTTGCAATAAAACCAAGCTTTTGACTGTCTAATGAAAAGTCTATACTCACCCCCGTTTGTATGTCTTTTCCAAAAATAATTACATTATTATCTCCTGAACCCTCATATCTATTCATCTCCTGTTTCTGATAAATAGGCTCATCTTCTCCATCTTCAAAGAAATCCGGATTACTGTCATCAGGAATACTGTACGAAGTAAGTTCTCCGTACTTCTCTTTCAATGAATGATAATATGCATTTATCTGCTGCATTCTACTTGCTTCAGACTCGGTATCAAAAGGAAGAGCCACCTGCATTTCTGCCACAATCTTATTATGGACAACAAGTCCCCTGCCTTTAATATTTTCCGGAAATACCGGTATTCTTATATTCAATATATCTCTATAACTACCCGTATCATTCATATTAAACACAATTATATTGCTGATATGGTCAATTACCTTATAATAAATTGCTCCCTTGCTGCTTCCTGTAATTATAAAGTAAATACCACAGGCTCTTGCTGCTGCAATATTTTGTACTACCAGTTCTTCACATTTATACATTTTTTCTCTGAAAGAAGCATAGTTATCTATAACCACAAGAATAATAGGCATATCCTGATTGCCTGTTTCAAGATAAGATTCATATCCTGCACAATTAGCTTCAACAAACTTCGCCCTTCTCTCAGATATTATCTGTTCAATTACTTTTAATGCCTTATTTACCTTAGCCTCGCTCTCATCTGTTAGATACTGAACACAATGCGGCATCTTGGAAAGGCTGATTAAACTTCCACCGTTAAAATCAATAATGAAAGAATTAAAAGTGGATGGAGAATTCTTTACTGCCATTGCGTAAAAAATTGTATGAATCAATGTAGTTTTTCCTGTTCCTGTAGAACCATATATAGCCAAATGTCCATCTTTTATAAAATTTATCTCATAATTAATCTGTTTCTGTACATGAGGCAGATCCAAGGTACCACAAACTACAGAACCAAAGTACGAACTGTCATCATGCAAAGTTTCAAGTCTCAATTGTTCAGGGAGTGGATTTAACCATAATTTCTTTGCCTCAGCTTTTAATTCTCTTCCAAGCCTTGCCATTGTCTTCATTATAGCCTCTAACTGTGTGAGATCAGTCTTTTCTCCCCTTATAATGTCCTTTGCTTCCCTAATCCTTTCTGCAGGACCATTTAGCATACTTACAGTTATACTCTCTTCATCAATAAATGCATTTTGCGGAATGTATTCAGCTCCACTATATCCGGACTGAATAAGCTCAAATATCTCATCATAGCCAACCTGAACATAAGCCCTTCCCGGAAGTTTAATCATAGCTGCAAGCGGCTTATTTATCATGTCTAAACTATCCTGCTTATCCATTACTTTCAAGCATACCTTAAATCTTGAATTACTCCAAATTTGTGGATCAACAACCCCATTAGGCTTCTGAGTTGCAAGAATCAGATGTATTCCAAGGCTTCGTCCTACTTGGGCAACATCGATTAATTTCGCCATAAATTCAGGATGTTGAGTCTTTAATTGTGCAAACTCATCAATAACAATAATCAGATGTGGTAAGGCTTTCTCAAGCCTCTGCTCCTTATAGTACTTATGATATGAATTAATATCAATCTTATCAATGCCTAAAAAGAGGCTGATTCATTAAATATTCTCTGCCTGCTTTTTAACCTCAGCTTCAAGGGACACTAATGCCCTATACAGTGTATTCCCCGATAAATTAGAGATTGTAGCCGCAAGGTGGGGACTATTTAAAAACGGCCTTGCCATATCTCCACCCTTAAAATCGACAAGTACAAAAAGCCACCTCCTTCGGGCTATAGTTTATCATCATCGACAATATATAGGCCTGAAGAAATTCACTCTTACCTGAACCCGTAGTACCCGCAACTAAACCATGGCAGCCATGGTATTTTTCATGTATATCAAGATAAAATCTATCACCACCGGCCATAATGCCTATAGGTGCTGCCAATGACTTATTTGAAGTATTCGAATTCCAATGGCTTGCAATATTCAAATCTTCAACATTTCCAACCTGATAAACCTCTAGAAACGATACTCTCTCAGGAACATCAGCCTGAGATTTCTCTCTTTTAATCCTGATTCCTGATAAACCTCTTACTAAGTTAGTTATAGCCTGCTCCGATAAATCATCCGGCTTAAAAGGAACCGGCCTGTTATTGTTCTCATTTTTTATGTACATATTGCAAACTTCATCATTTTTCTGAACAATAGCCCTGCATTCCTTAGGAATTTGATTAAATCTTTCTCCAAAGAAAATCGCTGACACTCCTAAACCATTATCTTCATCAACCAATGTTTTTTTAAATGGAATGCTATCAATAATTGACTGATTAAATGACAAAACAACATAGTGAGGCGTCCTAATATCATCTTTCCCTACAACCTCTTCTCTTGCTTTTAATTTCTCGTCAAGTTCACCAAACAAACTATATGACTCAGCAACAGATACCGCAACATATCTGCTTTTCCTATCAGAAGACCAGGTATGAGGTAAATCATTGAAAATTCTTAGCTGCTTTTCCTGATTAGGGCCGTACACCAATATCAGCTTAAGTTCGTCCGGCGAATATAATGATACGAGATTTGTTATTATATTCTGTGCGATAATATTGTAGTCTCCTACAATACCGACAACCTTATAAGTCATAAGAGAAAGTGTTATCGGAACATCTTTCATTATTTTATATTTATTTACAAGTTCATACGCCTCACTCTTTAATATATCATCTTCAAGTTCAAATCCTTTTTTCTGCATTACCACATCAACTTCAAATGGTTTCTGCCCTATGCCCAAACGCACTCCAAGAAAATCTTCATCTTTATTCGTCCTTTCCCAAAGATGCCTATCCCCTTTTGATACAATATCAATCAGATTTTCACAATCAGGATATAAAACTTCATTCCAAACACGGATATTCCTCACATAGGAACTATGAATTTCCTTTTCCTTATCACTTAAGTATTCTCTATATCTTTTTTGCCTGAATTTTTCATTGGCTTCTGCCAGTCTTTTATTATAACTCCTTAAAAGATTTGGCCAAAGCAAAGCTCCCAACAACATACTAACAGCCATTACACCGCTTGGTATGGCTGATGTATAATCTTTTGCAGCCAAAACTCTTGAAACAGATACTCCCAGGCTTACGAGCATTGCAAAGGCCATGGTCATTGATGGCCCTGCTGTAAGAATAAAAGGCAGTTCCTTATATTTTTGCATCTGTGTTGGATTATCTATTTCAATCGGTTCTTTATCCGGAGTCTTCCATATTCTTGGTGTTCTGATATAGAGTGCATTCTCACCCACAGCAGATGGAGGTACAGACATAAGATTAGTAACAGGATTCATATTATTTATAACAGCAAATGATGGAATTATTAGCATTTTGTTAAAGTATATCAGGCTGACTCCCATAATAAAGATATGATCCCCTGCCTTAAGCTGATAGTTTTCTACCCTATGCCCGTTGACATACACACCTGTCTTTGCAGATATATCCTCTATAAACGCACTTCCATTAGCACCCGTTCTGATTGCTGCGTGCTTACGTGAAATGCCTGCAGTTGTGTTTAATACAATATGCATTTCTTCGCTTCTTCCGATAAAATAAACTGCATTATCCTCCAGTTCATATAATTTAGACGAAAGCGAACACTTATTGTATTCTATGACTAATATAGCCAAAGAAATATCATTATTGGTAAGTCTTATATAATCGCCGCTTTTTAAAACTCTCTTTTCGGATAAGCTCTCACCATTTATTGTAAATTCCCAATTTATATTCTTGTCTTCAATATAATACCGGTTATTTTCAGAAGTTACAGGGAAGTAATATCTAATCCCTAAAAATGCATAATCATCATTTACTACCCCATTAAATGAATTAGCTAATATATCGCATATTTTTATATTGATAGTATTGATTTTTCACCAAATATAATAGCAAAAAACTCCGACATATCCCTCTCCTAATCTTACAATGCTGTTCCACACCCGCCACAAAATTTCTGTGATAAATCATTTTCCTTTCCGCATGACAAACATTTTTTAACAAGCTTATTTCCACAATTACCACAAAAAGCCTGCCCTATAGGATTTATTTCCCCACAATTAACACATTTATTTCCAACAATCAACGTATTTCCGCAAAAACCACAAAATCTTTGTCCATCAGAATTTGAATTACCACAATGCGGACATATGTTTCCACCACTGCCGTTAGGCTGTATTTTAACTCCATTAGGCCTTATATTCATAGCTCCGCCAATATTTTGAAACATTCCGCCGGCCTGACTTGCAAATCCTATTCCAATGCCAAGACCTGCACCTGTTGACGCCAGTCCGCCTGAACCTTCATTTTCTGCAAAACCCTCCATAATATCTAAAGAACGTCTTTGCATATAAAAATCTCCACCTAGAGACAGTTCTTCCTTATAATTTCTAAGTTTTTCATATTCATTCTTTGGCGGTACAATAGTTTCAACATAAAAATTAACTATTTCAGCCCCAAATCGGTCAAATTCATCTTTAACAGCCTCTTCACAGTCTTTTGAGATTTCATCAAGATAACCTGTTACTTCCAGAAAAGATATTTTCTTTCGTATCATATAGGCAGATATTACATTTTTAATCTTTGATACAAGAAGTCCGCTAAAATAACTTGCAGCAAATTCATAAGTTACAGCAGCTCCATTAGGTACTGCTCCTACAAGTTCTGTAATAAACATCCGTGTATCATTTATGCGTAATCCATATGTGCCATGTGCCCTTATAGATAGTAAAATGCCATATCTGGGGTCTTCAACAGGAAAAGCATTCTGCGTCCCCCAGTTCATATTAAGTTTAGATGTCTTGTTTATATAATATATTTCTGCTGAAAATGGTGTCTTTCCACCAAAAGGAAGATTAACTAACTTATTTAATACAGGTAAATTACCTGTTTGCAATGTGTGCGTACCCGCTCCAAATAAATCAAGTGCTTTTCCACCCTTAAAAAATAAAGCTTCCTGCCCCTGGTTTACAATTAATTGTGAACCAAGTACAAATTCTTCACTTGGATATTTATACACCAGCCATGGTTCTCCATTTTGAGGCCCATCATATTTTATCCTATCGATTATTGCTTCATTATCACTCTTTTTGAAAAACATAATGTACCGGTAATCCTTTCAAAAAATTGTATTATATATAGTGGTTTTTTTATTTATCAGCCCATATTATGATATGGCATAAGAAGATTTTTATTAAAAATTTTAATAAAATTATTGATACCTTAAGACTTTCATAATATATTAATAATCTTACATTTTTCCTTAAAATCTCTTGACAAATGATAACATATAATTAATGTTTTTCAATATAAATTCAACAATATACACAATAATAAACATCCTATAAACCAAATTTTTTTCATTAATGATTTAAAAAATAAGTGCCAAAAGCAAGACCATATGTCTTCCTTTGACACTTATTATTGGAAAATAACATAACACTTATGTTTACTTTATGCTTTCTATTTACTATCAATATCTTTCATTATCTTCATAGCAGCTTCCACGCCATCATCATAGAGATGACAGGCAACAAAATGATCTTTATCAAGTTCTTTAAGCTCAGGTCTGCAAGATTTACATTTTTCTCCACAGTATCTGCACCTTGTACTGAATTTACAGCCCTTAGGAGCATTGATTGGAGAAGGTATTTCACCCTCAAGTTTAACCCTATCCCTTGAAGATACTGCAGGATCAGGAATTGGAATTGCTGAGATAAGAGCTCTGGTATAAGGATGCAAAGGTCTGTCATACAGCTTATCCTTAGGTGATATCTCTACCATGCTTCCAAGATACATAACTCCAATCCTGTCAGATATATGCTTAACCATTGAAAGGTCATGCGATATAAACAGATAAGTTAGATATTTACTTTTTTGTAACTCAATCAAAAGATTTACAACCTGAGCCTGAATAGATACATCAAGAGCAGAAATAGGCTCATCACAGACTATGAACAAGGGTTCAACTCCAAGTGCTCTTGCTATCCCAATTCTCTGCCTCTGTCCACCGGAAAGCTCATGTGGAAATCTTGCACCATGCTCTGCATTAAGACCAACTGTTCTTAATAAATCAGTAACTCTCTCCTGTATTTCTTTCCGTTAATTCACTAAAATGAACTCTTATGCCTTCAGCAATAATCTCTCCTATAGTCATTTTGGGATCTAGAGAGGAATAAGGGTCCTGAAATATCATCTGCGCCTTTTTCTTAAAGGCCTTCATTTGCTTTCTATCTATTTTAGATATATCTTCTCCTTCAAATAAGACCTTACCACCGGTAGCCTTGTAGAGATTAATTACAGTCCGCCCACAGGTTGTCTTACCGCATCCTGACTCACCCACCAAGCCAAAAGTCTCTCCCTTATATATCTTAAAGCTAACATTTTCAACAGCTTTTAAGATTTTATTTTTTCCAATCTTGAAGAATTCGTCCAGATTTTGTAACTCGACTAAAACTTCTCTTTCTTCATTACTCATCCGCTATTCCTCCTAATATGGTCTTTCTACTTTTGGTGCCTGTGGATGCGTAAGCCAACATCTACATCTATGTTTATCCGAATACTCCATGCATGGCGGCTTAGCCTCCTTGCAGATCTGCATAGCATAGTCGCAACGGGCAGCGAATGGACATCCTTTAATTTCCATTAACAAGTCCGGCGGAGTACCTCCAAGAGAATACAGCTTTTCTTTATCTCCTGTATCAAGCCTTGGTACACTCATTAAAAGTGCCCATGTGTATGGATGATGAGCATCGTTAAATATCTCTTCAACTGTTCCTGTTTCCATAATCTCACCAGCATACATAACCTGAATTCTATCAGCAAAATCTGCAACCACACCAAGGTCATGTGTAACAAGTACTACAGCAGTGTTTCTTTTATCCCTAAGCTCTCTAAGCAAATCAAGTATCTGAGCCTGAATTGTAACATCAAGTGCAGTTGTTGGTTCATCCGCCAGTATTACCTTCGGATTGCAGGCTAGAGCTATGGCTATCATAACCCTCTGTCTCATACCGCCTGATAATTCATGAGGATACTGATTTACCCTCTCTGCCGCATTAGGAATATTAACTGTCTGTAATAGCCTTACTGCTTCCTGTCTTGCCTCTTCCTTACTCATCTTAGTATGAAGAAGTATGGATTCCATAATCTGCTTGCCTATTTTCATGGTTGGATTAAGGGAGGTCATTGGGTCTTGAAATATCATAGCCACATCAGAACCCTTGTACTGTTTCATCCTTTCCTTACTCATAGTAAGCACTTCTTCTCCACAATACTTGATTGAAGAATCTTTTTAATTACAGTGGTACTTGGTAATATCTGTAATATTGCCTTAGATGTGACCGTTTTACCACAGCCTGATTCACCAACAAGTGCCAGTGATTCACCCTCATATACTTCAAAGCTGACTCCTCTTACGGCCTTTACTTCGCCGGCATAAGTATTAAATGATATATTGAGGTTATTAACATCTATAATTTTATCTCTATTCATATCTATCCCCCTACTGCCTGAGATTTGGATCAAGTGCATCTCTCAGACCATCACCTAATAAAGTAAACGCCAACATTGTAAGTCCTATTAAAAGTGCCGGAAAAATCAGCTGATATGGATAAAATTGAAATACCTGCTGTGCTGAAGCGGCCATGGCACCCCAGGAAGTATTCGGTGCCTGTACTCCAAGTCCAAGGTAGCTCAAGAATGCTTCACCGAATATATATCCGGGTATGTCAAACGATATGGATACAAGGATAACATTGATTGTATTAGGTATAAGATGCCTAACTACAATATCACCCCTGCTAACTCCAAGTACATCAGCAGCCATAATAAAGTCTTTCCTTTTAAGCGACAGTATCTGCCCCCTTACAAGCCTTGCCAAACCACACCAGCCTGTAATTGTCATTGCCAGTATAAGCGTTCCAAGTCCATTTGACTTTAATACAAGCCTGAGTACAATTACAAGAAGAAGATATGGAATAGATGATAAGATTTCAACTATTCTCATCATAACTAAATCAACCTTACCGCCTGCATAGGCTGAAACTGCCCCATAAATACTTCCAATCACAGTACTTATAAGTGCTCCTGCTATACCAATAAAAATTGATATTCTTCCGCCCTTCCAAAGCCTTGTAAATAAATCTCTTCCTATCTCATCGGTTCCAAACCAAAATTTCGAATTGGGAAATAAATTAGGGTCACCAACTTTTTCCTTGAATGAATACCCACTGATCATAGGTCCGATAATAACCATAACAGTAAGTAAAATTAAAATCACAAAGGCCGCCATAGCTGTCTTGTTCACACGAAATCTTCTCCACGCATCCGACCAATAAGTAACAACCGGTCTGGCTATAAATTCTGATGATTTATCATCTGAGCTAATAAGTGTAAATTTACTACTGTCAATTTCTTCAAATTGTTCTTGAATTTTACTTTCCATAAGTTCTCCCTAGTCCTCTAATTTAATTCTCGGATCTGCAACTCCGTAAAGAATGTCAACCATCAACTGTGATACCAGGAAAAGGACTGCATAGAAAATGGTTGTTCCTATTATCATAGGATAATCTCTAGCTGTAATTGAATCTACAAAATATTTTCCAAGTCCCGGTATACTGAACATCCCTTCAATGATAAATGAACCGGTAAAAATACCCACTATCTGAGGACCAATTATTGTAATTATAGGAAGTGCCGCATTTCTAAACACATGCTTTCTTATTATGTTGAATTTTGATACTCCTTTAGCCCTTGCTGTGAGGATATAATCCTCACTTAAAACTTCCAAAACATTACTTCTCATATACCTTGCATAAGTCGCAATTGAACCAAAGCACATAGCGAGAGCCGGCAAAATGGAATATTTAAAATCTTTCCCAAAGCCCATATGTTTCCATCCGCTTGTCGGAAACCACTTTAATTCAACCGCAAAGAACAGCTGTAACAAAGAACCCATTATAAATACGGGAATTGTAATACCTAAGATTGCAATTATGCTTATAACATAATCAGGCCACCTTCCTCTGTTCAATGCCGCAGTTATACCCAGTACAATTCCAATCAAAATTCCTACAAGCATAGCCTGAGCTCCAACCCTTCCTGATACCGGAGCAGTTTTGGCAATTGTTTTACTTACCTCTCTGCCCGGATATTTATAGGATGAACCAAAGTCTCCTTTTGTAAGAATATTTTTCATAAAAATTGAATATTGTTCTATAACCGGTTTATCAAGTCCGTATTTTACTTTATAGTTTTCAAGAGTCTGTTTAGGCAGAGTCTTGCCTGCAGCTGACAGCGGATCTCCTTCTGCACTATGCATAAGAAAAAATGTAGCAGTTGTAATGATAAACAAGGTAAGTATCATATATAAAAATCTTTTAACTATAAATTTTAACATATTTCCCCTTGAAGCAGGCCGTAAACTCAAAAGCTTACCGCCTGCTGTAATATATAATTAAATGTTAAGGTCTTCCAACCGTATATCTATACTTATATCCGGTAGAAGTAAACTGATTTAAGGTTACATTTCTCATGTAGTCATTCCAATACATTGTGGACTCACCATTTATAATAGGTATAACAACTGCCTCTTCCATAAGAAGATCTTCAGCCTCTTTATATAACTCAGCAGCTTTTGACATATCATCCGCCTCTGAAGCACTCTTAATAAGGCTGTCATACTTTTCATTCTTCCAGCCTGTATTTACAGACTCTGCACTTGATGTAAAGAGTGCAAGCATTGCACTAGGGTCATCATAATCAGCTGTCCAAGCAAGATAAGCTAACTGATAATCACCTTTATTAACCTTACCGGCAAGTATTGGCCATTCCATCTGCTCTATTTTAAGATTGATACCAAGAACCTTTGAATAGCATTCCTGTATGTATTCACCAAATGATTTAAGACGAGGATTGCTTACACAAATAAAGTTAATCTCTACTTTGAAGGATCTTCTCCCAATCCCAGTTCTTTCATACCCTCTATGAAGAGTTTCTTAGGATCAGGGTTTGCCTCTGCAACCTTTTTAACAGGTTCACCGGCAAATTCTCTATAATTCACATCACCACAGCTTATGCAGCCCGGTACCCAGTGAAGAGCTTCTATATTTTTTCCCTTAAAAAATGTTTCATTAAATCCCTTTCTATCTAAAGCAATCAGCAGAGCCTGTCTGATTTTCTTATTGGAAAGTAGCTTATCTTTATGATTAATAGTCATATAGTCTACTGATGGAAGAAGAATTTTTGCATTCTTTGTATGCTCTCTGGTGTTAAATTTTTCTCTCCATTCTTCAAGGGAGGTAGAAACCATATCCAGTTCACCTGTCTGGAAGGCATTCATAACAGTATTAACATCAGACATAACCCTGATATTAACCGTATCATTCATTACATTATCCTTATCCCAGTAGGTATCACTCTTTTCAAGAGTTAGGTTTGAATTGTGATTCCATTCTGTGAGTTTGTACGGGCCACAACCCATAACTGTATCAGCTTCTGCACCAAAAGTCTCGCCATATTTTTCTACAATATCCTTTCTCTGTGGGAACATTATCCTGAAAGGGAAGTAGTTTAGTAAAATATGAAGTTGGTGCTTCAAGCGTAATTTCAAGAGTCTTATCATCAACAGCCTTAACGCCAAGCTCGTCAATGCCTGCTTTTCCCGAATTCACCTTACTAAAGTTCTTTATTGGTGCAAGCAGAAATCCCTGTTCAGCTGCAGTATTTGGATCTGCTGCTCTCTTGATACCATATTCATAGTCTTTGGCAGTCAATGCCTGTCCGTCTTCCCAAGCCATACCATCACGAATTGTAAATGTGTAAACCATTTTGTCATCAGAAACCTTATACTCACTTGCACCTGCCGGAATTAGCTCTGTCACTCCATCGGCTTTTTCTGAAAGCCTAAGCAATGGCTCATAGATTCCATTTACAATTACATTTCCATACACATCCGAGCCCTTCTGTGCATCAATGGATGCAGGATCAGCATTTACAAAAGTATTGATATACTGTTCAGCATCTCTTTCCTCATCCTCTGATGATGCAGTTGAGTTCTCTGTCTCACTTGCAACTCTGCTTTTTGATACACCTGCCTTAGTGTTCGAATCAGTGTCCGGCTTAGACGCATTGCCTCCACAGGCTGTAAGAGATAAAGCCATTACTACAGCCAAAATACCTGATAACCACTCTTTTCTTTTTTTCATTTTATGCCTCCTTATTAGTAATATAATAATTTTTTTCATACTTATTATAACAAACTTATCAAAAAAAAGTAAACAAAAAAATTATAATATTTTTAAATATTTTTTTATGCATTATTTTTAACACTTAAAAACTTTAAATCAATAAAAGTATCTAAAAGCAAAATAATAAGGTGCAAAATCAGCACCTTATTGTTAATATTGTATAATTATTTAATTTTTTGCATATAATTCAAAACTACCGATTAACACTTTGGTTTTATACATTATTTCGTTAATGGTAGACACCGTTACAAAGACATCAGGATCAAGCTGTCTAATATACTGCATAAGTAAACCATATTCTCTTTTATTAACTATGGCCACCACTTCATCAAGCTCCCTATTATTATAAGCTCCAATTACCTTGTATAGGGTTGCACCACTATGCATATTTTCCAAAATGAACTTCTTAATATCTGCATTTTTAGCAGACAGAATACAGACTTTCTTTTTAATATTAGTACCAAAGAGATAATAATCAAGAATAATCCCATTTAAATAAGTACCTAGCACGCTTAATACTACTGTTTTAGTATCATAGGCAAAAATTGCAGATAAAGAGACTAACATACCTGCAATTGACATAGCCTTGCCCTTGTCTATATGAAGATATTTATTTAATATTTTTTTACTATGATATCCAAACCACCTGAGGATGCATTATGGTTAAATAACAAACTTAAACCTATACTGATGATAAAAATATAACAAATCATTTCTAAAAACGGATCACCCGTAAGACCTTTATAATTGGGGAATAGTTTTTCAAACATACCTACAAATATAGGTAAAATAACAGATGTATATACAGTTTTTCCACCAAATTCTTTCCCAACAAATATAAAACCTATAATAAGCAAGCCCACATTAAAAATTAAACTAATTGTAGCCACGCTTAATGGTATGAATTTTTGTAAAACTACTGCAAGACCTGCGATACTTGCAATTGCAAGATTATTGGGCATCATAAAAAAGAATACAGCCACAGCAACTATAAAGGTTGCAAAAGTAATAACTGCCATATCCTGAATGTAGCTCCAATACTTCCCCCTCATAACTTACTCCTTACGATTAGATTTAACTTTGCTGTATAAAATATACATTTATTTTGTGAAATTAAGGTAATTATAGCATATATTTGTCAGGTTGGCAATTTGTACAAAATTGTTGGTTATATCAAGTTTCTAAATGTAGTTTTTCAACTTAAATGCAACATGGTGTTGCACTTACTCTGACAGATATCCCTGTTGCATTTACATTGAAAAATATCATTATCTCAGTTCCAATATAATACAAAGAGCCATTCTAACTTCGCCATCATATACAAGCAGGCTGTTTCCTCTCATATCTTCTTTTAATTTAAAATACATATATTCCCCTGAGCTTAGAGGCTTACTGTAATAGTATTCTATTTCAGGGGAAATGGATAAAAATGTGAAACCTGCAGTCAAAATTACTGCAATCAAAAATATAATAGAAAATGTGTTTTTCTTAATCTCAATCCAAAGCATAGTTTATCCTACTTTAATAATATGCTGCATTTGCTTAATGGTTAGCAATTAATACTAACAATTCAGGTACATCATTCTTCAAAGTTTCAAAAACAACATTTAAATCTACGTTGCCATAATCATGTACAATTCTATTTCTTAAACCATAAATGGCATTCCAAGGCACATTACTATTTTTCATTTTATATTCATCTGATAATTTCTTTGCATTTTCTGAAAGCTGGATCATTCTAAAGAGCATAGAATCAAGTAACACCTCATTCTCATTCAGTTCCTCTATATCAACATCTTTCATATGTAAAACTATAAAAGTTTTAAATCTTGTATAATTTTTTTGTATGTAATAAGTATCATTTTTCAAGTTATCCATATATCTTTATTCCATCTTTCAGTACTTCTTCTATTAATTCCAAATTATCCTTTAACTGGGCAATATCTAACGCATCTACCTTTTTTTGTGTAGTGAGGCTCTTATGTCTTCAACTAATCCATAAAATTTTAAACCTCTAATATCTGTAGAAATAAGAAGGTCAACATCACTATCTTCCCTTGCTTTTACCTTTTGCGTAAGAGCCAAAGAGATAGCAGAAATTTACCCCATACTTATCAAATATTTCCGAACATTTTTTTGCCTTATATCTTTAATATCAATAGTTCCATGTTCCTCATCAATAGGATTTATACATGATAATTTATCAAAAATATAATTATACTTTAAACTTCCTTCCTTTACCACATCATTTTCATACGATTTGTATGAGCGCAAGGATATTCCAACCAAATCAGCCACCTGCTGTTGTGTTAAATTTTTTTATCTTTTTCTTAAAGTTTTTTTAATTTTCCCATAATTTGCACCTCTATAATTAGATTAGTGCAAAATTTGCACTTTGTCAATATATATAGTGTAAATTTTGCACTTTAAAACATATAAAGTGCAATAAAGAAAATCACATCATCCTCCAGCCTGCAAAGTATTTATTTTTAACCATAGTACCGGATAGCTTACCAAATCCCAAAGGGAAGCCATTAATTCCAATCAATATAAACGCTCCCTTTTCAGCCTTGTCAAGCTTATTCTTTACAAGCTCTTCCTTTGTCACTTCTATAGTTTCACATTTCAGATATTTGATTACTCTTTCATCCTCCGCACTCAGATCAAGAAAATACTGAGAATCAGCCTTGTTCCTAGACATAGCAAAAGGTTCACTTGGCTCAAATCTGCCTTTTTTTCTATCACCTACATAAAGCCCATTCCTAAGGATTCTAAGT
Source organism: uncultured Catonella sp. (assembly GCA_916439065.1). Classification (GTDB taxonomy): domain Bacteria; phylum Bacillota; class Clostridia; order Lachnospirales; family Lachnospiraceae; genus Catonella. The sequence goes on from CAKAGD010000002.1 coordinate 363,022, forward strand.
CCGGATACATCAGGTAAGCCTTCAGGAATCAGATAAAGCTTATCTCCATGGAACTCAAGCCTTTCAAATTCATCATCCTTTAATCCCCAATTCTTCAAGAAGGTTTCTTCCTCTTTTAATAACTTTGCCTTCTTAACAAGGGGATCAAAATACTTAGGATAATCACTTTTTTTCTTATGTAATAGACAGAGAAAATGTCCCTCTCCCTCCATTCTATGTGGCCAGATACGGACAGCCCCTCTTATTTCCTCTCTATTAGAGCCTATCCACTCAGGATGGCCACAGTCAAAGCACTCATACATTTCATTAATAGGCACAACTTCCAGTTCAGGAAACATTGTTAAAATATAGTCAATAGTTCCTTCATTTTCATCAGAAGAAAAGGTGCAGGTAGAATAAAGAATATATCCGTCATCAGCCAACATATTTATGGCATTTGGCAGAATTTCCTTTTGTAAATCATTATAATAACCTGTGCCATACTGTTCCCAGTTCTTTATAATTGCAGGCTCTTTTCTGAACATTCCTTCTCCCGAACATGGTGCATCCACAAGGATTTTATTAAAATATCCATTAAATACATCACTTAAGTTCTTTGGAGTTTCACTGGTAATCAGTGCATTTTTAATACCAAATACACCTAAGTTCTTTAGCAGAGCCTTTGCTCTTGTTGCAGAAATATCATTTGAAACAAGTACGCCTTTTCCATATAGTTTTTGCTGCAAGTTCTGTACTTTTTACCTCCCGGAGCCGCACAAAGATCTAATACTCTATCCCCAGGGTGAACCTGAAGTATATTGGCCGGAGTCTGGGCGGAAGGTTCCTGTATGTAATAAAGCCCGGCATAATAGTAAGGATGTCTGGTTGCTGCAAATATAGAACTGTCAAAAATAATAGCCGTTATCTATCCAGGGTATCTTATCCATCTTAACTTTAGAAAGCCTCTCCCATTCATCAGTAGAGATCTTAGTTCTATTAAGTCTAAGTCCCTGCAAAGGACTCTTATTATAGCTTTCGATGAATTTATCATAATCCTCTCCAAGCATAGTTTTTATTTTGCTTAAAAAACTTTCGGGTAAATTTATCATCTATACTACAAATTCCTTTCCGGCAGGCTCTGGCTGTGGTAGCCCTCTGAAATTGTGTCAAGCTCCTTGCTAAACTTTATAAGGGTATTCAAATCACCTGTTGCATAAATATCATAAAATTCCTTTTGAATCTTAGCAACCTCCCTATCATTAGCTACCTTGTAAAGATTCTGAATGTTATTAAGAATCTGGGATACAATTCCTGCTTTAATCCTAAATGAATTCTGTGCATCTACGATTTCATTTCTAATTGCAGACATTTCAGTATCCAATCTAACTATAGCAGCTGCCGCATTTTTAAGCCTGATAGATACATTTTCAGGCATATTCCCCTTATACTTATACTGTAATGAATGCTCTATAACCGCCCAAAAGTTCATGGCCAGGGTTCTAATCTGTATTTCAACCTTAACAGTCTTCTTGCCGGTCAATGTTTCTACATCATAAGTCGTCATAAGATGATAGCTTCTATAACCACTGTGTTTCTGATTATTTATATAGTCTTTTTCTTCATGTATCTGCAAATCAGAGCGGCTTTTAATCATCTTTATAACATTCGCTATATCATCCTCAAACTGACAGATTATTCTAATACCTGCAATATCTTCTATTCTATTTTCTATGTCATAGAGTGGAATTCCTTTTTTTTGTGCCTTTTCAATAATGCTGGAAATTCTTTTAACTCTGCCTATTACCTGTTCAATAGGAGAATACTGTCCCATTGCCCTGTAATCTTCAATTATGTGATTCAGCTTTACAACAAGTTCATCCACTGCAAGCCTGTAAGGTGCCAGAAATTCACTCCACATCTTTGTTTCCATAGATAATCCAACCTCTCAAATACCGGGAATTTTTTGAATCTTTTTTATAATAAAAATCCTTGCCTAACTTATCTATATTACTGACATTAATTTTTGAAACTATGTATTGGTGCAGGTATTCTTCCGCCTCTATTGATAAATTTTTCACAGGAAAACTTATTCACAGGCATAATTGGAGCATAACCCAAAAGCCCTCCAAACTCGGCTTGCTCTCCAACATCTTTACCCACTACAGGTATAAGCCTGACTGCTGTAGTTTTCTGATTTATCATTCCTATAGCCATTTCATCAGCTATAATCCCTGAAATTGTTGATGCTGAAGTATTGCCCGGAATTGCTATCATATCAAGTCCAACAGAACATACACAGGTCATTGCCTCAAGTTTTTCAAGGCTCAACGCTCCATCAAGCACAGCATTTATCATTCCCTGATCCTCACTCACAGGAATAAATGCACCACTAAGCCCTCCCACATAGGAAGACGCCATAACTCCGCCCTTTTTAACCTGATCATTTAGGAGGGGCGAGTGCAGCAGTAGTTCCCGGTGCTCCTGCGTGCTCAAGTCCCATCTCATAGAAAATATCAGCAATTGAATCACCTATAGCAGGTGTAGGTGCAAGAGAAAGATCTACAATCCCAAAAGGAATTCCAAGTCTCTTCTCTGCCTCAAGTGCCACAAGCTGTCCGATTCTGGTTATCTTAAATGCTGTTTTCTTAATCTTTTCACAAAGAGTACCAAAATCATCCCTTTCAGAATTCTTTAGCACAGCCCTTACCACTCCCGGGCCGCTTACTCCTACATTTATTACCTTATCTGCCTCAGTGACTCCGTGGAAAGCCCCCGCCATGAAAGGATTATCATCAGGAGCATTGCAGAACACAACAAGTTTAGCACAGCCTATTGAATCTCTTTCCTTTGTAAGTTCTGCCGCCTCTTTAATAATTTCTCCCATTAATCTAACAGCATCCATATTTATTCCGGTTCGTGTAGAACCTAGATTTATTGAACTGCATATATGTTCTGTTTCCTTAAGTGCTCTGGGAATTGACCTTATTAAAAGCTTATCTGCAGGTGTACTGCCCTTACATACAAGTGCAGAGTAGCCTCCTATAAAGTTAACTCCTGTCACCTCTGCCGCCTTATCCAGAGTCCTTGCAATTGATACAAAATCCTCTTCTGTTTTGCAGGCAGCATTTCCAACAAGTGCAATTGGCGTTACGGAAATTCTCTTATTTACAATAGGGATACCAAATTCCTTACCTATTTCGTCTCCTGTCTTCACTAAATCCTTGGCTGTCTCTGTTATCTTTTTGTAAATATTATCATTTAACTTATTAATATCATCTGTAATACAGTCTAAGAGACTGATGCCCAGTGTTATGGTACGGACATCCAGATGTTCATTCCATATCATGTCATTTGTCTCAAATACCTCTCCTAAAGTAATCATTGGCTCCTCCTAATCATCCTGTAACTATATAGCTTTATCAATTTTGCAAGTATTATATGCGATGCATTTTATCAAATATTTCTTCACGCTGAATATTGGCTCTAAAGCCGCATTCTTCACCAAGTTTCATAAAACCATCTACTACAGAAGCGAAGTCATTATCAACATCTGTAACATCAGCTATAATCATAAGATTAAAGAAGCCTCCTACTAAGGTCTGAGACACATCCAGTATATTAATTTTCTTTTCAGCAAGATAATTGCAAAGTTCTGCCAGACGTCCCACACTGTCTTTTCCTACTGCCGTTATTACTGCTCTTTTCATATCTTCTCCTCCTTGGGAAATTTCCCATGTATATATGTTTTTTACTATAAAGCATTACCTGTCTGCCCAGGCAGTCTTTTCATCCGACTGCAATGAAACACTTAGTACTGCCTTTTCAGAGATCCCATTTCTATCTGCCACTACAAGCTTAGTAAACTCCCCATAATTTTTATGCTCCATAAACAGCTCACATTTAACTGTTTCAAGCGCTAACTCCGGCATATTATTTTCATCGCTTAGATGTCCCAGAAACACCTGTTTCATATCTTCATTCCATAATTTTGCAATAAGTTTACCTGAGTTTTCGTTTGATATATGTCCCAAATCTCCAAGTATTCTTCTCTTAAGATTAAAAGGATACCTGCCGGCCTCAAGGAGACGCTCATCATGATTTGCTTCAAGCACCAGAGCATTAGAGCCTTTTAGTCCGTCCTCAATCTCATCCGTAACCATACCGAAATCAGTACACACTGAGAGTTTTATATCATATTTTTCAAAACTAAATCCCATAGGCTCTGCAGCATCATGAGGAATATTAAAACTGTTTACCTTAAAATCACCAAGACAAAAAGGCCTGTCTGCATCTACCTTATACATTATTTTTTTATAACTGTTATCAAAATTTTTGCTTCTTGCAATCTCCGAAAGTGTTCCAAGACTTGCAAATACAGGAATCTTATACTTTTTCATCATCATCATCAGTCCACTTATGTGGTCAATATGCTCATGCGTAATAAATATTCCTTTTATGCTTTCAGTGGATACAGATAACTCTTCAAGACCACCAATTATTCTCTTGCAGCTTATTCCACAGTCAATAAGAAAATGATTGCCTTCAGAATCTCCAATTAAAGTTGAATTACCACTGCTTCCACTGGCAAGTGTTGTCATCCATAACGAAGAACCTGTATCAATCTTATTCACTCCAAGCTATCCTAATCTGATCCCCATCTTTTATAGGTGAGGTAAAGTCCATATCACCCACACCATTCACTTCAAGTATCAGCCTTCCTCTATATTCACTCATATCAAAGGTATAGAAATCCAGTACATCCACAAGAAGATAGTGCACCTTTCCCTTAAGCGTAACCTCTGTATCATTTACTTTAACTGTAACATCCTTTGCAGATGGATTAGAAAATGTTTCATCACTCTCTTCTAATTTCTCTGTCATAATATCTGCTTCAGGTTCTACTGCAGCTGTCACAGCCTCTCCGGTAAATCCGGAAGTATATTTCTCTTCGTTTATATCCGGTTCCTGCTTAGCGATAGGGATTGATACCGCATCCTCTCCGGAGCCAAAAGTAATTGAATCAGCCGTTTCTTTATAAGATGGTTCCTGTAATAATGTAACAGCCTCTTCCTTTTCCATATACTCTTCATCGTCAGGAAGTTCCTCATAGCTGCTGTATCCCTGTGCAGATACATCCTCTGCATCCTCCTCCGTGTACGATGCATTGTCTGTAACAGTGAAGTTATCATAAATCTTTGTAGTCTCATCAGCAGGCATATTATTTACCATAATTCCACTATGATATGGTAAATCCAACATTTCCATAATCTGAGGCAGGGTATAGTAATTTCTTATAACTACATTGTCACCATCTGCTATTTCATAAAGGCCTGACACCAGATTTCCATTAACTTCTGCAAGCTTAGGGCAGCTTAACTCCTTACCATTAAATATAATATGGAAGGAACCATTTAACTCTCTTATCCTGCTAACCAAGAGCTTTGCAGGGCTTCCTGTGGTAGATGGTTTAACAGTAATTATATCATTTTTTGAAATAGGCTTGCTTATGCTTACAATATTGCCGTTTAATTTAATCTCAGCTGGCTCTCCCACCTCTCCTCTTTCTATCCTTCTTGAACCATCCAAGGTATAATGTATTGATTTGCCCCGCTTTGGGAAGAGGTCATCATTAGAAAATCCATCCCTGCTTAGTACATCATAAATTGTAAGCTTATTATTATCATAAAGCTTCACCCTGTTACCATTTAAAGTTACATAAATAAAATTATTTCTTGACTCATAGTAACTATAGCATATACCAATAGGCGTAACTAACAGCGGATCTTTTGTAACCGTTTCATCTACAAACTCAACCTCTCCAAGTACTTCCTTTCCTCTTAGGGCAACTCTTTCATTTTGTAAGCCTAAAACCTCCGCTATGTGCTCGGTAAAGCCCTTAACCTTACCGCCGCCTCCAACAACAAAGACTGCACTTACAGACTTTCCGCCATTAAGTTCCTTTATTTTTTCTGCTATTTCCTCAGTGATGGAATTAAGTGTAGGGGCAATTGTCTTTAAGATATCCTCTGACTTCATAGTCTGAGTAATATCCATTATATCTTTAAACTCGACCTTATCACCTTCTGTAATGCCTCTCTTAATCTGCTCAGCAGTATTAAAGTCAACCAGGCACAGTCTTGCAATAATCTCAGTAATCTCATCACCTGCGTGTGGAATCATTCCATAAGCTATTACGCATCCATCATTTGTTATGCAGATATCTGATGTACCTGCTCCAACATCTACTAAGGCAATATTTAAGAGCCTGAACTTTTCAGGTATAGCTATGTCTATGGCCGCAATAGGTTCCAATGTAAGATTTGCTACATTTAAGCCTGCATTTCAACCGCTGCATATAAATCATCAACTACATCCTGCGGAAGAAAGGTGGCAATTAGTTCTGCATCTATCCTTGTTCCCTTATGCTCTTCCAGATTTACCATCTGCTGCCCATTGATGTAATAATGCATTACAGAATATCCAACACAGTAAAAATCATTACCATTGTCTTCAGATGCTCTTATTGTCTTATATGCTTCTTCAACTCCAAGCATTTCAAGTGTATGGATTTCATCATCATGAATTACCGTTTCTTCTGTAAACTCTATAAAAGGGCTTACATTTATAGTTTTTAGGACACGGCCTGCCGCAGCTATTGAAACTTCTGTCAGTTCCCTTCCAAGCTTGGCTTCAAGCCTTTTTTTCATTTTCCTTATCGACTCAGATACCTTTGGGATATCGTGGATCTGGCCATCCAGCATAGCCCTTGTATCATGTTCTGCCTGGTCTATTGCAAATACTTTAAAATTATGCTCATCCTCCCTTGCACCAACAGTTCCAACTAAACTTCTGGTTCCAATATCAAGACCAAACACCAGTTTCTCAGGTAATTCCTGCATTGTGCCCTCCTCTAATAGCTTTCTAATATATTTTTTATCTGAACTTCAACCTCTTCCTCAGTACCTGAATTGTCTATAACATCATCTGCCGTTTCTCTAAATTCTTTCTCTGAGTTCTGGCTTTCAAATATTTTAACAGCCTTTTCTCTTTCCATACTGCGATTGATATAAAGCCTTTTTAATCTAGTCTCTTCGTCTGCATAGATAAACCAAATTTTATCACACTTTCTATTATATCCTACTTTTATCAAAAGTGCAGTCTCCAGTGCAATATATTTATAATTTTTTTTAGTAAATTCAGCTATTCTTCTATCAACTTCTGCCTCAACAACAGGATGAACTATATCATTTAACTTTTGTAATAATTCTTTATTACTAAACACAAGGCTGCCAAGTTTCTTTCGGTCAATGGAACCATCTTCTGTAAGTATAGTATTTCCGAAGGTTTCAACAATTTTTACATAGGCAGGCCTGCCTTTTTCGCTTACCTCATGCCCTACCCCATCGGTATCTATAACAGCGGCACCAAACTTTTCCTTCAGCAGAGATGTAACCACAGACTTACCGGAGCCTATTCCTCCTGTAATTCCTATTACCAAAGCTCTTTCCTCCTGTTAATGTGCGTCATACCAATTATAGCCAAATTTCACATCTACTGATAATTTAACCTTAAGTTCAGCCGCATTCATCATTTCTTCCTTTATAAGTTTTGCAACTTCCTCCCTGTCTTCTTCTTTGCTTCTATGAGAAGTTCATCATGAATCTGCAAGAGAAGTTTTGAATCAGGAAATTCTTCTTTAAGCCTTGCATTTACATTGTTCATCGCTATTTTAATTATATCGGCAGCAGTTCCCTGTACCGGGGAGTTCATTGCTATTCTCTCGCCAAACTGCCTCTTCTTAAAATTATTGCTGCTAAGTTCAGGTATAGGGCGGATTCTTCCAAAATAAGTCGTTACAAAACCTTTTTCTATGCCTGTATCTACGAGAGAATCCAAATATTTTTTAACCTGTGGATAAGCCTTAAAGTAATCATTTATATACTTTTCAGCATTCTTTCCGGATATTCCGAGATTTTCTCCCAGTCCAAAGGAACTTATTCCATAAATTATACCAAAGTTTACGGCCTTGGCATTCCTCCTTTGTAAATCCGTTACTTCATCAAGCGGAACACCAAATACATGAGATGCCGTTATCCTATGTATGTCCTCTTCGCTCTGATAAGCCTTTATAAGCTTTTCATCTCCGGACAGATGTGCCATTATTCTAAGTTCTATCTGTGAGTAATCTGCATCTACAAATACACAGCCTTCCTTCGGTATGAAGGCCTTTCTTATCTTCTTACCAAGTTCCATTCTGATAGGAATATTTTGAAGATTTGGCTCTGTACTGGAAAGCCTGCCTGTGGCAGTCACAAGCTGGTTTAACTTACAGTGTATCCTGCCATCTTCTTTTACATAAGTCTCCAATCCATCTGTGTAGGTCGACTTAAGCTTGGCCGCCTGTCTGTAATTAAGCACCTTATCCACTATAGGATCTTCATGCCTGATTCTTTCAAGTACATCGGCAGAAGTAGAATAACCTGTCTTTGTCTTCTTGCCATATGGAAGCCTTAGTTTCTCAAAGAGAATGACTCCGAGCTGTTTAGGTGAATTTATATTAAATTCTTCCCCTGCAATCTTATAGATTTCTTCTTCATAATCTTTAATCAGTGTATCAAGCTCTTTAGAACACTCCCTTAACTCTTCTTTATTAAGTTTAATCCCTCTTTCTTCCATTTCATAAAGAGTTGAGACTAAAGGCATTTCAATATCTTTATACAAATGTTCCATTCCAAGGCTTTTTATTTCTAAAAGCAGCTTCTCAGCGGATAAAAAGGCCGCTCTTGCAATGAATTCAGGGTTTTCTCCGGAAAGAATATCAGGATAATCATTTATAACTGCCTCCACATCATGTTCACTGGAAAGTGGATTAATTAAATAATGTGCCACTGCTAAATCATATAGATTTTTATAATATGTCTTTTTAAGAAAGTGTAATTTCTCCTTAAGTGCAAATGTCACAAAGATAGTATTCTCACATCTATTAAAAAGTTTGTCAAGATTTTTCCTTAAGAAAATCATCATTAATAAACATTTCTTTCTTAATAAAACTTTCTTTACTTCCTGAAACTAAGGTAAGTCCTTCGTCATTTATATCAAATCCTACAAATTTTTTTCTTTAGAATTTATCTTTTCAAAGCACTGTAATGCCTCTTCTATATTAGATGTCTCCATTCTTTCAAAACTTATCTTAGGCTTAATCTCAGTCTTTATTACCTTAATATTTTTTTGCCTTTTTCACGCAATTTATTTATTAGATTAATTCCATTTTTCTGAAATCAAGTTCTCTGAAATTGCCTTATCAAGGCTGTATGGAAGTGATTTTTACTTTTTATCTTCTTCATTTTTTTAAATCACTTATATCCACCGAGTTAAATTCAAGTGCCTTTATAATCTTTGTTCCTGTTTCAAAATCAATATTGACTCTTAAATCATCTAATTCTACATTTGTAGTATCTATATCTCTTTTTATAGTGGCAAGTTCTTCTGAAATCCTTGCCGATTTTTCACCAACCAGCTCAGTATCTGAAGTCTTCAACAAGTACGAAAGCGGAGAACGATTAATTCCCAGCTCATCCTTCCACATTTTTTTAATTCCGTCAAGTTCTTTTTTATCTTTATTATTTATTGCCTTATAGAGTTCATCAACTGTATGATATTTGCCAATAAGCAGTCTGGCAGTAGCCTCCCCTACACCGGGAACTCCCTTTATGTTATCGGAAGCATCTCCCATAATGCCTTTAAGTGAATTTACATTTTCAGGCTCTACTCCAAATTCTTTTTGACAAGCTCCCTGTCATAGACAAAACATCTGTCAGGTGCATTTACCTTGGACTTGTCTATACCGTATTTTTTATATAATTCATCCGTCTTTTCTGCCGAACTGTGCATGAGCCAAAGCTTAGTCTTATCATCTACAAGCTGAAGATAGTCATTGTCCTTTGTCATTATAAATACAGGAATCTCAGGCTTAAATTTTTCAGCTAAAGTTCCGCAGAAATCATCCGCCTCAAATGTTCCTGACATGAACTGGGTAATTCCAAGAGCCTCTACCACCTCTTCACAGATAGCAAATTGGTCAGAAAGCGGAGCCATGGTTTCCCCTCTGTTTCCTTTGTAGTCAGGATAAATTTTCCTTCTAAATGTATCCCTGCTCAAATCCCACGCCACAGCCATATGGCTCGGCTTCTGCTCTCTTATAATTTTTAATAAATATTTCACAAATCCAAAAACTCCATTTGTATAAAAGCCATCACTGGTTTGTAAAATTTTATCATAGTACTTTTCTTTTTCTTCAATAGTCTTTGCAAATAAAATCTGTCTGGGAAGACTGCCAAAAAACTGAGTGGACAAAAGGCTTGAGCCATCTATTAATAAAAGATAATCATTTTTCATACAGTCTTCTCCTAATCTCTATTTCTTTAGCTATTTCTTCAATATCCATAAAGGTATCCGGTAAAACCTTGCTGTCACTGAACCTAAATCTCATACTTAAGTCATTGTCTATCAGTGTTTTACTCTCTTTCACCTCTGCAATCTTAACATCTGTTTCTGTTTTTACCGTAATTCCCGTAAAAAGTACCGCAGCTCCTACTACCCCTGGAAAGGCAATCCTGCGCTTTAGCATATTGTTTTTATATTTTCGGATGTCCCTTTTCGTCTTTTCAATGAATTTGGCGTATTCGCCGTGGTAGTTATCGGATGTTTCAAGCTTTCCTTCAAGTTCTCTTAGGCAATTAATGATAGTGTAATAAATTTCAAGCTCATCAGCACATTCCTTGCAGGTCAAAAGATGCTCAAGCATTTCTTCTTTCTTAAGCATATTTAACTGTCCGTATATAAACGGTTGTATGTTTTTTTGAAATTCATTACACTCCATATCATCACACCTTTTCCGGTTCAGGATATTCTACACCCTTAGTATCTACAGTAACCTTAACTATTTTTTGTTCTTCTCTCGGTCTATCCTCAAAATCAGTCTTAGTCTCAGCTATTTCATTCACTACATCCATACCTGCTATAACTTTTCCAAATGCAGCATAAGAGCCATCCAGATGCGGTGAATTTTTATGCATAATAAAAAACTGTGAGCCGGCTGAATCAGGATGCATAGCCCTTGCCATAGAGAGTACCCCTGCCTCATGTTTTAAGTCATTTTTAAAACCGTTTGCAGCAAATTCTCCCTTTATATCATAGCCCGGGCCACCCGTTCCAAGTCCCTCAGGACAGCCTCCCTGTATCATAAATCCTTTAATCACTCTATGAAAAATAAGCCCATCGTAAAAGCCCTTTTTAGCAAGCGAAATAAAGTTATTCACTGTATTTGGAGCTGTCTTTGGATAAAGCTCCGCTACAATTTTCTTTCCATTTTCCATTTCAAATGTTACTTCCGGATTTGACATACATATACCTCTTTCTATATTTTAATTTATCCATCTAACAGGCTATCACATTTTAGCCCTATTATCAATCAGGATTTCATGAATCGGCTTTCCCGTTCTTCTTCTTGTAATCTCCATCAGCCCTAATTTAGTCATATCTGCTACATTACTTTTGGCACTATCCTCTTTAAGAAATTCCTCCATTGCATTTATCAATTCTTTTTCTTTAGTCTTTGGTATTTCTATAAAATCTACAATTATCATACCGGATAAATTCCTAAGCCTTAGCTGGTCTGCTATTTCTCTGGCTGCCTCAAGATTTATTTTCATAAAAGTTTCTACATTTGTAGACTTACCTGCAATTGCCTTGCCCGAATTTACATCTATAACTGTAAGTGCCTCTGTATATTCTATTACGATATAAGCTCCTGACCTCAGCCAAACATGTTTTCCCAATATTTTTTCAAGATTAGTGTTGATAGAATACAAAGCTGAAAGACTCATCATATCATCTTTGTAGAAAAATAACTTGTTCAAATCATTCTCTGACAGCTCTCTAAGATATGTTTCATATTCTCTGTAGGTTTCTTCATCATCTGTCATTATTTTTTCAATATTGGCACAGTTATCTCTGATAAGGCTTAAATGTTCAGGAATTTCCTTAAATATTCTCTCATACTTAACCCCATGCCTGCCACGGTTTACTATAGATACAAATTTTACATATAGGTCATAAAGTGCATTTTCAAGTTCTTTGTCTGAAATGCTCCCGGCTGCCTTTCTAATAATTGCCCCCGAACCGGTTTCCCTTACAAATTTTTCACCTAAAGGCATAAATCTTGCCTTAATTTCAGCATAGTTATCTTCTTCCCTAAATTTTGATGAGAGATGTACTCTATCCATACCCGGCTTAAGCACCGCATATTTCCCAATAAATGTAAAATCTGCAGTTAATGAGTAAGATTTTGTTTTGGTAGGAAGCTTTTCTATCTGCACTAAAATTAAGTCATTTAATACAGGCTTACCGCCTGGTTTTCCATTAGCATAGATTAAGTTCATATCCTCTGTAAGAGGCAGATATGCCTGAATACCCGGAAAAATTTCTACAAAACAGGCATTTATATTCTTAACGATATTTTCTACCCTGCCTACTATAATATCACCAATATTGAAGCAAACCTCTCCCTCAATATTTTCAGATACTTTAAATTCCTTTATATCAAAATCCTCTGCAAGTGCTGAAATCAGCCTTCCGTTAATCTTAGTTGAAATTATTCTTATCATAAATTCCTCCATCTGTTATTATATCAAATTTTTATAAAAATTTCACCTTTTTTTAGTAGATATATATTATTTTTATTTGGTACAATAAATCTGTTTCAATTACACTAATATAGGATGTTCTATCTATCTATCTTAAAGCATCCTTCAAAAAATACAAAAAGGAGTTGAAAATGAACGAAGACGAAAACAAGGTTAGTGAAAATACCGATTTAGACTTAAATGACGAAATTTATCCATACAAAAACGATGTTACCTTCAACGAAAATATGGAAAAGGCTAAAAGCGTTGAAATAGCTCGAAATACCTATGTTTACACTAATGCAGAAGACTCTTTTAAAGAAAATATGTCAACAGCCTGGTCCTTTCTTGGAATCGGAGTAGTTGGCACTGTCTTCACCATACTTAATCTTACCGGTGTCTTACATATTATGCAGGGATTTATGCAAAAGGGCATTTCACTCCTGCTCTTTCTCGGCTTTATGGTATATGGAATTATAGTTATCAGAAGCAAAAAAGATATGCTTGCTAAGATTGAAAAAGAAAAATCCGATAGAAATAAATTTAAAGATTGGATGAGGGAAAAATTTACAGATGAAGTACTTTCAAACTTAGGCACTATGGAAGCATCTGCTGAAGAACTGGAACTCTTGCAGATTAACTATATGAGCGAAGAACTTGTAAAGCATTTTCCTGAAATTAATCCAAATTTTGCCGACAGACTGGCTGAAGAGTTTTTCGAAGAGAAAAATTAAGATATTTCTTAATTTATAAAATAACTCCAAAGGGATATATAATACTATGCTCACAGAAACTAAAATATTAGAAAATAATATATTTACACCTCCTCTTAATCTTCCGCCTAAAGACACTCTATACTTTGATATAGAAACTACCGGGTTTTCAGCTAATGTCACTGCCCTATATCTTATCGGCTGTATATATAACGAAGATGGTATATGGAAGATGATTCAATGGTTTGCAGAAGACAAAAACTCTGAAAAAGAAGCACTGATAACCTTCTCAAACTTTGTACGGAATAAAAAATATCTGATTTGTTACAACGGAACTACCTTTGACCTGCCATATCTAAGGAAAAAATACGAAAAACACAGCTTGGAATTTAACACTGATAAAGTTGAAGTTATTGACTTTTATAAAGTTTTTTCTTCCTTCAAAAAGTTCCTTGGATTAAAAGGGCTTAAGCAAAAAGATATCGAAAGTTATCTTGATATAGCGAGGGAAGATAAATTCTCAGGCGGCGAACTTATAGAATGGTATGCAAAGTTTTTAAAACTTCGATTCAGTGATTCACCTGAAAAAGAAGAAATATATAGAACTTTAATTCTGCATAATAGTGATGATTTGATAGGAATGGCAAAGCTTACTAAACTTTATAACTTCCTTCAGTCCATCAGTACAATTATTAATTCTACTGAAGCCCTTGATATCAGTCTTTGGAAAGATGAAAATAAAATATTTCTTTCTACTTGTGTAGATTTTAACCTTATTAAAACCCATAGGGATTTCTAAAGATGATTACTGTGTCGAAATGGTTTGTGATAATGGAATAAATAAGATTATCTTGACCTTAAATATCTTTGATAATGAACTCAAGTTATTTTATAAGGATTACAAAAACTACTACTACCTTCCTAAAGAAGATATCATAGTTCATAAAAGCCTTGCTGCCTTCGTAGATAAGGAAAATAAAGAAAAAGCCACTGCTTCCAACTGCTATACAAAGCATTCCGGAGCCTTTGTCAAGATACCTAAAGATATTGGCCTTCCTGTATTCAGAGTTGATTATGCAGATAAGAATTTATATGCCCTTGTAAGCGATGGGCTTTTTAGTTCCAAAAAAAACTTAACCGGTATTTTTTTAGAACTATAATTAAACATATTATAAAATAATATATTGATACAAGTGTCAAAAGCATAAAAATCCGATTGGAACTTGCTTGCAAGAGAATTTATTATCTTTTGACACCAATATCATAATATGTTTTTCTATCATTCAAACAAAATTTGCTTTACATATACTCAGAGAAAACTACTGTATTTTCAGCCAAACTCTTCTTCATATCTATGATTCGCTGATTGGAGCTTCCTCTGAACTTCAGGCTCACATCCTTAAGCTCAAGCACAAACTTACCATCTACAAGTACATCTATATTATTAAGAATATCCACGGTATGTTCACCATGACAACGGGAATTTGTACTATCAAGCAGTTCTTCAAAGGTATAGCCTGAAAAGAGCCAGATTGACTTTTCAGGTAATTCACTTTTAATATGTTTAACTAGTCCTGCTACACCGTCCTGATTACGGACTTCCATAGGCTCTCCGCCAAGAATGGTAAGGCCTGCTATAAATGATGGAGAAAGGGAAGACATAATCTCCCCTTCTACATCGGTAGTATATTCTTTGCCTGAGTTAAAATCCCAAGCCATTTCATTGAAACAGCCCTTACAGTGGTGAGTACAGCCGCTTACAAAGAGGCTTGTCCTCACTCCCGGGCCATTGGCTATGTCAAAGTATTTTATTTCACAATAATTCATCATAAAAACCTCATAATTTCAACATGTTTTCTGCAAGTGGCTGAACAGGGACAACAAAAAAGGCAACCAGCCTAAAAAGGATTAAGCCACCTTTATAAAAAATGGAATAGAAAACCCCAAGAGCGCCGAACTCTTGGGGTTTTTGAATTTATGGCTCTGATATCCTTTTGCCTAACTGTAGTATACTACAGCTTCACTCAAAAAGTCAATATTTAACCTAAAAACTTAATTTATCTACCGCCATTCTCATATCCTCACCTACACTAGCCCAATCAGAAGCTAATGCCTTATAATCCGACTCACTTTCACTTTCAGAAGTATTATAATTATTAAGTGTTGAACCCCAGTCAAAAAGACGGCCTATGCCCTCAAAAAACGATGGTTCGGAAAATAATTTATATGCTTCGTTCAATTTTTCCACCACCTTTCACCTGAATTAAATTAAAAAATCAATTGATTTAGTTTATCCATATGCATCATAAATGAAGAACTCTCTCCGCTATCTCCTGTGTACGTCCCTGATTCCAGTACTGTGTACCGATATAACCACAGGTACGTCTTGCAACATTCATCTTATCCTGGTCTCTATTACCGCAGTTAGGACACTCCCAAACAAGCTTCCCATCTTCATCGGTAACAATCTTTATTTCACCGTCAAAACCACAGCACTGGCAGTAATCACTCTTTGTATTCAACTCAGCATACATGATATTGTCATAAATATACTGCATAATAGAGATTACAGCCTCTACATTGTTACTCATATTAGGCACTTCCACATAGCTTATAGCCCCACCCGGAGAAAGCTTCTGGAAGTCAGACTCAAACTTAAGCTTTGAAAAAGCATCAATCTTCTCTGATACATGTACATGATAACTATTGGTAATATAGTTTCTGTCAGTAACTCCTTCAATAAGTCCAAACCTCTTCTGTAAACACTTAGAGAACTTGTAAGTGGTTGATTCAAGAGGAGTACCGTATACTGAATAATCAATATTTTCTTCCTTCTTCCACTTATTACAAGCCTCATTTAACTTCTCCATAACCTTAAGAGCAAATTCCTTACCCTCTGGCGAAGTATGGCTTGCATCTTTCATGTACTTTGTCATTTCATAAAGTCCTGCATAACCTAATGAAATGGTAGAATATCCATCATAGAGCAGCCTGTCTATCTTCTCCCCCTTAGCAAGTCTCGCTATGGCACCATTTTGCCAAAGAATAGGCGCTGAATCTGAAAGTGTGCCAAGAAGTCTTTCATGCCTTGCCCTGAGTGCTCTGTGGCAAAGTTCAAGACGTTCATCAAGTATTTTCCAGAACTCATTCTCATTTTTCTTAGACGAACAGGCCACATCAACCAGGTTTATTGTTACAACTCCCTGATTAAATCTTCCGTAATACTTATGTTTTTTCTCATCAAAATTCTTAGCCTTAGCTATATTGCCAACTCCTGCATCTGTAAATCTGTCAGGAGTAAGGAAGGAACGGCAGCCCATACAAGGATAGACATCTCCTTTTTCCCTAAGCATGATTTTTTCTGATATGTAGTCAGGTACAAGGCGTTTAGCAGTACACTTTGCCGCAAGTTCGGTAAGGTAATAGTATTTACTGTCCTTTCCTGCATTATCATCTGCAAGCACATAAATAAGTTTAGGAAAAGCCGGCGTAATCCATACACCCTTTCGTTCTTAACTCCCTGCATACGCTGATTGAGCATTTCCTCTATTACAAGCGCAAGGTCATCCCTTGTCTGCCCCTCAGGAACTTCATTTAGATACATGAATACTGTAATGAAAGGTGCCTGCCCGTTAGTTGTCATAAGGGTAATTACCTGATACTGTACAACCTGCACTCCTCTCCTTACTTCTTCACGCACTCTAAGTTCTGCCACCTTATTTATTTTTTCTGTTTCCAGTTCTATTCCTGCTGCAGCAAATTCTTTAGCCACCTCTTTACGGTATTTTTGCCTGCTTACATCTACAAAAGGCACAAGGTGGCTTAGGGTAATGCTTTGTCCACCGTACTGGTTACTTGCTATCTGTGCAATAGCCTGAGTAGCTATATTGCAGGCCGTTGAGAAACTTTTGGGTCTTTCAATCATAGTTTCCGAAATCACAGTACCGTTTTGAAGCATATCCTCAAGATTAACCAAGCAGCAGTTATACATATGCTGGGCAAAATAATCACTGTCATGAAAATGTATAAGTCCCTCTTCATGTGCCCTCACTATATCCTTTGGAAGCAAAAACCTTCTGGTAATATCCTTACTTACCTCACCTGCCATATAATCTCTCTGAACACTGTTAACTGTAGGATTTTTATTTGAATTTTCCTGTTTTACTTCCTCATTATCACATTCAAGCAGGCTCAAAATCCGGTCATCAGTAGTATTTGCCTGACGGACTAAGGCTCTCTTATACCTGTAAGTAATATACTTCCTGGCAACTTCATTTTTACCGGTCTTCATAAGTTCATTTTCAACTAAATCCTGAATCTCTTCTACGCTAAGAGCCCTGCTCATGCTGGAACATACCTTAGTTACATTCTCTGTAATCCTAAGCACCTCTTCTTCAGAAAGCCTTAAATCATTTGCAATAACCTCTTCATTAGCCTTTTCAACAGCTAATTTTATCTTATTACCATCAAATGTACTTTCCTGTCCACTTCTTTTTATAATTTTCATGACCCACACTCCTAAGCTGTATTACATAGTATTACTGCCCATTACAGGCAGTTTATGTCAGAATTGCCTACAATTTATTGTTGTTTTTTTAATATTTATACAATATATTGTGCTATGCTACCTACTATGATAATATATCCGGATAGAAAATTAAAGAACTTTTTTAAATACATATTAGATTATAATAATATTATTCATACCGTGTTAATATAATTTTTTTATACCTATGTAACAAGTTCATTCTACAGCAGTAGTGATACTTGTTATTATAAGTTCCTCGCCCACAACCCTGAATTTAACTTCATATTCTGCAAATCTAAGGCCATAACCCCTGGTTTCATCACTATTTTGATATGACGGTCTGGGGTCTTCAGAAAGAATCTTTATCAAAGCCTCTCTCTTATCCTCACTTACCTTAGCAAGTTCACCATCATCTACTTCTACCTGAAGCTTATGTTTTAGAGGTAAACCCTGTATATCCTGAAAGAGCATCCGGGTGGCAGTCTGCATAAGGAAGGTAGGGCTTTATATCATAAATGGGCGTTCCATCAAGCAAATCTGCTCCGCCAACCGTAAGTACGGGACCATCATCAGTCTCTTCAACAGATATCAATTTCACACTTGAAAGTCCAATTGGATTAGGCCGGTATGGAGACCTCGTTGCAAATACCCCCAAATGTTCATTCCTAGGCAGCCTCGGAGGCCTTACACTTGCCTTAAAGGTATCTGTAATAGTTTCAGAAAACTCCCATATAAGCCAGATATAATTAAATCCTCTTAGCCCCTTGAAGGCATCAATATTCCTATACTCAGGCTCAAAAATAATCTTCGCCCTAAGTTCATCCACCAGTCCACTCTGTCTTGGAATTCCGAATTTATCCTTAAAGTCGGACTGTATTCTAGCTATTGTTTTCATAAAATATCCTTAATTATATAAAATATTCTTATCTCTTCTAAGCTGTCATGTCTATCTCTTCTATTCTTAAGCTTGTTATAACTACATCTCTTACTTATCTATTCTTCAGCTTATATAGCTGCATCTCTTACTTACTATATATTCGGTTTATTTATATCTACACCTCTTATCTTATCTATATTTTTATTTTCGTCCATTTGCCCTGTCTGAAACGTATTTCAGAGAAAATGAACCTGCTGCACTGATCCCCGACTATACCAAACCATATACCCACTATCCCCATGCCTAGCACATAACCAAAGAAGTAAGATACAAATGTCCTTATTATGGTTACACTTATAGTAGAGGTTATTGCAGTATAAAGGGTATCTCCTGCTCCTCTTAGGGCGCCTATGTAGACTACACTTGGGATTTGGAAGATGATTGCGGCTATTAGCACATGGCTTATGGTAATTCCAATATTTATTACTTCAGGATTGTCAAAGAACATTGAATATATGCCTTTACTGCCAAAAAGGTAGACCACTGCAAGAACTGCGGCTATCATAATAGCAAACTTTCTACAGATAACTCCGTATTTTTTAGCCAGTTCAGGTTTTTCCTCGCCAAGACTCTTGCCAATTAATGCTACAACTGTAGACTGAATTCCGTCACCAAAGGAATATGATAGGCTTAAAAGATTCATAGTTACCTGATGAGCCGCCATCTGTGAAGTACCCTGGTGAGCCGCCATTATAGCAGTTGACATAAAGCCTACCCTCATAAGAATCTGCTCGAGGAACACGCTGTATCCTACTGAGGTTATATTTTTAAGGCAGGCAAATGTAGGCCTTATCTTTTCGGCTACCATATAACCTATATTGATAAAGCAGTCTTTTTTCATAATTGACGCTATACTCATCACACTGGCAACCACTGTCCCAAAAACTGTAGATATGGCCGCTCCCGCTATTCCAAGCTTAGGGAAGCCAAGATTACCTCCTATTAAAAGATAGTTAAAGATTATATTTATTACATTGCTTACCACATTGGTGCGCATCGTAATCTTGGTATTCCCTATGCCTCTTTGTGCAGCATTTATGCTCATCTGAAGCACATTAAAAATGATGCCACCCATTATTATCCTAAAATATGTTTCACCATATTCCCTGGTATCAGAAGTTGCACCACATAAGTCCATTATAGCACCGGTAAAAGTAACCGAAATTAGGCTTATAAATACAGTAGCCACAGTAACAAAAAGTACTCCGGTAAAGACAATCCTATTGGCGTCCTTTCTATTTTTCTGCCCATACCTTCTTGCTACAAGGGCAGCTATAGCCACATTGGCAGCAAAACAGATAGCAAGTCCCAAAAACTTAGGCTGGGCAGTAATGCCAACACCTGCTACTGCATTTTCACCAAGCACACTTACCATGTAAGAATCAATGAGGGCTGTAAGCGAAAAGAATACAGCCTCTAAGATAGCGGGCCAGGCCATGTTTAGTATAGTCCTTAATAACTTCCTATTCTCATCTTCCATTATCCTTATTCCTTTAGAGTGTATTAACTATAGTCTAGACCTATTAGGGTAGAATTTCAAGGACTTATTGGTTGTAGATAATAAAATGCAGCTAAGGTAACACTTATTGGTTTCTTACCGTACTTCTATATCCGGCACGGGATAAACGGTCGAATAAAAAGCGTTTATTTAATAACACTATTGCAATAGTAAATATCCAAAATAGTATTAATATCAAAAAAGTAATTAAGAATAAAGCAATATATAAAAGCGAATCCGCATATTTATTAAACTCATACATCATATTCTGTAATCCTAAAGGAATGAGGTAGAAGTATACTGTTAGTAATAATCCCCTTAATATCGTACCTACCCACTTATTTTTCTCAAAAACAATCCCAAATCGCAGCAATGCACTTCCTAGAGTTTTGCCGTTATATAAAGGTATTATGGTAAAATATATAGCTATGAACATAGGAAAAGGAAGTGTTGTTTTTGAGATGCTATAAGGGATGGATACAATAAAGGTATCAATGATAAGCGAAAGGCAAATGCGGATTCCTGAGACCCGCGCACCTGCCTCAAGTGACTTCTCATCTATAACATCCCTTGATGGCAGCAGTTTAACGGCAAACCAACCCAGAGCATAGCCAATGCAGCCTCCTGTTGTGTTTTGTATAATGTCATCTATATCACAGAGACGGTATGAGCCGGGATATATAAAATATAGTCCTGATAATTGAGTCAGCTCAAAGAATAAGCTAAGAAGAGCTGTCAAAAGTGCTGTCTTCTTAAAGCTGCACTTAAAATAATATCTTAAGTACACTCCAAATGGTATTAGCATAAGGACATTAAAAGCCGGCACATAGAAAGTCGGATGTTTTAGTGCCATAAGCCAGGTAGCAGGCTTAGACAAAATAAGCGGGCTTTCCTTTATAAAGTCTAAAACGAAAGAAAAAGGAAGCAAATTAAGCATATCCGTGTAGCTGTGGTGAACACTGTCTCTATCAGGCAGAGGTAAAATAACCAAGAGATATATGGTTAGTAAATACAATATAAACGAATATAAAATCAAGGTACGAAGCTTATTTACAGAACCATACTTACGATAGTTGATTACCATATAAGGCAGTGTTATAAATAACGCTAAAATTGGAAACAGTATCATTGCAAATTTTATAGTGCTTAAGTATCCCATTTATTCTCCTTCTTCATGAGTGATGCATAGTAAAAGCAAGTGCAAGTCCTGCTAATTAAGGCTTCCCTTTGACTGCACCTCTCTTGGCTTGTAGCCCTTCTTACCCAGGCCGTCAATTATTTCCTTCTTATGCTCCATGCCATAGGACTCCATAGTGATAATGAGCTCCACAGCCGCATTTCTGTTGATGTTTACGAACTGGTTGTGCTCAAGCCTGATTACATTACCCTTAAGCTCAGCTATTACCTCAGATACTCTTGCAAGTTCGCCCGGACGGTCAGGTAGAAGTACAGACACCGTAAATATCCTGCCTCTCTGTCTAAGTCCGTGCTGAACCATTGAAGATACTGTAATTATATCAATATTACCGCCACTGATTATGGATACGACCTTCTTTCCCGTTACGCCGAGCTTATTTATGGCCGCAACAGTGAGCAGACCGGAGTTCTCAACCACCATCTTGTGATTCTCTATCATATCAAGGAAGTTGAGTGTAAGTTCTTCATCCTCTATTGTAATTATTTCATCAACATTTTTTTGGATATATGGAAATACATTGGTTCCCGGTGTCCTTACAGCTGTACCGTCAGCTATGGTCTCAACCTTCTTAAGGCTGGTGACCTTTCCTGCCTCAAGAGAAGCCTTCATACAGGCTGCTCCTGCAGGTTCTACACCTATTATCTTTACATCCGGATGAAGCATTTTCGCAAGGGTAGATACTCCTGCACAGAGACCGCCTCCGCCTATTGGAACAAGGATATAGTCCACAGTTGGAAGTTCCTTAAAGATTTCCATTGCTATAGTACCCTGTCCTGTAGCAACTACCTCATCATCAAAGGGATGTATAAAGGTCATCCCATCTTCTCCCGCAAGTTTAAGAGCGTAGGCACAGGCCTCGTCATAGATGTCACCATATAGAATTACCTCTGCACCGTAGGACTTAGTGCGGTTTACCTTAATAAGAGGCGTTGTTGTAGGCATAACAACTATCGCTTTTACACCAAATAGTTTGGCAGCGTAAGCCACACCTTGAGCGTGGTTACCTGCAGAAGCTGTAATCAGCCCCTTGTTCCTGTCTTCTTCAGAAAGAGTGCTTATCTTATAGTATGCTCCCCTAACCTTGTAAGCACCTGTATACTGCATATTTTCAGGCTTAAGATACACCTTATTACCACTCTGAGCAGAAAAATACTCACTGTACACAAGCTTTGTTGGGTTAACAACTTTCTTCACTGCTTCAGCAGCTTCCTCAAATTTCTCCAGTGTCATCATAATAATTACCTCTTTCTTTCTTGTTTTAGATAAGAAAAGAGGCAAATTACTGCCCCTTTCCTAAACCTACTTGCATAAATTGCAAGATTGGTTTATAATCAACTTAGATGACTGAAGGATATTGGCTAATCCAACAGTTACCAAGCGGAAACTTATTATTGTCAAATACAAATCACAGGCTATCCCCTAGTTGCATAGAGGATAGCCTGTCTGATATTTATTTCTTTTTCCCCACTGCTCTAAGCTGACTTAAAACATTGTATCACTTTAATTCAGCTTTTACCAGTATAATTTACCTGTGTCTATGCAGTTTCTCTTTATAATACCTATAATTATTGGTTATACTGTTCGACATTAAACAAAGCTTCCACAAACTCTTCTGCATCAAACTTCTGCAAGTCGTCTATCTTCTCACCTATTCCAATATACTTAACAGGTATGCTAAGCTCAGACTCTATAGCTATTGCTATACCGCCTTTTGCAGTACCGTCAAGCTTAGTTAGCACTATACCGTTTACAGGGGCGGCTTCTGAGAACTGCCTTGCCTGTTCTTTAGCATTCTGACCGGTTGTACCGTCTACAACTACAAGAGTCTCAACTGCCGCTTCAGGATATTCCTTGCTCACAATTCTATATATCTTGTTAAGCTCATCCATAAGGTTCTTCTTATTGTGAAGACGGCCTGCGGTATCACAGATAAGCACATCTACATTACGGGCCTTTGCAGCATTTACCGCATCAAATACAACAGCTGCAGGATCACTGCCTTCCTTCTGTGCAATCAGTTCTACATTAGAACGCCTCGCCCATTCAGTAAGCTGCTCTATAGCTCCTGCCCTAAAAGTATCCGCAGCGGCAACCAAAACCTTCTTTCCGGAGTTCTTAAGCTGGCTTGCAAGCTTTCCTACAGATGTAGTCTTACCAACTCCGTTTACACCTATCATAAGGACAACAGACTTTTTATTTTTCAAAATCATATGCATCAGGCTTTACCTGCATCTGCTCCTTAAGGCTGTCCATAAGTAACTTCTTGCAGTCAGCAGGATCCTTTATCTTTAGCTCCTTCACCTTGTCCTTTAAGTTCTCAATCACAGAGGTGGTTGTAGTTATTCCAAGATCCGCCATTATAAGAGTTTCTTCAAGCTCCTCATAAAAAAATCATCATCTATTATGTCGTGTCCCGTAAAGATGTTGGAAACACTGTTCATTATGTTGTTTCTGGTTTTTTGTAAGTCCTTCTGCAAGTTTACTAAAAAAATCCCATTATCTCATCCCTTTCTACTTTATATCTGCGTCTATAAGGTTAACCGAAACCATGGTAGATACACCCTTTTTCCCTGCATGGTTATACCGTAGAGTACATCTGCTGCATTCATAGTACCTCTTCTATGTGTAATAACTATGAACTGGGTGTTCTTTGTTAGCTTATGTAGATAATCCGCAAATCTGGTTACATTGGAGTCATCAAGAGCCGCTTCTATCTCATCAAGGAGACAGAATGGGGATGGCTTAAGGTTCTGAATGGCAAAAAGAAGTGCAATGGCAGTAAGTGACTTCTCACCGCCTGAAAGCT
Source organism: uncultured Catonella sp. (assembly GCA_916439065.1). Taxonomy (GTDB): domain Bacteria; phylum Bacillota; class Clostridia; order Lachnospirales; family Lachnospiraceae; genus Catonella. Next base: position 387,364 of record CAKAGD010000002.1, read on the forward strand.
GCATCATATTCTGAAGCTTCTTTCCAGGTGGCTGAGCTATTATCTTAATTCCTGCTTCAAGAATATCCTCTCCTTCTGTAAGCTCGAGCCTGCCCTTTCCACCTCCGAACAGCTCTTCAAAGGCAAGGTTAAACTGCTCATTTATATCCTTAAAGCGTTCATCAAACTGCTCTCTCATCCTTCTATCAAGCTCTTCAATAACCACTCTTAAGGCATCCTCAGCCTTTATTATGTCCTCTGCCTGAGTTTTAAGAAGCTCATATCTTGAGCCTACTTCCCTGTACTCCTCAATAGCCCCTATATTGACATTTCCAAGCTCTTTTATAAGATTCTTTTGATTGTTAATCATCTTCTTAAGGGTGAAGCTTGTATATTCTTCATCGGTATCAACCTTGTTCTTTACAGCCTCAGAATAAGTTACTCCGTACTCCTCAAGCATATAGTTAACCATTGATTCAAGGTTAGCATCAGCCTTTTCTATAATTCCACCAAGCCTGTACACTTCTTTATCAAGGCTCGCCCTAAGTTCGGCTATTTCTTCACGCTTGTTAAAGAAAGTCTTATGCCTGGCTGATATCTCCTCTTTCTCTGCAATAAGAGCTTTTTTCTTTTTCTCAGCCGCTTCAATTTCTACAGTGAGGTTTTCAATTTCACCTATAAGCTTCTCGATTTCAGCCTGCTTTTCTTTAAGGCTAGCTGATATTCCTTCGTTCTGCTTCTTAAGCTCCTCAATCTCTTCATTAGCAGATTGCTTGTCTCTGTTTATTCTTACAAGATTTTCATTTACGAAGTTTTTCTCAGTAAGTACAGTACTTTCAGCTATCTTAGACTGATTTATTTTTGCATTTATCTCAGCTATCGACCTGTCTGTCTCTTCAATTTTCTTAATAATATCATCAAGTTCTACAGACTGCGCTTCATTTTTATCGTCAGAAGCAATTATGGCACTAAGTCTTTCTATTTCTTTTTCTGTAAAGTCACGCTCTTTATCAAGATTAATACCATCAAGCTTAATCTCATTAAGTGCTTGTTCAGTCTCAGCTATTCTATACTCAAGCTGCTTTCTTGCATTTATTTCTGTATTAAGACTAACCTTAAGTTCAGACATGTTTTCCTTGTAAATGGAAAGACTCTGCTTAGTCTCAGATAGCGAAACTCTAATGCTTTCAAGTTCCTTTTTAAGCTCCTCATACTCATTTTCAAGAAAAACAATTCCTTCCTTCTTATCCTCAATTTCTCTTGCTCTTCCAAGCAGATTACTAGAGTTTCTGAATGCACCACCTGAGATAGAACCTCCGGGACTTAGCTGCTCTCCATCTAGGGTAACTATTCTTAAGGAATATCTGTATTTTCTCGCTATTCTTGCAGCGGAGTCCATATTGTCAGCTACAAGGGTGCGGCCTAAGATATGATTTATAAGGCCTGCGTACTTTGCTTCATACTCTACAAGGGATGCAGCTACCCCTATTATGCCCTCTTCATTAAGAGCGCCGCCAAAATTACCCGGGTTATGCAATGTCATAGCATCAAGAGGAAGAAAGGTTGCCCTTCCAAGCTTATTTTCTTTAAGCCAGGTAATGGTTCGCTTTGCAGTAGCTTCTTTATCAGTGACTACATTTTGGATGGCACCACCAATTGCAGTTTCTACAGCTGTCTCATATTTTGGTTTAACCTTAATAATGTCAGCAACAACACCTATGATTCCTGTTTCTTCCTTCTTATGCTCCATTATACGCTTTACGGCATTGCCATAACCATCGTACTTTTCAGCCATATTCATAAGGGAGCCAAGCGTAGCCTTTGCACCAAGGATAACCCTTTGCTTATCTGATACTTCCTTTTCTTTCTTTGCTCTGTCACCTGTAAGCTTTTCGATAAGCTCCTTGGCATCAGATTCTACAGCCTCAAGTTTTAAGAGATTTGCAGTAAGTTCATTAATCTTTTCAGATGCAGAGTCATACTGAGACTTAAGACCATCGTTTGTTTCTTTATTTCTAAGTATCTTCTGATTAAGCTCCAGCTTTTTTATCTTATTCTGTTCAAGATTTGCCTTATATAGCTCAATCTGACCTGCAGCCTCAGCCTTTTCTTTGTCTTTTCCTGCTTTTTCGCTAAGCTTATACTCTTTTTCCTTTTCAAGGTTAGCTTTTAAGCCAAGTTTAGCCTCCAGTTCCTCGTTTAGCTCGGACTCTTCTTTTGCAAAGTTATCTTCTTTCGTAATAATTTCATTAAGTTTAAGGTTAACTTCGGTCTCTTCTTTTGTGCTGTTGTCAAGCTTTAACTGAGCCTGTTTGAGCCTTTCTACATTGTTCTCAGAGTTTTTGTTTATGGAGTTTATCTGCTCCTTTATAAGCTTAAGTTCACCATCAGCCTTTTCTCTTGCAATCTGATTCTCTGCTATTAGATTTGAAGTTTCATCAATCATTTCAGACTTTTCATTTAACAAGGCTTCAAGCTTCTCATACTCTTCCTTTATGCCCTCATACTTTGTATTTGCCTCGTTAAGATTGTTTTCTGCCAAAGCCTTATCAGATTCTGCCTTTGATTTAGCATCAGCCAAATGGTCATATTCGTTGGTAAAATTGATAATCTCATATTTCTTTAGGTCATCCCTGTAACTAAGGTAAAGCTTTGCAGCCTCAGCCTGCCCCGCAAGAGGACCTATACGGCCTTCCAGTTCAGACATTATATCATTTACTCGGGCAAGATTAGCACTTTCCTCTTCAAGGTTTTTAATAGATTCTGCTTTTCTTTTCTTAAACTTGGTTATTCCGGCTGCCTCATCAAAAAGCTCTCTCCTGTCCTCAGGGCGTCCGCTGATAATCTTCTCTATCTGTCCCTGTCCGATTATGGAATACCCTTCCTTACCTATACCTGTATCAAGGAAAAGTTCACTTACATCTTTGAGCCTGCAATTATGCCCATTAATAAGGTATTCACTCTCTCCTGAACGGTATACCCTTCTTGCAACTGTAACCTCTTCATATTCGATTGGAAGTACCTTATCTGAATTGTCTATGGTGATTGCAACATAGGCAAAGCTCTGTGCTTTTCTGATTTCTGTACCTGAGAAGATTACATCTTCCATCTTTGCACCACGAAGCTGCTTTGCACTTTGTTCACCAAGTACCCATCTTACTGCATCAGCCACATTACTTTTACCGCTTCCGTTTGGCCCGACAATGCCTGTTATTCCGCCTTCAAAGGAAAAAACTATTTTATTTGCAAAGGATTTGAACCCCTGTATTTCAACACTTTTTAGGTACATAGTTCTCTTCTCCTCTTTCAGCCTTTAGTTTTAAAATCCCATTATAGGCCGCCACCTGTTCTGCAGCCTTCTTAGTATGGCCTTCACCTACACCATACTCGCTCTCATCAATGTACACTGCTTCCTTAAACTTTTTATCGTGGTCAGGACCATATTCATCAAGCAGCTTATACTTGATAATTCCAAGATTTTCACTTTGTACCATTTCCTGAAAGATAGTTTTACTATCAAAAAAGAGTTTCTTATGCTCAATATCATTTAATACATATTTTTCTATGAACTCTTTCGCATTAGTAAGACCACCGTCAAGGTAAATTGCTCCAATAAGGGCTTCAAAAGCATCTGAGAGTATAGAATCTCTGTTTCTGCCTCCTGTTATAGCCTCTCCATGACCGAGAAGAAGATAATCAGACAATCCAATTTCTCTTGCACTATAAGCAAGTGCAGGTTCACAAACCAGCCTCGCACGAAGCTTGGTTAACTCCCCCTCCTGCATTTCCTTGTGCCTGTTGAATAAAAATTCACTTGTTGCCAGTTCCAAGACCGCATCTCCAAGAAACTCCATTCTTTCATTGCAATCAGATTTAGAAAGATGTTTTTCATTTATAAATGAGCTATGTGAGAATGCATTGGTAAGAAGTTTTCTATTCTTAAATTCATAGCCTATTATCTTTTCTATCCTCTCTGCCTTATCAGGTTTAATAAATAAACTCAAACTAATATCCCCCTTCAAAAACAAATACCCCGCAGCTTACAGCGGGGCACTTAATTTTAGCATTATTACTGTTCACTTGCCTCTTCAAGCTTTTCTACAGCATCACCAACCGTTACAATAGACGCAATAGCCTCATCTGGAATTTCAATTCCAAACTGTTCCTCTATTTCCATAACAATTGAAGTAAGATCCAGCGAATCTGCACCCAAATCATCTACAAATTTTGTGTCTGCAGTAATACTATTCTCGTCAACATGAAGTACACCTGCTACTATCTCTTTAATTCTATCCAGTTCCATATATCCTCCTAACTAACTTATTCTGATAGGTATTGCTTTATTTTATCGTTAATTCCCTGATTTTTAAAGCTTATACATTGAATAAGTGAATTTTTGATTTCATTATGTGTTGCATTACCATGAGTCTTAACAACAAGTCCGTTAAGCCCAAGCATTGGTGCTCCGCCATAGTTAGCTGCATCAAATGAAGACAAAGTCTTTTTAAGAGCTTTTTTAGAAAACATAGCTCCTATCTTACTAAGAGTTGTACTTAACAATCCTTTTTTGATTTCTGCTAACAATACAGCCGCAACTCCCTCATAGAGTTTCAAAATTGCATTGCCCACAAAGGCATCACAGACTATCACATCTGCATCGCCAAAAGGTATCTGTCTTGACTCTATGCTTCCTGTAAAATTAATATCTGTTCGTGATTTAAGCAACGGAAAAGTTTCTTTTACCAGCGCATTTCCCTTTTCTTCTTCAACACCGACATTTACTATCGCAACTTTAGGATTATTAATACCAATTACATTTTCCATATAAATTGAACCCATGACTGCATACTGTATAAGATGAGCAGCCTTGAATCTACATTTGCTCCACAATCTATAAGGAGGGAAACTCCCTTCTGTGTAGGAATGAGAGATGCAAGTGGTGAACGCTCAATTCCTTTAAGCCTTCCTACAACTAGCTGCCCTCCAACAAGTATAGCTCCGGTAGAACCTGCTGAAACAAAGGCATCAGCCTTTCCTTCCTTTACTAATCTCATTGCAACTGATATAGAAGAATCTTTTTTCTTTCTTATGGCCATAACCGGTGCTTCATCATTTGTAATAACCTCAGATGCCTCAGTTATTTCAAGTGCATCCAAATCCACATTAAGGCCTTCTGATTTCAATTTATCTAAAGTTTCCTTAATTTTGGCTGTCTGACCAACCAAAAAGACTTTAAGTTCTTTATTTTCATTTACAGCAGCTGCCGCACCCTTAACTATCTCATAAGGTGCATTATCTCCACCCATCACATCTAAAGCAACTTTAATCATATATGTTTTTATCACCTTATTCTTTTATTTACTGTTTAATATAGAAAAATGAGTATTGCGGTTTAAATCCTATACTTGCTGACTGTATAATCTGTTCTGTGCTTCCTACAAATAATACACCTTCCGGTTTAAGTGCTGTATGAAACTTCTTAAATACCTCATTTTTAGCTTCGTCTGTAAAATATATAACCACATTCCTACATACTATCATAGAACATCCTGTAGGATATGGGTCTTTGAGAAGATTATGTTTTTTAAATTCTACTCTGGCTTTAATATCATCATTAATCTTATATGAAGTTGCTGTAAGTTTAGCAAAATGTTTTTCCAAAAATTCTTTTGGAAGCCCTTTTACACTATTGTAGCTATATACACCCATTCTGGCTTTCTCAAGCACCTGATCATCTATATCTGTCGCAATTATCTTAATCTGATTAAGCGGCATAAACTTTGAAAGCAACATAACCAGTGAATATGGCTCATCTCCCGTAGAGCAGGCTGCACTCCATATCTTTATATTCTTTCCATATTTTTTCAAAAGATATGGAACTATATCCTTTGACAATATATCCCATTGTTCAGGATTCCGCCAAAACTCAGATACATTTATTGTAAGATAATTTATAAAAGCTGCATATAACTCCTTATCAGTCTTTAAGCCTTTCACATAATCATCATAGCTTTTAAAACCATTTTTTGCAATAAGAGAATCTATTCTTCTCTTCATCTGCTTCTCTTTGTACGCATCTAAATCAATTGAAGACAAGGTATATATCTGCTTTTTAAAACTCTCGTAATCACTCATACTTTCCCTCCATGTATCATTTCTTATTGCATTACATAAACAAAATACTCAGCTCATACAGACATAACTGCATAAGCTGAGCATAGTTAAAATTTACTCTGTCTGATTCTCTGAAGAATCCTCAGAAACATTCTCTTCAGTTTCATCTGCTCCGGCTAAGAGAGCTTTGATAGAAAGTGAAATTTTCTTTGTCTCAGCATTAAAGTCAACAATCTTTGCTGTAACTTCCTCACCGGTCTTAAGCACATCACTTGGTTTTTCAACATGATTTGCCGCTATCTGTGATACATGAAGAAGGGCATCCACTCCCGGTTCAAGTTCAATAAAAGCACCAAATCAGTCATACGAGCTACCTTACCGGTAACAATATTACCAACTGCAAATTTTTCTTCTGCTCCAGCCCAAGGATTCTGGTCTTCAAACTTAAGACTTAAGGCAATCTTCTCGCCCTGAATATCCTTAACGAAGGTCTTAACCATATCGCCAACCTTGAATACCTTCTTAGGATTCTCGATATGACCCCAGCTCATCTCAGATATGTGGAGAAGTCCATCTGCTCCGCCAAGATCTATAAATGCACCAAAATCAGTTACATTCTTAACTGTTCCATCCACTACCTGACCAACTGCAAGTTTTTCGAAAAGAGCCTTCTTAAGTTCATTCTTCTTAGCTGTAAGAAGCTGCTTTCTATCTCCTATTACTCTTCTCTTCTTAGGATTGAACTCACTAATCACAAATTCAATCTCCTCACCGGCATACTTCTCAAGATTCTTCTCATAAGTATCTGATACAAGGCTTGCAGGAATAAATACCCTAGCCTCATCAACAACAACGCTAAGTCCTCCATTGAGTACCTGTGTAACTTTAGCCTTAAGTACTTCTTTGTTGTTATATGCCTCTTCAAGACGCTTATTACCCTTTTCTGCTGCAAGACGCTTATATGTAAGAAGTACCTGTCCATCTCCATCATTAAGCTTAAGAACCTTAACTTCCATCTTATCTCCAACCTTAACAACGGTAGTGAGATCTGTAGGAGTATTGGAATATTCATTTTTTGTAAGAATTCCATCGGCTTTATATCCAATGTCAAGAATAATCTCGTCTTCTTTAACACCGATTACCTTTCCTTCTACCACCCCTCCGTTGTGTATTGGCGTCTTAAAAGACTCCTCAAGCATTTCTTCAAAACTCATTTCAGCCATTCTGGTCCGAACCTCCTCAATAATATTATTTGGGGTTGAAGCCCCTGCTGTAATACCTACGCAACGAAAAAGTCTTAGTTTCCCTATGTCCAAGTCATCAGGTGTCTGTATATAGTAAGTATCAACACAATTTTTTATACAGATATTGTATAATTTTTGAGTGTTGGAGCTATGTTTACCTCCAACTACTATCATTGCGTCTGCCTCTTTTGCTAACTGTTCTGTTTCAGTCTGCCTGGTTGAGGTAGCATTGCAGATAGTATTCAAAACAATACTATAATATCTCTTTTTCTTAAAAAATTTCAACTATATCTTGAAATTTATTTTAAATTAAAATGTAGTCTGAGCTAAAAATAATATGTTTTTTGTCAGAATTTTCCGAGTAACTTTCTACTTCGTCAATATTTTCAAAGATAACAGGTTCTGTAAGACACCAGCCTCTAATTCCTATTACCTCCGGATGATGTTTCGAACCTATTATCACTATTTTGTTATTCGAATCTTCTGAATACTGCCTTGCCAGCTTATGAATCTTGGTTACAAAAGGGCAGGTAGCATCTTCATACTCTACACCCAGTTTAGAAAGTTTATCGTAATCAGCCTTAGGTATTCCATGCGACCTTATTACCAGAGTGCCTTTTTTTAGATTTCTTAATTCATCTAAATCATTTACTACTTGCACTCCCTTACTTTCAAGTTCTTTAACTACATTTTCATTATGAATAATTTCACCGTAGGTGTATACGGGCTTTCCTTCAGATGAAAGTTTGTTTACAAGCTCAACAGCCCGCTTTACACCAAAACAAAAACCCGCATTTTTAGCAACCTTTATTTCCAAATATAGTTTCCTCTTTCTTAATTACTTCAGATAATTTATAAAATATATGTATTGAAGCCTTCTAACAGAAATCAGGATTTTTTTCACAGGCAATCTTAATGATTTCATCCACTACCTCATCTATACTCAATGATGATGTATCTACAAGAACAGCATCTTCCACTTTAATTAATGGCGAAACCGCTCTTTTCATATCCTGCTCATCCCTGCTTTTAATATCGGACATTATCTCATCTATATTAACCTTTTCGCCTTTTTGCGTTAATTCTTTATATCTTCTTTCTGCACGGACTTTTACATCAGCAGTCAAAAATATTTTAACTGTTGCCTCTGGAAGCACTTTAGAACCTATATCCCTTCCGTCCATAACAACAGGCCTTTTAGACGCAAGCTCCCTCTGTAAGTTCAGCAGCCTGCTTCTTACCTCCGGTATGGCAGCAAAAGTTGATGCAGCCTTGCTAATTTCAGGCTTTCTGATGCTGTCTCTGACATTTTCACCATTTAAAATAATTTGCTGCTCACCATTTTCATAAATTATATCTAAAGCTATATCTTCAAGCTCTTTCTTTATTTGCACAATGTCATTACTCTTAATTCCTTTTTCTGTCATATAAAGAGCAATAGCCCTGAACATAGCCCCTGTATCCACATAAACCAGACCAAGCTTTTCAGCAGTTTTTTTAGCTATAGTGCTCTTGCCTGCTCCTGCCGGCCCATCAATCGCAATTTTTTTATTCATTTCGCCCTCTTTTATATATAGGGGCAGATGAAGCTGTATCTCCATTTGCCCCTATAAGATTTATTTAGAAGCTATAGCTTCAATCTCAACCAAAGCCCCTGCAGGAAGTGCCTTCACCGCAAAACAAGACCTTGCCGGCTTGCTTACGAAGTACTTCTCATAAACCTTATTAAAGGCTGCAAAGTCTTCCATATTAGCAAGCAAACAGGTAGTCTTAACTACATTTTCCATAGTAAGGCCTGCAGCTGCAAGGACAGCTTCCACATTCTTACAGGACTGCTCTGCCTGAGCCTCAATTCCCTCAGCCTCAATTTTACCTACAGCAGGATTGATTGGTATCTGGCCGCTTGTAAATACAAGCCCCTGTACCTCTACGCCTTGACTATATGGTCCGATTGCTGCCGGCGCCTTATCCGTACTAAGCTTATTCATTGTAATACCCCCTTGATTAAATATTGTCACTACCTGCAACTACACCTGTAGACCACGCAATCTGCAGATTAAAACCTCCTGTAAGAGCATCAACATCCAAAACCTCCCCCTGCAAAATAAAGTCCTTTAACAAGCTTTGACTCCATAGTTTTAGGATTAATTTCTTTAACCGATACTCCGCCCTTGGTTATAACAGCTTCTTCATAGCCTTTTAAACCTGTAATTTGCAAGGTGAAGTGCTTTAGCAAGTCTATTATAACACTTCTTTCTGATTTAGTTAAGTCCCCTGCCTTTTTTTCTACATCAATTTTTGTTTTTTCCAAAAAAACAGGAATAAGGCTCTTAGGTAATAGCTTATCAAAAGAATTTTTGAGTGCTTTAGCCTTAAATTCAGTAAAATCCCTCAATAACCTGGCATCAAGTTCATCTGCTGAGAGGGCAGGTTTTAAGTCAATGCTCAGCACTCCGCCTTCATTATAAAATAAATCACCGGCTATACTGCTTGCAGAGAGAATCAACGGTCCACTTACTCCGTCTCCGGTAAATAACATTTCTCCCTGTTCATCAAACACAGTTTTTTTTCCGTTTTTAACACTAACTCTTACATTTTTTAGTGAAAGTCCCTGCAATTCTTTTATGAATTTTTCCTTCGCAGTAAGGGCAACAAGGCTTGGGCGCAAATCTTTTATTGTATGTCCTGCCTGTTTCGCAAATTCATAACCATCTCCCGTAGAACCTGTTGACTTATACGAAAGTCCTCCTGTGGCCACAATTACCTTGTCTGCTTCAACTATGTTACCGTCACGCAGCTTAAGTCCCATAATTTCAGTTCCATCTTCAGTTATAATAAGTTCTTCTACAGGTGTATTATATCTAATCTTAACTCCTGCTTTTTCCATTGCCATATCAAGGGCTTTGATTACATCTGAAGAATGATCACTCACTGGAAATACCCTATTACCACGCTCAGTCTTGACAGGACATCCCATTTTTTCAAAAAAATTAATTACATCCTCACTTGTAAACGCAGAAAAAGCACTATACATAAACTTAGGATTTCGTATAGTGTTCTTTATAAGTTCATCATTACCCACTGCATTTGTTATATTACAGCGTCCCTTTCCTGTAATATATATTTTTTTACCGGTTTTTGCATTTTTCTCAAATACTATAACCTCATTACCGGCTTTTGCCGCACAAACTGCCGCCATACTGCCTGCAGCTCCGGCTCCAACAACCAATACTTTACTCATTTACCATAAACGGCTTACCATCAGCCAGCTTAAGCTGTTTTGAAACATAAGCCTCTCCATTCAATTTAAAATATATTTTTTTGTACTCCTTGAAGTTATCCAAAATACTGTATGAAATACATTCTAAAACACTCGTTTCAGGTACTTGAATCTTCTCTCCAAAAGGATAGTCTTTATTAGAAACATTAAAATTTACAATTATAGAATCACCATCTTCTTTTACCTCAGTTGTTATGTCATCATCTATTACATCATCAAGTTCCAGCATGACTGATTCAATTATAGTTTCAGGTTTTACCTTATCATTATCCATTACTACACTTGTCTTCGGTACTACCTTGTCATTTTCTATGGAATATACAGTAATTTTTCTTGACCTAACACTTATTTCTTTAGAATTATTCTTCCCATCAGGTACCTTAATTACATTATCGTTATTTTGAACCTCTGATGATTTAGCTGTATTTACAGCACTTTTAGTAGAATCCTGCTTACCGGTTATGTCCCTGTTATTATTTCCACACGCTGTTATTCCAAGTGAAATAACTAAAATACAGGTAAAAATACTCTTAACTCTATAAAGCATAAAAACCTCCTTCCATAATTATCACTATTATAGAATAGGAAGTTTTATTGTCAGTTATGTGGCAGATAGAATTAATTTTAGAGTTTCTACAACCGTCATATTTCTAATTTGCATCCTATCTCCTTCAAAATTAAATTTATATGAAGCTTTTGTTAAATTATTGGTAAGCTTATCTTTCAAGCAAAGCCCGATATAGACTGTACCCACCGGCTTTTCTGCACTTCCGCCAAGCGGTCCGGCTATCCCCGATACGGCAACAGAAATATCCGCACCTGCCTTTTTTAGGACACCTTCTGCCATTTCCTTCACCACTACATCACTTACTACACCAAACTCTCTTATGCTCTCTTCCTTAACGCCCAGTAATCTTATTTTGGCCTCATTGGCATAGGTGATATATCCTTCATTAAAACAGCCTGAAGCCCCTGAAACATTAACTATAGCGGCTGCAATAAGCCCTCCTGTACAGGATTCTGCAGTAGTAATTATAAGTTTTTTTTCCAGCAATTTATTAACTACTTCTTCTTCAAGTGTCATTATTTTGTCTCCTTTAGTATGTCTTTATTTTTTACAATATAATCCACAAGAGAAACTATTGTTAACACCAGAGATCCCCAGATTAAAATCTGTTCTAAAAGCTGCCAAACCGGATTTATAAAATGAAAGATAAGCATAACGCTCATTACCATCTGAAAAACCGTCTTTAATTTGCCCCAATACCCTGCAGCTATTACAATACCTTTATCTGCTGCCACAAGTCTAAAGCCGCTTATAATGAATTCTCTACTCAAAATCACAATAACCATCCATGCAGGCAAGAGTCCCCTTTCCATAAAACAAATTAATGCCGATTGTACAAGTAACTTGTCAGCCAGTGGATCCATGAACTTGCCAAAGTTTGTAACAAGATTATAACGTCTTGCTATCTTCCCGTCTACCAAATCAGAAAGTGCAGCAATTATAAATACCGCTCCTGCTATAAACTCATTATATGGTATCTCCTTTATAAGCATACAAGCTACAAAGAACGGTATCATAAGTATTCTAAATACCGTAATCTTGTTAGGCAGATTCATTTTATCTCCTCCTAAATTAATACTCCAAATAAATCATACTCGTCTGAAGCTATTATTTCAACCTCTACAAGCTCTCCTGACATAATTTCATAGTCAGACTCAAAAAATACCTGTCCGTCAACATCAGGTGCATCCATATAAGTCCTGCCAATGTAGACTTTTTTTCCATCATCATTTACTTCCCTGATTGATGCAAATGCTTCTCCATTTACAGAGTCACTTGGTACAGTTCCTTCAACAAGTACTTCAAATACTTTTCCTATTCTACCCTCAGCCTTTTCAGCTGATATCTCCTGCTGAAGTTCCATAATTTCATTCCTTCGTGCAATTTTAACCTCTTCATCTATCTGGCCTTCCATATCTGCTGCAGGAGTACCTTCTTCAGCAGAATATGTAAATACTCCAAGACGGTCAAATTCCATCTCATCTACAAAGTTATATAAATCCTTAAAATCATCTTCCGTTTCTCCCGGAAATCCTGTTATAAGCGTAGTCCTGAGAATAATATCAGGTATTTCTTTACGAAGTTTTTCTATCCTCTCACTAAGTTCAGCCTGATTAGTTCTTCTTGCCATCTTTTTTAAGATAGAGTCAGAACTGTGCTGTATAGGTAAATCTATGTAATTACAGACCTTCTTCTCATTTTTAATTGCATAAATTATTTCGTCAGTAATTTCTTCCGGATAACAGTATAACAGTCTTATCCATTCAATTCCACTAATTTTTGATAATTCGTGAATTAAATCCGGCAGAGCCTTCTTGCCATAAATATCAATACCATATAATGTAGTTTCCTGAGCAACTAAAAGCAGTTCTTTTGTACCTTGACCCGCTAAGCTTTCAGCCTCTTTTACAATAGTTTCCATAGGAAGGCTTCTGTAATTTCCTCTGATATATGGAATAATGCAGTAGGTACAACGCTTATTACAGCCCTCAGCTATCTTTATATAAGACGAAATTTCTCCTGCAGGCACAAGCCTGTGTTCTTCTCCTCCTGCTAACCTTTCAAGGCCATCAATATAAAGTGCTTTTTCAGACCTTCCATTTTTAGCCTTAATCTCAGAAATTGCAGATACTATACTGTCATAAGCTGTAGTTCCAATAACGGCATCAGCTTCAGGAAGCTCATCAATAATCATTGACTGATACCTCTGTGCAAGACAGCCCGTTACAATAAGACCTTTTAACTTACCTTCTTTTTTAAGTCTGCCTATCTCTATAATTGTATTTATACTCTCCTCTTTAGCATCACCTATAAAGCAGCAGCTATTAACTATTGCATAGTCCGCCTCACTAAGTTCATCGGTTATTTCATATCCCTCTTTACGTAAAAGTCCAAGCATAATTTCAGAGTCAACCAGATTCTTGTCGCAGCCAAGTGAAACTAAATATATCTTTTCAATCATTGATTCTCCAATTCTAGCTATTTTTTTCTCCATCCTTAATATTATCCAGTGCTATTAAAAGTGCTATAAGCGCTTCTTCGAATTCAGCGTCAAATACGCTGATTACATAGGTATCTCCCCAGGCAAATATTTGTTTTCTTATATTTCCAACCTCGATTTCGTTATTAAAAACTCCAAAATCCATATCCCAGAAACTGCCCTCAAGCCTTAAAGAATAATCCTCTGATAAAATATCAATCGATTTCTTAAAAAATGTAAAATTCTGTTTAATCTCAGCTATCTTTCCATTGCTGAATTCTACATCAAACTTTGGCATAAGGGTAAGCACCTTTCTATTAATAACAAAGGCTTCACTCCCATCCATACGGCTTACATGCACTGTATTACCGATAAGTCTGAAATCCTGGTCTACATGATATACCGGATTCTGATTCACATCCAGAACATCATAGTGGTCAGTAATCTTAAATACTCTTTGCTTTATATATAATTCGTACATAGATGCCTCCTTGCTTGTTAATCACCATAAATTACAGTATATAATAAATTTGTGATATACGCAAATATATCTTAAAAGCCAAATTATTCTAAATAATTTGTGGTTAAATCATCTAAGATTTTTCCCATAATGATATCTACAGGCCAGTATATAAATATTTTCCTCATCAATTTTATATATCAGCCTGTCTTTGTCATTAATTCTTCTGCTCCAAAATCCTGTAAAATTTCCTCTTAAAGCTTCAGGCTTACCCATACCCTCATTTCCATTCCTTGCTATATCTTCAATTAGCTGATTTATTTTTCTCAAAGGTTTTTCCTATCTTCTGTCTGCCAATATATATAATCTTCCCAGCCATTTTTTGTAAAAATCTTATTCATCAGCTTCTACCTCTATAAGCTCATGCATTACTGTCATTCCATTTTCAAGCTGTTCTTTTGATTCGAGCAGCCTGTCATAGTTACATTTTTCACCCATTACATACATATTCTCTAACATATTGTTATATGATTCTTCTGACAAAATCACTACATTTTTATTATTTTTCCTAGTAACGACCATTGTTTCATAATCATCACTAACCTTGTCCATATATGTTTTCATATTTTCTCTTAGAGTTGTATAATTTACCACTATCATATCCACCTCCATATTTACAACTGTTTTATTTGTTACTATTTATTATAAAGTACAATTATCTGTACGTCAACCTGATATCACATCTTTCAAAACCGATTTTACCGCATCAGCCACATCCTACTTTATAGCCTCTGCTCAATATGCCAGATACTATCCCAACACAGACTCTTAGTTATAAAAAAGAGCATGAAACTTATCGCTTCACACTCTTTAGATACGCTAAAATTTAGAAGTTTGGATAAACATCTATGGTTTGTCCGCCTGTTCCAATATAGTTATTTCCTTGCGACCATGTATTGTCATTTATCATTGGTTTAAACTCAAACCGTTTACCTACATCATATCTTTCAATCTCATATATCCATACATCATTGGATATGTTAAACATCTTTCTTCCACTGCTCCATGTCAACGGATACCATGAGCCTCTCAGATACATATTGTTACCTAAACCGCTATCATAATGAACACGAATCGTAGTTACTACTCTATTCGGTTCTAAATAAGCTGCTGAATATTGCCCTTCAACAGTCCCCAGCACCTGACTACGGCGAAAATCAGATTAATTATACTTTTACAAATTGAAACTATCCTTTAACGCTTCCCGCCGTCAATCCTTGTACGAAAAATTTCTGGCAAGAAATGAATACGATAAGAATAGGCAATAAGCTAAGCACTGAAAGAGCGAATACATATCCCCATTGAGTAAACTGATGCTGCCCAAAAAAACCTGAAATTGCGATTGGAAGTGTTCGTTTCACATCATCATTTATTACTGTATTTGCCCATGGAAATTCCTCCCATGCAGTCAAAAAGTTGAAAATTGAAATAGAAGCAATTCCCGGTTTAGTTAAAGGTATAATGACATTCACATATACCGTAAAAACACTCCCTCCATCCATATAAGTTGCCTCATCAAGTTCCTTCGGCACTCCTTCAACAAATCCTTTAATCATAAAAGTTGAGTACGGTATTACCCATGCCACATAAAATGGAAGCAATCCCCATATGTTGTTAATTGTTTTCAGTCTCACTGCCAATTCATACTGAGGAACAATCATAGTTAAACCCGGAATAATCATGGTTAGAATAATAAAAGCAAATATCATTCTACGTCCCGGAAATCGAAAGCGTGCGATACAGAATGCCATCGCTGATGAAACGACTGCAGCAATCGCCACTGTACATGTCGAAACCACTATACTGTTTATGAAATTCCCGGCAAATTTTTTCTGAACTAATATATACACATAATTTTTTGCCGTAATCTCATCCAGATTAGGTAAAAATCTCGGAGGATATTCATATAATGCTCCATTCGGCTTCAACGATGTGCTTATCATATAGAGCATAGGCAATATAGCAACAATCATCCCCAATCCAAGGAGCACATAGATAAGTATTTTTGCACCTGTTACTTTCTTCGTTTTCATTACTTCTCCCTGCTTTGCATCATTCTGAATTCAACTACAGCTAAAATTCCAAGAATAAACGCAATTATAAATGACAATGCTGCTGAATATCCGAACTTTCCGGCACCAAAAGCTTTGTAGTACATCCAAGTTAGCACAACCTCTGTATTATGTCCCGGCTTGCCGTCTGTAATCAGTTTTGTTGATGTATAAACGTTAAAGCCACCGATCGTCAACATAACCAATGCAAACAGCACAGTTCTTCGTATCCCCGGAAGAGTTATGTAGCAAAATCTCTGCCATACTCCGGCACCATCTAAAGACGCAGATTCATACAGCTCTTTTGGCACGGCCTGAATGGCAGCAAGAAAAACAACCATATTCCAGCCAATACCTTTCCAGATACCTAACAGCATTGCAACAGTCATACCACCCCACCGGCTGTCAAGCCAATGTATATTTGAGTTCGTTACCTGCAGTACTTTGCTCAGAAAATAATTAAGCATTCCTTCTGTATTAAACACATATTTAAATACTAAAGACGCTATAACCCATGATGTTATAACCGGCAAATAATAAGCAATGCGAAATCCTATCTTAAACCGATTAACAGAATTAATCAGGATTGCAACAAACAGCCCCAGTGCCATCTGTGCCGGTACTGTCACCAATGTGTATACAATGGAATTAACAAAAGCCGTTTGAAAATACGGATCTGTAATGACCGCCCTATAATTTTCCGTACCTATAAAATTCTGATTCAGAAATGAGCCAAAATCCCATTTAAAAAAGCTCATCCAAAACAGGCGAAAAATGGGATATGCTGTGAATATACAAAAAGTCAACAGTCCGGGCAAAAGGAGCAGCCCAATTTGAATTTTACTTTTTCCTTTTAATTTCATAATACTTCCTTATAGAAATACAGTTATCGTAAATATAATCAACAGTTATATCTGTTCCTGCCTTTTTATTCAGTAAGCAATGCATCTACCTTTACAGCCAGCTCATTCATTGCATCCTGAGCGGTTTTTTCCCCATTAATCACGCTTGTTACAGTGGCTGTCAGTTCACTGTCAATCTCTGACCAACTCGCTACAGTCGGACGAGATTTTGCGGTCTGAAGTTGCTTGATGTATGGAGCAAAGTCAGCCTGTTTTTACCGTGTCTGATTCCAATGCTTTTCTTATTGCACGGAATCTGTCCGCATTTTGCCATTTCTTCCTGTGCATACTCATCAGTCATAAACTTCATAAACTTCCAAGCAACATCCTTATTGGCTGTATTAAACATCCCGATATCTTCTCCTCCCAGAACAGAAACGGAGCCTCCTTTTTCCTGCCGGTATCGGAGCTGTGGCATACTTAAAATCCGGATAAGCACCCGCAAGTTCAGATACTTTCCATGGTCCTTCAAAAAGCATCATATAACGTCCGGTCCCAAAAGCCATCCGTCATCGGAATATCTCCGCTGTTCCACCCTGTTATGGAACCATTCTTATATAGCTCTGCTAACATCTGAATTGCTGCAACAGTTTCTTTACTATTGATATAACCACTCGCTTTTTGTCTGTTTTTCATCAGTCAATGCCCCTCCCATACTCCAGATAAACGGGCAGATATTCCAGCCTGAAAGCCCCGGTTCATCATAACCCCATATCTGTTGTCCTGAGTCATTTTTACCCGACAATTTTTTGCAATCATCCACAAACTCATCCATCGTTACAGGAGCTTTAATTCCCGCCTTTTCAAATGCTTCTGTGTTGTAGTACAAAATTTTTGTATTTGTATTTAATGCAAGACCATAATTGTCTCCACCGATCTCTGCAGTAGTCATTGCACTGTCTAAAAGGAGAGCGGCTACATCATTAAAATCAGCCATTTCTTTATTCAAAGGAATCAATATGCCCATCTTCTGAAACTCCGGAATCCATGCGCTGTCAAGACGTGCAACATCAGGCAATGTATCCGACTTGGCACTAATCAGTATCTTGTCATGCAAATCAGCCCATTCATGCGATACAGCATTAACCTTAATACCAGGATTCTCTTCTTCAAATTTAGGAATCAGAATATTCGTTAAAGTTTCATTTTCCGGAGACTGTGCACTATAATGATGCCAAAAATTAATTGTTGTTTCTTCTGTCGGCGTCTTCGACTCCGATTTTACCTCTGCAGATGTTGATGCTTTAGATTTTTCATTATTCACAGTATTTTCAGATATTGTCTGTGATTTCCCACAACCTGCTGCCACCAGACATATAGCTGCCATCAATGCAATTTTTGATAATATATTATGCTTTTTCATTCCAAATCTCCTCCTTTAAAATTATTACCTCATATGGTTTTATATTAATCATCAGATTTCTCTGATAGTTCACCTTGTCACCAAGCCAATTCTTGTCTTTCGTCTCTGTCTGTTCAGAATCAAATACCTCATCGGTCAGAATACTGCAATATTTCCTCGTTCCGCGAACCGGTAAACGAATTTTTTTCTCAAAATTTCCTGCATTAATCACGATAGTAACCGTATCTGCACCGTTCTTAATTCTGGTAAATGCATATAGGCGGCCTTCACAGATATCTGTATATAAGCTTCCTTTTCGGATTGCTTCCTCATCATGCCGAATTCTAATCAGTTTCCTATAATACTCTTTAAGTTCCAAGTCCTGTGCATCCTTGTCCCAAATCATACATTTTCTGCAATCAGGGTCATTCTCACCATCAATTCCAATCTCATCACCATAATATATCGCCGGAGAACCGACAAACATCATCTGAAGTGCCACAGCCGCCTTGAATTTATCTTTATTACCTCCACACAATGTAAGAAAACGTTCCGTATCATGCGAATCCAACAAAAGGTACATTGCTCCGTTTATCTCTGCCGGATAGTCCGAGAGCATCTTCTGAACCCTACTGTCAAATTCATTGGCGTCAATTTCTTCCAATGCGATAAAATCCCGAACAGCATCACGGAACACATAATTCATAATAGCGTCCATCCGGGTACCGTTCATAAGACAAAGCCCGCTTCCCCATGTTTCTCCAATCAGTAGAATGTTCGGATAACGACTTTTTAAAACCAGTCTTGCCTCCTCCCACATACCTACATCAACTTCATCAGAAACATCCAGCCGCCAGCCGTCAATTTGATATTCACGTATCCAGCAATCCATAACTTCAATAAAATATTTTCTGACTTCCGGATTTCCTGTATTCATCTTCGGCATATATTTATATGCACCTACACACTCATAATCATAATGTGTGATATCAACGGGAAATGAGGTTATATAAAACCAGTCCTTATACTTCGAGGCCTCGCCGTTCTTAACAACATCCCGAAACGGCGCAAACTTAATACCACAGTGGTTAAATACTCCATCTAATATAATCCTCATACCCTTTGCATGGATTGCAGAAATTAAGTCAAAAAGTTCCTCTTTATTTCCAAATCCGGAATCAATCTGATAATAATCAGTGGTTGCATACTTATGATTAAAGTCTCCCTCAAATATAGGATTCAAATAAACACAATCAACACCGAGTTCTTCAAGATAATCAAGGTTTTGCCGGATTCCTTTAAGATCACCTCCCATGAAGTTGCCTCTATCAGGTTTAGTTCCCCAAGGCTGAACCTGAACTGGATCGTTTGCCAAATCTCCGTTAGCGAACCTCTCTGGGAAAATCTGATAGAATACCTGCCCCTGTGACCACTCAGGCAGTCTGATAATTCCTGTTTCATTTGCATATAGAAATTCAAAACAACCTTTATCCGGCTTCTTTTTCTGAAACCCATAAGCTGTAAAATATATACTTTCTTCAGACACTAATTCAAAATAATATTTCCTATATCTGGCGGTTTGATGAAATTGCAATATCACCTGATAATAATCAAACAAAGCATCGCGATAAACAAAAGCCATTTCCACTTGTTTAATATTGTCCGGAGTTGTTCTTGCAAAATAGTGAATAACGCAACCTGATACATCTTTTCTTGCTGTCCGCAATGTAATAACCAATGTTTTCCGATCGGTCAGATAAACATCCGGAAATGTACCGGTATGTCTGACTGCTTCTAATATCATGTATTTCTCCCCCCCCCCTCATTTCTTTTTTGTAGATGATTCACGACATATCAATGTAGTCTTAATCATTTGATGTCTGATTTCAGATTTTCTATGAATGCATTCCATCAGCATAGATGCTGCCCTTTTACCTAATTGGAATGTATCAACATCTACAGCTGTAAACGGCGGGTCCATATAAGCTGCCAACGGATAATTATCAAAAGTTACAATTCCTGATTCATTCGGGACGGAAATCCCGTTTTTTTTCAAAGTACGAAGTACATGAAATGCAATTTCATTACTTGAGCAAAGAAAGCCTTTCTGTCGAAGATTTCCTATTTCTTCAATCAACTTCATTTCGCAGTTTTCATAACGGTGGAACATCATTATAACCTTCTCCGGGCAGCGCATCCGTATAGCTTCCCTGTAGCCCTTTAATCTGTTTCTGGAAAAAACCGTTTCATCATCATCAATAATCAGTACTATTTCATGGTATCCCTGTCTCAGCAAATGTTTTGTTCCTTCTGAGGCACCTAGCTCATTATCAATATCTACCCAAAAAACCGTTCCTTCACCTTCTGTCGGCTCACCCATCACGACAAAAGGAAATTTCTCTTTTTTTAGAAAGTGTATCAACCTGTTTTCAAGAACGGATGAAGGAATAATTAGTCCGTCCACCTTTTTCTCCTGTACCAATCTGAAAATCTGAGAATCATTCTGGCCATTATCATTGGCAATTAAAAGGTTATAGGCATTCTCCTGCAATATCTTCTCAATAGCATATACGCTCCGATTGAAGAAATTGTTTGAAAAAGTCGTCTCGTTGTTCGCATCCAACACAAGACCGATTGT
This sequence comes from uncultured Catonella sp., assembly GCA_916439065.1. GTDB lineage: Bacteria > Bacillota > Clostridia > Lachnospirales > Lachnospiraceae > Catonella. The sequence goes on from CAKAGD010000002.1 coordinate 408,481, forward strand.
ATTCGTCACACCGGTCGCAAAACTTTTTGCACTAGCATTAGGATGGTAATCCACTTCTTTTATTGCTTTCTGTATTTTAGTTTTAACCTCTTCTGAAATGGGTGCTGTCCCATTAAGGGCTCTCGATACCGTTGACGTGGAAACGCCAACTATCTTTGCAATATCTTTAATTGTTGCTGACATATTCTTCTCCCGTTTTTGTGCAACCGTTTGCACTAGGTTGTTAATAAATTCCTCCCTGTAAAGGAGGTTCATATTCAATGCAACCGTTTGCATACTTATATTGTAAACACTTCACCAATACTTGTCAATCTCTTGTTTCAATTCTAGCATTTTATATAATAAAAAGCGTATCAATTTGTGAATTATTACCAAAGCTCTGTGATTTTTATTTCCTTGTAACTTTTTTTACTCACCATTTTTTCAGATATATAAAGTTGTGAAAATCCTGTTATATAATCAAAATTTATGATATAATGTGAACACTTAATGAATGCAAGCCATAAGGTGAAGCTTGAATTTAGTGACTACGCACCAAAGGCGCTAGTGCTACTCAAGTGAGCCGATTTTGGCGAAGACTGAGCTTAGTACTTATGATATAATTCTTATAACTTTATCATTTCATCGGAGGAAAATTTATGTTAGCTTTAATTACAGGTGCAAGCAGCGGACTTGGCGTTGAATTTTCAAGATTTCTTGCTATGAACGGTTATGACTTGATTATAAGTGCACGGAGAGAAAACAGGCTTCTTTCACTTAAAAAGATTTTAGAAAAAAAATATAAGGTAAATGTAAAAGTATTTCCAGCTGATTTATCAGATGTAAACGATGTATTAAAACTTGCGTCAAACTGTTTTACAAAGGAGATTGATATCCTTATAAATAATGCAGGTTTTGGCATACTTGGGGCATTTAACAATATGTCGGGCAAGGAAAATACAGACTTAATTAATACCAATATTACCGCCCTTACCCTTCTTAGCCAGGAGTTTATCAAAACACAGAAAAAAGGATATATACTTAATGTTGCCAGTATTGCAGCCTTCTTACCAGGGCCTCTTCTCTCCTCCTACTATGCCTCAAAAGCCTATGTGCTGAGCCTTTCTACGGCGGTAAATGAAGAATTGAAAAGGAGTGGTAAGCCTATATCTATTACTACACTTTGCCCGGGTCCTATGAAAACAGGTTTCTTTACCACAGCCGGTGCTTCCAAAGAATTTGCAACCGCAACACCGAGAGCTTGTGCAAAAAGAGGCTTAAAAGCAATGTTTAAGCGAAAATCTCTGGTATTCTCAGATAACCTAATAGCCTTTGCAGCTTTTGGAACCAGATTTTTGCCTCTTAGTCTCATTACTAAAATAAGCTACAGGGTACAAAGAAATAAGTTTTTATAAAATAAAAGATGAAGTATAGACAATATCCTATACTTCATCTTTTGTTTTATCCGGAAAATACCAAAAATGTCATCATATTAGTTATACTTGGAAAAGGCCTTACAGTTAATATCACTATTGTCGGTAAAACCAAGTGACTTATAAAATGATATAGTCTTTTCGCTATCTTCCGTAATTAGATGAATCTGGTAGACATTTTCATACTCCTTTAACATCCTCTTAAGTAAAAGAGTGCCTATACCATTTCTCTGAAAGTCAGGATGAACCAAAAGATCCTGTATGAAAAGTACCGAAAAGCCGTCACCGACAGCCCTGATTATGCCAACCAGCTTGTCATCAACATAGGCCCCATATATCTTAAGGGAATTTAAGTAAGCATTTCTTAGCATTTCAGGGTTATCAGTATAATTTGTCCAGCCTACACTTGTATATAATCCAAGAATTTCTGCTTCTTTATATACTGCGTATTCTTTAAGTATAACTTCCATTATTCCCCTTTAATCGGCTCACAAGCCTCCTTAAGCCAAGCTAACTCCTCTCCCTCAAAATAAGGTGAAAGCTCCTTATATACCAGTTTGTGGTAATCATCTATCTGCTCAATATCTCTCTTTTCGAGATATTTCACATCGATTGCTTCTTTATCAATAGGACAATAGGTTACAGACTCAAAGCACATGAACTGACCATATTCGTTTTTGATGTCCTTCTTGCAAAGAAGCTCATTCTCAATCCTTATACCATGGCTGTTCTCAGTATATACGCCAGGCTCGTCTGTTGTTATCATGCCTTCTTCAAGAACTGCGCTGTCATTTCTCTCAGGAACCATCTTCCATCTGAAGCCATTTGGCGCCTCGTGGACATTGAGCAGATAGCCCACACCATGACCTGTTCCACATCTGTAGTCTATACCAATATTCCAAAGTGGCGCACGGCAAAGGATGTCAAGATTGATACCTGTACAGCCATAGAGGAACTTAGCATTTAATAAGTTCATATGTCCCTTAAGCGTAAGTGTGTAGTCCCTCTTCCACTCGTCCTTAAGAGGCCCAAGCACTATGGTTCTTGTAATATCTGTGGTTCCTTCATAGTACTGTCCGCCTGAGTCAACCAGGAAGAAACCTTCAGGCTTAAGCTCCGTATCATGCTCAGGTGTAGCTGAGTAGTGCATCATTGCTGCATTTGCATTGTAGGCAGCTATCGTATCAAAGGAGAGTTCAATAAAGCCATCCTGCTCCCTTCTTCTCTCCTCAAGATAATCACTTGCGGAAATCTCGGTAATCTTCATCTTGCCAACATTCTTTTTAACCCAGTAAATGAACTTCACCATGGCTGCTCCGTCTTTTACATGAGCCTTTTTGATGTTTTCTATCTCTGTAGAATTCTTTTTAGCCTTCTCAAGGGTGGTTGGATTTGGTTTATCAATCTTCTCAACATTTTCAGGTATATTGCTGTATATTGCATAGTTTACTTTAGCAGTACTTAGCAGTACCTTCTTGCAGTCTTTGAGTCCTTTTACATACTCGTAAATGTCATTATAAGGCCTTATTTCTACCTTGTTTGCAGCAAATTCTGCCCTAAGCACATCGTTAAGCACTGCTTCATTTAAGAAGATTACAGCCTTATCCATAAATACCACTGTATAAGAAAGCACTACAGGGTTGCAAAGGGATGTCATCTCCACGCATATTGTAGAGCCAGGCTATGTCATCAAGGGAGGTAAGTATAAAGGCATCAGCTCCCTCTTCTTTCATCTTATTTCTTACAAAGGTAAGCTTATCAGATGCAGGTCTGCCTGAGTATTTTTCTTCCAGGAAAAATGCAGGCTTTACAGAAAGTGCAGGCCTGTCAGTCCAGATTTCATCTACTAAATCCTTGTCATATTTGATAGTAGCATTTTTCTTTTCAATGGCAGCCTTAATCTTATTGCCAAGTGCAGAATTGATTACTCTTCCATCAAAGCCAAGCACTCCTTTTTCAGGAATGTTATCTTCAATGTACTTTGATATGGCAGGAACCCCCTCCTCACCCATACGCATAAGTTCAATGGTGCTCCCTGAAAGCTCTCTCTCAGCCTGAATAAAATATCTGCCATCTGTCCAAAGAGCTGCCTTATCCTTACCAACTAAAAGGCTGCCCGCTGAACCGGTAAAGCCTGACATATATTTTCTTACTCCAAAATGCTCTCCTGCATATTCTGATTCATGAAAATCGGCAGTAGGCATAAGATAAAAATCAATACCCGCCTCAGCCATCTTCTCTCTTAATTTTGCCAGTTTTTCTTTAACTTCCATTTTATCCTCCTTGCATTAGTTAGAGCTAATTGTTATAGAAAAAGTCTAACACAACGATTGAGTTTTTTTAAAGTATTGATTTTCATTCTTGACATATATATTTATAAGGTATATGATGATATTAGTGGGATATCCCACCAACATTTTGATAGGAGGATTGACTATGACAGCCATAAAAGATTATACAGTTCATATTGACAACAAGAAAAGAATCACACTTCGTGGCGCATTATACAAATATTACAATGTAAAAGAATACGATAATGGTTGCATAATACTTGAACCTAGAGAATTAACCATCCCTGAAGGAATTTCCAGTAGATCATTAGAAGATATGGATAAAGCAATAAAAAACTTTAACTTAGGCAATATTTCTGAACCAATTGATTTATAAGGAACTTAATTACATTATCTAGTATTTAGGAGGAAAGTATGGCAGGTTCAACTTTTGGAACTTTGTTTAAGATAACGACTTGGGGAGAGTCTCATGGTGCAGGACTTGGAGTGGTTATAGACGGCTGTCCTGCAGGGCTTTCTTTAAGTAAGGATGATATCAGCCCCTATATGAATAGAAGACGCCCCGGTAGAGGCAATTTTACTACTCCAAGAAAAGAAGATGATGATGTAGAAATACTTTCAGGAGTATTTAATGGGCTTACAACGGGCACTCCGATTGCTGTAATGGTAAGAAATGCCGACCAACACTCAAAGGACTATGACAAAATTGCTAATTACTACCGTCCGGGGCATGCAGACTACACCTTTGATGAAAAATATGGCTTTAGAGACTACAGGGGAGGTGGCCGCTCATCAGGAAGAGAAACCCTTTCCCGAGTAGCCGCAGGTGCTGTAGCAGCTAAACTTCTCAAAGAATTTGGCATAGATGTCCTTGCTTACACTCACTCAATAGGAAATATTAGCTTACCGGCTGACCTACTTAACGATAGAAGTAAAATAACAAGAGAGACTGTTCTTAATTCCTCACTTTATATGCCTGATGAAGAATCTACAAAGCTTGCTGAGGGATATCTGGATGGGATTAAAAAAGGCCTAAACTCTGCCGGCGGCATAGTAGAATGTGTTGCCACAGGACTTCCTGCTGGACTTGGTGAGACAGTTTTTGATAAGCTTGATGCGAAGCTAGGTCAGGCATTATTTTCAATCGGAGCTGTTAAGGGAGTTGAAATCGGAGACGGCTTTGCCTCTGCAAGCAGTACAGGAGCTTGTAATAATGACGGCTTCATATGTGAAAACGGCAAAATAAAAAAGACTTCAAATCACAGTGGTGGTGTACTTGGAGGAATGAGTGACGGTTCTACTCTTGTAGTAAGAACTGCTTTTAAACCAACTCCATCAATAGCTTCTACTCAACACACTGTAAATAAGAATTTTGAAGAAATTGAGATAAATATTGAAGGCCGACACGATCCTATTGTTGTATCCCGTGCAGTAGTGGTGGTTGAGTCAATGACAGCCCTTGTACTTGCTGATTTACTCCTGCAAAATACTGTAGCAAGGCTTGACAATTTGAAGAAAATTTATGATTAAAAGTAAATCGAACTTACTCATTTTAAGGTATAAAAAGGCTGAAGATACAAACACATCTTCAGCCTTTCCTCTTAGCTATGCCGTTCCAATTCCATAAAGCTCCATCATCCCATTTACCATTGCACCTAGTTCAGGTGACTTCTCACCAATCTCAGTCAGCCTTACTCCTGACTCAGTTATAATATTGGCATTTTCTTCAAGCTTCTCTCTTATCTTCTGTCTGCGTTCATTTAACTTATGTCTTATTTCAACCATTTCCTTATGGTCTACTATAGCCTCTGCTTGAAAAGACCAAACTTCGGTATCATGAATTCTATACTGAGCTAAAAATTCTTTGTATTTATTATTATAAAATTCATAGGCCGAAGAGGCTTTCTTTCGCCTCATTTCATCTGCCTTGTAAGCAGAATACTGATTATATCTATATTCCAGTTCCATCACATTGTTAACCGCATACTTATCATGGCTAAAGTCAAGGGATGCCTTCTGATTCACATATTTTATTTTAACGGTATTGGTAAGTGATATCAATTTATTCTCTTTAGCTGCATTCAATTTTAATGCCTTGGCATTTTTGTCCGTTTCCATAAAGATATAAAACGCCATAAAGATACCACCCATGATGGTAAGTAAAAAGGCTATATCAGCAAAGGTATCAAAAATCATATAAAGAATCAGATACATTATTAAGAGCAATCCAATAACTACGCCCGATATCATGCCAAGTCTGCCTAAAAAAATTTTTTTGTTAAGTTCTGTTTCTTCCTCGTGTTTTAGTACAGCCTTTTCTCCTGCCAGCTTTCTTAAATCACTTTTAATTGTAAGTTCATACTCTTCTTCTCTTTTCAGCCTTTTGATTTCATCCGGAATTATATCTTCATATCTTTCCATTATGCCAAATTCAAATTCAGTAAGTTCAGTTCTCTTCTTTTTTAATTTTGATACATCATTTCTAAGCTCAATTAAATTTTTTGCAATCTCAATAAGTTCTGCTTTAGGCTCATCCGGTAAGCTGTCAATTGTTTGTGCATCTTGGAGAAAGCGGTTTACTTCATCATATTCTTTTCTAATTATTTTTATTTGAAGATTAGCATTGTCAATAGTTTCACAAATCGTTCTTGTCTCATTTTCATAATCTTCTTTGATTTCTTCCCTGTCATTCTCCTTAATCTTTTTATGAAACAAGCCCATTCCAAGCTCCTTCCCTGTACTCATTCTTAAATTCTTCAAGCTTAATCTCTATCTCCTTATATCCTTCAGCCACCTTATTGGTCTTAAGCTTTTCGAACATATTATTAACATAACCTATGTTTAATCCGGTTAACCCACTCTTTTCGGCTTCTTTCCAAATTTTTTCCGCCTCTGCAATTAAATTTGTATCTTGAGTAAATTCACCGGCCCTCTCAGTAAATTCTTTTCCTGTATTTCCTAATTTAAGTGCAAGGAGTGCCATTATCAACACCTTATTGTTCTGTGTATACTTATAAGCCTTATAGAAGCAATCCGCTGCTTCCTTAAAAGAAGATACATGAATCAGGCATATTCCCATTGCCCTAAGTACTATGCCATAGTCATTTTCATCCAGATTCTCTTCTTTTAAAGTTTCCCTAAAATATTTTAATGCAATCAGATACTTTTTCTCTTTTAACTTCCTATAACCTATATATGCCCTTCTCTCCCAAAGCGGCATTTTTTCTAATGATTTAGCAAGTTCAATTATCTTAAGTATCTCTTCCTTATCATATAGGTCACAGCTGCAAAAAAGTGCCGTAATCACATCATTAAAGAGATAATTGCCCGTAATCAGGCTTTTTAACTTATTTGCCACCATAGGCAGCTTCAATTCTGTTTTTATAAACTCAATAAGTTCCGGACTAAAAAAACTCAAATCCAAACTATATACATTGGTTCCTACAAAATAACAAATCTCTTCAATAGAATATAGCTTTTTCCCACTTTCTCTTATTACATACGGACTTTTCGCCAGTTTGCCACTACATACTATTACTTCCCATATCAACTCCCAAACTCTGTTTGTAGTAGGTACAAAATTGCCGAATCCCAAATCAGATGCCTTAACTATACAGGTATTTTTATCTGTAAACTTAATGGACAATCTTATTCTTGTCATTCCGGATTTTACACCGTTTATTTCTGAAAAAGAGATGAACCTCTGTTCTTCCTTTTTTGTCACAGCATCCTTAAACCATATGCTCAATTCATCCTCTTCTTTTATAATAACATCAATCCAAGTATCTACCTCATACCATTTAACTCCCGGTCTTACAATTGAAATCTCCCTATCTCTTCCATCCTTAACAGCCTTTATGGAAACATCAACCACTATCATGTCTTCCCCAATAAAGACAACTTTATCAGGCTCAGCCTGTATTTTATTTTTTGCCGCAAGACAGGCTCCCTTTGCATAGAGATTTTGTCCTCTAAATACCCTTCTTCCGGGAGATAACTTACGCAGCGTCATATCTCCCCAATCATCTATAAACCCTCTGCCAACAGCATATATGGTAGAAACAACACTTCCTTCCAGTGCCATTAACGAAAGGGTATGAAATAAATTCCCACTTTCAGCCTTGTTCGAATTTATCATTGATTTTGTAAGCTTATCGGCCTTTTCTTTACGGCTTATTCTAGCTGTCATCGGATCTGTCTGCCTGTCTATTGACAAAATTCTAAAATGAAGCCCATCATCTTCAAGTTCAAACAGTGCGGTATCATTTGTCCACAATCCTATATCCTGACTAATTGTATAGTGCAAAAATGCCTCATCATGGTTTAATAATATATATCTTTCTCTTGTAAATCCTAAATTTTTGAGAGCGGATGATATTGATTCTGATACTTCCTTTGTAATATCGGGAAGAGTAATGCCCATATACTCTATCTCCTTAAAAGGATAATAGGTTTTTAAAATTTTTAAAGCAGATTCAATAAATTTCTGTAATAATTCTTCTGTTTCATAATTTTTGTCGATAATTCTTACTTTTTCTCCGGTTATTACAGTTTGAAAAAAATTTTTTACCTCAACAATATCTTCAGGATGCTCACTGTCTAAATCGTCTCCAATTATCCAGTCCTTTTTCCTTTTTCTGTAAGCTAACCTTGAAGGAATTAGATACTGTTCCTCACCATCCTCCCTGCTCACTGATTCTGATGACAGAAGTTCATTATCATAATAAGTCAGTTGAACATAATCCTCACAAATGTCCATCCCAACTAAAATCTCTTCTCCTTCTCTCATTGTTACAACTCCTCACTAATGGCATCCAACGAAAAAACACGGTTTATTATTTCACCTTGTATTATGTAATTTTTCATATATTCTTTGAGTGTTTTCTCATCAGATAAATCCTTACATACATACATCATATTTATCTGCGAAAATAAGCTGAGTCCCAAGTCATCTTCAAATAATACATCATGCATTACAACCAGCTTATCACTGCTTATAATTCTGGTTTCATCATCACCCTTTTCCTTAATGGAAATATAATATTGTATTATTTCATCTGCAAATAACAAAAACTCTTTTACAAAAATACCCTGATATATATTTTTCATCCATTCTATCTTATATCCCCTGCCTCCAGAATCAATGGCTGATGACATTCTATAGTTTATAGCCACTTCATCTTCATTGTCAGCATAACATACTACAAAATTCAAATTTTCAATTTCGGCAGGTATTCTGCATTTGTTCTTAAATTCCTTAAAAAATGGAAGAGTGATTCCATCTCCAACCAGCTTTTCTACCCATACTGCCACATAATCCCTTTCTTCATCAGTCAAATATTTCTTTTCACTAAGAATTTTCAGATATGAAATTATGAATAAGGTATTTTTTGTCTTATATGCTTCTTCCTGAATACGCTTCTTCAAATACTTCCCAACCCTCATATCCTTTACAAGCCATTTATATGATACATATGACAGCAGAGCTTTGTTTAATATTCCTTCACCAAACTGTTCATAGTATTCAAAAATACTGTCATAGTCTATTGACATCTCTTCCGAAAACAGCATTTGTTGAATAAGCCTGGATACAAAGTCCTCTGTGAGTAAGTTTCTTTCCCTCAGTTCTTCATAAATAAAGTTGAGTTCGGTAATTCCACCCTCATAATTATCCCTAAGAAAAGTCATTATTTCATCATCAGCCTTTTTATCCAACATCAGTTTATATGCATATGATATAATTATGTTGTGATTTTCTGCCTTTATCTTCTCATCTTCATCACAAATAAAGCTTGTAATTACCTTTGACAGCTTGCCTGAATTTATTTTATCATAATTTAAATGTCTGAGTGCATATAGAGACAATGGATATACATTTTCTTATGATGGCCATTTCTGCAGCATATTCCACCTGAGTTTGATTTGCCTTAGAAAAATCATAGTTTTTTAGTATAAATTCTAATTTTTCTCCCTCATTAGATTCAAAATAATGTTCTAAAAGTTTTCCTTTTAAAAAACATTTATATCCACAGGTAAGTCCATCCATCTTAATCAACTCTTCACAGATTTCTGATAAATGCCTGCTCTCCCTATGATACCTGTCATTTTCAGCCACTACTGTCAGAAGTTCCATAAGGCTTCTGCCTCCCGCCTCATAACATCCATCAAGATAGTCATAATAAGGTATTAGCGTTTCAGACACACAAAATTCCCCAGCAGGATATATGTTCCCGTTTTTATCAGAAACTAATGCGGCGGAATATTCCCCGGATACATCCGCAAAGGCTGTTCCATTGTTAAACTTAAAGACCGCACCTTCCCTAAGCCCTCTTGTACATATAATCAAAAACTGTATATTCTTATTTTTACAAATAAATTTTTTCTTGAAAATCACTGATGGGAGATATAAATAATTTTCCTGCAAAAATACGCCATCCTTAAATAACACCTTATAAATAGTTGTTAATGCATCACTAATCTCACCTTTTTGTAATTGTTCTTTTGCAAACCCTTTAATCTGTTCCTTATATTTTATATATATATCTTGAAAATCCGGTTCGCTTTTATGGTTGATCAGATATGAATACAATAAAGCTTTTCTTCCCTGCACTTAACATATTATCATACAAGAAATAGGAAAACACTGAAAGTTCAATTTTTTCATTAGTATCACCTTTCATAGTTCTCATATATTGTTCATAAATTCCGGTTAACTTTATTCCTCTTTTAACTCCTATTCTAAACCATTCATGGTCATCTTCTTCTGTTTCATTTTTCCTTATAAGCTGGGTACAAATTGCCTGTGCTACTTCTTCTACTCCCCAATTTTTATATACTTCTTTTAAAAGCCTTAGTACAAGTGCATTATAATCACGCAAACCATTGGCAAGCATCACAAATTTTTCTGTAATTATTTTCCCCACAAAAAATCCATGTTTCACAGCCCAATTCACAACCTGAACCGAGAATGCATCCAGCTTACTAAAGTAATCCGGCTGAGACTTATATATGCTCCAAGCCTCCATAAGCAAAAATGAACTGTGGAAACCCTCATTATAAAGCTTTGCTATGAATTCAAGTCTTCTCTCAAGATTTAGTTTATATCTGCCATCCATATGTATTAAAAAGTATAAACCGAACTCGTAACCTTTTATGTTAATAAGTTTCTCTACTTCTCTCCTATAATCTTCTTTCTCCTCATCAGAGGCAAGCTGATACATAAAATACAGATGAATCAGCCTAAAAATTGGATTAGCAGTATTTACATTAAGTTTTCCAAGCTCTTCTTTCGCCTGTATCTCATTTTTATTTATAAGATATAAATAAATATTGACATAATCTACTATTTCTTCGTCCTTACCTGACAGGCTAATTCCATATAATGCAGTACGCATGGCAGTAGTCAGGTTTTTAACCGTAATTCCGCCCATGCGGTATGAAAAGTATTCTAATATCAGTTTGTTTATAGTTTCAAATCTTTTTTTATTCCATAGAAATTTCTCAGGCGATATTGATGTATTGATAAGATTAAATTCTATAATTATTTCTTCATCTAAAGTCTTTATGATAACCCTGCCATAAGCCTTTTTCTGCTCTAACAAAATCCGGATTTATAACGACTTCTACAGCACAAATCCCATCATCAAATAAATCATTTGTAATTTCATTCTTATAAACTTTTAAGAATTTGCCCTCAGTTATAATATCTGCTTTCAAAATAACTCCCATCCATTTTTTTCTTATAATTATTCTATCTTGTATAGGAACCCCTGATATATGATAATTATAAATTTTCTTATCTACAATAACTTTTTACAGGCTGCTTGCATTTGGTATAACATAAAAATTCTTCTAATGCTCTTTGTTTATCCTTATTAGCTAAAAGACCTCTTCTTATAAGGCATTCTTCCTCTAAGCCGCTTAAAATAATTGATTCAAATCTATCCTCATAAAATAACTCTACCGCACGCTCAGTATTGCTCTTAGCAAAGGCTGCAAACTGATATATATTTTTAACCTCATCTTCTCCTGTTGACAGCTCTTCAGCTAATGCAGCTACATGATAAGGAAGAGTAAATTCACCGCAGTCTGTAATAAGATGAATACTTCCGTTATAATCCTGTTCAGGCCTCAATCCCATTCCATCAAATTTATAATTGATTTCTACCTCTTTACTTGAAAATGTAGCAAATCAAACTTTAGGCGATAGTCATTGCAGGTTATGTAACCCCTTATTTTATGCCTATCATACTTTACATCATTTTTAAACCTTATTTTAAAAGAACCGACAGCCTCAGAGTCGGTTCTAACTGCAATATCTAAGCAGGAGGGTAATACTAATATTTCCGGAAGTTCAAAGTTAAACTTTTCTTCCGCAAAATTTTCAATCTTTCTTTCCATTAGTACCCCTCCTTACAATAGCCTTTATTTCCTATATATGATATCTTCTCTTCCAGGCCCGTTACTTACCATGGTAACAGGTACTCCAAGTTCTTTTTCAATAAACTCAATGTACTTTCTACAGTTCTCAGGAAGCTCATTATATTCTCTAATTCCCTTAATCTCACATTTCCAGCCCGGAAGCTTTTCGTATACCGGCTTAGCCTTCTTAAGTTTAGCAGTTACCGGAAAATCTCTTGTTATCTTACCATCTATTTCATAGCCCACACAAATAGGAAGTTCATCCAGATAGCCGAGTACATCAAGTACAGTGAGGCTTACCTGTGTAGCACCCTGCATCCTTACGCCATAGCGGCTTGCTACAGCATCAAACCAACCCATTCTTCTTGGGCGTCCTGTGGTTGCTCCGTATTCTCCTCCGTCTCCTCCTCTGCGTCTAAGCTCGTCAGCCTCTTCACCAAAGATTTCGCTGACGAATTCTCCTGCTCCAACCGCACTTGAATAAGCCTTTACTACAGTAATTATGTCCTTAATCTCATAAGGAGGTATGCCTGCTCCTATTGCACCATAAGCAGCAAGGGTTGAAGATGAAGTAACCATAGGATATATACCAAAGTCAGGATCTTTAAGTGTTCCAAGCTGTCCTTCAAGAAGAACTGTCTTGCCGTCCTTAAGTGCCTCCTGAATGAAAAGTGCTGTATCGCAGACATAAGGAGCAACCATATCCCTATATTCGTGAAGTGTATTCATTAACTCTTCTTTGTCAATTGCAGGTTTATGATAAAGATGATCTAAAATCACATCTTTTTGTATACAAACTCTTTCTAATTTATCTCTAAGGATTTCATCGTCAAAAAGCTCTGAAACCTGAAAACCTATCTTAGCATATTTATCTGAATAAAAAGGAGCTATGCCTGATTTGGTTGAGCCAAATGAATTTTTACCCAGTCTTTCTTCCTCATATTCATCAAACTTTATATGATATGGCATGATAATTTGTGCCCTGTCTGATACAAGCACCTTTGGCTTTGGCACTCCCTTTTCAATCAAAGATTTGATTTCTTTAATAAGATAAGGAATATTGAGTGCAACTCCATTTCCTATAATGCTTGTAGTATGGCCATAAAATACTCCTGAAGGAAGTAGATGAAGTGCAAATTTACCATAGTTATTGATTATGGTATGCCCTGCATTACTTCCACCCTGAAATCTTACAATTATATCAGATGTTTCAGCAAGCATATCAGTAATCTTACCCTTACCTTCATCTCCCCAGTTTGCTCCAACTATTGCTCTTACCATTTGCCTATCCCTTTCTTTATACCTAATTCGAATTTTCTTCTTCATAAGCCTGTCTGCCAAGCTCCATAGCACCAAGTATGCCCTGATTGTCATTGAGGCTGTTTGGAACTATATAATTATTTATATCCCTGATTTCAGGTGTATTCAGATATCCATTTAACAGCTTAACTACCTTTTGCCTAATAAGAGGAAACAGCCTCTCCTGATTCATAACTCCTCCACCTAAGATTATCTTTTTAGGTGAAACCGTAAGTATATAATTTATAAGAGCCTGAGCTATATAGTCACTCTCAATCTCCCAAGCCAGCTCATTATCAGCCAAATCATAGGCCTTTTTATTCCATCTTTTCTCTATGGAAGGTCCTGCCGCCAAGCCTTCAAGGCAGGCATCGTGATATGGACAGATGCAGTTACCCTTATCCTCAGGATGCTTATTTACTATGATATGTCCCGCTTCAGGATGAAGCATACCGTGAACCAGCTTGCCTCCGATAGCAATACCTACACCAACTCCGGTACCTATTGTGACGTACACAACTGAATCGATGCCTTTAGCACAGCCAAAGACCATCTCACCAAGACATGAACCATTTACATCCGTATCTATTTTCATTGGAATCTTGATTTCTTTTTGTAATTCTTTAAGTAAGTCATAATGAACCCAAGGAAGTTTAGGTGTCTCCAAAATCTGCCCGTAGGTAGGTGATTCAGGTGATACATCCACCGGTCCAAAGCAACCTATTCCAAGTGCTTCTATATTTTTATCTGAAAACCACTTAATAATGTCAGGTACTGTTTCTGCAGGAGTACCTGTAGGTATGGATATCTGCTCGAAAATCTCACCCTTTTCATCTCCTACACAGAGAACCATCTTAGTTCCGCCTGCTTCAAGACCACCTAGTCTCATGTTTCTTCCTCCCTGATTTATGATTGATTTTTATGACATACACTTTTTTATTATAACATTTTTTGGGATATAATAAAGGGCAAGACAGGAATAATTTGATAATATTCTAATATTTTTTTCAAATCACAGATTTAATAAGTATATTATTAAGGGATATCCTTAATTTGTACAAAAGTAAACTACCTTCCAAATTCACATTGATTAAAACTAATATTATTCTTAATTTGTCAATCAGAATCATCTCTTGACAAAAATCATATTTTTGCTATTATTAATCTATAAAAAGAAAGGCACAGTGTGACAGGTGGCAAAATGATTATTAAATGATTTAATTTATGAAACTTATAACAGACTGATTTTTACGGAATAAGTCTGTGTATTTCTGAATTAGATTATTTATAATTCCCCGACAACTGTGTTATTTTTATGCTTATATCAATTAAGTTCTGATATTGATGAAATCTTGATATCAAGGCATAATATACCTCTTTGGGCTGCAATCAAATTTATACTTTCATCATAAGAGATAATAATTGATTTCAACTCCTATATTGATGACGATGGGAATATTTAGTCTGTTTCAGAAATGGAGCAGGCTTTTTCATTTTAGGAGGATTATGCTACAGATAAAAAACCTAACCCTAAGCCATAAAAAAGATAATAGAATTATACTAAGCGACTTTTCCTCTTCTTTTAACGATGGAGATAAGGCTGTAATTATCGGTGAAGAGGGAAATGGAAAGTCCACTCTGCTAAAATGGATATATGATAAAGAGTTAATAACAACTTATAGCGAATATGACGGAAGCCTTGTTAAATCCGGAGAAAGACTTGCTTATCTACCTCAAGAGCTTCCAAAGGAAGTGCTTAAGCTAAGCGTATATGACTTTTTTTATGCAGTCAGACAGTTTCCTTACACATAGTCCCAAAACTCTATGTAAGATGGCTAAAGACTTTGGGCTTCCCGATGATTTTTATTACAGCGAACAAATAATGGAAACTCTGTCAGGTGGCGAAAAAATCAAAATTTGTCTTATGAGGCTTTTACTTGATGAACCCACAGTTCTTTTACTTGACGAACCCTCAAACGACCTTGATACAGATACTCTTTGTCTTCTCGAAAATATAATAAATGATTTTAAGCATATAGTCATTTTCATATCTCATGACGAGGTATTGATTGAAAATACTGCCAATATGGTGATTCACCTTGAACAGATTAGAAGAAAAACAGAAAGCAGATACACTGTAACTAGGCTTCCATATCTTCTGTATATGGAGGAAAGGAGACGCGATTTTAACAATCAGGAAAGAGTTGCTGAAAATGACAGGCGTCTGAAAAAGATTCGAGATGAAAAACTAAGCCGCATATACAAAAGTGTTGAACACGCACAGGCAACAATTACCAGGAGAGATCCTGCGGGAGGAAGACTGTTAAAAAAGAAGATGCATGCAGTAAAGTCTATGGCTCACCGCTTTGAAAGGGAAGAAAGAGACATGACTGAAAGTCCTGAACAGGAGGAGGCTATCTTTTTTAAGCTTGGAGGCAGGAACTCTTTAATTCCATCCGGAAAGACAGTCATAGAATTGGAGCTTCCTAAGCTATATACCCCGGATAACAAGGTCCTCCTTGCTGAAAATATCAGCTTAAGCCTTCGTGGTCCCGAAAAAATCTGTATAACCGGAAAGAACGGCTCAGGAAAGACGAGTCTCATACATAAAATTGCTGAAATCTTGCTAAGTAGGACTGATATAAAGGCTGAATATATGCCACAAAACTATGAAGAAATGCTTAAACTTGATATAACTCCTGCAGAGTACCTCTGCCCTGATGCAGGTAAAGAAGAAAGAACAAAAATCAGAACTTTTTTAGGTTCACTAAACTATACCTCAGATGAGATGGAACACCCAATCTCTGAACTCTCAGGTGGGCAAAAAGCCAAGATTTTTCTGCTTAGGATGAGCATATCTAAGGCTAATGTACTTATACTTGATGAGCCCACTAGGAATTTTTCTCCTCTTTCAGGCCCCATAATCAGAAAGATGCTAAGGGAATTTCCGGGTGCCATTATAAGCATTTCTCACGACAGAAAATACATAGAAGAGGTCTGTGATAAGGTCTATATTTTGACAAAAGACGGTCTCAGGTAGTGCTGGAAAATATTTAGGGGACTGCAGCAACAAGCGGAAGTACAGCAAGATATAATAATTTTATTAAATGATGTGTATTTCATTCTTAATGCGGCAGCTCCCTTGCCATCCTATTATCCAAGGCCACATAAATTCTGTATGTTCCCGCGGCAAGGCACTTAAGCATTGCGGTCTTGCCCACCTGCCTTGCCCCTGTAACCAGTATAGAACTAAAACCAGCAGTCTTTATCTACTCTATTCAGTAGTCACAGCAAATTTCAAATTAGACTGAAGTATTAAAAAAATAATTGCTATCAATCTTTCTTTCGTCTTTATCTCTTTACTCAGACATATGATATAGAAAAAATTCAATCAAGCCATCTTTGGCAGAACGGACAACGACCATCACTACAGTAAATTATATACTTACCACAATGAGGGCATCTACAGTTTTTAAACATAAATATTAATGTTCCCATCATAAAAAACAATCCAATTCCCGCCATTAGTAACAGTCCTACTGTTCCATATTTCGAAAAAAATTCAGCTGTCATCGGAAAATAAAGTATGTCTATGATATATAAAATCCATGAGATCCGGACAGATTTGATAAATGACTTTTTTTCATATTCATTATAATTCCTCTAGATGATGCAAAGAGCTGATAAAATTTAAGTTGATGATTGGACGATAAATCATCATTTACTTAACCAGCTTATAGTTTTGCTCCTCTGCTAGTTTTTCTTTATACTTTTCTAAAAAAGAATTAAAATCTTCTTCATAGTCTGCCTGTACTGTCTGCTCACTAAACTTTGTATCCTTAGCTTTATACATAGCCTCTAAACTTTCAACATATTTTTGTATAGGCAGATCTTTCTTATAAACTTCAAACTCAAAATCCCAATATTTCTTTTCTGAATCAAAGGCTTTTATGACCTGAAGTGCGTCTTCTTTATTATCAGCCGAATTTATAGCTTCTTTAAGTTCTTCCAGATAAGCCCTTACTTCCTCATCAGTTACGGTATATCCATTATTAATTGCTTCTTCGTACAGTGCTTCACGCTTCATAGCATATTTAATGGCTTCCTCCCTTGCCTTCTCTCTATCCATACCTGACAATACAAAAAGTTCTGTACCTTGTTTTATGTCTGCTTCTGTAATTTGAGCTGAATTCCCCAGCATATAAATTTCCGGTTTTTCTACTTCTTCATTCTCTGAGTATACTTTTAATATTTTTCCCCAAGCAGACATTATTGAACCCTCTTTACTCTGTGCAGTAACATGCATTCCGAATGCTAATAAAAGTGAAGATATACTTAATATACCTATAATGATTTTTGCTTTATTTTTCATAATCTTTCCTCCTAATTATCCCATTTACTAATAAGTCTTTAGCGATAAATCAACAGAATCTGGAACTATTCCCAGAGTACCTCCATTACATATTTAAAGGAATGACAACTTCCCACTTACATTTGCATTAGATGGATATACTACAGATTCGGTATTTTCTCTCCCATACCCTACATCCCATTCTGAGCCATACATTATCGAAGCATTATTCCAATAGCTAAATGTTCTTTTATGACCTCCATTATTATGTGTTACACCATTTGGTGTAATATACGGTTTCGATGTAGCACCTGATGATGAATAAAGGACTGCTGCCATACGACTGGAAAACTCATTATTACCTCCCATCGGTCTATAGCGTTCATCATAGCTCACTTTATACCTAATTGAGGACCAACCACCACCAAAAACTGCAAATAGCTTATTACCAGTTGCGTAATTGCTCAATGTCTGACTTTGCCTAGCAGCTATGGTGCCATTAATTTCATTAGCATAATTCTAATGCCTGAATCTCTCCGTTTTCATCCAGACATTCTCCCTTCCACAACATTTCCATTACTGTAAGTTCTCCGTTTGAAAATTCCATTTTATCACCTCACCGTTTTCTTGGATACAATGTTTTTATTTGTTCATTATTCTCAATATGAGAATAATATTTTTAAACTAATTTTGTCAAGTAATTTTATATTTTTTAGTAATATGGCAAATTTATTATGCCAATTTACTAATTCACTGTATTCTTGAGAAGATACTTAATAATTATGGCACACATTTTTTTCTATAGTTTTTCAAGTATGTTTGTAACATAATCCTAAATTTTTCAAAGTAATTTGTAGTATAATTCTAACGAGAAAAGCAATAAACCATTAGTTGATTTACCACCTTCCATAAATTATCTGCTACTCCCCTCTTATCTCACTCATAAGTTTTTCACGCATCGAAGATGTCTTCAGGAGTTTTCCATACTTCTTAAGATCCACACTTGAATGTTCCCTTATAAAATTCATGCTGTAATAATTTGTCTCAAGCTCAGATATGAAGTAAACCATTTCCGAACCGGAAGTTAGGGCAAGCTCCTCGCTGTCATCAGAAGGAGTGAAATACTTCTCCATAAAATTAATAGCATTGGAAAGAGCCTTCTCTGCCTTTTCTGTGGCGGCAATAACTAGAGCCTTCTCTTTAGCAAAAAATTCAGACATATAAGTGGCAAATTCTTCTTCTGAAAGCCCCTCAGTCAGTGCTACAAGCTCAGACAGCTTACTTATAGTCTTAATATAAATCTTATCCTGTACCTTATCCAGAGCTCTTCCAAGGCTTAGCTTCTCATACTCTTTTCTTTCACCCTCATAAAGCTCACATACTGTCTTATATCCCGCTTCCTCCTTAGCCCTTTTAAGCACATTAAATAACCTTTTTAGATATTCCTCTTCTCTGTAAGTCTTTATAAAGTAATTATTAAGACCTGAGAGCATCATGGAAACCACACTTATCTTCTCATCAAAGCCTGCTTCTTCATAGCCTGGAAGTTCAGCTGAAATATCTCCATTTTCAAGTATATCTTTTATCCTATATTTATTCTCATATTTATGAAAAAGCTCAAGGAAGTTGACAAAGTCTACAGCTATTCTCTTATCCTTTATAAATTCAAGAGCTACCTCATTAGATATATCAAAGCCCTTCCTCTCATATCCCCATAAAAGCACAGAGAAATCCTCCCAGCCCCTTGGAGTAACTATTCTCTTTCCTTCAACCGTAGTCTCCATGTGGTAAAAATTTTCTTTTTTAATCTCCAGGAAACTCATTATAGCAGGATGAACTCCCTGCTTTATCGCATAATTCTTCCATACGCTATATTCTGCTTCAATTGTTATCTGTCTTATTCTATCTAGGGTAACAGTGTCAAACTCCCTTACAGACTTATTATAGCCCGCTGGATTGCCCGCAGTAACTATAATCCAGCCCTTTGGTACACTGAAGTTGCCAAACTTCTTCTCCTGAAGGAACTGAAGCATCATAGGAGCAAGTGTCTCTGATACACAGTTAATTTCATCAAGGAAAAGTATTCCCTCCTTAATGCCTGTCTTTTCTATGCTCTCGTAGATACTTGCTATAATCTCGCTCATAGTGTATTCAGTGGTAGAATACAGCTTACCGTCATATTCCCTCTCTTTTATAAAGGGAAGACCCACTGCACTCTGCCTCGTATGGTGGGTAATGGTATATGACACAAGGGCCACACCTTCCTCTGCTGCCACCTGCTCCATAATCGCAGTCTTACCCACTCCGGAGGTCCCACCAAAAAGAGTGGCCGCTGCTTCACCTGGGGCATCAAATAATTCCCCATCTCATCCTTTTCCAAATACAACGCTAAAGTTCGCTTTATCTCTGTCTTAGCCGCTTCTATATTCATCTTTTTACCTTTCTAAACATTCATCACCAAATGCATTGCCCACACAGGAAACTCTCCACTTAAATAAGGCAGCTTCCCATCGGGATAAGCAGTCTCGGGAAACACAAAAACCACATCGTACTCAGGCTTTACTTCAGGATAAATACCATATCCGTCTGTAAAATAAACTAACCCCGAAGGCTTACTCATCCTACCTGCTTTTACTTCCTCAGCTATATAGCTAAAAGCAACCCTAAAGTCAGTACCTCCCCTCCCGATAATTTCAAACTGTTTGATATAATGCTCAAGTTCTGCTTTATTATGTAGTGCTCTAACATCCTGAATCTGATTGTCTGATTGAATAATAACACATTCTCTGGTAATACCAAAATCCTCAGTAACACTTTCCTCAGTCAGGATATTCACAGTCTCTTCAAGAAAGGCAGTCACAATCTCCCTGCTCACCGAGCCTGAGGTATCTATAACAACCACAAAATTTTTAACTGCTTCCGAAACCCTGTATTCCGGCTCCTCTATAAGAGGCATATTTCCATAAAGCCTAAGTCCATAGTTGTAAAAACCATAGTCAAAGGTCTCAAAATCAAGCTTAATTTCTTCCACTGGTTCCTTAAACTTCCTTAGAAAATCAGCAAAAGATACCTTCTCCCTATTTTTTGTCACAAGACTTTGATACAGTCTTGTATTTTCTATACCTATACTCCTGGAATATGTCTCAATCTCTGTCTGTATTTTAGTACTTACATCCTTCCACAGTTCTTCTTCTTTGGCATTTTCTTCCTTCTTTTCTCTTTTTGTATCCTTCTCATCATTATTCTCATTATCCCAAAGAGAATGGTCATCTACCTTAAAATAATTCTCTAGAGCTAGTATATCTTCTTTATTCTTCTTCAAATAGTCATAGATGTATTCTGCAGAAAATATCTTACACTCCCTTGCTATCCTTACCTCAGCTTCTTCCTTAAGAGGTGGGACAACCGTAGTTACGCTGGCGACTTCCATATCATCTATAATCCCCTCCACCATAATATCGCAGGCAAGGTTCCACAAATCCTCATCCCTCTTCTCCCTTTTATACATATGTCCAAAGAGACAGTGAAGCACAGAGTGAAGATAGGCTCTGTTGATAAGGAGAGGATTTTCCATATACTTCCCAGCAGCCATCATCGGCAAAAAAATACAGCTTTCCGCCATCTGTAGCAAGGAAATCCACCCTCATATCCGCTACTATCTCCAGTCCGTCAAGAGCTAAGTAGAGGTATCTCATAGATAGGTAGAGTTCATTTTTTGCGGCGTTAAATATCTTTAGTCCAAGAATCTCCCATTCTTTATTACTTCTTCCCATTTTATATTTCCATATCTATTATACAAGTTATCTTAATTCCAATTATCCATTACTACCATACCGGATTTTACCTTATAATTCCGTATCCATTGTATCTGCTTTTTTTATATTTCCATATCCATTATGCTTGTTTTCTTAAACTTCTTATTTCTATATTCAATCATAATATTGACACCCTCTGCAAAGTCTGTCTCGCAAAAGAAATCACAGGCCTCATCTGCTGCCTCCCTTGTGTCAAATATTCCCACATCAATATAGGCTGTAACTGAGGCGCTGTCTTTATTTTTTGCGGCATCATCTAAAAGAGCTTTTTTATTGTTTACTAAAAACTCAAGGTATTCAGTCCTTTTTTCATCTTTAAGCTCTACAGGATATATAAGCCTTGCTTTGCTGAGGGAAACCGCTTCATTTAAGTCCATTGAGTATTTTTGAATGGTGAACAGCCCATCGTATTTCATATAGTCTATTCCCTCTCTGCCTACACATTCCCTGTAATTCATACCCGCACCGTGCATGATTTCAGCCACTATTTTTGCTCCTACATTATCCTGAAATTCAGGTTGAAAATGTGGGAAAAACAATTCATTCCCATACACCGAAACCATCACAGATTTTGACATAGCTAAAAGTACTTCCTTAAGCCCTCTAAGACTTCCTCCTGCCCTTTTAACCTCTATATAATCAAGCTTGCTGCAGTTACGAAAAGCTCCGTCACCAAAACTTTCTATCTTGTCATAGAATACAATTTTGCGTAGATTTCTACAGTTGTAAAAAGCGTTATTTCCTACTTCTTCCACATTCTCGGGGAGGCTAACCTCAGTTAGCTCTCTATGTTCCTTAAAGCGTAGGCAGCCACCTTCGTTAGCTCCCCTTCGCCTTCATAGACAGCCTCTTTTAGTTCAGCCACATTGAAGTTACTTCCCAAATATTTATTTAATATCATATCAAACCCTTAATCCTGTTCCATATACCAAGCTGAAATGCTTCATAGGCCCTATCGCCTATATACCAAGCAGGTTGTATCACCGCTATAACAATCAGCAGCCATTTTGCACTAACCTCTGTCAAAAAGAGCTGAGGAAATATCAGTACCATTGGTACTGTAAGTATGTTAAATACAGCCAGCTTTGAGAAAAAATATATCAGCATTGTTTTTTTGACATCTTTAATCTCTCTCTTTGCCATAAACTCCCATATTGCTTCCCTCACAAATATATAAATTTCAATTATGGCATAAGTAATTATCTTAATTTTATCTGGGGCTATAAAAAATGCAAGAGCTAGGGAAGC
Organism: uncultured Catonella sp.; assembly: GCA_916439065.1. GTDB lineage: Bacteria > Bacillota > Clostridia > Lachnospirales > Lachnospiraceae > Catonella. The sequence continues at coordinate 431,318 of CAKAGD010000002.1, forward strand.
AGCTATATAGACAGTTCCCATCTTAAGTCCTGATTCTCTGATTACAATTCCCACAAAAAATCCTGACAGACTTAGTAAAAAAAGCGTACTCATTCCGAATACGCCTTCAAGCAATATCAAAACCATAGAGACTGCAAGGCAGAGCCCTGCATATACTAATTTTTTCACATTTACATGCATGAGCACAAATCTCCTCCCATACACTCACAAAGCGTATCCGCTAACCACAGCTTGCAGCACATATCAGTAGCATCATCAATGCCACTCCGTCCACCTCTATATGTATTTCTTACACCTGTATATCTGTTACTCTGGAAATTGAGCTGGTTCACAAGGTTCTGATAATCTGCATTTCCCGGCTCCATGGAAGCAGCCGTGCTTGCATAATCCATACCCCTCATAGTATTTCCCAGCCCTACCTGAGCTATTGCACTAAAATAATACCACCTGGCATTCCTATTAGGCATAGATTCAAGAATTCTCAAAGCCTGGCTGTAAGATCTTCTGTTTAGTAAATCGTACACTGCAGCCATTTCTTCGTTATCTCTATCATAGTAGGCGTTATTGTTATAATTATTTGAGCCGCCATTTGAATAACCATAGCCGCCATTTCTTTCTCTCATAATGGCATCATAGGCTTCCTGAACCTGTTTAAACTTTTCTTCAGCAAGGGAAGAGAGCGGATTGCCTACATAAGAATCAGGATGGTATTTCCTGCTAAGCTCCCTATAAGCTTTCTTTATTTCTTCTATATCTGCATTTCTTGATACTCCAAGTACCTCATATGGATTCATTCTCAGTCCTCCTGTCAAACTTTGTCCACACTCCATCATACAATATATTTCTCAAAATGTCGACATCTTTTATAAGCGACAGCCTCTCAAAAGCAGCTGTACACTCACCCATAGTCACTTCCAACATAAATTTAACTTTTTCATTAAAACCGTCTTCTTTGTAAATATTTCTAAATGGGTTATAATTCTCCTTCTTTACATCCTCTTCAACATCTTCGTATGCATCCATTATATATATAAATTTGCCTATAAAAAAACCTATTTTCCTTAAATCCTCTTCCCAGTTGTCCTTTTCATACACAAAAATCTCAGCCATTATCCTGCCAAAGGCAGCTGCCACTTCCTCAACATCCTCACAGGCTTCATCCTCCAGCTTTTTGAGATTCCCCAATTCCTCTTTAATCACCTTAACCTGTCTCTCATATTTAGAAACAGCCTTTTTATATGCCTGTTTAAATGCCAAAAGCCCTGCCACAGCCTTAATTTTCTTCTCATCCTTATAATCATCAGCAAAATGCTCAAAAGCTAAGATTATATTCATGTCAGCTGCGTACTCACTAAATTTATTTGTTATTACAAGACTTTTCCTTAGCGGATGTACCAGGCAGCGTTTATTTTTAGTTATAATTTCAGGTTCATAAAGTGAAGTAAGTAAAACGATTAGAAAGGTCATGTCATAGGAAAGCGAAAATCTCCCTCTGATACCGTACCTTTTTCCCAGAGTCTCGCAAAGCCCACAGTAAAATCCTCTGAATTCATAAAACTCTTTAATCTTTAACTCCAACTTATTAACATTTACATATCCGTACATATAACTCCTAAATTACAGCATTACATTACACAACTTTTAGAAAACTGATTCTCAAGAAAATTACCATACATATATGCTTAGTATAAATATCCCCTGCATATCATGTTTCTATAAAAAACTCCGACTTAACCGACAAGATAAGATTAACCCTAATATCTATCAATGTCAATTAAATCGGAGACAATTATTCTTAAAAATTACTTACAAATATCTTAATAAAAACAGTAATTAAAATTATTTTTTCTTAGAAACAAGCTTTTCCTTGCCACCCATATATGGTCTAAGCACTTCAGGAATGTTTACACTTCCATCTTCATTTAAGTTATTTTCAAGGAAGGCAATGAGCATACGAGGTGGTGCCGCAACCGTATTATTAAGTGTTGTTGCAAAATAATTGCCACTCTTGTTACGTACTCTTATACCAAGTCTTCTGGCCTGAGCATCCCCAAGATTAGAACAGCTTCCTACTTCAAAATACTTCTGCTGTCTTGGACTCCAAGCCTCAACATCAACTGACTTTACCTTGAGGTCAGCAAGGTCACCCGAACAGCATTCCAAGGTTCTTACAGGAATATCAAGGCTTCTAAAAAGATCTACTGTATTCTGCCACATCTTATCATACCACTTCATAGCCTCTTCCGGCTTACATACCACTATCATTTCCTGTTTTTCAAACTGGTGTATACGATAAACTCCTCTTTCTTCTATACCGTGGGCACCCTTTTCCTTACGAAAACATGGTGAATAACTTGTAAACTTCAGTGGAAGACTCTCTTCATCAAGCATCTGTCCTATAAAACGTCCTATCATAGAATGCTCACTGGTGCCAATGAGATAAAGATCTTCACCCTCAATCTTGTACATCATAGCATCCATTTCTGCAAAACTCATAACCCCTGTAACTACATCACTTCTAATCATAAAAGGAGGCACACAGTAGGTAAAGCCTCTGTCTATCATAAAGTCTCTTGCATAACTAAGTACTGCTGAGTGAAGTCTTGCAATATCACCAATAAGATAATAGAAACCGTTACCTGCCACCCTGCCTGCACTTTCAAGGTCAATACCCTCAAAGCTTTCCATAATCTGTGTATGATAAGGTATTTCAAACTTAGTGTCTTAGGCTCACCAAATTTCTGAACTTCAACATTCTGTGAATCATCCTTACCAATAGGCACGCTTTCATCAATTATATTAGGTATAGTCATCATTATCTTCTTGATTTTCTCATCAAGTTCAGCCTGCTCTTTTTCCATAGACTCAAGTTCTTCAGCATCGGCTGCAACTCTTCTTTTAAGTTCTTCAGCATCCTCCTTCATGCCCTTTGCCATGCAGGCTCCAATCTGTTTGCTTAACCTATTTTTCTCAGCACGAAGACTGTCTCCCTTTGTTTTTAATTCTCTTGACCTTTCGTCCAGTTCAATAACTTCATTCACTAAAGGGAGTTTCTCGTCCTGAAACTTATTTCTGATGTTCTGTTTAACTACATCCGGGTTCTCTCTGACAAATTTAATATCTAACATAAAGTCTCTCCTGTATCGTATATTTTTATAATAAATGCAGTCAAAAGGATATAAAGCCACCTCCAAGAAAACTTGTGCCGACTTTAATCCCTTTGACTTTTTACTTCAAACTCAAATGTTCTTCATTATCTGAAGTGCTTTCCTTGCTATGAGCAGGTTAGCATGTTCCATAAGAAAGGCTTCCAGCGAAGGTTTATTTCTAATCTTAGCTCCAAAGTCTATCGCCATAAAACATACCTTAGCATATGAAACCGTTGACATAGATGCCTTGTGTATAACTAAAACATAACCATCTGCCACCTTATACAAATCACTGTTTATTGGTCTGCCATAAGTAATGGCCTTTGCATATTCAGTTATATCATCAAGTGAGTCAAAATGCAATACATGAGTAGTATTTTCTCCATCAAATCCTATAATAGAATCTTCAATCAGTTTTTCCGGTGATTTGTCTTCCTTTTTAGTAATTTCTTTTTCATTCCCCATTTCACTTATAGTTTGACGAAGTTTATCCACCTGTGACATTTTTCTAAATAGAGTTTCAAGTCTTTCTACCATACCCCCAGTGGCTGTATCTTCCATCCCGGCATCCGTAATTGTAATTGATACTTTTCCACCCGGCATCTGCATTATCCCAAGAGTAACCATTCCACTCTTGGATATATCACCAACCTCTGCACCCGCTCTTTCAAGAAGTTCATGGATAAAGTCAGAAGCTTGATCACTTTGTTCAATAAAGTCATCTATGCCAATTCCGTACTCTTCCATGTCTTCTTCTGTAAGAATACATCTGACTGTTCCTTTATTTAATCTTATAAATTTCATGTATTACCTTCTTTACGTGAGTGGTTGACTATCCCCTTTTTGTTATTATAATCTCACATTTCTAAGCAGATTACAATATATTTTAAATGACAACAAGGCACAATTCAAGGCAAAGTCTGAATTCTCACATTTCAATTCAATCTGTCTTGCAATTCTCTCCTTTTCTATCTTTTTATACCTCTTTTTTAGTCTTTTTATCTAATTTCTTAAAAAAACCTTCATTATTAGGGTGTAAAGAAAGCCCCAATGCCTCCTTTGCCACATCTGTAACCGTATCTACAAAAACTATTTCAAGAGAGTTTTTTGTACTTTCCGGCACATCTAAAAGATCCCCTTTGTTTGCCAGCGGAATAAGTACTTTTTCTATTCCAGCTCTTTCTGCTGCCATAAGTTTTTCCGGAAGTCCGCCTATAGGAAGCACCTGGCCTCTTAGCGAAATCTCCCCAGTCATTGCAAGCTTGGAACTAACTTTAATTCCAAGAACAAGTGATGTTATTGCAGTAAACATTGTTATTCCTGCCGATGGACCATCCTTCGGGACTGCACCGGATGGCACATGAATATGTATATCCTTGTCTCTAAAATCAATTTTCTTTTCAAATAATAATGATTTTACAAGGTTTACAGCTATTGTTGCAGACTCCTTCATAACATCTCCAAGCTGTCCCGTAATTACAATCTGTCCTGTTCCTGTAAATGCCGTAGTTTCTATAAAGAGAATTTCTCCTCCTGCCTGAGTCCAGGCGAGCCCGGTTGCAACTCCCGGAACGTTGTGTTTAAGTGCCTTTTCGTGAAGAGCTTTTTTATTACCAAGAAACTTTGGCAAATCCTCCTTTTTAATTACTACTTTATCGGTTTCTTTTTCAAGAATCTTAACAGCTGCCTGTCTCATAATTTTATCTATTTGTTTCTTGAGTCCTCTGACACCGGCTTCCATCGTATAATTTGCAATTATATTCTTAAGTACCGCATCAGAAATTCCAATATTTTTCTTTGAAAGCCCTGTCTCTTCAAGAGACTTTGACATAAGATGCTCCCTTGCTATATGAAACTTTTCTTCAGCAGTATAGCCCGAAAGCTCTATAATCTCCATTCTGTCAAGGAGGGGCTCACTCATCCCATCTATGCTGTTAGCTGTACAGATAAACAATACCTTAGACAAATCATAAGGTACATTCATATAATGGTCAGTAAATGTTACATTCTGCTCAGGATCAAGCACCTCCAAAAGTGCACTCTCAGGATCTCCATTAAAACTTCCATAACCCAGTTTATCAATTTCATCAAGGACTATTACAGGATTATTCACACCCGAACGCTTAATACTTTCCATTATTCGTCCTGGCATAGCACCAACATATGTTCTCCTATGACCTCTTATTTCCGCTTCATCCTTGATACCGCCAAGGCTGATTCGAATGTACTTCCTTTCAAGTGCCTCCGCTATGGATTTACCCATACTAGTCTTTCCTGTACCTGGCGCCCCCGTAAATAGGATAATAGAACCCGCATTCTGCTTTTTAAGTGCCATTACCGCAATTTGTTCTATTATTCTTTCTTTAGGTTTTTTTAGCCCATGATGGCTTTTGTTAAGTATTTCCTTTGCCTTTTTAATATCTATTTCTTTTTCTTCTTCCGATTTCCACCTAAGTGCTGTAATAAATTCAAGATATTCCAAAGTTGAACCATATTCATGGTCATCACTTCCCATCTGCTTAAATTTATTAAATACCCTGTCAATCTCTGTTTTAACCTCTTTCGGAAAGCCTGCCTCTGTTATTTTTGCTTCAAGTCTCTTTACATCGGATAATTCTTCCTGCTTATATTCAGAAAGTTCATCATTAAGCAGATCAATCTGCCTTCTGATCATATTTTCCCTGTAATTATCCCCCTGTTTATCCTGAATCTTCTTATTAATATCCATCTGCAGTTCCACAAGATCCTTGTATTTTAGCATTGCCTCAGAAATAAGATGGTATCTTTCTCTAAGAGAATCTGTTTCAAGCATAGCGTACTTTTCTTCCACCGACAAATCTGTATAAGGCCCTACTATACTTATAACTTCATTTACATTATCAAGTTTCTCAGAAAACCGCATAGCCCAGCTGCCCCACTGGAAATATGATGAAATCTGTGCAAGGTTTTCTAAGACTATATTAAATACAGCCCTCTGTTCCCTCTCATCTATATCATCTTCATCATAGATAATCTCATACTCAGCATTAAGAGTTTCTCTATTGGCTGCAAGATGATGTACTCTAACCTTTGCATCAGTCCTTGCTGCCAAAATCAAATCATCTTCACTGTTTCTTATTACTTTTATTATTGCTGTCAAACCAATAGGATAAAAATCATCCGCAGTTAATTCTTCTCTGGTCTTTATCTCCTTAAGCGGTAAAAGTATAATTGTATCTCCAATTTTTAATGAGTTCTTTTCCCTTTCATTAAGAGTTTCTGACTCAATATTGTACTGTACCTCAGGTAGAATTATTGTATTATAAATAGGTATAACTAACATCTTACATCCCCCAATCTTCTCTGGTCCTATTTAATCTATAAAATGATACCATTTGTTAAATATTTGTCAAGATTATAAAATATTTAAAAATTAATATCTTCCTTAATTAATAGCAACTTACTTATGTGTATATACTATGCCGGAAAATTCAAAAAAATACCGGCAGCCATGTTTTTTGGTATGCCGGTATTTTAATACTCTGTAATATTGATGTCAACAGATTTATTATCTTTTAAAATCTTCTCCTGTAAGCAGCTTAAATGCCTCCTTGTACTTCTTAATAGTCTTCTCAATTACATCCTCAGGAAGGAGATAATCACTGTCAGGATTAGCCTTAAGCCAGTCTCTTACATACTGCTTATCATAAGAAGGCTGTCCTGCTCCCACCTTAAAACCTTCAAGAGGCCAGAATCTGGAGCTGTCCGGAGTGAGCATCTCATCACCAATTACAATATTATCATTCTCGTCAAGACCAAACTCAAACTTGGTATCTGCTATTATAATTCCCTTTGAAAGAGCATAGTCAGCACATTTCTTGTAGAGGGCAATAGTAGCATCTTTAAGCTTTGATGCATATTCCTCTCCCCTGCCCGGAAACTCCTTTTCAAGTACCTCAATACTCTGCTCGTATGATATGTTTTCATCGTGAAGACCTATCTCAGCCTTTGTACTAGGTGTGTATATAGGCTCAGGCAGCTTCTCAGACTCCTTAAGCCCCTCAGAAAGCTTTATTCCACAAACCGTTCCGTTTTCCTTATAGCTTGCCCAGCCACTTCCTGTAATATATCCACGGACTATACATTCAAGCGGAAGCATATGAAGTTTCTTTACCTTCATGCTATTTCCTGTAAATTCCGGCTTTCTGAAATACTCAGGCATATCATTAACATCTACGCTAATCATATGGTTAGGAAGAATATCCTTTGTAAAATCAAACCAAAACTTTGACATAAGAGTAAGTATAGCTCCCTTGTCCACAATCTTATTCTTTAGTATATGATCAAATGCTGATATCCTATCAGTTGCAACCATAATCAGGCTGTCACCGATATCATAAACTTCTCTAATTTTTCCCTCTTTAACAGGAGTATACTCTTTCATAATCTTCCTTCCTTTCATAAGCAGCCATTAATAAAAAACCATAATTATACTATAGCACTTATAAATGTAAATATCTACATCAATAATTATTATATTTATCTCGGTTACTTTTTACAATATCTAATAAAACTAAAGATAATATAAAATTTGGGATATTATCGTTTTAAAATTATAAAAAAAGATATTCAATTAACTTATATCATTATCACCTCAAATCCCGTTAGTTTTGACACTTAGACTAAACTAGTGTATTATATTCTATCGAAAGCTTTTTCAAACAAGCTTAATAATAGATATAGATTAGTCAAGGGGAATAATGAAGATGAATAATAAGAGGTTTGAGATTTATTTCTTTTTGTTTGCCATCGTATTACTTGTGTTAATAGGCATAAGATTTGGCGGGCTGACACCCTTTAACATAGTAATTTGTCTTGTGTTACTTGTGCTTGCACCTATCCTTGCAAAGGTACTAGGTAAAAATATGGAACCGAAGCCGTAGCTGAGAGCAAAATGCAAAAGGTAGAAGCTATTTCAGAGGAAGACCTTACTGCAAAGATAACTGCACTTTATACAGGAAGAGGGTTTGCACTTGAACCATATGAATCTGAATTCCTAGGCAGCCACTTTGTCTGTACAAGGGAAGGTACCAGAAATGGTGAGTCATTTACAGAAAGAGGTGCCGTACTTATAATAACTACCGACAAAGTAATTGATATCAGTGATTTTAACAACTTTCTGACTGAAATGAAGCAAAGAGCCTGTACCCAGGGCATGATGATAACCACATCCAGATTCTCACCTGAGGTCATTGACGCAGCAAAAGAAGCTCTAATAACATTATGGAATAGGGAGGACCTTAGAGATAATTTGAATTTGTGATTAATTACCAAAATGTAATATTCGCTTGTAATCTGCTCACAAGAGAATATATTATCTTTTCAACCACACATTATGTATACAATAAAGAAAGCCTTGTCACCTCTTAGCGACAGGGCTTTCTTCCAGTTTCAATTAGGCATTCTTTTTCTTAAGGAAGGTATCTTTGATATTCTTCCATACCATGAATATAATAAGCACTGCTCCTACATAACCATTTAATACGTAAATGTAATTTACAAGCATCTTAAATGGGAGGAAGAGTCCTACTACCAAACCAACAACTGCAAGCACTACAGTAAGTATCTTAAACTGGCTTGTTCCCTCTTTAGCAAATCTTGAAGCAGGATTGTAAAGAAGAGGCACTGCTGTTGTGTAAATACCTGCAAATACTACTACAGCAAATATAGCAGAGAATGGCTTCCAGATCTTCATTGCAAGAATGAGGTTAGGAATAGCTGCATTCCATACATAAACGCTTCCGTCAGCACTTGGTGTGTTGATATTTGAAATCTGTGCGAAAGAAACAAGGATGATAGCTATACAAACTGCAAGAGTACCACCGATGATACCGTAGTTAAGGTTCTTCTTGGTGTTCTTTGCTCCAAGAGCAGCTGTAAAGCTTGCAAACCAAAGAAGAACGAAACCAGCGTATGAGAGACCTGAAGCAAGCCAGGTTGAACCTGCATTCTTGATTGTCTCACCATCTTTAGCACCTTCAAAGTACCGTTTGCAATAACATCAAGACCTGCCTGAATGTTGCCGCCATCTCTTATTACAGTTAAGACACCGATAGCTATACAGAGTATAACTATAATAGGACCAACTATACCAATTGCATCTACAAGTGAATTAAGTCCGCCTATAACCGTAATTGTTGTAATTACTACCAGGATTACTGCGCCAACCCAAAGAGGAAGGTTATATTCCTGATTAAGAGTTGAAGCTGCACCACCAACCATTACCCAAAATGACATATAACAGAATATTGTTGAGTAATAGTCACAGAAAGTACCTACATACTTTCCGCAGTAATATTTGTAAATATCATTTGACTTCTCAAATTTTTCTTCGGCTCCAGCCTTAGCAAAGTTGTAATTGTAGTAAAGGAAGGCTACAAAGAAAACAAGTAAAGCTAAAAGTCCTTTAACACCATAAGCTGTATAATACTGAATGATTTCCTGACCTGTAGCAAAGCCTGAACCAATCGTAAAGGCAATGACAGCACCTGCAAGGATTATAACTCTTTTCCAACTTACTGTATTGTTATCCTGTCCCATATAATATACCCCACTATGTAATTATTTGAATAATTGCGTCTAAGAAAAGTAGATTAATCAAATCCAACCGCCCCCTCAAACTATCACAGCTGGGACTGAAACTGTCTGCAGGCCAGAATGCGGATACACGGATTCAATTAACAAAAGAGCCCGGATTCTACGATACAAACTTTATAATATTATGTTAATATCTACAAATCCGAGCCTATATCATTTTAATTAGAAGTTGTCATTCTCAAATACAGTCTGCTCTGTAACAGGAGTCTGTAATGTTCTAAGAGCTCTTCTAACCATCTTTTCACGAATCTTCTTGGAATCAGCTTCACCCTGTGTAGGATCTCCAAGTGGATAAGGAATACCAACACCAGGAATGATTCTGTTAGCACCAATTGTAAGTGAAATAGGAACTACTGTAGCCATATGTACTACCGGAATACCATATCTCTCGATACCTTTAACCATCGTTGCACCGCAACGTGTACAGGTGCCTCACGTGCTGACAAGAATTACAGCATCTACATGGTCATCAACAAGAATCTTACCGATTTCAGTTCCCATCTTTGCAGCAGATCCGGTAGCTGTACCTGTACCTGTTGTTGTAAAGAATGTATTGTAAAGCTCACCAAATTCACCGGCTGCTTCTAACTCTCTGAGTACATCAAGAGGTACTACAAGGTTAGGATTCTCCATAACGAACTGTCTGTCATATCCACCGTGGATAGTTGTGAAATCCTTTGGTGAAAGTGTCTGCATTCCTTCGATTGAATATGCACCAAACTTGGTAGCATTTGAAGACTCGATGTGATCAGGGTTACCCTGTGGCACCACACCACCTGATGTAACGATAGCAATCTTAGCCTTCTTGATATCTGCAACAGGAGCGGCAGGATCAACTCTATCAAACTTAGGCATAGGAAGGTCTGTAGAGAACTCCTCACCCTTCATCTTCTTAACAAGCATCTTTATAGCTCTTGCAGAACCTCTTTCCTCTGCAAGTAGTTAACACGGATGCCTCTCTCATGATATCCTTCTTCAACAGGTCCTAGTATCTCTTCACCTGTAGCAAGCTTCTTGATAAGAGTAGCAATATTTCCAACAGACTTCTTCATTGTAGCTGCAGAGTTACCTGTCTTAACTGTGATAATGTCCTTGCGGAACATATCAACACCAGGGTTCTCTTCATAAGAAGCTGTAATAACCTTGCATCCAAGTCTCTCTTCAACAGCCTTACAGATAGTACCACAAGCAACACCGTAACGGCCTGCGTTAAATGATGGTCCTGCTACGAATACATCAGGCTGATACTTCTTAACCATTTCAACTATTGTATCAGTTGCTGTGTCAAGATTCTCTCCGAAATAGTTGTCACCACAGATTACCGTAGCTACTATCTGATAGTCATCACCAAGTTCAGCCTGAAGTGCTATACCAGGTCCGATAACTTCTTCTCTTACTTCCGGCTTGTAGTCGGCTTTATCTTCACCACCGATGCCGGCAAAGAACTGATTTATATAATGTACAATTTTATACTTTGCCATCTCATTTCCCTCCATAATTATTAATTAATAGCCTCTTGCTGCAAGCTTGTTAAATCCGTTAGCAATTGTTGAAGCAATGATAATCTGAATCTCAGCCTCAAATGAACCGTCCGGATTAACACAGCCGGCCCATCCACCGATCTGATTCTCGATATAATCCATAGTTCCGATTATCTTATCCATCTTAGGGAACTGTAATGTCATATTGCCCTGTCCACAAGATGCAAGTGCATTTGCTTCATCACAAACATCTGCAAGAGACTGGCTCTTTCCATCTTTTCCAGGGAACTCATCTGTTATAAGAACAACATCAACACCCTTTCTCTGAACTTTCTTGCAGTTCATCATAAGGTCTGTATCAGGGTTACCATAACCTTCTTCTGTAATAAGAACGCCGTCAAGTCCCATCCACTCAGCGAGCTTAGCAACCATATCAGAATGTCTTTCCTTATCAGCAAGGAATACATTCTCATTGGTTAAGATAACACCCATGAAGTTGATGTCTTTGCCGTGATGCTTGAAGCAGTCCTCAATAACAGGATTGTGGAAATGATGATAGGTTGTAACCTTATCGCAAGGAGCAACACAGTTACCGGAAACAATAGCACCGTCCATAATTTCCTGTGGATACATGAAAGTAGGAACGAACTGCTTAGCGTCTACTCCATAGTAATATGTATCATGGAGAAGTCCCTGTGACTGAAGCATATGAACATAACCAACCTTTGGAAGATCAGGATACATAGCAGCCTGCTCGAATATAGGCTTTGTTTCGAAAGTCTCAAGTGTATCAGGTTCTACATCCCTGCCTGCTTCACCAAGGTAGGCAGCAACCTTAAGACCAGCCATACGGCCTGCCTTCTCATATACATGAGTCTCTAAACCTTCCTGTGGCTCTATAACTACGCAGAGGTTAACTGTTTTTGAGAATGGACAGTAATCAGCAGCAACGCCGCTCATATCGATTACGCCTTCCTGGAAACCAACAATCCTTCCTACAGTGACTACGCAGCAACCATCAAGTGCGTGAGTTCTTCCTTCACCAACTGTAGGACTTACCTTACCTACAACGCCTGGGAAGATATTTCCGCCACCGCTTACCTTAACTCTAGGCTCAATTACATCCTTAACAGGAGTAATTCTTGTCTTCTCTCCCGGTCTTGCGATATCAAGCTTGCAGCCTTTAAGCTTATCATCTTCAAGAACAAGCTTCTCTACTTCTTCTTTGTTAACATAGAGAACATGATCTTTCACATAAGTCTTGTCTGCGAACTGGATATCATCGATTCTGATTTTTCCAAGTTCCAATTTCATAGGTAAATCCCTCCTTATATAATTTTAGTAATCACGATAACTTATTTATAAAAATAAAAAATATATATGTATTATAAATAATTTTTTATCGCGATAACATTTTTCTTAAAAATAAAAAAATTTAACAATTATCTTGCCGATAATGTAATCATGATAACTTGTTTTTCATGTATATAATACACAATAATTACAAATTATTCAAGTTTATTTTTGTAAGTTTTTATTTTTAGCATTTTTAGTTAAAAATCCCTTTGGAAACAATACATTTCAAAGGGATTTTTACTATGCATATTTTTACAATAAATCATTTCATTTATTGCATTTTTCACTATAAGTATTCTTTCTGCTATACAATCCTTAAAATCATACTTAATCCAAATTTATTCATTAGCTTCCTTTTTCTTAAAAAAAGCATCTTTTATATTTTTCCATATCATAAATATGATAAGTACCGCTCCCACATAGCCATTTAATACATAAATATAATTTACAAGCATCTTAAATGGTAGGAAAAGTCCAACAATAAGCCCGATAACTGCAAGAACAATTGTGAGTATTTTGAATTTAGGCGTACCTTCTTTAGCAAATCTTGAAGCAGGATTGTAAAGAAGCGGCACTGCTGAAGTATAAATACCTGCAAATACTATTACAGCAAAGATAGCTGAAAATGGCCTCCATATCTTCATTGCAAGAATGAGATTTGGAATGGCTGCATCCCATACATATATATTTCCAGCTGCATTAGGTGTATTGATATTGGCTATCTGTGCAAAAGAAATGAGTGAAATAGCGATAGATACTGCAATTGTTCCACCTATTATACCGTAGTAGAGATTCTTCTTAGTATTCTTTGAACCAAGGGCTGTCATAAAGCTCGCAAACCAAAGAAGGGCGAAGCCTGAATAAGAAAGACCTGATATAAGCCAGTTAGCTCCGGCATTGTGGATAGTCTGGCCATCTTTGCACCAACATAAGTACCATTTGCAATAGTATCAAGTCCCGCCTGAATATCACTGCCATCTCTAATCAGAGTGATTATTCCGATAATAATACAAATTACTACAATAATTGGTCCAACTATGCCTATAGCATCTACTAAGAAATCAAGGCCTCCAGCAACAGTAATAGCGGTTAAAGCTACTAATATTACAGCACCAATCCAAAGAGGAAGGCCATATTCCTGATGTAGGGTTGAAGCTGCTCCACCTACCATTACCCAAAATGACATATAACAAAAGATTGTTGAATAATAGTCACAAAAGGTCCCTACATATTTTCCACAGTAAAATTTGTAAATATCATTAGCTTTTTCAAAATGCTCCTCTGTACCCGCTTTAGCGAAGTTAAAATTGTAATAAAGAAAAGTTACAAAAAATACCGCTAATGTTAAAAGTCCTTCAACCCCATAAGCAGTGTAATATTGAATTATTTCCTGACCTGTTGCAAAACCTGAACCTATCTGGAACGCAATTACAGCTCCGGCAAGAATTAGAACTCTTTTCCAACTCAGTGCATTATTATCTTGTTTCATATTTACCTCGCGATTTTTAATTTAATTTTAAATCTGTAAATTCGTCAGTTCATATTTAAACAGGAATTATAGTGGTTCAATTGTCATAGGCCATACCCCCTTTTATAAATTTATCACTCCCGATATCAATTTATAAAAGCATATTTTTCACCTTTCTCAGTCTGATAAATTAAATCAGTTAAGCAAAAAAACAGAGCCACCGCATTAAAGAATACTACAAGATACAGCATTTATCTTCAAATAAAAGCTATATTTTTAAATATTTTATTCTTGGTGCGGCAACCCCTCATTATGATTAATTTATTATAAAAAAACTATAAATCAAAAAAATATTATAAAAGTGAATCTTGATATCAGGTTTAACAGTATGTTACACAAGTTTACTCTATTAATCAAGTAAAATCGGCATTTTTTTATTATTTTGTCATAACTGTCAATATATCTTTCACTATTTGCACATTTTTACAGGTCATATTTTTCATTCTTTTGTAAATTCCCTATAATTGAATCAGATTATTTATTGTTTTTTTCTCTATGACTTTTTTTATAATTTGAATATCCTTTCAGGTCAGAAGCAAGAGACCTTACTATAAGTTCACAATCACTTACAAAATCCCATACATAGATATTTATTGTATCTTCATCAGTTATTGTTTTATCCATTATCGTTTTCAGATATCCCTTATACAATAGACATACTATTCTATTTAACATAACAGCATTTTCATAAGTAATTGCATTATCCTCTATACAAAGCTTACACATTTCAAAGTCTCTGCCTAAGAACTCCGGATTGGTCAGCATGGCCTGAAAAGTTGTTGAAGATTCATCAATTTCCTCGGGAAACATACGATAGTACTCTCCTATAGCTTCACTTAAGGCTGTTTCATAATTATTGAAAAAGATTAGGTTATAGGCTATAGGTTTCCTAAAAGCTTCCATACAATAACAGTACCATACCCCCACATATCTTTCCCAAACATTTCCAGACTTTTTCAGCTGTATTTAAGGATGTGATATAATCCTTTAATTCAGCCAGCTGTGCATAATATATTAATTCATCTCTATTAGCAAAATATCTGTATAAGTTTGCAGATGAACACTTCATCTCCTTCGCAAGTTTTCTGATTGAAACAGAGTCTATGCCATCTTTTTTTATCATTTCATTAGCCTTAACAATATAGTCTTTTCTGCTAAGGCCTTTAAAATATTCCATCTTACTCTACTCCTTCTAACATATCCTTGGAATTACATTTTCTATTACAGACAAATCAATTGTTTTAAAATCATCTGCTACATTCTCAGGATAGCTTTCCGGACTTTTTGCTATGTCTTGCCACTGTCTGAATGTCTCCACGCATTTTTCTATAAGTAAAATGTCTTCCGTATTGTCCTCACCTTCTTTGGGATAAATAATTATTGAGCGATAAAGCGTTTGATTAGGCTTAAGGCTTGATGCCTGAGGATGAGTAAGGAGTTTATGCCCGGCATACACCATGTCCCTTGTCTTAATCATTACCTCTTCATAGTCTTTACACATTATGCACTTAATCGTATTTCCAAATTTATCTACTGCTTTGTCATTATTTGTAAGCAAAATTGCCTTCTCTATTTCCCACATTCAATAAAACTCCTTAACTATATTTAGAACAAACCAACTATATTTCCATCATCATCTACATCTATGTTATAGGCAGCAGGTGTTTTAGGAAGTCCCGGCATAGTCATAATATTACCTGTAAGAACTACTACAAAACCTGCACCTGCTGATACATAGGCCTCTCTAACCGTTACCCTGAATCCCTCAGGCCTTCCCAAGAGTTCAGCATTATCTGAAAGGGAGTACTGAGTTTTTGCCATACATACAGGAAATTCCCCAAAGCCAAGGTCTTCAAGTTTCTTAATCATTTTATTTGCAGCAGGCGCAAAGTCTACCCCGTCTGCTCCATATATTTTAGTGCATATAGTTTTTATCTTATCTTTAATAGACAATTCATCTTGGTAAATAGGAGCATAATTAGACGGCTTAGATTCAATTGTTGAAATAACTTTCTTAGCAAGAGCTTCTCCTCCAAGTCCACCCTTCTCCCATACTTCTGCAAGCTCAAAGTCGCAGCCTCTTTCTTCACAGAAATCTTTCACAAAATCAAGTTCTGCCTCTGTATCTGAAACAAACTTATTGAGAGTAACCACAACAGGAACACCAAACTGTTTAAGATTCTCTATATGCTTTTCAAGGTTTACTATTCCCTTTTTAAGAGCATCAAGGTTCTCTGTTCCAAGTTCCTTTTTGTCTACTCCTCCATTGTACTTAAGTGCTCTAATTGTCGCCACAACCACAACTGCTGCCGGCTTAAGGCCTGCCATACGGCATTTTATATCCAAGAATTTCTCAGCACCAAGGTCTGCACCGAATCCTGCCTCAGTAATAACATAATCAGCAAGCTTAAGAGCTGTTTTTGTCGCCCTAACCGAGTTACAGCCATGTGCTATATTGGCAAATGGCCCTCCATGCACAATGGCAGGACTATGCTCAAGAGTCTGGATAAGGTTTGGCTTAATAGCTTCTTTAAGAAGAGCTGCCATTGAACCTACAGCATTTAAGTCTCCTGCAGTAACAGGCTTTCCTTCATAGTTATAAGCCACTATTATCTTAGAAAGCCTCTCCTTAAGATCTTTCATATCATCTGCAAGGCAGAGAACCGCCATTATTTCAGATGCAACGGTTATTACAAAATGATCCTCCCTCACTACTCCATCTGCAGCGGAACCAAGTCCAACCACAACATTTCTAAGCACTCTGTCATTCATGTCAAGGCAGCGTTTCCAAACAATTTGGTTTGTATCTATTCCAAGTGTATTCCCCTGTTTAATATGGTTATCAAGTAAGGCAGCCAGAAGATTATTGGCAGAAGTAATGGCATGAAAATCTCCTGTAAAATGAAGGTTTAAGTCCTCCATAGGAACAACCTGAGCATATCCGCCCCCTGCTGCCCCTCCCTTTACTCCAAAGCAAGGTCCGAGCGAAGGCTCTCTTAGGGCAATAACAGCCTTCTTACCAAGTCTTTCAAATGCCTCTCCAAGTCCAACTGTAACAGTAGTCTTGCCTTCACCTGCCGGAGTAGGATTGATGGCAGTAACAAGGATTAGCTTTCCATCTTCATTGTCCTTAATTCTATCCCATAGTTCATCTGAAAGTTTTGCCTTATATTTCCATATAATTCAAGTTCATCCGGAGAAATACCAAGTTTTTCAGCTACATTTCCAATAGGCTTCATCACAGTTTCTTTTGCAATTTCAATATCTGTTTTATACATATCTACCCCCTTGTTATAAGCGAAATAACATCATCATTTCTTATGAATAACTTCTACTTTTAAGTATAACTAATATATACTTCCTTTGTCAAATATTATTCTCCATGCCTTGCCGCTGCAAAGTTTTCAAATTCCTCACTACTCATAAGTATTTTTCGTGCTTTAGTTCCATCCTCTTCACTCACAACACCGGCTTCTGCAAGCTGATCCATAATTCGTGCTGCTCTATTAAAGCCTATCCTATATACTCTTTGAAACATTCCTATGGATGCTTTGTCCTTATTTATAACCAGTCTTCCTGCTTCATCAAAGTATTCATCATAAATATCATCTTCTACCGATTGTGAGTTGTTTTCTTTTGTATTTTCTGCCTGTGTTACTGCATTTACCTGTTCTGTTATATCAGCCGCCCTGTGTGCAGGATCATTATTTTCTTTAATGAATTCTACAACATCAGAAACCTCATTATCCGAAATAAATGCTCCCTGTACTCTTACCGGCTTCGGATAGCCTGATGGGAAGAAAAGCATATCGCCCTTGCCAAGTAATTTCTCCGCACCGGCTCCATCAAGTATTGTTCTTGAATCCACCTGAGAAGAAACAGCAAAGGCAATTCTTGAAGGAACATTTGCCTTAATGAGACCTGTAATGACATTTACACTTGGACGCTGGGTGGCAATTACAAGATGAATGCCTGCTGCTCTTGCAAGCTGAGCCAAACGGCATATTGCATCCTCAACCTCTTTTGAAGACACCATCATAAGATCTGCAAGTTCATCTACTATAATAACTATCTGCGGCATCCAATCAGGTGAGTCTTTTCCAACCTTTTTATTAAAACCTTTAATCTCCCTTACACCCATTTCCGCAAAGAGGTCATAACGCCTTTTCATTTCTACAACTGCCCAATTAAGAGCCGCCGCTGCCTTCTTAGCATCAGTTACCACAGGAAGTAAAAGGTGCGGTATTCCGTTATATACTGAGAGCTCCACTACCTTAGGATCAACCATTATTAATTTAACTTCATTTGGCCTAGCCTTGTATAGTATGCTCATAATCAATGTATTGATACACACTGACTTACCTGAGCCTGTTGCCCCTGCAATGAGTAGATGAGGCATCTTGGCTATATCAGATATCATAGTCTGCCCACCTATATCCTTACCTACAGCAAAAACCAACTTTGACTGATGTTCATCAAAGGCCTTATTCTCTATTAAATCTCTAAAATACACTATAAGGTTCTTTTTATTAGGTACCTCTATCCCTACAGCCGCCTTGCCCGGAATAGGAGCTTCTATACGAATATCAGCTGCGGCAAGATTGAGCTTAATGTCATCTGTAAGAGCTGTTATCTTGCTTACCTTCACTCCCTGCTCCGGTTGAAGTTCATACCTTGTCACCGAAGGACCACAACTTACATCAGTTACCTTCACATTTACTCCAAAAGCTGCCAGAGTTTCCTGCAGCTTTCTTGCAGTCTCATGAAGTTCTTCATCACTTATTCCTTCTTCATTATTTTCTGCTTTATTTAGCAGGTTTTTAGGTGGAAACACATAAGGTTTTGGTGGTTTTGGCGGATTATTTATTGATAATTCTGAAACAATCGGTTCAATAATGCTGCCATCTTCTTTTTTAACAATATTTTCTGTTCCGCCCTCAGAACTTCTCCCATCTCCAAATGACGATTCTAAGGCCTTATTTCCTGTAATAGTCTTTTTTTCCAAAAGCTGCTCTTTTTCTATTTCAAGTATTGATTTTTTAGGCTCACCACCTTCAACCGTTCCGTATACTTTCTGTTCAGTTTCATCATTCTCTATATTTTCATAAAACTCTTCATCAATTAAATCCTCATATTCATCTATGTCATCATCAACCAGACTTTCTTCATCCTCAGCATTTTCAAAGACAAATTCAGATTTAGGTGTATTATGCTCTTCTTCACCCATCATTTCTGAATGCCACAAATTTTCTTTAACCGGTTCAGTTTCTGAAATTTTCTTTATAATATCGATTTCTTCATAAATCTCTTTCTCCTTCGCAACATTATCAGATATAATTTTACTATCCTCTTCATTTTCATTATCTTCAGAGCCAAATTTATTTTTCAATTTCTTTTAAATAAAAAGGTTCTTCTTCATTATCATCTGCTTTTTTATCATCTGCAGCCCTATGTATCAGGAAGGATAGCTGTTCCTTCTCCGGCTTACTAATTTCTTTTAATAAAGCCTCCTTATTAACATCCTTTGTTTCACTTTTTTCTTGTAAATTCCCATTCTCAGCCTCCTGTATTATTTCAGCCTCTTTTTTATTAACCCCTTCCAAATTATTCGTCTCATCTTTAACAATATTTTCTACCTTTGGCCTGAGTTTTGAGTGGTTTTCTATATTATTTTTTATTCTCTCCTGGATAAGCTCTTCAGATAAGGCCCTCTTTTTCTCCATTTCTTCCTGTCTGAGCCTTTCCTCTTCTTTAGCTCTCTCTTCTCTAAGCCTCTCTCTTTCTAACCGCCTTATTTCCCTTAATTCTTTTCTTCTTGCTATTTTTTCATCAGCTTTAGCCCTGGCATCAAGTATAGCTTCTTCTCTATAATCAACTATATTTTCCCTTGTTTCCTCTATTTTATTGCTAATTGCGTTAGTTATAAGTTTACCCGTTAAATAGATAACAAGAGTTATTATAATAGCTATAAGAAGCAGATACGCTCCAACCTGTGCAAGTCCAAGGCTAAATAATTTAGCTATGCTCCCTCCTATAAATCCACCACCATTTTTATTTTCGGCAGACATAGTGTATAGAGTCCCCCAGCCTATCTCTCTCAAATCACCATAGGCAATTAACTCGAATATTCCGCCAAGGGCAATCAGTAAGCCTGCTGCTGCCAGTACTTTATTTCTAATCCGTCTGCGCCCTCCGGCTGCCAAAATAAAAATTGATGCAAAAAATACATATATAGGAAAAATCCATGTCACAATTCCAATAACACCAAATAAAAACTTATTAAGTCCTTCTCCTACCGGACCTACAAGGTGGAAATTTGAGAGCAAAAGTACTATCGATACCACCGATATCAATATGAATATCAATTCAGATTTATTTTCAGATAAAAAACCCTCATCCTCTTCTTCAATCCGTCTTCTGTTACTGTTTCCAGACGAAGCCTTACTGCTTGTAAGCTGTTTTGATAGATTTTTACTATTTTTATTCTTAATTTCATTATTAGTTTTACTTCTTGATTTTTTTCTATTATTATTTCCTGCCATTTCAACCTCTCTGTTTAAACATAAGAAACAGTTATTACCTCTATGGGCATAACTGTTTCAATGATATATCAATTTTAAAGTTTTTTCAATGGTTTGAAAATATTAGTCTAAAAGGTAGCCATTTAATTTTATCACCTCAATAATTTTATCAGCGGTTTTCTTACATAATTCATCAGTTTCAGCCTCTACCATAACCCTTATTAAAGGCTCAGTACCACTCTTTCTTAGAAGTACCCTTCCCTCACCATTTAGTCCTAATTCAGCTTCATCTTTCGCCTTAAGAACTTTCTCGTCATTCATTACCAATCCTTTATCAGATACCTTAAGGTTTATAAGAAGCTGCGGATATACCTTGAAGCCTTCCATAAGTTCTGAAATCTTTTTCTTACTTGTAAGCATAGCTTCCATAAGCTTTAAGGAAGTTAAAACTCCATCACCTGTAGCTGCATACTTACTAAATATTATATGTCCAGACTGCTCTCCGCCTAAAGAATGACCATTTGCAACCATATTCTCACTTACATACTTATCACCCACATCAGTCTTTTCATATTTAATATCAAACTTATCAAAAGCCTTGTAAAGTCCCATGTTAGACATAATTGTAGTTACTACTGTATCATTATTAAGTTCTCCTCTGTTTTTAAGATATTTCCCACAGATATAGAGAATTGCATCTCCATCTATCAGACATCCATTTTCGTCAACTGCCAAACATCTATCTGCATCTCCGTCATAAGCAAAGCCTATATCCAGACTCTTCTCCTTAACAAATTCCTGAAGCTTCTCTATATGAGTTGAACCACATTCAGTATTAATATTAGTTCCATCAGGATCAGCATTTATAACATAGGTTTTAGCTCCAAGTGCCTTAAATACAGCTGTTGCTATCTGATGTGCTGAACCGTTTGCACAGTCAAGACCCACTCTCACATCCTTAAAAGACTTGGTTGGAAGAGAAATAAGATAGCCAAGATATCTGTTTCTTCCAAGTACATAGTCAACAGTCCTGCCAATATTTTTCTCCTGTTGCAAGAGGAATATTATCCTCTTCCCTGTCAATATATTCTTCTATAAGATTCTCAACTTCAGCTTCGAGCTTGTACCCATTTCCATTAATTATTTTTATTCCATTATCATAAAAAGGATTGTGGCTTGCAGATATCATAATTCCGCAGTCAAATTCTTCCGTTCTTACTACATAAGATACGCTTGGAGTACTTGTAACATGCAAAAGATAGGCATCTGCTCCGCTTGCTGTAAGACCTGCCGCAAGTGCATATTCAAACATATAGCTTGACCTTCTGGTATCTTTTCCGATTACAATCTTAGCCTTATGCTCTTTACCATAGTAATGTCCCAAAAATCTTCCAACCTTAAATGCATGGTTAACTGTTAAGCCAACATTAGCTTCTCCTCTAAATCCATCTGTACCAAAGTATTTTCCCATAATTTTTCTCCTATATTCTCATAAATCCTTTTCCCACAATTTCACTTGTACTTGTAATTATTATAAATGCTGAAGGCTCTGTCTCTCTAAGAAAATTCCTTAGTAAAATTGCCTGCCTTCTGTTAACAACTGTAAGAACCATAAATTTATGCTGGCCTGTATATGCTCCCTTAGCATCCACTACAGTAGCTGAACGGTTTAATTCCTTACCTATATAATGGGTTATAGGCTCAGGATCATTACAGACAATATTGATATACTTGCAGAGATTAATACTCTCAATTACATTGTCTATAACAAGAGCCTTTACTCCGAGGCCTAACATTGACATAAGTCCTGTCTTGATTCCGTAAATAGGGAAGGTAAGAGCTGCAAGTATGCAGTCAGCAGACATAAGTGCGACACCGATGTTCATAGAGGTATATTTTTTAAGCAGCATTGCAAGTATATCAGTACCTCCGGATGAAGCACCTATATTAAATAATATAGCACTGCCTATTGCCGGAAGAAAAATGGCATATACAAGTTCCATTATCGTTTCATTTGTAAGAGGTCCCGTAAGTGGAGCTATGTACTCAAGGCCCTGCAGTGAGAATGACATAACCAGTGAGCAATATACTGTTTTTAGTCCAAATTCTTTCCCTAGAAACATAAATCCTATGATAAGGAGTAAAACATTGAAGATAACTACAATATTTCCCTTGGTTAAAAATCCAACGGTATACTTTGATAAAATAACCGCTATACCTGTAGCTCCCCCGAAAGAAAAGTTATTTGGAAATTTAAAGAAATAAATACCAATTACCATAATCTCGATACCAATGGTCATCCAGATAAATTCTTTCAGGCTAAACTTTTTCATTAAGTCTTTCATCACTGCTCTCCTATTTGCAAGCAATATTTTGTTTGTAGTTAGTTCTTATAATTCCTTATTAGCTGTATATAACGGAATGTTAATAAGGCAGAATTACTACAACTTTACTTTATTATAACAAGTACGAATCGAATAATTCATTTTGATACTCGTACATTATATAAAAAAACCGAACTTTATGCAAGATGCAATAAAGTCCGGTCAGTATGCGGATAACAGGAGTTGAACCTGCACGGGGTTTCCCACCAGAACCTAAATCTGGCGCGTCTGCCAATTCCGCCATATCCGCATGGCTGGGCTAGCCGGATTCGAACCGTCGATGCGGGAGTCAAAGTCCCGTGCCTTAACCGCTTGGCTATAGCCCAAAAAATACAAAGACTTTCGCCTTTGCATTAGGAGGGTGGGTAGAGGGACTCGAACCCTCGGTATCCAGAACCACAATCTGGCGCGTTAACCAACTACACTATACCCACCATGTATATAATCCGACTAGCTTAAGTGTACCGAAAGGGATTCGAACCCCCGACACACGGCTTAGAAGGCCGTTGCTCTATCCAACTGAGCTATCGGTACAAACCCATTTTGAATAATAATCAAAATGAAAGCGGGTGATGGGAATCGAACCCACGTATCCAGCTTGGAAGGCTGGTGTTCTACCATTGAACCACACCCGCAAGAAAAATATTTATTTATGCTCATTTACAAAACTTAGAAACAAGTCGGGGTGACAGGATTCGAACCTGCGACCCCTTGATCCCAAATCAAGTACTCTAGCCAAACTGAGCCACACCCCGAAGTTTTTCATAAGTGTTTTGCAATCAAGCAAGGAATATTATACATGAATAAGCCTATTATGTCAACACTTTTTTATATTTTTTATTGTTCTTCTTTACTATATTTTTTATTTAATTGTCTATACAATTCCCAATGCCTTTTTTGCAAGTTTATCTGCGATTTCATTATACTCATTTCCTGAATGGCCTTTGACTTTGATGAAATTAACCCTTATTTTATCTTTTATGCCATCATAAAACTGCTTATATGCTACGGTTCCTGCTTTGTTTGTCTTCCATTCCCCAAGGCACCAGCTTGCTATCCCCTGATAATCGTGGTAGATACTTAGTGATGTATAGCCATTGTCTAAGGCATATTGCATGGCAAGTTCAGAAGCTTTTATCTCTCCCGCCACATTCCTCATTGTGGCAAGCTCTTCATCCTCATAGGCCTTTGATATTTCAGCTATTACCTCTCCGTCTTTAAGTATAATACATCCACACCCAAAAATTTTCCCATCGCTAAAGCTTCCATCCACATAAGCGGTTATTTCACTATCAGAGGGCTCTACCTGCGGATTTTCATCATTATCACTTGCCGCATCAGTGTTAGAAGCAGATAATCCTCCTCTTAAAAAGTCTTCTGCATCCTGCTTTTCTACAAATCCTTTATATATAGCCCCTTTATATCCTATAACCTGAGCCTTGCAGTCCTCCCAGGTTTTATATATACCTGGAGTCTTTCCTATTCTTACCGCATAATAATTATTCTTTGCCATTATTTTCTCCAATGAGTATTTTGTTTAACTACATTAATTCTTAATATCCTATAAATTAACCTAATCGGACAGTCTCTCTATTATGATATTCTTCTGGTGCTTATAATATTCCTTGAATTATCCTAATCGGACAGTCTCTCTATTATGATATCCTTAAGATACTTATAATATCCCAAGAAATACCTAATTGGCAGTGTCACTATCATGATATTCTTCAACTTATATTATTATCTTTTAGCTTCTCTAATAGCCTTATTTATGGTGTTTAGCACCCTTTTCTTATCAGCGCTCCAAAGCGGCTCTACCAGAAGCCTCTTATCGCCGTCTCCCGTCATCCTGTGAATCACCACGCTTTCAGGCAGTATTCTCAGACAGTTTATAAGAATTTCAGTATATTCATCAAGACTAAATATCTTAAAAGGCTTTTCCCTATACTCCCTCTCTAGTCTGGTATTCTTTAATATATGGAGGAGGTGGAGCTTAATTCCGTCTAACTTAGGACTGAGATTTGCTAAATACCTGACAGTTTCATACATATCTTTATCTGTTTCGCCCGGTAAGCCCAAAATCACATGGACTATCACTTCAATATTTCTCTTTTTAAGCTCTATATAAGCCTTATTAAAGACAGGCAAACTATAGCCCCTGTTAAATGCCTTTGCGCTGTCTTCGTGAATCGTCTGTAAGCCAAGTTCTATCCATACAGGCTTTATTTTATTAAGCTCGTCCAATAGGGCAAGCATATCATCTTCCAAGCAGTCAGGCCTTGTACCAATAGATATGGCGGCAATCTCATCTCTTAAGATAGCAGTCTTAAAAATCCCGCCAAGCCTGTCTACATCTCCGTAAGTATTGGTAAATGACTGAAAATACGCAATATACTTCTTGTCTTCTTCCTTTATGTCCTTTGGAAATTTGCTTTTCACCCTATCTTTTGCCTCTTCAATCTGTTCTTCTATCGGCTTTACCTTGGTGGCAAATTCCCCGGAACCGCCCTCAGAGCAAAAGCTGCAGCCCCCTCTTCCTGCCCTTCCATCCTTGTTTGGGCAGCTACATCCTGTGGATAAAGACAACCTATATACCTTTGTGCCAAACTTTTCTTTGCAATAGTCTGACAGAGTCCTTATTATCATCTAACATTCTCCCAGTCCAATCTAATGCTTTCCAGTAGCTTTTAATGCCTTCTTGGTCATTAAAACCATCTTGATCTTTAAAATCTTCTCAGTCTTTGAAAACTTCTAATATTAAAGCCTTCTAAGTCATTTAAGCCTTTTGAGTCTTATAAATCTTCTTGGTCTTAAAACCTTCCAATACCTTCTAATATCTTCTTAAAAGGCGAAACTTTTATAAGCTAATCTCTTCTTTCATCTCCACCACATCAGTATATCTATCAACATACTGCTTGATTAAGAGGTTTTCAGGAACAAAGTCATTGTACTTCCCGAAGGTTTTAGCATCTTTAGGAACAATATAATCACTTTCCGTAACATCATTTTTTCTTATGTAGTCAAGTGCATCCATAAGTTCATTCTTTGTTACATTTTTAACTATTAAAAACGGCCAGTAAGGCTCTGCAAATTTTCTATCAGGCAGGAGTTTATTTAAGATATAGTCTAAGGAATTAAGCGCTCTTGTGCCTAACCACAGAGATATCCCATAAGTATCCGAAGATATTTCAAAGATTTCTTTGGTTTCAAGCCCTGCACCTGCTGCCACCTGTCTTATTTCAGTAAGCCGCTTCTTTGCTCCATCTCCCAAATAAGGATACTTGCAGTCAGTTGTTATTATCTCCTTCATTTTCTTAAGTACTCTGGTATGCTCAATAACCTCTCCTGTTCCATCCCAGACTGTAGGTGGCTTCCCCTCGGCACTCTTTACATAGATATTCTTATTCTCCTTATCTATTTCTGTAACCATCCAGCTCTTTCCTCCCAGAACAAAGGTTGTATCAGGCTGCATAAGCCTTGTAAGAGTACCTATTTCGTGTGAGCCCTCTCTTACAGAATATTCCACATCAGATTCAAATACCGAATAAAAGTCATAGTGATTTACTATCTTTTCTCCCTCGGTACCTAAGATGAAGCCTCCGTTCTCAGTTCTCTCGATATGACCTATCTTAAGGAGATACCTCAATAATTCCTTGTAGTCCTCCTGCGTAACAAATCTAAAAGCATATTCACTAAGGAGTGACTGCGCCAAAACTTCCGGACTTGCCTCACCTCTGCTATATAAAAAACTCATAGTCTGGTGGTAGAGTATACCAAATGGATATCGCTCAGGCAGCACCGGCTCTATATAATTTTCCCTATATAGTTCAATTAAAGCTATACACTTAATAAAGCTCCAATTTATCGCCTTATAGAACTCAGTGGACTCACTTCGCTTTTCCTCTTCAAACAAAAAGCACATCTCTGAAACTCCGCTTCGTCTCCCGCTTCTTCCAAGTCTTTGAGATAGGCTGGCCACTGACTTAGGACAGCCCACCTGTATTATCCTCTCAAGGTCTCCCAAATCAATACCCAGCTCAAGGGTAACAGTCGCTCCTGTAACAAGGGGTAAGTCAGACAGCCTCATCTGTTCTTCCACAAACTCCCTGTCAGATGCTGAAATACTGCCATGGTGAACCATAAATACATCAGGCTCTCCTCTTTTTTTAGCCACATCCTTAAGGTTAACAATGTTTTTTTCTACCTCAGAGCGCGAATTTGAAAATACAATGCTCTTCTTCCCTCTAGTTAGCTCATATAGATTATCGTAAAAGGATATTTCGTTCTTCTTATCCTTTTCCTGAAAAGCAAATTCATAAAAATGCTCTACCATTACCACTGCTCTCCGCCTTTTAACACCGGTATCAGGAGTAATGCACTTTCTTTCTGTACCGCCGTTTAGCCAGTCTTCTGCACCCTCTATATCCCCAAGTGTTGCAGATAGTCCTATCCTTACAGGAATCATGCCTGTTAGCTTTTGAAGCCTTTCAAGCAGAGAAATAAGCTGAGTTCCTCTTTCCTCACCTATGAAATTATGTACCTCATCAATTATGATAAATCTCAAATCAGAAAATAATTTAACAGCCTGTTCTTTCCTTCTCATTAACATTGCTTCAAGGGATTCAGGTGTAGTCTGTAGTATGCCTGAAGGCTTTTTAAGCAGCTTATTCTTAGCATTGGCAGACACATCCCCATGCCACTTAGTAACCGGTATATAAGCCTCCTCAAGCAGCTCCTCAATACGGGCAAACTGGTCATTAATAAGAGCCTTAAGTGGAGCTATGTATAAGACTCCTACACTTTCAGATGGTTCATTGTAAAGCTTAGTTATCACAGGCAGAAAGGCAGCCTCTGTTTTACCCGATGCTGTAGGTGTGGCTATAAGAAGATTGGAGTCAGTATTAAATATAACATCACAGGCTGCAACCTGTATTTCCCTTAACTCTTCCCAGCCATTTCTATAGATATAATCCTGTATAAAGGAGCAAGCTTATCAAATGTACTCATATCTCAAATCCCTTAAATTCGCTTCTTATTTCCTCAGTATCTTCACTTGACTTAGCGTAGTTAAAATCATCCCCTCCAAGTATGCCCTCAAGGGTTTTGTCAGGGTTTTGAAGGAGGATATTAAGTATTTCTATAAAATCCCTTATTATCTCACGAGGAGTTATATTCTGTCCTGCTCCTACCCTGCTAAATTCAGTTTTTATAAAATACTGCAAGGTTTCAGAGCTAAGCCCTGCCTCATACTTGTACACCTGAGCATGAATTTTCTCTAGCTTACAGATAAGAAAATACATTTCTTCAGGGGTAAGAGGTTTTAGCCTTATAATAGGAGACAGCAAATCTCTTGTACTTCCATCAGAAAATCTACTGCTTTCAAGCCTCGACCTAAGTGCCTCATAGCTAAATATACCTCTTCTTGTATCCTCTACACACTGAGGCGTACCTCCCATTATCACTCCCAAGTACTTCGCCTTGCCCTGCATTATATCGTTGTATATTGTTAAGATTTTCTCATAATTATTTTGCCTTGATATAGAATTGGGAATCTTAAATAAATTGACGAGTTCATCAATCATCATTATCATCCCCTTATATCCTGCCTTTACTACGAACATAGAAAAGAGCTTAATATACTCATACCAGTCATCATCATTTATAATGACACCAACTCCAAGCTCCGCCTTAGCCTCAGTCTTAGTCCCGTACTCTCCTCTAAGCCATTTTAAGGTTCTACTTTTAAGCTCTTCATCCTCAGTAACTACAGCCTTCCAGTAAAGGGAAATTATCCTTGCAAATCAAAGCCATGTACTATGGTTTCAAGCTCATTTACAGTTTGATGAATCTTAATCTCAACCAGTCCGTTAAGCTTCTCGCTGTCAGCAGTTAGTGAGTTTTCTGTCATCACCTCAGTTTTAAGTGCACTTATCCACTTGCTTAGTAAGAGGCTTAAAGCACCTCCATCAGGAGAGGTTTGAGTGGAGAGGTTTTTCATAAGCTCTTTGTAAGTAGCGAGCCCATCACCCTTATTGCCTACAAGTCTTCGCTCAGGAGAAAGGTCAGCATCCACCACTACGAAGCCTCTTTCCATGGCATAATTACGAATAGTCTGCAGTAAAAAACTCTTACCTGCTCCGTATTTCCCAACAACAAATCGAAATGAAGCACCTCCTTCGGATATCATTTCAATATCATTTAAAAGTGCATCTATTTCATCTTTCCTACCTACCGTTATATATCCTAAGCCAGTGCGTGGCACAACTCCACCCTTAAGGGAATTCAGCAGGGTATTTGCTATTCTAAGCGGTATTCTGTCTGTTACATTCATGACCTTCCTCCAACTGCCTCTTTTACTTCATTCAAATAATCTTCATAAATCTGTGGCTCACCTGATACATATTCAATCAGGTTATCACCTGTTATTTCAAGTGCTTTCTCATTTATTTCTTCAACAAGAAGTTCATAATTAGAACCTGTTTTTTCACCATTTGCAAGATGTAAAATCAGGTCTTTTGCCTCGTTCGACAAAGCATTTATTACTAATGCATAGCCTGAGATTGCACCATTATCATAATGTTTAACTTCCCTTTCAGGAAGATTGCCAGTTTCAGGCTTATTACCTTCATCAGTTATTGTTTCTTTAGCAAAATCAAATATACTTTCATCTCTTTCAACATCCTCTTCAAGAATGAGTTTTTTAGCAGTTTCAATATGGTCTTTTTCAATTTTTTTGATTTTGCTAAGGTCTATCTCAATTGGCTTAATTATTTCAATTTTACCATTTTTAATAACTATATTCTTCTCTTTAAGATAGTCAGAAATTGCCTGAATTATAGTCTCTTCAAAACTATCTTCATACATGGTTTCAAGAAGTTTTCTCTTCCATATACTTAAATCAGAAATATGACTTCCTGCATAATATCCATAATCTCTTCTATTATTAAATAAACACTTTTCTACCTGCTTGATTGCCGGCGGCTGTAAACTTCTTTTAGAACCGAACCGCTTTCTCATATTAACTTCAATAAGCTTTAATATATATCCGACAATTGCCTTATATTTGCATATATCCGGACCTTCTATTTTACGAGACTTACCATTAAATTTATAAGTTTCAATACCATCAAGTGTAACTGCCTGTTCATAAAAATTAATGGGCCTACACAATGCTCCTCTAAAAAACGAATAAATATCTTCCCTTTGCCTTGCAGTAAACAGTTTCTTAATATCAACTCCGGCTTTTTTTAGGTGAACTGCCAGTTTCTTAAGTACATAGCAGGCACATTCTTCAATTATAACCTGATTACCTGATTTATAAAACTGACCATCAGTAATTCTAAAAGATGAAAATATCTCAACTGCTTTCAATTTATCCCACTTAAATTCCATCATCTCTGAATAAAGCTGAGGTTCAAAACTATAGTAACTAATTGGCAACAAGTCTCTATAATATGAAAATGAATGTAAAAGATTATTATGATTAATAATATAATAATCCCTCACCCAGGAGCGAAGATAACTATCAACGCTCTCATCAAATTTTCTAAATTCAGTCCATATATTGATTAGTTTTTTTCAATAGTATCTTCATAACTTACTGTTCCAATTTCATTTATAAGTTCATATGAATAACAATAAAAAAATAAGATGTGGAAACATTAATAACATTACCTTTTTCTAACCTGATTCCTCCAGGTAAAATATGTTCTTAACTGATTATCATCCATCCTGTTATAAGTTGTATAATACATCTTCATAGGATAAAAACTTGTCAGTATTATCAGTAAATTTCTCCATAAATTTAGCCTGTTTTTATAAAGGTATCAGTTTCACTAAAGTACCAGTTACCATATATTCCATCCTTTTTAACTAAGTTCCTCATTTTATCAAAGGTTGAATATGGCTCACTCTTAACTTCAGAATTATACAATCTTTTATTAATTTTTTCCTTCTCATATCTCCCATTTCCTTTATTTTCTAAAGGATCTATAAGCAGGTATCCTGAATCTGATTTTTCGGGCTTTCTTAGAGCCAGTTTGTGAGCCTGTTCTTTTATCTTTTTTTCATCAGTTTCATCTGGTAAGATTTTCTTTAAAAATTCCATTAAGGCTTCTTTTCCAAGCATCTTAAACTCCCGTATTATCTTTTTCCACATCTTTTTCTATCTCGCTTACAAACTTTATATCCCCCACCAAAAGTAAAGAAAGACATTTTACCACAAAGCCTGCACACTTTCTAACAAATCGAATAAATAAAGCAACAGCACTATTATTCTTATTGTCACTTTCAGCAAAATATAATAATGACATTATTACCGGTGTTAATAATACAACTACTATTAAAACAATATCCCACATAAGAAACCTCCATGTATGATAATGTAAATCAAAAATATAAAATAATTATATTAAATAGAACAAAAGTTCTTATTATCTAGTATAATATAATGATAGCATTATGTCCATAGATAAAAGAAGTTTTATAAAAAATTGTATACAGCACATCCGGATAGTTGAATTATGGGAAGATATTAAAGACATTGCTCGGTCGGCTAGGGTTTCAAGAGTATATGGCACAATTATAAGAATTGCAACAAATAAACTTTTTCAGAGAGTTTTATTAAATAAGGAATTGGGGAAAATGCATAACAACATAAAAAACAGCTACAGATATAATATCTGCAGCCATTCCTCTGTAATGCCGGTGACCGGGGTCGAACCGGTACGGGTATTACTACCCACGGGATTTTAAGTCCCGGGCGTCTACCAATTCCGCCACACCGGCATACTACATAAATGCAGTAATGGGACCTACAGGGCTCGAACCTGTGACCCTCTGCTTGTAAGGCAGATGCTCTCCCAGCTGAGCTAAGATCCCAAAAATAATAAAAAAATGGTTCTTCGGGGACTCGAACCCAGGACCGACCGGTTATGAGCCGGTTGCTCTAACCAACTGAGCTAAAGAACCAAAAGTGACTCCAAGGGGATTTGAACCCCTGTTACCGCCGTGAAAGGGCGGTGTCTTAACCGCTTGACCATGGAGCCATACACACAATTTCAACATCTAAGATGTCAAACTCCCCAAGTAGGGCTCGAACCTACAACATCACGGTTAACAGCCGTGCGCTCTACCATTGAGCTATTGAGGAATAAATATACCTTGAAAACTGCAACCGAATCAACATCTTTCCTTTTCTTTGGTCAAGCCTTCGACCTATTAGTATCAGAAGGCACACGGATTACTCCGCTTACACCACTGACCTATCAACCTCATACTCTCTAAGGGGTCTTATTAGCCTACGCTATGGGATATCTTATCTTGGAGGGGGCTTCACGCTTAGATGCCTTCAGCGTTTATCCCTGCCAAACTTGGCTTCCCAGCCGTGCAGCTGGCACTGCAGCTGGTCTACCAGCGGTTCGTCCATCCCGGTCCTCTCGTACTAAGGACGGCTCTCCTCAAATATCCTGCGCCTGCGCCAGATAGGGACCGAACTGTCTCACGACGTTCTGAACCCAGCTCGCGTACCGCTTTAATGGGCGAACAGCCCAACCCTTGGGACCTACTACAGCCCCAGGATGCGATGAGCCGACATCGAGGTGCCAAACCACTCCGTCGATGTGAACTCTTGGGAGTGATAAGCCTGTTATCCCCAGGGTAGCTTTTATCCGTTGAGCGATGGCATTCCCACTTACATACCACCGGATCACTAAGTCCTACTTTCGTACCTGCTCCACCCGTCGGTGTCGCAGTCAAGCTCCCTTCTGCCTTTACACTCTGCGAATGGTTTCCAACCATTCTGAGGGAACCTTTGAGCGCCTCCGATACACTTTCGGAGGCGACCGCCCCAGTCAAACTCCCCTCCTGGCATTGTCCCCTGCCCGGATAACGGGCAAAGGTTAGAAACCAGATACACGAAGGGTGGTATCCCAACATTGACTCCGCAGAAACTGGCGTCCCTGCTTCTTTGTCTCCCACCCTATCCTGTACATCATATATCTAATCCCAGTACCAAGATGGAGTAAAGCTCCATGGGGTCTTTCCGTCTTGGCGCAGGTAACCAGCATCTTCACTGGTACTTCAATTTCACCGGGTGCATTGTTGAGACAGCGCTCAAATCATTACGCCTTTCGTGCGGGTCGGAACTTACCCGACAAGGAATTTCTGCTACCTTAGGACCGTTATAGTTACGGCCGCCGTTTACTGGGGCTTAAGTTCGTACCTTCGGATTGCTCCTAAGCACTCCCCGTAACCTTCCAGCACCGGGCAGGCGTCAGCCCATATACATCACCTTACGGTTTCGCATAGACCTGTGTTTTTGCTAAACAGTTGCTTGAGCCTATTCTCTGCGGCCTGTATCTCTACAGGCACCCCTTATCGCGAACTTACGGGGCCATTTTGCCGAGTTCCTTAACAATGCTTCTCCCGCCGGCCTTGGGATACTCTCCCCATCCACCTGTGTCGGTTTACGGTACGGGCTCTGACTACACAATAGCGGCTTTTCTCGACGGCTCTCCCAGGAGCTTCCCTACTTATATTTCGGTCCGCATCACACAGTTCACTTACCCGGACGGATTTGCCTGCCCGGCATAAACCATGCTTGCACCTGAATCCTTTACAGGCACTCCCTGAATCTCCGTGTCCCCACATTTCTGACAGCCAGAGGTACTGGAATATCAACCAGTTGTCCATCGCCTACGCTTCTCAGCCTGAGCTTAGGTCCCGACTTCCCCAGGGAAGATCAGCTTTACCCTGGAAACCTTGGATATACGGCCTGAAGGATTCCCACCTTCATCTCGCTACTCATTCCGGCATTCTCTCTTGATAACCCTCCACGGCTCCTTACGGTACCGCTTCTTCGTGTTATCAATGCTCCCCTACCAACATACCAAAAGGCATGTTCCATTGCTTCGGTGTTATGTTTCAGCCCCGGACATTTTCGGCGCAGGACCTCTCGACTAGTGAGCTATTACGCACTCTTTGAATGAATGGCTGCTTCTGAGCCAACATCCTAGTTGTCTTCGAAACCCCACATCCTTTACCACTTAACATACACTTTGGGACCTTAGCAGATGGTCTGGGCTGTTTCCCTTTTGACTGTCCGACTTATCTCATACAGTCTGACTCCCGGTAAACATCTATATGGCATTCGGAGTTTGATACGCATTGGTAGACTTTGACGCCCCCGCAGCGATTCAGTGCTCTACCTCCATTAGACTATACCGAGGCTAGCCCTAAAGCTATTTCGGGGAGAACCAGCTATCTCCGAGTTCGATTGGAATTTCTCCGCTACCCACAGCTCATCACCGCCTTTTTCAACAGACGTGTGTTCGGACCTCCATCCACTTTTACGCAGACTTCATCCTGGCCATGGGTAGGTCACCCGGTTTCGGGTCTGCCGTTACTGACTTACCGCCCTGTTAAGACTCGGTTTCCCTTCGGCTCCGTACCTTAAGTACTTAACCTGCCAGCAACGGCAACTCGCCGGACCGTTCTACAAAAAGTACACGGTCGAGCGTTCTATGTGCTTGCCTACTTCTACGATACTGAATTACGCAGAATGTGGGCTCAGATACAAGGAAACACACGCAGCTGTAGTTGTCTACAGCGAGTATGTTGACGATGTAGCTGAGTTCACAGACAAGTAATTTTCGTAAGAGTAGGTAAGCACATAGAATAACTCTTCCGCAGCTTGTAGACACAGGGTTTCAGGTTCTCTTTCACTCCCCTCCCGGGGTTCTTTTCACCTTTCCCTCACGGTACTATACTCTATCGGTCACCAGGTAGTATTTCGCCTTGGGGGGTGGTCCCCCCTGCTTCCTACGGGGTTTCTCGTGTCCCGTAGTACTCCGGATACCACTGAATCACAGTCTGTTTCGCATACGAGGCTTTCACTCTCTATGGCCGGCTTTCCCAAAACCGTTCTGCTACCTACTGCTTCTTCGTATGTGGTCCTCAACCCCAAGGATAAATCCTTGGTTTGGGCTTCGTCCCCTTTCGCTCGCCACTACTTAGGGATTCGATGTTTCTTCCTCTTCCTCCGGCTACTTAGATGTTTCAGTTCGCCGGGTTCCCTCCGTATGACTATGGATTCATCATACGGTGACAGAAGTTCTTTCTGCCGGGTTTCCCCATTCGGATACCTGCGGATCAATGGATATTTGCTCCTCCCCGCAGCTTTTCGCAGCTTATCACGTCCTTCTTCGGCTCCTGGTGCCAAGGCATCCGCCCTGCGCCCTTTGTAAACTTGACCAACGTTGAGATGGGAATGCCTGCAAGTGTTAGACACCGCACAAGCTTGCTTGTAAGCGGTGGCTCATACTTGCAGGTAGGCGTTTCCACGAAACGCCTATCACGAGCGTGAAATGCGAAGCATTTCTGCGAGTGACCCATCTCAACGGTATTTTAGATAACTCATTATGGTTCTCTTTAATAATTCTATAACAGCTAGCGTACTGTTATAAAATCTTTTTAATAAATACATTGTTTTATTGTTCTCTCTATTAACATTTGTCTTCGACTCGTGTTTGTCAAGAAAACAACTTCTCGATGTTGTTTCATATCTAGCTATATATCTTCTAATGAATAAATCATCAAAAGCTATACTTGCATAAATATTTGTTCGGTATGCAGTTTTCAAGGTACATTTCAGGATTATATCCTGAGTGGGCTTAAATGGACTCGAACCATCGACCTCACGCTTATCAGGCGTGCGCTCTAACCAGCTGAGCTATAAGCCCATAAATCTAGCAACCACCTACTCTCCCACACCGTCTCCAGTGCAGTACCATCGGCCGCCTAGGCCTTAACCTTCGTGTTCGGGATGAGAACGGGTGTGACCCCTAGACGCATCGCCACTAGAAATATTTCGTTATCCAAAACTCGCAACTCACGCCTTCCTCCTAGCTCGAACTCACTTCGTTCGTCCTCGCTAGAGTCAGTCGCAGTGTGTCTGCTCATAAAAATTTGTCCGAAAGCAAGCTTTCACAAATTTTTCTTTCGCATCCACATTGCTCGTTGATAATAAGTTATCATTGATAACTAGACAGTAAGACAATCTTTACTTCTTCTTCCTTAGAAAGGAGGTGATCCAGCCGCACCTTCCGATACGGCTACCTTGTTACGACTTCACCCCAGTCACCAGACCTGCCTTCGGCAGCTCCTCCCTTGCGGTTAGGCCACTGACTTCGGGCATTTCCGACTCCCATGGTGTGACGGGCGGTGTGTACAAGACCCGGGAACGTATTCACCGCGACATTCTGATTCGCGATTACTAGCGATTCCAGCTTCATGTAGTCGAGTTGCAGACTACAATCCGAACTGAGGCAGCCTTCTGGGATTCGCTCCGGCTCACGCCTTCGCTTCCCTCTGTAACTGCCATTGTAGCACGTGTGTAGCCCCGGTCATAAGGGGCATGATGATTTGACGTCATCCCCGCCTTCCTCCGAGTTATCCTCGGCAGTCTTTCCAGAGTGCCCGGCCTAACCGCTGGCTACTGAAAACAGGGGTTGCGCTCGTTGCGGGACTTAACCCAACATCTCACGACACGAGCTGACGACAACCATGCACCACCTGTCTCTCCTGTCCCGAAGGACTACAGACATTACTCCGTATTCAGGAGGATCTCAAGACCGGGTAAGGTTCTTCGCGTTGCGTCGAATTAAACCACATGCTCCACCGCTTGTGCGGGTCCCCGTCAATTCCTTTGAGTTTCATTCTTGCGAACGTACTCCCCAGGTGGAATACTTAATGCGTTTGCGGCGGCACCGAAAGGCTTATGCCTCCCAGCACCTAGTATTCATCGTTTACAGCGTGGACTACCAGGGTATCTAATCCTGTTTGCTACCCACGCTTTCGAGCCTCAGCGTCAGTTTTGGTCCAGCAGGCCGCCTTCGCCACCGGTGTTCTTCCTAATATCTAAGCATTTCACCGCTACACTAGGAATTCCGCCTGCCTCTCCCATACTCAAGTTTAACAGTTTTGGGAGCAGTCAGGGGGTTGAGCCCCCTGCTTCCACTCTCAACTTGCCAAACCGCCTGCGCTCCCTTTACACCCAGTAAATCCGGATAACGCTTGCCCCCTACGTATTACCGCGGCTGCTGGCACGTAGTTAGCCGGGGCTTCTTAGTCAGGTACCGTCATCATCTTCCCTGCTGATAGAGCTTTACATACCGAAATACTTCTTCACTCACGCGGCGTCGCTGCATCAGAGTTCCCTCCATTGTGCAATATCCCCCACTGCTGCCTCCCGTAGGAGTTTGGGCCGTGTCTCAGTCCCAATGTGGCCGTCCGACCTCTCAGTCCGGCTACCGATCGTTGCTTTGGTAGGCTTTTACCCTGCCAACTGGCTAATCGGACGCGGGCCCATCCTGTACCTGATTGCTCATTTCCCAGCAAAACCATGCGGTCTCGCCGACTTATGCGGTCTTACCAGCCGTTTCCAGCTGCTATCCCCCTGTACAGGGCAGGTTGCCCACGCGTTACTCACCCGTCCGCCACTAAGAATTACAGCCTTCCATCCGAAAACTTCCGTCTGTAATCTCCGTTCGACTTGCATGTGTTAGGCACGCCGCCAGCGTTCATCCTGAGCCAGGATCAAACTCTCATAAAAAGTGTTTGCCTTCGTCAGAACAAGCTGACATTTATCATCTCTTGCTTATTCCGTTATTGACCGGCTAAAGTCAATAATTTTTACTGTTTTTTTAAAGGTGTACAAGTATTACTACTTATACGCGTTCGTTTGAATTTTCAAGATTGTCTCACTATTTAGTTATCAAGGTTCTTTCATTTCTTCATTACCATTAAGCAACTCAGATATTCTATCATACGGTTTTGCAATTGTCAATAACTTTTTTTGAGTTTCTATTTTACAAAACCAACGGAGAAACAGGGATTTGAACCCTGGCGCCGCTACTAACGACCTACTCCCTTTCCAGGGGAGCCCCTTCAGCCTCTTGGGTATTTCTCCAAGGCTTACACATAAACCATATCAAGCGGAGAAGGTGGGATTCGAACCCACGGTCCCTTTCAGGATCACCGGTTTTCAAGACCGGCTCTTTAAACCACTCAGACACCTCTCCAGTGACTGTCCTGTAACTGCGACAGCTAAAACAGTTTAACACATAATTTTTATATTGTCAACTACTTTTTTATACTTTTTTATATTTTATAAATTGCAGTAGTTTTTCAAGTCTTTCACGCCATTGGATTTATATCCCTTAAATTTTTCTTTCCTTTAAATGCTTCAGAATTATAGGTTTTTTTCTGTATTTTTTTAAGTTTTCCCGAAGTAAGCTTTTATTAACTTTATTCCATATTTGCCTTCCTTATCATTATACTTCTTCTCAGTACTTTCAAATTTAATTTCTGATACAATCCTATCATTTATCTTTTTTATCTTCACCATAAAAAAAGCTAATCTCTTTTTTTAATTTGCCATCTTTTAACTTACAGTAATCTAC
The DNA here is from genome assembly GCA_916439065.1 of uncultured Catonella sp. Taxonomy (GTDB): domain Bacteria; phylum Bacillota; class Clostridia; order Lachnospirales; family Lachnospiraceae; genus Catonella. Next base: position 469,834 of record CAKAGD010000002.1, read on the forward strand.
ATACCCCCCTAACATTAATGAAGCACTCTCTAAAAAATATTCTGAATCATAATAATATCTCGTAAAATACTGTCCACCGGCTCCACCATACCAACCTTTTACAGTAACTTGTTTAGGCCTGCCATTATAGTAAGTCAGTACTTCTTCATAGAGTGGGTCTTCTTCCCCTTTAATACAAAACTTAACAACCAACTCATCTATTTTGTCCTTATTAAAAATCTATGATAGGCAAAAATTTACGGTCACTTTTTTAGGATTTAATTTCTTGTCATATTCATAATTGTCAAAATAAATACCTGCAGTCTTCTTAATATTTTTCTTATATTTTATCAATAGATTTTCATAGCTTTTATGAGCCTTAATGTTCATATTTTCCTTTGCCTGCACATTTTCTCTTCTTATAATGTTAAAAGATGACAGCAGCATAAAAGCACTTAGAGCAATGACAGTTTTTGTTCTGTTATTAGTAAAAAATCTAAACATAATTATTCCTTTCTATTGTATAAAATTTTTGCAGTTTTATCAATCTATGTATCTGCCAGCAGCATCTTGTACACTTCCCTCTTAGGTATTCCTCTATCTACCGCAACAGCCTTCATAGCCTCTTTTTTATCCATACCCTTATCAAGGTAGATTTTCATATGCTCATTTACATCCATTTCCTGAAAGAAGGCCTCCTTCTCTTTCTTAATCTCCTCCAGCTTTTTACCCTCTATAACCAAGACAAATTCCCCTCGTGGTTCGTTTTCCTGATAATAGTCTAAGGCTTCTTCAAGCGTAGTTAAAAACACATTTTCATGAAGTTTTGTTAATTCTTTAACTACCGTTAATTTTCTATTACCTAATATTGGTACAAGTTCTGTTATAGTCTTTTTTAGTCTATGTGGAGCCTCATAGAGAATGATTGTTCTTGTCTCAGATCTAAGTTCTTCTAAAATTGCTGTTTTTTCCTTCTTATCATTAGGTAAAAAGGCTTCAAAGACAAAACGCCTTGTAGAAAGCCCTGACAGGGTAAGAGCAGTAATGCAGGCCACTGCCCCAGGTAACGATGTTACTTCCACTCCTGCCTCGTAGCACTGCCTTACGAGTTCCTCTCCCGGATCTGATATTCCCGGCGTGCCTGCATCGGTAATTAGAGCTACATTTTCACCTCCTAGGATTCTATTCACTAAAACCTTGGCTTTATCATATTTATTAAACTCATGATAGCTGGTAAGTGGAGTTTTTATCTCAAAATGATTAAGCAGCTTTATTGAGTTTCTTGTATCTTCTGCTGCTATTACATCCACTTCCTTAAGAGTTCTTACTGCTCTGAATGTAATATCCTCCAGATTGCCAATAGGTGTAGCGCATAAATACAACCTTCCTGCCATATCCTTCCTTTCTAGTACCTGTAGTCCCTCATCATCTCTTCAGTATATTTCATGTCCTTATCATAAACTATAAGCGGTTTTTCAACTGTAAGCCTCGGCTTACCCTGTTTTACGGCCTCTATAAGAACCATATTAGGCTCTTTATCCACCTGTGGATATATAAGCCTCATCCTTTTAGGCTCAAGCCTGTATTTCCTTAGGCTTTCAAAAATTTCAGGCAGCCTGAAGGGGCGATGTACCATAAAAAATTTTCCATTCGCCTTTAGCAAATATTCTGCAGCTCTCACCACATCCTCAAGAGTACACAATATCTCATGTCTTGCAATCTGTTTGGGTGCATCAGCATTTGTAATTCCATGCTCACTTATCATGTATGGCGGGTTAGATGTAACCACATCAAAACTCTGTCTATTAAATAATTTATCAACAAACTTGATATCTCCATCTATTATTTCAATATTTGAAATATTATTCCCCTTAACACTCCGCCTTGCCATATCCGCACTTTCTTCCTGAATTTCAAGCCCTATAAAATGTTCTCCTTCAGTTTTTGCCCATAAAAGTAAGGGCAAAATTCCTGTACCTGTACCCAAATCTATGACCTTGCTGCCTTTTTTAGCATAAGCAAAGCCTGATAAAAGCACCGCATCCATACCGAAGCAGAATTTATCAGGCGATTGTATAATATGTAATCCGCTTATCTCAAGGTCATCAAGTCTTTCTCTATCCTTAAGTTCAAATTCCATCTTTATCCTTCTTAGTCTAAATGTGCCTTGCGTTCAGCTCTCTCCAGTGCTTCCAATGCCTTATCTCAGATGATTCCACTTCCACATTCTGCCTCTTCTTTTTAGGCTTAAATTTTAAATCAGTAATCTTATATTCTTTGATTTCCTTAACTCCACCTTCATTCTCAATAATAAGTTTGACAAGCTGCTTCAACGCACTTACAGAACTTACCTCACCTTTAAATCCTTCTATGGTCTCTACTATATCCCCCACATCAGGAAGGGTAGAATTAAGATATTCATAAGCCGCTTCCTCATTCTTAAGACAGCACATAAGCCTTCCGCAAGCACCTGAAATTTTACTTGGATTCAGCGAAAAATTTTGGTCTTTAGCCATTTTTATCGAAACAGGGATAAATTCCGATAAGAATGTGTGGCAACAGAGAGGCCTGCCACAAATTCCTACTCCGCCCTTCATCTTAGCCTCATCTCTTACACCTATCTGCCTAAGTTCAATTCTGGTTTTAAATATGAATGCGAGGTCCTTTACAAGCTCTCTAAAATCTATTCTTCCGTCAGCTGTAAAATAAAACATTACTTTATTATTATCAAAGGTGTATTCACAGGCAATAAGTTTCATTGCAAGTTCATGTTTCTTAATCTTCTCAAGGCAGGTTGCAAAAGCCTCTTTCTCTCTTTCCTTATTGCGTCTGTCAGTCTCATCATCCTCTGGCGTGGCTATTCTTATAACCTCTTTGAGCGGTTGTACTATCCTGTCTTCTTCTATCTCTTTTCTTCCTATAGCCACAAGCCCATATTCAATTCCTCTTGCAGTTTCTACTATTACGATGCATTCCTGCCCTTATATCAAGATTTTTCAGGATTGAAAAAAATATCTTTCCCGCCCTTTTAAATCTAACTCCAATTACCGTTACCATGTTTCTCCCTATCTATTTATCTTTCATATACATCAGCATTATTTCTATTGCCGTATCAAACTTCACATTTTGCATCCAGACGCTTCTTAGTCTTTTTCCATACATTCAAGAGCCCTCTCTATAGAACTATAATTTCTCTTGGCTATCTGCTCATTAAGATATTTGTATTCTTCTCTAAAAAAAGTATCCTATTCGCATCTCCTGTAGTCTTAAGTACAAGTAAATCCCTGAACCAGAGTATCATAAGCTCTATGCAGTCCTTTATTTCCTTCTTATATCCTTCAAGATTGAGTATGCTTGCGATTTCCTCAGTTATACTCTCTTTATCCAGATTTCTAAGTATTTTAAGCACTACATTTTTCATTTCAAGGAAATCTTCATCAGAAGCGTACCTCACAGCCCTGCCTATATTTCCCGCTGAAAATTTAGCCGCCATATCTGCCACATAATCAACTACTTCATACTTATCTATAAGATATTCCTTTATAATATCAGCATCAACAGGCTTAACATCAAGCGTCACACATCTTGACCTTATTGTAGGAAGTAAGCGGTTTTTATTTGCAGAAAGTAAAATGATTATAACATATTCCGGCGGTTCTTCTATTGTCTTAAGCAGGGCATTCTGAGCCTGCTCAGTCATTTTTTCTGCCTCTTTAACTATATATAGCTTGTATTTCCCATAAGGAAAAACATCACTTGTTGCCACAATTTTAGTTCGTATCTCATCTACACTTATACCACTTGGCTTATCAGGTTCAACATAGATGATGTCCGGACTATTTCCATTATCCACCTGTCTGCATACAATCTGCTTTTCCTCTTCTGTTTCCTTGCCACAGCCCAGTATTAATTTTGCAAACTCCTTAGCTGCGAAGAGTTTTCCCATACCTTTCTCACCTTCAAAGATATATGCATGAGAAAATTCTTCCCTTAAAGCAGCAGTTTTCATATATTCTATAAGGTTTTCCCTGCCTAAAATATTTACATTCATATCTGCCTCCTGTATCAGGTAAAAATATCAAGCAAAAGCCCCTGTATCTCATCTATCTTTCCAAGTATGCCTATAGCATCTTTTTCATCCTTTACAAGTTCTTCTGCAAGTTCATCCAGTTCCTTATCTATAACCCTAATTATGCCATAAACCCTATGCCGCCCCCGTCTATCCAAATAGTTTTCCCTTGAGAATTCATGGCTTCTGGATAACACCTCATTTAGAAACTCTTTGATTAGGCCTCGGTAATGTCTCATATCCCTTATATCCATATGTTTTTTTAGTTTCTTGCCCTCCATAGTTATGGAATTCATCATAGCATTAAGTCTTTCAGCAAGAGAATTATCCTCAATATTTTTTATAAGGGTAAATTTAAACTGTTCATCATCTGTTCTAACAGTTTTTTCTACTTCTGTAGTTTTCGGCAGCATCAACGGATTGATTTTAATATCCATATTAGTTTTCCTTTATAAAAGCAGTTACTTCATCTACACAAGTCTCTAAATCATAGTTTTTAAATCTGGAACCTGCATCTATTCCTGATAGTTTCAGGTTTTCCTCATTAAAATCTGTATAATCAGCTAAAAAGCGCCTACAAATCTCCGCAATATTGGGCACAGCCTGTTTTTCCTCTCTATTCACCGCTCTTTTTATAAGTTCAATATCTGAAATTTCTATATAAATAGGCTTAACCTTATCGCTCCCAAGATAGGTCTTCATCTGATTAAACCCGGCCAGGGTATTAATGCAAATATAATTATTTTTCATTAAATCCATATTTCCATCATTTACAGTAAAATAATACCAAGGTCCATCTATAGTATGAAAACAGCGTTCCTCTATCACCTTTCCCATATTTCTAAGTTCTACTAATTCATTTTCGGTTACAAAATTATACTCGACACCATCAGTTTCATTTTCACGCATAGGACGTGTAGTATAAAGAACAGCTTCTTTTAGGTCAAGTTCACTATTTTCCAAAAGCCTCTTATATATGCTATCCTTTCCAGTTGCACTCTTACCTATGAGTACATACAAATATCCCATTTCCGTCACATCCTCCATAAATTTCTATGCCGTTTTGCTTAGCAGACTTTATCTGATGAATAACACTCTCTTCAATCACTTCTCCCGGCACCAAAAGAGGAATACCCGGCGGATAAAAATACACATACTCAGCCGCAATAAGTCCCTCCGAAGCTTCAAGTGGTACTTTTTCTCTATTTTCAAATGATAATTCTAAAGCCTCTGAAGGAATTAATTTCCTCTTAGGCAGATTTCCACTTCTTAAAGTATAATCAAATTCTGTGTTATTATCAAGTTTAAAGAAGGTTTTATCATTATCTATCTTAAAAAGAGCTTTGATCAACCTTTCAAATCCCTCATCAGTATCAAAAATACTTGTCATGGCAATTACATAATCCTTGGATTTCATTTCCATAATAAGATGATATTCTTCATATAAACATTTGTAAAGCCGAACTCCGGAGTTTATCCCTGCAGTAATAACTATTTTTCCATAGTCATAGGCACAGCAATTATCAGGCAAATATACCTTAATATTTTTTAATGCTGCTGCCTTACTTCTAAAATCTACCAGTCTTTTTTTATACTCTGCAAAAAGTTCTCTTCCCTCTTTGTCTATAAGACTTAAGCAATTTTCCATCCCTGCCATAAACACATACGAAGGACTGGAGGTTTCAATCAGGTTAAACTGTCTGCGGATTCTATTAATTATAGTTTCATCTTCATTACAAATATGCAGAATGGCTGTTTGTGTAAATGACGGCAGCGTTTTATGAAGGCTCTGTACAACGAAATCAGCTCCCTGTCTTACTGCTGTTTCCGGAAAATATTCATCAAAGCCAAAATGTGCTCCATGTGCTTCATCTACCATCAGCAAAGCTGAATATTTATGGCAAATATCTGCTATTTCCCTGATATCAGATACTACTCCCTCATAGGTTGGCGAAGTGATAACTACAAGCTTGATAAAAACATTAATCTGTTGTTTCTGCTCATCTTCTTTGTCAATAATTTCACATTTCTTCTTATTAGCTTTTAAAATATTCTCTATCTCTTTTGGTTTTATACTCTGGTATATTCCAAGCCCATCAACCTCACCTTCAATATAATGAGGAACAAGTCCATACAATTCCACTCCATGATATACAGCTTTATGGCAGTTTCTGGCTATAAGTACAGAATCCCCACGATTCAAAATTCCAAGTGTTGCAAGTATTGCCCCGGTGCTTCCATTCACAGAGTAGATGCTCTCCCTTGCTCCATAAAGCCTTGCCGCCCTCTTTTGTGCTTTTTTTATAATTCCTTCAGGATTATGGAGATTATCAAAGTTATCAATTTCTGTTATGTCAATATCATACGGTGTAAGAGTTTCATCCCATAAACCATGTTTTTTAATCATTTCAATATTTCTCTTATGCCCCGGCATATGAAATGGATAAAAATTACTGTCTTTGTTATTCATTAGCGCCTTATAAATATTTTCCATATCTTCCCTATATATAAATGACCAAAGTCTAGGCTTTGATCCATATCTGCCATCCGGTTTCAAATACATTTCATCAAAATTAAAGTACAAAACTATCTCTGTAATTGTAGCTTTCGGTATTCCTCCTGTCAATAAAATATTGCATAAAAAGAGGCTGTGCCCTGACATTTTCTATTTGTCAAAGCAACAGCCCCAAAAAATTATTTCCTAAAATATTATAATATGATTATTTTATCTTTCTCTTAACTATAACTGCCAAACCCATAAGACCAAGTCCAATCAGCCCTAATACATCAGGATTAGTTCCACCTGTCTTTGGAAGTGCTGTAGAGCCTTTAGGGGCAGTGTCATCTTCAGAATCAATTGTCTCCTCAGTGCTTACATTATTCTTATTAGCTTCACCCTGAGGCGTAACATCATCATCAATCTCTGCTATGCCTGTATCTTCATCTTCAGCATCTTCTTGTGGAGTCTCATCTTCAGCATCTCCTTGTGGAGTTTCATCTTCAGTTATATCAACCGCATCATTGGTTTCAGTTGTTGGAGCTGCGGTGCTTCCTGTGGAGTAGTATCATCCGTTACAGTTACTACAGGAATAGAAGGGATTGGCACAAGAGGAACTGACTGACCCTGTGGTTCCGGCCTCTCTTCAGGTACTGATGGCCTCTCATTTCTCTTGTAAGTAAAAACTATGTCATCATTTCCATATCCATTGATGTTTAACTTGCCATCCTCAAGTTCCCTCTTCTCATTATTTACAGTAACACTCTCAACTACCCAATTATCTTTTAATAATGGTTCAACTTCAAAAGCTGCATCAATTGCAGTTGTTGATGTACTTCTAATTGAAGCCTCTGTATCACCATACTTATCTGAAATTTTGATTGTCTTAGTTTTCTTCTGATAAACAAATTCGAAAACTTCTTCATCATTAGTTAATACTCTCTCTATTGACTGACTAGGTGAAATATCCCAAAACTTACTGTTTACAGTGCTTATTGCATCAACCTTGTATGGTTTGTTTTTTTTCAGACTCTCCCTGATACCTTATCTCTTCTGAAATAGTATCACCATTTTCATCTTTTACAATGTCTTTTACAGTCACTTTGACCACATCTCTAACATAGGTGAAGGTAAACTCTTTTTGTCCTTCAAGGCTTACTATGCCACTATATTCTCTTTCAGAACCCTCCTTGAGCTTCCATCCATCTTTGTTGAGAGCAGCATATCTATACTCATCCTCTTCCTTATAAGCTTTTGTATAAACTTCCTGTAATGACTCTGATGAACCTTCATAGATATGCCTTACAGTATGAACAACATCTTTTGGTATGTAATCATAGTATAATTCTACATAAATATCTTCATTATCAATAGTAAATTCATCGGTAAAAGACTTGGTAGAATCAAAGTTAAGCTGGGTTTCAGAGCCATCTTCGCCCCTTTTTATAATAGCCTGTGCAATCTGATTATCCTTATTCTCTTTAACAGCGGCCTTCATTTTATCAGTGAACAATACATCCTCTACAAGCTCTTCTTTATTGTCCTTCTCACCTTCTTTATCAGAATAGTAATGAGTTATATGGAGCTTAGCTTTCTGTAAATAGTAGATATGTACAGATCTTACTCCAGCCTCGTTCGTCTCTACTTTAAAACTTTTACCATCATCTTGTTTAACTACCTGCCAGTCACCAGTCTTACCCATAGCATTTATTTCCTCTTTAGTAAGCACCGGTGCATACTCAATCTTATTCCCCTTTCCTACAGAAAGTTCATAACCCTGTCTATACACTCCTTCCCCACCATTAAAGTGGTCATACACATCAATATTCTCTTCCTTAAGCGCATATCTAAATTCTACACTAGTAGTATCCTTATCAACATTTACCTTCTTCTCTTCCGGGGTAATTGTTGTATATGAGCCTACATAATCAGGATATCCTTTCTTACCCGCTTTACTAACAAGTTCCTCCTCTGTTAATGCCCTATATATCTTCTCAGCATTAAAACCAACCTTGTCTTCCTGTCTTGTAACTACAACAGCCTCTGCACCATATCTTTCAAAAATATCCTTAACTAAAACCTTACCTTCTTTGCTTTCATAATATAATTCTAATTTAGTATCCTGATCCAGTTTTCCTTGTATACCTAAATTTCCTTCACTGTCCTTAACAAGTTGTGTTTCCTCTTTTTTACCATTTTTTTCAACAAAACCATACTTAAAAGCATAACCTAAATATTTTCGTATATTTACAAAATAGTCAAAACCTTTTTCTAAGTACTTAGAAACCTGAAATTTTTCTTCTCCTTCCGTTGTTTTATGATATATTTTAAACCAATATTTGATATCCGGTCTTACTCCTGCTATAGGGAACCTGTTATCAAGGCTGTCCCCCTTAAGCTGCTCAAAATTACCCTTATTATCAACTTCTATCACCCCGTAGTTTGCATATGACTGATTTTCCTTGCTAACAGGATAAGCAAACTTATTTGCATGGTCACCTGTATTGTCATCTGTATTAACTAATCCTTGAATACCCTTTTTGTAGTCCTCATCTTCTCCTTTACCAGGTTTAACAGCTTTATTATTTAATTTAACTCTATATGTTAAACTAATAGTTGTTCCTTCTGGAATTCCCTCTGCAATTGTCCAGTTAAAACTCTTATCTCCCTTATTATATCTAACTTCAACATCACCAAGACCATAGTTTTCTCCTTCTGCTGCAAAAGGAATAACTCCGGATGTCTCAGTTCCCGGCTTCAGCACAACCTTATTTTCACCAATATTTAAGACTAGACTTTCCCCTATAGGAAAATCAACAAACTCAGAAAGCTCCTCATGAAGCTTGATACCTGTAGCCTTGTAAGTATATTTTTCAACTTCAGATAAACTATCCTCAATGTCATTATATAATGTTTCACCTGTCTCTTTAACTGTTGCATTGTAGTAATGTTTTTTAAATAAATCTTTTTCAAGTAGACTGCTTTTTATATTCTTTACATTTACAGTATATATTTTATCATTAGATGTTAATTTTTTTAAGCTCTTCAGCTTTTTTTCAAGTGTATATTTTATCTGTCTTGGATCAGTTATGTCAATTCTGCTATTCAGATTAGTCCTTACTTCTTTAGTCCACTTGGTATCTTTATATTCATAGTCTTTTCCATAATCAGATAAGTGTTCTTTATTTGTATTATATGCATCAAGATCCTTTGAATATATATATTTTTTGAATAACCCACTTGCGATGTTACCCATTCTTTTCCAGTACCTGGCTGATACACTTCCTCTATACTCTTCCCAGCCCTCACCAGGTTTATTATCTGAATCAGCATATAAAGTATAAATTCTATGTCCAACACTTGGATCGCCATCTGTTATTAATACAACTACCTGATTTCTTCCATCTTTTTTAAGATTTGCAATGGCCTTTTTAGCCCCCTCAAAGCCTGCTATCAGGTTACCGCCGCCTTTGCTTCCATAAATTTTAGATGACATCTTCATAGAACTATCATATTCTGCAATAGCATTATCTATATTGTTAGATGTGAATTTATCTGAAATATAATAGTCAGTAGTATATGTAAAATAACCTCCACCATATCCTACAAAGGTAACGCTGTTATTTGATTCTTCATTACCATTTCCTAAAATATTATAAATAAGTCCCTTCTCGTTATCTCCTAGTACATTCTTTAACTGAGCCCATCCATTATCTTCATCCATAGAAGCAGATGTATCCACCACAAATACTACATCAGTATTAGAAAGCGGCATCTTCTTATTACTCTCAAAACTTTTGTCTTTAACTGACAGGGTTACATCGTAAGTTTCGCTGCCTACTTTAACTGCCCTTTTACCAAGCTCTAACAAAGAGTTCTCCACATCTGATGTGGTATACTCTTTTTTTATACCTTCCTTCATGCCTGCTTTAGCAGGTAAGCTCGTAAAACTAGTGAGTCCTATCATTAGTGCAAATGCAGTTGCAAGAACTCTCATTCCCTTAGATCTTCCCTTAGTCGCTCTCATAATATCCTCCTTTTACACACGAAATATTCTGCTATCATTTTACCCCCAGTTTCATTTTGGTTACATTTAATAAATCATACTGCTAATTTTATTATTTCCCTCATAAATATGCTTATAAATCTAGTTTGACATTGAATTCTACTCTATTATAGCTATAAATTTTAAACAAAAATATCACAATCTGAAAAAATCTCAAATCGTGATACCTATTTTAAATTATAAAGATTAAATATAAGAGGTCCTCTGTTGCTTCCTCATCTCCACATCTTTTCTAGCCAGGTAAAGTGTATCTGAAGCCGCAAAATCATCAAAAATGCCAAATCCATAGCTTGATTCTTTAAACTTTTCTTCATTTTCAGGCTTACTTATAACACTATATGGCTTAGATGCAGCCTTTTTGGGCTGAGCTTGATTAGCTGCCTTTGTTTGCTTAGTCTTTTTAGACTCTTTCTCTGCCCGCCTTTTATCAAGTGCTTTGTTAAACTCCGTTAATCCCTCTATAACCGCTTCCCTGCTTACAGCCTGCTCATTCATCATAGGGCTTGTTTGATAAGTATTGCTCTCCATAAAAGCCTTCTTTGAGTTTGAGTTATAATCCTGCCCCACAGCACAGTAAGGATTATTAGGCTTAGGAGTAACTTGAGCAGCAGATTTAGTTACTATGCCCTTATTATTTTTATTCTTATTTACATAGTTTAATAAATAAACAATAGCAAATATAATTACTATTATCAGTTTCATACTAATTCTACCTCCATCTTAATAAGATAACTTATTTAACCATATTCCCTTTTTCACCATAAGGAAGCCTATTATACATTTTAAAAGGCTCACAAGCTGAACAAAGAGATATACAGTAACTACATTCAACGCTGTAAAATGAACTAACACATACGCAACCGGCACGGATACAACACACATAAACACACTGTCAAACAAAAATGTAATAAAGGTCTTGCCTCCTGAACGTATGGTAAAATAGCAACAGGTTTCAAATGCATATATAGGCATACAGGCTGCCGCTACCCTTATAAATGAAGCCGCCAGCATCTTTATCTCATCGGTTGTATTGTATATCATTGGGAATAAGGTGCAAGCAACATAAGCACTAAGGCTGTAGCAAAGCAGATTATTTCTGTAAAAAAGATTAATTTTACTGCATATTCCTTTGCCTCATCCATCTCGCCTGCACCCAGCCTCCTGCCTAAAATTATGGAAATCGCACTTCCCATAGCTATGATGCCTACATTAAAAAGATTTGATATAATTTGAGAAATATTTAAGGCCCCAACCACAGCAAGTCCCCTTACAGAATAGTTTTGTAGTAAAGAAGCTATTCCCATCGACCAAAGGGTTTCATTAAAAATAAGAGGAGTACCTTTTGCAATCATATCCTTTGCTAAGGCAAGTGGAATTTTAAAATTCTTAAATGCTCCTTTAATAAAAGGCTGTCTCCTACTATGACTATGTGTCCAAATAACTACAAAGCCCATCTCTACATATCTTGCTATAATTGTAGCTATAGCTGCACCTGCTACTCCAAGTACCGGAGCACCAAGCTTTCCATAGATAAGTACATAGTTTAATGAAAGATTAACAACTACCGAGATTATACCGGCCTTCATAGGTATTATAGTTTCCTCAGAGCATCTAAGTGTATCTCCATAAGCCTGTGCTATAGCAAATGGCGGCAGACCTATAAGCATATAAGAAAGATAGATTTTTGCCTGTCTATGAGTCTCTACTATAGCTCCGCTATCTCCGGCTTCACCATGTAAATATAATCTAATAAGTTCATCCCCAAAATTTAAAAATATAGCTATGCTTGCTGCTGTTATGACTGTAATCACAATTATTTTGTATCGAAACGTATAACGTATACCTTCATTATTTCTTGCCCCATGAAACTGAGCTGTAAATATACCCGCTCCGGCTACTCCCCCAAATATGCAAAGATTAAACACCATAATTAGCTGGTTGACTATGGCTACTCCACTCATTTCATTGGTTCCTACTCTCCCCACCATAATATTGTCTATCATATTTACAAAATTGGTTATTCCATTTTGTATCATAATTGGTATGGCTATAGCTAATATCATTGCATAAAAGCTTCGTTTACCTATAAATTTCCCCCTAAAATTACTAATTTTCATTACTCTCCTCAGTCTGTCCCATAAACTCTTCCATAGTGGCAGATGTCTCACTGCTTATTCCATCTTTTTTTATTATTTTTAATACAGTCTTGCATATTATTTTAAAATCAAGTAAAAAACTTACATTATCAACATATTCTACATCATAATTGAATTTTTCTTCCCAGCTTATTGCATTTCTTCCATTTACCTGAGCAAGTCCTGTAAGACCCGGTCTTACCTCATGCCTTCTAGCCTGAGTCTTATTATACCTTGTTAAATATCTGACAAGCAGTGGCCTTGGCCCTACTATTGCCATATCTCCCTTAAGGATATTGATTAGTTCAGGAAGTTCATCTAAAGATGTGTTTCTTATAAACTTACCATATGAAGTAAGCCTGTTCTCGTCTGGAAGCAAATTCCCATTCTCATCTTTTTTGTTATTCATACTTTTAAACTTAACTAATTTAAATATTTTACCGTCTTTTCCTGGTCTTTCCTGTACAAAAAATGGATTTCCACCCATTTTGACTGTACCTGCAGCCACAAGCAGAAGAAGTACGGGAAATAACAATAAGAATGCTGTTAATGATAATAAAAAATCAAATATCCTCTTAAAGAAATTCCTATACATACTTCCTCCAAACTATTTATTTACATCTATAAGCAATTATGAGTACAGTACCTTTTCCCTGATATTTCTTAATCTCATACCTATCCGGAAAAGCTTCTATAAGTTTAGGCAGCTTCAGGTAACCAAATGTACGCACATCAAAGTCAGGCCGTACCCTCTTGATAAACTGCCCGGCAGAACTTACATTGACATATCCGTCATCATCCTGATATTTATCAGAAGCAATTTTTAAAAGATTATGAATCTTCTCTATATCATAATCTCCAGCAGGCTCATCTTCCTCATACTCATCGTCATCTCCCATAGAAATAGGCAGCTTCAATTCATTAGCTCTCCCAAGGTTTTCTAAGAAAATAAATTCATCACAGCTATTCCTAAAGGCTTCCGGAGTCTTTTTCTCACCTACTCCTATTACATATACTCCTGATTCGTGAAGATTGATTGCAAGCGGGGTATAATCACTATCACTTGCAACTATTACAAAGGCATCATACATCTTCTTATGCAATAGATTCATTGCATCTATTACAAGCGCCATGTCTGTTGCATTTTTACCATTAACATAATCAAACTGCTGTTCTGCCTTGATTGCAAGCCTCTTAAGTTCCTTTCCCAGTTCTTAAGCACATCTTTACGCCAATTACCATAAGCTCTTTTTACTACTATTCTTCCATGTGTGGAAATTTCTCCGATAACATCTTCCAGTTTAGTTATCTGAGTATTATCGGCATCAATTAGCATAACTATTCTCTGTAAGCCTTCCATAGATAGTCTCCTTCTATAATTCTTTTAGTATGCCTTCAAAATAAAGTTTTTCATAATTTCCGGCCGTGCTTAGCATTACGGCCCTGCTAGTAAGTTCCATTGCCTCCTTTACAGCAGTCCTAAAGTCTCTTCCTTTTAAAAGTCCATCCAGTAAAATAGCTGCATAGACATCACCTGTACCGCTATAATTTCTGCTTATTTTTTCGGTTTCACATTTATATATGTCTCCACTATCATCTATAGACATAACCATGAGTTTATTGTCTACCGCCTCAATTCCCGTAATAACTACATTCTTACGATACTTTCCATATAAAATAATTAGAAGTTCCATAATTTCAGTTCTGACATAAGGTCCCTTATGATATGGCTTATCAGCTAACATAAAGGCTTCTGTCACATTAGGTGTAAGATAATCACAATATCCTATTAGTTCCTTCATAACAAACGGATAATCTTCGGGTAACTTACTATAAAGCTTTCCATTCTCCGCCATAGCCGGATCCAAAATTACGAGTTTTTGTTTATTCGTCCTTAAAAAATCTGAAAGTATTTCAAGCTGCTTTTTTTCCAAAAGTATAGCCTATAAGCACAGCATCGTAGCTGATATCCATTGTTTTCCAAGACTTGAGTATACCCTTCATTCCTCCTGAAAAATCAAGAAAAGCAACATCTTGGCTTATGCCTGTATGTGCCGAAAATATAGCTGTAGGAAGTAAATTTACCTCAAATCCCGCAACTGAAAGTATTGGAAATGCTACAGTAGTAGAGCACTTTCCATAACATGAAATATCCTCAATCAGTAAAACTCTTTTCTGTCTCATACCATCCCCCAAAACCACCAATATTCTTGTGAGTCTACATAAATAATTTTCATATTTTTAAGTCTATCACAAAATCTTAAGTTTTACAATTATTACCCTATTACATCTGATGCCTAACTATACTGTATTCATCTCCCGATGTGTAATAAGGACATTCTCTAAACTTGCAGGACATTACTTTGTAAAAATCGTCCTCATCCATATCCTGAACACAGATATAAGCCTCCTCTTCTTCATCATAGACATAGTTATTGCAATCTTCGCAGGCATAACTCATAGGAATATTCTCCTCCTATCTTAAAAAGTGGTGCAGACAGAAAGCCGCACCACTTGATTATAATTCTAATTCAATACTGTATTATTTCTCAATTTTCTTTTTAACAAAGAGATACCATAAAGTACCTGTGATGCAGATAGATGAATAAGCACCACAGATAAGTCCCACGATAATAGGCAGTGAGAATTCCCTTACTGAGCTGACACCCATGATAAAGAGTACAACCACCATGATAAGTGTGGTAACTGTGGTATTGATACTTCTTGAGAATGTCTGGGTGATTGATTTGTCTACTATCTCTGCAACAGTCTCACCACGTCTCTTCTCAGCAAGATTCTCTCTTATACGGTCGAAGATAATGATGGTTGCATTGATAGAGTAACCAACTATGGTGAGCATGCAGGCAATGAAGGTATTACCTACATTCATTCTTGTAAGAGCGTAAGTGTAGCTACTACAAGAACATCATGTACAAGGGCTAATACAGCACTTGCACCAAAGGCAACATTTCTAAATCTGATAATGATGTAGATAAGCATACAGATTGTAGCTGCAATAACAGCCATAAGAGCTGAAGTCTTCATCTCGCCGCTTACTGCACCTGAGATGTTCTCATTGTTGATGTTATCCTTAGATACCTTGTATTTATCAACAAAGGCCTCACGAAGCTTTGTTCTCTCCTCTTCAGTAAGTGACTTTGTCTTGATAACTACGGCATCCTCACCAACTATCTGTGTTACGTCTGCATTTGATGAAGGAATAACCCCGTTTACAAAGTTTCTGATTTCGTCATTTCCAGGAACCTTACCGTTACTAAATACCACTTCTGTAGATGTACCGCCCGAGAACTCAAGAGCATAGTCAAATGCTCCTTTGCCTGAAGCCGCATTTACCACCATAGTAGCAATACCAATACCGATAACTACAAGCGAAAGAACATAGGCCTTAGGAGCAAACTTAAGGAATGGCTTGTTTTCCTTATCAACCTTAGTTCCATAGCTCTTCTCTGAATCAAATCCTATATCATAGAATGAATAAAGCAGGAATTTGGTTATGAAAAGAGCGGTAAACATGGAAATGATAATACCAAGTGCAAGAGTGTATGCAAAGCCTTTGATTGTACCTGTACCAAAGATACCAAGTACGATGGCTGCAATGATTGTAGTTACATTACCGTCAATGATGGCTGAAAGAGCCTTATTAAAACCATTTCCGATAGCGGTACGAACTGACTTGCCAAGGCCAATCTCTTCTTTGATACGGGTAAATATAATAACATTAGCATCTACCGCCATACCGATAGAAAGCACAATACCCGCAATACCCGGAAGAGTAAGCGTAATCTGTAAGAGTTGTAAGAGAACAAGCTCGATTACCACATAAGCGATGAGGGCTAAGCTTGAAGCAAGTCCCGGAATCTTATACATAACTATCATAAAAAGGAATACTATGATAAAACCGATAAGACCGGCTAAAAGCGAAGTTTCAAGAGCCGTGTCACCAAGCTTGGCACCTACAACGCTTGAACGAACCTCTTTAAGCTCAAGAGGAAGAGCACCTACTCTGATGATAGAAGCAAGCCTCTCAGCCTCTTCCATGGAATCCTGGCCTGAAATCTGAGCCTTACCTTCTGTAATTACAGTCTGTACAACAGGAGCTGATATTACATTGCCATCGTATACAATAGCTATCTGTTTACCGAGATTGTCCTGTGTAGCTTTAGCAAACTTATTGCTCCCTTAGCATTAAGTTCAAGTTCAACTATGTACTGAACGCCAACTCCCGCATCACCTTTTACGGACTGAGCCTTAGCTGTAGCTATATCAGCACCATCTACGGCAATTTTTTTCTCTTTTGCCAATTCTTCAATGGACTTATTTAACTTATAAGTACCATCTGCCTGTCTTGTAATATTACCATCAACAGGAATAAACTGTAGAGAACCGGCTGAACCAAGCTGTTTAAGTACTGCATCTGCATCCTTTACATCAGGGATATCCACTACTACTCTGTTTAAGCCTTCCTGATAAACCTCAGACTCTGTACTGAATATCTCTGCGCGAAGTCTCATTTTCTCGATGGTATCAGCCATTTCTGTAGCTGAAGGCTTAGCCTTTACAGTTTCATAAGTAATACTTACACCTCCTGCAAGGTCAAGTCCCCTTTTAATTCCTCCAGCACTGCCTGCCTTATTGCCAAAAGCTCCCAAAGCAACAGCCGCTAAGAGTGCTATCACTATGACATAGCTAAAAATCTTAACAATGCCCTTTTTTTTGCTATTCATTGCAAAATCCACCTTTCTTTAGTTCTTTATTTTCAGGAGAGTTCCTCCTCGAAATCTTAGTTCTCTGTCTTACTATGACGGACAGACTTCATCCTCGAATGTTTCCTCTGCAGCCTTAATCATAATTGCACATTCTATACGTTTTCTTTGAAGTTCACATCCTATTTCATATACATCGTCTATATTGCCGCTAAACTTAAATGAGTTAGCCGCACAACCGCCGCTGCAGTAATATCTTGCAAAACAATCCCTGCATTTTGGCTTTTCATACACATTCTGATGCTTAAAACCTTCCTGTAACTCAGTTTGGGTAATGCCATCGTAAACATTGCCTATGACAAAGCCATCCTCACCTACGAACTGATGGCAGGGATAGATATCCCCCCACGGAGTTATGGCTACATATTCCGTACCTGAACCACAGCCGGAAAGACGCTTAGCTACACAAGGTCCGCCTGCAAGGTCTATCATAAAGTGGAAGAAGGTAAAGCCATTACCCTCTCTCCTACGTTTGATATATTCTTTGGCAAGCTTATCATACTGCTCCTTAAGAAACGGAATATCCTCTTCTTTTATCGCATAAGGCTCAGTGGGAAGTGATACAACAGGCTCAAGCGATATTTCCTTAAAGCCTTCATCTGCAAGATGAAGTACATCTTCTGCAAAATCAAGATTTTTTCCTGTGTAAGTACCTCTTACATAATATTCTTTGTTGCCGCGCTTTTTGGCAAAGGCTTTTAGCTTTGGAAGGATGATATCGTAACTGCTCTTATTACCGCCTCTTGTAGGACGCATATAATCATGCACACACTTACGCCCATCTATACTAAGCACAACATTTGTCATCTCCTTGTTACAGAAATCAATAATTTCATCATTTAAGAGAACTCCGTTGGTAGTAAGTGTAAAACGAAAGTTCTTATCGTGAATCTTCTCAAGCTCTCTTCCATAAGCTACGAGCTTCTTAACCGTATTCCAGTTCATAAGAGGCTCACCGCCGAAGAAGTCTACCTCAAGATTCTTTCTGTGCCCTGAATTTTTGATAAGGAAGTCAAAGGCTGCCTTTCCAACCTCATAACTCATCATCCCCCTATCACCCTGATACTCTCCCTCACCTGCAAAGCAATAACGGCAGGCAAGGTTACAATCGTGGGCTATATTAAGGCAAAGTGCCTTAACTACTGTATTTCTATGCTTAAAGTCTTTTACATATTTTTCGTAAACATCTTCTGTAAAAAGCCGGCCATCTTCCTGTAATTCTTTAATCTCTGAGATGATTTCATTAAAATCCTCTTTTGTTACCGGCAATTCTACATACTTTTTAAGTATTGTTTGTTCAATTCCAGCAAGTGCTGTTTCTTCATCTTCTTTTTTTTCTATAATTTTTTCATTATATAAGGCTATGCAATCATAGGCTGCCTCATCCACTACATGCACTGAACCGCTGTTCACATCCAGTACTATATTATATCCGTTGCTTTGAAACTGATGTATCAAATTATTAGTTCCTTTCTACACAATAAAGCAGCGACTTTAGCCGCTGCTTAAACTCTGACTTTTCAGTAAAGACAGGAATTAGTTCTACCTAGCCTCACAGCTCTGGTTTCCTACTGTACAAGAAGTCTTACAAGCTGACTGACATGATGTCTTACATTCACCGCATCCACCCTTTTTCATAGACTCCTTAAGGTTTCTTGTAGTTAAGCTCTTAATATGCTTCATATCTCATTCTCCTTGCTTATAATATTCTTTATAGAACAATATTTAAATATTATACCATATATTTATTAACATTTAAAGACTATATAAATAATTTTTGAAAATCAATCAAAATTTTTCAAAACACCGTCCTATCTATTTACCGAAATCATAATCTTACAAGCCTGTCAAACTTCTCCAAATATTCTTCTGCCCAGTCATGGGTAACTACAAGCCTCGTTTTATCTTTAAGACTGAAGATGATATCATTTACAATTCCTTTGTTTTCGGGATCCAGGTCAGAAGTTGGCTCATCTAAAATAATTATTTCAGGGTTGTTAAACAATGCCCTTGCTATAGACACTCTTTTTTTCTCTCCTCCTGACATTTCATCAGGATTTAGTTCATCATCCATATGTAATTCCATAAATTTCTTTAGATTTACCCTTTCAATTATATCCCTAAATCTCTCCTTATCGCCCTCTGAATTACCATTAAACATAGTAACATTATCATATAATGATGACTTAAATATAAAGCTATCCTGAGGGACTAAGTAGACCTTACTGTATAGCTCATCTTCTTTAATGTCCCTTAACTCCTCATTATCATACTTAATTTTACCACTGTATCCCTTAAAAGACTTAAGCAGGAGATTGATTAAAGTAGACTTTCCGGAACCACTTTCACCTGTGATAGCAACTATTTCACCACTTTCAATATTTAATGAAAATTCATTAAATATCCTTTTATCATCATAAGCAAAGCTAAGATTTTCTATATCTATCGAAGCCTTGTCTCGTTCACTTTTTCTTATATCTAAGCTCTCATTATCAGCAATTTCATTGTTCTTACCTAAATAAGGTTGGAATTTATCTAAAAATACCTTTGCTGATTTCATTTCAACACCATTTTCAATTGCATTTGAAAAGGCATCTGAAAAAATAGCAAAGCCTGATGTTGTTGCTACTATAAGTCCAGGTTCAATTATATTTTTTGTTATTAGAAAAGCACATATTCCGATAAGCAATAACTGATTAATACTTCCTATGCTATACATAGTCATCCATATCATATTAGTAACTACTCCATAATTCTTATATGAATTTGAACGCCTCCTATTAGTTTTCTCGAAAACACTGGCATAATACTCAGAATTATTTGACCTTTTAATAACATCTAAACCCTTTACCAATTCTTGTAAACGACTTAAATATGCCTCATTTGCAGCAGTTCTCTCTTTATTTATGCTAATTGTTTTACCTTTCATCATCTTACTTACCAATAAAGGAATAATTGTCAAAATCACTGTAGCTATCAGAATAAAATAATGTACTCTTAAAAGTGTTACAGCCGCAACTACCACAGAAATTGAATATGATAATATTCCAAAAACTCCCCCAAGATACCCTGCTCTAAAATCCTCAATATCATTATTCAATAAGCTCATATAATAGTCAGAATTTTTTTCTTTAACCTTTGAAAGAGGTAATCTAAACAAGCTCTTAATTATACTAAGTAAAATACTATCTCTGGTATCATACATAAACTTCTGGCAGAATTTCATTTTCATATAGCTACAGCCCCATTGACAGACAAGATAGAGTGTAGTAAGCAGTATCTCTTTAACTATGCCATCTGTTTTTAGTTTTACCGCCATATCCATAACATTACTCATGCCAAGAAGAGCCTGCATTATAAATACATCCCCTAATATAGAGAAAAACAAACATATAGCTAACTTAAATTTATTCTCTTTACTAATCAATTTCATTGAACTCCCCCTTTTTCACTTCAAAATACCTTTATTGCGATATCAATACATAATATATCTGACAAACATATCTTATATTATATCAGTATTAGATTAATTTGAAAAGAGCATCCCATCAGATATTTGCTCAATGCTTTTATCCGGTAAAATGCTCTTTTATCTAATTAACTTGTTATTTTGTGAGTCCTTCCATTTCCTCTATAACTCTCTCAAATACCTGAAGAGCTGAGTTAATTGGCTCTTTGGTAGCCATATCCACTCCTGCTATTTTCAGCAGACTTACAGGATCTTGGGTACAGCCACTGCTTAAGAACTTCATATAGTCATTTACAGCAGTCTCACCCTCTTTTAGTACACGGTTAGCAATGGCAACTGCAGCTGAGAAGCCTGTCGCATACTGATATACATAGAAATTGTAGTAGAAATGAGGTATCCTCATCCACTCATAGCCTATGAAGTCATCGCTAATCATAGCTCGCCGTAATACTTCTTATTCAAATTCAGGTAAAGCTCTGTAAGGTTCTCGTGTGTAAGAGGTTCACCAGCTTCAGCCATTTCATTTGAAGTCTTCTCAAACTCAGCAAACATGGTCTGCCTGAATACAGTTCCCTTGAAGCTGTCCATATAATGATTAAGAAGATATGCTCTTTCCTTATCATCCTTAGCATTTTTTAGCATGTACTCCATAAGAAGCACTTCATTTGTAGTGGAAGCAACTTCCGCAACAAAGATTCTATATCTTGAGTCAAGGAAATTCTGAGCCTCGTTTGAGAAATAAGAATGCATAGCATGTCCCATCTCATGAGCCAAGGTGAATACATTGTCAAGGGTTCCGTTAAAGTTAAGAAGAACAAAAGGATGTACCCCGTAAACACCCGAAGAATAAGCTCCATTACGCTTTCCTTCATTCTCCACTACATCTATCCAGCGTTCTGCAAAAGCCTTCTTTATGAGGTTTACATAGTTGGTGCCAAGAGGCTCTACAGCCTTAAGGACTAACTCCTTAGCCTCTTCTATAGTATACTTTGCATCATAATCCTTAACTATAGGCACATAGATGTCATACATATGAAGCTCATCAAGTTCTAAGAGCTTCTTTCTAAGTTTTACATATCTATGCATCTTGTCAAGATTGTCATTTACTGCCTCTACAAGGTTTTTATACACTCAGGCGATACATTGTTGCCATCAACAGCTGCTTCTAATGTTGAAGAGTACTTTCTAGCTCTTGCATAGAACATAAGCTGTTTGACCTGTCCTGCATATAAAGTTGCCCAGGTATTCTTAAAACTTCCAAAAGTCTCATAGTACTTCTCAAATACTTCTTTACGAACCCTTCTATCCTTGCTTTCTTCAAGAGGAACAAATCTTCCGTTTGTAATCTGTATCTTCTCTCCCTTTTCATTAGTTATCTCAGGGAATTTGAGATCTGCATTGCCAAGGGTTGCAAAGCCCTCATAAGGAAGATCCGCAAGTTCATTTGCTCCTGCAAGGAGTTTTTCAAGTTCAGGGCTTAGCGAATGTTCCCTACCTCTTCTAATCTCAGCTATGTATATCTTATATTTGTCAAGTTCAGGCTTCTCACCATAGAACTTCTCCAATGCAGCATCATCCACTGCGATGATTTCAGGCTCCAAGAAGGCGAGCTTTTCAGATATTTCCACACCGGCTGACATAGACTTTGAATAAAGAGTCTGTGCAGAGGTAGAGGTTGTATCTACATCCCTCGACTTAAATGCATATCCATAAACCTTATGCATAATCAAGCTGTCTTTTTCATATATTTCAAGAACCTTATATAAGGTCTCAGCAGATTCAGCTACCTTTCCTGCATAACCTGCTAATTCATCAGCTAAAGACTTCGCCTCTGACAATGCTTTTTCCCATTCACTTTCAGAAGCAAAGATATCTTCTAGCTTCCAAGTGAGTTCTACATCTACCTCACTTCTCTTTGGCAATTTATTTTCCATTGATAAACTCCTTGTAACAAATATTAGTCATTAATCCCCTAATTTTTTAAGTTCTGTAAGTACCTTAGCAAGCTTCTCATCAGCATCCTCTAAGCTGTTTCCCTTAATACCTGCATAGAACTTAATCTTAGGCTCTGTACCTGATGGTCTTACGCAGAACCAGGCATCATCTGTCATATCAAAGTAGAGTACATTTGACTTAGTAAGTCCTGTAGTGGTGGTCTCACCTGTAGCCAAATCCTTTACTATATCGTTCTCATAATCTCTTGTTTTAACTACCTTGTATCCTGCAAGCTCAGTTGGAGGGTTCTTACGGAGATTGTCAAGGATTTCGTTGATACGCTTAGCTCCGTCTTCTCCTGCAAGAGTCATGGTATAGATACCCTCTTTGAAGTATCCATATTTCTCATACATATTTACCATCTGATCCCAAAGAGTAAGTCCCTTATCCATATAGTAAGCAGCAGCCTCACAAAGAGCTACAACCGCCATAATGCCGTCTTTATCCCTTGCATGTGTTCCTATGAGACAGCCATAGCTTTCCTCGAAACCAAATTCATAGGTTCCCTTACCTTTTTCTTCAAATCTCTTAATCTGCTGACCTATGAACTTAAATCCGGTTAATACCTCTATAAGATTTAGTTTGTAGTATTCAGCTATCTTAAATGCTAGATTTGTGGATACTATTGTTGTAATAAGGGTGCTGTCATCTTTAAGCAGTCCTTTTTCCTTCTTAATTGAAAGCTCGTACTCTGCAAGAAGCATACCTGACATATTACCTGTAAACTGGATATAATTTCCTGTCTTTTTATCCTTTGCATATACACCAAGACGGTCAGCATCAGGATCATTGGCAAGCACTATATCAGCATCCTTCTCCTTTGCAAGCTTAAGTGCAAGAGCAAAGGCTTTCTCATCCTCAGGATTTGGATAGTCGAGGGTGGTGAAGTCTCCATCAGGCTCTTCCTGTTCCTTAACTATATAAACCTGCTTAAAGCCAAGCTCCTTAAGCATTCTCTGTACAGGTACATTTCCTGTTCCATGGAAAGGAGTATATACGATTTTAAGATTCTCTGCCTGTTTTTTAATCACTTCAGGACTGAGAATGAGCTTCTTAAGTTCAGCAACATACTTATCGTCCATTTCAGCGCCTATTATATTGAAAAGTCCCGCTTTTACAGCCTCTTCCTTGTCCATAGTCTTTATATCAGAAAAAGCTGTTGACTTAACAAGGTCAATTATATCCTTGTCTACAGGAGGTGTAATCTGGCAGCCATCATCCCAATATACCTTATAGCCATTATATTCCGGTGGGTTATGACTGGCTGTTACCATTATTCCTGCGGTACACTTAAGCTCTCTAACTGCGTAAGAAAGCTCAGGTGTTGGACGGAGCGCATCAAAAAGATATGACTTAATGCCATTTGCATTAAGAGTAAGTGCCGCTGCTTCTGCAAATTCAGGCGAAAAATGTCTGGAATCATAAGAAATAGCTACTCCCTTACTCTGAACTCCCTTGCTTATGATGTACTTAGCAAGGCCCTGTGTTGCCCTTCTTACAGTATAAAGATTCATGCGGTTGGTACCTGCCCCTACTACACCTCTGAGTCCACCCGTACCAAATTCGAGATCCTTATAGAATCTGTCCCTGATTTCTGCATCATTGCCGGCTATGGCCTTAAGTTCAGCCTTAGTAGCCTCATCAAATACCGGGCTTGTCAACCACTCTTCATAAAGTTTCTTGTCGTCCATACCTTCCTCCTATTCTGCATCTGCACTACGCATTATATCCATAACTTCAACTTCGGTATCAAATTTAATCCTGACTATTGACTGAGGGTGTGGGCAAGCCTCAATTTCTACTCCATTTTCATCCCACATCTGAAGTACTAAAGCATTGATGTCTCTACCGTCAGCCTTCATAATCTGAATTTTATCTCCAACACTGAATTTGTTCTTCTGTTCAAATACAGCACTTCCGTCCTCGTTTATTTTATCTATATAACCATAATACTTACATCCTGTCACATAGGTATTATTATCATATATCTGCGAGTCACTGTCAGGCTTATCAAAGAAGAATCCTGTAGTAAAATTACGATAGGTGCATTTTTTAATCTCTTCTGCATACCAGCCTTTGTTTGCCTCATATAATGCTGCTGACTCAAACCAGTCATCGATAGCCTTTCTATAAGTTCTGGCTACTGTAGCCACATAAAGAGCTGTCTTCATACGGCCTTCTATCTTAAAGCTGTCTATGCCTGCCTTTACAAGCTCCGGAACATAGTCTATCATACAGAGGTCTTTAGAGTTAAATATATAGGTTCCCCTCTCATTCTCCTCTATAGGCATATATTCACCAGGCCTGTTCTCCTCCACAACATGGTACTTCCACCTGCATGGATGGGTACAGGCTCCCTGATTGGCATCTCTTCCCGTCATATAATTAGAGAGGAGGCACCTTCCGGAGTAAGCCATACACATAGCTCCATGAACAAAAGTCTCTATTTCCTTATCCGCTGGTATGTGTTCTCTTATTTCCGCAATTTCTGCAAGTGATAACTCTCTTGCAGACACTACTCTGGTGGCTCCAAGCCCATACCAAAAATTAAAATCCGCATAATTAACATTGTTCGCCTGTGTACTTATATGAATATCTATCTCTGGCGTTATCTCTTTAGCAAGCATAAACACGCCCGGGTCTGATATTATGATTGCGTCAGGCTTAATCTCTTTAAGCTCTTTAAAATACTCTTTAACACCCTCCAAATCTTTATCATGGGCTGTGATATTGGCAGTAACAAAGACTTTCTTTCCTCTTTCGTGAGCATATTTAATGCCTTCCAACATATCCTCCAAAGAGAAATTCTTCGCCTTAGCCCTAAGCCCATACATCTCGCCGCCTATGTATACAGCGTCAGCACCATATTTTATTGCAAGCTTAAGCACTTCCAGACAGCTTGCAGGGATTAATAGTTCCGGTTTCCTTATAACTGAATTTTCTTCCATCTAATCTTCCATTCTGATTTACTTTTTAATTGATACAGCCATGCCATCCCCCGACTCCAGTAGCATTGTCTCAAAATCTTCATCTGTGAGTAAGAGATTTACATATTCCCTCATTCTTTTGTGAATGGTTCTCTCCCTCCTAACCACAGTATATCTTGAATCAAGAAGCCTTCCCTCCTGAAGCATATTGTCTGTAAGAAGGATTCCTCTGTGAGAAAGCAGCCTTTTTATATTATCAAAAAAATTGATATACTGCCCTTTTGCAGCATCCATAAAGATAAAATCATATTCACTGCCCTTAGCCACAAGTTCTGCTAAGATATCTGCTGCATCACCCTTTATTAAAGTTATCTGTCCATTCTTGTCAAATTTTTTAAAATTTTCCCCTGCCTTAACCGCCCTTTCTTCCATCTTTTCAATTGTGGTAATCCTAGCAGCTTTAACTAAAAATGATAACATAAATATAGCTGAAAATCCTGTAGCAGTACCTATTTCAAGTATTCTCAACGGTCTGCTTAATTCCAACATAAATCTAATAAGATGCTGGCTTCCTTTTCGAATAATCGGAATATTTTCTTTTATATTTTCAAGTTCCAACTCCACAAGATGTTCAGGCAGGCTATCCGGAATACTTTCCAAAAAACTCTCAAATCTTTCGTGATCAACCACCATTTTTCTTCTCCGCACTTTTTTCTGTACTTTTATTTGGCGTAGTTATAACTTTAAAAATCCGGTCATAATCCATATCACTACTAACCTTATATTTTCCCGGCAAAATATTAACCTTAGTTAATTTTGCCCTTAAGTAAAATGAATATTTATTCGCAATAATTTTTTTAGTATCCAAAAATCGGGCTACTTCCATTGTAGATTCACCCTTACTTATCGTGATTTCAGTTTTATAATCTGCATTTTTAGTAGCAGATACTGAACCAAATACCTGATATGCAAACTCATATGCATAGTGACTCGCCTTTGCCACCAGATAAACTATTACCAGATAAAATATTATATTCAGAAAAATATTTATGATTATTTCAAAAATGTTCAATACGATTTTTCCCGTTCTTCTGCCGGCTGCCACCAAGTCACCTCCACATATTAGTATTCAACATCTGTAATTATAGTAATTATCATAGGAGAACGCTTTGTCTGTTTCCAAATAAAATCACTTAATGCATCTCTTATTTCGTTTCTTATTTTATTTCTTTCAACAGTACCCTTATCCTGACATCTTATTAATGCCTCATTAACAGTATTGAGTGCCTCTTTTAATATGGTATCCGACTCCTTAACATAGATGAAACCTTTGGTTACAATTTCTGCATCCGACACCATGAGATTGCTGCCCTTTTCCATTGCAAATGTAACTATCACAAGTCCATCCTCAGAAAGTTTCTGTCTGTCCCTCATTACTGAGTTACCTACATCACCTATACCAAGTCCGTCAACCATTATTCCCTTGCATTCTACCTGGTCTATGACCTTTCCACTATCTTCCTTAAGCTCAAGGACATTACCATTCTTTAGAATGAAGATATTGTCCTTTGCTATACCCATCTCTTCAGCAAGTTCAGCATGGCGGACCAGATGTCTGTACTCTCCATGGATAGGAATAGCAAACTTAGGCTTAATAAGGGAATACATAAGCTTGATTTCTTCCTGACAGGCATGGCCTGAAACATGGGCATCCTGGAAAATAACCTTTGCTCCTTTTAGGTAAAGTTCGTTTATAACCCTTGATACGGATTTCTCATTGCCTGGTATCGGAGTTGAACTAAACACTATGGTATCCCCCGGCTTTATGCTTACTTTTTTGTGTATAGAAGCTGCCATTCTTGAAAGTGCCGCCATAGCCTCTCCCTGGCTGCCTGTAGTAATAAGCACAATCTGTTCATCCGGATAGTCTTTCATCTGGTCAATATTTATAAGTGTATTTTCCTTGAGATTGATATATCCAAGCTCCCTGGCAATGGAAATGATATTGACCATACTCCTTCCATCTACAACCACTTTTCTGTTAAAGTTCTCTGCTGAATTGATTATCTGCTGAACTCTGTCCACATTAGAAGCAAAGGTTGCAACTATAATCCTATTATTTTTGTTTTCTGAAAATATATTATCAAAAGTCTTGCCAACCGAACGCTCAGACATTGTAAATCCAGGTTTAAGAACATTTGTTGACTCACACATAAGTGCAAGTACTCCTTTGCGTCCTATTTCTCCAAATCTCTGCAAATCAATAGGATCACCGAATACCGGAGTATAATCCACCTTAAAGTCACCTGTATGAACAATAATTCCAACCGGAGAATATATTGCAAGCGAAGCTGCATCACTTATGCTATGGTTGGTCCTTATAAATTCAATCCTAAAACAGCCTAAATTTATGGACTGGCCATATTTAACTATCTTACGCTTGGTGGTTTTAAGCATATTTCTCTCGCTCAATTTACTCTCTAAAATCGCAACTGTAAGCCTTGTTGCATACACCGGCACATTAATATCCTTCAGGATATACGGAAGAGCCCTATGTGATCTTCGTGACCATGTGTAATAACAAAGCCTTTTACTTTATCAATATTCTTTTTTAAATAATTTACATTTGGAATTACACAGTCAATTCCAAGCATATCATCTTCCGGAAATGACATACCGCAGTCAACAACTATTATGCTGTCTTCGTACTCAAATGCAGTTATGTTCATTCCAATATGTTCAAGTCCGCCAAGCGGTATAATCTTTAAGCCATTCACAGGCTTTTTAGTATCTTTCACTGTTTTTCTTGGCTTTATTTCCCTTGAAACTTCTTTAGGCATTTTAGAAATAGCCGGAAGTTTATCAATATCCACGCCTTCCTCTACAATTTTCATCCTGCGCTGCCTTGTTGAAGTTGTTTTTCCTGTACTTTTCCCGACCATTTTTGAAACTTCATCAGTCTCTTTTTTCGTTCGTCTATATTTGGTCGTTGCCTTTCCTATGCTCTCAACGAGCTTTCCAAATTTCTTTTCATTCTTTTTATCATTATTATTTTCAGACATTTGTCCTCCTTAATTTAGGAGTAAATCAGTCCTGTTTATCAGCCTCTCTGCAAGCCTTACAATATCCATAGAGCTTAACTTTCATGATTAACAACTTGGAAACCTGTTAATTTATTAATCTCATTTTCAAGAGGTTCCATAAAATCTTTTTCAAATGAAGATACGCTGCCGCACCTAAGACAAATAAGATGATGATGTCTATGTCCGCTGGCAGATGACTTCCCAATCTCATACCTAATAAATCCGTCATCAAGGCTTAGTTTATCTATAAGTCCCATGTCTGATAGGAGCTGAATGGTACGATAGACCGTGGCCAATCCAATATCCGGATGTTCCACCCTTACCAAGTCAAAAATTTCTTCTGCGGTAAGATGTTCATCTTCTCTTTGCTGCAGTACTTCAAGAACAGCCAAACGCTGCCCTGTTACTTTAAGCCCTTTGACTTAAGTAATGCCTTAAAATTATCATTTTCTTTTTTGTTTTGCATGGCCTCACCTATTCCTCAGGTTCTGATATACTTCGTTTACAATTATTCCTCGTCTATCTCAAAATCTACATCGTCCATCATTTCTTCAAAAACTTTAGAAACTGTTAAAATTTCTTTTTCATCTTCTACAATCTTGTAAACAACATCCTCGCCGTCCTCAGTTGTACCCTCTTCTTTAATAATGAATACATCCACAGTTGCATCATCATCTTCTAAGTCTTCAACTTCTGCATCTGATACAAGGAGATAATTGACTCCTGCAAGTTTAGTCTGGCAGAGTACTGTAAGCTCCTCATTTTCTCCATCTTCATCAACAAAATCAACAGTTCTTAATTCTTCATTCTCTAACATAATTTCTCCATTCCTTAGTTTTATTTTTTATTTGCATTCATATAATCTTCCAAAATAAATACTGCCGCTACCTTATCTACTATTTTTTCACGTTCTTCGCGGGTAAGTCCTGCCTCCATCATTACCTCGTGTGCACTGACTGTTGTAAGCCTTTCATCCCAAAGTATCACTTCTTTACCTGTCCTTGCTGTCAATTTAGCCGCAAATTCCTCTGAAAGCCCACATCGTTTGCTTACAGACCCATCCATGTTTTTGGGATACCCTAACACAATCTTCTCAACATCATATTCTTTTACAAGGTCTGTTATTCTCGCAAGTGTCTGCCTTAATTTATTTTCCTCTTTCCTCCTTATGACTTCAAGCCCCTGAGCAGTAATCCCAAGTCCATCAGTAACAGCCACTCCACAGGTTTTAGAGCCTAAGTCTAAACCCATTATTCTCATTATCTCTTGCCCATAAACATAGATTTTTTAGACTGAGTAAAAGACTCTATATAATGTTCCATAAGTTCCTCAACAAGCTCATCTCTTTCAACCTTCATAATCATGCTTCTTGCATTATTATGGTTTGTTATATATGTAGGATCTCCTGACATAATATATCCTACAAGCTGGTTTACAGGATTATAACCCTTTTCGTTGAGAGCCTCATATACCTTTTTGAGCACATCTCCCACTTCAATCTTAGTAACCGCTGTTACCTCTTTAAAATATTGTGTATTATTGATATCTGACACCTTTTTCTTTTTTCCTTCCAAATAAATTCTAATTACGCAGCTCAACTCGTCTTTATTTAATTTTAATATAAAAGATGATAGATTTCAAGTATCGTTTTTAACACAAGCAAAACTTACTCGTTTTTACATTTCTGTTAAAACTTACTCAAATTATTTCTCTGTATATTAGTACATCTTCAGCTTTTAGCCCTTAACTTGTCTTCAGCCATAACCATAACTCCATCTCTTAAAATTACCACAATATCTATGCCATATTTTTTCTCCAATTCATTAATTAATTTCCTATATCTTCACTTTTTCTCTATAATTATACTACCTGTAGTTCTATTTTTTTACTTCGTTAAGACGACTCTTTTGCATTTCATTATAATTTTTCTACGAAGCCCGCTGAAATTATACCGGTCGGTATGGCTACTGAGCCTACTCCAAGAAAGGTTATCACAACTCCTATTATCTTTCCCATGACTGTTACAGGATAAATATCTCCATATCCAACAGTAAATATTGTCGACATACTCCACCAAATACCTGAAAAGGCATTCTTAAAAGCCTCCGGTTGTACCTCATGCTCTGCTCCATAAATGCAAAGTGAAGATGCAATCATAAGCACAATTATGATGAATAAAGATGATGCAATCTGGTTCTTCTTTTCCAGCAAGACCGAAGTAATTACATTGAAAGAATCATAATTCACATTGAGTCTAAATAAGCGAAATATTCTCACTACTCTTAGCATTCTAAAAGCTGCGAATCCGTATAAAAAAAAGAATGGTAAAATTGTCAACAAGTCTATAATACCTTCTGCAGAAATCAAAAACTTTAGTCTTGCCTTCCACCTACTTACATCAGTATAAATATATTCTGCTGTCCATATTCTAAGTGCATATTCTATACAGAATAACAATATGGTAGTTGTTTCTATAAACTTAAATAACTTAAAGTATCTGTATAATTCTTGAAATGTACCCAAAAACAACACCACAATATTAAGAAGAATGGAAGTTACTATAATAAAGTCACCTATCCTGCTGGGCAAGTCCTCCCTGCTTCCTATTTGGATAATTTCAAATATTCTTTGCTTTAGCATTTTGTTTTTAAGCATGTAGTTCTCCTAAGTTAGCATTAATGAAACCTATTAAAAATGAGAGCCTGCTATGCAGCCTCCCTATGTTTTAAAATAATAAAGAGCGCGAGACGGGACTCGAACCCGCGACCCCAACCTTGGCAAGGTTGTACTCCACCAACTGAGCCACTCGCGCTTAATACAAGCAATTATGTTTCACACCTCACTTGCAGAAAGAAGTATAACACAATAAAGCTTTCGCGTCAATATATTTTTTTATTATTTTTATAAGTTCGACAATTAATTCTGATTTTATAAATTATTTGAATATTTTGAATATTAAATACAACATATGCCCCATACCCGGAAACACATCTGTTCTAGATATGAGGCATAGAATCTTATGCAGCTATATATCTTTTAATGATTGAAGAAAAAGTTGAATGGATTTTCCTCTGCATTTCCGGAATTATCATCTGAACCGCCATATGGTGACTCAAAGTAATTATTTCCACCCTCACTATTTTCATTATTACCATTATTGTTATTATTATTTCCGTACTCAGAAGAGTTCTCAGACTTAGATGCAGAATTCTTAAGTTCCGACCTGTTGCCTAATGTTACCTGAACCTCTTTTTCCACATACTGTCCATTGTCATACTGCATTATTGTAAGTTTAACTGTTGTTCCCGCCTTAACAGATGCAAGCTTTGACTGTAATTCCGGCATGGTCTTGATTGTTGTCCCATTAAAACCTGTAATTATATTACCCATCTTAAGTCCGGCTTTTTCTGCAGGACTGCCCTTAGTGGTATTTGTTATATATACACCGATAGGCATGCCATAAATCTGATTATAATTCTTTGTTATATCCCTGCCCATTATTCCAAGGTAAGACTGCTCATTTTCAGGTATTTCTTCTCTATTCATAAGGTCGTTTATAATAGGGAGTGCTGTAGAAATAGGTATCGAGAATCCCATTCCTTCTACCTTTTCATCGGCATATTTTACGGAGTTAATTCCTATAACCTCACCCTTTGCATTAAGCAGCGCACCACCTGAATTGCCCGGATTGATAGCTGCATCTGTCTGGATAAGTTTCATAGTGAAGTCTTCATCTGCTATCTCTCTGTTAAGTGCACTTACATAACCAACTGTTGTTGACTGGCCATAACCAAGAGCATTGCCAATAGCAATAACCATCTGGCCAACCTTAAGCTTACTTGAATCACCTATAGCAGCAACCTTAATCTTTGAAAGAGTATCTTTCTTTATATCTGACATCTTAACTGATAATACTGAAAGATCTGAGCCTGAGTCTGCACCCTTAACTGTTGCTTCAGCTGTAGTTTCATCATTGAAAGTAACTGTAATTTTCTGATTCTGCGCTCCTGTATCAGCCTTTGTCACATGATTATTACTTACTATAAGTACTTCATCATCATTCTGGCCAATGATGATACCCGAACCGCTTCCACCACTCTGACTCTTATATGACTGGCCAAATAAATTTGTAGTTACAGTATCATATACATTATTGATAGATACTATAGACGGCATTACATTTTCAACTACTCCCGATACATCTGAACCTGTAGCAGCCTCATTATTTCCACTTTCCGTGGTAGTAGCAAGAGTGACCGTATTCTTTGTCTTCTCTTTCTCTGCTGTTTCTGTAGCTGCTATATTAACAGAAGCCTGCTTTGCTGAAAGCATATTACCAAGATATACTCCGCCACCTGCCGAGCCTCTACCAACAGTGCTGCTATTAGTACAAAAGCCATTGGATGTGACTTCTTTCTTTTCTTGTTGTTATTATTGCTATTACCCTGATTTTCATTATTCAGGTTTGCATTATTCCCAGGGTAATTTCCATAATAGCCCGCATTTGCCTGTTCATTGTTTTCATGTTCATTAAATCCATTATAATTATCCATAATCTGCCTCCTTAAATACACAATTTTTTTATTAACAAGGACATAACTTATAAAGCATTTGCTTCATTTGTTATGCTATTATAATAAATTTAATTTGTGTTGACTTTGTGAAGCACTTTTGAACTAAATGTGATTTCTAATCCAGAGCCAAATCATCTGAAATATAGTAATCCCAGCCCTGTTTTTCACAGTATTCTGCTATTTTCTCTTCCAGTTCATCATCATCTTCCACATATTCTGTAAGATAAATATGAACTCCTTTTTTGGAAAGATT
This sequence comes from uncultured Catonella sp., assembly GCA_916439065.1. GTDB lineage: Bacteria > Bacillota > Clostridia > Lachnospirales > Lachnospiraceae > Catonella. The sequence goes on from CAKAGD010000002.1 coordinate 503,665, forward strand.
CGTAAGATAATCCGTATAATACTTAGTTACATCCTCTTTCTGAGTACCCGTATTTTCTCCGTCCAAGAGTGAGAATACCTCCTCTTGGTTTACTCCATCAGCTATCTTTTTAAGACTTTTATTCTCTTTAAGATATTTTGTCACAAATTCATCTCCGCCATTTATTATAAGAGCGGTATTCATCTTCTTTATGCTTGTTAGTATATTAACAAGCCCCTTATATATACTGTTTTTCTTATGCTGATAGTAGACATCTGTATTGTCTATAAAGAATCCGTCAACTCCCTTTTTCTTATATGCCTTAGCAAGCCTTAGCATTTCCTTCTGCCAGCCCTTATCAGCCACATTTACCCAGTACTCACCTTTCCAGCCTTCATATTCAGAAAGAGCCAATTTCTTGAACTTCTTATAGTAAGGCCTATAGTCTCAAGTGAGCCTATGCTTAGATAAGTATACACCTTCTTACCCGCTTTTTTTAACTTTTTAATGTCAGCCTCGGTAAAAAGCTCTGCATCTATAATCACTGTATGATAGTTATCAAGCTTATCAATATCTTTTCTTCCAATTCCTATAAATACACCGAAGTGCTTATCATATTCATAATCAGCAGCCCTGGTTTTTATTAAGAATGCAAAGATGATAACAAAGATAATCATAGGTACAATGAAGATAGCTAGAGCTACGCGTCTGAGACTCCTTATCTGCTTCTTTACTTTCTCTTCTCTTTCCTTATCACTCATTAATTCCATTGTCTTTCCTCCTTATTTCTTCTTGTCTTCAGTAAGATCAGGCGGATTAAATTCCTCCACCACATCCGGTGAATTTATTGAAAAATAATATACATCATCTGTTCCAAATTCCCTAAAAAATACTCTGTCACCTATAATATTAATGCTGTTATAATCCCCCTCCTTAATCACAGTTTTTTCAAGGGTTGATAAGTTCATCATTTCAAGTCTGTTATGCCTGCTGTCATCAACTTGATAAACTATATACTGTTCATCCGGAGTTACATTATAAAACGAACATTTTTCTTTAACCAAAAATAGTTGGATTCTTACCATATTCATCTATCTTAGCTATATTATAGTTCTTTGATAGGGAAATAAAATAAATATTTCCGCCTATAAGTACCGGCTGATAACAATTTCCCTTATAAATAATTATCCTTTGCTTTGTCTCAGCATCAAGCGAATAGATATAATGGTCATTCTCTGAACCTGCATAATATATCTTAGTACCTGTAAGAGTGCCCGGCACAACATTTTCTTCAAGCAGCAGTTCGTCTTCTTTTCCATCAAGGCCTGTACGATATAAATTCATATTGCCATCTTTCTCATGTTTTTGGTAATAAATATTATTACCTATAAGTCCTACCGCGACTACATCATATGCGTAGATACCTCCAATGTCATGGCTTCCTTTTTTTGCCACTCTATATATGCCTGAATACGAAAATTGCAATACATGTTTAACACTGTCATTTCTAGTGTAATTAAGCCTTGAATAAACAACATAGTTAGAAGTATTGTTTATATAACCTGCTGTATCTTCCTGCATATATTCAAAGTCACTCAAATCCTTTGACATAGAGTAAAGAGCCCCACCATCATTCAAGTTACTAAAATAAATTTTATCGTCATCTGCACAGAAAAGACCATTATTATACAAATTGCAGGCCGTATTTCCAACAGCTCCCTCCAGATTAGGCACAACCCTTCCCGAGAATTTTGCCGTTACAAATACAGCAATAATTGCTGCAACTACCAAAAATAATAATATATTGGATTTTATAGCACCTGTTTTCCTCTTTTGCATACAAAACCTCCCTGTCACTTACTATTAATAATTATACTTGCCTTTTGTCTCTATTTCAATATAATTAAATGTTAATAATAGTATTTAAAATATGCCGGGATTTCTGAAAGGATGAAAATGATAGATTTAAGCATAACCAGAGATAAGATTGACGAAATAGACAAGCAGATTATTTCACTCTTTAACGAGAGAATGAAACTTGCCGATGATGTTGCAAATTATAAAATAGCTACCGGAAAGCCTGTTTACGATGCTGTCCGTGAAAAAGAGAAACTTGAAGTAATAGAAAGCTTTGGAAGTGATGATTTTGGGAAAACCGCTCTTAGGGAATTATTTTCACAAATCATGTCCATAAGCCGCAAATATCAATACAGAAAAATCGCCGATACAACTGCTTCTTCCCATTCAACAACATCCTATTCTGCCGATAACATAGGTTTCTTTGGTGGAAGCGGTACCTATACCGAGAGAGCTATGAAAGATTTTTTTGGCAGCGATACAACGGCAAGGGCTTTTGACAGCTTCAAAAAGGTTTGTGAGGCTGTCAGAAACGGAAGTATTGAGTACGGAGTGCTTCCTATCGAAAACTCTACTACAGGAAGCATATCAGATATTTACGATTTACTTATGGAATACAAGGTTCATATCCTAGGTGAGGCAATTGAGCCTATAGATCATGCCCTCCTTGGCTTACCCGGTGCAGCTTTGGAAAATATAACAGAAGTTTACAGCCATCCACAGCCACTTCTCCAGTGTTCAAACTTCCTTACAAAATATCCTGACTGGAACAGTTTTGCCTATGGAAGCACATCTAAAAGTGCAGTCAAGGTCAAAAATGACGGAAAATTAAATCAGGCTGCTATTGCAAGTAAGGCAAATGCTGAATTTTACGGACTAAGCATATTAGCGGAAAACATTGCAAATGATACTCTTAATGCTACCCGCTTCATAATAATTGGAAGCGAGGGCAGCTATCTCGAAAATGCAAATAAAATCAGCATTAGTTTTGAAATACCGCATAAGACCGGCTCTCTTTACAGCATCCTTTCAAACTTCATTTACAACAACATCAATATGACAAATATAGAGTCAAGACCCATACCTAAAAGACGCTGGCAATACCGTTTCTTCGTAGATTTTGACGGTAACTTAAATGATGCAGGCGTAATAAATGCAATTACAGGACTTAAGGCTGAAGCTGACAGCTTTACTTTACTCGGTAACTATGTTGGGGCTGATAAAAAGTAAATACTAAAAAAAGAAAGTTATATTTGACAAAAGACTGTTCTCTAACATTTTAACCGTTACAGAGCAGTCTTATTCATTCTTTGTATCTACACTACCTTCCCTTTCTTTTATTTTTAATTGTATCCACTATATGCCTAATCACTGCTGCCGGATGATGTAATAATAATCCCGGACCTGAAAAACGCATTACATCTTTTATTTTCTCTCTCATCAGAGGCTTGTAACAATGTGCTTTGCAGTTTGAGCAAAAGGTCTTTGTCTCCATAAAAGGGCAGTGCTCAATACGATACATTGTATAGTCGTATAGTTCCTGACAGGAAGGACAAAGCCTTTCTCTGCCCCCGTGTTTCTTTTTACAGTACCACTTTATCATAAAAGCGACTATGTCTTTATCATTCTGCCTTTTCTTTGCTATCTTATCCATAAAACTTTACCTTCCAAAATTCATACTTCGCCTTATGGCTTGATTTCGTTAAGTGTTCACATTTCTTCATAAGTACTAAGCTCAGTCTTCACATTATATCATACTTATCTAAAAACTTCACAGCGGATTTTCTTGCCTTTTCTACCTTTTCATCATCCGTATTATCTATATCAGATGTTCGCAGCCAGCACTTTCTAAACAAATTCTGCGCCGCTTCTATCATTATCGCAAAAGCCTCGATATCTTTCTCAGTTTCAATAGCTTGCATAAATGCTCTAGCTGATATCTTGCATATTATCTCTGTCTTTACCCTATGAAATGACATTTGCATAAGACTTGAAGCGGACAAAACCCTGCAAAGCTCATCTTCATCAGTAAGCATCCGCTTTGATAAGATATCTGCTTCTCTCTCGGATCCAACCCAGCCAAAGGCTATGATTACCTTCTGCCTAAGCTTACTATCCTTTGTTGTTAAAAGCAAAGCTAGTATAGGATTTAATCGATCACAAAAATCTATGTAAAAATCTCTGTGTTTTATTTTAGAAAGATTTTCCGCCATCAGATAAGCTAAATTTACCTTTTCTTCCTCATCCTCAGATTTATCAAGTTCACAAAGCAAAAACTCAAGTCCTTCTTTTCCATGTCTGTCAAAACTTCTTGATATATTTAATCTATTGCCTTCTTCCCGATCTTTACAAATGAGTTCATAGTGATAGGCAATTTCCCTGCTATCCCCTAAGTCAGCTATAAATCTAATTCTCTCTGCGTCCGGGAAATTCTGCTCTGCCAGCTTATTGTAGGCCTCCTTTAATTCTTCAAGTGTTAGATTTTCTCTGCGAAGCCTTTCTGCTTCTATCTCATGTATGATTATATCTGTTTGATTTGACATTTTTGTGTCTCCTTAATTTCAATCTATAACTTTATTTCGCCTTATTCCACCGATTTCTAAAACTTCTTAATAATAAAAATCCTTCTCTTTTTAAGCACAACTGTTCTCATTATTCCACCAAGTTTATAAAAAAACCGCACTAAGGCTTTCACTCATTACAATTCCCCTTTTAATTATATTATATAATTTTTATATATGTTTTTGTATAGTATAATAAATAGATTATACTGTTTAATGCATTAAAAGCCAATGTAAATAGACATTTTTGCTTTGTTTTATAATTTGAAAAAAACTAATCATTCAAACAAAAAAAAGACCGTCCACAGCTATCTTTTAGCTATGGAGCAGTCTTATATATTACATTTTATTTAGTTTAATACACATGACACCAATTACAAATTCTTCTAACTAATACAACTTCGCACCAGCAGGTATCCTGTTATCTACCATAAGAAGGTTAAGTCTCTCCTCACCCTCCTCACTATGTATAGCTGATAGGAGCATACCACAGGACTCAATTCCCATCATAGCTCTTGGAGGAAGGTTGGTAATGGCAACAAGTGTCTTTCCAATTAACTCCTCAGGCTCATAGTAGGCATGAATACCGCTTAAAATTGTTCTGTCTGTGCCTGTACCATCATCAAGGGTGAACTGTAACAGCTTCTTGCTCTTAGGTACTGCTACACAGTCTTTTACCTTAACAGCTCTAAAATCAGACTTACTGAAAGTCTCAAAGTCCACTGCATCTGCAAAAAGCGGCTCTATTTCAACCTTTGAGAAATCAATCTTCTCTACAGGCTTTGACTCTATGCTCACTGATGAAGATGTCTTCTTATCAGGATTAAGGCTCTTAAGTGTAGGGAATAAGAGTACATCTCTGATTGAGGCTGAATCGGTAAGGAGCATTACAAGTCTGTCTATACCGTAACCGATGCCGCCTGTAGGAGGCATACCATACTCAAGTGCTGTAAGGAAGTCCTCGTCAGTGTGGTTTGCTTCTTCATCACCTGCTGCAGCAAGTGCATCCTGAGCAGCAAAACGCTCTCTCTGATCGATAGGATCATTAAGTTCTGAATAAGCATTACACATCTCCCAAGTATTGATGAAAAGCTCGAAACGCTCAACTCTATCCTCTGCTCCCGGCTTTTTCTTGGTAAGAGGTGAAATCTCAATAGGATGATCCATAACAAAGGTAGGCTGTATCATCTTCTCTTCGCAGAATTCCTCGAAGAAAAGGTTGATGATATCACCCCTCTTGTGATGAGGCTCGAAAGCAATATTCTTCTCCTTAGCTATAGTCTTAGCTGCCTCATCTGTAGTGATTTCACTAAAATCAACACCTGAATACTCTTTTACCGCATCAAGCATAGTTATACGCTTAAATGGCTTGCTAAAGTCAAGCTCTATTCCATTATAAGTAATAACAGCACTTCCACAAACCTTCTCAGCAAGATATCTAAACATCTCCTCTGTGAGATCCATCATACCATTATAATCTGTATAAGCCTGATAAAGCTCCATAAGTGTAAATTCAGGGTTATGCCTGGTATCTACACCTTCATTTCTAAATACTCGTCCAATCTCAAACACTCTTTCAAAACCACCTACTATAAGGCGCTTCAGATAAAGCTCAAGAGAGATTCTAAGCTTTCTTTCTTCATCAAGTGCATTGTAATGAGTGAAAAATGGTCTTGCAGCCGCTCCGCCTGCGTTTTCAACAAGAAGAGGAGTCTCTACTTCCATAAGTCCTTCTCTGCAAGGAAGGAACGGATTTCTTTAAGTATCTGTGACCTTTTTTCAAAAGTATTTCTTACATCCTGATTCATAATAAGGTCAAGATATCTCTGGCGGTATCTTGCCTCCGTATCCTTAAGTCCGTGATACTTCTCAGGAAGAGGTCTAAGGCTCTTGGTAAGGAGGGTAACTTCTTCAGCATGTACTGAAATCTCACCTGTCTTTGTCTTAAATACATAGCCCTTAATACCGATTACATCACCTACATCATATTTCTTAAAATCAGCATAAGCCTCTTCACCGATAGAATCCCTTGCAACATAGCACTGCATGCTTCCGTATCTGTCTGATAGATTGCAGAAACTTGCCTTACCCATGATGCGCTTAAACATCATCCTTCCGGCTATTGTTACCTGTTTGTTTTCTAAATTCTCAAAATCATTTCTTATGTCTACTGAATGATGTGTAACATCAAACTTGGTTGTCACAAAAGGATCCTTGCCTGCCGCCTTAAGTGTCTCAAGTTTCTCCTTACGGATTTCAACCTGCTCATTCGTGTCGAGTGTTTGATTTTCCTGTGCCACTATCTTTTCTCCTTATTTATGAATCTTAATTACCTTGTACTTAAGCGTTCCTGCCGGTGTATCAACTTCAACTATATCACCCTCTTTTGCACCTTTAAGGGCACTTCCTACAGGTGATTCATTTGAAATCTTACCTTCCAAGCTATTTGCTTCGGTTGCACCAACGAGTTTGTAAACTACCTCTTCATCATACTCCATGTCAAGAAGAGTAAAGGTTGATCCAATATTTACAGTACCCTTCTCAGCATCCTCCTCTAAGAATACTTCAGCATTCTTAAGTATCTTCTCTAACTCTTCTATCCTTGCCTCTATATCACGCTGCTCATCTTTTGCTGCATCATATTCAGCATTCTCAGAAAGATCTCCCTGCTCACGAGCTTCTTTGATTTTCGCTGCAATCTCACGTCTACGATTTACCTTGAGATGTTCTAACTCTTTTTCGAGTTCCTGCAATCCTTCGTATGTCATTACATTCTTCGCCATAATACCCCCTGCTTTAACCCCATCGGGGTTTAATTTTATGTATGAACTAACAAAAAAGCACTCCATACGAGTGCTTCCATTGTAACTGGGCTAAAAGGATTCGAACCTTTGATGACGGAGTCAGAGTCCGTTGCCTTACCGCTTGGCGATAGCCCATCAACAACGAAAAGAATTATAGCATAGTTAAGATAAATATGCAAGTGTTTTTTTTACTTTTCTTATTTTCAGAATTTTCTGTCACTTTTTATTGCCTTTCTTGATTTTCTGAACTCTTTTCGCCTTTATTTTACTATCAGGACAGCTGCTTCCATCCTTATAATTTATCCTTATACCAGGCTGGACATTGTAGCAATATACATTGAAAGACACCCCTCTTCCATTATCCTCTAAGGATTTTGCCTCCATCTGTACCCCCCTTGCCACCAAATCATTTCCCTTAAATATAGGCCTTACTCTATAAAGCACATGATTTCCAGTTGTCCTTACATAGTCTGCAACCTCGTTTTCAAATGGAAGCATTCCCTCAACATTTAGATATCTGGTTCCTGTAATCAGGTTTTTTTCATTTGCATTTTCTCCAGCTAACTGATAAGCTATCAAATGGCAGCGGTTATATAAATATCTATCCTTAATTATTTTTTCATATTTAACAGTATGCCATCCACTGGGTCTTACCTGTCCTATGGCTTCTCTCTTCTTGACAGGCATTATTTCCTTGCTTACATTCGCAATTGCAGGTCCACATCTTCCGTACTTGTCCAATTCACTGTATTCCTCAACCTTTTCCTTATCCTTATCAGAAAATGACGGAACATTTCCATTTATCCTAACAAAGGGAAGGCCTGAATATTCAGGAATTTTGCCAATATTAATCTTCTTATGGCTATCAGTTTCGGTATAAGACTGCCCACCAATAAAATATTTTATAAAATTAAAATCTTCAATTCTACCACCGGCAAGTAATAAACCAATACCCACAAGAAATAAAAGAAGATTCTTTTTTAACTTTCTTATACTTCTCATTGAACCATCTCCTATATAGCTTATATAAAGCAAACATTTGTTTGATTATAACAGTTATTATATAATTTTACAAGTAGTAAATGCACTGTTTTTCTATTTAGGCTATAATCTTATTTCTCTATCTTCTTTACCTCCCTGGTTGCAACTACTGTGACCCCTGTTCCTGCACAGTTTGTTATAACTATATCTCCTATCTTAACTGGAGCAGTGGCCTCTGCTTTTAATATTTCTTTCATACAATCAAATATTTTATCCTTAGGGACATCTGTCTCAGTCTTTACTGAAACTCTTGCAAATTCACCACCATTAACTTTTACAGTAGAAGTTACCACCCTCCTTGGGTTTGTTACTTCCTTCCTTGCATATACCTCACCACGCTTACAGGTATTCCCTGTAACCCTTATACTTTCATCATCCATAAGCACTGTCATCTGACAGCCCATTGGACAGGAAATACAGGTTAACTCTCTTTTTTCCATACTATACCTCCTCAAGACAAACTTTAATTGAAGTAATATAAGATAGTTTCATAAGTTTGTCTTTTTCCAAGATTATCTCTTCCATTTCCCCTGGTGCAATTATCTTTTTCTTTTTATGAAGAAGGCACTCTTTACCTGCATATACAGAAACAAATTTATCCCTATATACATCACCCACTCTAAAACGCACCTTCAAACTGTCTCTCATATCTTCAATATTTACTTTTTGTGGAACTGTGTACCTTACTCCTCCCTCAGTCTTTATCTCAATGTAAGTACAGCCTTGTCTCCTCTCGTTGATTTATGTAAGCCACTGCATTTTTACCTGCAACAGCTGCCTCTTCTGATACAAAGTCAACTAGGTCATGCACATGTAAAACATTGCCACAGGCAAAAATTCCTTCTACATTAGTAGAAAGTTTATCATTCACTATTGGTCCTCCTGTAATTGGGCTTAGTTCTACTCCTGCTGATTTTGAAAGCTCATTTTCAGGCAAGAGTCCTACTGACAAAAGCAAGGTATCACAGCTTAAATATTCTTCAGTCCCTGCGATAGGTTTTCTATCCTCCCCCACCCTTGCAATAGTTATTCCAGTTACCCTTTTTTTGCCATGAATTTTGACTACCGTATAGCTTAACCGAAGCGGAATATTATAATCCTCAAGGCATTGTACTATGTTTCTTTTCAGCCCGCCTGAATAAGGTAAGAGCTCAGCCACAAGCTTTACCTTGGCTCCCTCAAGAGTCATCCTTCTGGCCATAATAAGTCCTATATCTCCTGAACCAAGTATTACTACCTCTTTTCCCACCTGTTTCCCTTCGATATTTATAAGCCTTTGAGCAGTTCCTGCAGAATATACTCCTGCCGGCCTAAACCCCGGTATATTAAGTGCACCTCTAGGCCTTTCCCTACATCCCATTGCTAAAATTACAGCCTTCGCCTTAATAATTGTAAGCCCATCTTCCTCATTTACCATGGTTATTTCAAGATTTTTACTTATGTTTAATACCATGGTTTCAAGCTTGTAAGGAATTTTTTCTTCAATGACCCTGTCTATATAACGAGCTGCATACTCCGGCCCGGTCAATTCTTCCTTAAAGGTATGAAGTCCAAATCCATTATGTATACATTGGTTTAATATTCCACCAAGGCAGTTATCTCTTTCAATGATTAGAATATCTTCAACTCCTTCCTTCTTTGCCGATAAAGCCGCTGCAAGCCCTGCGGGACCTCCTCCTATGATAACTATATCTCTACATTCCATCTATCTCTCCTCCTCATGTGCCAAAATCTCGGAACCTGGTGCATTTTTACAAATCTTTTCCAATGGAATACCTGCATACTCCGAAATTAACTCCATAGCTCTCTGAGTACAAAATCCCGCCTGACATCTTCCTGCTCCCTGCCTTACACGCCTCTTAAGTCCATCTAGGGAGGTTGCTCCAAGTGTCCTTGTGATTGCATCTATAATCTCACCTTCACTTATTTCTTCACAACGGCAGACTATTTTCCCATACTTAGGATTTTCTTCAATTAATTTCACTCTTTCCTCATAAGGAAGCAGAGCTGCTTTTACTATCCCCTTCCTTCTTCCATTCCAATTAGGTTTTAAAACTGCTTTAGAGGCAATGGAAATCTTCTCTGCAAGGAATTTTCCTATCGCAGGGGCACTGGTGAGTCCCGGTGATTCTATTCCGGCTGCATCAAAAAAGCCTTTGCAGTCCTCTACTTCTCCTACAACAAAATCTCCCTTGGTTTCTGCTGCACGAATTCCGCAAAACGAAGTAATTATCTGCCTGAAAGGTACATCTTTCACACTCTTACCTGACATTTTCAGCACATAATCAAGGTCAGCTGCTGTAGTTTCATTTCCTTCTTTATCATTTATTTCTGTAGCAGTAGGTCCAAGCATGGGGTTGCCATGCACAGTAGGTGTCACCAATATTCCTTTTCCTTTCTTGCCCGGAAGTTGAAACACTGTATGTTTTACAAAACCGTCAAGCCCCTTATCAAGCAGACAGTAATCTCCCTTTCTTGGACTTATTTTAAGCTTATGTTCACTCACAAAGTTATGCATAACATCTGCATACAGCCCTGCAGCATTTACTACATATGTAGTCCTTATTTCTCCCCTGTTGGTTGAAATAACAAATCCCCCTTCAATTTTCCTAATATTTTTAACCTCAGTCAAAAACTTAAATTCTACACCATTATCGCAGGCATTTTCTGCCAGAGCTATATTGAGTCCAAACGGGCAGACTATGGCTCCGGTAGGTACATAGAGGGCTGCAGCTACATCTTGTGACACTTCAGGTTCTATATCCCTAGCCTCATCACCTTCAATAATCTTAAGTCCTTTAACTCCATTTTTCTTTCCTCTTTCAAGAAGTTCATTAAGCTTATATCTATCCTCTTCCTCAAAGCAAAGCACTAAAGAACCATTGTTTTGAAATTCAAAGTCCAATTCCTTTGCAAGTTCAGGCATCATCCTACTGCCTTCAACATTGAATTTTGCTTTATTGGTACCGGGTTTTGCATCATATCCGGCGTGTACTATACCACTATTGGCCTTGGAGGTTCCGGAACAGACATCCTCCTCTTTTTCAAGTACAACGATTGAAAGCTCATATCTTGACAGTTCTCTCGCTGCCGCAGCTCCCACAACACCTGCACCTATTACCGCTACATCATAGCCTTTCATCGTATTTTCCATAGAATTCTCCTTTAAATGATATGCATTTCAAATGATAATAAATTCTCTTGAAAGAGAAGCCCAAGTCAAATTTTTGCGGTTTTGACACTTATATCTTTATATAAAAAAAGAAAGCACACCAAAATAGAAGATTTCTCTCCTTCTTTGATGTGCTCTCTTTATCTCTGCACAAATTAATTCTATTAATTATAGTATAGCCCTTTTTCTCAAATAATTCAAGTCTTTTTACATTATCTCTGCCCTAACTTTAGGCTCGGTACCGCATTCAGAGTTAAATCAGCAATCTGTCCCTTTTTATAGTCATAATATGCCGCCGCCCCTATCATTGCCGCATTATCTGTACAAAAAATTGGTGATGGATGAAAAATTTCAAATCCATGTTTTTCACATTCTTGCCTCATCTTAGTTCTAAGTGCAGTATTCGAGGCTACTCCTCCTGCCATAGCAATCTTCTTAAAACCAAGTTTCTTTGCTCCTTCTATAGTATGGCTTACAAGTACTTCAACTACAGCCTCCTGAAAAGATGCCGCAACATCTGCCTTATTTATCTCTTCTCCCTTCATTTCACAGGAGTTTAAATAATTAAGTACAGATGATTTTACTCCACTAAAACTGAAGTCAAATGGGTTGTCTATTACTTTCGCCCTGGGAAAGTTTATCGCCTCTTTATTTCCCTCTTCTGAGATTTTCTGTATCTTAGGTCCTCCCGGATAGCCTAAGCCTATTGCTCTTGCCACCTTATCGAAGGCTTCTCCTGCAGCATCGTCCCTCGTTTTCCCAAGTACTTCATATTCTCCATAGTCCTTAACTATCACTAAGTTTGTATGTCCACCTGATACAACCAGACATAAAAATGGCGGCTCCAATTCCTTATTTTCTATATAATTTGCAGAAATATGCCCTTCTATATGATGCACTCCAATAAGCGGCTTATTATGTGCAAAGGCTATTGCCTTAGCTGCTGAAACTCCCACCAACAATGCCCCTACTAAGCCTGGTCCATAGGTTACAGCTACTGCATCTATTTCCTTCATAGTAAGCTTTGCTTCATTTAATGCCTCGTCTATTACTTGAATTACCTTTTCAATATGCTTTCTGGATGCAATTTCAGGTACTACACCGCCATAAAGCTTATGTATGTCTATCTGTGATGATATTATATTTGAAAGTACCTTCCTGCCATCACTCACCACTGCTGCCGCCGTTTCGTCACAAGACGATTCAATAGCCAGTATATTCATATTACTCCCCATTCTTCAAAATTAATATGCCTCACAAAGAATTCTATCTATGCAAGGCCATAATACTCCAATTAGACTTAAAAAGTTTTTGATGTTACTTCCCAAAAAAGAATCTTCCACCTTCCTTGTTCATCTTCCCTTAAATAATATTTATTATTGGTTTTCTTATGTCCGTTCCCCTCTTTAAGAAAATAAGATACCAAAAGATTACAGAACTTATAGCCTCCTCTTTCTTCTTTTTCTGCATCTGCAAGTTCCTGTACTCCAATATTAATTATGGTCACCTTAGATTTTTTATAACCCTCTATTTCCTTTTTCAATCTTTCAACATATGCATCATAAGGATTTCTTTTGAGCAGTTCATCATCAAATAGTTTTTGATTTTGCATGGCCAGAACTTTAAGCTGTTCATCTGTGAGATCCTCATTATAGTAACATTTTACAATCCTGTTATTTAATTTAAGCACTTCTCTGGCCGTTCCGGGATAATTTTCATCCAAATCAAGTTCCATAAGTTTCTCGACTTCAGTCTTACTATTTCTGGCCTCCAGCTTTTTTTCTCCAATATTTCTAGCCAGAAAAAATCCACCTACAATAAAAACCGCCAGGGCAATCATCACCAGCGTAACAACTATTGGATTTTGTGCTTTTTTATACATAAAGCTCCCCCTTATTTGTCATCATCAAACATCAAGTCTATGCTTTTTCCATCCTTACCTAATTTGACCTCACTAAATATCTCTTTCATTTCCTTAATATACTGCTCCGGATGTGCCATTGCAGGGCTATAATGCGTAAGCCACATCTTTCTGGGATTTGCTATCTTAGCCAACTCACAAGCCTCATGCATGGTCATGTGCTTCTTCTCTTTAGCTTTATGATCAGACTCGTGGTCTCCATACATCCCTTCACAAATGAACAAATCGGCATCAGTTGCCTTTTCGGCAATTATCGGTACAGGTCTCGTATCGGTACAGTAGGTAACCTTAAGTCCCTTCCTTTCTCCTCCCATAACCATATCAGGTGTATAGGTTTTTCCTTCATATTCAACCGTTTCACCTTTTTGAAGCCTGTTCCAACATTTTAGAGGAACCTCATTTTCTTTTGCCTTTTCAGGTAAAAATCTGCCCGCTCTATCCACTATTATATTATATCCATAGCAAATCACATTATGCTTTAGCTTAAAGGCTTCAATCTTCATTCCAAAAAAATCAAATACACCGCCATCTCCCTCAATCTCGACAAAGTTAACATCAAAGGGAAGTTCTTGCGCAATTATGCATAAAGACTTTATAACCCTCTCTATTCCTTTTGGGCCTAAAATGGTAATAGGCTCTGTTCTTCCCGAATTGCCAATGGATAGTAATAGTCCCGGAATCCCGGCAACATGGTCACCATGAAAATGAGTTATGCATATAAGACCTATGGGATTTACACTCCATCCCTTCTTTTTAACGGCAACCTGAGTTCCCTCACCACAGTCTATAAGTACACTGTTTCCATTATATCTGGCAAGCAGCGAGGTGAGGAACCTGTTAGGTAACGGCATCATTCCTCCCGTACCTAATAAACATATATCCAGCATTAAATCTCCTTAATCTCCAGTCATTATAACATACAAAAATCCGTATAAAGCAAAATATCGCCTCACTTCGACTTTTGTATAACTACATCATATCAGATTGTAAGCGACATAAGCAAGGCATCTTCCTTAGGTTCATCATAAAAGTTCGGACGGATTCCGTCTTCCTTAAACCCAAGCTTCTTGTACAGGCCTATTGCAGCCTCATTCCCTAATCTTACATCTAATAAAAATTTTGTTCTATTATCTGATTTTCCATATTCAATAAGTCTATTAAGCAAAGCCTTGCCAACTCCTCTTTTTCTGGCATCTGCTCTTACTGCAACATTGCAGATTTCAGCCTCATCAAGCACTCCCCAGTAGCCGCAATATCCTATTACCTCCCCATTTTCGATAGCACAGAAATAGTGTTTATCTTCACCTTCTACACATTCCCTAAATGACATTTCGGACCAAGGCAGGGAAAATATTGATTTTTCAATCTCAGCTACCTCTTTACAATGCTCCGGCTTTAACTCTACTATATCAAATACATCCATAGTTATTGTTTGATTCCTGTTTCTTTTTCATTTCTTTCACGCTCAGCCTGAGAAAGCCTAAGATATACAGGTTCATGGCTTTTAGCAGTTTCCATAACATCTCTATTATAATACATTTTTCCTAAAACTGCCACACTTCCTGCCTTTTGTTTTGAAATATTGGCAGGGGCGAAGAAATGAGGGTTTACAAGCCCTTCTTCAATATTATGCTTATATACGGGCACCCCGTCTCCAAGAAAAACTATTTTTTCTCCTGCAAATTCATTGTTAAGCTCAGATAAAAGTTCCTCCACAGCCAAAGCTCTCTGTTCTTTTAGCTCAGTAAATTCGCCATTCTTAAATGTATACAGTCCATTATAGGCCTGTTCTCTCCTTGCATCCATAATAGGGCAGATTATTCCGTCAAAAAACTGCACATTATAAGCAAGAGCCGCAAGAGTAGGCACTGGAATAATAGGCTTATTTAGACTATAGGCAAGCCCCTTTACAGTGGCAGAGCCTATTCTAAGCCCTGTAAATGAACCGGGTCCCGCAGCTATGGCAAATGCGTCTATTTCCTTAAGGTCAAGTTCAGACATCTTAACTATCTCACTAAGCATGGGCATAAGAGTAGTAGAATGTGTCTTTTTATGCTCAACAGTGTATTCAGCCACTAGAGTCTCGTCATCAACTATTGCAACTGATGCCACCAAGCCTGAAGTATCCATTCCTAAAACTTTCATTCTTCTATCACTACCCTTCTATATTCAAAGCCTTTTGCCAAATCTTTTTCTATTCTTATGTGTACTGCTGATTTTGGAATGAGTTCTTCTATCCTTGAAGCCCACTCTATGAGGCAGACTCCGTTTCCGTAGAAATAGTCCTCATAGCCTATTTCATCCATTTCAGATATATCGCCTATACGGTATACATCAAAATGATAGAGAGGGAGCCTCCCCTGTGTATATTCCTGAACTATGGTAAAGGTGGGACTGTCAATATTATCCTCTATCGAAAGTCCCACAGCAAAACCCTTGGTAAATACGGTCTTACCAACTCCAAGGTCGCCTTCAAGGCAGATAATTTCACCCCTATCTGCTTTTTCTCCAAGTTTCTTACCTATATCAAATGTCTCTTCCTCTGAATTACTCTCGTAAATGGTCATTTTTTAACCCTTTGCCTGTTTAATGCTTAGAGATATCCTCTTCTTAGGAATATCTACTCCAATAACTTTTACATCAACTATGTCGCCAACACTCACCACTTCAAGCGGGTGCTTTACAAACTTCTTATCTGATAATTCGGATATGTGAACTAAGCCATCCTGATGTACTCCGATGTCTACAAAAGCACCAAAATCAATGACATTGCGGACGGTTCCCTTCATAACCATACCTTCCTTAAGATCCTTCATGTCTAATACATCAGTCCTAAGGATAGGGGCAGGAAGATCTGCTCTAGGGTCTCTTCCCGGCTTTTCAAGCTCACTTATAATATCCTTAAGAGTAAGCTCACCTACATCTACCTTGGCTGTTAAGTCAGGATGCTTCTTAATCTCGACGGTTATGCCCTTAATTCCGCCTCTAAGTGCAGAAAGATCATAGCCAAGCGCAGAAAGAATCTCTTCTGCTGCCTTATAAGACTCAGGATGAACACTGCTTGAGTCAAGAGGATTGTCTCCATCCATTATCCTCATAAAGCCTGCACATTGTAAGAATGCCTTTGGTCCAAGCTTAGAAACCTTCAATAGTTCTTTTCTATTCTTGAATTTACCGTTTTCTTCTCTGTAGTTAACAATGTTTTTTGCTATAGTTCCATTGATTCCTGAAACATAGGAAAGAAGCGGAGCTGAAGCAGTATTTAAGTCAACTCCCACTCTGTTTACACAGTCTTCTACCACTGCGCCAAGGGCTTCTTCAAGCTTCTTTTTATTCATATCATGTTGATACTGTCCAACACCTATAGCCTTAGGCTCTATCTTAACAAGCTCAGCAAGAGGGTCCTGTAGCCTTCTTGCTATGGAAGCTGCACTTCTCTGCCCCACATCGAACTCAGGGAACTCCTCCGTAGCCAGCTTACTTGCTGAATAAACAGAAGCTCCTGCTTCATTTACTATGACATAGGATACAGGGAGATGGAGCTCTTTAATCATATCTGAAATTATCATTTCAGACTCTCTTGAGGCAGTACCATTGCCTACAGATATCAGTGAAATCCCATATTTTTTAACCAGATCAGCCACTATCTTCTTGGTCTCAGCCACCTTATTCTGTGGCTCTGTAGGGTAGACAACTGTAGTATAAAGCACCTTACCAGTCTCATCCACTACAGCAAGCTTACAACCGGTTCTAAATGCAGGATCCCAGCCAAGCACTCTCTTTCCCGTGATTGGAGGCTGCATAAGAAGCTGGGTAAGATTCTTTCCAAACACCCTGATAGCTCCATCTTCAGCATTTTCTGTAAGTTCTGCCCTTATATCATTTTCAATTGATGGAGCTATAAGCCTTGTATAAGAATCGGCCACTGTCTCCTTTAAGACTTCAGTAGTATATTTATTATCTCTAATTATAACTTTTCTACAAAGGTAGAGGAGTATTTCATCAACAGGGGCCTCGATTTTTACCGTCAATACCTTTTCAACTTCACCGCGATTAATCGCAAGTATTCTATATCCTGTTATCTTCTTTACAGGCTCACTAAAGCTGTAATAGGTCTCATAGACGGACTGTGCTTCCTTGTCTTTTGCTTCTGAAACTACATTTCCCTTGTCAAAGGTTATATTTCTGATGTACTTTCTATACTCTGCATTGTCGGAGATTTCTTCCGCTATAATGTCCATAGCGCCCTTGATAGCGGACTGTACATCAGTGATACCCTTTTCCTCATTGATATAGGCAAGGGCCTCTTCTTCAAGCGGTTTGTCTGTCTGCTGTAAGGAAATGATGATGGCAAGCCCTGAAAGGCCTGCTTCTTTTGCTATAGTTGCCCTGGTTCTTCTCTTTTGCTTGTAAGGTCTGTACAAGTCTTCCACAGTAACCAGAGCCTCTGCCGCCTCTATAGCCTGTCTTAGCTCATCAGTAAGCTTTCCCTGTTCTTCTATAAGACCTATAACCTGAGCTTTCCTCTCTTCAAGGTTGTTCAGATATCTAAGCCTCTCATCAAGATTACGGAGCACCTCATCATTAAGTGCTCCATGCTGTTCTTTTCTGTATCTAGCAATAAAAGGAATGGTATTTCCCTCTTCTATAAGCTTGATAACTGCATTTACCTGTTCCGTCTTAATACCGAGTTCTTCCGCAATCTTTTTTGCTATGTCCATTGTCTTAACCCCTCAATATATCATAGTTGAACTTCTACAAAGATATCGTATATTGCCTTAATTGCAAGCTCAAAGTCATCATTGTCTACTCCGATAATTATGTTAAGCTCACTTGAGCCCTGATCTATCATCCTTACATTGATGCGGGCATGGGCAAGGGCAGCAAATATTCTTCCCGCTGTACCCCTTACAGACTTCATGCCTCTTCCTACTACCGCAATGAGGGCTATACCCGATTCAATTTCTATAGAGTCAGGCTCTGCAAGCTTATGAATAGCCGATATTACAAGCTGTTCCTTAGGGGCAAAGGCTTTCTCTTCCACAAAAAGTGTCATTGTATCTATACCTGAAGGCATATGCTCAAAAGAAATGTCATTTTCTTCAAATGCCTGAAGCACCTTTCTGCCAAAGCCTATCTCCACATTCATCATATCTTTATCGATATTGATGGCAGAAAATCCCTTTCTTCCTGCAATACCTGTGATGACATACTTTGACTTCTGTCCTGTACTTTCAACTATCCAGCTTCCCGGATCTTCAGGAGCATTGGTATTCTTGATATTTACAGGGATGCCTGCCTTTCTAACAGGGAAGATGGAATCCTCGTGGAGGACTGATGCTCCCATATAAGAAAGCTCACGAAGCTCTTTGTAGGTAATAATATCAATAGGCTCAGGATTGTAAATGATTCTTGGATCTGCAACAAGAAAGCCCGAAACATCAGTCCAGTTCTCATATATATCGGCCTTGATGGCTCTTGCAACTATGGCGCCTGTAATGTCTGAACCGCCTCTTGAAAATGTCTTAATGCTTCCATCAGGCAAGGAGCCATAAAATCCCGGAATGACAGCATATTCTATCTTCTTAAGCTTCTTTGCAAGTATCTCGTTTGTCTTTTCAGAGTCAAAATTACCATCTTTATCAAAGAATAGGACAGTAGCCGCATCCACAAAGGTGAAGTCGAGGTATTTTGCCATAATAATACCATTTAAGTATTCGCCTCTGGAAGCCGCATAATCCTTTCCTGCCTTTTCCTTAAGGTTTTTCTCGATAAGGGTGAACTCATCCTCGAGTGAAAGCTCTATGCCAAGTCCTTCTATAATTTCGTTGTATCTTGACTTAATATCTTCAAATTCTTCAGAAAAGTCCTCACCACGAGAAGCCTTCTCCTGACATTTATAAAGTAAATCTGTCACCTTTATATCAGCATTGAACCTCTTGCCGGGTGCTGAAGGTATGGCATAATGCCTCTCCTTCTCAGACTTGATTATTTCTCCAACCTTCTTAAACTGTTCCGCATTTGCAAGCGAACTTCCGCCAAATTTTACTACCTTTAACAATTATTTTCCCTCCAAATCCATCTAAGCAAGACCTGTGTATTGCAACTTTCACATATTGATTAATAGAATTATCTGTGTCAAAAATATTGACACCTTATGATATAAGAGCATTGGTTTTACCTGCTCCTTAAAACATTTGCAAATACCACTTTATAAGCGTAACGCTTAATTGTAATATTTGCAAGATATTTTTACTAAAAATTAATTATTATTTTGTTTTTTACACTCAAATCTTTGGTTAGCCCTTCGAATTCAGCCTCAGTTAAAGGCGAGGTGATGAAGGCAAATTCTCTCACTACCTTATCAGATTTTACTTCTTCAATTCCTGATATCTTCTGCTTTGCAGCCTCTTTCTCACTCTCAGGAACTCTTACAAAGAACTTCTGCTTATACTGCCTGATGTCACCAAGAACAAGTTTTTCTTCATCCCAGTTGATATCAAGGTGTCTATCCTTATTTCTAACTGCTTCCACCACATCTGCAACTACAGCACTTGCAGTAGGAAGTTTGCCTGCTCCCCTGCCGTAGAACATAACATCATCAACCATATTTCCCTTTATTAAAACGGCATTGAATACATCTTCCACACTGTGGAGAGGCTGACTCCTGCTTAGCATTACAGGAGCAACTCTTGCATACACTACTCCACCGTCCTTCTTGCTTTCGCCTATTAGCTTAATAGTAGCATCTAAGGACCTAGCATACTCCATATCTTCCTTGGTTATATTAGAAATGCCCTCTACTGGGATGTCTTCAAAGTCAACCTGCTTGCCGTAGGCAAGAGAAGTAAGGATGGCTATCTTTCTACCGCTGTCGTATCCATCTACATCCGCACTTGGATTTCTCTCAGCATAACCCATAGCCTGCGCCTCTTTTAAGACTGTGTCATAGTCAAGCCCTTCTTTATCCATCTTGGTGAGGATATAGTTGGTGGTTCCGTTAAGTATACCCTGAATTTCAATTATTTCCTCTGCAGTAAGTGAGTAGTTAAGAGGTCTTATTACAGGGATGCCTCCTCCTACGCTGGCTTCAAATAAGAAGTTGACATTTTTCTCCTTTGCAAGCTTAATTAGCCCTGCACCATACTTTGCCACAAGCTCCTTGTTAGAAGTACACACACTCTTTCCTGCTTCAATAGCTGACTTTACAAAATCATAAGCAGGCTTGGTTCCTCCAATGGTTTCAACTACAACTGATATCTCATCATCATTTAAGATATCGTTAAAATCGTGAGTAATTAGCTTCTCAGCAGGATCTCCAGGCATATCTCTAAGATCACAGATTCTCTTGACCTTAATCTCTTCTCCTGCCTTTATTGCTATACTTTGTCTGTTTGTATTAATAACCTCAAAAACTCCCGAGCCTACAGTTCCATATCCTATAATTCCTACATTTACCATTCTTCACCTCTAATTTATTCTCTTGCGAGTATTTTCATTCTTCTAATTCCGTCAATTGCTTCTACGCTTGCCACCATATCAGTAACATCAGTCAGTCCGTTAAGAATCTGCAAGCTCAGTGACAAAGAAGCCAAGCCGTTAACCGGTATACTTTGGTGGATAGTCAGTATGTTTACCCCATAACGGGCTACCTCCTTAAGCACTTCGGAAAGCAGTCCCTGTCTATCCTCCATTTCAAGTAAAAATGAGATTGTCTTTCCTCTTGCATCTTCATGAAAGTAGTTAATTTCATCTTTGTACTTATAAAACGAACTTCTGCTTATGCCTACGGCCTCCGCCGCCTCACCTACAGTCATTACCTTTTTTGTTTCAAGCAGCTTCTTTGCTTCAACTACCTGTAATAAAACCTCAGGTAAAGCTCTTTCTGAAACTAAATAGAGTTTATCTTTTCCCATTTCTTCCACCCATATCAAAACTTTGTATGTCCTTAACGGTCATTTGTGTGTAACAGAAAGAATATTAACACAGACTACCATTAATTGCAAGTGTTAAAGCTAATAGTTTTATACTTTATTTTAGGGTTTTTACTATCAAATTTGCCATATGATTCATCTCCAACCCTATTTACCGTTAAAAGCCGTATAGTTCTGCAATCAAATTCCTGCTTTACCTAATTCGCCTCCTGTGACGAGTCTCATAAGTGAGATCTATATATCCGCCGCCGCACAATCCCTTGTAGATTATTCTATTAGATAGGGAATTTAATATTTTTCTATCTAAAAAAGCCAGCACAGGAATATCTCCCATACTGACTTATAATAATTAATCTTCTTTTTTAATGCTCTTCCATTTTAGATATGCATTGATAAAAGGATCAAAGTAGCCATCAAGAACCGCCTGTGCATTGCCGATTTCCACATTTGTCCTATGATCCTTGACCATTGTATATGGCTGAAGCACATAGGAACGAATCTGGCTGCCCCAGGCAATGTCTTTTTGCTCTCCTCTGATACCCGCTTCCTTAGCCTCATTTTCCTGCTGTTTAAGCATATAAAGCTTTGCCTTTAACATCTGCATAGCCTTGGCTTTATTCTGGAACTGAGAACGCTCATTCTGGCAGCTTACTACTATTCCCGACGGGAAATGTGTAATTCTAATCGCAGATGAGGTTTTGTTGATATGCTGTCCACCTGCACCGCTTGAGCGGAAGGTATCTATCCTTATATCATCATCTTTGATTTCGATATCTATATCATCTTCAATATCCGGCATTACATCACAGGATACAAAGGAGGTCTGCCTCTTTCCCGCAGCATTGAAAGGTGAAATACGAACCAAACGGTGCACTCCGTGCTCACTCTTTAGGTAGCCATAGGCATTAGTCCCCGTAATTTCAATGGTACAGGACTTTACTCCGGCTTCTTCTCCTGCCAGATAGTCGATAACCTCTGTCTTATATCCCTTGCTTTCTGCCCACCTTGTGTAGGCTCTCATAAGGATGCTGTCCAGTCACAGGCTTCAGTACCGCCTGCACCCGCATGTAAGGTGATAATAGCATTATCTTTATCATAAGGACCGCTTAGCAGGGTTGAAATTCTAAGAGAATCAAACTCTGTCTTAAATCTCTCAAGTTCGTCTCCTATTTCTGATATCATAGAGGCATCATTTTCTTCTTCTGCCATTTCAATAAGTGCACCTATGTCATCAAAGAGCCCCTGCAGCTCGTCAAAGCCTTCTATATTATTTTTTAAACCTGATATTTCAGCCATAGTAGCATTTGCCTTCTCGGCATCGTCCCAAAATCCAGGTTCGGATATGAGTCTGTTTAACTCCTCGAGCCTCATCTTCTTGCTCGTTAAGTCAAAGTGAATCCCTCACTTCGACTAATGGCTCTGCATAAGAGTTTAATGTAACTTTGAACTGGTCTAACTCTACCACTATCTCACCACCTTTTATTTATTATTCACAAGAAAAGATTATAACATAGGGCAGTATGGGTTGGCAAGGATGTAAACGGGTTGTTGAATATTTTATTCTCCAAGTTTACATCCCATTAAAGTCTTACCGGTATACCCCGTGGCCAGCATAAAGTACATTAAGCCCATTCCTATGTACAGCCCCACCAGCCCCAGTTCAAATACGGATATTGCAAAATAAATTACTATACAGGATAGTAATGATATTATGGTAGAGTATTTTAAAATCCAAGTTTCATACCCTATACTTTGTAAAGTGTATTTGTAAACCTGGCTTACTGCATTAATTAACTGAATTAATAATGCAAAGATACATATCCCATATGCTTCAGTCAATAATTTAGAATCATCAGTAATAATCCCAAGTATATCAGGAAAAATAAAAATAATTCCTGTCAAAGTTAAAATAATGAATAAACTACATATGACCGCTGTCTTTGGATATCGATTTATTTCAGTATTTGATTGATTATTAAAATTTTGCGATACCAAAGTCATTGCGACTCCACCATAAGAATATGCAGGAAGTATGATAACTGAAGCGACTACTTCAAGTAAATTGTATACAGCAATAGAATATGTATCCAATCTTGTTACGATTGCTGTAATAAGCATAACAAACAGAGTAGACTCAACAAAATCCTGTCCCATAATAGGAAAATATAATTTCATCATTTCCTTTATTTCATTTAGTTTTATCATAAATCTGAAATTAACTGTCTTATGCCTTTTGAAAAAGAAAATAAATATTAGTACATTCAAAGCAAGCCCTACAACAGTTCCAATTGCAGCACCCTTCGCTCCTAACCTTGGCATACCAAATTTACCAAACACGAGTGTATAATCAACTATAAAATTCACTGTTAAAGAAATTAGATTTGCTATAAGGCTTATATTCGTTTTTTTCAGATTTTTAAAATATGATGTGAATAAGAATATAAGCATGTTTAGCCCTAATCCCCAACCCGCTATCGCTAAGTAATCATAAGCATATTCGTGCACTTGTCCTTTCAACCCATAGAATTCTCTTAAAAACCAACCTCCAAATACTATCGAAATAATACCAAAGCCCATTCCTATAATTAACGCAAGACTAAAAGCAGTCGAAAAAATCTTGCCTTGTTTAATATTATCTGCACTACCTATGGCTTTCCCAAAAATAATCACAAAAGCTACAGATAGTGCTCCTAATGTTCCCGTAAGTAAATAAATCAAATTAGCCACTACACCAACAGCTGCAAAGCCTTCTACAGATAGTCTTCCTATTATTGCTTGGTCGGCAACACTAAATATCATTTGCACAAATGTACTGGCTAATACCGGGAGTGCCATAGTATTCATTGTTTTAATTATTTCTTTGTCCGGCATTATTATCTATCTCCTCAATGTAGGTTTTATCTTATCGTATTCTCCTTATTATAAGCGCATAATCTAAGTATAATAGATAAATTTTTAAAAACCATACCAAAAGTGGAAGTTTTTTCTGTAAATTGATATTTTCAATGTAGCTCCTCCCCATACCACTTTTGAAAAGCCCTCTTTAAAGGGGCTTTTTGTCTTTCGCTGGCCTTCATCAAACATCTAATTCTATAGCTCTGAATATACTTTGACTTACTCTTCGTGTTATCCCCTGTCATTCTATCTAAGGTATAAGTTTTTTCTTCAAGTAAAAATCCTAAAAAATCTCCCCTCAGCGAGCTAATAGAATAGTTGATTGTCTTATCTGCGTACTGTACCGCCTTTTCAAAATGATTTGTTTCTTCATAAGCCGAGCATAAGGTAACACAAAGCAACGCCAGAGGTATATAACGATATTTCATATTAACTTTACTTCTTTCGTAAGCCATGACAGTTTTTTCAAGCAATTCTATACTTTTATCAGTCTCACCAATGGCTTCATAGCAGACTGCTATACCATTGATTATAATAGCTTCTGCTCTACTGGGCACAAATCTACCGACATTATCAAGTCCCATTTCTCCTCTTATTATACTAAAGGCTTTTATTAATCTGTCTGCTACTTCATTAACATCACATTGCCTGATTCTTAGATCAAATAGTGCAGACATATACTCTACATATTGCCTGTTCTTCTTATTATCTAAGGGTATCCTCTGCTTTAATTCGTTAAACAGGTGCTCTGCTTCCCCATACTTCTGAAAGGTAGTTAGTTTTGCTATCTCCCTTTCCATATCAAGCAAGCGGAAATCATCAGTTATAATCCTACTTTCTACAGTCTCTGCCTCTATATTAAAATAATCCAGTATTTTTTGTATTGTTCCCCGCTTAGGCTTAGCCCTACCACATTCTATCCTTGAAATCGTCTTAACATCTATATCCAAATCATCTGCAAGATTTTGCTGAGATATGCCTCTTATCACCCTTTCCTGCTTAACTATCTCTGAAATAATATTCACATTTCTCTGCTTGTATCCGGTAAGCAAATTAATATCCTTAGTATTCCATTCAAATCCATATTCTACATATAAATCTTTCAATGCATCCCGCATCTTCTTGTAATCCTGGTACAATGTTGTATTTATGTTTTTAGATATGAAAAGGATATTCTCCAAAAGCTTTGATATATTTAGCAAAAGCCCGTTACCTGTAAGCATTTGCTCAGCCTTTAAGATAACCTGCAAAGCCTCATCAGGTCTATTATTTTTCATGTAGCTGTTTCCTACAATCAATGAAATCCTGCCATACAAATTGCACTTTATCTCCTCATCGTAAAAATGCCTCTCAATGTAGTTAAGTATGATAATGCCATATGTTTTAAGCAGATTCTCACCCAGCTTTTCTTTATTATTAAGATATAAAGTAAGCAGTATTAGCTCATTTTCTGCTAATAGATAGTTCTCCGGTTTCTCCAAAGAAAACTCAGGCAGGGTTAGTGTTAATGCTTGATAATAACTTCTGTCAGCCTCTATGAAATCACAGTATTGTTCTTCAGAGATAAATCCTTTTATCATTTTAATAAACTGCAAGTGTAAAGGGCTTTCTATGTCTGCTAATGCTTCGTACTCCGCAAGTAGTTTAGCTGCCTCGTCATATTTTTTATTTTCAATGGCTCCAGTAAGCCTTTCTCTTAGTTCATACAATTCATAGTCCTTTTCATCCTGTATAAGCTCAACCTTATTGTCAGACCTGCCTAACCTGCTTACAATCATATCAAGCACAAAAAAGTCAGCCCCTCTTTCCCCCGCTTCAGTCCTTCTTATAACAGACTCTGAGCAGACTCCTTTCGCTAATTTTTCTATGCTAATGTCTTGTTTAACACGCTCATATTTAATAAGTGCCCCTATTTTTGCTATATTCATAAATCCCTCATACTCTGATTAACTTAGCTTCTATACCTCTCACGATTAAGAACTCTATTTAATGATACAAGTGTCAAAAGTATAAAAATTCGATGCAAGCTTGCTTGCAAGAGAATTTATTATCTTTTGGCACGCAAAAAATATGAGTAAGTAGCCATTTTTTGCAAAAAAATGAGCGGATTACGAATATTTTTGCAAGGATTGCGAAAAGCGCAGCTGTAGCAATCCTGTATCAATGGGTGTCAAATACTTTTGACACCCACATCATTTAATATAATTCTTAATCTGTTACCTGCCATTATACATGAAAATTAGCCATAATACAGCCTATTTTATTACTTATTATGTTCAGAATTTGGGTCAAAAAGCTAAAAATAATATTAAATTGACAATAGTTCGGTAAACCGATATACTGTATCAAAGGAGGGATATACTTATGATTATTAATGAATTGCTTAAGAGAAAAAATATTTCAAGATATCAATTAAGCAAAGACAGCGGAGTCGCAATGACTACTATAGCAGATATATGCACTGGAAAGGCCAAGCTTGATAAATGTAATGTTGGCACCTTATATAAGATTGCAAAGGCACTTGATGTTACAATTGATTATTTACTAGAAAATAATTATGTATATACCGAGGATTATATCTTTTCTTTTGAGACTTTTAAGAGCAATACCTGCCATCAGGTGAAAGACCTGGGTGATATTGATTTTATCATTGAAACTCTTGAAACTGATAAAATTCGTCAATTATATGATAAGCATCAATATAGAGAATCCCTGTATCTCTTGGCTATGGTAGACTATTTGTCGAGATTAAATGATATTCCAATATGTACAAATTATAATGATATTCGGATTAAAAAAACCGTATTTTTGCATCAGGAACTATTTTTATCTTTTGCAGCTTTAGGAGACGAACATATAAAAAGATGCAATAGAAAAAGGCTATTCCAGAGTTTATGCGATTCAATATTGTAGAAAGCGAGATACGGAATGTGTTAATAAACCTGAATCTATTTTTGAAAAAGATGATTTAAAAGCGTTTTACGAACAATGTATTAAACTTGAATTTGAAAATAAGGATATTCTAATAGAATTTAATGATAATTATCCCGAAGTATTAAATGAAAATAATATTTCTGATATATTAAAAATTGCCAGAGAACGAAAAGAAAAAGTAAAGGAGCCCTCCATGTCACTTGCAACACTCAATGATAATATAAAAAACCGTGCTTTCAAGCACTGCTACCTGCTATTTGGCGAAGAGCCATTTATGATAAGGCATTATAAAAATGCCTTAAAAAATGCTGTGCTTGGCAACGGTGATAAGATGAATCTAAGCACTTTTACGGGTAAAGTCACAGATATAAACAGTATAATAGAAATCGCAGAAACCCTGCCTTTTTTTACAGACTACCGATGCATACTAATTGAAAACTCAGGGCTTTTTTCTTCTGCTAACGAGTTTTACGACTACATTGATAAAATCCCTGAAAGTACTGTCATTATCTTTGCTGAATCAGAGGTTGATAAAAGAACAAAGCTATATAAGGCTGTAAATAAACTAGGCTCAGTGGTAGAATTTGAAATACAAAAAGAGCAGGACTTGGTTAATGTAATAATAAAGAAATTTGCTTCAGATAAAATAGTTATCTCCTATGACCTTGCAAAATACTTTGTTGCCCGCATAGGGACTTCAATGGATGAGCTTTTTAGTGAGGCTGACAAGCTGATTTCTTATGTGTATGAGAAAAGAACTGTTACAAAAGAGGATATAGATAATGTCTGTACAAGACAGCTGTCTGACAAGATATTTGACATAATGGACTACATTGGTAAAAAAGATCGGGAAAATGCAATTGGCTATTATCTTGATTTAATAGGCCTTCAGGAATCACCCGTCAAGATATTGTCTTTAATTAACAACCATTTTACAAGGCTTTACAATGTAAAAAATCTGGCTGCAGAAGGGAAATCCGGTGAAATAGCCTCCCTTCTTAAGTTTCCTCCTTTTTTTGTCAAAAAATACATAGAACAGGCAAATAACTTTTCCTTTGACAAACTAAAAGATGCCCTTGAATATGGCCTCTTTGCTGATAATGCTATAAAGACCGGAGAGATGAACGAATATATCGCTGTCGAGAGCATGATAGTTAAGTTCTCCTCTTAGCATCTCTTTCGATGGACACAATTTCCGCAATTATTATAATGATTAAGCCAAAATAACTCGCTCTTACTCCAAAATTATGACCAAGAGCCACCGCAAGAACCACTCCTGTATAAAAGAAGGTGAGGGATAAAAGGTAGAATCTTCCTTTTTCCCTATCTTCTTCTTTTCCAGTCAGATGATAATAAGTATATCCTAAGACCATCTGCTTTAGGTTATTAGTTGAAAATATAGTGGAGCAGTTGTATTTCCTGGTACCTGTGAATGTAAACCACTGCACTGATGACATAAAGAAAATCGGAAGTAATCCTAAGACTGCATCTTCATCAGCGGGTATAAAAGCAAGAAAAATATAGCCTATAAACAAAACACAAAAGGTATATATTTTAAGTACAAGTTTTCCAAGGTTTTGCTTAATCAAAACGCAGGAAACATTGCCAAATATGAACAAAAGTAGAGCTGCAAGCCTAAGTGCCACTTCCTTGTAGTCCCTGCCGAATATATTCAGTACTATCTCAATAAGGTTCCCTGTCTGAGCAGAGCCAAAGTTGCCTAGTCTTGTAAAGAGTGCATAGCCACCCATAAAGCCGCCTGAAACACATACAATGTAGTGCAATATTTCTTCTTGTTTCTCTGTCAAATTCTCCATATGAACTAATCTTCCTTCACGCTATGCTCTGCCCTTTTAGGATAAGCACTTTTTTCAAAATTGTAGTAGTCCTTGTTAGCAGGATTGGTTTTCCCGTATTCTTCGTCAAACTTTGCAAGTTCAAGGTCTCCAAGCATAAATGCCTTAAATGAGCCTGCTCCGGCAAGAGGACAGGCATCAAAATGATACCATTTATCCTTATACTTGATTAGGTTCCAGAAGTGGTCACTGCCTTTTCCATCTCTGGTAACCATGATATTTTCAAATCCTGCCCCTGTAATAAGTGCCTCAGATACTGCAAAGTAGGTAAAGCAGTCACCGGTATGTGTCCTAAAGCCGTTATAAGCTGCTTCTATCGCATTACTTTTATCCGAATACCCTGTGTAGCTTATCTTGGTATGGCAAAATTCAAATATCTTGTCAAGCTTCTCCAGTTCAGTCATATTCTTGTTAGTAATCTCAGCCAGCGTTTCTTTCACATATTTTTCCACTTCTTTAGCATGGCTTTTAGATGACTTCTTAACCGTTACCCTTACAGACTTTTCTGCCTTATTACCAGCCTTATCCTCAGAACGGTAGGTTACCTTGTACACCCCTTCTTTTCTGGGGTTTACTCCTGAAGCGTCCACCAAAAGGGCAGTACCTCCCGGCTGATTGTCCGCAACGCTTACGCCCTCCTTGTATGAGAAAGGGCTGCCTATGTATATGGTTAAATCCCTGGTTCCTTTAATTACAGGAGCCTTGGTGTCTTTTACTACCAAGGTAAGCTTAATCTCCTTCTCATTTTTCTTTACCAAAGCCCTTATAGGAACAGTATATTTTCCTGATTTTTGTAAGACCTTGTCAATGTTAAACTTTTTACCATAGGTAAGCCTAATCCCTGTCTTGTCTGATTTTATGAACTTATCAGCAGGCAGAGAGGTAGTTCCAAGTTCTACTGTTAGCTTTTCTCTTACATCTAGGACATATAAATGAGTTACTTCCTCTGATACATTACCTGCAATATCTGTGGCAGTCAAAGTTATCTTATATATGCCGGCTTTACCCTTATATTCTGATAAGCCGCTCTCCTTTACCTTGGTCTTTGTAGCATCCTCTACCTTCTCTATAAAGTCCTCTTTTTTACATCTATCTCCTGCCGCAATCACCACTTCCCTAGTAATGATAACCGGACTTTCAGTATCTGCAACAGTTAACAAGCTAGTATTTATATTGCCGTTCACCAAAAACTGCACAGGATATTCCCCAGGCTTATCAAGTGGGATATCCTTCATAGGAGTAACCATCCTGCAATTGATAAGAGGTATATGGTGGCTTAGCAAAAACTCATATATTCTGGGATTTTTATAAAAATCTGTCTGCTTTAGGTCAGGTATGCCTGCTTCAACAGTCATTTTAGGCTTAAGCGGTGCATTTATAAATACCGACAATCCCATTAAAATCAAGAGTATTACAAAACTCACTGCTGAAATAATCAGATTTCTTTTTAATTTACTCATAATCTTAGCCAATTACATCAGACATATTATACTTTCCTGCACTTTTACCCTTTAAAAACTTTGCAGCACTCATAGCACCTTTAGCAAATATGGCTCTGGAATACGCAGTATGCTTAATTTCAATAACTTCATCAGTTCCCGCAAATATAACTTCGTGTTCTCCAACTATGGTTCCACCTCTTACTGCTGAGATACCGATTTCATTTCTTTCTCTTTTCTTCCTTACCTTAGTTCTGTCAAGATTATAAGAAATGTCATCAAGTTCATCCTTCATTACATCAGCGAGTGCAAGAGCTGTACCGCTTGGAGCATCAAGCTTCTGGTTGTGGTGCTTTTCAACTATCTCTATATCAAAACCGTTCTCATAAAGAGTCTT
The DNA here is from genome assembly GCA_916439065.1 of uncultured Catonella sp. Taxonomy (GTDB): domain Bacteria; phylum Bacillota; class Clostridia; order Lachnospirales; family Lachnospiraceae; genus Catonella. Next base: position 534,455 of record CAKAGD010000002.1, read on the forward strand.
TGTAACATTTTTAAGAAGTTTAAGAAGCACATTGATACCAAGTGACATATTGGCTGATACAAGGACAGCTGATACCTTAGCAAGTCTTTCAACTCTGTCAAGCTGAGCCTCAGACAGTCCTGTAGAACAAGCACCAACGGTGTATGAGTCTTTTCGCAGTAATCAAGAAGACTATCAATTGCAGCAGCAGTAGAAAAGTCTATAATTACATCTGCTGTTTCTTTTAATTCATCAAAGCTCTTGTATACAGGGTAGTCATTCTTAGCCTCACCAGAAGGCTCGATTCCTGCCACTACAGTCATTTCTTCATCCTTTGAAATCAATTCTGAGAGCATCTGCCCCATCCTACCATTGCAACCATGTAATATAACACCAACCATATTATTCTCCTTTTTCTCTATATTCTATGGAAACTACCTTATCCTTTGCAAATATAAAACTAAGCTCCATTACGCCTTTTTTGTAGACATATTCACTCCCTTTTTCTTTTTGCTCACCGTAGGTATTCTCAACATCTTCTCTGGTGCTGCCAATATATATACCTTCTGCTGTCTGTACGCTATCATCAGTTAACAGGATTGACATAAGCTTAAGCGGTTCTCTTTTGCTGTCAGAATGGACTGCGAGAGTAAAACCACTATATGTATATATCTTATCCTCTCCCTGCATAGCACAGCTTGGTGCCTCAAAGGTATCAGACTTTGCGTCAAGCTTATTTATACTATCTGTTGGATCTTCTCCTATGACAAATTCGGTATCATCTGCAATAAATACATAACCTTTGTCTTTTACCTTCTCAACCAGAGAATTGATATTATTCGCAAGTTTACCATCCTCTGGCTTACAGCCTGTAAACAAAGCTAATACTCCAATACATAGAAAAAGCATAATCATACTTTTTGTTTTTTTGAATTTTGGCATATTTTTCCTTTCATCACCTGCTTCCCTGACGCTTACTTCACCTGTAAACAGTGCTTCCTTACCACCTTCCTCATATTCTACCAGTAATCTTGCCTCATCGTCAACTCCATACGCTCTTGCCTTTTTCTTACCCTCAGGAGTGATAACAAAGATATCTTTATCTAATAAATCTGATACCTCTTATAGCTTTCCATAAAGCTATGCTCAGGCAGTTTCTCATAGTAATTAAAATAATGATTAACTATAGCCGCTGAGAGCCTACTCATTACTCCTTTTGGAGGTTCTTCATCATCATAGACAAAGCCTGCTATATCCTTTAATTCCTCCGGAATATTCTCCTCAGAAGGCTTTGTAATATTCACTCCAATGCCTACAACCGCATAAGAAAGTCTGCCATTTTCTACATCCGTAGCCGCTTCGGTAAGTATACCGCATATTTTTCTGCCCTCAAGGTAGACATCATTCACCCACTTTATACCAGTATCCCTTCCAGTGACCTCTCTTACCGCCTCAACCACAGCTACAGCCGCTATGGTAGTAAGGAGCATAGCCTCTCTATAGTCCATATCAGGACGAAGTAAAATACTTAAATAAATTCCATTTTTAGGAGAAAAGAAACTCCTTCCAAGCCTTCCTCTTCCCCCTGTCTGCCTTTTGGCAATAATAACCCTTCCTTCAGGTTCACCTCCTGCTGCCATATCCTTAAGTATGGCATTAGTTGAGGTGACCTCATCTCTTACTTCAGCTTCAATCCTAATCTTCCCCTTATAGCCATTTCTTGTCATAAAGACAATCCATAACACTCTTTGTAGAAAACACATCGATACCATTAACAAGCTCATAGCCCCTATTACTCACCGAACTAATCTCATATCCCTTCTCCTTAAGAGCCTTAATATGTTTCCACACCGCTGTCCTGCTAATACCTAGCATTTCCGCCAGTCTTTCTCCGGAAACAGCCTTACCCCTACTCTCCTCAAGCAGTTCAAGAACCCTATCCTCAGTCCTCATCTCTCCCCCTTCAACAAATATTGATAAGCATAGCCATATTCCTGTGTACTCCTAATTTCCTTAATACCTAACTAAGCAAGTCTTACTTCTGTTTTTATCTAAACTTCCCTAACCTATAATCAAGAATGTCCATACTTTTCCGTGTCTACCTCAAAATAAGTCTCCCATAATCCTGTTTCTCACCAAATATCCCCTGTGTTTCCTTAGTTCTCACCATCCAGCCCCGTTTGTAAGTGTGTCGGAAAGCGAATGCGTCCCCCTCAGCTCTGAGCTTTCCGACACCTTACAAAGGTAGGGGCGTCACTAGCATGCTACAGAGACACAGGCGTCACTAGCATGCACATACAGAAGAAAGGCTTGCGCATACTCGCAAACCTTTCCCCATACCACTTTTCTTCTTAATTCTTCTTTACACCCATCTCTACATTCTCACCGTTGATGTTCCACTCCTTAGTATAACCATCCAAAGAGCCGGTTACAATATCTGTAGCCATTACATCAGTAAGTATGCTCTCTTTATTCGCCTGCATAAGAGCCTCGAGCTTCTCATTACCTTTAGCATATACAGTAATCTTATCCATTACCTCAAAGCCTGCTTCCTTACGCATGGTCTGAATTTTACTTATAAGTTCTCTTACAAAGCCTTCTTCGATAAGCTCAGGAGTAAGTTCTCTGTCAAGAACTACAGTTATCCCATTTTCTGACTGAGTCTCGAAGCCCTCAACCTGTACAGCCTCATAGAGAAGGTCATCCATAGCGAGCTCTTCATCTATTCCACCTACATTAAGTACAGTCTTGCCTGTCTCCTTAAGCTCAGCCATAACCTTAACACCATCCACATTGGCAAGTACTTCTTTAAGGGCATTGAGTCTGCTTCCAAATCTCTTACCAAGAGTTCTAAGCTGTGGCTTAAAGGTGTAGCCGCTGAACTTACTTACATCATCAAGCATTGTTATATTCTTAACATTTAACTCTTCCCTTATGATATCCATATACATTTCAGGAAGAACATTCTTACCTGTTGCAAAGTTCACATACATATTGCCTATTGGCTGACGGTTTTTGATATTCGCCTCATTTCTGCCTGCACGTCAAGCACAACTATCTCAAGCACCTTTTCCATATTGTCCTCAAGTTCTTTGTCAATATGGCTTTCATCAACCTTAGGGAAGTCGCACAGATGTATGCTCAAAGGAGCAGTCTTGTCTATACTTCTAACAAGGTTCTGATATATCTCCTCTGTCATAAAAGGAATCATAGGGGCCGCAGCCTTGCTTATCTCTACAAGGGCTGTATAGAGAGTAAGGTAAGCATTTATCTTATCCTGCTCCATTCCCTTAGCCCAGAAACGGTTACGGCAGCGTCTTACATACCAGTTACTCATCTCATCTACAAAGTTAAGGAGTGCTTTTGCAGTCTCAAGTATGCGGTAGTTATCAAGGTTCTCCTCTACCGCCTTTATTGTAGAGTTAAGCTTTGAAAGGAGCCACTTGTCCATAACTGCAAGCTTGTCATACTCAAGCTTATATTTGGTTGCGTCAAATTCATCTATATTAGCATAGAGCACAAAGAAAGCATAGGTGTTCCAAAGTGTACTCATAAACTTGCTCTGTCCCTCAGTTACAAGCTTATCTGAGAAACGGTTAGGAAGCCAAGGCGCGCTGTTAGCATAGAAATACCAGCGGATTGCATCTGCACCATGCTTTGCAAGTGCATCAAAAGGATCTACTGCATTTCCCTTTGATTTACTCATCTTCTGTCCGTTTTCATCAAGAACGTGTCCAAGCACGATTACATTCTTGTATGGCGCTTCATTAAAGAGAAGGGTGGACTCAGCAAGAAGTGAATAGAACCAGCCTCTGGTCTGGTCTACAGCCTCTGAAATGAAGTCTGCCGGGAACTGCTTCTTAAAGAGTTCCACATTTTCAAATGGATAGTGATACTGTGCATAAGGCATGGCTCCTGAATCAAACCAACAGTCAATAACCTCAGGTACTCTCTGCATTTCCTTGCCGCAGTCCGGACACTTGATTGTTACCTTGTCAATGAAAGGACGGTGAAGCTCAATATCATCAGGGCAGTTATCACTCATTTCCTTAAGCTCTGCCTTGCTTCCTATAACGTGTACCTTACCACAATCACAGGTCCAAGCAGGAAGAGGTGTTCCCCAATATCTGTTTCTTGAAAGTCCCCAGTCCTGTACGTTCTGGAGCCAGTCGCCAAATCTTCCCTTACCTATACTTTCAGGTATCCAGTTAATCTTAGCATTATTTTTAAGCAGGTCATCTCTTACGGCAGTCATCTTGATAAACCAAGTCTCTTTTGCGTAGTAGATAAGAGGACTGTCACATCTCCAGCAATGAGGATACTCGTGTTCAAACTTAGGAGCATCAAAAAGCAGCTTTCTATCTTCTAAGTCCTGAAGTACATCAGGATCTGCATCTTTAATGAATCTACCCGCAAATGGAGTTTCCTCTGTAAGCTCACCCTGTTCATTAACAAACTGTACAAATGGCAAATCATACTTTCTTCCAATTCTTGCATCATCCTCACCAAAGGCAGGAGCAATATGAACTATACCTGTACCATCTGACATAGTAACATAGTCATCTACAACTACATAGTGACCCTTTTTATTCTGCTTCTTTGCAGCCTCACCCGCACAGGCAAAAAGCGGTTCATACTCACGTTTTTCAAGATCTGAACCCTTGTATCTCTCAAGGATTTCATAAGCCTTGGTATCTTCAGCCGCAAGTGGACCAAGAATCTTGTCTAAAAGTGCTTCTGCCATATAGTAGGTATATCCGTCTGCAGCCTTAACCTTTACATAGCTCTCCTCAGGATTCACACAAAGAGCTACATTGGAAGGAAGTGTCCAAGGTGTGGTTGTCCATGCGAGGAAATAAGCATCCTCACCCACTGCCTTAAATCTAACTACAGCAGAACGCTCCTTTACATTCTTATAGCCCTGTGCAACCTCGTGTGATGAAAGGGAGGTACCACAGCGAGGACAATAAGGTACTATTTTATGGCCTTTATATAAAAGTCCCTTTTTCCATATCTCTTTTAATGCCCACCACTCTGACTCAATGAAATCATCATGATAGGTAACATAAGGGTTGTCCATGTCTGCCCAGAAACCAACAGTCCCTGAGAAGTCTTCCCACATTCCCTTAAATTTCCATACAGATTCCTTACATTTCTCAATGAAAGGCTCCATACCATACTCTTCTATCTGCTCTTTACCATTGAGGCCAAGCAGCTTTTCAACCTCTATCTCTACAGGAAGTCCATGGGTATCCCAACCGGCTTTTCTAGGCACTTTATAGCCCTTCATAGTCTTGTAACGAGGAATCATATCCTTAATTACTCTGGTTTCAACATGTCCGATATGCGGCTTTCCATTAGCAGTAGGAGGGCCATCAAAGAACATATAGGTAGGAGCATCCTTCCTACTCTCTATAGACTTTTCAAAAATCTTGTTATCATTCCAAAATTTAAGCGTAGCCTTTTCACGGTCTACAAATTTCATATCAGTTTTGACTTCTCTGTACACTATAATTTCCTCTTTCTAAAAAAATGTTAGGGGCAAAAGAACCGCCCCTAACATGGTAAAATAAATTTATGCTCTTGTCAATCTTTAAGGCTAACAATCTTAATTTTATTTTCACTATTTAATGAAGTCCTGTAAAATCATCAGGAGTCATGCCGTTTGACTGTGATGCAGGTACAATGTCTCCACTCTTAATTAACTTATATGCCTGGTCTAATTTTGCCCTAGTGTAAGAAAGAAGTTTACTCTTTCCATTACCCTTTGCATAACCTGTAGAATCGGTATCAGCTCCAAGCAGGGCATTTTCACCTTTAAACTTTCCTAAAACAATGTTTTCCAGCTGTTTTTCAACATTGTCATGCATATTTTTAAGTGCAGCTGTTAAAACAATAATTTCATTTTCATTTTTACTATCATCGAATTTATCAGTATCACAGCCTATAACCATAAGATTACTGTTTCTATCTTCTTTAACTGCATCAAATACCCCATCTCCTGCCTGTCCTGCAGCTACAAATATAACATCACAGCCCTTATCCAGAAGTTCCTTTCCTATGACCTTGCCCTTAGCAGTATCATCAAAACTTCCTATATAATTACCGCCAATATTTCTCCCCTTATCATCCACTCCTGCATAATGGACAAGTTCAACCACTTTAACTCCTGTGTAATACTTTTCATTTGCATAATTGACTCCCGACTCAAAACCATATTGGTAATTTACATTAGCAGGAAATGGCATTCCTGTAACAACAGATACTTTTTTTGTCCTAGATTCAAATGCAGCAGCCATCCCTGCAAGAAACCCACTCTCCTGATCTTTAAATCTCATTGCATATACATTTACAGACCACTTCTCTTCCATCCGAATCTGTAGGATAGCTGTCCACAAGAATGAACTTCTTTTGCGGAAACTCCCCTGCCAAAGTTCCAATCTTTGAGAACTGGAAGCCACAACAAACAATTACATCATAATCTTCTACTATTTCAGAAACTGTCTCCATTGAAGCTTCTGTATCGCCGCTTGACTCACGAATAGGAGTTACTTCCGAACCAGGATATTTCTTCAGAAATGCATTAATCCCATTATAAATATCTTCATTAAAACTATTGTCATCCACCCCATTAGGACTGGAAACAATAGCAATTTGAAGATTTGAATCAACTGAATTTTCATCTGTGGAGGATAAATTTTGAGCAGTCCTCTCAGTGGTACTTATAATACCCGTTCCACTGCAAGCCGTTAATATTATAGCTGATGCCACTATACCGGCAAAAACCTTAAAAATACTTTTCATTGTTTACCTCATCTTATGCTATTGAATATGAAAATAATCCACCTCTCATATTTAAATTTTTATTTTCTAAAACTATTATACACAAATTCATGAATTTTTTTCAACAATTGTGTTTATAAAATAAAAAAATTATAGACGATACCTACATATCCACCGCAATTCAATCTCTCTATAAGCCTTTTTGTTTAATATTAAATTTATGAGAAATTCCTATTAAACAAAAAAACATTCGACAACAGGGTGAATGTGTCGAATGTCATAACCATAATTTACAAACAGCATTTATACCAAATTATTCATGAAATATATCATTGATAATTTAGTTTTATTTAACTAGTTTAGCAGCTATTTCCGCATAGCTCTGACCTCTTTGAAATTCAAATGTTCCAATCCTTATTTTAGAAGCATACCCGTTGTTTACAAGATATTTATTAAATTTTGCACTATCATCTATCAGTCCTAGTGCCTTAAGTGAAGCTGATACTTTTTCAGAACTCATACCCGCTGCAACCGAAAAACTGACCTTACCACTAATAGCCTTAGCATTATTTATCTCTTTTGCCGGCTTCATCTGAGACTTTGTAACTATTTTTTTACCTTCGGTGTTCCCGGATTTGGCCTCCTCATTTTTGGTATCTCCGGTTTTGGCTTTATTATCTGTGGAATTTCCATCCTTGGTATCTCCTGCTTTGGCAGCCTTACCTTCGGTTTTTCTGTTTTCGGAAGTTCCGGCACTATTTCCTTTTGCATCTGAGGTTTTATTGGCCTTATCTCCCGTTTCTGTGGATAGTCCGGTATCTCCATTCTCTTTACTGGGTGTATTGCTTAATTTAGATGTTGTACTTGAAGTTTTATCTTTAATATCTGTTTTTTTGCCTGTTTCTTCTTCTATTTTATCTCCTGTTTTTTCATCCGGTTTTATTTCAGACTTTTCAGACATCTTATCCTTCAGAGAGCTAAGTTCTTTATCCTGAAATTCTCCTACTGTCATCATTCCAAGTTCTCTTGCCCTTGCTCTTATTTCATCATCACTAAGAACATTATCGGCCTTCCCATATACAAAGTACATAATAGCTGCAGCTAAAACCGCACCAATTCCTATACCCCTCAATAGATATTTTAATTTCACCTAAACATCCTCCATTACTTATCAAAAAGTCCCAATATCAATCGCACTTCTCCCTGTCCCATTCCCAGAGCCTTGGATATCTCAATTATTGATTTCCCCTCTTCCTTCATTTTCAATATCTTATCATTGGTAGAAAGTTCTGCTTTAGATTCAGATTTTACCTGAATAACCTTTACTTCCTTGATTTCATCTTGGTCTAACTCTATTTGTCATCTACATTTTGTATGGTTTCATCCTTTTCTTTCTTCTGCATTTGAACAAGATTATCTGCCTGTGTATTATCCACATTGGTTACATTTACAGATGCCGCCTTTACTCTTTCTATTCCTGTAGAAGCTTTCTCTGTTTTTTCCTGCTGCACAGGCATAGTTTTGGCAGGTCTTGCAATAACTGTCTGCCTAACTTCTTTTACCTTAACTATCTTGTCATCAAGGTCATGATTAAGTGTCTTAATGCGTTTTTCCTCATTTTCAAGTTCTTTTCTGAGTCCCTCTACTTTTGCAGAAAAATCTTTGAGATTATCACTCTTTTCATTCAACATATCATAAAGGAAAATTACCTCCTTATGATTTTGCTCAATTTTTTCAATCAATTGTCCACTCATTTCATTGATTGCAAGCATTTTATTATTTGAGATTTCTGAAAGGCGGTCATCACTTTCCTCTATCTTATTCTCTGCAATAGCTGACAGCTTGTCGGTAAAACCTTTTTCAACCTTAGACATTACCTTTTCAATGCTTTCATTACTAAGCACCTTGGCTCTTATTTCTTCTGCTATCTTTTCCTTTTCCTGACTATCAACTCCTGTATTTTCTTTCATCAGAAAACTCACTGCAACACAGGCAGCTCCAATTATAAGACATATTATAATTATAGTATCCATAAACCCTCACTTACAATTTTATATCGATTGTCCTTCCTGTAGTATCCCGTATTTTATCCGGCAAACCGGAAGATGAGCCTTCCTGCTTTTTTTTCTTTTTCTTTTTCACCGAAAAATACTCGTTTTTCCCCTTCTCTCTTGAATCAAAGACATCCTCTCTCAGTTCTGCGTTATCCGCTTCATTAGTTCTTGTAAGGTTTCTGTCTGCCTGTTCATTCACCTCTTGAGTTAAGAATCTCTGCTCAGCAGGGATTTTGTTTTCTTCATGAGTCCTATGAATAGATACTTCCTGACTTCTGTTTGGCATCATATAATTATCAATATTTTGAATAGGCATAACTTCTTCTCCAATTCTAATGCATATGTCTTGCTATGACATCAGCCCCATCCCTTACAAACCTTACATTCTTAATTATCTCTCGAATATAGGCTGTCGCATCTACAACAACTATCTTCACTCCCGGATAAACTGTATTACCAACTTCTATAACTCCACCATCCTGTTTCTCAATTTCTTCGTGCAGTCTGGTAAATTCTTCCTGCATAGTAACTATATTTTCACTGTCCTGCTTATATTCCATTGCTAATATTTTAAACTGTGCCAGTTTCTCCGGTGGCAGCTTTTCTCCATTATGAAGTTTTCTTGTATATAGTTCTATAGATTTGCTGGAAACTTCCATTCTTCGTATAGTTTCTTCTATTTTATCATTTAACTTCTTATACTTAACCAACAATGTAGGATCTACTCCAACCTCCATATTGGTCTTGGTTCCCATTTCTGAACCCGCATTTTTAACCTTTATAAGGGTTTCAGATCTTATTGTGCCACCATTTACATAGCCTTTTTTACTGTTTACTATTACATCTCCCTTAGCAGATACATCACTATAAATAATTGCATCAGCCATTACATAGCCACCCGAATTAACCGTAGTGTTCTCCAAGAATTTTGCAACCACATTTCCTCCGGACTTTAAGACACCCTTACCCATTCCACGAATCCCTCTTTTTAGGATAATCTGTCCACCGGCAGTGATTTCAACTCCCTCAGCAGTTCCTCCTATAATTACATCTCCGGCAGCATTAATCTTAAAGCCATTTATAACATTGCCTTTTACTTCTACATTTCCATCATAAGTAATATCTCCGGTAGAAATGTCCACATCATTCTTTACTACAAATATATTTGATACAGTAACCTTATTATCATTTTCCAACACAGCATGACCGGATATATCGCTTATTAAATGAAGGCCATCTTCAGATACTGAAATATCCCTTCCATGTTTGAACACGAGTTTTGCCACCTTTTTAGGTTTGATTAACTTTCCCATTACATCTACACCCGGTGTCCCCTCATCTTCTTTTATAAGTTCAGCCAGTTCATCCCCAGCAGAAACACTTGCAATTATATCCAAATCATAAAAATCTACAGTTCCATCTTCATTTTCCTTTGGCTTAGCCTGCAAATTTGTATTAAACTTATAAATAATTTCTGCATCATGACCTTCTACTACCTCTTTACCAACAGCCATAACATAGTCCGTACAATATTCTTTATTAGATATATATCTGTCTACTTCAGCTTCAATTATTCCAAATTTAATCCCATTAAATTCCAAATCTTTTAAGAGATCATCTTTATGCATCACTCTGCCGCCTGTAGATGGCGGTATAAATCTGCATATGGCTTTCATACCATCCTCTGAGACACTGACTATCATCTTTTCAGCTTCAGGATAAGTTTTTCTGTATTTGTCTTAAACACAAAAGGCTCTTTTGCTTCAGCTACAGCCTTAGAAAACTCTTTATAGTCAAGCGATATATTATGAGAATTAATATAGCTTGAAAATTCTTCAATATTCAACTTAGCTCCACCTTCACGCGGTGGAAAATATTTAATATATACTGCTTCCTTTATTAGCATCTGAAAAAAAGCATTTTTATAAACCATTCACTCTTCTCCTACAATCACATCAAAAATAGCTAAATCAGGTGTTCTTCTATTTGTATAATTTAAGTTTACGGCTTAATTACAATATTTACAGAACAGCAATAATTATCCGGTTACATTAGTCTTGTAAATACATCCATATAGTCTCCAAGTTTCTCTTTTAATTTAGTAAGAGCCTTTGTATGGAGCTGTGATATTCTTGATTCCGAAACTGAAAGTACCTGACTTATCTCTTTTAAGGTTAACTCTTCATAATAGTACAGGGCTATAACTTTTTGTTCTTTATCTGTAAGCCCTTCTATGGCACTTGCCAAAGATTCTTTTAATTCTTCTTTTTCTATAGCCTCATCCGGCTGTTCAAAACTGGAGATTCCAAGTTTACTTCCTGAATTATCTGCAACCAAATCACTGCCCTGTTCCAAGTAATCATCAAGTGAGATAACGCCTGACATTTTCACCTGGCTTTGCCAACCGAAATACTCATCAATAGAAATTCCAAGTTCGGCCGCAATTTCCTCGTCTGTCGCCATTCTTCCATACTTATCTTCTATCATGCGCTCTGCGGTTTCAATCTTTTTTTTTGACGTTGGCGCATTGTTCTTGGAATCCAGTCCATCTTCCTTATCTGATCAAGAATTGCCCCCTTTATTCTAAGGCTGGCATAAGTCTCAAATTTAACTCCTTTTACATAGTCAAACTTATCAATAGCATCTATGAGTCCAAATATCCCATAACCTACCAAATCATCATACTCTACATTATATCCAAGGTATACTGACATTCGGCCTGCTATTATTTAACAAGTTGAGCATATTCAAGAATTAATTTTTCTCTCAGCTCCTGAGTAGGTTTTTTGGCATACTGCTCCCATAATTTTATACCATTCTTTTCATCTGCCATAAAAAACTCTCTCCTCTATACGAAAAATCAATTAACCTGACTATCACTTATATCATTATCTTTATTTTCATTATCTTCAGTATTTTCTATGCTGCCTGTATCTTCGTTAGTATCATCATTTGTCTCTGTATCAGCTTCTTTCTCACCATATTTTTCCATAGCAATTATCTTAATAAGAGCTTTTCTTGTGAGACTGCCTATAATTAAAAATATTATTAGTACTGCTAACAATACTTCCAAGCTATACAGAGTTTCATACCTGTTATACAAACATATAAACATAGTAATTGCACCTGCTGACAACATAATTGCAGCAGGCAGATATCTGTATTTCATATTTCTTTACTTCCCTTACCGACAGCTTTAATTAAAAGTACACCTGTTTCAGAATAAAATTCTATAGTCCTACCATAGTTTAGTCCTGTGTCTGAAGCCACTATAGGTATGCCAAGTGCTTTTAACTTAGCCTTGACCGCATCAACATTTCTGTCTCCTACCCTAAGCATATCATTAGAATTGGAAAACACAAACATCTGTGCTCCACCTGCAATCTTAGCTATCATTGATGTTTTCCTTGCACCTAAAGCCACCATTTGTCTTAACAGTTCATCCAGACCAGTATCTGCAAATTTTGCTATATTGCTGTTGTTAGCAATTTTAGTACTGTCAGGAAGCATACAGTGCAACATACCGCTGACCTTTGTTGTCTTGTCATATATTACAGCTCCTACACAAGAACCCAGTCCAAGTGTTGTTAGATTATCCGGAGCTTTACATACCTTAAGATCACCCATTCCAACTTTAATCATTTTTTCCATAATAAACCTAATCCACAGGCAGAGTTTACTACCTGTGGCTCTCTCAAACTATTATTGTCTTAGAATCATAAACCAAGAGATGTCAATATTTTATTATACGAATCAATTGTAGGCGTAAGAATAAAATAGCCTGTCACATCATTATCATCTTCCATAAACTGTGACTCAATCAGCAGTGCCTTATCACCAAGTTTTCCAAACTCAATAGCAGGAACACTTAAAATCGCACCCGCCATATCAATGGATAAATATGGAATTGACTGATTTATAGTCAAATTAGTCATAGATGACAACGATGATATATATGCACCTGAAATAATGTTCCCCAGCTCCTTAAGTGCAGATAAGGACATTTCGTCAAGTTCTGCATCCTCAGCTGTAGTTCCTACAGGTCTTCCAAATAGAATATCTACCAAGCCAAATGCCGACTTAGTCTTCATCATAAACATCATCATTCCATTTATATCCTCATCAAGAGTTACAAGGATACCAACAACAATGGTTTCAGCTCCACCCATAATTTCGTGCAGTTCTTCAAAACTAAGAAGATCTACCTTAGGAACATTCATATCCACCTTCGTATTCAACATACTTGAAAGAGCTGTAGTAGCATTACCTGCTCCTATATTGCCCAGTTCTCTAAGGACATCAAACTGCATTCCGTCTACATTATTTAAATCAAAATTAGCCACTAACCTACCTCCGAAACTATGCCAGTTCTTTTTCTTTTTCTATAATTACATTCTGCATATTTAACAGAGAAATCAATGTATCATGAGTTCTTCCAACTCCCAAGAGATATTTTGCCTTCTCACCATTATTACTGTTAGAAGGTTTTTCGATGGAATCATCTGATAAAGTAACTACTTCCTTCACTTCATCCACAAGAAGACCTATAGAACCTGCTAAATCCTCTAACTTAATAATAATAATTCTTGTTGCATTTGTAACTTCATCTTCAGGGAGTTCAAATTTAAGCCTTAGACTCATAACCGGAATTACCTCACCACGAAGATTGATTATTCCCTTAAAGTAATGCTGAGACTTAGGGACTCTTGTAATTCTTGTCATTCTAACAATATTGTCTACATATCTTATATCTATTCCATATTGTTCTGTACCAAGCTTTGTAACAATATACTGTTTTGTTTCTACTTCTAAACCTCTATTATCCATGAGTTATACCCCTTTCAAAATCCGAACTAAAGTAATACATTCGCATCTAAGATAAGTGCAACTTCACCATCACCAAGAATGGTTGAACCACTTATCAGTTTTGGAGTATTGATGTACTTACCAATTGACTTTATAACTATTTCCTGCTGTCCTATAAGCCCATCAACTACAAGTCCTGCAAGTTTATCAGCCTTTCTTACAATTACTATTACCACATTGTCACTTGGGACCTCTCTCTCCGGAACATCGAGCAGAGTATCAAGCCTAATAAGAGGTATAACAGTTCCACGAAGGCTTATTACCTCCTTAGACTGAACATACTTGATGTCGCTCTTTGGAACTTCTTCTATTGTCTGAATGCTTCCAAGAGGTATAGCATACTTCTCATTGCCAAGTTCAACCATGAGAGCCTGTACAATTGCAAGAGTGAGCGGAAGCCTGATTGTAAAGCTGCTTCCCGCACCACGCTCTGTCTTACACTCAATTGTGCCTCCAAGTGATTCAATATTTGTCTTAACTACATCAAGTCCAACACCACGTCCGGAAACATCACTTACCTGGTCGGCAGTTGAAAAACTTGGTGAGAAAAGTGTCGCTATTGCTTCTTTATCAGTTATAGTATCAATCTGGTCGGCAGGAACAAGTCCTCTCTCAACCATCTTTTTCTTAACTTTTTCTACATTGATACCTGCACCATCGTCACGAACTTCGATAACTACATTATTTCCTTCCTGATAAGCATCAAGGAAGATAGATCCTACCTCCGGCTTTCCAAGACGAACTCTCTCTTCATTTGACTCAAGACCATGGTCAGCAGAGTTACGAAGAAGATGCATAAGAGGATCACCAATCTCATCTACAACAGTTCTATCAAGTTCAGTATCCTCACCAGTCATATAGAGTTCCATCTTCTTATCAAGCTTCTTAGAGAGATCTCTAATCATACGAGGGAACTTCTGTACAGTACTCTCAATAGGTACCATCCTTACCTTCATAACTGTTTCATGAAGATTTGTAGTAACCGTTCCAAGGTATTCAATCTGCTCATTAAAAGCAGACATATCTCCGTTATCTCTCTTGTCTGTGGCACTCATTGACACAAGACCGTTCTTTGCAATGATAAGCTCACTCACCTGGTTCATAAGGCTGTCAAGTTTCTCTATATCCACACGGACTGAGCGGCTTACAACAGGTTTGCCTTTTCCTTTAGCCTTTGCATCCTGTTTAGCTGCAGGGGCATTAGTTTGAGCTGCTGCCGGAGCTGGGGCAGCAGCCACTGCTGCTGCAGTTCCACCTGTTTCCTTAACCGGTTCTTCCTTTTTTGTCTCCTCAAGTTTTTTAGGCTCTTCGTTCTCTTTTTCTTCTATAGTCTCTAAGATTACTTCTTCTATTTCTGATACATTTTCTATAGCTGCCCTAACTTCATTTTCAGTCTCTTTGGTTAAGAAAATCAGACTAAAATCAAAGTCAAACTTTTCATCTTCTATTTCCTGAACTGACGGACTGGATATAATTATCTCACCAATTTCCTCCAGTGCCTTAAATACAAGAAAAGCTCTGGCAGCCTTAAGTAAGCATGATTCCTGAATGTACACTGTGGCTCCAAATACATTCATTCCTTCTTCATGTGCCTTCTTAATAGCATGTTCTTCAACATCTGTAAGCTTAATATCCTGATATTTAGCCTTACTGCTTTCTGCTGTTTCTGTCTCCTCTTCAGCAGCAGCCGCTGCAGCTGCTGTTGAAGCCTCTCCTGCTGAAGATCCCGCTTCAGCAGTTGCTCCGCCGCCATTTAAGAAACGGTTGAGTTCATTTATAATTGCTTCATTGTCATTATCACCTTCATCCGAGGTTTCCTGAATCAAATCAAGGTATTCCTGAATGGCATCAAGACCTCTAAAAAGAGTATCTACAAGGCTGTCATTAACCTTCATTTTACCTTCACGTACAGCAGAAAATACATCTTCCATGTCATGGGTAAGATGCTGCATTCTCTTAAATCCCATTGTTCCTGCCATACCCTTTAAGGAGTGTGCGGAACGGAATATTTCCGCAATTGCATCACTATTATCCGGTTCTTTTTCAAGAACCATAATCTGATCACTTAAAACCTGAATATGTTCCTTTGTTTCATCAACGAAAATATCCAAATATTGACTTGTATCCATTTAATGTACCCCCGTCGCTTTAACTATAGCATCAGCAATCTGAGCAAGCGGCAGCACTTCATCTGCCAGGTCCGCTTCAGCCACCATCCTTGGCATACCATACACTGTACAGGTAGGCTCATCCTGTGCTATAACATAAACATTGTTTGTTTGTTTCAACTGCCTTATTCCGGCTGTAGCATCGGCTCCCATTCCGGTAAGCACTACGCAGATAATCTTGTCATAAGCGCTACCCATCAGAGACTCATACATGATATCAGCACAAGGTCTCAGTCCCCCTCTTGGCGGATCCTTTTCAAGCGAAATAAAACTTTCACCTGCCTGTTCCTTAACTCTTAACTGATATCCACCCTTTGCCACATAAAGCTGATTTTCTATAATCATATCTCCATCATCAGCTTCTTTTACATTTACAAGGCTGGTTTCATGAAGCCTCTCAGCCAGAGACTTTGTAAATCCTTCAGGCATATGCTGTACTATAAGCATTGGTGCACCTAATTTGCGTGGAAGCATCGGAATCATAGCCTGTAAAGCCTTGGGTCCTCCCGTAGAACAGGCCAGTGCAATGAGAACCCTGCCATTTCCCTGTGCCGGCTTTTTAGTGTAGACAAATCCCCTTGCTGCCGCACCTGATTTTAATCCATAACTTGTTTTATCCGATGTTGCAATCTCTGAATCCGTACCCGCTAAAACCTTTGTCGCCGCCTTAAGGCTTTCAAGCAAATTGTTCTTAAAAACTTCTTCCCTGACTTTAACATAACTGTCAGGTTTAAGCACAAAGTCAAAAGCCCCCAGTTCTAAAGCTTTAATAGTTTCATCCGCCCCTTCTTTTACAAGTGTACTTACTACAATTACAGGAACTCTATTCTTTGCCTTTGCAAGCTCCTCAAGTAACTCAAGTCCGTTCATCTTAGGCATATTAATATCTAAAATTACTGCATCGTAGTTTCCCTTATTTTTAAGAAGCAGATTCAATCCTTCCAAACCATCTCGTGCAATATCTTTAACCTGAAATCTTCTATCGGACATAATTATATCAGATATCACTCTTCTTATGAGTGCAGAGTCATCAACAATTAAAATATTCTTCATTTTTGCATACCTCTCAAAGTCTGTGCCTTACATAAAGCCGGTTAAAGAAGTTCTTTTTCTTCTGTTTCTTCTTTCTTCCTCAAATACAAACCTGACTATTGCATCTCTCGCCACTTCTCTTAATCCTATAAATTTTGTTCTAATTTCAAATTTTGCCATTTCTGTGGATTTTCTATATGCACTTACAATGTTCATTAAAAGGAAGTGCTCCTTAGTATCTTCACCTATTTTTAATTTTATGGCCAGAATCACAAGTTCATGCTTTGGCACCTCTTTTTCTGACAGATATTTTACTCCTCCCCCACTTAAATCAATTACGATACAGTCTTCCCAGCTGCCTGAGTTTTCGCCAATCATGTCTATGTATTTATTCTTATTTTCAACCACCAGCCTGCTGTCACCGACAAAATCTTTAAGCCCCTTTTTTTCTTCTTCCGTAAGCACATGCACTCTGGCATCTATAGAGCATTGAAGTCTGTAAAACTGCCTTCTCTGAGATTTTTCCAATTCTGTAACCAGCTTAATTACCATAACAGCAAGGCTTCCTTCAAAAAACCTCTCCGATACAACAGCCCTGCCTGCCAGTATTCCATATGAAGTATAGAAATACATTATACTTTCTTCACCAATCTCCAAAGGTATGGTTACCGTCTTATTCATTGGCATAGTCAGCTTAAATGTAATATCGTCTATAACATCGACCACCTTGCTGCTAAGTGTATCTGCTTCCCCTGTATCCTTCCTTACATACGCCTGGCGTATTATATCAACCTTATCTCCAATTGTAATAGAATAAGCTGCCATTTTTACTTACACCCTTTCTTTAGCTTTTAATGTTCTTCTTAGTGTTTCTGAGAAAATCTCTGAAAGCCCCCTTCTCCTTGGCTTTAATTGAACTTCCCCCTGTGGCGCCAATATCGTTTTCGCCATTTTCTCTATTGCTTTTGAAGCATTCGAATTTGGATATGCAATGGATAATGGCTGCTGCTTCATTACTGCCTTATTTATGTTATTATCTGTTGGAACAGCCCCCATGTATTCCAGAGAGATATTAAGAAATTTATCCGCTACAACACTTAATTTCTCAAACAATTCCCTGCCATTCTTTTCATTATCTACCTTATTGGCTACCAGCTTTATATGGCAGTGTTCTCTTGCAAATTCAGGCTGGCGGTCAAGAGTCTTAAGAAGTGCATAGGCATCTGTGATTGATGTCGGTTCAGGTGTAGCCACTAACAATACCTCAGCACTTGACATTACAAACTCCATTACACTGCCTGAAATTCCCGCACCTGTGTCTATTATCACTACATCTGCCTGTCTGTCAAGTTCAGACAATCTTGCAGACAGGTTAATTAACTGTTCTTTTGTCAAATTCGTCATTTCTCTTATGCCTGAACCACCCGATATAAATCTGACATTCTCCGGTCCATCTGTCATAACTTCCGACAATGATTTCCCTCTGAACATTAAATCCGAAAGATTATATTGCGGCCTGATTCCAAGCATAACTTCTATATTGGCAAGTCCAAAGTCCGCATCCATCACTATTACTTTTTTACCAAGCCTTCCAAGTTCAATAGCAATGTTAATAGCCAGATTCGACTTGCCTACTCCCCCTTTACCGCTTGTAATGGTTATCACTCTGGACAATACCTCTTTTGTACTGCCGGCTTTTATTATATTTCTTAAATTTTGTGCCTGATCCATATTAATTCCATTCTATAAATTTGCTGCTTTTACGATAATAACTGCTTTGCAATTGCCTGAGTATCGGCAGTACATATGTCATCCGGTACATTCTGGCCAAAAGTTACATATGACAGTCCTGCTCCTGTCTGCATAAGAATATTATAAATATTACCTAATGTTCCTGTTTCATCTACCTTCGTAAAAATAAGTTTATATTTTGCTACATCCTTGTATACTTCTGTTATTCTGGTCAAATCACCATACTTCGTTGTAGCTGAAAGTACAAGATAAACATCTCTGTCTTCCTCCGGTATTGCATTTATAAGCCTCTTAAGTTCATCCATCTGTTCTTTATTTTTATCAGATCTTCCCGCCGTATCTACTAACACAACTTCATACTTGTCCAAATCTTTTCTGGCTTCTTCTATCTCTGATGCAGAATAGACAACACTTAATGGAATGCTAAAATATTTGCATAAGTTCTCAGCTGTTCTACCGCCGCTATCCTGTATGTATCCGCTGTAAGTAAGCCCACATTTCTTTTTTCTTTAATTTTATAGCTTGACGCTATCTTAGCTATAGTAGTTGTTTTGCCTACACCTGTAGGCCCCAAGAAAAATACATACTTAGTCTTTCCCGGGATAATGTCTATAACCCCCGGCTGCCCAAGTTTTAGCACAAGTTTCTGATATACTGCACCAAGTATGCGGTCAAGCTGTGCATCTTTTTTAATTGTACTCTCAATTTCACTTGTAAGCTCATTTACATATTTTTCATCTACCTCATTGCTTAAAAGCTGCTTACATACAAGCTGCATACAGGCATTTAATTTGTTTTCTTTTTTTACGGCAGTCATATTTTTATCCGTATGAACCGTCTCGTCAGAAATATTTTTTTCATTCTCAAGAATATCTGAAAAATTCCCCTGCACCTCTGACTGTTTTTCTAATTTTGCGGCTACTCTTGATGTGTCTCTTATTTCTTTAATTTTAGAGTCATTTAGCTGTTTTTCAAGGAGTCCCTGAAGATCATTTAGTTTCTTTTCTATTGCGGATACTTCACTTGTCTGAGTACCTGTTCCCATCCTCGGCATTGCTGCAGTCTTTTCCGGTACTTTCTCGGAATGTGCTTCCTCTTTTGGTTTTGCTTCAATATTCTCATCAATAGCAGCTGTTATCTCTACATAAGGTTTGCGTAAGAAACTAAAAAAACCCTTTGGAGTAGTAGTTTTAATGTTCATAACCACAGCATCTCCTCCAAGCTCTTCCTTTGCAAGAAGAATAGCCTCTTTTTCAGTTTCAGCTTTAAATTTCTTAATTATCATATAGTTACCATTCCTACCGATTGTAATTCAACATTAGATTCTACCTCATTATACGAAAGTACTATAAGATCAGCAAAATAATCCATAGTCAGCTTTTTGAAGTACATCCTTACTATTGGAGAAGTCATTACTATCGGAGCCTTTCCTAATTTGTCTAACTTATCTATTTCCATTTTGAGGGAATCCATTATTTTCTGAGCAATAGCCGGATCTATGGTTAAGTATGCTCCCTGCTCGGTTTGTTTTACTGAATTCATAATTTCCTGCTCTATCTTTGGGTCAAGAGTTACTACACTTGTAGTCTCATTTGGCGGAAAATACTTATTCGAAATAGCCCTCTTTAGTCCCTGCCTTGCATACTCGGTAAGTACATCAGTATCATGAGTTGTTGTTGCATAGTCTGCAAGAGTTTCAAGTATAGTAACTAAATCTCTGATAGATATTCCCTCTCTGATAAGATTTTGCAGGACTTTTTGAATTTCACCTATACTAAGAAGCTTAGGCACAAGTTCAGAAACTAAAGCCTGGTCTTGCTCCTTAATATTGTCAATCAGATTCTGCACATCCTGTCTGGTAAGAAGTTCCCAGATATGCCTTCTAACTATTTCCGTAATATGAGTTGCTATGATTGACGGCGGATCCACTACAGTATATCCAAGTGTCTCTGCTCTTTCACGCTGTGCTTCCGTTATCCATATTGCAGGCAGGTTAAATGATGGTTCAAATGTAGGTATGCCTGTAATTTCCTCCTCTACATAGCCCGGATTCATTGCCATATAATGATCGAAGAGTATCTCTCCCTCACTTACCGGTACGCCTTTAATCTTAATAACATATTGATTAGGTTTAGCTGGATATTATCCCTTAGTCTGATAATAGGAACTACACAGCCAAGTTCTATTGCTATCTGCCTTCTTATCATTACTACTCTGTCAAGCAGGTCACCTCCCTGATTGACATCAGCTAATGGAATAATTCCATAACCAAACTCAAGTTCTATTGCATCTACCTGTAATAAGGAATTAACATTTTCAGGCCTTCTGATTTCCTCAGCCACTTCCTCCTCAGCACTGATTTCATCTTCAATTTCTTCCACACTGAGATTCTTTGCCATGCGTCTGCCTGCTATGATAAAAAATGCTCCCATCGGTATGAATATTATTGAACTAAGCGGTGTTGCTACACCAAAAAATACAAGAGCTGTGCCAACAAGGTACATAACCTTAGGGATAGAGAACAGCTGTTTTGCAAGAATATTCCCAAGATCAGCTTCCTTACTTACCTTAGTTACAAGCACACCTGTTGCAAGGGAAATAAGAAGAGACGGAATCTGAGATACGAGACCATCTCCTATAGTTAATATTGAGTATTTGTTGAGGGCTTCGCTTACATCCATTCCCCTCATTACTCCAAGTGCAATCCCTCCTCCAAAGTTTATTACAGAAATGATGAGTCCTGCAATGGCATCTCCCTTTACATACTTACTGGCACCATCCATTGAACCAAAGAATGATGCCTCATCCTGAATTTTTTGCCTCTTTTCCTTTGCCTGCTCATCTGTAATAGCCCCGGTGTTAAGGTCAGCATCTATAGCCATCTGTTTTCCCGGCATGGCATCGAGCGTAAATCTGGCTGAAACCTCAGCTACACGCTCAGAACCCTGGTTAATAACTATAAACTGTACTATAACAAGAATAAAGAATACTATCACTCCTACTATGAGATCGCCGCCGCCTACAAACTGCCCAAAAGTTTTTACAACATTTCCAGGTTCTCCTGTACGAAGAATCAGCCTTGTAGAAGAAATATTAAGTGATATTCTAAATATTGTGGTAAAAAGCAGGATAGTCGGAAAGCTGGACATATCAAGTGCTTCTTTAGAAAACATAGCATTAAAAAGAACTATCATTGCAATTGATAGATTGGCTGCAAGCAAAACATCCAAAAGCACACTGGGAATAGGAATAATAAACATTATTACACTAAGGAGTATAAATCCGCCAATTCCAAAACTTGCCTTATTTCCCACTTAAGCACTCCTCCTCTCTATTCTCTGCCCTTACTCTTAATTTACAATTATCTCTTTATTTTTAATACTATAAACATAGGCCAGCACTTCGGCCACCATCTGATATAATTCAGGTGGAATCTGTTCCCCAATTTCCACATTATAATAAAGCATACGGGCAAGAGGTTTATTTTCCACTATTTCTATATCATGCTGCTTAGCGGCTTCTTTTATATTTGCTGCAACATAATCTGCACCTTTTGCTAGAACATACGGAGCCTCCGCTGTTTCTTTATCATACTTTATCGCAACTGCAAAATGGGTAGGGTTTGTTATAACAACATCTGCCTTTGGAAGTTCCTGCATCATTCTCCTTCTGGCACCCTCTCTCATCTTCTGCCTGATTCTACCCTTAACCTGCGGATCTCCTTCGCTTTGTTTCATTTCATCTTTAACTTCCTGCTTACTCATTCTTAGGTCATGTAAATGTTTCCACTTCTGATAGCCAAAGTCAGCCACTCCTATTATAACAAATATTATACTGATTTTAATACCTACATCCAAAACAATATCAAAAATGTTTACTATTGCCTGCATGAATTCAAAGTCATAGAGATTGAGTATGAATTTCCATCTATCCTTAACTTCGTTATAAGCAACAACAGCTATGGCGAATACCTTAAGTATCGACTTAATAAGTTCTACTACCTTTTCCTGCGAAAACATTCTTTTAAGTCCGCCAACCGGATTCAGCCTGTCAAGTTTTGGTTTCAGCGGCTTACCGGTAACCTTCCAGCCAACCTGAATTATATTACCCGCAAAGGCAACCAGAAAGCTTCCTATAAGCACCGGCAGACAGGCAAGCACAATATCAAATATTATTTCATTACCAAGGCTTACAGCCTGTCTTACATCAAATACCTCCATAGAAATATCAGCCATTTTATTATAATACTTAACAAAGCCTTCTAAGAAACCCTCCGCCATAAAGCTGCCGGAAAACTTCAGCACAAAAAACATAAGCAAAAGCATGAGTCCATTGATTAAATCAGAACTTCTGGCAACTCGTCCTTCTTTTCTGGCATCATCTAATTTTTTGGGAGTAGCCTTTTCAGTCTTATCTCCACCCTCGCCAAAAAACTGAAGATTATAGGAAAAACTCCCACTCTCTAATTGTATAGTATTTTTATCATCTTTGCAATCTCCAACCCAAAAACACACTATTATTTAAGCGCCTCCACCGCCTTAAGAAATACATCCTGCATTTCTTTAGTAAGATAATCAGCAACTCCCGGAAGCATAGTCATCATAAGTACCATGACTACGAGTCCGCCTAACAGTTTTAACTGGATACCTACTACAAACATATTCATCTGTGGCGCCACCTTTGCCATAACTCCAAGTACCACATTTACCAGAAGCATTGTCGCATATATTGGCAGCATAAGCCTCATTGCAATAAGGAAATAATTTCCCAAAAAAATCCACTATAATATTTACAACATTTGCATTTACCACGGCTCTGCCTATTGGAATAACTCTGAAAGCATCTACGAAGGCTCTTAAAAAATAGTGATGAAAGTTTCCTATCAGCAGTAAAATAATCACAAAATAATTATAAAGATTGCCTGAAACGGAGGTATCTACCTTAAATACAGGATCGTACATTGTAACCATTGCAAAACCTATTTCCATATCTATGAGCCTGCCCGTAAAATTAAGTATTGTCATAACGATATTAGTAAAATAACCCAGCAAAGCTCCTGCCAATGCCTCTGACATTATCATCAAAGTAAAGCCTATAACTCCCGGATAAGTGGTTTCCGTATAAGGCAGCGTAAGATATAATAATGTCGAAAAAATCAGCGTGAAAGCAACCTTCAACTGTCTTGGAATACTTCCGAAATTAAAAAATGGAGCTGTAAATACAAAAGCAGATACTCGTGTAACTATGAATAAAAAATATTCTAAATTCTCTACGGTAAACTGCAGCTGCATCTTCATCCCCAAACTTTCTTCGTGTATATTCGGTTTAAAAGCAAACCATCTTGTTTTCTTTGTTTATATTATTTCCGGTATTGGAGCTGTGTATTAGTGCAACAAGCCAAAATATCCAATAAATCCGGTTGATTCATAAATATAATCTCCAAATCCTGAAAAAAGCTCCGTTGTAAACTCAGAAAGGCTTGTCATCATCCAGCCTCCTGTTATCACAAGCATGAGCATAGTTACAATAAGCTTAGGTACAAATGTAAGTGTCTGCTCCTGAATGGAAGTTATGGTCTGAATAAGGCTTATTATAAGCCCGACAACAAGAGATGCTAAAAGCATAGGGGCAGACAGCTTAAGAATAAGCATTACTGTTTCTCTTGATATATCCATGACTTTATCTGCACTCATACCTGCCTCCTATCTCTATTTGACAAATGACTTAACCAAATTTCCTATTATCAAATCCCAACCGTCAACCATTATAAAAAGTAAAATCTTAAACGGCATAGAAATAGTTGTCGGCGGAAGCATCATCATACCCATCGACATAAGCGTAGATGAAACTACCATATCTATTACAAGGAATGGGATGTATATGCAGAAACCAATAATAAATGCCGCCCTAAGTTCACTTATGATAAATGCCGGAATGAGCACATTGGTTGGTATCTCATCCATGTCCTTAACTTCATTTATTCCTGCTATGTCAAGAAAAAGTCTTATATCCTTAGTATTAGTCTGTTTATACATAAAAGTCCGAAGCGGCTTTATACCAACCTCATAGGCCTGTTCAAAATTTATCCGGCCATCTGTAAGCGGTTTTACAGCCTCCGTATTTATCTGTATAAAAATAGGCGACATAATAAACCAAGTAAGGAATAAAGCAAGACCTACCAACACCTGGTTAGGCGGTGTAGTCTGCGTTGTAAGCGCTGACCTCACAAAGTGCAGCACAACTATAATTCTTGTAAATGATGTCAGCAGTATTAATATAGATGGCGCAAGCCCAAGCACTGTAAGTGCCAATACTATTCTAAGCGTTGCTGCAAGCCCGCCCTGTTCACCATTTGTAGTTAAATTAATTCCTATATTGTATGGGGAAGTCCCCGTAGTAAAACTGTTACTATCATTGGAACTTCTATCCACTGTATTTCCCGTCCTATTATCTATTGCATACGCAGGAGTCACAAAAAAAAGGGCGGTACATACAAGCACTAAAACAATCCCAAGATATAGTATATTAAACTTTTTTGTGCATAAAGGATGTTCTCTCATATTACCAGCCTTTTCTTATTTTTCTTTAGATTTAGCTTTTTCAAGAAATTCTTTAAACGAAAATCTTTCTATTTCTTTGGGTACGCAAGCCTTTATTTTATCCGAATCCAATTCAGATATCAGGTTAACATTGTTTTTTGTTATTCCAATTAAAAAAAACTGACCGTTAACCTCTATTATCTGCAAATACTTATCTACAGTAATTCTGCTTGTCTCAACAACCTTTATATTACTATTTTCTCTAGCCTTAAGTGCATATTTGCTAAAATATTTAGATACATAATAGGCAGCTGCAAGAATCAAAATAAATGCAAACAGCATTCCAAATATCTGTGCAATGCTGCCCAATGTACCAATTGTTTTTGTAAGAGCCATAATAAATCTCCCTCTAGAACTCATCCTCTGGAAGGATTTTATTTAACTATTTCTGTTATTCTTATGCCAAAATTATCTTCTATAACTACAACCTCACCCTTAGCTACATATTTTCCATTTACAAGCAAATCAATAGCCTCACCCGCAAGTTTATTAAGTTCAATAATTGTACCTGGTGAGAAATCAAGTATCTCTTTGATAGTCTTATTGGTTCTGCCAAGTTCTACTGTTACCTCAAGTGGCACATCCATAATAAGGCCAATATTTTCCTGCTGCATAAGAGGATTTATACTCATATCAAATGCCTGGAACTGAGCAGGTGCCACATTTACAGGCTGTACAGGCTGCGGAGGCTGTACATATCCCTGTGGTACTGCAGCCGCCATTGGCATAGGTGCCGCTGGCTGTGGTGCAGGCTGCACAGGTGCAGGTGCCGCTGGCTGCGGTGCTGCCGGTACAGGTGCTGCCTGATCCGCTTCTGTTGATGACATAAATTTATTATACAACTCCTTTGCAAATCTATTGGATAAAGCTGCATAAGTTCACTATCTATGAGTGTACCTATCTCTAATCTGAATGAAACCTTTACAAACTGGCCTTTTAAGAAGTCTCCAAGTCCCTCTTCATCTATGGTGTCATCCATATCAATCAGGCTTGCTGTAGGCGGGCTAATATCCACCTTTTTTTCAAGTACTGATGAAATAGATGTAGCTGCAGAACCCATCATCTGGTTCATAGCTTCACAGATGGCAGAAAGATGTAATTCTGTAAGTTCTGTAGCTTCAACATCCGTTCCGGTTCCACCCATCATAAGATCTGTAATTATCTTAACATCATTTTCCCTAAGTATGAGAATATTATTTCCATCAAGGCCTTCTATATACGAAATCTGAATGAATACACAAGGTCTATCGTATGATCCTGATATATCATCCCAATTTGCTATAGATACATTAGGGGTTGTGATATTTACCCTTTGGTTCAGCAATGTAGACAGCGTGGTAGCCGCTGTTCCCATACTGATATTAGATATCTCACCAATCGCATCTTTTTCTTCTCCGGATAAAGGCTCACCTGTTCCCAAAGTCTGGGTATCAGAAGAATCTGAACCACTATCTTCACCCATGCCGCCAAGCAGTGCGTTAATTTCTTCCTGTGAAAGCATTCCGTCCATGGCTTATTCTTCCTCCCTAATAACTTTTGTAATTCTAAATGCATATACACCGGATGAAGCTCCCGGCAAAGCTTTGAACTTTTTCATGTTGCCAACAAATACATCCAGTTCATCCTCAACCTTAGCATTAAGCCTAATCACATCACCAGGCTGTAAATTCACAAAATCATTTACTGAAACTACACTCTTACCTAATACCGCCCTAATAGGTATCTGAGCCCTATCAATAATCTCACCAATCTGTTCTCCGTAATTAGTATCATCTCTTTCCTGAAGGGCTGAGAACCAGAACTTAGTATTGAGTTTGTCCATTACATCCTCAAGTGCTGCAAAAGGCAGGCAAAAACTCATAAATCCCTCTATTGTTCCAATCTTAATACTCAGAGTAATTAGCGCTGTCATTTCCTGAGGAGAAATAATCTGTGCATATTGAGCATTAGTTTCCACTCTCATAAGATTAGGCGTTATCTCAACAACATTGTGCCAAGGCTCTGCCAAGTAACCCGTACAGGTATTTAATATCCTCTCAAGTACAACGATTTCAATCTCTGAAAAATCCCTGGTTTTTTCTATAGGATTTCCTTCACCACCCAGAAGCCTGTCTATAATTGTATATCCCAGATTATTAGACATCTCCATTATACAGCTTCCCTTCAATGGGTGTAAATTCATTATAGCTAATAATACAGGATTGGAGAGTGAATTCTGAAACTCCTGATAAGTAATGGCTTCAGAACCTCTTACTTCAACCTGAACAGTTTTTCTTAGATAAGCCGGAAGATTGGCGGATAAAAGCCTTCCATAATGCTCAAATATAGATTCCAAAGTACGCAGGTGGTCTTTTGAAAACTTTGAAGGCCTGGCAAAATCATATTCTTTTATCACCTTTTCATCATTTTCCTTAAGTTCATTGGTATCTACATCTCCGCTTTCAATACCTTTCAGCAGCTTATCTATCTCCTCTTGCGAGAGTATATCACTCATTAAGCCTCACCATCCTAAAATATTTTACACCTCTACTAATTTTAACATTAGATATTACTAAAATAAAGAGGAAATGCATACTTCATAAAAATATATTGGCCTTTTACTGCAATCTAAGGTTTTTAAATGCCAATTCTGCAATTGTCTGAGTGCCAAATTTTTCCTGAACAGCCTTAAGCGCAGCTGCCTTAATAGCCTCTCTGTTATTCTGTACTTCTTCTTTCGTATATTGCGAGAACTGATTGCCTACAATCTCATCTATAGTTGATTCATATCCTGACTTGGTATCGCTGTTTTTCATATTTCTGAAATAGTCTTATAATCATCTTCTGTTTTGATAAGGTAAAGCGAAATCTGATCAATTACGGCATAATGGTCTTTACCATCTCCCGAACCCTTAAGATTTATCTGTAAAGACTTATCAAAGGTCACCACATCCATATCTCCTATAGGCACTTTATTGTTAGTGGTATTACTTTCAAGCTCTAAATCAATAATAGAAGCTATGTTTGACACAAGCGTATTGGTTGCTTTTGCTGAAGATACTACAGAAAACATAATAACTGCGGTCAGTATCAGGTTTACAAAACTAAGTGCAATAGCAACAATAGTAAGCATATTCTTTTTCATAACATTCTCCTTCGAGTTTTTTATTCAGCCACTTTATTGAAAATTTTAATTTCAACCCTTCTGTTTTTCTGCCTGCCCTCAGGTGTTTTATTGGAAGCTATAGGCTCATACTCGCCTTTTCCGCTTGCTGAAAGCCTTTTCGGATCCATATGCTCTACATCCGTAAGATACTCCAGTACCGTCATAGCCCTTGCACTTGAGAGCCAAAGGTTATTCTTGTACTTAATAGTATTAGTCTGAGGCACATTATCAGTATGCCCTTCAATAACTATATCAGCATCCTTGAACTTCATCAAAATTCCTGCCGCCTTATCAAGTACTGCATCAGCTCCCTTTTTAAGTTCTGCCTGTCCGGGATCAAACAAAAAATAACCATCTATGCTAAGTCCTATATAGTTATAGGAAGCATCCATCTTTAACTGTACCATATCATTGAGTTTGAACTGATTGACAGCTTCAGAAGCCTTTTCATAATTCTTCTCTGCCGTTTCTTTAAGTTCCTTCTGATATTCTTTTATAGCCTCGTCCTTAGTAACTTCTTTTTTTGCCTCACTATCTTTAGTTTTATTTTTAGCATTATCAGTATCTGACTTACCACTCCCACCCTTAGTGCCATCTTCCGCAGCCGTATTTTCTACAGCTAAGTTTGAATAATACTCCGCAAGTTCATTGAGCTGGCTCACACCACTTGATACCAAAATTCCCTGGTCAAGGGAAGAACCGCCTCCCGAGAAAATATTGAATGAAGAAGTGACCGCTTCAACTATTTCATTATATTTTGCAGTATCTGTACTACTCATGGAAAACAAAAGCACGAAAAAACATAAGAGCAGGTTCATAAGGTCAGAGAAGGTCGCCATCCATTCGGGAGCGCCTGCCTTAGCCTCTTCCGGTTTTTTCTTCCTAGCCATATCTTATTCCTCTCCGCCGCCTTCTGAGAACGCTTCACGTTCAGCAGGTGTTAAGAATGATTTCAGTTTCTCCTCTATTACTCTAGGGTTCTCACCCGCCTGAATGGATAATATACCCTCAACCATGATTCCCTTAAGCATAATCTCCTCTGCACTATTTGCCTTAAGCTTGTTGGTAACAGGAGCACAGAGCCAGTTTGCAAGGAAGGAACCGTAGAAGGTTGTAATCAGTGCTATCGCCATCGCAGGTCCGATTGCACTTGGATCCGAAAGGTTGGCAAGCATGTTTACAAGACCGATAAGAGTACCAATCATACCCCAGGCAGGTCCCATACTAGCAAGTGTCTCCCAGAACCCAAACTTTCCTTTATGCCTGTCTTCTATGCAGGAAATCTCAGTCTCAAGAATCCCCCTTACAAGCTCCGGATCAGTACCATCAACTATAAGAAGTATACCCTTCTTAAGAAAGGTGTCCTCAATATTCTGAGAAGCCTCTTCAAGGGCGAGCAGACCATCCTTTCTTGCTATATTAGAAAGATTGATTATCCCCTTAATCGCTTCAGATTGATTGAAACTAACCGGTTTAAGCACAAGAGTAAAACTCTTAAGCCCACTTACAAATTCTCCTATGTTCTTGCATGAGGCAAGAACAATCATGAAAGCACCACCAAAGGTAATAAGTGCCGATGGCAAATCAATGAAACCAAAAATAGCTGCCGGATTATCCATCATAATAGAAAAAAGCACAAGTCCCAATGAAATTACAAGTCCAAGTAATGTAGCTATGTCCAAGCCAGTCACCTTCCATTCTCATTTATTCCCATAGTATAAGGGTGGTTTCTACAAAAAACAGAATGATACACTAATTTCAGCATATAACCCGTTTACATATAAAATAATTAATGATTAGTTCTCCAACTCAAGAATCTCTCCTGTAAAAATCTCATGCTTATAGCTTTTGACAAGGTTTTTAATTTGAAGCCTGCTCTCCTTTACCATTATCTTCTTACCTGTAGTAAGTGTTATGACAGTGTCCGGAACCTCTTCAATCACCTCAATGAGATCAGCATTGATAGTAAACTCCAATCCATTCATCTTGGTTACATCTATCATTTATGACCTCCTTATAACATTTTTTACCAAATTTACTTCCAACTTGCTTTTTTCCTATATATTTTTGCATACAAAAAAAGCACCTCTTATTTATTATAATGATTTTTCTAAACAAAAAAATCAATATAGAGTAAAAATTAATGTTACAATCCAGTTACAATATTTTTCCAATATTTAAAATTACCTCTCAATATTTATATATACTACAGGCAGCAAAAAGATGATAATTCTCCAACAAATCAAATTTTTATAATTTTTAATACTTATGTCATAATTATTTTTAAGATACAAGTGTCAAAAGTATAAAAATTCGATGCAAGCTTGCTTGCAAGAGAATTTATTATCTTTTGACACGCAAAAAATATGAGTAAGTAGCCATTTTTTGCAAAAAAATGAGCGGATTACGAATATTTTTGCAAGGATTGCGAAAGCTGCGCTGTAGCAATCCTGTATCAATGGGGCTGTCGCACTAAGAACTAGTGCACAGCTCCTTTTTTTCTAAAAAAACAGCAGCCAGACTCCTAAAAGTCTGGCTTTTGGTGTATAATTAAGTTATGCAAAAAACCAAATTAACACATAAAAATTATACCTTGAATGGCGGAATATATCAACTAAAACTTCCGCTAAATATTGAAACAATTATTCCTGAAAATGATTCTGTGCGGTTACTCAGTCAGTTTGTGGAGGGAATGGATCTGACTGATCTATATTCAACTTATGAAAGAATAAATTCACTATCGCCAAGAACACTTCTGAAAATTGTTTTATACTCATATATGAATGGTGATTATTCATCAAGGTCTATCGAACAAAACTGCAAAAGAGATATTAACTTTATGTATCTTCTTGAAGGATGTACTCCACCCGATCATGCAACGATTGCAAGATTTAGGAAAATCCATTTTGCGCCATGCTCCAAACGTATTCTTGCAGAGGTTTCAAATACTCTGTATGATTTGGGAGAAATATCAGGAGAAACCATATTTATTGATGGTACTAAAATTGAGGCTAATGCTAATAAATATACTTTCGTATGGAAAAAGTCAGTAACAAAAAATCAGGCAAAGCTTCTTATTAAACTTGCCATTTTTGTTGATGAGTGTGAAAAGCTTTACGGCATTGAAATAGTACATGGTGACACAGTTAAAATAAAACATATTAAAAAACTGCGCAAAAAACTGTATGCTATTAAGGAAACATCAGATATCAGATTTGTGCATGGCATTGGCAGAAGAAAATCTCTTTTACAGAAAAGCATAGAAACACTGGAAGGGTACCTGTCTAAACTTAAAGAGTATAATCATAAGCTGCATTTATGCGGAAAAAGAAACAGCTATTCAAAGACAGATAATGACGCAACCTTTATGCGCCTGAAAGAAGATGCAATGGGAAATGGTCAGCTCAAGCCTGCATTTAACCTGCAGCATGGTGTTGATTCCGAATACATTACCTGGCTTACCATAGGTCCACAGCCAACTGATACGACAACACTGATTCCATTTCTAAAAGATGCCGAGCAGCACCTTAAGTTTAAATATAAAAAGATATCTGCTGATGCCGGATATGAAAGTGAGGAGAACTATCTGTATATAGAAACCAACAGCCAAACCGCCTTTATAAAGCCTGCTAATTATGAGGTTTCAAAAACCAGAAAATACAGGAATGACATTGGAAAGATAGAAAATATGGAGTACGATGAGGTATCAGATTTATATATTTGTAAAAACAACAAAAAACTAAGAGCAGACCATATAATACATAGTAAGTCAAAAACAGGATATGTAAGTGAGAAAACAATCTATAAATGTGAATGCTGTAAAGGATGCTCTTATAAAAGTGAATGCATAAAAAGGTAATAACTGCAAGACTCCTATTGAAGACAGAACAAAGATACTACAGATTGCAAAAAAACATTTATAAAACAGAGAAAAGCAGATTTAGAACGAATCCTATCAGAGGAAGGTGCACTTTTTAAGGATGAACAGAGTATTCAGGCTGAGGGTTCATTTGGAGATTTGAAACAGGATATGCATTTCAGGAGATATCTAAGCAAAGGTACACCAAATGTTTTTGGCAGAAAGCATTCTTTTGGCCATAGCCAGGAATATTAATAAACTGCATAACAAAAATTCAAAAAGGTAAAACAGGTACACATTTATTTAATCTAAAAAGTGCATAAATTTAGAAAAAAATCAATATTGCCTTGCAGAAGTCGTTCAAGGCTTTTTTTAGTATACACTTTTTTAGGGCACTTGGTAATAAATATCAATTTATATACTTGAAAACTCATAAAAAAGGGACTGCGCATTAACTTTTTAAAATTTGTTAATGCGACAGCCCCACATCATTTTAAGAAATCCATCCTATATCTATATCTGATAATGGGGTTTACTTTTTTATAAATAATACATTATACTAGCCGGGTAAGTTAACCTATTAATATTATCTGTTAGGAAGGAAAATATGAAAACCGGAAATTTTTTTAATTATTTATTAATCTTTACTTTTTTAATAAGCTCTTTACTTTTTGCAGCCCCTGTTAAGGCGGCTACAGGCTCTTATCACTTAAAAGTAAACAGATATACCAATACTGTCACCGTATATCAGAAGCAGACAGACGGTTCGGAAAAACCTATTAGGGTTATGCTTTGTTCCACCGGCGGCAACCTCACTCCCCTTGGTACTTTTAAAACACCTGTTAAGTATCGTTGGAAGGTACTTATGGGTAATGTCTGGGGACAGTATTCTACCAGAATAGTTGACCATGTTCTTTTTCACTCCGTTCCTTATTACAAGTTAGATCCCGGAACTCTTATGAGAGGACAGTTTGAAAGGCTCGGTTCAGCAGCTTCCCATGGCTGTGTCAGGCTTTCTGCTGTAGATGCAAAGTGGATATATGAAAACTGTGCCCTAGGTACACCTGTAACAGTATATTCTTCACCAAATCCGGGTCCTTTAGGAAAGCCTAAGCCGGTATCATACCCTTCATATACAGGATATGATCCTACGGATACCTGGAGCCCCGGCAGGCCAAAGACTCCTGTTGTTTCAGCCGCTACACCTGCCGCAGTTACTCCTGTTCCTACCGCCCCTGCTGTTAAAGTTCCTGCCGCCTCCCCTAAAATAACCGTACCTAAGCAGATAGTTCTTTCAAAAAACAATTTCAGTTATGACCTTTTAAAAGGTGTTAAGGCAATATCATCTGATGGCAAAGACATCACAAATGATATCGAAATCGAAGATAATATTGATTTTGAAACTCCCGGAAAATACACTGTTAAGTACAGCGTCACCGATAAAAACGGTCATTCTGCTGCCGCTAAGGTTACTGCAATTTTAAAATAAGCCTTCATTTCAGCAAAAAGCCTCAGCGTCCTAATTGTTATTAAAATTCGGAAAATCAAAATAATTTGGCTGTCATACTGATATGCATATTTCAAATACACTATTTCATAAAAAAATAATTATATTTGATTATCATCTTTCAGTGTGACAGCCTTATTTTTACCCAAAAGAGCATTTAACTTTCAATATTATTATTCATTAGTACATAGCTGCATTTTTTTATAATTCATTTTTGAATCACCGTCAATCAACCTTGTTCAGGTATATCTTTTATAAAATTAATCTATCTATATTCCTCTATTTTTAAACTGTATATTTCTAAAACCCTTATATTCATTTATCTGCGGTGAATATATTATATCCAGTTTCTTCTCTGCCTTACTTAATATATAATCTTCAAAAGCCCTTGCATCTCCAAACCAAATACCCCTATATAACTGTCCATCCATTCCATCACAAAACTCCAGCCTGACTGCGTTTTCATTTTTCCCTATTATTTTAAATGACTGTATGGAAATATCTCTTTTGGCAAATGTAGGAGCTTTATTTCCAGTCCCAAACGGCTCAAAAGATGAAAGTTCTCCTATCAAACTCTCTGTTACATAATAAGGCGGAAGTTCCATGTCAAAATATATCTTAGGTTTAATTCATCATCAGTTAATGTTGTATTGTCATTAAGAGCCTTTCTCAATATTTTTAAGTATTCAAGTTGTTCATCGGTAGTTTCACCCTTAAGCGAAAATCCGGCAGCCATGGGATGTCCTCCAAATTTAGAAAAACAGTCAGAACACTTAGATATCTCCTCAAACATATTATAATCTTCTATGGAACGGCCTGAACCCTTTATTCCTCTTTCTGCATAAGTAAATATAAGTGCCGGCTTATAAAACTTCTCTTTAATTCTACCTGCCACTATCCCTGCTATGCTCTCATGACAATCAGGAACAAGAATAACCAAAACCTTATCCTCCAGATATTCAGGACTTTCAGCTATTTCGACCGCTCTGATTAATGACTGCTCTGTTATTGCCTTTCGTTCATTGTTTAACTCCTGTAATCCGCAAGCCTCAGCCAAAGCTCTGCTCCTATCTTCCTCAAGGAAGAGTTTAATTGCCTTTACCGCTGATTCAAGCCTGCCGGAAGCATTTATCATAGGTCCTAAAATATAACCGCAATGATAAACAGTAACCGCCTCCATCTCTGCGAGTCCGGAAACTTCAAGCAGTGCCCTTAATCCAATATTTTCTGTATTATATATAGCTTTTAGCCCTTTTTTCACTATTATCCTATTTTCATCAATAAGTTCCATTACATCACAGACAGTTGCCAGGGCTGCAAAAGCAAGGTATTTTCCTCTCTGTTTCCCTCCTATCTTTCTCCGGCTTCTCTCCATATTTATCTGCATAAAATCTTACTAACTGATAAACTACCCCTGCTCCACAAAGTCCCTTGAAAGGATAGTTACAATCCTCCCTCTTTGGATTGGTAACAGTGTCAGCAGGCGGTAGTTCGTTATTTAAAGGGGAATATCGTGATGATCTGTAATAAGAACCGTAAGCCCTATCTCCTTCGCATAAGGCTACCTGAGTAAAGGCAGCAATTCCATTGTCACAGGTAATTATAGTGTCAATTCCATCAGCCTTTGCCTGATCCACGATATCTACATTAATTCCATATCCGTCCTGAACTCTATGAGGGATTACA
The DNA here is from genome assembly GCA_916439065.1 of uncultured Catonella sp. Classification (GTDB taxonomy): domain Bacteria; phylum Bacillota; class Clostridia; order Lachnospirales; family Lachnospiraceae; genus Catonella. The sequence goes on from CAKAGD010000002.1 coordinate 569,885, forward strand.
TAACTGATATCAGCTCCCATGCTCCTAAAAAAAGTCATAAAGAATAAATGTAGAGCATACTCCATCAACATCATAGTCTCCAATTATCCTAATTTTTTTTTTTCAGCTGTTTTTTTCGTAGATAATTTCACAAGCCTTTACCAAATCATCATAAGTTCCGGGCTTGCAAGTTCCATCTCTTCTGCCCGTATATACCCCTCTATCTCCTCATCCGTCTTTCTTCCCCTGTTTACCAACACCCTTGCAGCTATCTTGCTTATCCCAAACCTCTCAGATATCCCATCAAAATCTCCCCTAAAAGCCCTCAAGTACCAACGACTAACCATATGCACCATCCTATCCTTAATTTTCTCGCATATCCTCTATTACAAGTTTATAAATAAAAACATATAAAACCTTGCACATTACTTAGTAGGCAAAAGATGATAAATCATCTTGTACGCAAGTCTAAAATATTATTTAACTTTTGACACCTGTCAAAGAATATTATATCATAAGTACTAAGTTCAGTCTTCGCCAAAAGCGGCTCGGCTTCACTAAGTGCTTAGATACCGCTCTCACTAAACTCAATCTTCGCCTTACGGCTTGATTTCGTTAAGTGTTCACATTATATCACAAAAAAAGAGCATGAACCATAATAAGCCCATGCCCTATACTTAAAACCTAATTTTAATTATTTATAAGCTTATCGCCTTCATTATTCCAGCTGTAAAGCTTTCTAATCTCCTTACCAACCTGCTCTAACTGCTGCTCAGCGTGAAGCTTTCTCATAGCCTTGAAATGAACCTGGCCACCGGCATCGCTCATGTCAAGTAAGAACTCCTTAGCAAAGGTACCATCCTGAATATCAGAAAGAATCTTCTTCATAGCCTTCTTAGTTTCATCAGTTATAATCTTAGGTCCTGTTACATAGTCACCGTACTCAGCAGTGTTGGATATGGAATATCTCATTCCTGCAAAGCCTGACTGGTAAATAAGGTCAACTATGAGCTTCATCTCGTGAATACACTCAAAATAAGCATTTCTTGGATCGTAGCCCGCTTCAATGAGAGTCTCAAAACCTGCCTGCATAAGTGCACAAACACCACCGCAAAGTACTGCCTGCTCACCAAAAAGATCTGTTTCAGTCTCTGTTCTGTAAGTAGTCTCAAGAATACCTGCTCTAGCTCCACCTATACCTGCACCATAAGCAAGTGCCATATCAAGAGCCTTTCCTGTAGCATCCTGATGTACTGCAACAAGACAAGGTGTTCCCTTTCCTTCTAAGTACTCAGAACGAACAGTATGTCCCGGAGCCTTTGGAGCTATCATGGTTACATCCACTCCTTCAGGAGCTGTAATCAGGCCGTAGTGTACATTGAAACCGTGAGCAAACATAAGCATGTTACCCGGTACAAGGTTTGGTTCAATGCTCTCCTTATAAAGCTTAGCCTGAAGTTCGTCATTTATAAGAATCATGATTATGTCTGCAGCCTTTGCAGCCTCAGCAGCTGTAAGCACCTTAAGACCCTGCGACTCAGCCTTAGCCCAGGATTTGCTTCCCTCATAGAGACCAACTACCACATTACAGCCTGACTCCTTAAGGTTAAGTGCATGAGCGTGTCCCTGGCTTCCGTAACCGATTATTGCAATTGTCTTTCCCTCTAGTAATGAAAGGTTACAATCTTTCTCATAAAATATCCTTGCGTTTGACATAACTAATTCCTCCATATATTCTTAAGTTTATTTGACTACAAAACTAATCATCCCACATTTCACCACGGGCTTTAGAGCCTCTTTCAAGACCTGTAACACCTGTACGCACCATTTCCAATATTTCTCTTTGCCAAGAAGATTTAAAAATGCCTCTATCTTGGTCTGATTACCGGTAAGTTCAACAGTAAGGGATTCATTAGATACATCCACTATTTTGGCTCTGAAAATGTCAGATGTGGCAATTATTCCCTGCCTTTCTGCCTGTGAAGCCTTAAGTTTAACAAGAATAAGTTCCCTTGTCACTGAGCTGTCAGGATGAAGTACCTTTACCTCCTTTACATCCTCAAGCTTTGCTAACTGTTTAACAATCTGGTCAAATACCTGGTCATCACCATGAGAAACAATTGTCATTCTGGAGTAAACAGGACGCTCGGTTTCACTAACTGTAAGACTGTCAATATTGAAACCTCTTCTACTGAAAAGTCCTGCCACCCTGCTGAGTACACCGGATGTGTTATCTACAAATACCGAAAATACAATTTTATTCATATATCTCCTTAACTGTACATATTTTGTTAAAACTTGTTTTCAATAATAGCAATCGGTATCCCCAATGTCAAGTAATGATAGTAATGTAAGCTATGCCATATAGTTATATCAAACTTATACTTTTTCGAATCTCTCCACATCTATCACAAAGATAGTGGCACCACCAACATCTACTGTGGTTGGCACTGCATTGTAACTTGCAACAGGTACGCCGCTTGTCTGAGAATAAGGGAGGTTGTACACTATCTGTTCCCTCTTACCTGACTCCTTAATAATGATGTCAATTACCTTCTGTACTTCCTCTGCTTCTACACCGGTCAAAAGGGTCGTATTGCCTCTCCTAAGGAAGCCTCCTGTAGTAGCAAGCTTAGTAACTATATATCCACTAGCCATCAAAGCCTCAGCTACTGAATCTCCATCCTCGCTGTGAACTATCGCATAAACCATCTTCATAAAACATTCCCCCTTATCTGTAATCTAGCACAGTTCATCAATTTTCCCTATGCCATTTTTAGAAATGACAATGTTATCCTCTTTTATCATTTCTCCGTCTAAGAAAGCCCTCACTGTCCAGTTCCCAAAGTCTGCCTCATCTATTCCTGCCAAATTCAGCCAAAATCTGACTAGAACTTTGTCATCATCTGCTTCCTCATAGCTTCCAAAGTCATTTTCCGCAAACTTGTAAAGCTCTCCACTGGGATTATACCATGCTACGGTCACAACATGAAGACCTTTTATTTCATTGAAACTAAGAAGGCATACTGCTTCCTTGTCTTTACTTACATCAAATACCTTTGATTCAGCCTTATCCGGCACTACTTCCATCATCTTATGCGAAATCCCATATTCGATAAGCGTAGCAGAGCTTTCTATCTCTTTCTCTACTACTCCGTCTTCATCTACAGTGAGCACAGACCAGCAGCCGCTTTCATCTATGAAGATATCTTTGTTTTTCTTATCTATAAGCTCAAGGCCATCACCTTGAAGATATTTATAGTAATATTCTCCTGCTGTAAGTTCAATATAAGCTACATAATAGCCTCCATCTTTTGACATATAAACAGGCTCTTCAAGGTGCTTAAATATTAAATCGACCATTTCCTGCCTATAGCTTTCAAAATATTTTAATACCTTACCTTTCTCTTCTTTTTCATTTTTAGCAATAATCACCGGCTCTGAATCTGTGACAATTTCATAATAATAATTTAGTGTAAATATAACATAGTGATAAATTCTTACCTTATCTAATTTTCCTCTGGCAGCCTTTTTTAAATCATTTACATAGTCTCCATCTTCCACTTCATATATAACATTAGAACAATGGTCTTCCCAAAATGGTTCACTTTCATCAAATACATCACAAAAACGCAGAATGTTCTTCAAACACCCTCACAGAAAGTGCCTGATTAAATTCAATTTTAACATAATTTATATTTTCACCACCATACCAAGATTGTAGGTCTATTACCGGCTTCATCCCTTCTTTATAAGAAATTTTTCCTGCATACTGATCTTTTGGTATTATTCCTTTACGATATTCTTTCCACTTTTCCATGAGTTCACTGACCTTTCTAAAATATAGTTAATTAAGTGAATAGATTCTTTTTAAAAATGTATACTCTGGTCCTCTATCATAAATAACATCAATATATAAATTTTTCTGTAATTATTGCGTATTGTTTTTATACTTGGAGTATCTAACCAACCACCTGAATATAACTTAATTTCTTTCAAATATTTATTATTTTTGAACCTCATATATAACATTTGAAAAATTATTCTCTTTTTAGTTCTTCAACATTCTCATACATTCCTAAATCTACAAACTTTCTTTCAACTATCCTTACAGCATCACCATGTCCAAAATCAAGAATTATCCTGGTCTTTTCATTTTTTAGTTCTATAATTGTGCCTGATAAATCCCCAGATAAAATCTTTGCTTTATACTTCCCTCTTGGAACCTCTCCCTTTCGGTATTCTTTCCAAACTTCCATGCTATCCTCACTTTCCCTATTATTTATTTTTCCATAGAAAAATTTTCTTTATATCTTATTTTAAATGTCCGCTCATCATCTATTTTTATCTCTACTGTTGCTCCTCCTGTTTTACTATCAGGTCGTACAGTTATATTTATATCTTTATCCATATCATTATGTAGTTTACCATCTAATTTACCTATTAACCCATCCTCCTTTTCTTTTCTATTCATAATTGAAACCGTTTTTTTGTCTACAAATTCATAAAATTCTTCTACAGCTGTCTTATAATTTCCCTGCCTTTCAAGGTTTATAACTGTGCCAGTTGTATCTTTTGTTGTATCCCAGTAGTTTTCTAACTTTTCAAATATACGGTTTTTAATTTCGCTAGGATGCTCATCAGCTTCTATCTTCCATTCTTTAAACAGCTCTGATTCATTGCATAGCATCCAATAGAGTTATTACGCACTTTCTTTTTAGTCTTCTCGACAGTTTTTTCATTTGGTTTAGCCTTTACCGGACTGTTGTTCTCTACCGAAGTTTTATTCCTAATCTTCGCCTGTTTCCCAACATCTTTATTGATTATCTTTGCAGTTTCTTTACTCTTAGTTTTAAAAACCTTTTTTGCTTCACCTTTTAGTACCTTCGATTCACTTTTAACAGCCTTTACTACAAGTTTTTCTCCTTGTTTTCCAATAAACTTTACTCCATTTTTAGCCACTTTTATAGCATCCCCTACAGGGAAAACAGCAACTAATGACATCAGTGCTTCTTTATTATTTTTCTCTGCAAGATAAAGAACAATATCGGCAACATCTCCAGGTGGAAAAAATAACCCGACTGTTGAAAATACATTATGTGTATTTTCCCTAAATTCCGGACTTGAAACTGTCTTGGCTAACTTATCACCCTGTTCCAACGCCATCTTAACCATATAAGATAACAATTCTTTTCCTGCTTTACCTGCATCATTGAGTAAATAACCAATAGTCTGAAGTATTCCATCACTCTTCTTTCCTTTTGGGATAAATTCTTTTGGAACGGTTATTGCAGAACCATTTAATGTCTGCGTTATCCCAGATTTATTAGCAAGAACTCTTGCAGTAATACCGTTATTTTGTGTAATCTTTGCTGAATTATAATCCCCTCTCCATATACTGCCGGCTGATTGTTTATTATCTGCTTTTTTCCTCTTATCTGTATTATTATCCTTTTTGCTATTGTAACCACCTATAACACTGACCATGCGTCCTGTTTTCACCACATTTGCAGATTTCGTTACGCTTACATCCTTCACATAGCTTCTGTTGTCAACCTTACCTGTTGTCACTTTCTTTGTTTCTACTGCTTTAGAGGTTGAACTATCTTTTTAGAAGCCACATTCTTTACCTCTATGGCCTTAGATGTCGCACTATCTCTTTTTGATACTGTTTTCTTAAGCACTACTGTTTCAGAAGCTTTGTTATCTTTCTTAGATACTTGGCTGTTTGTACCAGTCTTTTCCATATGATGGCCTGGTAAATGCTTAGTCACTGTTTTAGCAGTATTTTGAGGTACAGGTCCTGTACCTTGCTTAACCGGTTTTGATTGCACTGTACTCGTTTTTGTTTCCTTTGAAGTTGCAGGGCTAGGTTTGAGAGTCTTTGGCTGAACATTACCAGATTGTCCAGTTTTTGACGGCGAATCCCCACTTGACTTTGCTGGTTTCGGCGAAACATTATTAACTGATGATGAACTTGATTTAGATGGTCTTGATGATGCAGAACTCGAGCTTGACTTAGGTGGCTTCGGGTTGCTCTTATAAGAACTGCTGTGTACTACATTAGCAGCCGTGTTTCTTGATACTTTCATTTAGTTTTCTCCTTATCATACATCTAGCACAGTGCATCAATTTTCCCTGTGCCATTTTTGGAAATGACAATATTATCCTCTTTTATCATTTCTCCATCTAAGAAAGCCCTCACTGTCCAGTTCCCAAAGTCTGCCTCATCTATTCCTGCCAAATTCAGCCAAAATCTGACTAGAACTTTGTCATCATCTGCTTCCTCATAGCTTCCAAAGTCATTTTCCGCAAACTTGTAAAGCTCTCCACTGGGATTATACCATGCTACAGTCACAACATGAAGACCTTTTATTTCATTAAGACTAAGCAGGCATACTGCTTCCTTGTCTTTATTTACATCAAATACCTTTGATTCAGCCTTATCCGGCACCTACTTCCATCATCTTATGTGAAATCCCATATTCGATAAGCGTAGCAGAGCTTTCTATCTCTTTCTCTACTACTCCGTCTTCATCTATGGTAAGTACCGACCAGTAGCCGCTTTCATCTATGAAGATATCTTTGTTTTTCTTATCTATAAGCTCCAGACCATCCTCACCTAAGTACTTATAATAGTACACTCCATCTGTTAGTTCTACATCTGCCTTATAAAAAGAGCCGCTTTTTGACATATAAACCGGCTCTTCAAGGTGTTTGAATATTACATCAACTTCCCCCTGCCTATAATCATCTTGATATTTAATCCTAATCTCCTTCTCAGCTTTCTCTTCAATCAGAGTAATCATAGGTTCTGAATCAGATACAACTTCAAAAAAATAGTTTTCTGTCAATATGACATACTGATAAATCCTTGCTCCTGTCAGCTTCTTCCCAACTATTTTCCTTACTTCCCTCGCATAATCACCATCTTCTACTTCATATATTACATTTATACGGCGGTCAGGCGGAAACTTCATTATATCTTCAAAAATTTCATTTAATGCAGCTCCCTCTTCAAATACCCTAACAGAATAAACCTGATTAAATTCAAATTTAACATAAAACATGATTTTGCCGTTATTCCAAGACTTTATCTCTATTACAGGCTTTACTCCTTCTTTATAAAAAAGATTTCCCGAATATATGTCTTTTGGTACTATTCCTTCACCATATATCTTCCAGTTTTTCCATAATTTGGCTAATCTCCTTAAACTATTTCATTTTTATAAATTTCAAATCCCAGACAGGAATAGCATCAATATATAATTCTTCTGTAATTATAGTATACTGTTTTGCATATGGCTCATCCAAAAAACCTGCAGAATACACAATAACTTCCTTCAAATATTTTCCATCTTCAACCTCATATATGACATTGGAAAAGTTATCATTTTTTTCAAATCTTCGATATTCTCATACATATCTAAATCGACAAACTTTCTTTCGAATATCCTTAAAGTCTCACAAATCCCAAAATCAAGAATTATTCTATGCTCATCACTCTTCAATTCTATTATTAAAAAACTTGAATCACCACATATAACTTTTGCTTTATACTTCCCCCTTGGAATCTCTCCCTTTCGATATTCTTTTCCAGTTTTCCATACCGTCCTCGCTTTCTACTATTTATTTTTTATAGAAAAGTTTTCTATGAATCTAATTTTAAATTTCTTTCCGTCGTCCCAAATTATCTCTACGGTGGATCCTCCTGTTTTACTATCAGGTCGTACAGTTATATTTATCTTCCCATCCATTTTAGTATTTAATTTACCCTTTATCATTCCTTTGAACCCATCTCCGTATTTGGTCTTCATATCCATAATAGTGGTTTCATCCACAAAGCTCTTAAATTCTTCTATAGCTGTCTTATAATTTCCCTGCCTTTCAAGGTTTATAACTCTATCAATTTTATCTTCTGTTGTATCCCGGTAGTTTTCTAACTTTTCAAATATGCGGTTTTTAACAATTCACTCCTCAAATTCAAGCACAGCATAGAATCCTCTTGGTTTTTCTTCCATTTTAACTACTTTTCCGGTTAAATTTTTAAGCGGTTCTGTAAGAGGTATGTTCCCACTCATTCCATAAGCATGCTCTATAGTATAATAACGGAAGCTCTCGAGCTCTGTTTCAATCACATTTACTATATCCCCTTCTTTTAAAAGTCCGCTTCTTTCAACCTTAAATTCCATTTCCCTCATAGCACTCCACCTCAATTAAATAAAAATAAGACTTTCTGTCATTATGATAAGTATATCATCATTTAAACAGAAAGTCCTATTAAAAAAATCAAAATTATTTATACTCTTACCACAGAGAAAACCATAGAACTTCTGGCTTCCATATTTATCATATTGCCATTGGTTCTTACCTTTTTATCCCTTATATCCGGGAAACCTGCTTTGTATATTTCAAGCGAAGAATCAGTTTCAATCTGCCAACATAAATAATGTGGCAGCTCCGGAAGATAACAGTCCTGTCTTTCCCAGTGTGTATTTATGGCGACACAAACTATGTCATCGGCTGTATTATCTTCATTTCTTCCTGCAAATATCACTCTAAGCACATTGGTATAATCAGGTCCTAATGCCCAGGAATCAGGAAACCCAAGCGAACAGCTTCCCATATGCTTTCTGATTACCGGATGATCATTTCTAAATTTAATCAAATGTCTTGTAAATCTGAAATGCTCCCTGTTTTTCTCTAACTGATCCCACTCAAGCCAGGATATAGGCTGTCCTGGCAATATGTATTATTATTTCCATACTGTGTATTTAGGAACTCATCTCCCGCAAGGAACATAGGTGCTCCCCTGCTCATCAGTAATGTGGTCATGGCATTCTTACAGAGCCTATGGCGGAGCTTATTAATATTCTCGTTATCAGTCTCGCCTTCCCATCCACAATTCCAGCTTCTGTTGTCATCAGCGCCATCAGTATTATTCCAGCCGTTTGCTTCATTATGCTTATGGCTGTAGCAATACATATCCCAAAGTGTAAATCCATCGTGACAATTAAGGAAGTTTACAGAGGCATTATCTCCCCTGTGTTCAGGATTATATATGTCTTTTGAACCTGATATTCTTCTGGCAGCCACAGACATAAGCCCTACATCCCCTTTAAGGAAGTCCCTCATATCATCCCGGTACCTGCCATTCCACTCTGCCCAACGATTCCACGAAGGGGAAGGTGCCTACCTGGTACAGACCGCCTGCATCCCAAGCTTCAGCAATCAATTTCACATCAGCAAGTATCTGATCATAAGCAAGATTTTGTAAAAGTGGAGCATTGGACATAGGTGATCCATCTTCATTTCTACCAAGTATGCTTGCAAGATCAAATCTAAATCCATCTACATGGTAGTCAGTTACCCAGTATCTTAAGCATTCAAGTATCATATACCTCACCACAGGATGGTTACAGTTAAGTGTATTACCACAGCCACTGAAGTTATAATATTCACCTCTTGGAGTCAGCATATAATAAACATTGTTGTCAAAACCCTTAAAAGAGATACTTGGTCCCATCTCATTTCCTTCTGCAGTATGGTTAAATACTACATCAAGGAAACACTCTATATCATTATCATGAAGCCTCTTAATTAACTTTTTAAGCTCAGTTCCCGAACTGTTATCCTCTACCTTTGCGGCATAACTGGTATTTGGTGCAAAAAAACTGATCGGATTATAGCCCCAATAATCAACTAAAACCTCTCCGTTATATATTCTGTTATCTTTAATTTCATCAAATTCAAAAACCGGCATGAGTTCAACCGCATTTATGCCAAGGTCTTTAAGGTAAGGGATCTTCTCCATCACTCCTGCAAAAGTACCCGGATATTTTACGCCTGATGACTCATCCTTTGTGAAACCCCTGACATGCATTTCATAAATAACAAGGTCTTCAAGAGCCATATTGGGATTTGGTTCACTGCCCCAGTCGAAGTCGTTACGGACAACTCTGGCCTTATAAAAAGACTTGCTGCTTTTCTTTTTTCCCCATTCGCTCTGCCCTGTAACCGATTTTGCATACATATCCAATAATATATTATTCTTATCGAAGATTAGACCCTTTTCTTTATCATAAGGTCCATCAACCCTGTATGCATACTCAAATTCTTCAATATTTAAATCAAAAACTATCATAGAATAGACATTACCTATTCTATAAGTTTCCGGAAATGGTATAACTGCATAAGGTTCATCTTCCCTGCTTTTAAAAAGAAGAAGTTCCACGCTGGTTCCATTATTAGTAGGAACAGTAAAATTTACGCCACTGGGTATGGCTGTTGCTCCATTTTGCTCATAAAGACCGGGCCTTACCTTAAACCCATTAATTTCATCTATAGGTCGAATATGAAATCTCTCAAATGAAAGATTATTATTCGCTTCTGCCATATTATCCTCCGATTGCACACTTTTCTATACCATAAATGTTTAATTCAAGTCATAAGCCTTACAAAATTAAATTTACACAACCTATTTCAAATCTGCACTATCTAGAATTATGGTAAATGGTCCATCATTCGTCAGGGTAACTTTCATATCCGCACCAAACTCACCCTGTTCAACTTTATCCACCTGTTTTTTACATTCATCAACTATGTACTGATACAGCTCCTTTGCCATATCCGGTGCTCCACATGTAGTGAAACCCGGTCTGTTTCCACGGCTCAAATCTGCATACAAGGTAAACTGTGAAATAAGTAAAAGCCCTCCGTTTACATCATTCAAATTAAGATTGGTTTTTCCGTTTTCATCTGCCATTATTCTAAGACCGAGCATTTTCTTTATCATCTTATCTGCTGTTTCCCTGGTGTCATCTTTTCCTACACCAATTAACACCATATAACCCCTGTCTATGGCCCCTCTTACTTTTCCATCTATTTTAACATCTGAATTTGTTACAACCTGAATCACAAAACGCATATAATTCTTTTCCTTTTTCTTTTTATAAGACAGTATTACAACACAAAACCACCGTACCGATAGTTAACCGGTACGGCAGTCTGAGTTAGTCAATCAACAATTATCAGGCTTTTGTCCGGTATCCCTAAATCCAGTTCCCCAAACAGCCCCATTTACAATAATTATCTCTTTACTATTATCTTAAATTTACTTACGGTTAAATGCATTAACACCTGGCCAGTAAGCTGCTGCACCAAGCTCCTCTTCAATTCTAAGAAGCTGATTATACTTAGCTACACGCTCACTTCTTGAAGGAGCACCTGTCTTAATCTGGCAGGTATTAAGAGCCACTGCAAGGTCAGCAATAGTTGTATCCTCAGTCTCACCTGAACGGTGTGAAGAAATTGCTGTGTAACCTGCCTTATGAGCCATCTTAATAGCTTCAAGAGTCTCGGATACTGAACCAATCTGATTAAGCTTAATAAGGATGGAGTTGGCTGCACCAAGCTTGATACCCTTCTCAAGACGCTCTGTATTGGTAACGAAAGATCATCACCAACAAGCTGAACCTTGTGTCCAAGCTTCTCAGTCATCTTCTTCCAGCCTTCCCAATCCTCTTCATCAAGACCATCCTCGATTGAGTAGATAGGATATTTATCAATAAGGCTCTCCCAGTGAGCAATAAGCTCATCAGAAGTAAACTTCTTGCCTGACTTTGGCTGTAAGTAGTGGCCAATTCCCTTCTCCTTGTCTTTCCACTCGGAAGAAGCTGCATCCATAGCTATAACGAAGTCTGAGCCTGCTTTATAGCCGGCATCCTCGATAGCCTTGATGATATGCTCGATAACATCCTCATCATCCTTAAGGTTAGGAGCGAAACCACCCTCATCACCTACTGCTGTAGTGTGGCCTTCCTTCTTAAGAAGCGCCTGAAGTGCGTGGAATACCTCTGCACACATTCTAAGACCTTCTCTAAAGCTTGGAGCACCTGAAGGCATAATCATGAATTCCTGTGTATCTACAGAGTTTGTAGCGTGTGCACCACCATTTAAGATGTTCATCATAGGAAGTGGAAGCCTGTTGCCGTTAGCACCGCCTAAGAATCTGTAAAGAGGGATATCAAGAGCATTAGCTGCTGCTCTTGCTGCTGCAATAGATACAGCAAGTATAGCATTGGCACCAAGCTTTGACTTATCCTTTGTTCCGTCAGCCTTAATCATAGCTGCGTCAACCGCATAGATATCAAACGCACTAACACCCTGAAGTACATCATTTATAACTGTATTGATGTTCTCAACTGCCTTAAGAACACCCTTACCACCATAACGAGACTTGTCACCGTCACGAAGTTCAAGAGCTTCAAACTCGCCTGTAGAAGCACCGCTTGGAGCTGTTCCCCTGCCTGCAATTCCACAAGCTAAGATAACTTCAGCTTCAACAGTTGGGTTACCTCTGGAGTCAACGATTTCTCTACCGATAACCTTCTCGATTTCTAAATTTCCTAAATAATCCATTTCATTCTTCCTTTCCATGCTCTTAGCATTGTAAAGTATTATTCAAACACTAAAATAATATCATAAATTGCCAAAAAAAACTAGATAGATAATGTAAAAATTATAATAAATTTTCATTAAATACAAAGCTTACATTTTCATTTCAATATCAAGGGCAGAGGTACAATGTGGACAGCGTGTTGCCTTTATACTAATTTTGCTCTGGCAGAACGGACAGGTCTTCTCTGTAGGCTCCTTAGCCTCTTCTTCCTTCTTTCTAAGTTCAGCAAGTTTATTTAATCCCTTCACAATACAGAAAATGATAAATGCCATAATTACGAAATTAATTATAGCTGTAATGAAGGCACCATACCTAACCTCTGAGCCGTTTAATGTGATTATCAGGTTCGAAAAGTCAGTGCTTGCAAAAATACCGATTATTGGTGATATAATATCCCCCACCAACGAGGTAACTATAGCTTGAAAAGCTCCACCTATAATTACACCGACTGCAAGATCCATAACATTTCCCTTAAGTGCAAATGCCTTAAATTCCTCAAGAAATTTTTTCATAAATTCCTCCTTAAAATTAATTATCATCATCTGAATTATTTCAGACAATCAATAAGATTATAAATATAGCATATTTCAAAAGATTTAACAACTGTATTTTATAAGGCAGACTACTTATGTATAAGCCATAAATGATAAAGTCCTAGTATACCACAAATAAAAATGTCCCACTTATGGTAAAATACTATTTTGTATATTCTAACACTAGGAGGGACTGACTTATCAGAAAGGTTATTTTATCAATGGATGAACAAAGAAAGTACGAGGTTATTAAAGGTCTGATAGATCACCCCAGATACAGCTAATAAGGATAGAGCTGCTCTTATCCTAGGATGCACCAAGAGGCATATAAACCGTATGATACAAGGCTATATTAAAGATGGTAAAGCATTCTTTATTCATGGTAACAGAGGTAAGAAGCCGGTTACCACCATCCATCCTGACATCAGAAGTCAGGTTCTTGATCTATACAGAACTAAATACTACGAGGCTAACTTTGAACACTATACAGAGCTTCTAAAAAAGCATGAGGGCATAAGCATCTCTTCTTCCTCTGTAATGAGTATTTTGGAGTCTGAGTACATTCTATCTCCAAAGGCTACAAAAGCCAAAGCGTAGACGCATTAGGCAAGCACTCAGAGCCAAGAAGGAATCTGAAAGCGTCAAAAAGAATTATCACAGATACAGGCTAACTTAGTAGCAGTTGAAGATGCTCACAGTCGTCGTCCAAGATGTGCTTATTTCGGTGAATTGCTTTCAGATGGATGCAACCCCTTATGAATGGGTGCCGGGACAGATATGGCATCTACATTTAGCCATTGATGATGCCTCAGGTGCTGTTACTGGCGCATGGTTTTGATACTCAGGAGACCCTTAACGGCTACTACCATGTGTTTGAACAGATTCTTACCGATTATGGTATCCCCTATAAGTTTCTTACCGATAAGCGTACTGTATTTGCCCTACAAGAAAAAAAGGTGCCTTATCTGACGACAATGACACCTATACACAGTTCGCTTATGCCTGCAAGCAACTTGGTACACAACTTGAATCAAGCAGCGTACCACAGGCTAAAGGACGCATAGAACGATTGAATCAAACCTTACAGTCACGCCTGCCTATTGAGTTTAGACTCGCAGGCGTAACCGACATCAATAATGCCAATGAATTCCTTCACTCCTACATAAAGGAATTCAATGAGAAGTTCTCACTTCCACTTCATGGTATCAAATCTGTCTTTGAAACGCAACCGTCTAAAGAAAAAATAAATCTTACTTTAGCAGTTTTGACTGAGAGAACTGTTGATGCCGGACATGCGATTCAATTTAAGAAGAAATTTTATAAGATGATAGATCATAATGGAGTCCAAATCCATTATAGAAAAGGTACCAAGGTTATGCTTATCAAGGCATTTGATAGGTCTATGTTTGCGTGCGTAAATGACAAGGATATTTATGCACTGGAAGAAATACCGGCTCATGAACACAAATCTAAGGACTTGGACGCTGACTACAAACAACCTAAACCTAGAAAGCCTTATATTCCTCCAATGAACCATCCTTGGAGATTAGAGCCTTTAATAAATTTGCACATTCACAGCCACACAGAATTGAAGACGACTTAAAAAGTGCATAATAAAAGCCCCTTTGTGGGGCTTATAAATTAATTATTTTGGGACATAATCATTTATGCTTGACACTGTATTTTATAAGGCAGACTACTTATGGTAAGGCTCTCCCATTCTAATTCTAAAAGCCCTGTAAACCTGTTCCAAAAGCACCAGTCTCATAAGCTGGTGTGGAAAGGTCATCTTGGAAAAGCTTAGCTTAAAATCCGCTTCGGCAATAACTTCATTCGAAAGTCCCAATGAACCGCCTATGATAAAAATAATATGGCTCTTACCGGATAGGGCAAGGGCAGATATTTTCTCAGAAAGTTCTACAGAATCGAGTTCCCTGCCCTTAATAACAAGGGCAAAAACATAGGTATCATTCCCTCTTAATTTTTTTAGGTAATCAAGCATTCTAAAGCCCTCTGTCTGCTTAATCTTTGACTCTTCTGCCTCTGAAGCATTGTCCGGGGTCTTTTCGTCCTGAACCTGCTTTATTTCTATAGAAGCATATCTTGATAATCTTTTAACATACTCTGCTATTCCGTCTTCAAAGTATCTTTCCTTAATCTTACCCGCACAAAGAATAGTAATTTTCACTTACACATACCTCTTCATCACTTCCGCTGCTTCATCAGCTAATTCCCTTGCAAGAATTCCATGCTTACCCTTTTCTTCCACAAGCAAATCTCCTGCCAAGCCATGAATAAATACTCCTAAAGAGACTGCTTCAAACTGTGTTATATTTTCATTCACCAGCAAGGCTGCTATTATACCTGTTAACACATCCCCGGAACCTGCCTTTGCCATTCCTGAATTGCCGCTATTGTTTATATAGCAATTATCTGCCCCTGCAACTACTGTTTTTGCCTCCTTCATTACAATAATTCCACAGCAAGACCTTAAATTTTCAGCAAACTGAATTATATTTTCCTTCACTTCCTCTTTAGGTACATATAACAAATCAGACAGTTCCTTCACATGAGGTGTGAGAATAAAATTCTTCTTCATATCCTTTGCTAAATCGAGCTTTCTTTCATAGAATTCTTCATTAATTTCTCTAAAAAGCCTAATCCCATCAGCATCTATAACCGTTGAAACTTCAGCTATATCAAGAGCCTTCTTTACTAAAGACTTGCTTCTTCTGCTTATTCCAAGCCCTGGTCCAATTACAATTACATCTGCCCATTCTCTCACTGCCTTTTCTAATTTTTCCATGGTCTTATCACTGATATCTGCATCAGATTCGTCAGTATAAGCAGTTAATACAGCTTCAGGAATTAAGCTTTGTAAGGAAGTCCTATTCGTATCAGGTGTAAAAATCCTTACAAGGCCTGCACCTGTTCTATAAGCAGCCAGGGCTGAAAGATAAGATGCTCCACACATATCTTCAGATCCTGCAATAACCAGTATTTTACCAAAGTCTCCCTTATTGCTGTATTCTTTTCTCTTAAGTAAATAATGGCCTATATCCTTTTTATCAAATGAAAAAGCCTTATAATCCGTCATTTCCACAGCTCTCCCAGGAAATCCAATATCAGCAATAACAGTCTCTCCGGCATATTCCTTTCCCGGATATACAGCCAGGCCGATCTTATCCACGCCAAAAGTAATAGTATAGCCACATTTAACAGCTGTTCCTAAAACCGTGCCATTACTTCCATTCACTCCTGACGGAATATCAACAGCCACCTTAATAGAATCCGACATATTGATGACATCCACAAGTTTTTCCAACTCACCTTCAAGTTTTCCCTTAAAGCCAACTCCAAATATTGCATCTATTATAATAGTATTATCAAAGGATTTATTTTCATTTATAAGTTCGGAGGGACTTACAATCTCCAATCTTACACCACTATTTAAAGCCAAATCCACCTGTTCACTTGTCTGCTTAGTAAACTTTTCTTCTTTTCCTATGACCAATATCTCTACATCATAACCCCATTCATAAAGTATCCTCGCACAGGCTATCCCATCCCCGCCGTTATTACCCGAACCGCAAATTGATATAATTTTCTTATGTTGATTATTCTCCGCCAGCCTTGTTCTAATAAATTCTGCCACAGCAAGTGCAGCCCTTTCCATAAGAACCATTCCAGACATTCCCATCTTTTGGGCATTTTCATCCAGTTTCTTAGCTCCATTACTGTCTACAAGTTTAATCATTTCGTCCCTCCGCTACGGCTACTGCACTTACATAGTCCTTTGTATCTGAAATAGACACAAAGAAACGCTCAATCTTCAATTCCTCTTTTTTAGTTCTGGCATTACCATATAGATTGACATATGGTTTGCCAAATTCATCCCTTAAAACTTCTATCTCTTTGATTTTTATACCGAAAAAGCCTGTTCCCATGGCCTTAGCAACAGCTTCTTTAACAGCCCAGTTACTTGCTGCCCTGTCAGGCTTTTTCATAATCATTTCTCTTTCATCATCAGTAAAAACATACGACAAAAGCATCCTTTCCGCATGCTTTTTTGACTCTTTCTTTTTCAATTAAATCAGTACCAATACCTATAATCAATCTAATCTTCCTTTATTTAGAGGCTCTATCCTTTAAAGAATAAGAAAGTCTCATCAAAGTATCTGAAAGGTGAATTGTTTCAACTACAACATCCTTTGGCAGCCTTAGATCTACCGGTGCAAAGTTCCAGATTGCTTTAATTCCATACTTTACAAGTTTCGCTGCTGTATCAGTAGCTATTTCCTTAGGAACCGTAAGAGCTGCTATATCTACCTGATTATTTTTAATATATTCAGGCAGTTTGTCCATACCAAGGATTTCAATCTCCCCAATTTTCTTTCCTATGAGTTCAGGTTTTACATCAAATGCCTTCTTTACATAAAATCCTCTTTTAGCAAAATCTGTATAATTTGTTAATGCAGTTCCAAGATTGCCGGCACCTACTATAATCAGGTTATAGTCTTTATCAAGTCCTAAAATTTTAGCAATTTCATTATATAAGTACTCCACATTATAACCATAACCCTGCTGTCCGAAACCGCCAAAATTATTTAAGTCCTGTCTAATCTGGGATGCTGTAACCTGCATTTTCTCGCTTAATTCTTTGAGGAAATTCTGTCTATCCCTGACTTAAGCAAGTCTCCCAAATATCTGTAATACCTAGGCAGTCTTTTAATGACTGCAGGGGATATATTCTTTGAGTCCATTATATTTTCCTCCAATCCCATCATATATTTAATAACTTAAACTCCTGCAGGTACATCCTTAATACTAAATGAAATTCTTCCCATCTTATCCTTACCAAGGCAGATAGTCTTAACTATGTCTCCAAGTGTAAGCACATCTTCAACATTGTTAATTCTCTCCTTTGCCACCTTTGAAATGTGAACCATTCCTTCTTTACCTGGAGCAAATTCAACAAAGGCACCAAATTCTTTGATAGATACAACCTTACCTGTATATATCTTTCCCTCTTCAAACTCAGTGACTATCATTCTAATAATTTCTTTAGCTTCATTTATCTTGTCAATATCTGTACCGCAGATACTTACATTGCCATCATCCGTAATATCAATCTTAACTCCAGTCTTGTCAATGATTGCATTTATTGTCTTACCCTTCTGTCCAACTACCTCGCCAATCTTCTCAGGATCAATCTTAATCTGTTCAATCTTAGGTGCATATTCATTAACACTTGCCCTTGGTTCTGCAATAGCAGGTTTCATACAGGTATCCATAATGAACATTCTGGCTTCTCTTGTTCTTGCTATCGCTCCTTCTACTATTTCTCTTGTAAGACCGTGGATTTTGATATCCATCTGAATTGCAGTAATACCCTCAGTTGTACCTGTTACCTTGAAATCCATATCTCCAAAGAAGTCTTCAAGACCTTGGATATCTGTAAGAAGTACATAATCATCATCTGTATCTCCTGTAACTAAACCACAGGAAATACCTGCAACCATCTTTTTGATAGGAACGCCGGCTGCCATAAGTGACATACAGGATGCACAGGTAGAAGCCATAGAAGTTGATCCGTTTGACTCAAAGGTTTCTGATACTGTACGGATAGCGTATGGGAATTCTTCCTCGCTAGGAAGTACAGGTATAAGGGCTCTCTCAGCTAAAGCACCGTGGCCTATCTCTCTTCTTCCCGGTCCCCTTGAAGGCTTGGTTTCGCCTACTGAGTAGGATGGGAAATTATAGTGGTGAATATATCTCTTGTAAGTCTCTTCCGCATTAAGTCCGTCAACCTTCTGAACTTCTGAAAGAGGTGCAAGAGTGGTAATATTACAAATCTGAGTCTGTCCTCTTGTAAACATAGCTGATCCATGTACACGAGGTATAATATCAATTTCCGCTGCAAGGGTTCTAATCTGAGTCATTTCACGGCCGTCAGGACGCTTATGATCTTTTAAAATCATCTTTCTTACAGTCTTTTTCTGATACTGATATACTGCATCAGCAAGGAAAGGAAGCCATTCTTCATTTTCTGAAAAATGTTCATTAAGCTTTTCCATAATAGCAGAAATATTCTCTTCCCTAATCTGCTTTTCATCTGTAAATACAGCCTTTTCCATTTCCTCAGGAGTAACTACTTCTTTAATTGCCGCAAAGAACTCCTCAGGCACTGCATATCTCTCATACTCTGACTTAGGCTTACCACACTCAGCGGTTATCTTCTCTATAAACGCAATTATTTCCTGATTGATCTCGTGTGCCTTATAAATGGCCTCTATCATCTTTGCCTCAGGAATCTCGTCAGCACCGGCTTCTATCATAATAACCTTTTCTTTTGTAGAAGCAACTGTGAGTTTAAGGGCTGAGTCAGCCATTTGGGCATTACTTGGGTTGATTACAAATTCTCCATCAATAAGCCCTACCTGGGTAGTTGCACATGGTCCATCAAAAGGCACATCAGAAATTGCTGTAGCTATAGCTGAACCAAGCATAGCAGTAAGTTCAGGAGAACAGGTTGGATCCACACTTAGGACAAGATTGTTCAATGTAACATCATTTCTGTAATCCTTTGGAAAAAGAGGACGCATAGGACGGTCAATTACTCTTGAAGTAAGCACGGCATTTTCAGAGGCCTTCCCCTCTCTTTTATTAAAACCACCCGGAATTTTACCTACTGCATACTGTTTTTCCTCATATTCCACCGAAAGCGGGAAAAAGTCTATCCCTTCTCTTGGCTTCTCTGAAGCTGTACAGGTTGAAAGTACAACAGTATCTCCATAGTGCATAAGTGCTGCACCGTTTGCCTGCTTAGCAACCCTATCTATGTCTACTGTAAGGGTGCGTCCGGCAAGTTCCATACTAAAACTCTTAAACATATTTTCCTATCTCCTTTTTTTAGCTAACTTTGTAAATCCCGAAACCACTGAAAAAATGACTCTTTTGAATCATCTTTTCAGAAGTCTCGGCAAAAAATTAACAAAGCCAAAAATAGTATATCACACCCACATTCCATTAGCAATAGCAGGTGTGATATACTATTTTACATATATTGTTCTTCAAATTCTTTGATTGGTACAGGTTTTGCAAATAAATATCCCTGGAAGTAATCACACCTTATACTTTTCAAAAATTCAAACTGAGGTTTAGTTTCCACTCCTTCACAAATTACAGGCATGTTCAGTGCTTTGGAAAGCTGAACTATCATTCCAATTATCTTCCTGCTCTTTTCTTCATCCTTAGTCTTGTAAAGGAATCCCATATCCAGCTTCAGTACATCTACAGATATCTCCTTTAACATATTAAGTGAAGAATATCCACTTCCAAAATCATCCATTTCAACAGTGAAACCATAATCCCTAAGACTCTCAACTATCTTAAGCCTGCTGTCAAGATCTTTCATAATCAATGTCTCTGTTATTTCAAGCTTAAGTCTGGATGGGTCTATATCATATTTTTTAACTATATTTACAAATTCCTTATAAATATCTAAAAAGTAAAAGTCAGCAGGAGAAATATTTACCGATATATAATACTCTTCCTTACCTTCATCCTTCCACTTTCTAAGAAGTGCCGCAACTCTATTCCAAACAAACAAATCAACCTTGCTTATAAGTCCATTTTGTTCAAACATAGGGATAAATCTAAACGGCGGTATCATTCCCTCTGTTGGATGAATCCATCTGATAAGAGCCTCAGAGCCCACTACCTTACCTTCATCATTGCACTGTGCCTGTAAATACACTTTGAGCTGGTTATCTTTAATGGCCTCATCAAGTTCACCGGAAAGACGCTGTTCCCAATACTTGTTTTCCCTTATATGGTCATCATAGTAGAATATCTTATTCTGATAATCTTCTTTATTTTCGGCAATAGCCATTCCTGCCCTGTCAATCATAGTTGATGGTGAAATTCCCCTGTCCTCAATCTTATATATACCAATCTGCATATTAATAGGATAGTGGATTCCATCCGTAATTGATATTTCCTTTGTGAGGCTTACGAATACTTCTTCATCATACTTTTCTTTCTCAATCAATACACAGAATTTATCACCTGAGAATCTGCAATAAAGTGTATCTTTATCAGTCTTTTCCCTTAGTTTCCAAGCAATTGAATTCAGTACCCTGTCACCAACCGTTTTACCAAAAGAATCATTAATCAGCTTAAAATCCTTTATGTCAGAGCATAAAATGTAATATTCAGTCTCAGGATTATTTTTAAGAATTTCCTCAACCTTATCACAAAAATAATCGATATTATATAAGCCTGTCAGTTTATCATGTGTAGCCTTATACTTATCCTTGTTAAATATGTCTACTTCTATCGTTCTATCCTTTATCCAATAATAACTTCCTTCCATCTTTCCATTTCTAAAAAGTTTCTTATAAAGGATATCAAAATGTTTCATTTCACCTTTAATAGTCATTGAACAAAAGTGCAGAATATTCTTTTTATCACTGTCAAAAATTTTTTTATAGAAAACATTTTTGTTTATCTGCCCTGATTACCGGAGAATAATCTTCATCAACATCAAAAGAAATATTTAGCCTTCTCGTTTAAATATATACAAACATTATCAATGTCCAAAAACACTATTATGTTATCTGATTTAGAAACAATATGTGAAAGCTATCTTATCTATAAGAATCATCTGCTTATTCTCAAGGAAAACTATATGGGTTAATACAGCCGCACAGGCATAGCCTATTACAGATACATCAACTACATTATTTAAGAACTTATAGAAGAAATTAGTTATTGCTGCCAAAAAGAGAGCCAATAACAGCATCAGATACTTTCCCCAGTATACAGGACTCAGGTCAACTATCTTATAAACAATTATAAAAACTATAAATATAAGAATCCCATAAACCACTATAGCATGAAGAGTGTATAAAGGCTGGGTCATAATAGCATGATAATACCAATGCCCTATTTTTACCTTTTCTATAATAAATATAGCTTTGTTGAATATATTGCTCAGGATAAAAAGAGCATCTAATGCAATCAATGCATACAAAAATCTAAATATCTTAACATTTTTTGAATCATGTCCTGTGACTTCAATCACTATCTTAAGTACTGCATATCTGACTCCACATATACTTACCAAATAAAGTGAGTGTAACAGCAGGGCTATATGCGTATTTGGTGCAAACAGCAAAGCACCTTGAAGTATTACAGCTACCCCCGCCATAACAAGCAGTAATCTTACTTTGGACGCTATTATCTGTTTTTTCTTAGTTGACCTGAAAACGCAAAAGACAAGAACAAAAAATGCAAAGGCAAATAGACTTATAAAGACCACAACAAGTGAATTCATTATTTTACCTCAACTAATATTAGTATCATTCTCAATCTTTATAACAACCTTATATCATTCGATTATTTTTCTAATTTCCTTAAGTGCTTTTTCGAGCTGTTCATCCTTAACTGTCTTTTCATTATCCTTAACCTTATAATCAGGTGTTATCCCAATTTTATTGATGCTCTCTCCATCCGGCAGATAATACTTCATAGTCGTAAGTTTTAGCCCTCCCAATGACTGTGTCATCATTATTCCCATAGATTTCAAATACACTCTGAGCTACACCCTTACCATAGCTGGTTTCACCAACTATTTCAGCATAACCGTTATCCCTAAGTGCTCCTGAAAAGATTTCAGATGCACTTGCTGTATTTTTATTAATTATAATACAAATAGGGATATCAAAGACTTTATCTTCTTCTAATGAATCATCTTCAGTTATATGCCTTTCTACTTCACCATTTCCATATTGAAAAGAAAATACAGTTTCACCTGATGGAAGTATACGATTGAGCATATTGTAAGCAGTACCCACAAATCCACCGCCAT
This sequence comes from uncultured Catonella sp., assembly GCA_916439065.1. Taxonomy (GTDB): domain Bacteria; phylum Bacillota; class Clostridia; order Lachnospirales; family Lachnospiraceae; genus Catonella. The sequence goes on from CAKAGD010000002.1 coordinate 592,731, forward strand.
TATCCCTTAAATCAATTACAACACCCTCTACGGAATTTTTTTCAAATTTATCTAAGGTTTTAATAAACTCTTTTGCAGTATTTTCAAGAAAAGCGGTAACTTTTATATATCCTATCCTACCTTTGTTATAGGTTTTAGAAAAAACAGATGGCATAATCACTTCATTTCTTTCCACCTTTATCTTCTTTTTAGACTTCCCTCTAAGTATGGTCAAGGTGATTTTTGTTCCCTTTTCTCCCTTAACATAGGTTGATGCCTCTGTAATTCCCAGCTTGGTAAGGTTTTTATTTCCTGCCTTTAATATTATGTCTCCCTTTTTCAGCTTTGCCTTTTCTGCCGGACCGTTAGGAAAGACTCTGTTTATCAGTATTCCTCCTGTTGCCTTATCCTTAGTAATTTCAACACCTATTCCATAATATTCCCCCTTCATGGAATTATTGAAACTCTCAAGTTCCTTTTTAGTATAGTACACAGAATAAGGATCATTCAACTCTTGAACAAACTTCTTAGAGATTGTATTTATATCCGTTTGATCATCAGCCTCTTCAAGGACCTTGTTTAACATCCTGTCTATATCTACATCTTCATAGTAATTTTGATTTACCTTATTAATCAAATCTTTCAATTCAATTTTGATTCTCTCTGCCCTTGAGGTTGAAACAGCTGCCTCAACCCTTATACCATCTGCCAAAAAAACCATGCCAATCACAAGCATTATCGCAATTACTAAGTTTCCTGCTTTTTTTGTTATAAATTTATTCAAACTTTCCTCCATCTGCTGCAGCTGCAATACTGTCTCCTAAATATACAGCCGCTTCTTCATTTTTTTTCAATTGACTTAGAAAATCCGGATTAAATTCTATTGCATCTTTTTTAACAAATACTACAATAGTAGAGCCGCCAAATTCAAAGCATCCTTTTTCCATACCTCTTATAACTCTGCCTGTCAGTTTATGATTAGAAATTTTTCCAACCATAATGGCTCCGATTTCCATCTGTATAATCCTACCAAAGTTATCGGTGTTGATAACCGCATATTCCCTTGTATTTTCAACAAATACAGGATATTGTTCAAGTGCTATCGGCCTAACACAGTGTAATATCCCCTCTATTCTATTCGTTTGTAATATTACTCCATCATCCGGGAATATATACCTATGATAATGTTTTGGTGTCAGTCTATATACAAGCGCATAGCCGCCTTCGAATTCTTTTGCAAGTAATTCATTTTTCAGTAAAGACTTCAGGCTATACCTCGTCCTTTTAATTTTAAAAATAGAATTCCTGTCTAATTGTACCACAGATAAGAGTCCATCACAAGGGTTAATAAAATGATTTTTATTTTTGTCAAATTTCACTCTTTTTTTTCTTCTTTTAAAAAACTCATTAAAGGAATAGAAACCCTTAGCAGGCACCTCTATTCCCTTAAGTGAAATTTTATTTTTTTTTATAAAATCAGGTATAATCAATCTGGAAATTTGTGAATCTAAGAAATATCCACCAATTTTAGAAATTACCGGTTTCGTCAATAATTTAAGCAAAGTCCTTCCTGCTACAGTGCCGTACAGGAATTTGACTGAAAAATCTTCTTTCATACTGTATCCCATCCAATCAAAAATAATATACCAAACACTTCTAATGCTCCTAAGATTACCAGTATAATCTTGCCTACGATATTAGGCTTTTTAATTTCGAAAGGCGACACAAAACCAACCATCACAAAAATCAAGAGTATGATGTAGATTAATTTGCTCTTAAATGCACCTCTGTCATATGCAAGATGCACAGCTGGGAGAAGAAGGGCTATTGTGGTAACAGGCAGCCCCAAATATACCTTTCTAAGTTCAGTTGTATGTTTCTGCCTCTCTTCTTCAAGTACATTGAAATATGCCAGACGAATAAGAGCTGCTAATACATAAAATGATGCTATTATGCCTGCAGTTAATGTACTGTCCGCAAAAATATAAACAAATAAAGCAGGAAATACTCCAAAGCTTATTAAGTCGCTTAAGGAATCAATTTGAATTCCAAAGCACTTTTCTTTATCATCTCTCTTCTTTGTAGCCGCAACCTTACCATCAAACATATCACATAAGCCTGATACTAAAAGACATACTACAGCTGCAGGAAATTTTCTGTTTAATACCATCAATATTCCCATAAAAGCTGTTAACATACCCACATAAGTAAGTACAACCGTATAATTGTAATATCCTAATAATCCTCTTTTCATAGATCCCCCTTAAATAAGAACAGACATATGGCAATAAGCCCATCTGCAGCAAAGTTATTCCAATTCTGCCTATCCCAGCTTCAGCTTTTCATTAATCCCATTAATTATTTTTTCATAAAACTTTGTAAAACCAAATTTTACCATAAAATAGCTTCCCTCTGCAAGTCCAATTCCACCGATTACATCAACTATAACATGCTGTTTGGTTGTGAGAGTTGAAATACAGATACTGATTGCAAATAATAAGGAAAAGATGACATAAATTCCAGGTATTCGTTTATTTTTTCTCACAGCTATATAGCAAAACCAACTTGTAAGACAATGAATTGATGGAAATAAATTGTCAGCAGCATCAGTATTATACAGCCAAATCATAAGTCTATTCCATATTCCTTCCGCACCAACTTCAGGTCTTACATTTGTTGTAGGAATAACCAAAAAACAAATCAGACAGATTGTCTTTGCAAAAAAATCTGCACTAATAAATCTTAATGCCTCAGCCCTATCCTGTCTTACACCTAAGATATAATTTACAACCCAAAACACATAGCAGCTTAAATATATAGAAACGGTCCAAGGTAGAAATGGTATCACAGAATCAAGCATAGCTTCCACATTAAAATGTTTCCAATCTGAAGTCAGTAACCTTGAGCCAAAATAAGTAATTGAATTCCAAGTCATAGAAAGCAGCAGTGGAATTATCATTATCTTCGGTATAAATAAAATTTCATTATACTTCTCTCTCATCAAAAACCTTCCTAAATTCATTTTATTAAAAAACAATGCCGTAAGACAAACATTCTCTACAGCATTACTCTCTTCAGGCTCTATTTTACCTAAGAGTTCTTACGGAATTATAAGCTTTTTCTTACAACTATATATATTTTTAAATTTTTTTAATAAAATCCTGCCCGTTATCAGATAACCTCTACCTCTCTTTCAGCCCCTTAGTCACTCCTTTAATTAATCTCAATACTATAAACATTGTTAAAAACTTCACCAGCCTCAAGTACAGTGTTATACTCCCTATCTTCCAGGTTTCCATTAAAATCCATGCGGTCACAACGCCCACACCATGGTTCTAAACATACAAAAGGAGCATCTGCCCTTTCCTTCGACCAAACTGCAAGAATAGGCATATCAAATCTAACTGTAACATATTTTTCGCCGCTTGGTTTAACTAAAGATACTTCAGAAATCTGATTATCCTCAAATATATAGGTAGTTTCATCAAAATATTCCTTTGTAATAATACTCCTTCCATTTTCAAGCTTTAGTTCATGCAGTTTAGAAAACCTAAGTCCTGTATCATAATCCGCACCATAATACTTAGGATTCCCTTTAGAATTAAATTCTAAGGCATAACCAACCTTATCTTTCTCTCCATCAATAGGGCAGAAAAATCCCGGATGGGCACCTATATTAAAGTACATAGTCTTTGTATCAATATTTTCTACCTTCCACAGCACTTCTATTCTGTTTTCTACCAAACGGTAACCTATTTTAAGTGAAAAATGAAATGGATATAACTTATATGTTTCCCCGTCATCCTTAATTTCAAACCAGATTTCGTCAGCTTTCTCCTCAATCACGCTAAATTCCATATCCCTTGCAAATCCATGCTGCATCATAGGATATTTCTTACCTTCATATGTATATTCCTGATTTTTCAATCTTCCCACAAAAGGAAATAATATAGGAGACTGCCTCCCCCAGTACTTTTCATCACCCTGCCATAAGTATTCTTTACCTGTCTCATCTTTTATAGATATTAATTCTGCACCTTTTGATGCCACATTTATTTCCAAAACCCCATTATCCAACCTGTAGTTCATACAATTCTCCTTTAATCTTAATCAATATGTATAGTTTACCCCCTGTTTCACTTTAATTCAAGCCCCATAAAGAAAAAAGGCCTTGAGAGCCTCTTATTAGCTCCCAAGACCTGTCCAATATCTAATCATGACATCTATAAATAAGATGCACTAATCCTTATTATTTCAACTTAAAGCTGAAAGTTCCTGTTGTTCCGCTTGCAAATGTAGGCTGAACCGTAATCAAATCACCTGCTGCTGTGCCGGTAAATTTCATAGAAGGTGTATTATTCCAATCTGCCTTTACATTTCCTGAAGCAGAAGAGATGAACCTAACACCCTGAAGCGTACTCTTTGCAAGATCTGTTGAAGGTGCAACTCCGTTTACCTCGGAAGTGTACTTATCTGTTATAACAAGTGCATCCTTAATTGCATTAAATGCACCTGCATTAACAGCTGTTAAAAGAAGTTCAGAAGTCTTTGCCTCTACCTTGGTTACTGAAGGCGCCTGAGCTGAAACAGTAATGTTTTTTGTTATCTCAGTACCCTTGCCGTCATTAATGATAGCTGTAACAACATCAGTGAAGTCACCCTTCTTAGCCTCTTCCTTACCATTGCTAGGTACTATCTTCTTGCTGTTAGCAACCAAGCCCTTTGAATCTCTGATCTGAACATCATTTTCTCCAAGCTGTACTGAAGTACCATTTGAAGTTTTACCTGTAACTACAGGTTTAACATTGTCATAGCCTGTGTTTCCCTCTGCTGCATACACAGCTGAAGGCAAGATTAAGTTAAAATCTGTAAGGCTCTTTAAGTCTGCTGCCGTAACCTTTACATTTACCTCAGAACCAGGTACTATGTTAGTTCCAGTTGCATCCTTGTAGATTGCAAAGGTGAAATCCTCTGTCTCATAACCATTTATTGCTGCCGTTGTTGCTGTAAACTTAAGAGAATCAGAATTTAATTCACTGAGTTTGAAAAGTTTAACATTTGCATCCGCAGTACCATTAGTTGCACCTGACTCAGTTACTGTAAATCTTGAGCCTGAACCATTCTTCTTCACTCCAAGATAATAATTTGAAAGGGATGAAAGATTGGAAAGTTCACGGCCCTTATTATCAATAACTTTAACCTTAGAAAGCACATTTTCTGTTGTGCCTCCCTTAAGCACACCATCTACTGAAATGCTCTTAATGTTTGAAGGTACTGCCGGTGCATATACGGTAAATTGTACCATAGAAGGTTTCATATTTGACTGTATTATAAAGTTTGCATATGTTAATCTCTGTGTAAGTCCCTGACCCCAAGTTATATCTTTAACAGAACTATCCTTTGTTGCATCATATTTAAGCTTAGCTGTTCCGTTGGCTGTATTCTCCCAAGAGAAAGCCTCAGGAAGCTTAATGCCATAATTTGGATTGCTAAGTGTAGCATAGTCTGTTATTGCCTGACCTGCATCATTTGCAGCTGTATAATTGAAGTAAGTAACCTCTCCGGCATATACCTCAGCAGGAGCTGTTGCACTAAAACTAGATACCTGCTTTGTTCCTGCTATGTTGATAGTAGTCTTTGTCACATTGCTTCCGTTCTGTCCATGAAGTGCGATGAAGGTAATGTCTGCACTTCCTGACTTAAGAGCAGCAACACCAGTGAAAGGAATTGCTATATAATCAACTCCGTCTACTTCAATCATATCACTATATACTGTAGTTCCATTGATTCCAAGTCCTGTAAGTCCTCCTGCAGCTACTATGTTAACACCATCTGTAGACTTCATTCTTCTTCCATACTGGTCTTTAACTTCCACAAGAAGTCTTGCTGCCGAATTATCAGAACTGTTAACTGCCAATGTATAAGGTTTCTTTGTTGAAGCACTATACACACCCTTTACAGATACTGAACCGGCCATTGCCTTTGGAGCAAGGGTAAGCTGGAAAGTCTCTGAAATTACATTAGCTCCATCTGCTTTAGTAAGAGTAAGGGTTACAGGTGAGTTAAGCAGAAGATTTGCTGCAATATTAGTTACATCAATGACTCCCTTAGAAGGATTTGCTGTACCTGTGCCTGTTGAAACCGTAACAGTAATCCCTCCAACAGTCTTTGTTACATCCTCACCAAACTGATTGGTAATCTTGTACTCAATTGTACCGCCTGCAGCGTTCGTATCTCCATTTAATACAAGATACTTGCTAGGAACATCAATCTTAGAAAGCTTAGCTGCCTCTCCCTTGAAAGAAAATGTCTTGCCGCCAAACTCTACTGTATAATTGCTGTCAGTAATATTGGCTGTCATTTCAAGTACTGCCTCTGTTCCTGATTCATTAACGCTTACACTTGTTATATCAAGTCCGTTATTAACCTTATAATCATTTTTATTTGCAGTAAGATTCTTACCTGTTACAGTTATCTTCTTAGCTCCGGTCTGTTTTCCACCAAAATTAGCTGCAACTACAACCTTAATTCTTGCAGTTACCTTCTTCTTATCAGCGTTAGCCTTAGCTGCACTGCTCTGGCTTCCTATTACATCAATATAGCTCTCTCCTGCTTTAACACCTGTAACAGTGAAATCCTTTGCACCGGCCTTATCTTTTGTTACAGAAGCTGAACCTGAATTATCAACTAATACATAACTGTTGTAAGTAGAAGATTTTCCGCCTGCCTTAGCAACCTTATCAGAAATCTTGTAGCTTACATTAAGTGTCTTGCTCTCTCCTTCATTTAAATTAATCTCAGAAACAGCAACACCGTTATCTTCTACGGCAACACTCTCAGGTCTTGTATATACCTTAACAAGAGCCTTATATTTCTTATTCTTATATACCGCTGTGATAACTGCCTTTCCGTTCTTCTTTGCAGTAAGCTTACCGGTTTTCTTATTTACACTGATAACACTTCCCTTTGAGCTTGACCATTTAACACTTTTAGCAACATTCTTTCCCTTGATAAGAAGATCAAGGTCAACCTTCTTCTCACCAATGTAAGCTGAAGTACCCTTCTTTGCAGAGAATACTGTCTTCTTTCCGTGTAAAACCACACCGCTCTTTGCAGCAGCTTCCACTTCTCCCTCGCCAAAGCCAGGTACAAAACTAAGTCCCATTGAAAGTGCAAGTGCTAATGAAAGACCTTTAACTGCCTTATTCATACTCTTTTTTCTCATCTTATTTTCCTCGCATTCATTTATATTATTTTCTTCAAGCCTCTGCTTAAGTTATAACTGGATTATAAAATATCACTGTGTCAGTTTTATGCACTAATTCTTACATTTTCCTTTCTAATTGACTTCTTTACCGGCAGCTTTATGTCATTTTTTTGACAATTTGCCTCAATTACAAATAGCCGGCTAGTCCACACATCCAATAATCTCATTTATATCAGCAATTTCATACCTTGACATATATTCTTCAATTCCTTTAACCACTTCCACACTTGCTGCGGGGTTGTTAAAATTAGCAGTACCCACACTCACTGCTGTTGCGCCTGCCATAAGAAATTCGATTGCATCCTCTCCTGTCATTATTCCACCCATACCTATGATAGGTAAGTTCACAGCCTTTCTAACCTGATATACCATTCTGATTGCAACAGGCTTAACCGCAGGTCCTGAAAGACCTCCTGTTTTATTGGCAATGGCGAACTTTCTTTTATGAATATCTATCTTCATGCCTGTAAGAGTATTGATAAGCGATAAGCCATCTGCCCCTCCTGCCTCGCAAGCTTTGGCAAGCTCTGTTATATCAGTTACATTAGGTGTAAGCTTCATAATTACAGGCTGCTTAGCATATTTCTTGATAGCCTTTGTTACTTCAAAAGCAGCATCAGGATTCGTACCGAAGGTAATTCCTCCCGCCTTTACATTAGGACAGGAAATATTGATTTCAAGCAGTTTTACCACATCATTATCTGCAAGTCTCTTAACTACTTCTACATATTCTTCAGTAGTATGTCCGCAAACATTTGCCATAACCACGGTGTCAATCCCTCTTAGCTTCTCCAAATCCCTCTTAATAAACACATCTATTCCTGGGTTTTGAAGCCCTATGGCATTAAGCATACCGGAAGCTGTCTCTGCTACCCTAGGCGTAGGATTGCCCTTCCAAGGCACATCAGAAACACCCTTTGTTGTAAGCCCACCGAGAAGGGAAAGGTCTATATAGTCCATAAATTCAGCACCTGAACCAAAGGTTCCCGAGGCTGTCATTACCGGATTCTTAAGCTTTACACCCGCTATTTCCACACTCATATTTCCCATTAGATAACCACCTCCGTAGATAAGAATACCGGTCCATCCTTACAGACTCGAGTGTTTTTCACATTGCTGTGATGGTCTACTTCTTTGGTTTCACAGACGCAGCCCAGACACACACCTATGCCGCAGGCCATCCTCTCTTCAAGAGAAATATAGGTAGGGAGTCCTCTGCTCTCTCCGTATTCCTTTACCCCTCTAAGCATAGGCATAGGCCCACAGGAGAAGATGTCGGTAATACCGTATTTTTCAGCTGCTTTAATCTCGTTTGCAGCATCGATTACAGTACCTCTGCATCCAAGGCTTCCGTCATCTGTTGCTATGATAACTTCTGCGTATTTACGAAAATCCTCAACAAGGAAGGTGTCTTTATTTCTAAATCCAAGTATCACTACGGCCTTCTTGCCATCCTTCTTAAGCTCCTTTACCGCCTCAAGAAGAGGAGGAATACCTATTCCTCCCCCAAAAAGAAGAACTGAATCACCTGTTTTATCTATAGGGAAGCCCTTTCCAAGACTTCCCACAACCTCTATGCTGTCTACATTTGGTAAAAGCTTTGCGAAAGCCTTAGTACCTTCACCTACTACCCTGTATACTAACCTAAGCCTTCCGTTTTCTCTGTCTATTTCACAGATACTTATGGGACGAGGTAAAAGCTTAGAGCCATCATTTACATAGAGCGACACAAACTGCCCTGTTTGGGCCTCTTTTGCCTTGCTTCCTACTTCTATCCACATCGAAAATACATCTTCGGAAAGCTTAGTATTTTCAAGTATTTTAGCCTTAATCTTAGACTTTAATTCCATTAAATTTCTCCTTAGAATATAGATGCAATGTCGTTCTTCATATCAATCACAGCCGCCCTTGCAGCCTCAGCAAAGCCTTCAGCACCGTACTCAGCATACTTATCCTGCTTGTAAGCAGCTATAATTCCTCTTGAAGAATTGACTATAGCACCGAGGCCGTCTTTATTAAAAAATGGTTTAAGTTCAGCTGCAGTACCACCCTGAGCACCGTAACCTGGTACGAGTATATAGGCCTTTGGCATTATCTCTCTAAGTACCTCTCCCATCTCAGGATAGGTGGCTCCAACTACCGCTCCCACATCACTGTATCCGTTCTTAACAAGCTCAGCTCCCCACTCGTCTACCTTTTTTCCTACAAGCTCATATACAGCCTTTTTACCTACCTTTTGATCTTGGAATTCTCCGCTTGAAGGATTGGATGTTTTTACCAGTATAAAAAGACCCTTATCATTTTTCTTGCACTCTTCCACAAAAGGAACGACGCTGTCTGAGCCCATGTAAGGATTGATAGTTAAGAAATCTGTATCAATAGGTGCAATTTCTGTACTCCCTATCTTGACCTTCCCAAGATGGCCTATAGCATAAGCTGTCGATGTTGAGCCTATATCACCTCTCTTTGCATCTCCGATTACAAGAAGCCCTTTTTCATGGCAATAATCAACAGTCTGCTTATATGCCATAAGCCCCGGTATGCCAAACTGCTCATACATTGCTATCTGAGGCTTTACAGCAGGAATCAAGTCATAGACAGCATCTACAATCTTTTTGTTAAACTCAAATATTGCATCTGCTGCCGCTTCAAGAGTTTCTCCCTTTTCATTTACCGCCTTATCAAGCAAATGCTTTGGCAAAAAGTTAAGAGTAGGATCAAGTCCAACAACTATAGGGGCATCAAGTGTTTTTTTATCTTCTCTACAAGTTTTTTTCTATCATTTATTTTTTTCCTCCTTATATACAACTTTTCCGTTACACAATGTATAAATAACCTTTCCTCTCACCTTTTTACCGTTAAAAGGTGTGTTCTGCCTTTTGATAAAAAAATTTATCGGAGTCTATCACATACTCATGGTCTATATCTGCTATCACAAGGTCTGCTGCAGAGCCTTCCTTAAGAGTTCCTCTGCCGTTTTTTAAGAGCTTGGCAGGGGTTAAACTCATTCTTTCCACAAGGCTCTTCATATCAAGATATTTACCCAAAAGCTCAGTGACTGTAAGTGCAAACGAGGTTTCAAGGCCAACTATGCCAAACGGTGCATCCTTTATACTCTTTTCCTTTTCTTCTTTAGAATGTGGGGCATGGTCGGTAGATATCATACCCATAACACCGCTCTTAAGTCCTTCTCGTAGGGCTTCTACATCAGCCCTGCTTCTAAGAGGAGGATTCATCTTGTAGTTTGCATCATCTTCCACTATATCCTCATCAGCCAGTGTGAAGTGGTGAGGGCATACTTCCGCACTTACAGGGAGTCCCTTTTCTTTGGCTTCTTTTACATACTTTACAGTCTCTCTTGTAGAGCAATGGCAAAGATGGATGGTTGCCCCTGCTTTAGCCGCGATATCTATATCTCTTCTAGCGATGCTGTCTTCGACCTCATTGGTTATACCAGGCATCCCAAGTTCTTTTGATTTTTCTCCGGCATTCATAACTCCGCCATTTACAAGGTTTGCATCCTCACAGTGGTCAAAGAATGGAAGCCCAAGCCTTGCAGCCTCTACAAGTCCGGCTCTTAGTATCTCCGGATCCATCACAGACCTTCCATCCTCACTTATGGCAACAATTCCGGCCTTCTTCATTCCCTCCATATCCGAGAGAACTTTTCCTTCCTCTCCCATGGTAACAGTTCCGCTTGGAAGTACATTTATGACTGCATCCTTCTTTATTGCGTCAAGCTGAAGCTTTAGGTGCTCTACCGTATCCATAACAGGCTTGGTATTAGGCATTGTGACAACTGTAGTATAACCTCCTCTGGCTGCAGCCATGCTTCCTGTCTTAACTGTTTCTTTATATTCACCTCCCGGTTCTCTAAAATGTACATGAAGGTCTATGAAGCCCGGAAGTACATATTTCCCTTCTGCATCAATTATTTCCGTATTCTCCTTTGCAAAGCCATCAAGTCTGCCCTTAGCTTCTATCCTCTCCACCTTTCCATCATTATTAATTAAGAGATCGTAGAATCCATCTCTTTTTGCCTCTACATCTACCAGATGTCCATTTTTTATTAACTTGCTCATCTTACCTCCACCTATCATTCATAAAGAAAGCACCCTTAAGGATGCTTTCAAAGTTTAAAATATTACTTATTTAATTTTTCAATTATCTTAGGAAGTTCATTATCCACCTTGTCATTATCAAGCTGACAGGTTCCTGCATTAGTATGACCACCTCCACCATATTCGAGGCAAATATCACCAATATTTACATTTGAATCCTTATTTACGATAGATTTACCAATCATAACAGCGGTGTTCTGTTTCTTAAAACCCCAGGCAATATGTACTGAAATCTCTGTGTCCGGATACATGGCATATACCATAAATCTATTTCCCGCATAGATAGTTTCTTCATTTCTGAGGTCAATCACTGCAACCTTACCTTCAATCTTAACAAGACGCTTAAGCTGTTCTTTAAAAAGTTCCTGCTGTTCAAAGTAAAGATCCACTCTTTCCTTAACATCCGGAAGTGCCAATATATCCTGAATTGGATGAATAAGACAATAGTCTATCAGTTCCATCATCAAATCATAGTTAGATATTTTAAAATCATGGAATCTTCCTAAACCGGTTCTTGCATCCATTACATAGTTAAGAAGTGTCCATCCCTCAGGTTCAAGGATATCATCAACTGTAAAGTCTGCACTGTCCCCCTTGTCTACAGCTTCCATTATCTCAGCTGAAACTCGTTTTATCCTCTCAGCCCCGCCATAATAGTCATATACAACCCTTGCTGCTGACTTTGCATATCCGTCTATAATAAATTTACTGCTGGCTTCTCCTGCATTTACACGGCTAAGTTCACTCTCATGGTGATCAAAAGCAAGCCCCACTCTTGGATCATAAGGGAGGTTAGTAGTTATATCATTTTCAGTAAGATCAACTTTACCATCCTGGACATCTTTAGGATGTACAAATTTAATCTCGTCAATTATGTCCAGTTCTTTAAGTATCATTGCACAAACCAAACCATCAAAATCGCTTCTTGTCACCAATCTCATTTTTCCCATAATATCCTCCAAGTATTCCCTCAAGGGTTTTTCCATTGTAGTATATCATAAATCAAATCTTTGTTCAATCATTATCAGAAGATATCCGTCTCATATATCACTTTAATTTATCTGCAACTACATCTAAAGCCTTATCTAACTGATTATCTTCTTTCTTTCAAGTTTTCCATCCTTAATGGCATCAGGATTCAGTTTCTCTACTACATCCGGTTCAATGCCCGTTCCATGTATATTAATTCCATTTGGAGTGTAATATTTTGACACAGTCACCTTCATAGCAGTTCCATCGCCAAATGGTACTATAGACTGTACTATACCCTTTCCAAAAGTCTTTGTTCCTACCAGTGTAGCAGCCTTATAGTCCTTCATTGCACCGGAAAATACTTCTGAGGCTGAGGCCGAATTTCCATTTACAAGAATAGCCACAGGCTTATCAAAACTCAGATTGTCAGTTGCCTCTTCATCAACTCTCTTACCATTTTTATCTACAGTATAGACAAGAAGTCCTTTTTTTATCATCCTGTCAAGCATTTCACAAGTTACATCAAGAAGCCCTCCCGGATTATCTCTGAGATCAATTACAAGACCTTCCATCCCTTCTTTTTCGAGTTCGGCTATACCATTCTTAAATTGAGACGCTGTAACCTCATCAAACTCAGTGACAGCTATATAACCTATTTTTTTACCGTCTTTTTCTTCCATCCTATATGTAACTGTGTCTATTTCAAGTTTCTTCCGCTCTAAATTAAATTCGATTTCTTTGTTATCTCTAAGCACAGTTACCTTGACAAAGGTTCCTTCTTCTCCTTTGATTTTAGTCACTACCTTAGAAAGTTCAAGTCCCTCTATTTTTTTCACCATTAACCTTATAGATTATATCTCCAGGGAGCATTCCTTCCTTTTCTCCCGACCCTTTTTTGAATGTTTTAACTATGGTTATAGCTCCTGTACTTGCATTTTGGCTCACTACTACACCTATTCCACAATAAGTACCACTGGATGAAGTAGTGAATTGTTTATACTCTTCAGCATTATAATATACAGTATATTGATCTCCTAAGCTATCAACCATTCCTTTATACATACCGTCTTTAAGTTTATTATTGTCAATTTCATTCAAATAATAATCATCTATGGCCTTATACAGTTCTTCCGACTTATCCCTCACTTCATTCCAGTTAATAGCCGCACCTGTGGTTGTATCTTTTTTCTCCCCGGCAGACTCTGTAGTAACAACTGAAAGCTTTTTGACCGTATCAAAAAGAATCGTTCTAATAATTCTGCTTTCAAACGCAAGTTTAACAAAACCAACTGTAAGTACACCCATTATCAAAATACCTACAAATACACCTAAAAAAAACTTTTTCTTTTCTTTCATCAATTATCTCCATCCGGTTTATGGCGAAACATAGTTTAAAGGGTTTACATACTGGCCATTAAGTTTTACACTAAAATGTAAATGTGGCCCTGTAGACATGCCGGTAGTTCCAACCAGTGCTATGGTCTGTCCTTGTGCTACCTCCTGCCCCACTGAAACCAACAGCTTAGATGCGTGCATATAGACAGTATATACCCCATTTCCATGGTCAAGTATTACATGATTTCCCATGGAATAATGATAGGCCGCAGCTATTACTCTGCCTGCCTTTGCCGCAATAATTGGCGTTCCTGCATTAACTGCAATATCTACTCCATTGTGGAAGAATCCTGACCCTGCCATTACTTCTTTTCTATATCCAAATCCCGATGTTATATAAGAACTTGACGGCATAGGCCAAATCATACCTGAAGCAGAAACTTTACCTTTTACTATGTCATAACTTTGCTGTCCTGCAGCAGCTTCCCTTGCTCTTCTCTCACGATCAGCCTTTTCAGCCTCTGCTATGAGTTTGTCAATATAATTTTCTTTCTTAACTATTTCAATATCATATTCACTGATTTTTTTACCCGCTTCTTTTATTAAAGCCGTAAGCTTTTCAATCTGATTATTTTTGGCTTCTGCCAGTCTTTCATTTTCAGCCTTTTGTACTTCAAGTTCCTCCAGTGCAATATTTAATTCTGCGAGTTTTTCTTCCTTCTCAACCTTTTTATCCTCAACAATTTTTTTAGCCTGTTGATACCTTTCAAGCAATATATTGTCATAATCTGAAATTTTGGACATATACTCACCCTGATTGAGTATATCTTCGACAGAGGCTGAACCTAATATAATCTCAAGATAATCTGACTCTCCATTCTCATACATATATTTAATTCTTTTTTTCATTATGTCATATTGCTCATTTTCGACTTTTTCAGCAGCCTTAAGTTCTATATCAACCTTGGCAATACTGCTTTCTGTTTTACTTATCTTTTCAGTATGATCAGCAATCTTAAGTTCTATATCCTGCTTTTTTTCATCTAATTCTTTTATGGCATCTTGTATTTCATCACTCTGTATTTTTAATTTTTCTGCTTTCTCTGCCTCTGCTTTTCTCTTCTTCTCCAGCTTTTTCTTTGCAGCCTGTTGTTTTTTAATTGTATCAGCCTTTGGAGCAGAAATATTGCCGCCTAATGATGTTAGCAATGCAAAAACCAGAAAAAAAGCAATTCTTTTATATCTAGACATCAATATGCCTCCTAACCGTAAAAAAGCTTCCCGCAAACCCTATGCCTATGCCTATAGCAAGAGAAAGCGGTGTAAGTACCATAAACTCCTGTTTAGTATCAATAAATACAAGCACATTTACCAATGCATTAAATCTCTCTGAAAGCACTGAAACTGCCCTTTCATAAATGAAATACAGTATAACAAGCGGCACTGCAGCTCCTATGATCCCAATTACCACACCCTCTATTACAAATGGTGCACTAATAAAAAAGTCAGTCGCACCAACCATTCTCATTATAAATATTTCTTCTTTTCTAACAGAAATGCCCATAGCTATTGTCGTACTTATAAGAAATACTGCAACCGCTAAAAGCAGGCCGATTATAGTTATCGACACAATTCCAACCAGCGAATTAATAGCAGAGAAACTCGAAGCCGTACTCCCGTTACTATTAACCTTTCTAACACCTTCAATGGTGCTTATATAGTTTACCAGTTCATTCTGCTTTTCTATTTCTTTGACATAAACTGTATAAGAATCACTTCCCTCTAAAGGGTTATCATCTCCAAAAGTTTCAACAAGTTCCGGTTTTAAAGAAGTTTTTTTATACCTTTCCCAAGCTTCATCAGCTGAAACATATATAACATCCCTGACTTCTTTTCTAGCTGCTATTTTACTCCCAATTGCTTTCTTCTCCCCGTCTGAAAGTCCATCTTCAAAAAAGACAGTGATGCCGACTCCCGCTTCTGCAGACTTCATCATATTTTCAAAATTACTGACTAAAAAGAAAAAAAGTCCAAAAATAAATAGGCAGGCAGCTATGGTACCCACTGATGCCAAAGAAAACATCCTATTTCTGTGAATACCCCTAAACCCCTCCCTAAAACTATATAACAAAGTTCTTATTTTCATCATTTACACCGTTTATCCAATCACCTGCAACTTCACCATTTTTTAATTCAATAACTCTTTTGTTCATAGCTCTTACAATTTCTATATTATGTGTAACAACAACAACTGTTGTTCCTGTTTTATTTACTTCCTCTAACAAATTCATAATTTCCCAGGAATTTTTAGGGTCCAAATTACCTGTCGGCTCATCTGCAAGCAGAATAATAGGCTCATTCACAAGAGCTCTTGCCAGTGCAACTCTTTGCTGCTCACCACCTGAAAGTTCCTTAGGGTAAGCCTTTTGTTTGTCTGAAAGGCCAACAATTTCAAGCATTCTTGGAACAGTTTCCCTGATAGTCTTTGGATCTTTTTCTATTATCTGCATAGCAAAGGCAACATTGTCAAATACAGACCTATCCTTTAAAAGCCTAAAATCTTGAAATACCATGCCAATATGCCTTCTGTGCTTGGCTACCTGGCTATGTCTAAGTCTTTTTAAGTTCTTACCGTTGACATAGACCTTACCCAAAGTAGGGTTTATTTCCTTCATTAATAGTTTAAGCAAAGTTGATTTTCCAGCTCCACTATCGCCTATAACAAAAACAAACTCTCCTTTTTTTATCCTAATATTGACCTGTTTTAGTGAATTTGTTTCTCCATTATTTTTAGAGGAATAGTCTTTTGATACATTGTCTAACATAATTGCCGGAACATCTATTTCAACATTTTTAGTACTGCTTTCAGAGAATAATTGCTTATTCTCTGAAAGTCTTTTCTTTCTATTATTATCACTCATTAATATTCCAGATTCTCCATATATTTCATATACTTAACTACCATAAGTGCAATCTTAAATGTTATGGCATCATCAAAAACTCTTATATCGAGGTTTGTAGTTTTCTGAAGTTTATCAAGACGGTAAACCAAGGTATTCCTATGTATGTATAACTGCCTGGATGTCTCAGAAACATTCAAGCTATTTTCAAAGAATTTATTGATAGTTGACAGTGTTTCCTCATCAAATTCATCAGGAGATTTCCCATCAAAAATCTCTTTAATAAACATCCTGCAAAGCGGCATAGGAAGCTGGTATATCAGCCTTCCAATTCCAAGATTGGTGTATCCGACTATATTCTGGTCTGCATAGAAAATTTCCCTACATCAAGAGCCATCTTTGCTTCTTTATAAGAACGGGATACATCCTTAATTTCAGGAATAATCGTACCGTAAGAGATGTTTACTGCAGACATTGCCTCAGAATTAAGCATATCAAGCATGGTTTTGGCCACCTTAGCCATATCCTCATAGCCTTCTCCCGGCTTAAGTTCTTTAACAATAATAATATCTTTTTCATCTACAGCAGTGATAAAATCTTTTGATTTCCCAGTAAACAGACTTCTTACTGTTTCAAGTGCATTTGAGTCCTTTTCATTTTTAGTTTCAATGAGAAAAACTATTCTTCTTGCTTCTACATCAATATGAAGTTTCTTTGATCTGTTATAAATGTCTACTAGGAGAAGATTGTCCAATAACAGATTCTTAATAAAGTTATCCTTATCATATCTTTCCTTGTAAGCAATCAATAGATTTTGAATCTGGAAACCGGCAATCTTTCCCACCATATAAACATCATCATTATCACCCCTTGCAAGGATAATGTATTCCAGCTGCTGCTCATCAAAAACTTTGAAAAACTGATTGCCTGAAAGCACCTGACTCTCTGCAGGTGACTCTGCAAAATTAAGCACTGCCTCTTCATACTGTTCTGCCTCATCAAAGGTGGCAGCTAAATTCTTTCCTTCGGTATCCATTACACAAAGATCTACTCTGGTAATAGCCTTAAGTCCTTCAATGGTGCTCTGCAAAATCTGATTTGATATCATTAACCTCACCCCACATATTATTTTAATATTTAATACACTTTCTAATAACCTACTTTTGATTTTACCATTCATTTGCAAAAAAGTAAAGAAAAGCCAGCCCCATATTAATAAATTTCTAACGGAGCCGGCTAATATATTATATTTTACTGTTTAGAATGTTATTGCAAGTCCTGATTCCTTATCAAATACATGCATCTTAGAAATATCAAAAGCAAATTTAACTGTATCCCCTACTCTTGCTGTTGTACGAGGGTTAACTCTTGCAGTAAACTCTACATCACCAATTGGGAAATAAAGGAATACTTCAGCTCCAAGAAGCTCATATACCTTAATTGTAGCATCAAATGTAGTGTCAGGAGAGTTATTGATGAATATTTCTTCATCATGGATATCCTCAGGACGGATACCGAACTCAACTGTCTTTCCTTCGTAGCCCTTTTCAAGAAGAACCTTAGCCTTCTCATTAGGAAGCTTAATCTTAAATCCTGCAAATTCAAGAGTAACGCCCTCTCCCTCTTTTTTAACAAGTGCATCTATAAAATTCATCTCAGGAGAACCGATGAATCCTGCAACAAACTTATTAACAGGCTTCTCATAAAGGTTCTGAGGAGTATCTACCTGCTGAATATAGCCGTCTTTCATAACTACAATTCTTGTTCCGAGAGTCATAGCCTCTGTCTGGTCATGCGTAACATAAATTATTGTTGTTTCAAGTCTCTGATGAAGCTTGCTGATTTCGATACGCATCTGTACACGAAGCTTAGCATCAAGGTTTGAAAGAGGCTCATCCATAAGGAAGACCTTAGGATTACGAACAATAGCACGGCCCATTGCTACACGCTGTCTCTGTCCACCTGAAAGGGCTGCCGGTTTACGGTCAAGGAGTTTCTCAAGGTCGAGAATTCTGGCTGCATCTTTAACAAGTCTGTTTATTTCTTCCTTTGGAGTCTTTCTAAGTTTAAGGCCAAAAGCCATATTATCAAATACTGACATATGAGGATAAAGCGCATAATTCTGGAATACCATAGCAATATCCCTATCCTTAGGCTCTACATCATTCACTCTCTTATCTCCGATATAGAGATCTCCACTTGAAATCTCTTCAAGACCGGCAATCATACGAAGTGTGGTAGACTTACCACAACCGGATGGTCCTACGAAGATGATGAACTCTTTGTCTGCGATTTCAAGGTTAAATTCCTTAACAGCCTCAAAACCATTTGGATACTTCTTTGTAACATTTCTTAAAGATAAACTTGCCATAACAGCCTCCCTTTTTAATACAATTTCTTTTTAGATTTTTAATCTATATAAGATATGTTTAGTGCAAAAAAACTTATGTATAAATAATACACTATTGTCATTAACTAAACTATTCTTTTTTTACACAAAATCAAACGATTATTTTTGTGACTTTTGTCCTAAAAGCTTTAATAATATGCATAATATAGAAAATTTGCACAATATTTCTTTTTTTTCTTCGGTAAATTTTACTTGACCGCACTGTTATGTTTATACTCAATAAATCCCTCGCCAAAAGCTTCCCTTACATCACTCACTATGATGAATGATCTAGGGTCTGTAGCAGCTGCAATCTCCTTAAGCTTAACAATTTCTTTTTTCCCAACTACACAAAACAGCATACTTTTTTCTTTATTAGTATACATTCCCTTAGCTGACAGAGCCGTTACTCCTCTATCCATTTCACTCATAATTAGTTTTGCAATCTTTTCATATTCATCAGAAATGATGTACACCAATTTTGCAAATTTCACACCTTCAAGCATGGTATCTGAAATTTTTGTTAAAACATATATAGTTATAATTCCATACATGGCGTTTCTAAATCCGAGTACAAAAGCACCTAAGACTACGATGAGTCCGTCTACTATAAAAAGAATGCTTGGAACTGAATAATGCTTAAAAAACTTATGAAGGATTGCACTCACCATATCAGTTCCGCCGCTTGTTGAATTTGTAAGGAAAATCAGGCCTATTCCCACACCATCAAGCAAGCCTCCAATGGCTACAGCCAACAGAAAATCTCCACCACAGAGATCATATGTAGGTATAATATAGAGCCAAACTGCAAACGATACCGCCCCTAACAATGTCTTTGCAACAAAATCCTTACCCAGTACAAAAAGAGCTATAATAAATACCGGTATGTTTAATAAGGCATTACTTAACCACACAGGTATATCTAAGCCAAACCCCTGTGCAAAGTATTTAATTACTATTGCAAAGCCTCCAAATCCGCCCATAACCATCTTCATTGGCTCGTAGATAAGTTTAACCGGAGCTGACATACACAGGGTTCCTAAAAGAATTAATGCTATATCAAAAATTTTTCTGTACTTCGAGTTCTGCATTTTTGTAATTATCTGAATCATTTTTATAATAACCTCTCTCTTTTTTTGTTATTCATTTCCCGATGTCAAGCTTTGTAAAACGGCTTCTTTTTTTATTACCACTCCATTATCAAGCTTTTCACCATTAAGTTTAGTAAAATCAATGTTTTCAGCCCTAACTTCCTGTAGATTTGTTAATAATTTCACATAGTCCTTCTTCCCTATGTCAGTAAACTTATCATTGTAGATAGAATCTACAAATTCAGATTTATTATTATCACTCCCATTTATTACATCATTCAAAAAACTTTGTAGAAATGTTGAATCACCCTTTGTGTTAAAATAAAATATTTTTTCAACATCCTCACTGCTTAGAAAAAGATAATGTGAAATTCCCAAATCCAAATAATCTTCAAGCATGAGCATAGCAGCCTTAAGCCCCTGCTTATTTTTGCTATACTTATATAAATGTGATAGCCTAAGTACCTGTGGAATATCTGCAAGTGAAGTCGAAATTTCTTTATGTATTTCATTTGATACTTCAAATATCATATCCCCCGGAAAATTATAAAAACTTATTTTATTCTCCTGTTTATCAAAATTTACAAAAGTATGCCGAACTTATAAGAGATTTATCTTCTTTATCACCCAGAAAAAAATTACCCCTCTTACTACCTCTTCCTCTTCTGCATTTGGAAGTTTCCTGTTCAAAATATTTGTTTTCTCATATTTAATTGTTTTTTTAGTATTTCCCATCCCCTCCGGCTTGTTATCCGCATCCTTAAATTGCGTGATGTATACAAGTAATATAGCTATAATTAATAACATAATAATTATAGTAGTTAATATGAATATTTTAAGTATTTTTTTAGACATCTTATTTATGACCTCTTTCTGCTGACTACTATGGAAAGTTTTTTCTCAAGATTCATTCCATAACCCTTTAGCACAGTTACTTCATCCGTACCATAATCCAACATTGTACTTCCATTCATGAGCACATTTGGATGTGGCTGATAATGGATTTCAGCCTCTCCCGTCAAGACATTTTTTCTAATTGAAAATGTTGAACCCTTTGACGATGATATTACCTTAGAGTCAGGCGGAAGAATAATCATTCCCTGATTGTAGGCGTCTGTAAGTCCCAGATAATAAAGAACCGAATCATAGTCCTTAATCGCTCCTCCGCTAGTGGTATATATAACATAAGGGATGATATTATCCTCTCCTATATAGGCATTACCGCCTGTAAAATAAAAAATCCCTAA
Organism: uncultured Catonella sp.; assembly: GCA_916439065.1. Taxonomy (GTDB): domain Bacteria; phylum Bacillota; class Clostridia; order Lachnospirales; family Lachnospiraceae; genus Catonella. The sequence continues at coordinate 614,032 of CAKAGD010000002.1, forward strand.
AGAACTTCCATCAGTTATCATCTTTTTGATTGAACTACGGACAGCTCCTCCCCAGATGGTAATATTAACTTCACCCGACTTAACCGTGCCTTCCCTTAACGGATAAGTTAAATAGCTTACTCCATCTATGGCTATAGGTCTTATAGATTCCTTCATTTCCGCTCCATTATCGAATACCGTATCAAGGCTTACTACCGCACTCCCCGTTACATCCACTGCAAGTGCAGAATCTTTAAGTCCCATTGTACTGATATTATTACCATAATTATCTGTTGCCTTAACAAGGAGATAATAACTATCCGGGTTCATATTAACCCATCATTACTTCCAAAATCTTTAATAACATCACCATTTTTAAGTTTATTTACATTTCCCGTCTATTACAGGCTCATAAACAATGCCTGATTCTGTGGCTGTATTCCTATAAACACATCTGTATATTCCCTTAAATTCAGCGGAAGCAATAATAGAAGGCGGTACAACTCTAACCGTCTGCACTGCTGAAATTTCACTGTTATCAGCATTCTTATATGTTAATTTAAGTTCTCCTGTTGTTCCCAGCGGGGTTGGCTGGTTTGGTATGTTTGCAGGGAAAAAAATTAATGTAACTTTCCCCATATCATTTATTTGAACACTATCCCCCTTCCAGCTCGCACTAAACCTGCTTGCAGTTACATCTGGAGCCGCTGTAATTTCTTTTTCCCCCTTCGCCAAATACTTTGAAATACACATCCGCAAAATATACACCGTTCTTTGCCGCCACATCCCTGATAATTGCATAAGTAGAGAGTTCAATCCTGGCAGACTTAGGTTTATCTGTATTTGAAATATTCTCATCTTTTTTATTTTCTTCATTCTTAGGTTTTTCTTCAGTTTTTGTATCTTCAATAGTTATTTTGATAACATCGCTTACAATATCATCTTCCGCATTCTTTTTCTTCTTCGCAGAGGCTCTTACATATAAGGTTCCCGATTTACTGCCTGCTGAAAAAACTCCCTTAGAATCTATGCTGCCAAGCTTACTCTTCCTTGTACAGTCCTCATCTTCAAATAACTGATAGAAGACCTTGTCTGTAGATTTAATTTTGTTGTTTATTTCCACAGCCTCTTCCACAGGTTTTACTTTCGATTTGAATTTGTAATCAGTGCCAATCTCCACAGCCACATCTTCAGTAGTACCGGCAGAATTAAAAATACTGACTTCTTCTGCCTTTGTTTCTGCTGTGACCTTACATTTGAGAGTGTAAGTTTTTCTGCCGTATTTATATGTAAAACTTACAGTTGCCTTTCCATTTCCTACCGCCACACAGTTTCCATTTTTACTTACTTTAACCCTGCCTGTATTATCTGACTTCCATATTCCCTTAATCCCCTTTGTCCTGCCTCCAATATTATATTTTAATTTAACGCCGTCTTCTCCAACATAAATTGTCTTTTTAGAAACAGGTTTTTTAGAAATATATAAATAATTCCTGGCTGCCGCCAACACATCGGCGGTCTGTACTGATGATATTCCAACAATCACACTAAGCAGAATAACAAAAATTTTATTTTTCATAAGTTCCTCCTTAAATTTGCAGATTCCTGTACCAAACAGTATAACACAAATCAAATCAATTTACACTATTATCTTGCATACATACTATTTTACTGATACCATAATATAATGATACAGGTACAAAAGTGTTTAATTTTAAGGAGGCAGGCATGAATAAAACAGTACTAATAACCGGCTCCGGCAGAGGAATTGGCAGAGCCATAGCCGTAAGATTTGCAAAAGAAGGATATAGAGTAGCTATAAACTCAAATAAATCAAAAGATGAACTTTGTGAAACAAAAAATATTCTTTTATCTTTAGGTGTTCCCGTACTTGCTCTTCAGGGTGATGTCGGCAAGTATGAATTCTGCAGGGAGTTTGTTAATGAAGTAAAGAAAAACCTCGGTCCTATAGACATACTGGTAAACAATGCCGGCCTCTCTTACATAGGCCTTCTCTCAGATATGAGTCCCGATGAATGGAACGAGATAATAACTACCAACCTGACTTCTCTATATAATCTCTCTTCTCTCGTCATCCCTGATATGGTAAGAAACCACTCAGGCAAAATAATAAATATTTCTTCTGTCTGGGGAAATACAGGTGCATCTATGGAGGTTGCCTACTCAGCCAGCAAAGGCGGTATGAATGCCTTTACCAGAGCACTTGCAAAAGAACTTGCACCAAGCAATATACAGGTGAATGCCATTTCCTGCGGAGCCATAGATACTGAAATGAACCATTTCTTAGAACCTAATGAACTTGCCTCCCTTATAGGCGAAATTCCTGCGTCAAGACTGGGCAAACCAGAAGAAGTCGCTGAGCTTGCCTATAGTCTTTCCACCGGAAATGATTATCTCACAGGTCAGATTATCGGCCTTGATGGCGGCTGGTTCTAGCTCCTTCCCATGCTTCCCACAGACGGCATATCTTATTTAGATTTTACCTCCTGTAGATTTATTTTTACAGTTTTCTTAGAGTTTAATAAATCATGGTAAAACATATACTGCTGCATAATAGCGGCATATCCCTTATACTTCTCAAAAGGAAATCCGTTTTCATAATGTGCGGCAAGTATTTGTTTCACATGGGTATCTATAGGGAAGGCATCTAAATGATGAAGGCCAAAAACACAGATACAGTCAGCCACCTTTTTACCTATGCCATGTTCTGCCATAAGGACTTTCTTTGCCTCATCATAAGAAAGTCCTTTAAGGCTTTCAGGCGCAAACTCACCTTTCACTGTTTTAACTGCAATTCTATGAATATATTCATCTCTGTAACCAAGTCCATAAGAATGTAGTTCTTCAACTGAAATCCGGCTTAAACCTCAGCAGAGGGAAAGCTCCCATCTTTAGTTAAAGCACAAAGTTTTGCTATACTGTTTTTTATGCGTGGAATGTTGTTATTCTGTGAAACTATAAAAGAAATAATTATCTCCCATAAATCCTGCCTTAGTATCCTTATCCCATAGCCATGCTTAATAGCAGTCTTTAAGTATTCGTCTTCTTCATCCACCAAGGCCTTGACCTTAGCATAGTCCAGTCCCAAATCAAAATAGTCATACCAGACTTTGTTAAATTCTTCTTCACTACAGTGAAATACAAAGTTTCCATCTTTTTCTTCTACAAGAGTAGTATATTCTCTAAACCAAACCCTGTACAGCCCTTCCTCTTCCTCATTCATTCTAAATATCTGTCCGGAATCAGCTATCTGCTTTAGATTTAAGTCTTTTAGCTTTATAGTAAACTTGTCACTCATTAAATAAGCATCTCCTATTTTTCACTTTCAATTATATTCTTAAACTTGTTTTTTATCCTTACCAGTGCATTGTCTATGGACTTAGGACTCCTCTCGAGCATCTCTGCTATTTCCACATAATCCTTTCCAGATAGGTACAAGTCAAGTACCTCTTCCTCAAGTTTTGAAAGTGATTCACTCAATTTTTCGAGCAGAAAGAGAGTATTCTCCTTATCTACCACAAAACCCTCAGGTTCAAGGAGGCTGCTTGCACGGAGATTATTGATAAGTTTAATGTTATCAGCATCTTCTCCTGTATCATTTCCTGCATATAGTGAGATATAAGTATTTAGCGGAATATTTTTTCCTGCCTGCCCTGCCTTTATTGCGTTATACATCCTTCGTTCGCAGACCAGATTAGCAAAGGTTGAAAACATGGCATTCTTTGACTTGTCAAAGTCTCTTACCGCAATAAAAAGTCCTATCATCCCTTCCTGTATCAGGTCTTCCCTGTCTCCTCCAAGCAGATACAGGGTTTTAGCCTTACCCCCTTACCAGATTCTTATATTTGTTTATAAGATAGCTCTCAGCCTCTACATCTCCCTCTTTTGCCTTCTCACAGAGCTCCTCGTCTGTGAATTTTTCAAAATTCATATACTAAAATATCCCCATTATTTATTTGTATTAAGTCTCTGCCTTACTATCTCGTATGCAAGTACTCCTGCTGCCACTGAAGCATTTAAGGAATCAATCTGCCCAAACATAGGTACTCTTACTACAAAGTCGCATTTTTCCTTAACAAGCCTGCTTACTCCGCTTCCCTCAGACCCTATAACAAGTCCTATAGCTCCCGTGAGGTTACAGTTATACATAAGTTCTCCTGACATATCCGCACAAGCAAACCAGATTCCCTTTTCTTTTAGTTCATCTATGGTACGGCTGATATTAGTCACCTTGGCTACAGGTGTATAGTTGATGGCTCCTGCAGAGGTTCTTGCCACAGTGGCAGTAAGTCCCACAGCATGCCTCTTTGGAATGATAACCCCATGAGCACCCGCCTGATTAGCTGTTCTTATTATGGCTCCAAGATTGTGTGGATCTTCGATGTCATCAAGAACTATGATAAAAGGAGGCTCTCCCTTTTTACTTGCAGCATTAAGGATGTCATCAACCTCTGCATAGTTATAGGCTGCGGCCATAGCCACAACTCCCTGATGCTTATCTCCCTCAGCATACTTATTAAGCCTGTCCTTGCTTACAAAGCTAATGATGGTATCAGTCTTTTTGGCAGCTCTTAGTATGGACTGCAGGGTTCCATCTGCTACTCCCTCCTGTACATAGAGCCTGTCAATCGTCCTGTCTGACCTAAAAGCTTCAAGTACAGCATTTCTACCATAAATAACAAGGCTTGTTTCCTCGTTATCATTATATTTCTCTTTCATTTTTTTCTCCTTTAGCAAAAAAATCACAGTTTCATAATTATTTGCAATAAATCCTTAAATTCCGTAAGCTATAAGCCTAATATCTTCATAGTCTTGAACCCGCGCCTGCCTTTATTAGTTCAAAGCATCCTCTCATTTTTACCTGTAAGATAAAGATATCCCATCAAAGCCTCAAAGCCTGTAGCTATTCTATAGTCTATGATACTGGCGTTTTTTTAGCAGAGGTATAAGACTTTGCATTTCTTCCACGCTTAAACACAGCCTCTTCCTCACTGCTTAGGAGTGGCAGGATGATTTCCATAGACTCTTTTTGTGCAGTCGCCTTGACAAGAGAGCTTGCCTTGTGGTGAAGCTTATTGACAGGGGCATTTCCTTTTTCTACAATTATAGTACGAATCACAACCTCGTAAATGGCATCGCCTATGTAGGCAAGAGTAAGGGGCGAAAAACTCCTTATATCCTTGTCTTTAATATTAAAAAAGCCTTCAATCCCACTTACTGAAAGTACCGATATATCTATATCCTTTTCCACTTAACACCCTCTCTGGTATCTTCCAAAACTATACCCTTTGATGTAAGTATATCTCTTATCTCATCTGCTCTAGCAAAGTTTTTTGCCTTTCTCGACTCAGTTCTCTCTTTGATGAGAGCCTCTATTTCATCATCAAGAATCTCCTTTTGCTTTACTACCTTTAATCCAAGTACATCTGATAAAAGCACTATTATTCCTCTTACCTCTTTTATAAGTTCTGCTGAAGACTCTGCATTTATCTCAGAATTCGCAAGCTTTACGAGGTTAAATATAGCAGACACAGCGTCAGCAGTATTAAAGTCATCATCCATTGCTGCTTCAAAGTCCTTTTTGAAAGCTAAAGCTTTCTCTTTCGTTTCTTTTTCTGCATCAGTTAGCTCTCTTAATACAGCATTTTCAAGGAGGAAATCAAGGTTTGATACCGCATTTATAATCCTCTCAAGCCCTGTCTTAGCCGCCTCCATAAGCTCGTGGCTGAAGTTGATAGGTCCTCTGTAGTGAGCACCAAGCATAAAGAACCTAAGCACACCAAGGTCGTATTCCTTGCTTACATCCCTTATGGTAATGAAGTTTCCGAGAGACTTACTCATCTTCTCGTTGTTTATCCTAAGATAACCGTTGTGCATCCAGTACTTAGCAAAATCTTTGCCGTTTGCCGCTTCACTCTGGGCTATTTCATTCTCATGATGAGGGAAGATAAGGTCTTCTCCACCTGCGTGGATGTCTATCTGCTCACCAAGGTACTTCTTACTCATCACAGAGCATTCTATATGCCAGCCCGGTCTTCCTTCACCCCAAGGCGATACCCAAAAAGGCTCTCCCTCCTTCTTTGGCTTCCAGAGTACGAAGTCTAGAGGATCTTCTTTTTCATCATTGATGGCAATCCTTGCACCTGCCTCAAGGTCATCTATATTCTTGTTTGATAGCTTGCCATAAGACTTAAAACTTCTGGTTCTAAAGTATACACTTCCGTTTTTAGCATAAGCATAGCCTTTTTTAATAAGCTCCTCAATCATCTCTATCATGCCGTCTATTTCTTCGGTAGCCTTAGGATTCTTGGTAGCAGGAAGCACATTTAAGCCTTCCATATCGGCTTTAGCTTCCTTTATATATCTCTCTGATATCTCTGATGCACTTACTCCCTCTTCGTTGGCACGCTTTATTATCTTGTCGTCCACATCTGTGAAATTGGACACATAGTTTACATCGTAACCCTTGTACTTAAAATACCTGCGGACAGTATCAAAGATAATGATAGGCCTTGCATTTCCTATATGCATAAAGTTATACACTGTAGGACCGCAGACATACATCTTTACCTTACCAGGCTCAATCGGTGTAAATTCTTCTTCTTTGTTTGTAAGTGTATTATGTATTTTCATCTTCTCTTCCCTTCGTATATTCTTCAAAACTCTTAGCAAGCTTATCCAGTTTCTTTCTAAGCTTCTTATTCTCTTCTCTTAAGGCTGTAATATCCCTAAGCACCGGATCTGGAAAATGAATCTGGTCGAGGTCAATCTGCTCACACTTGATATTATTTCGCTTGACTATTCTTCCAGGCACTCCTACAACTGTAGAATTAGACGGAATATCCTTAAGCACTACACTTCCTGCACCTATCTTAGTGTTATCTCCAATTGTAATATTACCAAGCACCTTCGCTCCTGCACTTATCATCACATTGTTGCCTATGGTAGGATGCCTCTTTCCTGTCTGCTTTCCCGTACCGCCTAGGGTAACTCCCTGATAAAGGGTACAGTCATTACCAATTACGGCAGTCTCTCCGATTACCACCCCTATGCCATGGTCGATGAAAAAGTTATTTCCTATGGTTGCACCAGGGTGGATGTCTATACCCGTCTTGTCAGCCCTTTTTGCATTATCTTTCTAGCTAAGAAATAATGCCCTTTTAAGTAAAGCTTATGAGCAATGCGATACCTCATCATTATCCTAAATCCCGGGTAAAGCAGGATTTCATACTTTGATTTGATGGCAGGATCTCTTTGAAGTATGGCAGCATATTCTTCCTTAAAAAATTTAATAAATCCCATTATCTGCTGCACCCTCCACAGCCGCCACAGCCACCGCAGCCGCCCATCATATAATCATCTTCATTGATTGCTTCTTTAAGAAGACACACAGCCTGAGCCTTCATCCCCTCGCCTGTCCCTGTAAAGCCAAGCCCCTCCTCTGTGGTAGCCTTGATATTTACCTGACTTTCCTCTATCCCCAAGGTCTTTGCTATGTTTTTGACCATATCGGGTATGAAAGGTGCAAGCTTTGGCCTTTCAGCCATAATGGTTGCATCTATGTTCTCTATTACATAAAGCTTATCTTCAATAATTTTACCGACTACGGCAAGGAGCTTAAGGCTGTCCACATCCTTGTATCTCTCGTCTGTATCAGGGAAATGCCTTCCTATATCCCCCTCTGCCGCTGCCCCAAGCAAGGCGTCCATAATGGCATGGGTTAGCACATCGGCGTCAGAATGGCCAAGGAGTCCCTTTTCAAAGGGTATCAGAACACCTCCGAGAATCAACTTCCTGCCTTCCACTAACCTATGTACATCATATCCGTTTCCTATTCTCATCTATTCAACCGTTCCTCTTTCTCTCCAATACTCTATCCACTCATCCAAAGTCCAGGGAGTGTAATCAGAGTACATACAAAAACAATTCATCATATTACAGGGAATGTTCTTAACAGTCCCATCCTTATACCCCGACTTAGCAGTACGGGTAATCCTAATAAATTCTTCTATAAGCCTCTGGTCGTGAGTATCGTGAACATGGCCATACAGCATAAAAGTCTTAGGCCTTCCCTCTGTAGTAAGTCTGTACTGCCCATTGTAACACATAATAGGATAATGGCAAAGCACAATTTTTCTATTATTATCTTTAATCTCTGTATAGTCTTTAATCCATTCAAATCTGCTCTCATCAAAGGCAGTCTTTTTAAGATACAGGCAGTCATGATTTCCCCTTATAAGGCAGAGTTTTCCGTTTAATTTACTTAAGATTTCATTAGTCTCTTCAGCCTTCCCATAGGATAAATCTCCAAGGATGATTACCTCATCCCTTTTATTTACTCTGGCATTCCACTTCTGTAGAATGTACTTATGCATTTCTTCCACATTTTCAAAACCCCTGTTATCCATCTCCCGGTTTAACTTATCATGGAAAAAATGCAAATCTGAAATATAATATCTCAATTCCTCTCCTTTGATGTCTAATATCCGAACATTCCACTTAAAGAATCATCGTTTTCTATCCAGTCTTTTACTTCCACTATCCTGAAGTTATCCTTATCATCCCTTATGTAGACCTTCTCTATACCCGCATTTATGATTACCCTCTTACACATAGCACAGCTGTTTGCATTTTCTACATAGCTTCCATCCCTTGTTTCAATTCCCACAAGGTAGATATCACTGCCTATTAATTCTTCTCTGGAAGCACTTATTATCGCATTTTGCTCAGCGTGGACACTGCGGCAGAGCTCATATCTCTCTCCCCTTGGCACTTTTAGTTTCTCACGCATACAAAAACCAAGATCAGAACAGTTCTTCCTGCCTCTTGGCGCTCCTGTATAGCCTGTTGCAATTACTTCATCGTTTTTAACTATGACTGCTCCGTAATGCCTTCTAAGACAGGTACTTCTCTGTGAAACCACTTCCGCAATATCAAGGTAATAATTTATCTTATCTCTTCTTTCCATCTGCAAAACCTCCTTTCAAAGGAAAATAATAAAAAAGGTGTCTGATCACATCTCTGTAAACCAGGCACCTTATACTCATAGCGAAGGAGGGACTTGAACCCCCGACACCACGGGTATGAACCGTGTGCTCTAGCCAACTGAGCTACTTCGCCATATCAGTTTCAAGACTTCTCTCAAAACGACAAGAAATATTATAATAGATAAAGTTGCAAAAGTCAAGTACAATTTTTATTTTTTATTGCCTTGTTATATGATAAATATATATGCTATAATGATATGATATATTTGTAGTATAATTATTTTAGTGGAGTAATAATATGAAAAATAAAGTCAGCCAAAAAAATTTTTTTACTGTATCCTTTATTTGCTGTATTTACAGTATATGTTGTAAGTATTTTTTTCTTAATAATAATACAATCTCTTCATTGTCCGGAACAGCATTAAGTTTATTTGTGATATTAATTATAGGCTTAACTCTAAGGAAAAATTACCCATAGCAAGATTTACTATATATTTTACCTGGCTGCTCTGATATCTGATTTTTCTCAGATATATTATATGAGGTTTCTTTTGATTTTGTAAACCGGATTACCAGCATTACCTATTTAATTCCAAATTTAATATATGCCGGACTATTGATGTTTTTTTATATTTAATTTGGCAAAAAAATTGGAATAAGTATCAGTTTTTTTCTGATGTCTTCATTATATCAGTTATCGGCTTCGCTGTTTTATGGTCACTGCTTATTGACGAAAATTTAACCAGGCTTGGCAATGACTACAAGGCTGCAATTATTATAACATATATATTCCTTGATTTTTGCATACTCAGTATCTGTTCCCTCATCGTGCTGTCAAAGGGAATTAAAAATATTTCCAAAAATATACTTTTCCCCTTTGCAGCCATGACAATATATTCTCTTTCAGACTATATATTTGCATATGGAATATTTAACTCAGCTGTACTAAATGATGACTTGGGACATATTTTATATAAGGTATCCGCCCTTCTCTTTACCTTAGGAGCTATATATGAGTCAACGCAGCCCTATAATATGCTTGACATTACAATCTCAAACCCTGATGAAAACTTAAAAACCCCAAAAAGAACTTTCAGGTTTTTAGGTACATTTTTCCTTTTACTTCTCATCGAGGGACTTATAACACCTGGGATTATGCTCATTTTTGTAATTAGCTGCCTCATTTATTGGGGTATCACTGCCACTATAAGATTTAACGAATTGAATAACAGATTATTAAAATCAGAAAAGGAAAGCCGCCAAAAGCTTGAGGACTTGGTTGAAGAGCGTACAAAGGATCTTACCCTTTCCTATAAAAAACTTGAAGAAATATCAAATGCTGATACCCTTACAGGAATTTATAATTATAAGCATTTTTCTGATTATATTGAAGAATTAATTACAAGCCAAAAGCCTTTTGTCTTTATGTGCATAAATGTAAATAGATTTAAGTTTATAAATGACTCGTATGGACATGAAGTTGGTGACCAAGTACTGCAAGAAGTTGCAAAACGCTTGAGCAGTCTTTGTCCTAATAATGGAAAAATTTTTCGTATAGGCGGAGATGAATTCATACTAATACTTTCGGGCTTTGTCTCCATGGAGTACATTTCTGCTTTCTCAGAAAATATATTATATCTCTTTAATGCACTACTGGTTATAGAACCGTATACTCTTAAGTTGAGTGTAAGAATAGGAATATCTTTGTACCCTTCTGATTCAACTAATAAAAATGAAATTATAAAGTATGCCGACATAGCTGCTTGCACCATTAAAAATGGAATAAACAAGAGCCATTACTGTTTTTTCAACCGGTTAATGTTAGATAGCTTCAACCAACGGCAGAAGGTAGAATTACTGTATAGAAATTCTAATCCTGAGCAGGAATTTATTTTGTATTTTCAGCCTCAGTTTAGCATTCAGGATAAAAAGCTAATCGGAATGGAAGCCCTTGTACGCTGGGTTCATCCTGAAATAGGACTCATACCGCCCATACACTTCATCCCTGTTTTAGAAGATACGGGTGAGTTAATTACTCTGGGAAAGATTATTATCCATAAAGCCTTTGAGCAGATTAAAAAATGGAATGAAAGGTATAATCTTAACCTAACTATTGGTATAAATATATCTCCTAAGCAGATTGAGGATCCCAATTTTATGAATTGGCTCAAACGCACTATCAGGGAATGTCAGGTAAAGACAAACTGGATAGACTTAGAGCTTACGGAAAGCAGTTATATGCACTTTAATGATGATAACAAGCATATTTTTAATGAATTTCTCAGGTTAGGAATAAAGACTTCTCTTGATGACTTCGGTACAGGATATTCCTCTCTAAGCTACATTAAGGCTCTTAATTTTGACCGCTTAAAAATTGCAAAAGAGCTTATAGATAACATAGAAAATGATGAAGATTCACAGTTAATAATTAAAGCAATAATTATGATGTCTGACGGTTTAAATGTAAAAACTATTGCAGAGGGTGTCGAGAACGAAAAACAGTTGGAACTCTTAACTAAACTTGGCTGCGATGAAATTCAGGGATATCTCTGGGGCAGGCCTGTGCCTGCAGATGAATTTGAGTCCAAATATCTAACGCAGTAAACTCTTTCAAATATAATATTATACAGAAAGGACTAACTATGTCATTTGACGGAACTATAGTTGCCGGAATCACGCATGAACTTAAAACTCTGCTTACCGGCGGTTATATCACTAAGATTGCACAACCGGAAAAGGATGCCCTTGTACTCACTGTAAAGAACAATAGGAATCAGTACAGGCTGTTTCTCTCTGCCAATGCCTCACTTCCGCTTGCCTATATTACTGCGAAAGCCAGAAAGTCTCCTATGACTGCACCGAATTTTTGTATGTTACTTAGGAAACATCTTGGAAGTGCCAAGATACTCGATATTTATCAACCCGGGCTTGAGAGAATAATACGAATCAAGACTGAACATTTGGATGAAATGGGTGATTTATCTGTAAAGCACCTTATTATCGAACTCATGGGTAAATACAGTAATATCATCTTACTTGATGACAATGAAAAAGTACTTGACAGTATTAAACATGTTTCAATGCTCGTAAGTTCCGTAAGAGAAATTCTTCCCGGCAAAGCTACTTTGTGCCTGCCCAAGAGGGACGCATCAACCCACTTGAAGCTGATATGCACTATTTTACGGATATAATAGCAAAGAAACCCTTGTCCATAGGAAAGGCTGTATATACCTCTCTCACCGGCTTTTCTCCACAGCTTGCAAATGAAATCTGTACACTTTCAGGCTTAGACGCAGACCAGCCTACAGCTTCACTCAGCTTGGAAAATATAAATACCATTTTTGATAATTTTCAGCATTTTATCAATCTCCTTAAAAAAGGTGAATATTCTCCTACTATTTATTATGCTGAAAACTCTGTGCCAAAGGCCTTTTCAATCTTTAAGCTAAGTATATATGACGATATGGAAAGTAAAACCTTTCCTGATATTTCCTTCCTGCTTGAAGAATTTTATAATTCTAAGGATAAAACTGACAGAATCCGACAAAAATCAACAGACCTTAGAAGGCTTATAACCAATGCTATTGCAAGAACTGCAAATAAACTTGATATTTTTGCCAAACAGCTGAGAGATACTGAAAACAGGGACAAATTTAGGGTTTATGGTGAACTTATAACTACCTACGGCTATCAGGCAAAGGACGGTGATAAGGTACTTACCTGCATTGATTACTATTCCGGGAAAGAAGTAAATATCAGTCTGGATACAACAATTCCCGTTATGGCAAATGCAAAAAAATATTTCGATAAATATGCCCGTCTCAAAAGAACTTATGAAGCTGTACTTATTCAACAGAAAGAAGCACAGGCGGAATTAACTCATTTGGATTCTATAAAAATGTCACTCGATATGGCAGAAAATGAAGATGATCTTGCCGAAATAAGAAAAGAACTTGAAAATTCCGGATATGCAAAAAAAACATTTACAAGCAGTAAAAAAGGAAGGGAAAAAGAATCTAAGGGAGTTCCGCTGCACTTTCTTTCAAGCGATGGCTTTGATATCTATGTGGGTAAGAATAATATTCAAAATGATTATCTCACCTTCAAATTAGCTTCAAATAGTGACTGGTGGTTTCATGCTAAAAAATGTGCAGGCTCTCATGTAATTCTCGTCACAAACGGAAAGGAAGTACCTGATAGAACCTTTGAAGAAGCCGGCAGTCTGGCCGTTCACTACTCCTTTGCCAATACTTCGCCTCTGCCTGCAGGCGATGGTACAAAGCATGAGGTGGACTATGTGCAAAAAAAGGAAGTAAAAAAACCAAATGGTGCTAAGCCCGGTTTTGTAGTCTATTATACTAACTATTCACTTACTGCTGATTCAGACATTTCTAAACTTAAGCAAATATAGGAGGAACTTATGATTATTGCAGATATGCATACACACTCAGCATTCTCAGGGGATTCCGAGACTCCAATGGAGGAACAGCTGGATACCGCTATAAGGCTTGCCTTAAATATTATTGTTTTACTGACCATGAAGACCTTTATTATCCTGAAATTCAGGATGAAAACGGCAGCCCGGTAAACATCTTCCGCTTGGATGTCCCTGTATATCTTAGGAAAATTAAAGAATTAAGTGATATATACAGGGAAAATATAAATGTACTTGCAGGAGTAGAATTAGGCTTATGTAAAAAAGCACTTCCGGAGTATGAAAATTTACTGAGAAATTACGATTTTGATTTTGTAATTGCTTCCATACATCTTATAGATGGTTTAGATCCGTACTATCCTGAATTTTGGCTCTATCATGATAGTAAAATAGCTGTCAAAAGATATTTTGACATTATATCAGATATGATAAATAACTTTACAAATTTTGATTCTCTTGGGCATCTGGACTATATATTCAGATATATAAGAGATGAAGCCGGCAATCCTGGAGATGGGCATTATTCTTATCGTGAATATGCTGAACTTATTGATCCAATCCTAAGCCGTATTATAGAACTTGATAAGGCCTTGGAAGTAAACACTGCAGGGTATAAATATGGTCTTGATTCTCCCAACCCACAGGCTAAAGTCTTAAAACGCTATAAAAGGCTTGGTGGAACAAAAATAACCATAGGCTCGGATGGGCATGAACCTAAACACCTCGCCTATGATTTTGATAAATGTGAAGCTCTATTAAAAGAACTTGGATTCGATGGTTATTATATCTACAAAAACAGACAGCCTATAAAAATTAGTTTCTAATAATCTTTCCGCCACAGACTACCTCCCCTGCCTCATTGTAGACAACCAGGGTTTGACCCGGGGCAGAAGCTCTCTGTGGTTCTAAAAAATCCGCTATTATTTTGTCATCTTCAAAAGATAATCTGCATTCCCCACCTCGGTGATTATATCTTATTTTTGCCAGATAAATTTTGTTCAATATCTCTATTTCTTCTCTTGTCTCCGCCATAAAATTAATATTTTCTGCTACTACTCTTGCAGCAAATAATCCTTCATTATCTGAAAGTACAACTTCATTGGTTTCAGGCCTTATTTCCCTGACAAACATTGGTTTCCCAAATGCTATTCCAAGTCCCTTTCGCTGGCCTATCGTATAATGGACTATGCCCCTATGTTCTCCCAGCACATTACCTTCTGTATCTATAAAGATCCCCTTAGAAGCTATAATTCCATACTCTTTTTCCAGATAAGAGACATAATCACCATCAGGAATGAAACATACTTCCATGCTGTCAGGTTTGAGGCAACTTCTATCCCTGCTTCTTTTGCTATTCTTCTTACCTCGCTCTTTTCATAATCCCCTATAGGAAGCAATGTTCTTTTTAACTGCTCTTGTGTCAGATTACATAGTGCATAGGTCTGGTCTTTAGCCGCTGTATGTGAGTTAGCAATAGTGTATCTGCCATTAGGAAGCTGTCTTATCTTTGCATAATGCCCGGTTGCTGTATATTCCGCTCCAAACAGTTCTGCTCCCTTAAAAAGAGCCTCCCACTTCACCTTTCTGTTACATAAGGTACAAGGATTAGGTGTCTCTCCATTCTTATAAGAGTCAGCAAAATAATCCATTACATTTTCTCTAAATCTTTCTCTTACATCTACTATTTTATATGGTATTCCTAAAGTTTCTGCAACTCTAGCCGCATCTTCCTTTGCCTTAGCACCAAGACAGCCCCCGTTCACAGTGTCTATGGCTCCCTCCTTCCATATATCCATAGTTACACCGTAAACTTCATATCCCTGCTTTTTTAACAGATAAGCAGCTACCGAGGAATCTACCCCTCCCGACAGGCCAACTACTACTTTTTTCTTCATTCTTCTACCCTACTTTCTATCGCATACAGGAGCGGTATTCCTATCACAGCCATTTTCTTCAAGTAAATTCCTTCCACCCCTTGCAAGTTCCGCTATCATAAGATTGTCCACTGCCTGATTTATGCTGTCTGATATTCTCTTCCAAACAAATTTAGCCACACAGGTGTCTGCACCTTCACAAAACTCTCCTGAACCATCTATCTCTGCACAATCTACCGGATTGAGATCTCCCTCAAGAGCTCTAAGTACTTCACCAACCGAAATCTCCTCAGCAGGTTTCGCAAGTACATATCCTCCCTGTGCTCCTCTGAGACTATTTACTATACCTGCCTTTTTTAACATTGCTATGAGTTTCTCAAGATAATTTTCCGAAATAAACTGTCTGGCTGCTATACTGCTCACCGAAGCTGCCTCGTCATGCATAGCTATATCAAGTACAGCCCTTAGGCCATATCTGCCTTTAGTTGAAATTTTCATGCTCTTCTCCTACATAAATATAAATAACGCTATATTTCTTATCAGTCCTGATTTTAGAAATCTATTTTTAATTATACTAACTCTTTTGTCTAAAAATCCCTTTGTCCTCAGCGATACAAATTCCTTTACAGTACTTAGTTCAGGTTCTGCAAGCATTTCTCCAAAATACTTAAGAAACTCTTCTCCCTGAGATATATTTTCATCTATCCTATGTCTTATTTCATCTATCTTACTAATTCTTGCCTTAAAATAAGAATTGAAACTTTCACCGCCAACTACATTGTTTCCATGCTGCCTATAATATTCCGTAAAACCTTCAACATAACCAATCTTTCCAAAGGCCGCTGCAAGTAATCCAAACCACCAGTCATGCATCTTTGCTTTTTCGTATGGTATTAGCCCTGCTTCCTCTGCCTTAAGTTCCAAATTTACCAAAGCTCTATTTACCATCACAGTTCCGCCTATTAACTTATTCTCCATAAGCAGGTAATTAAGCGAAATTTTGGTTTTGTCTACTTTCTCTGCTTCAAAATATGAGTCTGCAGTTATTGTTAAGTTTTTATCAGTTATAGCCACATCTGAAAATACCAGTGCAGGTCCACCGTCTTCTATCTGCATAATCTTAACAAGGGAACGGCTTAGCTTATCCTCTACCCAGACATCATCCTGATCAGAAAAGCAAAAATACTCTGCATCAGGAGCTAACATCACTGCCGCCTCCTTTATTCCATTGAAGAAGTTACCTGCAGGGCCATAATTGTCCTTATTTTTGAAAAAATATATTTTACCCGGATAAATCTTAATATATTCATTTACAATTGCTTCCGTATCATCCCTTGAACCGTCATCAAAGATAAATAACTTCCACTCTTTATAATCCTGTGCCAGGATGGACCCTATCTGTTCTTTAATATATTTTTCTCCATTATAAGTTCCCATTATTATAGCAATCATTTAAAATATTCCTTATTCATACAGAATTTTAACACTAGTTTTTTAGGTAATTTATCATATTTTTTTCCTAATTTATATCCAAGTAACTTAGCAGCACTATGGAGTACAAGTTTGGGAATTAAATAAAACTTCCCTACTTTAAGTAAGTGCTTCGCCGTATCTTTTACTAATCTACCACCCTCTTTGTATGAGGATACTTTTTCAAATACCTCCCTATATTCTCTATGGGATGCACCAAGGTCAAAATTTCTGCTAAACTGCTGCCAAAGGCTGTATTCATGATAATGAATTACCCTTGCGTCTGCCTTATAAACTACCTTAAAGCCCATATCCATTACCTTAGCAGCCATCAGCATATCTTCATTAAATACCGTATGCTTTACAAAGCCTCCTGCCATATTATAAATACTCTTCCTATAAGCCGCACAAACATCCGAGCAAAACCAGGCCTTTATGCCTAAGTTCTTGATATCTTCTGAAGTTTTTACCCTATCCTTGCCGGGATAATTAAATTCTCTGGTATATCTTTCTATTTCTCCCGCCTTATCATCCGTCTCCTGTCTTGCATAAGAAATTGCTGTTTTATCATCACTAAAAGCTGAAATAAGGCTGCTAAACAGCATATCATCCTTAGGCCTTGCATCCTGTGTCATACACACAAATACATCCGCTTCAGATATCTTTGCTCCAAGTCTTCTGGTAGCTCCATGGTCAAATTCCGATTTGGAAATATGAATTACATTTACAGGTATAATCTCTTCAAATTCCTTCTTCCAGAATTTTTCTTCTGTATTTATAATGATTATTTTATCCGGTTTTAAGGTCTGAGTAAGTATTCCATTAAGCAGTGCCTTGAATTCTTCTCCCGGTTTATAAGTAGGTATTATTATATCGAATGTCATTGTTTTTCTTCTTTCAGTTAGTATTTGAAACTAAAGTATATCAAATTGTACCCTGTCTGTAAACTATTGTAATCTTATAGATTTATTACTATAACATATGATTGCTGCATCTTCGTTTCTCAAGATCCCTGCAAATATATATTAATAAGATTATTTCTGTAGTTCTCAAATATAATCAATTCTCCGCAGATAAATTTTCAGATAATTTTTGTGTTGCTTACAGCTATATTTGGTTATATTCTTTATACAAAATGCCTATGGTAATTTATTTTTCATATGTAGTATTATAAATACTGTGCTTAATTTTACCATGTTGTATGGAGGTTGTTATATGTCATTAAAGGAAGCCCTGTTAAAAAGAAGATCAATATATGCTCTTAATAAAGATTTACCTGTTTCTGAAGATGAAATAATTAAAACTGTAGAAGAAACTGTTGCCCTCATTCCTGATGCCTTTGATTGTAAGAGCCAGAGAGTTATTGTTGTTTTTGGTGATAAACAGGATGAACTTTGGGATGCTATTTTTGAAGCATTTAATGGGCAAATTGCAAAGGAAAAGACTGATTCTTTTAAAGCCGCTGCAGGTACAGTGCTTTATTTTACGGATAAAAATGTTACAAATGAACTTATTGATACATTTCCAATGTATGCCTCCAGTTTCCCCATTTGGAATATGCATGCAAATAGTATGTTGCAGATAGCAGTTTGGACTTCTCTTACTGAATTAGGACTTGGTGCCAATTTACAACATTATAATCCGGTTATAGACAGGACTATCAAGTGTTTATTTGATATTCCTGACAGCTACCAACTCGTTGCTCAGATGCCATTTGGCGGCATTACAGCTGATCCTATTCCAAAGGATGAAGAAGATATTTCTAAGAGAGTAACTATTTTTAGATAATTACCGACAGCCTTTATTATAAATTTATATGTCAGCCAATGATTCAGTAATATTATAATTAACCAAAAAATCCCGGTACATTTATTGTACCGGGAACTTTTATTATCTCTTAAGATTGATAAGTTCTTCAAGAATTGAATCTGTCGTTGTAATTGTTCTTGAGTTAGCCTGAAAACCACGCTGTGTAGTAATCATATCTGTGAACTGTGCCGCAAGGTCTACATTTGACATTTCAAGCATACCTGTATTAATCTTACCACCATCAGCAGTAACATCTTTGCCTATTCCATCAAAGTTTCCTGAGTTCATAGTCTCTACAAAGTTACTGTTTCCTACAGCCTCAAGACCGCCCGGATTCTTAAATCCGGCTACCGCAATCTGGCCAAGAAGCTTAAGGTCTCCATTGTCATAAGAACCGTAAATCTTACCTGATGTATCTATGGAAGCACCTGTCATAGCCCCCTTCATCTTACCCTTATTATTTCCATCAACATCACCCATAGTTGACTCTATCTTAGATGAAGTGGAACTTGCAAACATTGTAAGCTGTGAGAAATCTATCTCAATATTTTCAAATGGGTTAGGAGACTTGCCGCCAATGTTAAGGAAGATAGATTTAATCACTGAATCATCCATACTGGTTGAATCATGATCTGCAGATCCTTCCTCAACAAGGCTCTTAAACTTACCTGTAGTTCCATCAAAAACCACATTGAAGCCTATATCATCGCCGAAATTAGGTTTTCCATCTGCCACATCATCAACCGGAGTAACTCCACCAAGCTCCTGCTTGTCTTTAGTAAGGCTTGCTCCCCATCCGGTTGCTGTATATTCTGTTGTTCCATCATCTTTCTTAGTTGCAGTATACATCATCGACTTACCATCTCTAAGTATGTCCTTAAGTTCTACAAAGTAAGAATTATCAGATACGGAACTCTGTTTCATTGAAAACTTAGCTGTATACTTATAACCCAATTTATCATAGAAATTTGTCTGGAAGATACGGCCTGACGAACCCGAAGCCAACTGTGTATCTGTTTTATCTATATTTCCTGATATATAAGCAGCCTTTGTAGCCTCAGGATCTGTATACATATTCTCAGGTGACATTATGTTAAGATTTGAAACAGGACCCGGTTTTGTCTTAGTTGGATCATCAGGATCTACCTGCCATCCCTGAACCTTAGCACCGTCAGATGTTGTAAGAGTACCATCAGCATCCACAGTAAAAGCACCATTCTTAGTAAAATATGTTCTTCCACCATTCTTAGTTATAAAGAATGAATCTCCAGTGAGCATACAGTCAAACGCATTGTTAGTAGTCTGTGAACCGCCTGTTCCTGATATATTCTTTGAAATAGCTGATACATTGGCACCAAGACCTATCTGCTTGGAGTTAACACCTGCTATATCATTTTCCTTGTTTGGTCCTGAAGATGACTGTGTAGTCTGATAAAATACATCGGAAAATACTACGGAACTTGACTTAAATCCAACTGTATTTACATTTGCTATGTTGTTACCTATAACATCCATCTTGGTCTGGTGTACCTTAAGTCCTGCAACACCAGAAAAAAGTGATCTCATCATAATAAATGACCTCCATTATAAACTTTTTATTTCATAATAAGTGTTCCCTCTGTCATTCAGAAACAAAAGCCTCCTATAAGGTCCGGCTTTAACTTATTACCGCTCCATCAATATTTGTAAAAATTTTATCTTCGCTGCCGCCTACCGCTGTTACTACCATGTTATTCTTCACATTTACTATGAATGCAAGTTCATCAACCACTATAAGCGACTCATTGATTCCTTTCTGTCTTGCTCTGTCAGTTCCTTCTGAAAGTCTTGATATCTGTTCGTTTGATAAATTGATATTTCGACTTGCAAGCCTTGCGTTAGCGTGTTTTGAAAATCTAAGTGTCCCTGTCTCTTTTTCAGACTCATTTATAAGTATATCCCTAAAGCTTTGTCCTGCAAGACTGGTGCCATCTTTGATTTTCTTTTCTTTTGCTCCCTGATTCAGATATCTTCCTCTTATCTGTTCAATGGAACCTAAGCTTCCGTTATTTACATTCACATCATCACCTCCCTTATATAATTTATTGACAATTTGGGGCAAGAACCATCTTTTCCATCACCCCGCATTATCAAACATAAAGGTTATGGTGTTTCAGGTTTCTTTGGTTCTTCAGGCTTAGCTGCCTCTTCAGGTTTATTTGATCCCTCAGGCTTGGCTGCTTCTTCAGGTTTATTTGCCCCCTCAGGCTTCTTCGGTTCAACACCTTCTGTAATTGTCAGTGAAAGATTTGTATTATTGTGTGTATTAAAATCATTCTTAAACTTAACATCTATCTTGTATGTGCCTGGTTTAAGATCCTTAAATGCATCAGGATATACTGTTACAGTTCCATCTTCTCCAACATGGAAATGCTTAGCAGGTATATCATTACCGGCGATGCTTAGGCCAAGCGCTGTTGCATTTCCTATTCCCTCACCCATATGAACCTTAAACTTCATAACTTCAGGATGATCCTTATTAAGTTTAAGCTGTTTATTTTCAACCCTAGGCAGTGTAGCTCCCTTTAGATATTCCTGATTAATCACAGACTGTAAATCTGACGCTGGATAGAGATTACCTTCGATTGACAGGTAAGATTTATTACCTTTTACAGATACAAAATCAACCTTACCGCTAACTGTAGTCTCCTTACCGCTTGCATCTTTAGCCGCCAATACAACTTCCTGTCCGATAAGACCATAGGCCTGTGAATTTGATATAGTTGCATTTAAATTCTGCATTTGCTCAAGTGTAGAATAAGTAGCTAACTGTGATACCCACTCGGTATTACTCTGCGGCTGCATTGGATCCTGGTTCTCCATCTGAGCACAAAGCAGTTTAAGAAAAGAATCCTTCCCAAGCTTATTAAGTTCATCCGCAGTCTTTAATTTTTCTATATTTTTAGTCTGGCTTATAATACCATCCCTAACCTGTGCCTCCAGGCCTTTATCTGTTCTGGTTGAACTATAGTTTGTACTGAAATCTGACATATATTACCTTTCTTAGATTTAAACCCAAAATATATTTTATGCACCAAGGTTTATATTACTTCCTGTTCCGTTGTCTGTATAAGCAGCAATTGCCTCTTCCGGTGACAGGGATATAGATTCAATGCCATCTTCTCCATCAAGAGTGAAGTTTCTATTTCTCTTATTATTATTCTTCTTGTTTCTTCACCTGTATTCCTGCCGCCATCATCTCTGCCTATACCATTTTCCGATATCATTATAGATACATTTGCTACCTTCAGTCCCTGATTTTCAAAATTGAGTTTTAATTCAGCTATCTGGCTCTCAAGTGCAGCCTTAGCATCAGCATTTTCGACTCTAAATTCAGCCTGTAATACTCCATGCTTAGAAGATACATTTATAGCCACCTTACCAAGAGTCTCAGGTGTAAGCGTGAACTCAAGGCTTGTTCTGTCAGGTGCATGAAGATTTTGTATCTGATTAGCCACCTGCTCAAGTATAGCCTTTGCGGTAGTTCCCTCCGGCAGTGAAGCTGTTCCCTCAAGTTTCTGAAGGTTGGCTGCTATGTTATCAAATAAATTTTGCGTGGAAACTCCCAAAGCTTCTGTGGGCTTTACCTGTTTATTTTCCTGTGAAGTCCGGCTGTTCTGTTCAAAACCTGACTGAGTGTCTGCCGTTTCATTACCGGTTGTATTCACTGCTAAAGGTGTAATTACAACCCTCTCGCCTCCATCCTCTTTTACAGGCTCTTCAGTCTCTGCCGCTTTGCTTGTCACAGCAAACTCTTCTTTTTGAGGCTTGTTAAACATTTTCGCAAGTATTTCGCCAAAGCTTACTATTTCCTTCTGTTCATTTGCAGGTAAGTCTTTTATCACCTGTGTTTCATCTGTGACGCCTTCTGTCATTCCGGCAGTCATTTGCCCCATCTCATCTATGTGAAGATTTATGATTTCGGAGATATCTCCTAAATTCTTAAATGCTTCATCATTTGTGAGTATAGCTGAAATATCATCAAGCCCGTTAATCTCAGTAACAAAGCTTTTCCAACTATCAATGTCCAGCAAATTTTCAGATGTTAAATTATTTTCGATTATAAAATCTTTAACAGTTATCTCGTCTGTATCTGTTTTATGTGAGATATTAGCGACTAGGCTTGCGAGTACCGCCATTAAATCTTTTACTTTTTCATCCTGCCCTCCACCATCATTCTCAGGCATTTCCGTAAAATTTGTTTTAACAGTATCTTTATCTGTCTGATATGCACTGCTTTTTGCCTTGTACACTGTTTCATTTTTACTTGAAGATAATTTCTCTCCTATCTTCTCTGTAGGTTGATTATCAGTGTTTACACCTGAAGCATTATCACCTTCCTTAGAGTTTTTGCCATAAACTGTATTTGCTTTTAACTCTCTTGGTTTGCTCTTAGCTGCAGCCACAGTATTTTCCTTATTTAGTACATCAGAAAATGATGTATCTGACTTTCCTATCTGTGCCTTAGCCTTAACGGTGACTGACGATGAAACAGCATTCAGTTTAACCTGTGCTGTTGACATAAAAACTCTCCCTCCTATCCTTAATATTAGGTATAACATACCCTATTACATATATCGGATAAAAGGGAGAAAAACTTAAGTTTATTTACTCTGCATTATTGAAATTTTTTTCGTAACCTTGGCTGCCATATTAGCATCCATCTTAGCAAGAATCTCTCCTGCCTCCTTTGTCTTCATATGCAGCAAAATATTTGAAACCAAATCCAGATCTCCGCCCATTCCATTAAGAATTTTAGCAGCCTCTTCAGGCTTCATACTCTTATACATTTCTGCCTGTTCCACTAATTTTCTCTCTTTTTCCTGCTGTTCCACAACCTGCCTATATATTTCTGCAGCATTATCAGGCGAAATTGATTCATAGTATTTTTTATACTCCTCTATATCAGGAGCCTTATCATTAAATACAACTTCTTTGTCAAACTTATCCTTTTCAGTCTGGAACTGCAGTTGATTTTCTTCAAATGTTTTAAGCCTTGCTACCTCAGCCTCAAGCTGTGCCAAATAATTAGCATTTCCTTTACTGTTGCCATTCGCAGCAGCAAGTTCAGCTTCAAGCTCCCTTATCCTATCCATTGCCTCGGGAAGATTCTTGTAAGGATAGTTATTCTCTTCTGCCGCCTGCTCATCAGGTATATCCGGAAGTATTGCATTCACACCGGGGATATCC
Organism: uncultured Catonella sp.; assembly: GCA_916439065.1. Lineage (GTDB taxonomy): Bacteria > Bacillota > Clostridia > Lachnospirales > Lachnospiraceae > Catonella. Next base: position 637,836 of record CAKAGD010000002.1, read on the forward strand.
TTAAGTACAGGCCTAAGTACGGTAGAACCAAAGCCTCCTACATCATATTTGATAAGGAATGCAAATATTGCAAGCCATATAGCAATAATAAAAAGAACGATAATTATGGTGAGTATACGGCTTAATATTCCTTCTTTCTCTTCACTCTTTTCTCCGCCCTTTTTATGCTTTTTACCTTTTGGCTGACTATCTTCTGCTGTTTCCTCAAGATTATCTAAATCATCCATTTCATCCATATCAGCCATTTATTCCTGCTCCTCTTCATTTCTATTAGAGTTATATTTATAAGCTACCAGCTCATCTACCATTTTTGATTCCTCATCAGCTATTTCCTTCAAATCTATCAAAGGCTTTTTCTCTAAGTTTTTCTTGAATTTTTCTTTCCTTCATTGCCTCGACCATCTTGTCCTGCTCAATTTTAAGTTTTCCTTCAGCCTTTTTTACCTCTACCTTTTGCAGCCCTATGAAGTAATCCATACTTTCAAAGGCTGCAGCACCAATTTTTATGGTACTAAGATTTAGTTTATTCTTACAGGCAGTTCTTAATGCCTCTTCATAATTATTTTTTCTTGTATAAAGAGTTTCTAACTTGTCTTCTTCACTATTAAGATTTATTCTGGCAGCAGCTAAAGCCATCCTCTGTTGATCCTCTAACTTTACCTTTAAATCAAGAATATTTTGCATTCCATACTTAAATTTTGCCATTTCCCACCTTATCTTAAATAAATTTATTCTGTTTCTGCAAATATACTTCTTAGTTCTTCAAGTTCATCTCCCAGTAAAAATTTTTCATCTGTTTTCTGCATTAAAAATGCATTTACCTCTTTAATCTTACTTATAGCAAAATCAATATCCGGATTTGACCCCGGCTTATATGCTCCTATATTAATAAGATCCTCAGCACTGCGGTAAGTAGCAAGTACATTTTTCATATTACCTGCAAGTTTTTTATGTTCAGCAGTTACTATCGCAGACATGCATCTGGATATGCTTTGAAGTACATCTATGGCAGGATAATGATTCTTTTGTGCCAAAGCTCTTGAAAGAATGAAATGTCCATCCAGTATACCCCTCGCTGTATCCGCTATTGGTTCATTCATATCATCACCGTCTACAAGTACAGTATACAGTCCTGTTATTGATCCTCTGCTCGCATTTCCGGCTCTTTCCAAAAGTTTAGGCATTTCCGAATAAACACTTGGTGGATATCCCCTTGTCACAGGTGGTTCTCCACTGGCCAGTCCTATTTCACGCTGAGCCATTGAAAAACGGGTTAACGAATCCATCATAAGCAGCACATCCTCGCCCTTATCCCTAAAAAATTCAGCTATTGCTGTGGCTGTCTTAGCAGCCTTTCCTAATAAGAGCAGGTTGGTCAGAGGTTGCAACTACCACTACAGAACGCTTCATACCCTCTTCTCCTAAATCACGTTCTATAAATTCTCTTACCTCCCTGCCTCGTTCTCCAATTAGAGCTATTACATTTATATCTGCCTTTGTATTTCTTGCGAACATACCCATCAAGGTACTCTTACCCACACCGGAACCCGCAAATATACCAACCCTCTGTCCCTTGCCTATAGTTAAAAGCGTATCCACCGCTTTAACTCCAAGCGGAAGAATGTCTTCTATCATCTTTCTGGATAATGGATCAGGAGGAGTTGCCTCTACAGAGTAGCTGTCCTCCTTATCAAAGGTCTTAGTCACATCTATCGGCCTTCCTAATCCATCTACTGCCATCCCAAGCATTCCATATCCTACATCAACATGAAAAGGAGCTCCTGTACTTTTAACAAGGCTCCCGATTCCAACACCCTCTACATCACCATAAGGCATCAGCAGAATGCGGTTGTCCCTAAAACCAACGACCTCTGCATAGGTTCCCTTATTACTATTGTTGTTTGAATAAATTATACATAAATCATTTATATTGGCACTTGGCCCGAGCGATTCAATTGTAAGTCCAATAAACTTGGTCACCTTGCCATACATCTTTTCTAAGGGCTGTTCCAAAAGGGAATAATACTTATTTATATCAATCAATACTATTACCCTCCCATCATTTTATCGTTACTATTTCTTATTTCCTACAAGAAGCCTTATAGAATTGGTAAGTGTAGTAAGCCTTGTATCCAACCCTGTATCAATAACACAGGAATCAGTCTCTATCTTACAGCCATTAAGCGGAAGCACACGGTCTGCAATTATCTCAACATTCGCATGATTTCCTACAATATCCCTAATATAATCTCCTCTGGAGTTAACATACTCAAACTGTTCTTTAGGCACATGAATGATATAACTCTTACTGCTTTCTGCATTATTGATAGCCGATAACAGCATATTATATATTACAGTTTCATATTCTCTTGCAACAATTCCCGTAAGCCTCTCTACATAGTCAATTACCAAACTGGCAAAAAGGGGTTCAAGCCTTTCTGTTTCAAGTCTATACTCTTGTCTAAGCCTCTCTCTTTCTTCTTCAAGTTCTTTTAATTTAACTTCAAACTCAGCCTGTGCCTTTTCACAGCCTTCCTTATAGCCCGCCTCAGCAGCCGCCTCACTAAGACTTTTCTCCTTTATTTGCCTCTTTAATTGCCTGGTTCATTATTTGTTTTTTCATTTCTTCAGCTTCAGATAGAATTTCTGCGGCACGCTTCTTTGCTTCTTCTTCTATCTCTTCAGGAGTCAGCTGTAATGGTTCTTCTATGGCAATTTCAGGAGTTGTTCCTCCCAAAGGTGTCATATTTTCTTGTTCATTTTCTTGTTTTTTTCCCTTTTTTTCAATTTTCTCATCATGCTGTCTTACAAGCGCAGAAAAGTAAGAATCCGCTCTGGCATCAGAATCTATTATAAAACCGGTATCTTCATCTCTTGCCCTTGAATACTTTATTACATTAGACAATTATCTCGTCTCCTCCACCTCTTGAAATAATGATTTCTCCTGAATCCTCCAGTTTTCGTATGATATTAACAATTTTCTGCTGTGCTTCTTCGACATCCTTAACACGTACAGGACCCATAAATTCCATCTCTTCTTTTATCATAGAAGCCAAGCGTTTTGAAAGGTTTGTAAATATAGCATTCTGAACCTCTTCGCTGACATTCTTAAGAGAAATAGAAAGATCATTGTTGTCAACATCACGAAGCACACGCTGAATTGATTTATTATCAAGCAGCAGTATATCTTCGAATACAAACATCTTTCTTCGAATCTGATCTGCAAGCTCAGGTTCTTCAATTTCAAGAGAGTTTCCATAATATGTTTCTCTGTACCACGATCAACTGTATTAAGAATTTCAACAATACTGTCTACACCGCCAACAATTGTGTAATCCTGATTTACCAGAGAATTAAGTTTCTTCTCAAGCACATCTTCCACTTCCTTTATAACATCAGGAGAAGTCCTATCCATGGTTGCTATACGCCTTGCAACATCAGGCTGTTTTTCAGGTGGCAGAGAAGATACAACAGCTGCAGCCTGAGATGTTGGCAGATACGAAAGTATAAGTGCAATAGTCTGCGGATGCTCGTCTTGTATGAAACTAAGAAGTTGTGATGCATCTGCTTTACGCACAAACTCGAAGGGCCTAACCTGTAAGCTTGCCGTAAGTTTTCCTATTACTGTCTGAGCCTTATCTGCACCAAGTGCTTTTTCAAGAAGATCTCTTGCGTAACCAATGCCACCCTCCGAAATATACTGCTGTGCCAGACAAATCTCATAAAATTCATCCAAAACAGCATCCTTTATTTCCGGAGAAACACTCCTGGTATTGGCAATCTCAAGCGTAAGTTCCTCTATCTCTTCATCTTTAAGATGCTTAAATACTGATGAAGATTTTTCCGGACCAAGTGCAATCATAAGAATGGCACCTTTTTCAATTCCGGTATATTCAGAATAAGTCTTAGCAGCCATTATTTACCCCCATTCATCACTCAGCCAATTACGAAGGAGCTGAGCTGTAGCTTCCGGATTCTCATCAACAAATTTCTCTATCATCTTTCTGGTCTCAGACTTATCTGAGAATTCGATATCATCAAGTGACTGGTTCTCCTTAGTTGTAGCAAGAAGCTGCTCAACCGAAAGTTCAGGCTCAAGCTCAACAACCTCAACAGGTGCAAGGCCTCTAAATACTACAAAGATTAGAAGTGCAACTATAAGGATTGCAAGCATAATCATAAGGATATTGGTGAACGTGAAGAAACCGCCGCCTTCATCCGGCTGGAATATAGGTACCTGCCAGGCTAATATCTGTATATTGGCCTCAGGCACTCCCGTTGCCCTCGAAACAAGAGTTATCACATTTGAAGGTACAGTAAGTTCTGTCGCTTCCTGATTTGCAAACATAAACTCATCAAATGTTGTTCCTTCAAGTTTGCCATTTTTCTTCATTTCCTTTCATTATAGTTAATATAAGAAATAAGAGTTATGGCTATCGATGACTCATTAGGTTTGATTGCTCCCATAGCAGCTTCTGTATTAGTTACCTTCTTATTGGGTAAATAATCATTTTCTTTTATAGATACATTGCCCTGGGCATTTGCCCCGTTCTGAACCATATAATCCGTTTCGCTGTTGGCATCTGTTCCCGGAGTGCCTCCATTTCCATTGGAGTTCTGGGCATCATATGTATAATCATGCGACTTTAACCCCTGTTCTGCTCCATCAGGCGGAGTGTACTCGGTGTACACTGAGCTGATTTTATTCATATCAAAAATAAAATTAGCTGCAACTTTTGCATCATCATAAGCCGGAAGTCCTACAAGAATTTTATAAATTTCCTCTTTCTTGACCCCCGTTACATTCTTTTCATAATCACTAATGGAATTGATACCTCCGCTAAATACATCATTATCAGCTCCATTAAACAACAGGTTTCCGTTTTGATCTGCTATAGTAACTGCCTTAGTACTGTCATTTCCGACAGCACCTGCAAGTATATTGGCTATAGTCTTAGCATTGTCTTGTTTAAAATTATCAGTTACAGTTAAAATTACACTAACTGATGTGTCCTTTGTTTCTGCAAAAAAGAGTATTTCCTGTGGTTGGAGAAGTTATAGACACCATTGCATCATCAATATTGTCCATATTAATCAGTACCTGTCTCAACCAGTCCTGCTTATATATATTTGCTTTAAGCTTTTTCTCACTTTCTGTCGTAGAAAATCCATTATCAAAAAGCTGATCAAGCGACATTCCAATCGAAGGAATATCATTCTTAGCAAGCACTAATAAAGCATTAGAATAATCTTTCTGATCTACCGAAATAGTAGTGGCATCAGATGATATTTTATAAGAAATTCCATTTTCATCTAATAAATCTTTTATTTTAGCTGTATCTGCAGTTTTTTCAGACTTAACCAATGTAGTCATAACCGGCTTTGTGACAAAATAGGACACCAAAATGATTGCAAGAAAAACTCCTACTCCAACTGCAATCATAAGTATCCTCTGCATTGGCGAATATTTATTCCAAAATTCCAAAAACCTGGCTGGAATTTTCCTTAAGCGTTCTAAAAGCGTATTCATCTACAATTTTCTCCTCAGCAGTATTAAAATATAATTAGAACTGCAGATTCATTATCTCTTTATAGGCACTCATTACTGCATTCCTTATCGCAACCGTATACTGAAGGGATAGGTTTGCTTTCTCTGTGCCACCATAAGATCCGCTATATTATCAGAGTTTCCAAGTGCAAATTTCATCTCTTCCTGCTCTGCTGCATTAGTGAGGTCATTGGTCTGCTTTACCATATCCAGTGCAGATTTAAATATACTTTCAAATCCCTCACTACTGCTTCCCTGGACTACACCTGCCTGTGAATTCTTTGTATTGATACCGTTAATATTTTTTAGTGGAACTAAACTACCTATTGCAGCAATATCCATTATTCTCATCTCCAACATAATTTTTTTGAGTAATAAAACCCTGTAAATTATTGGCTTCCACCCATTTCAAGAGCTTTCATAATCATATTTTTAGTCGCATTAAAAGCAGTCACATTTGCTTCGTATGACCTTGTAGCATCAATCATATCTGTCATTTCCTGAACTGTATTTACATTAGGATACTCAACATACCCATCCTCATTTGCATCAGGATGTGAAGGATCATACACAAGCCTCACCGGGCTTTTGGTGTCTGAGTAAATGCTTGTAACCTTCACTCCGTTACCTACCCGTCCCGCTGTTCTTAATAGAATCTGAGAAAATCCTGTTACATCCTTTTCTGTAAATACAACATTTTTTCGTCTGTATACCTGCCCATTCTCATCTCTGGTAGTATTTATATTCGCTATGTTTTGTGCAATTACATCCGTTCTAAGCTGCTGTGCTGTCATGCCTGTAGCACTTATATCCATCGCTCCAAAAACCGACATTATTCTTACCTCTTCCTGTTATATTTATATTCAATACTTTTATTATCTTATTGATTTGTTGATGTAAGTGCAAGTTTAAGCCTTGAAAACTCCTGCGTCATTGAATCTAACAGTGTATAATACCTTATCTGGTTTTCAGCAAGATAGGTATTTTCTGTATGTATATCTACATTGTTGCCATCCGCCCTGTAACTAAGGCTCGCATAGTCTGTATAAGCTGTGCCGTCAAGCCTGCTCAAATCAGTATTGGCAACCCTATGCTTTAGGCTTCCTCCCCTGATTAACTCCATCGCAAGATAAGACTCAAACTGCACATCCTTTCGCTTATATCCCGGAGTATCATTGTTGGCAATATTATTTGAAATAAGATTATTTCTCAGCCAGCTTGCATCCGCAGCCTTGCTTAGGACATTGATAAAATTATATGCATCTGATGCAATCATAGTTTACTCCTATTTTAAAATTTCATACCGGCTCATAACCATATTACGCCGTTTAATTAAAATTATACAGTTATAATAATTATACCCTAACATATCTATTATAAATATTTTTTTACACCAAATTACAACCTAATTCCTAAATTAGTTTAAAAACATACAAAGGGACTTAGTCTTAAACCAAATCCCTTTGTACATACAAATGCTCCATCATTTGTTGTTTACTTTAGTCAGCTCATCAAATACCACATCATTAAGTACTTTGATATAAGTACCCTTCATTCCTGAGGATCTTGATTCAATAACTCCTGCACTTTCAAACTTTCTCAATGCATTTACGATAACAGACCTAGTAATACCAACTCTGTCGGCAACCTTGCTCGCAACCAACACTCCCTCGCTGCCATTTAATTCACCCAAAATATGGGTAATAGCCTCAAGTTCTGAGAAAGACAAAGTATTTACAGCTGATTTAACAATTTGAATTTTTCTGCTCTCTTCGGCATTTTCTTCGTTCACCGATCTCATTATCTCAAGCCCTACTACGGTAGTTCCATATTCTGATAATATTATATCATCAATGTTATATGGCTCGTTCTTCTTGTAAATAAACAGAGTGCCAAATCTGTCACTGGCTATGTCTATCGGTATAATAATAGCCTGATATTCGTTTACTTCTTCAAATTCAAATCCTAAAGTGGTAAGATTAACATTTTCTTTGGTAGACAGGATACTAAGCAGTCTTTCATTGAGATTACTGTCTATATACGAGCCAACATTATCTTTAATCAGCTCCCTTATGGCAGGTATATCCTCCCTGTTTTTTATCCCTAAAACTTTTCCCTTCCTGCTAAGCACTATAATGTTGGAGTCAAGTATATCGCTCAGCACTCCACAGATATCGTTAAAGACCACCATATGAGAATCGTTGTTGTGCAGTAACTTGTTGATTTTTCTTGTTTTATCCAATAACTGAACACTCATTTCCAGCCCCTCCTGATGTTCTCTAATAAAAGAGATAATTTTAAGTTTAATATCCATTTCAAAATACTAATAACCATATTTCAAAAGGCCGCAGCTTGCATTAGGATAATTCAATATGCATAATTCAATCTTTTGATCACTCATAGTATAAAGTAAAATGAAGAATGAATATCTTTGTATACATGAGATTGTACCACACAATTGTATTAATAATCAAGACAAATTAATTAATTGCTCAAAATATTAATTTAGAAATAAATTATTCACACAAATTAATTCTAATCAGGTCTTTATTATTAATAATTTTAAGATGTAAACAGTTGGATAAACAAGAGGATTATTTTCCTGCCGGCACATTTACAACTACTTTTTGGCACTCCTTATTTGAGCATACAAGCTTTCCTCCCTTTTCAACCGTATATGAACCGCAGTCAGGGCATTTAACAGCTGAAGGTTTCTGCCAGCTTATAAACTCACACTCCGGACTTCTCTCACAGGAATAAAATGACCTGCCCTTCTTCGTCTTTCTTATAACCACTTCCGAACCACATATAGGGCAGGCTGCCCCCACCTTTTCCAAATAAGGTTTTTGTAAATCTGCAATCAGGAAATCCAGGGCAGGCAAGAAATTTTTCCATGTGGTCCATATTTAATTACAAGGTTTCTTCCACAGTTTGGACAGATTTCTTCCGTAACCTCATCTTGAATTTCTATTTTTTTCAAGGTTTTTCTTCTTCTTTTTCTAACCTCTTCTGCAAGATCAGGGTAGAAATTCCTCACAATTTCTTTCCAAGCTATCTCACCCATCTCTACTTTATCAAGCAATCCCTCCATGGCAGCTGTAAAATTCGTATCTACAATTTCAGGAAAGGCTGCATTCATAATCTTATTCACTATTGTTCCTATTTCCGTAACAAAAATTGCCTTATTTTCTTTTGCCACATATCTTCTGGCAAGGATAGTTGTGATAGTAGGAGCATAGGTACTCGGACGGCCTATCCCCAATTCTTCAAGCGTTTTTACAAGAGAGGCTTCGGTAAAATGTGCAGGCGGCTGCGTAAAATGCTGCATTTCTTCAAATTTTTCAAATTTGAGTTCAGTCTTCCCATCTATATTATCAGAAATACTATCCTTTTCTTTTTCAAAATCAGCTTCCACATACACAGACATAAACCCATCAAATTTAAGTTTTGAAGCTGAGGCAGTAAATATGTATTTACCAGCTGATATCTTTACCGACTTTATATCATAAACCGCCGGCTTCATTCTACTTGCTGTAAAGCGTTTCCATATCAGTGCATACAGTCTGAACTGGTCTCTTGACAGGGATTCTTTCACAACTACAGGGGATAATTCAGTATGCGTAGGCCTTATAGCTTCATGTGCATCCTGAATTTTCTTACCCCTATCCTTTGATACCTGTGGTTCTGCCACATATTTTTCACCATATGACTTATTTATGTATTCTCTTACAGCCCTGTCAGCCTCTTCGGAGATTCTTGTCGAATCTGTACGCAGATATGAAATAAGACCAATAAGCCCCTGCCCCTTAATTTCCACACCTTCATAGAGCTGCTGTGCAATTCTCATTGTCTTCTGTGTTGAAAAATTAAGGCTTTTCGAAGCTTCCTGCTGTAATGTACTGGTCGTAAACGGAAGTGGAGCCTTTCTCATCCTCTCCGAATTTTTAATCTCAATAATTTTATAATCTGCCTTCTTAAGTTCCTTCATTATCTTGTCCATCTCAGTTTTTGAACTAATAGAAAGCTTTCCTGTGTCATCACCATAAAATTTAGCTATTACAGGCTTTTTAACTCCCTTTGCCGTTAAATGTGCATCTAAGGTCCAGTATTCTTCAGGGATGAAATCATTTATCTTATCTTCCCTATCGCTAATAAGTTTCAAGGCAGCAGACTGTACCCTTCCTGCCGAAAGCCCCCGTTTTACCTTCTTCCAAAGAAGAGGGCTGATACTGTAACCAACCATTCTGTCAAGCACTCTTCTTGCCTGCTGTGCATCCACCAGATCCATATCTATATCTCTTGGAGTTTTTATAGCATTCTTCACAGCAGTCTTGGTAATTTCGTTAAAAGTAATTCTCTTATACTTCCCCTCTTCCAGTTTAAGTGCATTTACTAAATGCCAGGATATGGCCTCTCCTTCCCGATCCGGGTCAGTTGCAAGATAGACTTTGTCTGACTTCTTTACCGCCTTTCTAAGCGTTGCAAGTAATTCTCCCTTACCCCTTATCGTTATATATTTTGGTTCATAGTCATTCTCGATATCAACTCCCATCTGACTCTTTGGCAGGTCTCTTACATGACCCATGGAAGCAATTACTTCATAGTTTGTACCGAGATATTTTTTGATTGTCTTCGCTTTTGCAGGTGATTCAACTATTACCAAATATTTAGACATATTCTCTTCCTCTCTTCATTATACATACAATGGTACAGCAATATAATATTCAAAGCTTGTTCTCCTAACATATCCTCTGAATTCAAGCCTTAAAAGAACAGCAAAAAGCTCTCCTTCCTCCAGTCCTGTTTCAGATGAAATTTCAGAAATATGTTTAGGTATCAAACAGAGGGTAGAATACACTATTTTTTCGTTGCTTTCAAGTGTAAAATTTTGAAGGCACTCTTGTTTTATGTTTAAAATAGGAAAATCAAAGTCCTCAAGTATATCATTTACATCATTTACAAGCTTAGCTCCATACTGAATAAGTTTGTTGGTGCCGCGGCTTAAAGGCTCTTCACTTCTGCCCGGAAGGGCATAAATATTTTTTCCCTGCTCAAGACCCATATCTGCCGTGATTAAACTTCCACTCTTTTCTCTGGCTTCAACTACAAAAACCCCATCTGAAAGCCCGCTTATTATCCTGTTTCTTTGAGGAAAATTTGCCTTCATAGGCTCAGTTCCCATAGGAAACTCAGAGATTATTCCTCCTTCCTTCATAATAGACAAATATAACTCTATATTATTCAATGGATAACAAATATCTACCCCACAGCCCAGTACTGCATAAGTCTTGCCCTTATTCCCCTGTATAGCACCATAATGTGCTGCTGAATCTATGCCAAGAGCCATACCGCTTACAACACTTACTCCGTTATCCGAAAGTTCCTCAGATATTTTTTTTGCATAGTACAAACCTTTTTCAGTGGCATCTCGTGACCCTACAACACTTATTATTTTTTCTTCATTACTTGGTAAGCTTCCCTTATAAAACAATCCTATTGGAGCTGAACAAATATTTCTTAACTTATCTGGGTAGATTTTATCAAAATAATTGACATATTTCACTCCATCTTCCTTCATTTTTTCATATTTTTCTTTTAATTCTGATTTATCTGAGAGATTTTTAAGCCTTTCCAGCTGCTTATCACCTACACCTTTAATCTTAAGATATTTTCCTTTACTTATTGCTTCATATGCCTCTAATAAACTACCGTAGTTTGCCACCAATATATCATACTTTATCTTTGCTATATGGCCTTCCAACGAAAGCCAGAACATGAATAACTCTTCTCTCATCCCCAGAACCTCTCAATCATCCCTCTATAATGTATAGCCTCCGCAGCTTCCAGTTCTGTAACCTCACTCTTCTCTCTTATATCAGCTATAGTGCGGGCTACCTTTAACACCCTGTAATACCCTCTAAGGCTTAGATTGATTTTTTTTTATATGCATCTTCCAGGAGGCTCTTGGTCTTAGCATCTATTTTGCAAAATTCATCAGTCATTTTAGAATCCATCTGAGAGTTAAAATGAATCCTTTCATTTTTAAATCTTTCCTCTTGTATATCTCTGGCAGCACAGACTCGTTTTCTTATTGCTGCAGAACTTTCTGCCTCCTTCCCTTCCTTGTTAAATATACTTTCAAAGCTTATCCGTTTAACCTCTGTAACTATATCAAATCTGTCTATTAAAGGCCTGCTGACTCTTGAAAGATAATTTTTTATTTGAATTTCATTACAATGGCAAAGCTTTCTATCCGGGTAGAATCCACATTTACATGGATTCATAGCCGCTGCAAGCAAAAAATCCGCAGGATAGGTTGCCGTGCCATTCACCCTTCCTATAGTTATTTTTTTCTCTTCAAGTGGCTGCCTCAGTACTTCTATGGTTTGTCTGTTAAATTCAGGCAGCTCATCTAAAAATAAGACTCCGTTATGTGCAAGGCTTATCTCTCCTGCCCTAACCTTACTTCCCCCACCGGCAAGAGCCGGCAAAGATATGGAATTATGCGGCGATCTAAACGGCCTTGTTTCGATGAGCCCTCTTCCCTCCTCCAAAAGCCCTGATATGCTGTATATTTTAGTTATTTCTAAGCTTTCATCCACAGACATAGGCGGCATAATCGAAGGAATACGGCTTGCGAGCATACTTTTCCCTGAGCCTGCCTGGCCTATCATAAGTATGTTATGCATACCGCTTACAGCTATTTCTATTGCCCTCTTTATCCCTTCCTGTCCATGAACTTCTGAAAAATCCGGTAAGCTTTCCATCTCACTCACAGAAGGTTCTGCTTCAATTTCTCTGCCTCTGGTAACTCTGTTTTGTACAAGTTCTATGGCTTCAGCAAGAGTCAGTACTCCCATTATTTCAACTCCATCCACCAGCCTTGCCTCTCTATAATTAGCTGCTGGAAGTACAAATCTTTTAATTCCGGCCTCTTTTGCTGCACACACCATTGGCAGCACACCATTTACCGGCTTAGCCTCTCCATTGAGGCTTAACTCACCTACAAAGGCTGTCTCTCTTAGGTATTCATTGTCAAAACCAAGCTGTGCAGACAAAACAGACACTGCTACTGCAAGATCAAATGAAGTTCCATCTTTTTTTATATCGGCAGGGGAAATATTAACAAGGATTTTCTTGGGTTCCATATAAAATCCAGAATTAAGAACAGCCGCCCTTACCCTTTCACCGGATTCTCTTACCTGCGTAGAAAGAAATCCCACCATATTAAATGACGGAAGTCCGTTCCTGATATCAGCTTCTACATTTGTAATAGTTCCATTGATGCCGGATAAGGCAACGCTTTTTACACTAGAAAACATGTTTTATTTGTTTTAGCGAATTTAAGAAATAGTCAATACAAGTATAATATCTTTTAGGAAATTTGTAAACAATCATTGCAAAATTTTCGTTTAAATATCTTGCAACCAATACACCCATAGTGTATGATACTTAAATATCACATTAATAAAAAGGAGTTTTCATGTTAAAAACAATCGCAATTGCTCTCTTTGTCCTAATGTATGCCCTTATGATATTCCTTCCTGCAAAACGCAGGCCTTTTATTGCCTGCGGAACTGCTGCCATTTTTCTGGTGCTTGGAATACTCCCCATAGGCGACTTGTTTCATACCATAGACTGGAATATCCTGCTTATGATATTCGGTACGGTAATCATAGTGGATTATTTTATTCAGTCCAAAATGCCTAATCTGATTGCTGATCACATACTTAATCTTTCACCAAATGTAATGTGGACTACGATATTTATGTCATTGTTTTCAGGCATTATCTCAGCCTTTATAGATAATGTGGCTACTGTATACATGGTTGCCCCTGTGGCACTTGCGATATGTAAAAAGCTGAAGATATCTCCTGTTGCTATGATAATCTCAATCGCAGTATCCTCGAATCTTCAGGGTGCGGCTACTCTTGTCGGCGATACTACTTCCATTATGCTGGCAGGTGCTGCCAAGATGGACTTTATGGACTTCTTCATCATGCAGGTAAGCCCGGCATCTTCTTTGCAGTTGAGCTTGGAGCCCTCTTTACCATACCTATTATGATGTTAGTTTTCCGTAAGGACATAATGCCTGTATCTTCTGATGCGCATACAGAGGTTAAGGATATGATACCCACCATCGCAATGGTAGGCCATATAGTTTTCCTTATAGCTGCTTCCTTCATCCCTAACAAACCTGAGATAACCAATGGTGTCATCTGTATGGTCTGGGGAGTTGTCTGTGTGGTGTGGGAATACATCGCAACTAAAGACAAAGAAACTATGATAGAGAATATAAAGAATGTGGATTATGCTACTATGGCACTTCTAGCCGGTCTTTTTACTGTAATAGGGGGTATTAAAGAGCAGGGCATCATCACAGACCTCGCTGACATCATTGTACATGTAGGAGGAGGAAACATCTTCGTTCTCTTTACAATCATAGTGTGGGGCTCAGTTCTTGTATCTGCCTTTGTAGATAATATCCCTTATGTGGCTACCATGCTTCCTGTAATAGCAAGCGTATCGGGTGAGCTTGGCGTTGCCCCTTATCTGCTTTTCTTTGGTCTCCTTATAGGTGCAACCCTTGGCGGAAATATAACCCCTATCGGCGCTTCCGCCAATATCGCAGGTATAGGACTTCTTCGTAAGGAGGGCTATGAGGTTTCATTTAAGGACTTTATGAAAATAGGTGTTCCTTTCACCATTGCCGCTGTTGTAGCAGGATATTTATTTATTTGGTTTGTATGGAGATAAGTCATACTGCTTAGATTATACTTTTGTTAGATAAATATAGCTTCAAATAATAGCCGCTCCTAATAATATTTTCAGGACTCACTTAGGAAATATTATTAGGAGCTTTCTATATAGGATGATTTTATTTTGTATTGCGTTTGTGCATACAATGTGATATAATCGACTAAAATAAGGAGGTAAAGTCTATGGCAAAGACTGCAAATATCAATATCCGCATTGAGCCTGAGACAAAGGCAACTGCAGAAAAACTTTTTTCAAGTTTCGGCATCACCATTACAGATGCTATAAATATTTTTCTTAATAAATCAATAATGGAAGGTGGGCTTCCTTTTGAACTGAAACAGCCTAACTTTAATTCTGAAACTAAGTCTGCAATAAATGAAGCAAAAATGATAATGTCAGGAAAGCTTCCTGCTAAACATTATAATTCTGCTAAGGAATTATTTGATGAATGCAATAAATAATTCCGAACTTATACTAACAGCATCCAGAACAGGTACACATTCTGATTTATTTGATAAATAGACATTCAAAATTTTTACTTTCAAATTTTATTTACTAGTAAGTCCATCTAAACTGTTTGCTCCTGTTAAAAATAAACTTGAAAACTAAATATCCCACAGCCAGCCACCCTGCACATATTGATAAGAAGATTATTGTATCTGTAAATCTAAGCCCGTTTTCTAATATCAAAGATGCGTATTTTACACCATAAGATATTGGATTGGTATATACCAAAGCATCCGGAATTTTAACTATACTTCCCGACAGGAAAAGAAAACCATAGCTGATTATACTCACAAATGATGCAACCTTCGTAAACATCAGGGTTATAGAGGCGAGCACATAGGAGAGCCCCATTATCCCTATACATACGAAGACTGTGATATATAAGTATTCCAACCTGAACATATTCTGCACATCTAAGAATAACATAGCTATAGCGATGGTTATAACAGCCTTTATAACATTTATACTAAACCACACAAAGGTCTTAACTGTTACAATCTGAGCGATTGAATAAGGCTTAATCATAATGTTCTGCAAAGTTCCAAGCTGCTTTTCAGTCGAGATGCACATAGAGGCTTCCGATATGACTCCACTTGCAAGCATCCACAAAATATATCCAAATACCTTATAAGCCTTATTTCCGTCAGTATTTATGACGATGAAAAGAATGAAAAAATCTGTAATAAGTCCTACTATGTAGTCAGGATAATAGCTAAGTGCCTCTATAAAAGTTTTTCTAAATTCTGCTCTAATCAGATTCATCCAATGCCTCCATTACCTTTTCTTCCATGTCTTTCTTTTTCCTCACTATCTCCACAATTTCCTTATCGGAATAACTGTTATAGACTTCTGAAAACTCTCCTTCCACCTCTTCCTCAACTATATTCCCATCTTTCATATAAGAAACCACATAACTAAGGGCTGTATCTTGGACATTTTCAGAAAAATTCCTTACTACTCCGTCTTTTAGTATTAGAACTCTGCTGTTTAGCTTCTGTACTACTTCCATCTGATGTGTAGTAAGTATGACTGCCATTCCTTTTTCCTTTACCAAGTGGTTAAGGTTGTCTATAACTGAGTTTTTACTCTTTATGTCCAGCCCTAAGGTTGGTTCATCTAAAAGCAAGAGCTTTGGCGAGAGCATCAGGGATATAATTAGAGCCAGTTTTTGCTGCATTCCTCTGGAATACTCGCCAACAGGCTTATGGATTGCCTCTCTTAGTTCAAAATCATCTATGTACTTTGCTATATCAGGCGTTTTACAGTCTATTTTAGATAGTCCTGCAAAATATTCAATATTCTGCCATCCTGTAAGATAGTCATATACATTGGAACTTGACTCAAGCAAGGCACTTACTTTGTTAAAATATTCACCATTTTTTATGTTTTGTATATCCTTTCCAGCGAGTCTTATCTCACCTGAATCTTGGTGTATCATTTTTAATATACAGTTTATTATTGTTGTCTTCCCCGCTCCGTTGTTGCCCAAAAGGCAGACTATTTCACCTGCATTTACGGTAAATGATACATCTTTTAGGACGGATTTTTCCCGGAAAGATTTGCGTAGATTTGTTATTGTCAGCATTTAGGGACTCCTTATTTTATTTTGAGAACATAACAGAACTCAATTTAAAGTGAATCTTTCTTATGTTTATTGATAATTTTCATCATCTCTGCAGGTGTGACAATGAAATCTCTAATTGGAAAATGTTTCTGATTACCAGTAACTAAATATGCGTCATCACTTCTTTTTTCCATGACCACTTCAAAGAACACTAAATCATCCATATCCACCAAAATTTCACCTGTAGATTGTGGAAAAACTTCTATGCCATATTTTTCTATTGCTAAAAGCATTACATTTATTACTCTTGTAGAGAGCTTAAACTTGCTTCTACTGAGTACTTCTTCGTATTCATTGAGAATCTCTTTATTATATAACGGCACAACATCTCCACACAAAACAGCTTCTAATACTTTTACTGTAGCTGAATCTTTGTTTTTTGTTATAAGTGCAGATACAAAAACATTTGTATCAATTACTACATATATCAAGTTAATCACCTCTTCCTCGAAGTTCTAACTGCACTTATCTCTTGATTAATTTCATCCAAAGACATCTCTGGAGTATCAGCACTTTGCTTTCTAGCTTCATAAAACGCTTCAATAGCATCTGCTCTAGTAACTGACTGCTCAGGCAGAGTCAAATCAAACGGAATACCTCTTACCTGTTTACTACGTTTCATAAACATTCGAAATGCTGTAGGTAAATCTATTCCTAATTCTTCGTATATATCTGCAACTTCCTGCTTTAACTTCTTATCAGCTCTGAATTGTATTAAAACCTGTTCTGCCATAAAATCACTCCTTACATTCTGAATTGATTTATCATATTTTTATATTACTATTATATTCATTTGTAATGAAAATATCAATATACTTCAATAAGCATAAGGCTATATAATCTAGTGCATTAATAACCTTATGCTTGTTTAATTCAAAAACAGCCTTTAATTCCCCTTCTTCACAAATTCCATCCATTTTTTATATTTTTCAATTGGTTCCAAACTTACAGCCTCTTTGATGTATTCTAATGCAAGTTCTTCCGAATGTGGCGGTGTCAAAGCTGTAAATAAATAATACGAGATTATGTAGCATAAATAAGCCATTTCACTCACTTTCTCTGTATTTTTCAGAAAAAAATATTCATTTTGTAAGTGAAAGAAAATGTTTAACTGATCTACTTCAGATGATGACGCATATAAATCATCTAAAATATTCTCTGTCAACAATTCTACATCTTCTGCCGGTATAGGGCTCACTATAAAAAAAGAAAAAAATATTTTTCCAAATTCCATTAAATTACCGCCCTTCTTAATTATTCACAAAACGCTATTTTCAGAAAAAAATCTCCGAATGCTTATTGTAAATATCTTTTCTTAAAAAAACTTCTCCCTCATGAGTTATAATATATAATATACAATTCCCGGTTTCTTTCTCTATAAAGCTATAATCATATTGACCCTCAAGTGCTGTATTGCAAATTATACTCTCGATACTATTCTTTTTCGAAAAAAACTATTATATTTTTTTCAAAAATCCCTAACTTCACGAGTGAGCTTAAAAAGAATATACATATACCTTTCTTCCACTTCTTTTTACTCCATTCCAGTTTTTTTAGTATGTTGTATATCTATTAAACTCTGAGATATCTCCAAATTTTTTTAATCTCTAAATCTCCATATTCGTCAATTATCTTAAACACTGAACATGTTTCAAATATGATTTTTTTATTATGTCTTTATATTTAACTCTTTGATAATCAGATATATTTATATAATCCAAAGCTCTGCCTCCCATAAAAACAGTGTCCATTTCCTTGTTTGTTCCTAGCCAACATTGGTTATGACTTTTATCTCTGATTTTAGCGACATTGTCTATACACTGAGTAATCGCTAAAATTGTCAAAAATGCAAATATAAATAACCAAGACTTTCCATACCTAAAATGGGGTCCATACCTTGAAAATTCAATACTTCAGCTACCAAAATAGCGATTTATGCCACTACAGCCTCTGGATGGAGCGCATTACGCAGATATTCAGATAGTCTTGCTTCAAAATCAGCAGTAAAAACAGTCAATTGCTCATCACTGAGCTTTAAGATTACCTGAATGCTTGCCATCAAGGCACCCATCAGGATGTCAAGCGATCTGCTGAAAGTAATGTCTGCCATTTCATCGACAAGGAAGAAGAACAACTCACCAAGGGTTCTCTGATCTTCATTTTGATGTTGTTCCATTGCAATTAACATATATCTGGTAAGCACAATTGCTACGTGGGCTGTTAGTGCATCATATGATAAGCTATGGCATTCTCCAATAAGATTCAGTGTAGATTTGCAGGTTTTGTAAAAAAGCTCAATTTGCCAGCGTTTTCCATAAATACGGATAATCTCTTCTTTGGAAAGGGTCGTATCTTGTGAATACTTGATTCGACTGCTTTTCTTAATCATAGCAATTACGTCCTTACCTTTTGAATGGATAGCTGTAATTTGTGCAGGGTTTGAAAACCAGGAATCAAAAAGGACATAATCAGCTTTCAGCCCTGCGCTGAGGGCAGTATCCAACAGTGTCATCATTGCTTCAGGTGCTTTTGTCTGAGCAAGTTTGCGCCTTTTACTGGCAAGGGTTCTGTTATCAAAGTGTTTTACAGGACCGATGATATTTGTATCTTTTGCAGATGCCAGCAGGCAGCTGTTCACCGGAATAAGTGTATTTCCATCGCTCCAGCTTAAGGTAAGCATACGAAATCCTTTTTTGAAATGCATATCCGTGTGATCGAAAACCTTTGACCCCATCTCTGTTTTCTTGCAGGTGGTGCGATTGAAAAGACTGTCATCAATGATGAAAACATTTTTCCTTTTATCATCTGTTAGCTTTTTGAGATCATTATTTACGATGTCAGCAGCAAGAAGAGAAGTAAAACGAATCCAGTTTGTTTTTACCGAGTTAAGGAAACGATAAAAAGTGCCCTTTGAAAAATCTTCCTTAAAGGAGCTGGTACGTTGCTGCATATACATACTTCTTCCGACAAAAATGTTGCTGAGTTTGTAACGAAGCAAAGAAACATGTGAAACACCTTTTTCTTTCATTCCATTACATCTGGCAAGAAGCCTGCCAACATGATGTCTGGAAAAAAATCTCCAAACACAGTCAATTAAGTTATTCTCATCGAAATGGTTTTGTGTCATACTGGTCATGGCACAAATCTCCTTTGTACAATGGTTTCTTAATCAATTCTACTATATCAAACCGGGCAGGTTTATGCCATTCTTTATTGGCTAAAATATTGAATTTTCAAGGTTTAACACACCGTATTGGTGTGGGAAGTCTTAGTAATTAACTGTATGCAATGATATTTCAAAAATGTTTGAATACAACAAATATTATCTAAACTTAACTCTATAACTTCTTCTTTATAATACTAAATCTTGATACTGCAAGTGCTAGTATCAATAATAAGATGCCTATAATACCAAAAATATTATTTAAACTATAAATTTCACCAAACTGTCCTACTATCCATATCCCTAAAGGACCTGCAACAAATGAGATACACTTAAACAAACTAAACACTCGACCAATCATCTCTTTAGGGGCGTTTTAATTGCAATACAGATGAATTAATTACCGAAATCAAACTAAAAGATATGCCGTTTATTAAAAGCTGCAAAACAGTATATAATTTTTGTTGTTTCCTCAAATGATAATAAAATCAATCCCATACCCCCACATATAAAGCCCTATCATCATAAGAATATTTATTTTTAAAATACTTTTTTCAAATATAAAATAGCAAATCCGCCAATAATTCCACCTACAGAAATAGAAAACATATACAATGAGTATCCAATATTACCTGCATTATTATTTTTGTAAATATATATTGATAAATGATTCTGTTGGTGTAACTAACATATTCGCCACAAAAGTAATGCTCATTATTATAAAAATAATTTTAGACTTAAAAAAACAATTTTAAGCCCATCATATGTATCCTCAATAAAATTCAGTTTATTTCCATTATGTGTTATTTTTATTCGGAATAAATATTTTTGCAGATAAGCACTCCTGATATGATAAATGTTACAATGTCGCACAATAAAAGCTCCACCAATTCCTATGACACCTATAATTGTCCCTGAAATCAAATAGCTGAATAATTCTATAAATTTATGTGAAATATTGATAAAAGAACGAGCTTCAACAATTTCATTATCACATAATATTTCTGAAATCAAGGCATTTTTGCCGGTGCTGATATTGTATAAAAAAATAGTCTGTAAAATCATAGCTATAATAATAACAATAAAGTTCAATTTATTATTAACATATATGAAATATATTATGGCTAATACCATAGCTTGGCTAAATGAGCTGAAAAAAATAATTTTTTTCTTATTCCATTTATCTGCTATGCTTGACATGAATATTCCTAAAAAAAGTTATTATTATCTTAACAATAAATATATATCCTGACAAAACAGTTGAATTTGTCAGGATATATACAAGCTACATAAAAAGCAACATCATCTACTATATCTCCAATAGCCGAAATCATTAGCGAGCTTATAAAAATAATTGAAATTTTTATTTCTAAATAACTTTACCAAGATTCTCTCCTCTTTTTGTTCGCCATAATCCCATCAAACAATCCTTTATTTAAAAGCTTTTCTCATTCTACAAAATGCATCTAATTTTTTTGTTCTACAGATATATTATCATTATAAGTATATAACCACAACCATTTTATAAATTTACAATCTTCAAACCATTCACATTCGGAATCCCTACAAGGATTTTTTTATATAACTTCTATTAAGCTTTTAAAAACTATGTTTTTTTGCTACACTCTCTATATTATCATTTGTAATTCCTATGGAATTTTCAATATCCAATTCTGATAAATAATTTTTTTGATTATTGGCATATAATTCAGGTGATAAATATGGAAACATTCTAATTGGTGTAACTTTATAGTATTTTTTTGCTATTTCAAAAATATTACTATATAAGGCATTTATATCTTCTTCAGTAGGAATTTGGAACATATGATAAGTAAGTTCTGAAAATGAAGGGAGGATTTTAGTCCTTTCATACACATAATTACAAATTTCAAATAACTTATCAAAATATTCATTTTTACTACCATTATTGCTGGTAATACAGGCACTTTTAGCCTTATTATATTTTCTTATTTTTTTCTAAAACTTCATCGGTAGATGGAGCATTTTCAGACTGGTCATAAGGATTTTCAATTGACACCAAAAAGGCACTAATATTAGCCTTATAAGCTTTTTTTCTATAATATCTTCATCTAATAATTTACCATTAGTTAAAACATATGGCTTGTAACCTAATTCACGATAAATAATATTACTGTACTTATCTTTACTAAAATATTTTTTTGCTCTGTGCTAACTTCGCTCGACTAGACAATTTTACTATATCAAATTTCCATAGACCTTAACAGACCAATAGAGTTTACATTTTTACCCCATTTATGTAAACCCAACTGGTCTGTTCTATTATTCAATATTATGTTATTCTGTTTAAGCGTATCAAAAATATATCAAATTAAGAAAGAGGTATTCATATGAAAACAAAGAAAAAGATTATTACAACTTTTGTAGCAATTGTAGTCTGTCTTGCCTTTTCAGTAATTACTATTTTAGGAACATCAAAAAGCAGTTATACAAGTGCTTCTATAAAAAGTATATGTGCAGACAAAACCGTTCCTGTAGATAAGCGTATAAGGTCTGTTTAGATAGTAGCTTTTTGATAGTAGCTTTTTTAAAGCTACTAATACCATTTCACATTACCATTGAACTCCCTCTCATAATATTCCTTTACCATAACTGAGTCCTCATACTTCTCATATAACTCGGCAATATAGAACATATCTCTACAAATCTTTTTTGCCTCCTCTATATTGCCGAGTTCTTCTTCTATCATAGAAATATAATCTAAAAAGGTTTAATATTAAATCTGCAATATTTTTCTATAATAATAGCCTTTATCTCATTTTAAAACAAGATTATAACTTTTTTTCAAGTTTCTTTACATTTTTATATAACCATCTTTAAATCTTTTTGAAATAATTGACATCCGAACATTAAATACACTTTTTGTTGCTTACATCTTCAAAAAGTCTTTCAAGCATTTCTATCCCCTTATAAGTCTCTTTTTATCCCAATAAACCTAGCTATATTACTTAAAATCTCAATCTCTTCTCTTGTGTATATGCTATTCTCCGAATTTTTCACCTGTATACGAAAATATCTCCCACAATCTTTTTTTATCTTCTCTTCATCTAAAATCTCTTCTGTATAAATCTCCAGTCCTTCTACCGCCTGTATATTAAGAGGAATTCTCATATCAAGCCTCTGCTTTAGTTTTTTTCTTTCTCTTTATAAAGTTTCTTATATTCCCTAAGCGAAGCAAGCCTCCTGCATTCACTCATAAGCATAAAATCCTCCTCTCAGCACTCTCTATCTCTCCTTTAAAGTAGAGCCATCTTAAATTTAATCTTTTTGCTATACTCTTCAATATGGTCTTTTTTTAGGGTAACTTTTACCAAGTTCTGCTCTACTGTAGGTCTTTACATCACAAATATCTGCAATTACAGATTCTACACTTAAACCTGCCTCTTTCCTTCTAAGTCTAAGCACATCACTTAAAACCATGTATTTTTTTACATTTGTTATATGAATTTCAGTAATAAAGCCGACAGAAACTCCTACCATAGCGAATACACTCTCTACTGCTTCTCTCTGCTTCTTATAAATATTCTTTTTACCAAAAGTCGGCTCGTCTTCTATCAGAAGCTTCAATATCTCTGGAATCTCCCTTATACAGAAAAATTTTGTAAGCATTTTAAGAATATCTCCCTCAAGTTCAAGCCTTTCGCCGATATCAAAGCTTTCTCTATCATTTCTTAATAAGCTAAGCCCCAATCTTGGAACTATCTTATGCTTAACAAGTCCATCTTCTATGCTTCTGTCTGCATATTTATAAAACTCATATAATTTATCTGTTATCATCTCTTTTTTATCAGGAAACAGCTCATACTCGACGTCATATAAATTGGTTATTAAATGCCACTCGAATACAGAAAGTCGTTTTCTTTGTTTTACTATTTGGTCTACATCTTTTATTGTATAATCTATAGCTTTTTTTATAAAAATATGCTTTTTCATAATTATTATTCACCTGTCTGTTTATTATATAGTCTATAAAATTTCTGTATTGATAATATATCCCGGCATTTACCTTAGTTAAAGAATCAAATTTTTCTCTTTCAATTAACAGCTTCTCCCAATCTCTGTTTTCTGCATATGCAAAACAATTAAGATACCACACATAAAACTTATGGAGTGCATCTGGTATTATATACTCAAACCTTTCATCAGAAACACCAAGTCTTTCAAGCAGTACCTGAAATATAAGCATATCCGGTGTAAGCTCTCCATTTTCATACTTATTCCAAGCCGTTCTTGAGATTATGCCATGGAATACTTCTTCCTGACTATATCCCATAGTCTCTCTTATATTCTTTAATGTATAGCCAAAATTATCTGTTAAACTTTTCATAGTATGCTCCTATGCTATTTTAAATACCCTTTTGCCAATGCTTCAATTACCTCGTTTGCATTAGCAATTTTCTTTATCTCAGACTTTAAGTACATTAAGACCTCATTCTCAAGTCTGGCACTGGGCGATGCAATAAGTTCGATAAAATTTCATTCGGTTACCTCTGACTCGACTTATTCCGAGTTAATTGTAACATACCTTAAAAGTATTTTAAATTCAAAAAAGGTCAAGTACATTTTTTAGTTATGCAAAAAGTTATGCAAAAGAGAATCTCAAGTGCAAAGCGTATTGATAATAACACAATTTCTTGATATAATCAAATTATAACAGATAGAAATGGAGATTTAAGAATGCCCATAATTTCACGATTTTATGGTATTATAATAAAAATGTATTTTCAACAAAGCGAACATAACCCTCCACACTTTCATGCTTTATATGGTGAATATATAGGCGCTTTTGATATTAATACCCTCACCATGATTGAAGGTGATTTACCTGCTAAAGCACAATCTCTTGTGAAAGAATGGGCGGTTAAGCATAAAACGGAATTACAAAAAATTTGGGATACGCAGGAGTTTATCAAGCTGCCACCATTATAATGGCTGCAGACGGCAGAAAGGAGATACGATGTTTTATAAGATTAAAGATGTTAAGCCTTTGCCGGAATACAATCTTCTTATAAATTTTGTCAACGGCGAATGCAAACAATATAATGTTGCTTCTCTTTTTAACAAGTTTGAATCATTTAAAACTCTCTCAAATGTCAAAGGTTTGTTTGAACAGGTACAAGTGGACTCCGGGGGATATGGTATCTCTTGGAATGATGATATTGATTTATCCTGTAATGAACTTTGGGAAAATGGAAAAGTTGTAGACTATGTATAATTATTCTTACTAAAAAATACAACAGTATATTAATTAAAAGGGGCTTCTACACTGAGAAAAAAATATGAAAAAAATATTGTAATTAGTTAATAATAAGTTGTCAAAGATTGGATTATAAGCGAATACTCCCTATCTTAACACATTTCCCACAACATTAACAGACCACTAGGTTTTTACGTTTTTAGTTTTTGTAAATCCTAATGGTCTATTTCATTAATAAAAACTATAAAAAAATCTGTCTGGTATAAAAACTCAGTGATTACTTTTTATCTCTGATTTTTAGTAATACTGTCTATACACTGAGATATTGCTAATACTGTCAAAAAAATATAAAAAGAAATAAATTATCCGTCTTGCGGATTCCAAGTAAATTCATTATTATAAGTATAATTCCTGCAACAGACGCAATCAACTGAAGGAAAGTTATTGCATATAAATATTTTTTTACCCATTATTATATCTCCTATCTTAATAGGTATCAATAGATAGCCCTACAGCAGACCATCCTCTCACTGAATAGCCATCTTTATGCATGTTAATCTCCGTATATTTCATATCAATGGTTACTTCTAATCCTTTATTTCCTGCGACTGCATTAGCAATTGCAACAGTGTTCAAAATCCAAGAAACGAAATTTAATCCCGGTATAAAATTAGCACCCAACTTTTTAGTGATTGCTGCTGAAATTGCCTTAGCCGCCTTCTTCTTTGCTAATGCGGATAAACTTCCACTTGTATACAAAGGTAAACCCATGACCTCATTGGAAATTTTAATTTTATAAGTACGATACTCACCTATTTTGGGTGAGTTTGAATATCTTGTAATGCTCCTTAATCCGCTAAATCCTCTATCGCGAGTATATATAGTCTCAGTAACTTCTACCGGCACAATTACTCCTTTTTCAGCTTCAACATAAATAATTTCTGTATTTGTTATTTTTTTCATACCAATCATAATGCTGGCATAAACGCTACTGGAGAAAACACTTGAAGTCAAAATCACCATAGCTAACATAAATGTAAAGTATTTACTTATTTTATTCATTATATAACTCCTTTCAAATTAAAACAATCAGATTCTCTCGAGATTTTTTCACTTAATTAAGCACCCTCATCATATCACATATCCCTACACATTAACATACCACTAGAGTTTACATAAATGAATAAAAAAATGTAAACCCAACCGGTCTGTTCTATTATTTAATATTATGTTGTTCTGCGTAAGTGTATCAAAAAAATAAATCAAATTAAGAAAGAGGTATTCATATGAAAACAAAGAAAAAGTTCTTTTAGCCTTTACTACAATTATAGTCTGTCTTATATTTTTCAATAACCACTATTTCAGAAGTATCAAAAAAAGCAGTTATACAAGTGCAACTATAAAAAGTATATGTGCAGACAAAACAGGCTATACTACAAGAGGAATAAAATCTATATAAATAATAGGTTTTTATATGAAAAACGCTAATACCACTTTTATATTACTGTCAAATACTTTTTTTCATAATACTCTTTTTATCATCATTGCATCTTCATACATTTCATATAACTCGGCAATATAGAACATATCTCTACAAATCTTTTTGCCTCCTCTATATTGCCGAGTTCTTCTTCTATCGTAGAAATATAATCTAAAAGGTTTAATATTAAATCTGCAATATTTTCTATAATAATAGCCTTTATCTCATTTAAAAGCAAGATTATAACTTTTTTTCAAGTTTCTTTACATTTTTATATAACCATGCTAAATCTTTTGAAATAATTGACATCCGAACATTAAATACACTTTTTTTGTTGCTTACATCTTCAAAAAGTCTTTCAAGCATTTCTATCCCCTTATAAGTCTCTTTTATCCCAATAAACCTAGCTATATTACTTAAAATCTCAATCTCTTCTCTTGTGTATATGCTATTCTCCGAATTTTCACCTGTATACGAAAATATCTCCCACAATCTTTTTATCTTCTCTTCATCTAAAATCTCTTCTGTATAAATCTCCAGTCCTTCTACCGCCTGTATATTAAGAGGAATTCTCATATCAAGCCTCTGCTTTAGTTTTTCTTTCTCTTTATAAAGTTTCTTATATTCCCTAAGCGAAGCAAGCCTCCTGCATTCACTCATAAGCATAAAATCCTCATACTCAGCACTCTCTATCTCTCCTTTAAAGTAGAGCCATCTTAAATTTAATCTTTTTGCTATACTCTTCAATATGGTCTTTTTAGGGTAACTTTTACCAAGTTCTGCTCTACTGTAGGTCTTTACATCACAAATATCTGCAATTACAGATTCTACACTTAAACCTGCCTCTTTCCTTCTAAGTCTAAGCACATCACTTAAAACCATGTATTTTTTTACATTTGTTATATGAATTTCAGTAATAAAGCCGACAGAAACTCCTACCATAGCGAATACACTCTCTACTGCTTCTCTCTGCTTCTTATAAATATTCTTTTTACCAAAAGTCGGCTCGTCTTCTATCAGAAGCTTCAATATCTCTGGAATCTCCCTTATACAGAAAAATTTTGTAAGCATTTTAAGAATATCTCCCTCAAGTTCAAGCCTTTCACCGATATCAAAGCTTTCTCTATCATTTCTTAATAAGCTAAGCCCCAATCTTGGAACTATCTTATGCTTAACAAGTCCATCTTCTATGCTTCTGTCTGCATATTTATAAAACTCATATAATTTATCTGTTATCATCTCTTTTTATCAGGAAACAGCTCATACTCGACGTCATATAAATTGGTTATTAAATGCCACTCGAATACAGAAAGTCGTTTTTCTTTGTTTTACTATTTGGTCTACATCTTTTTATTGTATAATCTATAGCTTTTTTATATAAAAATATGCTTTTTCATAATTATTATTCACCTGTCTGTTTATTATATAGTCTATAAAAATTTCTGTATTGATAATATATCCCGGCATTTACCTTAGTTAAAGAATCAAATTTTTCTCTTTCAATTAACAGCTTCTCCCAATCTCTGTTTTCTGCATATGCAAAACAATTAAGATACCACACATAAAACTTATGGAGTGCATCTGGTATTATATACTCAAACCTTTCATCAGAAACACCAAGTCTTTCAAGCAGTACCTGAAACATAAGCATATCCGGTGTAAGCTCTCCATTTTCATACTTATTCCAAGCCGTTCTTGAGATTATGCCATGGAATACTTCTTCCTGACTATATCCCATAGTCTCTCTTATATTCTTTAATGCATAGCCAAAATTATCTGTTAAACTTTTCATAGATGGTCTCCCTCACTTTAATTAGGAAGTGTCAAAAACTACCTATTTTTTATTGTTAAAACATCTGCAAAACCTTAATTTTAGTGAAGATAAAAGCTTCACATACTGGTCTATTTTACTATTCAACATTATGCTATTCTATAAATGAAGTTCAATAATAAATCTAAAGCCTCCCAAATCATTCAAACAAATCCTCTAGTTTGATTAAAATCAGCTTTTCTTTATCCACAGTTATATTCTTAAATCCGGAACGCGAAATAAAGCCGTATTTATAGCATACAAGCCCTGTTTTCTGAACCTGGCTTATCTCACCTTCTATCATTTCCACTAACAGGCTCTCCTCTAAATTTTACTTCATAAAATATATAGCCTTTTTTGTCCATCGTTACAAGGTCAAACTCACCATTTGTCCTTGTTTCTGGATCATCATACCAATATTTCCCTATCTTAAAGAAAGGCTCTTCAAGCTTTCCTTCCCTATTTTCTGCAATTAAATACTGTCTGCAAATAGTTTCAAACTCCAGCGGCACATACCAGGTTTCAAAGTCCTCTTTAATAAATCTATCATAAAACACATCTGAATTCATAATCATCATTTGTGAGGAATATCTGAAACAGTAGCGGTAGTAAAACAGAGAAAGCTGATCACTAATATAATATCCCGTTTTCCTTTTATTATTTTCATCATTGATTGGAGATATTTTGCTTACAACTTCCATCTTTATCAACTTATCCAGTACATCAACTAAAGTCGGGCTGCTGCTTACATGAGACTGCGAAAGGATATCTCCAAATCTGGAATATCCCTTTGCCAAAGCTTCTATTACCTCATTTGCATTAGCAATTTTATTAATCTCAGACTTAAGGTACATTGAGACTTCATTTTCAAGTCTGGCGCCAGGCGATGCAATGAGCTCTATTATATTTTCCTTTACCGATAGGGATGAATCAATCAACCTGTTGTAATACGGGATTCCACCAAATACAGAGTAAAGCCTTACCTTATCTTCACAAGAAAATCCCCCGTAAAATTCAGAAGCTTCTTTATAGTCCATAGCCTTTAGATTAATCGTCCTGTCAATGCGTCCATATAGAGGGTTTGAAGAATCCAGTAACGATTTCATAATATCAACATAAGAGCCGCAAATAACAAACTTTATCTTAGCTGTATTTCTATATTCGTCAATTATTGACTGCAATATACTATCTAGTCCTTTCACAGCATTTTTTATATATGGATACTCATCCAAAACAAAGATGACAGGCTCTTTTACAGAATACTGAAATATGTATCTAATCAGTTCTTCCAGACTGTTAAATGACGGCTTTGGAAAGCCAAATATATCTGCAATTATCCCTGACAAGCTATCCACATTATTCATTTCAGTCGTTTCTTTGCATTCATAGTAAATGCTCTTTATATCCTGATTCTTGAGAGCATTTTTTATAAGCTCACTTTTTCCAACTCTCCTTCTTCCATACAGCATAGCCGTCTGCATAGATTCAGAGCTAAACATTTTATTCAATAACTTCTTTTCCTGTTTTCTTCCGTAAAATTTCATTCGGTTACCTCCGACTCGGTTTATTTCGAGTTAATTATAACACAGACAGGGGCACTTTTAAAGTCAAATAAGAGGCCAAGCATAAAGCCTAACCTCTCATCACAATGTCATTTACATAAGCACCTTACTTAAAAAGTCCTTAGTTCTTTTCATTCTTAGGGCTTCCGAATATTTCCTCAGGGCTTCCTTCTTCTGCTATGATGCCTCCATCCATAAAGAGAACCCTGTCGGAGACCTCTCTTGCAAAGCCCATTTCGTGGGTGACTATTACCGTTGTCATTCCTTCACTTACAAGGCTTTTAATAACAGAGAGCACCTCTCCTACCATCTCAGGGTCAAGGGCTGAGGTTGGCTCATCAAAGAGCATTACATCAGGCTCCATTGCCAGTGCTCTTACAATTGCAAGCCTTTGCTTCTGACCACCTGAGAGTTTGTTTGGCTTCTCGTCATATTTTTCAAGAAGCCCTACTCTATTAAGCAGCTCCCTTGCCTTTTCTTTAGCTTCCCCAGGGTTTTTCTTACCAAGCAAGGTGGGAGCAAGGGTGATATTTTCACCAACTGAAAGATGTGGGAAGACATTGAAATGCTGGAAAACCATTCCCATCTTCTGACGGTGGATATCTATGTTTACTGATTTATCTGTTATATTGGTTCCCTCAAAATATATCTCACCATTTTCAGGTACTTCAAGGAGATTAAGGCAGCGAAGAAAGGTAGACTTGCCACCACCTGAAGGACCAATTACTGATACAACCTCGCCCTTTTTGATATGCTCAGTCACTCCTTTAAGCACCTTAAGGTCTCCAAAGCTTTTATGTAAATCCACAACATCTATTAAATATTCATTATGATTAGCGCTCACCTGCCTTCATCCTCCTTTCAAGTACAGCAACTCCTTTAGAGAGGCTGAATGTAAGTACAAAATATATGATTCCAATTATTGTAAGCGGTTCAATTACAAGAAAAGTTGCTCCTGTCACAGTCTGATACTGAGTCATCAGGTCTCCTACAAAGAAAGTGGATGCAAGAGATGTCTCCTTAATCATCATAATGAACTCATTTCCAAGGGCAGGAAGTATATATCTAACTGCCTGCGGAAGGACTATTTTAAACAAAGTCTGGTTTTTATTAAGCCCCAGCGACCTTGCTGCCTCAGTCTGTCCTTTGTCTACAGCTTCTATTCCTGAACGGATTACCTCAGATACATAGGCTGCAGAATTTAATATAAGAGCAATCAGTATGCATACAAAGTTAGACGGCTTAAATACCGGAAATGCTAAAGGAATTATAAATGTAAATATACAAAGCTGCAAAGTATAGGTGTTCCTCGAACTATTTCCACATAGGCTGAGACAAGAAATCTAACCGGCAGAAATTTGTTATTCTTTAAAAGGGCAAGTACAGAGCCTAAGATTGAGCCAAAAAACACAGTAATTATACTAAGCAATAAGGTGTAGCCCGTACCTATCAAGAATAAATTCCAATATTTGCTGACCAAGATGATTATATTATCAATAAACTCCATTATTCGTTAACCTCTACTCCAAGTGATTTTGCAAGCTCTACAGCCTTATCCTTCCACTGTTTATAAAGCCCCTTATCATTTACTTCTTTAACAACTTGATTTATAGCATTTACAAGTTTGGTCTCCCCCTTTGTGCAGGCAATTACATTGCCCTTAGATTCGTACTCAAACTTAAAATCACTGATGGCAAGTTCTTTGTGAGCACTAAGAAGCATCTTAGCCACACCAAGATCAAGGGTAAGTCCATCAGCCTTGCCTGCAAGTACTTCCATGGCACCATTGTTTACATCTGTAATAGGCTTGCATTCAGCCTGTGGAAGCTGCTTGGTTGTAAGGTCAATCTGAACGGAGCCATTCTGTGCAAGCACTGTCTTTCCTGTAAAATCATCTCCTGTTTTTAACTTATCTGCATTTTCTTTAAGAATGACAATTCCCTGTCCCTCATCCGCATCTGTGTTACCAAAAAGATCTGAAAGCTGCATATTCTTCGCACGTTCTTCCGTGTAGGCAAAGCCTGAAATAGCCATATCCACCTGTCCTGTTGTAACTGCTGCCTTAATCGCATCAAATTTCATAGGTTTAATCTCAAGCTTTACTCCGAGGCTGTCAGCTATGTACTGAGCAAGATCCATATCACAGCCTACATACTTGGTTTCACCGCTGCTTAAATCTACAAATTCATTTGGAGCAAAGTCAGGGCTGGTTGCACAGGTTATAACTCCCGCCTCAAGAATCTTATCAAGCTTATCTCCATCACCTGTAATATTTGAAAGGTCAAGTTTCGCTGCTCCTGAATCATTAGCTGATGTAGTACTTCCTGAAGCAGCGGCACTGCTTGTCTTGGCTGTCGATGCAGCCACCGAGCCTGTCTTTGAAGCACTCTTTGTACTGTCTGTCTTAGCAGAGCTTCCTGAACAGGCAGTAAGCATAGTGGCTAAGGTAAGGGTTAAGGCTGCAACAAGTTTCACTGATTTTTTCATAATGTATCTCCTCTCTGTGAATAAATATTCTTCATTTGCTTTGTGTTATTAACAGATTATATCACAAGTCAGTGAATATTTAAAAGCATAAATTTGCATAAATATTCATTAATTTTTAATAGTTATGCTGTGTTATTTTTTTCAGAATTTCTTAAGGATTTCTAAATATATTGGTGGTATAATGATAAAAAAATAAAATAATTAACTACATTTTTCCTATATCAATCCACCTTTGTATAAACGAGTTCAGCTAAGCATTAAGCAAATTAGTATTTATGACACAGTCTTAAATAACCATATAATTACTATATTTAAACAGTACTAATCTAATTTAGGAGGGAATTTATGCTTAATTTTTTTAATGATGATTGGTTTCCGGATAATGGTTTTACTATTTTCAGCATACTGCCTTTTATGTTTATTATAGTATTTGCAATAATTATTTTTGCAATAATAACTTCTGCCGTAACCTCGCTTCGAACAAAAGCAATAAATGATGCTGCTCCAAGATTAAAATCACAGGCTAAGATTATATCAAAACGAACAAGCGTACATGGGATGCATGGTGGACATACAACCACAGATTATTTCATTACATTTGAATTTGAAGCGGGCAGCAGACAGGAATTCCAAGTAAACGATTATGAATATGGTACATTAATTGAAGGAGACAGCGGTATTCTTGAGCATCAGGGAAGCAGATATTTAGGTTTTGAAAGAATATGATGTGGGTGTCAAAAGTATTTGACACCCATTGATACAGGATTGCTACAGCACAGCTTTAGCAATCCTTGCAAAAATATTTGTAATCCGCTCATTTTTTTTTGCAAAAAATGGCTACTTACTCATATTTTTTGCGTGTCAAAAGATAATAAATTCTCTTGCAAGCAAGCCCAAATCGAATTTTTGTACTTTTGACACTTGTATCAGAATATATTAATTATATAATAAATTGAATACAGTAATAAAAATCACTCCAAACCATAGTCAGGCTAGAGTGATTTATTCTGTTTTTTTATATTAATTACCCCCCAAAGAACAGATGCTCTATCAGTATCTTAGTGCCAATCAGTATGAGCATGACTCCACCCATTATCTCTGCCTTGGATTTTAGTTTTTCTCCAAATACACTTCCAAGCTTGACTCCGATGAAGCAACAGACAAAGGTAATAAGACCGATGATGGATACCGCAGGAATTATACTTACCTTAAGAAAAGCAAAGGTAACTCCTATGGCGAGGGCATCTATACTGGTTGCAACCGCAAGTGTAAACATAGTCTTTACATCCATAGAGTCATTTACAACATCACAGGATTTTGCCTCTTTTATCATATTTATGCCTATGATACCAAGAAGCACAAAGGCTATCCAGTGGTCGATGGAGCTAACCACATTCTTAAATCCGCTTCCAAGCAAAAAGCCGATAAGGGGCATTAATGCCTGAAATACTCCAAAGTAGAGCGAACAGACAAGAGCCTTCTTAATATCCATCTTCTTCATAGCCAAGCCCTTACAGACAGATACTGCAAAAGCATCCATAGAAAGCCCTGCTCCAATAACCAATATATCAACAATATTCATAACTTACCCCTTATATATTAATACAAGTGCCAAAAGTATAGAAATTCGATGCAAGCTTGCCTACAAGAGAATTTATTAACT
Organism: uncultured Catonella sp.; assembly: GCA_916439065.1. Taxonomy (GTDB): domain Bacteria; phylum Bacillota; class Clostridia; order Lachnospirales; family Lachnospiraceae; genus Catonella. The sequence goes on from CAKAGD010000002.1 coordinate 671,676, forward strand.
TTTAACACCCACATCACAAGTATAAAGGATAAATATATATACAATCACCTTGCAAAAATATTAATCATCCTTTGACACCTGCCCTTAGAAGATAAAATGCATAAATATCTTTTCTATACGGATATTTATGCATTTATTCATCTTAAACTTCAAACAATATATCACTGTATGTCGGTATAGGCCAATAATCCCTGCCAACAATAACTTCAAGACTGTCGATACTCTCACGAAGCTCTGTCATTGCAGGAGCCACCTTAATGTTAAATGCTTCAGCCTGCTCTTTTCCCTCAGGAAGCTTCTTTGCATCTATTATCATATTTTCCATCTCATCCGCTTCCCTATTCGCATCTTCAAGAAGTGACGAAATCTTCTTAAGCAAATCTTTTTGTATACAGCACTCAAGTCCCAATCCTGCATTTTCCATCTCATTTATAGCTTTTGCAAGCATAGTCTGGTACTTAATCACGGCAGGAATGAAAAGCCTCCTTACCATATCAATCATGGTCTTTGCCTCTATGTTGATGGTCTTTGTGTATTTCTCGTATTGAATCTCAGCTCTGGATTCAAGTTCAGTGCGGTTTAACACCTTTTCCTTTGCAAATACTTCGATAGTGTGGTCATCAATAAGTGACGGAATTGCCTCCACCATTGACTTTGTGTTTGGAAGTCCACGCCTTGCGGCCTCTTTCACCCATTCCTCAGAATAGCCGTTTCCGTTAAATATGATTCTCCTATGCTCAGTGAGAGTATCTATAATAAGGTCGTGTACAGCCTGATTGAAGTCCTCTGCCTTTCAAGCTTGTCAGCCATATCCCTAAATACATTTGCAACTATAGTGTTGAGTACAGTATTTACCCCTGCAATCGACATTGAGGAAGCCACCATTCTAAACTCAAACTTATTGCCTGTAAATGCAAAAGGAGAAGTTCTGTTTCTATCAGTTGCATCTAAGAAGAGATTTGGCAGGCTGTGTACTCCAATATCTAACTTTCTTCCCTGCTTACTTGAAGTCGCTTCTCCCGTCTCAATTATCTGCTCAACCAGGTCTTCAAGCTGATCTCCAAGGAAAATGGATATAATGGCAGGAGGCGCCTCATCTGCACCAAGCCTATGCTCATTTCCGGGATTTGATGCCGAAAGCCTAAGAAGTACGGCATTTTCATCCACAGCCTTTATTATAGCGGCAAGTACAAGCATAAACTGCACATTCTCGTGCGGAGTCTTGCCGGGATCCAACATATTTTTTCCTGTATCTGTCACAATAGACCAGTTATTATGTTTTCCTGAGCCATTTACACCTGCAAAAGGCTTCTCGTGAAGCAGACATTCAAGCCCGTGGCGCTTTGCCACCTTCTTCATCGTTTCCATAACAAGCTGGTTGTGGTCTGTGGCAATGTTTGCAGTAGTAAATACAGGAGCCATCTCATGCTGAGCCGGAGCTACCTCATTATGCTGTGTCTTTGCGTAGATGCCTAACTTCCAGCACTCTTCATTAAGCTCCTTCATAAAAAGTTCTATACGCTCAGGAATATTGCCATAGTAGTGGTCATCCAGTTCCTGAGTCTTAGGAGGCATAGCTCCAAAAAGAGTCCTCCCTGTAAAAAGGAGGTCTTCTCTTTTTAAGTAGTCTTTTCTGTCAATGAGAAAATATTCCTGCTCAGGGCCAACTGAACAGCTCACTCCCGTAACATCCGCATCTCCAAAAAGTCTTGCAATCCTTGTAGCCTGCTTGCTTATAGCCTCCATTGAGCGAAGCAGTGGAGTCTTCTCGTCAAGTGCTTCACCTGTATATGAACAAAATGCGGTAGGTATGCAGAGGGTTACACCTGCTGTATCTTCTTTTAAGAAAGCCGGAGAGGTGCAATCCCAGGCTGTATAGCCTCTCGCCTCAAAGGTTGCCCTAAGTCCGCCTGATGGAAAGGACGAAGCATCTGACTCTCCCTTAATAAGCTCCTTACCTGAGAATCGCATTATTATCCCACCCTTGCCCTCAGGCTTTAAGAAGGAATCGTGCTTCTCAGCTGTAATACCCGTCATAGGCTGGAACCAATGTGAGAAATGGGTAGCCCCTCTTTCCATAGCCCAAGCCTTCATAGCGTGTGCTACGGCTCTTGCTATCTTCTCATTTAGGTCTTCTCCGTTATCTATGGTCTTTCTAAGCTCCTTGTATACATCACTAGGAAGCCTGTCCTTCATTACCTCATCATTAAATACATTTTTTGCAAAATCCCTTGGCAGTGAAAATTTTTCCTCTGACATACTCTTCCTCTTTCCCGATATTATTTAACAATTACTCTAAATACCACTCGTCCTTATTTTCATTATTTCCATCTGTTTGTACCATATCCATGCATTTAATAAGCACCTTCTCCATCATAATTGAAATTAGGAGATTTACAAGCACAGGTACAAAAATAATAGCAAGCCCAGCTGAAATATAGACTAAGACAAAGCTCCCAAAAAGCAGAATAACAGAAACTACCGTTGTAAGCAAATGCCTTAAAGCCAGATAAAATGAAAGTTTAAATAGTTCTGAAAGCTTTAATGAAAATCTTGAAATAAGCGGAAATATGTAAACTGCTATAAATGACACAACTATACCTATTATGAGGTATAAATAACGCATATAGGTTAGGCTGTTATTTATGAAGTTAATTGCAAATTTAACATCTACATAAAGAATTACTCCTACCACTACAAGAATAAGTCCTACTACGAAACTCTGCTTAAAATCCCTCTTAAACGCCTTAAAAAACTCCTTTATAGGATAACTTCTATCTCTCCTTATTGATTTAACCGTAGCATAATAGAGGGCGGAGGTGGCAGGACCTATGGTCACAATCGGAAGGCACACCAGAGTATACACTATGCTAAGAGCTACTGCATCAAAAAGCTTCCCCATAAAGCGGAAGAAAAAGTTGTTCATATTAAATAAATTACCCATGTAAATAACCTCTATCTTTTCTTTGCTGATGTCTCATAACTATATAATTATCTATGTATTCTGACGAGATGTCAAGAGAAAAAATGCCCCATTGCCTACAAAACCACATAATTCTCTTCTATTTTCTTAGTATTATTACAGTGTTTTATTTGATGTATGTCAAATAAAACACCATATATCTTTTACAAGCATAAGACTAAAATAAAAAAATCACACCTTAGAACGGATAAAAAAGTTTATCTCCTATAAGGTGTGAAATATGTAATTGATGTGCATAGGTTGATATACTGCCGCTTCTATTGATGTGTCTTTAATTATAGCATGTTTACTATGGATTTGCTCTTATAGCGCCAGTATACAACGCTTCCACACAAAAAGGTAATAATTATGTTTATCATAATTGAAAACAAAATTTGAGCATTGCTTAGTGTCTCCACCCCAAAAGCCCCTCTTACCAACGGCGCTAAAACTATGCAGGCTATAAATATGCTGCTGAAATATCTAAAAAATATCTTTCTCCATAAACTGATATAGCTCATTCCAAAGCTTCGCAATATGCCGTACTCATGCTTATGTTTTTCCCAATCGATAAAGCTACTTAAAACTATATACAGGCATACTACTATCAAAGAAAAGTATACCATAGAACCTGACAGCATAGCAGTATAATCTCCCATCAATTTATTTTCTTTATTCCTTAGAACTGATGATTCAAGCATACCTCCCTGTATTGATGACATAATTAATGAAACTCTTGTATCCACATCATGTTTAACTGATAATGGTGCATCTGCTCTCAAGTTGATACTGATTTTATCATATCCTAAAATCAGTTTGCTTTTTTTCGCTGTACTCTCCTTCATTACAAGCTGTATTACGTTATCCTCTTCATTTTCAGCGTTCCAAAGCATTGCCTTAAATTTTTCTTTATAAAACCGTAACCCTTTTTCGCTCTTTCTAATTCCTCCCACTTGTATAATTTCATTCTTACCTGAAACGCTATAGCCAAGCTCAGGTATAAACGCTAAGCAATTCTTATCCTTGTCTGAGCCAACATCATTCTCACCTATTCCCAGTTTATCTAACAATAATACGAATTCTTTTTCAGTTAGTATAATAATCTTGACTGTCCTATTAGGTAAAACATTATACCTCTCAGCCTCTTTTGATACCTCATACCACCTTTCCTCATTCTCATTATCTTTCCATTCACTGCTTCTATACTCTAAATATTCATTAAAGCTGGAAGTCTTATCGTCCTTGTCTATCAATATAGAGCTTTGATTAGTTTCAGCTTCCATTTGGAGCTTAATCATATCACCATATTTATATAGGTCATTTACTACATCAAAGTCAAAATAACTTTCGTTGTTCTCAGTTATGCTATACCCTCTAAGCATGCTGCTTGTGGTTGTTGCCTTGCTGTATAAATCGTAATTTATGTCACCCTTTTCCATCTCAAATCTATTTGAAAAACTAAATGAGGCTATAATAAAAAACATACAAATCATTTGCATTATAACAACGCATATATCCATTTTTCTAAATCTATACTTTCTGACTGTAAACCGCAGATCTATCAGCATTTCATTTATGAGTGAACCGGATTTCTTTCTGGCTGAATCAGCACAAAACAGTACAATTATTACGCTAATAAAGCTGCTTTCCAATAAAAAAGTATGGAGCAATTCTCTGATGTAATACTGATATCCCCCAAAATTCCTTTTTATATATAAAACTCCCAATATAGCTGATGAAGTAAATCCCACGCTTAATCCTATTACTGCAAGTAATCCAATCAGGTAAAACCACAATATTCTTTCCTGCTTAGAATGAAGTCCAAGTGCTTTAAACAAAGCCATTGTCTTGCTGCTCCATATAAGCAGCGTTCTTATTATAATAACTTCCCCGAGCAACAGCAGAAAATTGGTAAGTACAAGATATAATAATCTGGTAAACTGCAAGTCTTCACTATAACCTTTTGAGGCTAGTTTTGAATTAATACTCATATCATGGCTAAGTTTGATGTCATAATTACTTCCCCAATTCAATATCGTGTTTATATCTCTTTCAATAGAATTGAATCTAAGTTTCTTTTGCAAAACAATCAACGACTGCTTTGTATCTTTTAGCATACCATCTGCAAATATTACTGTGGGATATACATTTATATCCTTTTCTATAAAAGTTGACGCAGACAGTCTACTTGAATAATTAGAAATTATGCCGGTAATTATAAAATCTGTCTTTATCCCATTTTTCTCAAAACTTATCTTCGATGGCAAGTTGTTGTTTTTAATCTTAAATAATTCTGTCAGGTATTCTTCAACTACAATCTCGTTTCTTTCTTCGGCCATTCTCCTTTAATAAGGCTGAAAGCCAAGACATCCCCAATACTCTTTTCCATCGAGCCAAAAGTTAATTTTTTACCTGAATATACCGCATTGCCTCCGACTTCGAATCTTTTGTATGCAAAATCATTTAACTCATTTTTTATATTCGCTTCAGTTTTCTCATCAACACCAGATATAACAGCGAGAAATTTGCCATATGTATTAATAAGATTATCCCTGTTGTTTTGTATGAGCATATTGGTTGTGGATGTTACTGTAAAAATAAAGCAAAATCCAATTGCTGATGTCAATAAAGATATTATAAATAAAGCTTTATTATTCTGAAATAGTATATGAATTAACTTAAAATACCTTGTTCTTTTACTATTCATCGGCAACTTCACCATCCTTTATCCTTATAATCTGATCAGGATTTTGCATGAGATTTTCTTCATGTGTAACGATGATAAATGTGGTTCCATACTTTTTATTCAGGTTATCGAATAAATTGGTTATGAGTTTTGTATTTTCACTATCCAAATTCCCTGTCGGTTCATCAGCAAACACTATTGAAGGCTTTAACAGCATTGCTCTTGCTATCGCTACTCTTTGCTGCTCTCCTCCTGATAATTCATAGGGACATTTAAGCACCAAGTCAGTGATACCTAATTCCTGAACCAAGAAGCTAAAGTACTTGGTATCAATGGGCTTCCCATTAACATAAGACGGGCACATAATATTCTCTTTCGCGGTAATATGTGGTATAAGATGATATGCCTGAAATATAAATCCATAGTTATCCCCTCTAAGTTTTGCCATCTCTCTTTCTGTCATAATAGCATAGTTTTTTCCTTGAAAGAAAATATCTCCATCAGAAGCACTATCTATGCCTGCCAGTACATTTAATAACGTAGATTTTCCACTGCCACTCTTCCCATAAATCAAATTAATCGAAGCTTCATTGAAACTGAGACTCACCCCTGACAGTGCTTTTGTCTGCTGCATACCACTTTTGTATATTTTCGAAACTTTATTGCAGCGTAATAATACCTTTTCCGACTTTCCCATGTTTACCTGTCCCTTTGCGACTTTATCTAAAAAATAGGCAATTATGTAGTTACATCATAATCGCCTATTAAAGAGTAACAAACAGTATCACTATCACCCAATCTGATATAATTCCAACTTTATATTTTTCTTATCCACTTATATAATATAACTAAAAACTGTTAATATCAAGGAAGATTAGCTATTATTAACTACTACATCAAATAGCGTAATATTCAGATTGCTTATTAAATAATTCAGCATATCTGCCTTTCTGCGTAATCAGATCACTATGACTTCCAAATTCCAATATTTCGCCATTTTCCAGTAATATAACCCTATCCGCTAATGCTGACGCCGCTAAGCGATGTGAAACAAATAATATTGTTTTCTTACGCAAGTTCTTCAAAGCATTATACATTTTATACTCAGATATTGGGTCCAATGAACTTGACGGTTCATCTAATATGTATAAGCCTGTACTCCTATTCATAGCTCTAGTCAGACAAATCTTCTGCTCTTCCCCTTTAGAAAGTTGTGTACCATTATCATCAAATTCTTTAGATAATTCAGTGTCTATGTCGTTTATAAATCTACTGGAATTTGGAGATATATCTAATTTTCTCAAAATTTCTAAAGTATTTATGTTAACTTCTCCTTCAAAAAGCAATATTTTCTTTCATTGTAAACGCGAAAATATTATTTTTCTTGAAAAAGCAATACCGATTCCTTTTTGTAAAGATTCTTTATTATACTTTTTTTATGTTTACATTATTAATCCTGAATTATTCACAGCAGTGCCGTGAAAGTGGCTGAAAGCCACATAGTTACTGTATTTAAGCCGCTTATTGCATTTCATCTAATAAGTGAATAGAAAAAGAGACCAAATATGTGGTAAAATTTAGGTGTCGAATCCAAATAAATACCGCAGAAAGGGTCTCTCTATGGATATTTTAAACACCATCACACTGAAAAGCAATAGACAGATTAAAATAAATTTTAACGGATGCGATTTATCCTCCGATGCAGGACTTCTCCTGATAAAAGAATTTGCTGCAAAGATCGGCTTCACCAAGCTGATCAAAAAGAAATTTAAAACCAATGATACATCAGTCCGTTTCCACAAAGACGATGAAAACCTGATGCAGATGATTTATCAGATCATCTCTGCATATTTCGAAGATGACTGTGCGGATGAACTGACCATTGATCCTGTTTTCAATGCCATTCTTGAAAAGAACAGTCTGGCTTCACAGCCAACACTATCAAGATTTTTCAACCGTATGGATGAAGATACACTCCTGCAGTTTGATGACATTGATAAAAGCTTTAGGGATATCATCTATTCCATAAAGTGTCCGGAGCATATGCTTCTGGATCTGGGCAGTACTTTATTTGGCACCTACGGCAATCAGGAAGGGGAAGGCTTCAACTTCCATTATCAGGCACACGGATACCATCCTTTGCTCTGCTATGACGGTCTGACCAGGGATCTGCTGAAGGCTGAACTTCGTGATGGAACACTCCACTGCAGCAATGATGCAGATAAATTTATGGAATCCCTTTTTCAGGAATATCTGGAAAGAGACATCAAAACATACCTTCGTGGTGACAGTGGATTCTCATCTCTCAAACTTTATAAAACCTGTGAGATGAATGGCTGTTCCTATGCCATCCGCTTAAAACAGAATTCTTCACTCATGGCTCTTGCTTCGAATAAAGATGAAGATTTATACAAAGCAACCAAAGAGGACCAGATTAGCTATGCTGTAACTTATGGTGAATTTCTGTATCAGGCCGGCTCCTGGGATTATCCAAGGCGCGTGGTTTTCAAGATTGAAACCATACGGTCAGCTGACGCATATGTACACCTTTATTGTTACAAACATGGATATGGAACCTTATCAGGTCATCCAGTTTTACTGTGGGCGTGGCAAGATGGAGAATTTCATAAAAGAGGGCAAAGGTGGATTTGACTTTGCTGCTGTCAGCAGTCATTCCAAAGTAGTAAATGCCAACCGCATGAGACTTCATATGCTTGCCTACAACTTATTCAATTGGTTTAGGCGACTGGTACTCCCTGCAAATATGCGAAAACAACAGGTGGATACCATTCGTTTAAAGCTGATAAAGATTGCTGCAAGAGCAGTCCGTTCAGCAAGATATATAACATTCAAACTATGCAGTAGCTGTCCTTATAAAGAGGAGTTCTACAGGACGCTGAAGAATATCCATCAGCTGACTGTACAGTTGTAATAGCAACTATTAACGTACCTTGACAGTTCAAAATGACTCAATCGGATTTCAAGGGGATAGTCTACCCATTTTTGTGGATAAATCGATTGATTTCATGGGAACTGGTTCAAGGATTTGTAATATCGAGCATTTTTATATGCTCATGAATAATTCAGGTTAAATTTTCCAAACATCGTCTGGAATTTTAAATCCTTATTCAAAAGTTATATTTTCTTTTAACTGATTTTCAATATCTCTTTTACCATATATAATACGATATATTTTCACAAGTTTCTTTTTCTTCATCAGGTATATAAAAACACTAAATAATTATCTACCGGTAAAAATCTAAGTCCTAATGATTTCCAATCATTATGCTCACATAAACGACACCTCATTGGCATTTCATCAAGAGTTTTAATTGCTGATAATATTCGGTTTGATTGTTTTTCAGCAATGTTTGTGGATAATAATTCATCTCTGATATATTTTACAATACAAAGTAAATCTTCTTTTGCATTCTCCGAAAATATTATTTTATATTTCATATTCCAAGCTCTCTCTTTAAATCATTTTCAACTTCCTCCATGCTATAAACTTTTCCATTTTCAAAGTCATTATGAGCTTTTAGCATTTCCATATTAAATTCTTCTGAAGTTAAATCTGACAAAATAAGAGGCTTTCTACTTGGTATTTTTACATCAAATGGCAATCCGTTTTGCATAACCACCTGTCTTAAAAAAATTGAAACAGCATTAGACATAGGTATACCAAGTTTTTCCAGTACCACTTCCGCCTGTTCTTTGATATTTGGTTCCACTCTTACATATATATTTGATGTTCTTGCCATATTAACCACTTCCTTTCGCTTGTATTATACCATAATATATTGCGATTAGCAATACATTCAAACACATTTTTCAATTCAACAGACAGTGTCTGGCAAATTAAAAATATATCGGTTATCCTGTTTTTCACACTTCAAAATTTTATGTTTTATTTCTTTTCACAAATTGTGCAACGCCCGTTGCACAATTATCTTTCTTGCCCGGAATATTTTTCCTTTGCCTTTTGTTTGTACTGGTCTGTTTTTTCCTGTTGCTCTTGGGATTTTTTAATCTGTGCTATCACACTTGGTTTATCTCCTCTCTTAATTGCTTTGTCTATCTCTATACTTAGGTCTATTCCATACTCGTCATTGACAATCTTTACTGCATATTTGATATGATCTATCTGCTTAAATTCATCTTGTACTTTAGCTTTATCTTCGGTTAAGTCTTGTATCTCTTTTTCAAGGCTTGATACTTCTTTTTGCCAATCACTTAATTTTATGGCTGATGTCCCGGTGATTTTTTCTATGGTCTTTCTTGCTCTTAGGTATCTGTCTATTTCCTTTTTATGAGAATTGTAAAAGCTATCTTTGAATAGTGTTTTATTTTTGTATTCCTGATAGACCTCTTTGTTTTCTTTGATAGAGTCTATGCAGCTTACACATTGATGTAAGTCTTTTATTCTTTGTGTTTTACTCTGAATATCACCACTTATATTTTTACTTTGCTTTGCTTTGCCAGTTCAAAGACTTTTCCTTGTAGGTCTGCTATGGTTTGAAGTTTATTATCTTTCAAATAGTAGATTGCTTTTACAAATCTCTTTAGGTCTGCATTTCCCTTTTTTATCTGTCCGTAGTAGGATAATTTTTTGTTTTTTCTCCCTGTATCTCGTTATAGATAGAAATATACCCATAGAGGTTAAAGAATTCTATCTTTTAATTTTATGGGGATATTCTCCGGCAAGAAGATTTCTGAATGTAAAAGTCCTTTTTTATTATGATAGTCATGAACTTCTCCGTCCCATTCATTTTTTTGATTTTTCTCACAAGAGATATATGCTGCACCTGCGACTGCCGATTTACTTTTGCCTCTACTTATCATAGAAATATCAAAGTGAAATGTTTCTGCCACTTTTAAGCTCCTTTCATTTTTTGGTTTGTTTTCAGGTAAAGAAAAAACAGACAGGTTATTTTTTATATCTTTTTCCTATCTGCTTTTATCCGTATGTTTTTTTATTTAGTTTTTATATGTTTTCTTTCTTTATTTTTTTATTCCACCGTTTTTAGCATTTATTTGTTTCTATAAAGAAAGGTTAAGCACCTTTTTTGACACTTAACCTTTCCAAGTTTTTAGATTTTATCTTCTAAAAGTTTTTTAAGTTTTTCTAAAATTCTATCTCTCCTCCCACTGATTGCTTGATGTGTAACTTTCTCTCTCCTACTAATTGACCTTAGACTTTCTTCTTTGTAGAAGATAGCTTCCATTAGCTCTCGTTCTTCTTTTGTGAGAGTATTTAATGCTCTATGAAGTTCTTCAATTTGCATTTTTACTTCGAGAGTTTTTTCTAAGTCTATTTTTTCATCTATGATGTTATCTACAAAGTGTCCATCATGATCCAGTGCCGAAAATGGTATAACACTATGCTTCCAATCTTTTCTTTGGAGATACTTTTCATGCTCTGTTATCTTCCAGTAGGCTTTGTACACTTCTTCACTTACAGGTACGGCTTTGCCTTTTACATAAAGGTAATATTCTTTCTTATCCATCGTGTTATCCTCCTTTTTAAGTTCTCTGTTTTGGTTTTGAGAATAAAAAAGGAGGACTTCTACACTCTGGCGTAAAATGTCCTCTCGGCTTAAAAACTAATGTTTTATATAGTTTTCTATTTAACTGTTTTTAATAACAAGATATTGCTATTTAAAAGTACTTATAAATGTTGGAAAGGTGAAATAATTTGATTGATTGTAATATTACATTTTATCATTTCCATTATTATCCCTCTCCAATTTCATCAGTACAAAATTCTAAATCATCCCCGCTTTTTCAAAATGTTTCTTCAATAGCTTCTTAGATATTATTGCTCCAATCAACGCACAAATCGCTATAACAACAAGAAATATTACTGTAGTCATAGGAGAAACAAGTTTAGTTAGAGTTTCCATGTATTCACTGCCAAACATTTTTGCATAAGATTTAATCGTTTGATCAGCATAGAAAAGAAATGGAACACACATTCCACCAAAACCAGCAAGAACACAAAATATTACATATCCAATCGTAAGCCCTTTATAATTGCTAACTCCTTTTGTTTTTACAATTAACATAGCTATAATTCCGGCAACTGTGCAACTTATCATATATGGCGGATAGAAACTTACAATGCTTGTCAGTACGCAAAATAATAGAATCATCCATGGATTTTTTGTTTTCCCTGGCACCAAGAAATAGGCAATTGCTCCGATAATCGACCAAATCGGAACAGCCAATAACATTGTATATGGCGTTACAAACAGAAAAGATAATACCCTATATAAAACCTGTGAGCATAACACCATAAGTGCTGTAATAATTAAATCTTTGATTTGAAATTTCTTTTTTTCTTCCATAATCAATCTCCTTATTTTTAAATATTTTTTATTTTCATAACGATGATAGTTAGATAAAATACCACCATTGTTACTAACAATAACACATCAAGCATACGAAATTTTACTTCTGTATAGCTCGTTTTTTTACACGAAACTCCAAGTCCTCGTGTTTCAACAGATGCTGACAACTCAGTTGCGGTACATAACATTCGCATTAACATCGGAATCAACATCATTTCATAAATTTTAAATGGATGTTTTAAAAATCCAAAGAATGAAATATCAATCCCTCTTGTTTTAATTCCCTGCTTTATACAAGTAAAATCCTGTTTCAAAGTAGGAAAAAATCTTAATATAACAGCTAATGGAATGTTTATATAATATGGAATTTTCATATTTTGCAAGGATGCCAATACTTCTGATATTTCGCTTGTTCTGCTCGTATTGATAGCTGCGAGTGTCAATGTTACAAAACAAAGGATAAAATAATGTATTGTAGTTGAAATAAATAAAGGACTTATTTCCGCTATCATAAACAACACTATATATACAGCTAAAAACTTAAAACAAGTTTTATAAATACCACTTATCATTCCATATGCAAAAACCGAGAAAAAAAGTAGAATTTCATACTTTTTGCCGGTTAATGTAAATACTAAAATCCCAATCATTAAAACTTGCAATAACTTAATTCTTGGATCATACCTTATTCCATTTTGTTTAAGAGGATTACTCATTCTTCATATCCCTCACTTCGTAGTAAAAATTTTTTAATTTTCTCAAAATCACTATCCTTCTCTAAATAGATGCTTTTGCTGACAGTAGTGTTTTCTATAAATACTGCTTTAGTTGCCACTCTGCTTAAAAACTCTAAATCATGAGAAATAACAAAAATCAGTATTCCTTTTTCACGAAGATTATTTATTGCATCAGATACACCTTTCATATTCTCATAATCAAGCCCGCTGGTTGGTTCGTCTAAAATCAAAATTCTTTTATTTGAAGTTATTGCAGTAGCAATAGTAACTCTCTGCTTTTGCCCTCCTGATAAACCTTGTGGATGCCTATCTCTAAATGATGAAATATTCAATAAACTCATCGCATTTTCTATTCTTTCATCATTTTGCTCAACTCCATTTGCAGAACTAAGCATCAGTTCGGAAACGACAGAATCAGAGTAAAGTTGATAATCTGCATCCTGCATCACAAAATATACATTTTTGTATAATTCTTTTTGCTTTACAAATTTACCATCAATGTAAAATTGTCCACTTTTTGCTTTTAGTAAACCTGACATTATTTTTCCTAATGTCGATTTACCATTTCCATTGTGTCCAACTATAGCTACTGTTTCACCAAAATTCCCTTCTAACCTACAACCGCTTAAAACTTGATGATTAGCATCATAAGAAAAAGATAAATTTTCCACCTTAAAGCCTGATTGTTGCTTACTAATAGGTGCATTGTTCTTCAAGCCATACTTGATATTGCTCAAATTAAATGTTCTAAGTTTATACGCTCTAAGATCCGAATCAGTCAAGCTTTCAATATCATTTTCCTTTAATTCTCTATCAATTTCTCCATCTTTCATTATTAAGCATTTATCTACCAAATTTTTAAGTAGAACAATCTATGCTCTGAAACAATCACTGTATGTCCTTGTTTCTTTAAGCTTTCCATTATTTCCTTCAATTTAAGAATTGAAGGAATATCTAAATTTGCAGATGGCTCATCGAAAACATAAATCTTAGGATTCAAGGTCTTTGCAGCTATAATTGCAACCTTTTGTTTTTCGCCACTAGATAAAGAAAACATATCTCTATCCATAAGAGTTTCAGCTTCAAAATCGTGAAATGCAAGGTTTACTCTATCTATCATTTTATTTCTTTCAATTCCATAATTTTCAAGGGCAAATGCTGCTTCATTAGTACTATTTGTTGTGAAAAATTGACTGCGTGGATTTTGAAATATAGAAGCAATATTTTTACCCATTTCTCCTATCGTAACAGTTTTTATATCACTTCCAAGAACTTTCACAGTTCCAGTTAAAACACCTTCAAAAAAATGTGGTATTAAACCATTTATCAATCTTGTAATAGTAGTCTTCCCTGAGCCAGATTGCCCTGTAAGTAATACAAATTCTCCTTCTTTCACTTTGAAGTTTATATTTCTAAGTCCTCCTTTAGTTTGAGTTCCATAACTGAAACTCACCTTATCAAAATCAATAACTACATCTCCCATTTCATCACCTATATTTGCCAACCAATAGATTTTTTTCTGATTTCGATGAAATGTCTATATACTCCATCTTGACTAATTAGTTCCTTATGATTTCCTCGTTGCACAATTTCTCCCTTATCAATGACAATAATTTGATCTGCTTCTCTAACTGTAGATAGTCTATGTGCAATGCTAATAAGCGTTTTATTCTTTGTTAATTCCTTAATTGCACTGATGAGCATATGCTCATTTTCAGGATCTACACTTGAAGTTGCTTCATCCAAAATAATAATTGGAGCATCTTTAAGAATCGCTCTTGCAATAGAAATTCTTTGTTTTTCTCCTCCTGACAGTGTTGAACCGCCCTCACCAACAACAGTATCGTACCCATCACTAAGGCTTGTTATAAATTCATGACAGCATGCTTTCTTACAAGCCTCTACCACCTCATCATGTGTTGCGTTTGGATTCCCGAATTTTATATTGTTTTCAATCGTATCATTAAACAAATACACTTTCTGAAATACCATACTGATGTTTTTTAAAAGGCTTTCAGAAGTAAATTCCTTAACATTATGTCCTCCAATAGATACTTCGCCTTTTTTTACATCCCAAAATCTTGCTATCAGATTACATAGCGTTGTTTTCCCGGAACCTGAAGCACCTACAATAGCCAAACTGCTATTAGACTTTAGCTGCAAGTTTATGTTCTTCAGAATTTCTCTTTCGCCATATCCGAAACAAACATCTTTCAATTCAATATCAAAGGAATTCAAATCAATCTCTTTGCCACCATTATCAAGTGAAGGTATGTCCGAAATATATTCCAATCGGTTAAGCTGCGTTGCGAGCATTCTGCTTAAAAAAGCTCCATCGCTGACCAACTCCAATTCCAAAAAAATCAGAAAGGCAGATACTATAAACATCAGTGCATATGAAAGTGGAATTTGTGAATTCATATATAAAACCGTAGCAACAAACACTAAGGCACAACTTGCTACCTTGAAAATCATTTCATATAATTTCATTAAATAAGCTGAACCTTCATTGACTTCTATATCAACTTCGCATTTCTTAGAAAATGCTTTTTCAACCTTGTTTTTTCCGGCACTTCCTTTCTTAAATGAACGAAGCACTGAAATTCCTCTGATATATTCAATTGCTTCTGTAACTAATATTTCCTGCGAATCTTGCATAATAGGAGAATATTTTTCAGTTTTCTTTGTGATTAATTTAAGAACAACTATTCCAAGGATTATCGCAATTAAAGACACCATCCCTACAGGAAAACAAAAGATTAATAACATGATTGTCATAGTTAGAGCTTGGAAAAATCCACCAACAATAAAGTTCATCGCAAGCATTGCCATACCTTCTAAGTCGGAAATAGTTGTCGTTAAAACAGCTTGAATTGTCCCTAAGTTTTTTTCTGAAAAATATCCCATCGGTGCTTTCTTTAATTTTTCGCCTATTTCAATTCTTTTATCCTTAAAAATCTCGTAGCCTGAAGCACTAAGTTTTCTATCGCAAAGATACTGAAATATAAATCTACCCAATATACTAATGACTATAATCATGGTAGCTTGCATAATGATAGTCATATTTAAGTGTTCAATGTTTATCATTATTAGTAGAACCGCAAACAACATAATTGAAGCAAAGAAGGATTTAAGTCCGCTAAAAATAAGACCTGCTATTACATTTTTTCGATATTTCCCTGATATTTTTAATATTCGTTTTACAATCGTAATCATTTAAATCGCCTCCTTTTCATCATCTAATCCGCCCACATAATTTTTCCACAAGGAAGCATATACTCCATCTTTTTTTACAAGATTATCATGAGTTCCATTCTCTACAATTTCCCCATCTTTCATAACAAGGATTGTGTCAGCATTTGTAATAGTAGATAGTCTGTGAGCAACCACGATAAGAGTCTTTCCTTTAATAAGATTGTTGATTGCACTTTGAATCAAATACTCATTCTCAGGGTCTGCAAAAGCCGTTGCTTCATCTAAAATAATGACTTTAGCTTGTTTTAACATGGCTCTTGCAATCGTAATTCTTTGCCTTTCTCCACCAGACAAAGAACCTCCTGCATCTCCAACTTTTGTATCATATCCATTTTCAAGTTCCATAATAAAGTTATGGCAAGATGCAGCTTTTGCTGCCTCAATAACATCATTATCACTTGCAGTTGGGTTTCCCATTTTTATATTTTCTTTTATGCTTGTATTAAACAAGAAGTTATCTTGAGCGACATAGCTTATCTCATTAGTTAACTGTTCAAATGGAATTTCAGGTATTTTTTTACCACCATAATAGACACTTCCCTTATGCGGATCCCAAAAACCTGCCATAAGTTTTGCTATTGTCGATTTACCTGAACCTGAAGCTCCTACCAGTGCCGTTACTGTGTTTGGTTTTAGTTCAAAGTTGATATTTTTTAACACCAGTTCCTTATCATATGCAAATGAAACATTTTCAAAACGATACAGAGTATTATCAAGAACTACTCTCTCTGTTGGTCTTTTAAGTTCATCTTTCGATAAAAATTCATCTATCACGTCTAAACTCGCCTTAACCATACTGAATTGCTCCGAATACTTTCCGATTTTCATTAAATGTGCAATAAAGCCGATAGGTAAGATAATACACACAATGAAATTTGATAGAGATATTTGAGAATTCATATATAAATATGAACCAACTGGCAAAGTACCTAAAAGTGTCGATGGCATAACTGCTTGAACAAACGCTGACCATAACCAGCTTTGTTTCCACCAAGCAAGGGTACTATCATGGAAAAATTGAATTGCACTCGTAAATTTTTCATATGAAGATGTACTATGATTAAAAGCTTTTATGACCTCAATGCCGTTAATGTACTCAACCAATGTGCTATTCATATTATTTTGAGCAGTCGTATAAGTTTTGCTTCTAAACTCATAATCTTTCATCATCCCTATATATCCAAGCATACCTAAAGGAATAGTAAGTAGCGAAGCCAAACCCATTCTATAATCTAAAGCAAAAATCAGAATTAAAAATAAAACAGGAGATATCAAACTTGATGTTATTTCTGGCATAAAGTGAGCCATAGAATCCTCTAACTTCGATACTATATCTACAATTAAATTCTTAAATTTGCCTATGGGAGTATCTATCATGACACCCATAGGTACTCTTAACATTTTTTCAGCTACTAAGCTTCGTATATTTTTCAAAATATGAAATGTTGCTTTGTGTGAAGTTATTGTTGAATATAATGTAAAAATTCCCTTTAAAATTTGCCCACATAAAGCGATGAGTGTTAAATACAGTACAGTGTTAAAAGTTGCCTCAGATTGATATATTTTTTCTATCAGCTTGGCGATTGCCAAAAAAGGAATCATCCCGAACAACTCACCGATAATCGCTGTCCAAATAGATTTATATAACTGTTTTTTCTCATTACCTGCATATTTCATCAATACTGAAATTGCATTTTTCTTTTTACTTTCCAAAAAAAATACCTCCCTTCAAATCATGCATTTAGTTAGTGTTGCTAACCTCAAGGTAAAAAATTATTTATTGTATTTCTTCATTAAGCCTTGCCAACCATAATATTGAAAAACAACAATACTTCTAATATATTCACTAACATTATCATGTGATATACCGTGAAGAACACACTCGCATAAGGATGTGATATATCCTTTTGTAATAACATGAACTTCAAACTCTTTAATTTCTGTGTTGATTTGCTCTTGTTTAGCATTAAAATGAATAAGCTTCATGTTTTTAGCTGTGTATCTTTCAGTAATATCCTCAATAAAGGTTTCCACTTTAGACCCTTTGCTACATGCAAAGATCAGCTTAAAGTTATCAAAATGTGCATACATATAATCAACAAATAGCATTGTTTCTAGAAATAAATTTTCTATAATTGCTTCTTCGACATCCAGTTCAGAAGATAGCTTAATCGTTTTATTCTCACTTCTGTTTTCAACATCAGAAACAACATTCATTGTGTAATTATATTCCTCTTCAATTAGAGCAAAAAATAATGCTTCCTTGTTTTTGAAATGACGATAAATCGCTCCTGTAGTTACTTTTGCTAATTTGGCAATTTCAGCTACCTGGGCATTTTCAAATCCTTTATTTAAAAACACCTCCTTAGCACATTCTAAAATTCTATTTTTTGTTATATCTGAGCAATAAGACATCCCACTTTCCCCTCTCAGTTTCTTTTTTTGATAATCATATTATCTTTGATAATTATATTATCACTTTTTTATATTTTAGTCAATATATCACTAATCTTACAAATTACCACATCAACTCTTTACCAGTATCCCAACTCTTTTCAGAACCTTTATTTACTCCTGTTTCGTCTACTTCCTTCTTTCCTTAATATTTATCTTCATACTCTTTCTGTTTTCCGCTTGCTTTTCGCTTCAGGTAATTTTGATGTAGCCTGTCTTTTTCTTTCATGGATTTCAGTTCCTCAATTAAAATTTTTCACAAAGAAAAAAACAGTAACATTTTAATTTACTGTTTCTGTACTATTTCCTATCAAATTTTCATGTGAATAGAAAATTTATCTTATTAAAAAAACAAGAAGCAAAGCCTGTATTGCAGCTATAATCGGCACAAGTAAAAACGGAACTAATAAAAAATGTTCTGCAAGAGCCAAATGTTTCATCCAATTATTAAATTCATAATCTTTGTGTCCCTCTGTTCCGGGGATGACTATCTTATCTTTATATTTTCCCTGAAATAATAGACAGTCTAATAATAGAAAGTCTCCTACATTTAATATACTCCACTGAATATATCCCATCCAAAATATGTTCCAGAAACCAACGGCTCCTGAATGTAAAAGGCTTATTGCTGAATAAACAAAACAAATACCAACAATGATGATAGTTAATATAGAATTTATCTTTTTCTCTTGTTTTGTCATTGGCACAGGTGCAGCTTTTTGAATAGCCTTTGGATAAGAGTCAAAAAAGAATCTCGGATTAATAAGTACTAAAGAAGCCACCGTACCATTAAAAATAGCTGCTATTGCAATTCCATCAAGAAATGCTTGTATTAAATCCATAACCCACTCCTTATTTATTCCTCATAATCATCATCAAATGAAAATACATCATTAGGCGTACAATCTAAAGCCTTACATATTCTTTCTAAGTTTTTAGTGTTATAGGCTTATTCTTTCCCATCTGTGCCATAACGTTGGTGGTAAGATTTGCCATAGCTATTACATCAATTTTCTTCAAGCCTTTTTTTGCTAATTGTATCCATAACGGTTTGTAATTTAATGCCATGCTAATCCCCTTTTCTTTCGCAGCAGTATTTATGAAGATTATACCATAAATATTGATTATATTCAATTTATATTTGAGTGTTTATCTTGTTTTAGAGAGTTTGTTGTGTCATTCCGTCTTTACTTTGCCATAAGCTGCTTAATCCCCTGAGATTTTACTGATGTGCGATAAAGAAGTAATAGAAGTGTAAAAAATTTTGCCGTTCCTATCCGGCGTTTGCGCATTGCGCCGGATAGGTCGGGCGGTCATTCGGGCAGGTCTACCTTGCCAACGAAAGAGTAATAAATATCAATGTCCTGTCTGCGTGTGCCGTTCTCGTCATAGCTGCACTCATGCACAACGATTTTCTCCACAAACTCACGCAAAAGGGTAGGGGTAAGTTCTTCAAAGCTGGTGTACTTGCGGACAACATTCATAAACTTTTCTGCGTTTACCGTGGCTTCCTGCGCTTTGGAAAGCTCTGCCCGGATAGCGGCGGCTCTCTCTTTCAGTTCTTTCTGCTCGGCTTCATAGTCTGCCGACAGCTCCGTGAAACGCTCGTCTGAAATGCGCCCGGTCACGCTGTCCTCATACAGCCGCTTGAAGATAGCGGATAACTCGCTGATACGCTTCTCGGCGGCTTCCAGCTCCTTTTTCCTTGCGGCGTTCCTGCGCTTGCCCCCGTCCTCGTTCTGCTCGATCAGCAGCTTCATAAACCGGGCTTCGTGCTTCGCTGCATAGCTGGTGACTTTCCGCAGATTGTCGGTCACTCCGGCGGTCAACAGGTCGGTGCGGATAAAGTGCGCCGTACAGTCACGGGTACGCTTCTTGTAGCTCCCGCAGATATAACAATCCTGCTTGCGGGTGGCGTTCTGGTAACGCTGCTGGTAAAGGACGCTGCCGCAGTCGGCACAAAAGAGTATGCCGGAGAATAAGCCCACTTCATCATAGCGGTTCGGGCGTTTGCGCTGCTTGCGTAACTCCTGCACACGCTCCCACATCTGGGTGTCAATGATAGGCTCATGGTGGTTCTCGAAAATCGCCTGTTTCTCAATGGGGTTCTCTACGCTGTGCTTGGTCTTGTAGGACGGCTTCTCCGTCTTGAAGTTTACCAGACAGCCCGTGTACTCCCTGTTTTCAAGGATATGTACCACGGTATTGGTCGCCCACTTGCACTCATAGCCGGGGTGGTAGCGGCGGGTGCTTCCCGTCCGACGGTATTCCAGCGTTCCCGGCGTGGGGATCTCCTGCTCTGTGAGCATACGGGCTATCTTGGTCGGCCCGTTCCCGGCAAGGCACAAGCTGTAAATCTGCCGCACAACAGGGGCGGCTTCCCCGTCAATGATAAAATTTTTCGTCCTCGTCCATAAAGTAGCCGTATACGGGTTTTGCTCGTGACGGGCTTCCCGCTCATACCCTTAGACCGTTTTTACTGCTTTGATTTTTCTTGCTCGTATCTCTCACCAGCCATTCGTTAAAAAAATGTTCCGCAGAGGGGCAAAATCATTGTCGCCCTGTGCGCTGTCCACTCCGTCATTGATAGCGATAAAGCGGACGCCTTTCTGTGGGAAAATCATTTCCGTATACATTCCCACTTGCAGATAGTTTCGCCCTAACCGTGACATATCCTTGACGATAACGGTGCCGACTTTTTCCGGCTTCAATGTCCGCAAAGCATAAAGCTTGAAAACCGGGTCTTTGGAAGTTCGCCCCAGAATAACCGTCATCTGTGTACCATTGCAGATTGGAAAAAGCCGTTCTGCTTCGCATAGGTTTCAAGAATACGCTTCTGGTTTGAAATAGAATTGCTCTCACCTTGCAGCTCGTCCTCGTGGGATAATCTCGGATAAAGGGCGGTAATAAGGTTTCAGGTGGTCTGTCTTAACATAGTGTCCTCCATTTCCGACAGCCAGCCCCACTATTCCGTATGACTATCATACCACACGCCGGGGCTGGCTGTACAGTCCTTTCTGCTTCTTTACGTCCCGTCAAATTGCCGATTTTTTGTGTAGCAGCTTCCGCTTCCAGCACTTTCAGCATTTTATCGGCGGCGGTGGCGGTGGTGTCCTGCTTGAAATAGCCGGAAACGACAAGGACAGAATTACCTATGCGGATTTCCGTCACGCAATCCGGGCGGCGGGTGCTGCGGTCATTCTTTGGGGTGTTGGTCATAGGCGGCTCTCCTTTCTGTTCATCAGCTTTTTCAGTTGTCCCATTTTCTCCTGCGCCGTGGCTTTTCGGAAGTTGCTCCCGGTAAAGCGGACAGGAGAACACATTTCAATCAGACGGTCATAAATGCGGGCGTGGGCGGTGTCCTCCGGGTGCTGCAAGTCCTCCAGCGTGAGATTAGTCGTGACGATCAGCGGCCTGCCGCTGCGGTAACGGCTGTCAATCACGTTGTAGACCTGCTCTAAGCCGTATTCCGTTCCCCGTTCCATTCCAAAAATCGTCAAGGATAAGCGGCGGGAAGCTGCAAAGTCAGGGAGATATATTCATTCCTGCCCTCAAAGCTGGCGGCAAGGTCACCCAATATCAATGCAAAGTTTGTCATGCACACGGGGATTTCACGCTCCATAAGGGCATTTGCGATACAGCCCGCAAAATAGCTCTTGCCTGTGCCAACGCCGCCCCATAGCAGATAGCCAATGTTGCGCTCTTTCATGGTTTCCCAGTTCTCCACATAGAAATGGGCGTGTTCCATTGCGGGCACTTGCCGTTGTCGTTCTCAAGCGTCCAGCCCTGCATAGCCGGGTCTGTAAAGCCCCGCCGCTTCAACCGCTCGACAGTTTCAAGGTGACTGCGCTGTTTCTCTGCGGCTTCCCGTTCCTCACGCTCTGCCCGCTGGCAGTCACATTCTGCCGGGTGGCGGTCACGCCCCAGCCATGCGGCGGTTTCTTTGGGGAAATAGCCCTCTTTGGGCTTGTGGCACTTCCCGCAGTATAAAAGCCCGTCCTCGCCGGTGTAGTCCTCCGGCTCCGGCGTGGTGTCGGTCATATTCAAAAATCATTTCATCAAATCCATTCGTCATAAGCTCTCGCCCTCCTTACAGGTATAATCGGGTATGCCCTTTTTCGGGGCTTTCTTGGCTGCGTCCTCCTGCGCCCACTTGAAAATCGTGGCTGCATGGCTCTTGTATTTCCTCCCGCTGGAAGCGATATGGCAGGATAGGCGGTCAATGTAATACTCCCACTTGCCGGGAAGCTCTGTTTTCAGCCCGTCAAGCTCCGTATCGGAAAGAATGACATTGTGGTATCTGCCATAGGCGGCGGGGGCGGGGTGTCCCGTTTCTAACTCTCTCTCTTTTTCTATTTCTATATCTATCTCTTTCTCTATCTCTATCTCTGGTGGACAAATGTCCGCTCGATATGGTGGACATTTGTCCGCCCCTGTCTGCGGCAGGGCTTTTTGTTCCTGCAAAGCCAGCCGCGCCCTGCGCTTGCGCTCCCCCTCGGTAGAGGACTGGCCGATTAAAAGCTCAATGTTGCTCATGTAGAGTGCGCCGCTTGGCAAAGGCTCCACAAGCCCCAGCTTCATAAAGATTTTCAAAGCTCTCTCTACGGTACCTACCTGCTGGCGGGTAATGGTCGCAATCATCTGGGCGGTGTAGGGGATATTCTCGTCAAGCTGCAATTTCCCGCCGTTTTTCAGCGATTTCAAGTACAGCTTCAAGAGAATGTTGGAATAGATAACGCCGTCCTGCATACTTTCCAGCAGAACGATTGCATCATCGTCAAAATAGCTCTCTTTCAGCTTGAGGTAGTAATATTTGCGGTTATCTGCCATAGGCTGCGTCCTCCTTTTTCCAGCGTTTGGAATAATAGCGAGGGCATAGTATGATAACCGCCCGGAAGCTCTGTTTGCAGTCACGGGTGCAGCCCCGGCATAGGTCGTTGTAAGTGATACGGTTGCGGTGGTTGAGGAAGAAAGACCATTCCAGCCGCCGCTTCTTGCTCATTCTCGGCAATGGTAAGCTCCTTTCTGCCGTTCCTATCGGTGTAGCGGGATAGGGGGCATTTTCTGTATGTTCTCGGTATCATTTTCGGGCTTTTTCTGCCCTGTAAGCCCCGTTTGGAAGTCGGGGAGTATTGCGGTAAGGGTTCATATCATACCTGTATTTTTGTAGGGTTTCGGTATCATTTCGGGGCGGTCTTTAACGCTCCTGTTCACGCTTTTTCTGCTGGCTCGGTGCGCCCCTTAAAATCTGGTCGATATTGCGTCTGACTGTCTGAAGCTCCTGCGCCCGCTGGCGTTTCTCCCGGTAGTCGTTATATCCGGCGTTCTTCTGGACGGTAAGCTGCTCAATCTCCCTTTGCAGGGCTTTGCTGGCTGGCAGCTTGGTTATTCCATGCTCCCGGAAATAACGGGCGGCTGTGTCCGCTATGATAAAATCGCTTTCGTGCTGTTCCCGGTAGGCTCTCCGGGCTTTCTCCGATTTCTGCGCTTTCAGACCGTCACGGGCGGGCTTCGTGCCGATATAGCCCAAAAGGTTGCGCTGCAATTCCTTTTTCTCCCGGATAGCGGCTTCCAGCCCTTTCAGTCCGGCAAGGCTCTCCTGCGTGGCGGTGTTGGCTGCGGAAATGGCAGCGTCCAGCTCGTCCGGGGAAGAAAAGCCATACTGCTGGTAGAGCATGAGGGTAGCCGACATCTGTTTGAGGTTGTGCATGGTCGCCCACTTCTCATAGCCCCGTCCTTTCCCCTCGGCTCGCTTGGCGGCTATGTCTACCATGCGCTGTACAGCGTCATTGTTCGGGGCGTTTTTCGCTTCTTTTTTCGTCCGTAAGCGGTCTTTGATACTGCCGGGGTATTCCGCTATGGCTGCGGGTTTTTCGGCGGCTCTGGCGGCGTTCTGCTCCAAAACGGAGAGGACAGCAGCCCGGTCAAAATCGTCCCCCAGCTTCCGGGCGGTAATTGGCTTCGTCCTGTCCGGCGTGAGGTAACTTTAGCCGCCCCCGGCTCTCCTTGACGGTCACACCATGCCGGAGAAGCAGGGCGGCAAACTCATCAAAGCCGGAAGCAGCGGCAAGGGCTTCCCGGATAGTCCGGCGCAGCTTCGCCTTATCCGTTTCAAACTTGGTCTGCCGGGGCGCGATACCGTCCGCAGCAATAGGGGCGTTGGCTCTGTCAAGGGCAGCCTGTCCTTTCTTCTGCGCCCAATACTCACGCTCGGTAATGCGTTCTTTGCTGCCGTTCAAAAGGTCTATCTGGTAAAGCCCCTCGCTGTGGCACATCTCCACTGACTTCGGCTTTCAGATAGTTCATAGCTGCGTCCGTACAGCGGTGCTTGCAGCCTGCTTTCCTGTCCGCTGGCCTGTCCATGTGGGGCAGCATGGGAACCTCCGCAATCCGCAGACTGTTAATGACGATATGCACATGGATATTTTCGGTGTGGCTGTGTCCGTCCGGGTGGGTGCAGACAAGGGCCTGGTGTCCGGGGAAATGCTCGGCGCAGAACTTCTCGCCCAGCTCCTGCGCCCGATCAACGGTCAAGCCGTTGTCCGGGCCGTCCGTGGGTCAAAGCTGATGATGTAGTGGTGGCTCTTTACGTCCCTCCCGTTTCTGGTTCTTGCCGTAGCGGAGATTGGAGCGCATACAGGCAACGGCAAAAATCCTCCCGCCACAATTCAGAGAGGATATGCGGTAGTCTACCCTCGGTATGAGCCGCCCGTCTGCGTCAAGGGTGGGCTTCATGGTAAACTCGTCATGCTCGAATGTGAGGTATTTTTCAGCGTCCCCGTAGTTGGCATTTTTAGAGCTGATATGTTTGAGTATCGCCAACGGCTTCACCTACTTTCTGCAAGACTTCAAACTTCAAGGCGGCAAGGTCGGCGGCGGCTCCCCGCACTTCCTTTTCCAGCCCCCGGTAGGGCTTCCCGTATTCGTTCAGGCTCCGGGCAATCTGGTTTAAGTTGCCGCCGATTTTTCCCGTACTCTGCCGTGAGCTTGGAGGGCGGCAAGCAGCCCGTCATTGACCGGGGAAACGGTGACAATGGGGCGTATGGTCGCTTTCCGTATGGCTTGCCGGATAAACTCGGACTGGCTGATTTCATAAGCCGCCAGCCGCCCGGTGAAGTCGGCGTATTCTTCATCGGTCATGCGGGTCTTTACCACATGACGGCGGTGGGGCGTATTGTATTTCTTTCGCATGGTCTGTGACCTCCTTTCTCGCCCGACAGGGCGCGCAGGGTTTGGGAAGGCACTCCCCAACAAGATTCCCGCAGGGGCAAAAATAAGCGGAGAGCGAATTTTGGCACCTCGGTAGAATCTTGCTCTGAAAAACTCCGGCGTTCCCCGGCTCCCGTCCTTTCCGCTAACAAAACGTTTCAAAAGGGCTTTGCTACCCGCTATTCCGGCTTATCTTGAAAATTTTCCTTTCACTACCTACAACACCACGCAAAGCAAAATGGACGGAGATTTTTAGAATTTCCCCTCTATTCCCTACAACACCACGCAAGCCGGAATAGGCGGACAATGGCAGTATTTTTTTCTTTGATACCCTCTACGGATAAGTAAGGGATTTTGCCAACTGCGGCGGCTATTTTCCCTTTTGTTTTTTCATACTGGGGATTTTCAAAAATGCCAAACAGGAACGAAAAAAAGCAGCAAATCTGTTGAATAGATTTACTGCTTTCTGGTTGCCGGCGAAGCGGCGGTTATTCAGTTGTAGGCGGTAGGGCTATCTCCCAAAGCGGAACTTGAAAATAGCTGTGAGAAGCGTCTGGGTGATGTAGTCCTCTGTATCTTGGTCTACCCGTCCATTCACACGGGCGGCACATTGTATGCGGCGGCGGTAATACTGCAATACAGTTCCCACCGCTTCCGGCTCCCCGCTGGCGGCTTGGACGATTGTTTCATAGGGGAGAAGCCTATTATTTCTCATATGCCATTCCCTCCATTTCCGCTTGGAGCTGCCGTAGGGGCTTTTTCGGATATGGTAGCCCGCTGTGCTGCGGCTGCGCCCGTACTGTCTGCCAATTTCGTGCTGTGGAATACGCTTGAAAAAAAGGACAGGTAAATCATTTCCCGCTCCCGTTCGTCCAGCCGTGACAGGGCTTCCGCAAGTAAACCGCTGCTGAAAATGACCGTATCGCCGCAAAGGGTAAGTATGTATTCCTCGTCCGGCTCCGGGGCTTGAAATATTCATCTGTCGTGCCTAAAGGGTAGTGCTTTTCGTCTGTGAGGTATTCAAGGGATATTTCTCTTTTGTGCTTCCTGCTCCGTGTCCTCGCTGCGTTGATCGTTGCATTTCGGATAACGACTTTGCAAAAGGCATGGAAAGTGTACTCGATATGTTCCCGATATTCTTCTGTACAGGTCATGGAAAATCCCCCTTTCCTCCCAAAAGGGCTGTGGCTGGTTAGTAGTTGCTTTTTTTATGATAGTAAGGGGCGGCAGCACTTTAGGCTGTCGCTCCTTGACTGCCTAACTGCAAAACCGGGCGGGGCTGTCAACGGCGGGCGAAGCCCGTTCATCTTGACCGTTGACTGGCTCGGCCGGGTTTGCTATTTATCCGGCAAACTTGAATTTATTTAAGCTATCACGTTTTACCTTTTTAAGCCTTACTATCATTACCATAGGAATTTCTTTATTGTTTTTGAAACATTCTTCATAAAATCCATCAATGACAAATCCAGCTCTGAAACAAAGGTTAAAAATATCTTGTATGGAACGATGATAATAAATCTGCTCCTCCGGCTGCCCTTCGATCGCTATATCATAGTAACTGTGCGGTGTCATATATTTTTCAGTCAATGTGATAAAACAAGGGTGCTGCGTTGCAAAGACAAAAATCCCGTTTTCCTCCAATAGTTCATAAACAGCCATAAAAAGCGGTTCAATATCCGTAATATCCATAATTGCCATATTAGAAACTGCTTTCGTAAAGGCTCGATTTCTTTTTAATCCTAATAAGCTTTCTCTATTGGTCGCATCCGCTACGCAAAACTCAATTTGTTTTGCATATTGTGATCGCCGTCTTTTAGCCAATTCTATCATTTTTTTGCTGTAATCAAAAGCGACGACCGAAGCGCCTCTCTGTGCAAGATACGAAGAATAATTTCCATTGCCGCACGCAATATCCAAAATGTAATCCGAAGGATCAGGAGAGAGAGAAGTTCCGTTACTTTGGGACGTACTACCTCTCTGTGAAATTCATTGGATTCGTCACCCATTGCATTATCCCAAAATTGTGCGTTTTTCTCCCAGATTTTTTTACTTTCCTCTGTTCCCATGTTCTCTCCCACTCCCAAAATTTGCCTTTTTGCTTCCATTAAATCTTCCTTACTATATTCCATTGTTACCCTCCATAACTTCTGATTGTTGCCGTCTTGACTATTATGTATCTTTTCTTTCCAAAATGGTATAGGCTTTTATTTTTATAATGCTGCAAAACTTTTCTTCTGTAAGGTATTCAAAGGATATTTCCCTTTGCCGCCGCTATTGGAAAGCCAAAAGCAGCGGCTTTTTTACGCGATATGACCGAAAAGTCTAGAAAGCAGGATATGTCATCATTTGTCATTTCTTCTCAATGTAATAACTGCATGGCATATCAAGCCAAATACAAGAGAAAAACAGCCACCGCCAAATAGTGATGCTCCCCACCCTGCACCCGACATTGTCATAAAACCGCCAACAAAGAAAATACCAATGCCAAGAAATATCCCGACACCATAAAAAAGTCCAATTGCCATATCATACTTATTAAATTGTCGTTTCTCTTTTCACATGTTTCCATTTTTTGTTATTACCTCCTTCGCAAAATCGTCCATGTGGACTCCAAAAAGAAAACAAATTTTTTTCAACGTATTTAAATCGGGTTCATTAACATCTCTCTCCCAATTCGATAGCGCCTGCCGGGTAACATTCAATTCCCCAGCCAGTTCTTCCTGTGTCATTCCCGATTGTGTTCGCAGATGACGTATTTGCTTTCCTGTTGTAATATCCGTCTGTTTCTGGTTCAAAATGGTTCCTCCTCTCTGATGCTGATTTTATCAATGATATTTCGGAATAGCCAGCAATGAACGCTTGCATTGCGCAAGACGTTACATTATCTTCTGAAACATATGCCGGATCTTGTCTAAACGGCTGTTCGGGCGGCGTGGCTGAAATACAGGCTCGCCGGAAGTTTCCTGATACCCTTTTAATTCTGTAATGCAGACACTTCTTCCATTTGTATAAAAATTCAGATCATTCCTATATTCACCGATACAACGGGCAGGGATTTCACCCTTAAAAATAACTTCATCTTTTTCAAGTCTGGTTGATTCAATGATTGCGCAATACTTTGGTGCATCATTATAAGCCCGTGAAAGATATTCCTGCGGTGCAAAAAGGGTAAAGGAAAGGTATGGTTCCAACAGTTGTGTCCCTGCTTTTTTCAATGCCTGCTCCAACACGACAGGCGCAAGAAAACGAAAATCAGCGGGGGTGCTGACCGGGCTGTAATAAACTCCATAATCAAAACAAATTTGGCAGTCTGTCACTCCCCAGCCATATAAGCCCTGCTCCATTCCATAACGCACACCCTCCATAGACGGCATTTTTGAAAAACTTTGGTTTAAATAGCCGAGAGATACCTCGCTTTTTATATTGTGTTCCGCTTCCAACAGGAAGCGGTGTTACAGTCAAACCAATAGATGCCCAAAACGGATTCGGCGGCACTTCAATATGAATCGTGCAGCTCGCTTTTTTTTGCGGTCTTTCCAGATAAATAACCGAAGGCTCTTTCATAGCCACGCCCACATGATATTTTTCTTCTAATAGCGAACAAATAACTTCTAACTGTACTTTTCCCAAAAAAGATAACATAATCTCATGGGTAACAGTATCAATGTCAAAATGCAAAAGAGGGTCTGTATCAGCAATCTCTGCGAGGGCATTTAACAGGGCTTCCCTTTGCTCCGGCTTTTGCGGCTCTACCGTTGTCCGAAGTAATGGCATGGGATTATCAATCCGTGTTTTGTGAGGCAGGAGTTTTTCATTTCCCAGGATATCGTTCAGTTTCAAAGTATCATCAGCTAAAATAACAATTTCTCCCGGACAGGCATGGTCAGCCGGGACGATTTCACCATTTGACGGAATACACATTTCTGTAATCTTTATTTTTTCCTTTTTTGACAGCAGCAGGGTATCCCGTAAATGGAGCGTCCCATGATACAGGCGTAAATAAGAAAGCCGTTTTTTCCGCTCTGTATACTCAACCTTAAAAACATATCCACATAATTCAGACTGAATATCGTCCGTTTCTGTAATGAAAGTTTCTATAATCGCTTCAATCAGTTTTTCTGTTCCTAAATTGTCTTTTGCACTCCCATGATAAACAGGAAACAAAGAGCAGCATCTGGTTCTTTTGCACTTTTCATATTGTAATTCCTGTATATCCAAAGAATCCTCTGCAACATATCGTTCTAATAGTTCATCGCTTCCGGAAATAATCATATCCCATTTGTCTAAATCAGAAATATCGGTCATGGTTATCTTTGGCGACAGGGAAACCTCCTGCATGACAATCATATCACTGGTAAGTTTATCTTTAATGCTTTGGTAAACACACTGCAGGTCGATCCCATTTTGGTCTATCTTATTTATAAAGATAATTGTCGGAATGTCCATTTTCTGAAGCGCATGGAATAATATACGGGTTTGTGCCTGTACGCCGTCTTTTGCTGAAATGACTAAAACAGCTCCGTCAAGGACAGATAAAGAGCGGTATGCTTCGGTTAAAAAATCCATATGACCGGGAGTGTCCACGATATTGATTTTATAATCATTCCAATAAAAAGAAGTAACCGCTGTCTGAATGGTAATTCCCCGTTGCCGTTCCAAAATCATAGTGTCTGTTCTTGTGGTCCCTTTATCCACGTTTCCCTGTTCCGCAATCGCTCCACTGGTGTATAGCAGACTTTCTGTCAATGTAGTTTTTCCTGCGTCTACATGGGCCAGAATGCCGATATTGATTATTTTCATGTGATTGTCCTCCCTTTACAGCCCCAAAGGGCATAAAAATCCCCAGCAGTAAAATACTTTTACCACTGGGGATTCTAATTTGCGGACATACACATATACAGCATACACCTATTTGTGATTGCTGTTTTTTGAATATGTCAAAATTGATAAGGCAAAAGTATTCTTAAATTGGGTACAAAAAACCAAGCCCCCACAAAAGGAGCTATCATAATTCTTTGTTCCCACTATTTGATTATAGTTTTATTTAAGAATACCTTGCCGCATATTTTTTACTCCTTTTCTGGAATGAAGCTATTATATCACATCAGTTTTAGGAAAGAAAGTACTTAAAAGAAATTTTTCTTCCCCTTATATGTAACAATCATACCGGCTTCCTGGTGTTCAGAATGGTTTCTGCTGTCTGCTGTGGTGTTTGATTGGAATTGTCCAGCCAAAGCCGATCCGTGGTGTTGTCTGCATAAATGTATCGTATAAGGTTTCAACCGTAAAGCCGGAATAGCCTGTTTTCTCCCTGTATCGTTCCCTTTCTTTTATTGTTTCCACATCTGGACAAAGAACGACAACCTCAACAGGGTATTTATGCAGATAATTTATCATTCGGTTTAATTCATCACCGTAGTAGTTATCTTGGATCACTACAGAAAAGCCGTTGTCAAAGTATGACCTTGCCGCATCAGCAGTCAATTTGTATCGAAGGTACAGCTGGCGGACTGCTTCCGCTGATGGGGTAGCTGACATATTTTCTCTGCCTGAAATAATCATTTTTCGGAACACATCACCACGAAGATGGACGCATTTTTCTATTGATTTTGCCAGTAAATCGGAAACTGTAGATTTTCCAGAAGCCATTAAGCCTGTAATGAGATAAATTTTTTGTTTCATTTCACTTCCTCCGGCACAAAAAATATGTACATGTAACTAATTCAACACATTTATAATTTGAATAGGGACATTATAGCATTTACTAAATACAAATTCAATGTATACGGAAAGAAAGATATAAGGAGTGGGAGGGATTCCGCCGTAGTCGGCATTGTAGGAAAATCCAAAAGTTTAGATTTTCCCACAATGCTTATCTTTTGGTCTTTGGTTCGGAATAGTGTAGTGCTGGCGGTCTATCTCTTGTTTTCGGTTGCTTGCTTCCTTACCGTACATGAGCATTTGCTCCTGGACTGTCTGATCCCCCATCTTTTTCCTTGTATTGTTTTTTTATCTCTACTTCATTAATTAAATTTCCATTGATATTTAGAATTTTTGCATATAAATCCTCCATTTTCATTTCTTTTTAATTTAACAAAAAAAAGACCAGATTGCCATTTCCAGTCGTTTCTTTTTTCAGGGTCGCAAATTGCCACCTTGAAATTTTAAATATTATTGTTGATTATTTAATCGTTTTTTGTCATCTTCTATTGATATATACTCTCTATTTAATTCGTTGAGTAATTCTTCTTCACTTGGTAAATACAGCTTATATTTTGACGCAAATATCTGTTTTTCATCTTCAGGAAGAGTATATTTAACAATCGAATCGCTTTTGTCTGTACAAAGTACAATCCCTATTGGGGGATTATCTCTCTCATTCATCATTTCTCTTTCATAGTAATGGACATACATTTGCATTTATCCTAAGTCTTGATATGTCAAATCACCAATTTTTAAATCAATCAAAACAAAGCATTTCAAAATATAGTTATAAAAAACTAAATCTATTCTGAAATGTCTACCATCAAAGGTAAATCTTTTCTGTCTTGCTACAAAAGAAAAACCTCTGCCCAATTCTAAAAGAAATTTCTGCAAATGAGTTATTAAGGCTTGTTCCAAATCACTTTCATAAAAATCCGCATTAGCTTCCAGACCTAAAAACTCCAGCACATACGGATCTCTTATAATATCCTCTGGGGCTTTATTTTTCTCTAATTGTGTTATTTCTTTTGACACTTCTTCTTTATTCTTGCTTGACAGCAATCTTTCATAAAAAAACTATTTATCTGTCTATCAAGCTGTCTTGTACTCCAATTAGATTTTATAGCTTCTTCTAAATAAAAACTCCTTGCTCTTTCATTTTCAACACGCATTAAACTACGATAATGTGTCCAACTCAATTCGCTACGCAGTGCGTAGCCATTTGGAAAAGTAATGTGTTATGATATAATATAGTTGTAACACCTCAACCTAATAAGATATAATCTAAATAGGAAAAGAGGTATGTTGCAAATGAGTAAACATTATGAACCAGAATTCAAGAATAGAATTGTACGCCTACATCTTGAAGATGGAAGAACACTTAAAGTCTCGCTGACGAATACAGTATTTCGCGCGCAATCATTACAAACTGGATAAACCAGTACCGTAAAGAATGTCAAAAAAATGAAGATGCCAAAGCAGATTACGATTTTATGAATATCGTCTAACATAGCCACATATTTAGTAATCTTATAATATACTCCACAAGCCAATCGTGGCATCAAATAAAAAATCACACCTTAGACCTGCTATAAAGCTTTATCTCTTCTAAGGTGTGATTTATAGTTGTAACTTTTTAGATACTTCTTACCTTAAGCACTCCCTCTATCTCACTAAGAGCTTTATTCATATCAACGGTAACTATGGTGTCTATGTCAAATACAGAGTAGGCATAGTCTCCCCTGCTCTTGTTTACAAGTTCCTCGATATTTACATTGTAAGAAGAAAGCACAGTTGTAAATTTAGTTATCATGCTTGGGATATTCTTATGTAATATGGTAATTCGTGAAACACTTGTATGCTTTGCTACCTCGCAGTTTGGGTAGTTGACAGAGTTTTTGATACTTCCCTTTTCAAGGTAATCCACAACTTCCTTAACCGCCATAACTGCACAGTTATCCTCTGATTCCTCCGTAGAGGCCCCAAGGTGTGGAATAGCTATAACACCGTTCATTTCGGCAGTTTTTTCATTTGGAAAATCGGTTACATACTTCTTCACCTTGCCACTGACAAGCGCTTTTTCGATATCCTCATCATTTACCAGGGCATCTCTTGAGAAGTTTAAGATAACTACTCCGTCTTTCATAAGACCCAGGCTGTAAACATTTATCATGTGCTTAGTTGCATCCATAAGAGGCACATGCACAGTAATATAGTCACAGGTTCTATATATATCTTCTACAGTCTTTACATGGATCACATCCCTTGAAAGGCTCCAAGCATGCTCTACAGAGATATAGGGGTCACAACCGTAAACCTCCATTCCAAGCCTCTTTGCGGCATTGGCAACAAGTACTCCTATGGCTCCAAGGCCTATTACTCCAAGTTTCTTCCCCTCTATCTCATTGCCTGCAAAGTTTCCTTTTTCCTTTTCTACAAGCTTAGAAATCCCTTCTGCATCCTTGTTCGCCTGCACCCAGTTGATTCCACCCATTATATCACGGGCAGCAAGGAGAAGGCCTGCTATAACAAGCTCCTTAACTGCATTAGCATTGGCTCCCGGAGTATTGAATACAACTATTCCCTGCTCAGCACATTTATCCAGAGGGATATTGTTAACTCCGGCACCTGCTCTGGCTATGGCAAGGAGACTGTCACCAAGTTCAAGAGATTTCATATCTGCACTTCTTACAAGAACCGCATCTGCCTCACTTAACTCTTCTGTAAAGCTGTAATTTTCATTTAACTCTTTAAGTCCTATGCCTGATATCTTATTTAATGTTTTTATTCTATACATGGTATTCCCCTTCAAATTTCTTCATAAATTCAACAAGCTTTTCCACTCCCTCTAGCGGCATGGCATTGTAGATGCTTGCTCTCATGCCACCAACGCTTCTATGTCCTTTAAGATTTACAAAGCCTGCCGCCTGTGCCTCTTTAATGAATTTTGCATCCAACTCTTCGTTCCCTGTTACAAAAGGTACATTCATTAAAGAACGGTCTTCTTTTCTGACTGTGCCCTTAAAAAGTTTGCTATTATCAAGAAAATCGTAAAGAATACCAGCTTTTTTCTCATTTTTCTCCTTCATCACGCCAAGCCCGCCCTGTACCTTAAGCCATTTAAATACCTTGCCGCACACATAGATACCGTAGGCAGGCGGTGTATTGTAAAGTGACTTATTATCTGCATGAATCTTATACTTCATCATGGTTGGTGTGCCGGGGAGTACATCTTCTGTAATCAAATCTTCTCTTATAATCACAATTACAGTTCCTGCAGGTCCAATGTTCTTCTGGACTCCTCCGTAAATGATACCGTATTTGCTTACATCCACAGGCTCACTTAAAAAGCAGGAGGATACATCAGCTACAAGAGTCTTGCCCTTGGTATTAGGCAATGTTTTGAACTTGGTTCCGTATATTGTATTATTTTCGCATATATATACATAGTCTGCATTGTCCCTTATAGGAAGGTCGCTGCAGTCAGGAATGTATGAAAAGGTTTCATCGGCAGAGGACGCCACTGCTACGGCATCACCATAAATCTTAGCCTCTTCAAATGCCTTCTTTGCCCACTGACCTGTGATAATGTAGTCAGCCACCTTATTCTTCATAAGGTTCATAGGAATCATGGCAAACTGAAGTGAGGCTCCACCCTGCAAGAACAGTACCTTATAGTTATCAGGTATATTCATAAGCTCTCTAAGGTCTGCTTCCGCAGTATTTATAATGCTTTCAAAGGCTTTGGAGCGGTGGCTCATCTCCATAACAGACATTCCTGTTCCACCATAATTCATCATTTCTTCCTGGCACTCTTTAAGCACTTCTTCAGGAAGTACCGCAGGTCCTGCTGAAATTATATACTCTTTCCATAAATTTTCCCTCCTCTATATCGTTAAAACATTCACAAATTTTATTCCTATACTTTATCACTTTGGTGCATTAAAGTCAAGATGCTTTTAGCTATTCTTCCTAATTAGTCAATCATTGCTTGTCTTGTGTAACTCATGTTTCACATTACTAAATTCTAATTTGTAGGGCTGATATGTTTTTTGACTTACTAAGTCACACCTTCTCGGATAGTAACCAGCTAAGCAATTGCTAAAAATATAAGTGCATAATATTTCGATTAGTCAATAAAGTGACGCCTTCACTAATAAATGTCCAGACTCGCTCCGGTTTTTCTGAACGAAGCTGTTTTAGAATAGTTCTATTGACGAAAAACCTAATGCGCTCGCTTAGGCATTATTAGTTCCGGCTGTTGAACTGAAATCTAAGTGAATAGTCCTATTTACATAAGAGCTGTAAACAATTGGTGAACTATGCGGCATTATTAGTTCCGGCTGTTTGATTGATAAGTCGGGACAAACAAACGCATTAGTCACAAGGGGGGCAGGTGGGGGGCTGTCTTTAATTTGGTATTCAGCTTGTTATTTGCATAAATTTAAGGTATCAGTTCCGAATGATAAATTCTAAGCGAGCGCATTAGGCGGAGCGAAGCGGATGCCGGAGCGAAATGTTATCATTCGGAGCGTCAACTTAGGTTAGTTTATATAACTACCTGACAAATTAGAATATATTAAAGAAACAGCCCTACTTTATGCAAGTCTGTTTCTTTAATGTCAATCTTTATTTCTTAGCCTTAGCCTCTTTTTCCTTTACATCCTCCTCAGAGAAAGTCTCCTCTAGAGTTGCGCCAGCTGGCACCATAGGCCATACGCTTTCATTCTTATCGATTACAACTTCTATGAATACCGGACCTTTAGCCTTAAGAGCCTTCTTAATAACCTCGTCAACTTCCTCTTTCTTTGTTACCCTAAAAGCCTTTATATTCATTGACTCAGCAAGCTTTACATAGTCAATATCCTGAGAAAGCAGAGTCTGAGAGTATCTCTTGCCGTAGAAGAGAGTCTGCCACTGTCTTACCATACCGAGTACATTGTTGTTAAATACTACTTCGATAATAGGCACATTGTAATGTGCGGCAGTTGCAAGCTCATTCATATTCATACGGAAGCATCCATCTCCCGCAAGGTTGATAACCTGCTTATTAGGGAGGCCTATCTGTGCTCCGATGGAAGCACCAAGGCCGTAGCCCATAGTTCCAAGGCCACCTGATGTAAGAAGGGTTCTAGGCTTACTATACTTGTAGAACTGTGCAGCCCACATCTGATGCTGTCCTACTTCTGTAGAAATGATGGCGTCACCCTTTGTAAGTCTGTAGAGCTCCTCTATGAAATATGGACCTGTAAGCTCATTTTCGTGATATCTGAGTGGATACTTTGCCTGCATCTCTGCAATATGCTCCATCCATTCATCATGGGATTGCTTAGTAAGCTTCTTGTTAAGCTCCTTAAGTACATCCTTTACATCTCCCTCGATGCTAAGGTCAACCTTAATGTTCTTATTTATTTCAGCAGGATCGATGTCTATATGAAGTATCTTGGCTCTCTTGCAAAGCTCTTGGTATTGCCTGTAACTCGGTCTGAAAATCTCGCTCCAAGCACCACAAGGAGGTCACATTCAGTAACTGAGAAGTTGGCAGTCTTAGTGCCATGCATACCAATCATTCCCATATAGCGCTTGTCTGTACCGTCAAATGCTCCCTTTCCCATAAGAGAATCACAAACAGGGGCATCCATAAGGTCAACTAAGGCTTTTATTTCTTTGTGTGCTTCTGAAATGATGGCACCGCCACCAAGGAAAATGACAGGACGTTTTGCCTTAGCTATCATTTCTGCTGCCTTATCAAGCTCTTTTTCAGTAAAGCTTTTTTCTTTCTTAGCCTTATCCGCCTTCTTAACATCCTCTTTTTTGTATTCGCATTTATTGGCTGTTACATCCTTTGTTATATCCACAAGCACAGGACCGGGTCTTCCGCTTGCAGCTATCTTAAATGCTCTTCTTATAGTCTTTGCAAGCTTCTTTACATCCTTTACAATGAAGTTATGTTTGTAATAGGCATGGTTACACCAGCTATGTCTACCTCCTGAAAAGAGTCCTTTCCAAGAAGATTGGTACCTACATTGCCTGTAATTGCAACCATAGGAACAGAATCCATATATGCATTGGCAATACCGGTTACAAGATTGGTTGCTCCCGGCCCACTCGTCGCAAGGCAGACTCCGACCTTACCTGTTGCCCTTGCATATCCGTCAGCCGCATGTGCAGCTCCCTGCTCGTGAGAAGTAAGGATATGCTTGATTTCATCCTGATGGCGGTAAAGCTCATCATAGAGGTTTAATACTGCTCCGCCAGGATATCCAAAAATAGTATCTACTCCCTGCTCCTTCAAACATTCAACAAGTATCTGTGATCCATTAAGTTCTGCCATAAATTCTCCTTTTCCTAAGTTATTTGCTGGGGACTGTACTAACATATTTTACTTATCATTTTAGAGCACAAGTCCCTAACAAGAACGATAATGACTTAAGTATATTATAAATCTCTCTTTCAATCAAATAAAATCTCTTACTGCATCTTAGGCACTTCAAGTATGGCACCTCTGTTACCTGATGTAACCATAGCCTGATATCTCTTTAGATAGCCTGTAACCTCAGCCATTTCCTTTGGTTTCCAGTTCTTTCTTCTATTTTCAAACTCTTCATCTGAAAGCTTTACATTTAGTGTCATTTCAGGGATGTTAATTGAAATAATATCTCCCTCTTCAATGAGTGCAATAGGTCCTCCAACCGCTGCCTCAGGTGAAACATGTCCTATGGATGCTCCTCTTGATGCACCTGAGAATCTTCCATCAGTTATAAGGGCTACAGTCGAGCCAAGTCCCATACCCGCAATTGCAGAGGTAGGATTTAGCATCTCCCTCATGCCAGGCCTCCCTTTGGCCCTTCATACCTGATAACCACTACATCTCCAGGCACTATCTTGCCGCCTTTGATTGCAGCTACAGCATCTTCCTCTGACTCAAACACCCTCGCAGGACCTTCGTGTACCATCATTTCCTCTACAACAGCAGAACGCTTTACTACACTTCCGTCAGGGGCTATATTTCCCTTAAGTACAGCAAGGCCTCCTGTCTTGCTAAATGGATTGCTCACAGGCCTAATAACTTCTTCATCCCTATTGTAAGCATTTTTGATGTTCTCACCTATGGTCTTGCCTGTAACTGTCATACATTCGGTATTGATGAGACCAATGTCAGCCAGTTCCTTCATTACCGCATATACGCCTCCTGCCTCATTTAGGTCTTCCATATAGGTGTTGCCTGCAGGTGCAAGGTGGCAGAGGTTAGGGGTTTTCTCGCTAATTGGGTTTGCAAATGCTATATCAAAGTCAAAGCCAATCTCGTGAGCGATTGCAGGAAGGTGGAGCATGGAATTGGTAGAACAGCCAAGTGCCATATCTACTGTAAGTGCGTTGATTATTGCTTCCTTTGTCATTATATCACGAGGTTTTATGTCTCTTCTAAACATTTCCATAACTGCCATTCCGGCGTGTTTTGCAAGCTTAATTCTCTCTGAATATACAGCAGGGATGGTGCCGTTGCCACGAAGTCCCATTCCAAGTGCCTCTGTAAGGCAGTTCATTGAATTTGCCGTATACATACCTGAGCAGGAGCCACAGGTTGGACAGGCTTTATTTTCATATTCCAGTACATCTTCTTCGCTTAAGTTCCCTGCTGCATAGGCTCCTACTGCCTCAAACATGGAGGAAAGACTGGTTTTACAGCCCTTTACCTTACCTGCAAGCATAGGGCCGCCTGATACAAAGACTGTAGGTACATTCACCCTTGCAGCCGCCATAAGGAGACCGGGTACATTTTTATCGCAGTTAGGTATCATAACCAATGCATCAAACTGGTGTGCAAGTGCCATACATTCTGTAGAGTCAGCTATCAAATCCCTTGTAACGAGGGAGTATCTCATACCCACATGTCCCATGGCTATACCATCACAGACTGCAATAGCAGGGAAGACCACAGGCATACCGCCTGCTTCAGCCACTCCAAGCCTAACTGCATCTACTATTTTATCAATATTTATATGCCCCGGTACTATCTCATTGTATGAGCTTACAATACCTACCATTGGCTTTTTCATTTCCTCGGCAGTAAAGCCGAGTGCATTAAACAAACTTCTTGCCGGCGCCTGCTTCATACCGGCTCTAGCGTTATCACTTTCATTATATCTTCCTTTCGTCTAACTATTCTATGTATCTAATCAATGTTATAATAACTTTTTCAAAAACAGTAGTAATTCTCGTCTTATGGCTCATATTCATTAAGTGCTTAATTTTCGTCGTGTAGTCTAAATCTTCAATACATATATAAAGTAGCGCCTTACTTTGATATCTCCCGTGCTATCCTGTCTCCCATTTCCTTACAACCGATTAAGGTATTACCCTCACTGAAAATATCTCCTGTCCTATAACCCTCTTTAAGCACTGATTTTACAGCCTCTTCTATGATTTCGGCTTCTTTATTTAGGCCAAATGAATATCTAAGGAGCATGGCTGATGACATTATGGTTGCGATAGGATTTGCCTTGTCTTTACCTGCTATGTCAGGAGCTGAACCATGACTTGGCTCATATAGGCCAAATCTTCCTTCTCCTAGGCTTGCAGAAGGGAGCATTCCTAAGGAACCTGTTACCATACTTGCTTCGTCTGAGAGTATATCTCCAAACATATTTTCAGTAAGAATAACATCAAACTGTGCAGGATTGGCTATGAGCTGCATGGCACAGTTGTCAACCAGCATATTGGTCAGCTTTACTTCCGGGAAGTCCTTTGCGACCTCTGCTACCACCTGTCT
The DNA here is from genome assembly GCA_916439065.1 of uncultured Catonella sp. Classification (GTDB taxonomy): domain Bacteria; phylum Bacillota; class Clostridia; order Lachnospirales; family Lachnospiraceae; genus Catonella. The sequence continues at coordinate 711,805 of CAKAGD010000002.1, forward strand.
CCAAAGCCTTGAAGAATCAAGCACATTTGCTTTGTCTACACTGCATACTTCCTTTCTTCTGCCTGCCGCAGCCTCAAAGGCCCTCCTTGCTACTCTCTCTATCTCATCCTCGGTATATACCAGGGTATCTACTGCCTTTCGCTTTCCTTCTACTACTGTAGTGCTTCTTTCTCCAAAATAGAGTCCTCCGGTCAGTTCTCTGAAGATGACGAAGTCAAAGCCTTTTTCTCCTGTAGACTCCTTTAATGGACAGGAATGTCTTAGTTCATCAAATAAAATCGCCGGTCTTATATTGGCGTAGAGCCCAAGTTCTTTTCTTATCTTAAGAAGTCCTGCCTCAGGGCGTTTTTCAGGCGGCAGCTTGTACCAAGGTGAAGTATCGGTATTGCCTCCCACTGCTCCAAGAAGTACTGCATCAGCAGCCTTTGCTGTATTCACAGCCTCATCTGTAAGAGGGATGCCATACTCATCTATTGAGCAGCCACCCATAAGAATCTCATCATAGTTAAACTTATGACCGTATACGGAGGCTATTTGTCAAGTACTTTAACAGCTTCATTTACTATTTCAGGACCAATTCCATCACCTTTTATAAGGGTAATATTAGCTTCCATATACCTTCTTCCTCCTGCTTACAAATGTTTCCCATAATAATACAATATGACCGCCTTAAATTCAAGGGTGTAGCATTTATTAAACATAACAGTTTGGAATATTACTTATACTTAGGAATTATGAAACTAATTATTCATAAAAAACACTAATGTAAGAACGCATATCTGATATCTGGTATTTAAAAACGGCAGAGGATAAGAAATTATTATCTCTGCCGGTATATGTATCTATTATAATTATCAATTCTGTACCTAAGCCATTTTAACCAGTCTCCACTATTTACTACATCCTAAAATCTATCTGTATATTCATCTATACATTTATCTCAGCCTCAAGTCCCAGCAGAGCCTTGTTTTCCTCAAGTATAGGCCTTATAACCTCCTTTAAGAAGTCCTCTACCTGCTCTTTGGAACGGCCTGTATACTTGGACGGATCCATCTGCTTTTTTAAGTTCTTCTAAGGTTATGTTAAAGGATGGTTCAGCTGCAATTAGTTCAAGGAGATTGTTGTCAAGTCCTCTTTCCTTTACATTCCTTCCTGCTTCCATAGACAAGGTTCTTATCTTCTCATGAAGCTCCTGTCTGTCTCCTCCTCTTTTCACTGCGTCCATCATTATATTCTCGGTAGCCATAAATGGAAGCTCAGCCATTATATGCTTCTCAATCACCTTCTCATAAACTACAAGACCATCAGCTACATTCATATACAAATCAAGGATGCCGTCTATAGCAAGGAAGGCCTCGGGTACAGACAGACGCTTGTTGGCAGAATCGTCCAGAGTTCTCTCAAACCACTGGGTAGCCGCAGTTATGTAAGGGTTCATCAAATCGCTCATCACATACCTTGAGAGGGATGCGATACGCTCACTACGCATAGGATTTCTCTTGTAAGCCATAGCAGATGAACCTATCTGGCTCTTTTCAAATGGCTCTTCCACCTCTTTAAGATGCTGCAACAGTCTGATGTCATTTGAGAATTTGTGGGCACTTGATGCAATTCCCGCAAGTACATTAAGTACTCTTGAGTCCACCTTTCTTGAATAGGTCTGACCTGATACAGGGTAGCAGTCTGCAAATCCCATCTTCTTAGCGATTAACTTATCTATTTGCTTTATCTTCTCGTGGTCTCCGTCAAAAAGCTCGAGGAAACTTGCCTGTGTACCTGTAGTTCCCTTTGAGCCAAGCAATTTCATGCTGTCTATAAGGTAGCAGATATCATCATAGTCAAGCGTAAGCTCCATAAGCCAAAGTGCAGCCCTCTTTCCTACAGTTGTAGGCTGTGCAGGCTGAAAATGAGTAAAGGCAAGAGTTGGCAGAGCCTTATATTTATCAGCAAAATTAGCAAGTTTGCTCATTACATTAACAAGTTTTTTCTTAACGAGTTTTAGGCCTTCAGTCATTATGATAATGTCTGTATTGTCTCCTACATAGCAGGAGGTTGCTCCAAGATGAATGATTCCCTTTGCCTTAGGGCACTGCATACCGTAGGCGTAAACATGGCTCATAACATCGTGGCGGACTTCTTTTTCTCTGGCTATGGCTACATCATAGTTGATATCGTTTACATGCTCCTTTAGCTCTGCTATCTGCTCTTCGCTGATATTAAGGCCGAGTTCTCTTTCTGCTTCTGCAAGAGCAATCCACAGTCTTCGCCAGGTGGTGAATTTCTTATCCTGTGAAAATATGTACTGCATTTCCTTGCTTGCATACCTCCCTGAAAGTGGGCTGTCATAACGGTCTGTACTCATATTATCCTCCTGTATGTAGATGGTGTAAAAATTGCTAACTTATAATTGCTACCGTAATTTTTGTAATTTTACGCTTCAATTATTCACGCTTAATTTACGGCTCATATATTTCGTTTGATACGGAATTGCTAGCGTGATTTCTGCAAATTACCGCTCAATTATTCACGCATTTAGCCTTCGGCTAAATGTGATTTCATCAAAATATCTGCGCAAGCACATAATTCTAAGCCTGCGGCTTAATTATGTGCTTTCTTGATATTTCGTGGATAATTTCGCTTAAGATGCTTAGTATTCTTGATTGAAAAGCTCACTAGATATAATTATACTATTCAGTGATTAGCAAATATAATCAAATCACTCGTTACTCTTTAATTCATCTCCGGACAGTTCTATGATATCAGTTAGTTCAGCTTCGGTCAAATTAGTATAGCTTGCAAGTTCTTTAAGTGTAGGTGATGAACCGTTTATTTCTTTCATTTTTTTGGCTGCGTCACTGACAAAGTTTACCTTTGCTGCCATAGCGTTTGCTGCGCTTTCTATCTCAAGGCTCTCTTCGATAAAGTCCTGCATTGCACTTTCTATTCTGCTTTCAATAAATTCAATTGGCTCTTTTTCATCTTCTAAAGCTTTTAGCTCAGCTAATCCCAATAGCAGGCCTACATTTCCCTCTGCTATCAGTTCCTTAAAATAATCTTCCGTTAGTTCAAAGCCCCTCGCTATTTCCACTACTTTGTGTAGTTTTCTTTCTACATAGTCTGCTTCAGCCTTTTCATCTCCGCTAAGGATTAGTTTAATCAGCCTTTCTTCTTCTTTTGCTGTCATTTTTTCTATGTCTCTTAACTCCTCCAGATACATATTTAAGAATTCAGAGTGGAATTTAAGGTCCTTCCTGTTGTTTTTCTTTTTTATCCCGCTTTTTTTCTCGTAGCCTTCTCTTGCTGCTTCTTCTAGCTGTTCCTTTGCAGCATTTTCATATTTTTTAACTTCAGCCTCGATTTCTTCTTTAGTTTCGTAGCCTTCAATTGTAATATGTGATGCCGTAAGGTATGCAAAAATATGGTCAAACTGAGCATCATCAAGTTCTAAGTCTTCAAAAAATTCTCTTATATCACTTTCGTGAACCTTATTCCCGCTAATCTGCGCCTGAGCCACAAGGTCTGCAAGGCGGGTAGCAAATTCATATTGTTTATCTGACATTTTTCCTCCATAAACCAACATATCTAAAATTTTATTAATTGCATTACACCTAAGTCTAAATTATTCTTCCAAAATTATACAGTAATTATACACCATTTGTCTTAAATCTGATAGGCTCCAGATAATTATTTTATCTGGAGTCTACCACTGCTTTGACTGACTGTAACTTTTGTACATTATTAGTTTTCTACTAAATTTTCGTTAAAAAGAGGCTGAAAATAAATTTCAACCTCTTGCCAAAACACTATCATATATGCTAGTTTCAACTATATCAGCAAATCAATTCCCTTCAGCCGAAAACTGTTGCCTTCCTGCATTAATTCTTTCTCTACAGATTCTCTTGTTACATTCTTTAATACCCCGGCATCTACAGGCTTACCATTTTTCCAATTTGGATCATGCTTTTCCATAGCTCTTGCCATTGCCACCCAGTACGCAGCCTCATATCTTCCAAGAGTCCAAGTACCCTTCAATCTGTCCTTAATTGGTATGCTTTTCTGAAAGGCTGTAAAAACCTCTGTACGCTTTGTATTAGCTGTAGCCACACCTTTATCTCGTATAAACTCTCTCTTTGTTGAGTCAAACATTTTTTGGCGATGCTCTTCAGATATAGGTATGATTTGATGTTCAGATTCGCCCTTTCCTGTAGCATCCATTCCTGCAACACCGTAACAATTTAAGGAATTTCCCTCCGAATCATAGTTTCTCATGTGATTTCTTATTAGTAATTCTCTGCCACCAAGCATTTCATAAGCCATGCGTTCTTCCTGTGACATAGACATTTCTTCCTCTATTATTCCTGCTATAATTCCATCTCTTTCCAATGCCTTATATCTTGGGTCTTCAGTATTTATTTTTCCCGGTGTAGAATACCTAAATGTACTCATGCCTCTGGTTATAGAGCCAATTCCAATTGTCATAACTGCTGCCTCCCTGTCGCATTTAACAAATCCATTTGTAAATATTCTTATTACAATCAGCCTTATCTTTCATTACCATATCATAATCATACTGCTTTGTCAAACCCAAGCCTAATAACGCAGATAAATCCCTCTCCTTCTCTTTTCTCAAAATGTACTTTCCATCTGTGTAAGACTGCGATTTTTTTGACTATTTTAAGTCCCAAGCCATGGCTGCCGCTACTAGGTTCATTCGCATAGTTTCTACTGTTTAGCTTGTTTATAACCTCTTCTGACACTCCCTTCCCATCATCTCCTACTTCCAGTAAAATGTGACCTCTCTTATCCTTATACAGTCTGACTATGATATTGCAGCCATCTTCATTGTGCGCAATCGAATTGTGGACCAGATTAACTAAAACTCTTTCCATCAAATTTTCATTTACCGAAAGTTCAAGATTGTCAAGGCTTTCATCTATTTCTATGTCAAATTGAAAATGTTCATCCTCAATCTGATTTATAAATTCAGTAAGTGTTTTTCTAAGTAATTTGCTAATTATGACTTTATCCTTTTCAAACTTACCAAAGCTAAAATCAAGTTTACTGGAAAGGTTCATATTTTCAACCAATCTGCGGATGCGGAGTCCCTGTACCTTAATCTGTTGAACATTCTTAGAGATGTCTGTTCCTGCTTCCGAATCAATAATCATATCAGTATTCCCTAGAATAATGGCAAGAGGTGTCCTTATATCGTGAGATACACCTGCAATCCACTCTGTCCGCTCCCCTTCCCTGCGCTTTTGGTATTTTTTCTGTTGCAATACGGGAACAATGATTAGAACCAGTGCATTGATAAGCAGTATCACAGGTGTCATAAGAATAACATTTCTAATATCATTTTTATTATATTCTAAAATATACTTCCATACCTGTTTTTCTTTATCTCCAATCACCAGAATCCCCTGCTTTACTATATAAGTATGAACCGGATATTCATCAAGGTAGTATCTTACAAATTTTACCACATCCTGAATACTATATTTTTTTTGCAATTCTTTAGGTAGTGATTCACTCCAAATAATCTCACCGTCCTCATTTAATAGCATGGCAAATTGGTTATTCTGTATGATTCTTTCTTTTTCTCTATCATCTAACCTGTAATTCCCACCTTCCACACTAATATGTTCTATAAGATTGCTTTCATTCCAGTGAGCATCCGGTATATTTAAAACTAAAATTGCATATATTAAAGTATCCAAAATAAGAAGCACAAATGCCATTAGTATTATGCCTGCGAAAAACTGAAATTTTTCTTTTTTTCTTTGTCTCATCTGTTTTTCTCCAATTTATATCCAAGTCCACGTACTGTAGTAAGAAATTCGGGTTTTGATGGATCCTTTTCTATCTTTTCCCTTAGATGGCGCATATGAACAATCAATGAACTTTCAAGTCCATAGTTACCTTCAGGCCACATAGCATTGCATAGCGTATCCATAGTTACAATCTTTCCTCTGTTGCGGTAAAGTACCTGAAGTAAGGCAAGTTCTTTAGATGTAAGTGATACCTCTTTGCCCTCACGCTTTACAACTCCCGCATCTATGTCCACTACCACCTCCCCACACCTAAGTATAGCCGTTCCCTCTTCTAGTTTATATGTTCTTCTAAGAACAGCAGCAATCCTAAGAAGTAATTCTTTCGTAAGAAAAGGCTTTGTGATATAGTCATCTGCACCAAGTCCCAGTCCTCTTAGCCTTGCTGTATCTTCATCTCTTGCAGATAAAAATATAACCGGTATTTCTGATAAATAACCTAACTGGCATAGTTTCTCATATAGTTCAAATCCATTTCCATCCGGAAGCATAACATCCAAGAGAATTAAATGGTAACTGTTCCTAATGATATTATCTTCTGCCCCTCTACAGTCCTCTGCCACATCTATGGAAGAATAACCCTCTCTTTTTAATATACTTACTACCAAGTCTGCAAGCTTTTTTTCATCATCTACTAACAATATTTTACAAGCTGTCTTATCCATATTTTCACCTCGTTACATTAACTACATTTACTATACAGCATTTTATATCAATACTCAACGAATCCTGCATTTCTTAATGTAAGCTTAATGTTAACGCAATGTTTACATAATCTTCTTAATGTATCCTATCACTCGTAAACATAATACATCTTAAATTTTTTTTTGGAGGTAAGGTTATGAATTATATTCTTGAAACAATCAATCTAAGCAAAAAAAACGGAAACTCATACCGTGTAAAAGAGCTATCCATGAAAGTACCCGTAGGCTCTGTGTATGGTTTTCTTGGCCCTAATGGCGCAGGAAAGAGTACTACTCTTAAGATGATACTAGGGCTCATTCATCCTGACTCAGGCGAAATCAAGGTCTTTAATCAAAAATTAAACTCCTCAAACAAGCTTTCTATCCTTGGTCAAACCGGAAGTCTTATAGAGAACCCGGGCGGATACGGGCACCTTACAGGTCTTGAGAATATGCAAATCATACAAAAACTTAAAGGAGTCAAAGAGGATGAAATCGAACGCTCTCTTAAGACAGTCAGACTCTTTGAGCAACGTGATAAAAAGCTAAAAAACTATTCACTTGGTATGAAACAAAGACTGGGAATTGCTATGGCACTGCTTGGAGATCCCAAGCTCTTAATATTAGATGAGCCTACCAACGGCCTTGATCCTGCAGGAATACATGAAATCCGTGAACTGATTAGTTCACTGCCAAAAGAAAGGGGTATTACGGTGATTATTTCCAGCCACCTTCTTAGTGAAGTCGAACAGATGGCTGACTATGTTGGCATTATTAATCATGGAAAAATGCTCTATCAGGGAACTCTTGCAGAATTAGAAACAAAGGGTGAGGGGCTTGAAGATGCCTTCCTTAAGCTTACAGGCGGAAAGGAGTCATTATGACACATATAGTTGAACTTCCAAAATTAGTTCATATTGAATTTATGAAATCCCGTCATAAACATCATTTTCTACTGCTTATTGCAATGTTAGTATTAAATTACTTTCTTCTATTTAAGGGTATAAAAAATGATGGCCAGCAATGGTTGAATGTATTTTATGGAATTCCTTTAGTTAACAGCATTTTACTTTCAGTTTATATGGCAATTTTAGCCAGTCAGACTGTCGATATAGAGAACAAAGGTACTATGTGGAATCTTATTTCTACCTTGTGCAGCAAACGCAATATATTTCTGTCTAAAAATCTGTATGGACTTATTCACATTGTATTATTTAGCATCATACAGATGAGTTGTGTAGGTCTTTTAGGCAGGTACCTTGGTTTTCACGGGAATGTACCTAATTCGGTCATTATGATTACCTTTTTTGCAGAAGTTATAAGTGGCATGATTTTGTTTCAGGTGCAGTGTCTGATTTCTCTCTTGTTTCCAAGCCAGTTTGCGGCACTCTCCATAGGCTTTGGCGGCACCCTCGCAGGTTTATTCCTTGCATTTATAAGCAAGATAGCATGGACTCCTTGGTCAGTTCTAATTTCTCTTAGCTGTGTAAGTATGGATTATGAGTATTCAACCCGCACTATGAATGTATTCTGGGAACTGCCTGCAACTACACAGATTGTTGTTGCACTGGTTTATCTTCTTTGTACATTTTTGATTGGCCTGTACCTTTTCTCTACAACAGAGCCCGGAGAAGCACCCTGGAGCAGCGGCCGTGTAAGGGCAACGCACTCTCTACACAGCGGTATTCCTGCGGAACTAATTAAGTTAAAGCGTAATCCTGTATGGATTCCTTTTATTCTGATTCCTGTGATATCCGCCATAATTGGAACAATTAATTTTACACAGAATCAAGGTGTTCTTCATTTTACCTGGGGTGATTTGTGGACACAGCACTCCATTTTCCTAAGTTTCTTTTTCCTTGCGCCGTTAATAGGAGTTGTATGCAGCCTTCAGTGGAGGATGGAACATCTGGGAAGTAATTGGAACCTCATTTTATCTGTGACATCTCCTTTTAAATTATTCAAGGATAAGTGGGCTGCCACCTCTTTGGTATCTTCGTTATGTATTATATGGCTGGTAGTTATATATGTCGTTACCGGGAAAATTCTTGGTATTCCTGACAGCATACCTACATTGTTCTGGAGCAGGATTCTTGCAATGCTTATCTCTGTGATGGCGATTACAGCAGCACAAAATTTGTTGTCACTTATATTGCATTCTTTTGCATTACCTGTTGCCATTGCTTTCCTTGGATGCCTAAGCGGAGTTGCTTTCATTATGAAGGGCTTATATTTTCTGACGCCATATTCTTTACTGATATATGGAGCAGGAAGCACATCACTCACAGAAAGCCTTAATCTGCCTATGGTTTTGATATCGGCTTCTATATGGATATTCGCTTCCATCGCAGTCGGCATATTATTCATAAAAAACACTGATGTAAGAACGCATGTCTGATTTTTAGCATACCTCCCATTATTACTACTGTATACTAATATCAAATCCCCATAGCATCATTACTGCTTAATGTATATTCTACATCATAATTCCCCCTTATAAAAGTTATACCTTTACATCTATACAGATATCCATTATACGATAAACCATTTACATAAAAAGAAAAAGCCATAGGATTATTAAGTCCCTATGGCTTTTGCAAGGATTGCGAAAGCTGCGCTGTAGCAATCCTGTATCAATGGGTGTCAAATACTTTTGACACCCACATCATTTTATTATACTATATCAGCATTCCACTACTTCGCCACTATATTAAGTATCTTACCCTTTACATAAATGACCTTCCTTATAGGTTTCCCATCTATTGCTTTATTCACTGATGCAATCTCAAGTGCCTCTTTCATAGCCTCTTCTTCCTCTGCCTCAGCACCGATTTCAATAGTACCTCTTACCTTTCCGTTTACCTGTACGCCTATCTTTACGGTATCTACTACAAGAGCTGCCTCATCATAGGTAGGCCAGGTTTCATAAGCTATGGTACCTCTGTGTCCGAACATCTCCCAGAGTTCCTCTCCAAGATGAGGACAGATACAGGATATCAGCTTTACAAAGCCTTCTGCGTATTCCATAGGGCATTTACCCTTGGTTACAGCATTCATAAATATCATCATCTGGCTTATAGCTGTATTAAAGCCAAGAGTCTCAAAGTCATCTGTCACCTTTTTAACAGTCTGATTGTAGATGAGCTTATGCTCTTCCAGTAGTTCGTTATAGCCCTCTTCACCGCTTCTTACAAGGTTCTCAGGATTTGAGAAGTAGAAGAATACTCTTCCAAGGAATTTTCTTGAGCCTTCCACACCCTGCTTACTCCAAGGCTTTGATGCCTCAAGAGGTCCCATAAACATTTCATATATTCTAAGTGTATCTGCTCCGTAATCCCTCACTATATCACTTGGGTTTACTACAAATTCAGGGAAACGCTTACCCATCTTGATGCCGTTTGAGCCAAGTATCATTCCCTGGTGAACAAGCTTCTTAAATGGCTCTTTAACAGGAGAAAGTCCCTCGTTGTAGAGGAAACGGTTCCAAATCCTTGAATACATAAGGTGTCCCACCGCATGCTCAGGTCCACCTATATAAAGGTCTACAGGGAGCCAGTGCTTAAGGAGTTCTTTATTGGCAAATTCGTCATTGTTCTTAGGGTCTATGTAGCGCATATAATACCAGGAACTTCCTGCACTACCAGGCATTGTGGAGGTCTCACGCTTACCCTTAATGCCGTTTTTATCGTATTCTTTCCACTCGGTAGCATTTTCAAGAGGTGCTTTGCCATTCTTTCCCTTGTAGTCCTCAAGCTCAGGAAGTACAAGTGGAAGCTCGCTTTCAGGAAGAAGAACCACTCTGCCGTCTTCTGTATGTACCACAGGGATAGGCTCACCCCAATAACGCTGTCTTGCAAATATCCACTCTCTGAAGTGGTAGTTGACTTTCTTCCTTGCAACTCCCATTTTAACAAGCTTTTCTGTGATTGCTTCTTTGGCTTCTTCTACGGTTAGTCCGCTAAATTCTTCAGAATTCATAAGCTTACAGCCCTTGCCAAGATAATCCTGCTTTTCAAAGGCATGCTCACTTACATCACCGCCATCTATTACCTGTATCCTTGGTATGTTATGTGCCTCAGAATACTCAAAGTCTCTCTGGTCATGGCTTGGAACCGCCATAACCGCACCTGTACCATAGCTTGCAAGTACGAAGTCACCTATGTATACAGGAACTTCTTTGCCATTTACAGGGTTTATAGCATAGATTCCCTCAAGGACACAGCCGGACTTGGTTTTGTTTAACTCAGTTCTGTCCATATCGTTCTTCTTAAGGGTTTCATCTATATACTTCTGTACCGCCTCTTTATTCTTAATTCTTGGCATAAGGCTCTTAACTGTCTCACCATCAGGAGCCAGCACCATAAAGGTGATACCGTAAATAGTCTCTATACAGGTTGTGTAAATGGAGAATTCTCCTCCGTCAACTATTTTAAAATCAACCTCCACTCCTTCGCTCTTGCCTATCCAGTTTCTCTGCATTTCCTTGGTGGATTCAGGCCAGTCTATCTCGTTAAGGCCATCAAGGAGCTCTTCTGCAAAGGCAACCTGGTCGATAGCCCACTGCTTCATGTTCTTTCTAACCACAGGGAAGCCGCCACGCTCACTCTTACCGTCTATTACTTCATCATTGGAAAGCACTGTACCAAGCTCTTCGCACCAGTTTACAGGCATATCCATATATTTCGCATAACCCTTTTCATAGAGCTTCTCAAATATCCACTGAGTCCATTTATAATAATCTTTATCTGAGGTAGCTATCATCTTTGACCAGTCATAGTCAAAACCAAGTTCTTTTAGCTGATTTGAAAATGAAACTATATTCTTCTCTGTAAAACCGTTTGGGTTATTACCTGTGCTTACCGCATACTGCTCAGCAGGAAGACCGAATGAATCATAGCCCATTGGATGAAGTACATTGTAGCCCTGCATCCTCTTCATTCTTGAGATGATGTCCGTAGCTGTATAGCCCTCAGGATGCCCTGCGTGAAGGCCTACTCCTGATGGATAAGGGAACATATCAAGTACATAATACTTAGGCTTGCTAAAGTCCCATACATCTGTCTTAAAGGTCTCATTTTCCGCCCAATATTTCTGCCATTTTGGCTCTATCTCGGCAGGATTATATGGTTTTCTTTCATTTTCTGACATTTTTTATCTCCTTTAATTTCTTTAACTTAAATTTAATACAAAGCATAAATCTATGTTATTCTTCTTTTTTTCCCTCTTTACCAACAAACATACTTATAAGGTCATTTGTCTTTCTTCCAACCTTGTTTTTTTCTCTCTGTTTCATAGCAACAAACTTTTCTACTTCTTCCCTGCCCTCTGTTATCTTGCATCCTACAAGATTAACCTTTTCATTATTCTCAACTATCCTTACTATTTCACCCTTCAGTGTATGAAGTGTAAATTGATAGTCTTCTCTCTGACCATTATATTTTTCAATGTTAAACTGAACCTCAATAGTATCACCTATATTTACTTCGTACTCTTTTTTTACAATGAGCCCTATCCCCGTATTGCTTATATCCTTAACCATTGCATCGTGCTGGGCTTTTGTCCCCCTAAGTGCAATATTGCAATGTTGGCCAAGCCACACTCTAAAGTTATCTCGTCTGTTAAATCTCCTGCCTTCCTTATCTGCCCGTAACAGATGAGCAACTCCATATGATGGAAGTTCTATTTTTCTATCGAAATATTTTCAAATAAATACGGTTTCCCTTTGTGGTTACCTATGAAATAGTAGCTTATGCCTTCTGTCACAAACTTTACAATTTTATCATCCACCCTTATTGGCTCAATTATAATAAAGTCTCCCGACAAACTGCCTGCATATTCTGCATCCTCTTGTTCTGACAGCTCCAAAACAGAACTTTCAAAACGATATGCTTTGGTTCCCTTTCTGGCAGTCAAACTAACTATTGAATCCGGCAGCAGCTCAGTAACTCTCAAGCTATCTAAATTTATTGAGTCCATGTAAAACATCACATCCTTTCAAGCAACAGGATACTTCCCCAGTAATCATTATAACTGTCAATTGCCTATCTGTCTATCTAATTTATAAAATTGCAGAATTATTTACAGGATGATCCCAGTGTCAAAAGCATAAAATTCTATACAGGCTTAATTGCAAGAGAATTTATGATTTTTTGACATACACATTATATGATACTGTTTAACAACTATAGAAATTCATACTTTCATCCGATAAACTTAATATAATCACTTATAAATATCAGGATAATTAGGAGAGGACATATGCCAATAGATGTATCCAGGCTGCCAAACAGCAGCATCAGCGGACGGGAAACTGCCTCTACAAGCAGAAGCAGTGAAGTTTCCCATGTATCAGTTTCCGGCTCAAATTCCGGCAGTGTAAACTATAATTCCCTGTCAAAGGGTCAGGTATTTTCTGGGCAGATAACCAATATCTCTCCGGGAGAGTTGACTCTGGAGCTTGATAACGGACAAACTATGACCGCTAAGTATGACAATAATTCCGAACTTTCAATAGGAGATGGTGCAAGATTTAAAGTTGTAGATAGAGAAGACGGGCAGATTACAATCAAACCTTTACAAACAGGCAGTACTATCGAAAATGTCGTGTACAAGGCTCTGGATGCCTCCGGCTTACCATTTTCTCCGAAAAACGAGGAGCTTATTACTGCCCTTCTTAAAAATGAATATCCTGTAAGCAAACAGATGATAAACGGCATGCTCCAACAATCCCTTAAAAACCCTGATATTTCTATGACAAACCTTGTGCTTATGAACAAGGCCGGACTTGATATCAATCCTGAAAGTACCAAGATTTGAAATGTACAGCAGCGGCAGAACTGAACTAGCTGCTGCCACCGAACAAAACTTCAATGATATGCTGGACATGATTAATGGCTTGCTTTCAGATGGCGATATAGACGGCAGTACAGACCTTGCCGGAAAATTCCTTGATATTTTTAATATCGGCAAAGAACCTGACGAACTGGTACTTACTTTGGCATTGAATGACGAAACTCCATCCCCATCTATGCCGCCTATGAATTTTTCAAACTTTCTTGAGAGTCTTGTTGCTGAGGAAATATCACTTCCTGACAATTTTATAACGGGAGCAGATGGTCAGCCGCAAAATGCAGTACTAACCGAAGATACCCCCATTTCTTTCATCCTAAATGATGAACAGAGGCTTGAAATATTCACCTTATTTGAAACTGCTGACACCGAAGTAGATGCAGCCAAACTTCAAAATTTGATAAAGGGCAGCATGGGGGTTTCAGACCTTACGGAATTATTGAAAACCCTGCCTGATGCAGAGCAGGCAAAACTTACTCCTATGATGAAACAAGCCACCGAAGTACTCGGCAGAGAGTTTACCATGCCAAGTGAAGCGTTAAAGGAACTTTTGCCCGAAAGTGCCTCCTTAAGTGATGCTGCCACACATATACAAAAGCTCTTGGCCAATAATAATTTATCTCCCGAAATAAAACAGGCTCTGCTTAAGTCTGATGACTTTCATAAGACTCTTAAGATGCTAATAAATACTGATTGGACTCTTTCTGCTGAAGAACTTACTGAAAAAGATGCTGTAGTAAGTCTATATAAAAGAATGGACGAGCAGATAGATAAGTTAAAATCTCTTGCTGACAGTACTCCCGGTTCTGCTGCTAATAAGCTTTCTACCGACTTAGGACAGACCAAACAAAATATGAATTTTATGAATGATATGAATCATATGTATAACTTTGTGGAATTGCCGATAAGAATGACCGGGCAGACTGCAACCGGAGATTTATATGTGTACTCAGATAAACATAGGAAAAGAACTTCTAATGGAGACGGAATCTCCTGTTTACTCCATCTTGATATGGAAAATCTCGGTGGGATGAATATAAGAATTGAGTTAAGTGACGGTCAGGTTTCTACAAGGTTTTTCTTAAATGACGAAGACTCCGGAAGGCTTATTGCAAAGCACCTCCCTGAACTTGATACAGCCATGTCCAAGCAGGGGTTCAATCCCAAAAGTGAAGTCGTAAAAACTTCAGACAAGGAAGAAGAGAAAAAACTTTTATCCGGTAAATTTAATCCGATTAATGATTTTCTTCCATCAGAAACCATTAGCAATAATTTCAGCAGATACACCTTTGATGTGAGAGCATAATGCTTTGATACCACAGGGAATTTTGAAAAAATATACTATCACATAAAAGAACCGGCTTAGATTTTCCTATGCCGGCTCTTTGCTATTTAATTCATTTAACACCAATAATTCACTCCACAGGCCTCTAATCCTGCAAGGTTTTTCGTGAATAATGTGGTTAAACTATTTTTTCAGAGTTACAACAAGTTTTACATCATAAAACCTGCTTCCGTATGCCATCTTAAAGCTTGCATACTTTTTATTTTTAATAAACTTTTTAACAGATTTGCCATTGTTCTTTTTAACTATCCTCAAATAAGACCTGCCTGTATTTTTAAGCACAGCCGCAGATAAGGTAATCTCACTATTTTTAACAGCTATTCTAATGTTTTTAATCGTTCTACCTACAGCATTCCACATTGACTTACTTATATATTGTAATTTTACATAAGCCAGTGCATTTATAGATAATATTTATACTTATATCGGCAGTTAAACATTGCAGATATTTTATTCTACAGCTACTTTCCCATCTTCTTAGCTATCTTTTCTTCAAAATCATCAAAGATATAGTTAAGTACAGGCGGAAAACCTACGAATTCACAGCCATAGGCAAACATTTTATCGTCAATTTGTGACCTTCTTACTATTTTTACTACACAGTAAAATGCGGAATGCAAATCATCTGTTACCTGTATTCTTGCATTAAAATAGTAATCAAGTGGCAAGTCACTTTCACTATGAAAGCCTATGCCTCCTCTTGATATATCATAAACTTCAATAGGAGCATTTACATTTTTAATGACTTCATTATCCTGCTTGAAAAGTTCAGACACACCGAGAATCAAGTCTATCGGCAGTCTATCCGCCTTCCTTTTTTCTTCAAATTCCATACCTGCCTCCTTGTAAATGTATTTAGCCTAAGTATATAACAACACAGATAAATAATCAATAATAACCTTTGACATTACAGCCCCACTGTACTATCATTTTATTACCCATCACTTATTTTCAATATTGTTAACTTACAGGAGAGAATATGACTGAAAAACATATTAAAAAATCTTATAGAATGGACATGACAGAGGGGCCTCTTACATCCAAAATAATCAGGTTCACCATACCTGTCATGCTCACTGCTATGCTCCAGCTGCTTTTTAACACTGCCGATGTCATAGTCGTAGGAAGATTTACAGGAAAGACTGCTCTTGCAGCTGTAGGCTCTACAGGCTCACTCATCAATTTGCTTGTGAGCCTCTTTATGGGACTATCCATAGGTACAAATGTACTTGTAGCAAGATATCAGGGAGCAAGGGATGATAAGTCTGTTTCAGAAACAGTACATACCTCTATAGCACTTGGAGTGATTGGCGGACTCATCCTTCTCATAATAGGGATTGCGGCTACCCGTCCCTTGCTTGAAATGATGGCTACTCCCGAAGATGTTATCGACCAATCTACAATTTATATGCGGATTTTATTTTTAGGAATGCCGCTTAATCTCATCCTTAATTTTGGAGCTGCAGTACTGAGGGCTATAGGGGATACTAAGCGTCCTCTGTATTACCTGACTATAGCGGGTATTATAAATCTCTTCCTCAATATTTTTCTGGTCACTGTATTTAGCTTAGGCGTAGCCGGTGTTGCCATTGCAACCGTTATCTCAGAGGGTGTTTCCTGTGCCCTCATACTGCTCTGCTTAAAGCACGAAACCGGAGCAATAAAGCTCTATCTTAATAAGATTAGGATTAATCCTGAGAAATGTATTGATATTATGAAAATAGGGCTTCCTGCAGGACTTCAGGGCTGTATCTTCTCAATTTCAAATGTACTCATACAGTCTTCCGTCAACTCCTTTGGTTCGACTGTTATGGCTGGGAATACCGCTGCCAGCAATATAGAGGGTTTTGTCTATGTATCAATGAATTCCCTTCACCAGACCTGTATAAGTTTTACCAGCCAGAACTTTGGTGCAGGTAAATTTAAGCGTATAAAGATGGTACTAATTAACTGCCTGGTAATCGTTGCGATAACAGGACTTTTGCTTGGTAATTCGGCTTATTTTTTTGGAAAATGCCTGCTTTCTGCTTACAATAACGAGCCTGAAGTAATTAGTTACGGACTTATCAGGCTCTCCATCATATCCACAATGTACTTCTTATGCGGGCTAATGGATGTAATGGTAGGTGCTATGCGTGGTATAGGCTATTCCATCCTGCCTATGATAGTTTCACTAATTGGAGCCTGCGGTCTTAGGATAGTCTGGATATACACTGTGTTTGTACAGTTTAGGACACTTGACATATTATTCATTTCATATCCGGTGACTTGGACTATTACATTTTTAAGCCATTTGACCTGTTACTTCATAGTTACAAGGAAGTATAAGGATAGATTTAAGGAAGCCTAAATGATGTATTCCCCGATATAATTCTAAATCACACGGTGAGTACAGATAATTGAGCATAAAGTGAAAAAATGATGGCTGCGGATTAATCCCTGCCATCATTTTTTATTTTTTCCTGCATTGCCTGTAAAATGATACTCTTTGCAGCCGCAGCCTCTTCCTTAGTTAAACTTGGAACTCCTTCCAAAGGATATTCCATCCCAAGTTCTTTGTATTTATTCACTCCCATTGTGTGGTAAGGAAGAACTTCAAGCCCTACTACATTGGAAAGCCCCGCCATTATTTCACCTACACCACGAAGTTCCTTTTTAGTAAAGGTAATTCCCGGAACAACAACATGTCTTATTGAAATAGGGATTTTGTGTTCTTCAAGAGCCCTTGCAAAAGCCATAACCGGTTCTATGGAATTGGCAGTAAGTTCCTTATGCCCATCAGGATTAGAGTGTTTTATGTCTAAGAGAACCAGGTCCGTTACCTTAAAAAGTTCTTCAAATTCAGCCAGTCTTTTTTCATAAGCCTTATAAGCTCCACTATTTAGATATTCTTCCTCAGTTTTTCCATTGTTAACAGGCTTTAGAGGATAATATATACCCGAAGTGTCAAGGCAGGTATGTATCCCCTCATCTTTAGCCCTCTTAAATAAAGCAGTTACAAACTTTAGTTGTCCAAGCGGTTCACCGCCGCTGCAGGTTATACCACCCTTTCTGTAAAATTCTCTTTTAGAATAGTAACCTGCGAATATTTCATCCAAGGTCATTTCCGTACCACCTGAAAATTCCCAGGTATCAGGGTTATGACAATACTTACACCTCATTGGACATCCCTTCAAAAAAATCACATACCTTGTTCCCGGCCCGTCCACAGTACCAAAGGTTTCTATAGAATGTACCCTGCCCTTAATCACTTCATTTTCCATACTTTTCTCCAACAAAACAAATTATCATCACATAGGTTATTAATCTACATTATACAATAAAATAAAGTATTCCGTAAATATTTGATTTAAAAATGGCTGTCACACCAAAATATTTTAATGCGACAGCCTTAGATTTTACCTAATTTTTATTATACTTATACACCTTCATGGAAAGTTCTTGAAATAACTTCATCCTGCTGCTCTTTTGTAAGCTTTACAAAGTTTACTGCATAGCCTGATACACGAACTGTAAGCTGTGGATATTTCTCAGGATGTGCCTGAGCGTCAAGTAAGGTATCCTTTGTGAATACATTAACATTGAGGTGGTGTCCACCTTTTTCTGCATAACCATCAATAAGGTTTACAAGGTTATCAATCTGAGCTTCACTAACTGCCATAATAATTCTCCTTTCAAATTTGTCTGTTTTACAGACTCTTATCTAATTAGTTTGTTGTTCTTTTATTCATCAACAGGTATAAATACCTGATAGATTTCTTTATTCTCCCTCTGGAACAATAACATTAGGCTCTTCGCAAGCACAAGAGAACTTGTTATCAAATTCAATTGAATCTCCAAAGAAGACCTTATCACCCTTGCCAAGTGCGTCAGGGATGATGGAAAAGGTATTTGAAATACCATCCTGAGCATCCTTAAACGGAAGCTTACTTACCGAACTAAGACTTGCCATAGCTCCGTGGGTATCACGTCTGTGCATTGGGTTCGCACCAGGTGCGAAAGCCTCTCCCTTCTTACGTCCGTCAGGTGTTGAGCCTGTTGCACGGCCATAAACTACATTTGATGTAATTGTAAGTATAGAAGTTGTAGGCACACTGTCACGATAGGTATGGTTTCTCTTGATGTAGCCCATAAAAATGTCAACTACATCATAGGCAATATTATCTACTCTGTCATCATCATTACCATATTTAGGGGAAGTCCCCCTCTACCTGATAATCAACTGCAAGTCCTGCCTCATTACGGATAACCTTAACCTTAGCATACTTGATAGCAGAAAGTGAATCTGCAACAACTGAAAGTCCTGCAATACCGGTTGCAAACCATCTATGTACATTCTTGTCATGCAGAGCCATCTGAATTCTCTCATAACAGTACTTATCGTGCATATAGTGAATGATGTTGAGAGAGTTTACATATACTCCTGCAAGCCATTCCATCATGTCATTGAACTTCTCCCAAACCTCTTCATATTCAAGATAATCACCTGTGATAGGACGGAATTTAGGTCCAACCTGCTTACCGCTGACCTCATCAGCACCACCGTTTATTGCATAAAGGAGGCACTTTGCAAGGTTTGCTCTTGCTCCAAAGAACTGCATTTCCTTACCAAGTCTCATAGAAGATACGCAGCATGCAATTGCATAGTCATCACCATGAGTTACCCTCATAAGGTCATCATTCTCATACTGGATTGAAGATGACTGAATTGAGGTCTTGGCACAGAATCTCTTGAAGTTCTCAGGAAGCCTTACTGACCAAAGTACTGTGAGGTTTGGCTCAGGTGAGGTTCCAAGGTTTGAAAGAGTGTGGAGATATCTGAAACTCATCTTTGTAACCATTGTTCTTCCATCTATGCCCATACCTGCAATTGACTCTGTTACCCAAGTAGGGTCTCCTGAGAAGATTTCATTATAGTCAGGGGTTCTGGCAAATTTAACGCAGCGAAGCTTCATTACAAAGTGGTCTATAAATTCCTGAATCTCTTCCTCAGTATATTTACCTGCCTTAAGGTCTCTCTCTGCATAGATATCAAGGAAGGTAGAGGTACGACCAAGACTCATCGCTGCACCGTTTTGCTCTTTAACTGCTGCGAGGTAAGCAAGGTAGAGCCACTGTACAGCTTCCTTAGTATCGTGGGCAGGTTCTGAGATATCGAATCCATATATCTTACCCAGTTCCTTAAGTTCATTAAGAGCCTTAATCTGCTCTGAAAGTTCCTCACGAAGCCTTGTTATGTTAGAATACATGGTAGTTCTGGTTGTCTCTTTTTCTTTCTTCTTCTCTTCTATAAGCCTGTCTACGCCATAAAGAGCAACCCTTCTATAATCGCCTATTATACGTCCTCTGCCGTAAGCATCAGGAAGCCCTGTGATGATGTGGCTGCTGCGGCAGGCTCTCATTTCCGGTGTATAAGCATCAAAAACTCCATCATTATGTGTCTTTCTATATTTAGAATAAAACTCCACTATCTGAGGGTCTACCTCGTATCCATTACTCTCACAAGCCTTTATAGCCATTTTAAGACCGCCGTTAACCTGAAGAGAACGCTTAAAAGGTACATCTGTCTGGAAACCTACTATTGTCTCCTTCTCTTTATCCAGATATGCCGGTCCATGTGAAGTGATTGTAGATACAATCTTTGTATCCATATCCAGCACACCGCCTTTAGCACGTTCCTTCATTGTAAGGTCCATTACCTGTGCCCAAAGTTCTTCAGTTCTCTTAGTAGGACCTGCAAGGAAGGCATCATCTCCTTCGTATGGGGTGTAGTTTCTCTGAATGAAATCACGAACATTGATTTCTTTCTCCCAAATACCTTGTTTAAAACCTGTCCATTCTTCTCTCATTATCAGCCTCTTTCACTTAATCAAATAAGTTTTGTTAATTATTGTTTACATCTTAAAATACAATATAAATTACGCACAATCTAAAGTCAACTAATTTTTGATAATGTTTATCTTTTAGTACATGAAAAAAACACTCCAAATCTGCATATATTGTACTTTTTATAAGTACAATGTTATATTTTTTTAACATTGTTTGCCCTATAAATTTATTGCATAGTATACCTGAAAATTACTGTAAATATTTTCAACTCTTTTTAAATATAATTATTGAATAATTCTGCTCTTTTATATAGTTTTTCTATAAATATCCATACCATTTAGTATTTCTATTTGACTTTCTTTGTTATTTATGTTACTTATACTTATTGTTAGATTATATAATAAAATAAAAAGGAGTTTTGCAATGAAAAAAACAAGAATTATCGCTTTAGCAGCAGCACTTACACTTACTCTTGGAACAACAGGCTTTGTAACAGGCTGTGGAAAAAAGGCTGATGAAACAGCTGGTACTACTGCAGCATCTACTGCAAGCAATACTTCACAGGCAATTGATTATCAGTATATTTCAGCTGAGGATGTATTAAAAGTTAAAGATGCCCATGTCCTTGATGTTAGAGAAGAAGAAAACTATAAAAAAGGTACTGTTGAAGGATCTGAATGGCAGCCAATCTTCCCACTTGAGGATACATCTCTTGAATCAGCAATGAAGGATTATGCAACCGCCCACCTAAACGATGGCAAAAATATCTATATTATATGCAACTCAGGTAAAAGAGGTGCCGAAAAGACTACAAAGATTTTAATTGAAACAGGCATTGACAAGAGCAAAATCTTTACAGTAGAAGGTGGAGCAAAGGCTCTTTCTGAAATTGACGGAGCTCTTAAGCCTGTTCAGTAATATAATTTCTGAATTTGTCAAGAATCAGTAATCTTGTTAAATAAGACTATCTGTAAAGCAGTCATTTCTTTACAGATAGCCTTATTTTTATAATATAATCCAAATTTCATCCTGCTATATCGTGTTGTAAGATAGCTGCAGGCTATAATGTAAACAAGTTGGATTTATATATTTTTTTGTACATTAGGTGATTAATCCTTATGGCACTTATTTGTGAACTATCTGTGTATTTTTTTATCTGTTTTATTGACTTTTTAATCTCATAGTGCTATTTATTATAACTGTAATTTTTAAAAGCAAATTACAAAAACGAAAAAGGAGATTAAAAAAATGAAAAAGACAAAATTAGTTTTAGCTGCAGCTCTTGTACTTGCTGTTGGTACAGCAGGGCTTGTAACCGGATGTGGAAAGAAAGATACAGCAACAAGTGCTACAAGTACTCCTGCTTCAACAAATAAGAGTGCTTCAACCACAGGCAGCGCAAATACTTCTACAACAGGAAGCAAAACTTCTGCTGCAACAAGCAGCACAAATGCTTCAACTACAGGCAGCACAACCTCTTCTACAACAAGCAGTTCAAGTTCATCAGGCAATAAATAATACAGTTTTAGCTTATAGTCCCATATGCAGCAAAAAGGTGTATGCCCGGCATACACCTTTTTTTATTTATTGGTGAATTGCAAAAGTAACTTCCACACCTAAGGTTTAATTTTTTATTTTAGATACGGTATGGAAATTACTTTTTACAAATTTTACATAAATTAAGAGCTAGATGTATACATTATCTGAAAAAATGCTATAATCAGCCTTACAGGAAGAACTATGACCTAATTTTTTTCATAGCAAACAGGAGTCGAAGTTACTTTCCAAAACTGGGAATAAGTAAAATCCACCCTTTATATATGGGCTAGAAGTTCATCTTTTTAACCGGTGAGTTCCTTTTTAGTTTGCCCTAAGAGCTTAGGGGTTAGGGGTAATTTCATCCGGTGAAATTTTTGAATACCTAAGCTCTTTAATATTTTTGCCGTATTGAAATGCAAAAAAATATCATAAGAGCTTTTTGTTTCCGAGCTTCGCCCTTGAATATGAATTGATGTGGCTCATCATCAGGTTTATGTCTTCCTGTGTGTAATTACTAAAATCCACACCCTTCGGTATTATCCTTCTTATCATTTTCATGGTTGTTTTCACAGCCGCCCTTCTGGTAAGGTGAAGAAGGGTCGCAGTAAAATACCCTAAGTCTCCTGTTTCCCTGTGCATCAAACTCCAGTGCCTGCGGATTTGAAAATTCACTTCCGTTGTCTAACAGCAGCACATCAAATATTTTTCCCTGAAAAATATCAGGGTCTCAGTTCAATATACAGCCTTTCAAATATCTCCGTAACAGAATGTGAGTCATTGTAGTTTTCTCAGAAAAAGCAAGCTGCAGGTTCTGCTGTACAAAGAAGAGAGTGAGAAGTACTTTCCCGCCCTTTACCCCTTCTACACTGTCGCCTTCACATACGACTGAATCGGGGTTTTCTTCAATAAACTTCAGGAAGTCCTCATAAGTCCTTCCCTTCCTGCACTCTTTATCCACTTTCAAAGATTTGCTTTTATTTTTTCTCGGACGCATTCTTATAGTGCGTGGCATGTCAATGTTTCTGGCAAAAAAACAGACTGTTGTTTATATATTTATAGAGAGTCCTGTCGGAAACCATGATTTCATCAGAATGGTTGATTGTTATATGTCTTATGGATTGCCCTTTTAACAGGAGTGGACTTACAATGCCGTCTATATATTCCCTTTCGTTTTCTGTAAGGTTAAACCCTGTTCTTGATTCAGACAGTGATTTTTCTATATCTTGCCTCAGCTTCCTTTGCCTTGTAAAAATCTTTTTTTCAAGGCGGCACCTGTTTCTGTCAGGGCATCCGTTACATACATAAGGTGGATTAAGAAGTTTTAGGGCAGATATGTCTGACATAATCATCACACAGTGGCATGCATTTCCCGCAGCTTCCATATGTTCTGTTTTTGTTAAGGCAGTGACTGCATACAAATCTTTTTATATGATCTGTCCACTGAATGCAGACAGTCATTAAAAAGACCTGCCAGTATGAGCCTGTCTGTTCAGTAATTATGTTTTTATTTCTTTTTGAAACAGTTGTGTTGTCTTTTCCTATAGCCAAAAGCAATCTTATTAAAGCTCATTTTTAGAAAGCATGATTTCTATGTCAGAACGCTGGCTTAAAGAAAGATGTGAATGTTTTTCCCATAATTAAAAATATTCCTTTCAGTTTGTATATAAAACCCTAACCTGATGAATCTAACCCAATATATATTTTTAATCATGGAATCAGTAAAGTCCATAGTTAAAGATGTGGTGTATGGAAAAAGTAAAATCCATACTAATATGGAATTTACTTTTTCAAATAACATTTTTTTATTTATTTTTCTTATATCCCTTGTATTTATCCGAACATTGAATTAAAATCTATTTGAACATTTATAGTTTTATTCAGCATATTCAGGAGGATATTATGTCAAAAGTAACAGTAATGGATCATCCATTAATTCAGCATAAGATTGGTATTATGCGTGTTAAGGATACTACAACAAAAGAGTTTCGTGATTTAGTTTCAGAAATAGCAATGCTTATTTGTTATGAAGCAACCAGAGAACTTCATCTTGCTGATAAAGAAATAGAAACTCCATTAGAAACAACAACAGTTAAGGAAATAGCAGGCAAAAAGCTTTGTATAGTACCTATTCTGCGTGCAGGACTTCACATGGCTGACGGGATTCTTAATCTCATACCTAATGCCAAGGTAGGGCATATTGGCATGTATCGTAATGAAGAAACTTTAGAACCTGTTGAATATTTCTGCAAGCTTCCTAAAGATGCTGATGAAAGAGATATATTTGTAGTAGACCCTATGCTTGCAACGGGCGGTTCTGCCATTGCAGCTATCAACCGTCTTAAGGCAAGAGGCATCAAGAGCATCCGTTTCCTCTGCCTTATAGCTGCTCCTGAGGGTGTTAAAGCTTTAGAAGAAGCTCATCCTGATATTGATATTTATATAGGCGCTGTAGACAGACAGCTTAACGAAAACGGCTACATCCTTCCGGGACTTGGAGATGCCGGAGATAGAATCTACGGAACAAAATAGAATTGAATAAAATTAAATATAATCTAATTAAAAGGTATATGCTACATTTTGCATATACCTTTTTAGCTATTCTCCTTATTGTAGAACCTTTCTACAAATTGTAGGTTGTCCCTGTCTTTCCTGCTGTATTATAATAGGTATATTAAAAATTTAAGGAGATACAATATGGATACTGAAAAAATCAGCAAATTTATCGCTACAGCAAGAACCAAAACAGGATTTACACAAAAAGAACTTGCAGACAAGATAGGAGTAAGTGATAAAACTATCTCAAAATGGGAAACAGGAAAAAGTCTTCCGGATATTTCTTATTATGAAGCTCTATGTGATGCTCTTAATATTAAAGTTAATGAGCTTCTGTCAGGGGAATATCTTACAGAAGATGTCTACCTGGAAAAGGCTGAAACTAATTTTGTTGATATTATTCGTGAAAATGATATTTCCAGGAAAAAAATTTTTGCAAAATTATTTGCAGGGCTTGCGTTATTTATCTTTGCTTTAATTTTAATCGCAGTTATGTCAAAAATCAGCTTAAGTAATATAGTTATGGGATTTTTAGATGCGCCTACTTTTATTATATTTCTTTTTATAAACTTAGGTGCTATAATCATATCGGGAAGGCGGACTTTGGATGATATTCTTACCCTTTTAAGGCGCATTTCCATTCCTACTGGTGTTTTGCTTACTTTTGTGTCATTTTCATTGTTTCCAATGAACATTACCAGCATAAATCTTTTTTGGGGCTGTATTATGGTAAGTCTTATTTCAAGTGTTTATGGTCTGGTTGAGTACTTAATAGTGATAATTTTAAGCAGGAATTTAAAATGATAAAACTGCCGGTATCGTGGATTTGATTACGGTACCGGCAGCTGTTATCTTATTCTGTTTCCAGAAAACTAATTATCAGCCTTCTTGCTTCTTCTGCTATTTCTCCATCACATTTTTCTATAAACTCATAGTTTCTTGCTATTACATCAAGCATTTTAACCTGTTCACAAAGTATCTCACCTTTTATCTGATGGCTGTCTCCAAGCGAAATGTGAAATGGATGTGGCTTTATTTTTGTTGTAATCGGGCAAACCATAACCATATTGCTATGAGAGTTTAAGATATCATTGCTGACCACAAGAGCAGGTCTCCTTCCTGCCTGTTCATGCCCTGACTGTGGCGTGAAATTAAGCCATATTATGTCTCCAAATTTCAGCTCTTTTACCATACTTCCTCTCCGACTGGAACCTCTTCAATTTCTTCAGATCTCACATAAATATCTTCTATATGTTTACCGTAAAAATTTTCCAGTCTATTTACTAAATAATTTTCTTTTTTCTTAATACTAATACCATTTTCAAACAAACTAATTTCAATTGTTTCATTTTCTCTAATACCTAATTTTTGTTAAATATGATCTAGGAATGCGTATCCCATTACCATTACCCCACTTTACCACATTTACATTTGTTTTTTTCCAAAATTTTCATATCTTTTATTTTCCATTTTTCATCAGTTTAATTTTTTTCATCAGTTTAATTTTTCATCAGTTTAATTTTTTTCATCAGTTTAATTTTTTTCATCAGTTTAATTTTTTTCATCAGTTTAATTTTTCATCAGTTTAATTTTTTCATCTTATTTTTAAAGTATATACTTGTATATACTAATTGTCAAGTATACTTTAAAAATTTCCGCATTTTCTCCTAAAAGAAAATGCGGAAATAATCATTTTTACTAAAATAAATTTTGCGTAAATCAAAGTTCTTAATCAGCCAAAGCCTGACCTAAATCCTCTATTAAGTCCTCAATATCCTCAATACCACATGACAGCCTCAAAATTTCATCTGTCACTCCATACTTAAGCCTGTCTTCCTTTGACATACATTTATGTGACATAGTTGCAGGGTGTGAAATAATAGACTCAACACCTCCAAGGCTTACTGCGTAAATAGGTATCTTTATTTTCTCAACAAACTTATCCATATCCTCCTTGGTATGGAACTTGAAAGATAATACTGCACCACCGGAAGCTGCCTGACTCATATGTATTTTATAATACCTACAGGATGGTATTCCCGGATAATAAACTGTCTTAATCTTCTTCTGCTTTGCAAGGAATTCTGATATAGCGGCTGCATTAGCCACAGACTTCTCCATACGAAGTCCCATGGTCTTCATTCCACGAAGTACAAGCCAGGCATCTTCAACTCCCATTATGGCTCCAAAGTTTTTCTGGAAAAGTCCCAGACAGCCTATGTATTCATCACTGTTGGTCGCTATCATACCTGCCACAACATCGCTGTGCCCATTAATGAACTTGGTCATGCTCTCAACAACTATATCTACACCAAGTTCAAGAGGACGCTGATAAAAAGGCGTCATAAAAGTATTATCTGCTATTGTAATCAGTTTATGTCTCTTTGCTATCTCTACAAGCTTTCTAATATCAGAAACTTTAAGGAGAGGATTAGAAGGAGTCTCTATGTAGAGTATCTTGGTATTTTCCTTAATACTGCTTTCAACTAATTCCAAGTTATCGTAATCAAGGAAGGAAACCTCCATATTGAGCCTTGGCATAACCTCAGTTGCAAACTGGAATGTACCGCCATATACTTCACTTGGGAAGATTACATGGCCGCCTGCTCCTGCCAGCATAAGTACATTACTGATGGCTGCCATTCCCGATGAATACACAAGTCCATGCTTTGCACCTTCAAGTTTAGCCACTGCACTTTCAAGAGCCATAACCGTAGGGTTTCCAAATCTTGAATAACTGTATTTCTTACCATCTACATAGCAGCTCTTCTGGTCAAATGTAGATGTTTGGTACTTAGGTATGGATGCAGCACCGGTGTATCCATCTATTACAGGATAGCCATGCAGCATCTTTGTATTTATTCCCTTCATCATCATTACCTCCAAGTCTTAGTCATTCTTTGTATTCAAACGGACAAAAGCCACTATAGGAAGAATAACATAACCTATTATCATAGCTGTAATAGCGTACCAGTTAAGATGCAATACTCCATCTGCATCAGCAACTGAAAACTGCCCCTTCCAGTTAAACTTATAGAGAAGAAGTACTGTAAGTGCAACTGAAATTATTGGTAAAATTACATCAGTAATAAAGTTTTTCTTAGCATTAATAATATTTTCCTTCTGCTTACCGGTAAAGAACATTATTACACCTAAAGGCACTATGATAAACTGGGCAAATCTTGCTATTGAGCTGATTATCATTATTCCCTGCATATCATACATAAAGGACATAGGTACAACTATTGCAAGGAGAGCTGTAAGTATGAAGGCATTAAGCGGTATGTCATTAGCATTGCGTTTCCCAAGAAAATCAGGCAAAATGCCGTCCTTAGCCATAGCCTCGCATACTCTCGGAGCATGGAAAGAAGATGCTACATTGATACCAAACATAGAAACAAGGGCTCCTATAATAATTATTCCTCTAATTATCTTATTGGTAAATACCGAAGCAAGAACAACAACCTCATCTGATAAAACAAGTGCATTTGAATTTATCATCATTGCCACAAGAACTATACCAAAGTAAATTGCTGCAATTATACCTATGGCAAGCGGAATAGCCTTTGGTAGGTTTTTCTCAGGATTTTCCATATCACTGGCACCGGATGCTACACTTTCAAAACCTGTGAATGCATAGAAGGCTGAAATAACAGCTGTTACAAATGCAGTTGCATCCATTTCAGGTATAAGATTGCTTCCATCTGCATTCTTAAGCATATCTACATCTGCCAATGATTTTCACCTGTCATAATTATAATAACAACACCGGCAATTATGGTAATTACAAGAGCCGCCATCTTACCTGCTGTTGAAAGATCACTGATAAGAGTTAAGAACTCTGTACCTTTTACATTTATAATAAATAAAACCAGCATAAGCACTAAAAATCCAACTGTTATATTGACCATACTTTTATGATCCATACCGGCTATTGAAAGAGCATTTTTTACTACACCGGTAGCCATTACTCCCCAGGCTATGCTGGCGGATACATATCTGGTTACGCCAATGAACATGCCTACATTTGTTCCAAAGGCTGCTTTAGCATAAGAATAAGCAGCTCCATTTTTAACTACATATTTACTGGCTGCCGCAAAGGTTACAGCAAGGACTGCCGCAAAGGCCGCTGCACAGAGATAGATAAACGGAGCCATGCTCCCTGCCTGTTTGGTAACTCCACCAGGAGATAGGAAGATACCTGTACCTATAATCGAGTTAATAGTTAAGAATACTATTGACCAAAACTTCATTTTTTTATTCATTTGAAGCCTCCTTTATGAATCTTAAAAATAATTTATTCATCATATCTACTGAGTTCTGTAACATCTCAGGATGCCACTGTACTGCAACCAAGAAAGGATAATCTGTCTTTCAATGGCTTCTACAATGCCATCCGGAGCTTTAGCTGCCTTGACAAGCCCCTCTCCAACCTTTTTCACTGCCTGATGGTGGAAGGAATTTACTCTAATTTTCTCCTCACCAAATATGTCAAAGAGTTTTGAACTCTTATCAATTGTAACGGAATGTGTTACCATTGAAGGAGAATTAACCTGATTGTGCTTTAGAACATCTTTTCCAATATAGCTTAAGTCCTGATACAGGCTGCCATTAAAATATGTGTTGATTATCTGTGAACCTCTACAGATACCCAGAACAGGTTTCTTTGCCTCAAGTGCCGACTTTAGAAGAGCATATTCAAAATCGTCTCTCTCCGGAAAAATATCTCCAAGTTTTGGGGTTGGCTCTTCTCCATAATTCTTAGGTGCTACATCTTGTCCACCGGAAAGCAGGAGTCCGTCAATCATTTCCATCTGTGCCTTAATCACTTCTTCATTCTCATTGAATGGGATGATAAATGGTATCCCTCCATTCCTAATCACAGAGAGAATGTAATCATTGTTTACATAAGACCTCTTATAGCCTGCAAAACTTCCAGAGTCATCAATTATCAAACTTCCAGATATTCCAATAACCGGTTTTTTCATATTTCCTTTCTCCCATCTTTTTATTTTTGTATTTCTTTTAATACAAATTTAGTTTACATCTTTTTGTTCATATTGTAAAATGATATTATTATTCCGCCTTTTTTCAGCAGCAAAAAGTTCTATCTTTACTTTTGGGATGCCGGAAATAACTCTTTAAATACCTCCGTACTTAAAATACTTGAAAATTTCACTCCGACCGAAACCAAAATGGGGCAGTTTTCCGGAGTTTCATTCCGTCCAATTACCCCTCTTTCATTTAAGATGCTCTTTAGTACTAAACCGCTTAAGGAAAATGACTCTATACTAAAAAACCTTTTAATTGATAAAGATGATATCAAGAGACTTAAAACAAACAACTTTTTCTCTGTAACACAAACCTGGCAGGCATATGGCCTACCGGTTTATTTTAGCCTAACTATTGGTTAGTATTAAACTTAAACACTGTTGT
The DNA here is from genome assembly GCA_916439065.1 of uncultured Catonella sp. Taxonomy (GTDB): domain Bacteria; phylum Bacillota; class Clostridia; order Lachnospirales; family Lachnospiraceae; genus Catonella. The sequence continues at coordinate 741,867 of CAKAGD010000002.1, forward strand.
GCTTATATACTCTTCTCCTGCACCTATTATACTTGATTTAAACTTCTTTTCGTTGCATGCATTTGGAAAATACTGGGTTTCAAAGCAGCAGCCTGACCTCCTGCCGTATATTACACCCCCTTTTCCTTTCTTATTCTCAAGGAAATTGGCTGTATATACCTGCATCCCGGGCAAATCCGTCATAACTTCCATTGATATTCCACTTTTATCAGATGAAAACTCGGCTGCCTTTTCTATCTCACCGAGAGTATTATTTAAGGCAAAGTTATGGTCATAGCCTCTTGCTATCTTAATGTAGTGATAATCTGAATCAATTCCCTCTTCTACTATTTTTGCTTTTCTAAAGTCCATAGGAGTACCTTCTGCTTCCACAAGTTCCCCTGTTGGAATCATATCCTCTCCTATAGCTGTAAACTTATCCGCATTTACATAGAGTTTATGGCTAAGGATGTCTCCCTCCCCATCTAAATTAAAGTAGCTGTGGTTGGTAGGATTAATAACAGTATCCTTATCAGATACCCCCCTGTATTCTAATATAAGTTCATTATCCTCTGTAAGTGTATAGGTTACGCTTAGTTCTGCCTTACCCGGGAATCCCTGTTCCATATCCTTAAATGTACGCATAAATCTAACTCTTATGGCATACTCATCCTCAAGGACTTCAGCATCAAAAAGCATATAGTGAGAGCGGTCACTTCCGCTGTGAAGATTATTCTCTCCGTCATTTTTTTCAAGTTCATAAGTAATTCCGTCTATAATTACCTTAGCTCCGCCTATTCTGTTTGCGTTTCTTCCTACAAAGCTACCCAGAGCCTCGGCATTATCATAATACCCTTCCACATTATCGTAGCCTAAGTTTACATCTATAGACTTACCTGTTTTATCAGGTACAATTATATCTTTTACTATAGCGCCAAGATTTAAGAGAGTTACCTTCATTCCTCTCTCATTGCTAAGAGAATAACATTTCACTACTGATCCATCTTTTGCTTTCCCAAAATCACTTATTTCTACCTTCATAGCTTTCTCCTTAATTTTCTGCAATAACTTACGCTGCTTATATCTCTGTCCCTCAAATGACCTTAATATAATGATATTAGGCTACAGTGCTATCTTCAATATATTCATTTATGTAAAGCACTGGTAAATTTTCTTAAAAAAACCGGTATATAGGCTATAGACACTTACACAGCCTTATAACCTATATACCATTTATTTACCACTATTATTAACTAAATATCCTATTTAGCCTTATAATCAATCTACAATCTTAAAATATGATATATTTATAACTAATCTTCTTTAGCTTTAACTGTAATTCCCAGTTCATCAAGCTGCTTTGTATCAACCCTGCCCGGTGAACCAAGCATAAGATCCATTGCATCCTTATTCTTAGGGAAGGCAATAACCTCTCTTATATTCTCAGCTCCTGCAAGAAGCATTACAAATCTGTCTACTCCGTAAGCAAGTCCTGCGTGAGGAGGCACTCCGTACTTGAAGGCATCAAGGAGGAAGCCGAATCTGTTATGTGCCTCTTCCTTGGTAAATCCAAGGAGTTCAAACATCTTCTCCTGAACATCATCCTGATATATTCTTACAGAGCCGCCACCAAGTTCATAGCCGTTTAATACTATATCATAAGCCTTAGCCCTTATGCTTCCCGGATCCTTGTCAGCATTTATCCAGTCTTCTTCCATAGGAGCAGTAAAAGGATGATGCTCAGCCTGAAACCTGTTTTCATCCTCATTCCAGCTAAGAAGAGGGAATTCCACTATCCAAAGGAAGTTAAACTTACTCTTATCTATAAGTCCAAGCTCTTCTCCAAGGTCAAGTCTGAGTGCACCTAAGATATTCCATACAAGGGAAGTTTGTCAGCTGCAAAAAGAAGTAAATCTCCCTTTTCACCCTTCATAGCCTGAACAAGCTTATCAAGCTCTTCTTCTGTCATAAACTTTGAGAAAGAGGACTTATAAGTGCCGTCTTCATTTACTGCGAGATAGGCAAGTCCCTTGGCTCCAAAACCCTTAGCCTTGTCTACAAGTGCATCAATCTTCTTACGAGGCATACCTGCCTGTCCCTTTACATTGATACCTCTTACACTTCCGTTTTTCATTTCAAGAGCTGAAGTAAATACTCCAAAGCCACAGCCCCTTACTACCTCTGATACATCTACAAGCTTCATCTCAAATCTGGTATCAGGCTTATCTGAGCCGTAGTCATTCATTGCATCCTTCCACTTCATCCTAGGAAGAGGAAGCTCTATGTCTATTCCCTTTGTTTCCTTCATAATATGCTTTATAAGACGCTCATTTACATCAAGCACATCATCCACATCCACAAAAGAAAGCTCCATGTCTGCCTGAGTAAATTCAGGCTGTCTGTCTGCTCTTAGGTCCTCATCTCTAAAGCATCTTGCTATCTGAAAATATCTGTCAAAGCCTGAAAGCATGAGAAGCTGTTTAAGCACCTGTGGTGACTGTGGAAGGGCGTAAAAAGAACCCTGATTTACACGGCTTGGCACAAGATAATCTCTCGCTCCCTCAGGAGTAGAGTTACACATAATAGGAGTCTCTATCTCTAAAAATCCCTCATCTGCCATAAAGTCACGCATAAGGCGTAAAACCCTGCTTTTTAGCATAAGTTTCTCCTGCATATCAGGTCTTCTTAGGTCAAGGTATCTGTATTTGAGTCTTAATTCCTCCTTGGTCTTAAGGTCGTTTACTATCTCAAAAGGTGTTGTCTCCGCCTCTGAGAGTATCCTAGTCTCCTTTACCCTTATCTCTATATAACCTGTAGGTATGTTCTCATTTATAGCTGTTCTCTCGGTGACTACTCCCGTAGCCGCTACTACATATTCATTACGAAGCTTTGCTGCCTTTTCAAATACTTCACTTCCGCAGTCCTGCTCCTCATATACAAGCTGTAAGATACCTGAACGGTCTCTTAGGTCTATGAAAATAAGGCCTCCCTTATTTCTATATTTAGCAACCCAGCCCATAACCGTAACTGTTTTGCCTACATCTGCCTTACTAAGTTCTGTACATCTGTGGGTTCTATGCATACCCTTCATTGATTCTGCCATTGTTTCATCCTCTTTTTATAAAGTTTTGCAAAGCCAATATATTAGGCTAAGTTTCAAATATATATTAAATTCCATGTCTCATTGAAAATAATTTATCGTATAAATAAGGCATATTAGGGATATTATATGTCATTCCATCTACAAACACTATTTCCATCCTTTTACGCCTGTAAAGGAACACACTTTTTACCTGAGGCAGCCAAGCTAAAAAAAGCTGGCATTCAATACTGTTCTCCTGCAATAAGTTCGCTAAAATTTCTGCCGGTGTAAGCTCATTGAAAATCTGCCTCTCAGAATCCCATACCATTACATTTCCATCTCTGCCCATTAGTTATCATCTCCTTGTACACTTCCCGCTTTTGATTCTAACTCTGTCAAGTTTATCTCTGTTTCATCACCCGTTTCCATATTTTTAAGCTTAACCAGACCACTTTCAATCTCATTTTGTCCAATGATTACAGCATACTCTACTCCAAGCTTATTAGCATACTTCATCTGAGCCTTCACTGAACGGTCAAGATAATCCGTTTCAACTATCATTCCCCTATTTCGAAGTTTCGTCACTATTTCAAATGCCTTTGCCCTGGCTGCATCTCCCATAATACCCACATAAAGTTTAGGATGTGGCATTTCTCCAAGGCTTACTCCTTCTTTTTCAAGAAATAGAGTATACGCTCAATTCCCATGCCAAAGCCTACAGCCGGGATATTTTGCTTTCCATCTATTTCTTTTATTAATCCATCATATCTTCCACCACCGCAAAGCGTGAATCCATCTTTATCTACAAATTCAAAAACTGTCTTTGTATAATAGTCAAGTCCTCTAACTATGCCGGTGTCCACTTCAAATGGAATATTTAACTCTGTAAGCATCTTCTTTAACTTTTCAAAATGCTCCTTACATTCCTCATCTAAAAACTCAATCGTCCTTGGTGCCTTCTCCACTATAGCCTTACAGCCGGGTACCTTACAATCTATCACCCTCAGTGGATTTTTCTTCATCCTTATCTTACAATCCTCACAAAGTTCGGATTCATAATCTTTTAGATAGTTAACAAGTGCATCATTATAGTCCTGTCTGCACTTTCCATAACCTATACTATTAATATGGAGTTTCACATCCTTTAAGCCAATTCTTTTTATAAATTCGCTTACCAATGTAATAAGTTCAACCTCAACTATAGGCTCAGGAGAACCTACAAACTCCACACCAAACTGATGGTGCTGTCTAAGCCTTCCACTCTGCGGTCTCTCATATCTGAATGCCTGTGTAAAGTAGAACATCTTGATAGGCTGTGGAAGTGCGTAGAGATTATTTTCAAGATAAGCCCTTATAGTTCCTGCTGTTCCCTCAGGCTTAAGACTTATTTCTCTGTCTCCCTTGTCCTTAAAGGTATACATTTCCTTTTGTACTACATCTGTAGTATCACCAACACTTCTGTTAAATAACACCGTATGTTCAAATGCAGGAGTAATAATTTCTCCCATATTGTAAGCACCACAAAGTTCCCTCGCTATAGCTTCTATCTTGGTGCGTTTCCACATATTTTCCCCGAACCAGTCCTGTGTTCCCTTTGGTCTGTTTGTAATCATATCTCTCCTTACCACAAATCTAAATTCATTTCTGCCTTCTGATAAACATTTTTGCTGCTTTTTTTATTATCCTCAATTATCTCAGCAAGCCTGTCAAATTCATCACTATTTACCACTCTCTGTAATGCCAGGAAACATTCCATATCGTAGTTTTTAATTTCCTTTATCATAAGCCTAATAGCCTTGTCCACTGTAAAAGCTTCCCTGTATGGCCTATGGGCAACCAGAGCGCCAAATACATCACAAATCCTAAGAATTCTGGCTCCAAGTGGGATGCTGTCTCCCTTAAGGTTATTTGGATATCCTGAACCATCATAGTTTTCGTGATGATAAAGGACTGCATCAAGTATAGTATGCTCATAACCCTGCTTCTTTAGTATGCCATAGCTGAGTACGGAGTGCATTCTTACATACTTAATTTCCTCTACTTTCAGCTCTCCGTTCTGCCTGCCATACAGATAACCGGCAATACGCAGCTTGCCAATATCATGTAAAAGCCCTGCCTGAGACATTTAGCTACAAAGTCATCTGACTCGCCTAGTTCTCTGGCTACCATCTCAGCCAAATTACTTACAACTATACCATGTTTTAACAAATCATCCAAATCAATTTCCAAAACAACTTCGTGAGACATTTTACAGGTTGAACTGACATCGGCTTTAATCATTATAGCATATCTCCAAATTCTTCTAAAAATTTTGTCTTACGCTCAATCATTTCATCAATTCGTTCAATATAGTCCATAACAAATTTTACATTTTCAGTACGCTCTATTCTATTTCCCTCCCTAAATACAAACTTACAGGAGGAACCTGCCCCCAATCCGATAATCGGATGTTTTTCTTCCATAATAAGGATGTTATATAACCCCTCTTTACCCCTTCTTGCATAGCCAACATTTTCAAGGTTATCTGCTATGTTTTTCTGCCTGTATAAATAATAAGGTTCATACCCATTCTCCCTTGCAAAATCATAAGTAAGTCTCTGCTGCATGGCCGTATCCACTGGTATCATATCTGACAATTCATCTAATTTAAGCTTCAGAGCTGCTGCTCTCTTTATTGCAAGTGCATGAACTGTAAGATCATCCGGATCTAACTTTCTAATCTCAGATAAGGTATACTCAGTATCTTTCACTGTTTCACCCGGTAACCCCACTATAAGATCCATATTTATGTCTTCCATGCCCTCTTCCCTTGCCATAGTAAAGGCTCTTCTTACAGATTCAGCATCATGCATCCTTCCTATGAACTTAAGAGTTTTATCTGACATAGTCTGAGGATTTATTGACATCCGTTTCACTCCAAGCTTTTTCATGACCTTAAGCTTATCTCTCGTAATACTGTCAGGCCTGCCGGCTTCAACCGTAAATTCCTTCACTGCAGCCATGGGAAGTTTCATATTTACATAATCCAGTAAAAGTTCTAATTCCTCTGCCGAAAGTGAAGTAGGTGTTCCCCCTCCTATATATACAGTTGTAAGTTTTTTATGCGGTAAAATCTTGGCTGCAAAATCTATTTCCTTAAAAAGTGCCTTTAAGTATTCCCCTACCTTTTTCTTATAGCCTCCAATTGGATAAGAAGTAAATGAACAATACAGACAGGTAGTAGGACAAAATGGTATGCCTATATATAGGCTGTATCCATTTTTATAATCAAGTTTTTGCAAAAGTTCATTTTCCTTCTTAGCTATTTCAATAGACAGCTCCGTCTTTTCTTCACCACATAAATACTGTTCATGGTAAAAATCTCTTACTTCCTGTTCACTTCTTCCTGCTTCAATGTAATCACAGGCTATTTTAGTCGGCCTTATTCCTGTTAGAGTTCCCCATGGAAGTTCCTCTTCTGTATATTCTGTTAAAATATTATATAGTACTTTTTTTAGTTCATTTTTATACAGCCTTCTATCTTCTTCTGCTTCCTTATATTCATACTTTTTTCTTACAGTTTTCTTCATTTCATCCTTAAACCACATATCAATAACCATTTCACTATTATGAACGGCTAATACATAGTTTGAAGGTGAAACCTCTGCCTTTTCCGGCTCAGCAAAGCCGCATACCTTCACCTTTATCTCTTCTCTGCTAAAAAATGCCCGTACTAAAGGCCTTATATCCTGTTCAAATGATACATCTTCAAGCCTGATTTCTATCATCTGGTCTTCTTTCTATATTTAATTATTTTTTACCTAAATTTAATCTAATACATCTATACGATAACATATTCTTTCTACTGGTGTAGTTGACATTTGTCTATCTTAAATACGGATTATGTAATAATTCCCTTTCAATGGTTGTGGCCGCTCCATGACCTGGAAATACTACAGTTTCAGGAGGCATTTTCTTGAAAGTTTCGTCTAAGGTTTTTCTCATCATCTCCTCATTTCCGGTAGGAAAATCTACTCTCCCTATGCTTCCTGCAAATAAAGCATCTCCTGTAAATACTGCCTTTTGAAAAGCTTCATTATCTTGAAGGTCATCTGAATAAAAACTTATGCTCCCCACGGTATGTCCGGGAGTATAGATGACCTTAAGCTTAAAACCTTCAAATTCGGGTTCATCTCCACCCTTTAAGAAGCAGTCAGCGTCAAGGGTAAACCTCTCTCCTAGAAATCTCTCAGCCATATTTAGCTTAGAATCCTGTAAAAGCTGTCTATCCGCCTCACCTGCATAAATCTTAATTCCATATTTTTTAGCTAACACAGGTGCTGCCATAATATGATCAAAATGCCCATGAGTTATAAGGATTGCGAGTGGTTTAGCCTTTCTTTCTTCTATACAGGATATTATCCTTTCCGCCTCATCAGATGGATCTATAATAAGGCAGTTTCCATTATAAAAAATTAAATAAACATTGGTACTTACAGACCCTAGTACTAATTTTTCAATTTCTATCTTCATCAGCCCGTTGTCCTCTCTATGTCTATTACTCCATCCAAGCTCCTAAGCTTTGAAGTAAGGGTTGTAAGTTGATTCCTTCCCTTAATCTCAAACATAAGATCCAAGGTTGCAATCCCCTGCTTATTTGTCCTTGCAGACACAGAAGCTATATCAATCCCTGACTCAGTGAATACCCTTGACACATCAATGAGAAGGCCGCTTCTATTATTTGCGTATATTTTAATCTCTGTAGTATAAAGCTTATCTGTCTGCGAAGTAGCATCCGGCGACCATTCAGCCTCAATAAGCCTCTTTCTGTCCTCTTCAGGGAGATTCATCACATTGATACAATCTGTTCTATGTATGGAAATCCCCCTGCCCCTGGTGACAAAGCCAACTATTTCATCACCGGGCACAGGTGAACAGCATTTTGAAAAATGTACCGCAACATCATGTATGCCCTTGACCACTATTCCGCCCTTTGAACGGCTGGTCTTTGCAGGAGTGACAGACTGATCTTCGTATTTATCTAAATATCCTCGTCCGTAAGTTCAGAAATTTCCTTCTTTTTCTTTTCTTCTACAAGTTTATTGACTATCTGGCCTTCCTTTAGCCCTCCACGCCCAACTGCAGCACAGATAGATTCCCAATCCTTAAAACCATACTTCTGCATACAGGCCTGCATATATTCGGACTTTAACAAATCACTCATAATAAGTGCATGGGACTTACAGTAGTTAAGCATAAGTTCTTTCCCACGAGTGATATTGTCTTCCTTAAGCTCAGTTTTAAACCACTGATTAATCTTAGAGCGAGCCTGAGTACTCTTTACCAGTTTAAGCCAGTCAAGGCTCGGCCCTTTTGAGTTCTGGCTGGTTATAATCTCAATTCTGTCACCGTTTTGGATAACATAGTCAATGGTCACAAGTCTGCCGTTTGCCCTTGCACCAACCATCTTATTACCTACAGCTGAATGGATGCTGTAAGCAAAGTCTATAGGTGTAGAACCAACAGGCAGATTCTTCACATCTCCTGTAGGAGTAAAGCAGTATACACTATCCGAGAAGAGGTTTAGGTCATCTTTAATGACGCTTAAAAACTCCTTATTATCAGACATGTCCTTCTGCCATTCAAGTATCTGTCTAAGCCAGTTATACTTTGCTTCCTCGCTGGCCTTATTGTTCTTACCGTCACTGCCTTCCTTGTATTTCCAATGGGCTGCAATACCATATTCAGCCGTTCTATGCATATCGTAGGTACGAATCTGAATCTCAAACGGCTGTCCCTTAGGTCCTATTACAGTTGTATGCAGTGACTGATACATATTAGACTTAGGCATGGCTATATAGTCCTTAAACCTGCCCGGAATAGGCACATACATCTCGTGTATTACACCGAGGGAGGCATAACAGTCCTTAAGGCTGTCCACTATAATTCTGATTGCAAATACATCATAAATCTGGTCAAGGGTTTTATTTGATTTACCATTTTCTTGTAAATACTGAAATAATGTTTAACCCTTCCTCCGATAGTGGCTTCTATACCTGCTGCCTTTATGTGCTTAGCCACTTCTTTTTCTATTGACTTTATAAATTCACCCTTTTCAAGGGCTTTTTCTCTGATTTTTTCATCCAAATCCTTATATACATCAGGATGAAGATATTTTAAGGATAAATCATCCAGTTCAACCTTAATCTTGCTTATACCAAGTCTTTGTGCAATAGGAGAATATATGTCCATAGTCTCTCTTGACTTTTCTATCTGCTTTGCAGGAGACTGGTATTCCATCGTACGCATATTGTGAAGTCTGTCTGCAAGCTTAATAAGGATAACTCTTATATCCTTTGCCATGGCAAGGAACATCTTACGAAGATTTTCTGCCTGGACATCTACTTTATCCTTAGAATATTGTAACTGAGTCAGCTTGGTAACTCCATCAACTAAGAGGAGAACTTCTTCTCCAAATATCGCCTTAAGTTCTTCAGGGCTACAGGCCGTATCTTCTATAACATCGTGTAGTATTCCTGCTATTATAGTCTCTTTATCCAGTTCAAGTTCAGCTAAAATTATAGCAACACAAAGCGGATGACAGATGTAAGGTTCTCCTGATTTTCTAAGCTGTCCCTCATGGCAGCTGTCTGCAAGTTCATAGGCTTTCTTAATAAGACTTATATCAGTTGATGGATGGTATTCATATATAGTCTTTACTAATTTATCAAAAAGTACTTCCTTAGGCGTAAATTCCGCAAACGAATCAAGCTCCTTTTCAGAAGCCATCATTTTCTTCTTTATGCTTTCATTGGAGGACATATAATCATTTATCTGATTTCTGACATCCCTTACCTTCTCAATATCTTTTTTTTCATTACCATCCATATTTTATACCTCAAGCCCTTACAGCCCGTCCTTTCCAAGTGCATATTACTTGACATAAGTATCATTATATTTCTATTATACTCAAAAATCAAGATTTAGTAACTATTGAGTATATAATAATAACTATACCCAAGCCTATCCTGTACCAACCAAAAGGTTGAAAATCCTTCTTTTTTATATAATTCATTAAAAATCCAATTACCAAAAATGAAACCACAAAAGCTGTAATTACACCAACTACCAGTATCATCGCCTCGTTACCTGATATAGCTACCTCTCCTGAAACCATATATTTAACCGTTTTTAACAAACTGGCGCCAAACATTACAGGAATTGCCAAAAAAAATGTAAATTCAGCTGCCGTTTTTCTTGAAAGCCCCAACATAAGACCACCTATAATTGTTGCTCCGGACCTTGATGTTCCCGGGAAAACCGCAGCTAATAGCTGAAAAACGCCTATTATAATTGCATCTTTATAAGTTATTTCTGAAAGCTTTGTAACCTGTGTATTTTTAACATATTTCAACTTATTTTCTATATATATAAACATTATTCCGACAACAATTAGTGCCGCCGCTACCATCTCAGGCTTATAAAAATGTTCGTCTATAAGGTCATCAAATACAATACCGATTACTGCCGCCGGTATACAGGCAATTATTATCTTCATCCATAGCCTGATAGTTACAAGTTTAATAAATGGTCTTCCATCAATCCTTTTTATTGGCCAAAGTCTTTTCCAATACAAAATAACCACTGCCATAATAGCTCCCAGCTGTATGACCACCTCAAACATCTTCCAAAAACCCGCTGATACATTAAGCGGCATAATATCCTGTAAAACTATCATATGTCCCGTAGAACTTACCGGCAGCCACTCGGTAACTCCCTCAACTATGCCAAAAACTATAGCTTTTATAATCTCAAAAATAGAATTCATAATTCCCCCAGATTCTACCTGTATAAATCAAAACAATACTTACAATTGTAAAAAAGAATGAGCGCCACAGAACTGACGCCCAACATAAATACTTACTTTCCAGGATATTTAACTATAGAAATCATATTATAGTCTTTAAGCTTATCTCTGCCCTTAAGCCCTTCAAGTTCAATAAGAAAAACTATCTTAACAACTTTTCCTCCAAGTTTTTCAATAAGCTTGCATATAGCTTCTGTAGTTCCTCCTGTTGCAATCAAGTCATCAACTATAACAACTCTGTCTCCAGGCTTTATAGCATCTTTATGAACTTCAAGCTCCGCACTTCCATACTCAAGGTCATACTCTACCGATACGGTCTCTCCCGGTAATTTTCCCTTTTTCCTTATAGGTACAAAGGCTTTATGCATATTGTATGCAATAGGCACTCCAAAGATAAAACCTCTGGATTCAGGTCCAAGTACAATATCAAAGTCTTCATCCCCAAGTGCTGCAGCCATCTGGTCAACCGCCATTCTAAGCCCGTCTCTGTCTGAAAGCACAGTACTTATATCCCTGAACATAACTCCTTCTTCAGGGAAGTTGGGTATAGTTCTAATATAGTCTTCAATTTTTTTCATTATGTCTGTAACTCCATTCAAAAGATATTCGTTTACTAATAGATAATATCACCCATTACAACTATTTATTTTATCACTTTTTGTGCATAAATGCAAGAAAAATAGAGTCTGTAAAATCAAACAGCCCCAACATATACCTGCCTGGCTATTCCAGACATTTACAAGCCGGGGCATAATTGCATTACTTATTTATTATGATATAAACATCAAAAACATAAAGTTCAATGCAGGCTTTTTTACGAAAAAATTTATTATCTTTTAATTAGTTCTTCCACAGCAATGCTTATACTTTCTTCCACTTCCACAAGGACAAGGATCATTAGGCCCAATCTTCTTCTCAGCTCTTCTTACCGGAGCCTTGCTTACCGATTCATCCTTATTTGTACCTGTCACCTTTACAACTTCTTCTCTCTCTACACGTTCCTCAAGTTTTATATGCATAAGAGCACGGACAGTATCTTCACTGATTGCGTTTGTCATTTCCTCAAACATATCATAGCCTGCAAACTTATACTCTACCAAAGGATCCTTCTGGCCAAGAGCAGCAAGCCCTATACCCTGACGAAGCTGATCCATGTCATCAATATGAGACATCCACTTAGTATCTATAACCTTGAGAAGAATTACACGCTCAATCTCTCTTATCTGCTCAGCTTCAGGGAACTCAGCTTCTTTTTCCTCATAAAGTTTAACGGCCTGTTCTTTGAGTTTCTGCATAAGTTCATTCTTTGTCATATGCTTAAGTTCTTCCTCTGTAAGCTTAATTTCCTCAAATGGGAAGATAGGCAGAAGAAGACGATTTAACTCATCAATATCCCACTCTTCAGCTACAGAATCATCACCTATACACATATTTACCTTATTTTCAACAGTCTCAGTTATCATCTTATAGACAACCTCTCTCATACTGTCTCCGTCAAGTACCCTTCTTCTCTCCGCATAGATAATCTCTCTCTGCTCATTGTTTACCTTATCGTAATCAAGGAGATTCTTACGGATACTGAAGTTGTTGCTCTCTATCTTCTTCTGTGCTCTTTCGATAGCACCTGTGAGCATCTTATGGTTAAGTTCCTCACCTTCAGGAAGCCCCATAGTATCAAACATAGTCTTAAGCTTCTCTGAGCCAAAGAGTCTCATAAGGTCATCTTCAAGGGAGAGATAGAACTTAGACTCACCCACATCACCCTGTCTACCTGCACGTCCACGAAGCTGGTTGTCTATACGTCTTGACTCGTGGCGCTCAGTACCTATTATTCTAAGGCCTCCAAGTTCAAGAACACCCTCTCCAAGTTTAATATCGGTACCACGTCCGGCCATGTTGGTTGCGATTGTTACATTTCCCTTCTGACCTGCCTCTGCAACTATCTCAGCCTCAAGTTCATGGAACTTAGCGTTCAATACCTTGTGAGGAATATGTCTCTTCTTCAACATATCAGAGAGTTCCTCAGACTTTTTCAATAGAAATGGTACCTACGAGTACAGGCTGTCCCTTCTCATAAGCTTCTGCTATATTATCAACAATGGCATTAAGTTTTTTCTTTTCTTGTCTTATATACGGCATCATCATGGTCAATTCTCTGTACAGGACGGTTGGTAGGAATGGTAATAACATCCATGCCATAGATGTCCCTGAACTCCTTTTCCTCTGTAAGAGCTGTACCTGTCATACCTGATTTCTTCTTATATTTATTGAAGAAGTTCTGAAAGGTAATGGTTGCAAGAGTACGGCTTTCTCTATTAACCTTAACCTTTTCCTTAGCCTCTATAGCCTGGTGGAGACCATCTGAATACCTTCTTCCCGGCATTACACGGCCTGTAAATTCATCAACTATAAGGACTTCGTCATCTTTAACTATATAGTCCTTATCTCTAAACATAAGGTTATGCGCACGAAGAGCAAGGATGATATTGTGCTGGATTTCAAGGTTTTCAGCATCTGCAAGATTCTCTATATTAAAGAATTTCTCTACCTTGGCCACACCATCAAGAGTAAGGCTTACATTCTTATCCTTTTCATTTACAATGAAATCACCTGTCTCGACTACATCTTCACCCATAATGGCATCAATCTTGCTAAGTTCCTTATTTGCCTCACCCTTTTTAAGCTGTCTTGCCAGAATATCACAAAGTTCATAAAGCTTGGTAGACTTTCCACTCTGTCCTGAAATGATAAGAGGAGTTCTTGCCTCATCAATAAGGACAGAGTCGACCTCGTCGATTACCGCATAGTGGAGGTCACGCTGTACAAGCTGGTTCTTATAGATAACCATGTTATCCCTAAGATAATCGAAACCAAGCTCATTGTTGGTAGCATAGGTAATATCACAGTTATAAGCCTCTCTTCTTTCTTCAGGCTCCATATCATTTAATATACAGCCAACTGTAAGTCCAAGAAAGGAATGAACCTGTCCCATCCACTCACTGTCTCGCTTTGCAAGGTAGTCATTGACAGTAACTACATGTACGCCCTTTCCCTCAAGTGCATTGAGGTAAACCGGCATGGTAGATACGAGAGTTTTACCTTCACCTGTACGCATCTCCGCAATTCTTCCCTGGTGAAGAATGATACCACCCATAATCTGAACTCTATACGGCTTCTGTTCGAGAGTTCTCCAAGCAGCTCACGTACTACCGCAAAAGCCTCTATAAGCAAATCATCAAGAGTTTCACCCTTTGCGAGTCTTTCCTTAAACTCTGTTGTCTTAGCTTTCAATTCATCATCGCTTAAAGCTTCCATTGCAGGTCCTAATTCTTCTATTTTATCAACCGCAAATTTAAGCTTCTTAACTTCTCGTTCACTGTGACTTCCAAAAATCTTCTCAATAAAACTCATAATTTTCCTCTTTTGCTCGATTTTTCCCAAATACATGGGGTAAAATATATCTCGGTAAATTCAAATCACTCACAAATATCTTGTGATATATTTACTCATGCTATCCATTTTATCATTACTTTTACAATGTTTCAATAAAAAAATGCCCCGAAGGGCATTTTTTACATTTTTGTTCACAATCTCAGATTAGAATTCAGGCTCAATAAGACCGTAGTCTCCGCCCTTTCTCTTATAAACAACATTGACTTCATCTGTTTCTGCATTTCTAAATACATAGAAACTATGATTAAGAAGTTCCATCTGTACGCAGGCTTCTTCAGGATCCATAGGCTTAACTGCAAACCTTTTGGTTCTTATGACCTTTACATCCTCATCATCATACTCATCCTCCTGCATAAACGCAGAAGTAAAGTTACCTGCACTCTGCTTTGAATCCACTATTTTAGTTTTATATTTTCTCAACTGTCTTTCAATGATATCCTCAATCAGATCAATAGAAACATACATATCATCACTAACCTGTTCAGCTCTGATTATATGTCCCCTTACCGGTACTGTAACCTCTACCTTCTGTCTGTCTTTCTCAACCTTAAGTGTTACATGAACTTCTGTATCCGGTGTAAAATAATGCTCTAACTTACCAAGCTTCTCTTCAACCGCACTTCTAAGTCCATCAGTAACATTGGTGCCTCTACCACTGATAATATACTTCATACAATACCTCTTTTCCGCTGTAAACCTTTGCTACAGCTCTAGATTATATCCCATAAGTATGGGTTTAGTGCTAAGGCTATTATACAATATAAGCGGGCAAAAATCAAATAGATTTATTATTTCCTTAGCTATTTGTCTGAAAATTTCCTCTGTAATCCTTGTATTTTCACTCTTCTTTTGTGTCAAGTCTGACTTTACTATTTTAGTATATATTATACATTTTTATCAATACAGACAAAACAGATTTTCATCCTTGACAAGTGGATAACCACCCTTTTTATTGTGGATAATGTGGATAACTTTGTGAATAACCTTTGATTTAGCCATATTTTTTTATTAATAATTAGTGGATAAGCCTTGTGGATTTCTATTGTCCCACCTTTTTATCTTCTTGTAGGTTCTCTCAAATCATCCATATACTTTGTGTATTTTGCACAAAGAAATATTTATCAAGTTTTTTAATAATTTTTATTTAATTCAGACAATTCAGACAATTTATCTATGTAATATAGATTTCCAATTATAATAAATTCTCTTGCAGGCAAACCCCAATCAAATTTTATACTTTTGACACTTGTATCATATTATTACATTAATAAAAGAAAAAAAGAAACTGTTATATCATCTCATGACATAACAGTTTCTCTAAATTATTTACATTATTTAACAATTCTTCTTGCACAGTAAGGTGTCTGATGATATACGGAAGACACTATTATGCCTGTACGAGGAGTACTTGCATGCACAACCTTACCACCGCCTATATAAATAGCTACATGAGATATGCTTCTTCCATTAGCTGCATAGAATATTAAATCTCCTGCCTGAAGTTCATTCATGCCAACTGCATAACCATTTGAAGCCTGCGCTCTTGATGTTCTGTTAAGACCTATACCAAAGTTTGCATATACTGACATTGCAAAACCTGAACAGTCACATCCTCTGGTAAGGCTTGTTCCACCCCAAACATAAGGATTACCTACAAAGTTAAGTGCAAAGTTTGCAATACTCTGTCCTTTTGCTCCACCGCTTACACTTGTCTGAACTTTTTTCTTCTACCCTAGGCTGCTCTGCCGCCTTCTGTGTATGTTACATTATTACTCTGTCTCTGTGCTGTCTGCTGTTGTCTTGCCTGTGCTGCTGCCTGCTGTCTTGCCTGAGCCGCTGCCTGCTGCTGTCTTGCCTGCGTTGCTGCCTGCTGTGCATCCTGCTCTGCCTTAAGTGCTGCCTGCTGTGCCTCTAACGCCGCCTCAGCTGCTGCTTTTCTCTCCTCTTCAGCCTTTTCTTCTTTAATTGTTATGGCATGTTTCCACTGAATCTTAACCTTTACATAATCAGCTAAAACCCAGCCTGTAATTTGATCCTCGTCACCATCACCATCGCTGACAGCAACCTCGTACCAATCACCCTTCTGCTTTAACACGAGGAGTTTCTCACCGGCAGGAATCTGAGTTGCAATTCTGGAATCTGTATTGTGCTCAAATCTTACATTGAGTGTTTCCACCTTAACCTCAGCAACCTTTGTGCCGTAATCATCTATAAGTTTTTCAGCATCAAAGCCTCTTGCCAAATATTCTGCCTTAATATAACCCTTTGCATTACCTGACTCTATCTTAACCCATTCGCCTTTATCTTTAATGATATCGCATTTACTTCCTTTGTAAAGCTTACCTATAATTTCGCTGTCTTCTCCAGCTTTTTTTCTTATGTTAACATATGGATCTGCAATAGAAATACCTATGTTTTCATATTCTGATTTTACTTCTTCTTCTGTAGATTCCATTTCGTCAGCAGTCTTATTGCCTTCGCTTCCATCATCATCATCTGCATCCGATGATGCTTCACCTTCCGCTGTCTTTTCATCTGCTGCTTCTGCATTAGTCTTTTCATCTGAAACAACACCGTTTAAGTCTGATGTATCAAGCCCAAAAGCAGTAACTGAATTTGCATTAAAAGAACTAAGTATCTCATCAACAGGGATAACCGAATCAAGCTTTGCCTTGACTACTCTGTTTTCACCCTGAACATATGCATTGTCTACAAAAAGCGAAATGCCTGCAAGTCCACTTACCTTAGCATTACTTGAAGCCTCAACTCCATTATTTGAAAGTATAGCAGCTGATGCTGCAATAACTACTGCCCCCACTCCACATCTAAGAAAAAAATCTTTACGACGCATTAAGTACCTCCTTAAAGCAACTCATATAACTTAAAGTTCAATTGTTACAAATTTATTAACTTCACGATTGAAATCATAACACAATATAAATTCTTTGTCAACTGGATTCATGAAAAAAATATGGTAAATTTTTTTAAATATTTTTTTGTAATAAATATTTTCTCCCACATCCTTTTTTTGTCCTTTAATTTTTTTCCTATAATTAAGCCTTTTTTTCAAGAAGTTTTTTTACCTCTCTTAAGATATTTTTTTAATATTCGTAACATTTACTCCATTTTATACTATTGCTGTAGAATATATCGACTTTCATTTTCCATTTCTACTCCTGTAGTCTCTTATTCTTTTTGACTGTACTCCTCTATTATGATAAAATAATGTGGATGTCAAAAGATAACTAATTCTCTTGTAATCAGGCTTACATCGGCTTTTTATACTTTTGGCACTTGTATCACAAAAGAAATCCAACAACATATACAGGAGGGGGATATAAATGAATATTACTTCTTTGGTTATAATGGCAGCAGGGCTGGGCAGCAGGTATGGAGGCATTAAACAGCTTGAATCCTTTGGCCCCGATGGTGAGATTATAATGGATTATTCAATCTTTGATGCCATAAAGGCCGGATTCGACAAAATTGTAATCATTATAAGAGAAGACATATATGATGATTTATGAATATTATAGGAAACAGGCTCATCAAGTCAACCAATATACCTATACACATAGTATTTCAATCACCGGATAGTCTTCCTGCCGGATACAGTGTTCCAGCCGGGCGTACAAAACCTTGGGGAACCGGACAAGCCATTCTCTCTGTAAGCGAATATATAGATGAACCATTTCTTGTCATTAATGCAGATGACTTTTATGGAAGAGAGGCTTATATAAAGTCACAAATTTTTCTTTCCAATTCCATTCTTAACTTAGAAAAGCCTAAATTCTGTCTCGCCGGATATGTCCTTGAAAATACTTTAAGCAATAACGGAAGCGTAACTAGAGGCATCTGTAAGTGTGATGGCGGAAAGCTCATATCTATAGAAGAAACTTTTGAAATAAAATATGAAAATGATGTAATTACAGGCAGAAGTTCTTCCGGAAACAGCCTCTCACTATCACCTTCAGATATTGCCTCAATGAATATGATAGGATTTACTCCGGCAATTTTTACTTTACTTGAAAAAAAGTTTAAAAACTTCCTTGACGAGCTTAACACAAAAGATCCAATGAAAGCCGAATTTCTTATTCCGGTTGTCCTGAACGAATTATTAAATGAAAATCTCGTAGATGTTGAAGTTGTAAAAACTACCGCAAATTGGTTCGGTGTAACTTTCAGGGATGACAGGCCGCAGGTTAAGGCCTCGTTAAATGAACTTAT
Source organism: uncultured Catonella sp. (assembly GCA_916439065.1). Lineage (GTDB taxonomy): Bacteria > Bacillota > Clostridia > Lachnospirales > Lachnospiraceae > Catonella. Next base: position 760,454 of record CAKAGD010000002.1, read on the forward strand.
AAACAACGGTACTTATCCTGCTCCGCTCTGGAGGCCTGAATGTTAAAAAGAATCCTTAATTTTATTTATCCCAAAAGATGTCCTGTTTGTGACGACATTATAATTCCAAGAGGAGAAATGATATGTGATTCCTGCAAAGATATATTGACCCCCCCTCACTTCTCCTCTTTGCTATAAATGTGGGCGTCAGATTATTTCATCTTCAACAGAATATTGCGAAACCTGTTCCAACTATAACTTTGCTTTTGACAGAGCTTTTTCCCTCTGGCCTTACAACAGCACTGTCAAAGCATCACTCTCAGGTTTCAAGTATAAGGGCAGGCGTGAATTTGCTGAATATTATGCAAATTCACTATATGAACATTTCAATGAACTTCTTTCAAAGCTCAATATAACAGCTGTCATACCTGTTCCAATCCATGCCAACAGGCTGAAAACAAGGGGATATAATCAGGCTGATTTGATTGCAGAAATTTTAGCCGAAAAGATGAATGTTCCAAATATTTCAGATTACCTTTTCCGTTCCAAAAATACTACAGCACAGAAAGATCTCGATCCTGTTTCAAGACGAAAAAATCTCAAAAATGCCTTTGATATAAACAAAAATTCCAAATATTACAACATTCACCTAATGAATGTTCTCCTCATTGACGATATTTATACTACCGGGAGTACCGCAGATGCCTGTGCTAAAGTCCTCAAGGATAATGGCACGGAGATGGTATATGTATTATGTACAGCCTCCGTTAGAGCTACCTGATATATGGCAGAGCAGGGGACTTGGCTAACCCGGATTTAAATGTTATAATTGTATGGGATGATTTGCCAAAATATCATTCCAGAAGCCTTAAACAGCACTATTTTATTATCTTAGAAAGGAATATCATTAAATGGAAGTAACCAATTGTAAGGCCTGCGGCAATCTTTTTAATTATGTATCAGGTCCTAGGCTTTGTCCTAACTGTATGAAAAAACTTGAGAAAAAATTTATGATAACCAAGGATTATATCAGAGAAAATCCCGGTGCTAATATAAATACTGTAGCAAAAGAGTGTAAAGTCAGCATACCACAGATTAAAAAATGGATAAGGGAGGAGCGGCTCAGTTTTTCTCAAGAATCAGGAATCGGAATTGAATGCGATAACTGTGGTAAAATGATTAGAACAGGACGTTTTTGTGCCGAATGTAAGGCTAAGATGATAAATCAACTGGATAATGCCTACGAAAAGCCAAAGCCTGTAATTCAAAAGAAAAAGGAAAAAGAAAAGGAGCGTATGCGTTTCCTTGATAAACAGTAATGTATTTTCATAAATATTAACACAAAGGCCTCATGATTTATTATAAATTTTCATGAGGCCTTTTCTATTAATCTTATCCTAAAATCTTTTTAAGTTCTTCCACCTTATCAGTTTTCTCCCAAGGAAGTTCTATATCTGTTCTTCCAAAGTGGCCATAAGCTGCTGTTCCTCTATATATAGGCCTTCTAAGGTCAAGCATCTTAATTATTCCTGCCGGACGGAGGTCGAATGCCTCTCTTATAGCAGCAACCAGCCTTTCCTCACTCACAGTTCCTGTACCGAAGGTATCTACAAGGACTGAAGTAGGCTCAGCTACACCTATGGCATAAGAGAGCTGAATTTCTACCTTGTCTGCATATCCTGCCTCAACTATGTTCTTAGCTACATATCTTGCAACATAGGCACCGCTTCTGTCTACCTTAGTTGCATCCTTACCCGAGAATGCACCGCCGCCATGTCTTGCAGCTCCACCATAAGTATCTACAATTATCTTTCTTCCGGTAAGCCCTGCATCACCGTGAGGACCTCCAATTACAAAGCGTCCTGTAGGGTTGATATATATCTTGGTATGCTCATCTACCATAGACTTATCTACAATCTTGTCAATTACCTCAGTTCTTATATCTTTTCTGATTTTTTCCTGAGTCACTTCTTCATCGTGCTGGCTTGAAATAACTATGGCTTCAAGTCTTACAGGCTTGTCATTTTCATCATATTCAACTGACACCTGGCTCTTGCCGTCAGGCCTTAAATAAGGCAGAGTTCCATTTTTTCTAACTTCTGTAAGCCTTCTCGTAAGCTTATGTGCCAAAGAAATTGCATAAGGCATATGCTCATCACCTTCATTTGAAGCATAGCCAAACATCATACCCTGGTCTCCCGCTCCTATCGCAGAAAGTTCAGACTCAGTCATATCTTTCTCACGGACTTCAAGAGCCTTGTCAACTCCCATTGCTATATCAGGCGACTGGCCGTCAATCGCAACAAGTACTGCACAAGTCTCACCATCAAATCCTTTTTTTGAATCATCATATCCTATTTCTTTAATTGTATCCCTTGCTATTCTTGCATAATCTACCTTTGCCTTAGTAGTAATCTCCCCTGTAATAAGCACAAAGCCTGTACAGGTAGCTGTTTCGCAGGCAACACGGCTCATAGGGTCTTCTTTAAGGCAGGCATCAAGTATTGCATCCGATATTGCATCACAGATTTTATCCGGATGTCCTTCTGTAACTGATTCTGAAGTAAAAATAAACTTATCCATTGTTTCTCCTTTATAATTTTTTTATTGGAAAGCTCATTCTCTTCCTGTGAAAATACAATTCTCACAAAGAAAAGAGGCTATCTTACGATAACCTCTCTTATTCTAATTAACCTTATTGGACTTGACAAAAATAATCAAATCCTCTTATTGCTCGAAGCATAACTTCGCTCAGGTTGGCACCTTCCATATTTCAGGGGTTGCCGTAGCTTCACAGAGCCTTCACTCTCCGCCACTCTGAATAAGAGAATATCTTTGTAGAAATGTTACTACATAATTTGTTTTCTGTCAAGCAGACATTTCCTTGAATTTCACTATCATTCTCAATATGTCTTTAACCTACTTTGATTTTACAGGTATAATTCTTTAACCTGTCAACTATTATTTCTCATGTTCAACTTTACAACTAGGTTTCAAAGTTGTTCCTGAAAGATTAACATTTATCTTGTTTGTTAAAGTAACATTCTTCATGTCCACTACAGTTCTCCACCATTCCCAAGCAAGTCCTGTGCATTCTCTTGCAAATATTCTTATATTTCTTGCATTTGCAGGCAGTGATATAGTAGTAGAAAATGATGATGTTCTTCCTTTCCAATTACCTTCCCAAGCCTTCTTTTCAACTTTCATTACCTGCTGCATCATATGAAAACTCATCCCATGTAATTTCAAACTGAGCTATATAAGCACCTCTGTGATTAATGTTTATTGAACCGCCATTATATTCGGTCGCTGTAGTTTCAACATAATCTGTAGCATTATTAACTATAGCTACTGAGTTATCCTTTAAGAAATTAGCTGTATATGTTATAGGATATCCCGGATTGCCGGTACTAAATGCTGCATTAGTTTTTAATACCTGCATTATTTCATCAAAATTATTTGTAAGAATCTTACCATGATTTTCTGAATCTCCGCCTAATACTACAGCTGTAAACGAACTGTTTTCAAGTATATCTGAGTACTTAGTTGAAGCTGATACATTTACCTTCTCTATCAAAGCCTTGAATGCAGCCTCTACATCCCTGCTCTTTGATGATGTTTCAAGTTTTACATAAATTGTACGTCCATACGCAACATTAGATACCATTACAGGAGGATTCTCATCATTCATTCCTGCATTTCTCAAAGTTTTAACTGTAACACCATCCGCAAACAAGTCAGAAGGATTAGTTGGAATTTTAGCGGTTGCATTGTAGAATATCTGCTTAAATGCAACTACCATAACCTTTTTTTCTCCACTTCCTATAGCTTTAAAATCTATGCCAAGTGATTTTTCCAAAAAGTCAGCATTTACATTAAGTGCAGCTGAAACCTGTGACTTGCTGTGAACCATTGAAGCTGTATACTGCAGCTGTGCAGGCAGTGTATGTGTCGCACCATACTCTCTGCTCCACTTATTTACCAATTCATTTATAGCCTTAGTTACATTTCCGTAGGTTGGATTTTCTACTGTAACTGTATTATTTTCTAATCCTGCCAAATTAACCGATATGTCGATAGGTTTTCTTTCTACCATCATCAAAGTTGGTCTGTTTTCTACCAAATCACGATTGGCTAACTGCAGTGCACCCGGATAAGTACGGTCAATAACTGAATTAACTACAGATATATCTGCCGGATTGGTAGTTAGGCTCTTTTTCTTTCTCTCTATAACTATTAATTTTCCATTACTGAGTTTTCCTTCTTTAGGCACGAAACTATCTACCATTTCTCCATTATGTGATAAAATCTGATATTTGTTGTAGTTCAAACCTCTTATTGCCTGATCTATCTCCTGTCTTGCATTCTGATATTCATAAGATAAAACCTGTGCACCGGAAACATCAGCCTTGGCTGTATTTACATTTGTGGTGAGGCTTCCAAGTCCTAATACAAGGCATAGGCTAACGCCTATTACTTTCTTCATTGTTTTTTCCATTGATTTTCTCATTAATAAATCCCCTTTCGTTTAAAAATTTTGTGAATATTATTCAATATCAAATATTTGATTATTAAAACTGATTTTTTTATAAAAAAACATTCACATTATATATCTTTTTCACTAATAAAATCAAGTATTAATTTATTTTTTTAACTATGATAACTCTATTTATAATAATTTCAAATATATAAACTGTTACTATGCACAATTTTTAAATAATTTTTTTATCCAAAAATACTCACAGGTAAAATAACTATAAATATACATTTATGTATTCCTTACTACCTTTACATATAATTCTTATTTATAAGCATTACTTCTAAATTATTCAATTAAAACTGAGCATTACCCTTTCTGTATGTTGATAACACTGTATTAGTTCAAAAAATCAGACTAAATCTAATTAAATTTAGTCTGATTTTTATAGATATAATTGTGGTGTTGAAAGGTAAATTCAACAAGATATTATATTAACCTGTTGATAATTCTGCCATCTCTTCAAATTCAATATTCTCTTCACGAAGCAGATTCTCAATGTCAGCCCTGATTTCAGGAGTACACTCCCAGGCCACTCCACAGCCTGCTGAAAGCTTTCTCGGAATTGATACCAGATGTCCTCCCAAGTCTGCTTCCCGGCAGGCGGCTTCCATAGCCATAGCCTCCGCATAAGTATAAAAAGTCACATATAATTTAATTCTTTTTTTGTATCAAAAATATATAATTTACAATAAAATTTTACATTCCTTGGCAATATTTGTCAATTTTTGTTGTCATTGTTTTTATCAAATCAGTTATCAGCTTTATTTGATATTTCTATAAATTTAATTTTAAATCTCCATCCTTTATCCAATTTATTTTTTTCAAAATCCTGTAAAATACCATACTGAGTACAGCCGGAAGGATGAAGTGTACTATTATAATCCCTCCATAGGTCATGAAGGCAGAAGCTCCAGCCTCTTCCATCGCAGTTATTGTACCAATCTGTCCAACAAGTCCGCTTGTTCCCATACCTGCACCAAGAGGTATATTTTCCATTTTAAATACAGTAGTTGCAATAGGCCCTGTTATAGCAGAAGCCAATGTAGGCGGTATCCATATTTTCCAGTTTTTAAGTATATTGGGAATTTGTAACATAGATGTACCAAGCCCTTGGGCAAGAAGTCCGCTCCAGCCATTTTCCTTAAAGCTTATTACCGCAAACCCTATCATCTGAGCAGTACAGCCTGCGGTTGCCGCTCCACCTGCAAGACCTGCAAGTGATAGCATCATACAAAGTGCCGCTGAACTTATTGGAAGCGTTAAAACAATTCCTACAATTACTGAAATTATTATTCCCATCCAAAATGGCTGTAAGGTTGTAGCAAGCATTATGGTCTGACCAAGGCCACTCATCAAATCATTTATTATAGGTCCTAAAAATGTTCCTATGCTTACACCCGAAATTATTGTTACTGCAGGGGTAACTATAATATCTACCTTAGTTTCTTTGGAAACCACCTTACCAAGCTCCACACTGAGCCAGGTGGCAAGCCAGGCTCCAGCCGGCCCTCCCAAGTTGGTTACCTGCATAGCCTACTATAAGTGAAGAAAACACAACCATATTAGGCGCTTTAAGTGCCATGGCTATGGCAACTGCAATTGCAGGCCCCGTCATTTCTTTTGCCATAGGCCAGATAACTTCAGATAGAAAAGGTATTCCAAGCTTTAAGCCTATCGTATTTAATATAGTTCCAATCAACAATGAAGCAAAGAGTCCCATCGCCATTGAGCCTAAAACATCAATACCATAGCGTCTGAATGAAATTTCAATTCCTTTTTTGGTTAAAAAATCCTTAACCGAGCTGTACTTTTTTCCCACATCTTTCTCCTTTTATTGCCTTTTCTGACAAGATATTGTCTGAAAAGAATGTTAATTTTCTGACATGGGTACAATTATACTTCATAATTCCTATAAGTCCAGTAGAGATTTTATATTTTATTCTTATAATTTTAATAACCTGCTTAGCCACAGGTGTACACTATTTCTTTAAAATTTCTTTTTTTATATAATTAAAAGCTGCCTCTTCACCCTCATCCTTAAGAATCGTCATCATTTTCTCAAGTTCAGCCAGAGTCTTTGGATGAATAATGTAATGGTCTTTTACCAGCATAAGATATTCATAAGAATCTGAATCCTTGTACTTATCTCCCCTATAAGTCTTGCTTGCTGCCAGCCTGTCACAAAACATTTCAGCAAGGTAGTTAGGAGGCATTTCAAGCCCCATCATAGTTGCCCCATCACTTAAATCATAATCAATCCAGTATTCAAGATGGTGCTTATTCCTCCCCTTGTGATGCAGCCAGGCATAGCTATATCCGTTATTAGCCTTCCGTTCAGCAAAATTAGGGCTTTTATCTCCCTGATAGTATTTAACTCCCGTCCAAAATTCAACGAAAGAAAATTTAGATAAATCATGCATAAGTCCCTGACGGTACAGCCCCAGCCTGAAACAATGCTTTCTAACTAATCTCCTGTGCTTAGTTACAGTCTTTAAGTGCCCAAAAAATCTGGCAAAAAAATTCCTACTCACCTTCTACCTCCTGATATGTCATCTCAAAATGCTGTCCATCAAAGCTAATCTTTGCCTTCATACCATTTATCATAGTTAGTCTTGGCGGCCTATGTCCTATATCACATCCGGTTATAATAGGAAGATTAAGACCATCTAAAGCAGTCTTTACAGACTCATTAAAATCAGTTTCATACTCCTTGGTAAAGAAACAAGGCCTGCCAAATAAAAATCCCTTAGCCCCTTCAAACCAGCCTGCTTCCTTTAGCTGCCAAAGCGCACATTGAAGCCTTGCTGAAGATAGATCAAAACTTTCCAGATACCAAATTATTCCATCTTCCTTGTACTTCTTTACAAACTCTGCTGTTTTGTCAAACTTGGTACCACAAAGCATAATGAGAACATCCAGACAACCTCCTAGAAGCCTCCCTGTGAAGTTCTCCACTCTATTACTTGAAACAAATTCATATTCAACCTTTTCTGTAAGATTATAACCTTCAAAACCTGTTATCTTTTTAACATATTCATTCTCATAGAGATCGAATTCTTTTTGGACAATATTCCTTCCTTCCAGTATTTTAAGATTATTCCTGACTGCCCCATGCCAGAGCGACATTCCATAGTCCCCTATGTTTCCTGAATACACTGTTGCCATATCACAAATTGTTGTAATAGGATAGATGAGTCCTGTATTATCAGAGTAACCCTGAATCCACTTAGGGTTGTCTTTTATCACCTCATAATCAAGATATTCCAGCATTTCCATTAGGAAGTCTCCTCCACTGGTGGAAACTATATATTTTACCTTTTCATTTTTTATTAATGAAATAAATTCTTCTGCCCTTTTCTTACCTGTAGAACTTCTGCCCTTTTCACATTTTCTTACATTATCCGTCTCAATAACTTCATAGCCTCTTTCAGATAAATTAAACTTTGCGCTCTCAAGTCTGGTGATATCCACCTGTTCAGTAAAGCCCGCTGACGGTGCACTAACCCCTATCACATCATCCTTTAAGAAATTTTGGAATATACATATATTTCTCCTATAATAATTGTTTACTTATGCCTAATAAAATGATACCATATGATACAAGCAATTAAGCTTATTAGAAGTATGATAACATATAACAAGATAGAGGTCAAAAAATGATTAATTTTAATCCTGAAACATATAAGTCTTACACCGTTACCAGAAAACGCTATATTCCTAACGAAGTGATAACCTTAAACCATGATGTTATCTATCATGTATCTGATGAATTGATAGTATCCGGTTGGAAGGCTATCCGCCTCCGCCAGGATATCTCCGGTGGGTTCTCTGCCTACTATCCGAAGCTTGGAATAAAAACCAGTAAATTTTTTGACGGAAATGGTGAGCTGCTTTATTGGTACAATGACATTTCCGAACTTTACTTTAGCGGAAATGACATCAATTTTACAGATTTACTTATAGATGTGGTTATTTTCCCCGACAACAGTATAAAAATTATGGATATTGATGAATTTGCGGAAGCCATCAAAAAAAAACTTATAACAAAAGAGCAGGAAATAAAAGCTCTTAACAGCTTTCATAACCTGCTTAATTATATTTATAACAATGAATATGACTTACTTAAACAGCCGATAATTGAACTGGAAAGTTATCTTAACCCTCAATCCTGCTGATTCTTCTTATATGCCTTTCTTCATTTGAAAAAGGAGTATTTAAAAAGGTATCAACTATCTTTAGAGCAAGTCCGCTGCCAACTACCCTGCCGCCAAGTGCCAGTATGTTGGCATCATTATGCTCTCTGGTAGCCTCTGCTGAAAAACAGTCGCTGCAAAGAGCACATCTGATACCCCTTACCTTATTTGCAGTAATTGATATTCCTATTCCTGTACCACAAATCAAGATACCTTTTTCGTATTTACCCGCTGCTACCGCCTCAGCAACAGCCCTGCCATATTCCGTATAATCACAAGACTTCTCACTGTAGCAGCCAAAGTCTTCAAAATCTATGTTTTTTCCCGTTAAATATTTAACAATCTCCTGTTTAAGTGTAAATCCACCATGATCACTGCCAATAGCTATAGTTTTGTTTTCCATAATTAATTCCCCATTTCATCAAGTTTATATATTGTTTTTTTGATAAGTCTCAATAGTTCATTGTAGCACTCCTCATAGTCCACCAGTGTGCCTCCATAAGGATCCTTTACCTCGCCTTCCTCACCATTGAATTCTTTGATTGTATATACATTATCCTGAAGATTAAACTTCTCATTTACCTGTCTCTTCTGCTTATCTGTCATTGTTAGAATCAGTGAACCTTCTGTAATATCTTCCTTCCCCAACTCTTTAGAAACCTTCACTACACAGTCCAAACCATGATTTTCAAGAACCGACTCCGCCTTTTCATTAACAGGTTCTGAAAATAATACCACAACTCCCCTTGATATGGATGGCAGTCCATCCTCCTCAGCAAGGCTCTTATATATGGTTTCCGCCATCGGGCTTCTGGAATGATTACCTGTACATACAAAAATGATTTTATCGAACACATTACCTCCTGCAAAAAACAAAGCAAAATTTTACTTACACATTAATAATATTATAGCCTGCTGACTTATGCAAACGGTTCATAATGGCAAAGCCAAGCTTATTTTCATCAAATCCCTCTGAAAAAATAAATTCTACATCATCATCATCAAACTTTCTAAGAGCATCAAAGAGATTGTGAGCGATGCTTTCTCCATCTTCCCTGCTGCCCAGAGAAATTATAATATCAGCCCTATAATAACTCTTTGTTTCATCAGTTGCAAGTACCCCTGTTTTTTTACCTTCTAATTTCGATATTTCTTCATTTATTCTTTCTACTACCTTAGAATGACTTCCCTTATATATGGTCATCTTGCCCTTAGGTGCATAATGCCTGTATTTCATACCGGGTGCCTTAGGCTTTAAGTCCTTATCAGGACTTAGGCTCTTAACTACTTCATCAATCTCCACCCTGCCTATGGCTTCAGAGAGCATTTCCTCAGTAATGAAGCCCGGCCTTAGGATAACCGGCACTTCTCCTGTCACATCTACTATTGTAGACTCAATGCCTATATCAACCTCTCCACCATCAATCACCATATCTATCTTTCCGTCTAGATCATATATTACATGGGCAGCCTTTGTTGGACTAGGCCTTCCTGATGAATTGGCACTTGGAGCAGCAATAGGAACTCCGGCAGCCTTTATAAGTTCTCTTGCTATCTTATTTGATGGCATCCTAATAGCAACACTTTCAAGCCCTCCTGTAGTCCTATAAGGTATACGCTCACTTTCTTAAATACCATAGTTAGTGGTCCCGGCCAAAATTCTTCAGCCAAAATAAGGGCAGACTTTGGTATTTCTTTAACAATATCTTCTATTTCATCCAATTTACTTATATGTAAAATAAGGGGATTGTCGGAAGGTCTTCCTTTTGCCTCATATATCTTAGGAACTGCATTTTCGTCAAGTCCGTTAGCTCCAAGACCGTACACAGTCTCCGTTGGAAAGGCCACAAGGCCGCCTCTTTTTATAATTTCAGCCGCCTTCTTAACACCTTCCTTTATATCTTTTCCTTCCCTCAAATCTACATATTCCGTCTTCATATCATTACCTCGCATTTGCAGGCTCTATATTTATCTTCTTTCCCTTTATCTTGGCATTCTTCATCGCAAGGAGGACTTCCTTACCGTTTTCTGCAGGCACTTCTACAAAGGTGTACTTATCATACATCTGGATTTCTCCTACAAGCTTACCTGATATACCGGATTCGCCTGCTATGGCGCCAAGGATATCACCCGGCTTAACCCTGTCTTTCTTACCTATATTGATGAAGAGCCTTACCATGCCACCCTCACTGCTTCCATTAAATGCGGCATCCATATCGGAGGCCTCATCGCTGCTGCTTTCCTTGGAAGAAAGATATAGCTTTAAGAAGGCTGCCGCCACATCGAGAGAGGTGAAGTCTTCTTCATTTACCTTCTGCTCAATGAGTTCCGTCATCTTGGTCAAGTCCTCATTTTCAATTATCTCTGAAGTTCGCTAAAGAGACTGTCTACCCTCGTATTAGTAACATCATCAAGAGATGGAACAGGCTTTAGCCTAATCTTTGTATGGCAGTAACGCTGAATCTCTTTAAGCTTATATACCTCTTTACCGCTAACAAATGAAAGGGCCAGACCTGATTTACCTGCTCTTCCGGTTCTTCCTATTCTATGCACATAGTATTCATCATCCTGTGGCAAATCGTAGTTGATAACAAGGTCAACTCCCTTTACATCAAGTCCTCTTGCTGCAACATCAGTAGCTACAAGGATTTCAGTCTTTCCATTACGGAAGTTTCCCATTACCCTGTCTCTCTGCTGCTGCTTAAGATCTCCGTGAAGTCCTTCTGCAAAGTAACCTCTGCCCTGGAGTTCATTAGCAACCTCTTCCACCTTCTTCTTGGTATTGCAGAATACTATGCTTAGCTCAGGATTGTAGATGTCAAGGATTCTTGAAAGAATCTCATCCTTGTAGTTTCTTCTTACTTCAAAGTAATACTGCTCTATATTTTCTACTGTAAGCTCTTTTTTAGCTATCTTTATATTCTGTGCCTTTTTCTGATACTTTCTTGTGATGTCAAGGATTGGCTTTGGCATGGTAGCTGAAAAGAGCATGGTCTGTCTCTCTTCAGGAACTTCAGCAAGGATGGTCTCTATATCATCCCTAAATCCCATGTCAAGCATTTCATCCGCTTCATCCAGAACCATAATCTTAACCTGGTCAAACTTCACTGTTTTCCTGCGCATATGGTCCATTACACGGCCCGGGGTACCCACTATAATCTGTGCTCCCTGCTTTAAGGACTTTATCTGCTTAACTATATCCTGTCCGCCATATACAGGCACCAGCTTGATGCCATGCATATATCTGGATAATTTCCTTATTTCTCCACATACCTGAAGAGCAAGTTCTCTGGTAGGGCAAAGTACTACGGCCTGTAAATGCTTATTGCTCGAATCAATATTATTTAAGATAGGTATAGAAAATGCTGCTGTCTTTCCTGTTCCTGTCTGTGCCTGGCCTAAGATATCCTTTCCTGTGATGGCTACAGGTATAGCCTCAGCCTGGATAGGAGTAGCCTCTTCGTAGCCAAGCTCCTTAACAGCCTTTAGTATACGCTCATCAAGTTCCATTTCATTAAATTTCAATTAAATTTCCACCTTTCGTGTTCAAATAACATTCTCTTATTGATTATCTATTATTGAAAGAAAAGGGCATCTCCGTAATGAGATGCCCGGTAACTGATAGATTATAGCATAGAGGCAGGATTTTTGTCAAATAGCAGATTATTTAATCCCCTTAGCCTTTTTGAATTTTTTATATGCCTCTCTAATTGTATCACCTTTGATAAATTTCCCTGTTGTTTCACTGTTATTACCCAAGGCTCGTTTCAGTTTAGCCTTATATTTTTTTTTCAGAAATTTCAACACCTTTATAATAATATGTATGTTCTATTGGGATTTTTCCATCCTCTTTATCTTCATAATGCCCTGACCATACCTTTACAAACTTCCCTTTTTTTATCGAATATACATCATCAGAAAAATAATCCATATATGCAAATGGATTATGAAGAATATTTTTCTTTTCTACATATCCCAGCATAAGTCTGTCGGTATTTAATGCAACAACACCATTAGAATATGTACAAATCAGGTTCCCTGAAAATGAATATTCACCGTCTACAACAAGTTCAGGTATATTGTCATTATTCAGATATATAAATGAATAAGGGGAATCATGTGCCACTGCCTCCGAAAAATTCTCTCTCACATACTTCTCGTAAGCAGGTAGGATTACTTTCTCAAACTTCCTTATTTCTGCCTTCTTTTTAGTCGCAGATTTTTTTGCTGCCTCATTCTTCGTCACTGCCAAGGTTTCTTTGTGCAATTCTGCACCGCATACCTTTTCTTCAACTACCAGTACGGAAGATACTAAAATAAAAAAACTAACCACATACATATACCACTTTGTCTTTAGCTTCATTTATCATTCCTCCTGATTACTTATATTTACCAAGTTTATAAAAGCCTTACAAACCGGTTTTAGTTCGGATATAAGGCTTTTAAATATTAAAATCAGATAACCTAAAACAAGCATATAATTCTTATATAATCTCTAACCTATTTTTTAATATAAATTAAGTGCTTTCTAAGTTCATTCTTTTTCATGTTTACAAAAAGACCATCTGCACTTATATCATCTTTGTTCAGGTTAGGTAAGGTTTTATGTCCTGATTTTATATCCAGAAAATATAGCTTTGCTCCCTTAAGCTTGCTCCAGGTCTTTTTGCTTACATCTTTTCTTACTGCTCTTTTTATCTGGATTTCAATTTTCTTACCGGCAGCTTTATTACAGATATCTTCTAAAGCATCACCTGATATAGTAACAGTTCCTATAGGTAACTCAAGTTTAAGAGTTTCCAACTCTTCATCTAACATATCCTCAATAGATTTTAATGTAAGATTAACTGTTAATTTCTTAAAGTTCTCAGGAACATCCTTAGCTTCGACAGTTATTACACCCTCATCTTCCAGTTCATCTAATGCCTTATAAACATCATCCTTTGATATATTTAATGCATATTTATTATTTTTTTATATTTTTAATACAGGAACAAGTCTTATCTCAGCATTACCGGATGTAATATCGTATTTATTCTGATTTTCAACAAGTTCATTATTATTCTCAGCACTGTTTTCAACGCTGTTTTCAGTAATTTTCTCATATACTGCATAAATATCAGTATTACCGGTTATATTGGTATAATTCTTATCCCAGCCTTTGAAGATATAGCCGGTTTTTAACGGAGCTGCCGGAGCTGCAGCACCCGCATTTTTCTTAACAGATTCTTTTTTAATAAGGGTTCCGCTGCTATCTAAAAATCTTACAATATAACTTGCTTCCTGCTTCTTTGCATCTTCTTGTTTTTTAGCATTTTCATCTGTTTTCTTTGAATCTTCATTGAGTTTTTCCAGTCTGAATTTTTGAGCTTTGCTTCCATTCGGGATAATCTGCCAGATATTTGCACCATTTTTTTCTATCCACTCATTTTCTACATCAAACATAAAACCTGAGTGCTTAGCCATCATTCCAAAGGTTCCATCTGCATTCTTTACAAGATACCATCTCTGATTATCTGTTCCCGTCCAATACCACAAAAGAACATTAGCTCCAGGATTCTTACTGATATCCTTTACATCAAAAACCTTATTTCTTAGTTCGTTTGTAATCTTATATGTTCCATCTTCTAAAACTTCAAAGTTCCACACCTGATTCTTTTGTCCATTAGCCTTACTTATATATACATTAGGTGCTTCAACGCTCATATTATCATCAGCAGTTACAGCCATGTCAGCGTTACCAACTGTCTTTATGATGTATTTACCATTGCTTACAGAAGTCGTAGTTGAAGCCGGCTTAAAAGGATTTTCTATAATAAACTTCTGTGCCCTGCTGCCATTTGGTACAATCTGCCAGATATTTGCTCCTTCTTTATCTAACCACTCGTACTCTACATCAAATCTGAAGTGTGAATGCTTGGCTATAAGCCCAAAAGTTCCGTCAGGATTTTTTGTCAGATACCATCTCTGATTATCTGTTCCCGTCCAGTTCCACAGCAAAATATTAGTTTCGTTATCCTTAAGTATATCCTTGACATCAAGCACCTTATTTCTAAGTTTATTTACAATTTTATAACTTCCATCTCCTAAAGCTTCAAAGTACCAAAGCTGATTATCAGCTAAATTGTTTTTACTGATATATACATTAGGAGCTTCAACTCCCATGTTACTATCAGCTGTAACAACCATATTGCTGCTGCCAAGAGTTTTGATTATATACCAACCATTATATATTTCAGTTGTAGTGCTTGGGAGCGGAGGCATTGAATCTGTTTTAAAATCAGGTCTAATATAATGTGTGAAAGTAAGCCTTCCTAAATATGCCCTTTTTAACCGGATCATAGTTACCGTAGCTATTCTTCCCACTTCGGTTTTGATCCATAATCTCAACCGTATCATTGTTGGCACTTAGAACAATTCCTACATGGCCGTAAGGACCCGCAGTAGTCGCCGCCACATCACCGGGCTGTGGCACAAAGTTACCGGTATTAGGGTATTTTGTCCAACCCGCAGGTGGATTGCTCCAGGTAAACGCATTAGCATTTCCCCAAAGTATAGGCTTACCTAAGTATTGATAATAAAAACTCAAAAAATCAACACATTGTGCACCATATTGTCTGTCAAAGTCTAAAAATTTACCTTCCTGACTTCTGACCCAATTTAGTGCCTCTTCTCTGGTACGGGCAGTTTCTGCATACGCGTTAACATTAAAGATATAACTAACCAAAAATGTAAATATAAAAACTACAGTTACAATCCTTTTCCATATTTTGTTCATAAACTCTACCTCCCATTTAATTTATATATGAACTGTTTATGTTATACAAACTTCCATTTTTGTACAAAAAAATGCCATGCAAACACATGACATATAGTAATACGAACTATTAAATTTTGACCGCAAATCACCCCATAGAACATAATTCTCAACATACTGACCTGTATTAAACAAATAATATTTCATAGTCCTTCCCCCATTTACTCATTACACACTACTCTTCCCATTTACTACATTATATTACATGGGCTGGATTATTTCAAGCATAAATCATCTTATCTGCAGGTAATTTATCAATGGAAATTTTTAACTTAAATACAGCTTGGCGTTACATTTACCTTGGAAATCTAACCTTCTTCTTATATCGTAAAACATTTTATTAGAAATCCGACAATTTTCTAAATACCAAATAAATCAGAATGAGTGCCTGTACGAACAAGATATATTTCATCCTCAGTAATTCGATATATCAAAAGCCAGTCAGGCAAGATATGGCATTCCCTACACCCCTCATAGTTACCACTCAATTTATGATCCTTATGTTTTCTCTCTAGAATTTCCGGCATTCTCAAAATATCTATTACACACTGTAATAATTTCAAGTTATAGCCCCGTTTATTACATACTTTATAGTCTCGTTTAAACTTAGTAGATACATTTAGTTTCAGCATTGTTTAATCCCCTAATAGTCCATTCAAAAAGTCCGCTGTATTCCCTTCAAAGTGCTCACCGGTTCCCTCTTTTATCATATTGTTAATTTCTTCGATAGCTTCAACGGTTTCTTTATTAGGCTCATAATCTGGATAAAGATTAATTCCATACATTTCACCAATATTCTCTAAAATATTTATAACATAAATCATCTTATCTGCAGGTAATTTATCAATCATATCCTTAGCAATTTCCTGATAACTCATTATACTTTCTCCCTTCAGTTAGAACTATTGAATTTAAGGTTGTAATTTAATTTCTTTTGGCTACAGCTATTATACATTATTTTTCAATAAATTACAAAGATATTTTAGGATATTAAGCTAAAAGGGAACCCTAATCAGAGTTCCCTAATTTGTTTTAATCAAATGATTCTGGTATAGAAGTTTTGATGCCTTATTTAACTTTCTTTCTTTTAGTTTCAAACAGCTTATATACACCTAGAGCAGAGAGTATGGATAATCCAAGCCAAAATTCTACATTTACCCTGCCACCGGTTACAGGGAGAGTCTTTGAAGCAATCGTAAATAGTTTACCGTCCACAAGTAACTTCCCATTCTTAAGTATTTTACCGTTCTTAAGTATGTTACTGTTCTTAAGGACTTTACCGCGGTAAATCAAGATACCTGCTTTATTACCGTAAAGCGGAATACCCTGTTCATCATATAACAGAATCTCAAAGCCCTGGTCTTGACCCACGCCAAATGCATGTGTTTTGTTTGTTTCACTCCTTGAACCGGCTCCATTTACAAAGTCTCTTGGCAGGCCTGTCTTGGGATCTATTATTCCTGTACCTCCCCTTCCTGCTGCTGTTACAGAAGCACTGGTTCTTGCAGGCTGTGAAGCTTGGCTGTTATTTGCCTGAAGATGCGGTCTGATTGCCATTACCTGAAGATGAATCCGATTTATTGCTGCCTGAAGATGAATCCGATTTATTATTACCTGAAGACGAACCCGATTTATCACCTTTAGCTGTTGTATCAGGAGTACTCTTCTTTGTTTTTTCATTTTCAGGCGGATTTTTCTTCTTATCATTCTCAGCAGTTTTTTTCTCCTTACCATCTTCTTTAGAAACTTCATCTCCTGCTGTTTCTTTATCTTCCGTATCATCAGATATTTTGTCTTCTGTATTTCCGTCAGTATCCTTCTCTGACTCTGCATCAGATATTTCGTCTTCTGCTTTAGAATCCAAATCATCTGCCTGAGTTTCCTTATCAGCCGTTTCTTGCTTCGTCACATCAGGCTTATTTTTTTCTTGATTTTTAGTTGTATTTTTCTTTTCATCCCTTCCTTCCGATGGCTTTTTATCGGTATTCTTCCCTGATTTAGCCTCCTGTTGCTCTTTCTTTCCGGAAACAGTCTTTTTGTCTGTCTTATTCTCTGTCTTTTTGTCCGCAGTCTTGTCCGCAGCCTTTTTGTCTGTCTTATTTTCTGTCTTTTTATCTGCAGCCTTCTTATCTGTCTTATTTTCTGTCTTTTTATCTGCAGCCTTCTTATCCGTCTTATTCTCTGTCTTTTTGTCCGCAGCCTTTTTGTCTGTCTTATTTTCTGTTTTCTTATCTACATTCTTTTCTGTCTTATCTTCCGTATTCTTGTCAACAACATCTCCTGTTTTAGGCTTGTCATTAGTTAACGCAGGTCTCATAAACTGCGGTACACTGGCTATAGTGTTATACCAGCCCGCCTTAATACTAAGCGGCCTATCCGGCATAATAATATCTTCGTTTACTCCGTATTCTCTTCCGTTTTCATCTCTCCAGCCTGAAAAATAATAATCCTGTTTCACCGGCCTTACCGGAGTTGCTATGCTCCCTATCTCGTACGCATTGGTATAAACTGCACTACCATTATCACAGTCTACCGTAAGATAAGGCCTCCATCTTGCAGTAAGCTTGGTTCCTGTTACCCTGTCCGGCATAAAGAAAGTATCTGACGGCTTACGGTTTACCGCATTTCCCTGTGAGTCTAAGGTATCCCAGCCACCAAACTCATAACCCGGACGCACATAATTGTCAGATCTTACAGTCACACTTGTCCCACTGTTGTGATACTCAGGTTCTATAGTCTCAGCCCCCGGATAATTAAGGTCATAGATGAGTTTACGGGAAAGACCGCTTATAAGGTTAAAGCTAACTGTGGCAGGCGGAGCCTCTACTACTGTTGTAGTTTTTACCGGTTCCCCCTCTATAACTACCTGTAGCACTAGTTAGTGCAAGTTCAGCAGTATAATGGACATTTGCATTGACAACAGCTGTATGGGTATTTACACTGGCATCTTCATCACTAAGTACAAAGGTAACATTACCTTCGTATAGATTGTCATTCTTTTTCTTTATATCTGTTACAGGGATTACCCTTTTACCATCAATCGTTATAGTAGCCTCACCTGCGGGAATATCTGTCCAATATTTACGCTTATCATCCCCATCTCTAAATGCTTTATCAGGCTTTATCACAACTTTCATAGTTACTGGCTTTCCAGGCTCAATATCCCCTGAGGTATTAGTAATGGATGAATACACCGCAGGCTTAAATCCATTCACATTATCTGCAAATGCATTAGTACTATTACTTCCACCTCTCGTATATCCCCAAGCAAAAAGATACCCCTCTGCTTTCATTCGTTGTAAAATTTCTTCAGGAACCTTACCTTCTGTTCTAAGTATCTTTTTTTCCGGATCGTCAAGCTCCGATATGTGAGAAATATTATTTTTTCCAGTCGTACCTACACCCGTTATTAGATATCCCTTTTCCGGCTTTCCAAAAAACAAAAAACACACTTGTTCAGAATTGTCTATAGTAGCACTCAGTTCAGTACCATTTGTAACCGGTCCTTCAGAAATTAACTCAATAGTCCCATCAGGCTTAAGTCTTAATATGACACTGTAAACTTCTGCATGCATCATAGTTGACTTAGCTTTAATTGTAGCAGCCAAGACCGTCTGCGAAAATCCACCACAAAATATACTAATCACCATAACAGCAACCAGAAAAAGGCTTCCAAAGGTTTTTTTCATAGAATTCATAATTATTCTCCAATCTCATAGTCATATCAGGTGAGCATCATACTCTTTTGTTTAACTTGATTTCCTGTATATTTACAAATCGTGATAACTTCACAAATATAGTATACATATTAATTATCGGCTATTTTTCTTTTTAAACTTAATACATCCCAAACTATTAATTATATTTATTAATTAAAATACTATCTTTAATCACAATATTTATTAATAATTTGGGGTACTGTATAATTTGTATGATGTGAATGTTAAAACTAATAAACTCTCTCAGACAAACTACAATAGAATTTTTTTATATATTTTTCACACCTATAGCTTAATTATATTAATTTTACCTTCATCTACATTACCTGCAATATAGGCAAATCATAGTTAACTATTTTTCAGCATTTATATAGTTAATCAAACCACCCTGCTTTATTATCTTTTTGATAAATTCAGGAAAAGCCTGTCCTGTAAAGCTCTCTCCAGTGGTAAGGTCTTTGATTATGCCTGTGTCAAAGTCTATCTCTACCTCGTCACCGTTACTAATAGCCACAGCCGCCGCAGGACATTCAATGATTGGAAGGCCAATATTTATAGCATTCCTATAGAATATTCTTGCAAAGGTCTTAGCCACCACGCAGGCTATGCCTGATGCCTTGATGGCTATAGGTGCGTGTTCCCTGGAAGAGCCACAGCCAAAGTTGTCTCCTGCTACCATTATATCTCCTGGCTTTACCTTGTTTTACAAAGTCTGCATCTATGTCTATCATACATTTTGCCTGCAAGCTCGTGAGGATCAGATGTATTTAGATATCTTGCAGGAATGATTACATCTGTATCTACATCATTACCATATTTATGAACATATCCTCTTGCTTCCATAATCCCTCCTATAATCCCAGTTCTTCAGGCGAACTTATTTTACCTGTAATGGCACTTGCAGCAGCCACTGCAGGGCTTGCAAGGTAGACCTCACTTTCAGTATGTCCCATACGGCCTACAAAGTTTCTGTTGGTTGTAGATACTGCGCGCTCACCTGCTGCAAGCACTCCCATATGTCCTCCAAGACATGGCCCGCAGGTAGGGGTACTAACTATACAGCCAGCCTGTACAAAGGTAGTAATAAGTCCCTCTTTAAGTGCCGTAAGGTAGACCTCTTGGGTAGCAGGGATTACAATAGCCCTTATCCCCGGAGCAATCTTCCTTCCCTTCATTACATCAGCTGCCACCCTTATATCTGATATCCTGCCGTTGGTACAAGAACCTATGACTACCTGGTCTATCTTAACTTCCCCAGTTTCACCTATAGTCCTTGTATTCTCAGGGAGATGTGGAAATGCAATAGTAGGCTCAAGTTCTGAGAGATTTATCTCAATAACTTCATCATAGAGAGCATCTTCATCAGCCTCATATACCTTGTATGGCTTTGTGGAATGCTCCTTGATATACTCTAGGGTAAGCTCATCCACAGGGAATATGCCATTCTTTGCGCCGGCTTCAATTGCCATATTTGCTATGGTAAATCTATCATCCATGGTCAGGTTCTTCACTCCGTCTCCGGTAAATTCCATTGATTTGTAAAGAGCCCCGTCCACTCCTATCTTTCCTATAATGTGAAGTATGACATCCTTACCGCTAACCCACTTCTTCATCTTACCTGTAAGCACGAATTTTATGGCTGAAGGCACCTTAAACCAAGCTTTGCCTGTAACCATGCCTGCCGCCATATCCGTACTTCCGACACCAGTGGAAAATGCTCCCAAAGCACCATAGGTACAGGTATGTGAGTCCGCACCTATTATGCAGTCTCCGGCTGTAACCACTCCCTGCTCAGGAAGAAGGGCATGCTCTATGCCCATACAGCCCACTTCAAAGTAATTGGTTATATTATTGCTTATGGCATAGTCAC
Organism: uncultured Catonella sp.; assembly: GCA_916439065.1. GTDB lineage: Bacteria > Bacillota > Clostridia > Lachnospirales > Lachnospiraceae > Catonella. The sequence continues at coordinate 781,572 of CAKAGD010000002.1, forward strand.
GCATACATTTGCAGTTTTCTGCCGATTTTATATCCTTATTAGGAGTAAAATGATCTGGAACGAGGGCAATCTTATCCTTGTCAAAAACCTTATTATCCTTAAACTTTGACAGTTCTTTGATGGCAACAGGTGCAGTCACATCATTGCCAAGCACCATGTCAAGCCCTACTTCTATGAGTTCTCCTGCCTGCACCTTTGGAAGCCCTGCATGGTCAGCGAGAATCTTCTGTGTCATTGTCATTCCCATAATATACCCCTTTCCGGTTATAAGTATTCTTGTATTATAGCAAGACATATAGTATAATAAAAATACATAATAAATATAATTGCTATGAAATATGGTTATGTAGTGATACAAGTGTCGAAAAGGAGACAGCTATGGAAAATAATATGGAACAAAATTTATCCCTCTATCATATATTCAACACAGTTGCCGAAGCCGGTAATATATCCCATGCCGCTAAAGAACTTTTTATAAGCCAGCCTGCCATAAGTAAGGCAGTGACCAGGCTTGAGCAGAATCTGGAAACAAAACTTTTTATACGAAGTTCTAGAGGTGTTACCCTTACAGACTCAGGAAAAATGCTATACGAGCAGACCAATGCCGCATTTAAGCACTTAAAACAGGCCGAAGATACAATTAAGAAAAATAAAAAGCTGGGTACGGGCAGCCTTAAAATCGGGGTTTCCACTACCCTTTGCAAGTATGTACTCATGCCTTACTTAGAGAAATTTATCAAACTCCACCCTCATATTAAGATATCAATCAGTTGCCAATCCACCTACCAGACTCTTAATCTTATTCAAAACCATAAGGTAGATATCGGGCTTGTCGGCGAAAGTGGAAGGCTTGAGAGCCTTGTTTTTCACCGATAGGAATGGTTGAAGACGGTTTTGTAGCCACACCTGCCTATCTTAAAAACCTCCAAAAAAGGCATCCTGAGGCTGCCACTAACCCATTTGAATATGCAAATCTTATGCTTCTTGACCAGCACAATGTATCAAGGCGTTATATAGATGAATATATTAGGGGAAGCGAACTTGCCACCGGACAGATGCTTACGGGAAATATCCTTGAGGTAAGCAGTATGGATCTCCTCATCGAGTTTGCAAAAATAGGACTTGGTATAGCCTGTGTAATCACTGACTTTGTAAAGCCTGAACTAAGCGAGGGAAGTTTAACCACTATTCCTCTTTCTATCCCAATACAAAAAAGAGAGATAGGCTTTACCTATCTCAGAGAATATTCTACAAACGAAGCACTGGATGCATTTATAGCCTTTTGCAGAAAGATTAGTACTCCTTAACCTTTCTAGGCTGCTTGTATTTCATACTTTTAACCATTCTTTCGGAGGGCTCAAAGATTATCTTATAGAGCTCTCCGTTTTTACTTACTATCATTGAATAAGTGTTTACACTACTATCGTATGAGCTAAAATCCTTAACTTTTATTCTATTATTATTGTTATAAGCCTTTATTGAGTCTGAATTAGAAGGGGCAATAACTTCTGCATTCTCAATATCCACCCTCATCATAGTCTTTCTCTTTGCATTACCGCTGATTCTGTCAAAATCAATCTGTCCATCTGCGTATATGTATTCATATTCAATCTTAAGTCTTGAAAAGATAAATACCGCTAGTGCTATAGCAACAACAGGTGATATAATAAGTACAGGATTAATTAAAACCAAAATAAAGGTAAAAAGTACAAGTACAATCAGCCCTGCTCTTATCGCCTTATTTTTACCTGTATCCAGACATTTAATACCTTCTTCTAAATACTGATCGTTCATACTTCCTTCTCCTATTCAATATAATTAAGTTTGCCAAGTGCTCATATTATACCACATTGTTTATGGCTTGCAAATAGGTTGTTATAGTTATAACTATGAGTACGCGCCGGCGGTCATAACTGCGATGTATAGACTAATCCACATTTTTTGTGGAAACAGTTAAAAAACGCCGCAAATTGCGATGTTTTTTAATTATATCACCCCTCCTTTATTATTCGGTAATCTTTTTTGTAGTTTCTGGAAATACAAAGACATTAAATAAATATTATTCTACTGTAATATATACTACCGTAATATATATCTGTTGCCGAAGATAAAGATAAAGATATATACAATACAGGTACGGAAATATATATACACACCTGTATGAGATATTGTGTATCATCGGCAACGGCAACAGTTTTACTGAAAAAGTTATACTAATACTACATCATTTTTCTTCAATTACCGAATTTATAACAACCTTTTTTAAAAGCATATACAAACATAAACTATACTAAAGGGTTGATATTTCATTCGAATATTTTTTTAATTTTTTTCTATTATCTCATTTGGCGCCGGTAATATATTTTTCATATCATCCGGCAAAAGTATTTCTTAACTGATATGTTGCAACTCCAATCGGAGCATTTGTCCGTCTTAAAAGCATATTCTACAAATGTTTTTATCCTTATTTTTGCATATTATTATTCCAATTGATGAATTTTCTTCAGGTAATTTTACTTTTTCATCTAACACTTCTAAATACAATTGCATTTTTCCTGCATATTCTGCTTCAAATTCTCCGATTTTTAATTCAATTGCCACCAAACTTCTTAATCTCCTATGAAATAGCAATAAATCAATATATAAATCTTTAGAACCAGCCTTTATATGGTATTGGTTTCCAACAAAAGTAAAATCACCACCCATCTCAATCAAAAATGATCTTACATTATTTACAAGCTGTACTTCAAGTTCATGTTCCGTATATTCAGGAGATAACTCTGCAAAGTCAAATGTATATTCATCTTTAATTGCTAATTTTGCTTGATTTCTTCTCTCTTTCGGAAGCGTCAAATCAAAATTATTCTGATTTAGCAAATACTTTTCATATGTTTTAGCTTCAATAAAGTTAGTTAATATCCGTTTACTCCACCCATATCTTTTAGTCATTTGGATATAAAATTCTCTTTCCAAATCGTCTTTACATTTTTCCATAATGACAATGTTATTAGACCAACTAATTTCTCGCACCAGCGGTGCGAGTTTTTCAGAAGCACAATAATTCAAGTAAAAATTTTTCATTCTCCAAAGATTACCTGCAGAATACCCCTTTGCCCCCGGAAATTCTTTTTGCAATTCCTTAGACAATATTTCTACAACTCCTTTTCCCCAACCCTGTTCTTTTTGCTTATCTTGTATTTCTTTACCAATCTCCCAGTACAAAGCTATGGTCTCAGAATTTATCTTTTTAATAACTTCATACTGTTTCTTATGAATAATTCCTTTTATGTCATTTATAAAAATTTCATAATTTTGTATTCTTAAGTTACTCATTTTTGCTTTCTCCAATTCTCGCACCGCTAGTACGAGTTTTAATCTTTTTATTATAATCGTCTTACAGTCTATAAGTTCTTTTTAATCTTCAAAAATTTTTGCTTCATCTTAAATTATAACAAAAATATAACCTATTTTCTATATCTCCGTTTATAATCTTGGTATATACCTAATCAGTATTAAACCACTCATTTAATAATTATAAGGCTCATCCATTATGATCGCGCGCCGGCGGTCATAACTGCGATGTATAGACTAATCCACATTTTTTGTGGAAACAATTAGAAAAAGGCCCCAGTATTCTGGAGCCTTGTGGAGGTCTAGTATAATTGCTAAGCAGAAAACATTGCTTAATCTGCTGCTTTTGGCATATCAATGTTCAAAATATTATATATAAATTTCTATAACATACTACCGTAATGTAGTTTTTGTTGGCTAAGATAATTAAAATATATGAGCAGCACAGGCACTGGAATGGCAGCTACAGTCCCAAGTGAAATTTGTCGAATCATCGGCAACGGCAACATTTTTACGGGATAAGTTATACATAGTATCCACTTCCTTACAAATCATAGTGAATCAGTTGCTAACTAATATTATGCTAAAACCGAGTTTTTATCTATAATTTCTTCTAATTCAGATACACTTTTTTCTGCTATTTCTGATATCTGTTCCAGTGTATAGCCTTTTTGGTGCATCTTCATAACAAAATCTATTAAATTCTTTGCTGTTACCTCTGCTGTTACCCTATCTTCTATTCCCTGACCTAAGTTACACATAGTATCCACTTCCTTTCTAAAATCATTGCTAAGAGGAATTTTATATTCCTTTTCAATAATATCCAGTTTCTCATATTCTCTTAATCTATCCGACAATAAAGCTCCAATAAGACGGTGTAATTCGTATTTTTCATCATGTTCAGGAAGTTCGTTTGTAACTCCAATCATCACGATATTGAGTAAGTCTGCATTTCCCTTCCAGTCATAAGGCTCTAACATCTCATCTTTTACAATGTGAAAATGGCTTAAACTGTTCTTGCTCATATTCATACACACCCAAATGCTGAATACCTGTTTTATATCATCATAGTTGGTATTTACAAAATCCCTTTCCTTTTGTGACGATATAAGCCTGCTCACATAAAATATTGCTCTATTTAGTATCTTATATGAAACAGGTTCATCCTTCTGAGCCTCAACATTCACTATTATCTGTGAAAGTCCATTCTTTAAGCGTACATAAAATATGATGTCAAATCTAATCAAGCCTTCGTTTGCTTCCACATTCTCAGAGTTCAATCCTTTAACTCTTTGTCCAGACTCATCTGTTTTTTCTACATTGGTTAGTCCGGGTTCTACCGGTACAATACCTATTTTAGGCTCACCTTCAATATATGTGACTATATCTTCAGGTTTCATTCCTTTAAACTCATCTACAGTTTCGCAAGAATATGTGCAAGTATGCTCTTGTTCCCTAAAAGCCTTTTGGCATTCTCATCATACTGTGCCTTATCTCCTGCAGAATTAACTGCATTTTTCATTTCTGTATTCAAGGCTACATCCCCCCTTTGCCTTTCTTTGTATAATTATAGTATAAAATCAGCATATACGCAACTTCATTTAAAACTATAAAGATGAACAAGCTTAACTTTTAATCCTATTCCTCTTCTAAAACATATTATTATTTATGATGCTCATCCATTATGATCGCATGTCAGCAGTCCAATGTTTTCGCTGTTAGGTTCTTGACTTTTTACGGCAAGCATAATACAATTGTATTACATATAAAAAAGGAGAATAAATATGTCTACAATTAGTTTGAGAGTTCCGGAAAAAGAATTGAACATTTTTAAATCCTATGCAAAACATAACAATACCACATTGTCCGAAATTATTAGAATTACAATGCTTGAAAAAATTGAGGACGAATACGATTTGAAAGTGTTTGAAGAGTATGAAGCTAAAAAGCAAGCGGGAAGATTAAAAACAAGACCAATAAACGAGCTTTGGAAAGAGCTTGACTTATGATTTATCAGATTGTTACAACCGATAAATTCGATAAATCATTCAAAAAACTGGATAAACAAACACAAAAGATAATTAAGGCTTGGATTGAGAAAAACCTTATGGGATGCGAGAATCCTCGCCTACACGGAAAATGGCTTACAGCAAATAAAAGCGTACAATGGAGATACAGAGTAGGAAATTATCGCATTTTGGCAGAAATTAGAGATAATGAATTGGTTCTAGTACTCATTGAAGCCGGTCATAGAAGCCGTATTTATTAAGAATGGGAACACAATCAAGGGGCACATAGAGTATAATATTAGACTAATATTTGAAAGGTTAGATTATGAGTATATTAAATGTAGAACATTTAACACATGGCTTTGGTGACAGAGCGATATTTAACGATGTATCCTTCCGCCTTTTGGCAGGAGAACATATAGGACTTATTGGCGCCAACGGTGAGGGTAAGTCTACCTTTATGAATATAATTACAGGAAAGCAGATGCCTGATGAGGGCAAGATAGAATGGGCAAAGAACTGTCATGTCGGCTATATGGATCAGCATGCTGTTCTCACAAAGGGAATGACTATAAGAAGTGTCTTAAAATCTGCCTTTGACTATCTTTTTGACCTTGAAAAAAGGCTAAACGAAGCCTATCTTGAAATGGGTGAGGCCGATGAAGAGAGCCTTGCTAAACTTATGGAAGAAACCGGCACCATTCAGGACTTGCTTACCCTGCACGACTTTTATATGATAGACTCAAAAGTGGAGGAAGTGGCTGCCGCCTTAGGCCTTAGCGATATCGGCCTTGACAATGATGTGACTGAGCTTTCAGGAGGCCAGCGTACTAAGGTTCTTCTTGCAAAACTCTTACTTGAAAAGCCTGACATTCTCCTTCTTGACGAGCCTACCAACTACCTCGACAGGGAGCATATTGCCTGGCTTACCAGATATTTACAGGAATATGAAAATGCCTTCATACTGATTAGCCATGATATTCCTTTCTTAAACAGCGTAATCAACATTATTTACCACATGAACAATCAGGAATTAAAGCGTTATGTGGGTGACTACAACAACTTCCTTGAAGTCTATGAGATGCAGAAAGCTCAACAGGAAGCTGCCTACAATAAGCAGCAAAAAGAAATCGCCGACCTTAAGGACTTTGTGGCAAGAAACAAGGCTAGGGTATCAACCAGAAATATGGCTATGTCCAGGCAGAAAAAACTTGATAAGATGGATATAATAGAGCTTGCCGGAGAAAAGCCAAAGCCTGTATTTAACTTCCTTGAAGCAGGAATCAGCGGCAAGGTTATCCTTGAGGCAAAAGACCTTGTGATAGGCTATGACAGCCCTCTAAGTAAGCCTATGAACCTCTACATGGAAAGAGGTCAGAAGGTCGTTATTGAAGGCGCTAACGGTATAGGAAAGACTACCCTGCTTAAGAGCATTATGGGACTAATCCCACCTCTTTCAGGAGAGGTTAGGCTTGGAGATTCGCAGGAACTTGGATATTTTGAGCAGGAAATGAGCGGAAACGGAAATAACACCTGCATAAATGAAATCTGGGAAGAATTCCCGGGCTTTAGCCAGTACGAGGTTAGAAGTGCCTTAAGTAAATGCGGACTCACCACCAAACATATAGAAAGTATGGTAAAGGTATTAAGTGGTGGAGAACAGGCAAAAGTCAGGCTTTGCAAGCTTATTAACAGAAAGAGCAATATTCTCGTTCTTGACGAGCCTACCAACCACTTAGATGTGGATGCAAAGGACGAGCTAAAAAGAGCCCTTATAGCCTATAAGGGAAGTATAATAATGGTTTGCCACGAGCCTGAATTCTATGAGGGGCTTGCAAGTGATGTATGGGATTTGTCTAAATGGACAACTAAGTTATTATAATATTAAAGGCTGCTGCCTTGTAACTTATAATTACAAGGCAGCAGCCTTACTTATCTAATTCCCTTTACAAAATCAATTTCTTTTTTCAAACTAAGCGGAACGCTGCCGGTTTCTTTAAGTAATTTTTTCTCAAGCCCTTCATATCGCTGCAGTTGTTGTTCCTGCCTGATTTGTCTTTGCTTAATAATTTCCAAATAAGTTGGATTTTTCGACAGCCTTTCAATTCCCTCAGCATCAAGCGGACAATATTCAAATAAAATCTGCCTCGCCACCTTATTAAGCCTTGGAGAACCATTACTTTCATACAGGATATAAGTAATATAATCCTGTACAAACATTTCCTTGAAACTGTTACGGCAGCGTTGTAAACTAAGCTTTACCTTTTCCTTCATTTCCTGGCTCAGGTTATTATTCTTACGATAAAACTGTACATAGTCACAATATACACTGGTAAGCGACGGATCCGTTACATCATTCCACCTTGCTCCCTGAACCCTCTTGCATAGTTCCCAACGGAACTCACCTGTCATTCTTATTATTGTATTTTGCAAATCTTCCATATGCAGGATGGATACAAACATTCTTCCTGCCGTTGTCCTCACCTTGCCTTCTATCTCCTGCCACATTATTCCTCTCACACCGGCATTAGGCATTAATATAAAATCCGGAAGTTTCTCCACATGTATATGCTCCCTTGACATTGCATCACCGTCACCGGTTGCAAGAGTTTCCCTATAAAACGCTGAATAATCAATATTTTTAATTGCGTTTATCCTTCTCTTAATGTTTCTTGGCTTAACAACACAGCTCTTAATTTCTTTTAACATATTTTCTCTGCAAAATACAGGGCAGAAAGTTGATACTCTGCCACAGGTAATCTTATTTGCAGTTTTAAATATATTGTTTAATTCATAAGATACTCTGGCTTCCCCATTTTCAAGCAATTCTTCCGCTTCTGACTCTGTAATCTTCTTGGCAGTTTTCATTTCCCTTACATAGTCAGAAAAATCTATGTCCAATTCATTGCGTGACGGTTTCTTTTCACCCCTATATATGGCTAACAGCCAGTCATAGAATGTATAAACTCCTGTTTCATTCGGATCATTTTCCTCCAAATCCTTAACCAAATGGTAGAGATCCTTTGTATACTCTTTACCTGCAAGTTTCTCATCCACATATCCAAAGTACAGAAACATTTTTATAGCCGGTGTAAGTTCTTTTTCCAAACTCTTAAAAAATACTTCTGAATATATTTGATAAAATTCAGCTGTTATTTCTCTTTTAAGTGCCATAGTATCATCATCTATGGCATTTTTATCTTTCAAACTGCACAGCTTATTGATATTGAGCCTGAACATCCTCCTTTCAGGCCCTATTATATCGGCAAAATCCAGAATAATATCCAAAGACTCGTAAAGTTCTTCTAAAATATCCACTTCTTCGTCACTTGAATCTGCCTTTTCACCCGCTTCAATCTTATCTCTTAACTTCCCTAAAATTTCTGAACACTCTTTTTATCTTATAATCAAAGCTTATCCTCTGCATCTATCGGAAACTGTGCAGCCTCAAAAACTATTGTGCTTATTTTATTTAAAAACTTCTTTTTTGTATCAGCATCAGTCTGAAACTTTTCGTAAATCTCTAAGAGTCTGTAAAAAATTCCTCCTTCTTCTTCCAAAAAATAATAATTTAAGCATTTTTTTACATACTGATACATATCCCCCATAAGCAGTACAGATTTTCTGGCGTCTAGACTTCCCTTTCTAAGCATTCCCACAGAAATATCTGCCTCTTCTATAAGCAGTTTGTAATCATCGCTTGCATAAACCCTATTCAAGCCTTCATAGTAACCTGACAGCCAAAAGTCTACCTCTTCATTATTTGAATATGTTTCCAGATTCTCAATATTTTCAAGCTTTTCAGGTTCTATACCCACAGTGCCTGCCAAGTTGATATAGATATTATAACAGGCAATCAGGCTGTCATAAATAGTATTGCTCCTTACCCTCTCAGTCCTATAAGAGTTTATCAGCTTTGTTATCTGCCTTATGCAGGAACGGATAAAAATCCTTGCAATATCAGAATTTGAATTTAGAATAGAGTCTATAGACTCAATCCCATTAATCGGATATGCGTAAACTACTGTATCCGCAGACGCAGTATATGTCAGGAAATGTACTTCTGAGAATGCTTCACATATTCCAATCACATCACCTGCACCTATTTCATAGCTTCCTCCATCACATTGAACCCGCATCTGTCCGCTTTTTATGATGTATATTTTATCAATAGAATGACCGGTTATGATAAACATCTTTCCTGACTTAATAATTAATTCTGACATAAATTCTCCCTGTTCATCTAACTAAATCTTTTATCAAGCCATTTTACGACTTCTTTCATTATCTTAGCTTTATGTGCTTCATTATGCAGTTCATGTCTTCCTGTTTCGTCTATGTATTCAGTTACATCTTTTATACCTGCATTTTTCAACATCTTTGTAACCTTCTTTACTCCTTCACCGTAGTTACCTATAGGATCCTGTTTACCTGACATAAGTAAGACCGGCATATCCTTTGGCAGACTCCCTGCCCATTCTTTTCTGCTTACTACAGTAAGTGCTGTAAGCATTGAGTGAAAGGCTTTCGCTGTAAATTCAAAGTTACACTTAGGATCATTCATATATTTCTCTACTATCTCACTGTCATGGGAGAGCCAGTCATTAGCAGTCTTAGCCTCTGGTATTTTCCTATTGTTTCTGCCAAAACTCAGCTTCGCCATCAGCTTTGAAACATAGCCTTCCTTATGTGTCCGGGCTATAAATCCGGCTAAGGCTCTGCCGCCTATGTTTCTAATGGAAGGACCAGCAGTTCCGCTTATAATAAGTCCATCTATGGTATCCGGATATCTTGATGCATACCATCTGGCAAAAAAGCTTCCCATACTATGTCCATATAGGATAATAGGAAGCAGAGGATATTTTTCCCTTAAAATATCATTCATCTTCTTCAAATCAATTTCCAAATGTTCTTCATCAAAGTCTCCATACTCAGACGGCTTAGACGAATTTCCATGTCCCAAATGGTCATTTCCTGCAAATATATATCCTCTGGCTGTAAAAAAATCCGCTACCCACTCGTAACGCTCTATGTATTCACACATACCATGCGAAAGCTGGATTACGGCTTTCGGCTCTACTATATTTTCCGTATAAATATATCCCGCTATCTTATGCTTTCCATCTGCAGAATCAAAATATAAAGTTTCTTTTTTCATTACCTTCTCCAATCATTTTCCCATAAACCACCATAAGCATATTGCAGGAAAATCACTTTTCTCTTGCAATATGCTATTATTATACGGTTATTATATACCCCTGTCCATATATTTAAATTATTTCACATCATAAACTACTTAGATGATTTTTTATTACTCTTTTCAACCTTCTTAGATGGCTTTTTATTACCTTTCTCAGCCTTCTTTTTGGCCTTTTCAGCCTTTTCCTCCTTAATAGTCTTTACCTTATCAAGTTTCTTTTTTAACTGCTTGTCAAGGCCATACAGTTCACCTTTATACCAGGTACTGCTTATAGCATCATTTGTATCGTTATAAGCATTTTCTATCTTTTTCCAGCCTTTTGAAGAATAGTCCTTATCATTAAAATTTGACAGAACCTTATCAACAGCCTCTCTTGCCTTATTCATATCCCTAACAGATATTTTATCGTATTCAATACCTGTTTTTCTTAACCATTTTTATTAATATAATTTTTCTGTTTTTGTAAACATCATGCCTACATAAAGCGTTTTTATCAATGTCCTTTTTATAATCTTTTAATGATTTTTTAAGCTCCTTTACATCCTCTTTATAACCGGACATCTTCAATTGTCCATTTACATAAGAATCCAGCTGTCTCTTTAAAATTCTCTTAATTACCTTTATATCATTGTTGGTATATACTGCATCATAATCCTTTATGTTTCTAATACCCTTTAGTTCAAGATCTGTTCCTAAAGGGAGATTCATAGAAGCTGCATCTGCTTTAGCAAGTTCTAGGACATTTTTTGATTTTTTGATGGCTGATAGAGACTTGGCATATCCGGCATCCACAATTTGTAAATAATATTCATTGAGATTTCCCTTGTCTATTGCCTTGTAACCTTCTTTAACAGCCTCATACACACTATCCCTAAGCTTAGTAAAGTTATACTTATAGCCTGTCTTCATTATATCATAGCCCATAAGAGCCTTGAACTGCATATTGTAGTCAGCAAGTTTTCCGGCTGGAACAAGATCTTCCATGCCTGTTTCCTCATCTGTGCCTCCTTTGTAAAGTTCTGTATCAAACTTAGCATCAGCAATGTATTTACGGGCTTCTTTCTTTAATTTGAATGCCGCCTCCATTACATTAGCAGTATACTTCGTACTGTCTGAATCCATACCCGAATATAAGTTATCAATCAAATCATTAGCCTTTGATTTAAGCATGGCCTCTGAATTTTCTATATGGCTTGCCTTAACCCTGTTTTCAGTCTTTTTGTCTGTCTTTTTTGTAGATTTATTATCTTTTTTCTGAACTTTACCTACAAGTTCTACCTTAAATATCTTGGATATTTTATTGGTACCATCTGCACCAAATCCCTTAGAAGTAACTTTTACAAAGACCTTGCCTGCCTTTTTAGCTGTGAATTCACCTGTCTTCTTATCAATCTTTGCAAGCCTTGTGTCAGCAACGGACCATTCCACACCTTTTACTGCCACATCATTTTTACCGGATGAATTAAGTGTTTCAGCTGCAAACTTAAACTTCTGTCCTACCTTAAGCTCATCTGTCTTCTTTGTAATTTTGATATCAGAAACCGCAGGCTTAACTGTAACCTCATATTTTTCTTCTAAGCCGTTCACCGTCCTGAGAGTAATAACTGCCTTACCGGGTTTCACGCCCCTCACTCCATAATTTGAGTAAGCAACAGCCACCTTCATATTGCTGCTTGTGGCATAATATCCTTAACAAGGGCATCATTAGGGGTGATATTTACATATGGAATATCCATCTCTCCAACAGAGATGACTTTCTTTGCCTTTAAGATTTCAATCTTGTCAGGCACTCTGTTTTCTTCAACATTGACAGAAACTGTTGTTTCTTTATCTCCTGCCTTAGCCGTTACTGTAGTATGTCCTACCTCAATTCCCTTCACATAACCGTCTTCACCTACTGAAGCAACATTCTCATCACTGCTTGACCAGCTTATCTTAGCTGTACTTGTATATGGAGAGATTAAGGTTTCCAAAGCTATTTCGTAACCCTTTGGCACTGTCAATGTTTTATTTTTAACAAATATGCTTTCAACCTTATCAGAAGGATTCTCCTTCATCTCATAAGCGGCCTTAACCGCAGCATAGGCATCTACTATACCATAGCCATACTGTTTATCATCAAAAAACCTGTCGCCAAGTTTAGACTTATTGGCTGTTCCGCAAAGTATGTTATATACCTGTCTTGGTGTAAGTGATGGATTTGCAGAAAGTACAAGAGAAGCCACTCCTGCAACCACAGGTGATGCCATAGAGGTCCCCGAGTATGCTGCATATCTGTCACCCGGTATAGTACTTGGAACTGTTGAGCCCGGTGCAGAGATATCTGATGTAAAACCATAGTTTGAAAAATATGAAGCCTGATTGTCTGAATCAGATGAATTGACAGAAATTACTTCATCAAAAGATGCCGGTGAACTGTCCTTATTGGTATCATCATTGCCTGATGCTGCCACAAGGGTTATACCTGCATCATAGGCAGCCTTCATGGCCTTATGGATGTTATCATCATAACTGTAACCGCCAAGGCTCATATTTACAACCTTGACACCCTTCTCTTTAAAATATTCAATTGCCTTTATTAAATCCACATCACTTATAGAACCGTCATCGTCCTGCACACCGGCTACATAAAGCTCAACCATATCATTGTTAAATCCTGATGCTACACCTGCTCCACCCTTGCCATTGCCATAGGTGGCCGCTATTATTCCGGATACATGGGTTCCATGAGTATCTGCATCTGCTACAGCCTTCTTAACAGCACCCTTGCTGATGCGGACATACTCTTTTAAGTTCTTCTTAAGATCTTCGTGTAAGCTGTCGACACCGGTGTCCATTACACCTACCTTAGTCTTGGTATATCCCTTTTCCTTTAATAACTTCCAAGCCTTCATCACATTTATATCATCAAACTGATACTGGTAATTCGCATTTTTTGTATTAAGCAGCGGATCAGCCTTCACCTGTGCCTTAACTCCGGCAGCTGAGCTGATAAAGAGCCCTGCACATAAGGTAAAAGATAATGCTGTCTTGAATTTTCTCATATGTTTTCTCCTTTATTTTGTAAATGTCACCCAATCATAATAACACTTCAAGGTTTTTTTGTCTATAAGTCTTTATTCTTTATAAATTATCTCCATTTTTTCAGCAGGCTTTGAATGCCTGATTGGGATATTGTGGCATTTATGTAAGGCCAGCTTGCACAAAATAACAGGGCACTTACCATCAAATGATAAATGCCCTATTATTATCTTAATATTATACCCTGTCTTTTAATTTAAGATATCAGATATACTCGAATACTTTTCCCTTACATACTTCTCATATGCAGGTAATATTTCCGTTTCAAACTTCCTTATTTCATACAGTCTTTTCTTTTCCAAGGCTGCTTTTCTAGCTATAAGTTCCTTATCATAGTCCACCATTTCTTTCCACTTATGTTTGAATAAGTCTTTTGGAGCGGGATAAGCTTGCCATTTTTAATCTCAAACACTTCCCATATTACACCATTTACATCGTAAGGCAGGGTATAGTAGCCTGCAACTCCATTTTCACAATAGACTACTACCTTTAGTTTCATATTTTTCATGTCCTTTGATGAAAATTTCTTCTTCTTGCTATTTGTGTAGTCAGATACATAATACTTATAATTCCCCGCTTTTACATTATCCAGAATGATTACTTCTGTAGTATTTCCCTGCTTTCCATCAAGTACAAGTCTGTTGCCATGTTTATCCTTCTTTATGTCTGCTCCTATATAAGCCATGTCACCGCCTTTACCCTGATATGGTGTAAAAAGACTGGAGTCCATATCCTTGTCACCCTCCCAGGAACGCACTATCTTCAGCTGGTTTTTCTTTATCTTCTTTACAAGAGGGATATTCATAGCAGATTTCTTTTCTACAGCTATAGTCTGATAAGATTTTACATAATATATTGGCTGTGGTAAGGAAAAGGGCTAGGTAGGTTAGGGGGTTAATTCTTGTTTTCATTTTTGGCTCTCCTTGCAGTTTTTATATTGAACTTCACTAAGTTTGACAATAATTTGTCATAGTTTCCTCAGTATCTTATTTCAGAAAATTTTCTCCTGTATAATCTATTACGACTTCTTTTTTTGCAAAAATGTATCTTTGATTTTGATCTAATTTGAAACGATTTACAGTAACAATTCTTTTTTTGTTTCTGTTTACTGTTATGGTAATAATATAAGAATCTTCAAGATCTTCTATTTTTTTATTTTTTTCTTTTTCTGTAATATCATTTTTCAATTTCATTCATATTAACTTCAAAATGTGAATATAACTTAGCATTAATCCATCTTTCATTACCTTGTTCATCTGTAGTGTTTTTCTGAAACTCCGCTATATCCTCGCATTCCTTCATTTTTCAACAAACTGTTTTTCCAATGAAATTCACCATCATACCAATAAGTTACTTTTACTTCCACACCATCAGTATATAAACTTTCTTTATCAATATACACCATTCCATTTTCAGCAAAGTTAACAATAAGTTTCAAGTCATTATTTTTCATTATATTGGAGTAAATAATGCAGTAATATAAATGTTGCCAAAATTATCGGAAGTACTATCTTTCTTAACACTTCAGAATTATAAATATCAAGCCATGCTTTTTTTATTTTTTTCCATGCCTCTATAATTATATACTGCTATTCCTATCACTACTCCCAGAACAGTTAGAGTTCCAATAACTTTATTTTTCAAAAAAATCTTATTAAAAAAATATACATACAGCAAATACTGATATTCCTATAGTTACCTTTTACCGTTCTAATAAAATTACGGTAACTATTATCTGTCATTGCTAAAATACTATCTACTGCTTTTGTAATATGTTGTATCATTTCTTCTTAGTTCATAATACAAAAACACTATTGCATTAATTACAACTACAATTAAACTCCCTAACATTAAAAGCCATCATTATATAGATAAATAAGTCCCAAACATCTAATATCGGCATATTATTAGTATATTTCAATGCCATTATAAATATACCTGTAATTACAGATGCTACAATAGCTAATATCCCTATCACTATTCCAGCCCTATTTTGTCTTTTCTCTCTAAAAATATTATCCTCATTATTCCCATCACTTTTATTTTCTGACTTCTGGACATCTTCTTTTTTATCCATTTTATCTAATCCTTTTTATTTAAATCATGTTTTTCTTCTCTAATCTGGCTTCCAGCCCCCTTGTAGAACTGGAAGCCATAAACAACACTACCTGCTTATAAATCCCCACTTGCCATTTAGCTTAACTGCTGCAAGTCCTTCGCTGAAACTCCTTCCATCTTCATACTTTAGCGGCACTACCTCCTTGCCAGATTTGTCTATAGAACCCCACTTACCTTTTAATTCTACTCCTGCAAGTCCTTCTTTGAAATAATGCACAGCATCATACTTTGGCGGCACTACCTGCTTGCCTGATTTATTTATATAGCCACCCTTGCCATTTAATTCCACCGTTGCAAGTCCTTCGCTGAAATACCCTAAATTTACATCTTCATATTCATACTTTAGCGGCACTACCTCCTTGCCTGATTTATTTATATAGCCACACTTGCCATTTAATTCCACCATTACAAGTCCTTCTCCGAAATCCCCTACATGTACATCTTCATACTTTAGCGGCACTACCTCCTTGCCAGATTTGTCTATAAAACCCCACTTACCTTTTAATTCTACTCCTGCAAGTCCTTCGCTGAAATACCTTACATCTTCATACTTTAATGGCACTACCACTTTTCCTGATTTATTTATATGGCCACACTTGCCATTTAATCTCACACTTGCAAGTCCTTCGCTAAAATTATCCACATAATCATACTTTATCGGCACTACCTCTTTTCCTGATTTATCTACAAAGCCCCACTTGCCATTTAATTTCACATCTGCAAGTCCTTCTCTGAATTTCCATACCGTATCATACTTTAATGGCACTACCTCTTTTCCTGATTTATCTACAAAGCCCCACTTATCTTTTAATTTTACTCCTGCAAGTCCTTCGCTGAAATTCCATACCACATCATACTTTAATGGCACTACCTCTTTTCCTGATTTATCTACAAAGCCACACTTGCCATTTAATTCCACAATTGCAAGTCCTTCTGTGAAATCCCATACATTATCATACTTTGGTGGCACTACCACTTTTCCTGATTTATTTATATAGCTCTTCTTGCCATTTAATATCACCATTGCAAGTCCTTCGTGGAAAGAATCCGCATCAACATACTTTGGAGGCACTACCTCCTTGCCAGATTTGTCTATAAAACCCAACTTACCTTTTAATTTTACTCCTGCAAGTCCTTCTTTGAAAGCCCATACATTATCATACTTTATCGGCACTACCTCCTTGCCTGACTTATCTATAAAGCCATACTTACCATTTAATTTCACCGGTGCAAGTCCTTCGCTGAAGTTATATGCTTCATCATACTTGAACGGTATCACCACATCCCCTGTCTTATATTTCTTCTTTTTCCCTACTTCTTTCTTCTCTATCCACCACTTTTTCCCCTTCACATTCTTATAGGTATTCTGAATTGCTACAACCTTACCGTTCTTAATCTCAAATACTTCCCAGATTACACCGTTTGAATTGTAAGGGATGATATACACAGCTGCCAGTCCGTTCTTATCATAGACTTCCACTCTTATATTCAGTCCTGCCATATCCTTAGCTGAATAATTCTTTTTAAGGCTGTTGGTGTAGTCTGATACATAATACTTATAATTACCCTTCTTTATATTAGCTATATTTATTACCTCTACATTATTTCCATTCTTACCATCAAGGTAGAGGCTATTACCATGTTTATCCTCTGAATAAGAACCTCCAATATAAGCCATGTTGCCCTTCTTCGCCCTATAAGGTGTGAAAAGATAAGAATCAAGATCCTGCTCTCCATCCCAGGAAAGCACTACCTTCATCTCCTTGTCTTTTACAGGCTTTGTTAAAGCTGCCGACACAGTCTTATCTTCATCCACTACTACAGTCTTATATCCCACTACATAGCCGTTAAGCCTTATTTCAAGAGTGTATACTCCACTTACAAGCTCTATTACAAGGTTTCCATCTGCATCTGTAGTACCTGTAGTTACCTGCTCTCCTGTCTTATTGTTAAGTCCCTTTCTTGCTATAACCTCTGCGCCTGAAAGAGCTGTCTTTACTGCCTTTTTCTTAACATATTTTACAGTTTCTCCGTCATATACATTTATGCTTACCTTATGGCTTGCTTCTGAAACTGCTACCAGGCTTATCACATCTATCCGGATAACTGCTCCGCTCTTGTCTATAACCGCCTTTGCCCCCTCTGTAGTCTGATAGCCGTCTGCTGATACCCTTATAGTGTAGCCGTCTTTTACAGGAAGTATTCCTGTAGTATAGTAGCCGTTTGCATTTGTCTTTACTGTACCTATTACTTTATCTGAGTGTAAAAACTCTACTGTAGCATTTGCCACAGGATTCCTCTTTGAATCTATTATATATCCCTTTACTATGCTTTTTTTAGACTTTTTAAGCATGGCATTGTAGGTATTGTAGGCTGCATTTAGCATATTTACTTCTTTTTTATCGTAGGCTTTCTTCTTAGCCTTACTTACAGTAGAGAATCCATGCTGTTTCACATCTTTTCTGCCCTTGTCTACTTTAAGAGTAATTTCCTCAACATCGTTTGCCTTTTTTACCCAACGCCATTTGATAAGGCTGTCATTATTAAAGAAATACCTGTCTCCCGTAAACTCAAAGCTTGCATATACAGGTGTATATATGCTGTCTTTTCTCTGATATACAAAGTTTGGCTTTCCCTTGTCATCATAGTAATAATCTGTTATCTCAAGGTCATTTTTCCTATGCTCTATGGAGGTTATTTTATGCATCTTTCCTGTATTTGGGTGCTTATATACTTCATACTCTATACGGTTCCCATTTTTCTTATTTATCAGCTCTTTTCTTACAAGCTTGTACTTCTTTATCTGACCGTCTTTACTGCTCTTAGTGTTGATATCTTCAAGAGTGTAGAAGATTTTCTCATTCCAATCCGCCTTGTAGTTTCTGGCATTTGGCTTCTTATTCTTCTTGTAAATGTCGATTTTTTCAGCTGTTGCTGAGTAGAGCTTATCTGCTCCATTAGATGCTGCAAGGGTAAGCTTTGCAGTCTGTTCTGTTATTCCAAACGAAAGGCTGAGTGCCAGTGCAAGTGAAATGACTTGTTTCTTAATTCTTGGTTTCATAGTTTTTTTCCCTCCTATTTTTTAAATATCCTTAATTTAATTGTTCTACTCATCTTCCAATTTCTTATAAATTTTCTTAAGTACATCTACGAATCTTCCTGTCCTTTCTCCAAGTTCACTATGTACTTCTTCATTTAACTCATCAAAATCTTTATAACCCTTGTAATACAGCCTGGATGCTACTCCATACAGCCACTCATATCTGTAGTTGAACAGGGTACTGAAGTTAGTCCATAGTACCTCATCTTTCTTCAATTTGGCTGTTACCTGAGCCATAGTCTTAGTGCCATTTTTCTTTATTACACCCAACTGCTTCATAAGTACAAGCGCATCTCCATCAGACTTAAACTTAAAGCCTGCTTTTGCACAGTAAATATTTATAACTGTCTGAAGCTCTCCTATTGTACTGAGCCTTTCCACTTCTTCAACCGCCAGATATTTTTTATTTGTATAGTAAGATTTAAGGTTTGAGCTGTCTACTATGCTATTTTCGCTATATCCATTAAGAATAATGTCAGGTTTCATTGCAAATTCGCTTCTTACTCCCCATCCATTTGAATCATCATAATAATTGACATAGACTTCTCTTTCTTTTTTATTGCTTAGCTTAGACTTATAAGTAAGCTCATATATTGTCTTTTGTGAGTCATATATTTCCTTATAAATCCTATAAAGATCAGATATGCTTATATTCTCAAAATATTTGCCGCCTGTACTATAGGCTATATTGTTAAGTACATTACTATCTACCTGAGAACCAAGTGCTATTATATATACAGGTATTTTATATCGTCTTGACACCTCAATAACATCATCTTCCGAAAAGTCATATCCTGTACCATATGGCACATTCATACCATCTGTAAAAGCAACTACGCATTTCGAGCCAGGTTGTGATGCAGTATATATTACAGATGAATAGAGAGATTGATAAAGGCTGGTAAGCCCCTCACAGTTAAGCCCATCCACTAGATTAACTATATTATTCTTATCATTTGTAAATTCACTTTCTCTCCTATATATGTCAGAAATAATTGAGAGCCCCAATTCAGTATCATCATCAGTATTATATACAAATTTTTTTACAGATTCTTTCATGTCATCGAATATGTCCTGCATGCTTCCACTTACATCAACTACAAGGTCTATACTTAGCGAGCCATTTACCTGATTCATTCCCACAATTTCTGCCTGGCTCCACTCTTTGTCTCCCTTTGCTCTCTCAAGCAATGTAAATTTGTCAGCATTCCAATTACTGCCATCATCTTCATAATACAGTTTAACTGTATTATCCTCAGATACATCCATCTGAATGAACTTTCCAAAGTAATCACTTTTACCAATGCGGTCGTATCTTTTTTTCTGCTCATCAAAATCGTTAAATACCTGTTCTGCTTTTACATAATCAGCTTCCTTTAAAGCTTCATCCAGCTCTTTCTTAGCATTCTCTATAAATCCCTTTTCTGCGTCAAAATAATCTCCGCTGACAGACATTTCCTTAATCTTATTATTGTATTCTTCTGCTTTTTGCTCATTGTAAGTCCTTATATCAGCTAGCATGCTCTCAAGTTCGTCTACTCCTGCCTTACTTTCTTCCTCATCAAGTGTTGAAAAAGCTTTTTCTGTCTTTGCCTTTGCTTCTTCGTATTTTTCAGTATAATCTCCAAATAGGAATTTGCTTTTTACCTCTGTTTCATTGATTATATCTTTATACTTCTTTTCATAATCTGCTACTCTTCCCTTAAGCTCATCTACATTTTTAAAAAGTGCAGATATCTTTTCCTGCTCTTCTTCATACTTAAAGATATTGTAGCTGTCTGCTGTCTTCCCTGCTTCTTTGATTAATGAAGAATATTCATCCGCATATTTCCCAAGCGAACTATAGCTTTTAGCTTTTTTCTCTGTTTCTGCTATATAGTTTCTAAAATCATCTGTTTTGGCTTTTACTATATAAAAGCCAGTCCCCAGCCCGGCTATCAGAAGTACAAGTACTAATGACAGTATTACAGCCAGTTTTTTATTAAATGGTCTTTTTGCCTTAACAGGATTTTGCCATGTAATTTCAGTTTTTTCCTGTACTCCCTTAGTTTCTTCATTTGAAGTTATTTCGGTTTCAGTCACTTCCTGTTTAGGTGTCTGACTGATTTCATCATCTGCTTCTTGATTTACAGGAGCACCACAGTTGCTGCAAAACTTAGCCCCTGCAATAAGTTCATTACCACAGTTGTTACAATACATAATGTTATCCTCTTTCCTTTGATTTTATTATTTTTGCTGCTTGCTGTATTTAGCACATTATGGCAGTTCCCGGCTTATCCTCCTCTCCTATATAATTTTAAAAATCAAAAGGACTGCCTGAGAATTATCCTAAAGCAATCCCTAATTTACATATATTATAATTATTTAATTTTATTAAAGCACCAAAACAAAACTGAGATAAAGTTAAATTCCCTCTGTCTGTCTGTCTGTCTGTCTGTCTGTCTGTCTGTCTGTCTGTCTGTAATAATTCTGCATTTTCTCATTTCCCCTGTCAATCACCTCACAAGAATTAATTACTTATATTTTATCAAAAACAGAGGGTTATTTCAAGGTTTTTATTATACTTCCATAGCTGGTTTTTCTTCAGGCAGACCTATATCCGCCTGTTCGCAGTCTGAAGATGTTAAATCATCAAAGTCAATATTCAAAGCTTCAATCTCTTCCTGTTCGTTTTTATCGACATATGCACAATTTTTATTGATATACTCTAACAGGCTCAAATTTTCACTTTTTTCCATTGTATCCATAACATCAACTCCTTATATCTTGCATGTATATATTAAGGCTGACAGCCCATTTATAAATTTTTATTCAGCCAAAAGCTTAAGCACCTCGTTACTCCTTGCTATAAACTTAGTCATAGCCTCAGGAGAAAGCTGGCGGTTAGCTATAACTGCAAGGTCGTAAAGCTGTTCACAGAATAGCTTTACCTTATCATTATCAGCCTCGTCCTTATGGTCAAGAAGATATTTAACAAGGGCATTGTTGCTGTTAAGTACAAGAATCTCTCCCATCTCAAAAGGAGAATCACCCATAGCTCCCATGCCATACTGCTTCATCATATCCTGCATTCTGCGCATTTCTTCTGATACGGTTATCATAGAAGAAACATTCTCATTCTTAAGGCTTTCAACCTTAACTTCAAGCTTATCCTTATCAAGTGCCTTCTTAAAAAGTTCTGAAAGACTCTCTGTCATAGCCTTTACCTCTTCCTCTGGAAGTTCATTCTTAGCAGAAGCATTTACCTTGGAGTCGATACGCTCAAACTTAAGGTCATCATTCTTCATCTCAAGAGCATTGATAAAAGGCTGGTCTATCCTGTGTTCAAGTATAACGGCATTTAATCCGTTTTCCTTGAACATATTGATGTACTGGCTCTGCTCACGCACATCTGTCACATAGTAGATTATCTTCTTAGGCTTCTCCGGTTCAGTCTCTGCACCGTCTTCTTTCTGTTCCTCTTCAGTCTTTCTTCCTCGACCTTTTCAGGCTCTATAGTCTTTACATAGTCATCAAAGGTTACATACTTATCGTTTAAGTCCTTAAAGAGGATGAATTCCTTCATTTTTTCTTCAAACTTATCATCCTTTAAGCAGCCGTACTTGATGAAAGGACTGATATCATCCCAGTATTTCTCGTAATTTTCCCTGTCTGTCTTGCAAAGTCCTGAAAGTTTCTCAGCCACCTTCTTGGTTATGTAGTCTGATATCTTCTTAACAAATCCATCATTCTGCAACGCACTTCTTGATACATTCAGAGGCAGGTCAGGGCAATCAATTACCCCCTTTAAGAGAAGCAGGAACTCAGGAATGACCTCCTTAATGTTATCTGCTATAAATACCTGGTTGTTGTAGAGCTTAATGGTTCCCTCTGCTGCCTCGTACTCGTTGTTTATCTTAGGGAAGTAGAGGATACCTTTGAGGTTGAAAGGATAGTCCATATTCAGGTGAATCCAGAAAAGCGGTTCTTTATAGTCTCTAAATACCTTTCTATAGAACTCCTTATAGTCCTCTTCACTTACTTCGTTAGGATGTCTTGTCCAAAGTGGATGAATATCATTGATTGGCTTTGGAGCCTCTTCCTTCTTCTCTGCCTCCTTGTCCTCCACCACCTCATCCTTTTCAGCCTTAAGCACATTGGCATTGGTGTAGTAGATTTCAACAGGCATAAATGAACAGTACTTCTCTAAGATTTCCTTAACCCTGTATTCATTGGCAAATTCATAGCAGTCATCATTTAAGTAAAGAGTTATCTTGGTACCACGCTCAGTCCTGTCACCATCTTCCATAGTGAAGTCTATACCCTCGTCTGATACCCAGTGTACAGGCTTTTCTCCCTCTTTATATGAAAGAGTATCTATAGTAACTCTTCTTGCTACCATGAAGGCTGAGTAGAAACCAAGTCCAAAGTGCCCTATAATCTGCTCCTCACTTGTCTTGTCCTTATACTGCTCAAGGAAGCTCTGAGCACCTGAAAACGCTATCTGATTGATGTACTTCTTAACCTCATCAGCAGTCATACCGATACCGTTATCAATGACAGTTATGGTCTTTGCTTCGCTGTCAGTGATTACATCCACTCTGTATTTATTGTCTTCAGGAGCCTTCCACTCACCTATTCCGTCCAACTTTTTAAGCTTGGTTATAGCATCACAGGCATTTGACACCAACTCCCTTAAAAAGATATCGTGGTCTGAGTAGAGCCATTTTTTGATAATCGGAAATATATTTTCCGAAGTAATTGATAATGAACCTTTTTCAATATTTCCCATATTATTTCACCTCGTATATTTATTTGTATTTTTGATGTTTAGTCGTTTTAAAGCTAAAAATCGAACAGCTATTAACTGCTCGATTAATATAATAATACTGATTTTAAATCTTTGTCAAGGTTTTTGTTAGCACTCTTTTTTTATTGAGTGCTAACGAGTTGATTGTTGAAAAACATAATATTATAAATAGGCATATATATGATTTTGTCTTTTTTTATAACTTCCCTTTCATTTGACAATACATACGCCTTTTTCAGGTTATAATTCTCATTTTTTGCAAAATTGCTTAAAGCACTATGCACGGTATAGTCTTTACCTGATTTTACCTCAACAGGCACCACTGACAGGCTGTCATAATCATCAATCAGATAATCTACTTCTCCCTTGCCCCTATTATCATAGTAAAATAGCTTATATCCATGTGCTATTAACTCACTTGCAACTACTGTTTCATAAACCGAGCCAAGATTTATACTTCTTTCATCATCTAACACTGCCCTGATATTATTTCCATAAAGAATACTTGTTAATATACCTACATCATTTAAGTACAGCTTTAACAAGTTCTTACTGCTTGACTGCACAAGAGGAAAACTGGGATTTGATATAGCCTGAACATTTAGCACAATCCCAGCACTTATCAGGTATTCGAACTCATCGCTGTAATCGTTAAATGTCTTTCCTTTTTATTCTCAATGTTTTTTGCCACAATACGCTTCTTTTTATTTTCCATGTTCGAAGGAAGCATATCGTATATTCTTCGTATTTTTAACTTATTTTCTCCATCATACTTTGAAGCATCGGCGGCATAGTATTCCCTGATTTCATTTTGTATTTCACGCACGAGTACAATATTTTGATTTCGTATATACGAATTTACTGCCTCCGGAAGTCCTCCTACCAGTAGATATTTACGGAATAATTCCATAATCTTATTATGAGTGGCTTCATCAAGTGCCTCTTCATTCTCATATTTTTTACGCAGATATGATATGGTCATTTCATTAAATCCATTGGCATACAAAAACTCCTCAAAATCAAGTGGAAACATTCTTACCTTTCTTATGCTTCCCATAGGTATGGAAGTAGTCTGCGACAAGGTAACTCCTAACAATGAACCACTTGCAATAAATGTAAACCTTCCATCCTGCGATAAGAACTTAAGCAGGGTTAGTAGAGCGGGATATGCCTGTATCTCATCAATAAAAATAAGAGTGTCTTCTTTTGGTCCCATCTTATTTCCTGCAAGCATACTGACCTGAAAATAAAAATCCTCAACAGTTTTTACTCTTTCAAAAAGTCTATCCTTAAGCGAATCTTCAATCATGTTGATCTCAATGAAATTTTTATACAGCTCTTCTCCTACATAACGGATAATATAGGTTTTGCCTACCTGTCTGGCTCCATCAATAAGCAAAACCTTATTAGAAGTGCTTTGTAGGTGCTCTCTAATCAGGCTTTCAATCTTTCTAATCAACATACTCTCATCTCCATTCTGACTTTTCAATGTGTTTTAAGCCATATTTTTATGACTTTTCAATAATATTATTGCATAAATTCTGTGACTTTTCAATAACTTTAGGGATTGATTTTTATGACTTTTCAATATTTTTATGCCTAATTGCAGCACAGTCTGTAGCAGTCAAGAAAAGTAGACACAAAAAATGTTTTTCCTTTTTTTCTTTTTTCAAAAGTGGACACTGGCCACACTTTTAACTATTATTTATTTTCAAAAATAGACATACAGCATATTTTTTACTCATCTTCCTTTTCAAAAGTAGACACATCTTTGGAATATGCCCGTTTACGGCGCTTCTGCACAAATTTAGGCTCTTCAGATAGTACTCTGTTCTCAAACGTATTTTTTCTTTCTAATTCTCCCTTGTAATAGCGCTTACGATAGTTAACCGGTGTATCATAGCCAAGAGCATAGCAAGGACGATGATTATTGTAGAAATCAACATAGCTTGCAAGTACTTCTTCAAATTCATCCTTTCGTCTGCATTCACTAATCTTAAAGTCAATATACAGCTCTTCCTTCATCCAGCCATTAATAGATTCATTAACAGGATTATCCGTGGGCTTACCTGCTCTGGACATGGATCTAACAATCACTGTATCTTTAATCAGCTCATTATAGGCAACCGATGCATAGACACTTCCTTGATCCGTGTGTAACACCACAGGTTCTGTATGGCCTTTCAGCAGTTCCCTCACATCTTCCAAGCCATCTATATACTGCTGTCTGTCCCCTTTTCTAGCGGCTATTCTATATGTAAGAATCTCCTTGGTAAATACATCAAAATAGAACGTTACTTCAAAGTAAAGAATCCAAAACTTAAACGCAGTCATATCAGATACTATTACCTGACGTGGCCTATCTATGGTCTCCCAAGTTGTAAAAATCAGATTTGGGTATTTATCCTTTTCCTTATGTTTTCTATAATGAACCTGATGTTTTGTTTCTGCTGCAATGCCAAGGAAACGAAAGCATTTGTAAATAAAGTTATCGCTACAGTTGTAGCCATATTGAAGACGTATATAGGCGGCAGTCCATCTGTAACCATGGGATCTATGCCTTTCATGAACGGCTTCCACAAGAGATATCATTTCCTCCCTCTTTAGATCTCTATCAGATTTCTCTCGTCTCTTCCACTTATAATAACCCGATCGACTAACACCCATCAGAGCACACAGTTCCTGAACATCATAATCTCTGGATAGCTGTTCAACTATTTCGAATTCTTCGCTTTTAAACGAACATATTCCTGTTCCCCATCCTCGTTCGTCCGAACAATATAGTTTTTTTTAAGCCTCTCATTCTCTATACGCAGCTTGAGTATTTCACGCCTGTAAGCTTCCTCCGTTGGATCTACTCCCTCCGGGAGAACACTGCCTATTTCTGCATCAGCTCTTGCAAGTCCATCAAGCCCAAACTCTTCATACTGCTTAATCCAATTTCTTAATGCTGAAACTGAAATCTGATGTGCTTCACAGAAATCACTTAGCTTAATAGCGGGATTCCTTTTAAACTGATGGATTAAAAACTCTTTTTCCAATGGATTTAAATGTTTAGCCATAATAAAAGTAGACTCCTTCCTGGTAGTCATATTGTATTAATTATAAATATTAATACATTATTTTCAACCGTTCCGTGTCTACTTTTATATTAGCAACAGTCATATCAGATACTATTACCTGACGTGGCCTATCTATGGTCTCCCAAGTTGTAAAAATTAGATTTGGGTATTTATCCTTTTCCTTACGTTTTCTATAATGAACCTGATGTTTTGTTTCTGCTGCAATGCCAAGGAAACGAAAGCATTTGTAAATAAAGTTATCGCTACAGTTGTTGCCATATTGAAGACGTATATAGGCTGCAGTCCATCTGTAACCATGGGATCTATGCTTTTCATGAACGGCTTCCACAAGAGATATCATTTCCTCTCTCTTTAGATCTCTATCAGATTTCTCTCGTCTCTTCCACTTATAATAACCCGATCGACTAACACCCATCAGAGCACACAGTTCCTGAACATCATAATCTCTGGATAGCTGTTCAACTATTTCGAATTCTTCGCTTTTAAACGAACATATTCCTGTTCCCCATCCTCGTTCGTCCGAACAATATAGTTTTTTTTAAGCCTCTCATTCTCTATACGCAGCTTGAGTATTTCACGCCTGTAAGCTTCCTCCGTTGGATCTACTCCCTCCGGGAGAACACTGCCTATTTCTGCATCAGCTCTTGCAAGTCCATCAAGCCCAAACTCTTCATACTGCTTAATCCAATTTCTTAATGCTGAAACTGAAATCTGATGTGCTTCACAGAAATCACTTAGCTTAATAGCGGGATTCCTTTTAAACTGATGGATTAAAAACTCTTTTTCCAATGGATTAAATGTTTAGCCATAATAAAAGTAGACTCCTTCCTGGTAGTCATAATGTATTAATTATAAATATTAATACATTATTTTCAACCGTTCCGTGTCTACTTTTATATTAGCAACATAGTTGTAGCAGTCAAGAAATGCAGACACAGTATTTTCTACCTTTTCGTGTCTGCCTTTATATAACACTATCAAGTACCTTCCTAACCCTTTCAAAGTACAAAAAACCTTCTTCCCTCTCAAGTTCCTCTATATCATCCACATCTACAAATCTGTAATCTATTACCTCATCAGGATTTACCTTTATCTTACTTTTATCAAAGCTTTATTCATTAAAAAATTTAAACTTTGAAATATCAATTTTATCCGTATCATATTGTATAAGAACAGCTTTCTCATTTTTGCCTAACCTAATATTTTCTATAGAAGACGGCTTGGGATATGCTTCTATTTCACTATCAATCAGACAAAGCTGCAGTACATCCAGTGCCATGTTGGCTCCCTCAGCGTAGTTCCTTGCACAAGTATTTGCCTCCGGAATATCAGGAAATGTAATTGATATTCCGTATTTTTCTTCACTTTTGTCATATTCGTCATAATTAAAAACTGCATAATAACTAACTCTCATAATACCTCCATTCTGCCGGCTTTGAGGTAGAAAAACCTTCACTAAACGCTAACCATATCAGGGTTCGTTTTATAGTATGCTGCCCTTGACACTTTGCTCTTCATAAGGTAACCATGCTTTTCAAGATTGCTTAGAACTCTCTTCCTAAAATAGGTAGAATCACTTACACCCAAGTATTCAGCTATTTCGGATACCTTATGTGCATTGAGATAACAAAAATTTAACACCTTTTCATCCAGGTCTGTTCCATCAGGTACGGGCACAAAGCTCAAACCTTCCACAACATCATTTTCAATTCCCCTATCATAAGTCAAATCAGGAAGAACCAGGGTAAAATGATCCGATTTTGAGTAAATATATGGTTTATGTTTTTCATTCGCAGATGCATACTCTTCTATAATCTTATCAAATCCCGTGCCCGCTGCCTCCATTACATTGCAGGCAACCAATACTCCACAAATCAGTTCGTTTCTTCTTTTAGAAATAATTCCCGATAAATCATAAGTTTTCCCAAACTTCTCACCCCTATAAAATCCCCCTGGAGAAGATATTTCCAAACGATCCTTAAACATATCAACCTGTATTTGAGTGCCATCCAAATAATAGTCCCTATGGGCAACTGCATTTATAACACCTTCAAACAAAGCTCTAGAAGGAAATGAATCTATATTTACATGGGTATTATCAAGCTTTACCATGCTATGATTCATTCTCAGGTTCACAAATTCAATGATATAATCAATGGTCGAGGTAATATTGCCATTAAACCTGTTAATTGTAACAACCCTATCACTTCCCTTATTAAATCCTGAGAAAACTGAGCATTGTACTTCTGTTTTCTTATCATTGTAATCATCCATAAATAAGACTGCACCATTCAATAGGTATCCTTCCTCATTTACAAAGCCAAGTGACTGTAATGCCTTTTCTTTTAGTACTTTACCCTTATTATGTTCTTTATAAAACCTATGAAGATCCAAGAATTTATCTGATTCATATTTTACATCAGAAACCAATATATCATACTGGGTTTTCTTACTTTTAACGCTCATTTCGATTATTTCTTCATAGGTTGCACCGTTTGTAAATCCGTCACGCCGTATAAAAATAGAAGGGATATCTTTATATTTTAATATTACAGGCTTAACTGCCGATTCATCAATTGCTATCTTAATTATAAAGCGTTCTTTACCATTTACTTTATATCCTATGAAGGATATTTTCATTTGTGGTCTTGGTGTCAAATGTTCGCTAACCTGATTGTTGAAGTAGTTCCTTTCATTATCTGCGCCCTTCCTATCAAAACCAATCAACTTATTGGTCTTATCCTCCACTCCAATATAAAAATCTCCTCCGGAAGCATTGGCAAATCCTGCGATACTTTTAAGCCAGCCGATAACATCCTCTCTATTTAGAACTGCCTTGCTCTCAAACTTGTCACTTTCAAGCTTCACATCGCCAATCATCTCATCTAAATACATAATGCCACCTCTTTATTTGAACTACTTCAATAATACTTCAAACTCATTTCAAAGTCAACTTCAAACTCACTTCAAAGTCATTTCAAACTCACTTCAAACTAATGGTGACCCTATCATTAGCTTATATTTTACGCCCTAATCTTTACCTGCTTACAAGTGCCTTCCTCACCCTTTCATAGTGCAAAAAGCCCTCTTCCTTCTCTAGTTTTTCCATATCGTCCTCATCCACAAATCTGTAATCTGTTACCTCATCAGGGTTTACCTTTATCTTGCTTTTGTCAAAGCAGCCCTTAAAATGATAGATATCCACAAAGTAATTATCTCCACTTTCTGCATCTTCATTTCTATAACTGTAAATTAGCTTCCCCTTTTTCTTATCTATCTCAAGCCCTGTCTCTTCGGCCACCTCCCTAAGTGCTGCAGTCTGAGAATCTTCTCCAGCCTTAGCGCTGCCACCCGGTATTTCCCAGGCACCTGCTCCCCATTTTTTATCATTACTCCTCTTAGTCGCAAGGAGCTTTCCGTACTCATCCTCTAGTACAGCCAGTACATAGAGCATATACTGTCCCTTTTTAAGCCCCTTTCCGCGTGGAAGAATTTCCCCGGTCTTTTCTTTGTTTTCATTGTAGATATCTATCATTTCCATAGTATTTTCCTCAAATTCAATCCTCATAGTATCATCAAAGCAGCTGTCATTCCCTTTATGACAGGCCGCACCATCCTTTATTACCTTTACTAATATGGCATCATTATCACAGTCTGATTCAATGCTCACAATGTGCTGATAATTTCCGCTTGTCTCTCCCTTAAGCCAGAGCTTACTTCTGGAGCGGGAATAAAAACAGGTGAGCTTTTTATCAAGACTTATCTCAAGTGACTGTCTGTTCATATAGGCAAGAGTAAGAACTCTTCCTGTAACAAAGTCCTGAACTATGCAGGGTACAAGCCCCTTTTCATCAAACTTAATCTTGTTAATATCAAACATAATCTGTCTCCTAAATAAATTCACTAAATACCTATCTCTTATCCAGCTATACTTCCCTCTTATTTCTATTACTACTACAACAACTTGTCAAGGTCTTTCCAGTCATTTACATCATAGCAGCTTGTCAGCCATCTTATTATTCAAAAACAATTGTTGCGCATTTCATATTTTAGTTATATAATTTGAACAAGGAGGCTAACTATGGACATAAAATATTCCAAACAAGCCCTAAAAAATATTAAAGCAATTCCCAACCCAATGAAAGAACATATTAAAACAGGAATTGAAAAAATCCCTAGAGGCGATATAAAAACCCTTGTTGGTTATTCAAATATGTTTAGGCTTGGAGTAGATAATTATAGAATAATATACAAAATCATTCCCGATGGAATATACATAGAATGTATATTACCTAGAGGAGAAGCATATAAAGATTTATAAAGGAGGCTTTTATGAGCAGACAGGAACTTCATAGTCTTATTGATACTGTAAATGAAAAAGAAATAGACTTATTATACGCTCTCGTTTTAAAATTTATACCTTCTGACAATCCTTTACCTGATGAAATAGAAGCAATCAGGCAGGGGGAAGAGGATTATAAAAATGGCGATATTTTCAGCCATGAAGAGGTTTGGAAGTAAGGAAAAGCCTCCTGTCTCCTAAATCCGCACCAGTATCCCCTCTGCCTTTAACTCTTTCTTCAAGTCCTTTATCTTTACCTCACCCGAGTGGAAGATAGAGGCCGCCAGTCCTGCTGATATATCCGGTATTTTCTTAAACAGCTTAGTAAAATCTTCCATCTTACCTGCTCCTCCTGAGGCTATAACAGGTACAGGGCTTATGTCACATACTGCCCTTAAAAGTTCAAGGTCAAAGCCCTTCTTTACTCCGTCAGTATCAATAGAATTTACCACTATCTCTCCTGCTCCACGCTTAATTCCACCTTCTATAAAGCTAAGTGCTAAAACCCCGGTATCCCTTTTTCCACCTTCTGCAAATATATGGTAGTCTCCGTCTACCCTCTTAACATCCACTGAAAGTACCACGCATTGGTTTCCGTATTTGGAGGCAGCCTCATTTATAAGCATAGGATTCTTGAGGGCACCTGAATTTACCGACACCTTATCAGCACCGCATTTTAATACCCTGTCAAAGTCAGAGAGGGTGCTTATGCCTCCTCCTACCGTCAGCGGAATAAAGACTTCCTCTGCCACCCTTGTTAGGATATCTGTAAATATTTTCCTGCCCTCAACACTGGCTGTAATATCGTAAAATACCAACTCATCAGCCCCTGCCTCACTATAATACTTGCCAAGTTCCACCGGTTCTGCTATTTCCTTTAAGCCTGTAAAATTAACTCCTTTTACTACCTTTCCGTCTTTTACATCTAGGCAGGGAATAATTCTCTTTGTTATCATACTTTAAGCGCCTCTCTTAAATCAATATTTCCTGTGTACATAGCCTTGCCAAGAATAGCTCCGTAAAGTCCTGCTTTTTTAAGCTCTACAAGGTCATCTAGCCTTGTTACCCCTCCTGATGCTGTAATGTCCATATCTGTATAGGCATTCAGTCTTTCATAAAATGAGGCATTTATCCCACTCATAGCACCGTCTTTTGCTATGTCTGTCACGATAATATTCTTAACTCCTATTTCCCTAAGTTCTCCCACAAAGTCAAATATGTTCTTATCAAGCACTTCAAGCCAACCCTTTATGGCAACTTTTTCATCCTTTACATCTATGCCTACTGCAATTTTATCCCCAAATTTATCTGCCATCTCTCTTAGAAACTCACCATCTGTGGCTGCCTTAGTTCCAAGAATTATCCTATCCACTCCCACAGAAAGGTATTGCTCAATCGTCTCCTCACTTCTTATGCCTCCGCCTATTTCAACCTTAAGCCCTGTCTTTTTACATATTTCTTTAACATAGCTAAAATTAGGCGTAGTGCCTTCCTTTGCCCCCTCAAGGTCTACAAGGTGGAGCCACTCTGCTCCTAAAGACTCTATTTCTACCGCCTTCTCTACCACCTTTTCACTATACACCGTCATCTTGTTAAAGTTGCCTTTAAGGAGCCTTACCACCTTGCCTTCATACATATCTATAGCAGGAAATATTATCATAGAAACCGCCTTTCATAGCCTGCAAAAGTTTTTAAGTATCTTTAGTCCTATCTCCCCACTTTTTTCAGGGTGAAACTGTACACCGTAGACAGCTCCCTTATTTACAGCAGCAGTCACCTCTATCCCATATTCCGCTGTAGCTATAAGGCTCTCCTCACAGTTAAAGCCTGCGAAGCTGTGCACAAAGTAAACTTCACTTCCCTCAGATAGTCCCTCAAATATCGGACTTTCTTTCTTAAAATTAAGTCCGTTCCATCCCATATGCGGTACAACAAGGTTCTTTGGCAATGCTTCACTTAGAGCTCTAACTTCACCCTTTATAAGTCCTAAGCCTTCATTTTCTCCGTATTCATATGACCTTTCAAAGAGAAGCTGCATTCCAAGGCAAATGCCTAAAAACGGCTTATCTTTCTTCACTTCCTCTTTAATCACATCTGCAACGCCACTCTCACAAAGCCTAGCCATGGCATCAGGAAAGGCTCCTACTCCAGGGAGTATTATTCTCTCTGCCTCTGAGATAATCTTCCTATCGGAGCTTATGGCAGCCTCTTCACCTATCTTTCTTAGGGAACTTACAAGTGAAAATACATTTCCAACTCCATAATCTATGATAACTGTCATATTCTCTTATCACCCTTTTCTATTAATATCCATTTCAATTATCTTAAAGTCAAACCGTTCAACCTATAATATGCTTTACACTTTTATAGATATTCTACTTCTGTAGTCTTTATTCTGATGTCTATTCTTCCTCAAACCTAATATCCACAGCCCTTGCGTGTGCTGTAAGTCCCTCTTTTTTTGCAAAATAGGATATTTTTGCATAATCCTCTCTAAGGGCTTCTTTAGTGTAGTAGCTGTACTGGATATTTTTTACAAAATCCTCTACTGAGAGCGGACTGTAGAACCTAGCAGTACCAGAGGTTGGCAGGGTGTGGTTAGGTCCTGCAAAATAGTCTCCTGTTGGTTCTGCGTTGTATCTGCCAAGGAAAACAGAGCCAGCATTTAATAAGACCCAGATAGTTAAAAGGCTCATCTACGCAGACCTCCATATGCTCAGGTGCGATGCGGTTTGCTATCTCGATTCCCTGAAGTAAGTCCCTGCAAATGATTATCTTACCGTTATTCTCAACCGAAACCCTTGCTATCTCCTCTCTTTCTAGCATTTTTAGCTGATTTTCAATTTCTTCTCTTACCTTTTCTGCAAGTGTATAAGACTCTGTAATAAGCACACAGGATGCATTTTTATCATGCTCAGCCTGACTAAGCAGGTCTGCTGCCACAAACTTAGGATTCGACTTGCCGTCTGCAAGTACAAGTACCTCAGATGGGCCTGCTATCATATCTATGCCGACCTGTCCAAAGACCTGCTTTTTGGCTTCTGCTACAAAAGCGTTGCCAGGACCTACTATCTTGTCTACCTTAGGCACACTCTCTGTACCAAAGGCGAGTGCTGCAACAGCCTGTGCCCCTCCTATTTTGTATACTGATGTAACCCCCGCTATCTTTGCAGCTGCAAGTATATATGGATTAACCCTTCCTTCTTTATTCGGCGGCGTTACCATAATTATCTCAGATACCCCCGCAATCTTTGCAGGTACTGCATCCATAAGGACAGTTGACGGGTAGGCAGCCGTTCCTCCCGGTACATAGAGCCCCACCTTTTCAATAGGCACTACTCTTTGTCCAAGTATAACCCCTGACTTATTTGTCATCATAAAACCCTGTCTTACTTGCTTCTCGTGAAATGCCCTTATATTACTCTCTGCCTCTTTAAGTATATCAAGAAACTCAGTCTCAACCTCACCGATTGCCTCTTCTATCTCTTCTATGCTTACCTTAAACTGCCTAAGCACTACTCCGTCAAATTTTTCAAGGTATTCGCCAAGAGCCCTATCTCCCTTAGTCTTTACATTGTCTATGATTTCACGAACTATACCGCCTACCTCTGATACAGGCTCATTTCTTGCAAATATCTCTTCTTCCTTAATCTTGCCCACTTCATATATTTTAATCATAGCCACTCCTTAATCCCTGATTATTCTTGATTATCTCTAATTATCTCTAATTATCCCTAATTATTCTTAGTTATTCTTAATTAACCATAATTATTCTTGTTTATCCATAATTACTCTTAATCATCCCTGATTATTCTTAGTCATCCCTGATTATTCCTAATTATCCGCAACATACGATGCTTAGCCCTACTCTACCTAATACAGCAGGATAATTTATCACGCATTTTAATAATCTCTTCATTCTTAAACTGAAAACTCACCTTATTACAGATAAATCTTGCACTAATAGGTAAAATTTCTTCAATCACCTCAAGTCCGTTCTCACGAAGAGTATTTCCGGTTTCAACTATATCCACTATTACATCTGAAAGTCCAAGAAGCGGTGCTAACTCTATAGAGCCGTTTAACTTGATTATATCTATATCCCTTCCTACTTCCTCATAGTATTTTCCTGCAATGTTTGGGAATTTGGTGGCCACCTTCAGTGTCTTCTCTGCCTTTTCAAAGAAACCCTTTTCACCGCAGACACACATCCTGCACCTTCCTAAGCCCAGGTCAAGGAGTTCATATACATCAGGCTCATACTCCCTAAGTATATCTGCCCCACACACTCCTACATCAGCAGCCCCTCTTTCCACATAGATGGCCACATCCGATGGCTTCACCCAGAAATATCTGACACCCCTTTCCTCATTTACAAAGGTAAGTTTCCTATTAAGCTCTAAGATTTCCGGACAGGAATATCCTGCTTTCTCTAAGATGTCATAAGACTTATTTCCGATTCTTCCCTTAGGAAGTGCAATATTTACCATATTATTCTCCTTAGTTCAAGTACTTCCTTAGCTCTGGCTCTTCCCGGTATTTCTTCTTCATCCTTTTCTATAAGCTCCACCTTATAGCCCTCATTTATAAGTCTCTCTACTGCCTCTACTGCCTTAGTAATATCATCCTTTTTCTCATCATAAATAATAATATAGTCTAAAATCTTATCTGAAACCTCTTCCTTATAATTTTCCACCAGAGAAAGGTCAAGGGCAAAGCCTATGGCGCCTGCATCCTTCCCCATTTTAACGGTGAGCTTGTCATACCTTCCTCCTGAAAGCACGCTAAATGGCAGTCCTTCAATTACCCCCTGAAAAATGATTCCATTATAATAATCCATTGAGTTGATTACTGAAAAGTCGAGGTAAATCTTATCTATAACACCGAAAGCCTTCAAAGCAGACGCTAACTTTTTAAGTCTTATAATTATCTCATTATTCTCCCCAAGCAGCCTCCCTGTGAGGCTTCCATCTGCCAGCATTTTTACTCCTTCTTCAAATGGAAGATATAGGTTTATCATATTTTTAAGTATTGCAGCTTTTTCTTTATCTAATTCTCCTGTATTTGCAAGGATATCCAGCTCTGCAGCATTTTTAGATTCAACCAGCCTAAGTATCCTACCCGTATCAGTCAAATTCAGTTTCTCAAATACCTTAGAGATAAGACCTACATCACTGATTCTTATTCTAATTTCGCCTGAAAAGAGTTTCAAACTCTTTACTGCAAGCATTATGACTTCCGCCTCAGCATAGACATTTAATTTTCCAATATACTCTATTCCTGTCTGCGCACTCTCTCTAAAATGCCTGTCTTTCGGGCGGTATACATTTTCATTATAATATATCCTTCCCTGTCCCAGTCCTGACTTCATTATGCTAAGAGTAACATCAGGCTTTAGGGCAAGGAGTTCACCGTCCAAATCAGTAAAGCTTATAACCTGGTTTGAGTTCAAAAAGTCTTTATTCTCCATATAAAGCTCGTAAGGCTCAAACTTAGACATCTTAAACTTTTTGTAACCGTATTTTTCATAGATTTTATTTAATTCTTTAACTGCCATCTCTCCTCATTTCTTTATCTAACCAAGGCTTCCCTTAGTAGATGGAATCTTGTCATTAAATCTCTCATCAACTTTCACAGCCTTGCGAACTGCCCTTCCAAGCCCCTTAAAAGCGGCCTCTGCTATGTGATGTGAATTAGTACCTGCAATCTGCCTTATGTGTAGGGTAAGACCTGCATTTACTGCAAAGGCATTCATAAATTCTGCAACCAGCTCAGTGTCAAAGCTTCCAATCTTCTCTGTTAGAAAATACAAGTCTGTGTAAAATCCTCCCCTGCCTGATATATCAAGGGCGGTAAGCACAAGGCTTTCATCCATCGGCTGATAAGCTTCACCAAAGCGGCATATCCCCCTTTTATCGCCGAGGCCCTCCCTAAGAGCCATACCAAGCGTAATCCCTACATCTTCCACACTGTGGTGGTCGTCAACATAGGTATCACCTACACATTTAACCTTAAGTTCAATTCCTGCATATCTGGCAAACAAGGTCAGCATATGGTCTAGGAAACCTACACCTGTAGATATTAAAGATTCATCTATATTTCCGTCTAAATCAAGACTTAAATCTATCTTAGTTTCTGCGGTTTCTCGTTTTATATCAGCTTTTCTCATACTATTTTAACCCCATTCCCATATTCTTTTTATAATAATTCGATTTATAAATTAAACCAAACCTTATATTTAACTCTGCTAACTATTGAATTACAACCTGCTTATATTATGATAACTTTAATTACGAACAGCTCGCATTATTACCGGTTGAATAACCACTTACTTTCATTGCTGCAAACTTGAATTACAACAATCTGGTTTATTTACTCCTAATTTTTAATTATCTCCTTAACTTTTTCAATAAATATCTTCATCTCCTCCATACTGCCTATGGTAATACGGTTATATTCTTTAATTCTCTCATCATTAAAATGCCTTATGAGTATCCCACGAGACTTTAATTCTTCATAAAGCCTCATTCCGCTAACCTTATCATTCCCGGCAAAAAGAAAGTTGGCTCTAGAGTCTAACACCTTAAACCCTAATTTTTCAAGCTCATTTTTTGTAAACTCTCTGGTTTCCTTTATCTTGTTACAATTTTCGTAGAAATAACCTGTGTTCTTTATCCCTTCCACCGCCATCTTCATTGATATAGTGTTCACATTGTAGGGATTGATTGAGAATTTAATTCTGTCAAGGCCAGCTATTAGTCCTTCATTTCCCATTGCGAATCCAACCCTTGCTCCTGCTAAAGAGCGGGATTTGGAAAAGGTCTGAATGACAAGGAGGTTATCATACTCCGATATAAGGCTGACTGCCGAGCTTTTCTCATCAGCAAAGTCTATATAAGCCTCATCTATAATTACTACATTGTTCTTATTATTTTCTAATATTTCCCTTATCTCTATAAGGCTTAGCATTAGTCCCGTAGGGGCATTCGGATTGGCTATAATTATTGCTGTTCCAAGATTTTTATAGTCTCCTGCATCAATAGAAAAATCTTCTTTTAGCGGAATAACATTTGCCCTTAGATGATTTACATCTGCATATACCTTGTAGAAACCATAGGTAATATCGGGAAAACTAACTCCGCCTCCACCAAAGGCCATGAAGCTGTAATAAAGACATTCATCAGAACCGTTACCTATAAATACCTCTTTTTTATCTAAATCATAAAACTCTGCAATGGCTTCTTTTAGTTCTTTAACATCCGGGTCGGAATATAGTTTCAGCCCCTTTATAAGTTCCATATCAAAATCACTTTTTAAGCTGTAAGCAGGAGGGTAAGGAGATTCATTTGTGTTAAGCTTTATATAAGTTCTATCCTGTGGCTGTTCTCCCGGCACATAGGATGTCAGGTTTTCATAGCAGCTGTTAAAAAACTCAGACATAGATTTTCCCTCTCTTACTTTTGCTTATTATCACTCTACCTTGTTAAAGTTTAAATTTTTAATATTATAACCTTAACATAGTTTTGTGTCAAGTATTTTATTATGCAAGCACAAAAAAGTGTTATTTGTGTAGTTTTTCAACTT
This sequence comes from uncultured Catonella sp., assembly GCA_916439065.1. Lineage (GTDB taxonomy): Bacteria > Bacillota > Clostridia > Lachnospirales > Lachnospiraceae > Catonella. The sequence goes on from CAKAGD010000002.1 coordinate 820,229, forward strand.
AAATGCAACATGGTGTTGCACCTACTTTGACAGATACCCCTGTTGCATTTACATTGAAGAATATCATTAGCTCAGTTCCAATATAATACAAAGAGCCATTCTAATTGATAAATGAAGGAAATATAAGGCTATTTTTAAGTTTTATTTATAGTTATATTGGGCTTAATTATGATGAATTTCACTTACGAAATTCTAGTCAAGGCTTGGCTGAAAGCCCATTCACTTTAGCCTTGACAGATTTCGTATAAGTGAAATATAATCTATTAGCCCAAATATAAGAATTATTAAGTAGATATTGGTAATATTTTTTTCAAAGTAAACGCAACACTAAAAAGCGTTGCATTTAACCTGAAAGATACGCTTTCAGGTCTGTTTACTATACTCTTTTTTTCGCCAAAAGCAATAAAAATCAAATCAAATTTGATTAAGTTCAGTCTGATTTTATTGATATAATTTTTATTATTTTATCTAGGAAAAGTGTTGCATTTACTATTTTTTTATAAAGTGTTGCACTTATCTTGAAAAATCTAGCAAAGTGTTATTTGAAAAAGTAAATTCCATATTAGTATGGATTTTACTTTTTCCATACACCACATCTTTAACTATGGACTTTACTGATTCCATGATTAAAATATATATTGGGTTAGATTCATCAGGTTAGGGTTTTATATACAAACTGAAAGGAATATTTTAATTATGGGAAAACATTCACATCTTTCTTTAAGCCAGCGTTCTGACATAGAAATCATGCTTTCTAAAAAAATGAGCTTTAATAAGATTGCTTTGGCTATAGGAAAAGACAACACAACTGTTTCAAAAGAAATAAAAAAAACATAATTACTGAACAGACAGGCTCATACGGCAGGTCTTTTAATGACTGTCTGCATTCAGTGGACAGATCATGTAAAAAAAGATTTGTATGCAGTCACTGCCTTAACAAAAACAGAACATGCGGAAGCTGCGGGAAATGCATGCCACTGTGTGATGATTATGTCAAACATATCTGCCCTAAACTTCTTAAGCCACCTTATGTATGTAACGGATGCCCTGACAGAAACAGGTGTCGCCTTGAAAAAAGGTTTTACAAGGCAAAGGAAGCTGAGGCAAGATACAGAAAATCGTTGTCTGAATCAAGAACAGGGTTTAACCTTACAGAAAACGAAAGGGAATATATAGACGGCATTGTAAGTCCACTCCTGTTAAAAGGGCAATCCATAAGACATATAACAATCAACCATGAAATCATGGTTTCCGACAGGACTCTCTATAAATATATAAACAACAGTCTGTTTTCTGCTAGAAACATTGACATGCCACGCACTATAAGAATGCGTCCGAGAAAAAATAAAAGCAAATCTTTGAAAGTGGATAAAGAGTGCAGAAAGGGAAGGACTTATGAGGACTTCCTGAAGTTTATTGAAGAAAACCCTGATTCAGTTGTATGTGAAGGCGACAGTGTAGAAGGGGTAAAGGGCGGGAAAGTACTTCTCACTCTCTTCTTTGTACAACAGAACCTGCAGCTTGCTTTTCTGAGAAACTACAATGACTCACGTTCTGTTACGGATATATTTGAAAGGCTGTATATTGAACTGAGGCCTGATATTTTCGGGAAAATATTTGATGTGCTGCTGTTAGACAATGGAAGTGAGTTTTCAAATCCACAGGCACTGGAATTTGATGCACAAGGCAACATAGAGACTTAGGGTATTTTTACTGTGATCCTTCTTCACCTTACCAAAAGGGTGGCTGTGAAAACAACCATGAAATGATAAGAAGGATAATACCAAAGGGTGTGGATTTTAGTAATTACACACAGGAAGACATAAACCTGATGATGAGCCACATCAATTCATATTCAAGGGTGAAGCTCGGAAGCAAAAGCTCTTATGATATTTTTTTGCATTTCAATACGGCAAAAAAATATTAAAGAGCTTAGGTATTCAAAAATTTCACCGGATGAAATTACCCTAACCCCCTAAGCTCTTAGGCAAATAAAAAGGAACTCACCGGTTAAAAGATGAACTTCTAGCCCATATATAAAGGGTGGATTTTACTTATTCCCAGTTTTGGAAAGTAACTTCGACTCCTGTTTGCTATGAAAAAAATTAGGTCATGTTCTTCCTGTAAGGCTGATTATAGCATTTTTTTCAGATAATGTATACATCTAGCTCTTAATTTATGTAAAATTTGTAACAAGTAACTTCCATACCGTATCTAAAATAAAAAAATTAAACATTAGGTGTGGAAGTTACTTTTTGCACTCACTAAACACAAAAAAAGCCCATGGCAATAACTATTTTGTTACAGCCTATGAGCCTTTTTATAAGGAATTAATATTCTATATTAAAATCGAATCCGCCAACATATTTACAACTATAGCAAGTACTGCAAGTACTAAGCCTCTTATTATTCTTCTTTTTACTAAGTCTCCATTCATATTCATGTCCCCTTGCATATTATTTTTTTATAAGCTGTTATAACTGCTTTCATAATTGCTAATGATTTTTTAATCTCATTTATGTTATATACTTTATTCATAAAAAAATGCAAGAGAATTATACTTATTATTCAAACCATTTCTCTTATCTATAAAAACAGGAGCAGCCTAAGCCACTCCTGTCCTTATTTCAATTCAATTATTCTTCATCCTGTCCATTATCTGTTGTCTCAGTTTCTTCGTTCTCATAGTTCTCAGAATAATTCTCATCGAACTCGTCAGGATTGAGGTTTTCCTCTCCCATCTCGTCAAATTCGTGATCACTGTCAAGTTTTACTGAACGATAGAACTTCATACCTGTACCTGCAGGGATGAGCTTACCTAAGATAACATTCTCCTTAAGACCAATCAGCTTATCTACCTTACCCTTGATAGCTGCATCGGTAAGCACCTTTGTCGTCTCCTGGAAGGAAGCTGCCGAAAGGAAAGAATTAGTTGCAAGAGATGCCTTGGTAATACCAAGCATTGTCCTCTCACCTTCTGCCTTCTCAAAGCCTTCCTGCTCAAGCTGCTCATTAAGCTCCTCAAACTCGATTATATCAGCATACTCACCTGTTAAGTAATCAGAGTCACCAGGCTCAGATATCTTTATCTTCTTAAGCATCTGACGAACTATCATCTCAATATGCTTATCGTTAATCTCAACACCCTGCAAACGGTATACACGCTGTACTTCACGAATCATATAATCCTGTACTGCTCTTACACCCTTGATGCTAAGAAGATCGTGAGGATTGATGCTGCCTTCGGTGATTTCATCTCCGGCCTCAATCACATCGCCATCAAATACTTTTATTCTTGAACCATAGTTAATAGGATATTTCTTCTCTTCTCCATCATCTGCTGTAACTACTACCTCACGCCTGCTCTTTGTATCCTGTATGCTTACCTTACCTGCAATTTCAGAGATAATGGCAAGTCCCTTTGGCTTACGTGCCTCAAAAAGTTCCTCTACACGTGGAAGACCCTGAGTAATATCTCCACCCGCAACACCACCGGTATGGAAGGTTCTCATGGTAAGCTGTGTACCCGGCTCACCGATTGACTGAGCAGCTATGATACCAACTGCCTCACCAACCTGAACAGGATCACCTGTTGCCATGTTTGCACCATAGCACTTAGAACAGATACCTACATGGCTGCGGCAGGTAAGAACTGTACGTATCTTAATCTTAGCTGTTATACCAGCCTCCATTACGGCCTTGGTCTTCATTATCCTGGCTGCACGCTTTGGAGTAATGATATGGTTTGCCTTAACTATAATTTCACCGTTATCATCATATATAGTTTCACAGGAATATCTTCCCTTGATTCTCTCTTCAAGGCTTTCTATCTCTTCCTTGCCATCCATAAAGGCTGATACCCACATTCCAGGCACCTCATTCTTTCCTGCCTGGCAGTCAGTTTCTCTGATAATAAGATCCTGAGATACATCTACAAGCCTTCTTGTAAGGTATCCTGAATCGGCAGTTCTAAGAGCTGTATCTGAAAGACCTTTTCTTGCACCATGGGCAGAAACAAAGTATTCCAGAACATCAAGTCCCTCACGGAAGTTTGATTTGATTGGAAGTTCGATAGTGTGTCCCTTTGTATCCGCCATAAGTCCACGCATACCTGCAAGCTGTTTAATCTGCTTGTCAGAACCACGGGCTCCGGAGTGTGCCATCATGTAAATATTGTTGTATTTATCAAGACCACTCATAGCTTAGCTGCAATCTCGTCATCGGCTTTCTTCCAATTCTTAATAACTTCCTGATATCTTTCCTGTTCAGTAAGAAGACCTTTCCTAAAGTTTCTTGTAATAATTTCAACCTTATTCTGTGCCTCTTTAAGAATGGCAGCCTTTTCAGGCGGAACTGTCATATCTGAGACGGAAACAGTCATCGCAGCTATGGTAGAATACTTGTAGCCAAGGCTCTTAACAGCATCCATGATTTCTGCAGTTCTTGTAGCACCGAGGTTTGCCATACACTTCTCAAGTATCTGCTTAAGTTCCTTCTTCTTAACGAGGAAGTCAATCTCAAGCTTTAAGAAGTTTTCATCAAGACTTCTGTCTACAAAACCTAAGTCCTGCTCAAGTACTTCATTAAAGATGAATCTTCCGAGTGTGGACTCTATTATTCTCTGTTCCTTAACTCCCTTAGAGTTAATTCCCTCACGCCTAACCTTAATCTTAGCCTGTAAGGTAATATATCCGTTTCATAAGCAAGAAGGGCCTCATTCATGTTCTTAAAGAACATACCCTCGCCCTTATCACCTGGTTTATCAAGTGTAAGATAATAAATACCAAGTACCATATCCTGAGAAGGAACTGCAACTACACCACCGTCAGAAGGTTTAAGGAGGTTGTTGGGTGAAAGAAGGAGGAAACGGCACTCAGCCTGAGCTTCAACAGAAAGTGGAAGGTGGATAGCCATCTGGTCTCCGTCAAAGTCCGCATTGAAGGCTGTACATACAAGAGGATGAAGCTTAATGGCCTTACCTTCTACAAGTACAGGCTCAAATGCCTGAATACCCAGTCTGTGGAGAGTCGGAGCACGGTTAAGCATGACAGGATGATCCTTTATTACATCTTCAAGTACATCCCAAACCTGAGTCTCTACTCTTTCAACCATCTTCTTAGCTGATTTTATATTGTGTGCAATGTCCCTTGCAACGAGCTCCTTCATAACGAAAGGTTTGAAAAGTTCGATAGCCATTTCCTTTGGCACACCGCACTGATATATCTTAAGGTCAGGACCAACTACGATAACTGAACGTCCTGAATAGTCAACACGCTTACCAAGAAGGTTCTGACGGAAACGGCCCTGCTTACCCTTAAGCATATCTGAAAGTGACTTAAGTGCTCTATTGCCTGGTCCTGTAACAGGTTTTCCACGGCGGCCGTTATCTATAAGTGCATCTACGGCCTCCTGAAGCATACGCTTTTCATTTCTTACAATGATATCAGGGGCACCTATCTCAAGAAGCTTCTTAAGACGGTTGTTTCTGTTTATTATTCTTCTGTAAAGGTCATTCATATCGGAGGTAGCAAATCTTCCACCATCAAGCTGAACCATAGGACGAAGATCAGGTGGAAGTACAGGAATAGCCTTAAGTATCATCCATTCAGGACGGTTGCCTGACTCTCTGAATGCCTCAATTACAGCAAGTTCCTTCGCTGCCTTAATCATTTTCTGGCTCTTTGAGTTGCCTGCTTTTTTTAATTCTTCCTTAAGGCGCTTTGATTCTTCTTCCAAGTCTATATCTGCAAGAAGCTTGTATATAGCCTCTGCACCTACCTCTGCCTTAAAATTATTCCCATATTTTTCTTTTGCTTCTGCATATTCTTTTTCAGAAAGAATTGTCTTTTTCTCTAAATCACTGCTTCCCTTATCAGTTACTATATAAGAAGCAAAGTAAAGTACCTTTTCAAGACTCCTTGGCGGTATTGAAAGAATAGTTCCCATACGGCTTGGGATTCCTTTAAAATACCAAATATGGGATACAGGAGCTGCAAGCTCAATATGTCCCATTCTCTCACGCCTTACAGTTGCCTTTGTAACTTCAACGCCACATCTGTCACAAATAACACCCTTATAGCGGATTTTCTTATATTTGCCACAGTGGCACTCCCAATCCTTGCTAGGTCCAAAAATCTTTTCGCAGTAAAGACCATCCTTTTCAGGTTTGAGGGTTCTATAGTTAATTGTCTCCGGTTTTTTTACCTCTCCATGAGACCATTCTTTTATTTTCTCCGGTGAAGCTAAGCCTATTTTTATTGCATCATAAGTAATTGGCTGAACATTTTCTATGCTCATTTCTGACATCCCGTTACTCCCTTCGTATTAAACCGGCTATATAGGGCTTATATTTACATAAGCCCCGCCAGGCATTATATCTTTTGTAAATTCCGATAGAGAAATAAATATTTCACAAGCTTAAATTAAAAGTCTTCGTTATCGTCATTACTTTCATAGTCCAAATCTAAATCCTCACCATCAAAATAATCGGAGTCTTCCTCATCATGAACACCATCTTCAAGTTCTTCAGGCGTACCTGTTGTAAAACCATTCTTAGCTGAAGCGTCATCAAAAGTAAAAGTCTCCTCAGTCTCAATGAGTGGAGTAAGGTCTTCATCACCATACTCAACATTTTCCATCATCTTGATTTCGTTTCCATCCTCATCAAGAACTGTCACATCAAGAGCGAGTGACTGAAGTTCCTTAAGAAGCACCTTAAATGACTCAGGAATGCCCGGTTCACTTATGTTTTCTCCCTTGATAATAGCCTCGTAAGTCTTGACACGGCCAACAACATCATCAGACTTGATAGTAAGTATTTCCTGAAGTGTATAAGCCGCACCATAAGCCTCAAGTGCCCAAACCTCCATCTCTCCGAAACGCTGTCCACCAAACTGTGCTTTACCGCCGAGTGGCTGCTGTGTAACAAGTGAGTAGGGACCGGTTGAACGGGCATGAATCTTATCATCTACAAGGTGGTGGAGCTTAAGGTAGTTCATGAAACCTACAGTTGCAGGTGAGTCAAAATACTGGCCTGTTCTACCGTCTTTGAGCCATACCTTACCATCTCTTCCAATCTTTACTCCCTTCCAGTCATTTCTGGAATCAAGATGCGTGAGAAGGTAATCCATTACCTCATCGCCCAGATCCTCTCTATATTTCTGCTCAAATTCATCAAGCGGCATATTAATGTAATCATTTGCAAGCTCAAGTGTATCTCCGATATCCTCCTCGTTTGCTCCATCAAAGATAGGTGTAGAAACCTTGAAACCAAGCACTGTAGCGGCAAGACTTAGGTGAATCTCAAGCACCTGTCCAATGTTCATACGTGAAGGCACACCAAGTGGGTTAAGTACGATATCAAGCGGACGGCCGTTGGAAGGAAAGGCATATCCTCAACAGGAAGTACCCTTGAAACTACACCCTTATTACCATGACGGCCTGCCATCTTATCTCCGACCTGAATCTTTCTCTTCTGTGCAATATATACTCTGACGCTCTTCTTAACTCCATGGGCAAGTTCATCGCCGTTTTCTCTATCAAACTTCTTTGCATCTACAATGATGCCATATTCACCGTGAGGCACACGAAGCGAAGTATCTCTTACCTCTCTTGCCTTCTCACCGAAGATAGCACGAAGCAGTCTCTCTTCAGCTGTAAGTTCTGTTTCTCCCTTAGGAGTAACCTTTCCTACAAGAATATCTCCTGCACGAACCTCTGCACCTATTCTTATGATACCGTCTTCACCCAGGTCTTTAAGAGCATCATCACCTACGCCTGGTACATCCCTTGTAATCTCCTCATCACCAAGCTTTGTATCTCTCGCCTCACATTCATATTCTTCGATATGAACAGAAGTATAGACATCATCTCTTACAAGACGTTCTGATAGAAGAACTGCATCCTCGTAGTTGTAGCCTTCCCAGGTCATAAAACCGATGAGCGGGCTCTTACCAAGTCCAATCTCTCCACCCTTTGTAGAAGGCCCATCAGCAATTACCTGTTTAGCCTCTACATGGTCACCCTTATTCACTATAGGGCGCTGATTTATACAGGTTCCCCTGGTTACTTCTTGCAAATTTAAGAAGTGGATACTCTGTTAATCTATTATCATCATCATTTCTAACTAAAATCCTATCTCCGCAGGCACTTTCAACCACACCTGCCTTTTCCGCAAGCACACACACACCTGAGTCAACGGCTACCTTTGCTTCCATACCGGTTCCAACTACTGCTGAATCTGTAAAAAGAAGAGGTACTGCCTGACGCTGCATGTTTGAACCCATGAGGGCACGGTTAGCATCGTCATTCTGAAGGAATGGAATCATGGCTGTAGCAGCTGAAAATACCATCTTAGGAGACACATCCATCAGTTCCACATTCTTCTTATCATAGGTAGAAGTCTCATCCCTAAAACGTCCTGATACTGTATTATTGATAAAATATCCATTTTCATCAAGAGGTTCATTCGCCTGGGCAACTATGAATGGATCTTCCTCATCTGCAGTAAGGTAAACTACCTCATCTGTTACTCTTGGATTGTTAGGATCTGTTTTATCCAATTTTCTATATGGAGCTTCAATAAAGCCGTATTCATTAATTCTCGCATAACTTGCAAGTGAGTTAATAAGACCGATGTTAGGTCCTTCAGGTGTCTCTACAGGGCACATTCTTCCATAGTGTGAATAATGTACGTCTCGAACCTCAAATCCGGCCCTATCTCTTGAAAGACCGCCCGGACCGAGGGCTGAAAGCCTTCTTTTATGTGTAAGTTCACCAAGTGGGTTATGCTGATCCATGAACTGTGAAAGCTGGGAACTTCCGAAAAACTCCTTAATTGCAGCCGTTACAGGCTTACAATTAATATAATCTCCCGCATTCACTGTATTTATATTATCATTATTTATAGAACTAAGCTTATCCCTTACACTTCTCTCCATTCTGGAAAGACCTATACGGTACTGATTCTGAAGAAGCTCACCTACCGCACGTATACGCCTGTTGCCAAGGTGGTCAATATCATCCTCTGTACCTATTCCATTTTCCAAATTGAAGACATAACTAATAGAGGCAAATATATCTTCTCTGGTTATATGCTTTGGTATAAGGTCATTTATATGTTCTCTAAGTATACCCTTGAACTCATCGCTATTATAATCTCCATTAGCAAGTTCCATTACATCCATAAGTTTTGGATAATATACCAGCTCTGTGATTCCTACTTCTTCTTTATTCAATTCAGGAAGATATGTGCTAATGTCAACCATAAGGTTAGAAAGCACCTTGGAATTCCTATCCTCTCCCTGAATCCATACATAAGGAACTGCTGAATTTTGTATTTTATCTGCAAGTTCAACAGTAACTACAGTGCCCTTCTCTCCTACAATCTCGCCCGTAGACCTATCCATTACATCTTCTGCAAGTGTATGTTTAACTATACGGTTACGGAAGGCAAGTTTTTTGTTAAATTTATAACGGCCAACCTTAGCAAGGTCATAACGCTTAGCATCAAAGAGCATATTAGTTATGTAATTGCTTGCATTTTCTACCAATAGAGGTTCACCCGGACGAAGCTTCTTGTAAAGTTCAAGCAGGCCTTCATCAGAATTCGTAGACACATCCTTAGCAAGACTTGCCTGAAGCTTTGGCTCATCACCAAATAAGTCCTCAATATCTTTATTCAGGCTTACTCCAAGCGCTCTTATAAGAACTGTAATAGGCACCTTCCTATTTCTATCTACCTTTACATAAAATATATTATTAGAATCTGTCTCATATTCAAGCCAGGCTCCACGATTAGGAATTACCTGTGAAGCATATAATTCCTTACCGGTTTTATCATGAGTTATGCTGTAGTAAATACCCGGAGAACGCACTAACTGACTTACGATTACACGCTCTGCACCATTAATAACAAAGCTGCCTGTATCTGTCATCCTTGGAAGCTCACCGAGAAAAACTTTATCCTTCCCATTAATCGGCTTTTTTTCTTTCATGTCAACCAATTCAACTTCCACCTTTAAGGCATCGGAATAGGTTCCATCTCTCTCTTTGCACACCTCGATTGAATGATTTTCCTTTGGCTCCAGTGTAAATTTGCCAAACCTCAGACCATAACGCCCACTGTAATCAACAATCGTAGAGATATCGTCAAATACTTCTCTTAGTCCGTCAGTAAGAAGCCACTTATACGAATTTTTTTGAACCTCAATAAGATTAGGCATTTCAAGAACTTCTTCCTGTCTGGCATAACTCATTCTTATTCCGTTTCCTGCTTTAATCGGACGAATTCTGTTTTTCTTCATTGACGTTTTCACCCCTTGATAATTTTTAAAAATCTACCACTAACCGTATGATTATACAGTTAAAATGATATTGCTTAATTTACAAATACTTGCACTTTTAGAATTTTTATGGTATAATAGCAATAGTTATCCATGTTTAACCCTAGTGGTGCATTCTTAATATTATCATTTTTCAAGGTGTCAAGCCTTGGATTTTTTTATTTTAAATACATATAAGCCATAAATGATAAAGTCCTAGTATACCACAAATAAAAAAATGTCCCACTTATGGTAAAATACTATTTTTGTATATTCTAACACTAGGGAGGGACTGACTTATCAGAAAGGTTATTTTATCAATGGATGAACAAAGAAAGTACGAGGTTATTAAAGGTCTGATAGATCACCCAGATACAGCTAATAAGGATAGAGCTGCTCTTATCCTAGGATGACCAAGAGGCATATAAACCGTATGATACAAGGCTATATTAAAGATGGTAAAGCATTCTTTATTCATGGTAACAGAGGTAGAAGCCGGTTACCACCATCCATCCTGACATCAGAAGTCAGGTTCTTGATCTATACAGAACTAAATACTACGAGGCTAACTTTGAACACTATACAGAGCTTCTAAAAAAAGCATGAGGGGCATAAAGCATCTCTTCTTCCTCTGTAATGAGTATTTTGGAGTCTGAGTACATTCTATCTCCAAAAGGCTACAAAAAGTCAAAGCGTAGACGCATTAGGCAAGCACTCAGAGCCAGAAGGAATCTGAAGCGTCAAAAAGAATTATCACAGATACAGGCTAACTTAGTAGCAGTTGAAGATGCTCACAGTCGTCGTCCAAGATGTGCTTATTTCGGTGAGTGCTTCAGATGGATGCAACCCCTTATGAATGGGTGCCGGGACAGATATGGCATCTACATTTAGCCATTGATGATGCCTCAGGTGCTGTTACTGGCGCATGGTTTGATACTCAGGAGACCCTTAACGGCTACTACCATGTGTTTGAACAGATTCTTACCGATTATGGTATCCCCTATAAGTTTCTTACCGATAAAGCGTGCTGTATTTACTTACAAGAAAAAGGTGCCTTATCTGACGACAATGACACCTATACACAGTTCGCTTATGCCTGCAAAGCAACTTGGTACACAACTGAATCAAGCAGCGTACCACAGGCTAAAGGACGCATAGAACGATTGAATCAAACCTTACAGTCACGCCTGCCTGTTGAGTTTTAGACTCGCAGGCGTAACCGACATCAATAATGCCAATGAATTCCTTCACTCCTACATAAAGGAATTCAATGAGAAGTTCTCACTTCCACTTCATGGTATCAAATCTGTCTTTTGAAACGCAACCGTCTAAAGAAAAAAATAAATCTTACTTTAGCAGTTTTGACTGAGAGAACTGTTGATGCCGGACATGCGATTCAATTTAAGAAGAAATTTTTATAAGATGATAGATCATAATGGGTCCAAATCCATTATAGAAAAGGTACCAAGGTTATGCTTATCAAGGCATTTGATAGGTCTATGTTTGCGTGCGTAAATGACAAGGATATTTATGCACTGGAAGAAATACCGGCTCATGAACACAAATCTAAGGACTTGGACGCTGACTACAAACAACCTAAACCTAGAAAGCCTTATATTCCTCCAATGAACCATCCTTGGAGATTAGAGGCCTTTAATAAATTTGCACATTCACAGCCACACAGAATTGAAGACGACTTAAAAAGTGCATAATAAAAGCCCCTTTGTGGGGCTTATAAATTAATTATTTTGGGACATAATCATTTATGCTTGACAGCCTTGGATTTTTTTATTTTAAATACATAGTCTTTAAAATGCCTATAAAAAAATACCCTGCCATCTGATTTCTCAGTTGGCAGGGCTGATATATTATTATTCACAAACATATGGAATAAGTGCTAAATGACGGGCACGCTTAATAGCTGTTGTAAGTATTCTCTGATGTTTAGCGCTTGTTCCTGTAATTCTTCTAGGAAGAATCTTACCTCTCTCAGAGATAAATTTCTTTAGCTTAGCTGCATCCTTGTAATCAAGGTTATCAAGCTCCTCCGGTGTTAAAGCACATACTTTCTTTCTTCTGTGCATTGGCCTTCTGCGTGGAAAATCATTTTTATCTTCTCTGGAACCTTTATTGTCCTTATTGAATGACATTGTCCTTACCTCCTAATATTATTGAAATGGGAGAGTATTGTCGATACCATCAGGAATGTTCATAAAACCATCCGCAGGCATCATTGGCTCCTGACTATTGCCTGCAGACGGATTCTGAAAAGCACCTGCATTATTTACTGCGGCATTCTTGCTTTCTGCAAATTCCATCTCCTCAACAATAACCTGAACACTATATACCTTCTGACCTTCTTTATTTGTATAATTATCATTCTGAATACGTCCGGTAACTACTATCTTAGTACCCTGCTTAAGATATTTCTCAACAAATTCACCCTGCTTACCAAAAGCAGTACAATTGAAGAAATCAGCGGTTACTGTATCTCCCTGTCTTTTAAATCTTCTGTCAACTGCAAGTGAAAATCTCGCAATAGCCATCTGGCCTTCACCCTGGGAATATCTAACCTCAGGATCTCTTGTAAGACGGCCCATTAAAATCACTTTGTTCATAAAGGAAAACCTCCTTCTTAGTTATGCTTCCTGTTTAACGCATAAAAATCTAAGAACGTTCTCCATAATACGGATACGGCTTTCAATCTCACCAGGTGCTGATGATTCAGCTTCAAAACGGATGAAATAGTAGAAACCTTCGCTCATCTTCTGAATATCATAAGCAAGTTTCTTCTTTCCCCATTCTTCTACATCGGTGATTGTTCCACCAAAACGTGTTACAAGGCCTTTAACATCTTCTACAACTTTGTTTCTTGCCTCGTCTTCGATTTTTGCATTAACAACTAACGCTAATTCATATTTGTTCATAGTTGCTCTGCTCCTCCTTCTGGTCTGTTCCGGCCCCTTTATCTGCTAGGACGAGTAGCATTAAAAGAGCAAGGATATTTATTTTACATCACGAAAAATTATTATGCCATAAAAAAAAGGATTTTGCAAGTACCAAAATCCTTTTTTATAATATTTTTATCCCTATATAACTGATTTTCAGATGAACTAATCCCACAAAATCTTCAATCATCAAGCGGTTTCACAATCTTTTTAATATTCTTTTCCACCTGTTTTCTTGGGAGCATAACCTGTCTTCCACATCCTAAGCAGCTAAGCCTTATATCCATCCCCGTTCTTATTACTTTCCAATCAAAGGAGCCGCAGGGGTGAATTTTTTTTAATGTAATTACATCATCAAGATTTATTTCCATAGGCTTATCTTTTTATCTGCCTGCTAACCATTTCCTGATTAGTTGCAAAATTAAGTGCAGTCTGACTGTCAATAAGCCCCTGCGTATAAAGTTCAAGAATACTGGTATCCATCGTTCTCATGTCTTCTTTTCCTGAAGCATAAATGACTGAATCAATTTGGTGGATTTTATTATCTCGAATCATTGTCTTTACCGCACTGTTTACCTTCATTATTTCAAATGCAGGAATTAATTCATTGTTAACTCCCGGAATGAGCTGCTGCGAAACTACTGCCTGAAGCACCATAGAAAGCTGTACCCTTATCTGTTGCTGCTGTGATGCCGGGAATACATCTATTACTCTGTCTATTGTATTAGCAGCACCTATGGTATGAAGGGTTGAAAGTACAAGATGCCCCGTTTCGGCTGCTGTCATAGCTATATCTATAGTTTCATAATCACGCATTTCTCCTACAAGAATAACATCAGGAGACTGGCGCATAGCAGCCCTAAGCGCAGCTGAATAGCTTTCACTGTCAATTTTTACTTCACGCTGGCTTACTATACTCTTTTTATGCCTGTGTAAAAATTCAATAGGATCTTCAAGTGTAAGTATATGGCAGTTTCTGGTTTCATTTATTCTGTCAATTATATAGGAGATGGTGGTACTCTTACCTGAACCTGCGGCTCCTGTTACAAGCACAAGACCTTTATTAAGTTCTGAGAGTTTCATTATACTTTCAGGAATCCTCATATCCTTATAACCCGGCAGGTCAAAATGAACTACTCGAATAACTGCTCCAAAGGTTCCTCTCTGTCTAAATATATTACATCTAAATCTTCCCAGATTTGCAATTGAGAGCGAGAAGTCATCATCACCGGTTGTCATAAAATGACTAAGGCTTCTTCCTGCTCTATCATAAATGCTTGTAATTATCTGCTCTGTGTCCATTGGTGAAAGTTTCGTTTCATCCATTTTTTTAATTGTGCCATCCTGTTTGAAGGAAACTGCCTGTCCAACTACAAGAAAGATATCCGATGCATCGTCTTTGACAGCCTGCTCAAGGATATTCATCAACTCCATTTTAGACCTCCCATTATTCTCGAAAAATTTAATCAGTTATTTCAAGTTCGTATTCCAAATTGTCAGACTTTGTTTTCGTACTCCATCTATCCACGGAGGTTTCTTTACCATTTATACCAATTTCGACATTTAAACTCTTATCACCATTTATAACGCTATACCTAACCAGCGTTGGCCTGTCTCCTTCATACTTTATATTACTTATCTCCACTTTTATACTGCTGTCATCTTTTTTCATCTCATTTTTTGTCCTGAACTCCGTTAAATCAGAAGATACATTATTACTTGTAGATACTATCTCGTCTATGCCGGCATAGATTCTCTCAGCCTCAGCATCCAGCTTATAATAGTTTTCTATACCTTCCTTAGTCTTAGTTGAAAGTCTTTTCTCATTCAAAGACGATTGAATGGCAAGCACTGCAAATAAAGACATAGCCACTACAAGTATAACCAGAATAACCAGTGCTCCGCCTGTATTCATCCTATTCTTTATATCATTTTTCATCATTTGCCACCTTTTGTGTATTTAGCCCCTTCTAAATCTACAATTACAGTATTCTTATCCCTGTCTTTTCTCTGAATTGAAACACGAATGTCACTTAATACTCCACTCGCATTAGGTTTGTCAGCAATTGTTATGGTGAGCAGATATTTAAAATTATCCGCTGTATCTATCCGTTTCCAGTCTTTATCATAATATGCTTCAATCAGCTTTCCATCCTTACCTTCTGTCAGCTTTCCACCCAGTTCATCAGCAGTTTTTTCCAGTGAAAAAACCTTTGAAAGTTCTATGGCTGATTCAGCTTTAATAAGACCCTTACTCAAATCATCTGCATCTCTGCTCATAGTATTGGCTGATGTAAAGAATTTTATTAGAAAAATACTGATAATTGTAAATAGCCCAATTGCAATGACAAGTTCAACTACAGGGAGCATAAACCCCGTATTGGTTCCTGTCCCTTTTGCACTGTCCATCTTAAATGTATTCATTATCCCTCCTAACAGCCATCCTAACTTGTTCTAATTTTAACATATAGGGTTTCACTTTCTCCATCGTCATCAGTTGCAACAAGCTTTACAAAACCATCTTTCCCGTTAATCTCAAATTCATCCACATTAAGTATGGAAAATCCATCTTCAGGCTTAAATGTCATTCCTTTTGCACCTGTTATTTCATAAAGTTTTCCCTTATTGAAATAAACTACTGTATCAAAGATTTCTCCATCAACTTCTTCACTAAGAATCAACATTTTAAGTCCATCTCTCTCTTCAATGGATATTTTACCCTTTTCATCAAACTGATTAATCTTAGTTTTAACATAAGAAAGTGATGTTCTAAGTTCAAAGCTGTCAAGATTTCTTTCCGCTATATTTTTGTATACGGATGCCCCAACACTGCCAAGCATCATAGCTGAAATGCCGAACATACAAATAACAGCCAATATGCAGACAGTATGTACAAGCCCCTTTCCCTTATTCATATTCTCCATATTACCTCTTCTCATATACCACTATAGTAGGCATAATGTTAGACGCAAATGCATCGTAGTGGATATAATACTTTGACTTATCATAACTAAACTTATAATGTTCTTCCATGTACGCTACATCCGGCGGATAAATTCCCTCTATCGCATAACACTGGACTGCAGTCCTTACAGCTGCTTCCCTGGTAAGGAGTATCCCCTGTTCATTGCCCAGATTGCCAATGTAGTATATACCCGCAATAAGAACTGCCGATATAATAATTACAAAAAACAAAGATTTGAATATATTAAATCTCTCAATTCTCCTTGCCTTTACATTTACAAAACTTTTCATATTCTGCTCCTTAGCCTATAGATGCGATTACGCTCATTAAAGGCATCATAACCGATATGAGCACAGCTCCTACTATGATAGACAGCACTACTACAAGGATGGTTTCAATTACTGATGCAAGGGAATTGAGCCTGGAGTTGATATCATCATCAAATCTATTGACAAGCTTAAAGAGGATGGTATCACCTGAACCACTCATCCTTGCTACTCCAAACATCTTAGAGTGAAGGGAATTGAGCAGTCCTGATTTCTTAAAAGCATCTTCCGGCTTTTCATCTGCTTCAAGCAATTTGATGCACTGATTAATCTTGGCTGAGGTCTTTTTATTTTCTACTACCTTGGATGCATTCTTAACTGCTTCCGTCATTTCAACACCACCTGCGTTCATAACTGCAAGTGTTGCAAAAAATTTACCTATACTGATTTTATCCGCAAGTCCTGATGAAATCGGATTATTATTTAAAATGCTTGTAACCATGGCACTTCCGCCCTTAGCTCTATACCATGCAATTCCTACAAGGAGCAGTACGAGAAGCACAAGCACAATTACAACTATTACCTTCGAGATAAGAATACTTGTATTCATAAGTCCTATGGTAGTTCCTGTACCGCCATCAAGTTCTAAGAATATATTCTCAAACATAGGAAGAATCTTACCTACTAAGACCAAGAGAATAACAGCCATCATGCCAAGAAGTATGGTTGGATAGCTTATTACACTCCTAATACTGTTTTTAACGAGATTCTCTCTTTCGTAAAATCCTGATAAAGAATGCATAATGTCTTCCAGTTTACCTGTCATCTCTCCTATTTTAACCATTTCACACATATAGGCTGGAAAAGCACCGCTTTCTTTGAGTGCCTCGTTGAATGACATTCCTGACTTAACATTATCAGCAACCTTCTTAAGTATATCCTTTGTCCTTCCCTCATCCATTTCCTCATAAAGAATCTGGGCACCCTCATATATAGGAATGCCGCCATTAAGTATCATAGCAATCTGATCACAGAAAATGGAAATTTCTTCCGGCGAAAATGTTGTTGCCTTAGACATATTATTCTCCTTAAATTTTTTTATTCCAACTTTGGATTTTATATACCTTTACATTATAATTCTATAACAATAATCTAATGAAAGCAAGGGGAAAATAGAAAATGCCTATCTTAAATGATAAGCATCTTCCATATTAAAACTTTAACAGGTTAATTAATCCTGCTCATTATTATATCAACCATTTCTCCCACATTTTTCATCTTATTTACTTCTCCGATATTAAATTTAATGCCAAACTTGTTCTCAACTGCAACTATAAGATTAATGTGTTCTAAGCTGTCCCAATCCTCAATATCATCGGCAGTTGTAGAGTCTGTTACCGTGATATCCTCATCAAATACATCACTGAATACCTCATTAAGCCCTTCAAAAATCTCTTCTCTTGTCATCTTATTTTCCTCCGTTTTTATAATTATTTATTGATTGGAAGGTATTTAGTCTAAAATTTTTACCTTCTTTGTAACATAGGGGCGATGTACTTACAGCTCCTATCTTCCAGTAATCAGGTATAGCATACCTGCATTTTTGCAATATTGTCAAACTCACCTTCAGGAATATTACAAAAGCTTTTATGAAGTCATCCGCCACCTTTTCGATGGGTTCACAATGAAAAACATCTGCATAGCTATATATTCTCTTAACCTTATCTTCACCCAGATATTTAACCACATCTGTATGTATAAGTTTTTTCTTCCTGCCAATGAATTCAATTAGGCTGCAGGTAAAAAAGAGGTCATTATCATACTTCATTAGTTACCTCCAGTCCCCTTATAAATCTCAAGGTTGCCAAAATAAAAATCCTTATTATACCTTTGCAGCCTAATCTCAGGAAATTCAACTATTTCCTGACTTCCATGATATAAAATCAATTTATCATCCATCTTGTCTCCCTTCCTGATAACTCCACGATTTTGGCTGTTCCATCATTTCCAGCTGCCTGATTTTGGCCTAATTTTCTATCTTGATTACCTTATTTTTATTCTCATAACTATCTGTTATGTCAAAAATCCACTCTGTATTGCCGTTTTCATCTTCAGATACCTTCATAAATCCCTGAAGCGCATAGAACTCACGAACCATGTTGTTCTTCGCTGTAGGGCAATAATAACCCTTAATCTGCTTCACTCCTCTTTCCTTACACAGCCTTACAAGCTCATCCATCATAGCAAATTCCATATCACGCTTAAGCACACGGCAGCTCATAAGCCACAAATCCATATGGCAGACTTCACCCACAATATGGCCAATGACAATGGATACAACCCCATTATCTCCAAACTTGTCCACAAGCTTTCCGTAAAGAGTATATAGGATTCATCTTGCATAACTGCTTCAATCTCAGTCTGGGTGTAACGCTTCGTTGTGAGGTTGAACTGGTTGCTCTTGTTGGAGAGCTGTGAGATTCTCGCTGTGTATATAGGCTCAAATCTCTTAATTGTTCCCACCATTTCAAGGGAGAGCAGATAATCCTCATAATTCTCAAAAGAAGCCTGAAGCTTAGCCCTTTTTATATTCTCCTTATACATCTCATTGCGGCTTAAATCGTCTTTTGAGAGGTTAGTTACCTCAAAGAAGCCCGAACGGTCTAAGGTCTGAATGTAGTTATGAGCCTCACCTATCTCAGGAGCCCTCACTCCCTTAAGGTTTCCTGCAACTATCGCCCTCTCGGCAGGGTTGTCATCTACAAATACCAGACTCTCAGGAAGTAAAGTAAGGCTCTCAGCTATAGCCGCAAAGTTCCTGTCCTTTGGCTCCCAGTTAGCCTTAATCTCTATGAAATCATCAGGTTTTAGCACTCCGTCAGGGTGGTTAAGCCCTGCTATGGCATTTTCCTCTTCATTTTTTGATGCCACATTTAGCACAAGACCAAGATCCTTATGCTCCTTAATATAGCTCTGGAATTCGCTATATACCTGCCCGCCCGACTCCTCAGGCCCTATTTCAAGATTATCCACTCCATCATCTCCTACTATACCGCCCCAGAGAGTATTGTCAAGGTCAAGCACAAAGCCCTTTTTGTTCTTGCCAAAGGAGAGACTTCACGATGTTTGCCACATTGTAGGAAAGATACGGGATGGCCGCCACATTTAGGGCATACTTATACATATACCAGTAAAACGGCTCCTGCCATTTCTTAAGGCCGTAGTCCGCAGATATGTAGTTAATATCGCAGATATAGAAGTTATCATGCTCCCTTGCATACTTATAAAACTCTTCGTTTAGCCTATTGATGAAGTTGATTTTACCATGTATGTCACTTGCTTCCTTATTGCCCATAAGGCGGTAGAGAGGCATTTCAAAGTTATTTTGAATGATAGGGCAATGATACTTCTCCTCTAATTTCTCCCACATTGAGGTAAATTTTAGCATTTCACTCTTAATAAGCTCGTCTATGGTTTCAGGAGAATCGCTTATCTTAGGATATTCAGTGATATTCCTGTTGGTAGTATGTATGTAGATTATCTTAGGGGCAAAGCTTTCAAGCTCCTCATTAGGAAATACCGCATCCTGATAATAGCGGTTGTACTCAGACTCGTAGAACGAAGGCTTTATACCGTAGTCAAGCAGGAAAAGCTCCATAACAAGCTTGATGTCATTGGTGGTGGAGCCTCCCAGGATGGCTATCCTTGTATCAGTAAAGTCTCTACCTGATTCAAGGAGCTCCTTTTTTATTTTCTTTTTCTTTGAGAGTATGTAGTTCTCGTCGAAGGGGTAGGTAAGTATTTTCATATCATTCTCCTTTCTCACCGTAAAAACCAGTGTCAGACATTTCTCTCCACTTAAGGTACATTTCCTTAAACTCATAGTATTTAGGCATATGCTTTTTCCTCAATAAATTCTTTATCCTGCAAGTAATAGTCCAGTACAATTTGGCTTTCAATCTCATCCATTTTTGTCTCAACAATTTTGTCGTTATAGATTACCGCAGCATGGCTTAAATTATTTAAGTTTATTACACGAATATAGCCCTTATCTTTAGTATAGGCATATCCATTAACTATCAAGTCTGCTTTATCTGCTATTTCTTTAATATCAAGATGCATATTCAATTCTAACCTCCTTTATAGGCTCTAAAAACTTGTCTACATCATAGTATAGGTTTTCTAATATAGGTACCAAGTCAATATATTCCTCTACTTCTCCCACTCCTTTATATTCTGCGTTAACCACGATGTAACCATGATCCCATTCCATAATTTTAGTATATCTCTTAAGTCTATCTGATGTTGCAAATTTAATTCTATCTTTGTTATATTCAAATATAGTATATTCGCCTTCGCTTGTTAATATAGCATAATCGTTCATAACCAAGTCCTTTCCCTGAAAAGTTGTTTATTTTCCATATTAAGCTTTTGTCACTTACCTTTCCATCAAGGCACAGCCAATTGCTGAAAGATAGGAACAATTAGGTGCGACAACACATTCACATTCAAGGGCATTTTCTGCGTAGTTACTAAATCCCGGAATCTTTGTGAAGCCACCGGAGAGTAAAATTTTGCTTCGTTTAACCTTTTTTAGAAGTAACTTTGCCTGAATAAGGATATGCCATATTACTCCCCTAACAATGTCATCCTCATCCACATTATCTGCTAGAAGTGTTACTATCTCACTACTAGCAAATACAGCACATACAGATGAGAGTTTGAGAGGGGTTGTATCTATTCCGGTAAGGTCTATTTCCGAAAAGTCCTTTTCCAGCATTCTAAGCACATTTGCCAAAAACATTCCACTTCCTGCGGCACATTTCCCATTGATAAAAAACTCTTTTAGCCTTCCGTTTTCCTGCCTTATTATCTTGGTATCCTGACCACCTATATCAAGGATAATATCAGAGTCAGGGGCTAGAAAATGCCCTCCAAGAGCCAGCGCTGTAAGTTCATTTATGTTCTTAAGCGCCTGTATATTTTTCTTTCCATATCCGCAGGACACTATATTAGATGATGGATAGCTTTCTGTAAGCTCATCTAACTTTGCCTCAAGTATTCTTTTTGTCTTATAGGCGTTTTTTCAGAAAAAAGCTTAGTTATATCATTTTTCTCATTCATAATACAGTACTTAGTATATGTAGAACCAATATCTATACCTATTTTGTGCATAAATTTTCCCTTAATATATCTATCCTAAGCTCTGCCCCATCAATTTTTAAGAATTCCCTATCCACCATATCCATCTCTATCTCTGCCTGTGGAACTTCTATATTTCTGGCTGAAATATAGTCACACTTACAGCTTTTATTGTGTAAGGTGATGGTGCATACTGCCCCCGACGCCTCTATAAGAAACTTAAGCCTTGAATTTCTGGTCTTTTGGCTTAAGTTCAAAAATGTATAATTATATGCGTTAAAAAGTTTTTCATATGCATCTTCACCTGAATAGTCAAGAATCCACCAAGTAATATAGTTGGAGCCGGTTATCCTAATATTATCCAGTGCCTCATCAAAATGTCTGTTTGGATGATACCAAAGCGGATACCCTGTCCAAAATGCCTTTATTTTATTATCATCAGGTTCGCTCTCTTCACTTTTTAAGTCTTCTAGAAGCACTCTGTATAATTCCTCAGTCTCAGGCTTGCAGCGTGAAGTGATAAGAAATGAAATATCATCAAAAAGTGTGGTTATAGGAAGATTTTTCTCCATCCTAACCTTTATTATCTCTTTCCACACCTCAGTACATCTTACACTATTATCTATTAGTTTTAATAGAATATCCATATCAAGCTTGTTTCCGCTTAAGTCTTCCAGTATCGCAATAAGCTCTTTGTGCTGTTTGTTCACATAGGAACAGGCAACCTCTTTATTATCCATTTCTCCCGGATAATCAATGACAACAAGCGGAACATTAAATCTCTTTGCCAGTATATTCCACCAATTCGGAAGAGTATTACATTGATTGTTGGTTGCTATGAGTATATCAGGAGTTGGCGGGACTCCTCTTGGTCCCTTTTCCGTAACGAGGCACCCCTCTATGCAACACGAATAAGAACAACAATCTCTGGAAAGCCCCTCATTCTCACTTTCTTCAAGTAAAGGCTGTTCTTTTCCACTTGCTGCTATAACCGCAGCGTAGCTTTCAGGATAATAGTAATAAATATCTAGTGCCTCAAGGATTTCAACAGGTGCAAATGAAGTTACCCAAGCAACCTTTTTATCCGGTTTTTTACCCTTGGCGTACTTTGAAAACCATTTATAATAATCTCTAAGCAGTCCTGCCTGGAGTGCCGCTATTGACTGTTCCATACACTCTCCAATCTATAACAAATCTGAAAATGCCTCAAGCTCTAATTCCGACTTCCCACTATCTTTAGAGTCAGCAAGGCTTATTCTAACAATATTTATACCTCTTTCATCAGCCATCTTTTTATACACAGAAAACAAGTAATCATAAGGTTCGCAGTATTTGAGATATATAGATTATCCCCCTTACTCCCTTATTCTCCATCTCGCTAAAGTCCTTTTCAAGTATGACAGAAAAATTATCCTGAGTAGGGGAGAGCCTGTTCTTTAATATGCTCTCTGCTATACATTTATATATATCATCCCCATTAGGACAGACAGGCTTCATAGACGCAAGTCTGCCTGATTCAGGAAGATTGTCTCCAACCACTTTCATCCCAAGTCTTTCAATAGTTTCTGCTATCTTTTCATTAGCAAGAAATGAACCAACAACATATACCTTTTTGTCAGTCAAATTAAGCTCTGCAAATTCTGTATTTGTTACCTGTTTTTCAAGTGGCTCCGAAAGTAATTGATGTATCTTACTTAAATACTCGTGATAAGAAATCCTGTCAAGCTTATCATAAGCCGCTTTAATCCAAGCATTTCGCTTATTGATAAGCTCTATACGCCTCTCTATACTTTCTGTAGTTAAACTAACCTTGTAATGCTCTTTAAGAGCCTTACTATAGTTTTTAAGTATTTCAGAAAAGTACCGGATAGCCAAGTCATCCTGTCTTGCAGGAATATTAATCTGATAGATAAACTTATTAGTTTCACTTAGGTATGAGCCTATTATTCTGCTGCTATCACAACTTTTGGGAAATACTGCTCCATCGATACTGTCGTCTTTTATTACCTGCGATATGTAATCAGCAGCATAACCACAGTACTGAGCAATATTATACTCACCATCAAAACCTGTAAATCTAACAACATCGCATATATGCTCAGGAACAAATCCCGATAAAGCAAGTATCCTCATTACAGCCCCTTTCCTTCCAAAATCCACTCATCATTTTCAAAAATCTTCTTATACTCTTCTACTTTGCTTTCAGTTGGCACTTTTCCTAATCTAACTGCATTGGTAGCCTTTATCATAGCTTCCTTCATGCTCTCTACCGTTATTTTATCTGAGATTTCGGAAAGGTTGACTACTCTTGATTCCACACTTTTTACATGGTTTCTCTCAAGCTTGCTTATATCAGGAGTCAGGTATTTTGACAATTCCTTAAAATCTGAATTTATCAAAATAGTTCCATGTTGACACAGTACATCATCTTTTACATAAAAAGCATTGCCACTGAACTTTTTATCATCTACTGTCAGGTCATTTCTTCCGTTAAACTCTGAAACTATGCCAAAATAACTAAGTGCCTCCTTAACAATCCTTTGATAAGTATGTTCTTTAGCTATACTCTCTTTACAAATGATAGAAAAATTTAAGTTGCCCAAGTCGTGATAGACCGCACCTCCGCCTGAAGGTCTCCTTGCAAGAGTACCTCCATCCTTGATAAACTCATCAACCTTACACTCAGCATAGGCATTCTGATTCTTCCCAATGACTATGGTGTGGGAGTTCTGCCAAAGATATAAAATCACTGTATCCTCATCCACAAAATCAAATAAGCTTCTTTCAAGTGCCAGATTATAATACGGACTTGTATTTTCTGAACAAATATACTTATACACCTTGTTTACCTCTAGTTTCTTATTAGTTTATCCAAAGCTTCTGTTACTGCCTCATAAAAGGTAGGATGAGCTCTTGTAGAGCCTTCCAGTTCAGACACTTTAATACCACTGTTTATCGCCAGAGCTAATTCTCCAACAATATCACTTGCTCTTTCGCACATAAACTCTGCGCCAAGTATCTTCTCGGTATTTATCAGCTATTATCTTGATAAATCCCCTGTCTGTTGAACCTATGACAGTCCTTGCATTGGAATACATCGTCTGCTTTGCACTTATGTAATCTATCCTCGATTCCTTTGCTTCACTTTCAGAGAGACCTGCCACAGCTACCTCAGGCATAGTATATATACACTGAACCACTGCACTTTTTTTGACAGCTTCTCCTGCTATAAACCTTACCACCTGCTTTGCTTCTTCCATGGCAACATGCGCAAGCTGTGCGCTATTTTCTGTAACATCACCTACTGCAAATATATTTTTAGTTTTGGTTCTGTAGTATTCATCAACTACTATTCCACCATCATCAGCTATGCTTACAAGGCCTTCATCTACGCCTTCTAGATTAGGCTTCCTTCCAAGCACTGATAAAACGGTAGCAGAACTCTTGTCAATATCGGCAAAATCGGCCTCTGTATATATCTTAACTCCGTTTTTCTTTAATACACTACTAATCGAAGTCGCTATCTCCTTGCTCCACTTTCGAAGAATACGCTTACCCCTTATGTATATGTCTACCTGTGTACCTAAGCTGCTAAAAATATCGGCAAATTCTACTGCAGATACTCCACCTCCAAGGATTATAAGCTCATCAGGCAAATGCTTGAGGCTAAGTAGTTCATCTGTGTTTATGCAGTCAGCAAAGGGCTTGTCCGTATTCTTTGAGCCAGTTGCAATGATTATATGTTCTGCTTCAAACACTTCGCCATTACAGCTAATATGAGTCTCATCGAGGAGTTTAGCTTTTCCTTTGACAATGGTTATCTTACTTTGTAAGAGATTATTTGTGAGGTCTTCTCTTAGCTTTGATACTATATTTTCAGATTCTGCTACTGTCTTTTCATAGTCTAAGCCTGTTAACTCTACGCCTATCCCATAACGGTTGGAGGGAATTTATATTCCTGTAGAGGTCTGCAACATGGGCTAGATACTTTGTCGGTACACAGCCTCTATTTAGACAAGTTCCGCCAAGCTTATCCATCTCAAACAGTAATACGCTAAAACCATATCTGACAGCTTCAAAAGCAGCACTATAGCCTGCAGGTCCTCCACCTATGATAGCAATTTTATACATTTTATAATCCCTTTACATATTCTAAATACTCTTCTTCTGTCATTACATCATCCGGCTCTTCCTCTGCCTTTACCTTAAATAACCACGCTTCCTCAGGCTTAAGGGTTATCTTTTCAGGATGCTCTGCCACTTCTTCATTTACTTCCACAACTTCTCCTGATATCGGACAGATTATATCAGTTACCGTTTTTATACTTTCTACATCTCCCACAGCATCTCCTGACTGAACTTCATCCCCTTCTTCAGGGAGATTAAGAAACATAATATTGCCAAGCTTTGTGATGGCGTAATCCGAAAAGCTTACGGTGTAGATGTCCTCATATACGATAAGTTTTAAGTGGGTTGTAGCGTAATATGTTGTCATTTTGATTCCTCCGGTTTCTTTGTGGTAGCGTACATGTATTGTACATGAATTTTATTGATGTTATTCTAGGACTTTTTCCTTCCTTGTAGCATTGTGCAATGTATTCTCTGGACTGATAAAAGAAATCCGAATTGTAATTCGATATAGTTTTATCTATCCAAGACGAATAAACTTCTAATAAGCAGCTTATGATATTTTTCACCTGAATAATCGGATACATTCTCGATAAGCCTTTCATAAACTGCGCCTATCTTCCAATAATCAGGGATAGCATACTTGCATTTTTGCAACATTGTCATACTCTCCTGTAGGAATCCCACAGATATTTATAAAATCATCGGCAACCTTCTCAATTGGTTCACAATGAAAAAAACATCTGCATAATTATAGATTCTCTTAACTTTTTTTCTTCGCTAAGGTATTCGACAACATCAGAACGCTTAAGTTTCTGTCTTCTTCCAATAAACTCTATAAGACTGCAGGTAAAAAAAAGGTCGTTATCATTCTTCATAGACTACCTCTCTTCCCCTGATAAATGCAAGAGTAGCAAGTGCTCTAGCCGTATGAAAACTTATTTGATGAGTAGGTCTGCTAAATTTAGCCAAAGCCCAAAATGCCTCTCTGCTTATCTTTTTATCAGCAAAATCCTGAACATAGTTAAATATCGTATCATTTGCCATAGGCCCTTCCACAATGTCAAAATTATGAGATTTACCAAGCCTGCAATCTACTATAAAATCAAGCCACTCTTCAGTCATATCAGTGAATTGCTTAATATTTAATTCGTTGTCAGGGACATATTCATATTCACTTAAAAATCCTTTTCCATCAAATCTTGTAGCCCATCTTATAGCCTGACTTTCAATATTAGTACAATAAAATCCAAAATAGAAGTCTTTATTGTACCTTTGTATTCTTATCTCAGGGAATTCTACGATTTCCCGGCTACCATGGTATAGTATCAATTTATTGTCCATCTTGTCTCCTTCGGGTAGTTGACATAGTATTTTAATTAGTTTGCTTTACTTAGGGGTGGACTCTATCTACAAAGCTTAAATAGGCACACTCTGTATTATATTTTGTATAATTCGATTTCGAGGGAGTATACCGTAATTTTTAGGAACTCATTTTCCTTTTGAAGCTCAAAGAGTTTTTCCACATTCAAGCTGTAGGCATAAATCCTATTCTCGCCTTCAGATTATGATGAATATTCACTTGCAACAAGCCACTCTTCTTATTTAGATTATATATTACTAGAGTGAGGATTCACAACCATGTATATTTCAGTACATTCTACTTAAGTATCTTTTCATAGTTGTAGTTTGCATAAAACTCCTTTGTTTTATTTAAATAATCTGTATAATTATTAGGTGTGATAAGATTATCATCTTGTCTTATTTTTCTCAAGCATATATGAATTTACTATTCCCGAATAATGAAGAGGATCCATATAATAATCAAATTTTGTAGCTATATCCCACTCATTCACAAAATAATACATTTTTACATTTTTTTACATACCAACAATTCTTCAATTACAGCTCTAATACCCTCAATTTTTATCATAAAGAGCATTTTTTTCTGTTCTAGGTCATACCAAAACATTATGTTGAAAGGCGGAAAATATAAATCAAATTCTGTATTAGGATATTTATTAGTTAACTTCACTAAATTTTTCCCTTATATTTTTTTCTTGTTGTCTTCTGCTTGCCGACTAAAGGTTTATATCTTTCTTTATACTCTGAGTATTTTTTTCAAAAACGCTTATCTTCCCAAAAACTCTCGCTATTATCCCAATTTAAATAATCATCAAAAAGTAGTTGATTCTTTACCTTTTAGAGTTCTTCTGATATCTCTTACAAGCATATTGAGACTTCCTATATCAAAAAAATATACTTAATATCGTTTAATATGTCATCATCATACAAATACATTGGATATGTGAATTCCGGATGCCCCCAATCATCATACTCTGCTTCAATATAAGTTGAATATCCTAATGACATAATTACCCTGTCAACCCTCTTTCTTTTTAAAGCATTATCTAATGTAAATGAAAGTTCCGGAAAATACCCACCTGCAAAAGGAACTTTAACTGCCTTACCACCAAATAACTGCTCAACTTCACTTGTCTTTTCATTCTGGTCTAAAGATGTTCCTGTTAATATAGTATCGTAATCAAAATTTCTTAGAATACCATCATTTTGCTGTCTTGCATTTTCAAGAATATAGCTTATTCCTTTAACCGGCTTATGAAAATGAAAATATGGATCAATAAATATAATTATTCCTGCTATAAGTAGCACCGGTGCTATTAAAATCAGGATACCTTTAATAATTCTACTCATAGTTTTCCCTCTAAAATCCTGCATAAATAAATGTACTTTGTTCACCAAATATTGAAAATGAAATTATAATGGCTATAGTCCAGTAAACTCCCCATCGTAAAACTCTGTTCTTATTACAAAGCAAAGACATCGGATTTATTCCATTATAGCTTACAATCTCATAGCTTACTACCATCGCAATTGCCAGAAAACAAAGAACAAATCCAACAAAATCATCAAAAAAATAATTTTTCCAATGTTATATTTTTTTCTAAAATATCTGTTATAGTAAAGTTTGTTTCCTTAAAAATTGCCAATCTAATCATTTCTATCCCCTTCATAAATGATTCTGCTCTAAAAAATACATTTCCGATACTTACGAGCACAAAAGTCCTAGTTATCCTAAACAAATTCATTAAACGATTATCTTTACCAATATGGAGTTTTTCTAGCACTTTCTTAAAAACGGGTTCAAATATGTTTCCGATAACTATAATAAACCAAAACCAAAGTCCTTCGCCTATTACATACTTTATACTATTACCATGCCATATTCCCATTGCAGTCCATACAAACAACATTGCAACATATACCGGTATTTTTTTACCAACTTTCTTTCCAAAAACTTTTTTTGACTTATTTCCAAATTTAATAAACCAAGCTGATTTAAGAAGAGGGTTCATTATGTAATCTCTCAACCAGACACCAAGCGTAATATGCCAACGTTGCCAAAATTCTTGTACAGTCTTTGCTAGAAATGGTGAATTAAAATTCTCTTTTAACTCAACTCCAAAACAAAGAGATACACCTATAATGATATCCATACAACCTGAAAAGTCCATAAATAGTTCAACTGTAAACATAAATATTCCAAGCCATATCCATATACCAGCAAAACTTGTAGGATTATCATAGATAGCATCAGCTATCATTTTAAACTTAGCCGCTATAAACATCTTTTTAACTAAACCGATTCCAATTCTTTTTAGTCCATATATAAATCTATCCACATCAAATTTATGTTCTTCAAAGAGTTTTATTCCCAATTCTGAAAACCTTGAAATAGGTCCGGACACCATCTGTGGGAAATATATGGTATATAACAAAAGTTTTAGGATATTATGTTCTGCCTTTCCTGCCACTCCCCAATAACAATCCAAAGTATACGCTACTAACTGTAATGTATAGAAACTTATAGCCAATGGTGCAATCCAATTAACCCTTGCATAAGGAATTTTAAGAAGCATAAACAGTGTTCCTACAAAAAGGTTCGTATACTTGAGCACTGCCAGAATACCTAGCACTATAACCAATGTGCCTACTAGAACAGCTTTTTTATTTTTACCATCCTTTTCAAAGTACATTGTTGCATAGTATACTGAAACAACTGAAATACCTATATAAATTAAGGTAAACACCGGTGCATTTAATACGTAAAATATAACACTTGAAATAAGCAAAAGTATCCATTGAAATCTTCTTGATATATTCCAGTATAATATCAATAAAACAACTATTAAAGCTAAACTCAACTGATGTAATACTCATTTTTCCTTGCCTTATTTTCTACCTTTCCCTTATTATTTTTCCATTCTCAACTCTATAAACCATATCACACTCTTTTATTGTCTGTAATCTATGTGCAATTATAATCATAGTCTTCTTACCATGAAGGCTATTGATAGACGACATTACAGCTGCTTCTGTCTCACTGTCAAGAGCAGATGTAGCCTCGTCAAATACCAACACCTCAGGATTAGAATACAACGCTCTTGCTATACCAATTCTTTGTTTTTGACCACCTGATAGGCGCATACCTCTCTCACCTATTTGAGTATGAATGCCATTTTTTAACCCCTTTACAAAATCTTCAAGTTGTGCCTCCCTTATAGCCTCCCAAACTCTTTCCTCATCCTGATCTTCTTTTTTTTTACACCAAAAGCGACATTGCTCTTTATGTCATCATCTAGCATAAATATACTTTGTGGTATATATCCTATATGAGAGATCCATTCAGAATAATTGTTCATTACATTTACACCATCTGCAAGAATCTCTCCCTCTCTTGCAAGTAAGACCCCAAGAAGTAGGTCTACAGCCGTTGTCTTACCCGCTCCTGAAGCTCCAACTATACCTATTGATTTACCAATTGGTATAGTCATGTCCGCTTTATCTAAAATAAGTTTATCTGAATTCTGATATTTATAAGTTATACCTTTAAGCTCAATTTTATCATTAAAAGTAAGCTTTTTTTCTGCTATATTTACATTTATTATTCTATACTTGCCGTGCTTCTCCTCATCTTTTTCAAACAACTCAATATCCATTACCAGTTTATTAAGAGAAGGCTCGTAGAATACTACCTGATTTATTGCACCTACTATCCTATTTGCACTTGGCATAAGCTTCATAGCAGCCATTGCAAACGCACCTAATGTAGGAACTAGAGTTTCTATTTCTTTACCTCTATATATCATAAATGCAATAAATGCTAATGTTGAGCATACAGAAACCATTTCTATCATGAGTCTGGGGATATTTGAAAATACGGTACTCCATTTTTCAGCACTTATATATTTCTTACCACTTATCTCAAAATTCTTCTTAAAAAAGTCTTCTTTCGAACTAACTTTAACTTCTTTTATACCTGTTATGCTTTGCAGAAGCCATTTGTACATAAGTGAAGCATGAAAATGTCTTTCTTCACCCTTCTTTTTTAATATTGGCTTAACAAATTTGGAGATTGTTATAACAACTACTATCATCATAACCATGACAAAAGTAGTCATAATTGGATCTATAAAAAAAATTGTTGCTGTTATTGCTAGTGCAACAACTGATTCAGTAAACATCCCTAGTAGGTTAGTTAGTAATACATAGGTATTAGTAACATCCGACTGAATAACTCTAAGAATTTCGCCAGATTCAGCAGTAAGAAAAAACTCATATGGGCGATTAATAAATCCGCTTAACATTCTCTGTTGCATAGCAAATTGATTGTTATATACAAACCTTGCTTGTATATAATACTCCATCATTAAAAATAGGTCTTTGAAAATAAATACAAAAATAACTGAAATTATACAGACTATAACAAATGTCCTATGTGAATGTAAATCTAATATATTACACACAAAGGCTATATACTTATTCGTATTTATAATGTCCGGTTGCATAATAGCAGTAATAAGAGGTAACATGAGTGAAACTCCTATTACCTCTAAAAATGCTCCTATAACTGTCACCATTCCAAGTATACCTAAACGACTTTTTTGCTTACTGTTTAATAGTTTATTAAATTTCTTGATTACTGAAAACATAGTATCTCCATTTCATAACTACACAAACATTAAAATATTCTTTTTAATCTAAAAAAACTCATCTTCAAGCATAAGACAAGGCAGTGATAAACAGGAAGATGATACTCCTGTATTCTATAAGTCTCTTCATCAGGAACCTTAATTGTAACATCTGCAATATCTTGTATTCTACCGCCATTATTTCCTGTAAGTGCAATTACTCCCATTCCTTTTTGCTTTGCAACCAATGCAGCCATAACTACATTTTTTGAGTTACCTGATGTTGTTATTGCCAGTAAAGAGTCTTCCTTCTTCCCATAACCATAAACCTGCTGTGCAAAACTCACCTGCCCATTTACATCATTTAAATAAGCAGTACTTAGAGCAGAATGATTATTAAGCGCAATTGCAGGCAAGGCATCCTGTAAACTTTCAGCAAGAATTTTTCCATATTCCAAATCAGCCTTTTTAAGACTTTCTTTTACTTCATTAGGTAAGCTTCGTTGCTTCCTAAAGCTTTTCATAAGTTCTCCCACAATGTGATCGGAATCTGCTGCACTTCCTCCATTACCGCATATAAGCAGCTTCCCTCCAATTCTGTATGTGTCTCTTATTTTCTCAAAAGCCACAAATATATCATCTCTACAAACATCTAACCCAGGATATCTTTCTATCAATATATCCAACTGTTTATTTTTTCCCATTGTCTCTAATTCCCTATTATTCTTTTAACTGCTTCCAACACATCTTTTATACTCTCTTTATCACCTATTTTTATGCACTTACAACCTGCTGCCTTTCCTGCTTTTACATCACTTTCACTATCACCTATCATCCAAGAGTTATTCAAATCTATATTAAACTCTTCTGCTGCCTTAAAAAGAAGACCGGGCTTAGGTTTACGACAATAACAGTCCACCTTCAGTTCTTTAATTTCACCCTCAAATCCACTATCAGGATGATGTGGACAGTAATAAATTGCATCAATATACGCTCCTTCATTGCCTAATAAGGTTTCCAATTTATTGTGAATTTCATTTAACTCTTCAACCTTAACTTCTCCTCTGGCAATTACCGGCTGATTTGTAATTACTATGGCTAAATATTCGCTTCTATTTATCTTCTTTACAGCCTCACAAGTACCATCTATAAGTTCTAAATCATCTATATTCCTTAGAAAACCAACATATTTGTTAAGTGTTCCATCTCTGTCAAGAAAAATAGCTTTCTGCTTATTGTTTAGATTCCTTAGGTTTACTTTCCCATTAATTATATCATTTTCAACTTCATAGAATCTCTCAGGAGTTCCCATATCTTTAGCATATTCAGGAGAATCATAGCAAAGTAAATCTCTTGTTTTAATCAGGTTCTTTAGTACATCCCTGTCTAAATCTATCTTCTCAGACTGACTAAAAACCGATAAGTTAAAGATTTTAGGTGAAATCATATGTAAGCCGGCATTAACTCTGTTTTTGTACCATAGCCTGTCATCTTCTTTATGAAGCCATTTTTCAACTATTGCTTCTTTAGAAAATATAAGCCCACTATCATATGGATGGTCATTAGGATGTGTAAAAATAGTTGCAATTCCACCTTTATCATAGTGATATTTCTGAAAACGACTTATATCAATATTGAATATAATATCCCCATTTATCAGTAAAAAGTCTTCAGTCAATATATCCTTCATTAAATTCAAGGCTCCTGCTGTTCCTAAAGGTTTATCTTCTTTAACATAAGATATTTTTACTCCAAATTTTTCTCCATCTCCAAAATATGAACTTATTCTATCTCCCAAATAGCCTATTGCTAAAATAATATCTGTATAGCCTTGATCCTTTAATACTTCTATTTGTTGCTCCAATATAGGCTTTCCGGCTATTACTATCATAGGCTTTGGAACTTCACTGTTAAGAGAAGATATCCTTGTACCCTTCCCCCCTGCCATTATTACTACTTTCATCATCAATTACCTGTTTATTAAACTATTTTTATCTGGTTAAAAAATTTTCACCTTTTTGCAATCTGTCTCTCCAGTAATTAAGGAGATCATGCATAGTCTGCTCAAAACTTATTTCAGGTTTCCAACCTGTATGCTTTGTAAATTTGCTACAATCCGGAACCTGTAAGTCTGCATCAATAGGGCGGAGTCTCTCCGGATCTATTTCAATCTTAATCTCGTCTTTTTTGTTTGAATACGAAATAAGAGTATTAAGAGTATCTTCTACCAAGCAAGTATAAGTTCCGCCAATATTATAATACTCTCCTGCTATCGGATTAACTGTAACCATCATATAATAGGCTTTGACTGCATCTCTTACATCTGCGTAAGTTCTAAGAGATTTTAAATTACCTACCTTAACCACAGGTGGAATAAGTCCTTTTTCAATCATGGCAATCTGCTTTGCAAAGGTAGACTCATGGAATACATCTCCTCTTCTAGGTCCTGTATGGGTAAACATACGCGTGGTTATAACAGTCATTCCATAAGCTTCTGCATAGTATCTTCCCAGCAAGTCAGTACCAACCTTAGATATAGCATAAGGTGAAGCCGGATGGAAAGGACACTCTTCATGAATTCCTGTTTCAGGCTTTTTATCTTCAGGAATTTTGCCGAAAACCTCACTGGAAGCACAAACATGAATAACAGGTTTATAGCAGTTATCATTCTTCATTTCAAGATGTAGAGCTTCCAATAATCTGCAAGTTCCCAATATATTGGTATTTAATGTATCTATAGGCGCAGTAAAGCTTGTCATTGGATAGCTTTGAGCCGCTAAATGGAATACGTAATCAGGTTTTATTTTTCTGACTGCTTCTATAAGCGACATTTCATCATTTAAATCTGCATATTCAAAATACAGCCTATCCTTCTGATTAACTCTTTCAAGCAAATGATTTACATTATCAAGAGGGCTTCTCCATCTACATACTCCGTAAACTTCCCAATCGGTATTTTCTAATAGAAAATCACATAGGTGTGAACCTACCATACCTGTAACACCAGTAATTAGAGCCTTCATAACTAAACCTCCTTTAATCAATTGTATAACTCTCCGGCATATAATACATTATTTTTGTTCCTTCATTTTCAAAGTTAAATGGTACATAAAGTAATTTGGATAAAGCCTCCTTTACTTTTTCCTGCTTATCTTTTTCAACATAAAATAGTATAAAGCCTCCACCCCCCGCTCCCAGCAACTTCCCTCCAAGAGCACCTGCTTTAATCGCAGTTAGATATATATCATCTATGTCATTGTTGGTAATTCTACTTGTTATTCCTCTTTTTAACTTCCAACTGTGATCTAGCAACTTTCCAAATTCATTCAAATCTGATTTTTTATTAATTAATATTTTTTCAGCTTCATTCACTATCCCAAGCATTTCTTTCAACTCTTTAACCTTATTAGACGTAGCTCTCTTTTGTTCAATCGCAATTTCAGAAGATATTCGCGAAAATCCTGTAAAGAACAGCATAAGATTTTCATCTAATAATTTTTTACGTTCAAAATCCATAACCACGCTCTGAACAGAAAAATCATCTTCCTTAAAGTCAATTCTATTAAACCCACCATATGAAGCTGCTATCTGGTCCTGAATTCCACCACTTTCACCGCAAAGAACTCTTTCAATATGAATTGCTTCCTTTGCAAGCCTTTTTTTATCTATGTACTTTCCCTTAATAGCATAAAAAGCATTGAGCATACCAACTACAAACGAACTACTACTTCCCAGGCCTGATCTCGCAGGTAGATCTGCATCATATCCAACGAACATTTCTCGCATATCTAAATACTTTAAGGTCTCCCTCACTGCAGGATGTACTATTTCGTCAAAATTATTCACCCTTTCAATTTTTGAATATGTAATTTGGTATTTATAGTCAAAAAAACTTGGCAAATGTCTTGCCGTTACATAACAATATTTATCAAAACTCGTTGACAATACGCTTCCGCCATATTCTTTATAGAACTCGCTGTAATCAGTACCCCCTCCAAAGAAGGAAATTCTAAAAGGAGTGCGTGAAATTATCATTTTATCTCTCCGTTCTCATTACATTATTCAGAAAATCATCATATGCCATTTTAAGTCCCGTTTCTAAGTCAATCTCAGGATTAAATCCTAACGACTTTACTTTAGAATTATCCATAAGTTTTCTAGAAAAACCATTTGGTTTAGAAATATCCCACTCAATTTTACCTTTGTATCCTACAACTTTAGCCACTAATTCAGCAATTTCTTTTATTGTTATCTCATTTCCCGCACCTACATTTATTATTTCGTTATCAGAATAATTATTCATTAAAAAGACACAAACTCTAGCTAAGTCATCAACGTGCATAAACTCTCTTATTGAACTTCCGTCTCCCCAACAGGTTACAGTATTGATATTATTTGTCTTTGCTTCATGAAAACGTCTGATAAATGCTGGTATAACATGACTTTTAGTAGGATGATAATTGTCATTGGTTCCATAGAGATTAGGTATAGCCAAAGAAATATACCTTGTCCCATACTGTGTGTTTAAAAATTCACAATATTTAATTCCTGCGATCTTCGCTAAAGCATACCCCTCATTTGCCTTATCAAGCTCTGACGTTAACAAACATGATTCTTTTATAGGTTGTGGAGCACATTTGGGGTATATAGCCGAACTCCCTAAAAATTCCAATTTTTTACATGAGTTTTTAAATGCAGAATATATTACATTCATCTCCATTATTATGTTTTCATATAAAAAATCTGCCATCTCCTCACTATTTGCACCAATACCTCCAACCTTAGCAGCTGCATGAAATACATATTCAGGTTTTTCCTTTGCAAAGTAAGCTTCAACATCTTCTTGCCGAGTCAAATCAAGCTCTTTTCTACTTTGTACAATTATATTGCAGTATCCCTCTACTCTAAGGCGTCTAATTATACCCGAACCAACCATACCATTGTGGCCAGTAACTAAAATTTTACTATTCTTATTCATATATTATTTTTTACCTTTGGCAAACATTTCAAGCACATTTAATACTTCTCTTACATTTTTTGAGTTATCCTTGCTATGATTTCCCACAAAGAATCCATTCTCATGTATTACATCTGCTGCTACCATGTTTCCTGAAATCTCATGCTTAATAAAACTAATTGACTTTGATTTTGTGAAATTACCCGCCACGATTGGTCTAACCTCAACTTCATTATCTCTCAATTTTTTTATTAATTCATCTCTATGTCCCACTAATTCGCCTTTAAGTATTATTGCAAAACCAAACCAAGAGCTTTCTTCACATTCTTTTTGTATTTGATAGTATTCAGATAATTTATTCATCCCCTCTTTAAAGTATTCAGCATTTTTTCTTCTTTGTTCAATAATCGCATCCCATTTTTTTAACTGTTCTTTACCAATTGCAGCTTCCATCTCAAGAGGTCTTAGATTATAACCTGGCATTATAAAGTTAAAACTTTCATAAAACTCATTTTCATTTTTCTGGTATAGCTTACTTTCTTTTGGAAGATTTCTTGTCCAACCATGTGCTCTTATTGCAAGCATATAATGATATAGTTCTTCATCATCAGTAACAACCATACCTCCTTCCATTGTGCAAAGATGATGCGAATAAAATGTTGAATATGTTCCCAATACTCCAAATGTTCCTAACTGTCTTCCCTTATACCTTGCCCCAAGAGACTCACAGTTGTCTTCAATCAAAATTAGGGAATACTCCTCACATAAGGCTAATAATTCATCAAATTTATTGGGATTTCCCAACAAATTAACACACATTATAGCTTTAGTATCCTTTGTTATTCCTTTCTTTATCTTTTCAACATCAATGTTAAGAGTATCAACATCAATATCAACAAATTTAAGTTTTAAATTATACTGTGCAAGCGGAAAATATGTTGTGCTCCAAGAAACAGCCGGTACAATAACCTCATCACCTTCTTTTAGTCTACCTGAATAACAAAGTGCTGCAACAGCTAAGAGATTTGCAGATGAACCTGAATTAGTCATGATTGAGAACTTGCTTCCAACTTTTTGTGAAAATAACTCTTCATACTCTTCCACCTCTTTTCCCATACTAAAAAAACCACTATCTATTACTCTCTGAATAGCTTCGAGTTCTTTTTCATCCCAAGTATTATCTGATAACTTGTATTCCATTTTTTATTCTCCTTATATTTTTTTATTTCATTATTTAATAAGATACTATAATCATTATACACAAATCCATATAAATATTAAAGCGAATTTTTAAATCTTCTTTATAACACTCTTAATATATTGTCCAAACTTAGAATGTGTCCAAGGTTTGAATAAAAAAACTAATATCTTCATAGGTCTTTCTTTTTCTTTTTATTTTTCCAACATAATTTTTCTACCTATGTATCTTACATATTCAGCCTTTTTTTATTAATACCATTGTTTGAACGAATACTTACACCTTCATCAGCTATCATTGCCAGAAATTTTGAAAGCTCTTCTTTGTATTCTTCAACTGATTTATTGGTTATGAATGCAGGCTCTTTCAGCATACTTAAGTATTCATCATCATTTTTATCAAGCTCTATTACTCTTTTTATTACGTCTTCAAATGAATCATAATCATGACAATTAATAAAAGCTTTAGAATTATAGACTTCTGTCACATAAGGATTTCCCCAATAAATTGGTATAGTTTTCCCCGCAAAAGCTGCATCAAGCTTTTCAGTTAGAAAAGAACCAATAATATTTTCAAATACTATTGAAAACTTATGCGCTGAATCAAATTCAAGCTTATTTTTCACCTGTCCCCCCACATTATTATATATCCTACCCCCACTATCTACAGTCTTGTACTCACTAAGCATCTTATAAAATTTAAATCTTTCAAAATCAGAATCAGAGTCGTTACTAACAGTAAAACTACAGAATCTACGGTTCACTAAGTCAGGAGTAATATCGTTGTGTTTTTTTAAAGCTGCGTTGTAGTTTAATTCTGTCTGCTCATTATTAATTGACATTATTGAATATGGTATGTACAAGTGTCTATCATAGTATTTAAGGTTATGATAAGGCGATACTACATAATC
Source organism: uncultured Catonella sp. (assembly GCA_916439065.1). Lineage (GTDB taxonomy): Bacteria > Bacillota > Clostridia > Lachnospirales > Lachnospiraceae > Catonella. The sequence goes on from CAKAGD010000002.1 coordinate 859,058, forward strand.
AAAAGTATTAAAATCAGGAAATTCTGTTTCTAATAACCACAGACATCTTTTTACAATTATATTTATAGTAATCTGTTCCTTTTAGCCCACATACTGGATACCACGAAAAAATAATGTCAGGATCATCTGAAAATTTCACTTCATATTTAGGACTTAAAGCCTCCATAATAACATCATTTCCACCGCATTGCATAGCAGACTCACTTTTAGGATCAAATTCCAAATTGACATCAACATATTTAATTTTTTTAACTCTTTTTTCATTTTAAAAATACTCTTTCTCTCTTATAATAATTTTAAAAGCTAATAGTCCCAGGCCACGAACCATAAGGTGTTACAAAAACCTTATCCGGATTATTAATTAAAAACCCAGCCCACCAGCTAAATGTACTATTTGGTATTACAATATGTTTACATAGGCTCATCAGTTGCATATCCCGAAATGCGTTTTCTCCCTTATTATGATCTATAAATGTCACATCATTACCATCTATTCCCAGTTTATCACAGTTTTCCTTACACCAATCCACATTATCCGAAAAAACAAAAAACGATAACGGCTTTCTAACTCTGCTTTTAATAAAGCTTACCGCTTTTGAATAATAATCACGAGCTAAAATATCCTTCATACCATATTCAAAATGTACAACTCGAGCATGAATTGCCACTGACTCAGTATTTAGTATTATCTCAGATAATTCACTATTTTTATCATCATCAAAAGGTGAAAATTTAAACACCTTCTTTACCTCATCCTCTACTCCTTCAAGATTACAAGGAGCACCAAATATATTGTAATATGTGTCACCTTCTGAAATTAATATCCTTCTATCTCCATAATGGCACCAGTCACGTCTTTTAAAAGAAAGTAGCTGATTAATAACCCTGCTTCTCACATCTGGCATTCTAAAAAGATTATACTTAAGTTTTACAGTTCCTCTAAGTTTTTTATTGATAAACTCAGCGATTGAATGTTTAACTGTTATAAATTTTAAGTCATCCATAAATCTATCATCATTCAAAAACTCATTTATTATGTTTTCAATCTTTTCCTTATTGGGCGAAACTATCTTTAACTCTTTTAAACTTCTCTTTGTATAAAAGTGGGAGTTCAATATAGCTCATTTTTGCATCTAAGTTTGCATATAATTGTCCTTTTTCTCCTCTTATCATATTTACATAACTATCAAATCCCAGTTCTTTCCAATATCTGAACTTATCTATTGCTTCAAAGTATGCAGAATCCTTCTTAAATTTATTATTAATATCAAACTTCTCAAGCGAGTCCCCTAGAACTTTGGGAAGATCGTTCGGATAATCGGTTATGTCATAGAACCCAGTATCCACATAAATATCCTCATTTGGATACATCTTTTTTAATTGAAGATATATACAATACTGAAACATCTCATTTCCCAAACCATATGATAATCGTACTATTTTTCATAACTATCCCTCATTCCAATCTAAATCAAAAATAATCACCATAATAAATTAATTTCCAACCTCACAAACCAGTTTGGAATATACATAATTATAGGTTATAAACCTACTAAGTACAATAAAATTAAAACGTTACTACTTATTACCGCGTAGAAGTCTATATATTATCCACAGAATCAAACTGTTTGTAGTCTTCCCCAGATACTGCTTAACAAGTGTGCCTCCAAAACCTTTCTTAAATTTATTGATTCCTTCTAGATTTTCCTCAATATCATAACCACCCCAATCGTATGTTTCAAAGCCTTTATCTTTGAATAGCATCATATCTTCATAATGAAGCCACCTGTTAAGTCTGCCTATCATATTTTTATCTATATTGATTGCTTCATCTTTTTTTCATATTTTTCTCTAAAAATTTGACACTGAATAGACTAATCTTACAGTTTCATCACTTAAAAATGTACACATAGATAAGCACAAGTAAAATTATCTACTTTTTCCTTCAGTTATAACAACAGAATCATTTTCTGCAAGTTTTTCTTATTCTATCTTTTACTGAAGCAATTTTTTTATTCCTTTTTGCCTCATACATTTTTAATATACTCTTCATCAAAATGTTCTATTATATCAAAGTTTTTCTAATATATCTTGAGAAAAAAATAATAAATAGCCCTTGCTCCTTCTCTATCTGCTCTTTTTTTATTTTATATTTTGTATTTTTTTCAATTTTACCCAGTATCTCTTCCTTGGTTTTGGCACAAATCTGTTATTAAAGTGAACATTTCCTTTGAAACAAGCTTTTTGTAACCTCTATAAACAGGTATTTCTTCACTTAAACAATAATAATCATATATACTACTATGCGTTTCTCGTTCACCGTCATTTATATCATACCAAACCTCACAAACTTTAATTCCATATTTTTTTCTTATAAAATTCATGCATTTCCCTCTTATTAACTATTTCTTTAATATCTTGTGCTTAACAAACGACAATACTCTTCTAACCTTTTCTTTAACTGATACTATTACATTTTAACAACAAGTTCCCTCTAATATTCTTTGCTTCACTAAATGTTATAATATCAAGTTTATGATACTTCAAATATTTTTCCAAATCCAAAAACATTTTATCTGTCCAACAATTAATGTGAAAACAAACAGTATCAATTCCAAATATTCTTTTCTTTGGCCAAGATGATATTTGCGGTATAAACAGCATGCCATTCTTCATATAAGGAAAAGCGCTAATACCGTCAGTAACAGCATAAATTCCATTGTTTTTCAAAGCCTTTACTGTATTCCAATCAAGAGAATGAGATGGAGCCATGAAAGCTTGTATAATTAGTCCTTTTGACTCTAAAATTTTTTTCCCCTCTTTAATTTTCTCATATTGAGCTTCATATGGCAATCCTGCAAATTCAGCTCTTTTATTTGTCCTAAATATACCACTATCATCACTAATATACACATGGTCATATCCATGAAGTGCAATTTCCCATCCTTTTAAATCCTGTAGTGTCTTAATCTCTTTCCAAAATTTGTCATCCTCTATGCTATGTCCCCATGACTGTTTCTTTAAGAACTCATCTCTACAATTCGGGATAACACCTATAAGCGGTCTGATATCATACTTTATAAAAATATCTCTTATCCTTTCAAAATTCTTATAGTTCATATCCGGACATATATCATCAAGTCTAAAAACAAGCTTAGCTCCCATCATATCTCCTTTAAAACCCTGAGTAATTTGATTTTATAATTTTCAAACGAGAACTCTTCAACCCGTTTTGCAGCACGATTTTTGTATAATTCAAGTCTATCTCTATTATTTAGCAAATCCATTATTGCTTTTGCGAGTAGCCTATCATCCTCTTTTATTTCATAAGAAAACTCTTTTTCGCTTGTTTGACTAACAAGAACTCCGTAAGTTGCTTCTTCTATTTCCCTACATTTATCTCCTCCTACCTCTTCATTCAATATTTCCCTAGGTCCGCTTTTGCAGTCAACTGCCACTGCTGGTAAAAGAGTCATTCCCTCAATAAGCGAATTGGGGAATCCCTCGTTAAGCGAAGAGAGAACATATAAATCCGACTTTGCTATATAAGCAAAGGGATTCTTACGAAACCCTATTAGATGTACACTAGCTTCAATATTCAGCTTTTTTATAAGTTCTTCAAGTCTATTTCGCTCACTGCCTTCTCCTATTATAATCAGAACAGCATTTTCAATTTTTTCTTTTACAATAGAAAATGCCTTAATAAGTCTGGAATAATTTTTTACTTTTTCGAGTCTTCCATGCGAAATAATATTAACACCAGAAAACCTAATATCATCCACAGGAGCCAAACCAAGCTCTTTAACCTCATCTATATCATATGGATTATAGAGTACGATGGAGTTATTGTATTTGGTGAATAGTCTGTCATACTTATTTTTAATCTCCTTTGAGCAACAGATAACCCTATCACTTTGACTGTAAATAAACTTATCAATTGGCCTTGAGAATAAGTTAGCGTATCCATGTATTGATGTTAAAACTCTATCCCCACACCTTGACATTGCATTCACAATATTAGCTGATTCTCCAAACGAAATAGAATAATCTATTCCTAACTTCTTTTTTAGTTTCCTCACTTTTGAGGCTCGTTTTAATACATTTATTATCTTAGACAGCTTAGATGGTCTTGCAGGAATATTAATATTTATTATATTCCCATCCCATTCATATACAGCTTCAGCATCATCAAAGATTAACAAAGTTACTTCAAAGGTGTCAGATAATATTTTAGCTGTATTGATAGCAACTCTTTCCTGTCCTCCAATTTGGAGATTAGGAACAATAAGCAATATCTTCTTCAACTGATCTCTCCTTGCGCCTAAGTTAAGCGATTCGTTTAATTGATTCCATAATATTCCATCCAATCCTGCAGAATATAAAATGACCAAACTATTTTTGTCTTATCTAGATGCCCAAACTGCCTGTCATCAATCTCATTAAAGTAATTATTAATGAACATATTCATAGCATTCGAATCAAATATCCCTTGCTTTTTCAATCTGTTTACATCAGCATAAGTCCTCACTTTATCTTTAAACTTATTCTTCAACCACTTTTCAACCGGTACTGCAAATCCTCTTTTAGGCCTCTCCAAAAGTTCTTTGGGTATATATTCATATGTCAAATCTTTCAATATTCTTTTTTGTATACCATTATATTTATACTCAAACGGAATCGAATTTGCAAATTCTATCACTCGATAATCAAGCAATGGGCTTCTAACTTCTTGCGAATATCTCATCGATGCTCTATCAACCTTACATAATATATCTCCTGGCAAATAAGTAACTTGATCAAGTAGCATCTGATCAAATATTTCGTTGTCTGTGTTCGCAATCTTTTCAAAGCTTAAATCTGTACATATTCCATTATTCAATAAATATCCAGATAATTGTTCATAAAATCCAAGCCAAAATTCTGTCTCAAGCTCTTTATGATAGGTATCAACAAACATTTTCAAATTATTAGGAAGCACTTTGCGAAGAATTTTACAACTCTTAAGTCCAGTTGTATCTAAAAATTCTTTTTATAAAATCTGCCTTTATAACTCTTTTCCTATTTGTTAAAACATCTAGATACGCACAATAGCCACAAAACAACTCATCTCCACCATCACCTGAAATTGCAACCGTCACATCTTCTCTTGAAAGCTTTGAAACAGCCATTGTAGCTATCTGAGAGCTATCTGCAAAAGGCTCATCATAGTATCGAGGTAATTCTTCTACAAATTCAAACATTGCATTCTCATCTAGATATAGCTCTTTATGATTTGTTCCCAAATGAATGGCAACATCCTTTGCATACTTTGCCTCATTATATTTTTCTTCATTAAAGCCTATTGAAAAAGTTTTTATATTTCCCTTTACGCTTTGCGCTAATGCTGCCACCAGTGAAGAATCAATTCCTCCACTCAGGAACACGCCTACTGGAACATCTGCTATCATCCTCATTCTGCAAGAATCAAGCAGTAATTTCTTTAGTTGCAACTTGGCATCACCATAGCTAATAGAAATTTCGGCTTCATTTACACTCCAATACTTATGTTTTTCAATTAGTCCCTGAGATACACTAACTATTTCTCCCGGTCTAACTTTATATACATTTTCAAATATTGTTTGTGGATCAGGTATGTACTGGTAGAATAAAAATTTACCAATAACTTTCTTATTGAGTATCGGCACAAACCCTGGCGACTTCATTATAGGCTTCAGTTCAGATGCAAATACAATATTATCACCGTCAAGCCAATAGTATAAAGGTTTTTTCCCTATTCTATCTCGACAAAGAAAAAGTTTATCTATTCTTTTATCATATAACCCAATAGCAAACATTCCATTAAATTTTTCTATTGCTTTTATTCCCCACTTTAGGTAAGCAGCGATTATTATTTCAGTATCGCAAGTTGATTTATACTCATAATCAGAGAGTTCCTTCTTAAGTTGTTTATAATTATATATTTCTCCATTAAAAACAACATATATCATACCATCCTGTGATAACATAGGTTGATGTCCTGCTCCAGTAAGATCAATAATCGAAAGTCTCCTATGTGCAAGTCCAACACTATATATACCATTTTGAATCACGGTAACACCCGCATCATCAGGACCTCTATGCCACATAGTGTTGTTCATTTCAACCAAGCATTGAGTTGAGATATTCCTTTTTGAAATGAAGCCGCATATTCCACACATAAATTCTCCTATCTTTTTATGACATCATCAATATAGTCACAGAACTTGTTAATTATTATCTGTTCATTAAACTTATTTTTTATTTTTTTATAAGCATTTATAGACATCTCTTCTGCTAGTGTTTCATCCTCGATAACTTTTATCAACGCAGCCGCAAAATCATTTTCATCAGCTGAGTCTATCAAAAGCCCATCTTTTTCGTTATCAATTATCTCTGCGGGACCAAACTTACAGTTCCTCGAAATACAAGTACAACCACAAGCCATAGCTTCAATCAGTCCATTTGGCATTCCTTCATAATCACTAGCAAGTATGAAAATTTTATTTCTAAGCAAATTACTTATTATATCCTTACTCCATCCCATCAAACTAACTGCGTCAGATAGTCCATATTCTTCAATCAGCTTACGAATTTCACCCTCTTTATCACCGACACCGTAAATTTTTAACAAATATTCAGGATACTTCTCCCGAACTGTTTTAAACGCTTTAATAATCAAATCATATCTCTTTACAGCCGTTATTCTCCCCGAGGCACAAATACAATTATCTCTGTCTTTATACTTGGGAAGTATAATATCCTTACCCCAAAATGCATTCGGGATTATACAAGATTTATTTCTAATTCCTTTAGGATAGCACATTGAAGCACCTCTGGTTTGAAAAATAAATCCGTCTAAGATACAGGATAATTTAATAGTTAGTTTCTCCTTAAACTTCTTTGCAAAAAAGGGATTTGCTCGCTCAGAGCCTATCACTTTTGTCTTTGGACTTACAAGTTTGCATTGTGTTGCCAGTAAATTATCAAAAGATATTACACAATCATAACTTTTAATATTTTCTTGCAAAAATTTACTCCTATTAAGAAAGCCTACAATCCTATAAATTATCGATTTCCCTTTTTGCAACTTGACTGGACGGATAAGCTTTATGTTTTCATTCAATCTATAAACCGAATCCTCCTCGGTGAAAATGATAATTGACACATTATGTGTTTCGCTAAGCCTATTTGCCAAATTTGAAATTACTCTTTCTGCACCGCCCCCAGTCAATGATCCATACACAAATGCTATTTTCATGTGCCTATAAATTCTCCTTATACCAAGCAATTGCCTCATTTAGTCCTCTTTCAAAATTATATTGAGGATCATAGCCAAGCATCTTTCTTGCCTTACTTATATCTGCATTACTATGTTTAATATCACCTTTTCTATCTGGTCCAAATATAGGTTCAAGTTCAACACCAAGTGCTTCCTTCAATACCTGATATATATCAATTAGATATTCTCTGCCTCCGTAAGCTATGTTAAAGGCCTCTCCACCTGCTTCTTCACCTGCAAGACAAGCCTTTAAGTTAGCCTCTATTACATTTTCAATATAAGTAAAGTCTCTGCTTTGTTTCCCATCTCCATTTATTGTTGGAGCCTCTCCTTGAAGCATAAGTTTAATGAATTTAGGTATAACAGCTGCATAAGCTCCATTTGGATCCTGTCTTCTTCCAAATACATTAAAATACCTAAGCCCTATGGTTTGGAGTCCATAATTAATAGTATACTGTCTGGCCCATTCCTCATTAGTACGCTTAGTTACTGCATAAGGTGATAGAAGCCTGCCCACTCTGTTCTCTGTCTTTGGAAGGTTTGGTTCATCACCATAGACCGACGAACTCGAAGCATATACAAACTTTTTAACTCCATTAACCCTTGACGCTTCAAGCATATTGAGAGTTCCGCCTATGTTGTTAGCAGAATAAAATAACGGCATTTCTATACTTCTTGGTACACTTCCCCATGCCGCCTGATTAAGCACATAGTTTACTCCTTCAGTTACTTTCATACAGGTATCTAAGTTTTTAATATCGCCCTCTATAAATTCATAGTTAGGATTATTTATAAATAAATCAATATTTTCTCTTTTCCCTGTAGATAAGTCATCTAAGCACCTTACTTTATGTCCCATATTAAGCAATGCTTCACAAAGGTTTGAACCAATAAAGCCTGCACCACCTGTTACAAGAAAAATACTTCCTTCCTCAAATCTTAAATCTTTATAATCCATTACAATCTCCAATAGCAGTAACCTGCTTTTTCATATTCTTTTCTATCTAAAATTCCTTTTATATCAAGTAATACTTTAGGATTTCCTCCACAGATTTTATTCATATCTTCCAGTGTAAGTCTGCTAAATTCTTCATGTGCAACTGCAAGTATCACTCCATCCATATCTTTAATTTCAGACACATTAGTAAACCCAATTCCATATAATTTTTCTGCTTCATCACTATCAGCTACCGGATCTGCTACTATAGGCTCAATACTGTACTCCCTAAGTTCTTTAACAATATCAAACACCTTACTGTTTCTTGTATCAGGACAATTCTCCTTAAATGTAAATCCTAGGATAGCAACCTTAGCCTCTGTAACAGGCTTACCTGTTTTTATTAAGCTTTTAACAAGATTTTCTGCTACATACTTACCCATGTCATCATTTATTCTTCTGCCTGACAGTATGACCTGGCTATGATAACCAAGCATTTCAGCTTTATATGTAAGATAGTATGGATCTACGCCTATACAATGCCCTCCTACAAGTCCCGGATAGAATTTGAGGAAGTTCCATTTTGTTCCTGCAGCCTTTAGTACAGATAAGGTATCTATACCCATCTTGTTAAAGATGATTGAAAGCTCATTCATAAAAGCTATATTTATATCTCTCTGGCTATTTTCTATTACTTTTGCAGCTTCAGCCACTTTTATGGATTCAGCCCTGTAAACACCTGCTTCTACTACAAGTTCATATGTTTTTGCTATTTCTTCAAGAGATTCATCATCCATACCTGAAACTATTTTAGTAATAGTTTCAAGTCTATGAACCTTATCACCCGGATTTATTCGCTCAGGAGAATAACCTATTTTAAAATCAACTCCGCATTTAAGTCCTGATTCTTTTTCTAAAATAGGAACACATACCTCTTCCGTCACTCCCGGATAAACAGTAGATTCAAATACAACAATACTCCCTTTAGTAAGGTTTTTTCCAAGTATCCTGCTCGCACCCTCAACCGGAGTCAAGTCTGGAGTATGGTCATCATTTACAGGAGTAGGTACTGCAACTATATGAAACTTTGCCCTTCTTAAGTCTTCTTCATTAGCAGTAAACTCAACAGAAGTAGATTTAATTATTTCATTACCGACTTCATTTGTAGGATCTATCCCTGATTTATACAGGTTTATTTTATCCTCATTTAGGTCAAATCCTATTACATTTACCTTTTTAGCAAATGCAACAGCAATAGGCATTCCCACATATCCAAGACCTATAAGGGATATGCTCTCTTTCTTAGCTAACAAATCATCAAATAACATCGTTCTTCCTCCAAAGTCTAATATATTGTTCTACAACCTTCGATATTTCATATTCACTTTTAACTTTCTCCAATGCCCTATTACCAAAGCCGGAGATGTTCTCAGTCATCACCTTAACTAGAGCATCTTTTAATTCAACTACATTCTTCGCCTTTACCACTATACCACAGCCATCCGACAACATCTGTGGTATTGCACCAACATCCGAAGCTATAACTGTTGTTCCCAGAGCCATCGCTTCAAGTACAGAATTAGGGAACCCTTCAGTATAACTGGGAAGTACGAATGCTGAACTCATATTCAAATGTTCCAATGCTTTATTATGTTCTAACTCTCCAACGAAACTAATATTATCACTATTTTGTATTTTAAATGTGTCAATATATTCTTTGCTGTAAGGTCCTATTATTTCAAGCTTCCATTCCTTTGATATTTCTACCGAAATCTCTTTCCAAGCCTGCACCAACTCCCCTATTCCTTTTACAGGTATTACCCAGCCTATAAAAGATATAATTTTTTCTTTTATAATAGAACTTTCAGGAAGTTCCTTTAAGTTGATACAATTAGGCACATAATAACTTTTGTCACCAAATCCAAACTCTGTCAGGCACTTATATGTATCCCCATCTATCGCAATGATATTCGCAGCTAGCTTCAGATTATAACTAAGCAACTTACCTTCCCAATTATTAAGTTTTAGAAGTTTATTAACCCTTCCAAAGCGAATATGATAAACTGAATTAATCTTTCTTTTTGACAACATTCTTAATACAGCTCTGTCTCTCATTAACCCAAGACTTCCGCTTGTGGTTATATGTACACAATCTGGATTACCTCTTCCCAGTTCATTTCTTAGTTCAAATGAGGTCTTAATAAGTGATACGAAACCACCAACTACTCTTTGTAATAAACCTCGTCCCTCTGTTACCCTCTTTTTAGGCGAAGTATCTATAATGCTATATGCTATCTTTGATGCCTTCTCTTTACTAATGTATCTTGATAACATAGCCATCCAGTTCGCAATTCCGCCATAAGGTGGCGGTAGCGGTGCAATAAAAATAATTTTTAATTTATCCAAATTCAAATTCCTCATCACAAACATATCTACTAAAACTACAAATCTAAAACTGCATATAAATAAAGTTGCCTATATCACCATTTCCACCACTTTGTAAAATATAGTTTACAAAGACTACCATAACTATAACAAAATACAATCCCCACCTGACTACAACTTTTCTATTTCTAAGTCTATTAATATCAACATTAAATAAAGATATACCTACAAGCACAATACTCATTGTAAGCCCTATCAATATCCTCAGTTTTTCCCTTCCCTGTAGAGATGTGAAAAATCCAATATTACCAAAGTTAGTTGTGAATTCAAAGCCAACCCTCTTTAAGATATTTATTGCATCATAAGCTGATTTAGAACTAAAGAACAGATTACCTACGCAAACTATCATAAATGTTCTAATCACTTGAAAAATCTCAAATGGTTTACTTTTTCTATTCAAACGCAGTTTTTTACAAATAATGTCAAATAGCGGTTCAAACATTTCTCCGCATATAATAATCAAGGCATACCACAGTCCGTTACCAATCCAATATTTAATATCTGCTCCATGCCAAAGTCCTACAACACTCCAAAGTATAATAAGAGAGAACCAAGTTACCATTTTTCTAACCAATTTTTTACCCAGTTTTCTCCTAAGATTTTCAGGAAAATTTCTACTAAATAAAAGTAAAATGGGATTAAATACATAATCTCGCATCCAGGCACCAAGTGTAATATGCCATCTTCTCCAAAACTCTGATGCTGTCTTAGCTATAAAAGGCTTATTAAAATTCTCAGTAAGCTTTATTCCAAACAGTCCGGCTATACCAATGGCTATATCAATGCTTCCAGCAAAATCAGAGTACAGCTCCACCACATATAATACCATAATAATGGCAAGCAGTAAACCCGAATACAGATTGTACTCATTATATATACCGTTAACTACAACCGCAAGATTATCCGCTATAACAATTTTCTTAAATAATCCTAAAACAACCCTATAAATCGCAAGCACTGTCTTTTCATAATCAAAGAACTTATCCTTCTCAATTTCTTTCCCCAAATCCTCTTTTCTGGAGATTGGCCCAGTCAATAATTGCGGAATAAAGCCTATAAACAGGCAATGATTTATGAAGTTTTTCTCAGGCTTACAAGTTCCGTTTCTAATATCTATACAATATCCTACTGCCTGAAAGGTATAAAATGACAGTCCCATAGGTATGATGAATCCCAAGTCTGTATTAAATATCAACCCATTGTATTTTAGCACTATAAGTATACCGAGGTTAGTGCCAATTCCCACTATCCAGGCAAGGAACCTAAGAATTCTATTAGTGCCCTGTTTTTCATATATTTTCCCATAAAACCAGGTAGTTAATATTGTCGAGAACAGATATAGAGAAACTGTTTTTGTATACCAAATATACCAGCCAAAACTAAATACAACTAACAGTAAATTTTTAATGTTTTTGTTTTGCACATTATAATACACCATTAGTACTATTAATATTGATATCCAAAAAATTGGATTTAAAAATAACATTTATCTGTCCTTCCTCATTATCTTCACATACTTTTCATCAGTTAAGGTAACATTCTTTTCTACCTGTTCCATAAGTTCTCCCATAAAATGATGCCCATCAAACCAAAGCCCATCTTTTTCACATATTTCAGAGGGGTACTGCATATCTATTACAGTTGCTTTCTTTGATAATTCTTCTTTGATTTTCTCCATTTTTTTATCTATACCGTAAAAAGCAATAACTCCATCGTAGATACTTTTATGAACCGGAGGAATAAAGAAAACCAGTTCTACATCGTTTATATCACAATAGTCTGCGATTTTTAGAAGATTGTCTACACCTTCCTTGTCAACTTCATAGCTTTCACAAATAGCTTTTATCTGTGTTAGGTAGCTTTCAAATCTGGAAGGCTGTAATTCTCCTACAGGAGTTATACTTTCCTGTCTACTCTGCTTTAGTTTTGTCACAGCTTCATCAAGCATGGCTTTATTATTAAAGTAGTCAAAAAATACTGTATTTTACTCATATTCAGAACTTGCTTTATACGGTCTAATTGTCTTTTCTCATTCAAGTTATAGTAGTCTACCTCAAAGATGACCCTTTCAGGCTTACTTTTAGATACAGCCAGCCAAAACTCATCAACGCTTTCCTTCATAGTACAACCACCAAAGGCAAGATTTATATAGTTTTTACCATCTAAGCTATGCAACTTGACTACATCTATTCCATTAATCCTTGAATCACCAAATATATAGCTGAATTTTACTTCCTTATTTGAATCAAGTTCATTTATATATTTTATTATAGAATATGGACTGTCAACTGTCTTCATACCATCATACGCTATTATCTTACTCTCTTCAATATTGTGAAAAAGTGAATGTCTAAGTCCCGAAAAATCATTCACATCAAAGGCAAGAAACAAAGTAAAATAGGCTATTATCGGTATTAGTATAATAAATATCTTTATACATAATTTTCTCATGTTATTGTTCTTTTTTACTTCCTCCACACCAACTCCTTACTTTCTCACCAAATCAGCCTCAAATTCATCAAGCACCCTTAATATATTGCTCATATTGTGGCTAATGGATTTACCATTCAATCTACTCTCACTTACTCCATCAATCAGCTTATTTGCCTTAAATCTTGTTGCTTCACTATTCTTATGCCCATCTTCCACTTTCTTGCCTAAATATACCCTCTCAATATCTTTACAAAACCACGCATATTCATAGTTGTTAGCTTTGCAAAATTCTTGCGTTTTCTCTAGGAATTCTTTATCTACAGGATTACTGTCATAATCATCACAATCAAAGCAATAAATCACTTTTGTAACATTATTTACAGAAGCTACACTGTACTGAGATATCAGCAAGTTAACTTCTTTCTCCTTGGCCAAATATTTGTTTTTACCTTCCATATATACAGCGGATAGTTTTAAGTGTGCCACATCATATTTGTAAAACCTGTCTATCGTCTCTTTAATATATATCCAGTCAGTTTTACTTTTCTTGTTAGCCTCTACTACAAATATCAACTGAAGACCCATTCTTAGTCTACCTCCTCTAGAGGATCGAAAATACCTATGAAATCAATGGAATCCACATTAAACGGAGAGCCCTCTATCATACCATTTCTATATAGTTTTGAAGGCGAATAGTTGCCATTGGTTGTCCAAGGATAAATCTTATGGTCTACAGACAAAAAATCTATGGACTTTTTATTTCTCTTTAGTACATCCATCGGTCCGACATTATGTGTCGTAAAACAAAGCTGTCCTTTACCATACTCCATAAGATATTCCAGCAAGGCACATAAGTACACATCATGCAGGTTTGAGTCAAATTCATCTATAAATACAATCCCACCTTGTACCATAAACTGTAAATAATCAAATAGCTTTATCAACTTTTTGACACCAGTACTCTCAAACTCTGTATGAACCACATAATATCCATAAACCATATTCAAATTGCAGACATAATTGTCTCCATCTTCTTTTCTATCAATTGTTATATCCGTCAAATCAGACTTGAAGATTTTTATAAACTCTTTTAGTCTTTTTACTTTCTTTTCATAGAGTGTATATATTGGCTTTGCAATCAAATCAGTACCACCCGATATTGCATCAATCGAAGAACGATTCAAACTTAAAGCACCTTTACGCAAAGAATCAATATATATATCATCTTTATCTGTTTCCGTTGTATACATTAGCATATTTTTAAGAAGGTAATCTATGTGGTTGTCAGACTGATCCATATATACCTTCATTCTTATTCCCAAATGAATCAGCAAAAGTACTCCATCAAGTGAAATGATATTGCTTATCTGTTCTCCATAAGGGTACATCTTATCCAAAAAGACCGATGATACAGCAGACATTGATAGCAGATTCAAAGTGCTCTGAATAAAAGTATTCTTTAACTCTTCATCATTTTTTATATCAATGTAATCAATTATCCCATTTTTAACTTCTATTAGACTATTAAAGTCATCCTTTTTAGAAGTTGCAAGTCTATATGATAGTTTTTCTGAACTAATGGCATACTTATCAGTAACGGTCTTTTTAAGTAATATCTCATACCTATAAAGATATGTCTTTTCTTTATATTCAGCCAGAAAATCTGCACCTATAAAAAGCTCCTTCGATTTCTTATTGATAATCGCATCCAAGTTCTTCTGAACCATGGGATTGTTAAGATAGCCATCATCAAGCAGAAGATTTCTGAGTATATCTGCGGAAGCTACTATGCCTGACTTGCCTGAACCGTTGATTCCATATATGCCTTTAATATTATATTCTTTAGTATCTAAAGGCATTGTTATGGTCTTTTTGTAAAAGGAAAGCGATACCTCTTCTTCTAATGTCTTAATCCCTTTTACTCTATAATTAACTAAATATATATGCTTCATAACTTACTCCTCCTATAAGGAGATTATAACATGTTTTGAGAGTAAATTAAATACATTTTGTATTTTTATTTCCTCCACACCATCTTATTCACAACCCGGGAACCCACTATTAAACCTATGCTACTTCCAAGAACTTATATAGTTCTTCCGCACCATAATCAATTTCTTTTTCGCAGCATTCAATCAAAAACTCATTCTGTTCCAAATACATGCCGGAATCTGTATCCATTAACAGGTCAAACATTTCCATTTGCATAAATTTAGCGTAGGCTTCATCCGCACTAAGCCCTAATTTAGTCATGATAAATCTAGTTATATTTACCACGCATAGGCCTTTAATTGTTTCAATTCTATTCTCAGACATTAAATCATCTCCAATCTATTTCTTTCATAGATTTTATCAATCTATCAGCCACTTCTTGCTTACCAATAAAATACTGAACTCCTAAGTTCTCCGGCTCTAAATTATTTAGCAGTATATTTTTAGCTTCATACGATCCAACTTTCCCATAAAGCCCATCCCAATATGCTCTTAAGCAAATCATTGTATCATCGTCAGCGGTTGGTCCAATTACTAAATCATAGTTATGCGGTGTGTTTCCATCTTCTCTGCACCACAGAATAAAATCCAACCATTATTGATCTGGCATCAAAAACTTCTTAGTGCTAAGTGTTCTTAAATAATTCTCATCTAATTCTACTTCATACAAATGCTCTTTAACATCATTATTACTCTTATTCCTGTTACGACGCAGCATTTCTTTGTATTTCTTATGCATCATACCTATAGCCTGTTTTTTAGATGTCGCTATATAGAAGCCTTTTCCAAAATCTTTCCGTCCTCTTCCCTTCGTCACGTCAACTTGCTTTATTTCAGAGACGGTTCCATGATAGAGGATGTATTCACAATCAACTTGCAACATAGTTATCAATCTCCTCCACCATTTCTTCTTCTGTAAGACTATCGAAAATGTCTGGGCATTCTGCAATATAATTTAGTATTTCAAACTTTCTGTCCAACTGTTCAAATCTCCCTTTGTCATTTTATGAGCCTTCATATAATTGGTTGACACAAGATACATTAGAAATATGCTATTATTCAATCTTCTCTCTGACATTCGCATACCTCCTTCATTCTAGTTCTATTCTACTTAATTTTTTCTCTATTTGTCCAAAACTTTACCTTTTACTCATTTCACCATTAGAGTTATCCCTACTTCCTCCACACCATCTTATTCACAACCCCGGTATACCCCTGGATTATCCTTACTACCTTATCGCTTACATTCTCATCCATATAGTCCGGTGTAGGGAGGCCATAATCCCCATTTGCCTTCAGACTTACTGCTGTGTCTGCTGCCTGCAAGAGGCTCTTTTCATCTATGCCTGCAAGGATAAAGTCTCCTTTGTCAAGGGCTTCAGGTCTTTCGGTAGAAGTTCTTATGCAGACCGCCGGGAATGGACTGCCCTCGCTTATGTAGAAAGAGCTCTCCTCAGGGAGGGTGCCGCTGTCTGATACCACCAAAAATGCAGACATCTGAAGCTTGTTATAGTCGTGAAAGCCTAGAGGCTCCTGTCTTATAACTCTGCTGTCAAGCTTAAAGCCTGATTCTTCAAGGCGTTTCCTGCTCCTTGGATGACAGGAGTAAAGCACCGGCATATCGTATTTTTCTGCCAGCTTATTTACCGCGGTAAAAAGGGATGTGAAATTCTCCTTGGTATCTATGTTCTCTTCTCTGTGAGCAGATAAAAGGATGTATTTGCCCTCTTTTAGACTCAGTCTGGTAAGCACATCACTTGCCTTAATTTCGGCAAGATTGGCTCTTAGCACCTCAGCCATAGGGGAGCCCGTCACATAGGTTCTCTCCTTTGGAAGACCGCATTCCGCAAGGTATCTCCTCGCATGCTCAGAGTAAGCCAGATTCACATCTGATATTATATCCACTATCCTGCGGTTTGTCTCCTCAGGCAGGCATTCATCCTTACATCTGTTTCCCGCTTCCATATGAAATATAGGTATGTGAAGCCTCTTCGCTGATATGGCAGAGAGACAGCTGTTGGTATCACCGAGTATAAGAAGGGCGTCCGGTTTAAGGCTTACCATCAGCTTATATGAAGCAGCTATAATATTGCCAACCGTCTCGCCAAGGTCAGCTCCTACCGCATCCATATATACTTCAGCATCTTTAAGCTTTAAGTCCTTAAAAAAAGATACCATTTAGGTTATAATCATAGTTCTGCCCTGTGTGGGCTAAGATACAGTCAAAATACAGCCTGCACTTCTTTATAACCTCTGAAAGCCTTATTATCTCAGGCCTTGTGCCAACTATTATGAGTAATTTCAATTTACCGTTATTTACAAAACTCACATCCGTATAATCTGTCTTCATCTTCATACCTCATTGTTTCAAACACTCATTTTTATCAATATTCATAGCTTTTATACTATCAATCCTTCGTTTCCCTCGTACTAATTTGCTTTAATTCGCTGATTTTTTCATTAACCCATCATTTGTTATTGCTTTATCATTCTTAATTATCCACTTCCACCTTCTCAAATAAGGTGTCAGGTCTGTTCTTATCAAAGCTTTCATTGGCCCACATAAGGGTAATCAAATCCTCTGTATCTGAGAGATTGATAATGTTATGTGTATATCCCGGCAGCATATGTACTGCCTCAATCTTCTCGCCGCTTACATAAAACTCCAGAACCTCATCCGTTCCTATCTTTCTTTCCTGTATGAGAGCCTTGCCCGACACTACTATAAAGAACTCCCACTTGGTATTGTGCCAGTGTTCTCCCTTTGTTATACCAGGCTTGCTTATATTTACCGAGAACTGCCCACAGGAGGTGGTTTTAAGAAGTTCTGTAAAACTGCCCCTATTATTTTCATTCATCCTTAATGTAAAGCTTACCTTCTCTTTTGGCAAATATGATAAATAGGTTGAATACAGCTTCTTTGCAAAGCTTCCCTCTGGTATCTCAGGCATAATAAGGGTCTCTGGCTGAGCCTTAAATTTCTCTAAAGTATCAGCTATTTCTCCAAGAGCCACCTTATGAGTCACAGGAATGTAGGCATATATGCCGTCTTTCTGCCCTATTGCCTCTACTCCCTCATATTCGCAGTATTGTTCTTTGCCTTCAAGTGCATCCAGGAGGCCTTCTACAAGGTCATCTATGTACAAGAGCTCGAGCACAGTATTTCTGTCATTTATCGTAAGAGGCAGGTCGTTGGCTGTATTGTAACAAAATGTGGCCACTGCTGAGTTATAATTGGGCCTGCACCACTTACCAAAGAGGTTTGGGAACCTGTATACCAGCACCTTTGCCCCAGTTTCCCTGCTGTAGTCAAAGAAAAGTTCCTCACCTGCAAGCTTAGACCTTCCGTATTCTGAAGTCTGAAATCTCCCTGCAAGTGTTGCCTGTACTGAAGAAGATAGCATTACAGGGCAGGTATTCTTACATTTTTAAGTGTTTCTAAAAGTTCTGAAGCAAAGCCGAAGTTTCCCTTCATAAACTCCCCCTCATCCTTAGGGCGGTTCACTCCTGCCAGATTAAATACAAAGCCAGCCCTCTCACAATAGTAAAAGAGCTGTTCCTTATCTGATTCTGCATCATATTCATATATTTCATCAATCTTAAGTTCAGGTCTTGTGGTATTTTTGCCATCTCTTATGCATTTAAGATTTTCCACGAGATTTTTTCCCACAAATCCTTTTGCACCTGTAACAAGTATATTCATATCTTAATCCAATCCTATTCTATGCCCTATAAAACACCCTGCTATCTTACACTGCTTACCAGGCATCTAAGTATCTAATCATCTAACATCCTTAGATGTATGGATGTTTGGAACTTAGTTTATCTCACTCCTGCAATATTGGCAGCTACTTCTCAAGCTCTTCCCTAATGTAGCTAAGTTCCATAAGCTTTGCCTTTACTTCCTCCACATTAAGGAGTTCGGTATTATTTGAGTTAAACTCAGTTAACTTGGCTCTTTCAGTATTTCCCTGTGTGAAATATTTATCATAGTTAAGATTTCTGCTGTCACAAGGCACCCTGTAGAACTTGCCAAGGTCGATAGCTCTTTCGCACTCCTCATTAGTAAGCAGGGTTTCATACATCTTTTCACCATGTCTTATACCTATCTGTCTGATTGCATTCTTATCTCCGTTAAACAAATCGCAAACCGCCTCCGCCTGAACCTTGATAGTGCAGGCAGGTGCCTTTTGTACCAGTATGTCTCCTGTTTCTCCATGTTCAAATGCAAAAAGAACGAGATCAACAGCCTCTTCAAGCGACATAATAAACCTAGTCATAGCAGGCTCTGTGACTGTAATAGGGTTTCCTGCCCTTATCTGGTCTATCCAAAGAGGGATAACGGAGCCACGAGAGCACATAACATTGCCATATCTTGTGCAGCATATCTTGGTCTTTGACTGGTCTACAGTACGGGACTTCGCCACTATTACCTTTTCCATCATAGCCTTACTTGTGCCCATAGCATTTACTGGGTAGGCCGCCTTGTCAGTAGAAAGGCAGATTATACTCTTTACCTCCGCTTCTATAGCTGCATTTAGTACATTTTCAGTGCCAAGCACATTTGTCTTAACTGCTTCTATCGGGAAGAACTCACAGGAAGGCACCTGTTTGAGTGCTGCAGCGTGGAAGATATAGTCAACTCCGTTCATGGCATTTTTAACGGAGTTGATATCCCTCACATCTCCTATGTAGAACTTAATCTTTTCAGCCACCTCAGGCATCTTCGCCTGATATTCGTGCCTCATATCGTCCTGTTTCTTCTCATCCCTTGAAAATATCCTTATTTCACCTATATCTGTTGAAAGAAACCTGTCCATAACCGCATGACCAAATGAACCTGTTCCACCTGTAATAAGCAGGGTTTTTCCTGTAAATATGCTCATGATAATTGCCTTTCTGTAAGCTAATATATTTATAATTATTATGTGATATGACATGAATGTCAAAAGATAATATATTCTCCTAAAAGTAACCAAACAGAGTATTATACCTTTGACACCTGTATCATAATATGCTATAGTTATGGAGAAGAGAGTATCCACGTATATGGTACTCCCTAAGCTTAGTGTTAAAGTCCTATAGGACTCACCTCGCTTGCTTGCGACAAGCAGGTAATCTACTTTCTCTTATCGAGAAAAGTAAAAATGGCGATAAGAAAACCTCCGAAGGATATTAGCAGACCTAGTATCCCTATGAAGATCATGATGATTTCATAAGCAGTCATCAGCACCACCTCCCTTCGTATGATTCCGTGTAAACGGTTTATACTTAGGGAGTTTCCTTTTTGCCGCAGATACTCTCCACAAAAATATTTTAACACAGTGGGCTGGCATTTTCAATAAAATTAAGTCTTTATATATTGCAGAATCGTGATTTCATGCACTTTTCTATTGAACTTACCTAAAAAATATGTAATAATTAGTATTAAACAAAGATATGCGGGGTATGACTAATGGGTATAACACATGTATATGTTGCAAGTTCAGTCGGTATCGCTATAGTTTTATCGATTATTGTCAATAACTACTCCATTTTGCAAAGGTCCAAGCCGGACTATGCTATGCTCAAATATATGCTTGCCATAACAGGTATATCCTGTCTTTTTGATGCATTAACATTTGCCGCTGATGGAAAACCCGGAAACTTTTATATTTATCAGTATGTTAGGCAATACTATCGCATACCTGACAACCATGTCCATTTGTATGTTTTGGAATGCCTTCATCATATTTCATCTGTATGGAAATACTTCCAAAACAAGGCGGTGGGTTAAAATTATTTCAATACCTGCAGTCATTATTTTCATAAGTGCATTGATTAACTGGTTTGTTCCCATAGTTTTTAGTATTGATTCCGATAATATCTATAGGCGCGGTCCTCTTTCCCGCCTATATGTCATTATATCTTATGGCTATATTTTATATAGTGCATATGTACACAGAACTTTTAAGAATAAAAGGCATGTGAATTTTTTCCCAATTTGGGTATTTTTACTTCCTGTACTCATAGGCTTTATGGCTCAAATTTTATTTTATGGGCTGGCCACCGGCTGGGTATCTGTAGCTGTCGGGCTCTCCAGTGTCTTTATGAGCCTTCAAAAGGAACATGCTTATATTGATGAGCTTACCGGTTTATTAAACAGAGCCTATCTTTTTAATAATAAATTTTATGAAACAATGCGTGGCGGCATAATGCTTGATGTAAATAGATTTAAGTCTATAAATGATACCTATGGGCATGATACAGGAGATAAGGCTCTAATTGAGATTGCAAATATTTTATTTGAATCAACACCTGAATCAGGTTCAGTTATTCGATATGCCGGCGATGAATTTCTTATCTTTATTGAGAAGGCAGATTATAATGCACTATTAGATATAAAAAAACAGATAATGCACAAGCTTAACGAAATAAATTCCCTGCCTGACAGAAAATATCAGTTGTCACTGTCTTTTGGTTTAGGACTGCACAAATCTTCAAGTGAAAACTTTGATGAATTTATAAAGGAACTTGATAAAAGTATGTATTCTGATAAAGAGCAGTATTATCTTAACCACGAAAGATTTAACAGAAGAAAGCCTGATATAGCCAACGCCAATAATGTGTAACCTGATTTTATGTTTATATACCTCCCTTCGTATATTCCGAATTATCGGTTTATACTCAGGGAGTTTTTTTATCCCGGCACTAATGCTCTGCGACATCACTCTTAATACACTTCATAATTAATATCAATAATTGTAAATTTTTATAATACGGCTGGCTATTTAAAATGTTTCATTATAATCTCGCAGCTATTTTCCACCGTATAGTTCTCAAGTAAAAACTTATATCCGTTTTCTCCTAAACGGGCTCTAAGTTTCTCATCGGTAAGTCTTGCCACATTTTCCACAAAATCTTCCACATTATTGCTGGCTGAACTAAGCCCGAAATCATTATTTTCTGCAATTCTCCCTATATCCGTACTTTCATCAGCACATACCAGAACCGGCATTTTCTCTTTAAGATAGGATAACAGCCTTGAAGGAAAGTTCGGTATAGTAAATCTATGGTCAAGAAAGATCATTCCTACATCCAAAAACTTGCAAACCTGTCATAATCAGGCTTTGGCAGGGATTTAATCAAACTTAGGTTCTTCGGTTTACATTCATTTACAAATTCCAACAGCCTTCCGTACTCAGTCCCATCACCACAAATTACAAAATAAGCCTTATCCACTGTACAAGCCCTTTTTATACACTCTATAATGAAAGGAATATCCTGCGGCTTTCCCAGATTTCCTCCATATAGGAAGATTGTTTTATCTGTTGGAATATCATATTTAGCGAACAACTCATCTTTATAGTTTTTTTCTGAGTCCAAGTTATCTTTCACACATAAAGCTTCGTCCTCATTCAGCTTAACCCTTATTGAGTTAGGACATACCTCCACCTTAGCGCTGTCTATTTCATTGTGTGCAAGTAAATATTTTACATTTGCAGGCGACATACAGCCTATGTAATCTGAAATATCGTAGAGTTTTTTCTCCTTGTTCCTAAATAACAGCTCTGCCATAAAAGGCTTTAAAATGCCGATATCTACTGCATTTTGAGGAAAAATGTCCTTTAGTAGAAGGTAGGTAACTGCTCCAGTTCTTTTTTTTACCTTCTCCACCACACCTGCAAGGCTGATTGGCGGAGTGGAATATAGTATAAGGTCAAATTTTATCCCTGCGAAATATTTGTCAATTGCTCTTAAATACTGAGAAGCAAGCCTGGTCTGAGAAATTCCCTTTTCAAACATACCCACTCCAAAAAGATTTCCAGTCCTACACCTAACAAGGCTTATATCCGAGGCCTTTATAATCTCTTCTTCCCCACTATCCTTCTTTTCAAGAGGTGATATTATATAAACCCTATGTCCATTTTCCGTAAAACACTTCATCAAGTCCATATATATCCCCTCATCATGTGGAGAGTATATTTTCATAAGAGTTAGAAATAAAATCTGCATATTTTTACCTTTTCCTCTATTATTAAAACGCCCTAACATCACCCATTTTTATCTTTCTTGCGGGATTTCCTACTACCATAACCCTGTCATCTACATCCTTTATAACCACAGAGCCCATTCCAACCACAGAGCCGTCACCGATGTTTACTCCCTGCTTGACAGCTGCATTTAAGCCAATAAAGGAATTCTCTCCAAGGCTGCTGCCTCCACCCATTGCCACAAAGCTTGAGACTACTGAATTTCTTCCAATAACACATTCATGGTCAACCGCCGCCATAGGCTGTATTAGTACATTTTCATGCAAATGGGTTCTTACGGAGACAAAGGCATTACTGCCTATCATTACCCCTTCTTCAATCCTGGCACTCTCTGCCACTACTGCTGTTGGGTGAATAAGAACAGCAAATTTACCGCCCATATTTTTCACCTTCAAAAATACCTTGTTTCTAATAACCGGCTCACCTATGCCAATCATAAACTCTATCTCTTCTGTACTATATCTGTTTTTTATCTCATTAAATGAAAATATTTTTTCATTATCCACCCTGTCCGGTGCATCATCCAGGAAAATAATCCTTTCCCATCTATTTTCTTTCAAATTGATAACTCCGGCCAGTTCTTCCACTTCAAGCCCATGCCCTCCGGAACCATATATTCCAAGTATCATTTCATCCCCCTCTTTTACTGTATCCAGAGCCTGCCTACAGCATCTGACGGCATCCTAAAATCTCCTCTTGGAGATAAAGTTACGGAACCAACCTTTGGACCATCCGGAAGACAGGACCTCTTGTACTGTTGAGCAAAGAATCTGCGGTAAAAACTCTTCTGCCACTTTTCTATCTCTTCCTTTGAATATTCATCTTCAAAGGTAAGGCTTGCGATTCTAAAAAGCTTGTCTGGATCCATGCCCCACCTCACCATATTGTATAGGAAGAAATCATTTAATTCATAAGGTCCTACTATTTCCTCGGTTTTTTGCACCAACTCTCCTACCTCATTTGTCGGAAGAAGTTCAGGGCTTACAGGGGTATCCACTATGTCTGTAAGTATGGTTGAAAGAATCTCTTTCCCATCTTTCTCTGCATTTTGAGCAGAATATCTGACTAACTGCCGAACAAGGGTTTTAGGTATAGACGCATTTACCCCATACATTGACATATGGTCACCGTTGTAAGTAGCAAAACCGAGTGCAAGTTCACTCATATCTCCTGTACCTATAACAATACCGCCATATTCATTTGCAAGATCCATGAGTACCTGAGTACGCTCACGAGCCTGTGCATTTTCAAAGGTTACATTGTGGTCATTTTCATCGTGCCCAATGTCTTTTAGATGAGAAAGCACCGATTCTTTGATATTTATTTCACGAAGTGTAATACCAAGCTCCTCTGCCAGAGCCTTTGCATTATTGTATGTTCTGCCTGTAGTACCAAAGCAAGGCATGGTGACAGCTATAATATTTTTTCTGTCTATTTTAAGCATATCAAAGGTCCTACAAGCCACCAAGACTGCAAGAGTAGAATCAAGTCCGCCTGAAAGCCCAACAACTACATATTTGCAGCCTATATGTGCTATTCTCTTTTTTAGCCCAAGTGCCTGAATTGTAATTACATCTTCTGAATTGCGGTCACTTTCTTCCTTATTCTCCGGAATGAATGGAGATTTCGGGAATTTTCTTTCCAATGGTATTTCTACAAGTATCTTTTCCTGTATTCCATCTTGGTTATATCCTGTAACATGAACCTTTGCAAATGAAAATTCAATAAAATCATAACCCTCCATACCCTTTATTTCACAGGTATTCATCTTTCTTCTTTCATAAGCAAGCTTATTTACATCTATTTCAGTGATGATGGTGCCATTCTTAAAACGCTCTTTCTCTGCCAAGATGATACCGTCTTCACAAATCAGGTTATGTCCGCCAAAAACAAGGTCTGTAGTCGACTCTCCCTCTCCTGTAGTAGCGTAGATATAGCCGGCATTGAGCCTTGCAGACTGTCCCTGAACCAAATCCCTCCTATAATACTGCTTACCCATTATCTCCGGGCTTGCAGACGGATTGACTATTATGGTTGCACCTGCCATAGCATGATAATTGCTTGGCGGAATAACCACCCATAGGTCTTCACAGATTTCAGCCGCAATCTTAAGGTTTTTCATATCTGTATTTTCAAATATGAGTTTATTGCCAAAATAAGTATATCCGCTCTTATTCTTTTCCCAGCTTATCAGCCTGTTATCTCCTGAAAATGGAGCAAAATGCCTCGCTTCATAAAGCTCTGAGTAGTTTGGAATGTACTGTTTAGGCACAAGCCCCAATAATTCTCCATCCTTAAACACCGCCGCTACATTATAGAGTTTTCCATCCATTTCAAACGGCAGTCCTGCCACTGTAAGCATATCCATGCCCCAGCTTGCCTTTATGATTTTCTGCAGTGTATTGACAGCCGCACTTAACAGCCTCTCCTGTAAAAATAACTCGCCACAGGTATAACCCGTAATGGTAAGTTCAGGGAAAACCGCTATCTTAACCCCCCTGTCTGCACAGTACTTCATTTCTTTAATTATGCTTTCACCATTAAAAATACAGTCTGCTACCCTTATATCCGGTGTAACTGCAGCTGCCTTTACAAATCCATGTCTCATTTTATACCACAAATCCTTTCAATACTTATTATCCTATCCATCTATTCTACTGCTTTTCACCTTCTTTTACAATCCATAAAATAATGATTTTCTTATCATCCACAGCCTAAAATCCCACCTACATACATATTCAATATACATATCTTATGACCATCAGTATGGACTCATTGATTCATATTCCACCGTTATAAAAAGGTCTTTCCGGTACAATAAAGGCTTCAGCCCATTCACATAGTTTTCTGCTATGTAAATAGAGTGAAGCCTTAGTCTGGTATAAATATAACTCTATTTTATAATTTTATTGTTTATTTACTTGATTTTAAGCCATTCTTACATAGATTTGTTATTGTTTTGTTATTGTTAAACAATAACAAACTAAGTATAACAAGGATAAATAAATCAATTTTAAGTGTTTTGTTTAATGAGGACAAGGTCAGGGATAAATGCTATTTGCATCTATCTCTGACCTTATTATTTACTTCAGCAATTTATTTACTACCGCCTGCACCTCAGCCGGAACATATCCAGCCTTAATAAGTTTATCTTTTCTTTCGGGGTTATTGCCCCACTTACCAGCTATAACCTCTCTAGCCACCTCTTCAAGGCTCTTCTTGCCTGTCTTATTAGGCTTTGGCTTTTCTGTAGGTTTTACCGCAGGTTTTTCCTCTCTTGGGTATCCTTCCGTAACTATAACCGTATGCCCCTTGCTCCTAGTTACAAGTATGTCGCCCTGACATAGCTTAGTATCATTAGTTACGATTACAGCCTTTTGGAATGCCCCTGTCCTTTCAAGTACAGCCACCTCGCTAGAGGTATTGAAGTCGCCCACCTGTATACCTGCCTGAATACAGCAAGCTCTTACAAGTGAGCTACAGTCTGCTTCTGTACGCTCGTTGATTTTTGCAATTCTTCCGTACTTCTTAAGGCAATTAATCACTCCGTAGCGTTCGGACTGGTCATAGCCTATATTGTTGTTTAGACAAGCCTCAACCATTGCAAGACCTATCTTCCTTGCGACTGCTGCCTCTTTAGGTCGGAGCATATACCAGCCCAGCCTGTGGCTGTAATAAGACTCTTCTGCTGCCTCCCTGCCAGTCTGGTCACCAGCCTTTCCCCAGTTAGCATTGCCGTTTTCGTCTATCCTTGCTGAACCCACTTTAACCATCTATTTACCCTCCTTAATATGTGCCGCATCTGTCATTCCTTCACCAATAATGTAAGCCACAAGCGTGCCTAATGCTGATATAATGGCCATAACCTGTTCAACAGTTAACTTATCCACATTAAATGCAACCAGTATAGCTGTCACAAAACCAATGACAGCTAACCAAAACTTCCGTGAAGTAAGCTTCCTCTTCCAATCAATTTTCTCATTCATTTTCGCTATCTCCCTTCTTTACCTTTTCTTTCTTAATTGAACTAAGCATCCAGAGTTCCCCTGTTGTAAACGCAAACCAAGCGCCTACAAGGGCAACAGGCTCACTCGAAGTCTTTAAGAATACATATAGTACTGCAACGGTAAATATAATATTCATAACCACTACAAGCGAGATTATAAGCTTTGAGAACCCGCCTCTCTTATCTTTCTTACCTTTCTTTTTCATGCCTCTTCCTCCACTTCCTGTTCAGAACCGATAGGAAGGTTCATAAAGCGATGGTGCATATCGTCCATTACTCCGTTTTCTCCTAAAGAATGGTACTGCTGGTACATATTCTCGACATTCAAGCGATCGTTATAATCTACAAATCCAAGTTTGAAAAACTTACGATAGGAATGTATCAGCCTTTCCCTAAGCAGAGCCTGAACACCTCTTTGAAGTGCCCTTGTCTGTTCATCGCTGTGCTTTATCCTCCTTATAAGATGAGCCCAAAGGCTCGCTATCAAGGTCGGAATTGAGAATAAAGCTAACCAGTTAAAAATTGTCATGTTCTATCCACCTCCTGTGTTATGTTAATTATCCATTTCAAAAAATATCCCATATCACCTTTACAGTAATATGGGATATAGACTACTGCCTATTTAGGCATTGCCCTTTGGTTCTTCTTCTGTTGCAAGTTCAGGATGCCCAAGCTCTTCAAGCCTAGCCCTTACTTTTGGCTTTAAAAATGACAATACATCTTTAAACTTTTTAAGACCTGACACAACAAGAAATGTATAAAAGTCTACCATTTCGCCACCTCCTCTCATAAAGATTTTTATAATAAGGCATATATCATGCATTATTAGCCATAGTAGCCTCGTAGAATTCAGCAAGCGCAAGAGCTGTCTCATTAAGATGCGTCTTAAACGCCTGATTCTCCTCCGATAGGCTTGATATTGCCTTCTTATTCTCCTCATCTTTTCTATTCAACTCCTCTTTAAGCTCTTCTATTGTCTTGTTTTTTTCGCTTAGCTGAGCTTCTAGTTCGGCTATTTGAGCGTTCATGCTGTCTGAACGCTCGGTAAATTCAGTTACAAATCCTTTCATTTCTCACCTCCTTAGTATTAAGCGTATATGATTGATACATTCCCACAATATTGTGGATAACCATAGTTATTTGGCACTAAATCACCACTATTGTAATAAAAATCAGTTATAAATTTATTTTTAACAGATATGTTTGTTTGGGGACTCTCGCCAACTAATGTTATATTGCTATTACCCACTGTTCCAGCTGCTCTATTATTGTACCCTCTACCATTTGTATATTCATGAAGAAATGCTGGAGCGCTAATTATATATTTGCTTGTATAATATTCACTATTAATATTTTTTTTCTCCACTCCATTCGCAAACTTAGCCCTTAATTCTTCTGATAATTTATTAAATTTAATCATAAGGGTTACGGAATTCTTAAATGTATTTAGGACTGCTTTAGATTTCCCCATTATGGTAAACATTTCCTCATTGTGATTACTAGAACTCAATATTTCTGCTATCGCTGTACTTGACGTCAACACCGTCTGCATTGCGGTTGAGGACGCTGCCACCGCCTGCGTTGCGGTTGAGGACGCTGCCACCGCCCGCATTGCCGTCGAGGACGCTACCACTGCCTGCATTGCGGTTGAGGACGCTGCCACCACCTGCATTGCTATCGAGGACGCTGCCACTGCCTGCATTGCCGTCGAGGACGCAAGTACTGCCTGCATTACTGTCGAGGACGCAAGTACTGCCTGCATTGCCGTCGAGGACGCTGCCACTGCCTGCATTGCCGTCGAGGACGCAAGTACTGCCTGCATTACTGTCGAGGACGCAAGTACTGCCTGCATTGCCGTCGAGGACGCTGCCACCGCCTGCATTGCTATCGAGGACGCAAGTACTGCCTGCATTGCCGTCGAGGACGCTGCCACTGCCTGCATTGCTATCGAGGACGCAAGTACTGCCTGCATTGCCGTCGAGGACGCTGCCACTGCCTGCATTGTGGTTAAGGTGGATAATTCTTCTTTCTGCTCGATATCGTATACATTGGATAAAGCTTTACCTATGTGCTTATTATTAGCAGTCAAATACTCAAAAGCCTCTCCATTTATTCGCCTATCATTCATAGATAAATAGGTACATTCATACAAGCCATGCAACAGCTCTTTTTGCTGAAAAACATAGCTATCTTCGCCGTACATCTTGTAATCAGCTAGATGCATCTTCACATCAAGTGGTGCGTTCAAAAAATCGCCATTAATCAGCATAGGAATCGCTTCAACCTGCATATCAATTTACCTCCGTTGTTATTATTTTTTTACCTTCAAAAACTGTTTTTAAGGTCTTTGATGTTCCGTTCTTATAAGCGTGTTTTTCAAGGATTGACTTATCAGCCTTATTAAAGGTTGTAGTTATAGTCTCCAAGCTGTTCTCGGTCACTATGGAGCCGTCAGCATTAAAGGTTGTGGTGCTCACTCCCTTGCTGTCGGCTATGTCCTTTATTGCCTTAGTAAGTGACTGCTTAAGCGATTCACCCTGTTGCTCAAGTTTTGTCTTTGTCTCAGCGTTCTCACGCTTGAGCTCGTCCTTGATTCTGCCAATTTCGCTTGATGTAATGAACGCACCTGGGCTTACTTCAAGGGTAATCTTTTCAAAGTTGTCAACCGCAATGAAGAGCTTTAGATATACCGCGCTTACAGTAGCATTATTATAAGGAGGTATCGAATATCTCCCAGTCTTTTCAATCGCTACCGCATATAGGACTTCCGTACCGCTCCCAGCTTTTGCATATACGCCTATAGCCTTGATAAAGTAGCCTTCTGTTAGTTCTCGGTTTTCAAAGGCAGCCTCAATCTTGACTTTACCTGCCTGTACGGCAATGCTTGATATATGATTTGTCTGCTTTATGCCTGCCAAATCTGTAAGCCCCGCGATTTCCTCCTCTGTGTAAGTCCTATCGGATGTGCTTACCCTTGTAAATTCGATCTTATTTGTGCTTGTTGCGACCTCTGATAGTAACTCTTTACCCTTATTGGTTATTATCAGTTTTGTAAATTCTGCCATTTTACCTCCTATTCCGTAAGCTCGATATAATCAGTTGTAACCACTCCACCGCCTGCGTACATAAAATCTGTTTGGAGCACATTATCAAAACTGTTAGTGATAAGTAGCACCATATTAGCAGGAAGGATAATATCAAGCATTCTTTCCAGCTCCTCTGATTGCAACTGATATTCTAAGTGTGTGGTTATGATTACCTTATTAGCCTCATTATTGACTACCAAGGTAAAATTCCCTTTACCACATAATCTTTCTATACGCTCCTTCAAGGTATTAAAGGTATAAGGGACATCATCTATCCATGCTGTATATATCTTGATTTGTCTTTCTTCCAGTGAATACTCCTGTATTCCACTTATTCCAAGTAATGCCTCATACCTTGCTATGCCCTTCTCATTGGTTGAGCCTATAAACTGATTATCAAGCAAGTTATCAGCCTCAATGTTCAGCTTCTTAAATTCAGGATTTTCGCTCTCGTACAACTGCTTTAGTTCACTGTATTTCAATAAAAAAGGCGGTACATAAGACTTGATATCAATATCACGCATTATTTACCACCTCACCATCCACAGGCACACTGTATGCACTCACAACAAGATTTGAATTCTTTCCGTTGATTGTTGTGCCTTCTATGTCGGACACCCCTTTAATAGCTGCTATCCGTGTATTTAATTGGCTGATTTTAACGGTTATGCTCTCGCTTTCTGCCCAAGTCTTCCTTAATTCCAACAGGTATGCACTTATGGCTTTGGATATTTCTGTCTTAAGGCCATTAAAGTTATAACCGCTATCGAAGGTTATTTTAGCCCTGACATTTACAGCCACTTTATCAACGGTTGCAACTGTAACCACATGACCTATTGGAGCTATGCCTGCGCCTGTTCCATCGCGCGATGGGTCTAATTCTTTCTGTACCTTCTTGATCAACTCGTTATTAGCTGGATTGAATTCAGAATCTAAAATAACAACCTTTACCGTACCGCCACCGTTCCATATTGGTATTACCTTGGTAGCTCCTACGCCTCCTATGGCATTCGTACGGTTGATATAGTCCTGTTTATTGCCACCGTAAGCCTTGCATTGAAGGTGTCAAAATAACGTTTTCTAAATACTTCCGTATCCTCAGCATCCTCGGCAGGGATTAAGAGCTCTGATATCTCAGCACTGCCCAGCCCCTCGATGTAACTTATAGGGATTAGAGAGCCTGTCCGCTTATTTCCTACAATCCCTGCACTTTCGCATTCTAAGCTATATTCGTGGTCTTTTATTTTCTCTTTAACCGTATAAATTAAATCCCCATGTGTGAATCTCTCACCTATGGGGATTTCAATATCAAATACACCTTTTACTACTGCGTTAGTAGCAGGGTATGGGGTAAGCCCTCGCTCTTTAGCCCTGCGGATAAGCATATCCCTTGACGCAGTATCTGCAAAGGTCTCATCTATAACGCTGTCCATGTCGGCATAAGTCTGCGCTATCTCCAAGGCAGCAGGAGCAATGGCATCATATATTACAGAGCCCTCGCGCTTATCAAGGCTATCGGGGATACGGTTTAGCATTCTCTCCAATATCGCCTCGAATGTCATCTCTTCATACATTAATAATTCACCTCGCTTTCAATCTCGATATCTCCCTCGGTTGTCTCCACTGTAAATGCCACTTTAACGATACCTTTTCCCTCCGTGTTGAAAGTAAAGTCTATCACATCTGTAATGCGTTCGTCCTGTGTCAAAGCCTCTTTAATTCTATCTTCAAGCTCTGCACACACATATCTTGTATCCTCGCCGTACAGGTCGGATAACTCTATACCGTAATCCCAACTATAGATCGGATAGGCATATCGCTCTGTTCCAAGAACTTTATAAATAGCCTGCCTTACTGCATCCATATCATCAACAAAGCCCTCTACAATGTTATCCTTGAAGTTCATCTTGTAAGTCTTATTCGGCTCTATCTCCTCTTCAAGGTCAACATCTGATATAAAACTTTCAGGTATCATAATCCCACCGCCTTATCAATTATTATGAATCTTTGCCCGCCCTGCTCCCTAGCAATTAGGACTATATCCCCAACCTTAAGAGAATTATCAACGGTTATCTTCTTTTTACCCTTTACTTTATGTTTGTGCCCCTGTTCTGCCTCGGTCTCTTCCTCAATCTCAATATCAACAGAATACTTACTTACATTTCTTGTTAATGCAAGAAAAGCCTCATCAAGTACAAGTTTTGGGTCTATCTTTACCCTTAAGGGCTTAGTGCTCTCTACAGTACCGAACATAAAAGCAACAGGCTTTACATTATACACTGCATCAAGTGCCGCCTGTTTAATGACTGCAAGCAAATCGTTTATATCTGCCATTTACACTCCTATTCTATGAAATCTGCACCCCTTACCGATAAATCCATAAAGTGCTCATTCTCTGATATCTTATGAGTGCATTTTTCAACAAGCATCATATTCTTAACCTTTACATCGCCCAAGTCGATCGCTATGCCTATAAGACTACCAGCGCGCACCTTAAAATCGCCCTTAACATTCTTAAATGACAAGCCTTTAGCCTTCCTGTTGTAAAGCGAAAGCAATGCCTCTGCCTTAGCTTTCCCATTCTCACCTTTTTTGAATTTATCATAATACTGGAGGACACCCCATTCATTGATATGCTTTCCATCTCTAACTACAGCGAGTTCGCGCTTGCCTGTCTTATCATTATCAAAGGCAAGTTTTATCTGATTGTAGGTATCTTTATCTATGCTTGAATTATATGTGAAGTCCTCTGCATTGTTTTCGTCAATCACAAAGTTAACCTCCATGTTTTTAAGGCTTTTCAGTGTAATCTTGCCGTACTTGTCAAAAAGAATATACATTTGTTTTTTGTTATCAAGGGTTTCATCAAGGGCATTGTAAATGATGTCAAAAAGTGTCACATTGTCCTCAGCCCTCTTTGGAATCTTATATCCCGTATCCTCAATTTTGCCAGTCTGAAGCCTAAAGGTCTTAGCAATAGTCTTGATAACATCTCCTGCCGTTTTATTAGCGTAGAACATTGTATCTTTGTTTTTTAGATACCTTAACTGGTCATAGGCTGTTATACTTATGCTCTCGCTCTTATCCCTCTTAATCGAGAATATAAAGCCGTAGAACACCTTTTTACCGTCCACCTCAAGCCTCACATGGTTACCTTCAGAAAACCTATTTGATTCTTTATCCTTAAGAATCTTAAAGGATAACACTCCTGGGCTTCCCCTTCGTTCTGTTTTCCAAGTAATATCATCAAGGACAACAGGGGCATATAGTCTGCTTTTGCTGTCTGCAATTATTAAAGTAACCTTCATATATGCCCCCTTTACTTTGATATGGTCAAAATCTGTCCGCTAAATATCATATTGCCACGCTTTAGCTTGCTTTTATTCGCCTCTTTTATCTTTTTGTACTTAGAACCCTCGCCATAGAACTTCTTAGCAATCAGCCACAAAGAATCGCCCTTTGATACTTTGTAGGACTTTGCCTTATTATCAGACATTGGGGCATTATGCGTCTGCCTCTTCTTTTTAGTCTTAATCTTCTTTTTGCCCTTTTTGTCTACTTTTAGTTTGATCGTATTAAAAGCACCAGCCCGATACTGTGTAAGTTTTATCGACACCATAACATCTAAACCCTGATTAGCTCCCTCTTTAAGGGTGTAATCATCAATTACAACCTTTTCTTTATAGTCGTAGAGGTTTTTACCGTTCGGCTTTGACCTATCGATAATGAAGTTAAAAGGCTTTTTCGCGACCTTTAGCTTCTCAATCTCATCTAAGAAGTATTTAGCATTCTTAAATGAGTTATTTTTATACACCGCAAAGGGATATCTAACATTAGGGAGCATAAACTCAAAACTTAGCTCTGAGAGTTTAGCCTTTTTGATTATCAAAAACTCCCCTTCGTTTATTGAATTTATCTTTTTATTATTCCCCTTGATGGAATATTGAAAGCTCGAAGGGGATACAGGAAGGAGTAACTTACCTAGTCTAAATTCATAACCCATTACCTATGCACCCCCTCCGCTGCCATGTTTAATGCTCCTGTGACTTTATCCGTAAGGTCTGATATGAGACCGTCCAAATCGGTACTTGAAGAGATATTATTGTTGTTTTTCATATCAACCTTAATCTCTGCCGTAGTAAATCTATTTATAACATCTCTTTCAGCGATATCACGGAGATACTGCAAGTCCTCATTAGTGATATCTAAGGAATCAGCAGATTTTTTGGTATTTTTTGCCGTATTGGCAATGTCGTTTGGTACAGAATCATAACCGCTTGGTACATGACTGCCTGCCGAATAACCACCACCGCCAAATGCATTTGCTGTGTCAACATTTCCACTGCCGGCAGTTCCGAACATTCCTTTAGCTTTATTCTCAATGCCTTCACCAAAACCATATCCTGCATCCCAAGCCTTACTATATTCAAATCTTTTCAATTTGTAGTCATTTGCGTTTATTTTGTCTGCTTCGTATTTCTGTTTACCTACCTTTTCATCTACAAAAGCAGCAACATCATTTCTAAATCCCTGAATTCCACCAGATAAGTCAGTGCCTAGCAAGGTATCAATAAGGCCTGCAGCAGATTGAACAACCCCAAGGATAAAATCAAATAAACCTGAAAACAAATGCGCTATAGCACTTACTGGGTCATCAAATATGTTGCCGAAAAAATTAGCGAATGTTATTAAAAGATTTGTAATTTCTACAAAAAGCCCAATTACAAAAATTCGCCAGTCCGAGTAATACATTTTCCAACAAATGCTGCCGCCGTCGCAATTAATCCTGTTATTATCCCTGTTACACTAATGGTTGAACCGGTTACTTTGTTAATTGCAGCAACCACAGCATAAATAACTACTATAACCGCCATTATTGCGAGGACTATCCAAGTAAGTGGGCAGGCCATAAGTGCTGCATTAAAACCGTACTGTGCTGCAGTTGCTGTGAAGGTTGCTCCAGCCTGCATGGTATCTGCGGCAGCCTTTACACTCGCCCTTATTGCGCTAATCGCATTAAGTGTATTAGTTATAGCCATTACAGTGTTATATGCCACGAGAGCAAAAACTATACCCATTACAACTGGTTCAATCATTCCCCAATTGTCTGACACAAAACTGGCTACACTGCCGATTAGGTCAATTAGTCCAATCAAAGCGTTTGATATCAGCCCAACTGCATTGATTGCGTTAGAGGCAAAGGCTTGAAACTGTGGGCTGTTGGCTATGCTGTTTATCTTCTCAAGCAAAGGCTGTAACTGCATTATGGCAGCATTTGACATGGTTGTCCAAATCTGCCCCCAAGTCATAGGCATTTGCTCAAATTTAGCATTTATATTGTCAGCGTCTGCAAATATTGCGTTTTTCACGATATCCGCGGAGAGCTTCCCTTCTTGTGCCATTTGTTTAATAGAGCCTATAGGAACATCCATATAATCAGCGATTGACTGAATTAAATTAGGTGCTTGCTCAAATATTGAGTTCAGTTCATCGCCACGCAGTACGCCCGAACCTAACGCCTGTGAAAGCTGGAGCATGGCATTGGATGCTTCCTGCGTTCCTGCTCCTGCAATGGTCATTTGCTTTTGGATGAGGTTAGTAAAATCAACAACTTCTCTTGAACTGCCAAACGCATCCTTTGCATTGTTGCCGAATCTTGCAACAACATCAACCATATCTGTAAGAGAGCCACGCGCATTTTGCGCCGACTGGTATACCATATTAAAAAGTTCAGGAGTAGTCTGAGCTTTATCATTCATCATATCCAACCTTGCAGCCGCCTGAGTAATTTCGTCTGACATATTCACAAGCTTACCACCCCCATATATGCAGATGTAAGCGCTATGGCTTTAGCGACAAGCCCACCCATTGCAGAAGTACCACCGTTTACAGTATTATTAAAGCTTTGCTGTTCGTTCTCGGCATTATTTATGCTATTGCTTACTGTATTCATCTGATTTGAAAATACTTCTACTTGATGTCTTGCATCTTCTATTACAGATGGCTCAAATCCGCTATCCATTGCACTTTCTACATTGTTGATGTGATTTATTAAATTTTCAGTGCTTGCAATCATTCTTTGCATCGGGCCGCTTAAGCTGTCAATCAGGTTTATTCTTGCGTTTATTCCTGCCATTACTTTTTCCCCTTCCTCTTGATCCGTTCAGCCTCTTTGCGTTCTTTTTCCGCCTTCAAGGTTATAGAAGCAATAACAAACGCTTTATCCTCTTCTTCAAGCTCTAAAAACTGAGAGGGCAGCATGTGGAGCTTGTGTAAACAGTAATGCGCAATACTCGCCATGCTATCCTCTTCAATTAGTTTTTTGCTTCTTCCACCTTGTCATTCAAATTTTTATCAAGACCGCTCATATTCTGAATTTTATTGAGAAACTCACTAAATTCCGTAGGGTCATCTATCATTTCCACAATCAGTTCTTCCGGGGTCATAACTCCGTATGAATCCTGCAAAGCCTTGTCATTCAAATCAGGGAACACCACCGCAGAACTTGCAAGCTTGCATAAATATTCGTTTGTATTGAATTTATTTCTAAACATTCCTGGCTTGCCTTTAACCTGTATTTCAGTAGTACAGTCCTCTCTAATTACATTTGCTTCTTTTGTACTTAAATGCCTAACTTCCCACATAACAGGTTTGCCATTTTTATCCAAAATGGATTTTGTTGCAGGTATAAAAATATTCTCTCTTTTAATCTTGTTAGCCTTCATAAATAATTCAAAATTACTCATCGTATTATCTCCATTTCTTTAAAATATAGGGTACACAAATATTGCGTACCCTGTGAATCAGTTTATTTAATTTATGCCATGCCCGGAAGGAGCTTGAACTTTTCAGGTATCTTAAAGTCTTCAAAAGTGAAATCCATATCCTCGTCAAGATTCTCGCCGTCTGCATCGAACTTAGCAAGCATACAGCCATCGATATTACAGCCAAGCAATACTACCGTCTGCCTTCCTGCCTTTGAGGTTGGGTCTTCGTTGGTTATCTGAATCTCAAAATATGTATCCTCTCCAGTATCCTTAAACTTCTCTACAATCTCCCTGAACATACTTGAGTTGTAGTGGAAGGTCGCCGAGCCTGTACCCTTCCAGCCAGTCGCCTTATTACCAGCTCCCATCTGTCCCTAATATCGGTACTTCGGTCTTAGTCTTTTCAAATTTAGCTTCAAGGTTGATGGCGTTCATAAGGTTGTATCTGTTCCCATCAATTGTGACAAATACCTTTGCCATCTTTGCCGACAAGGTATCTGAGGCTTTCATCGTGATATTTTTCTGCCATTTGTAATCTCCTTCTTAATCTATGCCACTGTTACAGTCATATAGAGCTGAGCCATTGCATTTACTACAGTAACCTTATCAGCGACAACTACACCTTTCTTGCTGTCGCTCTGCCCCTACGGTTACATCTTTGTCACTAAAGTTCTCAATAGCCCTAATCTTCTGTAATTCCTCATGGTGCTTTACTATGTCAGCCCAAAGGCTTACCCTGCCATCTGCATCATTTGGAATCTTTCCAAGGTATTTAGAATTAAAGAGAACGGCTATATCGTTGGCAATCTGATCAATTACTCGTATGGTCTGATTCTCTTTGAATATCTCGCCCTTGGTGTCGCTTACGGTTACAAGTGAGTTAATATCAGACAATACCCTGATTTCATCTCCAACTTTATGAAGTACAAACTCGCCTGCCTTTATTGATGCCTTTAATTCGGACTGTGAAAAGTCTGCATTTACTTCGTATTCGCCATCGTATTTACGGTTCAGGCAGGACTTATTTACTGCACACCCTGCCTGTAATCCTGTAACCCAGTAAACGATGTCAGCTCCTTCACCTTTAACCGTATTCTTAACATTTATTACGCCTTCAAAGTCTGCCGCCTTCTTATGGAGCACCGTCTGAAACTTGATACCCTCTTCATCTCTTAACCTCTTTACAAAGT
The DNA here is from genome assembly GCA_916439065.1 of uncultured Catonella sp. Lineage (GTDB taxonomy): Bacteria > Bacillota > Clostridia > Lachnospirales > Lachnospiraceae > Catonella. The sequence continues at coordinate 897,244 of CAKAGD010000002.1, forward strand.
TGACATAGAGGGTTTTAACCGCCTCATCTGTAGTTACTACACCCATAGTATTGAAGCTGTAGCTTTCTATTCTTTCAAGGTACTTCTGATGGTTTGCTGCGGTCACATTTCCATTTGTACCGCCTGTCAATGCAAGTCCTGCATTTACTGCCAAGGTTGCATCATTTCCACTCTACGAAGGCATTATCCTTAAGGTCTGCCATCTTTGATACTGTCTGAGCGTCAACCTTCTCATTATCAAGGTAAAGAGCCACATCAAAGTTTGATGGCACATCTGCATTTGCCTTAACAACCACCTTAAGGGCGTTCCCCCTCTCACCGCTGTACTTAGCAGTTGCAAATGTATTTGATGCCTTATCGCCCTTATTGAGCTTATAGGCAAAAAGGGTTTTAGCATTAAGGAATAAATCCCTTAAACCCTTTAACTTATCACTTGCATAGTCATAGCCGAATATATCACGGCTGTTCTTCTGAAACTCTGAGGATGTAACCTCAAATACTTCTTCATCTTTGCCCCAGTCAAGTACAAGGGGCATTGTAGCGATTCCCCTGTCTGATAGGGATGCGCTTGCCTTTGCAGCAGATACAAAGTTAATATACGAGCCTGGCAATACTTTGTTCTGTGTAAGAAAATTTCCACCGCCTAATGCCATTTACTGTACCTCTCTTTCTAAAAATTCATCTATCCTGCTGTCAACCTCTGCCAAGGTAAGCAAGTCATCGGGGCTTACCACTATCGGCAATATGTCTTTGTAGCCTGCATACTTATCAGCCTGTAAAAGCGATTCAAGGTCATATACAGGGCTATCATCATCTTTTTTTGTTTTAGCCATTTTCTACCTCCGTTTTAGCTTGCAGTTTCTCCATAGCTTCCTCTTTTGCCATTCCCTTATATACAAAGTAGTCATAATTTACTAAGAAGCTAAGCACCCCATCACTTATAGTGCTTTCCATCTTCGTTCCTCTTGTAAGCTCTCCCTTTACCTCAATAGTTTCAAGGATATCCGATAGTTTTTCGCTAACATCCACCAGTTCCCTGTTGGCGTTTCCTCATTAGGGAAATAGTTGACCTCATATCGCCCCTTATGTTGGAATTTGTTGCCAAGGTATCGCCCTTCGTTGGGGTTTGTACAGGTAACAAAAAAACAGGGTGGAGTAAATCCCTGTTTTACCTGTTCCGTGTATATTTCCCTGTCTGCAAATGCCTGTGATATAGTCAGGCATATAGCATCTACTACATCATTAAACATTCGTCCACCTCTTCATAAATTCCTGAACGCTTCTATCGACTATTTTGAACATAGACTCCTCAAGCTCATTTACCGAATTGGCTAGCATATGCCTGCCTTTTACCCACGAAACTACCGCAGTTTTTCCAAGTGCAGGAATGAATCTCCCAGGAGTCTGCCTGTGCCCATGCTCTACATAACTGGCATAATTTAAAGGGTTTTCAACCTTTATTGCGTAATTATATCCAGCACCTTCTACACTTGTCACCCTCCAGCTCCTGCGGAGGTGTCCGCCTGTGTACCCACTCCAATATGTTTTCATCATATTTTCATAAGCAGCACCTTCTTTAGTTAAGAAGGTCTTTGACTTCCCACTCTTGCCCTCAACTTTTACGGTCTTATCGCCATTAAATGTCGGTTTTTTGCCTACAGGCGTTCGCCTTATAACTTTACGCAGTAGCCTTTGACCTAATTCATTGGTGCATTGCCTTAAAAATTCAGGCGTAGCCTCTTTCATACCCTCGATATTTTTCATGAGCTGTTCGATTTCCGAAGTATCAACGCTTCCATTCCTACTCATTATGACCACCCCTTAAACAGTTCTAGCCCTAGCTCGCTATGTGTGGCATAGTTTGACAATACACTACTGTTTTTATAAGCAGTTGCCTCACCCTGCCTTGTAATAACAAGTTTTGAGCCGTCTTTAATATTTATACCATTTGGAATAAAGAGCTTTATACTCTGTACAGGCGTGGAGCTTTTAGCCCCTTCAACAGTCTGATTCACGGTCTTAAATGATATTCTGCAAGGGATATCGGCAAGTACAAGCCTCTCTTTGTGGGCTGTTGAGCCATTAGTCTGCTTTTCTTTGATATACTCATAAATATCGCATTTATCCTCAAATAGCGATTCAAGGTTTTTCTTTGCCTTTTCCCTTGCCCATTCCAGCTTTGTAATGTTTACCATCTAAACCTCCTGTAGCAGGCAAATTCTGACCTTCTGCCGTTAATAAGCAAATCAATAATTATATCAAGTTTCTGCTCATCCGACTTATTCCCATCGGTCACAAATGATACCCTTGTATCACCCTCTGAAAGCTCTTTAACGGCACTATCAAATGACAGCCCTATATTACTTAGACTTGATGGGTTAAAGGTCTTTAATGCAAGGAAAAACTCACCTACAGCCATATCTACAACTATGCTCTCTAAGCCTTCGGGTACTTCTAACACATTACAATCATTCTTGCAAATATCAGAAGCCTTTTTAAGAGCAAAGGCAAGTGCTGCCTCATTTTCAGAAACAGCACTATAGCCGAAGCCTTCAAGCCTCTTTTTAACATCCTCTACAGTAATCATATCTGCCTACTTTCCTGCTTTTTTCTTTGCCTTTTTGCTTTCAGGAGCTTCATCAACCGCTTCTTCTGTTGCCTCGTTAGCTTCAATCGTATCTTCAACAGGCTCAATCTCTGTGGCTGATTCAACCGTATCTTCAACTACATCATGATCGTTGTCTAAGTTGTGATATCGTCTTAACATCATATTGATGTACCTCCTTACTCTTCTTAGTCCTTCTTAAAGGTAGCAAGCACTACCTTACTATCGTTTGAAAGCACAACGGTATAATGCTCATCCGCAGATACTACAGTAGTCTTTTTAAGGATATCTCTGTCATCCTCGAGCATTACATCCCTCTTAAGGTAGATTGTAAGAGCTGGCGCGGTTGTGCTGAATCCGTCTGCATCGTTTGCCTCATTTGTATCCTTAAGGTCAACGACTACGATAGGGTTATCATATCCTGTACCGTCTGCGTTAAGTTTTACCTTTTTGGACTTAACCACCTTGCATCCTGCAATACTTCCAATCATTCCCGACATAACAACTCCGTTAGTAATAGGGTACTTATTGATGTCAAGGAACTGTGGGTCTTTTCTAAGCTGTGTAATCTGCTTAGGATGCACGAAGATAAGCATATCTATAGCCTCATCATTCTCGTCCTCGAATAAATCTACAGCACTTACAACGCCATCATAAGAGATAGCCTTTGCAACACCGTTATACTTTAGCTTTGCCTTGTTTAAAGCATCGAGGCAGTCATTATCCACCTTATCTGCGATAGACATTGCAAGCTGTCCTGTAGCCTCTCCCACTGGGTCGCCGTATCCTGAAAGTACGGATTCATCTGTAAGCTCTACAGCCTTGCCAGCCTTTTTTACAGTTGCCTTTGTACTGCTTGCAGTAAGTACGGTTGTACCCATAGCCACACCTTCAGCTACATCCTCAGCAGCACCGATATACTCAAATTTAGGTACTGTAATTGTATCCCCCGGCTGTCCTGCAAGACTTCTGTCAATCTTTGCGATAGGAGAAAACTTGATCTTCTTTGGAAGGGTAGCACTAATCATAGGTGCCATTACTTCTGCTTTTACAAGGTTGGTTAATTTGGTCATTCCTGTTGCCATTCTTTGTCCTCACTTTCTTTAATTCTCGCCCATAAGCGAGTTGTAGGTTGTTGGGTCATTGTTAAATAATTCAAGCCTATCCCTATAACCCATCTTATTAAACTGTTCTCTAGTTATGCCAGTTGCAGATGTTTTAGGACTGCTTACAGGAGTTGCCCCCTTAGGTGTCTGTGGTGTTGCTTCGATATCAAATAAGAATTTGCTATCGTCTGCCTTAGTTAGAGCCTCTATCTGCTCTTTCAAGCCCTTAACCGTTCCATCTTCAAGTAATTCAGCCTTATCAAGGTCTTTAAGTAATGCCTTAACCGCAGTTAGGTTTAGCCTTTGCCCCTGTAAGAGCTACATCAACTGCGCTATTTACCTTTAGATTTCTGATTTCAGCCTTATACTGTTCATCTTTGGCTTTGTTGTCCTTCTGCAAGGTTTCAATCTGAGACTTTAAACCCTCTAAGTCCTCTTTGGAGTTCTTAAGGTCATTGAGCTGTTTGTCCCTATCCTTAATCTGTTCTTTTAGGGTATCAGCCTCTTTCTCTGCCTCAGTTAGCTTTGTCTTAACCTTTTCGATGTCATTGCCATTGATGCCCATTACGCTGTCAATCTGCTCTTTGGTTAGTCCTAATGCTTCAAGTTCTGCTCTTGTCATATCTTCCATCCTTTCTTTTACGCTTTTTACGAGTTCGCTCTCACTATGATTAGTTGGTGTACTCGGTTATACGCTTGTCAGTCCGCATGAAAAAAGCACTCTACATTGCTGTAAAATGCTTGTAAACTTATTAAATTGTTGCATCAAAAAAGCACCCTGTCACAGGTGCTTGTAAAAATGCTTTATCCTAGTATTTCTATTTCTTTTATTTCATCGTCACTGATAAATATATAATCAGTTCCATCGTACAATGTCAATGAATCCTTGTTTGTTTCAATATTATCTTCTTTACCTGTAATATCCGTTATTTTCCCATTGAAAGTTTTATCATTAATAGCTACTATTCTAGCTTTTTTACCAAACCAATCATCCTTTATTGTAGCCATATTATTCCTCCTTTTTTGGTACTATATGTGTTCTTTTTTTGGAATGATGTATCTTAAAACTCTTAGTTTTTTCCTTGTTCCTGCCATCAATGCCTATATAATGGTCTGCTTGACATATTTCTTTGTTTGTAAAATTTCTATTTATGTCTAACTCCATCTTCCCAGTACCAGCATACTTATTAAACAACACCTGAGCATCAATATTATTGAATAGATAGCTTTTGCCTTCTTTTACAGTTTCTTCCATATGTGGTGTCTGCATTTCAGGATTAATCGTTGCCCCATATTCACCCTTTGCAATTTTATCAACCACATATTTATTGCTTCTTGTCTTAAAATTATTAGAAGTATTCTTGTTGTCTTTTATTATACCACTTTTTGCAGAATTTTCCACAACATATTTCTTTTTCCACTCCTCATACTTCATATCCGCAGGCACATAATAAACTTCGCCTTCTTCATTTCTTGCAGCTCTGATATCCTTTTCAGCAAATTCATCATCAAAATACGGACAGGTGCAAGTCCTGCAATATGGATGAAACGGTGGAGCTGTTACTCCCGGTTTGAACTCACTCATAGGGAAATGCTGGCCATCCATCTCCTGACATATCGCCGATGTGGAATTGTCAAGTGTAGCCACTATCTCGTATTCTTCCACACCTAGCATGTTAAAGCTGTCCTGTTGTCCTTTACTGCCAAAGTATGCTGCTTCTGTCATCGCAAGCCTTCCAGCCGCATGCCTTACATTGCCGATTGAACCATCTACATACTTAAGCATTCTATCTATTGCCTTGGTTGGGTGTTCTCCCAGTAGTGTAGTCCTTAATATCTCCCTGTGCAATTCATCAACCATCTGAGCTTTTCTATTCCATATACGACTTGAAAAGTTAGCGCCATCAGGACACCAGGGCTTTTTTATAATCTCATTAACAGCTGCATTATCAATTACTCCTACATTCCAACCTACCCCCAAGCCTTTTTGTATCTCGTAGGCTGTACGGTAATAGCCACGCATATAGGCATCACGCGCAAATTTGTCAATAGAATCTACTTCATTTCCAAAGGCCTCTTCTGCCTTCTGTTGCACTCGGAGCTTTAACGCTTCAAGCCTATTTATATGCCATCTGCCTGAAGCATTTTCAAGCTCTTTTATCCACTTGCCATTTAAGTTGTTCTCTTCTCCGTACTTGATATAGTCTTTCAAATCCCATTTGAACTCTTCAAGCTCTCGGTTAGTGAGCAACTGCCTTGCCTTGAGATTGAAACCCCATTGTTGTCCGCAATACGCGAATACCACTTCTCAATTTCGCCCTGTATATCGTTCTCTGCCGTTCTGAAAGCCTTATCAATGTCAGCCTTAACATTTACACCCTGGGCATTGTTTAGGCTCTCTATAAGCATGTGGCGGTTCTGCCAGTATTCCCTACTCTTCATCGTCTCCGTCTCCTTCGTCTCCAGTATTCGGAGTAAAGCCGTTATCATAGTCATCTATTGATGCCTGTTTTTCAAGTTCAATCTGTTTTAGCTCTTCCTCAACATTTGAAGTATAAGGGTGCATAGCTACACAAGTCTTTTGGCTTAGCAATCCCACACTGTTATTTATATCAGCGATTACCTGTGATTCATTGACCATCATGTCCCTGTTGAATATAATCTCTACTGGTTCATTCTCAAAGTTCCCCTTGCTAGTCTGAGCAAAGTAAGTGTTTATAAACCATAGCAAATCTTCAAATGCCGCCTGATATTCTGTCTCCATCTCGTTGGCATCAAGGTCAATGTTGGAATACACCGCCTTAATCGACATTTCATTCGGAGAGCCTGAACTCTTAAGCTCCTCGATGTCATAACCCTTGCAGTTAAGTACAACCGCTTTTCTAAGCTCTGCAAGTATTGCCTTGTAATTCTCTGCATTTACCTCTATTTCAAGTTTTTCTATGCCACCGTCTGCACCGTCTACCGTCCTAACCTTTACCGCCTTGTATGCTGCAAGGTTCTGCCTGAATGTACCCAAGTCCTGCCCATCATAATTCTTAATTATTAGAATAGTGTTCCCGCTTGCGTTCTCTTCCATCCCATCAGCAAAGCTAGACATAATCTGATTGACACCGTCCTGCAAACTCTTACACTTTTTAATAAGCGGAATGCCTGCCCCATTGCTCCTAAAAAGGGATAAGCGGTACTTTTCTCCCAGTTGTACGGCATCATATCCCCCATCAAGCTGTGGCATTTTCAAAGTAATAGGTCTGATAGTCTTTTTATAAGTGAGCCATTCATATACCTAAACTTGTAAATGCCTTCCTTGGCATATAGCTCTACAAAGGTTGTTATAGTCTCTCTCTCGCCTTCGTATGTAGGGATGTCATACACTCTAAGGGCAAAATCAAGTTCTTCCTCGGTTTCGTCCTTCCAAAAAGGTAAAAATCTCATAAGGCTTAAACCTCTTCATCTTAAAGTTGCCCTGCTCATCGTAGTAAGGATATAGCCAACTTATACCGCCGTTGTAACTGTCGCGCCCTATATTCTTGATAAGGCGCATAAAACGCTTATTAAATACCTCTCTTAACAGCTTAGCATAAGCGTCATTATCGGTATTAAAGGTTATAGGCTTTTGCGAGCATGTAGCTTACCTTCTGCTGTACCATTTCAGCGTAACGGTTATCAATGTATTTATTGTTAGGGAGCTTAGTATCCTCTATTAGACTGCCATTTTTCCCCTATGACCATTCTGCGTTTGCCTAATATGTCATGTTCGTAGTTAAAATAACGCTCACCTGTTATCATCAACTTGCGCTCTTTTGAGCCTAAGAACTTTGCCAGTTCTTTCTCCAAGAATTCGATATCGCTTATTTTACTCGATGCGCCTATGTTGATAATCTCATTTATGCGTCTTGTCTCCATTCCAAAATCAAACATTTAACACCTCTTTAATCAAAACTGAATGTATCAGCTACTAACGCCTTTGAAGCTCCATACCTCATAGCATCCATCCCATGTGAGAAGTCATGGTCGGGCTTATCTGTCGGCTTTCCGTTCTTATCCTTTAGCCAACAATAGTTAAGTATTTCGCTCCTAAATTCAGGGCAATTTACATCGTGAACTACAATCTCATAATTCTGTATAAGCTGTATGCCGTGGTTAACGCTGTCTTTGCCCTTCCTTGATGCCTCTGCGTTTATGTCCTCTTCCTGTAGCTCTGCTATAGACTTAGGTTCTGCACAGTCGCATATAATCCTTTGACCGCCATAGCCCTTATCTTTTATTGCCTGTGCTATAATCTTATTAGTAACTCCAGTCTTATACCATTCATCAAAGACATATATCTTCATTGCAGTATTGTCTATCAGCATACATACAAATGCGTTAGGGTCGGTAAAACCAAAGTCCAGCCCGAAAGCTGCCTTGATTCCATTGATAGCCCTAATCTTGTCTATGTCAAAGTTTTCAAATCTGACCTTCTCATATATTAAGCCCTCTGCAATACCCCACTCCCCATCGCCTTCAATCCTGTATCTGCGTGGGTTGTTTACCTTCATCTTCAAAAAAAGATTGCGATCTGAGGCATCTAACCACTCGTTACACTCCCAAGTGGTTGTTTTGGTAAATATATCATCATCAACAACATCAAAAAATCTAGCCTTAAGCCAACTTGTAGCACTCCAAGGGTTGAAAGTGAGGGTAATCTGCTTAAAATATCCCTCAAGCACTTCACCGCGGACAGACATGTCTAATTTATTAAAATCATCCTCATTAGTTACCTCAAATGCCTCTTCTATCCATATAAAGCAAAGAACACCATAATCAACTGATATAGATGTTATTTTAAGACCATCATCAAGCCCCCTAAATAATATCTTCTGCCCTGTTGTCCTTCTAACAATCTGCATAGGGGATACAGTGCATTCAAAGTAATCATCAAGATGAAGCTTATGTATTGCCCACTTCAAATCGCTAAATACGCTGTCGCGCAATGTATTCGAGTATCTGCGAACGCATAGCCCATTAGACAGCGGATATTTGATTATCCTGTATATCATATTAAGGGCGGCAGTCTTTGACTTCTTAGAGCCTCGGCTACCCTTGCATACCCTGTAACGCTTTCTGCAGTTCCAAAAATCATTATAGCCTTTGCCTACTAATTCTTTGAGTGATATCCTCAATCGTCATCACTCTCCATATCGTCTATAATCTCAACGGATTCAACATTTACATTAAGCTTGTCATTAAATAGCCCTAAATGCCTTGACAGCATTTCAAGAGCCTTAGTCTTATCCACAAGCTTAATCTCTATACCGTTCGCCCCTTTCTTAATACCTGCTATAGCACTCTTCTGTTCGTCCGTTAACCCTGCGGTAGGCTTTATCTTAACAAGTCCATCATCGTCTACCTCTACATAGTCGGTAGCCTTTGCAAAAGCTATTGCAGAAAGCTCCACCAGTACCCTATCTTGTGTAATGCCTGTCCGCTTTCCCCTGTCCTCCATAGCTTTAGCGATTTCAACTTGAATCTTAGCATTGCTTAGCAGTCTTGATGCCTGTGGCTCTGCCCCTTTAGGAGAGTAGCCTGCACGGATTGCCGCCTGCTTTGCGTTAAGGTCTATAATATATTCGCTCACAAATCTTTTTTGTTTTTCGTTTAGCATTTTACTCTCCTTTCCAGCTAATGCCTGTTGTTGAGATTTAAAACAAAAAGAACCGAGAAGGAGGAAACTCGGCTCTTGATGTTATTTCAATGATACCATTATACCACATCCTAATCAGACATGTTGTGGCATTTTGTGGCATCTTTCAAAATCTTTCAAGGCTTTTGCATGTAACCGTCTAATATGGTCATAGCTATAGCAGAGTTCTACGGCTATACTTTCAAAGCTCATATATCGCACATACCGCATATAGAGGATTTTAATACACCTGGTATCAGACAATGCTTGTATCCGTGATATGATAATATTCTTCTTATCCACAAATTCATCAATCATAGCGTTTACTTTATCCTGTAATTCCACGCATTTGATGACTGCACTTTCTAACATATCCCCTTTAGTGCTTGTCTGAACCTTTTCCGACAGGTTGCAACCTCTTAATCCATGCATAGCTTTAAGGCTAGATAACTCTTCTAGCCTTTGATTGAGTAATTCTTCTAACCTTTGTATCTCCTGTAGGTACTTTTTCGCCCACATTGGCATCACCTCCTCAATAATGTTGTCACATAACCTCTTTAAGAGCTAATACAATATCTCCTACTTTATTTTCCCCAAGCCCCCATATACGCTTTAAACGGTTTTCAATTTTTTCATAATCAGGTGCTGTGGGTTTAGAAGCTTCTGAGCCATCCTTGTAGCCCTTCTCATATGTCTTAGTTATATAGTCCTCTAGTTGCTTTCTGTCCATCTTTCTTAGTTTGTTGTAAGTGTCACGCGTAAAATTTATAGCCAAGTTGTTGCTCCTTTCACTGACAGAGCTTGTTAAATTCTCGTTTAACCTTGTTTAGTTTTTTAAGACTTAAACAAGCCCTTGGTTATGTTTTAGTTTGCTTTTAATTGCCCAGGAACTGCCATTCTTAATTAAATGGCAGGCTGTTTGGTATGCCGTCTGGAATATCCATAAAGCCATCAGCACCGGGTTCGCCAATTGCAGGTGGCATATTATTATCTTCTTGTCCTCTCTGTTCCGCATTTGCCTTGCTCTCAGCGAATTCTATCTCTTCCACCATAATCTGTACACTGTAGACCTTCTGACCTTCTTTATTGGTGTAGTTGTCATTCTGAATGCGACCGGTAACTACTACCTTTGTACCCTTTTTAAGATACTTCTCGACAAATTCGCCCTGTTTGCCAAAGGCTGTACAGTTAAAGAAGTCGGCAGTGGTTTCATCTCCCTGCTTTTTATATCTTCTGTCAACTGCAAGTGAAAACTTAGCTATAGCCATATTACTGTCAGTCTGTGAATATCTAACATCAGGATCTCTTGTAAGTCTGCCAATTAAAATTGCTTTATTCATGTTTATTCCTCCTCAAGTTCCAATACTTTATCAATTACCATTTGTGTTGCGAATTTAATTATATCTGCTTGTGTTCTTTTGACTCTTGAATATTCTATAAGTCTGTTCCGCTCATATTCTATGCCAACATCATTTATAAATTTCAATGCCATCTCAATGCGTTCATTTTCGTTAAAGAATGTCATTTCATGCTTTTGATAAAATCTCCTTTTTAATGCTTCATCTATTCTGTCTTCTCTATTAGTAGCAGCTATTACTATCTGTTTATTTGTCAGCTGGTCTAACTCCTGCATAAGGGATATGGTTGTCCTTGCAAGTTCGCCATCCGCACCGTTGCTTTCACCACTCCTTTTCAGTCCTATACAGTCTATTTCATCAAGCATAAGGACACATGGTTTGTCTTTACAAAAATCAAAAACTTTTTTTATGTTTTTGCTCGTATCTCCCATAAACGAACTAATCAGATAGGAAAAATTCACATAAGCAAAAGGTACTTGAAGCTTATAAGCTGCATACCGCCCGAACATTGTTTTGCCCGTTCCCGGTATACCGTATAAAAGCGTTGAATTTAGATAGGAATACCCATTTCCAAAAGTTTCATACTTACCTTGTTAGCCTGTTTTATTTTATCAAATATAACCTTTTCGTTTTTGCCAAGATAATATCTGCTTTCCCTAAAATTTGATACATCTTCTAATATAAGGCTCCCTATAAGATTTGTTGGAACTTCTAGAATATTTAACCCACCATTTTCGAGTAAGCTTTTATATCTGTTGACTTCACACTCATTCTTCTTTGTATTGTCTTCAACACAGCAGCAGACAGCTGCCTTTTTTGCATCCTGTATGCGATTTTCTGCTAATGCTTTTATCAAGGCAAGCTGATTATTTGTCATTCCCATCTTGTGCCTCCTGTTTAACTAACTTCCTACCCTTATTAAAGCCTTCACTATATGCCTTTTCGACTCTGTTATCTACATACGCGACAAGCTGTTCATCTGTTAAGGCTCTAAGCTTTTCGGCTTTCTTTTTGGTTTTATCCTGATTATTCATTATCCCTCCAGTATCTTTTTTACTGCTTCCTGTGTCATCGTTTTTTCTTTTATATGACAATTAATATTGCGTTCTTTACAAAAAGCGATAACCTCCTCTGCGCATTTGTTATAAAACTGCTTATTTCCTTTATAATCGGAGACCGTTTTATTGTAGTTTGTCCTCCCAAAAACAATCCTATCCACAAAGCTGACCGCCTCAAGAATCTCTCCAAGGCTCTGTTCTATCAGATTTGGTGTAGGATAAGGCTCTATACTTACCCACGTCTTACAACCTGCCTCATGTAATTTTTTTAGTGCAGCTAATCTGTCTTGTACGTTGCTGCTCTCGGCTCAACCTTCTCTCTGTATTCCTCGTTGAGGGAGATTAGAGTGATGCCGTATTCGTTTGTCTTTGAAAATTCTGCAAGTTCTATCGGCAACAGTCCTTTCGTGAGCGTTGTGCATTTAATACCTGCATTATTTAGTTTGCGGATAGCCGCTATGCTCATCCGGGATACCTCCGGATATCCTTCCATGAACGGGTCTGTAGTAAAGCAAAGTTGCACAGACTGAATCTTATCTCCAAGTCTTGGTATTTCTTTATCCAGTAGCTCAAGTGTATTGGACACAAGAAAAGGACTGCACCACTCTTCATAGTTCTTGATTTTCCCGAATCGCTTTTTCATTAAAAAGGCATAGCACGGATATTTGCAGCCGTGGGAACAACCAAGGACATGATTCATAGTATAATCACCGTACTCAACACCTGTCTGGTAGAGCATGCTCTTTCTTTCTATACACCCTGCTACTTTCATTATCTCCCTCCAATCTTCTTTCTGCCATCTTAACATATTCGGAATTAAGCTCAATTCCTATAAAACCTCTATTATGTTTTTTAGCCACTACTGCAGTTGTGCCACTTCCAATAAATGGATCTAAAATAATTCCTCCATACCTGCTCCCTGCTAGTACACATGGTTCTATAAGTTTTTCTGGGAAAGTAGCAAAGTGAGCTTCTTTATATCCTTGTGTGGCCACAGTCCATACACTTCTTTTATTCCTTAGACCTGTCATATTTTCGTTATTCCCATGACTTTCTCTCATTATTTCTGCAGAATTATTAAAACTCTGTCCTTTGGTATAAACTCCGCCTCCTCTGAATGTTCGACTATTCCCTTTTCTTAACCTGTTGTTTGGTCTTAGGGTTCCTTTGCTTCCTGCAGGTACTATGTTATTAAATCCAACAGCAGGTTCTTTTATAGCCTCATAATCAAAGTAATATTTAGATTGCTTAGAGAAAAGGAATATATACTCATGACTTTTCGTACATCTATCTTTTACGCTTTCCGGCATTGCGTTTGGTTTCTCCCAGATAATATCCTGTCTTAGATACCATCCGTCATTCCTAAGTGCAAACGCAAGCAACCAAGGAACCCCTATTAAATCCTTTCGTTTGCAATTACTATATTCACTATTGCTTGTTACATAGCTGTCTCCAATATTCAGCCATAAAGTACCGTCATTTTTTAACACTCGCCTTACCTCTCTAAAAATATCGGTAAGTCTATTTATGTAAGCTTCTACAGAGTTTTCAAGACCAATCTGCTCATTAACTCCATAATCTCTTAGACCTAAGTAAGGTGGTGATGTTATACAGCAATCTGCAGAACAATCAGGAAGCTCTTTTAACACTTCAATCGCATTCCCAGTTATTATTTTATCCATTATAAGCCTTCCTCTTTCTGTCCATTACCATATATTGTGCCCTGCCTCTATTTCATTAATCAAAAAACTTGTGTAGTCCTCGCTATCTGTGCCACTTAATTTTTTAGCCAGTATAACCAATTTCGCATATATATAACCCAAATCGTGTTTAGCTTCGTTATAATCTTCCTCTTCAATATGCCTTGTCAGGTCGCTAATATTCTGTATCAGTCTATAAATGTGTTGGTAATAGGGCCTCTGTGCCAAGTTCTTTTCCTCCGCTAACTTCTTTATAAACTCGGTTATATTCATTTCTTTTTCTTCTCCGAGTACAGAAACCAAGGTTTCTGATTTCAGATTGCACAGCGGGCGAACGCCAACGTGGCCAGTGTACGCGTTGTTGTAGTACAGTGGTCCGGAAGAGCTGACGACACGGATAGTGTACGAGGAGGAAGCCAGACAAGAGTGAGGGGTGGCAAGCCACCACCAGTTCCCCAGCGGTTTAGTAGATGTCTGTTGCTTCTATATAAATCTGCTGTCATAAAGCTTATGCGGTCTTTACTTGTGCCATAGTCTTTCATTCCGTCGTCTGCTGTTAGGTCTGTTTCAATCATTAGGAAGTCTTTTTCATCTGCCCCATTTTCTGTCAAGGTTTTGTAAAAATCATTATTAAGATATTCCCTAAGCTCCGACTTCCTCCAGTCGTTGGAATCCTCGTTAAAGGCTCTTTCTTCCAGAATGTCTTTCATTAAGCAGAGCCCCTCTTCTTCTAACTTTATCCACTCATAGCCTGCGTAGGTGAATACCTCGCCTGGCTTAATCTCTTTTAATGCTTTCTGCATATTATTCTCCCTTCATTTTTTTTAATAATTAACTGCTTCCTCCCTAGTAATAAAAAAATGTATCCCATTAGAACACTCATTCCAACGGTTGCTGTCAAATTTATCTACTGATACCGTTTCCCCTACTTTGTAAATAAAATTATGGTCATACCCCGAACAAACTTCAAGCAAACCCGAATCAGTTCCATCAATATTCTGAATAGCTACAACCTTTGCTATATTACATCGGCACTTTCTAGTCGTTGCGCTGAGTCTTTTCGATTCAGCCGGAATCTCAAGCTGTATTATATATCCTCTTGCTTTTTTCCATGCCGTAAATACTCCTATATCAGGGCAAGAAATCGGTAAGTTTATCCTTGTATTCTCATCAATGTTTGCTTCCCTGAGGTTTGCTTCCCAGAGGTCTGCTCCCCTGAGGTCTGCTTTCCTGAGGTTGCTTCCCAGAGGTTTGCTCCCCTGAGGTTTGCTCCCCTGAGGTCTGCTTCCCTGAGGTTTGCTCCCCTGAGGTCTGCTCCCCTGAGATTTGCTCTCATTTTCTCCCATCCATCAATATCTTCTTTAAGCCAATGTTTATGATTTTCTAACATTTTTTTAATCTCTTCATTTGTCATACATTTTTATCTCCCTTGCATATTATTCTTTAATTTGTCTCTGCTAGCCGACCTAAACATCATTAGCAGCATTTCAGTTACTGACCTTTTTCTATTCATTCTTCTAGCCTGTTTAACAGATTCAAGGATTCCACCTGTAGGACAATACACTCCAACACCGAATGGGATTTCAGCGGATACCTTCTGATAAACCTCGCTAGGAATTACATAATAGTTATAATCGCCTATGAAGTTATGTCCATTTTTTGAGTGGAAGTCCTCCACAGAAGACTTAAGTTCATAACAGTAAAAATCTCCTTTTTCGATACCGCTTATAGTTGTATTCAGTGGCTCAAATCTCATATAGTCAACCCTAACACGGTTAGATGTGGCATAGTCAAAAGTTACCTCCCTAGCCCAATATATACGGCTGTCATTGTTTGGATTGATTAGCTTTTCTGTAAGTTCTGACAACCTTTTAGTTATCTCAAGTCTCGTCATTTTTGCATTCCTCGCAATCTATAATTTAATTCATTGCCCTTAAACTCTATAATCCTGCCCTCTGCCATTTCAATAAGCCTTGAGCCTATAGCACTGTCAAAGTCTAATAGCTCACCTGTGGTCTTTCACTTGTTAAAATCACTGGCAGATTGCACACATAGCGATAGTTGACTATCTCAAACAGGATATTTATATCGCTCTCTGTAGTCTTGCCCTTTAAGAGGTCATCAATGACAAGCATAGGCGCAGTTTTGAATGTATCAATAGCCTTTGTATAGCTATCTTCATCGGTTATATTCTGCTTAAGCCTTGTAATCATTTCCCTGTAAGGCATATAAACAACCCTGATTTTTTGGTAATCCAAAAGTGCATTTGCTGAAGCTAATGCAAGGTGGGTTTTGCCACATCCTACTTGACCAAGCAACAAGATTGAATTATGCCTTGATTCTTTGAAGTCCTGATAGTTCTTGCAGTAATCAACGCAAATTGTATATGCCTTTTCAAGCTGGGCTATGCCCCTTGTGTCAAAATTCTTAAAGCCTTTAGCCCTGAACGGCTCGCTTATACCGCTTCGGGCAATCCTGCGTTTTGCCATTGTAGGCTCAAAGCATTCACAGCGCCTTGCCATGTCACAACCCTGTTCATCAACCCAAGTTATCCACATAGAACCGCCACACTTAGGGCATACCGTGGATTCACTGTTTATTTGCTCCATTCATCCTCCTTCTGCCTAAAAGGGCTATTTAATGCCTAATTCGTCAAGCATCTCATCTGTGACAGGATTCTCCACAGGCTCAAGCATCTGCCTCTGAATTGCCTCAGATATTGACTGGTTAAAGGCTGTCTGCTCTGAAATGGGCGGACTATCCCCACGGATTGAGGGCTTGCCCCTGCATTCGTTCAAGTAGCCCTCAAACTTTGATGGACTGAACAGGGTTGCAGGGCGCAGATACTTAACCATATCAGGGTTATTCAGCCATTGCCCTGATTTAGTATCAATAACATTCTTGCAGTCTTCTACGCTAAAACCATCATTAAGCCTTGCCCTTATAGGTTTTATGTTAGCCCCTGTGGTAGCTCTGTAGTTTGAGCCAGTCTTAGTATTTAGATAGTCTATAACCTCGGTTGCCTCTTTACCGGCTTTGGTTTCCTTTGCCTTTTTAGGCTTTTTAACCTGTTCAGAGCGTGGCTCTCCCTTGGTTTCAGGCTGAACAGATTCGACATCGGATTCAACGCATGCGGTCGAGCCTGCTTGACTATATATATCTTTTAAATCATTTACATTATCATTTACATTTACATTATCATTTACATTAGGTTCTACTTTGGTTTCGTCTTGGTTATGGTTTGGTTTGCCTTTGGTTATGTTTTGGTTTGGGTTAGGTTCTACTTTGGTTTCGTCTTGGTTTGACTTTCTTCCACCTTGCTTACCATTTGCATACCTTCGGTTATTAGCATCTATTTGAGGTTTTATAAGAGAGAAGAAAGCTTTTGAAATGGTGTCACCCTCAGGCTCTTTCCCTTCCATGGCATAATGTAAGACCATTTTTATAACCGTTTTATATAACTCAGGTTCAAGGTCATCTGTTGCCTCCATAAAGCTTTTATAAAAAATCATTGAATCTCTTTCCATAAAAGATTACTCCTCTTCATCATCTTCCACTATCAGCATATCTTTTAATTTAGGTAGATAGTAGGCATCGTCATTTTCAACCAAAAGTCCAACAAACATAAAGCTTTTAAAAGCTGACTGCATAACCGAATATGAACATCCAAACAACATAGCCAGCATTGCCATGTCATATGGAATATTGGGTTCAAATAAAAGCTTCCCATCTGTATCTATTGCCATTGTAAGCATTCTCAAATAAATTGGTACAAAGTCTTTGTTTCATTGCTAAGCATTATTATTTCTGGTCTTGTATAAAAATCACTTGTTAACTTCAAATATTTTTTACTATTCATCCTTCTTAACCTCCCTTATCAGCACTTCTATCCTCGGGTTATTCTTGTCAATCTTGAAATACTGGCTATACCCTGCGATATTGTCCCAGCCATCATTCTTTAGCACTCCACAATCCTGCAAGGCATCCTCTATGACTTTTACCGCAAAGGCATTTATATTTGACTTGTCGCGCCTTTTATCTGCCTCGTAGTAGGTGTATTCAATAAATACCTTTTTATCTATCCGTACACCTTTTAGCTGGGTTCTGATTGCCTCGTTGGCTATGCGTTCATACTTCTTCTTCATCTGAGCACCTACAAAGCGGTTGCGGTTCATAGCCCCTATAAAGTCATTTAATGCCGGGAATGTGCGGTTACTTTTGAAGTGTACCCCCTTCAATTACAAAGCTGTATTCTTTCATCTATGCCCCTGCCTTTTTCTCTTCTCTCTTGCCTCTAATTCTTCAAGAGCCCGTTTCATGTCACTGCTTGGCGGCGGTACAAGTCCTAAATCTTTCATATCGCTTATGACCCCCTCAAGCAGTTTTGAAAATTCAGCGCTTGAATAGGTGGAACTGCCAAAGAAGCATAGCAGTTCTACCATATTGCCCCTTTTGCCTACCTCTTCCGTTTCTCTCCACAAGGCCTTGATATCATCAAGCGCTTCTTCTTTAACAAGGATATGGGTGTATTTGCCGTATCTTTTGAGTTCATAAAGGTAAGCATCCCAATTAGTCATCCCTGTTGCTCCTGCTATGTCAGAAAGGCAAGCCCACAACATAGCATTTGCATCAAGGCTTCTTTTTTTCTTTGCCTTTTCAAGCTTTATATCAAGCCTGAGTTCTAAAAGGCTTTCAATCTCAGCAGGCTCTACATCCATTTCAAGAGATGCTACAGGCTTTTTACTCCTGTAATCAAGCTGTAGCCCTGTTATCTTTCCTGTAGTTTTTATCCCATTCATCAAGTATCTCTTTTCCTTCTACTGCGAATATCTTCCAGTCTCCAACCGTCATATCTTCAAGGCTTTCTCTTTTGTAACGGTTGTATAGCTCTTTTTCAGGCATATTGTGCCTTACACACACAGCCCTAAGTGATTCAGCCTGTGGTGCGTTGATTTTTGCATCATCTGTTAGCTTTACCTCAACCTTTTTTTCTTCCTTCTGCTCTTCCTTTGGCTTGTCTTTTTTTACTTTTGCCTTAACATCTCCAAAGGTAAATACAACTGTATCTTTATTGCTGATATTTGCTATTGCTAAGCCTGTGATGATGCCTTTATCAATCTTTATTTCAATAACCTTAAATTTATCGTAGGTTGTAGGCTTATCATTTTTGTCCTTGGCCTCTTTGTATTTGCTTTTATCTATCCATATAAACGGAGCCGTATATAGCTCCCTGCCTATACCTAGATTAAAGCAGGCTCTCTTGAAACTATCCGATGCCTCGCCTTTTTCCTTTTCTGTATTGCTCTCTGTTCCTACATCCTGCTTGCTTATCCATTGCCCTTTTTCTTTATCGTAGACGCTTACAGTACAATACAGCCTGCCATCCATTACTTGATGTGATCTTTGCCAGCCGAATATCCCAAATGTTTCATCAAGTATGTTTTGATCAACTCTTGCATCTTTATAGAGGAGTAGCATAAGCCCTTTATTGCTAATGTTCTGTACTCTGCAGTCTATCTCTTCCGCTGTTAAATCTCTGAAATATCCCATAAGTGCCTCCTATCTTATTCTTAAAGACTTCGACACACTAAGGTGTGCAAAATCAAGGCTTTCGCCAGTTTTCAACAACTCCTTTACCTTTGCATTATCAACCTTAGCCGGCTGTGGTATTAGGTACTTATCAGGTATGTCTTCAATGCCCTTATCAAGTACAAGGCTTGGCGGATTATTCTGTATATTAAAGCTAAACAAATCAGTCTTAAATTTAGTCTTACCTGTAACCTCCATAGACTGCTGTAGGGTTACCTTCATGCGCTTTATATTGTTTGCTATAGTCTCACGCATTCCTGCAAGTCTATCCTCTTCCTTCTTTATAGCTTCAGCTCTTGCTTCAAGCTCTTTGATTACCTTCGCATATCCTTCAGCTTTAAGCTCAATTTCATAATCCACACCTTCAATGGTGCTAAGGATTACCTCTATATCCTCGTTTTCATCTTCCGCAAGCGTAAGTAATTTCAAAAAATCATCTGTAAGCTCATATAATGTTCTCATCGTTTTTATCCCTCCAAAAGTTTAATATATCTATCTAAGTCAAATATCTGTCTTACATATTGAGCTATTAACTTGATTGTGTAGTAAGGTTCTTGAACATATTTATACCCCATCTTAATAAGTAAAGCCTGTTTAAGATTTGCGTGCCTCTTAGCCTCTTCATAGATAAATTCAGGAATCTCATATCCTAATTCTTTATCTATACAGGCTTTATCAACTTTCAAAATTGCTCCCATATAGCCCTCCCTTTTTCTTCTTCAGCTCGTTGAGTGACTATAGATAGCCCAAACACTCTTGCTTGTCTGATTTCTCTTTTTGCCCCTTCTGATTCCTGCCAGCCATTAAGAAGGTAAATACAATTACTAAGGCTTAGCAAGGGGATGCAAATGTCCATGTATTCACCATGCTTAAATTCTCCATGCATTACGCTGCCTTGTAATTCTGCAGGGTTTATCACATTAAATCCCAACTTTAACAAGTGTTTTTCTGCTGCCTTAAATTTATCTTTGAAATTGCGAACATTTGTAATCCCACCACTTATATAAACCGTCATCACTCTAACTCCTCCGGGTTTATATAAATTTTCGTGAGTTTGCCATTATTAAACTCAAACGACATTCCCATCAATTCATGTGCCCTTATCAAATCTTCTATCGTAACTGTCTCCCAATTTATATTCTGTAAATCTTTAATGCTCATTGCTTTTCCCTCCTATTTGTGCTATTATTAGCTTGTAATTTTTTGTTTCATCCCTTATTTGCAGATTGCCTTTTAGGTAGTCTGCATTTTTTTATCATCTTCAAGCCCAAGCCATTTATTAAGCTTGCTGCGGTATACTTGGTATGAACGCTTTTTGTATCCCGGCATAGGCTGGATTACTGCACCTATGTCTATCAGCTTTCTGTCCATCAATGCATGCATCCTTGCCACGCTCATTCCTAAAAGCTTGGCAGCCTCTTTGTTATTCACTTTTTGGCACTCCATCGTTATACCTCCTCTAAATCTTTATTAAATGCTTCCAGCCAATCCCACATGGTAAATCCTTCAAGGCATCCTCCACATATACATCCTCTGGATGTTTGGAGATACCTCTCTCCACCGTACAGTATGCTTTTACAGGTTTTACACTTAATAAGCGGTTCAAATTCCAAGCTGTTCGGACACCTTGCATCACACGGCATCTGTCCGCATATATCACACATTCCTCATTCCTCCTATTCAACCTTTATTCCTGTAATTTGATAAAACTTTCATTATCAAAGTTTGGAATAGCTTTGATGATTTCTTTTTCACAGTCTGTTAATCCTTCCCACCATTCAAGGTAACACTCGCTGTTATCTCCAATTTTTAGATAGCCACCTGTTGTTTCATGTTCAGGATGTCGTTCTTTTTCAACATCGCTCATATTATTTGAGCAAATCCATTCAGTGGGGCAGAATTCAATTTTCCTCAATAACAAGCAAGCTTTTGAATTTCTCCACTGTTGAAATGTTATATTAGCTGGATTATCGAAAAACATAATAGGTTGCGATATAGTGTTAAAGCACCCAGCACAATTTGATGCCAAATTCCAGTCACCTGTGTTACAGTCGCCTGAGTTCCTGTTGCCTGTGTTCCAGTTGCCTGTGTTATTGTCGCCTGTGTTCCTGTTGCCTGTGTTATTGTTGCCTGTGTTATTGTTTCCTGAGTTCCAGTTGCCTGTGTTACAGTTGCCTGAATTCCTGTTGCCTGTGTTCCAGTTGCCTATGTTATTGTTGCCTGTGTTATTGTTTCCTGAATTCCAGTTGCCTGTGTTACTGTCGCCTGAGTTATTGTTGCCTGTGTTATTGTTGCCTGTGTTACTGTTGCCTGTGTTACTGTCGCCTGTGTTACTGTCGCCACTATTATTCCTACCAGTGCAATCTTTCCCTGTATTGACGAGTTCAAGAACCTCATACCAAGTTAATTCACGAATAATTTTGATTTTATTAGTGCAGTGTTTATTTCCGCTTTCTTCAAAATCAAGTTCACCAAACGCTTCAATTTCAGCAACTTTATTATTAGAATAAAATCCATAATATTCAAAACAATCAACAATTTTTTCACAGAAATGAAATCCTCTTTTGCAAACTACAGGTTCTTCTTCCATTTCATAACTTTTGCCTACTTCAAACTGCATATCCCTGCAAGTCCAATCAGGGTTAAAAACTTTATATCCTTTCATAGCTCCAAACTCCTTTCTAATACCCTTCTTTCATCAATTATTTTTAGTTCTGCCATCCTCTCTCCTTTCAGTTTTTAAGGAAATAAGTGCGACAAGTATGCTTTCTTTGCTCTCTTTTCCATCCTGATTTGTTCCTCTAATATCTCAATCTCTTTATTCAATACAGAAAAACACTCCACAACTTTTGCTTGTTCTTTCAGGTCAAAGTGCCACAATAGACTAAACTCTTTTAGAGCTTCCTTCTGAATGTTTATCGTTGTTGCGTATTTTGATGCAAATAACGGGAATGCCCGTTCAATGGCTATATGGAAGTATATAGGGATACACTCCACAGTCGGAAATGCTACTGCGTATCTTGTCTCTATCTCTCCGTCATCCGTTAACATCGATACAATACTGTAGTCCCCTATCGCACTTAATGGGAAAAAGACACTCCCCATCTTGTAAATCTTACCCTTTATTGCTCTTTCTACTGTCGCAATGCTTACTAATTTTACTTCCTGAATACTGTTCATTTCTTTTTAAGTCTGCCTCCAGTCCTTTTTTAAGATTAGGCTTTTCAGTTTCAAGTTCTGATATAAGCCTGTATAATTCTGCCCTTGTTCTTTTCTCCTCCGCATCAATTTCAGCAAGGTTACTCATTATTTCAAGCAAATCAGGTATTTCCTCTTCCTCGCTTGTATCTACATAACGCGGAATATTTAGGTTATACGAGTTATCAATAAGCTCTTTTCTTGAGATGCTTTGAATATTTGTCTACTGCCAGCCTGTGTTTATATACATTGATAATTTTTTCAATTTGGCTTTCAGTTAAATAGTTCTGTTTACCCTGCTTTTTAAATTCTTTGGAGCTGTCAATAAAAAGAATATTTTCCGTATTCCTGTCTTTTTTGAATATCATTAAGCATACAGGTATATCCGTATTTAGGAATAGCTTATCCGGAAGGCCTACCACCGTATCCAGTAGATTATTTTCAATAATTTTCTGTCTTATTGCCTCTT
The DNA here is from genome assembly GCA_916439065.1 of uncultured Catonella sp. Classification (GTDB taxonomy): domain Bacteria; phylum Bacillota; class Clostridia; order Lachnospirales; family Lachnospiraceae; genus Catonella. The sequence continues at coordinate 919,992 of CAKAGD010000002.1, forward strand.
CTGATGCTCCCCTGAATAAAAGTCCATGTGGTACTATAGCTATCATAATTCCCTGTGGTTCAAGCTGTGATAATCCATGTAGCAAAAACGCATAATCAGCCTTTGAATTTGGCGGGATGCCGTATTCTAAAAATCTCACATCATTTACTGCTCTTTTACTATCCCACTTTAATGAATATGGCGGATTCATTATTACATTTTTAACACTGTAGATACTCTCTGCATTCTCTACCTCTTCAATCTTTGAGTATTTCGCCATTGCCAATAATTTATATGTGTGAAATATCTCACCTGTAAGCACATCTTTTTGAAATACTAAAGCGTTTACATTATTAAATGCTAGATTAAGCAGTAGGAAGGGGATTGCTCTTTCTGAATATTCCTCCAAATAAAGCTTGTCGGCCTTACTTAAAGCAAATACGCTAAGGTCGCCAACCCCTGCACAGACATCTAAATAGCTGCCACCTTCTGTTAACTCAGCTACAACCTTGCACAGACATTCAGGAGTAAAATCCTGCTTAAGTTCGTTTCTGTCCGAATGTTCCGTTTGAAAGTAACTAAAATCCAATGCCCTGCCTTTAAATAACCCAGCTTTATATATCTTTCCTATTATTGCTTCACTATCTTGTAATAATTCCTTTAATAACGCGGTTGGCAGTTTGAAGTTTTCTTTTACTCCTAATATTTCTTTAAGCATTTTTTACCTTTCTGATGTTGCAATGGCTATTGCAAAAGGCTTGCTTGGTATTTAGTTTCTTCATCAAGTATGTCATTAAAAATTTTTTCTAAGACATTGTACTTATCAAGCAAAACCTTTTTTTGTTTAGGATAAAAGTTTTGCAATTCTTCAGCTATTTTGTCATGATGTACTATCAGCATACACATTCGCTTTCTACTTAATATTATCTCTGTGTCTTCTGTTTTCTTATCTTCCATATCTCCTCCTTTTTGCCTTCTTGTCGTTGCATATTTGGGATTTAGGCAACAAAAAAATATTCATTAGGATTATTTATCTCTAAAGCCTTACACACAACAATAACCTCATTGACTGTAAACTCACGCTTTTTATTTAACTTAGCATTTAGCGTAGATACACTTACATTCAGTCTCTTAGCCATTTCACCTTGTGTTACTTTCTTTTCTACCATTCTTCCTTTTAGTTTATCGTATGCCATTTTCCTCACTTCCTTTCGTTGCGTATTTGGGATGTCTTAATAATACCACTCTATTTTTATCTTGTCAACCCATTTTTGCAACTATTTTTTTATTTTTCAAAAATAACTGTTGCATATTTGATATATTAGTTATATAATCTACTCAGGGAGGTTGATTATGGAAGATGTCAATAATATAGTAAAAAGAATTAAAAAGCGTCGTCTTGAGCTGGAATATTCATTTCAGGATTTGGCAGATAAGACTAATATGAGTAAGTCTACATTACAAAGATATGAAACTGGCGCAATTAAAAATCTACCATTAGATAAATTAGAGGTGTTAGCTTCTGCACTACAAACTACTCCTGCCTATCTTATGGGCTGGGATGAAACCAACGAAGAATCTCCACCAAAGAAAAAAGGAGTAAAAATTCCTGTCCTTGGCAGAGTTGCTGCAGGTGTGCCTATAGAAATGATTGAAGATGTCCTTGATTATGAAGAGATTACAGAGGATATGGCAAGACATGGTGAATACTTTGCCCTTAAGATACAAGGTGACAGTATGTCCCCTCGTATATGGAACGGTGATGTCGTTATTGTTAGGCAACAAAATGATGCTGAAAGCGGCGAAATAGTTATTGCCTCTATTAATGGCGATGATGCTGTATGTAAGAGGCTGCAAAGTATAATGACGGTATCGCTCTTGTATCGCTTAATCCGCAGTATGAGCCTATATATCTTAAAAAAGATGATATAGACAGCAAACCTGTTAGGATAATTGGGAAAGTTGTCGAGCTGAGAGGAAAATTTTAATTTTATGGTAGCATTAAAGCTAATATAAAAAATATTACTAAAAAATAAGGGGGTAGCTAATATGGATTTTTTAGAAGAAATTAAAGCATTTACTAACCAAATTGAGGCAAGAATTAATGTTTGTCAAACCGAAGAAGCAACCAAAATGTCTTTAATAGTGCCTTTTTTCCAAATATTGGGATATGACGTTTTTAATCCAACTGAGTTTTGTCCCGAATTTACTGCTGATGTAGGAATTAAAAAAGGAGAAAAAGTTGACTATGCCATTATGGAAAATGGGAGCCCTGTTGTTCTTATAGAGTGTAAATGGTGTGGTGAGAAGCTTGATAAATATGGTTCTCAATTATTTAGGTACTTTTCTACAACTACTGCAAAATTTGGAATTCTCACCAATGGTGTTAATTACAAATTCTATACAGATTTAGAAGAAGCCAATAAAATGGATTTAGTTCCTTTTTGGAAATAGATTTTTAAAAAAATATTAAAGAAAATCAATTAGTAGAATTAAAGAAATTTTGCAAGTCTAATTTTTGATAGTGATAGAATTTTTAGCACTGCCGAAGAGTTAAAATACAGCTCTTTAATTAAACAACTTTTAACAAATGAACTTGATGACCCTAGCGAATCATTTGTAAGGTATATTCTTAACAATATCTACGACGGAGTGAAAACTCAAAAAACATTAGAAAAATTTTCGCCTATAATCAAAAAATCTTTCACTGCATTTGTGAATGAGATAGTAAACCAGAAGATTTCTTCGGCTTTAACAACTGAAAGTGATGTAAAAGAAGATGTTGTGGAAAATGTAGAAGAAGATATTGCAGAAAGTAAAATAATAACCACCCAGGAAGAATTAGATGCTTTTTATATCATTAGAGCTATATTGTCCGAATTTGTTCCGGCAGATGATATAATCTATAAAGATACTGAAAGATATTTTGGAATTTTTTACAAAAACCTAAGACAAACCCTCTGTCGGGTATATTTGAATTCAAAAAATAAAGCTTTAATGATTCCCGGCAAAGATAAAGTCTACACTAAATATGAACTAAGGGATGTCAGCGATATTTTCAAACATAAAGAGCAATTGATTGGTTCCCTAAATTTATATAAGAGCGATAATGATTAAACGGCTTCTGAAATACCATTAGGGTCTAATGAAGTGCAAGTTAGTTATGTTAAACGTATGGGCAACGGAGAACTTATATCAGATAACAAAGCCTACAACAATATTGTGGGTGAGTATGGAGAATGTTTAGGTAAGGTGTTGGGGAAGGTGTGATATTTAAGGAGAGTGTATGGAAATAAAATATTCAAAAACATTTATCAAGTCTTTATCTAATCTCGATAAAAGATATAGACAAAACATACTAACATCAATCGAAGGATTGATAAAAATACCTCCTGAAGGTGATATAAAGCCATTAAAGGGATATAATAATACAAATCGGTTAAGAGTCGGTAAATACCGCATATTATTTAGAATTATTGATGACACTCTGTTTATCGACAGTTTAGGTAGCAGGGGCGACATATACAAATAAAGGAGGTTCTTATGGAAAGAGAACTATTGAAAAAAGAAACAATAGCAATTATAAATGTTCTTCCTGATGATGATTTGGTTCTTGCTAATCAGATGATTAAAAAGCTAATGCTTGCCTGGGACCCTGATTTTACGAAGCTCACACAAGCTGAAAGAGATGAACTGGAACATATACAGAAAAATGATGAGTATGTGAGCGTGAGTATTGAAGACTTAAGGGCTGGCAAAATGCTTGTTTAATAGTGAGGATAGGCATATGGAAAACTTGGAGCAATTAATATCTTGGGACGATATAGAGGAAGTAGAGCCTGACGAATGGGATTTGCAGATGTTGGCAGATATAGAAAACGATCCTGAGTGTAAAGAATTTGACTAGTATAGTGATCTGTCAACCATTAGTTTACAACCACTATACAGCCTGTCATTACCCGCTACATTTGTGGCTGTCCCCTTTTTATGCTATACTTATCTTAGATAGATTTCAACTATTCCCATAGAAAGGATAAATTATATGTATAATGTTTTAGACATTTGCCATTATGTAATTAATTACTGCAATGATAAAGGATACAGCATATCTAACCTAAAATTGCAAAAATTGTTGTATTTTATACAGGCTTACTTCCTCATTTCCACTAATAAAGCCTGTTTTCACGAAGATATAGAGGCTTGGAACTTTGGCCCTGTTATTCGTGAGGCTTATATGGAATATAAAAAATATGGCGGGCTGGATATCCCTCACTTGGATTCATATTTGGTAATAGATAAAAATAATTTGTGGGACTTAAAAAGAATTCCTATAAATACTGATATGATTTCAAAAAAGCATAAACAGATGATAAATGATGTTGTTGACAAATTTTCTCCGTATTCAGCAACAGACCTTGTCGACCTTACACATAGACAAGCACCATGGAAAAATGCCTATGTTCCTCATAAAAACAACATAATAACCTTAGATGCGTTAAAGGAGTACTTCCATGATTGATGTGTTAATGAAAAGCGACAATGAGTCCACAAAGGCATTAAACTCTATACCAAAATATAATGCTACCAAGGGTATAATTACAAAGATATTTAATAGTCTTAGGGCAGATACGGAGGAATATGATCCCACCAGCACAATAAAGATTATAGAAGACTACATCAAAGAAACCGAAAAAATGGACAGAATTTTATACTCTGTAATCAGTTCTTATGTGTTCACGCTTGATGCTGAGGTAAGAGGGGAGCTGGCAACAAACTTTGACCGTCTGCTTTCATATTCCTTAAGTAATGGCACAATGAACCCTGATTCATTAAAAATAATCATAAAGCTGTATGACCATTTCCAGCTTGTTTCAACTCAGACAGATAATGTAAAGACAATTCTTGAAGCAAGTATAGAAGATGCAAAAATAAATCTAACAAAGGAAATTAAAGGGATTGAGAAGGAACATATATCAATCCTCGGTATATTTGCATCTATTGTGCTTGCTTTTGTAGGTGGCATGACCTTTTCGACTTCTGTATTGCAGAACATGATGGGTGTAAGTATTTATAGGCTTCTTGCCATTGTGGACTTATTAGGATTTGTTTTTATAAATGTTATTTGGCTGCTTGTCAAATTCGTTGCAACGATAAACGATAAAAAACTGGAAGCATTCAAGATTAAATGGTTTAATATATTTTGTATAGTTTTTGCTTTTATTATTTTTGCATGCTGGTTAATTAAAATCGAAAACATAACGCACTATTTGCCATTGCAATTCAAGTAGTTCTCCAACTGTAAACCATCAGTTGACAATTGGAAATAAAAAAGCCCTCCTGCGCCAACAGGAGAGCAACCATCATCTACTGGGCGATAACCAGTAAACAATTTATCAACCGTTTAAATTGTAGCACACCGCCCTGTAGATTGCAATATTTACAGGGTATTTTTGCGCCCAAAATTCAATCGTGTAAGTGTTGTGTAAGTCTATGTAAGTCAGAAGCAAGTATTATTTGTTCCAAATGTCAGAACTAAAGGAGGTAAATATGCCAAAAAAGAAAAAATATCCACGGCTTAGAAACGGCTTCGGAAGTATAAGAAGGCTGTCAGGCAACAGAGCCAACCCCTATGCAGTCTTTGCTCCTTCTACCTACAGGGATGAAAGAGGCTACCAGCTCTATGACAAGGCTCTTGCATACTGCCCTACTTGGGAGGCTGCCTTTTCCGTACTCCTAAACTTCCATACAGGGCAATACAAGAAGGGTGGTATCTGCCCTAATCTGCTTGAAGAGGTCGACCATGGACAGTTAACCCCTGTAGTAAATAAAATCTTGTCTGCACTCAATATAGGCACTATAGAAGGGGAAACATTTGCACAGGTCTATGATAAGTTTATGGAATGGAAGTTTAGCGATAACAATCGAAAGCTTAGTAAGTCAGCCTTAAATTCATATAAGACTGCATTTAAGAACTGTACCGCCTTACATGATAAGGTTTTCTCACAGATTAAAACCGTGGATATGCAGAATGTAGTTGATGACTGCCCACTTAAGCACGCATCCAAAGAGCTTATAGTCAATCTGTTCAAGCAGATGTACAAATACGCCGATATACACGAGCTTATAGAAAAGGACTACTCTACACATGTAGCGATTAAAACAGAGAATGACGATATAAAAGGCATTCCATTTAATGCGGATGACATAAAAAAGCTATGGGATAATAGTGGCAATCCTATTTGTGCCAATATCCTTATACTAATATATTCAGGGCTTAGGATTTCAGAGTATGAAACGGCTGAAATCAACCTAAAAGAGGGGTATTTTTTCGGAGGAGTTAAGACAGAGGCAGGGAAAAACAGATATGTTCCTATTCATTCGGATATAATGCCACTAATAAAAGAAAATCCGAATAGGCTTAATTCAACTATCGAGCATTTCAGAATAAAAATGTATAATGTGTTAGATTGTTTAGGCATTGAAAGGCATACCCCTCACGATTGCCGTCATACCTTTGCTATGCTATGCGATGAAAATGGAATTAAAGAAACTGATAAAAAATTTATGATGGGACATGCATTCCAAGATGTAAGTAATGGTATCTACGGCCATAGAACTTTAGGATATCTAAAAGAGCAGATAGAGTTAATAAAGATCAATAAATAAATAAGCGTATTTTGTTATTGTTTGTTATTGATAGACTGGATTTATCCATAAAAAATCAGATAAATAACTACAAATTCAAAACTTCTAAAATACGCTTATTTACTAGAATTTCTCGGCTTTTTGGCTTAAAATCGCAATCATTTATTTATCGTATCTATTTAACTCTATTTTATGTTCTTTGACTGCAGCATCCAAAGGGCATTGATTTCCTATACCTCACAGCTGCATTGCTGTTTTACTCACTTATTTCATCCACTATGAGTTCTGCGAGTTCGTCAAGTTTTACTTCCTGCTCCTCTAAAATAGCTGATTTTATTGTAAATGTTTCCCCAATCTGCCTCATATCTTTAAGCTCATCCACAATTTTCTTGATAGTCTTTGCCGCACTCGGAGCCCAGGAACCATTTTCTATAACTGCATAAGCCCTGTTTCTTACTGTAATTTCCTTCATTTCATTAATAAGTTCATTCATTTTAGGATGTACTGACATATTGTAAGAAGGGGCCGCAAATACTATGGTACTATACTTAAATATATCACTTATATGATAAGAATAATGGTGCGAGGATACATCTACCATCTTCATATTTACCATTCCACGCTCAGCAAGCTTAGAGGCAAGTACACTTGCTGCAAGTTCTGTATCGCCATACATAGATGCATAGGCAATGAACACGCCATTTTCTTCAGGAGTATAGGTACTCCAAGCTTGGTATTTTTCCAAAATGAACGGAATGTCTCTTCTCCAGATTGGTCCATGCAAAGGACAAATATAGGCAATTTCGGAAGGAAGTTTCTTGAATACAGCCTGTACCTGAGCACCATATTTCCAACTATATTAGCATAGTATCTTCTTGCCTCATCCATGAAACCATGTCTATAATCAAGTTCATCATTGAAAATCCTTCCGTCTAATGCTCCAAAAGTACCAAAGGCATCAGCTGAAAAAAGGATTTTATCCGTCTCATCATAGGTAAATATTACCTCAGGCCAGTGAACCATAGGAGCAGTATAGAACTTGAGATTATGGTTTCCTGTAGACAGGCTGTCGCCATCTCCAACGCAGACAGTACGCTCTGTCATATCAACATTGTAAAACTGAGAAATAAGACCTAAAGTCTTTTTATTGGCAACAAGTTTTAAATCAGGATAAAATGATATTATCTGTGTAATTAAAGCACAGTGGTCAGGCTCCATATGGTTTACAACCAGATAATCAAGCTTTCTATTATCAAGAAGAGAAGTAATATTATCAATGAACTGCCTTCCTATTGAATAATCAACTGTATCAAACAAAACCGTCTTTTCATCCATTAAAAGATAAGAATTGTATGCAATCCCATCCGGAATTGGAAAACAATTTTCAAAAAGTGCAAGCCTTCTGTCACTACCTCCTACATAGTACAAATCATCAGTAATCTGTCTGGTACACTTCATTATAATATCCCCTTTCGTAATACATCTTTGTTGAATCAAACTAAGATTCCTTATAAAACCTATAACTCTCAAAATGTCCGTACTATAACATTATACAATAAAAACATGAGAAACTAAAGCTTAAGTTTAGTTTCCCATGTTTTTTCTTTAGTTCAAATTATGCATTATACTTTGAGCTCTCCTTAAGCCTTGTAAGAGCTCTTGCAAGTGATGCCTGACTCATTTTATGTTCTTGGATACTCTGTTTCTGCCTAAGCTGTTCCTTTGCTCTTTCAAGGGCATCTCCCGCCCTCTTAGAGTCAATTTCATCAGGAAGTTCAGCAGTGTCTACAAGCATTATGGCTCTGTTATGGAATATCTGAACCATACCGCTTCCAACTACCACATAGGTAACTGTTCCATCTTCCTCGACTATATGGGCCTCACCTATGTCTACTGCAAGTACCATGTCCTCGTGATGTGCCTGTATAGCCCTCAGTCCGTCACTCTGTGGGATGACCAAGGTCTGGCACTGACCTTCAAAAAAGATTCTGTCACTTGCATATACTTTAAGATAAAATGTTCTATTTGCCACTTATACGGCCTCCTGCTCCATAGCTTCGGCTTTTGCCTTCACTTCATCAATTGTTCCTACATTGAAGAAAGCTCCTTCAGGATATTCATCCATTTCACCATCAATTATAGCCTTAAAGCCCTTTATTGTCTCAGCAAGAGGCACATACTTACCCTGAACACCTGTAAATGTCTCTGCCACAAAGAAAGGCTGTGAAAGGAAACGCTGTATCTTTCTTGCTCTGTTAACTGTCTGTTTGTCAGCTTCAGAAAGTTCTTCCATACCAAGGATGGCGATTATATCCTGAAGCTCTCTGTACTTTTGAAGCATCTCCTGTACTTTTCTTGCTGTATTATAATGCTCCTCTCCTACTACATCCGCCTCAAGGACACGAGAGGAGGACTCGAGAGGGTCTACGGCAGGATAAATACCCTGCTCAACTATCTTTCTTGAAAGTACCGTAGTTGCATCAAGATGTGTAAATGTAGTTGCAGGAGCAGGATCGGTGATATCGTCTGCCGGCACATATACTGCCTGAACAGAAGTAACTGAGCCTGACTTGGTAGAGGCAATTCTCTCCTGAAGTTCACCCACATCTGTTGCAAGAGTTGGCTGATAACCAACCGCTGAAGGCATACGGCCAAGGAGGGCTGATACCTCTGAGCCTGCCTGTACAAAACGGAAGATATTATCGATGAAAAGAAGCACATCTGCATTTTTCTCATCTCTAAAATACTCCGCCATCGTAAGTCCTGTCTCAGCGACCCTCATTCTGGCTCCCGGTGGCTCGTTCATCTGTCCAAATACCAAGGCAGTCTTAGCTATAACACCTGACTCCTTCATTTCTGTCCAGAGGTCATTTCCCTCTCGTGAACGCTCACCAACACCGGTAAATATAGAATATCCACCATGCTCTGTAGCTATATTTCTTATAAGTTCCTGAATAAGTACTGTCTTACCTACGCCGGCACCTCCGAATAGGCCTATCTTTCCACCCTTTGCATAGGGAGCAAGAAGGTCAATTACCTTTATGCCTGTCTCAAGTATCTCTACAGCAGGACTCTGTTCGTCAAACTTAGGAGGTTCTCTGTGTATAGTCCAGTGTTCTTCATTCTCAAGACTTTCTCCTCCATCGATTGTATCACCGAATACATTGAAAGCCTGCCAAGAGTAGCCTCTCCAACCGGAACTTTGATGCCGTCACCTGTAGCAATTACTTCCATATCCCTGCTAAGTCCTTCTGAGGCAGTGAGCATGATACATCTGACTATGTTCCCACCCTGATGTGAAGAAACTTCCATAAGACACTTCTTACCATGGTTGTCTACTATGAGGGCATCCTTAATCTTCGGTACATCTTCATCCGGAAACAGGACATCTACAACCGGTCCCATTACCTGTACTATCTTACCATTCTTCATTCTCATTTCCTCAAATGCTGTGCCTTGGCTCCGGCTACAACCTCAGTTATTTCCTGAGTAATAGCAGCCTGCCTTACACGATTATATTGTATTGATAAATCTTTTATTATATCATCTGCGTTGTCATTTGCTGCCTGCATAGCCATCATTCTGGCATTCTGCTCCGAACAAAATGACTCTACCAGTGCTCCGTATACAAAGCCTACCAGATAATTGGGAATAACTGTATCAAGTACTTCCTTTGGAGATGGGAGCATTGTTATATCCTGCTCTGTAATAAAACCGGCAGGAATATTACCCATAATTTTTTTCTTATCAAGAGGCAAAAGCGGCACTACCTCAGCCTGAGTCACCATACTATTTACCATCCTTGTATACACTATGGTTATCTCATCCAACTCACCGGCCTGATACTTGTCTACTACGGCACCAATTATTTTTCTTGCCCTGTGTAAAGACGGATTCTGTGTTGTATAACGAAAATGGGCATCTATTTCCATTCCCTTATTCATAAAATAGCTTCTTCCAAGCTCTCCCACAACAAATAAAGAGTTTACACCCGGCTCTTTAAGCCATGCTTCCGTACACTTAATAACATTGTGATTATAAGCTCCTGCAAGTCCTTTATCTGCCGTTACAACGATGAGGCCCCTCCTTCTTTTTTCAGGATCTATATCGTTAAGGTTCCTTAAAAAACTATGCCTCATGTCCGGCATATGCCTAAGAAGCCTTGCAATAGCCATCTGGAGATTGTAAAAATACGGTTCTGTATCTTCAAGGCTCTTCTTCGCCTTTCTTAACTTTGTAGAAGATATGAGATACATTGCCTTCGTTATCTTCGCCGTATCTTTAACGCTTGAGATTCTATTTTTAATCTCTCTTGCATTAGCCATATTTATTTACCTTCTTTTGCACCAAGATAAAAATTACGGAATTGAGTTGCTGCGTCCACTATACGCTCTGTAAGGTCTTCAGAAAGTACTTTCTGATTCTCAATTTCCCTTGTAATTTCAGGATGATGGGTTTCAAAATAATCTAACATTTCAGTCTGGAAGTCTTTAATCTTATCATTTTCCACAAGCATCATAACTTTCTTTGTAGCTGCTACAAGAGTTATTACCTGTTCATGTAATGAAAGAGGCTTACATAACGGCTGTTTAAGCAGTTCCATGAGTCCCTTGCCATAGGTAAGCTGGTTCTTTGTCACCTGATCAAGGTCGGACGAGAACTGCGTAAATACTTCCATCTCTCTATACTGTGCAAGGTCAATCCTTATTGAACCGGATGCCTTCTTCATAGCCTTACTCTGTGCCGCACCGCCTACTCGGGATACTGAAAGACCTACATTTACCGCAGGCCTCTGGCCTGAGAAGAAAAGGCTGCTCTCTAAGAATATCTGTCCATCTGTAATTGAAATTACATTGGTAGGAATATAGGCAGATACATCTCCTGCCTGAGTTTCTATAATAGGAAGTGCTGTAATTGAACCCCCGCCCGCCTCATCTGAAAGACGGCTGCTTCTCTCAAGAAGTCTTGAGTGTAGATAGAATACATCTCCTGGATAAGCCTCTCTACCCGGAGAACGCTCTAAGAGAAGAGATAAAGCCCTGTATGCAACAGCGTGTTTACTTAAATCATCATAAACAATGAGTACATCTTTTCCTTTGTACATAAAGTACTCAGCCATAGAAGTAGCTGCATAAGGAGCAATGTACTGAAGTGCTGAAGAGTCCGATGCCGTAGCGACAACTACAATAGAGTACCCCAGTGCACCATTTTTATCCAGAGTATTCACTAACTTTGCAACTGTTGAAGCCTTCTGGCCTATTGCTACATAGATACAGATAACTCCCTTACCCTTCTGGTTAATTATTGTATCTACTGCAATGGCTGTCTTACCTGTCTGCCTGTCACCTATGATGAGCTCTCTCTGTCCTCTGCCGATAGGGAACATAGAATCAATTGCCAATATACCTGTTTCAAGCGGTACTGATACCGACTTCCTTTCAACTATTCCCGGAGCCTCATGTTCAACAGGCCTAAAATCAGAAGCAACTATCTCTCCTCCGCCATCTATAGGGCTTCCAAGTGCATCTACTACTCTTCCAAGGAAACCTTCACCAACCGGCACACCGGTTTTTTTACCTGTACGGCTTACTCTGGCTCCCTCCACTACACTGTCTGCCTTATTAAAAAGAATACAGCCTATGCTATCTGACTTAATATCCTGAACCATACCTTTGGCTCCTGATTCAAAATCTATAATTTCTCCATACATAACATGGTCTATACCCTGAATCTTTGCAATTCCATCACCTACAGCCACTACAAAGCCTACTTCCTGCTCTTCTGTCTTAGGTGAGAAACCCTCTATGCTGCTTCTAAGCTTTGAAAGCCTATCCTTAGCTATGCTTTCCGCATCAAGTCCATCATCCAGATAATTGGTCCCATCTGTTTCCTTAGAACCATCATCTGAATTAAGAAGTTCCGTCATAAGCTGGTCAAGCCTTCCCTTTGTACTCCAATCATACTCATGAGTACCTATGCGAAGCACGAAACCGCCTACCAAATCCTTCTTTTCAATAAGTTCTATCTTAACCTCTTCCTTATTTACACCTTTTTTAGAAGCGACAAACTCTTTAATTTTGTCAAGCTGGGAGTCAAGTGGCGGTGTAACATAAAAAAGGCTCACCTTTAACTCATTATTCTTATTATCAAGACTCACTGTGTTCACCCTCTTTTGTTATAAATTCATCATAGAGATGCTTATCACTAGCTCCATTGCTGCTATCATGCATGAGCTTTGTGGTAGCTTCCATAACAAGACGAGCTATTTCCATATCTGCCTCTCTTATTATTTTCTGATGTTCTTCCTTCGCCTGCTCTTTTGCATTGCTTATAACTGTTCCGGCCTTAACATCTGCTTCTTCTAAAATACGCTTGTATTCTTCATCAGCAGCTGCTCTAGCCTTATCAATTATATCCTGTCTTTCATTAGAAGCATTGCTTACAGCCTCCTCATACTTAGCCTTAAGGGCATAAGCATCCTGCTTTGCTGATTCTGCTTCATTAAACTTTCCATTTATAGCATCTCTTCTTTTGTCAATTACATTGTTTATAGGCTTAAATAAGAATAGCTTGATTATTATGTACCAAACCACAATATTAATTGCTGTAAAGAGGAGATTCCAATCTACTTTAAGCATTGTTCCTCCTTAAGTTTTCCTACTTAAGCATCATTATTATAAGGACTGCGATAACGAAACCATAAATAGCAGTTGCCTCTGCAAGTGCTGCACCAAGGATGAGCACACTACGAATCTTTTCTGCTGCTTCAGGCTGCCTTGCTGTAGCATCTGCTGCCTTTCCTGTTGCAATACCAATACCGATACCTGCTCCTAAACCTGCTAAAACTGCAATACCAGCGCCAATTCCTAATAAATTCATAATTATTCTCCTTATCTTATAATTAAACCGCCTATTCAAGCTGCTCACCTATGAATAAGCCTGTCAAGAACACAAATACATATGCCTGAATCAGCCCGTCAAAGATGTCAAAGTAAAAACTAAACGCTACCGGAAGGCCTATCGGAAGCACAAATTCTATGAGTTTCATAACTACAAAGGCTCCAAGAACATTACCGAAAAGCCGCATACATAGGGACAACGGCGTTGTAAATACCTCAAGAATCTTAATTGGGGTAATAACAACCATCGGCTCCGTAAAGCTCTTTAACCACTTGCCCACACCTTTTTTGTGTATGCCTGCATATTCAATTATTATTATACTGAATGCAGCTAGTGCTATGGTAACATTTAAGTCCTTTGTAGGCGGCTTAAATCCCAATATACCAATCACATTTGCGATTCCTATGTAGATAAGAACGCTTGTCAGATATGGGGCATAAGCTTTCCGTGTTCTCCGACAATATTAGTTACCGCACCCTGAAGCCAAGTGACCACTTCTTCCACCATTAGCTGTCTCCTGCTTGGATTCTCAACCTTTAGGTTTCCGGTAAGTAATATAGAAACAACAAGAACGGCTGCCATAATTATCCATGTCACTACAACAGACTCTGAAATTCCACCGAAAAACGGAACATCAAAAACTGTTTCGACATTCAGTTCTTCCGCCAGCCGCTCGGCCAAATCACCCATTACCGCTCCTTTCTTAAATTGTTATAAATTTAACTATAATGACTTAGGTATTATAATCCTCATTTTTTCTATAGTCAATACAAAGTATAAATAATGATATAGATGCCAAAATATAAAATCCCCAGACAGGGTTATTTAAATTTGGGAGATTATTTTACACCCGTACTCCTGTCTTATAAAAACATATCCCTATACCAGATAAGTGCATCTATATAAGCTGTATGAATATTTTTCACATCAATATTTAATACTGTCATTATCCTGCTTACTTCCTGCCAATCCGCATTTTCATAGTGCAGCATAAAGTTAAGCAGAGGAGCCAGTCTTCCCTTTCTTTCAAGCAGGGCTAAGTTAATCTCTTCTGATACATTTACAAGTTCAAGGGCATCCTTCATATTTTTATCTAAGAGGATGTCTATTACCGAGAAAAGCCCCATCAGGAATAACTCTGAGGTAACAGCTCCCAAATCAAAGCAATAAGCCAGATTTTCCGCAAACTTTGCTCTTATGAGGGAAAGCCTCATAATTTCACTAGGCTTATCTGCACAAAGCGACTTTGTAGCCGCTGTACTTGCCCACCTTCTTATTTCCCTCTGGCCAAGCATGGCCGTAGCTGCCCTTATAGATGTAATCTTTGAATTTCTTGCAAGCTTATTTACTATCTCAAGCATATTGATTACAAGGGCAGTATCTTTAGAAATGATATCTGCGACTTCCGTAAGGTCAAAATCCGGCTGGTTTACAAGATTAAGAAGTTCAATATAAGTCATCTTAAGCGGCGCAACCTCTCCTGTCCTTGAGATAGCAGGCATTCTAAAGAAATCTCCTTCAAAAAGAGAGTAGCCTCCGCTTTCCGTAAGTTTCTCATATTCTTCTTTCGTATCTACATTTACGGCACAAAGTTTGATATTTGGATACACCTGTCCAAAATAAAGCTTGGCCTTGTCGATTTTAATTTTTTTATGATCAAGCAGGATATAATCCATCAGACTTAGCACTGCCTTATATTCTTCAAACTGCTCAATTTTAAGCTTCCTTATAGCAAATTTATATCCCTTTGCCTTGAGATCCGCTATCCTTTCTACATACATCTGTTCTGTATTTATTTTATAATCAATAAGAAGGACTACCTTATTTGCAGGGGCACTGCACTGGTTCTCAATATCCGAAAATAAGGAAATATTATTTACTTCGATGAATACCTCCTTATCTCCTGCAAGGGTGCCTATTCCCATGCTCTCAACTATTTCTAAGCCCAATAATCCTGATGCTGCATCTAAACTGCCTGTTCCTAACAGGGAAGGGTGAATCAGGTAATTCTCTCTTTGGGCGAAAACCGAATATGCACACACTTCCATCTTACTATCAAATAAAGGTATTAATGTTGCAAGCATATTTATATTCCTTTCAAATTTATTTTTTCACTTTACAAATCTAAAACTATGTGGTAAAATACTACTCGTTCGACAATTTTGTATGTGTAGCTCAGCTGGATAGAGCGTCTGACTACGGATCAGAAGGTCGCGAGTTCGAATCTTGTCACATACATATCAGGTACCGCTTAGGCGGTGCCTTTTTTGTTTAATAGAAAATCTTGAAGAATTTTTCCATTAAACAAAAATCTATCCTATTTGTCCAAATTTTCGTAAAAATCAATATTTTCCCAAGACTCTTACTTTACATCTTAATTTCTATTTTAACACTACTTTTTTTAGTTTCAAGTCTATTTACTTTTTTTATAAAATAATTTTTGCTAAGACCGCTCCTATTACAACTCCTATGGAATTTAGAAGTATATCGTCTACATCACATATACCCACTCTTGTAACCAGCTGAATACCTTCTACCGACATTGTCAGTACAAGTCCAAGCAAAATAGTCTTAATAAAGGTATATTTACTGCCATTAAAAAAATAACTCATAAATATTCCCAACGGTACAAATGCAACTATATTTCCTGCAAGGTTGAAAAGGACAAGTTTAAATCCAATAGCATTTATATTAGTAATATATCTGGTTATTTCCTTTAAAAACAAAATTATAACGATAACCCTCTGATATTTCTCTCCTGCCCAGGGTATCACTTAAAAACAGGTGATACCCTAGGACAAGAAGATAAATGATGAAAGCTAAGCTTTATAATAACTCTTTTATTCTTATTCAAAAAAATTCTTCATTAATATAATTATAGACCATACTCCCTTGTAAACTTTTCTGTAAGGTACTCTACATAATAATCTGCGTTAAACTCTTCACCGGTGGCTAAGAGGAGAATTTCATTAGTATTCTTAAGTTTTCCATATTTATGCACCTTTTCCTTCAGCCAATCAATAATTTTAGATACTTCTCCCTTTCTAAGCAGTCCGTCAAAATCCATTTCCTTCTTCATCTGATGGTAAAGCTGTGCTCCTATTGCGTTGCCTAATGCATAGCTGGAAAAATATCCAAAGCTGCCTCCTGCCCAATGAATATCCTGAAGAATTCCATCCTTATAGCTATTTGGGCGTACTCCAAGATATTCTTCATATAAATCATCCCAGAGTTTTGGAAGTTCTTCCACCGGATAGTTTTCGTTAAATATCTTCTTCTCAACTTCATAACGCACCAGAATGTGCAGGCTATAGGTCAGCTCATCTGCTTCTGTACGGATAAGTCCGGGCTCTGTACGGTTAATAGCTGTTATAAATTTATCAAGGTCCACATCCTTTAGCTGCTCTGGGAAGGTAGAGACAAGCTTCCCATAAATAGGCTCCCAAAAAGCCTTGCTTCTTCCGATAATGTTCTCACAAAATCTTGACTGTGACTCATGAAGTCCCATAGATGAGCCTTCCCCGACAATGGTTTGAGTAAGTTCATCAGGTATATTCATCTCATATATGCCATGTCCTGCTTCGTGGATAACCGAAAAGACAGCACTTTCCAGATTGTTCTCGTAATAATGGTTCGTTATTCTTACATCCTTATTGTGAAGGCTGTTTGTAAAAGGATGCTCACTTTCAGCAATTACTCCCTTATCCGGGGTAAATCCCATATATTCAGCTAAAAACCTGCTAAACTCCCTCTGCTTATCGACAGGGTAGTCCTTAAAAAGGAATTCATACTCAACCTGCGGCCTTTCCTTTATCTTCTTAAGCAGAGGAACGATAGCCTCCTTAAGCTTACCAAAGAATTTGTCAAGTATCTCTTGGTTAAAGCCTTCTTCGTAGTCATTTAAGAGCACATCATAAGGCTTTTCGCCAGGCTTAACTCTATAGCCCGCAAACTTTCTTGAATATTCTATAAGTGATTTAAGGGTAGGAAGGAACTTATCAAAATCATCAGTTTTTTTAGCCTCTGCCCATCTTGATGCACCCACAGCCTGAAGCTCTGAAAATGCCTGAAATTCGTCAGCAGGTATCTTTTCAAGCATCTCATATTCCTTTTTAAGCTGCCTTATGATTCCCTTTTCTACTTCTGTAAGTCCTTCATCCTTTCCTTCATCAATATTCTTTGAGAGCCTGTATACGATATCCTTTACTTCATTGTTCATAACCGCATTGTAGGACTCTCCGGCAAGTACTCCCAATACCTTGGCAGTCTGGTCTACTGCCGCCTTTGGTGCAAGAGTTTCTGTATCCCACTCAAATAACGCCATTGCCGTATTCATAGCCATGGATTTATCCAAATATGGCTTCAATGCTTCAAAATCCTTATTCATGCACTCTCCTCTCAACTACCCTTAAGCACATAATCCCAACTTCATTCTAATTATGTGCTTTATCAAGTGTTTAACAAACAATTTACACTAATTTATATTATCTACTATTTTTTCCATATTTGCAACTAAAATATCAACTTCTTAGTACTGCTCCTATTTTTTCAAGCCCCTTAAGTATCTTTTCCATAACTTCAGCTATTTCATTCTCTTCAAGAGTCTTCTCTTTGTTTCTAAAGGTAATAGAGTAAGCCATAGACTTCTTATCAAACCCTATTCTCTCTCCTTCGTAAATATCAAATAACTCAAGATTCTCTAAAACAGCTCCTCCATTAGTTCTTATAATCTCTTCAAGCCGGCCTGCTGTAATCTTCTTGTCCATAATTAAGCTTATATCACGCACCACTGCCGGGAACTTAGCTATTCCTTCATATTTTACTGTAAAATCTGCCTTTTCACAAATCTTACTTAAATCAATATTGGCAATATATGTTCTTTCACTTATACCATAGGTTTCCTGAACAAGAGGATGTACCTCACCTAAATATCCTACAACCACACCATCATAAACGATTTCAGCCTGCCTTCCCGGATGAAGGAAGGTCTTACCTGCTTCTGCACTGTAAGAAGGAAGCTTCTTCATGCCTACCTTGTATAAGAATTCCTCAACTACACCCTTAAGCACAAAGAAATCACCCTCTCCATACATGCCGAGGCAGAACTGTTTCTTCTCCTCAGGATAATCGCTAAGTGGAAGTTCTTTAGCAATGTAAATGTTTGATATCTCATACAGCCTTACATTCTTATTTCTTCTTGCCGAATTTGTTCCAAGTGATGTAAGCATACCATTTACAATCTGGGTACGCATAATCGAATAATCCTCTCCAAGGGGATTCATTATCTTAATTGTTTCTCTTTCCTTTGCATCAGAAGGAAGTAAAAGCCTGTCAAATACCTTAGGACTTTCAAAGAGAATGTCATCGCCTCACAGAAACCAAACTGCTCTGCAAGTTCCCTTGCCTTATCCTCTACCTCCATGTCAAAAGTCTCTCCGCCGGCTGTGGACTCGCCACTTGGAAGGGTGGTAGGTATCTTATCATATCCAAAGAATCTTGCAAGCTCCTCTGCCAGGTCTGCATTACGCAGTAAATCCTGTCTAAAGTAAGGTACTACTACGCTCTTTAAATCATCATTTATCTTTATACAAAGCCTGTCAAAATATTCTCTTGCCTCATCAAGGCTGATGTTTGTTCCAAGCAAACGATTGCAGGCATCAAGGTCAAATTCTACCTCTCTGTCGCCCTCTTTAATAGGATAAACATCAACCACTCCTCCAACAACCTCTCCTGCACCTATCTCCTCTATGAGGGTGCAGGCTCTGTTCATAGCTAAAAGAGCTGTCTCAGGATGAAGTCCCTTTTCAAACTTGCCTGAAGCATCAGTTCTAAGTCCTACCTTCTTGCTTGAAAGGCGGATATTGGTGCCATCAAAGCAGGCTGCCTCCAGGAGAACTGTGTTAAGATTGTCATTTATCTTGGAATTCTCTCCACCCATGATTCCTGCAATGCCTACAGCCTTCTTGCCGTCTTTTATAAGTAATACCGTATCATCAAGCTCTCTTTCTACTCCGTCAAGAGTAGTAAATTTCTCTCCGTTTGCTGCTCTTTCAACTATTATTTTCCTATCCTCAATGGTATCAAGGTCATAGGCATGCATAGGCTGGCTAAGCTCAGTCATCACATAGTTGGTGACATCTACGATGTTATTGATAGGGCGGATGCCTACTGCTTGGAGCTTTCTCTGTATCCAGAGCGGGGATGGAGCTATCTTTACATTCTTAACCACCCTCGCAACATAACGCTTGCAAAGTTCATTATCTTTTATTTCAACTGAAATATAGTCTTCTGCCTTTTCATTGTTACCTGTTTCTTTAATCACAGGATGCTTAAACTCCTTACGGAAGGTGGCTGCGGCCTCTCTTGCTATGCCCTCTATACCAAAGCAATCTACCCTGTTGCTGGTTACCTCGTATTCTACAAGGGCGTCTCTAAGCCCAAGAGGAATAAGGGCATCGCTTCCAAGCTTAAGCTCGCTTCCTCCATCGATTTTATTGAAAATGTAAAGTCCTTCCTCGTCTGCCTCAGGATAATAGGCCTTATCCCTGCCCAGCTCATCTATGGAGCACATCATACCGGCTGAGTCTACACCTCTGAGTTTACCTGCCTTAATGGCAAAGCCTTCTGCCGCCTTATTACCGGAATGGTCGCAGGCTACCCTTCCTCCGTCAAGAACCACAGGAACTACAGCTCCTTCAAAAGCATTTGGCGCACCTGTAACTATCTGAATCTCTTTTCCGTCCTCATCAATTTGAACCTGACAGATAACAAGTTTGTCTGCATCAGGGTGTCTTTCGATTTTATTGATTCTTCCAACTATAATTTTATCTAAATTTTCATCAAAATATTCAACACTTTCTGCCTTGGTACCGCTGAGTGTCATCGCATCCATATATTCTGCCGGGCTGCAGTCAAGTCCCGGCACCATTTCTTTTATCCATGATAAAGGTGTATTCATGTTAATCTCCTCTTCCTCACCTGATTTAACTCTATTTCAAGCCTGTTTTATATTATGTTTCAAGTTAAATTTCTAAATATTCCAAGTAATCTTTCTACGCTTGTAGATTATTGTTTTCAAATTCTTAAACTGAAACTTCAAGCCAAAAAGAGCAAGTGTTTCAGTCTCTCTTATTATGATGTGGACATCAAAAGTAATTGACCTTTGTAACTTATTATATATAAATCAAGAGTCCTAGAACTGTCTTAAGAAACGCACATCATTCTCATAGAGGAGGCGCATATCGTCTACCTCATACTTTAAGAGTGCAATTCTTTCAAGACCGATACCAAAAGCAAAGCCCTGATACTCCTTAGGATCTATGCCGCGCATCTCAAGGACATGAGGATGTACCATTCCACAGCCAAGAATCTCAATCCAGCCCTCGTTTTTACAGAAACGGCAGCCCTTTCCACCACATTTAAAACAAGAAACATCCATCTCAGCAGAAGGTTCTGTAAATGGGAAGTGGTGAGGCCTAAACTTAACCTTAGTATCTTCTCCGAAGATTCTTCTTGCAAATTCAGCAAGAGTTCCCTTAAGGTCTGCAAAGGTTACACTCTTATCTATTACAAGGCCCTCTACCTGATGGAAGGAAGGTGAATGTGTTGCATCCACCTCATCTGAACGGAATACCCTTCCGGGAGCAATAATTCTGATAGGAGGCTTTCTTTTTCCATAACATGTACCTGAACCGATGATGTCTGTGTACGAAGCAAAAGCTTGTCATTTATATAAAATGTATCCTGCTCGTCCTTTGCAGGGTGGTTTGCAGGTATATTAAGTGCTTCAAAGTTATAGTAATCATATTCAATCTCAGGGCCGTCTACAACCTGATATCCCATACCTATAAAGATTTTCTTAACCTCATCAAGGGCTATGGTATTTGGATGCCTATGTCCTATCATAGGTTTTTTAGCAGGAAGGGTAACATCTATGGTCTCTGTCGCAAGCTTAAGGTCGAGCATCTTCTTTTCAAATTCTTTTTTACGCTCGTCAAGCCTCTTCTCTATAGCCTCCCTTGCTTCATTTACAAGCTGTCCCACCTTTGGCCTATCCTCAGGAGCTACATCCTTGAGGCTTTTTAACACCTGAGTAAGTTCACCTTTCTTTCCAAGGAAGCAGACTCTGGCATCATTAAGCTTTTCGCTGTCCACAGCTTCTTCTATCTGCTTAAGCGCAGAATCCATAATTGCCTGTAATTTTTCTTTCATATTGTCCTCCACTATTATAATAAAGTGTGTATTATACCTACACTTTGTTTCACAGATACTGTCTAAAGACAAATTTTTATAGACTGATACACGGACTTTAGAGACTTTTCATTTTAGAAAAAACAAAAAACCCCTGCATAATGCAGGGGCGGAATTCCCGTGTTACCACCCTGGTTCCCGTCATTTGACAGGCACTCTGTTGCAGATAACGGCTGCTGCCGGCAGAATCTACTCTCTTTTAAGATTTAAACCCTGCAACTCAGGTGTGAATGTCAGAATTGGGGTTGCATAAGAAAACTTCCAGCTTATGTCTTCTCTCTCTGTATGGCTCCCACTTCCTATGCCTTTAGGCTGCACCATCATAGTCTTTATTTTATACTTGTACCATAATATCCGTTTATCAAAATAAAGTCAAGTCCTACATATGTATTATCCGATAACTATTTCTTCCAACCTTCTTCTCTTCATAGAGGGCTTCATCAGCTCTTTTTAGGAAGTCTGCAATGGTTTTATCCGATGTAAATACATCAAAACATATACCCTGAGTGACTGTAACTACATCAGCAGCCTTAGAATACTTATGTTCCAGTGCATTTGCCTGAATGTTTCTCTTCAACATCTTAACAAAACCTTCTACCTCGCTGAAAAGGAAACCCGGATATATAATAACAAATTCATCTCCACCATACCTTGCAACATATATCTTAGGACTTTCCTGAGTAAGTTTCTGCAATTCTCCCGCAATCATCCTTATACAGTCATCTCCATTCTGATGACCATAGTTGTCATTATACTGCTTGAAATAATCTATATCAAGGATTTCAACTCCAAGGGTTTTCTGGTTTGCATGAAGATACTTCTCAAGTTCTGTACAATATCCGTCATAAGACATTCTGTTCGGAAGTCCTGTGAGTGCATCTATTTCAGATTTCTTCTGCAGTACAAGATTTTGCCTCAGATAGCCTACAAGGTTATTTACGCTTTCTGCAACCAGATTAATTTCACTTATTGATTTGACATTCAGCCTTGTATCAGGTATGATTCCAACCTCCAGCTGCCTTAGGTAAAATACAATATCATTTATTGTACTTAAAAGCTGTGAAATTATTGCAAAAATAATTGTTATTATAATTGCAATTATTATGAGTGTAATTGCCGCCACCTTAACAACAGCCTTACTTATCTCATTATTCATCTCTCTTATGCTTCTGCCAACTACAATGGCACCGACTACATTGCCGTCTTTGTCTTCAAGTACTCTATACAGACAAAATATCATATCCCCGGCTACATTGGCCTCTCCGGAATATACACCCTTTTTATCAAGTGTGTCAGAAACATTCTTAGTCATATAAGTGCCAAGGATGGACTTTCCGCCCTCTCCCAATGTACTTCCTGCTACCCTGTAGTAATGGCCAATCTCATAGCCTAATCTTTGCTGCTTTGCAGCCTTAAACTTAGGATCATCATCACTTACCTTTATGAAGATATAAGCCATAGTGCCCGTCTTATCAAAATGTTCCAAAAAGGGTTCTAAGTTAGCCTTTTCAGCAGAACCATCTCCAATTATGGTATCTCCAAAATATATAGTATCTCCCCTGACATTCCACTTTGCCTCATTGTCATTGCCCGACACCAAATCTTTCGCATAATTGATATCGGCCTCCAGCCTGCTGCCTATCAGTTTTTCTTCAAGACTTGTGATAGTTCCGGAGACTACGAAGCTTACAAAGAAAACAACTACTATCGAAATTATAATTCCTGCTATTATAATCTTTGAATTCAGAGTATTTATTTTGAATGTATCATGGGATTTTTCTTTTACTTTTTTTAATATTTGCATTTCCATCTCCATAAACACAGAATAGTTTTAAGTGTCATACCATGTTTTTCAGTTCATAAAGCCTGAGTGCAAGTTCCAACTTAAATCTGCTATTCGCTGTATCTACCTGTAAATCCATAATCTCTTCCGTCTTTTTAAGCCTGTATTTTGCCGTATTATAATGGATGTAATTATTTTCTGACGCCCTTGTCAGGCTCCAGTTCGCATTTATCAGTTCCTTTAAGAAGGTATAGTATTCAGTTTCGTTTCCCTGTCATATTCTATTAACTTTCTTATCGGACGCATGAGCTCACCCGCCAATATATCCTTATTAACAGCATTGTTAAGCAAGGAAAAAAGTTCCAAGTCTTTATATTCGTGTATCATTCCAAGACCAAGCATACTTCTTCCTATTTTGACGGCTTCCCTTGCCTCTGTATATGATATTGGAGTATCAAATATATTATTTACTACCCTTCCAATTCCAACTGTATAGGTGAAGCCATAATCTTCTATAGACTCCTGCATCATTTTCTTGAATAATTTATCTTTGTTATGCAGATAATTGTTGTCGAACTCAAATAAAAATATAATACTGTCACTGTTTTGGTAGTTATAAAAGGTCATTCCTGCATCCAAAAAATTATTTTTCAAAGATCTAAACATCTTCTCTTTTACAACTTCTATTTTTCTACTGGATTCTTTTAAGTCAACTGTCTTTTTCTTATATTCATCCACATCAAAAACCACAACAACTAAATTATCCTTTATTTCCCAGCCGTTGAGTTTACTTCTTATACTAAGTTCCTCTCTTGATTTTATATTTCCCGTACAAATGTCAAGTATAAGTTCCTGTTTCAAATCCTTTTCCACTCTCTCTACGGAAAACTTTTCTTTATTTATAAGAATAAATACATCTGCCACATATTCTAATACCTTTTTCCCGGTATCTGTTATGCCATCTTTAGATACACCGGCAACAATCTTTCCCAGACATTCATTATTAAGTCCTATCTCATACTCAAAGCAATCAGCTGGGAGCATATCCTCCTCTATTCCCATTACTATTCTATTATTTTGAACATAGTTATAGAAAATAAAGTCATATCCGAGAATCTCATGCAGGTATTCCATCACAGGATGTCCATCACTGCCGTCAATCGCTAATCTAATTATCTTTTTTAGAATCTCCAGTTCCCTTAATATCTCTTCGTTCATAAGTTATTCCACCCTCAGACTTATTTTTAAGCATAATACCACCATACTTTTTATACATTAAAGATAATAAATTCTTTTTATACACAAGTTTGCATAGAATCTCTATACTTTTTGACACCTGTATCACATTACATTATAACTCTTTTTAAGAATAAAATAAAAATACCCATCAAACCTTTGGCATTATACAACCATCATATAACTTTTGTCATTAGTTTACCAATAATAGTCCTTGATATCAAGTAATTACACATTCACATATGTTTTTAAATATATACAAAGTATTCAATTAAATTGTGTGCAACTTTAGTTATTTTACATATAGCTTTATTTTTCATAACCTGTTATCATTAGTATCATCAAAAATAATTTGCATTTAATGAAAAGGAGAATAGTATGAGCGTTTATGATTTCAGTGTAAAAAATGTTGAGGGTGGAATGACTTCACTTTCAGAATACAAGGGCAAGGTACTTCTTATAGTTAATATTGCTACCGGATGCGGTCTTACTCCGCAGCTTGAGGATCTTGAAAAATTATATCAGAAGTACAACAGGGAAGGTTTTGAAATCATCGGTTTCCCATGTGGACAGTTCCTTGACCAGAATCCTGAAGATGAAAAGATACCGTTAAGTTCTGTATGGTTAATTATGGTGTTACTTTTGAAAACTTTGAAAAGCTTGAAGTAAACGGTCCTAATGCAGATCCACTTTTTAAATATCTTAAAGAACAGAAACCTGAAGAAGTAACCAACTTTGCATCTGAGGGCTTACTTGAAAAGCTCGCAAGCCTTGGTCAGGTATTCCCAGGCAGCGAAATTAATTGGAATTTCACTAAATTCCTTATCGACAGGGAAGGCAATGTAGTAGAGAGATTCTCTCCAACAATAGTCAGTGATGACATGGACTCTTATATTAAAAAGCTCCTGTAATCAAATATAACCAAACTGATTCTTATAAAATTAGATGATTAAAAGAACTCCCCTTCCTAAATATAACAATTTAAGAGTGGGAGTTCTAGTTTATAGAATCAAATTTCAATATATTAATTATCACCTCATAATTTCATCAATTGAAGCCTGACAGGCTCTTCTAAGGCCTTCTCTCTCAAGGGCAGCCACTCCTTTAATAGTACTTCCACCGGGGGGAGCATACCTTGTCTTTAATCACTGCCGGATGTTCTCCTGTATATAATTGTAATTTGGCTGTTCCCATCACCGTTGTGGATACCATCTTATATGCAGTTTCTCTAGGAATGCCATATTTCACCGCCGCGTCAGCGTAAGCTTCTATGAACATAGATACAAAGGCCGGACCACAGCCCGACACCGACCCTCCTATGTCCATAAGTCCGGAAGAAAGTTCAGTTACAAGGCCTACTCTTTCAAAAACCCTCATTATGTCAGCTCTTTCACCTGCAAACAAAGAATTGTCTTCTTCAAATATAAGCACTCCATTACCTGTACTCACAGGGGTATTGGGCATAACAAACTGGAATCGTACGCCATTCAATCCCTTAGACTTCCATTTTTCAAAATCTAATCCCAGAACAATCGATATTACGGCCTTACCCTTCAAGTCATTTCCAATTTCATCGAGAACACCATCTACCTGATGAGGTTTACAGGCAAGAATAATGGTATCCGAATCTTCTGCCAGCTTTTTCAAAGTCGATACAGGAATAAACCCTATTTTATCCGCATTTTCTTTTAATTTTATCTGATTAGGTGCAAAAGCCCTGATATTATTTATCTTGCCATATTTTATCAGCCCTAAAGCAAGTGCTCCGCCCATATTGCCCATACCTATAAAACCTATTTTCATAATCTCCCGCCTTTTTTTAGATATAACTACAGACTTTTCTCAAGTCTTTCTCTTATAGCCTTAATAAATTCTTCAGTACCGGCCTCTGTTACATTCTTAAGAGTGGTAATATCTGCCAAATCCTTAGTCATGATGCCGTTTTCAACTGTATCGATAACTGCTTTTTCAAGTTTCTCTGCAAAGCGCATTAGTTCACTAAGTCCATCAAGTTCTCCTCTTTTCCTCAGAGCTCCACTCCAGGCAAAGATTGTAGCTATGGAGTTGGTAGAAGTCGGCTCCCCTGCAAGATACTTATAATAATGTCTCTGCACAGTTCCATGGGCAGCCTCATATTCCCATACTCCCTTAGGTGATACAAGGACAGAAGTCATCATTGAGAGAGAGCCGAAGGCTGTAGCAAGCATATCGCTCATCACATCTCCATCGTAATTTTTACAAGCCCAGAGAAAGCCTCCTTCACTTCTTATAACCCTGGCCACCGCATCATCTATTAGGGTATAGAAATAGGTAATCCCCTTATTTTTAAACTTTTCCTTATATGTCTTTTCGTATATTTCTTCAAAAATATCCTTAAAAGTATGGTCATACTTCTTTGATATTGTATCCTTTGTTGAGAACCACAGATCGACATTAAGTTCGAGGGCATATTCAAAGCAGGCTATTGCAAAACTTTCTATGGAAGAATTAAGATTGTGCATACCCTGGATAATCCCGGCATCCTTGAAATCATGGATCAGTGCTTTTGTTACAGCCCCATCCTCTGCCGTAAATACAAGTTCAGCCTTTCCGGGTACATCTATCTTAATTTCAGCATTTTTATATACATCTCCATATGCATGCCTGGCTATAGTAATAGGTGATTTCCAAGTGCGTACATATGGCTCTATTCCTTTTACAAGAATAGGGGTTCTAAATACAGTTCCATCAAGCATAGCTCTAATAGTTCCGTTTGGACTCTTCCACATCTCTTTTAGATTGTATTCCTTAACTCTGGCAGCATTCGGTGTAATAGTCGCACATTTAACCGCAACTCCGTACTTAAGTGTAGCTTCTGCAGACTCTGTGGTTACTGTGTCATCAGTTTCATTACGATATTTAAGTCCCAAGTCATAGTATTCAGATTTTAAATTAATAAATGGATGAATGAGTTCATCCTTTATAATCTGCCATATTACCCTCGTCATCTCATCTCCATCCATTTCAACCAATGGAGTTTTCATCTCTATTTTAGCCATTTACCTACCTCCAGACTTTAATTGTTAAATAAATCACAATTCCCGTTTATTCTAAGATTATCATAATATTCCACTAATAGCAAGAATATATAATAATTATTCCTGCTTTCTTACATCACAGTTTGAAAACAGAACATTTACTGCAGCCCTATACTCTGCAATCCCCTTCGCCTTTCTGATATTCGAAATATAATTTTCAGAATTTTCAAAACACTCTTGAATATAATACCAGAGTTCTTTCATTTTTAAGCACTGCCGCCGGCCCGCCATTGAATTCTTCCAAATATGCAGAAAACAGTTCAGTCAAATAATTTTTTAGTCTTTTATTTCTATCCATACTCTCCACCTTGCAAATATTCTCTACCAAAAACGGATATCTAAGTAATCCCCTGCCTATCATTAAATGATTAATATTAGGAAATTCTTCATTTAACTCCTTAATATCTCCCATATCACTTAATTCTCCATTGAAACAAAGCCTGTGCGCTTCATTAATTTCATCATATTTTTCAAAGGCTTTTGCAAAGCTTTCTTTATGAACTCCGCCCTTATAAAATTCCATTCTTGTCCTTGGATGTATGATTAGCTTTTCTAAGGGAAATTTTGTATACAAAGACAGGATATCCTCAAACTCTTCAATACTTTCATAACCTATCCTGGTTTTTATTGATATTTTAAGTCCCGTATGTTCTGACCGGCTGTAAATTGATGTTAGAAGTTTCTCGAGTTCCCCAAGGTTCTTCAAAGCTCCCGAACCTCTGCCTTTGTTGACTACGGTACCTGATGGACATCCTAAATTAAGATTTACCTCATCATAACCCATCTCCATCAACTTACCTGCTGTCAAATTAAAAGCTTCACCTGAATTCGTAAGTATCTGTGGAATTATCTTTATTCCTTTATTATTTTCAGGAAGCAGTTCCTTTATATCTTTTTTATCCAATCCACGCTTTTCCTTAGGAGTGATAAATGGAGTATAGTAGTCACTTATTCCTTTAAAATACTTGTCAAATATCCTTCTAAAAACCCTCCCTGTTATCCCCTCCATCGGGGCAAAACTAATAGCAAAGGCTTCCATATGTTTTACTTTTCCTTCCCATAACTTTCTATAAAAATTGGACTTTACATTTCCTCTCTTTAGGGATATAATCTAATTATATTTTTAGCAGATGTAGTTCATCGGTAGAATGCGACCTTCCCAAGGTTGAGAGGCGGGTTCGATTCCCGTCATCTGCTTTTATTTTTTTATAAATTATCCATATTAAGACAACAAACTAAGACCATTTTCATTTTAGAAAACAGCCTTAGTTTATTTATTATCTTTATAATTTAAAACCTATATGTTGTATTAATCTTATTTAATCTTTGCAAGAGACTCTAAAACTCTATCCTGCTGGAAAGGCTTAACTATGAAGTCCTTTGCTCCGCTCTGTATTGATTCAATAACCATAGCCTGCTGTCCCATTGCAGAACACATAACTACATTTGCGGCAGCATCAAACTCTTTAATCTTCTTAAGACACTGTAAGCCATCACATTCAGGCATTGTAATATCAAGAGTAACGATATCAGGCTTTAACTCTTTATATTTTTCAAATCCATCATTTCCGTTAACACCCTCACCTACAACTTCATATCCATTCTTAGATAGGATGTCCTTAAGCATCATTCTCATGAAAGCCGCATCATCTACTACCAATACTTTCTTAGCCATTATTATACTCCCTTTCACGCATTATTTTAAAGATTTGAATTCAGAAGATTTTCTCCAACAACTCTCTATCTATTTTACTAGGAATTGCAGATTTTATCAACTATATTTTAAATATTATTCAAAATCCAGCCAAAACCTCGAGCCATACGCAACGGAACATCTTTAAAATGGTTTCCTTTATTCCAGTCCATCGTATATTTCAAACTGTTTTGCTCTGAAAACTTATTATACTGTATTTTAATACAATTTTCAAGCTTAGACAATTTTTTATTTGAAGTCTTTGATTCTTTATCACCCAGGCTTAAGTAAACAGCCTCAACATTTATATTTTTCTCTGCAATGTACTCTGTCCAGCCTTCAAACCAAACTGAAGGCGATGCGGCCGCTATTCCTGAAAAAGCAGAGGCCTTATATCCTGCCCACAGTGCAAACAGGCCTGCAAGCGAATATCCACCGAGAATAACCGGTGCCTCACTGTCAACTCCGCACATTTCTTTAAGTTTGTTGATATTTTTCTCAAGATAGTCAAGATTTTTGTCTGCTTTTCCTCCAAAGCCCTGTCTTCCAAACACAGGTTCAGCCTCCCATGGGGACAATTCATCATTCCAACTGGCCGTCCTAATGCCCATAAAAGCGAACTTTTTGTCAGTATAACTCTCAATCAGTCTTATCTCTTCTTCAAGCCCTGCTGCATCATTTTCATCTACAAACTGCACTAAAATATATTTCGGATGATTGTTGCAATATCTTAATATCTCTTTTTCAGTAATTTTTATCTTTTCAAACATTTTTTCTCCTAAACTTATACTGGCTTTTTATTAATTATATCATTATAATTACTTTTGACAACAACAGACACAAGACATCAGATAAATATTTTTATCTTTTTACTCTTGTACCACCATATTTAAAAGGAGAATTTATGCCAACTCTCGAATTATATTATATTTATCCGTATAAAACTGATTTTGATGCTGATATCATAAGCATAGACACCTGTGATACCGGTTATAATACTTATAAAATTATACTTAATCAAACTCTCTTCTTCCCTGAGGCCGGCGGGCAGTCCTGTGACAGGGGTGAAATTATAATTGGCAATATTACTGCCATTGTGGAAAATGTTCAAATTGATAAGGCAGGAGTCATAACCCATTTCATACATTCTTCCGCCTCCCTTGACATTTTAAATCTTGAAAATACAAAGATTAGGGGAAAAATTGACTGGGAACACCGGTTTTCAAATATGCAGCAGCATAGTGGTGAACACATATTTTTCAGGCATAGTCCACAGAAAGTTTGGTTACGAAAATGTCGGCTTCCATCTCTCGGACAATAATGTAACTATGGACTACAACGGCTGTCTCACCCCTGAAGATGTTGCAAAAAAATAGAGGAGGAGGTTAATAAGGCTATTGTAAGTAATATCAATATAACCTGTTATTACCCTGATAAATCAGAACTTAATAAAATTGATTACAGATGCAAGGGTGAACTTGCCGGAGACATTAGGATAGTTGAAATTAAAGGAATAGACATCTGTGCCTGCTGCTGCCCTCATGTACAAAAAAACCGGCGAAATAGGGTTTACTCAAGGTAATTTCCTCCATAAAGTATAAGGGCGGCACAAGGCTTTCCATTCTCTGCGGTTTCAGAGCCCTTGCATATTTTTAGTTCACTTCAGAACAATATGAATGAATTAAGAGTTTTACTTTCCTCAGAACAAAACGAGGTGGTAAACAATGTAACAGCCCTAATGAATGAAAGAGACGGACTTAGGATAAAACTAAGAGGGCTCTTAAGACCAGACTGATAAGTGAAATAGACAATTTGCCTACCTCAAAAAGAGGCTCTTATCTTCACTGATGAAATAGATGCAAAAAAAGCCAAAGAGAGCTCTTAATTACCTCATTAACAAGAGGAGCAATTACTGCGGCATCCTTGTTGGAGACGACAAAAAGGCTATTCCTACCTTATAGGCAGCAACAGCCTTGATTCTAGTTTAATTGGGGAAAGGCTTAAAAGAGCTTTTAACGCCAAGGGCGGCGGCAAAAAGAAATGATTCAGGGCTTTGTAGCAGCAAAAGCATCTGACATCAAAGCCCTGCTTGATAGTTTTCCTTTTATTTAGCCACATACTGATAGGCTATTCTCTCGCCTTCCCTAAGTTTTTACAAGTCCACATCTTACAAAAACCCCTGCCGTGCAAGAGCCTTCTGCATGGTAAGGTTTTTTTCATGGGTATCAATCCTGATATTTGAGAGTCCTGCTTCTCTCATTTTTATTATACTAAATTCAAATACCTTGGAAAACACCCTCTAACCCTTCCATTACCTGCAACCCTATGGAGAGTGAGGTAGGCTTCTTCATTTAACCAGCTGCCCTCATATATATCTCTATAGGCTTCTTCTTCACCCATAAGCACGAAGGCAAAGTTAAACCCTTCATCAGTGTATAGTACACCTTTTTCCATGTCATTTAGCAAAATGTCTTCACAGGGATAGTTCGTACCCCACTGGTCCGGATTTCCATTTTCCCTCATATACTGCCTTGCAGCCTCGTAAATCCCGTTAAGCTTTTGCAGATCTTTTACTTCCGCTTTTTTTATCATGGCCGCTCCATAAGGTTGGTAGTTGACTGCAGTCCGATTGCAAGAGTAGAGAGGTTGTGTACAAGAGCCGATGCAGCAGGCTGGATAACTCCAAATACACCAAGTCCAATCAGTCCTCCATTGATGCCAACTATTTTTCTGTAGTTACTGTTTATCCTCTTCATAAGGAGATTTGACAATGTTTTAAGTTTCACAAGTTCGTTCAGATTGTCTGCAACTATGGTAATATCGGCTATTTCCCTCGCCAGTTCGGCACCGCCGCTGATAGCTATGCCACAGTCAGCTGCAGAGAGTGCAGGAGAATCGTTGATGCCGTCTCCAACCATAATTACCTTTCTTCCCTTCGCCTTTTCTTTCTCAACAAATACTGCCTTGTCCTCAGGAAGTACTTCAGCGTAATACTTATCCACTCCTATTTTAGCGGCTACAGCCTTTGCCGTACGCTCATTGTCACCTGTCATCATTACAACCTTTTTGATGCCAAGTTCCCTTAGTCTCTGCAATACTTCCTTAGCTTCCTCTCTCACAGGGTCTGAGATGCAGATAACCGCCGACAGCCTTCCTTCTATTGCCATATACAGATGGGATGAATCCTCAGGAATATTTTCAAATTTTTCTTCAAGTCCCTTAGGAATTACAACTCCCTCATCTTCAAATACAAAATGATAGCTGCCTATAACTACTTTTTTCTCGCCTATGCTGCTGCTTATTCCGTGGGCAACTATGTAGTTTACCTTAGAATGCATTTCTTTATGCTTAAGCCCCTTCTTCTTTGCTGCCTCTACAACCGCATTAGCCATGGAGTGTGGAAAATGCTCCTCAAGACAGGCAGCTATTCTAAGGAGTTCATCCTCTTCCCTGTCTTCAAAGGATATAACAGAAGTAACCACAGGCTCTGCCTTGGTAAGCGTACCGGTCTTATCAAAAACTATAGTCTCTGCTGCCGCAACCGCCTCTAAGAATTTGCCTCCCTTTACGGTTATTCCGGTTTCAGAAGCCTCTCTGATTGCAGACAGTACCGATACCGGCATGGCAAGTTTCAGTGCACAGGAGAAGTCTACCATAAGCACTGAAGTGCCTTGGTTACATTGCGGGTTAAGAGATATACAAGTCCAGTACCCGCCAATGTATAAGGTACAAGTCTGTCTGCAAGCTTAAGTGCAGAATTTTCCGCACCTGACTTAAGCTTTTCAGTCTCCTCTATCATCTTAACTATTTTCTCAAACTTTGAGTGTCCTCCCGTTCTCTTTACCCTAAAGGTAAGTTCTCCTTCTTCTATAACGGTTCCTGCAAATACTGTACTTCCCTCTTCCTTCTTTACAGGCTCACTTTCTCCTGTCATTGAAGCCTGATTGACCATGGCTTCACCCTCTACAACTATCCCGTCAAAAGGAATAACGCCGCTTAAGTGTACCACTACCTCATCATCTTCTTTTATCGTATTATAGTCAACAAGAATCTCTGTACCGTCATTTTTAAGCCATACCTTGCTTATATTCAGCGAAAGTATGCCGGCAAGGTCTGCCGTAGTCTTCTTCTCAGTCCATTCCTCAAGGAGCTCTCCTACCCCCAGCAAGAACATAACAGAACCTGCAGTATTAAAATCTCTTCTAAGCACGGAGACTCCTACAGCCACACCATCCAGAAGAGCCACCTCTATTTTACCGCTTAGAAGGCTCTTGATACCCTCTTTAATGTACTTAACAGATTTTGCTGCGGTAAGTGCAATCCTTATAGGCATTGGTGTAACCGTGACTGTTAAGACCCTCTTTGCAATGGACATAAACAATTTGTCCTGATAAGCTGCATTCAGGCTTCTGCTGGAATTCTCTACGAACTCATCGGGAGCTTTAAATCTCTCATAGTCAAACTTCTGAATGGCATCTACTATATCCCATTTATCTCCCGTAAACTTAACCGTAAGCGTACAGGTTCTATCGGATACCTTGGCAAATGTAACTCCAGACAGATGCCTCACATAGTAAAACAGGGTATCAGCCTGCTCGAAACTCATGTATTTTTGCAAGAGTTCTATTCTCAATCTACCGCTTGATTCAGATATAATTTTAAATTTCATCATCCTACCTCTAATTATCTTTATAAAGCATTTACTATGGAAAAGAAATAGCCTGCAGGAGAGTGGCAGCTAACCTTTACTCCCTGCAGACCAAGAATTTTATTCTTCAGTGCTTCCTACTTCTTTGTAACTTTTGGAAGCATCTTCAAATATAGATTCTTCAGCAGCCTTTCTATCCTCATTGATATCCTTAGCATCCTCATAGATATCTTCACAGTTCTCTTTAAGTGTTTCTGTACGCTTAAGGGTATAATCCTTAACTCTAAGAGCTGCTGCGGTTACATGCGTATAGCATTTCTTAGCATCCTTACTGAACAAAGCCTTAAGCCCGACTGTTCCAAAAGCAAATCCGCCTAAAAATAATCCAACCTTTTTCCAATTAATTTTATCCCACATCTCAGGACCTCCTTTTAATAATAAGATTTTCTAAGATGTCAAACTGCCTTCTAAACTTCATAATAAGCAATCGGCTTTGAGTTATACCTGTTTCACATCAATTATGTACTGATTATAACAATAGGCAAAGTCGATTTCAATCATTTTTTGCAGTTTTTGAGAAAATTTTGCAATAAAATGGCTCTAATAAAGACTGACTTTCATTATTGCAGGATATTAACTTCCATTATCATCTTGAACCTGATTTATGCCATTGTTGGCATTATATTGTCAAGAATCTCATTTAATGCAGTTCCACTGCTTGTGTGGCTTCTGACAATATTAGCCTTACATTTTTCAGCCTCCGTAAGGGCTGTACGCACCATCTTGTGTGATACAGTGTTTGTAAACAGTATCAGCAAATCCGGCGAACCTATCTGCCCACTCAGATTAGCAGACATCTGCGTAAAAATCTTTGCCTTACATTTATGTTCCTTACATATTTTCTTATACATACAAACCATACGGTCATGACCGCCTACTATAACCACACTCATAATGCACCCCTTATATGATATGGGTGTCAAAAATTTTGACACCCTATGATAACAAATACTTCTACGGCTTCATTTCGAATTTTGCCCTATTAAGCCTCTGCAAGCTTCTTTCCGAGTTCTTTGCATTTGTCAAGGCCTTCAGCGTCAGGTTCAAGATTGCAGATAACACCCTCATCTCCAACAACTGTTGCACCTGCAGCCTTCATTCTGTCTGCCCAGTCTCTCATCCATTCGCCATCGCCCCAGTCATAAGAACCAAAAAGTGCAATAACCTTGCCTGATACATGTGGCTCAAGCTCTGCTACAAACGGCTCCATCTCGGACTCTTCAAGTACTTCAGAACCCATTGCCGGACATCCAAGTGCAAATGCCTTCTCTTCCTTAAGTGCGTCTACAGAAGCAGCTCCAACTTCAAGCAATTCCGCCTCTGCTCCTGCTCCTTTAATTCCCTCTGCAACTGCCTCAGCCATTGCCTGAGTATTTCCTGTCTGTGACCAATAAACTACGCTGATTTTACTCATAATACATCCTCTTTCTGTGTATTCACACTATTTTCTATGCACAAATCACTTGAACAGGTACATTCCCTTCACCATGATCTATGTTACTGTAATTGTGGATAATGTTAACTATATCAAGTCCTTCATACAGCAATCGCACCATCTCCGTTTGAACTCTCTCATAATTCTTAAAGAGCTGAATCTTAATCTCTGCATCTTTATAAATTTTCCAGTAGCCGCTGTAAAGAAAATTCTTCCCATTATTTTCAATGAATCCCACAACATCTTCAACCGGATAGCCTAAAAACAGTCCCAGTTCGTGTGGAAAATCCTGTTTTAACTCCATATATCTAATATAGTGCTTAACAAGTATCGGAAATATCTTATTCATATCTGAAGTTTTGTAACCGCATTTATAAATAAACTCCCCTACTTCATCTCTTTCCAAATATTCCTTAAGTTCAGCTTCTCTGTAAATTAGAATTACAAGCCTTTCCCTTCCCGGATATAAAATCCTAAAAGAAAGTTTAGTTTTCTTTAATATAGATGATAACTCCCTGATGTTTTTTGCCGGTATTGTTAATAAATTGGATATTTTAATTCCTGAAATAACGGGTGCGCACTGCAATGCCAACTGAAGCGGAACCGAATGCACATCCATCTTTTTGATTATGTCAACAATATCAAAACTCATAACAGCTCTCCGAATTTTATTAAGTTAGTTCTTGCTAACTGATTATGATGATAATAAATTTTTTCCAATTTGTCAATAGATTTTTGATAATTATTATTATTTTTCATTAAATTTCCAGCCTAAACTTCCCATATTCTCCATAAAACAGAATTAATTTAACGAAAACCCGCTCACCCTTGCTAAGCTATTTAATCTTTGTTATACTGAGAAAAAAAATAAAGCTTGGAGGTGGCACTGAATGGAAATACATGAATCGGCTGAAGATTATTTAGAGACAATACTTATGCTTACCGAAAGAATTGGAAATGTGCGTTCTGTAGATATTTCTAACGAAATGGGCTTTAAGAAATCAAGCGTAAGCGTGGCTATGAAAAATCTTAGAACCACAGGTCATATTGTTGTTGATGAAAATGGATATATAAAACTTACTCCGCTTGGGAAAGAAGTTGCTGATATGATATATGAAAGGCATAAATTCTTCTCCACCTGGCTTATAAGCCTCGGGGTGGATAAGGGGACTGCACTGGAAGACGCTTGTAGAATTGAGCATGTTATCAGTAAGGAAAGCTTTGCGGCTATGAAAAAGTTTTTGAATAAAAAGACTGAGTAGGTAAAAACGGGTATAGCATATGTCAAAAACTTAAATTACAAAGAAGGGCCGAACATATTAATCTATTCAGCCCTTCTTAATTATTAAAAAATTGAACTAAATTTTTCCAAATCTTCATTAAATTGGAGAAAAATAGTCTTTAATCCCTATTATTTTAAAATTCCTTCAGCATTTTATCAAGTATAGCATGCAGCACTGACATCTCTTCCTCTGTAAGCCTAAGACAGGCTCCCATCTTTTTAGGCACATCCAAAGCCTTATCCTTGAGCTCCCTGCCGCTGTCAGTAAGAGTTACATTGAGTACTCTTTCATCATCCTTGTCCCTATGGCGGCCAATAAATTTTTTCTGTTCAAGCTTCTTAAGTACAGGAGTAAGAGTACCTGAGTCAAGATATAATAGTTCTCCAAGTTCTTTACATTTACTTTCTCATTTTCCCACATAACCATCATAGTAATATACTGAGTATATGTTAAATCAAGTTCATCCAAAAAAGGCTTGTACTTTTTTACAATTTCCTTAGCACAGGCATAGAGTGGAAAACAAAGCTGACTTGAAAGTCTTAACATCTTATATTTATCTTCTTTTTGCATGATTCATCCTTATACAGTGATATTATTAGCCTATATTTTTTTCTATAAATTCAACAAGCTGTGCCTTCGGAACAAAGCCTATCTGTCTGTCAACAGGCTCACCATTCTTAAAAATTACAACTGCAGGTATGCTCTGAATCTTGTTTTTAATAGCAAGAGTCTGATTGTCATCCACATCAACTGCAAAGAAATCTGCCTTTCCTGCAAGTTCTTCTGACACTTCCTCAAGTACAGGCCCTAACATCTTGCAAGGTCCACACCAGGTAGCATTAAAATCTACAACTGCAGTCCTGCTGTTTTTAACCTCTGAAAATTCTGCTTCATTAATCTTCTTTACCATAATATCCTCTTTCCCGGTGATTACACCATTTTTATCAATAACCTCAACGAGTTACTTAACTATTATCAATCTGTCCGTTTTTTTGACATAAGGTAGGAAATCGCAGACAACGCAGCTATATTTCCCTCACCCGCAGCCTTTATATACTGATAAGGCTTGCCTGTCACATCACCACAGGCAAATACCCCTTCGATGTTGGTACTCATATCCCTTCCTACTGCAATATGACCATCCTCCATAAGGAGTCCCGGAACCAGCTTTTCTGCTGATAGAACATCTCTTAATATGAATATTCCATCTGCGGTAAACCTATCCTTGTTGGTTACAAGGGTCATCTTGTCGCCTTCTTTGTTATTTCTTTTGGAACATTGCCCGTAATAACCTCTATATTATCCGCAAGCTCTGAAACATCCTTGTATAGTGCAACATAAGTCACCTTGTCAGCATTTTCAGCTAGGAAAAGTGCATCTTCCTCTTTACTTTTAGAGTAACCTATGACTACTGCTTCTTTCCCCTTGTACAGAGCAGCATCGCAGGTAGCACAGTAGCTTACTCCACTTCCAAGGTTCTCATCCTCGCCGGGGAAAGGCCTGCCGGCTACAACTCCTGTGGAGATAATAATTGTCTTTGCTTCATACATCTCTCCTGATGCCTGAAGAGCAAAATAATCTCCCATCGCATATACTGCACTAATTCTTGCTTCATTTATCTTTATGTCCATAGCCTCAAGGTGGTCAGTATACGCCTTGGCAAGCCCATCACCTGAAATACCTGGCAAGCCCAAGTAGTTTCTTATCTCGACTGCCTTTGTTATCTTGGGACTTAGCTCTTTAGTTCCAAAGAGTATAATGTCTTTATTCCTAAGTTTTGCCGTAATAGCGGCTTCAAGTCCTCCAGGACCCGTTCCTATTATCGCAATGTCATATCTGCTCATAATTCCTCCTTTTCTAATAACTACAAAAGTTTTATTATGTACTCTTCTATTGCCCAAGGCTTGGTTATTGGAGCAAACCGCTTTACTACCCTCCCCTTCCTATCTATCAAAAACTTTGTAAAATTCCACTTGATATCATTGCCAAGAATACCACTCGCAGCACTCTTAAGATAATTAAATAAAGGGTGAGCATTCACCCCATTAACATCAATTTTTTCAAACATAGGAAAACTTACTCCATAGTTGATAAGGCAGGTATTACGAACCTCATCGTCAGGATCCTGTTTCCCAAATTGGTTACAGGGAAAACCAAGAACCACAAAACCCCTGTCTGAATATTTGTCATAGAGTTCCTGAAGTCCCTTAAGCTGTGGAGTAAATCCACATTTACTGGCTGTATTAACCACAAGGACTACCTTATCTTTATATTCCTCAAGCGATACTTCCCTGCCGCTTAAACTCCTCGCCTTAAAATTATAAAAATCCATGTTCTTTCCGCTCCTTAGATTAAATAGCATCCACAATCATTCTTAGTAAAGCGAACTATTTATTTTTGTATGATTATATTGCATACAATTAGATTTGTCAAGTGGGCATTATATATTTCTATTTAACATTTTAATAATTATTCAAAAAATAAAACAGGCTGCCACATAACAGATAATACTTACGATGAATAAGTAATTTCTACAAAACTCATTCATATTGTGACATCATCTGCTTACTGCACAGCCCGTGAGTATAAAAACGGCGGTAAGCTTCACCGCCGCATAGGAGTCCTCTTGCATAGACCAATTAATTATTTTGCTTCATTTATAACCTTCTTAATTTCAGAAAGCAATTCCTCATAGGATTCTACTGTTTTTACATCCTGATTTTCATTTTTTATCTTCTCAGGACTCTTAAATAAGAATCCTCCCTTACTTGCTCTTATCATACCAAGATCATTGTAACTGTCCCCGGCAGCTATAGTTTCAAAACCTACACTCTGCAAGGCTTTAACTGTCTCAAGTTTAGTTCCGTTTTTTCTAAGTTTATAGTCTGTTATTTCGCCGTTTTCCGCTATTTCAAGTTCGTGGCAAAAAAGAGTTGGATTCCCAAGTTTTTTCATTACAGGCAGTCCAAATTCCCTGTAGGTATCGCTTAAGATAATCACCTGAGTAAAAATCCTAAGCTCGTCAAGAAATTCCCTAGCGCCTTCAAATGGCCGGACCCTGTCTATTACCTCCTGAATCTCTTTTATGCCGTAATTATTCTCCTTTAAGAGTTTAATACGCATCTTCATAAGCTTATCATAGTCAGGCTCATCCTTTGTGGTAAGCCTAAGTTCTTCTATTCCTGTCTCCTCAGCAAATTCAATCCATATCTCAGGGATTAACACCCCTTCCAAATCCAAACAAACTATACTATTCATACTACCTCTCCTAAAATAATTTTCATCATCAGTAAATTATCCTGTTTCAATAAATCCTGGAAAAATGCGGTATGCAAGCGATTACATAAATCAATATTTTCCATATCAGTGTTTAAATAGGTCCTTCCACACTGCTACGGCATTTGACTTACTAAGCAGCTTGTCCATGTCTATCCCGGCAGGACATATATCCTTACAGGCAAGAGACTTGCCGCAGCCCTTGTAAATATGCTCCTTATACTCTCTCTTTAATTCTTCTGCCCCGCCTTTCCCAAGGGCAGTGAGCAGCCTTGCTGCCGGCACAAAGACGCTGCTCCATAGAAGTTTCCTCCCACATAAAAGTTTGGACAAACTTCCAGACAACAGCCACACATAAGACACCTTGAAGCCTCATATGCCGTATCCGTGTTTTTATCGGTAAGACCGGCTTCTTCTTCAAGGTAATTCTTTATGTCTTTTAAGTTATTATACAATATACCTCTATCCACAATCAAATCTTTTATAACAGGAAATTTACTAAGCGGTGCTAAGGTAAGTCTTCCTTTTCTCTCATAATCCCTTAAAAATGTATCGCAGGCAAGCTTTGGCTTCCCATTTACCAACATGGCACAAGCTCCGCATTTCTTTTGAATACAGCTGCACTCCCATCCTATGTATGAAACCTTTTTTCCTTCTATATCCCTTATGTCGGAATCAGCATTTATCTCACGAAGCAGGCTTGCAACCGTCAAATTTTCCTTTTCCAAAGTTAGCTTGATACTCTGAAAATATGGACTGCTTTCAGCATCTTCCTGCCTTCTTATCTCAATTACTACTTCCATTGGTTCTCCATAATTCTATATTTACATTTCCCTGGTTCAAGTAAGCCTTTGTTAAACCCTTAAAATCATCATTTCTATCAGGATAGTCTTCTCTGTAGTTTGCTCCCCTGCTTTCTTTTCTACAAAACGCACTAAGTATAAGTGCTTTGGCAAGGGTGAGCCTCTCTCCTTTTCTCTCTCATTTAACTGTCTAAGTGCCAACTTGTCAAGAGCAGCAATCCCCTCATTTAACAGGGTTTCATTTCTAACTATCCCAAGAGAGGAGAGTAAAATATCCCTCACCTCAATTATAAAACTCTCACGAGCATCTTCAAATTCTGCATTATAAGTCTCTATTTCAATAGGTATTCTACTCTTTTCTACCTGATTTGTTACTACTTTTGTAGTGTATAACGGCTTTTCTATAGCCCTAGTTACTCCTTCTGTAGTATTAAATAAGCTGTCTACACCTACCACTGTCTTAGCTGCACTTTCTGCAGCCTTTCTTCCTCCGTATATTGCTCCAAGGAGGGAGTTGCCGCCAAGCCTGTTTGCTCCGTGGTAGGCCGAACAGGCTTCTCCTGCTGCATAGAGGTTTTCTACATTTGTCTTATGCTCTATGTCCACATCTATTCCACCCATAAAATAGTGGATGCCCGGTCTTACGGGAATGGGTTCATTTTTAGGATCAATCCCCAGATAATGGATGATTTCTTCCCTTAAATCAGGCAGCCTTTCTTCCCAGACCTCCTTATGAAGTTCCGTCATATCAAGATAAACCTGAGCATTAGCATTCTCCCTGCTCACAAAATACATTTCTCTTGAAACCACATCTCTTGGCATAAGATTCTTAAGTTCAGGATATTTTCCCTCCATAAAATAGAATTTTTCATTATCCTTATAAATGAAGAGCCGTCCTCCCTCTCCTCTTGCAGCCTCTGACACAAGACAGACCTTGTCTGCAATTTCTATGGTTGTAGGATGATACTGTATCATTTCAAGATTGCTAAATCTTACCCCTTGTGAAAATACCTTTGCTGCCACATCTCCGGTATTAGCAGTTGTACCTGTGGTAACTCCCCTAAATATACCTGCCAGCCCACCTGTT
The DNA here is from genome assembly GCA_916439065.1 of uncultured Catonella sp. GTDB lineage: Bacteria > Bacillota > Clostridia > Lachnospirales > Lachnospiraceae > Catonella. The sequence continues at coordinate 962,147 of CAKAGD010000002.1, forward strand.
GCAAGGATTACACTGCCCTCCAAATAATAATATTTTCCTGTGTAATTATCCCTTATTTCTACGCCCTTACAGACTCTGCCTTCATTTTCAAGCCTGAGTTCCAAAAACTCGTGGTGATTATATCTTCGTATCAGCCCCTTAGCCTCATACTTTCTTGCTTCGTCTATGAGGGCAGTCATTATAACCTTACCTGTACTGCTTTTTGCATAGGCTGTTCTCTTTTTCTTCTGTCCGCCAAAATTTCTCTGCTGAATAACATTGGCTTTTAAGTTAAATGGAACTCCTATCCTTCTCAAATATCTTACTATATCAGGAGCATTTTGGGTTAATCCCCTCACGGCAGCCTCGTCAGCTATATCACCGCCTGCCCTCATTGTATCTGCAAAGTGGTTTTCCGTGTTATCCCCTTCTCCCATAGTATCCAGTGCTGCGTTTATTCCACCTTCAGCCATAACCGACTGGGCTCTCTCAGACGGATAATTTGAAATCAAATTACAGAATACATTCCTCTCCGCAAGGGTAATTGCTGCTGAAAGCCCTGCCAGTCCCGCACCTATTATGTTTATCACTGTTAGTACCTCCACATTATATTCCATCTAAGGAAATAAATCACAAAAGCAATTGCTGATATAAAGAGAATAACCGCAAGTACAAGGAGGATGTCTTTGACATAGGCCCTAAAGCCTGCTATTCCAAAGCTTATAAGTAAAGGCCTTATATTGGATAATATATGTACTAAGAGAGTAAGCACCAGAAGAATAGAAAAAATAAGCTGAATTTCGTTAAAATCTTTCAGCCTGAATACATCTCCCTTATTTGAAAATAAGATTACATGGCAGATAATAAGGATAATCATTGCAAAGCCTGTTATTCTTCTTATCCAAAAAACCGCATTTTCTCTAAAGTAAAACTTCCCTGTCTTGCTTCCTGCTTTAAGAGAATCAATTGTAAGCTTTATTCCTATCACTATATGAACCACCAGAAAGACCATTAGGATACAGGCGAGAGTTTTCATCACCGCATTTCCGCCGGGGATTATCTTCATAAGCTGAAAGGAGCCCGCTATGGCATGAATCAAAAATAATATTATTAAAATAAGGCTGATAATAGTATTCCACTTTCTCATTTGGACTTCTTCTCCTCACTTATATTTATATCATCGATATAATCCCTGTTTTTCTCTTTCAGCTTATATGAATTTGCAAATTCTTTCGACATTAGTAGAACATCAAACTTGCCTTCTTCTGCTCTTGATACAACTAAAACAGCTTCTTCTTTTTTTATCTTCATCTGATTCTCGGGAAGTTTTGAGCGGAAACTATCAGCCATTTCTATCCCCATAGCATCGCCCTCAGCCACAGTACAGGCTATATCTTCAAAGATAATATCAGTTTCTTTTCCACTAAAAAAATCTATCCACTGATTTAACTTTTCCTTATCCTTATGAAGCCTGGTGTTTATTAGCACTATGTAGTTTCCCGATGGCTTATCTATGACAACCGAAGGACTTGATACTGCATCAGCCTCATCTGAAGATAGGAGTCCCCTCCAATAATCTGTCATCATAAAAGGGACTCCTACTATTAAAAACAATACAACTGCAACTATAAATAGATGCTTTAAAGTTTTCATTATTTTCATCATTATTTTGCTTTTGCTGAGTCAAGAGCTGTCTTTGCCGCCTCAACAAACTGGTCATGGTTAATTGTTGCACCTGAAATAGCATCAATATCGTCAGGATTGCCGCTCTGAACAAGGAGCTTCGCATACTCATCGCAAGCCTTAACAGCCTTTTGTGCCTTATTATAGAAATCTCTGTTTGCTACGCTTCCCTGTTTCTTACCGTAGTCAGCACCCTTCTCCGTGCCGTCAGGCTCATAGGTCTTGAAGCTGCACTCGGTAATTGCATTATCCTTTACGGTAATTTTCACCACACCATAGCCATTTCCGGCATCTGAGCCGTCAGGGTTCGTATATACTGAACTGGTACCCTCGTAGCTTCCGTCAGCAAGCTTCACACTACCGCCACAGGCAGTAAGTACCGCCATTATGGCTGCAATGCTCACAATTCTCATATACTTTTCATCATTTTACTCCCTCCTATATTCTTATTTTCCAAAGTCATAATTAGCCGCTATAATTAATAATGTTTTATAGTGCGCTATTTCCGCTCTGACTTCGTGCTTATAAAGTCAACTATATACGGCTATTATGTATATTATTACATTATGATTTTCAATAATATAGCCGTAGCTGATAATGCCTAAGCGAGCGCATCAGGTTTTTCGTCAACATCTTGGTACTTACCGCAGCATCTTTCAGAAAAACCGTAGCGAGTCTGGACATTTATCAGCGAAGGCGTAACTTAGTCAATTTAATAAGTCAATTACTCATGAAACCTAATATGTCCCGTAAAGTTACTATTTACGCTTTCCTTTGATATCTTGCCGTTACGAAGCACTATCATCCTCTGAGCAACCTCAGCCACCTCGATATCATGGGTAACCACTATAAGGGTTGTGCCTTCACTGTGAAGCTTTCTAAATAACTCAACTACCACCTCTTCATTGGCATCGTCAAGGTTACCTGTAGGTTCATCTGCAAGGATGATTTCCGGCTGGTTAATAAGCGCTCTTGCTACGCATACTCTCTGCTGTTCTCCACCTGAGAGCTGGCTTGGGAGATGCTTAGCCCTGTCTGCAAGACCTACCCTGTCAAGGGCTTCCATAGCCTCTTTTTCGTCTGTAATGCTGTGATAATACTGTGCAAGCATTACATTTTCAAGGGCTGTAAGATAGTTTACCAAGTGGAACTGCTGGAAGATAAGACCTATCTTATCCCTGCGGATATTTGTAAGGTTCTTTGCACTTTCCTTTGCTATATCTACTCCGTCTAAGAGGACTGAACCCTTGGAAGGTTTATCCATACAGCCTATTATATTCATCATAGTACTCTTACCTGAGCCTGAAGGCCCCATAATGGACACCCACTCGCCCTTTTCCACCTTGAAGTTAACATTGTCAAGGGCATGAAGGTCGCCATATATTTTATATACATCTTTCAACTCTAACAAGCTCATTTTTTATTCTCCTTTTAACACTAGGGCAGGATCTATCTTGGTTGTTGTTCTTATAGGTATAAGGCAGGCAATTCCTGTAACCGCTATAGATACAATGATGGTTATAGGCACAAGCAAAGGCCTAAAGGATATTGAGCTGCCAAATACATTCACGCTTACAGTCTGTGCAAAGGCAAAGCCGATAACTGAGCCTACCACCCCTCCCAGACCGCCAAGCAGTATGCCCTCTCCCATAAATTCCTTAATTATGCTTGAGTCCGAAGCACCTATTGCCTTTCTAAGCCCTATCTCTTTTCTTCTCTCAGTAACTACTGCCGTCATCGTAGTAGCAACACAAATCATTGTAAGTGCAAGCACAATAACGGTTACAAGGAATACCAACGCCTGAAGCTTTGAAAGTACTGTGGTTTCAGAAGCTGTAACTCTTTTTACAAGACTCGCACTGACAGTATCTACATTATCATTTATATCGGAAACATACTTGTTAAGCTTATCCCCGGATGCTGATATACTTACTTCTGCTAAATCAATATTTCCTTCTGCTCCTGCAAGATTTTCAAGATCAGCCATTGACATATACGCATAGTCCTCTTCACTTCCACCGGTGTTAAGTATGCCTGTTACCTTGAAGTCCATAGTATTATCTTCTTGGTCTTTAGCTGCATTTTCAGGCGTAAAGCTGACTGTTACACTGTCTCCTACCTTCAGTTCAAGGCTGTCAGATACCTTTTTCCCTAGTAAAAGTTCAGAACTTTTCTTAGGCCATTCTCCATCTACAAGCCAATATGGACTTGTCTTTTTTACTGACTCCATATCTGTACCTGCTGCAAGAATCGGTTGTTCATGCATTCTCACAGTCTCATATCTAAAAGGCGTAGCTCCTACAAGTTCATTGGCTGCAACAACATCTGTAGCCGCCTTCATATCCGCATAAGTAAATCTGCTTTCTGTTGGAGTGAGTATCACATTTGCACCATAATTACGAAATTCGGCACCCATCTGACGCGGTACATCATAGTAAATGGTTACAAGTCCTGAGAGAATGGCGGCTCCTATGGCAATAGCTAAAAGTGCTATTATCATTCTGGACTTCCTCCTCATAAAGAGAGGCTGTAATCATTCTTAAAAACATTCTTCTATTTTTCATCATTATCTCCCGTGTAACACTGCCTCTGGCTCAAGTTTAAGAAGCATTCTTATGGCAGGTATGCTTCCGATAAGAGTTACTATAATAACAAGTATCCCGACTATAGGTATGACCATAGGCCTTAGTGTAATAAGCGAGCCAAATACACTCTTTCCTATGATTTGAGCAAAGCCGATTCCACATCCAAAACCGACAGTGCCGCCTATTATCGCAGTTATTATGATTTCAGTGAGCACAAGACCTGTAATTGCAGAGTTATGAGCCCCTATAGCCTTCATAAGTCCTATTTCACTGCTTCTTTCCATAACTGAAGCAGTAACAAGGTTGCATATACCAAGAGCTGAACCTATAAGACTTAAAATAGTTATAAGCACCATCAAAAGCTGTGTCTTATCGAGGATGGCTCCCTCAGAATCAGCCACCTGCCTTACAGGAGCAGCAACTGAATCTGTTATAACCTCTTGAATCTGGTAACAGATAGAACTTACATAGGCTGTACAATACCATATTTCATACTGTGCTACAGTTAAAGACTGCGGGTCCTTGGCGGCTTTTACCGCAAGTTCATTATCAGGAGTGGTAAGAGCACTTACCTCTATGGTATCTATCTTTCCCTCAAGTCCGTTAAGAGCCTGAGCAGGCTTAAGCCTTGTGAATATACGGTCATCTTCATCTCCGCCTGATGAAAATATACCAACTATATTTAGTTCTCTTTCTTCCTTACTTCCCTTAACCCTTATCTTGTCTCCTGACTTAAGGTTAAGTTTCTCTGCAAGATTAGCACCCATCATGCAGGCATTTTCATCTGAATCAGCCTGTTCATCTATCCATTTTCCGTCTTTAATCTCCCACCAGCTTCTAAGGCTTGCAAGACCTGCGTCAAGCTGCTCACCTGTAGGCAAATCCATGTGATGGTTGAACCAACTTCCCACCACCTGTGCATCAGAGCCATCAGCCAATTTTACATTGCTCTTTATAAAAGGTGTGTAATCAACTATATTAAATGCCCAAATATGGTCTTAATCTTACCCAATTCATCTTCCTTGAGATAGGCACCACCCGATTTGCCGCCGCTTACATCATAAAGATCACTTACCACGCTCTGCCTCTTTGGCATAACTGTAATGTTGGCACCGAAAGTCTTAAGCTCTTTATTAACCTTATCTCCCACATCCAAAACTACACTCAGCATAGCTGTTGCAAGAGATGCTCCAAGACCAATAGTAAAGGCAATAAGAATCATTTTTTTCCATTGGCGGATCAGTGTCCCTTTTACCATTCTAAAAAACATATTTATCTCCCTTACTTAAAAATATCCTCATGCTTAACAAGTTCAGCTATAGGAATGATTATTTTACCATCATGTATCTTATAATCAATTACTATAGGATTACAGCCTCCCTTGAAACCTATTGTATTTATATTCATAACTACATTGCAGAGATTACATACCACCTGGCCTTCTCTCTCATAATATCCTGTCTCACCACAGATGTCACAGGCATCCAGTCCTATGCCGTAAGCATTTGAATTTGGTTTTTTTATTACTATGAATCTAATCGTTTTATTGTTTTCTGTAGTGTAGCCAAAACGATGAAGGTGGCCATCAGCTACCTGTTCAAATGATACCACTACATTGTCATCAGTAACCTTGGCTTCCTCAACAGGTGAAATCTCTATTTCCTGATTTGCATATACCCTCAAGCTTGTAAGTGTAACAAAGGAAAAAACGGCACATACTGCCACTGTTACGCTCCAGCGCCTGATATTTCTCCACTTAGCCTTAATCTTTCTATGTTCTGCATTATTTTCATACGGTTCGTTTACATTACGGCTTTTAATAAGTAAAACTACCGGTATTACTAAACACACTGCCACTATAAGCAGGGTAAACCATATCTTTTTATTTGAAGTAAATGTAGCAAAGATAAATAGTGTATGATTAGTCTTAATTATTCTTTTTGCCAGGAATACACCGAGGGTATCGCCAAGTTCATTTACCATATTTATAATTACCGATACAAACATTACGGCTAGTGAAACCTTACTGCTAAGCCTTATGTTTCCCTTATAAACTGCAAGTCCCGCCACAAAACTCAAAATACATCCAAAGCACATACCAACCATGCTGTATAAAAAATTGGCTGACAGGACGCTTTGTTCTGCAAACAAAAGCGTATGTGGATTTTCAAAAAACGGCGGTAAGAAATATAGAAGCATGGCAGCCGCCATAATACTGAGCATGGCAGATTTTGCTATCTTCCTAAATTCCTCTAATCTCTTTAAAAATAACCCCGCAATCACAAATAAAACCAATGCAAATACATTTACCGCATATATTCTGACATTCCACATACTGGTATCTATCTTATTGGTTGTGGTTTTAAATACCGTCATAATAACTGCACTTAATAAGCCCACTATGACTGCAGCATATTGAAACAACCTGTACCCTTTTAGCCCAAGCTGCTTAATTCCCGAAAACAGAAGTCCTGTAAGCAGCATCATCGGCAGCAGCTGTTCTGTTGATAACACAAAATACTTAAGCAATTCTTTCTCCTTATCTATTAATCCCGAACCTCTTCATAAACACCTGAATATAACAGGATAGTCCATATATCACACTATATTCAGATGTTTATTATACAAAATCCGGTCAACCTAATATACCACAATAAGCTGCACCGGGATTTTACCCCCCAATGCAGCAAATTATCAATAAAGTCTGATATTAGCTTATAATTACCAGCTCTGTTTTACATAATCCCAGTCTTTCTCAACTGTAAGATTGCCATCTTTGAAGTAATCTTCAAGGACTGCTCCCGGACCTGTCTCAGCATCACTGTGGATTAAATATCCTTTTTCAGCAGGGCTGTGGATAGTGAACTTAAGCTTGTAGGAACCTGACTCACCCATCTTAATGTTTGCGCCATAGTGAGGACCATCTGAAGCACTCATAGGCATGAATGTTCCCTTAGCTACTTCTTTGCCATCTTTGTCAGATATTAAATAATCGATGGTAAGATATGGAACCCAGGTTCCTGTACCATATCCAAGCTTATTCTCAAGAGCTGAGATATCTGCCTCAAGATGAATCTCATTTTCCTTATCAATCTTCTCCTGGCCTGGAGCCATAGGAACAGGCTGGAAGTAAACAGCTGATACATTAAGGAATTCAACCTTCTCATCTTCAAAAATCGGATATTCTGTAAATCCTGCTGCATCTCCAGGTGCTGCTGCTGCATCTGCTGCTGCGGATGAAGTGCTGCCTTTAACAATATTTGATGCCTGACTGGCAGGTACGCTTTCGCCGCTTGCCTTAGCGCTTGATACCTTGCTTGCTGTAGAAGCATTGTTTGCCTTCTGTCCACAACCTGTTATTGCTGTTACAGCGAAGGTAGCTGCAATAGCAAGTGATAAAAATTTCTTTTTCATGTTCTCCTCCTATAATGTGAAAATGAAAATTTATATGATAACGAGATATGTAGTATAAATCGTTAGTCACCTTAATTATGCACTGCTTATTAACCCTTACTAACCGCTCTTTCTTCCATTACTTCTTTAACTACGGTTTTAATAAGTTCTTTTAACTTCTTTTCTTCTTCTTCTTTGAGAAGAGCCTCCTTCTTTGCCGTTTCTTCCGCCCTCTTCTTATCGGCTTCCGCTCTTATTACAAGGTTTTTCTTTCTCCAATGCAAATATACAAGTATGGTAATTCCTAACAATATCAGCTGTGGAATAAGGGTTTCAAGTATAGGATATATACCAAGCACTTCAAAGAACTCATTTGAAGGTATAAGTCCTGCAGCCAGTCCGGAGAAGTCATAACAAGCACATCACCCTCTATAAACTCCTTAATGCCTGCACCAAGGAAGGATATCGACATAATAAACATAAGTATGCTCGTTGCCGTAAAGAAAGGTTTAAGCGGTATCCTTAAACTAAATGCATTTATTGCATAGTATACAAAGATAAGTACTATAAAACCAACAATAAGGCCTGCCCATACCATATGTATGTTTTCATCCTTTAGCATAGGCTGGAAGAAAAGCACAACTTCCGCACCCTCTCTAAATACAGCAAGAAATGCTGTAACAGCAAGGGCAAGAGTACTTCCACTCTTAGCATTAGTCTCAGTCTTACTTTTAATATAGTTTGTCCAAGCATCGCTTTCAGATTTAGAAAGCATCCAATTACTTACATAGTAAAGTACCACAACCGCCGTAAGTGCCGTAACACCTTCTATAATTTCCTGAGATGCACTGTTTGCAAGCATAAGTACATCTAATAACCAGGCTAATATAAAGCTCGCTGCTATACCTATCAACGATCCCAGATAAACAGGTCTTGTAAGTCTCTTCCTTCTCTCTGCATCATCACCGGCCGATTTGACAAGATATGCTATAATAGCTCCTACTATAAGAATTGCCTCAAAACCCTCTCTGAGTATGATAGAAAAACAAGCTATGAAGGTAGCTGTTGCCGCACTTGTACTGCCTCCGGACTGTTCAGCAAGCACTTCCTCTACAACCTGTCTTATTGCCGCTTCATCCGCACTGCCGGCCGTTCCACTTGTTGTCTTTGATGCAGCAGTAGGTTTTTTACCATCCAGAATAGCCGCATCATTTCTTATCATAGATTTAAGCTTATCTACTTCCTTATTAAATTCATCAGTAGAGCCTCCATTCTTGGTTACTGCCTTGCAAGCGGCAAACTGTAATTCCATTTCGGATTTCCTTGCTCCGGAAATCTTACCCATGGTAATTCTCTCAAAGCCTGTGGTTTCATAATAACCATAATAACCATGGTTTATAGAATCATATGCTGCCTTAGCATCTCCTGCTTTGTATACTTCCTTAGCGTGTTCAAAGACTGTATCCATAGCATTGGCAACATCCTCCCAAGTCTTAGATGGTCCACCGCTTGCCTGATACTCCTTCCAAGTTGCATAATACTTTCCCTCAGCCTTGGCAACTGTACTAAAACCAAAGCCTGCAAAAAAAATAAATAAAACAATATAAATCCTTGCCAAAAACACTCTTTTTTTCTTTACAAACATTACTTTGCCTCTCTTCTATATTAGCTTGAACTAACTTCTAATAAACTATACCAATTTTTCATTTTTGTCAAGTATGATTCCCAATTTCATTTCAAAAATTTTATCAGCATATTTAAATACTTCCTTATCATGGGTTATCACGAGTACTGCCTTGCCTTCATTTGCAAGTTCCCTAAACATACCGAGTACTATTTCTGTATTTTCATCGTCCAAATCTGAAGTCGGTTCATCTGCAAGTATAAATTCCGGGTCATTTATAAGTGCCCTTGATATAGACATCCTCCTCAGTTCACCGCCTGATAACTCGGTGGGCATAACATCTTTTAGTCCGTCTATCCCTGTTCTTTTCAACAGTTCCGCCGCTCTTTCTTCCATTTCTTTCAGAGTCTTGCTGCCTTTTCCTGTTTGGGGGTAAAGATTATATGGAAGAAGGACATTTTCCATCACTGTCAGAGTATTAATAGCTGATTGCCCTTGGAGTATTATTCCAAAATGTTCATTTCTAAACTTTGAAACTGCTGCATCATCCAAAGCATGAATATCGGTATCTCCTGCCATAACATTGCCGGAACTGGGAGTAAGAAGTCCTGATAAGACATTTAAAAGAGTGCTTTTACCACTTCCCGACTGTCCATACAGCACAGTCAATTCTCCTTCATTTAAGGCAAAGTCACATTCATTTAAGGCAAAAAACTTATTTGAGCCTTCCCTGGCTCTTAAAAACCACTTACTTACCTTATTCGCCACAAGTTTCATCAATTGTCCTCCCTTAAAATAAGTGCTGTATCTATTTTAGATGTCTTAAAAGCACTTAATGAAGATGCCAGACAACCTGCAATTACAGAGACTACAATTGTAGTTACAGCCAGTATGAACATTTCAGCGATTCCGGGCAGTAAAAATGGAAGGTCGAAACTTGTAAGGCTTATATCACCAATCAGCAATATTGCAATTACTGCCACTGCAGCTCCGATAAAGCTTCCCACTATATTTATAAGCAAGGCTTCTTTAAGTATTATACCCGCCACCATTTTTCTTGAAGAACCTAAAACCCTAAGTATGGCAAACTCTTTTTTTCTTTCATTAGCTATCATGGCAAACGCAAGTACAAGTATAAAAATTGAAAGCAGCCAGATTGCAACAATAAGGAAACTGATAACCCCTGATGCAGATTCGAGCTGTCCTGCAACTCCTGAAATCATATCCTGAGTCTGTATCGCTTCCACTCCACGGGTCTTTAGGTTTATCTCACTCATTACTTCAAGCGGAGTATACCCATCCGCTGCATTTATAAGAATACAGGAAGTAAGTTCATCCGGATTTCCTTTACCATTTGTTACCATTCCCATTTCTTCGGCAGACTTGAGAAGGGCCTTAACAGAATCAATACTCATGTATACTGCTGTATCTAAGTAAGTACCGGTTTTTTTCAGTTTCCCCTTAACTGTGCATACCTTATTATAAAAAGTCAGCCGGTCTCCCTCAAAGCATTTAAATCATTTCCCACCAGAATCTCAAACTCCCCTAATTTACTGTCATAAGACTCTTTAACCCATGGTTTTATTGTAAAATCTGTAGCAGGATCGAAACCTATAAGCTGAAGTTTTGCAGAACAACAGCCGGCTTTTGCAGAAGCCAGAAAATACTGTTCAGATATTTCCTTTATTCCTTCCATTTTTTTAATTTGTTCCAAAATGCTTCTCTTCATATAGAAATATCCCGGATTACCCTGCAAAATCATATTCGAAAAATTAGTCTTCGTAGTAGCTTCATATGGAACAACCATAATATCTGCACCCAGCCTGGATTTTAATGACAATAATCCCCCTTTCAGGCCGGCGATTGCCAAAGATCCTCCTGTAACTGAGAAACATAACAACGCAGATAATAATATTAGAATAAATGTCCTTCCCGGCCGCCTTGCTATATTTTTATATGAAATACTCCTTAAAACAGACATTTTCTCTCCAACTTTCTAAAATTAAACCAATTTATTTCGTTTATTTATCTTTTTTTAGGTTTATTATTACACTTATGCATTCCAATACAACCAGTACGATGGTAATACCAATTACCCCCGGGCGCATATGTGTCCTGCACATCATCTCAGGCTTCATACAAAGGCTGATTATAGTCTGGGGAAATAGCATGGCTAGGACTGTAGTTGGTATCATACAAGCTGACACCGCAGCCTTTTCACCTGATTTCTTAAATACAAACAATAGCACTGACATCACAATTAATACTACACCTGTAGCAAAGACTGCTCTTTCCGCCCAGTGGCAAGGCATAATCTTTCCCATTTCATTACCCATCATAGGGCAGGCATGAAATATAAAACGCACGCCAATAGTCAGGCAAAGACTAAGTGCAAGTATTACTACCGAAATCAGCATCGGAAGTGTTTTCTTCTTTTCCATAAAATACTCTCCTATTTTCCTGATATATTCCCAGTAAAGCTGTCGGTTTTATATTGTACTCTATGCACATTCTTCCGTCAAGTATTATTGATAATAAAAATCAATTAAAATTTATAGAAAATCCCTATTACTATATCATTATTATAGCAATAGGGATTTTCTCTACTTAAGCCAATCAGTAACACTCTTCCAAGCTTCTTTTCTTTCTAACCCAAGTTTCCAGAAAGCAATACCTGCAACCTTATCTTTCTCAAACAATTTCAACTTTGCTGCAAGAGATTTTTCTTCTTCAAGCCAAATTCTCATCCTGTCTTTTCCATCTTTCCATTCAGCATAATACTGGCCGCTTTCCTCGTTCCATTCTTTTTTTGCCTTAGATGCATTTACAAGATTAAGTCCACCCTCCATGCCCAAGGCCTTGGTCTTAAGCTTTCCGTCATTTGTCTCTCTCCATAGCCTTGTATAGAACGGCAGCCCTATTATGAGTTTTTTCATCGGCACATTGGCGGCAGTATTTTTGACACTCTTTTTTACCCAGCCAATACTTGACACGGAGCCTGCCTCAGAAGAGCCTGAATAATGTTCATCGTATGCCATCACGCAGATATAGTCAGCGAGTACGCCCTGCTCTTTAACATTATAAAATGAATTAAACTCTAATGGCACATAATTATCTATAGAAAGCACCTTATTTCGGTTTCTCATTTCTATGGAAAGTTCCCTCAGAAACTGAATGTATCCCTTCGAATATGAAGCTTTCACCTTTTCAAATCTATATTTATTCCATCAAGTCCATATTCATCAACAAAATAAGTTATATTTTTAATTAATTTAGTTCTTAGGCTTGTACTTGTTAACAATTTTTTAAAATCTACATCCTTATTAAAATCATCAAGCAAAGGCCACACATCAATGTTTAAACTATGCATCTTAGATACATAATCTTTAGACGCAAAACTTGAAAGCTCACCTTCTGAGTCAGCTACTCCAAACCAAGTTGGAGATATAACATTGACACCCTCTGCTTTAGAAAGTGCAGTTCCCCATCCTGAGTTTGCAGCCTCACTCGTAACCTGATGCCAGCCTAACACTATTGGTTCTTTCCTCGATATACTTGTATAACCCTCGTCTTGCTTCCCGCCGTCAAAAGTGTATTTTTTATCCTCTGCATTCTCAATATCAACTTCATTTACTTTGACATATCCTGTCACGCCGTCCTCAGTAAATACCCTGACAAAATCTGCGGCAGCATTTTCAAGTAAATATACTTTATCACCGGCAGCAAGTTTCTTTAATATAATGTCCTTATTGCTTCCACACTCTCTTAACTCGGTATTTTCCTTAACTTCACAGTATTTATAATCATCATTGCTGTTTTCAAAAATAATTATCCTGCCGGGATTTTCATAAACATCAATTTTAAAATCCTGCCATTTTTTTATAAAATCAGCAGAAACAAAAATATTGCCGCTCTCTTCTATAAAACTCGGAATTTCATCGGTCTTGCTCTTTCCATTTGTCTCATACTCTTTTTCACCCGCTTTATAAATATATTTTTCCGTAGCTGTTGTATATACTATAACATCATCCATTACATCGTAGTATATTCTCGGTAAAATTTTCTCTGCCACATCGTAAGGAAGATAAACTTTCTTATCTCTAATCAGTGCATTCTCATCATTCTTAATAAGGTTAACAACAAGCCTCGCCTCTCCTGCAGGAATTTTATAATAATCTGTTAACGATATTTCTTCCTTATTTGACATACTGATTTTCATTACCTTACCCACTATAATGATTAGAACTGATATTACAGCTATTACAATCAACGGGATTATAACTGTAATAGGAATTATTTTCTTTTTCATTGGTACCTCCAGCCAAATTTTTATACACTTTATAATAACACTATTACAGAGATTTGTCATTTCTTTTTATAATCCTATGTCCTGAAAATTAACTTCAGTTACTTCTCCCATCAGATTTATATCCAGTTCTACCATATATCGTCCATCCTCAGCTAAAGTTTCTGCCGCACTGAATTCATCCAAAACTCTTTCTCCACAATAAAACTTTACCCCTCTTTTCCAGTATTTTCTCATTTCTACTATCAACACATCTTCTTTATTTTCATTATCCATCTTCTTCTCCCAACATCCCCGGACTTTCCTGTCACGGAAAGTCCGGATTCCATTCAATAAGTTTATAATGTGATGCAATTACTCCTTATCATTCCAGTAAGAAGCAGCCTCTTTCCACTCCTGCCCCTTGTAATACATTGCCTTTCTAAGAATAAGCCTCTCTTTTTCGATTTCCTCATCAAACTTAACCCCATATGCATAACCCGAAAGATTATTAATCTTATTTTTAGGATTAAGTAATTTGTAAGTCCGTCTGTTTACAGGGTAATTTATCTCATTTTTATTTTTCTGTTTTCCAATCGCAAGATAAATCTTAGAACCCTCAAACAGCTTTAAATCTGTAAGTGCACTTTCTAAGATTAAAATCTCTTCTTCACATAGCGGCAGATAGAGCAAAGACTTGTCTCCCGACTTATTAAAATCCATTACCTTCTTTTCAGATATCACAGTATAATTGCGTCCATCAGCCAGAGAAAGCCTAATATCCGCATAATCACCTGTTTGCAGCAATTCAGGTAAAATAATCTCTGAATATTCACAGATAAATTCATGTTCACCAGCTTCTGTCTTTCTGCCCACAGGCAGAATTTTTACCTGATTGTCATTATCAGTCATCAAATTCTCTGTAAGTTCTTTATCGGAAATAACCGGCTCGTCCTCAGTTTTTCCTTTAACCACAGCGTTTTCAGCGACTTCATTTTGTTCCACATTAATGTTCTCATTCTTTCTTATGAACCCAAAAGCCAATATTGCAGCAATCAATATAATCATAATTATTATGATTGAAACTATAGTTTTCTTCCTCCTGCCAATCCTTTCAAATTCATCATCAGATAATAGTTTTGTTTCTTCCTTATTATTAAGCATAGTACCTCCACATCATATCCTCTTAATTCCCATTCCCTTACACCTTACTCTTAGTCCTAACCTCCTAATCAAAGCCTTTGTGGATTCAAGCTGGACATTATCTGATAAATTGTCCAAAATCATCCAGCCCTTTTCTCCAATGTCATCATAGTGATTAATCAAAAATCTCTCCAACAGCCCTCCTTTTACAAAGTTATTTTGAACTACCAATAACTTCTCATCGCAGCTGTGAAAAAGAATTGAAAACTCAGTAAGCCTGCCAAAATCCATGATCAGACAGTCAAAGTCCTTCTTTAGAAAGTATCCTAAATCTTCTTCACAGACATTTTTATAAATTTGGATACCTTTCAAACTGCTGCTAGAGCCATAAAGTTCAGCTTCATCATCATTCTCTATAGCTACATAGGCTACTTTTTTACCTTTTTTTACCAATTCTTTGGCGGCACAAAATGCAATATGCGTTGTACCCACTCCATTTGCACTGCCACAGACCCCAATCTTGGATACATTAGAATTACTTACAATATCTTCATTTTCTGCGAAAGAAGTTTTAATCCTTTTATTAAAGTTTCTAACAGTCTTTTCTATAGTTCTAAGACCAGGCCTTTCTTTATAATTTTCTCTAGTGCATTGCAGCGCAAGTCTTTCACACCTTTCTTTAACTGTCCGCCTTAATAAAGTTTTTCTCCCCTCAGTTTGCTTAGTTAAATACATAAGTATGCTGCCAAACCCATAAATATCAGTATAACTGCCAAGTTTATTTCCATTTATAAGTTCCGGTGCAGCAAACCCTTCTGTCGCCAAACCCATATAATTATCTTCATTTCCTATAGAAATTACAGAACCAAAATCCACTACTTTTAAACCATTTTTAGTAAGCATTATATTAGCCGGTTTCCAATCAATGTAAAGTAAAGATTCTTCCAAAGAATTCAGAAATTTCAGAAATTCAAACAATTCGACTACTATATTCACAAGTTCGTCATCTTTAAGTATATTTTCATTGAAATCCGAAGAATCAAGCCTTGTACCCTGTATATATTCTTCAACCAGGTACAGATTATCTCTATCTTCTTCAACATCATACAATTTGGGTATTAGTTCAGAATTATACTTAGACAAAAATTTTGCCTCATTTTTCAGTTGCATAAAAAAGGGATGAGCCTTTGAAATTTTTTTGATTACACGATACTCCTGCAGCTTCACATGAGAAGCCAGAAATACATGCGGGGTAGGATTTAGGGAATCTAGAATAGTGAGAATATGGTATTTACCTAACCATAGGTTAATCCATACCAACTCCTTTCACTACTTTAAGGATTTTTCCAAAACAAACATCAATGTGCTTATATTGTATCTGGAGATTAAAATTTTTGCAATGTTATTTTGCACAAAATTTTGAAGAAATTTTCGGCAGAATAACCAAAATTTTCTGTCAATTTGTGTCTTAATCCCAGCTTATTAATTTGACAATAACACATTTTTAATTTATACTATTATTTTTATAAAGCTTTTTAAGATCTAAACTCCAGTTACCCACACTAATACACAAAGCTCTTAATTGGGTCAAAATATAGAAAGGTGTTTTTATGAAAATAGAAAAGCTTAATGAAAATCAACTAAAAATTACACTGGCTCCTGAAGATTTAAGCATAAGGGGACTTGCACTTAACGAGCTTTCATATGGCTCTACAAAAACTAAGGATTTATATAACGAACTTATAGAACAGGCTTTAAGCGAGTTTGGTTTTGAAAGCGAGGACGGTGCCTTAGTAATTGAGGCTATACCGACATCTAAAGGAAATCTAATCATTTTTATAACCAAAAATAATTCCTCTGAGGATCTTGATACAAGATTTTCAAGATTTTCTCCTGATTTATATAACTCTTTAGACGATTATAATGATGACGATGAGTTTATTCCACTTACCGATATGCTTAAAGCGAGTGGATTTACAGAAGACAAATTCAAAAACAGTGAAAAGAATAAAACTGAAAAAATACTTTTTAGTGAGGGAAACAGTAAAAATATTTATTTTTAATTCTCTTGATGCAGTATGTGAACTTTCTTTTCATATCAAAGATTTATTTTCAGGAAAAAGTTCTCTGTACAAGAATCCACAGAGTAAACTTTACTTTTTAGTTCTTGAAAATAATCCTGCCGATAAGGAAAACTTTGGCAAGGTGTGCAACATAGTTTCTGAGTTTTCTGTTCAAAACAGGAGTAATTACGCTACAACTGCTGTTATCACAGAACATTGTGAAAAAATAGCCGGTTCAGATGCTGTTACCATACTCTCAGCCTTTAATTAAAAATTAAACACATACTAAAAAGAACTGTACAAACTTCAATGTACAGTTCTTTTCTATTAGAAAGTTAATTAATCAACAAACTCATTGAGCAGGTCACAAAGCTCGTCAGCATCTATTCCATGAACCTCTGCTGCCTCCTCAAGAGTCTCTCCTAAAGAAGATGGACAGCCTACACAATGCATACCTGCGTTAAGTAATACCGGAATCAGGTTCTCATCCACCTTAATTATATCTGCAATTATCATATCCTTAGTTATTTTCTGTTCTGACATATTCTCTACCTCTTTCAATAAACTATTAATTATGTGAGTACCGAAAACTGATACCCACATAATTATAATTCATAGCCACCTGTTAGTCAAGAACAGTATTATGGGGTTTCGGCAGTGCCATCATCTGTTTCTGTAGGCGTTTCTGTCTGATTGCTTCCATCATCAGCAGTGTCTCCTCCCGTCTCATCACTTCCGCCATCTTCTACTGCAGGTGTTTCTGTTACATCATTGCCCTCTTCAGGATTCTCCCCCTCATCAATCACACTTTCACTATCTTCCTTAGGCTTAGCCTTCTCTTCTTTTTTCTCTTTCACCTCTTCTTCAGTATTTTTCTCTTCTTCAGCTTTTTTCTCTTCTTCAAGCTTTTTCTCTTCTTCAGAATTCTTCTCCTCTTCCTTCGGAGTTTCTACAGGTGTGGCTGCCATCTTATAGTCATCTAAAGGCTTAATCTCAAGTCCCTGATGCAGGCTGTCCATATAAGTTTTCCATATGCCAAGAGGGGTAGCAGAACCCGAAAGGGAAGCCAGACTTCTTGGGATATCATATCCAACCCAAACACTCGTTGTATAATACTTAGTAAATCCTACAAACCACAAATCCTTACTGTCATTGGTGGTTCCTGTTTTTCCTGCACAAGGCATGGCAGCTAACCTTCCTGCAACACCTGTTCCCTTTGTCATAACTGCCTCCATACAGGTAGTCATCATTTTAGTGGCATTTTCATCATATATGAATTTAGTTGTTCCATTTTGATAGAAACCATCTATAACTACATCATTTCCATCAGCATCGGTCATCTTCATAATGCAGGTAGGCTCTCTGAATTCTCCGCCATTTTCAAGAGTTGCATAGGCTGATGCCATTTCAAGGGCACTCACTCCCTTTGTAAGGCCTCCAAGAGCAGCCGAAGGATAATAGTCCGTTTCCTCTATATTAGAAAATCCCATCTCTATCAGCTTATTGATACCAACTGTTGGCGAGATTTCAGTAAAAGCCTCCAAGCGACAGTATTCTTAGACTTTGCAAGTGCATCAAGTATAGTCATATTACCACTATATACTCCATCTGCATTTACAGGGCCGCCCTCGATTTTCTCATCCTTAACCATGCTTGCAGGGGTATATCCCTGCTCAAATGCAGGAGTATATACAACAAGCGGCTTAATAGTACTTCCCGGCTGCCTAAAGCTCTGGTATGCCCTATTTAATGTCCTTCCCTTAAGCTTTTGACTCCTTCCGCCAACAATAGCAACGACCCTTCCGCTGTCATTATCGATAGTGACTGCAGCACCCTGTAAGCTGTATATTCCTGCCTTACTTTTTTCATCAGACACACTCAATCCGTTATCAACTGTTTCCTGCAGCAGTTTTTGTTTTTCAGGATCTAAGGATGTATAAATCCTGTATCCACCGGAATACAGCCTATTTTGACAGCTTGAATATACTTCACTATAATTATCATTATATGCCTCTTTATCTTCTGTTGATGAAAAAGAATATCTAAACCTGAATCCCTCTGATTTCATAAGGCTCTTTACTGCTCTGTCAAGTGCAAAAGTAAGCATATAGCTGCTTTTTTCAGTTTTCGGCTCCTTAACCTTAATTTCTTCATTCTTCGCCACAAGTGCTTCAGATTCGCTTATTTTCCCATCTTTAACCATCTGATCCAAGATACGGTTCCTTCTTCCTATAGTACCCTCCATATTTTCATAAGGATTATATCTTGTAGGACTGTTTGGAATACTTAGTAAAAATGTAATTTGGGAAAGCGAGAGTGAATTGACACCCTTGCCAAAATATCCAAGGCTTGCTGACTGTATGCCATAGTATCCATTTGCAAAATAGATATTATTTAAGTAAAATTCCATAATTTCTTTTTTAGAATACTTATGTTCAAGCTCTTTTGCTATAAATATTTCCTTTGCCTTTCTTTCCCAACTCTCCTCAAATGATAAGAATATATTTCTGGCAAGCTGCTGGGTTAGTGTACTTCCTCCCTGAGTTATGACCCCTTTATTCTTAAGATAAGCCACACCAGCTCTCATTATAGCCTTCAAGTCATAGCCCTTATGCTTAAAAAAGTTCTTATCTTCTATACTCGTTATGGCATCAACAGCCATCTTAGGAATATCACTGTATTTAATATAATAAACATCCTTCTCTCCCTTTAATTTAGACAAAATGCTGCCATTAGCATCATAAATAATACTTGTTTCATTCTGCCTAAAAGTTTCCAAATTACTCTGTGCAACTATTTTCTTAGCATCACTTTCCATTGACATTATTCTCTTGCCATATTTCATATACAGCAGGAAACCACCAACAACAACTATTAGTAATAGTAACACAATGATTATTTTAACCACAATTCCTATTGCCTTTTCCACAGGACTCTTTGGTTTTTTTTGTTTTTTCTCTTTTTTAGCCAAAACTACTACCTCCTTTTCGGGTAACTGTAATTGTATCATATTTTTATTAAAATTAAAGAAGAAATTTCTTAAGTTTTAGCTTACATTCATAGAGCGTTTTTGTCAAATATTTACTCTTGAAATAATTTTAGAAGTGTAATATACTAAGAGACCGAGTGTTAAAACCTTCCCACTCATATAAAAACTAAAGGAGAATAACATAATGGAAAAAACGAACTTTATGACAAAGGGCAGAATTCGTGTCCTTACAATTGTATTAGCAGGCATAATTGCCGCCCTCTATTCAGTTCTAACTGTATTGGCAGCAAGCCTTAATCTGGCAAGCGGTGCAATTCAGGTAAGATTCTCAGAAGTTCTTACTATCCTGCCGTTTTTTGGTTTTGCAGGAGTTCCCGGAGTAACAATAGGCTGTCTCATATCAAATATTATAATCGGAAGTAATATTTTTGATATTATCTTCGGTACCTTTGCTACCTTTATAGGTGCTCTCGGCACTTGGTACATAGGTATCCTTTTTAGAAAAACCGGCAACAAAAATTTGAAGTTTTTGTCACCTCTCCCGCCCATCATATCCAATACAATTATAGTTCCCTTTGTTCTTACATATGCATATGGAATAGCTGATGGCATACCATTTCTCATGCTTACGGTAGGTGCAGGTGAAGTAATTTCCTGTGGAATACTTGGTTTGATTTTGCTTACAGCACTTATCCAATAAGAAATAAGGTTTTTAGAGTATAGAACATGTTGTAATGATTTCATTCGTGTGATTTCTAAAAACTGACTGAATATATAGTTAAAGAAATTTAGATAACTGTTTGATGCTTATTTGTAAAGACTTTATGGTTTTATCCTAAATACAAGGCTGCCACATTAAGATAAGTTTACAAAATATATTGAGTAATTTTATCTGTAGTGTGACAGCCTTTTATGTTTACAATATTATTTTATTTCATTTTCTCAGCAAATACAGCTGCTCCTATCGCACCTGCATACATTGCATCTGCATGAGTCTCAACCTTCCTGCCAAGCTTATTTGAAAGAGATTCTAGGATGTAAGGACAGCCGCAAAGCCCTCCTGTAAGGAAAACCTTGAAGTCTTCAGGCACATTTCTGCACTGAGACACAACCTTTTCTGTTATAGATTCGACTATGCCAAAGGCTATGTCCTCCTTAGGTGTGCCTGCTCCCGCAAGCCCAATAACCTCCGACTCCGCAAATACCGTGCACATGGAGCTTATCTTCACTCCCTTCCCCTTTCTTGCAAGTTCGCAAAGGGAGGCAGGATCATAGCCCATTGCATTTGCCATTACCTCTAAGAACCTTCCCGTACCGGCAGAGCATTTGTCATTCATAATGAAGTCCTTAACCTGACCGTCCTCAAGCACGATAATCTTCGTATCCTGCCCTCTATGTCGATGATAGCAACTTCCCTTTCGTTAAAGAGATATTCTGCACCCTTAGCGTGACAGGTAATCTCTGTAATATTCTTATTTGCATAATCAACGCTTACCCGTCCGTAGCCTGTGGATACACAGCGGAAATCATCAAAAGAAAAACCATTTTTAATAAGGTCTCCCTTCACATTCAGAGAAGCCTCCTTAGAGCTCCAGCCTGTAGGAAGCCTGTGTTTATAGAGTATATTCCCGTCCTGCATAGCCACATATTTTGTACTTGTAGAGCCTAAATCAAGGCCAAAACTAATCCTTGCCATAATATCTCCTTAACTTCTAACAGAATTTATTTCTTTCTGCATTTATCTGACATTCTGTTTCAACTATGTCAACATAGGAAGCCTCATTCTCCCTGATACAGGCTCTTACTCCCTCTATGTCCTCTTCATTTACAAGAAGGCTCATTCCACAGGGAACTGAGCCCTGTATAGTCCTTGGAGTAGGGGATATCCTCGCTTTATGACCGTTTGCCTTTAGTATATCCTGCAATAAGAGCCCCTCTGTATAATTGGCGAATAAGATATAATAATTTTTCATTTTATCCCAACATTTCTATAAATGCACCGATACGAGTCTTTAACTGCTCTGCATCTGCATCTGTATAATCAGTCTCTATTCCAAGTACAGGAAGCCCTTTTTCCTTAAGTGTACGCTCAAGAAGGAAGCCCTCTGTATCGTAAAGGTTACAGAACTTAAGGCTTACATCTATAACTCCGTCAACCTTGTATTCATCAACCATACGGAGGATATCATCAAACCTCGCTGTATTAGTGTGAAGCAGGCACAATTAGTCTTCATATAGCGTCTTGCAAGTGCCATGTACTGAGCCTCAAGCGTAGGGAGGTCTTCTTCTACGATATTTTCAAAATACCTTGTTCCTGTACACATTTCTTCGCAAACCACGATAGCACCGCTGGTCTCAATGATGTGGTGGAGCTTCCAGTTAGGAATCGCAAGAGGTGTACCTGTGACCAGGATTCTCTTGGTTCCCTCCGGACAGACTGAAACTCCATCTTCTATCCTCTTTTCAAGCTCATCTGCCAGCTTGTTGCACATCTCAGCACAGCGCACAGGATCGTCAAAGAAAGCTATCTGCATCATAAGAAGGGCATCCTTACCGCTTATAGGTGACTTAGCTGCCTTTCTGCAGTTAAATACCCTGCCAAGAGCCTTTCTCTTGTTATTAACTATTTTAATAGCTTCGTTGAGATTTTCAACTGTAATTTTATTGCCTGTAAAATCCTCCACTACTTTTTTTGAATTCCTCTATCTCTCCTGCCCATTTAACTATGTCCTTTTCACGCTTCATCTGAGGCACATCCATTATGTGCATAGGCACATCTTCCCCAAGTATCTCCCAAGCCTTCTTCTTGCCGTCACAGGTGGTCTCGCCCACATACATATCTGCTATCCTAAAGAACGGACAGGTCTTGTCAAGCCTTGCACCTACAGAAGCCTTGATAAGAGGACAGGTACTCTTTGGAAGTACCTTCTCTCCACCCGGTACCCAGAACTGAGAGCCTCCGCAAAGTCCTGTAACTATCCCCTTTGCAGCTATCACTATTTCATCAGGTACATAGACACAGAAGGTACCAAATACCTTCTGACCGTTTTTCTGAGCCTCGATAAGCTCAGCAGGCCTGATACCGTGAATACCTGATACAACAAAGTCCCAAAAACCCATACCTTCAGGTCTGTTTTCCTGTGAAAGATAAACATCACCAAAGGCTGTTGGGAGCACCTGACAGAGCTGATCGTGAAGCTCCATGTTCATCCCCAGTTCTTCCCACATCTTCTCATAATCCGCCATAAATAAACCCTCCTATAAATGTAATTTTGCTGGAATCTCCTACTTAGACATATTTTTCATGCCCGTATTAAAATTATTTGACTTTCTAAAGTAAGTTATACTCCAAGATATTTCCTCAGCTTGGCCTCTAAAAGGCAGTATATAGCCTTTACTTTTGTCCTTATTTTTTAATTGTAGTCTTTGATAAATATGCCTAAAAATTAGAAATCCCTTTAAGCTTATAAGTATAATTATAGGTTGATTTTAACAATATTCAACCCAAATAAAGGATATTTTTATGGAATTATTCTATATTTCATATTGTTTATTTAATTTTTCTATGATTAGCTTTGTCTAACTTGCATAAATCAAAAATACCTGACTCATCACCTCTATAGTTTAGAGATGATAAATCAGGTACTGTTTTATTTCAAATTACAGTTCACAGTTGCCTACTGTTCTAGGGAATGGAATTACATCACGGATGTTGCCCATTCCGGTGAGGTACATCACACATCTTTCAAAACCAAGGCCAAAGCCTGCGTGTCTTGCTGAGCCGTATTTTCTAAGGTCAAGATAGAAATCATAGTCTGCTTCGTTAAGACCTAGCTCCTTCATACGCTTTGTAAGCAGTTCCAGATTCTCTTCTCTCTGGCTGCCTCCTATAATCTCGCCAATGCCGGGAACAAGGCAGTCCATGGCTGCAACTGTCTTGCCGTCATCATTTAGCTTCATGTAGAAAGCTTTTATTTCCTTTGGATAGTCTGTTACAAATACAGGACGCTTGAAGATTTTCTCTGTAAGGTAACGCTCGTGCTCTGTCTGTAAGTCACAGCCCCAGCTAACCTTGTAGTCAAACTCGTCGTTGTGCTCCTTAAGAAGCTCGATAGCCTCAGTGTAAGTTACACGACCAAAGTCAGAGCCCGCTACCCCTTTAAGTCTCTCGATAAGATCTTTGTCGATGAACTGGTTGAAGAAAGCCATCTCTTCAGGAGCATTAAGAAGTACATAGTTGATGATGTACTTAAGCATTGATTCCGCCAAAGCCATGTTGTCATCAAGGTCGGCAAAAGCTATCTCAGGCTCTATCATCCAGAACTCCGCTGCGTGTCTTGTGGTATTGGAGTTCTCTGCTCTAAAGGTAGGTCCGAAGGTATAGATATTCTTAAATGCCATAGCAAAGGTCTCACCGTTTAACTGTCCGCTTACCGTAAGGTTGGTAGCCTTGCCAAAGAAGTCCTTGCTGTCATCCACCTTTCCATCTTCATTAAGAGGGAGGTTGTCGAGGTCGAGTGTAGTCACCCTAAACATCTCTCCTGCACCCTCTGCATCTGAGCCTGTGATAATTGGTGTATGTACATATACAAAGTCTCTCTCCTGAAAGAACTTGTGTATAGCATAGGCTATGAGGGAACGCACTCTAAATACAGCCTGGAAGGTATTGGTTCTTGGACGAAGATGCGAGATGGTCCTAAGATATTCCATGCTGTGGCGTTTTTTTCTGAAGAGGGTAATCGCTTGTGGACTTTCCTTCTATTATTATTTCTGTTGCCTGTATCTCAAAAGGCTGCTTAGCGTCAGGAGTAAGCATCAGCTCACCCTTTACAATAACTGCAGAGCCAACATTCAACTTACTTACTTCTGCAAAATTCTCCATATTATCGTGATAAACTATCTGTAAAGTTTCAAAGTATGTACCATCACTAAGTACGATGAATCCGAAGGTCTTAGAATCTCTAACGCTCCTAATCCATCCTCCAACTGTTACCTCTTTACCTGCAAACTTTTCCTTTTCCTTAAAAAGTTCTCTGACTGTAATAAGTTCCATAATGCCCTCCTGCTATTTTAGTTCTAAATATAGTCTTACATGATTTAAATATCAAAGGCAGTATATTTTTTATAAACAAGTTTACACAAAATTTTTATATCTTTGATACCTATATCATCAAATAGTTCGTATGTAAATCTGATATCTTATTAGTATATCATATTATTCTTATTACTACCAGACTGTATTATAATTATTTTTTATATACTCCCTATAATTTCCCTGTACTATGGCATTATGAACGAAAAAATGTTAAAATCAAAGAAGGGCGGCTGTCTTTCCCTTTAGAAAAGTGCTTTAGAAAGAGGTGTTATCGTGATAGTATATGATAATTTATGGAAAACTATGAAGGAAAAGGGAATTACTCAATACAGGCTTATGCATTATCATAATTTTAGTCAAATTACATTTAAAAGAATGAAGAATAATATGCATAGTTCTACCTATACCATTTGCAGGCTTTGTGATGCTCTAGGCTGTAGAATAGAAGATATTATTAGTTTTGTCCCAGATGAAGACTATGAACCCCCTAAAATAGTTACGAAGGCTGAATTATTAGAAATGAAAAGAGCTAAAAAGAGGACTCTGGAATTAAAGGAAGGCTCAAATAAAGGCTAAACGATAATTTATTTATTTTCCCACAAGTTTTACTCTATATGCCCCACAATTATGTGTCTAAGCTTTGTATTGTTAATTTTATAATTAATTATATTTCAGTGGCCGGATTGCAGAGAGTCCGGCTATATTTTTGATGAAAATAATTGCACTAATTGTTGATACAATTAACTTACTAATACCTAATTATTATGTGTCCAAGTGTTCTCTTCATATCAAAACTCCTATAAATCCTCTCCCTTTGTTACTAATTTGTTACTAAATATCTTATGCTTTAACATTTGCAAATCCACACTGCATCCGCTTTTAACCCTGCCTGAAATTACATCCCTTTATGCACCACAGGGAGCAGAGGCAGCTGCAACAAATAAGATTGTAGTGAAGAACGGCAAGCATGCTGTTAAGACAAAGAACATCTACATCGGTGGAAAGGTTGTAGATTTCGATGCTGTAGTTAAGGGAAAACCTGTTAAGGATTCCAAGGGTACTTGGAAGTCAAGCAACAAGAAGATTGCTTCTGTTGACAAGAACGGTAAGGTTAAGGCCCTTAAGAACGGTAAGGTTACCATTTCTTTCAAGACCAAGGCTACAAAGAAGGTTAAGTCCGTAACAGTTAAGATGACAATCAATGCAAGGACAAGGGCATCTAAGATGATCCTCACTCCTGCAGCAGTAGTTGTTAAGGAAGGCGAGAAGTCAACAGTAGGCGTAAGCTACGAGATCTCAAAGAAGATTCAGGCAGCCGGCGGAAAGACAACTACTTACAAGCTTTTTGCTGAGTCATCAAATGAGAATGCAGCAAAGGTTTCTGTTGAGGGCAATGACAAGATTGTTGTAGAGGGTGTTGCTAAGTCAGCTACTCCTGTATCAATCACAGTTTATGCAGCCCAGGTTACTAACATTGCAAAGGCTAAGGAAGTAAGGATTAAACTTACAGAGAAGTTTGATGTTAAGGTAAACAGCAAGTTCGATGCTAAGCAGGTAAAGGCTAACAAGATTCTTGTTACCGGAACAAACCTCTCTACAAAGGCAGCTGCTTATGTAGTAAAGAACACTAACGGCATTGTTCTTAACTTAAAGGATAAGGTAGAGGTTAACAAGGAAGGTACAGAGGCTACTCTTGAAGCAGTAGTTAACCAGATTCCTGAAGGAAAGTACACAGTTACTTACGATAAGGAAGATCCGGCTGAGTTTACAGCAGTTAAGCAGGTATTAGATAAGATAGTTATTGAACCAGCTGATAAGCTCATCTTAAAGGGTATTACAGATCCTGAGAATAAGGTAGCTTATGCTTACTATAAGGCACTTGATAACTTTGGTGAGGATGTAACAGAGCAGCCACTTGGCGCTAACATCTATGCTAATGGCAAGCCTGTAGCAAAGAAGGGCGAAGTTGAGTTTAAGCAGGATAACGCTTTCCTTCTTGGTACTACATATGGACTTACACTTGTAGATCAGAACTCAGGCAAGACAGCTACAGCTAACCTTACAGTAAGCAGAGAATCTATGCTCACTGATATTATGGTTAAGGGCGTTTATGACAAGAAGAACAAGAAGGTTGTTGAGTCTCTTGGTGAGAGAGCAGTCCTTGAAGATTATGTACTTCTTTTCGAGGGTAAGGATCAGTATGGCCGCGTAAAAAATAATATTGAGAAACTTCAGGCAACAATCGGCGGTTCAACAGGTCTTCAGGTTAAGACCGGCAAAGTTGATCAGGTTAAGATTGACGGTGTAGAGTATATGACTTTAGGTCTTACAAAATTTACACAGGAAAAGCTTAATGCTGGTGATGCTACTATTGGTGCATTCTCGCTTGAGAGTGGTAAACAGGCAACTCCTGCAAAGATTACAGTAGTTTCAGCTACAGAGGTTAAGAATCTTTCTATTAGTAACGGACCTAAGACTATTGTAGCCGGTGAAGAAGCAGAACTTTCATATTCAGCAACAGATGCAGATGGAAAGCCTGTAACAGATTTGAGACACTTAACAGAGTGACCCTTAATGGCGGTAAGGCTGAAAAAGACAACGGTGGAAAGAGGGGTCTTAGGTTTGAAAAGAAAGATGGCAAGGTAGTCCTTCTTTATCAGCCTGAGCATGATACTCTTGACAGAGCAACTACAGAGTTTATATCTTACATTACACAGACAAACAATG
The DNA here is from genome assembly GCA_916439065.1 of uncultured Catonella sp. Classification (GTDB taxonomy): domain Bacteria; phylum Bacillota; class Clostridia; order Lachnospirales; family Lachnospiraceae; genus Catonella. The sequence continues at coordinate 989,713 of CAKAGD010000002.1, forward strand.
TAGGAAATGCTATGCTTACAGTAAATCCTGCTAGAATTCCAACAAAGATTGTTGGACTTAAGAAGGATGCAGCTACAAGCGTTACAGTAGCTTCTAAGGGTGCGCCACTTACAATTAAGGCGACGGATCTTGAAATTAAGGATCAGTATGGTGACACAGTAGAAATTAAGAACTTTAACAAAGGATATGCACTTAAGGTTGCAGTTGATGATGTAAATGATAATAAAGCATTCTCAACCTGCGGAGCAGTTATACCGGCAGTTGCTTCTACTCCAGCTAAGAAGGTTCCTGTAGCTTCATTTGGTGCAACTGATATTACTACAAATCCTATTCATGCAAATGCTATCCTTAACAAGGATACTGAGATTGTATCTGCTTCAGCGGTAACTCCTGGTTCATTAAAAATAAATCTTTCAGTTGTTGATAAAGACGGCAAGACCGTTGCAGGAAGTGAACATAGCTTCAATATCCATGCAGTTGCTGCATCTTCACTTAAGGATGTAAAGATTGAGGATATTGATCTTGCTCAGGCTAATATGAAGAATAGTGCCGGTCAGGAGACAACATCTAAGGTTGCTATTAAGGTAACAGGTATGGTTGACGATAAGAGAGTTGACCTTGTAGCTGGTAGAGATTATGAAATAGTAGCTGATACAGATAAGATTCTATGGACAGCACACTTACAAATGGCGCAACTGAAGGTAAGTCAACTGTTTCTATCATCGTAATGGATGGTAAGGGAACAAGAGTTAACAAGGAATATACTTTCAGCAAGAAAGCTCCTGTAGTTTCTTCTGCAGAGCTTAAGACAGATGAAATACAGGTTAAGTCTAAGACTGTGGGTGTAGCTCCCTAATCAGGTTAAGGTAGTTACAGGCCAGTCTATACTTGAAGCTTTAGATGTTAAAGACCAGTATGGCAATAAGTACAGTGTTGCATCTTTAGGAGGCATAGTTTATGTAAAATTCAGTAATCTTCCTAAGAAAACGGATAAGAAAGACGAGTTAGAGGTTGATAGAAACGGTGGTAATGATGCTATACTCAGTAACTTTAAGACAGGTGACAGGGTTACTGTAGAGCTTTCATTCGCAGGTTCTACTTATGTATTCAAGAAAGAAATAGTTCTTTCAGAGAACTAAATAGTCTATCTAGGGTATATAAAAGGGTCAAACCAAATAATTAGTGAACTCTAATAAAACCCCCGCATTTATGGAAACATAGATGTGGGGGTTTTTATAAATTCTAGAGAAATTGACAAAAAAGTACCGCTTATACCAAATTCAGACTTTGATATAAGCGGTACCTTGTATGATATTTACCTTAGTTTTTCTATCTCATCCCTGGACAGGCCTGTAATCTCCATTATGTTATCAATGCTATAGTTGTTTTTAAGCATAGTCTTTGCAAAATTAAGGCTAGTGTTATGTTTCCCAATCTCTATGCCTCTGGCCTCACCGATTTCAATGCCTCTGGCCTCACCAATTTCGATGCCTCTCGCTTCGCCATCCTCAATCCCCTTGTTGTATTCATCAAGTTTCATAAACTCAATAGCCTGTTCGGGTGATAATACTGTCATCAACATATTCTCGACCTCCTACATTAATTCTTCTATCTCTTCCCTGGACAGGCCTGTAATCTCCATTATGTTATCAATGTTATAATTGTTTTTAAGCATAGTCTTTGCAAAATTAAGGCTAGTGTTATGTTTCCCAATCTCTATGCCTCTAGCCTCACCAATTTCGATGCCTCTAGCCTCACCAATTTCGATGCCTCTGGCCTCACCGATTTCGATACCACGCCTCTCACCTCTGGCCTCACCATCCTCAATCCCCTTGTTGTATTCATCAAGTTTCATAAACTCAATAGCCTGTTCGGGTGATAATACTGTCATCAACATATTCTCGACCTCCTACATTAATTCTTCTATCTCTTCCCTGGACAGGCCTGTAATCTCCATTATGTTATCAATGTTATAATTGTTTTTAAGCATAGTCTTTGCAAAATTAAGGCTAGTGTTATGTTTCCCAATCTCTATGCCTCTAGCCTCACCAATTTCGATACCACGCCTCTCACCTCTGGCCTCACCGATTTCGATACCACGCCTCTCACCTCTGGCCTCACCGATTTCGATACCACGCCTCTCACCTCTGGCCTCACCATCCTCAATCCCCTTGTTGTATTCATCAAGTTTCATAAATTCAATTGCCTGTTCAGGTGATAATACTGTCATCAACATATTCTCGACCTCCTTCTGGTGTTTTTTAAGAAATTCGCCAAGAATGCCATTTTGTATACATTCGTAGATAACTTTTCTAAGTCCCTGGAACTTTTCTTTGGCTGTTTTCTTGCCTTTTACATATCTGTTATACATATCACAAAAGGTCAGGTATTCCTGCAAGATTCCTGTCTTGGTTTCGTCCTTTTTAATTACTTTTACAACTAATTCAATACTAGGAGAGACATTAGATTCAAAACAGTCAGATAACCTTATTTCATTAACATCCTGTCTCTTTGCACCTGAGTAAACTACAATAAATTCAGGTATTGGCAGCTTAATCAGCCTTTCTCCAAATATGTTCAGCTTATTTTCAACAATATAGTCGTGATAGGATTTGGCTATGTACATAAGCAGCCTGACCCCCATATTGGGGTTAAAGGTGCTTTGAGCCTCTACAAGTATAATTAATCTGTCACTCACTGTAAAGCCTAAGTCATTGTACTGCCCGTTTATTAGGGCATTTTCGAGGGTTATTATTTTAAAATCCTCATCTGAATAATTATCTTCATCATCGTGTAAACTCCCATACAGCTTTCTTACATTTCCTATTTCGCTAAATAACAGAGTGAACACACTGTCCTTAACAGCATATTTTACTTCGCCTGCCTTACCTTCCATTGTCTTCCTTTCTTTGATTTTAACATTTTTTCGTTCATAATTCCATAGTTTGGGAAAATTATAGGGTGGATAAAAAAAGTTTTAATAAATTTTGATAATACTTATTTAATTAATAAGATGTCTTTCAAATTTGAATATGATAAGATAATTATAGATTATTGATATGTAATTAACAATGTTCAAAGTATACAAAAATCGAAAGGCAAAGTGTACAAAATAGACGAAGAATGGGCAGAAATATATGGAAGCATAGAAAACACCCCGTATCTATGTTTCCATAAATGCGGGGGTTTTATTAGAGTGCACTAATTGATTGGTTTAACTCTTTAGAGTTAAATCTAAATTTAATGAGCTTTAATTTCGATGTCTCCCTCGAATACATAAGGTGAACCAGAGAATACAACCTTAACTCTAACAGTATCACCAGCTACAAGTGAATTTGCTTAATCTTAGCTGTTGTTAAACCGTTATTCTCAATATCAACACCTGATTTAACATTACTGAATGTTACATACATACCATTAGCTGTAACACCAGTATAATCATCACCATACTGATCCTTAAAGTTAAGGGCATCCTTTACTTTCTCAGCAGTAATATCAACATTATCTGCAATCTTACCATCATTACCAGATTTAAGTTCTGCTGAACCAACCTTTGCAGGAGCATTGCTGTACTCATAGTCTTTCTTAAGTTCAGCACCTGAACCCTTGATAATAACAGCAACTACAGCCTTGCCTGTTGTTGCAGGAACAACAATAGTACTAGCTGCAGGAACATCTTTGGTGCTAGCAACTATCTCATAATCTTTAGTTGATACAAGTTTTACCCTCTTACCATCAACTTCGCCTGTTACATCAAGTTTTACTGGTTGACCAGCCTTCTGAAGACCAATGTCCTCAATTCTTACATTCTTAATGTCGGATACACTTACAGTCTCAATATTAAATGTATATGCACTGCCAACTACATCTGCTATGGTTCCATCTGATTTTTTCTCAATAAGTGAAAGTGTAACTGCGACTGAACCAGGAGTTACTGCAGAAGCAGATACAATCTTTGTTTCTCCAGTAAGTGTAGCATCGCTATTTGCAATTGCACCGAAAGAAGCTACGGTTTTGCTTTCCAAAGTAGGTGTAGTCTTTGTAACTGCACCATATTCACTAAATACATCTTTACCGTCAGCGAAGCTTACTTTAAGATCGTAGTTATTACCTAACTTACTCATATCAATATCTTCGCCATACTGATCTTTGAATACTACATTGCTAGCTTTAATAGTCAAACCATTTCCTACTGTAACGCTTGTTGCTGTATCTTTCTTAAGTCCGCCAATCTTCTGTGGCATCGGCGTAGGATAAACAGTAAGCATTGCGCTGCCAAAGTTATAAGAAGGAGTTACGAAAGAAACATATTCCTGTACTGCCTTATCAGTTGTTGCTGTAGTAGGCTTATACTGAAGAATAACCTTTCCACCTTTTTCTACCCATCTAAGGTTATCCTTAGGGGTAAATACCATTTTCCTAAGAGCTTTTACATCAGTAACAGGCTTACCGTTGGCATCGGTAGCTGTGTATGAAATATCATTCCATTCACCAACAACTATTGTTTTTGAACCATTTCCTAATGTAAATGTCTTTACTTCATTACCTGAAATTACATTTATCTTAGCAGGAGCAGACTGCTTACCTGTAGCGGTAGAGAATGCCTGAACAGTAGCCTCGCCTACATTAAGTTTATCACCGTATACATATCCAAGTGAAAATGCCATATAAGAAGCACTGCCTACCTTGTAAAGGTCTTTGAGTTTATCTGCCTTAAGGGCTGTAGTTCCACCAATAACGGCATTGACATCTTTAATGCTGTTCATCTCTATGCCATACTGATCTTTTCCCTCGAAAAGCATTACATAGTTCTTAAGATCATCTGTAGTTGCTATGCTTTCTACAAACTTTTTGTCCTTCTTATCATATACACCCTTGAAGATGATGTCTGAAAGCATTGAATACTGGCTTATTGTAAGTGTAGCAGTAACATTCTTTCCTGTATTGTTATCTACAAGAACTACACCTGTCTGAGTTCCAACAATAAAGCCTGTTGGACTCTGGAGTTCAACAGCACCCTTAGTTGCAATTGCCTTACCATTAGCTAAAATATTTGCACCAAGAGGTTCTTTTGTTACATCTTCACCAAAGTTATCAAAAGCCTTATAGAATACACGAACTATTTTATTTTCGCTTCCTTCAACTAAAATAGCCTTATCAGCCGGCTCAATAACTATCTTATCTAATACCTGCTTAACTGCTGTGAACTCAGCCGGATCTTCCTTATCATAAGTAACTGTGTACTTTCCTTCAGGAATCTGGTTAACTACTGCTTCAAGAGTAGCTACTGTACCGGTCTCGTTAACCTCTACCTTATCCTTTAAGTTAAGGACAACGCCGTTAGTGTTCTTTACTACATAAGCAGCTGCCTTTGTAGAGAGGTTTGTTCCAACAACAGAAATCTTGTTAGCCTTTACCTGCTTAGCATCGAACTTGCTGTTTACCTTAACATCAAACTTCTCTGTAAGTTTAATCCTTACTTCCTTAGCCTTTGCAATGTTAGTAACCTGAGCTGCATAAACTGTGATTGATACAGGAGTAGCTGACTTAGCAACACCCTCTACAACAATCTTGTCATTGCCCTCAACAGAAACCTTTGCTGCCTTCTCGTCTGATGACTCAGCAAAAAGCTTGTAAGTAGTTGTCTTTCCGCCGGCTGCCTGAATCTTCTTTGAGATCTCGTAGCTTACGCCGACTGTTGACTTCTCGCCTTCCTTAACAACTACTGCTGCAGGAGTGAGGATCATCTTAGATGCCCTTGTCCTTGCATTGATTGTCATCTTAACTGTTACGGACTTAGTCTTCTTTGTAGCCTTGGTCTTGAAAGAGATGGTAACCTTACCATTCTCACGAGCCTTTACCTTACCGTTCTTGTCAACAGATGCGATCTTAGAGTTGCTTGACTTCCAAGTACCCTTGGAATCCTTAACAGGTTTTCCCTTAACTACAGCATCGAAATCTACAACCTTACCGCCGATGTAGATGTTCTTTGTCTTAACAGCACGCTTGCCGTTCTTCACTACAATCTTATTTGTTGCAGCTGCCTCTGCTCCCTGTGGTGCATAAAGGGATGTAACCACCATAGCGGTAGCCATAACGAATGAGAGTTTCTTACTGAAATTCTTCATCTTTTTTCTTCCTCCTTAAATTTGGGTTTCCTTATGTCCTGATCGTCATCCATTTTCAAGTGCATAACCGGTACTAAGCGGTACACTATCTAATACGACAACTGTGACAGGATATAATCTTTCCAATAACACAACGATTATAACAATAAGTTCACAAAAGGTCAAGCATTTATACCTTAAGAATTTCTTAAATATTATAATCTTTACTATAATTAAAAAGATTACATACAAGATTTACTTTACGAGCACTAATATAACCCCAGTTTGTGACAAGACTATGTCAAACTTATAGTTTTTTTAGTTTTTTTTGAAATTTTCGCAAAATTTTTGATTAATTACAGTTTCCCATCAAGTATTTTAGTCCTGACTACCTGTTTCATTTCATCCTTAGCACATACTTCCTTATGTCTCACTTCTGCGTCTTTAATTGCAAGTGCCGCTTTTGGAAGCTTCGTTTTGGATAATTTTTCAAGTTCCGCTATCTTATCCCATTCAGAGTTAAAGTTATCCGCACCTGTGCCTTCAAGTGCTTTAAGCACACTTCCTGCAAATTTGAACGGACTGGCGGTAGCGGCAACTATTATTTTGTTGTTTGAAATTTTCTTATTTCTATATTCATTTGCAACAAAGGCAGCTACAGCTGTATGTGTATCTATCACATAGCCTGTCTTGTCATAGACAGATTTAATAGCAGAGAGTGTATCATCCTCAGTAGCAAAGCCTGCCTCAAAGTCTCTGAGTTCTTTTATCATAGCTTCGTCAACTGTGTATTTTCCATCAATTGAAAGTTCACGCATAAACTCAGCATTTAGCTGCATTAGAGCCGCACAGCTTGTAAATGAGCCTCTCAAGATTGCTTGAAATAAGTATGTCCATACTTGGGGATATGGTGAGTGCAAATTCTCTCTGTCTGTCATAGATGCCGCTCTTAAAGAAGTCATACAGGACTTTGTTGGTATTTGAGGCACATACAAATCTTTCTATAGGAAGTCCTATTTCTTTTGCAAAATTCGCCGCAAGAATGTTTCCAAAATTACCTGTTGGCACACAAACATCTATTTTTTCACCTGGAGATATCCCTCCTGACTTAAGCATTTTCACATAGGCATACACATAGTAGACTATCTGCGGCACAAGCCTTCCTATATTAATAGAATTGGCTGAGGAGAATACATAGCCCTTTTCTTTAAGTTCTGCTGCCAGCTCTTTATCTGAAAATATGGCTTTCACCCCATTTTGAGCATCATCAAAATTACCCTCTATAGCGATTACAGAAGCATTTCTTCCCTTTTCCGTAACCATCTGCTGTTTCTGGAAGGGACTTACGCCGTCTTTTGGATAAAATACTATGATGCCGGTACCTTCCACATCTGAAAATCCTGCCAGAGCCGCCTTTCCCGTATCACCGGAGGTAGCTGTAAGTATTATGATTTTTTCCTTTACTCCATTTTTCTTAGCAGATGTTACCATAAGGTATGGAAGAATTGAAAGTGCCATATCCTTAAAGGCCAGGGTTGGTCCATGGAAGAGTTCCAGATAGGTAAGTCCGTCTGCTTCTTTTAGCGGAACTATCTCTTCTGTGTCAAATTTTTCATCATAAGCTGATGCTATGCAGTATTTTAGTTCTTCTGCCGTAAAATCCGTGAAGAAAAGCTTCATTACTTCATAGGCGGTTTCTCTATAGTTAAGTCCTTTTAGTTCTTCAAGGCTCTTATCAAGCTTTGGAAAGTTCTCAGGTACATAAAGTCCGCCGTCAGGTGCTATTCCTCTTAATATAGCCTGTGAGGCTGTAACCTTTTCTTTGTCTCCTCTGGTACTTACATATTTTATATCCATGTTCTACCTCCTTATTTTGTCTTGTATAATAGCATTTATGACGGGAAATGGCAAGATGAATAGAGAATAAGTTTGATGAAATTTTGGAACAATAGAGGATAAAATTTTCTTATTTTAATTATGACAATACAGAACTTATGTGCTATAATAGTATTGTTGCCTCTCCCACTAGGCATAGAAGGGAGGTGAATTTCATTGGACACTGTTACTTCATTTGTAATCTCTGTTGTGGCAGGCGTAGTTGCCAACTACATCTGCAAATGGTTGAACAGAGAAAAGAAAACAGGCGACCAACCTAAAAAGGATTAAGCCACCTTTCTAAAAATCGGAATAGAATACCCCAGAGAGGCCACTCTGGGGTGTTCGTTTTCTTGAATTTCATTGGAAGCGTTACAACATTAATACATTCCTATTGTAAGCCATTCTAACCTAAAAAGTCAAGTCTATTATATGCAAATTTTTCTTCTCTTAATTACGACAACACAGAACTTATGTGGGCGACCAACCTAAAAAGGATTAAGCCACCTTTCTAAAAATCGGAATAGAACACCCCAGAGAGGCCGCTCTGTGGTGTTCGCTTTTTAAACTCAAGGAAGACTTAATAATCTGTTACAATTCTCATTAAATCTATTAAAGCTTAAAAGTCAAATTCTTACTTATAATTTACAATCTTGCCAAAATCAGCCTTAAGGCTTGCTCCGCCTACGAGTGCTCCGTCAATGTTCGGCTTGGTGAAGAGTTCAGCCGCATTGCCTGCATTTACTGAACCGCCGTACTGGATACGAACCTTCTCGGCTGTATCATCATCATACATCTCTCTTATGCAGTCACGAACTGCCTTACAGATTTCTTCAGCCTGTTCACTTGTAGCAGTCTTTCCTGTACCTATAGCCCAGATAGGCTCGTAAGCTATTACCAGCTTTGCTGCATCTGCGGCTGCCACATCCTTTAAGTCTGACTTAATCTGAAGTCTGATAAAATCAACAGCTATACCCATTTCTCTCTGTTCAAGAGTCTCGCCGCAGCAAAGTATAGGAGTGATGCCTGCCTCTATAGCCTTCTTAACCTTCTTGTTGAGGAGGACATCATCTTCTTTGAAATAGTCCCTTCTCTCGCTGTGTCCGATGATTACATACTCAACACCTGCATCCTTAAGCATGGCTGCTGAGATTTCTCCTGTGTAAGCACCGCTTTCCTCGAAATACATATTCTCTGCACCAACTTTAACATTAGTTCCCTTAACTGCCTCTACTACAGGAACGATGTCAATGGCAGGTACGCAGTACACTACATCTACATCATCATTTTTAACTAAGTCTTTTAATTCATTAACTAATGCAACCGCCTCACTTGGAGTCTTGTTCATCTTCCAGTTGCCTGCTATTATTTTTCTTCTCATTATGTTAACCTCTCAAACTATCTGCAGCCTTATCAACTAGGAAAATCCACATTAATATGATGGAAGAGCAGCCGTCCTGTCCATACTGCATTTTCAGTTTATAAGGCTGGCAGAAGAATATTTTAAATTTTGTATTTAATCACTATATTTACTTATCGTTAGCTGCCGCTACGCCCGGAAGCTCCTTACCCTCAAGGAATTCAAGGGAAGCACCGCCACCTGTAGATATGTGGCTCATCTTATCGCCAAATCCCATCTGGTTAACTGCTGCTGCAGAATCTCCGCCACCGATGATGGTAGTAGCATCTGTCTCTGCAAGTGCTTTTGCTACTGCAAGTGTACCTGCCGCAAGAGTAGGATTCTCAAATACTCCCATAGGTCCATTCCAAACAACAGTCTTAGCTGTTTTTACTTCATTTGCAAAAAGTTCTGCACTCTTAGGACCGATGTCACAGCCTTCTCTGTCTGCAGGAAGGTTGTCTGAGTCATAAACTTCTACCTCCACAGGTGCGTCTATAGGGTTAGGGAAGTCCTTGATTGTAACTGAATCAACAGGAAGAAGGAGCTTCTTGCCGAGTTTCAGCCTTTGCAAGCATTTCCTTACAATAATCTATCTTCTCGTTGTCAACAAGTGAAAGTCCGATTTCCTTTCCCTGAGCCTTGAGGAAGGTGTAAGCCATACCACCGCCGATGATGAGGGTATCACACTTCTCAAGGAGGTTGTTGATTACATTAAGCTTGTCTGCTACCTTGGCACCGCCAAGTATAGCTACGAATGGGCGCTTTGGATTCTCTACTGCATTGCCGAGGAATTCGATTTCCTTGTTCATAAGGTATCCAACAACGCAGGTATCGATGTACTTGGTTACTCCTACATTTGAGCAGTGTGCTCTGTGGGCTGTACCAAAGGCATCGTTTACAAATACATCTGCAAGTGAAGCAAGTTCCTTTGAAAATTCCTCACCGTTCTTGGTTTCTTCCGCTCTATATCTGGTATTCTGAAGGAGAACAACATCTCCATCCTTCATAGCCTCTACCGCAGCCTTAGCATTAGGTCCTACTACTTCGTTGTCAGCAGCAAACTTTACAGGCTGTCCTAGAAGTTCAGCAAGTCTAACTGCCACAGGAGCAAGTGAAAGTTCAGGCTTTGGCTCTCCCTTTGGCTTGCCAAGATGTGAGCAAAGTATAACCTTGCCGCCGTCAGCTATAAGCTTCTTGATAGTAGGAAGGGCAGCTACAAGACGGTTTTCGTCTGTTATCTTTCCTTCTTTAAGTGGTACATTGAAGTCGCAACGAACCAATACTCTTTTTCCCTTTACATTGATATCATCAACGCTTTTCTTATTTAATCCCGCCATTGGTTTTCTCCTTATTTTTGCCGAGCAGCTGTCTGCTCTTATAAATTTCCATTATGTTAAAAAAGCCACCGAGAGCCATTGCCCCCGGCGGCTTAACCGCATGATTATTATGTCTTCATATGATACAGGATTGCTACGGCTTCGCCTCCCGCAATCCCTAAACAATATTCGTAATCCGCTCGTTTTTCTGCGAAAAACGGCTGCTTACTCATATTGTCCTCGCATCGAAAGATTACGCACCCCCCTTGCAAGCAAGCTTGCCGTTGGTGCTTATCTTTGCTGTTTGTATAATTATTTCACAAACTTCTCGAAGTACTTAATTGTTCTAACCATCTGTGATGTGTATGAATTCTCATTGTCATACCAAGAAACAACCTGCACAAGGTAAAGTCCGTCACCAGCCTTTGATACCATAGTCTGAGTAGCATCAAAGAGTGAACCGTAAGTCATGCCTACGATATCAGAAGAAACTATCTGATCCTCATTGTAACCAAATGTCTCAGGATCTGAAGCCTTCTTCATAGCTGCATTTACATCATCCTTTGTGATTTCTTTGTCGCTCTTAACTACTGCATAAAGAAGGGTTGTTGAACCTGTTGGAACAGGAACTCTCTGTGCAGAACCGATGAGTTTGCCGTTAAGCTCAGGAATAACAAGACCGATAGCCTTAGCTGCACCTGTGCTGTTAGGAACGATGTTAGCTGCTGCTGCTCTTGCTCTTCTTAAGTCTCCCTTTGGATGAGGGCCGTCAAGTGTCATCTGATCGCCTGTGTAAGCGTGGATGGTTGACATGATACCGCTCTGGATAGGAAGGAAGTCATTAAGTGCCTTAGCCATAGGCGCAAGGCAGTTTGTTGTACAAGAAGCTGCTGAAATGATATCATCATCAGCCTTAAGGCTCTCGTGGTTAACATTATATACGATAGTAGGAAGATCGTTACCGGCAGGAGCGGAAATAACTACTTTCTTAGCACCGGCATTGATATGTGCCTGTGATTTTTCTTTGCTTGTGTAGAAACCTGTACACTCAAGCACAACATCTACTCCAAGTTCTTTCCAAGGAAGGTTGTTTGCATCCTTCTCCTTGTAGATTTTGATTGTCTTGCCATCTACAGTAATGCTGTCCTCACCTGCTGTAACCTTATCAGCAAGTGCATACTTACCCTGTGATGAATCATATTTAAGAAGGTGAGCGAGCATCTTAGGATCTGTAAGATCATTGATAGCTACGATTTCTGAACCTTCATGTCCAAACATCTGTCTGAACGCAAGACGACCGATACGACCAAAACCATTAATTGCAACTTTAACTGCCATTTTAATATCCTCCTAATTAATATGTTGATATTGTTTATCCCAAATCATTCACGAAACAATTTGGGTTATCAAACTTATCTATTATTCTAACTTGAATAGAGGAAAATATCAAGTGTCAATTCATAATATTTTTGATATTTTTGTCAAACTTTTGTGTTTTTTTGAATTTATCTACACAAGTATAAAAAAATCACAGCATTCTGAAATTCTAGAGTAATTTATTAATAATGATGCTTTCATCCTCTTACCCTATCATAACTAATTATTTTGTTAAAAATTCTTTTCTATATACTCCCAGTTCCTATCAGTTTTGGATAGAATCCACATCAGTTTTGTAAGAGAAGCTTCTAATGTCATATCAGCAGCTTCAAGAAATTTATATTTTTTTAGTTTCACACCTACTTCATAGATATCAGTGTCGCTGCCCTCGTTTTGAACCTGAGTAGTTATAACCAATACCTTGTCTTTTGCAGAGTATTTATCCAAATTTTTAAATATTGTTTCCTGTATACTGTCCGGAACACCGCCCGTTCCAAAACTTTCTAAAATAATTCCGTCATATTTTTCAAAAATCGTAGGAATAAGGCTGTCTGAAATCCCCGGAATCAGCTTCATCACATATACATTTTCATTTAGATTATGATAAAAAACAGCTTTCATATCATTTTTATTCTGAGATATGTAACGAATAATTTTGCCATCGTAGATTTCTGCAATAAATGGATAGTTAATGCTTGAAAAGGCTTCAAAACTGAAAGTTCTGGTTTTCTTTGCACGGGTTCCAAGTATAACTTTACCGCTAAATACTATCTGAACACCACAGGATAATTCATCTGCGGCATATAGTATGCTATCCCGCAAATTGGATTTTGCATCTGTAATCTCCATTCCTATAGGTTTCTGTGCTCCTGTAAGCACTATAGGCTTAGGTGAATTTTGTATAAGATATGACAAGGCTGCGGCAGTATAAGCCATAGTATCAGTTCCATGGCAGATGACAAATCCATCATAATTATCATACTCCGTTTCAACAGCCTGTGCAATAAGCTTCCAATGTTCAGGTCTGGTATTTGTGCTGTCTATGCTATAAAGTTCTCTTGTATCTATTTGAATATCATCTTCCAGTTTCGGCAGATAGGAAAGCAGTTCTGTAGAATTAAGAGTTGGAATAAGCCCATATGGGGTAACCACTGAGGCAATAGTACCTCCTGTTGTCAGCATTAATATACTTTTCATTTATAATACCTCTTAAAAATTAGTTATGTTATTTTTTTGCATAAGCCATTTCCTTTTCTATCATTTTCCCCTGTTTTTAAGTACAAAACATAATTAAATAAAAAAATTTCAAATTATTTAAACAGTAGAAAATATATATTAATATTTTATCATATAAGCTTTATAAATGGTATAAATATTTATAAATAAAATAGAGTTACATCCTACCCTTTGTTACTAATTTGTTACTAAATATCTTAAGCTTTAACATTTGCAAATCCACACTGCATCCGCTTTTAACCCTGACTGAAATTACATCCCTTTATGCACCACAGGGAGCAGAGGCAGCTGCAAAAAATAAGATTGTAGTTAAGAACGGCAAGGCTGCTGTTAAGAGCAAGAACATCTACATCGGTGGAAAGGTTGTAGATTTCGATGCTGTAGTTAAGGGAAAAGTTGTTAAGGATGCTAAGGGTACTTGGAAGTCAAGTAACAAGAAGATTGCATCTGTTGACAAGAACGGTAAGGTTAAGGCCCTTAAGAACGGTAAGGTTACCATTTCTTTCAAGACCAAGGCTACAAAGAAGGTTAAGTCCGTAACAGTTAAGATGACAATCAATGCAAGGACAAGGGCATCTAAGATGATCCTCACTCCTGCAGCAGTAGTTGTTAAGGAAGGCGAGAAGTCAACAGTCGGCGTAAGCTACGAGATCTCAAAGAAGATCCAGGCAGCCGGCGGAAAGACAACTACTTACAAGCTTTTTGCTGAGTCATCAGATGAGAAGGCAGCAAAGGTTTCTGTTGAGGGCAATGACAAGATTGTTGTAGAGGGTGTTGCTAAGTCAGCTACTCCTGTATCAATCACAGTTTATGCAGCCCAGGTTACTAACCTTGCAAAGGCTAAGGAAGTAAGGATTAAACTTACAGAGAAGTTTGATGTTAAGGTAAACAGCAAACTTGAAGCAAAACAGACAGGTGCTAACAAGATTACCGTTATGGGCAGCGGACTTATTGCAAGTGCAGGAGCCTATGTAATTAAGAGTTCAACCGGCGCTCCTCTTAAGTTAAGCGATAAGGTTGAAGTAAATGAGGCAGGAACAGAGGCTGTTCTCTATGGAGACACAACATATCTTCCAGCTGGAACATATACCCTTTCATATCAGGGCAGCGAGCCTGTAGACTTAACAATCGTTAGAGAGGTAGTTAAGGGGATAACTCTTGATCCTGTTGATAAAGCTATTCTTGTTTCATCTAAGTCAGCAGTAGCTTACTACAAGGTACTCAACCAGTTTGATGAGGACATCACACAGAAGTTCTCTTCATCAAATGTAGTTATAGCCGGTTCTGATGATGCTAGAAAAGGACCTCTTCCGGGAACAATCGAATTTAAGAACCCTGTTGGATATCAGTTAGGACTTTCAAAGGTAAGCGTATCTATAGTTGATACAGCTACCGGCGTTCATACAGAAGGTATTCTTACTATAAGTGAAGAGTCTAAGATAGTAGAAGCTAAATTTGAGGGTATCTACAATAAGTCTACAAGAGAATTTGTCAAAGATATATCTGATATCGAAGATAAAGAAACAATTAAGAATTACTATCTTGTATTCTCAGGAGTAGATCAGTATGGCCATACTGTTACACAGACAAATGATTATTTGAATAAGAGTGTACATACCCGTGGCGGTATCGGAAGCATGATTAATGTCATTCTTTTAAGTACAACAGGCCTTACTAACGAGCCAATAGGAAACCTTGATACCATCAACGGACATAAGTACATTACTTATCAGCTTAACCTCGGAACAAATACAAGCCTTAGGGCAGGCGAGGTAAATCTTCAGGCTATAGCTATCAACAGCGGTAAGTCTGTATCTAACAAGTTTAATGTTGCATCAAGTGTAAAGGTTGACAAACTTACAATTAGAGAAGGTGCAATGGGAGTATTTGACGGCCAGGATAACGAGCTTGAGTTTGAAGCACTTGACCAGAACGGCAAGCCAATTAAAGATTGGGCTATCTTAAAGAACCTTAACGACATGGTTTACCATAATAGAAACGGTGCTGAAGTAAGATTTGAAAAGAAGGATGATGGTACAGTAGGCCTCTTCTTTAGAGCAGATAACTATGTTCCTGACGGCACAAGAGTTGGCGCAGTAAAGGTAATTTCTTATATTACTGAAACTAATAAGTTTGTAAATGCTCAGATTACAATTAAGCCGGACAGATATCCTGCAGCTATTATCGGCTTTAGAAAAGGCTTTGCTACAGGTGTTACCAGATCAATAATTACACCTCATGCAATTTCCATTACTGCACAGGATCTCAGATATCAGGATCAGTACGGAAATGAAATGAATGCAAAAGAGATTTGGAAATGCAAGACTTAATAACAAGTATACTGTTACTCTTACAGAGGCAAGCAATTCCAGATTCTTTAAAGTTGCAGCTTCTTCAGCCGGTGTAAATGTTAAGAATGTAGCTAAAGATAATGTTTTCTTAACAGTTGATGCAGTATCTGACGGTGCTATTACAGACCCTGCTAAGAAAATATCTGACCAGACCGGTGACGGAAGATATAAATTTACCCTTACCGGAGATAAATTAGATGACCTTAATAATAAGGTTAAGTCCGATTTTGAATTCAATCTTTACAATGTAAGGCTTGCAGACATGAGAAACTTTAAGTTTGCCGACCATAACTTAGACCTTAAGGAAGTACGCGATCCTGAAGATCAGAGCTGGCCTGATGTAAACAGCCCAGTAGTTAATCTTAAACATGTTGGTGGCACCCTTACAAGCGGCACCTGGACAGGTGGCAAAGATTATACTCATGCAACATTTGCTGCCGTTGTTGTTGGTAACTATGCAGGTGAAACTGTTAAGTTAGTACCTAACGATGATTATATCGCATTTGCTTCTGCTGAGGGTACAGCAACAACAGATACTGTAGATGTTAAGGTTCCAAGCAAGGACTATCTTGGAAAGGATGTTGTATCTAAAGATGCAGGCGTAAGAGCTATTGTTAAGAATGGCATCGGTACAGAAGTTAATGATAAGTATACTTATAGCAAGGCTCTCCGTGTTGTTGCAGATGTAAGCTTCAAAGATGAATATGATAATAATGGACGCATAATCAAGGGCAGAGCTGATGGTGATAATGCAGTAATTGATTGGACAGAACTTTCAAAATATCTTGATGTAACCGATCAGTATGGAAACCCAATAGACATGAAACCTTACATAACCTTCAAGGATTTCACTGTTGATCCTTCAAATGCAAACAAGGGTGTAGATGGTGCCTATGCATCTATCACAAAGAACGGCGAAAAGGGTGCAGCCTTTACATTTAAGAAGGGTATGGGAAGTACTATATCTAATGGTATGCAGGTTGTTACCTTAAGACTTACCTTCCCAAGATCTACTTATGTATTTGAAAAGAGCATCCGCATCAGCAGATAATCTTTGATTATTAAATGTTTGAACTGAATATTGTCCACCAAGTATAACTGCTTGGTGGACTTTTTCAAATGGAGGGATGGATGAATAGTAAAATTAAAAAATTAACAGGCCTTTTTATATCTGCTCTTTTATTGGTTATCCTCTTGCCAAATGACAGTATATTGGCTAAGACAAAAAATACAAAGAAAAGCATGACAGTAACCAATCAAAAAGAACTTAAGAAGGCATTAAAGAACAAAAATCTGACAAAGCTAAATATAAAAACAAATAAATTCCTTAGATTTGAGATACCTTCCGGTTACTATGATAAGCTCAGCCTTAAGGTAGATGCACCCAATTCCGGTTTCAACTGTTGGGGAAAATGGTTTAAGAATCTCGATATAACAGCCAATTCCTGGGTACAAAATATGGATGTTAAAAAAATCAAGCTTCATAATTCTACCGACTTTACACTTACCGAAAATATAAAGGTAGATGACATCACCGTTGTGGGTGAATCAAACAAGGCAGCGTATAATATCAAAGGCAGTGTTAAAAAGTTAACCATAAAGGCAAAATCTACAGGTACGAAGATTAGAGGAAGCATTTTTACTGCCGAAGGAGAAAACGGAGATGCCGTTCTTAGGGGAATGGATGTTACCAACATCTCAAGGCTGGATATAAACGAGGCCGGTGACTTCGACATAAGCGAATTAACAGCCGACAGCATAAATGCTAATAAACCGGTTTCACTTACAATTGCAAATACTTCAAAAATAGCAAATTTAAACATTAATTCAGGTGGCAGCGGAAGCAGTGTAAATACCGACTCAGCCCTGACAGCCAATATATATGGAGGTTCAAAACTTACTATCAGGCTCGGTGCTGAGGGAACAATTGTAAATATTAAAGAAATTGGTGCAATTACAGAAATATCCAACCTTGCTTCAAAGGCTGTTTTAGTCAACACTCCAAATGGATATGTAAGAATAGACAACAATACATCTATGACAGTTAACCCGGCAACAGACGGTATACAGAATTCGTCACATGACAAGAATACTCTTCCTCCGGGATAACGAATCTTTATAATACAAGGGGAAAGAACATGAAAAAACTATTAAAGCTGAATCTTTTATTATTGCTATTCTTATTCGCCGGTATTTTGCAGGTTTCGAATAATGTATATGCTAAAACCGTAAATATAGGAACAGTAAGTGAACTTAAAAAATTAAAAGATGCCCGTCCGGGCGATAGGTATGTTTTAAAGAATGATATAGACTTAAAAAAGGTCAGGGACTGGAAACCATTTGATTTCAATGGCATCCTTGATGGAAAAGGACATGCAGTTAAAAACTTGAAGAGTACTACAGGCGGTTTATTTGAGAATCTTTCAGCAGATGCTCAAATATCGAATCTAAGATTAGTCAATATCAATATTTATAATCTCACTTCTTTTCAAACCGGAGGACTTGCCAATACATCTGACGGTTCTTCTATTAAAAAATGTGCAATCAGCGGATATATGAGCAGCATAGGCATTAGCGGCGGCTTTATTGGAAAGGCTGAAAATACAAATATAAGTTCCTGTGTTTCGTCTATGGCCTTTGATACAGGCTCAATCACCGGAGGAATTGTTGGCGAAGGAAGAGGCAATATGAGTATAACGAACTGCCTTATGATTGGGAATATATCCAAGGATAGTTCAGCTGCAGTAGGCGGCATTGCCGGAGAATTTTCAGGTGTTCTAAAAGGCTGCGTAACGGCATCAGGAGTGCTGGATACTGAGAGTTCAAGCAATAATAAAGGCAGCATCGTTGGAATAGCTAAAAATACCGCCAACATATCTGATTGTTATTTTTATGGCAATGTTGCCGGTCTTGGGCCTGACAATAAAGAATATAAGTCAGTGGTACATTTGGATGAGAAGGCAAATAAGTCAATAATTACCGGATTGAATTTTAAAATTTGGACTTTAAGGAAAAATGTAAATAACGGCATCCCAATATTGAAGTGGTATATTAAATACATTAATAAATAGAACCCCCCGTATTAAAGGAGCCGGTGCACTAAAAATTGATGCCAGGCTCCTTTTTCCACGGGTAAAGCCGCTGACGGCATATCATTTAATAAGATATTCCGAAGAATTCCCAACTAAACAGATAAAGTGCATACCTCTAAAATGATGTATGCACTTTCTGAAAATATGCGTCTGACAGGATTCGAACCTGCGGCACCCGGCTTCGGAAGCCGGTGCTCTATCCGGCTGAGCTACAGACGCATTCTATCTTTATACCATAGTTATTATTTTTTGTAAACACTTTATGCTTTACTTTTCTTTTTTTTTCGGATATAATAGTTAAGCTACCTGCTACTGTAGCTCAGTTGGTGGAGCAGCTGATTCGTAATCAGCAGGCCGTCGGTTCGAGTCCGATCAGTAGCCTTTTTTATTCTAGCAGCCAATTACTATCCCGCCCTCAGCTGCATATAAAGTCGCTATTCCACCTGTCATAACTATATCTATCCTGTCAAACTTATGTTTTTCTTCTATCATAGCCTTTAATTTCTCAGCTCTTTCAGGGCAGGCACAGTGGGATATTACCATTTCTTTACTTCCATTTTCTTCCGCATGTTTAATTACCATTTCTGCAAGAATGCTACAGGCTTTATTTATACCTCTTGCCTGATCCGCCTTAATTATACTGCCCTTACCATCGGTAGTCATAACAGGTTTTATATTAAGTGCCTCAGCAATAAAAGCCTTAAGTCCTGTAAGCCTTCCATTTTTCCTAAGATTTTCAAGTGTTTCAAGTACAAACACAGTGTTTGTTTTCGTCTTAAACTCCTCTATCTTATTGACTGTATCTTCAAAGATAAATCCCGCCTTCTTCAGTTCAACTATCTTATTAGCCAAAAGCGTCTGTGTGGCAGATGCACTTAGAGAGTCAATAAGATGCACCTTGTGTCTTCCACCTTCCTCTCCATACATATCTATCGCTATCTTCGCTGAATTATAAGAGGCTGATAATTGGGAAGATAATGTTATTATATATATTTCATCTGCCTTATCAAAATGCTTCATATAATCCTCAGGTGATGGACAGGCAGATTTTGGCGTATCCGGATATTCTTTCATTTTAGAAAGAAAATACAGAGAATCAAGGTTATCATCATCTACAAAATCTTCTTCTCCCAGCCTAAGCGTCAAAGGAATCTTTATTACTGCTTTATTTTCTTTTAATTCGTTGGTAAAATCCGTTCCACTATCACATAAAATTAAGTACGACATATGCTTCTCCTTGCATGTAGTTTTCATTACTACATATCATAACATAGGAAGCCACATATTTAAAGTGGATTTTTGTAATTCTTTAAGGATTTATAGAGCAGTTGACTATCAAAGCTTTTTTAGATAGAATTGAGGTGTTGTCATACTCCAGACCGACAGCGGAAAGGAGGTGTTATCATGCATATTATTCCTTTTATCATTTCTGTCATGGCAGATGTAACTAGCTATTTAATCTGCAAATGGTTAGACAGAATTAGTAATGACAACTAGCCTAAATACACAAAGCCCCCTAAGAGCTGCAACTCTTTAGGGGGTTATGTTATCATGACATTATTCCTTTATCGAAGTCAATTATACAATAAAAAGATATACTTTGCAAGTAAACATTTACACAAATTTATTCAGTCCTTCATCATACTCATAGTCAATCATCCCAAGTTTCTCGACTATATAGCTCCTTTCCACTCCTGCTGCCTTGCAGAATTCGTCAAGACTCGGATAATAGTCCCTTAGCTTAGTATTTACAAAGCTTAAAAGCATGACTGCATCCCTTGGTAATTCCATGTTCCATCCTCCTAATCATTCAATTGTTTTTCAAATATTATCTTATCATTTTGACCGACAGCTGTAAATCCACTTTTCTTAAGCAAAGCCATAGCTGCCTTATTTTCACAGTTTGTAACCGCTGTAAGTTTTGAGGCTGACAGTCTGTTTTTTACATATTTCTCAACTGTTTTTAAGCCTTCAGCTGCAAATCCCTGCCCCAGCCTTTCCTTCCTGATGAAAAAGCCTGTTTCATACTCAGCCTCTTCTGTGTTTGTAAGCAAATCAAGGCTTATAACTCCAATTAAGCTATTATCTTCTCTATCAAATATTCCCCAGATGCCATAATCGTAAAACCTGTAAACATTCCGGATATAAGCAAGGAGTTTCTCTTTTTGTTCCTCTTCAGGTCCTCTCCCATCTTCTACAAACTTGAGGATATGCTCTTCCCTGCTTATTTTAATGACTTCATTGATATCTTTTTCACAAAATTCCCTGAGAACAGTCCTCTTGGTTTCTGCAATTATACAGGGGATGTTATTTTTATGTTTCCAAAGTTTAACCAAAAAATCTGCATCTATCTCTTCAAAACTTTCCACTATCATATCAAAGCCATATGGCAAATTTTTGCCAAGGGTTTCATCAAATATGACAGTTGTCAGGCCTGAACTAAGCAGCCATTCACTGCTGTAATCTGTAGAAGTTAAAATTATGCCGTCTTCCAGCTCATGTCCTGCATTGCTAATTGATAATCCTATGTCAAAATCTTGATTTCCTTCACACTGAATACAGTCAATCCTAATTTTTTTAAACTCTTCCTGCATTCTTCTGACAAATTTCACTTCTTTTTCCGGCATCCCTTTCATGGCAAAAAGTACAAACTTCGGTTTATCTGCCATCTTAGTATCCTACCAGCGATTTTCTAATAAAGCACAGGATTATAAGGTGAACAGGATAGAAAAAGTAAAATACATATTTAGGAATTCTGTAATTCCCTCTCTGTCCGTTATAAAGCATAATAAGAATGACTGCCGGAAAACCAAAACTCTCACTCACCCTGCCTGCCAAAGCATCATATAATACCAGCCATACAAGGACAGCCATTCCAGCCAGCACAAATTTGGTCTTGTCTGTGGCAAATTTGCCGTTAATCTTAGCCAGGCTGCCTTGCATTTTTTCAAAATAATAAATGAATAAAATCAAAACCACACCAACAATGCCGTAATCAGATGAAATTTGAATTGCAGGTATTGAAATAAGCAGGATAATAATAAATTGTAATATCTTACTCAAAAATACATTCTGTACCTTCTCATTAACTCCATCAATTAAAATGACAGTAAACAGTCCAAGTGCAAGCGTAAAAAACACATTTTGTGAACTAAATTCAAGCACAAACCCATTATTTTCAATGAGGGCATCGAAAGGAAGTTCCGATATAAATGCGAGAAAAATAAGGCTTCCCAGATATCTCCACCTGTTTCTCGTATGATAGTATCCCTCAACTATCATAAAGCAAAAAAGCGGAAAGGCCGTCCTCCCTATCCATCTGCCAACATCATAGATATCCCACATTTCACCGGGAATAACCTCGTAAAGAGCGACAGTTGTGTGGTCTATAAGCATGGATATAATGGCAATTATCTTTAGCACAAATGATGTTACCTGCATATTATTTACCTCCTGCATTTATCTTCTCATTCAGCTCTGTAAGGTAGAGCCATCTCTCTTCTTTCTGTTCAAGCTCTTTCCCCAGCTTTTCTTTTTCAGCCATAAGTTCCTCGAGTTTGCTGTATCTTGAAGCATTTTCTGCTATTTCCTTATCAAGCTTAGCAAGGCTGTCGTTTAGCTTTTCAATGTCTTCATCTATGGTATCAAATTCCTTCTGTTCGGCATAGGTAAACTTAAGCTTTGGAGTCTTACTTGCCTTCCAGTCTTTCTTCGCATCACTGGCCTTTTTTTCTATCTTAGCCTCTTCCAGCTGTGGCTCTGCTTTTTCCAGATAGTCACTGTAACCGCCCTCATATATCTTAATAAGGCCATTTTCAAAGGAGAATATCCTGTTTGCTACCCTGTCAAGGAAGTATCTGTCGTGCGAAACCGTTATAACCACTCCATCAAAGCCATCCAGATAGTCCTCTAAGATAGAGAGAGTGGTTATATCAAGGTCATTGGTAGGCTCGTCTAAGATAAGGATATTTGGCGCAGAAATGAGGGTATGTAAGAGGGCAAGCCTCCTTCTTTCTCCACCTGAAAGCTTCTCGATTTTCGTATACTGCATTGCACCTTCAAAGAGAAAGCGTTCAAGCATCTTGCTCGCCGATATGGTACCATCCCTTGTCTGCACATACTCTGCTATGTCTTTTGCTGACTCTATTACAGTCTGACTTGGGTCAAGTTCTCCTGAATCCTGTGAGAAATAGCCTATTTTAGCTGTCTGACCGATGATAATGTTACCACTGTCAGGTGCTACTTCTCCTAAAATAGTCTTAAGAAGGGTTGACTTGCCTGAGCCATTTTTCCCAATAATTCCTATTCTGTCTATTCTTCTAAATAAATATGTAAAATCCTCAAATAAAACCTTCTCACCGTAGGCTTTTGATATGTTTTCAATCTCAATTATCTGCTTACCGAGGCGGCTTGAAACTGAATCAACCACAATTTCTTTATCCACTACAATCTTATCCCTGTTTTTAAGCTCTTCAAAACGCTCTATATGGGCCTTCTGCTTGGTTGAACGGGCTCTTGCACCCCTCATCATCCAAGCGAGGTCTTTCTTAAAAAGTGTGGCATTCTTCCTTTCGGTGGCTATCTCCATTTCCTCACGCTCTGCCTTTAGCTCGAGATACTTTAGGTAGCCTCCCACATAGGAATAAGCTTTCCATGGGTTAGCTCCACTATCCTGTTTGTCACCTGGTCAAGGAAATATCTGTCGTGGGTTATGATGAGGAGAGCCTGTTTCATTTTCTTAAGATAATCCTCAAGCCACTCAGACATGGCTGTATCCAGGTGGTTGGTAGGCTCATCAAGGATGAGGATTTCCGCATCATCAAGGAGGGTGCGCACAAGGGCAGCCCTCTTTTTCTGACCGCCTGAAAGTGTGGCTACCTTCGCTTCTACATCTTCTATTTCAAATTTTGCAAGCAGGCTCCTTGCCTCTCCCTCTGTGTCCCAGAATTCATTTTTAGCCTTTTTCCCCTTTATTACCTCCGAAATAACGCTTTCGCCCTCGTCAAACTCAGGATTCTGCGGAAGATAGGCTATGCGGACAGCATTCCCCTTGGTGAGCTTGCCGCTATCTGCCTCCTCTTCTCCTGCAAGTATCTTAAGAAGGGTAGATTTTCCTGTTCCATTTATCCCTATAAGTCCTATTTTGTCACCTTCGTTTATGCCCAAGGAAATATTATCAAAAAGTATCTTATCTGTGTTAAAGCTTTTTGATAAATTTTCTGCTGTAAGTAGATTCATATTATCTCCTAAATCTTTATCAAATTATTACGCATCTCCTATGATTTGCCCTATCAGCCAGACAGTCCATAGCGGTCCCATATATTCAGAGTACACGAATTTCTGTCCTATAATATCATACATCAAACTTTGTTGTAAATATCACAAATTGTATAGGAATGCATTAAGCTATTATTACTGTATTTATAAGTCTTCAAGTATGTACGACAACATATAAATCGGATACAGTTTCAACATTTCAATCTGACCTACATCCTTTTGCGATAATAAGATTGGTGCCGCAGTATTTTTCGAGTACTTTCTCTGAAATTCTGTAATTGATTTGTGCATTCCAAGCCCGGAAGATTTAACCTCAATAGGTACTATTTTTGTTTTTGATGCAACAAGAAAATCAATTTCAAAATAATGCGTAATATTATCCTTTCTCCAAGTATGGTAGTAAAGAGGATGTTCTGCGGCATTTATTACCTGAGCTACTGCATTCTCATATAGATATCCGAGATCCGCAGGAAGAGAATCACTTAGAAGCTTTGTATAAATATTCTCATCCGTTTCTCCTGATGATTTAAATATCATGGTTGTAAACAACCCTGTATCCGCCAAATACAACTTAAAGGTCTGGTTATCCATAGTTTGGGACAGTGTCACGCTCGGATTAAGTACATTGTAGCAAGGCAGTACTGTCTTTGAATCCAACATGTTGTACAATCTTTCTATGTCTTTATCAATCTTTTTTTTACCTGTAGCTGCCGATATTATGTAACTTCGCTTATCTGTTGCAAGCTGTGTAGGAATACTCTCATACATTCTCCCTATCAACCCTGTACCATCAATCTTAAAAAAATCATCTTTATAAAGGTTGATTATCTCTCTCTTTACCTCATCTATTTCAGTAAAGCTTCTCCCTTCTACATACGCTGCTACCGCCTGTGGCATTCCTCCTACTGCCATATACACCCTAAAATCCCGCATTAATTTTCTATTTAAGGAATTTCCAACTGCCTTTCCTCGTTTGTATAGTTCCTTCAAAACCTGATAGGTTTCGTTCCCGGCTGCCCACATAAATTCCTCATAATCCATAGGATATACCTGTATTTTTATCTCCTCGGAAGGAATAACGATGTCTTTAACATTCTTTTTTATGCTTATCAATGAGCCTGTCTCAATATAATCATATCTCCCATCTGCCACCAGATATTTGATAGCCTGGCGTACCTTGGGCATAAGTTGAATTTCATCAAATATAATTACGGATTCTCTTTTGTGTAGGGTAATACCTGTCGCAGTCTGCAATCTAAGAAAAAATATATCAGGTTCTGCAATATCCTCAAATACATCAAGAATTTCTTTTCTTACATTAGCAAAGTCAATCTTTATATATGACTTATATTCCTGCTTTGCAAATTCTTCTGCAATTGTAGATTTACCCACTCGCCTCGCTCCCCTCCAAAAGTACAGCATACTTAGGAGCTTTTTTTTCTTTCCAATATTTCAACTTTTCAAACGCTTTTCTTTTAAACATATTTAACCTCCACAATAGGCAGACGCCTCTTATTTACAGTTTAATTTTATTTTATTACCGTTTTATCAAAGTTATTATATCTATAAATTACCGTTCTGTCAAAGTCTAAATATCATTTTATTACCGTTCTGTCAAAGTCTAAATTCTAGGGTTGTAGCAGTCAAGAAAAGTAGACACAAAAAATGTTTTTCCTTTTTTTCTTTTTTCAAAAGTGGACACTGGCCACACTTTTAACTATTATTTATTTTCAAAAATAGACATACAGCATATTTTTTACTCATCTTCCTTTTCAAAAGTAGACACATCTTTGGAATATGCCCGTTTACGGCGCTTCTGCACAAATTTAGGCTCTTCAGATAGTACTCTGTTCTCAAACGTATTTTTTCTTTCTAATTCTCCCTTGTAATAGCGCTTACGATAGTTAACCGGTGTATCAT
The DNA here is from genome assembly GCA_916439065.1 of uncultured Catonella sp. Classification (GTDB taxonomy): domain Bacteria; phylum Bacillota; class Clostridia; order Lachnospirales; family Lachnospiraceae; genus Catonella. The sequence goes on from CAKAGD010000002.1 coordinate 1,015,666, forward strand.
AGCCAAGAGCATAGCAAGGACGATGATTATTGTAGAAATCAACATAGCTTGCAAGTACTTCTTCAAATTCATCCTTTCGTCTGCATTCACTAATCTTAAAGTCAATATACAGCTCTTCCTTCATCCAGCCATTAATAGATTCATTAACAGGATTATCCGTGGGCTTACCTGCTCTGGACATGGATCTAACAATCACTGTATCTTTAATCAGCTCATTATAGGCAACCGATGCATAGACACTTCCTTGATCCGTGTGTAACACCACAGGTTCTGTATGGCCTTTCAGCAGTTCCCTCACATCTTCCAAGCCATCTATATACTGCTGTCTGTCCCCTTTTCTAGCGGCTATTCTATATGTAAGAATCTCCTTGGTAAATACATCAAAATAGAACGTTACTTCAAAGTAAAGAATCCAAAACTTAAACGCAGTCATATCAGATACTATTACCTGACGTGGCCTATCTATGGTCTCCAAGTTGTAAAAATCAGATTTGGGTATTTATCCTTTTCCTTATGTTTTCTATAATGAACCTGATGTTTTGTTTCTGCTGCAATGCCAAGGAAACGAAAGCATTTGTAAATAAAGTTATCGCTACAGTTGTAGCCATATTGAAGACGTATATAGGCGGCAGTCCATCTGTAACCATGGGATCTATGCCTTTCATGAACGGCTTCCACAAGAGATATCATTTCCTCCCTCTTTAGATCTCTATCAGATTTCTCTCGTCTCTTCCACTTATAATAACCCGATCGACTAACACCCATCAGAGCACACAGTTCCTGAACATCATAATCTCTGGATAGCTGTTCAACTATTTCGAATTCTTCGCTTTTAAACGAACATATTCCTGTTCCCCATCCTCGTTCGTCCGAACAATATAGTTTTTTTTAAGCCTCTCATTCTCTATACGCAGCTTGAGTATTTCACGCCTGTAAGCTTCCTCCGTTGGATCTACTCCCTCCGGGAGAACACTGCCTATTTCTGCATCAGCTCTTGCAAGTCCATCAAGCCCAAACTCTTCATACTGCTTAATCCAATTTCTTAATGCTGAAACTGAAATCTGATGTGCTTCACAGAAATCACTTAGCTTAATAGCGGGATTCCTTTTAAACTGATGGATTAAAAACTCTTTTTCCAATGGATTTAAATGTTTAGCCATAATAAAAGTAGACTCCTTCCTGGTAGTCATATTGTATTAATTATAAATATTAATACATTATTTTCAACCGTTCCGTGTCTACTTTTATATTAGCAACAGTTGTATGGCTAATGTGTTGTTTGCTACACTCAGTGACGCCTTCACTAATAAATGTCCAGACTCGCTACGGTTTTTCTGTAAGATGCTGTTGTAATATGGCTTTGTTGACGAAAAACCTGATGCGCTCGCTTTTTGGCAGTGACTAGCACTTAGCAAATTGCGAAGCAATGAAGCTAAGTGTGTTAGTCCTGCCTATATAATAGCCGTCCACGAGTGACGAGTGCGAAGCACGAAGTCAGAGTGGAAACGGCGAACTATGCGGCATTATTAGTTCCGGCTGTTTAATTGATAAGTCGGCAAAAACAAACACATCAGCCACATGGGGGCAGGTGTGGGGGCTGTCTTTAATTTGGTATTCTAGTTATTTTTTGTATAAATCTAAGGCATCAGCTACGAATGATAAATTCTAAGCGAGCGCATTAGGTTTTTCGTGAGTTTTGTAATTATAGTATAGCCACTAACAGAAAAACCGGAGCGAGTCTGAAATGTTATCATTCGAAGCGTCACTTAGTTGGTTAATAAAGCCCTACAAATTATTATTTCATAAACCTATGGCATCAGCTACGAATGATAAATTCTAAGCGAGCGCATTAGGTTTTTCGTCATCATTCAAAAACTTAACCAAGCACCTTTCAGAAAAACCGGAGCGAGTCTGGACATTTATTAGTGAAGGCGTAACTTAGTCAATAAACCCATCAGCCCAACAACTTAAAATTTTTCAGCATTTTGTCACTTACGCATGCGTAAAAAAGCCATACAGGACTGTATTTCAAGCACCTGTATGGCTATATTCTAAGCCTTAAATTTATCAAGCAGCGGCTTGGAAAATTTTCTGTTAAAGAAATCTATGAGCGGTCCCATAAAAAATGCAGTAACCAAAGTTCCAATACCCGGCATCAAGCCACACAAGACTCCGATAATAACACAGATTAAGTCGCAGCCTATACGCATAAACTTAAACGGCCTTCCTGTTCTCTTTGAAATGATGATAGGAATTGCATCGTAAACCGAAACTCCAAGGTCCGAAGTCATATAGAGTGATGATGCAAAGCAAAGCACAACCACGCCTATAGCCAGCATAACCACCCTTACAACAAGGTTTGGATTAGGCATGGCCTCTGCTATGAACTTAATTGAATAATCCACTATATAACCGGAAAAAAACAAATTCAATATGGTTGCAATTCCGATATAGTGTTTATCTAAAACAAGAACTACGATAAACATTATGATACTTATAACCATATAATAAGTTCCATAAGTAACCCCTGAAAAGAGTCTCTCGTGAGACCCCTGTGCAAAGCTTTGGAAAGGATCTATACCAAATAAAGAATTCTTATAAAAACCAACCGCTATCGCACAGATTATAACCCCAAATACAGTCATTATAAGTCTTGGCAGAAATTTTTCAGGAAGTTTTCTTTTCATTATTCTTCCACCTTTTTCTTAGCCTCTGCCGCTACCTCTGTAATACCGCTTACAAGCCCTGCAAGACCCTGTATCTCAGAAGGGATGATAATCTTGGTTGCCTTACCGTCTGCAGCCCTGCCGAAGGCTCAAGCCCCTTAAGCTTGATTACTTCTCCCGAAGGAGCTGCCTCATTCAGCAGCTTGATACCGTCTGCGTTAGCCTTCTGAACTGCAAGTATAGCCTGTGCCTGACCTTCTGCCTCACGGATTGTAGCTTCTTTCTTAGCCTCTGCACGAAGAATCTGAGCAGCCTTTTCAGCTTCAGCTTCCAGAATAGTCGATTCCTTGTTTCCTTCAGCTACAAGGATGGCCGCCTTCTTCTCACCTTCCGCACTTGTAACTGCGGCACGCCTTTCACGCTCTGCCTTAGCCTGTTTCTCCATTGCTCCCTGAATATCAGGAGGACACATTATGTTCTTAAGTTCCACCCTGTTTACCTTTATTCCCCAAGGATCAGTAGCTACATCAAGTGTGGAACGCATCTGCGTATTTATTGTCTCACGGGATGTAAGAGTCTCATCCAGTTCAAGATCACCGATAATATTACGGAGTGTAGTAGCTGTGAGGTTCTCAAGAGCTGAAATAGGATTCTCAACTCCGTAAGCATATAGCTTTGGATCTGTTATCTGATAGAAAATAACAGTATCTATTCTTATTGAAACATTATCCTTTGTGATGACCGGCTGTGGAGGGAAGTCCGCAACCTGTTCCTTAAGTGTAACTCTCTTTGCCACCCTGTCAACAAACGGAAGCTTTACATGAATTCCTACATGCCAAGTGTCCTGATAACCGCCAAGCCTCTCAATAACCAAGGCTGTTGCCTGTGGAACAATCTTAATGCAGGATGCGAATATCAATATTATGATTACCGCAATCACTGTTAATGCAAAAAATGGTGCACCTATTAATCCTCCCATAAAATACCTCTTTTCTTATTTTTTATGTGCAATGGGAATATCCCAACTACATTGTACAAAACTATAGCCCTTATTTCAATCAAATATTTTCCTGAACTACATCTGCAGTAAATCCGGTTGTCCTTTCCAATATAACCGGTTCTACTATAAGCTTAACACCCTGTACATCTATTACTTTTACAATAGTCTCTGCTTCTATAGTTCCATCTTTCTGAGTTCTTGCCGACCAGTCCATTCCATTTAAGACTACTCTGCCTGTCTGGTTGAGATTATCTATTTTTTCAGTAACCTTACCCTCTTTTCCAATTAAATCATCTACATTGGTTCTTGTTCGTCTTGAATTTACATATTTAACTGCAAGCGGTCTGTATACCACGAGTACAACAAGTGAAACTATTAAAAACAGTATTATCTGTACCCAGAATGCAGCTCCGAACAGGCTTGCAAAAAAAGCTGCCAGAGCACCTACCGCAAACCATATAGTTGTAAGTCCCATGGTTAAAAATTCCATTACAACCAGTATGATGAATGCCATCAGCCAAAACTGCAGGTCCATAATCCACCTCCCTTAAATAATATTATTCCGGCATCAAAAGATAATAGACTCTCTCACAACCAAATCCAGCCTGATTTATATTTCTGACACCTGTATCATAAAATCTATACTGCTTTGTATAATTATAATCCCTTTTTTATTCTTTTTGTTTACTTTTTTCAAAACAATTTCTTAAGGAAGGTTAACAAAATTTTTCAATTAATTCCCAATTGAATACCAATTACCTTCAATTGATTATATTGTCTTATTTTTTTAAAATATAATATTTTTTTATCGACAATAGTCTTTTTAAAGACTATAATAGAACATGAGGGGGATACGCTTTGTAATTTATAACTTGTTAAAGGCTTAGTACAGAGGAGGTTCGACATGAAGATAGAGTCCGATGAAAATATGCTTTCTCTTGCTGATGTATGTAGAGAATTATCTATTTCGGAAGCCACTGCCAAAAACTGGATTAAATTAGGCAAACTAATACCGGCAGAACTTGGCACTACATATTTCTCAATAGAATATATGCAAAAGCTTAAATCTGACATTTCTAACGGGAAAAATACTTCCTTGAAAAGCAGGCGTAATAAGAAATTTGTTTCAGGAAGAGGCTTATATTACTCCTATATTCCTAACGATTCCAAGAATCTGGCTCCCGTTCAGGAAATTTTAAGATTTATTGAAGAAAATGATATTGAGGTTACTTCTGATATTTTATTATCAATAATTACAGATTGTGCGTTAAAGCTCATTATTTCACAATCCGGTTTAAAATTTGACAAACCTGTCTTAAAATCTTTTTTAAAGAAAGAATATCTTCCGGAGCCTTATACCTTTCTTTTAGATGACTTACTTGAGAATGTTAAAGAAATCAGTGACATACCGGATGAATATCCTGAACTTTTCACCGAAGACTATGTATATGAAAAAGATGTTGATGTAATAGGCCTCTTATATATATCATTAAAAAATATAAGAGAAAGAAAAATCCAGGGCTGCTATTATACGCCTTCCAAAGTTGCCAAAAGAATTTGTGATAACTTAATTGTTTCTGACAAAATGGAGAGTAAAAAGATTTTAGACCCTTGTTGCGGAACAGGAAATTTCATTCTGCAAATACCTGATAAGTTTGACTATAGAAATGTATATGCCAATGACATAGACTCTCTCAGTGTAAAACTTACAAGAATAAATTACGCACTCCGTTATAGGCTTGGTGATAAAAAACTGATTTATGAACACATTACTGAACTTGACTACCTATACTTTCCAAGAAACAGGAAGTTTGACTACATCTTAGGTAACCCACCTTGGGGCTATCATTACTCGCGCGAAGAGAAAATTAATCTCCACAATAGATTTGATTGTGCAACTTCACTTTCCATAGAGTCGTATGACATATTTATTGAACAGGCTTTAAGCAATTTGAAGATGAATGGTACTCTTTCATTCATACTCCCACATGCCATATTAAATGTAAAATCACACACTCCTATAAGGAAAATTCTTTTGGAAAAGTGCTCATTTGATTATATTGAGTTTTTAAGCAAGGCTTTTGACAATGTAAACTGCCCAAGTATAATCCTGCAAATGAAATACACGGGGCTTCCTTCCACAACCTTAGGCATGAAAGTTAAGGAAGAGGGCAGGGAGTATACCATAGATATTGAGCGGAAATTAAATGCCGACTATTGTTCATTTAATACTACTGATGCCGAATATATGATAATAGAGAAGATAGAGGCAACTCTGGGACATACTACACTAGCCGGTCAATCCACCTTTGCACTCGGAATAATTACCGGCGACAATAAAAGATTTTTATCAGATAAAAAATCAGATAAAAATGAACAGATTCTCAGCGGTAATAACATATTTAAGTACAAATCCAAAAACCCTTCAAAATATATTGAGTTCAAGCCTGAACTCTATCAACAGACCGCTCCTACAGAGCATTATAGGGTTAAGGAAAAGCTGATATACAGATTTATCTGCAATCAGATAGTTATGGCCTATGACAACAAATGCACTCTCACACTTAACAGCTGTAATGTACTCATTCCACAAATTCCGGGGCTGTATACAAAGTATGTAATGGGCGTGCTCAATTCAAGGGTAGTACAGTTCTATTTTAGGAAAATGTTCGATTCTGTAAAAGTTTTGAGATCACATATCGAGAAAATCCCTATTCCTGTGGTTGGGATTGATGAACAAAATAATATTATTGAGATAGTCGATAAGATTTTAAGACTTGGTGTGAAGGTAGATGCTTTTAGAACTATTAAGCTTTATAATGAATTGGATTTAATGATTGCAAAACTATATGACATTAATGAAAAGGAATACGATATTATCTTAAAGAGTATGGATAAGGAAAATTTATTTTTGCCATAACCTTGTATCATTAATGATACTCGGACTGCTCCGTGCTCCGCACTCCCGCAGTCCTTCAACAATACGCACGCTCTGCTCATTTTCCTTCGGAAAATGGCGGCGCGGTTTACAGAAAATCTTGTATCATTAATGATACTCGGACTGCTCCGTGCTCCGCACTCCCGCAGTCCTTCAACAATACGCACGCTCTGCTCATTTTTCTTCGGAAAATGGCGGCGCGGTTTACAGAAAATCTTGTATCATTAATGATACTCGGACTGCTCCGTGCTCCGCACTCCCGCAGTCCTTCAACAATACGCACGCTCTGCTCATTTTCCTTCGGAAAATGGCGGCGCGTGCGTATTGTTGGCGAATAGAGAGAGAAAGCCCCCACCCACAAGCGAGCTTGTGGTGGGGGCTATCATCTCTCTATTCTTGTATCATTACATCATTCCCATGCCTGGGGCACCCATTCCTGCCGGTGCTGCAGGGGCAGCTTCTTTAATATCTGCCACAAGGCTTTCTGTGGTAAGAAGTGTAGATGCCACACTTGTAGCGTTCTGAAGTGCACTTCTTGTTACCTTTACAGGATCAAGGATACCTGCTTTTGCAAGGTCTACATAGTCTTCCTTAAGAGCATCAAAACCAAATCCAGGATTTCCTTCTTTAACTTTGCTTATAATAACCGCACCCTCAAGTCCTGCGTTAGCAGCTATCTTAAAGAGTGGAGCTTCAAGTGCCTTAAGTACTACCTTAGCACCTGTCTTCTCATCTCCTTCAAGTGATGCTGCAAGCTTCTCCACATCCTTTGAAGCGTGGATATAAGCTGAACCGCCGCCTGCGATTATTCCTTCTTCTATAGCTGCCTTGGTAGCTGCAAGAGCATCTTCCATACGGAGTTTATTCTCTTTCATTTCTGCCTCTGTAGCCGCACCTACACGGATAACTGCAACACCGCCTGCAAGCTTAGCAAGTCTTTCCTGAAGCTTCTCTCTGTCAAAGTCAGAGGTTGTTTCTTCAATCTGGCTTCTAATCTGAGCAACTCTTGACTTAATAGCCTCTGAATCGCCTTCACCATCTACTATAATTGTATTTTCTTTCTGAACCTTTACGCTCTTGGCATGTCCAAGCTGTTCAAGGGAAGCATCTTTAAGCTCAAGGCCTACTTCACTTGAAATTACCTGTCCACCTGTAAGAATAGCGATATCCTGAAGCATTTCTTTCCTTCTGTCACCGTATCCAGGTGCCTTAACAGCAACTACATTGAAAGTTCCACGAAGCTTGTTGATTACAAGTGTTGTAAGAGCCTCACCTTCAACATCCTCTGCAATTATAAGAAGCCTTGCTCCCTGCTGTACAATCTGCTCAAGGAGTGGAAGTATATCCTGAATATTGCTAAGTTTCTTATCGGTTATAAGAATGTATGGATTGTCAAGAACTGCCTCCATCTTATCCATATCTGTACACATATAAGCTGATACATAACCTCTGTCAAACTGCATACCTTCTACAAGGTCAAGCTCAGTCTTCATGGTCTTGCTCTCTTCAACGGTAATAACACCGTCCTTGCTTACCTTTTCCATTGCATCTGCAACAAGTGTTCCAACTTCATCATCACCTGCCGAAATAGCTGCGATTCTCTGTACATGAGCCTTACCTTCTACAGGACTGCTCATTTTTGAAATAGCCTCTACTGCACACTCTGTTGCCTTCTTCATACCCTTTCTAAGGATGATAGGGTTAGCTCCTGCAGCAAGGTTCTTCATACCTTCATTTATCATAGCCTGAGCAAGAACTGTAGCTGTAGTTGTACCGTCACCTGCTACATCGTTTGTCTTGGTTGCAGCTTCTTTTACAAGCTGTGCTCCCATATTTTCAAATTCATCCGGAAGTTCAATTTCTTTTGCAATAGTAACACCGTCATTGGTAATAAGCGGTGCACCATAGCTCTTGTCAAGAACTACATTTCTTCCCTTAGGTCCTAAAGTTACGCTAACTGTATCTGCAAGCTGATTAACACCAGCTTCAAGGGCTTTCCTAGCCTCTGTACCAAATTTAATCTCTTTTGCCATTTTCTTTCTCCTTAAAAATATATATGAATAGTCCTAATTCGCTCATTTTTATCAAATAACTGCTTAATTATTCAACAACCGCCAGTATATCTGACTGCTTAACTATGATATACTCTTCATTCTCAAGCTTTACATTGGTTCCTGCATATTTAGAATAAATAACTTTCTGTCCTTCTTTAACCTGCATGGTTACTTCTTTTCCGTCTACTGCTCCGCCAGGTCCTACAGCAACAACTTCAGCCTGCTGTGGCTTCTCCTGAGCCTGATCAGGTAAAATAATACCTGACTTTGTAGTCTCTTCTGCCGCTATCTGCTTCAATACAACTCTGTCGCCTAATGGTACTAATTTCATCTTAGTTCCTCCTTTATATTAAACCATATTTTACTTTTTTATTAGCACTCTTACTTTACGAGTGCTAAACATATAATAACCTTTTCTTAGCAATTTTGCAAGTAGTATTTTAAATTATCACAAAATTATCACAATTAAAAAAGTGTGTGCTCGCACACACTTCGCGCGCGAGCGGTGCCGCAAGGCAAATTTCTCTGCCGCGAGCTGTGCATCCCTCGGAGATTTTTTATTTGACAGGTAATTTCGGAGAAATTTCCTGTCAAATAAAAAAAATATCTCCGGATTCCTAAATTTTTAATCTTACAATATATCTTTTTATTAAGATTAACACCAAAGTATTTTATGCTTATATTTTTATGATACAAGTGTCAAAAGTATAAAAATTCGATGCTAGCTTGCTTGCAAGAGAATTTATATACTTTTGACACGCAAAAAATATGAGTAAGCAGCCATTTTTTGCAAAAAATGAGCGGATTACGAATATTTTTGCAAGGATTGCTAAAGCTGTGCTGTAGCAATCCTGTATCAATGGGTGTCAAATACTTTTGACACCCACATCATTTTATAAAATAGAAAATAGGCCACACTTTTGCATAGTAAACATACACATTATTATGACCTATTAACCTTTTAATTTAAATTCTAAAGAAATGACACTGCTTCCTCCACACTTCTTCTAACCGTATGCCTCTCGGAAGGCTTTGCTTCATCTGCAGGGTATCCTACGGGAAAGATTGCTATTAGCTCAAATTCCTTCATCTCAGGGAATTCCTCCTTAAGCAAAGGCTCATCAAAATGTCCTACCCAGGTAGTCCCAAGTCCAAGTTCAGTTATTTCAAGCATCATATGCGTAGCAGCTATAGATGCATCCACCTCTGCAAATTTATGGTTGTCAAATTTGCGCACCCAGGCTGCATCTTTCTTTGCTCCTACTACGAAGAAAACTTCCGCCCCAAACTTATATCTGTTTGCCTTTGCAAGCTTTTCCTTAGCCTCTGCACTCTCTATGAGCCATATCCTGTATGGCTGTGCATTGGTAGCCGTAGGTGCAAGTATGCCTGCTTCAATAATCTTATCAAGTTTTTCTTTTTCAACCTTCTTATCACTTAACTGTCTACATGAATATCTTTCCCTTGCTAATTCTAAAAAATCCATACAATCCTCCAATGAAATGATATGCGTGGCAAAAGATAATAAACCTTCCCACAAGCAAGCCCAATCAAATTTTATGCTTTTGGCACTTCTATCATAAATTTTATTTATTCTATTTAATGGTACTTTTTAAAGTTTTTGATTCCACTTTGGTTTTCTTCGAAACAGGCTTAACCTTTTTGACATTTTTTACTGTCTTGTATTTGACTGTATATCTATTCCCTATTGGAGACTTAGCCGGTGCTCCACTTATTTTAACCCAAACCTTCTGTCCTTTTTTCACCTTGAATGTGAAACTTTTATCAGCCATAGTCAGCTTGTGTATTTTAGCCTTTCCCTTATTGTTTACAAAAATCTCAACTTCATATTCCTTGTCTACATTATCTCCGGTATCCAGGCTTACTTTATAACTATTTGTTTTTCCAGCCTTAAATGTAAAGTAATCCACATCTTCACTATTTAAAATATTAGCTGATATTGTACCCTTTAACTTATTTGCCCTGCTAAAACTATCGTTATCTTCCACTTCCCATTTATTAGTTTTCACCACATCTGCTTTTAACTTATACTCAATCCCGTCCGGTGTATGTGAAAGCGGGCTGCTCTTTGCCATAATTCTTATATAAATTTCCTGTCCCTTTGCAAACGGTAACTCCGGAAATTTAAAATCCCTTTTAACTCCATATGTTTTGTACAAAGTCCTCTTATTCTTGTCATATATTTCTATATTCCAACCGTCTCCTATTTTATCAGGAATAAAGTCAGGGATTTCAAAGTTTAAGTCTGTGTATCCTGTTTCATTTACTCTTACAACATAATAGTCCTCATCTGACTTGCTAAGGAGATTGCCTTTCACATAACTTCCCACCGCTATTTCATTTGCCTGTAAATATTTATTATTAGGCTCGCTTTCATAATCATTAGCTGAATAAGTATGGAAGTTTAAGTTATATTCCACTCCCTTTGGCATAAACAATGATGTTGTACCTGAACTTCCTACTGAAATATAAACAACCTGATCCTTGTTAAATGCAAAATTTCCGCTTGTAAACTGTGATTTTATTCCTTCCACCTTATATATTTCTTCTTTATTTTCGTCATAAACCTTCAAAGTCCAGCCATTTTTCACCTTATCTTTTTGGGTAGCATCGAAATTTAAGGTTATATTCTGATACCCTTTTTCATCCACCACTGTCTTATACATATTCACCTGATCTTTTTCATCAAGACTGCGTATTACATTCAAATCAGGAACTATATCCTCAGTGGCAGTATCCGCTTTAGCCTCTCCCAACATCCCAAAGGCGGATATTGCGAATGCCAAGCTCAGTACAATCTTCTTAAAGTTTTTCTCCATAAATACCTCCCAGTAATAGCAGGATTAAACTGTATATTTATTAATTATACCTTTTTTACCAAAATATTCAACACCAAGCTAAAATGTTAAATTTTTTGACATAAATGTTAAAAATCTTTTACAATCTTAGCAGTTATCCCTTACACCATATTTATAATACACCTACATTTTTGTATAAAGACTAAAAGGAATTATCTTCATTGACTTAACCTGTTTAAATGTGTTCTTCCATAGTTTTACAAATTCTAAGTCTTTGACTACTAAAATTATCCTCTCCCCTGTTTTGCAGGAGAGAGGATAACATTACATCTAATTTTATTTAGTTTCTAATTAAAGCTTAGGGCCTGCTGCAACAAGTGCCTTACCAGCCTCGTTATTCTCATACTTAGCAAAGTTCTTGATGAATCTTCCGGCAAGGTCTTTTGCCTTCTCATCCCACTCAGAAGCATTTGCATAAGTATCTCTAGGGTCAAGAATATGTGTATCAACACCTGGAAGCTCTGTAGGAACTTCAAAATCAAAGTAAGGAATCTTCTTTGTAGCAGCCTTATTTACATCACCGTTAAGGATGGCATCGATGATACCACGGGTATCCTTAATAGAAATTCTCTTACCTGTTCCGTTCCAGCCTGTATTTACGAGGTAAGCCTTAGCTCCGCTCTTCTTCATCTTCTTAACAAGCTCTTCAGCATACTTTGTTGGGTGAAGTTCAAGGAAAGCCTGTCCGAAGCAAGCTGAGAAAGTAGGTGTAGGCTCTGTGATACCACGCTCTGTACCTGCAAGCTTAGCAGTAAATCCTGAAAGGAAGTAATACTGTGTCTGCTCCGGTGTAAGAATAGATACTGGAGGAAGTACTCCAAAGCATCTGCTGAAAGGAAGATAACATTCTCTGCAGCAGGAGCAGCTGATACAGGGCGTACAATCTTCTCAATGTGGTCGATAGGATAAGATACACGGGTATTCTCTGTTGTGCTTCCATCCTTAAAGTCAATCTTGCCGCTTGCATCCACAGTTACATTTTCAAGAAGAGCATCTCTTCTGATAGCATTGTAGATATCAGGCTCAGATTCCTTGTCAAGGTTAATAACCTTAGCGTAGCAGCCACCCTCGAAGTTAAATACTCCGTTATCATCCCAGCCGTGCTCGTCATCACCGATAAGGAGACGCTTAGGATCTGTTGAAAGTGTAGTCTTACCTGTTCCTGAAAGACCAAAGAAGATAGCAGTGTGCTTTCCGTCCATATCTGTGTTAGCAGAGCAGTGCATTGAAGCCATGCCCTTAAGTGGAAGGTAATAGTTCATCATAGAGAACATACCCTTCTTCATCTCTCCACCGTACCAGGTATTAAGAATAACCTGCTCACGGCTTGTAATGTTGAATACTACAGCTGTCTCAGAGTTAAGGCCTAACTCCTTATAGTTCTCAACCTTAGCCTTAGAAGCGTTGTAAACGATGAAATCAGGCTTGAAGTTCTCAAGCTCTTCTGCGGTTGGCTGAATGAACATGTTTGTTACAAAGTGAGCCTGCCAAGCAACCTCAACGATGAAACGAACTGCCATTCTTGTATCTTTGTTAGCACCACAGAATGCATCAACTACGAAAAGACGCTTGTTAGAAAGCTCTTCCTGTGCAAGCTTCTTAACTACATCCCAAGCTTCCTTTGAAGCAGGGTGGTTATCATTCTTGTACTCAGGTGTTGTCCACCAAACTGTATCCTTAGAATTCTCATCCATAACGATGAACTTATCCTGAGGAGAACGACCTGTATAAATGCCTGTCATTACATTAACGGCACCAAGTTCAGTAACCTGTCCTTTTTCAAAACCTGTAAGGCTTTCCTTTGTCTCTTCTTTGAAAAGTTCTTCATAAGAAGGATTGTGAACGATTTCTGTTGTACCTGTAATGCCATACTGTGTTAAATCAATCTTTGCCATTCTGTTGTACCTCTTTCTTTGTGTTATATTGTTCTTTTATGCTTACAAACCATCCTCTGCTTTAGGCTTATTTACAGTTAATTTAAAATAAATAAGACTTAAAGAGTGAATAATTTGAAATCAAACGAGAAATTTTTAAAACTTTCCCTAGTGTGATTATACACTAAAGGCGGTAAAAAAATCATCAAACTAATCAGCAATATTTTTTTGACAAAAATTTTTGCAATAATAAATGATTTTTATTGGACATTTTTTTCAGTTATTTTATTTATCCTTTAAGCGATTCAAAATTTTCTCATATACTTCATCGGCTTTTTGAGCATAGGCGAATAGCTTTTCAGCCTTTTCTTCAATGTCTGAGGCTGTCTTTTCATCTTTCATAAGCTTAGTATTAACTACGACATTGAGATATGCTGATTTAAGGGCAGCCTCGGCAAACTTAGCACCTACCCCCACATCGCTTACCACAAGCATACTCGTCTTGTCTGCAAGGATTAAAAGGATATCAATTACCTCTTTCAATGTTTCCATCGTATGTAAAGGCGGCATAGCTGCACTTACAAGGGCTTTTTCTATCGCTTCTTCATCTCTCGGTTTTATTTTGCAGGCTTTGTTTACCTCTCCAAACCCCGAGGCATCCTCTTCTATAAGTTCAAGCAGGCGGAGTCTAAGCTTCTCAGCCTTTATTAGAGCAGCATTTAGTTCATCTGTATATTCTGCATATTTTTCCTTGCCTACAGTAAGATTTGCAGCCATTGCGCCAAGAGACACAGCTAAGGCACCAACAAGAGCTGATGCTCCTCCACCTCCCGGTACAGGCTCTTTACTAAAGAGTTTTTCAGAAAATTCATTAAGGCTTAAGTCACGCATTTTTACCAACTACTTCTCCTTTTTTCTTATATATACTGTTTGCCGGAACTACTCCTCTCACCATAGAAAGGGGATAGACATTGGAATTTCTTCCTATCACTGTACCGGGATTAAGTACGCTGTTGCAGCCTATTTCTGCATAGTCACCAAGGAAGGCTCCTACCTTTTTAAGTCCTGTTTCAATGCTGTCAGCCTCTAACTTAATGACTACATTTGTCTTATCAGCCTTCACATTGCTTGTAATAGAGCCGGCTCCCATGTGTGAATGATAGCCTAGAATAGAATCTCCCACATAATTATAGTGCGGCACCTGGACATCATCAAATATTATAACATTTTTAAGTTCTACCGAATTACCTACCACGCAGCCATTACCAACCAATGCACTTCCTCTTATGAATGCACAGTGTCTCACCTCTGTATATTCACCTATGATGCATGGTCCTCCCAAAAACGCTGTAGGGGCAACCTTCGCAGACTTAGCCACCCAGATATTTTCTCCTTTTCTTTCATAGATATTAGCGTCAAGACTTTCTCCTAAGTGTATTATAAGTTCACTTATCCCTTTTAACGCTTCAAATGGATAGGTAAAGTTCCTTAAGTAATCAGCTGCAATTGTCCTCTTAATGTCGAAAAGTTCTGTAATTTTAATAGTTTCCATATAGACTCCCTTCTATTTCCTTGCTTGTAATATAAAACTTTTTTTCCCGGTAAGATTGTATAATTTATTCGCTGTATCATAGCTTACCGACCTATAACCCGAAATGCTGTCTGTCAAATAAAGAAGGCCTTTCCCTATCATATCCCGATACGACCATTGTATGGCTTGGGAATATGTATGGAACTCCTCTGACTTTTGCCGTATAAGGCGTTCTATTGTTTATGGTCAGCCACACTACTACAGGATTATCGTTTAATACTTCCTCTTCTAAAAGTGTCTTAAGTGATTTCCCTGTAGTATTTACGGCAATATATTTTTTATGCCTGTTCTTTGTAAAAAACTTATTTACTGCCTTAACTAAAACCGGCGGATTGGCAAGATATCCCTGCTGCCTCTTATTTGATGGATCTCCAAGATAGAATTTGTCAAATAAATTTTTGATTATAGTAACCCTTCTATCCCACAGGTTTATTATATCCAGATATTTTGATATGAATTCTGATTCTTTTATCTTGAATCCAAAGTGCTTTAACACCGCTACAGATGCATAGCTTTCGCATCCCTCAGGATAAGCAGGCCTTTGGTAGCTAAGGGGCACATCCAGTTTGGTTTTATTTTTCTTAAAAAAATCTACCTTTAATACCCCTTCAGTTACCTTTTTGCCAGCTTTTACCAAATATTTATAACTTCCGTTTTTGCTTACAGCCAGCTTAAATTCACATCCATTCTTCATTTTTTTGCCATTTACCTGCTTACCATTAAAGTTGAGCTTACTTTCAACATTATCTGTAATCAGTTTAACTTCTACATTTGTTCCCTCAAACACCTTCTTTTTAGGGAATCCCTTAAAAGTCACCTTGGGTATATTCTCATCATTAGATTCTGCAAATCTTACCTCAAAATACCCTTCATATTCTACATTATTTACAGACCTTATATAATATTTATATTTTTTATTCTCAAGTCCCGAAAGTTCAAATTCAACCACTGACTCGTTTAATTTCTCCAGGGAAAGCGAGAAATCAAGGCCTTCAATATAAAAGGCATCAGCTAATGCAAGTTTTTCAACTCCATCTACTGCTTCATCACCCAGATTAAAATCTAGGGTAAACTTACCGGAATTATTATTCCCTGTTTTCTTAATCAATTCAACACTTACAAACGCTGTTTCGCTAGGGCGTATTTCTCTTACAATTTTGTCATCTGCTGCATTTTCGTCATTATTTTCCAGATTAACCATGTCTTTATTTTCTTCTGTAATCTCATCCTTACCCTGCACATTTTCAGACAAATCTTCGGCTGCTGTGCGGTTTGGAACCGGATTTATCTCAGCTGCACTTATAACCATAATGCCGAAATAATTACCACAAATAATAAACATACAGATAATTTCAATAAAAATGGCTTTTCTTAAATTCTTTATCATTTTCTCCTCTATATTTAATTTTTATACTATTTTAGTTATTTCTGCATTTTCTTTACCATTTCTAGTTTAATTCCAAGTTCTCTGCTCAGGTCTTTAACTTTTATATTGTCAATGTACCTTCTTACATAGGTATTAAGAGTTTCTTCATATTGTTCAGTGCTTATATCTCCCGCCTCAACTCCTGACAAACCCTTTTCCCAGCTTGCTGTCATTTCAGGGTTTAGCATGGCAGGAATAGCCATGTCCGCAACCTCATACACCATTTCTCCAAAGAGCATAGGTGTAAGTATCTGCGTCTTTTTATTCAGTGCAAGATAGCCAATTTTTACAAGCTTTTCTATGATGCCTGCCCTTGTAGCAGAAGTACCAATACCTGCCCCCTTTATAGTTGCCCTAAGCTCCTCATCTTCTATTAGCTGGCCGGCATTTTCCATTGCAAGTATCATAGAGCCTGAGGTATAGCGCTTTGGAGGAGTGGTTTTTCCTTCTTTGGTTTCAAGCTTATTCACCGAGAGAGAACTTCCCTTTGTAAGAGATGATAGCAGATTTAATAAAGCCTCATTATCCGAAACTTCATCGGCTGTATCTCCTGTATCTAAGTCCTCATCCTTCTTATCTTTTCCTTTAGACGGAGTACCCACTACTTCAAGGCAGCCTTTTTCTTTAAGCACCTTCACATAAGAATAGAATTCCTCGGTAAAATCTCCTTCTTTATGCTTAATCCCTGTTACAAGACTGACTTTATCATAAACTGCAGGAGGATAGAAAATTGCTAAAAACCTCCTGACTATTATATCGAAGATTTCTTATTTAATTCACTCTGCTTAGCAATTTCTTTTAGGTTTCCTGTAGGAATGATGGCATAGTGGTCTGTAACCTTCTTATCATCCACATACTGTGTCTTCTCAAGTCCCTTGTAGAGTCCTTCATCTCTTATTTTAAGCACATATTCACTGACAGGTTTATAAGCATAGAGTCCGCTTAGATTCTTGGTTATCTCCCCTGCTACCGCCTTTGTTATCACCCTTGCATCAGTTCTTGGATATGTGGTAAGCTTCCCTTCATATAGCTCCTGAACTGCTTTAAGGGTGGCATCGGGACTTATGTGAAATCTCTTGGTACATTCTGCCTGAAGTTCAGCCAAATTGAATAACAGAGGGGCCTTCTTCTTCTCACTGCTCTTATCCTTCTTCAAAACTACAGCTGTAGAATAATCTAGCTCAGCTATCAGCTTTTCAGCATCTTCTTTATTCTTAAATCCCTTTTCATTGTAAAGCAGATGGCTTTCAAAGTATTTACCTGTCTTGCCTGACTTCCATTCTCCTGCAAAGCTTGCTCCCTCAGCTCCAAAGCTTCCTGATATCTTATAGAAGTTCGTCTGGACAAAGTTTCTTATTTCTCTTTCCCTGCGCACCACCATACCAAGCACACAGGTCATAACCCTGCCTATGGCTATGGCAGAGTATTTTTTAGTACCTGCCTTATTGTTTAAGAGCCAGCCATACTTGACTGATAAGGCTCTGGAGAAATTGATGCCCATGGCATAGTCTTCTATTCCCCTCATAATACCTGCACCAGCGAGGTTATCATAGGCAGATATGGGCTTTGCTTCCCTCATACCGCGCTTTATCTCATCCTCGGTAAAGGAGTCTATCCATACTCTTCTTTCTTCTATTCCTTCCCTTACTCCACCGAAGTTTCTGATAAGCCTGATGATAACCTCTCCTTCACGCCCGCTGTCGCCGGCATACAGGATAGTTTCTACTTCTGTAGAATTCATAAGCCTATGCACCACATCATACTGCTTCTTTACACTTGGAATGACTGCGTATTTATAGGTATTTGGAAGAAAAGGCAGGTCTTCCATCTTCCATTTGTTGTATTTTTCGTCATAATCCCCAGGATAGCACATTTCTATGAGATGCCCTACACACCAGGTAATTATGTATTCATTACTGCTATATACCCCCTGTCCCCTCTTCGGGACTCCAAGTATCTCGGCATATTCTCCTGCTACCGATGGTTTCTCAGTTATAATCAGCGTTTTACCCATTATATTATATCCATTAACTCCCTTACATTACTTACCGGCAATACCTTAAAAGGAAGATTCTTTGTATAGTTTACCCTTGGTATGATGACGAGGTTCTCACCAAATTTGGCTATTTCTTCAAGTCTTAGCCTCGCAAGATTTACCCCTCTTACCTCTCCTGTAAGTCCTACCTCTCCAAAGGCTATAATCTTTCCCTTACTTTCTCTGTTTCTATAGCTAGATATAAGCGCAGCCACTATAGCAAGGTCAAGAGCAGGCTCATTTATTTTAAGGCCTCCTGCCACATTTACATAGGCATCACAGTTACCAAGATTAAGTCCCAGCCTCTTTTCAAGTACGGCTATCAGGATATTTACCCTGTTATAATCAGCTCCTGCTGTGGTTCTCTTTGGAAAGTTAAAATTAGTCTGGCAGACAAGAGCCTGTACCTCAACAAGTATCGGCCTGCTGCCCTCCATAGTACAGGCAACTACTGAGCCGGGTGCATTTTCAGGCATACCTTTTAGCATATATTCCGAAGGATTGGCTACCTCTCTGAGTCCTGTCTGCCCCATGTCAAAGACTCCTACCTCATTGGTCGAGCCAAAGCGGTTCTTGACTGCCCTGAGTATTCTGTATGAGGCCACATCTTCCCCTTCAAAATAAAGTACAGTATCTACCATATGTTCAAGGGTTCTTGGTCCTGCTACAGTACCCTCCTTGGTCACATGTCCTACTATGAAGATGGACACTCCAAGGCCTTTTGATATACGAAGCAGGGTAGAGGTTACCTCTCTAACCTGAGATATGCTGCCGGCTGCAGAGTCTGCCTTTGATGAGTACATAGTCTGGATTGAATCCACTATTACAATTTCAGGTTTACCATTTTCTATTACTGCTTCAATCTTCTCTACATCTGTCTCACAATAAAGGAGCATATCTGAAAACTGTCCACCAAGCCTTTCGCTTCTAATGGCTATCTGCCTCTCAGACTCCTCTCCTGAGACATAGAGTACAGATATATTTTTGTCAGCAAGTTTTGCACACATCTGCAAAAGCAGTGTGGACTTACCTATGCCCGGGTCTCCTCCTACCAACACAAGGGAACCCTTTACTATGCCTCCACCAAGCACCCTGTCAAGTTCCGAGATGCCTGTAATTATACGCTCATCAGCTGCAAGTGATACATCTTTTATCTTAACCGGCAAGGAGGCAGCCACACCTGATTTCAGGCTGCTGCCTCCCTTCTTTACGGCCGGAGCTTCGGAAAAAGTATTCCAAGCCTTGCAGGCAGGGCACTGACCGAGCCATTTTGATGACTCATAGCCACATTCCCCACAAAAAAATACTGTTTTACTCTTTGCCATTATGCCTCTTTTACAACTACCTTTGTAGCAGTTTCTTCATTTGTTTCTACACTTATAGTAAGCTTTCCTCCAAGATTTGTCCTCATCCTACCGGCGCTCACTCCATCAAGTTCTATCTCATATTCTTTTTCTTCACCAAGTTCAAGGGTAATCTGTGCATCAGCTTCTCCCTCGACACTAAAACTCACTCCCTTTTCGCTCCGCTTATAGTTAAAAACTGAAGTTCCGGGCACTGACTCGTATGCAAAAAGACCATTTCTTTCAAGCTTTGTAATTTCCTTAAAGGTTTTAATCTTATAAACATCACCTTCAAAGGTAAATCCTTCAAGTTTAGCCTTACTTGTAAGCTTATAGTTACCAAAGTCAATACCTTCTCCTGAGTTGCGGATTAATTCTTCTACGATTGCCATTTCATTCTCCTTTTATGTTTTTATTTCATTATGTCCCTTATGATAATTTTAACTCAATTTTTCCCTCTTTACAACCAATTTTAACTTCATTTCCATGTTTAATATGCCCTAAAAGTACTTCTGTCGCAAGCAAGTCCTCTACCTCTGTTTTTATTTTTCTCGCTAAAGGCCTTGCCCCATAATTTGCCTCTTTATCTATCTTTGCAAGATGTTTAATGACTGTCTCAGTGAACTTAAGTTTAAGTCCCATCTGTTCCTTTGCCCTTTCTGCAAGGTCTTTAACCATAATCTTAACTATTTTTTTAAGTTCTTCTTCTGAAAGTGTATGGAAGACTATGGTTTCATCTATTCTATTTAAGAATTCCGGTTTAAATATCCTCTTCACTTCCGCCATAACTCCATCTTTCATAAGCTGATAGTCAGCCTCTTTATTTTCTTCCGCCTTAAAGCCAAGTTTCTTAGGAGTTATTATCTTCTGTGCTCCCGCATTTGAAGTCATAATTATGATGGTATTCTTAAAGCTTACCAACCTGCCCTGGGAATCAGTTATTCTACCATCGTCTAACACTTGTAAAAGTACATTAAACACATCAGGATGTGCCTTTTCTATCTCATCAAAAAGAATGACTGAATAAGGATTTTTCCTTACCTTCTCTGAGAGCTGCCCCCCTTCTTCGTGTCCAACATATCCCGGAGGTGAGCCTATCATCTTAGATACGCTGTGCTTCTCCATGTACTCAGACATATCAACCCTTATCATGGAAGCTTCATTACCAAATACCGCCTCTGCAAGTGCCTTACTTAGCTCAGTCTTACCTACTCCTGTAGGTCCTAAGAAGAGGAATGAACCTATAGGCCTTCCCTGGGCATTAAAGCCTACCCTGCCTCTTCTAATAGCCTTTGAAACTGCTTTCACTGCTTCATCCTGTCCTACTACTCTTTCGTGTAATACATTTTCAAGTTTCATCAGCCTGTCACTCTCTGACTGTTTAAGTTTATTTACCGGGATTTTAGTCCAGTCTGCCACTACTCCTGCTATTTCATCTTCGCCAACCACTATGGTTTTCTGCTGTTTTTTCTGCTCTTCTGCAAGCTTTAATTCAGCAAATTTTTGTTTTAGTTTTGTCTGCTCTCTCTTTAAGGAACTTGCCACATCATAAGCCTCGTTTTTAATGGCTTCTTCCTTTTGTTCTTCAAGTTCAGCTATTCTTTTTTCAATCGTCCTGCTTTCAGGCTTAGCATTAAACACTGACAATCTTGCCTTAGATGCCGCCTCGTCCATTAGGTCAACCGCCTTATCAGGAAGGTATCTGTCATTTATATATCTTGCCGAGAGCTTTACTGCAGCCTCTAAAGCCTCATCTGTAATCCTTACCTTATGGTGATCTTCATATTTTTCACGCAGCCCCTTTAATATAAGAATTGATTCTTCTTCAGAAGGTTCTTCTATAACCACCGGCTGAAATCTTCTCTCAAGTGCAGCATCTTTTTCAATACGCTTTCTGTATTCTTCTCTGGTTGTTGCTCCTATAACCTGAAGTTCGCCCCTTGCAAGGGATGGCTTAAGTATATTGGATGCATCCAGTGATCCTTCTGCTCCTCCTGCCCCAATTATAGTATGTATCTCGTCTATAAATAATAATACATTACCATTTTTTTACAACTTCATCTATTACTTTTTTTATTCTTTCTTCAAATTCTCCTCTATACTTGGAACCTGCAACCATCCCCGACATATCGAGGGTTACTACACGCTTGCCTCTAATTGTATCAGGCACCCTTCCTTCTGCTATTCTTTCAGCAAGTGCCTCTGCTATAGCAGTTTTCCCGACTCCCGGTTCTCCTATTATACAGGGATTATTCTTGGTACGCCTGCTCAAAATCTGAATTACCCTCTGCACCTCAGCTTCCCTGCCAATAACCGGATCCAGTTTCCCTGTTTTTGCATATTCCGTAAGATCTCTGGAATATAAGTCTAAGGTTGGAGTCTGTGATTTACTGCTGTTTCCCGAGTTTTTATAATTAGCATAATCATTCCTTGCCTGAGAAATATCAAGTCCAAGAGCAGTAAGTATGTCTATGTACATCTTTTGCAGATTAACCCCTATAGTATTTAGGAGTCTTATAGCTATGCTGTCTCCTTCCTTTAAAAGTGCTATAAGAATATGTTCTGTACCAATCTTCTGTGAATTCAGCCTATAGGCTTCATTTGCAGCCAAAGCTATAACCTTCTTAGCCCTTGGTGTCATATTGTCTGCTGAACCAACAGCCACATTACCCGGAGTCAAAAGTTTATTTACAAGTTCCATAAATTTATCATAAGAAACTCCATTCTCTTCTAAAACCCTTTTTGCCACTCCGTCAACTGAGAGAAGTCCTATGAGAAGATGCTCTGAGCCAACATAAGTTTGTGATAGAGAAATTGCTGAAGACTCAGCCGCCTCAATAACTTTTATTGCATTATCTGTAAATTTATCCTGCATTTTACCTCCATGAGAACATCAGTCCTCATTTTTATCTTTATTTTTATTTTTTCTATATAGTATCATTCCAAGAACAAACATGATTCCCAGAATTACTACAGCACCTATTATAGCATACATGACAGGCTGTTTGCTATCCTCTATATCAGTTTCCTGTGCAATATCTTCCTTTGGCGGATCAGGTACATATTCCGGTATTTCTGACATTATGGATTCCCCTGTAGTTTCAAGGGTTTCAGAAGACTTATTCTCTATTTGTTTCACACCTGTTCCCGATACTTCTTCCTGTTCATTTTCAGCCGTTTCCGCTTTTATAACAGTAATTGTATATGTAGTTTTACTTCCATCTTCTGCCTTAACTACAATCTCTATTTTATTTTTACCTGTCCTTAACTTATCACTGTAATCTCTTATAAAGCTATAGCCGGAGTTGGCATCAGAAGTATCAACTCCTATGGTAATATTATCCACATCCTCTCCCACATTAACTGTATAGTCTAACACACTTTTTGAAAATTGGGGCACAAGTTTTCCACCGGCTACCTTTAGATTGGCTAGGGAACTATCTGATGAAGCTTCTCTTTTATTCATTATACGCATTTCCAAATCTCCGGAAGCTACAGATATCTCGTCATCGGTATCTGCCGCATATAAATGAATCTCATCAGAAAATGCCATAGTAAAGACTCCGCTTTTCCGTGCAAGAAATTTTATTTTATATTTCAATTTACCCTTCACATCTCCAACACCTTTTATATTTACTCTTAACAGCCCCTTACCACCGGCAATACCATCATCTGCTGATAAAAACTCCGCCAGTTCTTCATCATAAGAAATATAAGTTTCCAAGCCGCTAAGACTGTCATCTGAATCTACTTCCAGTGTAACTTCAAACTTATCCCCTACTACTACTCTTCCTTCATTCTTAAGTTCTACATTTGCACTTGAGGCGTAGGTTCTCTCTCCTCCCTGCAAAAAAGCAAAGATAAAAATAAGCATCCACAGTAGATTTTTTTTCATGTATTATCCCTCCTTTGCTACTTTTATTTTATATATCCTCACGCTTCCATCTTCAGCAGTTACTGTTATTTGAACATCAGCAATACCGTCTGACGGCAATTTAATTTGTCCCAATCCTTTTACCACAGCACTTCTACTCGCAGCCTTCCCTGTAATTTCGATAGTATCCACATCTTTTCCTACCACTATGCTGTATCCCTCTGTCATATTAGGTTTAAATCCGGGAGTTATCGGGTAGCCCGTAGCCTTGAGGCTGTTTAGCCAATTGTTTGGACTTAGTATATCTGTCGGGCGTCTGCTTATTTCTACCGGCATATTTTGAAATACAGGTATGGAAAATACCAAAGGCTCATCTTTTAATTCTGCATAAGCTTTTTTGGTAATCAGAGATTCAGAACTTGGTGAAAATATGGCTGACATATATTGATGTGAAAATGTACTCTTATCCGTAAAATTAAATTTTTCAAGATAAGGTGTATTTTGCCCCCTTAATATGTAATTATTTCCTATGTATGCAGCTCCTCCCAGTATAGCATTATATCTATTATTCCATGGAATTTTGATAAAGTCATTAAAACTCTTATTGCCTATTACAGCCTTTGATGAACTGCCTTTCTCTGCAAATCTTAACCCGCTTGCAACAGCACCGCCCGGTGCCGTATTATTGTAAGCTCCTATATTGTAAAAGTTATAGTATCCCTCATGTCCTGCTACAGTACCGGTTACACTTGTGGAGAATCTGCCGCCGCCTGCAACCTCCTGCTTCACCCTGCTGGCAAGGTGATAAGGGCTGACTCCCGAATAAATTCCTGCAAGCAGAAAAGTCTCAGCATAGCTTATATTCTTAACAATGCCATCTGAAGCCACATAGTCATAGTAAACATCTTTCATAGGCGGTCCTGAGAGAATGGCTGAAATCCCCTCTTCCGTATGGTGTTCAGGTTTGTAAGAAAGCAACTCAAACTGATAAATATAGTCCTCGTTCAGAAAATTCCTTGGATCCATGTAATACCTTACAGCCTTATTTGAAGCTGTTACCCAAGTACTTCCATCATAGGCTATGAAGGCATCATTTGCCCAATCATAAGCCCTTGCTTCCATAGATTTCCAAGCATAATTACTTGAATTTTGCAGTAGATTGAGCCCTACAACACTTTCTCTTGAAACGGCATACTCCCAGTCAAGTCCCAGATGTCTTGCTTCAAAATGCCAATATGGATGATTTTTATGAAGTTCTCTTAAAAATGGTTTGTAATCATCAGGAAAGCCCTGAGCCGTCAATTCTTTTTCAAACTGTTTATTACTGATTTTCTTCTTATTACTAGAGCCTGTAGAATCATCTACAGGCTCTCCACTTAGTTTAATAAATTTTTCCGGTATAAATCCGGCACCGATTACTTGTTTCCCGGTACTATCATTTACTATATAAGTAATTAAATACCATTTCTCATTTCCAACTATGTACTGTTTTCTCGCTATTACCTGCTGATTCATAGCTAGCTTATAAGAAATTCCTGTTTCGCTTTCTCTTAAAATATCAGCCTTATAATCAGCTTCATTATAAAGTTCTACCTTATCAGATGTTATATAAGCTTTTTGTGCCACGAACTTACCGTCGGTGTTTATAACACCTGTATTACTGCCGGTATCATTTGAATCATCATTATCATCTGTATTATCACTATCGTCTGCATTATTGGATGAATTATTATTTGTATCCTCCGAATCATCACTTGTATCAGCCTCATTAATTACGCCGATAAGTTTTACCTGAGATCCCATCAGATAACCAGTAACAGTCTTACCACTAAGAATAAAACTTACTTTATAATACTTGACTTCACTTAGGGTAATCTCATGAAAAATACTAATTATTGCATTCTTCTTAAGGACAACCTTTTTACCCTTACTATCTTTTAATTCATTTCCCTTTACTGTAGCCTTTGTCTTTATAACAGCACCTTTTTTAGCAGTAACTTTTGCATATGCAGGTGCCTTTTTGTCCACTGAAAGCTTAACAAATTCACTTAGCACATATCCCTTGGCTGTCTTGCCATTAACCTTAGTACTTATCTTGTACCAATTTACTTTTGCCGAGTCCTTCTTTTCTCCTGTGACATTGAGAACCTGGCCGCTTGGAAGTATGACGCCGGCATTGCCCAGTTTATACTGAGGTTTATCTGTTCCGGCTCCTATTCTAAGTCTAAGTCCCTTAGTCTTTACCTCACCTTTATAAGAATACTTTTTACTCTCTTTAATATTTGATACAGATTTTACATTATCGCCTGTTGTCCCTGCAGCCACATTCTCCGTTGTTTTATTTGAAAGCTTTACAAAATCACTCCTTACAAAACCGGTTATATTTTTACCTGCAAATATAAAGCTAATCTTATACCAAATTACTCCATCTTTATCCTTTTTTTCGCCTTTTACATCAGCCTTGTCATTTAATAAGAGATAAACCAGAGTATTGTCTGATGTCAGCTGGGCAAATTCAGTACCCGCATCCGTCCTTACCTTAAGCTTATCTACAGTACAGGTAACCATCTTCTTGGTTGCCGCATATACAATCTGTGAATTATTTAAGTTGTTACCAACATTAGGTACGCTGCTAAAAACAGTACCTATTATAAATACTGATAATATACCCTTAGCTAAACTTTTCTTAAACATAAACTCTCCAAATCTATAAATATTTTAATATCACTCTATATATAGACTACTTTACAAAGGTGGCAAAAAAAAGTCAAGATATTCACAATTTTTTCATTTATTTCTTAAGTTTCCAGTCTTCCTTTTTAACCCCATACACTCCTGCCGTCACATCATTATTAAGCCAAGAGAATTCAAGAAAGAAACTCTCTCTACCCTTCCAGTCCGAGTATTGCTAAGGTTGGCCTGCCATTTTCACATATTTTTTCTTCAATCTCCCACTCATTATTTTGAATGTAACTAACCTCTTTAGAATTCACCTTCTTAACTGCCTGAATACGGTATTCCCATTTTGGAACAGCGGGCTCCTTTACTTCCATTTCCCTATATGCCTCTAGTGGTTCCCAGTATTTTCTGGCAAATATGGTACGAGTTATAAACTTATTTTTGTTCTTATTGAATAGACTGCAAAGCACAAGATACTTTTCACCCTTAACCCCTGCCCTGCGTTGTTTGGCAATATCTTCATGAGCTGTAACCCAAGTCAGGTATCTATTATTCTCAGCATCACTTTTGTCATATTTAGGCTGCAGCTTCCTTGGAAATAATTCAACTATTATCCAATTAAATGCCTTTCTGTCTCCTGCACCTTTTTTGTAATATGTATTTAGAGAAATCACATCAACCCATTTACCCTTTGTTTCAATTGACTTTACAAGGTCTCTAACTATAAAAACTGCTGCTGACTCTCCGCTTTCAATGTAACTTATGTATTCCGCATCATGTTTCCGGTCTTTTATTTCTGACATTCAAATGTCTCCCTCTTATTTTTTATTCTCTGATTTTACAATTAATCTAAACTTTCATCACTCCAAATATGCTTATCAGGATTACACCATCCACTTATATAATCTAACATATCTCCAATCCATTCTTTAGATAATCCATCCTCTAAGCCATCGTAATATTGAAGAAATATGCTATATGTATCTTCCTTACTAATACCCATATCATGTATTCTAACTAAAACATCATATCCCTGCTTACCATAGTCATAATAGTTTTCCTCTGTAATATCATTAGAAAGTTGTTTTATCTTAGAAAATAAATTGTCATCATCATCCATTGTACCACCTCTTAATTCATTTTAGCTGCATTTAAGTTCAATAACTACGAAGAGTACCCTGCACTAACCTTTTCGAATATACAGATTGACAACCATTTAATAACATTGTATAATAGGGAGCATAGAAACGAAGTTTACTACCGTACAGTCTATGACTCAAGCGGCTTACTCGTTTCTTTTTTTATTGTAACAACATCATATAAATATAATTTACCGTCTCCATCTCTTCTTACCAGTATTCTTGCTTTGAAAATATTATATCTCTCTAGAACACCTTCATCATTATAAACTGGAATACCAAATCTAGTTGTATAACGATACCAACCGTATTTTGCTCTCCTTCCATGTTTATTCTTGTAATCAGAAAATTCTGTTTTTTCTGTCGCAATTTCAACTAAATCTCCGATTGCTGTTATTGCATTTGCCTTTGCTTTTTCGTTAACTCCCCTTACATTTTTTGTATCCTTAGAATGTGCATATTCATCAGGAAAATCTGTGCCAACATAAATTTTCTCTGATGTTTCCAATATTTCAAAGTACTCTCCCACATATTGCTTTAGATATGTTTCAATTTCATTCCAATCTATGTTTCTTCTTGATTTGTAACGAATATCATTAATCAAAACGATGTTATTTCCGTTTTCATCAAAAATAATTGAGATATGCCTACATTGTTTATCATTATCACTATAGCAACTAATACCATAGTAATAGTTGATAACTCTTTTTTTAATATCATCTGATACATTTTTAAATGATTCAACAAACAACTGATCATCAATTATACAATCAGTATTCAAAACTTTATTCATCTTATCTATCTCATCACAAAGCAAGTCCACCAGTGACATATCAAGTGCTTTACATATAGCCACCAACTTATCTGACTGCGGATTAATCTTTTTCTTTCTCCAATCACTAATTGTGCTGGTGGCAATACCCGTTCTTCTTGACAGTTCAGCTTGGTTCATATGTAATAGTCCAAGCCTTTCGAATATTCTCTCATAAATTTGCATTATAAACCCTCTCGATAATCTCCGATTTTTCGGATATTATATCATGCCAAGTTAATATATGCAAGATTTCTTCTTATAACTCCCAAAACTTCAGTAGAAAATCACACCTTTTTATAAAAGCCTTCAAGCTTAAACTTAATTATTAATTGTCCACCCCGATATTTCCTCTCTTGATCGCAGGAAATCCCTATACAAGCCTTCTTTCTACAAGTTCTTTAGGACTTCCATCCTGTACTACCCTGCCATCTTTAATCGCAATTATGTGATCTGCATTTTTAATAGAATTAATACGGTGTGCTATCATAATAACAGTCTTGTTCTTTGTGAGAGCCTCTATCGCAGCAAGGATTTCGTGTTCATTCTCAGCATCAAGGGCTGCAGTTGCCTCATCCATTATGATGATTGGAGAATCTTTTAGAATAGCACGGGCAATTGAAATTCTCTGTTTTTCTCCACCAGACAGGCTGCTGCCTCCTTCATCAAGCACTGTATTATATCCATCAGGAAGTGCCTCGATAAACTCATCACATCTGGCAGCCTTTGCTGCTTTACGAACCTCCTCAATACCTGCACCCGGCTTTCCAAAAGCAATATTGTTATATATACTATCCTCAAATAGATATACCCTCTGAAATACCATGCTGATTCGTTTCATCAGTTCATCATAGTTCACATCTCTTATATCTACTCCTCCAATTTTTATACTTCCGCTGTTTATATCGTGAAATCTCGGAATTAGCTCACATAAAGTAGTCTTACCCGATCCTGATGGGCCAATAATTGCAGTAAGGGAATTTTCTTTGATGATTGCAGACACCTTATGTAATACCTCATTGTCTCCGTAAGAAAATGTCACCTCATTAAGCTCTATGTCATTATTTCCCATAGATTTAGGATTATCGCTCTGCCTCATTGTCTGTGTGGCTTCAACCTCTCCAACCTCCTTAAGCCCGCTATCTAACAGCCCCATCATAGATAGAATTGATCCTGCCTGATTTAGAGAAACATATGCCATAAAACTAAATATAAGGAGAATTATTGTCTTAAAAAGGGCCAGGCTTCCTTCCTTATACATCCAAAGTGTAGAGGCAATTATCAATATTTCAAATATTGCTATTACAAGTCTGCTTAAGAACTGTGATGGCATAGATTTATCGGTTAGACTTATATTAGCTTCCTCGCTGTCCTTAATAGCCTCATTTAACTGAACATTTCCTTCCTTAACGCTAAATGTTTTTGTGACTTTAATACCCTGAACGAAGGTAAGAGTTGCCGCCGCTAAAGCGCTCTGTGCTTTTTGTAAAAATGGTGCATTCTTCCTTGATAGTCTCATCTGAAAATCCACAGTAAGAAGATAGATAACCATGCCAACTCCTGTGATAACACCAACCTTTAACTCATAAAAACAAACAGTTATAAACATGGCTAATGCACTGAAAATGCCCGACACCGTAGTAATCATTGCCATTGCCGCACCGGTCTCAATACCACTAAGAGTAGTAGTAAGTGTAGCTACAATTTTCCCCGATGAATTGTCACTGAAGAATCCAAGCGGAAGCATCTTTAAGAAGTTCCCCAGTCCAATTCGCTTATCGGCTGTCATGTAAAATCCGACAGCCACACTGCCGGACTGTTCAAAAAATGATGTTATAAAGCTTCCTAGCGCACATATTATGGTAAGTATAATAATATTCCTTATTGCAGTGGCTGTAGGTGTACCATTTATTATTACATCTATAACCAGCATTATTGCAATAAGCTGTGTAACCCCAATAAATGCATGCACAAGCGACATAATCAGTGTGATGATAAAAGTTTTATGCTGATATTTACTAAATTTCCAGAGTTTTTTAACTGTATTTATCATATTAGTCCTCCCAAGCAGGAGTTTTATCCCCCTCTGATAGCTCCCACATCATCCTGTAATCAGAACAAGATCTCATCAGTTCTTCATGTGTGCCCATCTGTTTAATGCGTCCGTCCTCTATATATGCTATTTGATTTGCATTCTTAATAGTCGTCAGTCTATGCGCTATAACAATCAAAGTCTTACCTCTTGCCGCTGCAGACAAAGATTTCTGAATGGACGCTTCATTTTCAGGATCAGAACTTGATGTAGCTTCATCAAGTATCATAATAGGAGCATTTTTCATCATAGCTCTTGCAATTGTAATTCTTTGCCTTTCACCACCTGAAAGGCTGCCTCCACCAGAGCCTGCCATAGTCTCATAGCCATTAGGCAGTGACAAAATGAACTCGTGGCAACCTGCTTTCTTTGCAGCCTCCTCTACCTCCTCATCGGTAGCATCATTATTCCCAAGGCGAATATTATCTCTAATTGTTTTATCAAACAGGAAGGTGTCCTGGTCTACAAATGCAATTCTTTCGTTTAGCGCCTCTTGTGAATACTCCCTTATGTCACAGCCCCCTATGGTTATACTTCCATAATCCACATCCCAATATCCTGCAAGAAGCTTGCCGACTGTGGATTTACCACTTCCTGAAGGCCCCACTAAAGCCGTCATACTTCCTTCTTTTATCTTAAAAGAAACATTATCGACTGCCTTTTTATTTATATTAGCTAAAGCCTTTACCAAGCCATCATTAGAGGATTTACCATAGGAAAAACTTACCTCTTTGAACTCTATATCGTTATTGTTAAAGTCTGTTTTATCTCCTCTTCTAAGTTCGGGATAATTTAATACATTCCTAATTTCCTTAGCGTAAGTGCCCATTTGAGCAACCTGGTCAATATAGGTTAAAGCTATCATAAGGGGTGAAAATATTCCAAACGACAGTATTATCAAGAGGAAAAACAAGGATGTCTTTAGACTGCCGTCACTCCAAAATATCAGACCTGATATAAGTACAGGAAATATTGAAAATGGTGCAATTGCCATACCCAAGGAGGAATACACCTGAGTTTCTCTCATCCACCCAACATTATAGTCTGCATGTCCTTTAATAGCCTCTACATACTTTAGATAGCTCTCCTTAGTTCTCCCAAAGTTCTTGATTACTTCAATACCACTTACAAATTCAACTATAGCCTGGTTCATGCTTTTTGAGGCTTTTTAGCTGGCCCCTAAACTTCTCTTCATAACCCCTCATCATACCCATGGTGACAGAAAATCCAAGTAATATCCATATAGTCATAGCAAGAGCTACTCTCCAGTCTATAAAGAACATCCATACAATAAGGAATAACGGCCCTATAAGATTACCCGTCATCTCAGGTAACATATGAGCAAGTGTCTTTTCCATTCCTTCAATGTTATCAACCAATATGGTCTTAAGTCTTCCACTACCATTTACTTCAAAAGTATCCAAGCGGAAGTCTGAGCATCTTCTTGGCAAAAAGCTATTCTAATATCTCTTAAAGTTTTTGAACGCTGCCTTATGAGACAACCAGGTGGACAAATTCATTGCAAAACCCACTACCAATTTTGCATAAAGCTAAGAAAACTCCAAAGCTTACAATCTTACTCCAATCCTGAGGGGAAGAAAATAATTCTACAACTATCTTTCCTGCAAAGATATAGGTGCCTACATTAAGTAATACTGAGATTACGCTAATAATTACAGATGAAGAATATCCACCTCTATACGGGCGCATAAATCCCCCTAGTTTCTTAAAGAATGATGCTGATTCTCTTCTAGTACCTTCTTCAGTTTTCATCTTCATAATCTCCTTCAGCCTTAAGTATATGTTTTCTAACCACTCTCTTGCCTAGAAGTGAGCCTATATATGCTACAATGGCCGTAGCTATTAACAGTACTATCCATCCCCAGTTCATTATGGACTGGCCTGCATAAGTCATAATGTATTTTAGATTAGCTGATTCTTTAACACTCATCATTTCCATAGTCTCCTTAATGGCAAAAACATAAGGATATATGGTACTTCCAAAACACAGTCCCACCTGCTGCAAGATATAGCTTGCTGTAAGTCCCTTTGTATTATCATACCCTGTCTTAAATAGAATTACTTCAGATATTATTCCCATAAAAATGTAAGTAAGCGTGTATGGAAGGTAGAAACCTATAATGCCCTGTATGGCGCAATATATTAACATCGCACCTCTCTTTCGTACCTTAACACCTATTGTGAACACAACCATGCCTTCAAGTAGTGCATAATATATAGGCATGAGTAACAGAGTTATCGGCGTTGCATATAAAAATGTTCCAGACATAAATATAACAATGTTAATCAAAGACAAAAGAACAACAGTTATAATGTCCTTTGTTTTTAGTTTGTTAGCTTCCATAATAATATCCTCCCATAAATATAAAACTTAAATATATATAATAATTGCTTATTAAATCACTTAGCCTCAACTAACCATATGATATAAAAAGCCAAAACATATCAAAGCGAGTACAACCATAGTGATGATTACATCTGAAACACCGGTTTTTAGAGATATAAACGACTGTCTACGGCCGGATAATGCTATTCCCCTGGTTTCTGCTGATGCAGATAGCGATTCGGCAATCCTAATTACCCTCAGTATTAGCGGTGCTATGATAATCTCCATATATTCAGGAAATGCTGATATTTATCTTTTATTGTCTTAAAAAATCCCCTGGTACGAACCGACTGTTTCATAAGTGCCAGGTCTTTGCCCATTACCGGTACAAATCTAAATATCACAGCAAAAATCATTATCACTCTTTCCGGTATGTGCATATATCTAAATGCAGTTATCATCTTATTTCCGCCGTCATTACTAATTATGGCTGATATAAACTCTCCTATTACCAAAAATCTTGGAATTACATTGATAAGGAGGGCTGTCACAATATTGGGAAATGCCAGATAGGCAAATAACAGCAATGCAAATACCAAGCCATAGCCAAGTAAAGATTTAAATTTACCTTCGTAAATGTTAATTATAAATCCCGCTGCAAACATTCCCATTACAATTGAAGGAGCTACAAATACGCTTGTAGCACAGCAAAGCAGTGCAATCACTAATTTTATGCGTGGATCAAAACTTTTTTTATTTTTAACAGGCATATATTTATTGACTACAGTCTTAAGCTTTTCATCCCTATATGCACAAAACTTACTGAGAGCTTCATCAGAATCAAGGATGAAACTATCCTGCATCCTTCCATTTTCAAGCCAAACACAGCTTGTACAGGTACCTGCTATAAGTTCTATGTCGTGAGTAATTATAAGAACTATTTTATCCTTCCTCATCTCATTTATAATTTTAATACAAGTGGTAAGAGAACGCCCATCAAGTCCTGCTGTCGGTTCATCAAGCACAACCACCGGCTTCTTAGAAAAATATGCCAATAACAGAACAAGTTTTTGCATTTGACCTCCAGATAAGGTGAAGGGATGTCTATTCCTAAGTTCCCACAATCCGGATAGTTTAAGCATCCTCTCCATTTCCATTTCCAGAACGGAATTTAGCTTTTTACCGTACTTTAACTCATTCCATACAGAGTTTGTAAAGAATTGGAATTCTGCTTCCTGCATAATAAAAATGCTACTATTTTGTAAATCCTTTGTTTTTACAGTTTTACCGTCTAAGGTAATCTTTCCGGATGAGGCTTTATAGATTCCACTTATGATTTTCCCAAGCGTTGTTTTC
The DNA here is from genome assembly GCA_916439065.1 of uncultured Catonella sp. Taxonomy (GTDB): domain Bacteria; phylum Bacillota; class Clostridia; order Lachnospirales; family Lachnospiraceae; genus Catonella. Next base: position 1,049,770 of record CAKAGD010000002.1, read on the forward strand.
CCGTTGCCATTTGGCCCTGATACTGCTATTACTTCTCCGGTTTTCAATGAAATATTGGCAGATTTTAAAATATTATTCTTAGAAGTTTTATACCGAAATGAGATATTTTCACAAATCAGGTTATGTATATCCACATTGCTTGATTTATCTTCGTAAGTTTCATCATTAGAGTCCAAACACTTTAACCTTATATCCCTATCCACCGGGATACGAAGTCCCATATCTGCCAGTTCATTTTCAGTTAGCCGAAGCATTTCTTCCTGATTATAGCATTTAAGAAGTTTTCCTGAATCCAGATACCAATATTCATCAGCAAGCCCTGCCAAGTAATGCAATCTGTGCTCGCTTACAACAATTGTCTTTCCTTCTTTCTTAAGTTCTGACAGCATAGTAGACAGTTTAGATATAGCTCTTTGATCTAAGTTTGCTGTTGGTTCGTCCATTACAATGATATCCGTATCAAGTGCCCAGGCAGATAAAATAGCAATAAGCTGTCTCTCACCGCTTGACAGCTCAAACACAGCTCTATCCTTAAGGTATTCCAGTTCAAATTTTTTAAATCCTTCATTAACCCTATAAACCATTTTTGCCTGAGACAAGCCGAAGTTTTCAAGACCGAATGCAACCTCTGATGAACTATTCACTGTAAAAAACTGTGATCTTGGATCTTGAAATACAGAAGCTACCATCCTCCCAACCTCACCTATACCTAACTCCGCTATATCTTTACCATCAATAAGGCAAAAGCCTTTTAGTTCTCCCTCGTAAAACTCAGGTATTAGATGATTGATACATCTAAGCAGTGTAGATTTACCACAACCACTCTGCCCACATAAAACGATAAATTTTCCTGTCTCAATGTGCCCTTCTACGGCTATAAGTGAAGGTTTTTTTCTTTCATTATAAGTGAACCCCAAATTAAAACTAATTTTCTCTCCCATGTCAAAAACTCTCTCATGCTAACAATGTTTTGTAAGTTTGTTTAACTGCTTATCCAACAAGTTATGTTTATTTGTTATTAGTTAGATTATGCTAACTAATGTACATAAAAAAATATTTTACTTAAAAATACTGCTCTGAACTAATCTTTGTATATTTTTATAAAGTAATATCTCATTTTTCCTTTCGTTAGCTGGCACTAACAGTGTATCACTTCAATTCTTACTTTTTCAAGATTATTTATCAATTATTAAGAATACTGTGGTAGATTTATACCATATAGCGACAACTTACTTTTCCCTATTCATAAAAATCAATCCGGTCATAATCTGCCAAGCAGTAACTACTTTTCTCTATAAATCCATCAAGCTTACAATGATGATATCATTTCGCTTTCTTAGATTATAAGGCGTTATCATTACAATTTTTCATTTATTGGCTTTTGTGTATAAATATCTGACTCTGACAAGAATAGTAGGGGCTTACGCACCCCTACTACCTAAAAACATTATTTATTAAACTCTTTTAAAAACTGTTCACCTTTACATTATTAAGTCTTGTTTGTGTCAAGTACTCGTTGGCAAATTCCCTTACCTTTTTCTTTTATCATTGTTTTTTATTTTTTTGTATCACAAACAAGCCCAGGTTATGCACCGAATAGGCATTTTCTGTTTAGTTTTAGTTGCCAAGTATAAAATTTTTCGATGGCAATAAGATTTATTACAAAAATATACCAACTGAGAGGTATTTTTGTATTTCTCAGTTGGTATATTTATATATCATATGTATTATATGGTTTATAGTTAAAAGAATTCTATTTTCTCAGATGCCCAAGCACTACAGGATATGTATCGGTCCATAGAGGAAAACACTTCTTCCAAGCTAAAATATCCTGCCTTTCGTATTGCCTCCTTTCCTCCAACAAAAGCGAGTACTGCGGGTGCGCCCAAGATATTTTCCTGTGCTGCAAGCGAAATATTCTCCTCCACCGGCACATAGCCACAAAATACCTGTGGATGAGACTCATTCCAAGCTCTAATTTTCTCCTTTAGAGCTTTGCAAGGACTGCACTTTCTGAACCAAATAGAAATAGACTAAATTTCTCTTGTTCTTTGAAAGTTATATACTCTTGTGATGTTTGAATTATTCTCATTTCCTGCATAAATATCCCCCTTCGCCCAATTCATAACACATTCCATGCACTTAATAAACTCCGTTCCTTTTAACCTATTTCTCGAATTGTCTGTAACGTTCACATTCATTGGACATACTCTTTTGCATTTTATAGTTCCGGGCTATTCTCATTTAGTAAGAAGCCACTTTTTATTTCCATAATCTCTCCGCATTGATAATTCAGAGATATTGTACCCCTCTTTTTCACTATTATACTTTATACCAGAATAATTCTCAAGCTATACATTGACAATTTAGGGACACTATGCCTCTATTTTTCAGCATTCCACATAGCAGTATATTTACCACCCAATGCCAGAAGTTTTTCATGGGTACCCGACTCTACTACCTTTCCATCAGCCACAACGAGAATCTGATTGGCATTTTTTTGTAATAGACAATGTGTGGGCAATCATCACAACAGTCTTGTTTTCCTGCAGAAGATTTGAAATTGCCTGTTTTACAGCGAATTCATTCTCAATGTCCAAAGAAGATGTCGCCTCGTCAAGAAGCAGTATCGGACTGTCTTTCAATATAGCACGTGCTATAGAAAGCCGTTGCCTTTCACCACCTGAAAGCAAATTCCCATTTTCGCCTATAGATGTATCATAACCTTCTTCCAATTTGTGGATAAACCGGTCACAGTTAGCCTTCTTGCAGGCATTCTCTATTTCTTCATCTGTAGATGACTGTTTTTGCATAGCGTATGTTTTTCCCGTACTGTATCATTAAAGAGGAAGGTGTCCTGGTCTACCATTGATATTAGTGCAAGCACATCTTCTGCATTGACATTACGGATAGATTGCCCTCCAATGCCAATTTCTCCGCTATCAGGATCATAATACTTTGCAATCAGGTTAAGAATTGTTGATTTGCCCGAGCCTGAGTCACCCACGATTGCGGTTAGTCCGTGGTCAGGTATCGAAAAACTAATATTTTTTTAGAACGGGTTCCTCCTGCACATATGAAAACGACACATTGCGAAACGATATGCCATGCTCTTTTGGTGAAAAGACCTCTGTACTTTTCGATTCTTCATTTTCTGCCAGCACATTTTTAATATTTGCCTTTGATATCAAGAGATTTCTGTAACTGAACATATCAACCGAAATCGATGCAGTAAGCTTTGCTAAGACCATAGGCAGCATGCATAGAAACAGAAAGGTAATGGCACTAATACTGCCTGACTGCCATGGAATATATCCAATCCACATAATCAGTGGGACAGTGAGCCAATTTACAATATTAAAAGCAAAATTAACAGGTATGCCATGTGCCTCATATTGATAGCTGACTGTGCTGAATTTTCGCAATGTTTCTGTTGTATTTCTATTTTTAGTACCACCCATTCCATATGAACGGAAGGTCTGAATTCCGTCAATGTACTCAACTATCTGTCCTACAGCTTTTGCTGTAACTAAATTCTTCTCCATACCGTACTTTTTCACAATTCGAAACGACAGCCACATTTCAGGTATTAGTAGAAAAAGTGAAACCATAAGAATGACTGCAGCAGGGAAATATAGTACACTGACAAAAGCAAGCACTATAACGGACAAAACCCCGTTTTTCACAAGGGCTGCAAGCTTGTGCGTAAGAATCTGCTCATAACTATTCACATCTGCCGTCATGATATTTATATATTGTCCTTCTCGTTTTTTAGTAAAACAGGATAATGGAACCTTCCTTAGCTTATCTCCAAGTCCCAGACGGATATTTTTAGATATCTCAGCACCTCCTATTTGACTCTGTGTATAGCCAATGCTATAAATGACAAGACGTATCACAAAAATTATTCCTACGAGGCAGGATATACTAAAGATGTTCTTAATATCAGTAACTCTCTCATACAGCATTTTAAGCACCATGTAAATGACAATGTAGTTGCTTCCTGAAAGAAGTCCTTCCAAAACGGTCAATATCAGACCGCAGTAAAACCTGGAATTCTTATGGAAAAGATTTTTGTCTGTCATCTTCCTCTTCCTCCTTTCCCATAGGTGATATTTCTTGATAATTCATAGCTTTTCCAGCTTTTTTGATAATATATATTCCGCGACATCAATTCGTCATGTGTTCCAATATCTGTAATCGTATTATTCTCTACTACCAACACCCTATCGCACATTCTGACCACACTTAGGCGATGTGCAATAATGATGACGGTTTTTCCTTTGCAGAGGTTCTTGATTGCCTTGTCAATCTCCATCTGATTTTCCGGATCAGCGGCACTCGTTGCTTCGTCCAAAATAAGAATCGGTGCATTTTTTAAGATTGCCCTTGCAATGGCAATCCGCTGCTTTTCTCCCCCTGAAAATCGGGATCCATAACTTCCAACCTTTGTATCATATCCATCAGGAAGTGACATAATAAAATCATCAATCTGTGCTTTGCTTGCAGCCTCCCTCACCTGCGTAAGAGAAGCATTCATTCCCATGCAGATATTATCAAATACTGAGTCCTGTGTAAGAAAGGTCTTCTGAAATACAATAGATATATTCTGAAGGAGAGTTTCATATCTAATGTTTTTGACATTTTTTCCTCCAATCATAACCTCTCCGCAGTCCACATCATAGAAGCGTGCAATAAGTGCTGCAATAGTGCTTTTACCCGCTCCGGATGCTCCCACAACAGCAACCTTTTCACCATCCCTTATGTATAGGCAGCAATTTTCAAGCACCTTTGTTTTCCCATCATAGGAAAAGCGCACATCTTTAAGTTCGATATCGTATTTTTCCGGAAAAACATCTCCACCTTCAAATATCGGAATTTCCAATATTTCTTTTGCTTTTGTAATACCGCTAAACGCCTGTGCAAAGTTTCCTGCAAGTTGCTGAAGCGGAAGTAATTCTGTCAAATATAATGAACCGATATAGGCAAACAGGAGAAATGCACTGGCTGAGATAGAACCCCGCAGAAAAAGCCTCCCTCCAATGGGAACAATTAACAAAAGCCCAGACTCCAACAACAGTATGAACACAGCATACAAAGGAGCAGTCTTTTCCGAAATCTTGTTCCACGCCCTGTTACCGTCAAAAATAGCTTCCGTAAATTTTTTAAATGATTTGCTGCCCATCCGGTATGCCTTAATCAGACGCATTCCGCGGACATATTCGACCATGACAGAATTGAAGCCTTCAAGCGATATGTTAGCCTCAGGCAGCATGTCAGACATTTTCTTAAACACTGACATCATCACTGGAATATCCAAAACAAGAGGAATCAGAGAAATAAGTGCCAGTGTTGCATTCACCGTCATAAGATAGGCAAAAATTACTACAGGACCGGTAAGATAGCTGACAAGCTCAGGAATATTATGTGCGAGACATAACTCTAACTTCTCAATGTTCTCATTCAAGATAGTTTTGATTTCACCTGTACTCCGCTCATTGATGTATCCAAGCGGAATCTTCGCCAAGTGATCTATAATCATACATCTAACCTTGAACAGGGTGTTATAGGCCCCTTTATGCGAGAGTACTCCTGACAGGCCAAGCAGTATCATGCGAAGAATTGTTGTGGCTGTTACCAAAACTATACAATCTGTCAATACTTTCCGTGTGAGCGTTCCAAGAAGGACGGCATCCATCAGGCGATAAATGCCGATATATGCTCCGATTACAAACAGTCCACTTAAGAATGCACACAAGACAGAGGCAAATAAATACCATTTATCATTGCCCGCCCATTTAAGCAGTAATTTCACCGGTTTCCTGATCCTTATTCAAAAAAATCACCTCCAATATTTTCACCCGCAGCACGAAAGAATAACTGCCCAGTCCCTTCCCCGCAAGTATATCCGAAGAAGGCAGGTGCGTGGTCTTGGGTTCTCTATCCTGCGTGTGAGTGCTGCAGCAGAGAGTTCATCTGCTGAATTTGAAGCCGTCATCAGCAATGGAACATACAGACATTCAACTGTCATTGCAGGTTTTTTAAGGAATCCAAGAACTGAAGGAGTTTATTGCCATCAACAGTCCTGCGGTAAAGATTGGTCCGGGTTTTGGTACTTTCGCAATCAGCATAATTGATATTTTATAGATGCTGTGGTAATATTCAGTTAGATATAACTAATAGTGTAAATAGTATAGAATAACAAGGAAAGCAATACAATATGACTGGGAGTTATTTGCCTGATATGTATGAAATAATGTCCGATATGTATGATTTTGAGGTGATTATATGGAAATAAACGAATTTTATAAAGAATGGCTTACCCACAGCGGATTTGTTGAAGTAGAGTCATCTCCTGACTTTAGCCCTGCAGGAAAATTGTATCTCGCTCCGAAGGAAGTTGGCTGTGGATATTACTGGGTCTATGGAGAAAAAGATTTGTTTGATATTAAAATCCATGATTTCTATTTTTTTGAAGATAACTTTGTATCTCTTAATACTCCAGAATGTCTAAGCATTACCTACTATGATTCTGTGTCCGGAGAGGAGTTAACTCCTTACCGCCGCTTAACTGTAGGATGTGTAAAAACTTTTACGGAGGGCATAATGAGTATAAATCCATTATACATAAAAATATCCCGATTCGCTCTGTGGGAATAGAGGTATTTCCTGCATATTATGAAAAATATCTGAAAGAAAGCTATCCCGATGACTACCTGTCTCCGCATGAGGCTTTTATCCGCGTTGGACAGACACTTGACTTCCTGGAAATGTCACATCTTTTGCGTCAGGTTTGGGATTATAAGGGAGACGGCATACCGGCCAAGTTGTTCTATGAGGCCAAGGTCGCTGAAGCTGTCTCTCTTGTTTATGAACGCGGAAAGAAAAGTAAAAATGATCCTTGTGTACGAATTTCCAAGCAGGACATTGATGCATTGAACAATGTTGCCTCTTATATCAATGACCATTTCAACTCGGACCTTCCACTTGATATGCTCGCACGAATAGCCTGTATGGGTACAACAAAGCTGAAGAACTCTTTTAAGCACATATATAGCTGCACAATTTCTGAATACATCAGACAGCGGCGTATGAGCCATGCGGAAATGCTCTTAATGTCTACAGACCTTGCAATCGAACAGGTTGCCTTGGCTGTGGGATATTCCAATGCAGGAAGATTTGCGGCAAATTTTAAAAACAGTATAGGGCTGTTTCCATCTGAATACCGCAAAATGGCGCTAAGGAAATAATAAAATTCTAAGTTGTAGGGCTGATGTGTTGTTTGACATGCTAAGTCACGCCTTCGCGGATAGCATACCAGCTAAGCAATTGCTAAAAATATAAGTGCATAATATTTCGATTAGCCAATAAAGTGACGCCTTCACTAATAAATGTCCAGACTCGCTCCGGTTTTTCTGAACGAAGCTGTTTTAGAATAGTTCTGTTGACGAAAAACCTAATGCGCTCGCTTAGGCATTATTAGTTCCGGCTGTTGAACTGAAATCTAAGTGAATAGTCCTATTTATATTAGAGCTGTAAACAATTGGTGAAATATGCGGTATTATCAGCTCAGGCTGTTTGATTGATAAGTCGGCACAAACAAACACATCAGCAGCATGGGGGCAGGTGGGGGTGGCTGCCTTTCATTTGGTATTCTAGTTATTATTTGTATAAATTTAAGGTGCCAGCTCCGAATGATAAATTCTAAGCGAGCGCATTAGGCGAAGCGAAGCGGATGCCGGAGCGAGTCTGAAATGTTATCATTCGGAGCGTCACTTAGGTTAGATTATATAACTCGACAACTTAGAATTCGTTTTATTATTTCTACAATTTAGCACTATACTTCAATTATTTTTTACAACATAACAAACTTTCTATCATAACCATAAGCAAATTTTCCTGATTTATTTCAAATCTCTCAGCTGTAATCCTCTTATTAAAGTATTTAACTGATTTATCGTGATTGAGAAATTTATTGACACAGAGATACTGCTCAATCTCGTCAAGTACAAAAAGCACTTTCCTTCAGAGACAAATCACTAAAATTGTTCGCATAATGAACACTTTTTCATGATTGGTTTTTAGCTTTGTATTAGGATATTCTTCCCCCTAGCGTATCTCTTAATAAAACCACAAGGCTATTAAAAGTCTGACAGTTCAAATCCTCTACACTAATATTTTTAATGATATTTTCATTGCATAAATGTTCAATTAGTTGAATCAAACTTTGTTTTAAGCCAGGAACGATATTTTCACTCATTAAAAGCACTTCTCCTTTTACAAATTTATGATTTATCTATCAAACACATATTTCCAAATTTTCAAATACTCTTCTAATCGTATCTTCATAACATTTACTATCAAAAATCCAACTTATGCTTTTGCCATTTTCTTCTTAATTATATCCGAAAGTTCCAAAAAGATAGTCATTATACATTTTAAGAAACTTACTTTACATTTTCTTTTCTTACCAGAATTCCACTCATTAGAACAAAAATTAACATATACAATAAATTTCTTAGTTTTAAGATAATAACTTGCCTGATAAATTCCAGACTCTGAATAATATTTTGATATATTTCCACTAAGGCAAACGCAAATATCCATCTTCTGCAATGCCTCTATCTCAAAGCTTTCAAATAAAGATTTCATTTCTTTTCTTATTGTTCTTGCAGCAGATAATATATTATTTAGCTCATCATCCGTTCCGCCAACAATAACATTCATATTGACTTTCATATTTTTTCCTCAAATTTTAGCTGTATAGTGTAAAAACTGCCTGTTTATATCGTATCAGGAAAAGCTTTCTACCTGTTCTACCAAATCTAAAATAAGCTCTGGGAAGCTCTCTGCAATTTCCTCAAGGTCAGCATAGTCATTGTTATATCCACGCACTATACCACTTTCCAAGTCTATAAATACGATACTTCCATCACCTAAGCCTCCAATAGGAAATGCAGGGCCGTGTTCACATTCACTCATATACTCCTCGTATGCCTCTACAAAGATTGCATAGTTCTCCTCCAGTTCTTTCAAGCCGTAAATCCAAGGTTCTGCCAAATAGCAGCCACCTAAGTTAAGTAGCAACCAGCGGTACTCTGTCGGAATAGATGCATATTTTGCTTCAAACTGTATTATTCTATCTTCCCTTTCAGGACAGATTCCTTCTGTAAACGCACTTACTTCGTAAGCCGCCTTAATCCTATCAAAGTATTTTGCTAAAATAACATTACTCATATGCTCCCCCTCGTAACTTGTTGATCTATTTCTGTTTTTCCTGCATTTTCTTATTATTGAAAGCATAGCTATATTAGAGCTTCTGTTCCATCTCTTAATATATCAATATATTCTTTATAGCTATATACTTTGTTCCTTCCCTGTTTCTTTACTAAGTGAAGAATTCCCAGTTTTTCAAATCTATTTACTGCTGAAGAAACGGTATTGTATGCTATAGATAAATCTTCTGCAGTTTTTCCGATGTCTATAATAGGATGTGCTTCTAAGTAATGAAATACTTTCATCATTGTCTCCAAGGTCCTTTTTCGTATAATTTTCGTTCTCTAGTTTTCTTATATTTTTTTATCCCTTAATGCAATTAATTCATTTGCAGTTTCTATAGCTGATTTTCCACTAGCATAGATTCCTTCTAAAAAAAATTTTATCCATTGTTCATAATCCCCCGTTTCTCTAATTGCCGACATCCTATCATAATATTCAATACGATGCTCCTTTAAATAAAATGATAAATAAAGAGATGGAGTTTTTATAACTTTTTTCTCCAATAAGTATAACACGATTAGTAATCTTCCAATACGTCCGTTTCCATCTAAAAATGGATGTATAGATTCAAACTGATAATGAATAAGTGCAATTCTAATTAAATCATCTAAATCAGCCTCTGCATTAATATATTTTTCTAAATCAGATAAAGACTCTTTCATTGATAAAACATCCGGTGGTATATATCTTGCTGTTTTGATAGTAGATCCTGCTCCACCTATCCAGTTTTGGCTCTTTCTAAACTCTCCGGGATTTTTCTCTTTTCCCCTTACTCCAGATAATAATATCTTATGAGTTTCCAAAAGCAATTTATTACATAAAGGTAATGTTTCCAATCTTTTTATTGCATATTTAGCGGCTTTGATATAATTAACAACATCATCTACTTCTGCATTGATATTTTCATCAATATTAGGATTAAAAATATCTTCTAATGTTGCCTGAGTACCTTCAATTTGTGATGAAAGAAGTGCCTCTTTTTGGACATACATAGAAATAAACAAATCGATATTTGGAATATTGGTTGCTCTATCATCAAGTATTGCCAATACTTTATGAGCATTTATCAATTTATCTATAATCTCACTATCAACATCTATAGGTGGATTCGGAGGTAATTTGAAGGATAAAAAGAAAAATATGCCATCTCACCTGACAATTGTTTTTTCAAAGTTCCAGCTCTTTCTTTTTTCATCCATCATCTCTCCTTTTTGAAATACTATCAAAATTATATCACTCTTATTTCAGAAAATCAATCTTTTCTGAAATAAGAGTTCTCCGACCTATTCATATTTCAAAACAGATAACTATATCGGAGAATATCTTTTTCCCGTTTGCTTTTTCAAACCACTCTTTTGGAACTTTTTTCCCAACAGTTAATGCAACAGAAATTGGATTATTTCTAACTTCTTCTAATTCTTCGTGTGTCAATGGCTCAGTATAGTCATTTTTTACATTATTCCATCTGTCTTCATTTAATTTTATATAGTTGTTCATAGCTGGTCTCCTATCGATATTTACAATCGGCTAAGTGGTCATTTACAATCCCGATAGACTGCAGGAAAGAATGCGTGATGACCGAGCCTACAAAACTAATGCCACGTTTTTTCATGTCTTTGCTTAGGCGAATAGAAACATCAGACTCTACAGGTATTTCCGAGAGTTCTTTCCAATGCCTGTCGATTTGCTGTCCGCCTGTAAAGCCCCAAAGATATGCATCAAAAGAGCCGAACTCATTCTGTATCTTCTGTACTGCCAGTGCATTCTTGCGGACGCTGAAGATCTTGTTGCGATTTCGTATAAGGCCTGTATCTAGCATTAAAGCCGTAAGTTCTTCATCTGTCATAACTGCACAGGCATCAATTTTGAAATTGTGAAATGCGCTGCGGTAATTCTCCCGCTTATGCATTACCGTTTCCCAGGAAAGCCCGACACTTGCCCCTTCAAGGCACAGCATCTCAAATTCAAAATCATCATCATGACTAATCTTGCACCACTCATGGTCATGGTATTCTTCAAGTATCGGATCACCTTTCGTCCAAATTCGACACTGACTGCTCATTGCATGTCCTTTCTCATATACTCAATTTTTATAATTTGTCTCGCTCCCCGCCGTCTGTGACTACGGTGAGATTCCTTCTTTTTCTATATATATTACATTCTCCATAATATGTGACTGCTCATTCTGTCTGAAATTTAGCCTTGCATTTCTAAGCCCAATATCTGAAAAATAGTATTTATACGGAGATGATATATATTTCCTCCCTTTCACATCATATCTTCTGGCCTTTTCAATTAAAAAAGCATCAATAAAATAATCCAAGTAATTACTTACTGTAAACTGAGATATCTTTATATTTTTTCTGACATAAATGTATGCACCAGTTTAGTTGGATTAGAAATTTCTTCTACAAATTGAATTTCATCGATAAAAAAATATAATGTTTAATCTCATTATCTTGAATTTTATCTCTTAAATAGTCATCTGGCTCTATTGGGTTTCTATACTTGATATTCTTAAGACTATCAAGTACAATCATTATAATTTGATCTTCACTCACTCCACCGGAAAGTAAATACTTCCTATGAAATGTAAAAAAATACAGAGGACCGAAGCCCTCTGTACCTAATATATCTTACCTAATTATTTCGCCTTCTTCTCAGCGATAGCAGCCTGTGCTGCTGCAAGTCTTGCTACTGGTACTCTGAATGGTGAGCAGGATACATAGTCAAGACCGATCTTGTGGCAGAACTCAACTGATGATGGGTCACCACCGTGCTCTCCACAGATACCGATGTGAAGCTTTGGATTAACAGGTCTGCCAAGCTTGATAGCCATTTCCATAAGCTTACTACACCGTTCTGGTCAAGCTTTGCGAATGGGTCATTCTCGAATATCTTGGTATCATAGTAAGCATTGAGGAACTTACCGGCATCATCACGAGAGAAACCAAATGTCATCTGTGTAAGGTCATTAGTACCGAAGCAGAAGAAATCAGCTTCCTTAGCGATTTCATCAGCTGTGAGGCAGGCACGAGGAATCTCCATCATAGTACCAACCTCGTAGTGAAGGTCTGCACCAGCTGCCTTAATCTCAGCATCTGCTGTCTCTACTACTATCTTCTTAACGAACTTAAGCTCTTTTACTTCACTTGTAAGAGGAATCATAATCTCTGGAAGTACCTTCCAGTCAGGATGCTTCTTCTGTACATTGATAGCTGCACGGATAACAGCCTTTGTCTGCATCTTAGCAATCTCAGGATAGGTAACTGCAAGACGAAGTCCTCTATGTCCCATCATAGGGTTGAACTCGTGAAGTCCTGTGATTATATCCTTGATAGCCTGAACGCTCTTGCCCTGTGCATCTGCAAGCTTCTGAATCTCTTCCTCTGTTGTAGGAACGAACTCGTGAAGAGGTGGATCAAGGAAACGGATAGTAACAGGTGTTCCCTCAAGTGCCTCATAAAGCTGCTCGAAGTCTCCCTGCTGATATGGAAGAATCTTCTCAAGAGCTGCTTCTCTTCCTTCTACTGTATCTGAACAAATCATCTCTCTGAATGCTGCAATTCTGTCAGCCTCGAAGAACATGTGCTCTGTACGGCAAAGACCGATACCTTCTGCACCAAGCTCACGAGCCTTCTTAGCATCTGTAGGTGTATCTGCATTTGTTCTAACTCTAAGTCTTCTATACTTGTCTGCCCAAGCCATGATTCTACCGAACTCACCTGCGATAGTAGCATCAACTGTTGGGATTAAGCCTTCATAGATATTACCTGTGGTACCATCGATAGAGATTTCATCTCCCTCGTGGAAGGTCTTGCCGCCAAGAGTGAACTTCTTGTTAGCCTCGTCCATAACGATGTCACCACAACCGGATACACAGCAGGTACCCATACCACGGGCAACTACGGCTGCGTGAGATGTCATACCGCCACGAACTGTGAGGATACCCTGTGCTGACTTCATACCTGAAATATCCTCAGGAGAGGTCTCAAGACGAACGAGAACTACCTTCTCACCACGTCCTGCCCAAGCTACAGCGTCATCTGCTGTAAATACTGCCTTACCGCAAGCAGCACCAGGAGAAGCTCCAAGTCCCTTGCCAAGTGGTGTAGCAGCCTTAAGTGCCTTAGCATCAAACTGTGGGTGAAGGAGAGTATCAAGGTTACGAGGGTCAATCATTGCAACAGCCTCTTCCTCAGTTCTCATACCCTCGTCAACGAGGTCACAAGCTATCTTAAGGGCAGCCTGAGCTGTTCTCTTACCATTTCTGGTCTGAAGCATATAAAGCTTACCATGTTCAACTGTAAACTCCATATCCTGCATATCTCTATAGTGCTTCTCAAGTGTAGCGCAAACTTCATTGAACTCCTTGAAAGCCTCTGGGAACTTATTAGACATCTCATCAATGTGCATAGGTGTACGAACACCGGCAACTACGTCCTCGCCCTGTGCATTGGTAAGGAATTCTCCGAAAAGTCCCTTTGCTCCAGTAGCAGGGTCTCTTGTAAATGCAACACCTGTACCACAGTCATCACCCATGTTACCAAATGCCATAGACTGTACGTTAACAGCTGTTCCCCATGAATAAGGGATATCGTTGTCACGACGGTAAACATTGGCACGAGGGTTGTCCCATGAACGGAATACTGCCTGGATTGCTCCATAGAGCTGTTCCTTTGGATCGGTAGGGAAGTCCTTACCAATCTTTGACTTGTACTCTTCCTTGAACTGGCCTGCAAGCTTTTCAAGATCCTCAGCTGTAAGGTCTATGTCCTGAGTAACGCCCTTTTCTTCCTTCATCTTGTCGATAAGCTCTTCAAAATACTTCTTACCAACTTCCATAACTACATCAGAATACATCTGAATAAATCTTCTATAGCAATCCCAAGCCCAACGAGGGTTTCCTGACTTCTCAGCGATAACATGTACAACTTCCTCATTAAGACCAAGGTTAAGAATTGTGTCCATCATACCCGGCATTGAAGCTCTAGCACCTGAACGAACTGAAACAAGAAGTGGATTTTCATGATCTCCAAATTTCTTACCTGTGATTGCTTCGAGCTTTGTGATATGCTCGTCTATCTGACCACGAATCTCATCATTAATTTTCTTACCGTCTTCATAGTACTGAGTGCAGGCTTCTGTTGTTACAGTAAAGCCCTGAGGTACCGGAAGTCCGATATTTGTCATTTCTGCAAGGTTTGCACCCTTACCGCCAAGAAGCTCACGCATCTCAGCTTTTCCTTCAGTGAATAGATATACCCACTTTCTTGCCATTGTATTTTCCTCCTGTTGTTCCTCTGACTAAGACTTAAACACAGAAATAAGTGCATTCAAAAACATGCACTTTAAGTTACAATTCAAGCCTTATTCAGATAAGTTTATACTTACTTTTTTATTATGCAGATTAAAAATCTACACTTTATGTTATTTTACCACATTTCAAGTTTCCTGTCATTCTTTTTTACCACAAAACTTTGCTATAATCAAAGAGATTTTTTCCATCATCTTTGGTTATATTTACTATAAAATCCCATTTTTACCTGTAATATAAAGTATCTGTGCAAGGCGAAATATGTTCTTACTTATTTCTTTTTGCACAGATACTAATCAGTTATAGCAATTTTTGTATAATATGCTATTTCATTTCGTTATGGAAAAGTCAGGATAATATTTTTTCTATAACATCAGCCACCACCATCGATTTTTTCTCTATGAAATGCCTGCAATATATTTCCGTAAAATTATCAAATTCTACATTTTCAAATAAGTTAAAATAATCAATTACAGCAACAACTTCAACAGAGACTTCTTCTCCGTAAGCATTTGTATACTTATTGGCTGGTATTTTTCTTTGCAAAAATATTCTAACAGTTCTTCTGGTGATGTTTCTTCAAAAAAATCATCTTCAAACTCACACAAAACAACGCTCTCTTCAAAGATTTTTGCATCATCTTCAGATACATAGTTTTCTATTTTGCATTCTTTTAACAATACTACACTGTACTTTTCCATAACTATTCTACGGTTTTTTCAATATTTGTTTCATTTTTATAAGATTTATTTTTTAATCAAAAGCGACTTTCCAGTCATTTCTTCAGGCTGTGGAAGCCCCATAAGCTCAAGGAGTGTAGGGATGATGTCGCAGAGCTTGCCATTTTCAGCCAAATCGTATTCCTCTCCTGCATTCACAAGGATGAAAGGCACAGGGTTTGTTGTGTGGGCTGTCCAAGGTTCTCCTGTCTCGTAGTCAATCATCTGTTCCGCATTTCCGTGGTCAGCACAGATGAACATAGCTCCACCTGCTTCTTTAAGAGCCTCAACAGCCCTTCCTATACAGGTATCAACTGTCTCAATCGCCTTAACTGCTGCTTCCATAACTCCTGTGTGTCCAACCATATCAGGATTTGCAAAGTTACAGATAATTGCATCATACTTGTCACTCTTTATGGCATTTACAAGTCCGTCACAAACTTCATAAGCGCTCATTTCAGGCTGTAAGTCATAGGTTGCAACCTTTGGAGATTTAACAAGGATTCTGTCTTCTCCCGGATATGGCTCCTCTACACCTCCATTAAAGAAGAAGGTAACATGAGCATATTTTTCTGTCTCTGCCGTACGAAGCTGAGTTTTGCCAAGTTTTGAGAGGTATTCTCCAAAGGTGTTTTTGATGTCAACCTTCTTAAAGGCAACTTCTTTGTTTGGCATATTTGAATCATAGTCAGTGAAGCAGACAAACTTTGTCTTAACTCTTCCGCCTCTTCTCTCAAATCCGTCAAAATCATCATTACAAAAAGCCCTTGAAATCTCTCTTGCCCTGTCAGGACGGAAGTTAAAGAAAATTATGCTGTCATCATTTTTGATAGTTCCTACAGACACGCCATCTTTTTCAATCACAGTAGGAACTACAAATTCGTCAGTTGCATCAGCTCTATATGAATTTTCTACAGCGGCCACCGGATCAAAGGCTGTATTTCCTTCGCCATAAACCATGGCCTTATAAGCAAGTTCTACCCTATCCCAGCGGTTATCTCTATCCATCGCATAGTATCGTCCCATTACAGAAGCAACCTTACCTACGCCGATTTCATTCATTTTTGCAACTGCATCAGCTACAAAGTCCCGGCCGCTTCTTGGCGGTGTGTCTCTTCCATCAAGGAAACAATGTAAATAAACTTTTTCAAGGCCTGCCTTCTTTGCAAGTTCCAAAAGACCATACATATGTGTAATATGGCTGTGGACTCCACCATCTGAAAGAAGTCCCATCAAATGAAGAGCACTGTTTTTCTCCTTACAGTTTTCCACCGCTGAAAGAAGAGCCTCATTCTTAAAAAATTCTCCGTCTTCTATCTCTTTTGTTATTCTGGTTAACTCCTGGTAGATGATTCTTCCGGCACCCATATTCATATGTCCTACTTCAGAATTTCCCATCTGTCCATCAGGAAGTCTACCGCAAGACCACTTGCATATCCCTTTTTCCAAGGATAGGTTTTCATTAACATATCAAGATTAGGTTTTTTTGCCTGTGCAATGGCATTATAATCTTTTCTTTCATTGATACCAAATCCATCCATTATAACAAGAACTACCGGTTTTTTAGACATTTTTTACTCCTTTCAAGCATAAACAAGTAAACTTGCCAGCCACAAAATTGCTTGCGGCTCAAGTTAATTAACATATAAAAATATGTATTTTTTCACATTTCCGTGCACAAAGATAACTTACATAAATCTTTACCGCACAAGTCTTTGTCCTTCGGAAAGCATTATACTATAAATGAATTTAAAACTCAATTGTTAAACAAAATTTGCAATGTTACTAAACTATGGTTCCGGTTGTTATTTTCTTTCAATCTCCCCCGATATTGGACAATGTCCGATACTTTAGTCTTGTCTAATTTCAGGCATTACTATATCTTAATTCCATTAGAATTCGTATACAATTATTATTCTATGACTACCCAGAGGTATTCGTTCGAGGTTTAAGCTATGATAAGTTATGAAAAGTTTTGGGAGACATTAAAAGCTAAAAATATTTCTCAATACAAACTTTCTGTCTACTACGGTGTAAGCAACTCACAAATCAACCGAATAAAGAAAGGTGATTATATATCAACCGCCACTTTAGAGAATTTGTGTAGAATTCTGAATTGCAGGGTTGAGGACATAATTACCTATGTTCCAGACAAACCTGCTGCTACTTCTTCATTAGATGCAGTTGCAGAACAGGAAGAAACTGCTTATGAAAATAATAAATAATATATGCTTTAATGTAAAATGACTGCAGCTATAAAAATGCTGCAGTCATTTCGTTGTAATATTATCAATATTAAATTCTACCTTGGTTATTAAATCTAACCTCTACCTTAAACAAATCACCATCTATCACAATCTCAAGTTTCCCACCCATCAGATTTGCAAGACTTTTGGCTATGGAAAGCCCCAGTCCGCTTCCCTCAGTATTTCTAGACCTGTCGCCCCTTACAAAGCGTTCCATAAGCTCCTCTCCTGTTATATTCAGCTTTTCCTTTGAAATATTCTTAAATGATATTGTTATTGTTTCGTCATTTTGGGTAAGATCTATATACACCCTTGTGCCAGGCTGTGCGTATTTTACTACATTGCCAAGGATATTATCAAAAACTCTGAAAAGATGATTTGCATCTGCCTTTATAAAAACTGTTTCAGAAGGCTTGGTAACTATCCCTGTAAGCCCTGCTTTTTCAAATTTGTTCTGATACTCTCCGTATACCTGTTCAAGCATTAGTCCTGCATCTACTTCTGCAATATCCAGCTTTATATTACCTGAAGATGCCTTGGAGGCTTCAAGCAGGTCAGTTATCAGCTTTTTAAGCCTTTCCGACTGTCTGTCAAGTACCTCGATATAGCCCTTAACAGGCTCCGTTTCTATATTCTCTTTCTTTAACAGATCTGTATAGTTTATGATTGAAGTAAGCGGAGTCTTATATCATGTGAAACATTAGTAATCAATTCAGTCTTAAATCTCTCACTCTTCATCCTTCCATTTACTGCATTTTCAAGTCCTGTGCCTATTTCATTCAGTCCTTCTGCCAATATCTTTAAGTCACCTTTATATCCAGCGGTATTTAGCTTATAATCGAGATTTCCTGCAATTATTTTCTGCTCTGCAGTTTCAATTTCCTTTACACCAATCATAACCTTGTAAATTACTATAAAAGCAAATATATTTACTAAAAACAACAGAAACAGCAAGGCACTTATTACTTCTGTTCCAAGCAGGTTAAACATCAATAATATGACAAACTCTGCTCCTGCAAACATTCCAAAATATAAAATTGCATTTTTAGTAATATCTGCATTTTTTAATGCCTTATCTACTCCTCTAAAAATATATCTAAGAGATTTAACAATAAACATATTCTTAAATAAAGTCTTATCTTTTAGATTAATTGCTGCATTGAGAAAAAATGACAGTATGAAAAAATAATACACCACAAGCATAATTAAGCAGGCAATATTATTAGAGCCAAAAGCTTCTCTACCGTTAATTCTTGTAGTTGACATCTCTAAGGTAACTGAAAAAAACATTAAATATAGCAGGCAGATTATATCAAACGGCCAGTCAGAGGTCGGGAATTTTACCAGTTCACTACTTCCTCTCTTATGTCCAAGGGCTGCAAAAATAAACACTATGTCAACAAGATATAAGATTCCAAGTGCTATTCCAATAGGCACAACTGCATACCTTAAATTAATCAAAGCCTCAGCTAACGGAGGTATATTAGCTTTGCCTCCACCGTAGTGTGCAATATATTCAGCAGCCTCATTGGCTGTCATGCTATAAATATCTTCTTCCCAAAGCCACATAAATGCTATAACACAGGTTATTCCAAGTACGAAGATTACTAATGACGATATAATTGCTCCACTCTTAAATGGCAGAGAATATATGAAACTGTCATATTGCTTCTTTTCTTTGACTCCACTCATTACTTCAATCTCATTCTTTTCTTCCATGTCTACCTCTCCTTTTCCACCTTATATCCCTGTCCCCAAACCACTTTAATAAACCTCGGTTCGGATGGGTTTATCTCTATTTTCTCTCTTAAATGCCTTATATGGACAGCAACCGCACCTTCACTTCCATAGGGTTCTTCACCCCACACCTTGCGGTATATGGTTTCAGGCGAAAATACCCTGCCTTTTTCAAGCATAAGCATCTTAAGGATTTCAAATTCCTTAGGTGTAAGGTCTGCCACTTCCCCATCCACCTGTACTTCCTTTGCATTATCATCCAGTACAAGTCCATTGATGGCAAGAACTTTATCATCAGACTTTTCAGGCTGTCCGCCAAACCTTACATATCTCCTGATTTGCGACTTAGCTCTGGCTATTAGCTCAATAGGATTGAAGGGCTTTGTTACATAATCATCAGCCCCTATACCAAGCCCTAACACCTTATCCACATCTTCACTTTTTGCAGTGAGCATAATTACCGGAATTATGCTGTCTTCCCTAAGTTTTCTAACCGCCTCTATCCCGTCCATCACAGGCATCATCACATCCATAATTATTAAATGGATTTCTTCCTTTGCAGCAATGTCCAGTGCTTCCCTGCCATTTTCTGCCGTGAATACCTTATATCCTTCTGTTTCCAGATAAATTTTAATGGCTGCTGCTATGTCTTTTTCATCATCACAAACCAATATACTGTACATACTTCCCCTGCCCTTCAGTTAAGTGTAATTCGAAGAATTAACTTTTATATTTTAACAATTGTTTAATTAGATTATAACGGATAAGGTTTTAAGAATAAATGGGGTAAAACTTTAAGAATTGTTTAACCTCTTTCTGTACATCACTATAATTATAACCTGCTGCCTTAAACCTATTTTTTCTATCCTCACCACTTCCCCATTTGCCTGCTATAACCTCAAGCGCAATGGCTTTTATATCTTTCTTTGATTTTTCTGCTTTAGCTTTATCAGGTTTATGGGCTGGCTTATCCTCTGATTCTGCTCGATTACAATAACTGTATGCCCTTTTGACCTTGTCACCAAAATATCACCCTCCTGAAGCTTTGTTGAAGGGATAACTGCTACAGCCTTGTTGAAGGCTCCTGTCTTTTCAAGCATCACTGCTCTGTTTTTCTTTCTCTAGTGCAGGCTTCTCATCTTCTTTAATCATCATATTTATTTTATGTAAAAACATCTATAACCCCCTTAGCCACTTTCGAGACTTTCTTCATCATGCTGTTTTCTTCTAAATACTCAAGCCCTTTTAATGTAATTTCAGGTCTTGTAAGTTCTACTTTAGGATACAGGCAGTCTAATGAGTTCCACACACTTACACCGCTTATATACCCATTATTAACAAGCATTGCTATCAGTCTGCACCATTTAGGATAATTCACCTTAAGGGTTTCGCTCGAAATAAGTTCCTGGTCAAACTCTTCTACATCCATTGCTTTTTTGAGAATTTGAAGAATGCGGTATATTTGGTTAAATTCTTCCATTATGCTTCCTTTCTGTATTAAAAAAGCACCCTGCTAAGGTGCTTGATTTTTTTACATATATATGCTAGTATAAAGATACAAAAGAGGTTTGTCGCTGCCTGTTAAGGCGGAGGGCTAACCTCTTTTTAACACTTTCATCAGCTTATTATCTTTTATAATTACTATTTCATCTACAAAATTCGTTTCTGAAAATCGGAATATTCCTTCTGATTGTCTTGTAATTTCATCAGATGATAATTTACTTTTTCTCTGTTATTTTTCAAAATAAACCTCTTTGATTGTTTCTTTTTTTATCTTTTACAGTATCTTTTAATGTTCTTTTTCCTGAGCCGTAAATTCTTTTTAAATCGTAAAACTCGCCATCAATTAAATAATCTGCTGTAGATATACCGTCAGGTTTATTTATTTTTAGGTAGCATATAAATTTTTTCTTTCCTGAAGCTTTTGATAATAATGCCGCTATGGTCTTCTCTTCTTCATCATATTCAAATCTAACATCTGTTCCTAATACCTTATAATTCACATTATTTATTGTAAATTCTTTTCAAGTCTTCCACTTTTTGAAACAGTTGAACCTATATTGTTTGTCCACTCTTTTTGTTATATCTTTCATAATAGGTTCTACTTTATCATCTTTTTTAGTTCCCTTCAAGTCTTTTACATATTTCTTTTCCTCATTCTTCGTATTGCTAGATTTTCAAGGTAAGTGCAACACTGTATAAAAATAGTAAATGCAACACTATTGCCAGATAAAATGATAAAATTATATCAATAAAATCAGACTGAATTTAATCAAATTTGGTTTAATTTTATTGCTTTTGGCAAAAAAAGGGTATAGCAAACAGACCTGAAACCACATCTTTCAGGTTAAATGCAACGGTTTTTAGTGTTGCGTTTACTTTGAAAGGTATTTACTCCCATCTTTGACACTTACAACAATCAAAAAGGCTCTAAACCCTTTTGTAATCAGGGTTTTAGAGTCTTTATATATGCAAAAAAATGTAGTTATTTTTCTTCTTTTTTCATCATCGTAAAAATTTTTTTCATATTTTTGTTTGATACAATCTCTAAGTCAGTTCGAAAACCTGAAATCTCATGCAAAGCATCAGTAAGGCCTGTTCTTTCATAAACAGGAATGTAGCCATCACCCGGAGATACCAGCATGTTCATATCCCTGAGTGTTTGTATGATTTCATGGCATGAAAAGCTTACTTCAGGGAACTGCTCTGTAAGCCTTTTCTCCAGAATACGATACAGTACAAGGGAAGCATAACAAGTTAAGAAATGAGCCTTAATCCTGTCTTCTCTTGAGAGATAAACAGGCCTTGCCTTAAACTCGGTTTTCATAATTCGAAAGCATTCTTCGATTTCCCAGCGTTTATGGTTGATTCTTACAATGGCTTCTGCATTATCATCAAGGTTTGTACATACAGCATAAAAACCATCATACCGTTCTTCCTCAGCTATATTTTTCATATCCAACTCTATGAGGGATTTTTCAGCAATCTCACCATGCCTTGTGATATGTTCTTCTGATAATAAACATTTATAATCATTTGCAGACCTTTTTGTAAGGATTGAAGGGTGGTCAAGAGAACTGCTTGCTTTTTCAATCTGCCTTCCTCTTATTTTTCTCTGATAAGTCCGGTATTTTAGAGAAAATGTAATTATAAGATGCTGTTCAAGGCCGTCTTCATTAATCCATCTGTCTTTATAGAAGGTAGTATGGCAGTCTTCTACAGGGTCAAGTTCACTTATTTTATAGGTTTTTCTGCTACCTGCTTTTTTCCAACCTTCATCTGAAAGGCAGAACTCCTTTAAGAAGCCTTTTAACTTTTTAATTGACTGTGTTGTTATAAATTTACGGTTTTTTGTATCATTGAATCTTCTGTTTGCTGTAGAAGAGAGACCTGAGTCAGTACATACAACAAGTTTATCAATACCGAAATCTGATATGACTTTTTTCTCTAGCGGTGCAAGAGACGGCTGTTCGTTCTGATTGCCCGGGAACATTGAGAAGGCAAGTGGAATTCCATCTGCATCCATAAACAAGCCCATCTGTACAATAGGGTTTGGCCTGTGTTCTTTGGAGATGCCATATTTCCGAAATTCATCTTCTTCCTCTGTTTCAAAATAGAAGTTTGTGCAGTCATAGTAAAGGATATGTTTCTTTCTCTCTATAACGGACAGGGAGTTCCCGTAAAGCCTTTTCTGTATCAGGTCATTTTCCTTTGCAAGGACTTCAAGAGCACGATAAACCTGATGAAGTTCAAAGTTTCTTTTCTCCAGTAAATTTTCTGAATAGTGGAACGAAGCTTCTTTTGAAGAAGGCGAAAGAATTCTTGTATAAAGGAGGGAAGAAAAAATGTTATCTAAGTCATATGTTATCTTATATTTCTCGGATATTTCATCTGCCAGTTTAGGAAGCTTTAGTTCGTTGTAAATCTTCTTTAGGAAGAGATAGCCTGCATTAACAGATTTCCTGACATTTTTATCAATCTGTCTGCTTCCGGAGTACTTAATAGTGATATCTTTCTTTGATTCTTTTTCAGCAAGGGTAAGTTTTTTTACATACTCATTTGCCCATTCAATAGGATCCTTATCACCTGCACGAGCTTTCAGCTCTTCAAGAGAGCCAAGGCGTTCTACTGTCTTGGTGGTGGATTTATCATTAATCCATATGGATTTTTGTACATAATAAGTAGGGGAATTCTTAGAACCTGATTTTGTAAGTTTCATGGTGTTTATACCTCCTTCTCTATTATAACATAAATAGCTAGAAATAGCTAGTATAAAATAGAAAAAATTTGACAAAAAAATAAGCCTTAGTTGGCTTAAATAAAGGATTATTTAAATTTAGTGTTATGAGTAAGTGTCAAACTCCACGATCTACATTACTGTAAAACGCTTGTAAACTTATTAAATTATTGCATTAAAAAGCACGGTGAATTGCAAAAAGTAACTTCCACACCTAATGTTTAATTTTTTTATTTTTAGATACGGTATGGAAGTTACTTGTTACAAATTGCTAGATTTTTCAAGGTAAGTGCAACACTTTATAAAAAAATAGTAAATGCAACACTTTTCCTAGATAAAATAATAAAATTATATCAATAAAATCAGACTGAACTTAATCAAATTTGATTTGATTTTTATTGCTTTTGGCGAAAAAAAGAGTATAGTAAAACAGACCTGAAAGCGTATCTTTCAGGTTAAATGCAACGCTTTTTAGTGTTGCATTTACTTTGAAAAATATTACCAATATCTACTTAATAATTCTTATATTTGGGCTAATAGATTATATTTCACTTATACGAAATCTGTCAAGGCTAAAGTGAATGGGCTTTCAGCCCAGCCTTGACTAGAATTTCGTAAGTGAAATTCATCATAATTAAGCCCAATATAACTATAAATAAAACTTAAAATAGCCTTATATTTCCTTCATTTATCAATTAGAATGGCTCTTTGTATTATATTGGAACTGAGCTAATGATATTCTTCAATGTAAATGCAACAGGGGTATCTGTCAAAGTAGGTGCAACACCGTTGCATTTAAGTTGAAAAACTACACTTGTTACAAATTTTACATAAATTAAGAGCTAGATGTATACATTATCTGAAAAAAATGCTATAATCAGCCTTACAGGAAGAACATGACCTAATTTTTTTCATAGCAAACAGGAGTCGAAGTTACTTTCCAAAACTGGGAATAAGTAAAATCCACCCTTTATATATGGGCTAGAAGTTCATCTTTTAACCGGTGAGTTCCTTTTTATTTGCCTAAGAGCTTAGGGGTTAGGGTAATTTCATCCGGTGAAATTTTTTGAATACCTAGGCTCTTTAATATTTTTTTGCCGTATTGAAATGCAAAAATATCATAAGAGCTTTTGCTTCCGAGCTTCACCCTTGAATATGAATTGATGTGGCTCATCATCAGGTTTATGTCTTCCTGTGTGTAATTACTAAAATCCACACCCTTTGGTATTATCCTTCTTATCATTTCATGGTTGTTTTCACAGCCACCCTTTTGGTAAGGTGAAGAAGGATCACAGTAAAATACCCTAAGTCTCATGTTGCCTTGTGCATCAAATTCCAGTGCCTGTGGATTTGAAAACTCACTTCCATTGTCTAACAGCAGCACATCAAATATTTTCCCGAAAATATCAGGCCTCAGTTCAATATACAGCCTTTCAAATATATCCGTAACAGAACGTGAGTCATTGTAGTTTCTCAGAAAAGCAAGCTGCAGGTTCTGTTGTACAAAGAAGAGAGTGAGAAGTACTTTCCCGCCCTTTACCCCTTCTACACTGTCGCCTTCACATACAACTGAATCAGGGTTTTCTTCAATAAACTTCAGGAAGTCCTCATAAGTCCTTCCCTTTCTGCACTCTTTATCCACTTTCAAAGATTTGCTTTTATTTTTTCTCGGACGCATTCTTATAGTGCGTGGCATGTCAATGTTTCTAGCAGAAAACAGACTGTTGTTTATATATTTATAGAGAGTCCTGTCGGAAACCATGATTTCATCAGAATGGTTGATTGTTATATGTCTTATGGATTGCCCTTTTAACAGGAGTGGACTTACAATGCCGTCTATATATTCCCTTTCGTTTTCTGTAAGGTTAAACCCTGTTCTTGATTCAGACAACGATTTTCTGTATCTTGCCTCAGCTTCCTTTGCCTTGTAAAACCTTTTTTCAAGGCGACACCTGTTTCTGTCAGGGCATCCGTTACATACATAAGGTGGCTTAAGAAGTTTAGGGCAGATATGTTTGACATAATCATCACACAGTGGCATGCATTTCCCGCAGCTTCCGCATGTTCTGTTTTTGTTAAGGCAGTGACTGCATACAAATCTTTTTTTACATGATCTGTCCACTGAATGCAGACAGTCATTAAAAGACCCTGCCGTATGAGCCTGTCTGTTCAGTAATTATGTTTTTTTATTTCTTTTTGAAACAGTTGTGTTGTCTTTTCCTATAGCCAAAGCAATCTTATTAAAAGCTCATTTTTAGAAAGCATGATTTCTATGTCAGAACGCTGGCTTAAAAGAAAGATGTGAATGTTTTTCCCATAATTAAAATATTCCTTTCAGTTTGTATATAAAAACCCTAACCTGATGAATCTAACCCAATATATATTTTTAATCATGGAATCAGTAAAGTCCATAGTTAAAAGATGTGGTGTATGGAAAAAGTAAAATCCATACTAATATGGAATTTACTTTTTCAAATAACAATTAAAAAGCACCCCACTACAGGTGCTTGATTTTTAATGTCATATATTGTATAATCGAAGTAAATAGAGATTGTACCGTTCCCCCACAAGGTTTCTTTGAAACTGGGAGCGGCCACAATCTCTATTTTATTTCTTGAACACTTTTAATATTTCTCCATTTTTTATCAGTATTATTTCGTTGATACTTTGAGTGTGTCTTGAACTATATATGGTTTTTATCTGTAGCTCTACATCGTCCATCCCCAATGCCACATTATCTAGGCAAATTATAAAATTATCAGCCTGTGCTTTACTTTTCCTTACCAAATCATAAATTGTATTCTTGCCTGAGCCTATAGGAGTTTTTAAATCATATTTTTCACCTTCAATTAAATAATCAGGTGTTCTTATTTTTTGTGGATACAAAATTCTGGGAACTAATTGCACTGACTTACCATACTTTTCAGAAAATATATTAGCTATTTCCTTTTCTTCTTGATTATGGTCAAGTAATACACATTTATTGTCAACCTTATACACAGTTCCATCTACTTCATATTCCGTTAAGTCTTTAACCTTTTTCGCATTTCCATGTGGTACTTCTTTCCATTCATTCGTTATATCTTTCATAATAGGTTCTACTTTATCATCTTTCTTATCTCTCTTCAAGTCTTTTACATATTTCTTTTTCCACTCCTCATTCTTCGTATTACTTTTAGAATTTTTAATGCTTTTTAATCTATTCTGCCATTCTTCCTTCCTTGCCTTATACTTTTTCTTATTCTCTTCATCAAGTGAGTTCTTTGAAAGCCTATCATACTTCTCAACCTGCCTTTTTATGTACTTCTCTTTCTGTTCATTGGTATAATTTTCACCAATCCGGTCAAGTTCTTCCTTGGTGTATTTGCTTTCTTCCTTGCTTATACCCTCAAAAAAGATTGTATGGCAAGCCCCCATTCCTGTCTTTTCTCCTGTACCCTGCAAATAAGCTCTTTTGGCAGCAGTCCTTATAGCCATTTCCGCATAGTCTGAAAGCGTATGCATTGAACCATTAGCATAAGTTACGCATTTTAGGCCTGCGGCAAGCATATCTTTAGCAGCCATGTCAACAGCTTTTTATATGTCCCTGTTCTTCTCTTCCTGCTCTGAATAAGCCTTTTCTTTCTCTTTAATTGCTGTTGCAAGAGCCATGAATTTCTGATATATTCTTTTTAGTTCAGGGGCTAAGCCTCCGAACCTTAGCTGATACTTTCAAGTACCAGTTTGATTACTGCTATTAGAGTGCCAACCTCTAATGCAAGCTTGGTGAGTTTAGTAAGCTCATCAATTTTTTTACCAAAATTTTTCATGGCTCTTGTCTCCTTCCTGTCGTTTATAAGTACATTATAACTCCAAAAACAGTACTCACTCACCGACTTTCAGGTAAATTTTGTTATTTGAATTTTCTTCTCTTCCATCTCGCCTCCTTTTTGTTGGCTTTTCGTTGCGTATTTGATATATTAGTTATATAATCTACTCAAGGAGGTTAGTTATGGATAATTTCGTTTAAGATATTGATTTCCCCTTCCTTTTTTATAAAAATTATAACACACCTGTTAAAATAACCGGAATCTTAGCAATTCAGCCCAAGCATCGTATAGAACTTCATTTAAGAACTGTACCACACTGCATGACAAGGTTTTCACGCAGGTTATTTCCTTTAATTAACTTTTCCTTCTCCTCCCTTGTAAGCCTGTGCTTTATCTCCCACTCCCTCTTCATCGCAGAACTTTTATCATCAAAGCTTTCAGTGTATACAAGCTTACAGGGAGTTCTCCCCCTTGTGTATTTGGCACCTTTTCCTAAATTATGTTCTTCCAGCCTTTTTTCTACATCAGTAGTGAACCCTGTATAGTAGGTATTGTCTGAACATAATAGAATATATATATAATATTTCATTTTTCTTCCTTCTTTCAACTTAGTTATCCCATTAAATAGATTAACATACTTTACTTCACAGCAATATATCAGAAATTAATTTAAAGAGCACCCGCCATAAGACAGATGCTCCACATTCTTCACTATTTAACTCAGATTATTTCCCCGCAAATATTCCAAATATACCTGTAGACTGTAAAAATAAGATACCCATCATCACAGGCGCTATGTATTTCACCATAATCTCATACATTTTCTTCTTATGAAAGGTTGCTCCATTTTCAAGCATTTCCCCCTCTATCCAATCAGGTTTAACCACCCAGCCTATGAAGATACAGGTTAAAAATGAAATGAGGGGCATGAGGAAACTGTTACTTATATAATCAGCTATATCAAGGAGTTGTCCTGTAGAGCCATTTGGAAGAGGCGCTTCAAAATAAAGCACATTATATCCAAGACAGATAAGTATAGCGGTTACTACACTAAATACTGCCACAGCCACACATACTTTTTTCCTTCCCGCGTGAAAAATTTCCATAAAGTTTGCTACCAGAGTCTCCATAATTGATATACAGGAAGTGAGTGCCGCAAATACTACCATCACAAAGAAGAGTATTCCTACAAATTTACCTGCTCCGCCCATAGCTGCAAATACCTTTGGAAGCGAAATAAACATAAGGCTTGGCCCTGATCCCATACCATCCATGCCAAAGAATACAAACACTGCAGGTATTATCATCATTCCTGCTATGAGAGCTACTCCGGTATCAAATATCTCAATCTGAGTTATAGACTTTTCAAGATGCGTCTCCTTCTTAACATAAGAACCATAGGTAATCATAATTCCCATTGATACGCTGAGGGAAAAAAATAACTGGCTCATTGCGTCAAGCAGTATATTAAGGAACTTAGAAACTGTAATTCCCTCAAAATCAGGTTTCAAATACACAAGCAATCCATCAATGCCTGTTCGTGTAACCCCTGCTGCGTCTGTATGTTTAAGTGTCAAAGAAAATACAGCTATTCCAATTATAAGTAAAAGTAAGCCCGGCATTACAAATTTAGAAAACTGCTCGATACCCTTTTCAACGCCTCTATACACTATCCATACAGTTACTAAAAGAAAAATCAGCATAAAAACTATTGGTGATATTTCAGATGTTATAAAACCTGTAAAATATCCGTCTGAAGCCGCCTCTATGCCATCGGTTGTTACATAGGCGAACAGGTACTTGGTTATCCATCCTCCAATTACTGAATAATATGTCATAATCAAAGCCGGTACTAAAAATGTAAGTTTACCTAAGAAATTCCATTTAGGTGAAACGCTTCCAAAAGCCTGAAGAGCATTTTTTCTGGTTTTTCTCCCGATAGCTATATCTGTTGTAAGCAGTGTAAAACCAAAGGTAAGTACCAGTATCAGGTAAATCAGAATAAATAAGCCACCGCCATCCTTTGCTGCAAGATAGGAAATCTCCATATATTTCCCACCCCAACAGCACTTCCGGCCGCAGCCAGAATAAATCCCAAACTGCCTGTAAAACTTCCTTTTTTCTTATCCATAGATCTCCCTCTCTCATTTATTATTCAAACCTCTATAGCATACAGGTTTTTTAAGAATATTTCCAGTACTTAGCTATGACAAAATGGAATAGTAGTTAAATATAAATGTTATCCTCACTATTTTCTATGTGACACTTAATTTAATCTCTAAGGATGCATATAAAGAAAAGAAGTTATTGTCTCTTTATTGACAATAATTATTAAGTTTGATACTATAATAACTATATATGATTTTGCATTACATATTTAATCTTATCTACTTCGTAACTCCTTTAATTACTGCAATTTGCAGTTTTTATATCTAAATTATAACTTACATGATTGGGAGGAATTAAAATGAAGCTCAAAAACAAAATGTTATTTCTTATTGGTATCCCTATTCTTCTGGTTATTATAATCCTGACTGCTGTTTCTTATACATATTCAAGGTCCTTGCTAATTAGCGAGAGCAGAGAGACAATGCTTGCTTATACCCAGAAATATGCTTCTGACATAGAAACTATTATTTTGAGCAAAAAAACTTATGTAGATGTATCCGCTGCTAATGTTTCAAAAAGGCAGGAAAGGGGAGCATTGCTCTTAGATAATATAACCGATATGGCCAAGCAAATTACAGGAATTGCTGATTTTTATGTAGCTTTTGATGATAAAACTTATCTAAGCGGTTAGGATTAGTGCCCGATGCCGGCTTTGACCCTACTTCACGGGCTTGGTACAAAGCTGTAATGGGAACTGATAAAACCTATGTCTCTGATCCATATGTAGCTTTTACCGGAAAACTTGTAATGGCAATCAGCCACGGCGTATCATATAACGGTAAGGCTGTAGGTGTACTTGGTGCAGATATTGCAATGGATGAATTTCAAGATTTAATCAAATCAATTAAATATGGCGAATATGGAAAGGCTTTTCTGGTAAATAAATCAGGTAAATACATTATAGATGATAAGTATACTCTAGATGATAATGTTTCAAAAGTAGAGAACGGACAGCTTGCTGAACTGGCAAATAAAATCAGTTCCGGACAGTTGGATTTTTTATCTGCCAAGGTAGAAGGAGTAAGCCGTTTCTACGCTGTATGCCCTATTAAGGACTCAGACTGGGTTGTTGTGTTGGAAGCTCCTGAAAGTGAAGTAATAAGTGCTTCAACAGATTTAGCTTTTTTCATGCTCATTATCGGTATTGTTTCTATCCTCCTGTTATTAGTAATTATTTACCTGATTGCTAATTCAGTATCCAAACCAATCATCAGATTGAGTGAATGCATTCAGGGTATGGTAGAATATGACTTTACTCTCTCAGACACATCTCCATCAGTTATTTACTCTAAAAATAAAGATGAAATAGGCATAATTTCAAGAGCGCTTATTACCGTCAAACAAACAATACAGGGTATAATGACCCAAATTACAGATATTGCCAATCAGGTTTCTGCCTCCTCTGAAGAGCTTACCGCTTCCAGCGAACACTCTGCTGACATCTCTAAAACTCTTACAAACACTGTTGAAGAGATATCAAAGGGCGTTGTAATGCAGGCAGAGGATATGCAAAAAGGTGCTGAAGCTATGCAGGTTATGGATAATGCACTAACCTCTAATGAGTCAATAATTAAATCCCTTAATTCAACCATAGAAGAGGTTTCATCGGCTAAGGAACAGGGACTGACTACAATACTTAAGTTAATCAATGCAACTAAAGAACTTGGAACTTCTTCACAGAATGTCCATGATGTTATCTTAGATACAAACGAAAGGGCATTACAAATTTCAACCGCAAGTAATATGATTAAGTCTATTTCTGACCAGACCAATCTCCTTGCTCTAAATGCCGCTATCGAAGCTGCCAGAGCAGGTGAAGCCGGCAAAGGTTTTGCTGTAGTTGCCGAAGAAATCAGAAAACTAGCTGAACAATCTAATCAATTTACCGAAGAAATTCAGGAGATAGTACAGGGTCTTACCGCAAAAGTGTCTGAAACAGTCGATATAATGGAAGTTGTTGGCAATACTGTAGCCGAGCAGAATAACAAGGTAAATGAAACCCAGGAGATATTCAATTTAATTTCATCTGAATTAGATAAAAATATGAGCGAAATGAATAACTTGAATAGTTCAGTGAAGAAACTTGAAGTTACCAAAGAGTCTCTTGTAGGCATAATTGAAAACCTTTCAGCCCTATCCGAGGAAAATGCCGCAGCTGCTCAAGAGTCTTCAGAAGCCCTTAATTCCCAGCTTTATTCCTCACAGGAAGTTGCTTCTGCAAGTGCAAGCTTAGCAGAACTTGCTCAAGATATGATTGAAATGATAAATAAATTTAAGATTTAATCTCCTAACAAATAACGGCCATACTGATTAACTCTCAGTATGGCCGTTATTTAGTTTAATTAAATTAAAGCTTTACATCTACATTGTTTCCAAGGTGTGGGGTAACAGAATTCTCCATCATCTTAACCATACCCTCGCCCATAGCCTCGTTTGTATCCATTGTCTGCTTCATAACAGCAGTACCTACTGCTGACATGGTCTTTGCCATAGCCATATCTGTAGAAAGAGATGCTATGCTCATTGCTAATCCATCCATATTAACCTCCTTGTTAATCTAAGTCTTAATAACAAAGTTAAAGCTTAAAACAGTTTACTCTGTAAGAGCATAATACAGGCTCTTAACCATAACCCCGGTTGCACCTTCCTTAATATAACCATAAGCCTTTTCAACGCTTGCTGTACCGGCTATATCGATGTGAATCCAAGGAATCTCCCTGGCGAGGAAGGAACCCACAAAGAGCCCTGCTGTAATCATTCCGCCAAGCCTTCCTCCACTGTTTTTAATGTCAGCAGTCTTAGAATCATTCATTTTCTTGTAATAATCTATAGCAGGCATCTTCCAAACCATTTCACCGGCTCTCTCATTACCTTCTACAAGTTTATTAAAGAAGTCATCGTTGTTAGTTACAACTCCGCTTACCTGTTCACCAAAAGCATTTACACAAGCTCCTGTCAGTGTTGCAAGGTCAATAATCTTTGTAGCTCCAAGATTGCTTGTTGCATAGTAAACTGCATCGGCAAGTGTAAGCCTTCCCTCAGCATCTGTATTTACTATTTCAATAGTCTTTCCGCTCATTGAGCCTATGATATCACCATTTCTGTAACCGTCACCGGAAATCATATTTTCGCAGGCTGCCACTACAGCAAATACATTAACCTTAGCCTTAAGGCTTGCAAGTGCATTCATTGCACCTATTACTGTACCTGCACCACCCATATCGGTATGCATATCTACCATACTTGTTGCCGGCTTAATAGCATAACCGCCACTATCATAGGTAAGTCCCTTTCCTACAAGAGCGATTCTCTCATCTGATTCAGGGTTGTTGTAGTATTCCATAACTATAAGTTTTGGCTCCTTAGCACTCGCTCTGGCAACGCTTAAAAAGGCTTCCATCTTAAGTTCTTCTATTTCCTTCTTACCGTAAACTGTTACTTTTACTCCCTTTGCCTCAAGTTTCTCTTTAGTTATATCGGCTAAAGTCTCCGGATAAATAACATTCGCAGGCTGATTAATAAGATCTCTTGCTAAAAAAATAGACTCAATCAGCTTCTCTGCCTCATCTATACCCTTCTCAGCCCTATGCTCCTTACCTGGAATTGGATTGTAGTTCACTATGAGTTCAGGCGTTTCCTTTTTCTCTGATTTAAATTTGTCAAACTTGTAAGCAGCATGAAGCATACCCTCTGCTATAGCCTCTGCAAGCTTATAGTTGCAAAGATTGTTTAGCTTAGGTATGTTTAATTCTACCTCTGCTGCCTTATTTTTAAGTAAGACCTCTGCCACCTTAAAGAAAGTTTTTCTAAGCATATCAAATTCGATATTTTCTTCCTTGCCGAGGCCAATGAGAAGATTGCACTCAAATCTCTCATTCATTGAAAAATAAACTTCTTCTGCCTTACCTGAAAATATCTCTTTTTCAGCCAAGGCCTTTGTAAATTCTGTATCTAATCTGTCTTCAAATACGAGTTCTGCCTTAACTCCGCCTGTTCTTGCAATATTAAATTTCATATATCCTCCTAAAACCTTATTTAAAATCTGTAATTACATTCTAACCTATAATCGGAGAAAAAAACAAATCCTTCACAAAATTTTTCTTAAATTTACAGGGTAAACTCAAAATCAACTTTGATATCCAGCTTATCTTTTAAGGTATTATATATAAGGCATTTTGATACAATGTTTCTAAAAATAATCCTCAGCCTTTTCCTCTTCCATAAAGGTGTATAAGTATATTTTAATTTTAATACTCTCTATATAAGAAGGCTCATCAAAGCCCTTTACATTTAAAAGACTCAGAGGATTTTTCACAATTACAACTGTCTGACTCTCTAAATCCATTATTGTTTCACCCTGTTTTTTAGTATACTTATTAATTGCAATAAGTAAATCTGAAACTATTGATGTGACGAAGTGATCAAGTGAGGAAAAATTCTTCTTTTTTTAGAATCAAAAGCTTATGTTTTCATTTATATTGATACTAATTTTTTTCATTATAGGCTTTTCACACCGTTATTTACAGCAATCAACCTATATTTTTTTTCATAAATTTCAGATTCTCTAACACTCATCTCTTAACATCCTTGCTGCTGTAACCATGTTTTTAATCTTGTTTTCTATATTTCCATATGTATTCACCGGTCTATTTGAAAATGTTGCAAAACCACAATCAGGATTGAGCCAAAGATTTTCTTTTTTGATATATTTCAATGCTTCTCTTGCTCTCCCTACTATGCTTTCCACACTCTCTGCCTCATCTGTTCTCGGATTTAACACTCCCAGACCAAGAATAATATCACTGTTAATCCTATCATCTGCTAATAACGCCTTTAGTTCTCCGGCTCTTGGAGTCGAAATTCAAGAGAGAGATTATCGCAGCCTGATTTACTAAATAATTCAACCAAAGGAGTATACGGTCCTTCCAGTAAAATTTCTTCTTTTTTGCTCCAATTCCCTCTACATACATGCAGGGCTGACATTGATAATTTTTTATCAATTTTGCTAATGACTGAACTTATTAGATGCGTAGCAAATTCCAACTCTTCTGTTGGATCTTTTCTCTGTGACAGACTGGCACACATAAAACTTCTTGGCTTACCCTCAGTAAATACAATTTCAGTCAAAACAGGCTCATCAAGCTGGATTACATCCACTCCTATTTTTTGAATTTCTGATATTTCTTTTTCAAAAATCTCAATTACAGCCTCGCCTAATGCCTCCTTGGATGGATAACCATTCTTAGACAGTTCATATAACCACATACTTCTGGTAACCAGATAAGGCCCCGGCATTGTTATCTTAATAGGCTTATCAGTATATTTTTTTACCATCAAAAGCTCATTTTTAACAATATCACCTTTATAAAGAAGCTTATCATTACATATTGCATTTTTTATTGACTGAGCAGGAACATCCAATATACTGAGCTGATTTTCAAATTCCCTCTTATCTTCTATGTATTCAAGCATATCAGCCTGAGTCATTTCAATGACTCCGCCTAATTTTTCTGAAATGAACGAAACATAATTATCTCTTGCTATCTCACCGGAAGTTATTATGTCTATGCCAAGTTCTTCCTGCATCTTAATTATTTCCCTCGTCTGTTCCTCGACAAGGTTCATATATTCTTCTTTCTCCATCATACCAGCTCTTACCATGCGTCTAGCCTTTAACACCTTTTCACTTCTAGGCATAGAACCGATAAGAGCGGTAGATAAAGGTTTAAACTTATCTACCGCCATATTTTTATCTCTTTTCGTTAAAATTTTCTAAAAAATTCAGATATTTATTTGCTTCTGTAATCTGCTCAAAGCCTGTTGTTCTTCCCTCAACCCACTTAGTCAGACCTTCCATATCCATTATCTCTTTTTCTTTTTCATTTGAATAGTCCATCTTAAGCATAATATCGGTAAACTCTTTCAAATCCTCATCACTTACATCCTGATGTGCAGAGAAAAGACAATGGTCAAACTTCTCTGTCTTAGCTAAAACTTCAACAACATTTTCATCAACGCTTCCATCCTTAAGCCAAGCCTCAAAATTTGGAGCAAGTACAAAGGTTGCTTCAGTTTTGCCTTCAATCATTGCAAACATTGCATCTTTTTCACCACCAACATGGTCACCATGGAGTCCTACTCCAATATCAAATCTTACTTCTTCATAATCTTTTCCAAATTCAAGGCCATTATCTCTTAAGAATTTGATAGGTATAAGTCTGGCCTGCGGAGAATCAATCGCACCAAAACCAATCTTCTTACCTTTAAGTTCAGATACCTTCTTATATCCCTGTCTTTTCTTACAACCATATAAGTGCAAAGATCTCTGTCTGTATTTCTCATAGGTCCAAACTTATCTTTGCCATTCAATCTTATATGTGCATCAAGTCTTGCTAATGGTGAGTTCCAAGCTATGTCAATCTCTTTATTTTCCAACGCAGTTACCTGCATATCATAATCTTTGAAGAATACAGCTTCTATTTCAGCTCCATTTTCCCTATAGTAATCCTCTATCATCTGCCAGATAACGGAAACTTTAGGATCGTATAAAACTGCACCTACTTTTAATTTTTTCATATAATTTCCTCATACTAAACTCTTTAATATTTTTAATTAAACTAATGGCTGTCCTGTAAGAGCCTTTCCTAACCATACAATTAGCACATCTACAGATGGTGCCATAATCTGGCCTGCAAAAGAATCTCTTAAAAGTCTTTCAATCTGAGTTGCCTTATTGTAAGTCTTACCGCCACCTATTCTCATAGCAAGTCTTGATGCCTCAATTGCATTTTCAGATGCATTGATTCTTGCAGCAAGGATTTTAGCAACTGCGTCTGCTTCGCCTGCTGCAAAACTTCTTGCAGCTTCTCTTGCTAAGAACTCAGAAGTCTGTGCCATAGTATATATTCTTGCTAAGTGAATCTGTACTGTTTCAATATTGGAAAGTGACTTTCCATCTGGATATTTTCTACTCATAGAATAGCTGGTTGCAAGTTCAAGCTGAGCCTGTGTTAAACCTGTGTAAACGCTGGCAAGGCCAACTATGAACATAGGTGCAACCTGTGCAAATACCTGGTCCATGCCGCTTCCGTCCTCACCTATTCTCATAGACATTGGAAGTTTTACATTATCCATCTTCATAGGGCAGGATACATTACCCCTCATTCCAATACCCTTCCACTGATTCATTGCAAATGAAAGTCCTTCACTATTCTGAGGTACTATCCAGTTGTTGATGGCATTTTCTTTCTCAGCAGGAGCAAGTACAAGATAATATGCTGCCTGCTCAGCAGAAGTTACCATTGACTTAACACCATTTAATACAACTCCGTCTGCACTGTACTGAGCCTTTACTTCAGGAATATAGAAATGTGTTCCTGTTCCAAATTCAGAATAAGCAAGTGCTAAAAATACTTCATTCTCTACAACATCTTTACAAATAGCCTTTTTAGTTTCTTCTGTAGCATTTGCAAGCACACAATTAAGGGCTACATTATGCATCATATAGCAAAGACCTGCTGATGGACAATATTTTGCAAATGCAAGCACGGCTTCCTGATGCTCTACTATTCCCTTACCTAAACCCCCAAGTTCTGTAGGAATTATGAGTTTGAAATATCCTGCTTTTCCCATCTCCTTAAATGTTTCTACAGGAAAAGCTGCATTTTCATCTGTTTCCTTGGCATAAGGCGCAACATATTTTTTTGCAAACTCCAGTGCCTCGTTGTAAAATTCTGACATAGTATACTTCCTCCTCGTAATCGTTAAAATATTCAAATTTATATATATTATTTAAATAACATATGTAAATCTTATACAAATACAAGGTTAGTTTTAACATACCATGTATGCTTTGTCAATTAAAAATATTCTATAAATATACAGTATTATAGAGTATTTCTATAGGTTTTTCTTGGCCTGAGCCTCTAAGCTGATTATTTCTCCAATATTCCCTTATAATCCATTATTCCACCAATATTTACAACATTCTTAAATCCAAGTTTAGTAAGCCCCATAACCATACGCTTACTCCTTGCCCCACTATGACAATAGGTATAGATAGGTATGCTCTTATCCTCAAATAATGTCTCCGCATCCATAAATCGACTAAGCGGAATATTAATGCTTCCCTTAATATGTCCGTCTGCATACTCATCTTTCTCTCTGGCATCAAGAAGCACAGCCTTTTCTTCTGCCTGGTATTCCTTAAGTCCATCGTTAATATCAGGACCGTTTAATAAATCAAATATTCCCATTTTTTCCCTCCTCCGAAAATAATATCTACTATATTCTACTATGCAAGGTCCTTATGTCAATAGCATAGGCTTATTTACCAAGCAAATCATGATATTTTAGCAACATTCATTACTATCCCCCTAATCAAAATGACATATCTTACTCCACTCGCAGTCACCACAAACTTCTTCTCGCATACCGGTAAGAAGAATATTCTCATAAACCGCCTGTTTAAAGTCTAAATACGATAAAATTACTCCATCCGAAAGACCACATCTCTTAAGAACTTCTTCATCGTACCTTGTAACTTTATCTGTACTTTCACAAATTCCATTTACATTGTGAGGACATTTCGAGCAAAGCTCATCAGTATAGACGCATAGCCTTACGAGAGGATTATGTTCCACCTCACTTATTATTTTCTTCATATGGGCTGTAAATTCTTCGCTATACCCCTTGCCCTTAAAAAATGCTATACACATCCCATGATGGGGACGGAGGTTGTATTTGTATTTCATTTAATTATTTTTCCTAACATAAAATATTTTTCGTCCGGATTTTTATTTTATAGTCCAATTATAATAGATTTTGGACTATTCTTCAATCATTCTGGTGTATAGACCAGATTAATTATCCAGCACACAAGAAAGAATCCTGCAAAGCAGGATTTACCGCCTGCAGCTGGCCGCGCTAGCGACATCTACATATCTGCCGCAGTGCGATCCCTCGGAGAGTTTTTTTATTTGATGGGGCTGTCGCACTAAGAACTAGTGCACAGCTCCTTTTTTTCTAAAAAAACAGCAGCCAGACTCCTAAAAGTCTGGCTTTTGGTGTATAATTAAGTTATGCAAAAAACCAAATTAACACATAAAAATTATACCTTGAATGGCGGAATATATCAACTAAAACTTCCGCTAAATATTGAAACAATTATTCCTGAAAATGATTCTGTGCGGTTACTCAGTCAGTTTGTGGAGGGAATGGATCTGACTGATCTATATTCAACTTATGAAAGAATAAATTCACTATCGCCAAGAACACTTCTGAAAATTGTTTTATACTCATATATGAATGGTGATTATTCATCAAGGTCTATCGAACAAAACTGCAAAAGAGATATTAACTTTATGTATCTTCTTGAAGGATGTACTCCACCCGATCATGCAACGATTGCAAGATTTAGGAAAATCCATTTTGCGCCATGCTCCAAACGTATTCTTGCAGAGGTTTCAAATACTCTGTATGATTTGGGAGAAATATCAGGAGAAACCATATTTATTGATGGTACTAAAATTGAGGCTAATGCTAATAAATATACTTTCGTATGGAAAAAGTCAGTAACAAAAAATCAGGCAAAGCTTCTTATTAAACTTGCCATTTTTGTTGATGAGTGTGAAAAGCTTTACGGCATTGAAATAGTACATGGTGACACAGTTAAAATAAAACATATTAAAAAACTGCGCAAAAAACTGTATGCTATTAAGGAAACATCAGATATCAGATTTGTGCATGGCATTGGCAGAAGAAAATCTCTTTTACAGAAAAGCATAGAAACACTGGAAGGGTACCTGTCTAAACTTAAAGAGTATAATCATAAGCTGCATTTATGCGGAAAAAGAAACAGCTATTCAAAGACAGATAATGACGCAACCTTTATGCGCCTGAAAGAAGATGCAATGGGAAATGGTCAGCTCAAGCCTGCATTTAACCTGCAGCATGGTGTTGATTCCGAATACATTACCTGGCTTACCATAGGGTCCACAGCCAACTGATACGACAACACTGATTCCATTTCTAAAAGATGCTGAGCAGCACCTTAAGTTTAAATATAAAAAGATATCTGCTGATGCCGGATATGAAAGTGAGGAGAACTATCTGTATATAGAAACCAACAGCCAAACCGCCTTTATAAAGCCTGCTAATTATGAGGTTTCAAAAACCAGAAAAATACAGGAATGACATTGGAAAGATAGAAAAATATGGAGTACGATGAGGTATCAGATTTATATATTTGTAAAAAAACAACAAAAAAACTAAGAGCAGACCATATAATACATAGTAAGTCAAAAACAGGATATGTAAGTGAGAAAACAATCTATAAATGTGAATGCTGTAAAGGATGCTCTTATAAAAGTGAATGCATAAAAAGGTAATAACTGCAAGACTCCTATTGAAGACAGAACAAAGATACTACAGATTGCAAAAACATTTATAAAACAGAGAAAAGCAGATTTAGAACGAATCCTATCAGAGGAAGGTGCACTTTTAAGGATGAACAGAAGTATTCAGGCTGAGGGTTCATTTGGAGATTTGAAACAGGATATGCATTTCAGGAGATATCTAAGCAAAGGTACACCAAATGTTTTGGCAGAAAGCATTCTTTTGGCCATAGCCAGGAATATTAATAAACTGCATAACAAAATTCAAAAAGGTAAAACAGGTACACATTTATTTAATCTAAAAAGTGCATAAATTTAGAAAAATCAATATTGCCTTGCAGAAGTCGTTCAAGGCTTTTTTAGTATACACTTTTTTAGGGCACTTGGTAATAAATATCAATTTATATACTTGAAAACTCATAAAAAAGGGACTGCGCATTAACTTTTTAAAATTTGTTAATGCGACAGCCCCACCAAATAAAAAAGCATCTGTCATAATCTACTACAGATGCCTTAAAATATTATAATAATTTAACTCTCCACAATTTTAAGTACAGTGTCAATTTTATCTGGAAGAGGATAGGTAAATACAGGATTTTCACCAAAAGAAACAAAGGCTGTATCAGTGTACATAGCTGTATTCCAAGCTTCGCCACGCTTTATTTCACTGCCATCTTTCAAGTAATAAACTCCTTCAAGGCTTTCAGGCCTAATCCCTGTAAGCGGAAGTGCTCCTAATGGCGTTTCAAATATGTGTGCATAGATTACATTTCCCTTTTGAGTATACCTGCCCCATTCAGGCTTAGCAAGATGTGAAGCACCACATTTATAGATACTTTCACTATTTTTATCCATCCATTCACCTACTTCTTCAAGAATTGCTAAGCTTTCATCCGGAATGTTTCCTCGTGCATCGGGTCCAATATTTATCATCATATTGCCGCCTTTACTTACACATTCAACTAACTTTCTTATTATCATTTCAGATGATTTGTATTCATAGTCATAATTACAATATCCCCAATGATTGTTCATGGTGCACAGAGTTCCCATGGAATAGGTTTTCCATTGACATCCGTAACTCCCTCTGTGGGTATAATTTGTTCAGGACTTACAAAATCCCCACTATATAGTGAAGGCTTACCTGAAATCAGGCTTCCATGGCTCTCTCCTGAACCTTCAAGGCGGTTATCAATAATCACATCCGGTTGATATTTCCTCACCATATTCACGAGTTCACTTGCTTTCCATTTTTCACCACATAGTTCATCATATGAAAAATCAAACCATAGTAAATCAAGTTTTCCATAATTTGTAACTATCTCTTTTACCTGATTATGCATAAATGTTAAATAATTGTCAAAGTTAATTTTTTCATCCTTATAAGCTTCATTATTCC
Source organism: uncultured Catonella sp. (assembly GCA_916439065.1). Taxonomy (GTDB): domain Bacteria; phylum Bacillota; class Clostridia; order Lachnospirales; family Lachnospiraceae; genus Catonella. The sequence continues at coordinate 1,091,076 of CAKAGD010000002.1, forward strand.
TCATCGGATGCTGTCTGTCACCATACTTTGGAAAATCAGGATGTGACCAGTCTATTAAAGAAAAATATAAACCTGCTTTGATACCCTCCTCCCTGCAAGCCTCTACAAATTCTTTTACCAAGTCTCTGCCTGCCTTTGTATTTGCAGCCTTATACTCTGTATAATCCGAATCAAAAAGACAAAATCCATCATGATGTTTAGCAGTAAGAACTATGTACTTCATTCCTGCCCTCTTTGCAGCCCTAACCCATTTCTTTGGGTCATAATCAACAGGGTTAAAGAGTTCAAAGTACTTATGGTACTCCTCAACCGTCATTTCCTTCTCAGACATCACCCACTCACCCGAGGCAGGTATAGAGTAAAGCCCCCAATGAATGAACATACCAAACCTGGCTTCCTGCCACCATCTCACACGCTCTCTTATTTCCGCCATTCTATCCATAAAATCAACCCTTTCAAGTATTTAATCAAAGTCTTACAACTGCTCCATTGTGCAGCCTGCTTTCTTCTGCTGCAAAGGCTATAAGATGACTATCTATAGCCTGTATAGCACTACTTATATTCTCTTTCTGCCTTCCTTCAGCAATCAGTTTTATCAGATTCCTCATCATAGAAACATCACTTCCACTATGTCCGGCCTTCGGAGTATTAATCCTGTAGACAGTCTTATTTCCTGAAAAAAAATCTGTGACTTCAATTTTATTCTCTTCCATATTGCCCTTAAGTTCTCCCCTGCTTCCATGAATGCTTATTGTCCTTTCACATAGATTCGTGAAGGCCGTTACAGTAAAACTTATAATAAGCCCATCTTCCATTTCCATATTTACTATCTGATGATCTGCCACATCATTATCACAAGCATACACACACCTACCGTAAGGTCCTGTCCTTAAAGCTTCCATTAAGCCTTCTGCAGTTGAGTCCATACTTACAACCTTACGGAATCCATCAATCTCTGCCCTTGGATGTTCCAAGTAGAATTTAGGCGCATAAAACGGACAGTCTATCCTATGGGGACATCCATCCGTACATCTCTTTGTTGCACCATTAGGTGCCATTTTTTTATTAAATAACTTAAGACTTCCAAAGCTTGATACTCTCAAGCATTTCTTACCTGTAAGCCAAAGAAGAATATCAAAATCATGGCAGGTCTTGGCTAAAATTATAGGCGAACTTTCCTTAGTATTTCTCCAATTGCCTCTTACAAAACTATGTGCCATGTGCCAGAAACCAATACTCTCCATATGCCTGATATTTATAAGTTCTCCAATTACTCCTGTGTTTATAATTTCCTTTATCTTTGTAAAAAATGGAGAGTAACGAAGAACATGACAAACACTTATCATGCTCTTCATAAGCTTCACATCTGTCCTTTAATTCTAATAATTCTTCTTTATATGGACTTATTGGCTTCTCTACAAGAATGTCATACCCTTTTTTTCCATAGCCTTCATCATCGGTGCAATATGCATAGTATCCTGTGTACAAATTAATACCAGGTCTGCAAATTTAGGAAAATTTAGAAGTTCTTCCCAAGTACTTACACTGTATTTTTCATCTATTTTATGCTTAGTTTTGAATTCTTCTCTATGTTCTAATCTGGGTTCTGCCACTCCAACAAATGAAAGTTCTTCAGGAAAACTAAGTGCATACGAGGCATAAGCCTCTGCCCCTCTGTTCCCGGCTCCTATTAGAATTGCTGTTACTTTTTTCATTTTCTTACCTCTATCCCTTTACCGCTCCTCCTGATAATGCTTCAATAAAGAATTTACTTGAAAATGAATATAATAGTATAGGAGGAATAACTATAATTACTATAGCAGACAACAAGCCATTGTAGTCAGTTGCAAAACTAGTAGTGAACTGAGAAAGTATCGCTGGTACAGTCATCTTATTTTTTTCTGTTATTACAAGTGAAGCCCAATAAAATTCATTCCAAAGATTTAACCAGGCTAAAACAGCTGCGGTAAATATACCCGGTCTCGCAATTGGCAGCATGATTTTTACAAATGATTGCAAGTATGTACAGCCATCAATCTTTGCGGCTTCTTCTAATTCTCTAGGAATTATAGCAAAATAATTTCTTATTACCATAAAACTAACTGCTATGCCACTACAGGCATAGATAAAAATTAATCCTACTCTTGTATTAAACAGTCCTAATTTTTTTATAAGGTTGTATACCGGAAAGGTTAACGCTGCGGTTGGAACAAACATAGTTGACATAAAACAGGCTACAATTATACGCTTACCTTTAAATTCATACCTTGCAACCACATAGGCTGCCATGGATATCATTGCTATACTGAAAAAAGCTCCAAAAGTTGCACAAATAAAACTATTCAAAAAGTATTTACCTATTCCAAGTTTTTGTAAAAACTTTGATATAACCATTAATGTATATACTTCTGGGAAGTTCAAACCCCGGACTAGCCATCATATCTTCCTTAAATGATGATATAATAACCCAAGTGATCGGGAATAAAGCAATAAGACAGATTAAAATCATTATTATATAAGCTACTGTCGCCTCTCCCTTTTTAACCCTCATTGGATTAGTCTCTCTGACTGTTTTATTCATAATTTTCCCTACCCTTCTCTTCTTTTTTTAATATTCTTTTCAGAAAAGGCAAAGCTAATAATTACTACCAATACGAGTCCTATAATAATCTGCATAACACCTATGGTATTTGCCCTGGCATACTGTGTCCTTGTACTCGTAATGGCTAATTCTCTTATTATATAACTTATTGATTTAGTCCCTGCTGCCCCATTGGTAAGGAAAAACACTTCATTATAAATAAGAAATCCGGAAGTTGCTGCTAATGTTGTTACAGTTTGAATCGTAGGTTTTACCAGAGGTATTGTAATATACCATTCGCGCTTCCATCCTTTTGCCCCATCAATTTTACTTGCTTCATAAATTTCAGAAGCTATAGAATGAATCTGTCCTAAAAGCATAATTGTTGTAGTTCCACAGAAAAATACATAAGCAAATACAATTGCCCAAAAATTAACACCTTCTACCAGTAAAATGCTATCTGTAAAATTGGGTCTAAACTTCTGTATTAACTGCTGAATCGGGCCATATCTTGCATTATATAATTGCAAAAAGATAAGTCCCATTGCCGCACTTGAAATTACACTTGGTACTATATAAGCATTTCTTACAAATTTTGAAAATCTTAATCCTTTTGATAATACAATGGCTACAACCAAAGTTAATGGTACCTGAATAAATACTCCTACCAGTGCCCAGCAAATTGAATTCCTTAGTGCTTCCCAGAAGTACGGATACTGAGTAAATACATATTTATAATTATTAAATATATCTTTTTAACCCATATAATTCCGGCTTACTTAAGTTTGTATAATCCCACTTACAAAAAGAAGTTATAATTATTTGCACTATAGGATATGCATAAAATATTAGGAAGCACAGACAGGATGGCATTAAAAAGACTACGATGAAAAGACTTCTTGTTAACTTTTTATTCATCCTATTTTCCTTTCCACCCAGATTACATAAAATGTCTGTTCCTTTAGAACTTAAGGAACAGACACCAATTTAAGTTTATCCAATCAAAGCTATAAGTTCTGCCTTCAATTCTGCCAATTTAGCATCAATATCAGCTCCTTCAACAGAGCATTCAATAAGTTTGTTGATAATGGCTGACTGAACATCCCCACCCCAAACACTGTCCGTTGTGCTTACAATTGTTGTTGCACTATTCGCCAACTCACAAGCTTTTGCAAGTGCTTCTACGCTCTTGTTATCTTTTGCAAGTGCATTCAAATCAAGATCTGAGTTACAAGGGTTTGCCTGAACCTCAAGGAATATTTTTTCCTGAACCTCATCACTAGTCATATATTTTACAAATTCAAGTGCAAGAGCCCTCTGTGCCTCAGATAATCCAGCTGAAATTGTAAGCCCACCACCTGCATTTGCTATTGATACATTGCCTGGATATACCGCAGGAGCAGCCTTGAATTTAACATCTGTGAGTGCTCCTGCAGCCCATACTCCGTTTAACCAGGTTAGACATTTGCCTGTCTGAAAATCAGACTGAAAATCTCCTACATTATCAGAAGTATTTGCTGAACCGTTTGCCTGATCCATTGTTGCTACCGCCTTAAATACCTTTGCAAACTCATCTGAATTTATAATATCACTTGTTAATGAACTACTTGCATAATCCTTATTCAATAGTCCCATATAGGTATTGAAAAGTCTTATAGAACCCTGACCGGCACTATATGCATATGTACCCTTTCCACCATTTTTTCTTAAAGTCTCCATGGCTGACTGCATATCTTCATAGCTTTTCCAAGTGTCAGGAAGAGATGCCCCCGCTTTTTTGTAAGCATCCTCATTATACCAAAGTCCCATAGTAAATAGCTGGTCATGTACTGTATATATTTTACCGTCAATCTGATTTGTAGTATAGTTAAGTCCTACTTTGTTTTTCAATCCTTCTGAATCTATATAGTCCTTCATATCATAGACCAGATTCTGGCTTATTGCTCCTAAAGGAAGGGCAGATCCTGCAAAATCAACCATGTCAGGGAATGTCCCGCCTGCTATTTCATTAGTAACAATTTGTACAACCTGTTCTGAACCCCCATCAAGGGCTATCGGTTCAAAAGTTACAGGTCCATCTGCGTGCATATCCGCAAACTTCTGATATATATCTCTCATAACTGCTGCAGGTGCCCAAGTTGCCTTATCATGAAAATATCCATGATAAAACTTTAAGACCTCTTTTTCTCCTGATGTGGTTTTGGAAGAAGATACTTTCCCTGAAGCAGATGTTGTTCCTGCATCAGATACCTGCATTGATTTTGTTTCTTCAACCGAAGACATTTTGGATGCATTACCTCCACAACCACCCAGCATACAAGCTGCCATTGTCAAAGTTAGTGCCATTGATAAGATTTTTCTTTTCATAAAAAATAATCCTCCCCATAAATAAAGTAATTCATGTTTACTATCCTCATTATCTTTTCTTTTGGTAAGGATAAAAACTTAGAACTATCTTGGTTACACCTTTATTTTTACATAAAGTTCCAAATTATGGAATGGATTATATCTTTGTTTTTAAATTGAATATTTATATTATTTTTAATTGTACTATTTTTGGGTTTTTTTAAATAATTATAAATATAATCCCTATTTATAATTATTTAAAACTATACTAATCCACCATCCTATTTTGCAATTCTTTCAGTGTTAGTTTATTTTTTAAATAGAGGATAATATTATCACCATATTCGTCTTTTTTAGTTGTTCCCCAGATATTGGGAGGTGCCTCAATATTATACTCTGCACTGTTTATTTGATTAACAGCCTCATAAAGGCGCTTGCCTGCATTTTCCTCCGTTATATGCATAAGTGGGTTTGAAGGTATCTGCCCTGTTTCAACAAGTATCCGCTTTGCGACCTTATCACTAAGCATATATTTTAAGAATTTAATGCTTGCTTCTATCCTCTTTTCATCCTTTGTATCTCCTAAAATATAACCTATACCTGATGAAACAGCTGATATCCCCTTCCCATTTCCAGATGGTAAAGGTGCATATCCTGCATCTATATCTTTATTTATCATAGACGATGCCCATACTCCATTAATATATATAGCCGTTTTCCCCTCATTGAAACTTGCAAGTGCATCCCTATAATTAAAACTGTTGACTATTTCTGTACTTCTTGAAATCCTTTCTAATTCTAATAGGGTTCTTCTAAATCCCAGACTATTCAAGTTTACCTTTTTATCTGATAAATTTCTAATCAACCCTGGTTCTTCATCTGCTAAAACCGCATCTGTTAGATATACAATCTGATTAGAATCTAAAATGGCAGACTTTATCCCTATTTCACTTCCATAATTATTTATTTTATCACAAGTCCGAAGCCAGCTTTCTCTATCTACAGGAGGTGTATTTATACCAATCTTCTTAAAAATATCTCTATTATACCAATATCCCCCGCATACTAATAGTACATCTGAGACTGTATATAGCTTTCTATCATCTGTGATCCAGTTATCAAGGATGATTGGCGATATCCTTCTTTTAAATTCCTCATCCTTATTTATATACGGAAGTAAATCCAAAGCATATTTTTTGTCAAGCATAAACTTGTAAATCGACTCTCTGCCATCACCTGCAGTAAATATAATATCAGGAATCCCGCCAACCGTAAGAAGGTCCCTAACCTTATTTACTACATCAGTGGGAGCCGGCATAGAAACCATGTTTAACTTAATATCCGGATTTTCCTTTTCAAAGTCTAAATATATCTTCCTCATTGCAGCATGTTCAGCCTCTGTACTCCCCCATCCATGAATAAAGCTTATTTCAGTCTTTTCTTCTTCCCTTACCTCACATCCTAAGGATATCAACATCCAAATGCAAATTATAACTGAAATAATATATTTTTTAGTTTTCAATCCAGTCTCCTTTATATTATGTTTTTCTCGTATTCTCTTGGAGAGCAATTTTCATATTTTTTAAAAACCCTTGAAAAGTATGATACATCCTCAAATCCAACCATCAAGGCGATATCACTTACCCTTTTCCCCTGAAGCAGGTATTCCTTTGCTTTCTTAAGTTTCATTTTATTAATTGCATCAAATAAATTCTGTCCTGTTTTAGCCTTGTAGAGATGGCTAAGATAACTCCCATTAGCATGTACTTCATTAGCAATCTGAGAAAGAGTTAGTTTTCCCATATAGTTATCTTCAATATATTTTTGTAGTTTACCAAAAATATCATAAGGAAAGTCTTCTTCCTCTGGCACATTGGGTTGCGATAGTTTTGTAATAGCTTTTCTAAGCATGGCCGGTAACTCTTCAATTGCTGATGTTTTCACTATATAGCCGCAAACATCATAATCTATTGCTTCTTTTGCATATTCAAAATCAGCATATGCTGTTAAAATAATAACTTTTGTGGGAAGAAGATGCTCATAAACATATTTAGCCACTTCCATGCCTGAAACCAGAGGCATTTTTATATCTGTTATTACAATATCAGGTATCTCCTCCTTAATTTTCTCTATAAGTTCTTCACCGTTATTTGCTTTGTATATTAGCCTACAATCTAAATTATTCCAATTGATTAGCTTTTTCTAAAAGCCTCCAACATATACATTTCATCATCAGCTATCATTACTTTCCACATCAATTTTCCTCCATGCAAATTGGTAAGATGATAGTAACCTCAGTTCCTATTCCTCGCCTACTATCCAGTCTGATACCGTATTCTTCTCCATAAAGATTTTTTATCATTTTATCAGTATTTAGTAAACCTACCTGTGTATGTCCCTTGTCTTTGCTTTCTTTTTTAACTTCTTCCGCATCAAAGCCTATTCCATCATCTGCAACTATAATCCTTAAAACACCTGTTTTTTTACTTATATTAACTGAAATATGGCCATTTCCATCTTTGGGTTCTAAGCCATGGCAAACCGCATTTTCAACAATTGGCTCTATACTTAAGCGAGGAACAGACATACTACCATAATTTTCTTTCCCACCCTCATAATTTATGGAATATGTTATTTTATCTCCAAACCTGCTATTTTGTATAGATAAATAAAAAGTCTATAATTTCCATTTCTTCAGATAATAAAATCACAGGTTCATTTTTTTCTAAATATCTTACCCTGATAAAGCTTAGAAAGTTTATAAATCAATTCCTGAACATCCTTATCATTATTTATAGCAGCCTTCATTCCAATCATTGACAATACATTATAAAGGAAATGTGGATTCATTTGTGCCTGAACATACTGAAGTTCAGATTGTTTTGCAATAAGCTGGTTTTCATACACTTCTACTATAAGTCTATTTATATAATCAGTCATATCGTTAAATGTTTCACTAATATTCTTTAGTTCTTCAACCCTGTATTCTCCTAGCTTCGTCTTAAAATCCCCACCTCCAACCTGCTTAATCTTCTTGACAATAGTCTTCAACGGTTTAACATAGTGCAGTGAAATTAAATGTGAAATAATAGATAAAACAACAATTATAAGCAACGAAACAGCCAATGTAATAAGAATAGAGCTCCAAAGAGAACCAAAAATTGCAGAATTAGAAAGTCTTGCATAAAATGTCAATCCAAATCCTGCATTAAACTCTTGCTCAATCAGATTACTTTTTTCATATGAAATCAAATTTGACTTATCAATAAGTATCTCCGACCTCGTTCTTATTCCCCAAGCATATCTGCTTACTTCGTCAAGATTTTCATAGTTATTTTCAATACCCTGTCTATTAAGCACAAAAATACAGCCCCCAATATTGTCCATAGTTTCATCATAAAGATACAGACAAAGAGATATGTATTTATCTTCAGCTTTGTAATAAAAGTCTCTTCTGCTGCCGACAAACTCCTTATATAAGTACCCGTATTTATTATTCAGACTGTTATATTCTGCTACCGTAATGGGATAATACAGTTCGCAAATACTCCTTCCATTTTTATTAAAAAAATATATTTTTTTCAACAAAGGGCTCAGCATTTTCCATCCTATTTCTTTCAGAAAAAAATATTAACTACATTTTCAAGTTGTTTTTGTCACAGTTTCATCATTATAAAACTGCCCTGTTAAAAATCCTCTTAACCCCTGATTATGCTGTATAGTTAATACCATTTCCTGTAAATATTGGAATTTCGTTTCCATTTTTTTCCATTATCATTTTTTTAATATGTAAGAAGTATCCTCTATCCCTTTCTTTTACATACTGTCTTGCAACCATACCAACAAGCACAATTGACTGAGTAATTATTGCCACTGTACAGCAGAATGTAATTAATGCCGACAATTGTTTACTTAATGAATATGGTTTATCTTTTTCTACCAAATATAAGATTTTTTTAATTTTTCTCTTTCCAATAACTAACCATAATTTACCCTAAAAAGTGCTACACATCCCATGATGGGGACGGAGGTTGTATTTATATTCCAATTTTACCCTCTATTCTAATATTTTCAAGTACATATCCAACCTAGAATTTAGATATTCTGTAAAGAGACCTTCCATTGCAGAAAGATTGTGTTTTTCATGATACTCATCAAACGCCTTATAGTATTTCATTCTGTCTGTAAATTTAATATCTATTGGCGGATATCCTGCCTTCATAAGCTCCAGATTGACTAAAAGCCTGCCTGTTCTTCCATTTCCATCTATAAAAAGGATGTATTCCCTCAAACTCTATATGAAAACGAGCCAGCTTAGTTATTATATGCTCCTTATCTTCCATAAAACTCTTTAGCAGTTCTTCCATCTTCGGCTCAATCATATAAGGCTGTACAGGTTCATGCTTAGCTCCCATTATACGAACTGGCACTCTTCTGTATACTCCTCTATCATCCTTATTACCTACAAGCACAAGAAAATGAATCTGCTTAATAATACGCTCACTCAGTGGCTCATTTTGCTTAACCAGTTCACTTACAAACTCAAAGGCTTCTTTGTGTCCAACTGCCTCCATATGATCTTTTAATGGCTTTCCATCTATTGTCAAGCCTCTAAGTACTAAATCCGTTTCCCTTAAAGTAAGAGTATTCCCCTCTATAGCATTTGAGTTATAGGTATACTCTACGGCGAATTCTTCATTCAGTCTTTCCATTTCACCCTCTGTAAGCGGCCTTCTATTATCCAATTCTTTTTTCTTTTTATCTATAAGTGCCAGTAAGCTTTCGTTTGATTTATATCTCCCATCGATAGGTTTAACTGTACCAAGCGGGATTTTCCAGGATTTGCCCTCTTTAATTGCTCCGGATATTTTCCCTTCTGCACACAAAACCCTGATTCTTCTGTCCGAAATTCCCCATTTAGCTGATGCTTCATTTACTGTCATAAACATAAAATTATTCCTCCTATATTTTATGATACAAGTGTCAAAAGTATAAAAATTCGATGCTAGCTTGCTTGCAAGAGAATTTATATACTTTTGACACGCAAAAAATATGAGTAAGCAGCCATTTTTTTGCAAAAAAATGAGCGGATTACGAATATTTTTGCAAGGATTGCTAAAGCTGTGCTGTAGCAATCCTGTATCAACGGGTGTCAAATACTTTAGACACCCACATCATTTTATATAATATCACTTTATCGGAATAATATCAAGTTTATCGGAATAATGTTGAATTTATTATTACTTCTTAAACTCTTTTAATACATAACAATGTTCCACTTTTCCCACTAGCTTATCACCTTCAAAAATCAAGCTCTATAACATAAGGCATCCGGTCTATAATTCTTAAAAAAATCATCGCAGCCAAAAACTCTTATCATAAAAAAATTAAGTATCGTGCTAAGTGCGGTTCCATGTGTACCAACTACAACTTCCTTATCTATATTATCTCTTAAAATCTCAGTCAAGGCTCTCATGTTTCGCTTCTGCACCATAGCAATAGATTCTCCACCTTCTTCGTGATAATTATGGTCAGCCCAGCGTTTATGAAACATTCCGTGATTGTTACCGTTTTCTCCTTTTTCACGCTCTCTTAAATCTTCATCTGTTATTATGTCCTTACCAAAAAAATCGGCAGAATCAGCAATAGTATCCATACTTCTTTTATACGGACTGGAATAAAATGCGTCTATATGTTTATCTTTTAAAAACTCAAATACGATGGCTGAGTCTCTTCTCCCCTCTCCCGTAAGCGGTCTTGTTCTGTCATCTTCCCAAGCATGTTCAGGCTGTGCATGGCGCACAAAATAAATTTTTGTCATAATATACCTCCCTTATGGTTTAAGTGCAGTAATAGGAACAACATACACCCCATCTTCTCTTCTATATGCCATATTTGACATTCCGCAAATTACGCATAGTACCTTAGGTGGATTATCTCCCTCTTTCTCCATTATTTCCTTTAATTTTAGCAGCTCTTTTGCCGCAGAATCTATCTGGTTTGCTCCCAGTTTTATTTCAAAGGCTCCCCAGGTTCCATCTGAAAATTCTACAACAGCATCGGCTTCATTTCCTCTTTCATCCCTAAAATGAAATAACTTTGCATCATTGTACTCAGCATATATTTTTAAGTCATGTTCACAAAGACTTTCAAAAATAAATCCAAATGTATTTAAATCATTCAAAAGTCTCGTCTGTGTAACTCCTAACGCAGCTACTGCTAAAGATGGATCTGTAAAGTGCCTCTTGGGAGATTTTAAGACTCTTCTGGAAGACCTTATATTAGCATTATATGCCGGTTGATCATCTAAAATAAACAACCTGCTAAATATATCTAAATATTCAGAAACTGTATCCCTCGCAATTTCTATTTTATCCTTTGCTCCCATATCCTTTATAAGTGTACTATTGCTTACAAGTGTACTTTCATTTCTTCCAAGGGAATATAGCAGTGACCAGACTTTGCGAGAATCCCTTTTTATCCCGTCAACGCTATACATGTCATCATCAACAACAGCTTTCAAATATTCTTTAGCAAGATTTCCACATACCTTTTCAGATGTTTCTATATTTCCCGGCCATCCGCCTCGTACCGTATAATAAACAAGCTGCTCTAATGAAACATCCCCTGTTATCCTAGGCTCAATTTCTCCGTCAAACAAATCTTTTAATGATATATCTCCTGTTGAATCTCCCGTTTCATATAATGACATACTATTCATTCTAACTCTTCCAATTCTTGCAGTACCGCTGTGCATAATTCCTTTGTGATTTGGAGTAGCCGAGCCTGTAAGAATATATTTCCCTTTTTTACCATCTTTGTCCACTGCAAATCTTACTGCATCCCATATAGGCGGAACTTCCTGCCACTCATCTATGAGCCTTGGCAGCTGACCGTTTAGCACTAAGTCAGGACTAAGTTTTGCCATTGTTCTTGTCTGAAAGTTCTTTTCCGGATCACTAATAAATGCCACACTTTCAGCCCTACTTTGTGCTGTCCAGGTCTTCCCACAGTATTTAGGCCCTTCTATACAGACTGCACCAAAGGTTTCCATATATTCATCAAATAACTTCTCAATAAGTCTCGATTTATACCCTTCAGGTACCAGCATAATCTTCACCTCCCTATCATTTGATTATAGCTGTATTTCGGATACTTTGTCAATCTCATCCTGCAACTTTCAGAACTTTCATCCTGCAACTTTCAGAACTTTCATCTTGCAACTTTCAGAACTTTCATCCTGCAACTTTCAGAACTTTGCTCCTGACTTTTCAATTTTTTTCTACCATCTTGCAAAATAATCACATTTTAAAAATATGATCAAATCTCAAAATACAAAAAGCCCCAAGATAGCAATCACCTTTAAGTGCACTTCTTGGGGCTAATTAGTTATTAGTCAATAAACTCAAATAATTCTTCAACTGTAACTCCAAAGACTTTTGCAATATCCATAGCCAACTTTAGCGAGGGATTGTATTTACCATTTTCAAGATGTACTATAGTTTCCCTCCTTGCACCAACAAGTTCAGCTAACTCAGCCTGCTTATAGTTAGCTTTTTCACGGTATTCTTTCAGTCTAGTTATAAGTGCCATATCATATCCCTTTCGTATCCATAATTAAAAATAGAATTGTGCGCAAAATTGAAGTAATCAAAATTGAAATTACTATAGCCCAGCCCATAATTGATGGCGAAATTACATTGACATGGCCTAATATTCCCCCTGCATAAGCTATAATAAGCATTACAACTATTAATAGTTTAAAACATATAGCATCACATCTTCTAATATTAATTTCTGCAAGTTCATCTATGCCTTCTTTAGTATACTTGCTAATTCTTATACTGTGTATAAACAGTATAAAAACAAGTGTCCCTCCTGCCACACATTGTATTACAGGATAGTAAGAATTCCAGTCTTCTCTTGACAACATCCAGTAGTAACCCACAGCTAGGATCGCAAAGATAATCTTAGTTGCAATAATTTCCTTTACCGATACTTTTTTAATCATGACAAATCCTCCTTTATTCTATGTGATATATTTCTCACTTGTGTTATAAATATATCACTTTATGGCATGAATGTCAAGATATAAGTTATAAATATTTCACTTTACATTTATACCTATATAATCCCCATTCAATTATATTTCACATTTTTTTCCTTGTAAAAATGTATAGCTTGCCATTTTTTTCGTTGTAATTTTTTTGTATTGATGTAATATACTCTAGATATAATTAGTTTTAAACTCTGTTTTGATCTTATATGGAGGTAGGATATGTACAGAAAATTAATAGAAGAACTTTATAAATGGAAAGATAAAAAGAATCGTAAGCCCCTTATTATCGAAGGTGCAAGGCAGGTTGGAAAAACTTGGCTTATGAAAGAATTTGGAGATAAGGCTTATTCAGACTATATCTATATAAATTTTGACTCTAATTCTGTAATGGCAGATTTATTTTCCACTGATTTGAACATCGAACGAATTATAATGGGGATTGAGATTTATGCAGGAAAAAAAGTCAATTCTGCTACTACTTTGCTTATATTTGATGAAATACAGGAGGTACCAAAAGCACTCGCCTCGTTAAAATACTTTTGTGAAAATGCCCCTGAATACCACATTATATGCGCAGGTTCTCTACTTGGTATTGCACTCCACAGCGGAACTTCATTCCCGGTTGGCAAGGTGGATTTTTTGAATCTTTATCCACTTACCTTCAAAGAATTTTTGATAGCCGTTAAAGGCGAACATTTTGCTAAACTACTGGGAACCTCCGATTATACAATGATTACATCTTTTAAAGAAACTTATATTGAAGCACTTAAACAATATTACTTTGTAGGCGGAATGCCGGAAGCTGTTCAAAATTTTATAGAAGAAAAAGACTTTAATGAAGTAAGAAATATCCAAAAAAGAATTCTGTCTGCTTATGAACAGGATTTTTCAAAGCATGCGCCAAATGATATAGTGCCTAAGATAAGGATGATTTGGAACAGCATCCCCTCGCAGCTTGCAAAGGAAAACAAAAAATTTATCTATGGGCTTGTGCGCGAAGGCGGAAGAGCCAAAGACTTTGAGACTGCAATTATGTGGCTTAGCGATTGCGGGCTCATTCATAAGATAAGCAGGGTAAATTCAGTCGGAATACCGCTAAAGGCCTATGAAGATTTAAAAGCTTTTAAGCTATTCCTCGTGGACATCGGCCTTCTTGGCTGTATAACAGGTCTGTCCAGCCAGACTATACTTTACAAAAATGAATTATTTACGGAATTTAAAGGTGCAATTACGGAACAATATGTCTGCCAACAATTAAAGTCAATTTCTGACTTAGGACTTTATTATTACACCAACGACAGAGGTTCCTGTGAAATTAATTTTGTTGTCGATACAGGCGAACAGGTTATTCCTTTAGAAGTAAAAGCAGAAATTAATCTAAAAGCTAAAGTCTTAAAACATATCGCGAAAAGTATAACCCCAAACTTTCCATCCGTATGTCAATGGCTGACTATAAAGCTGAAGATAGTCTTATCAATCTTCCACTTTATATGGCTGGAGAAATTATGGGACAAATGGCAGCAAAATAAACTTCAGGGCAATCAAAGAACTGCCTTTCTAACTGATAAAACAGATAGAAAGGCAGTCTTTATCATATAAATATCAAATCAAATATTTTAATCATCAAACTCACTTACGATAGCAGATACAGTCTGTTTAGCATCTCCATAAATCATAACTGTATTTTCATTTGTAAAGAGTGGGTTCTCTATACCTGAGAAGCCTGTTCCCTTACCACGCTTAAGCACGAAGACTGTTCTAGCCTGATGGGCATTGATGATAGGCATACCATAGATTGGGCTTCCCGGATCGTCAAGGGCTGCAGGGTTAACTACATCATTGGCACCTATAACTATGGCAACATCCGTCATAGGCATCTGTGGGTTCATTTCATCCGCTGTCTTAAGCTTCTCATAAGGGATGTCAGCCTCTGCAAGAAGAACATTCATATGACCCGGCATTCTTCCTGCAACAGGGTGGATGGCGAAGTTTACTTCCGCACCGTTATTCTCAAGCTTTTCTGTAAGTTCCTTAACTGCGTGCTGAGCCTGTGCAACCGCCATACCATAACCCGGTATAAATACTACATTCTTAGCTGCTTCAAGTATCATATAAGCATCTTCTACTGATATAGCCTTCGCTTCCTTTCCATCACCACTACCGCTCTTACTTGCTCCGCCGCCAAAGCTGCCAAAGAGAAGGCTGTAGAAGCTTCTGTTCATTGCCTTACACATGATAAGGGTAAGGATGAGGCCTGATGTACCTACAAGACAGCCGGATACTACAAGTACTGTATTATTTATTGCAAAGCCTGCAAATGCTGCTGCAAGTCCTGACAGGGCATTAAGGAAAGAGATAATAACCGGCATATCTCCACCACCAATGCACACAACAAGTGTAATACCTGCTATAAGATAGGCGGCAGTCACTAAAACTATGCCGTAGAAGCCAAGTTCCACACCACAGAAAGCATACATAATTATGCCGACTATACCTGCTATTACGAGTATTCCGTTCAATAAGTTCTTTGCAGGTATTGTAACCTGTTTCTTAAATAACTTGCCTGAAAGCTTGCCCCAGGCAACAACTGAACCTGTAAATGCAACCGCACCGATTGCTATTGTAAGTCCGAGAGTAATGTCAGTAAATGCATCAGTCTTAGTGGCATCTGTAGACATATACTGAGCTATAGCTACAAGGAGGGATGAAAGACCACCAAAGCCGTTAAAAAGAGCTACAAGCTCAGGCATGCCTGTCATTTCAACCTTCTTCGACCATACCGCTCCAATCACTCCACCTACAAGTATTGCTAAAATAATATAAAAATATCCGTTCTGAAGAATATTATTATTCCAAGAACCAAGTACATCTTTTTCACACATTACGGTAATGGTTGCAATAAGCATACCAACCGCTGATAAAAAGTTTCCTTTTCTCGCTGTTTCTGCCTTACCTAGAAGCTTGATACCTCTGATAAAGAAGATGCAGGCTATCATATATGAAACCATTATTATGCTGTTCATTTAATCCTCCTTATTCTGCCTCATTATTTCTTTTTCCTAAACATACCAAGCATTCTGTCTGTTACCATGTAACCGCCGATAACATTGATTGTAGCAAATACAATGGCAAGAAAACCAAGTGCAGTACCTACAGGTCCTTCTATATTGAGGGCTGTAACTGTAATAGCACCAACTATTGTAATACCTGAAATTGCGTTAGTTCCTGACATAAGAGGTGTATGGAGCTGTGATGGCACCTTCGCAATAAGCTCGACACCGAGGAAACCTGCAATTACAAATACAAATATAAGCATTATCATAATCTGTATTTCCTTTCTTTATATAAATCTCTCGTGAATTATTTACCGTTCTGAGTGAGGAGGCAGCCCTTCATTATCTCATCTTCAAGATTAACAACGAGTTCATTCTTCTCCTTGTCGTGGAAATGAGTCAAAAATGCGCTGATATTACCTGAAAGCATAAGAGAAGCATCAAAGGCTACCTGTCTTTCAAGCAGGTCACCCGACATAATGGTAACTCCGTTTTCAGTAACTACATTCTCAAAAAGCTTAGAGCCTTCCACATTACCACCTGTTGAAACAGCCATGTCTACTACGATGGAACCAGGCTGCATACGGTCAAGCACATCCTTCTTAATAAGTACAGGCGCCTTTCTGCCAAAAACCTTAGCTGTAGTAATAACTACATTCGCCTTCTCGCACACCTTCGCCTGTGCTTCCTGCTGCTTTGCTATCTGCTCAGGTGTCAGCTCTTTTGCATAACCCTGCTCAGTCTGTCCCATTTCACCGAGGTCAATCTTTACAAAGTTAGCACCAAGACTCCTTACCTGCTCCTCAACCACAGGCCTTGTATCAAAGGCATCTACCCTTGCACCAAGACGCTTAGCAGTAGCTATGGCCTGAAGTCCTGCAACTCCAACACCTATGATAAATACCTTAGCAGGAGAAATAGTTCCCGCAGGTGTCATCATCATAGGGAAGATCTTAGGAAGCCTTGCTGCGGCATTAAGTACCGCCACATAGCCTGCAAGAGAAGCCTGAGAGGACTGTACATCCATCTTCTGTGCAAGTGTGGTTCTTGGTATCATTTCAAGCGAAACCGCCTGTATACCGTCACTTGCAAATTTATTTAACAGCTCTTTTTCATTAAACGGATCTAAGTAGCTTAAATGTAAGGTATCCTTCTTTAAGCCCTCCGTACTTTCAGGTTTTAATATACGCACAACAATCTCGCTGTCAGCATATCCCGCCTCATTGCTTGATACAATCTCTGCTCCCGCTTCCTTGTACGCTTCGTCTGAAAAACCTGATTTAATTCCTGCTCCGCTTACAACCTTGAATGAAAATCCCATCCCTATAAGCTTTTTTATATCAGCAGGTACCATAGCCACTCTGGTTTCCAGAGCATCAGATTCTTTACAAATCAATACCTTCTTCATGTATATTGTCCTTTCTTAAAAGTTTTAGTTTTCATGTCGATAGTATACAATAACTTATGTTGATTTTCAACTAAATTTCTCTTTTTGTACAATGATATAAATTTTTGTGCATTTAAATATTCTGTGAATATGCAGATATTATGTATATAAATAAAAAAACAATTTTTGTACATATTTATCACTAACAGTTATTAGCTTGCTATAATTCTTATTGCATTTTATAAAATTTCAATTAGTTATCACTAACTTTTTACTTAACTTTATTTTTCCTGCAATTTTTTTACATATCTTCTATTATCCTCCTATCTCTGTATTTTAAGAGGTTTTTGTAAAACAAGTATAACAAAATAATTTAACTTTTATTTTATAAGTTTATGGTGTATAATCAAAATTACTATAAGTTTAATTATTAATACGCAAATCAATATATAGGGGAAATTTAAGAATGTTTTTAAAATTTAACTGCTTTTCAGAAGGAAATACTGAGTCAACTGAAATCTGTCTATTTCAGGGGATAAGATTTAATAAAATTGGTTTTGCCGTACTGTCAACCGAACATGTGAGACACGACTATCTTTTACCTATGGATATGTCAGCATATGATAATCTATTAAAAACCATAGAAAAAGCTGTTGCCGGAAATACCAGAATCGCCGAAATAACCGGTGGACATGTATATAGGGTTGTCAAGGGAAGTTTTCTAAATGTAAAAGAAGCTAAATCTGCCGGTTTTGGATTAAAGATATTGGATGTAAAATAACAATGATGTTTGAATTAGAGAGTAAGCGGCTCGTTTTACGCACTTTGAATGAAAATTATGCTCCCAATATATGTGACTTTTATAAAAGAAATCTGAAATATCTATCACAGTGGGAGCCAAATCTTACAGAAAGATTTACTTCGATAGATGCAATGAAAATTTTTCTAAAAGCAGACTGTAAGAATATGCTCTCCGGTAACAGTGTCAGGTATTGGTTTTCATTTAAAAATTCTCCGGATAACATAATTGGATCTATTAATTTTCAGGGTATAAGAAGAGGTTCTTTCAAGTCTTGTCAAATTGGTTATAAAATAGACAAAGAGTTTTCAGGACAGGGGCTAACCTTTGAAGCTGCAAACTCTGCTATTTCATCTCTGTTTGTAATCGAAAATATACATAGGGTTGAAGCCTTGATAGCTACTGACAATCTTCCGTCAATTCATCTGGCCGAAAGGCTTGGTTTTATCCAAGAGGGAATATGCAGAGAATATGTTAATATAAACAACCAGTGGAAAGATTGTTGCCAATATTCACTGTTAAATGGCGAATTAAAAGCACTGTAGGTAAATGCCAACAGTGCTTTTTCTATTTATAATAGTCATTTTTTTATTTACAACTATAGCTTAAACTGAACTTCTATCTCTTCTTTTAATTTTTTCTGTCCCTTAGATGCAACCTTCTTTGTTATATGCAAAGAATATACCTCATCTTTTGCATAAGGTTCAAGAGGTTCTATCTGCACCTCATTTCTAGACGAATCGTAACTTATGCCAACCTTAAGCATCCCTGATGCAGAGGTCACATACATGGTATTACTATTCACAGTCCTTGGATCAAGCGGAGTATTGAACCTTACTCTCCATACAAAGTTACCTGTTTTAAACTTTAAAGACTGTCTTACCGCCATATCAAGCCCTGATGTAGATTCAATATCAACATAATTTGACATAAGCCTTATCCTCCAATTCGTATAGTTGTACAGCATTTTTAAATGTAGTTTCTATAACTTCCTTTTCCTCTACTCCTAACAGTCCTGCAATTTCTGTAACAATATATTTAATATTTCCCGAATTATTTCTGTCTCCTCTAAAGGGCACAGGCGACAAATAAGGTGAGTCTGTTTCAAGCACTATGTGATTAAGCCCTATTCTTTTTACTGTTTCCTTTGTCTTTTTCGCATTTTTAAATGTAACTACTCCGCCTATTCCGATATAAAATCCCAGTTTTACGAATCTTTCTGCCATCTCAGGTGAGTAAGAGTAACAATGGATTACTCCCCTATTATATCCAAATTTTTCAAGTATATTATAGGTGTCCTCAGCTGCATCCCTACTATGAATAACATATGGTTTAGAAAGTTCTTTAGCAAGTTTTAGCTGCTCTAAAAACCAAAATTTTTGTCTTTCTCTAACAAATCCGGTTTTAGTTTCAGGCTCTCTCTCAAAATAGTCAAGCCCAATTTCACCAATAGCCACCACCTTATTATTCTCAGCCAAATTTCTAAGTATTTTCATTCCTTCATCATAAGGCAGTTTTTCAAGGCAGTCAATATCATCCGGATGTACACCTACAACTGCAAGCACTCTTTCAAATTCTTCTGCAAGTTTTATAGATTTTCTACTTGTCTCAATATCTGCTCCAATATTTGTTATAAATGATATATCTGTAGCTAAAAGTTTTCCAATAAGTTCTCTTCTATCAGCATCATAGCATTCATCATCATAATGTGCATGAGTTTCAAATATTTTATATTCCAAAGCAGTCTCCAACCTCATATCAATTATAGTTTTTACAAGGACACTCACCTACGGTAGGTTTAAATTTACTACCCATGGTATTTACATACTCTTCATATCCAAATTTCACATAGTTTAATCTTTTATATCCTTCATCCCTTAGAAGATTAAAAGCCATACCCGACCTTGTGCCATAATAACACATCAAATATACCACTGAATTTTTATTTGCATTTTTCTTAAATAATTGAGCATTTTAACACCACCATCTGTATAAGGCATATTAATTGCTCTATCTATATGCCCTGCTTCATAGTCCTGCTCATCTCTAAGATCCATCAGTATTGCATTACTTTTTTTAATTCCCGAATTCAATTCATCAACCCCAAGTATAATAGAGCCTTCAAATTTTGGAGTTACCAATAAAATTATTGTCGAAACAATTGATAACAAGGATACTATGAGCAAAAATATAATTATACTTCTTTCTATCTTATTTCCTTCGTACATCCTTCTCTTCCTTTTTATCTTTTATTCTTCAAAAACACATCACTTAAACACGCAAATTCTTTAAGTGTCAATGTTTCTCCTCTTATCAACGGGTTTTGTTTCATCCCTAAAATTTCCTGCATCTTTAGTATGGCTTCAGTGATTTCTTCCTTTGTAAAATCAAGCTCAGCCGAGTTGGTAAGCCCATTTTGCAGTGTTTTCCTTCTCTGTGCAAAGGAGGCTTTAATTAACTTAAACATCAGCTCCTCGTCCTTCACCTCTACAGGCGGTTTTTCGTGGCATTTAAGATTGACTACCGCACTTCCCACATTGGGGCGTGGCATGAAGCAGTTTGGCGGTACGAAGGCCGCTATATAAGGCACGGAATAGTACTGAACCGCAAGCGAAAGTGCACCGTAGTCCTTATTCCCGGGTACTGCCTGCATCCTCCTTGCCACCTCTTCCTGCATCATAAGAGTCATATCCGTAACCGGAACCCTCTTTTCAAGCAAGGTCATAATTATCGGAGTTGTTATGTAGTAAGGAAGATTTGATACCACCTTGATAGGCTTGCCGCCGTTTTTCTCCTCTACCAGGGCTGCTATATCCACCTTTAAGATATCCTCGTTTATCACCTCTACATTGTCATAGGCTGAGAGGGTATCTTTTAGAATTTTAATTAGCTTCCTGTCTATCTCTACCGCTATAACCTGCCTTGCAGCCTCGCAGAGATACTGGGTTACAGTACCTATGCCCGGCCCAATCTCAAGAACCAGGTCATCCTTTCCTATATCAGCCGCATCCACTATCTTTTCAAGTACATGGGTGTCTATAAGAAAGTTCTGGCCAAATTTTTTCTGAAAGGTAAAATCATACTTTTTAAGTATTGCAATTGTATTTTGCGGCTGTCCTAAATCTGCCATTCAATCTCCTCTTTAGCGAATCTCTGCTCCACTTGGCATAGTATTTTCAGGTGTCATAAGCGAAAGATTGCCCTCTGTATCCTCAGCACAAAGAAGCATTCCCTGTGACAATACTCCAGCAAGTTTAGCCGGTTTAAGATTAGTAAGCACCATCACTTTCTTGCCAACCATGTCCTTAGCCTCATAGTTCTTTCTAATTCCTGAAACTATCTGTAAGGTCTTGCTTCCCACCTTTACCTGTGAACAAAGCAGTTTCTTTGACTTTGGCACTTCTTCACACTTTATAATCTCGCCTACCTGGAACTGGCACTTCATAAAGTCATCAAACTCTATCTCAGGCTTAGCTTCAATGTCGATAGCCTCTGTACCTTCTGCCTTTGCCTCCCTGCCATAGAGCTTATCAAGAGACAACTTTGCCTCAGCCTCATTTATCTTTCCTGCCTTAAGCAGGTTGTTGATTGCGGTCTCACTGCTCTTTACAAACTCTTCTCTCTGAGCCTTCACAATCTTTCTGTCTCAGCAAGAACCTCTTTTACATCCTTTCTTGCAAATAGCATCTCAGGGTTTGCTTCTACCTTTGTTCCCTTTTTAATCAGCCCGAACTTATCAAGGTCACTAAACTCACGAAGCTCTGAGTTAAATGCCTTAGCTATTTTCTCTGAAGTCTCAGGCATGAATGAATATAAAAGTGAAGCACCTATCATTATGCTCTCTGAAAGGTTGTAAAGTACCTCTTTAAGGCGAGGCAGCTTATCCTCCTCTTTAGCGAGTATCCAAGGCTCAGTCTCATCTATATACTTATTGCAACGCTTAAATAAGGTAAATATCTCAGAAATTGCATCAGCAGCACGAAGTTCCTTCATCTTGTCCACTACTTTGTGGATGCAGTTTACGGCAATTTCCTTAAGCTCAGCGTCAACAGGTTCTTCTACTCCTGTAGACTCAAGCTCTCCATTAAAATACTTATTGCTCATTGCTATTGTTCTGCTTACAAGGTTACCAAGGGTATTGGCAAGGTCAGAGTTGTAGCGTTCGGCCATGAGCTCCCAGGTAATCACACCGTCATTTTCATAAGGCATTTCGTGAAGTACAAAGTAGCGTACGGCATCTACTCCAAAGAGGTCTGCCATGTCATCAGCATAGATAACATTTCCTTTAGACTTACTCATCTTCTCCCCACCCTGTAAAAGCCAAGGATGGCCGAACACCTGCTTAGGAAGAGGTTCATCAAGGGCCATAAGGAAGATAGGCCAGTATATGGTATGGAAGCGGATAATGTCCTTTCCTATAAGATGTAAGTCAGCAGGCCAGTACTTCTTATAAAGGTCTCCATGGTTTCCATCTGCATCATAGCCAAGACCTGTGGTATAGTTAGAAAGGGCATCAAGCCATACATAGACTACATGCTAGGGTCAAAATCCACAGGTATACCCCAGGTAAATGAAGTTCTTGATACGCAAAGGTCCTGAAGTCCCGGAATGAGGAAGTTATTCATCATCTCATTTTTTCTTGAGACAGGCCTGATAAAGTCAGGGTTATTGTTGATATGTTCAATAAGCCTGTCAGCATACTTGCTCATCTTAAAGAAGTAAGCCTCCTCCTCTGCAGGATGTACCTCTCCATGGCACTCAGGACATTTACCGTCTACAAGCTGAGCATTTGTATAAAAGGCTTCACACTCAGTGCAGTACATCCCCTTATAAGAACCCTTGTAGATATCACCCTTATCATAAAGCTTCTTAAATATCTTCTGTACCTGTCTCTCGTGGTCAGGATCTGTAGTACGGATGAAGCGGTCGTAAGAGGTGTTGCAAGGTCCCAAAGGCGTTTAACCTCTGTGGCCACGCTGTCTACAAATTCTTTAGGTGTCTGTCCTGCTTCTATTGCCCTTGTCTCTATCTTCTGGCCATGCTCATCTGTTCCTGTCTGAAACCTTACATCATAGCCCTCTTTACGCTTGAATCTGGCTATTGCATCTGCAAGAATAATCTCGTAGGTATTGCCAATATGTGGCTTTCCTGAAGTATAAGCTATCGCTGTTGTAATATAATATGGTTTTTTCTCTGACATTTTTCTCTCCTGTCTTTTTATAGGTTTGCCTTTTAAGTCTACTTTCCTAATCGTCTTTTGTCAACTATATCAATTTTCCCTTTTCTTTGCAATCCATCCACTAAAAGTAACTATATAAGCCAGTAAGATAATCCCAAATGTACTGCCTACAAGTGCTGTCGCCTTCATGCTTCTTTTATGTTCGGTTTCCCTTGTAATTACAGCTCTCACGCTGCTTTTATTTCCTGCACTGTCCACAGCCTGCAATTTAATATCATTTTCTCCTATGCTAAGCCTCTGTATAAAGCTAAAATTTCCCTTTTTAGCCTTCTTGCTCTGTCCATTCAATATAAGAGTAACATCCTCAGAACATTCCCCTGTAATTTCTATATTATCATCAGTCGTTACTGCTCCATCTATTACCTTGTCCAGGTTTAGCTGAGGCTTTATAGTATCAACATCCAGTTCCTTTGTATAGTTTCTGATATTACCTGCAGTGTCAGTAACACTTACAAGTATTTTCACATTTCCCTCTGGAAGTATTAAGGTGTAAGTACCGCTTGCCTCCGAGTTATCTATTTCCATACTGTCATTCACACTGATGTTTACCCTGCACTCTCCTGCAAAAAGTACATCTATGGAAACTTCCTCATTATTCACTATGCTCTTCATAGGAAATCTGACCATAGCATTAGGGCTGTTTCTATCCGGCAGGTCATAAAGCATAAAATCTCCATTATTTCCATTATCATTTACATTTGCCACATAATAGGCCACATTTTTTATTTCTTTAGGTATTTCAGTACTGAAAGTATTTTCTTTTGTGTAATTTTTTGAAATTTCTTCCATTGTATCACTATTATAAAATCCTACCACATAGTTCCCATTATCCACACCGCTCCAGCTTATCTCTGCCACATCATCCACATAGATTCCCGTTATACCCTGTACCAGCGGCTGCCTTGTGGTATCTGTAAGATATTTAACTCCTGAAACATATCTATCCCCCGATACATAAGCAGGTTCTTCCATAAGTTTTTCAGCAGTTTTTTTACCATTTTTAGAAACTATTTTAAAATAATAATATCCTGAATTAGGCACTCTTACATTTATCTTCTCCTCGCCGCTTACACTTGTACTTTTCAGTTTTATTTTGCCCCAATCACTCCCTGTTCTGGCTGTAGAATAATATATTGTATGTGTCAGTTTTGATTTTTTATCCACTCCTGTCATAGCAAAACTCACTGTCACTATGGCACCGTTTGTTACATTCTCCTGCCCAATATCCTGTTCTACAAAAAAAGAGTTCACTTTAAAGACCTTCCCCGAACTTGTGGAGGCCTCTAGGTGAACTATTTTTTTAGATATTATAATCATCGTAAAAACAAACATAAAAAAATGTATAATATAATATTATTTTTTTTCATATATTTAGTTAAGCCTTGATTCAGGCCCGAAAACCTCGGTTTTCAAAAGCCGGATTAATAAGTGTTTCATCCAGATTAAGCCCCTTCCCATAAGTCATTCCTGCATAAATCTGTTGTGCATTTTCCATAACAGATTCTGACTTATCTGTCTTAGCCACCTCTCTAAAACTCTTTCCAAGCTTTACTACAACCTTCCTTGCGGCTTCTATCTCCTCTTTCTTCCCACTCACCAGTGCAAAGTTGAGGCATCTGCTTACATAAATGTATAGGCTTGCAAGATTCCTGCTGACCTCATAATTCATATCTAAGTTTACCAGCAGCTCCTTTACAAAGGAAACTGCCTGTTTTAACTCTTTCTTAAAGGTTTCTCTATTACCTTCAAGGAGTGCCTCTTCTGCTAAAGTGAGATTTTCTTCTATTATATCATATATTATCACAATTAGCTCACTTTTATTTGCAGAAGTTATTCTTCTCGTATAAATTTTTACAGATTCGGCTTTCAATCAGGCTTCCTCCTTAACTCTGTAACAGCGTAAGTATTGTATTCGGTCTTTCATTTGCCTGTGCCAAAACGCTTGTTCCCGCCTGTGAAAGTACCTGCTGCTGAGTATATTCTGTCATCTCCTCTGCCATATTAGTATCCATTATTCTTGAAAATGCACTTGTCATGTTCTCTGTTGTCTCATCCACACTTAATATGGTATGTTCAAGCCTGTTCTGATAAGCTCCGAGTTTAGCTCTTTCAGCCGATACTCTGCTTATAGCTGCATCTATCCTTGATATGGCATTTTCCGCTTCTGCATTGCTTCTAACATTCAATCCTTTAAGTCCAAGGGTTTCGCTGTCTATCCTGTCTATGCTTACATCAAAGTTTTCCCCGGTATTGGCACCTACCTGTAAAGTCATATATCCTGCATCTAATACAGTGAAATCCGCTTCTCCACCCTTGTCGCTTTCAGTAGTGTAATCCTTTACCTTAAGTTCAAGTTCAAATCCGCCTTTATCCTTAATTACTACCTTATCGCCCTCTGTCCTCACCGTAGCTGTTCTTTCAAAGCCTTCATCAAGTTTTACCTTTGCATCTTTTCCTCTTTTTACATCTGCAGGCTCCATTTTTTCAGGAAGTCCAAGGGCAGCGGCAAGGTTTGTCTTATTTTCTTCTGCCGTTGCAACTACATTGCCTTCTTTATCTCTAACTTCAGAACCTTCTATCCTTATATCTATTTTAGCCTGGCTTCCATATTTCTTTGATACAAAAAGTAACTCAGCTCCATCCTCAAGTTCTCCCGGAGTATATCCCCCATATAACTCTTCTCCATCAGCATCCGGACCGCCGCCATTGCCTGCAAGGCTAAGTCCGGCTCTTTCAGCACCTACTCTAAGTTTGTTTAATACAGTTTCAGCTGACTCTCCCGGGTTAATATTTATCACTTCACCATTTATTACAACCCTTCCCTTTATAGTAGAGTCTTCATTAAAGTCACTGCCACTCACAGAACCTCCTGTGTATACGGCCTTTTTAGGATCTGATTCAACCGTAACCTTATACTTCCCATTAGGTACTGATTCTGTAGAATTAATAACCTCTACTCCACTGTTCTTGGTAGCAGCCCTTCTGCTTGATTCACCATTTAACAGATTTTTTGTATTAAAATCAGTATCTGCAGAAATTCTGTCGATTTCAGCACTGAGCTGATTTATTTCTGCCTGTATAGCATCTCTATCTTCACCAGAGTTCGTGTCATTGGCTGCCTGTACAGCAAGTTCCTTCATTCTGCCAAGCATGGCACTCACTTCATTCAGTGCCCCCTCAGCAGTCTGGATAACTGAAATTCCATCAGCAGAATTCTGCGATGCACGCTCAAGAGACCTTATCTGTGTACGCATTCTTCTGGAAATGGAAAAACCTGCTGCATCATCAGCCGCCGCATTTATTTTATATCCTGAAGAAAGGCGCTCTGTACTCTGAGATAACCTCTTGTTTACTCTACTGAGATTTGTATTTGCTCTAAGTGCTGAAATATTATTATTTATTCTCATTTTCTATCCTCATCTCTATTCTCTGACTCCAAGAACTTTTAACATATATGCTGCTACCACCTTGGCAGTTCTATATATATCAGATATTTTAACATTATCATTATATATATCGTCAGAATTTGTAATTTGTGAAGTGCCTAAGCCCAAATGATATGAAATTTCTCCTATTTCCAGCTTCATTTCAGACAGCTGTCTTTTAAGTATCTCTTCATTAACTTTCAGATTGTCAAGATTTTCTCTTGCTTCAGCTTTAAAATATCCTGTAATCCTTTCACTTACAATCCTAAATTCTGAAGTAATTCTTCCTTCATTTGTAGTAAGTATAATACCCACCTTGCCCTTATCCGCTTCAGAACTTCCTTTCCTTAAGGTAATTGACAGGTCAGCAAGCTTATCCTCATCATAAATAAACGGTATATCATATGTTTTACTTTCCACCCTCTTCACTGAAAGTGCTATAGTTCTCTTTATTGACATAAGTCCATTAAATCTGTCAAAACTTACATCCTCAGTCTCCATCATTTTAGTAACTTTTTTGCTAAGAGCATCTGTGACTGCCTTTTCATTTTCAGCAGCAAAACGCTCTCCATCAAATTCATCTATAAACTTAGATGAAAGCTCATTTACTTCACTCTTATCTTCATCCGTCATTTCAGAAACAATACCCAAGAGATTTTTTCTACCCTTTGTAATATTTATCTGTGCTGATAAATTTGAAAAAGTAATTTCAGCCCCTGCATCCAACATTTTTTCTACATCAGTAGTCTGTATATCTCTCAATATTTCAGTTTCTTTGGTTTCATAATAATCCATGTCCACTTCAGAAAGACTTTCTTTAAGCTCTCCTGCAAGCAGTTTTGCATAAGCCATATCTATCTGACCATCTATCTTACCCTTACCACCGAGTAACTGACTAAGTTCTCCAAAGCTTTCATCTACCTTTTCATTAAAACCGCGAAGTTTTCCTGTCCTAATGGCTGATAACATATTTCTAAGGGTAAGACTTTGACTGGCAAGGCTTACGCTTCCGATTGCTGCATTGTCTCCCTTTTCAATCTGAGTAAGTAAGCGGTAAATTCCTATATATGCCTCTCTTTCAGTCTCACCTATGTCTCCATTTTTTTCTAAATTATAAAGATAACGGCTATACTTTTCATCATTTGGAATAATTTTTTCATTTATATCTTTTGCAGCACTTAAAAGTTCTTCCATCTCCATATCAAGCGGATTTATGCCTGATTTGATAAGACCTGCAACAGTTGCAGGTTTCAGCTCTTTTAAGGTATTCTCTGTAAGAGCCGCTGCTGCCTTCATCTTAGTAACTGATTCTACAGTAACTTCTGCCTTATTATAGGCTAAAATTTTTACCGCCCTTCTATTTGCATCATTTATTTCTAAATTATTTTCATTCAATACTTCATCAATATTTCCAAAAGCCTTCTTAACACTGTCTCCTAAATCAGCCCTTATTGCCGTAGCTCCTTTTTCATAAGCCAATCCTGCCTGATGATAGGCAGCAAGGGTAATCTTTGTTTCTTGTCTATAGGTTTCTGATATCGCCCCTGCTTTATAATCCGATGTGTATTCCCTTGTAATTGCATAGGAACGAATTGAAACTACACTTCTAAAAATCTCTATCTGATTTGCTGCAGCATCAATCTTCTTAGTCTCACTAAAATCATCATTCTCCAAAGTTTTAGCTCCATCAAGCAGAGCCTTATAATAACTGTCTTCTTCTTTCCTTAAATTCAAAACCAAGCCCTTAAGGTCTGTTACATCTATTTTTATTCCCTTATTCAGCATATTTAAGGTGGATTGTTCTGTAAGCTTAAGCCTTATTTCTTCAAGATTTCTTCTCTGGCTTATTTCTGTAACTGAAATCTCTGTAGTGCGTTTAAAATAATTAACTATGTATCCTGCCTGCTTATTATTGGCAGTTCCTACAATGATACTGCCTGTATCTTTTCCCTCAGAAAGGCCTGCTGCAAGTTTTTTAGTTAAGTTTTCTATTCCCCCTGTACTTTTAACCTCAGTTTTCAGTTCATTAAGGCTTAAAAATTTAGCAACACTGGCCGGTGTAATTTCTATCCCCTTGGTAAATAGCCATTTTGCCGCCTTAAGGCTTTCTTTATCAGCATCTACTCCTTGGTTCTCTAAAAGATTAGCTGCCTGGTTCTCAATTTTAGCCCATGTTTCTTCACTTTCTACTGATTCAACTTTTCCACCCTGTGTCTCACTGTATTCTGCCATGTAAAGGTTAGATATGGTTTCAGGCAAATCCGTCTCTATCATATGTCCTATAGCAGGTTCATTCATATTATTTACAATTCTCTTAGCGAAATCTACTGCCTCACTAAGCTTTGCAATATTTTCTTTAGTCACTGCCATACCTGAGCGTTCAAGCTGCTTGGCAAGTTCAGGATTCCCTTCGGTTGAATATGAAATTTTTCTTATATCATCTGCATCTTCACTAAGTTTCTCGGCCTGCTTTGCAAGATTTTCTTTTCGCATTTCCCTATTTGCAACGATGTTTTCTATACTTTTTTTGACCAAATCTGCATCTGAATCCGTTGCTGACACTCCTTCATCTTCAAGGTTCTTCATTACTTCCGGAGTGAGAGCTTTAGCGTTATGCTCCAGAACTTTCGTCTTTTTTTCGGCCTCTTCCTTAAAATTTGCAACTTCCCTGTCCTCACCTTTAAGCTTATTTACAGTATCTCCGTAGGTCATAATCTTAGTTCTTATATTTTTATTAAATGCCTCTCCAAGGCTGATTTTCTCATTAGCAGATTCTGTCTCTTTAACTTCTTTTCCTACCTCTTTAAGTCCTAAATCAAGTACTTTTGTATTATCTTTTAAACCATTTACCTGCATAAGCACCTCTTTTTTAATCATTAACAGCTACAATACTTATTTCGGCATATTTTTCCCTTTTATTAAGTGAAAATACAAAAAGAAAAAGATAACATTACAAGGCATATACATAAGTAAAATGCGTGTATGTTATCTTTCTCTATACCATCCCCACAAACAATAAAGCAAGATATCCGATTTATTTCGGTACGAAGATAATTCGTCTTCCTTCTCTCCTGTCGACATGGTTAGTTTAGCATAATTTGTGCAATTTGTCAATAAAATATATTAAATTGGAAGTAAAATCTCATATTTTACACAACGAAAATGTTTTTTCAAGAATTTCTATTCTTTTTTTCGGCTTTATAATATAATTTCTTTGTTGCCGCAGCCTTCACTCTGATATCAGAAAGGAGGTGTGTCAATCTGATTTCTACCTCAACCCGATTGCATAGTAATCTTTTTTTTCGAATATATTAAGTTATAGTTAAGTTTAAGCAAGAGTTTTTCATTACTCTGCGTATATAAGCACCAGTTTCTTTAATAGTTCCACTATCTTAAACATAGCATCAACGGAAACATACTCATACTTGCCATGATAATTCATTCCACCTGTACAGATATTAGGGCAAGGAAGTCCCATGTATGAAAGCGAGGCTCCATCCGTACCTCCTCTGATTGGCTCTACTCTAGGCTCAATTCCAAGCTCTATCATGGCCTTCTTAGCATTTTCTACAAGATGCATATTAGGCTCGACCATTTCTTTCATGTTATGGTAAGAATCTGTGATTGTAACATCTGCTGTACCCTCACCGTATTTTGCATTGATGAATTCTCCCACCTTTGCAAATAAAACTTTTTTGGCCTCAAACTTATCTGCATCATGGTCACGGATAATATAGTTTAACTTAGTTTTCTCAGTATTTCCTTCAATATCCGTTATATGGAAAAATCCCTCATAGCCCTCAGTACAGTAAGGGTCTTCATACACAGGAAGCATAGCCTGAAATTCCATTGCTATTCTGATGGCATCCTTCATCTTCCACTTAGCAGAACCCGGATGAATGGATACTCCGTTTATAACCACCCTTCCGCTTGCTGCGTTGAAGTTCTCGTATTCAAGTTCTCCAAGCCTTCCACCGTCTACCGTATAGGCATAGTCAGCGCCGAATTTATCTACATCAAAGTACTTGGTCCCATTTCCTACCTCTTCATCAGGGGTGAAGCCTATTCTGATTTTACCATGCTCTATTTCAGGATGCTCCTTAAAATAAGCCACCATACTGATAATCTCAGCTATACCTGCCTTATCATCAGCACCTAATAGTGTAGTTCCGTCTGTAACTATGAGGGTTTCACCCTTAAATTCAGGAAGAGTAGGGAAGTCACTTACCTTCATTACCACACCTATTCCTTCATTTAACACTATATCTCCGCCGTCATAGTTTTCTATTTCACGAGGCCTTATATTAGCGCCTGAGATAGCATCGCTTGTATCCATATGTGCAATAAATCCAAGTACAGGCAGATCTCTATCTGTAGTAGCTGGAAGAGTCGCAAATACATAGCCATGGTCTAAAAGCTCTACCTCGCTAAGTCCAAGTTCATTAAGCTCCTCGACTAAGAACTTTGCCAGTTCAAGCTGCTTGGCTGTACTTGGTACTTCCTCAACTCCATCCTGTGACTGTGTATCAAATGATACATATTTTAAGAATCTCTCTTTAACAGATTTCATGGCATTCTCCTTTGATATATTTTAATAATTCTATCATAGTGACGCTCAGAATTATAAATGTCCAGACTCGCTCCGGCATCCGCTTCGCTCCGCCTAATGCGCTCACTTTTTGGCAGTGACTCACGCTTAGCAAATCGCGAAGCTATGAAGCTAAGTGTGTTAGTCCTGCCTATATAATAGCCGTCCACGATTGACAAGTGATTGCACGAAGTCAGAGTGGAAACGGTGAACTATGCGGCATTTATAATTCTAAGCTGTAAATTAAAGTTTAAATACAAGCAAAATTCCCTTCGCTTTTCGACTAAGGGATAAAATCATAATACTATTCGTAATCATTACCAAAACTAAACAAAAAAATCTTTGTGATTCTCAATAGTCAGCCCCGTTTGTAAGTGTGCCAGAAAGCGAATGCGTCCTCTCAGCTCTGAGCTTACGAGCACCTTACAAAGGTAGGGGCGTGACTTAATAGGTACAAAGCTGGTTACCTAATTTTATCTTCTTTATCCCATAATTTAGGATTTGCATACTTGGCAAGTGATCCTCGTGCAGATTCAGTCGTTCTAATTTTAGAGGAGCCTTCTTCTATAAATTCATCTAAAATTGTAATTATCACTTTTTGATTTTTCTTTGCCTGTATCTTTTCCAATGTTTGTACTGTATTGCCGTCATAATATCCATTTAGTATAAGCACAGAACCTCCTCCTTTTCTTTCGTCTTTCTCAATAACCAGCCTCGTTTTCTTACTTAATTTTATCTCCCTTAGCAGCCCTCTTCTTTAGCTTGAACTTCGCCGTCTTAATCAGGTCTCCATCAAATTCTACTTCTGTAGTAGCACTAACCTCTACAGCCACAGCCTTAACCTCATCATCAGCAGCAAGGCTTATTCCCTTAACTCCCCTGCCACTCTTCTTCATTTCAACCACTTCATCAAGAAGATAGGATAGACCTATTTTTTTCTTCGTAAGCATATAGACTCTAAGGTCGTGTGATAGTATTTCCGCTGCGCTTAACACTCTTACGCTAAGTAGCTCATCCCCGTCTTCTAGCTTGGTAGCAAGCATTACAGAGCGGTTTGTGTCAAACTCCACTCCTGAAACCAGCTTTACAAAGCCTTTCTTAGTAGCGAAGAAAACCATTGATTCATAAAGCTCTGCAAATGAGGTGTAGAGAATGATCTCCTCCTTGCCCACCTTTGAGATATTGTGTACAAGAGTTCCCTTATCCCTAAGCCTTACCTTTGGTATATCCTTTACTTTCACCTGATGCATATTGCCACTTGCAGTAAATATGCAGAGCCTGTCTGTATTTCTCATAAGTATCTGTGTCGGATACTCATTTAGAGCCTCTTCATTAGCCTTTGAAATGCCTGACACATCCACGCTCTTAGCATATCCGAAACGGTCTATAAGCACATATACATCTTCTTCTTTTACTTCTTCAACATAGACCTGCTTTTCTTCATTCAAAAGCTCCGTCCTTCTAGGTCTGTCAAAGTTCTTAACATTTGCCTTCAAATCGGTCTTTATCACCTTATGAAGCTCGCTTTTATCTGATAGTATCTTGTTATACTCATCTATATTGTTCTTCAGGTTTTCAGCCTCAGAAGTAAGCTTCAAGACCTCAAGCCCAATGAGCCTGCTAAGAGGCATAGCAAGGATGGCATCAGCCTGAGCTTCAGTAAAGTCAAATCCCTTAGCCTCCTTCTTAGATGCCTCGGACTTAAATTTAATCTCAGCTATATTGCCGTTTACAAGGCAGTCCTTTGCCTGTTTTATAGACTCAGAACCCCTTAGCACCTCTATAATAAGGTCGATTACATCTACTGCCTTGATGAGGCCGTCCACAACCTCAGCTCTAGCCCTTGCCTTTCTAACAAATGGGTGTATTCCTTGGTGTAAAGCTCCTCTTCAAAGCTAAGGAACTCCTCCAATATCCCCTTAAGAGAGAATATCTTAGGCTGCTTATCCCTTACTGCAAGCATATTTACGGAATATGTATCCTCTAAAGGAGTTTTCTTAAAAATGCCGTTAAGGAGGTTTTCTACATTTCTTCCCTTTTTTACCTCCACTACTATACGGACATCTGCCGAGGACTCATCCCTCACATCTGCAATTTCGTCAAACACCTTATCCTTCATAAGGTTTACAAGGCTTTCCACAAGCCTTGACTTATTGCCTGTTGAGGTAAATGGAATCTCTGTAAATACTATATTTTTCTTTCCATTATCTCCGTCTTCAATTACATACTTTCCCCTTACACGAAGCCTGCCCTCGCCGTTTTCATATATTCCTGCTATTTCATCTGCATTTGAAATTATGCCACCTGTTGGGAAGTCAGGTCCCGGTATGTATTTCATTAACTTTTCGGTGCTAAGCTCAGGATTGTCAAGGAGGGCTATAGCCCCCTTTATTATCTCTCCCGGATTGTGAGGCGGTATATTGGTAGCCATACCTACAGCTATTCCTGTAGTTCCGTTGATTAGAAGAAACGGGAGCTTGGCAGGAAGTATGACAGGCTCTTTTTCTCTCTCGTCAAAGTTTGGTACAAAGTCAACAAGGTTTCTGTCAAGCCCTGTAAGCAGGTTCATAGCTCCTTTTGAAAGCCTTGCCTCAGTATAACGCATAGCCGCCGCAGAGTCTCCGTCTATGGAGCCAAAGTTTCCGTGTCCGTCAACCAAAGGCACTGACATAGACCATTCTTCAGCCATATGCACCAGGGCATCATAGATGGAAGAATCACCATGTGGGTGGTATTTACCCATGGTATCTCCGACTATACGAGCAGACTTTCTATGCTGCTTGTCAGGAGCTAGCCCAAGTTCATTCATAGCATAGAGAATTCTACGCTGAACAGGCTTAAGTCCGTCTCTTACATCAGGCAGAGCTCTTGATATAATTACGCTTACAGAATAATCTCTGTAGGAATTCTTCATTTCCTCAGAAAGTCCTGAATAATAATGTTTTCTTCTGTTACCATACTTTCCACTTCCTATAAATCAATATTACACATCCACCTTCGCATACCTGGCTTCATTCATTATGAACTCTCGCCTTGGTGGTACCACACTGCTCATAAGCAGGCTTGTAACCTCGTCAGCCTCAACAGTATCACTTATATCTATCCTCGCAAGCGACCTGGTCTTTGGATTAAGGGTTGTCTCCCAAAGCTGACTCGCATCCATCTCACCAAGTCCTTTATAACGCTGTATCTCAAGAATCTTGCGATTTTTATTCTTCTTAAATTTCTCAAGTTCATAGTCATTGAAGATATACTCTGACTTCTTCCTCTTCTTTCCCGACTTAGACCTCCCCTGCTTAGCTTCAGGCTTTTCTCCGACTCCAAGCTGGAAGATATCAAGCTGCCCTTCCTCAAGCTTCTTCTCAGGCACACTGCCGGCCTCATCACCGCTCTCCTCATAGTCAACCTTGTATAGAGGTGGAAGTCCTCTGTATATCTTGCCTTCTTTGATAAGGTCAGGCATAAATCTATAGAAAAATGTAAGCAGGAGGGTACTTATATGAGCCCCGTCCACATCCGCATCAGTTAGAATTATAATCTTATCATAACGAAGCTTTGATATATCAAAATCATCTCCGATGCCACAGCCAAAGGTAGCTATCATTGACTTTATCTCATTATTTACAAGGATCTTCTCAAGTGCAGCCTTCTCAACATTTAATATCTTGCCTCGAAGTGGAAGCACCGCCTG
Organism: uncultured Catonella sp.; assembly: GCA_916439065.1. GTDB lineage: Bacteria > Bacillota > Clostridia > Lachnospirales > Lachnospiraceae > Catonella. The sequence goes on from CAKAGD010000002.1 coordinate 1,126,244, forward strand.
AGTTTACGGTTTCTTGCAGTCTTTACCGTACCTCCCGCAGAATCTCCCTCCACGAGATAAATCTCACATTCAACCGCATTCTTTGATGAACAGGAAGCAAGCTTGCTCTTTACATCAAAGTCATTCAGGCTCTTAAGCACTGCATTTCTCGCCTTATCGCTTGCCGTTCTTGCACTGTAGGACTTCTGTGCAAGGTCAAGAATAGACTTAAGCACCTCTATGTTTTTATCAAAATATCTGACTATTTCCTTTGAAACTACCTCTTCAACCGCAGTCTTCGCATCAGTATTGCCGAGCTTTGTCTTGGTCTGTCCTTCAAACTGAGGGTCGGGATGCTTAATTGAAATAATTGCAACTATGCCGTTACGAATGTCCTTTCCATCAAAGTTATCATCCTTTCCCTTGAGGTAGCCAAGTTCTCTTGCATACTGATTCATAACCCTTGTAAGTGCAGTCTTAAAGCCTGTTACGAGGGTTCCTCCGTCTATTACATTGATACGGTTACAGTAGGCATTTATCTGTTCAGAGTAACCATTGGTGTACTGAAAGGCAGCCTCAACCTCTATATCTCCGGACTCTCCCTCCACATAGACAACTTCATCATTGATAACCTCTGCCTCACGGTTGATGTATTTGACATAGCTTTTGATACCGTCTTTTTCTTCGTATGACTTCTCCTCGCCTGTATTTTCATCAACAAAGTTGATTTTAAGTCCCTTATTTAAAAAAGCTGTTTCTTTTAGCTTTTTCTTGATGATGTCAGCCTTAAATTCAACAGTTTCAAATATAGAATCATCCGGATAAAAGGTTACGCTGGTTCCTGTGTCTGACTTCCTGCAGGTAGCTACAGGCATAAGCTCGCCTTTAACCAACTTCGTTACAGGATGTCCACCATTTTCATACTCATCTATGTAGACATTGCCATCTCTTCTGATTTCAACTATCATCTTGGTCGAAAGAGCATTCACCACAGAGGCACCTACTCCGTGTAGGCCTCCCGATACCTTGTACGCTCCTCCCGAGAACTTGCCGCCTGCGTGAAGAATGGTATATACTACACGCTCTGTAGGTATTTTCTTGGTTGGGTGAATATCTACAGGCACACCTCTTCCATAGTCCCTTATGGTTATGCCCCCGTCATTTCTAAGAGTAATGTCAATCTGTGAGCAAAAGCCTGCAAGATGCTCATCTATACCATTGTCAAGGATTTCCCATATAAGGTGGTGAAGTCCTCTTGACCCTGTGCTTCCTATATACATACCCGGGCGTTTTCTAACAGCCTCAAGCCCTTCAAGTACTACTATCTGACTTCCATCATAATTTCCATTCATAACTCTCACCCTATCTTAAGTCCAATATACACTCCCACAATACTGCAGGTTACAGATAATATTATATAACTTCCGGCAAGAAGCAGGTTTCCCTTTTCTATTAACTAAAGGTTTCAAGCGAAAATGTTGAAAATGTGGTAAGCCCTCCACAAAACCCTGTCTTTAGAAGCATTAACTTCAAAGGAGACATTCCTGTCCTATCCGCATAAGATACTACTGCACCTATGATTATGGCTCCGATTATATTGGTAAAAAGTGTATTTACCGGATAATTTATTTGCTTTATAGGAATTATGGACAGCAGATACCTAAGTACCGAGCCAAGAAATCCCCCTATTCCAACTGACAGACATTTTATAAACATTCTTCATACCTCCCCTTGTTAAGCACAACATTCGTTGGAAATCAAGTATAGCAGATTATAAGCCTATTTGCAAGAAGTTTCGAACAGAAGTTCTTCTATTGTGCTTAAAACAAATTATTATGATAATTTAAACTCCATAAGCATAAAATATTACTCTTATATATAACCCTTAAAAATTTCATTCTTCGAATGGCAAAAACAGGATATTCTCCTCTATAATCTATCTGAAAGTATTTCTCGTTTTTCCACATCTATTTTTTTAATATATTCAATTTATGATGTTCCAAAACATTCCCATCAATATAAAAATGTGATTCTCCATCATAATAAATATCATGATATTTGGGGGTTATGTGCTATCTCAGAAGTATAGACATGGCCTGCTATTATTTTCATTCCATCATTAAATCTTCCAAGTTCAGGAGGGAATTTCCACAAAAACAAGTATTTATCAACATCTCGTTTAAATATCAAATTTCCTTCGTTTTTCTCATCTAGACCTGCATTAAAAAAAATATTGTTTCCTTCTATATAGTACAACGGAAGATTTTTTCATCCAATTTATGTATTTCTTTTCTAAATTCTCATCAAATATATCAGAATAATTTGAACTCTCAATAGGCACACTGCCTCTTATGCACATTTCCTCATGATTACCCATTAGAACTATAATCTTATTTTTTCCAATAGAATCAGGCATATCAAATGATATGCCTGCAATATCCTTAACATAGTTTTACAGTCTTTTTTTATTTTTATATTTTTATTTTTTTCTGAACCTAATTCTTTTTATAGACTCTTCTATTTCTTCAATGGATGGTAAACTACTTTTTTATATTCCTTCTCAAGCAGTTTGCTTATTTCATACTTACTTATTCCTATTGGCTGTGAGATATTTTCGAGTGAATATTCAGCGACTACATTATCTTTATCTCTACAAATTAATATTCCTATTGTTTGATTATCACTATTTGATTTCATATTCTTATTTACAGCTGTTACATAAAAATTGAGTTGACCTGCAAATTCCGGTTTGAATTTTTTTCTGTCTTTAATTCTACTACAACATAGGAGTGTAGTTTAACATGATAGAAAAGTAAGTCTATATAAAAATCACTTTCTCCAACCTTAATATGAACTTGCCTACCGATGTAAGAAAATCCTGTACCAAGTTCCAAAAGAAAAGAAGTTATTTGATTTACTAATGCTTCTTCCAACTCTCTTTCATCATATTTATCTCTTATTGTTAGAAAAATCAAAGTTATATGGATCTTTTATTGTTTGCTTCGCTAATTCAGATTGGACAGCTGGTAATCTATTGTCAAAATTAGTAACTGCATTCCCAATACTTTTATATAAATCTCCATCAATCTGATGTTCCAAAACTGTTCTGCTCCATCCATTTTCAATAGTCTTCTCTACATAAAATAAAGCCTCTTTGACATTTTTACACTTATACATAATCCTTTGATTGTGTCCCCAAGGAATACTTTTTTTATCCTTCTTTCAATATCCGATAATTGGGTTACAGCTTGTAAACCCAATTAGGTAATCATTATAAAAAAATATACCAATATCTAATATGTTTTTAAGTTTTTCGGCTGAAAATCCTTTCATATCCGGAAATTCTTTTTCTTAAATCACTGCTCAATAATTTTAGAAAACTATCACCCCAAGAATATTGCTTTTGTTTTTCAACAATTTCTTTCCCCAAGTTCCAATACAAATCAAGCAACTCATAATTAACTTTTACTGCTGCCTTTAATTGACTGAGTCTAACTTTTTCCTTTAAATCTAAAAGTAATTTTTTATATTCACCATCTCCTATAATAGCTAAATCTTTTTTATCCATTCTTACAAATCCAACCTCTTTTCTATCTCTCAGTTTCATCGTTGTGTATCACTATCCAAGCCAAAATAAGCTTAAATTTTTTTATTATTACAAATCCCTATCAGCTTCTTAATCTCTCCCCTGCCCCTTCTCCAACTCTTCCTCATAAGCCCCCACTTTTCTATTGATATATTTAGTCCTAAACTTAGAATAAATGATATTCTGCTCTGAGTATAGTCCAAAATAGCCTGACATTATGTAGCTGATGGTAATGGCAAGCAAGAAATAGATATTGCCCTCCTTAAAGCCGAAAAGCTCCGAAATGATAAGCAGTGAGGCTATAGGGCAGTTGGTTACTCCCACAAAAAGCCCTGCCATCCCGCATGCCACAGCAAGAGATGTCGGTAATCCAAAAACATGCGCAAAGAAATTGCCAAAGGTTGCACCTATATAAAGAGATGGCAGTACCTCGCCTCCCTTAAAGCCTGAACCTATACAAAGTGCAGTAAGAAACATTTTCATCAAAAATGAATACCATAGCACATCTCCCTCTACAGCCCTCTCTATGACAGGCATACCTGCACCAAGGAAATCCTTAGTTCCTATCAAAAGATTGATAACAACAAAGATGATACCTCCCACAAATACCTGCACATAACGGCTTCTGTGAAGCTTGAAAATCCGTTGCCAAAGCCTTTTAGCATAAGACAGAAAGCTATACTTAAAAGTCCGCAGAATATAGCTAAGATTGCTACCTTCCAAGTAATCTCTATATCAAGTCCGACATCGACCACACTCCCAAGCTTTGCCTTGCTAAACCCATACATATGAGCCAGCCAGCTTGCAGTGACAGAAGACACAAAGCAGGGAAACATAGCTGAATACTGGATGATACCTATACTTGCCACTTCCATCGGGAAAAATACTGCCGCTATAGGTGTACCAAATATAGCTGAAAAAGCCGCGCTCATACCACACATAATAATCATGCGCTTTTCCTCTTCACTTAATTTCAGCCATTTAATCTTGTTAAGCCCTGCTGCTGCCGCACTTCCAAGCTGAAGAGCAGCACCTTCCCTACCCACCGAGCCACCGAAGGCATGTGTAATAAGGGTAGATACAAAGATAAGGGGAGCCATAACTACAGGAAGCTCCGTCTTTGCCTGAATAGTGCTGATAACCAGGTTTGTGCCTTTCGCCTTATATACCCCTGCAAAACGGTATAAAAACACTATAATAAGGCCTGCAAATGGCAGTCCGTAGAGCATTTCAGGATGAGTCTTTAATAAATTGTTTGCCCTGATGTCAAGCGCTGAAAATGCCACACTGATGCCTCCTACAAATAGGCCTACCAATGTGGCAAATATGCACCAACGAAGCAGATTAAAGATATTCACCCTAATTTCTGTTATTATCTTCTTAAACTCCGTCACAAAATTTTCCATTTAAAACTCCAATACTTTTGCCTTACCATTATGTTTTAATTTTTACTCTACTGAGCCTTAACTACAAGTGCCCAAGTCTTTTCAGCCGGTGTTCCCTTAAGTACCGTAATGCTCTCTGCGTTTATTGATGCACCATTTAATGCCGTAGCAAATGGCATATAATAAAGTTCTCCTACACCTGTCTGTGCATTCTTACTTATATAGAAGTAGGAGCCGTTATTTGAACTAAGGATATTGGAACCCGGCATTATATATACCTTTCCTGCTCCGTTATCACTAAGTCCAAGTGTTGACAGCACTTCCTCATATCTTGTTACTACCATATTCGAAGTATTTTTAAGAGTGAAATTGATACGGTTCTCCTTACCGGCAACCCCTTCGCCGCTTATCTCGAATGAACCAACACTCGCACCCTCTGTTACCTTTGAATCCATAGCATTACTTACAGAAGTTCCAACTGCTACTGCCCTTATATTCACTGTACCGGTTGTAAGCCTTGCCGCCTTAAGCGGATAGGTTAAAAATGTTTCTCCATCCACTGTTATAGGTGCAATAGTCTGCATCTTTCCATCAGAAGCATCAAGTGCAAGTCCTGTATTTCCTGTAATTACAAGCGATATCCTGCTCTGCGGAATCCCTGCATTATATATGCTGTTTCCATTACTATCCCTAACCCTTACAAGCACAAAGTAAGATTCCGGAATTATATTCATTGAATATGTTCCACCGAAAGAATTAATCACTGTTCCATTTGTTAAAAATGTATTATTGTCCATTACTTTGGCATATCCGGTAAGAGTACGCTTGTATATACCCATAATTTGAATATCTTTTATATAACTTGGATTACCTATTTTTATCTGTGCCTCCTTAGTTACAGGAACAGATCCTCCATAAGTTATATTTAGCTTACCTATGTAACCAACTGTCTGATTTGGCTCTAAGTCTATAAGTAACTTACCATCTGCAACCAGCTTTACAGGTTTATTACCCTCCCAGATTGCACTGGTCTTTCCGGCAAATCTAACATCTCTTGTAACATCATTGCCATACTGGTCTAAGAGTTTATATCTTACCTCAGCCTTCATTCCGCTGTCACTAAGGGTTGCCAGTGAAGCTTCCATATTTTCAATAACTATTTCCTTAACTGCTGCCTGAGTAGGAACAACCACTCTGTCCTTTATATCCACTCCGATTACATTACTTTTTACTACGGCTGCTGCAGCTCTGCTGTTCTTCACAGAGGCCCTTACATAAACTCTGGATGCTGTGGAACCTGCCATCAAAAATCCTGATGAAGTAATTGTTGCTATTGAATTAGATGCAGGTACTGTACAGGCTTCATCTGCGAATAACTCATAAAATATGCCATAGGTGAGCTTTCTACCGGGAGCCAGTGCAACTTCGTTCTCCCCTGATTTCGCTGTAGCCTTGAACTGTATGATTGAATCTGTAGGCATAGTTCCGTCAAATTTTCCTGTGCCTGCTATGGACAAATTATTAACCCTGCTTCCAACTATTATCTTACATTTAATAGTAATAAGCTTTTTGTTCACCTTATAGCTGAAGCTTATTATAGTTTCACCAGGTTTCTTCGGGGTAACTACTCCATCTTTTGATACTGCTGCAGCATTCTTGTTAGAAGACTTCCAGCTCCCATTTATCCCTGAAGTCCTTCCACCTATACTATAATCAAGGTCAAGTTTGCCTTGTCCTATAAATAATTCTTTTGTCTTTTTAAGTGTTAACATGGTATTCGGATTACTCTTATCGTATAAAAATGCAATTGCCGCCTTAGCTTCTTCTCTTGGCGATAAGACTGCAACGCTTCCAAAAGCCACAGTTCCGGCAAGAATCATAGCTAAAAATTTGTTTTTCATGTAAATCTCCCTTCATACAATTATTAACCTATTCAAATTAGGGCTTAACCAATTTAACATCAATATATGTCTGAACTGTGTTAGAATTCTTACCTATTTCCTTCTTTTATCAACTTTCCGAGTTCATCCTTTGAAAAATTATACTTTTTCCCACAGAACTGACAGCATAACTCTACCGGCTTATTTTCCTCATAAAGAGATATAAGTTCCTTTTCTCCAAGGCTTAAAAGCACCTGTTCAACCTTTTCTTTATTGCAGTCACAGACAAAAGAAGTTGCTGCCTTGTCAGTAATTTCAATTCCCAAGTCTTCTAAGATGAAGGTAAGTATCTCTTCCGGAGACATATCTTCATCCAGCATACCTGTAACCGAAGTTACCATAGGAATCTTTTTCTCTATTGCATCTATAGTATCATCGCTTGCTCCCGGCATTAACTGGATAATAAAGCCACCAGCCCTCTTCACACTATAGTCTCTATCCACAAGCACACCCAGTGCAACCACACTAGGCACCTGTTCACTGGATGCAAAGTAATAAGTCAGATCTTCTGCTATCTCTCCTGTAATAAGCTTGGTTCTCCCTACATATGGTTCTTTAAGTCTAAATCCCTGATTACAGTAAGCTCTCCACTTCCTATGGCTGCTCCCACATCGAGTTTTCCCTCTGCCTTTAATGGAATATCTACATACGGATTAAATGCATAACCCTTAACCCGGGCCTTAGAGTCTGCCGTCACTACAAGCCCTCCTATTGGACCGTCTCCCCTAATCTGAAGAGTGAGTTTATCATCTTCTCCCTTCATCATAATGCTCATCATAGAGCCTGCACTAAGCAGCCTTCCCAGTGCGGCAGTAACAACCGGCAGGCTGTCATGGTGAAGTCTCGCTTCCTCCACCAGATTCTTTGTTGTACAGGCAAAGGCCCTTACCTCTCCACCTGCCGCAATTGCCCTTATCACATAATCTTTCATAATTTTACCTGTATGTTTTTCCTTCCTGATATTTTTCCCTGGCTATAAAATAAACTCTCTCACTGTCGGGCTTAGGGGCATCTTTGGAAAATGCATCATAAACAGCCACAAATTCCATCCCTGCCTCTTCTACAGCTTCTTTTATCTCATCTACAGTATAGCCCTTTTGATAATGAACTTCATCAAATCTAAAAAATCTCTCTTTATTATCTTCTTCATCTTTTAGATATATGGTCAAATCATATTCATTTATTCTACCTTCCCTGTCATAATAATTTTCCCATATAAAGCTCATATTTTCACGATTTTCAGTTATTACATTCTCAGCCAAAAGATTTTCATACTTATAAATAGTGTTCAAATCAAAAATAAATACTCCATTCGTATCAAGAAATGTATTAACCAGTTTAAAAACTTTTACAAGATCTGCCTTATCTAAGATATAGTTAATTCCGTCACAGATACAAACAAAGGCGGCCGCCGTACCATATAGTTCAAATTCTCTCATATCCTGGCAAAGATAAAGTATGTCGCTATCCTTCTCTGCTGCCACCTGTAACATTTCCGCTGAATTGTCTATACCTATCATATCATATCCGGCTGCCTTTAGTCTATCTGTTATATTCCCTGTACCACAGCCAAGTTCAGCTACAATTCCTTCTTTACCCCATTTTCCTTAAGTAAACCTACAAGGTATTTAGTCCATTCATCATAAGGAACATTATCCATAAATTTATCATATACCTCTGCAAAACCTAAATACGCTTCCATAACTTCCCCCTTTACTAATCTTCTAACAAAATTTCCCTGCCCAAGGTAAATGAATATATAAGCTTCTCTTTTGGCACCTGCCCCGTTATTCTTTTCAATGCCTCTCCATAGTTGTCAAGCTGAACCCTATATCTTTTTATTAATTCATCCTCTCCCGTTTTTCCAAATACCCTGTCTGTTTTGTAGTCCATTAATATTACACTATCTCCTTCCATAAACCAGGCATCTATAATTCCCTGAACCAGTACCATCTCTGCAGCACCTGCTATTTCCTTATCAATGCCTATCACAAATGGAGTTTCTCTAAAAAGCTTACCATCCATAAAGGCTTTCTTCATTCTCTTGTAAAGGCTGCTTGCAAAAAATTTCTTAAATTGACTTATATCTATGCTTTCTAACTCTTCATTTGTTATTTTTTTATCAAAAACAAGTTTTGATAAGTATTCTCTTATTTCTTCCTCTTCATAATCTTTACCGAAATCCATTCGGCTAAGGATTAGATGGTAGAGAGTTCCCCTGACAGCCCCCCTTACCTCTTCAGGCTTTTCAGAAATAAACTCCGGGATATAGGATTCAAAGGCAGCTTCTTCTTGGAAAGCCTCCTTATATGGCACTTCTCCAGCCTCTTCTTCATCCAGATGAAGCCTTTTTAACTCAGAAACCGTCATTTTACTCTTTAAGCCCACAGCCTCACTAAAAGGATAGACATACTCTTTTTCCTTAGTAATCATATCACTTATTTCCTTATATTCCGTTATTTCCGGAAGATTTGAAATAAGTTTTGTAATATCACTTTTGATTAGCCCCTTTTCTGCCATGTCATCCATTTTAGAATCGACTAAATCTTTGGCCGTCTTCACTGTAAGCTTGAGCCTCCCCTTATCTTTTTCTGAAATTAATGCAGGCATTGCAATATCTAATAATGAATTAATTTTTAATAATGAAGCATATCCCTGTTCATCATTTGCATAATTCTCAAGTCTTTCTTCTACTTTATCCAAACAGGCTGTAAGGATTAGCTTATTCTCTGCCCTTGTCAAAGCCACATATAGCAGTCTTATCTCTTCGGCAATATTTTCAATGCGAAATCTCCCTGATATAAGTTTCTTCAGTAAGGTGCTTTTTTTCTCCCTTGTTTCTATATTAAAATAATCAATTCCTATGCCTAAATCTGAATGAATAACCACGCTTGCCATTGAGTCCCTGTTATTCATGCTTTTTGCCATACCACTTACAAAAACTACCCTATATTGCAATCCTTTACTCTTATGAATAGACATAATTCTAACCGCTTCCACACCACCTGTTCCTGCTTCACCAAAATCCACCTCATATTTTTTAAGCCTGTCTATATATCTTACAAAGTGTACCACTCCATGCAGGGAGGTTGCCTCATAAGACTTTGCCTTAGATACCAGCATATCCAGATTAGCCGCCCTTGTCTCACCTGATGGCATAGCCTGAACATAGCTGTAGAAATTAGTTTCAGTGAATAACTGCCTAATAAGCTCATGTACAGGAGTAAATATCATCTCTGCCCTTTTTTCATTTATCATATTTAAAAAATGAACTGCCTTTTCATTTTCAGACAGGCTTAACAGCGTCCATAGGTCAGCTTCCTCCTTATTATTGATACGAAATTCAGCCAATTCTTTTTCAACAAAGCCTCCTATAGGAGAGAGCAGGACTGTAGCCAGTGGTAAATCCTGGCGTGGATTGTCTAAGATTTTAAGCAGGGATATCATAACCTGCACTTCCCAGGCAGAAAAATAGCCAACACTTGATTCACACACAGCCGGTATATTTTCTGAAAGTAAAATTCTTCTAAAACTCTCTGCCCATTCTACATTGGTTCTAAGAAGGATGGTAATATCGCTATACTTAAGTTTCCCATCTTCTTTGACCAGTCTCTTAATCCTATCAGCTATCATATAGGCTTCAAGTTCAATATCACTAAGCTTTGATAATTTCTCAGGAATTTCACCATCCTTATCAAAAATTAAAACTTCTGAAACATTTCTTTCATTAGAACTTTTCCCTTCACTTCCCTGTATAAGCTTTGCCTTATCATCATATCCTATCCCACCTAATTCTTCCTTCATCGTCCTTTTAAATACTGCATTTACTGTTTCTATTACTTCCGGACCGCTTCTGTAGTTCCTGTAAAGGTCTATCTTTTTATTATTTTCTCCATCTCCATATTTATTATATTTTTCTATAAATAGCTCCGGTTTAGCCTGACGGAATTTGTATATGCTCTGCTTAACATCTCCCACCATAAAGATGTTCGATCTGCCCTCTTCGTTCCTTGCAATAGCTGTTAAGATTTTTTCCTGCAGCAAGTTTGAATCCTGATATTCATCAATCATTATCTCTGCAAACTGTTCTCTATAAGCCTTTGCCGCCTGTGATGGGCTGTCTCCGTCAAGGAGAACCTTGATGGCAAAGTGAGCCCAGTCGGATATATCTACTACATTTCTCTTCTTCTTTTCATCCATGTAGGCTAATCCAAATTCTCGTGTAAGCCTTATAAGTTCCTTAACAACTCTCCCTGTTGTCTCTATTGAAGTTTCAATTTCATTAGGGTTTTCAAAAAAGAAATCTTCTTTTAATTTATTAATCCCATCTTTATATCTATCTCTAACTGCCTTTGCAAGCTCCTTTTTCGCCCCATCCAAATTTTCCATTTTCTTAGTAGGAAGTCTTGTAAAACTTAGATTCTTCATCAATTCAGCTAAAGATTCAAAACTTTCCACCTCAACAAATTCCCTAAACACAGTTAAATCAGCCACTCCCGTACTTTCATACAGGTATGGTCCATCAGATGAAAGTGAAATATTTATAAAACTTTCTACATCTTTTATAAATTCACTTATTATCTTCTTACAATGTGCAAGTATTAGTTTTTCAAGTTCTGAACCCTTAAATACTTCACTTGTTTTATATAATTCTCTATTATACCATTCTTCTTTGTCAGGCAGGCTTTCTGAAAAACGGTAAAGCTGCAAAATTAAATCTTCAAGTAATTTATCTGACTTCCCCCTTACAAAGTATTCTACAAAGTTTATAAATTCCTCATCCTTCTTTTCATATTCAGCCTCAAGTAAGTCTTCCAGAACCTTCTTCCTAATTATTACACCTTCTGTCTCGTCCATGGTTCTAACTCCCGGATCAATCTCAGCCTCTTTAAAATTCTCCATTACAACTCTTTTGCAAAAACTGTCTATGGTACTCATCTGCATTTCAGAAATCAGGTAAGACTGTTTCATTAGTCTTAGAGAAAGTTTAGAATTAGGATCTTTTTTAACTTCCTCCTCTAATTTTTCAGAAATGGCTCTGCCAATTCTTTCTTTCATTTCTCTGGCCGCATCTCTGGTAAAAGTTACCACTAAAAGTTCATCCAAATTTATAGGTAAGTCCTTATCTAAAATTCTACCCATAATTCTTTCTATAAGCACTGCTGTTTTTCCTGCTCCTGCTGCAGCAGAAACTAACAGATTACCACCTCTGTGAGCAATTACAGCCAGCTGTTCTTCACTCCAACCCATCGCTATTATTTCCCTCCAACTTGTTGTCAAGTTCTTCAAAAAACTTACTCTTATCTATCTGCTTGAGCCTATTATAATTGTATCCTGAAATTTTTAAATCAAAGCCGCAAATCCCTCTATATTCACAATAATCACAGCCTTTTTCTTTGCCAAGGCTATAAGGATTAGCACCTATTTCACCTGCTAAAATTTTCTTTTTAGCTTTTTCTATTTCCAGCTCTGAATTATTTATAAGCTTATTCATTTCATCCAAATTATAAAGCTTGGTAAGCCCACTTGGTTCTCCATCCTTTTTGATCTTAAGTTTTATTACTTTAGAATCTGTCTCAGCTATAAAACCCTTACTATCAGCCACTGAGTTATCTACAAGGTTAATATGGTATTTACCTCCAAGTGTTATTCCATCAAGCCTCAAACTCTTTAATACAGCCTCTTCTCCCTGCCCAAAGTCAATCACCGGATCATCCATGTGAAAATAATAAGCTCCTGATGGTATAATGAGATTATTTTTATGTTTTTCCTGCTTGTAAAGTTCCTTTCTTACATAGTCCAAATATGTAAAAAGCTGTAAATCAAGCCCATAATATACTCTGTCAAGGTCTAGGGTTTTGTTTCCCGACTTGTAGTCAATTACCCTAATGTATTCTACATTTTTAAAATTAGAATATTCTTTTATATCTGTAAACAATTTCCCATCAGGAAGATATTTTGAAAGAACTGAATCCATCCTGTCTATTCTTCCCCTAAATCCTCTTGTCACAAATTCTTCTTCAATTCCAATAGGTGTGAAGGAGCCTGATTTTAGCTGTGACAATACTGTATTCACCGCTCTATTCGTAATTCTCTTCAGCCTTTCTGCCTGATAATTATTTCTAAATGTGGAATTGAAAATATCATCCCCGTAGTTAAATGTTTCTGCTATACTCTCTGCCTGAATAAGTTCCCTAACCTCGTCTGAAACCGATGTAAAACTCTCACCCCTTGCTAATATCTTTTTTGCAAATCTTTCTAAAGTTTCATGAAGTACATTACCCATATCCATAGGCCTTATTTCAAATTCTTTTCTCTCCTTAAGTTTTAGCCCATGTCTGATAAAGTGGGCATAGGCACAGGAGGTAAAGAGTTCCAGACGCGTTACGCTCCCCCTTAGCTCTCCATAAAGGTCCTTTGCCACATAACTTTCCAAACTATTTCTCCGGCTTTTACAAAGGCTCCGTCAATTATCTTGCTATATCTGTCATTAGGATGACTTTGATAATATTTTATCAGGCTTATAGTATTGTTATCTTCTATTTTTTTATTTTTTATTGCCTCTATTATTAACTCTATCCCGCCATCTTTACGGATCTTATCTAATAAAGACAGCTCTTCACCACAATTTTCTATCTCCTCTTTTCTAAATATCTGCCTTAACCTGTCTATAAAATATGAAGGCCTAAGCGGCTTTCCTTCCATGTCTGCACCGCTATAAGATACATAGAGTTTCTCTGATGGCTTAGAAAACAGCATATAAATGTAAAATTGTTCTCTGAAAGCTTTTTCTTTAGCTGTAGGAGCAAGTTCTATATTTAAACCTGCTAGGCTTTCCTTTTCAGCATCCGTTATAATACCTCTGCCCTGACCTGCTTTTGGTACTTTTCCCTCATTAAATCCCAGACAAAACAGCACCTTTATATCCTTAAGCCTGCTTCTTTCCACATCACCTATTACAATCCTGTCCAAACCGGGTGGAATAAAACCTGCCTTTCCCTCTGAAAATCCCGATTCAAGTATAGTCCTAAACTCTTCTATACTCAGCTTCTCATCTCCTAAAAGTTCATACATTTTTTCAAGAACTGACATAACTATTTTATAGCAGGCTGCATACTCCTTAGCTGCTATTATTCTGCCCTTCTCCTCAAAGTCATCACTCATATCGAGCAATTTTTTTTCACTGCCTGATAACCTGATAAATTCGTATAAGGCTTTTACATAATCTGAAGTTATGGATTTCTTTGATTTCAATACCTGATAAAGTGGTTCAAAGGCAGATATCAGTATTACTCTAATACTGTCTGCAATCTGTTCTTCTTCTGAAGGATTCTCTCCCATAAAAGTTTTATTATATCTTTTGTATCCCTTTATCCCCCTTCTTAACACATAGTTTTCAAATATATCTGTTTCATTAATATCTATATTACTAAATCCGCTTCGTAAATATCTCATAACAGCATCATAAGAGAAATTTTCTTCGATAACAAGAAGTAATGCTTTGATATATTCCACAAAGGGATTGTCTTCTATTGTCTTTTTACTATCCAAAAAACAAGGCAGGTTATATTTTGAAAGTGTATCAACTGTAAGTTCCCCATAATCTTCCATATTTCCCACAACTATGGCAATATCCCTGTAGCGGAATCCTTTGTCTCTTACCAGGGACAAAATCTTTGGAATTATTCTTTCTATCTCTTCTTTAGGATTTTTACATACACTTATCCTAACCGCCTCGTTTTTTTGTTCAAATACCTTTATAGGATATCTAAATATCTGTTTTTCAAGAAAATTAAGTTCCTCTGCCTTCCCCTCATAATCAGCTGCCTGCGGTGAAAGAATTTTTATCCCTCTTTCATTTGCAAGCCTGTTTATCCTGTTTATTGTATCCTTACTTAGATTAAATAAACTAAATTTTTCATTTTCTTCACTCTCATAATCTTTGTTTGAAATAGTAAGTGTAAATAATAAATGTTCTACCTTAGTTAAAAGTAAGTCAATAACCTTAAGCTGAACCGGAGTAAATCCTGTATATCCGTCAAAGCAAACTACTGCATTTTCTAAAAGTTTTGATTTACCTATTTCACTTGCTAATACCTCTAAAATCTGCTCAGCAGAAATATATTTTTCTTTTTTATAATCACAGAAAGCCTTGTAAATAATGGCTGCATCGTGCAGTTTTGCCGCCAATATCTGAGAAGTTGTTTTATCTTTTATTTCTTCAAGTTTGTCCGGTGTAATTCCATACTGCATAAGTTCACTTAAAAGAGACTTTATATCTTCTGTAAAACCCTGTCTGCAGGCTGCATTGTGATAATATCTAAATTCCTTTTTAAGACCGCCAAGGAGTTTGCGTATTACCATATTCTTACCCGTATCTTCCAGAATCAGCCTCTCTTTAATATCCAATTCTTCAAATACTCTATAAGCAAGGCGCATGAACGAAAGTACATCTATATTCATTATTGCCTTTCTGCTGCTTAGACGCACTAAGTCTCTCTGAGTTTGCAAAGTAAACTGCTCCGGCACTATTACAAAATATTTTTTATTTAAATTTTGCTCGGCCTCCTCCACTATTTGTTTGTAGCATAACTCTGATTTACCCTTTCCCGTGCCGCCTATTATGTACCTAACAGCCATACTCTCCCTCCACTCATAAGTAAATTAAAATATATAAAAGGAAGGCTGTCCCTTAACGAATTTCGCTAAGCTGACAGCCTCAAACTTTTTAACCGGATTATTCATAAAATTCAGATAACAACAATTATGTCCAAAAGCCCGCCAAGCTTGCAATGGCATCATCTTCATCTGAACCGTCAATTTCAATTACAAGCTCATTACTTTTTACAGCTACAAGAGACATAACTCCCATTATGCTTTTAAGATTAATCCTCTTTTCATCTGCAATGGCATAACTATTACTCTCGAATTTACATGCTGTCTGTACAAGCTCTGCAACTGCATCTGGTAACATAGAAAAATCTTTAGAAATAGTTAGTTCTTTCGTACGCATATTCCTCTCCTTACAAAATCCTAAAAATCTACCAACAAACCTTAATAAAAAATTAAGATAATTTGATTTTAACATGAATTTTCTGAAATTACAAACAAAAATAAATTAAAGTGACAATAATGCCCAGACTGAACCCTGCAAGCACTTGCATATGTGTATGTCCTACAAATTCTTTTAATTTATCTTCCGGACTTAGGCTATTTTTACCCAAGTCCTTAAATATTTCAACCAATTCATTGATTACTTTTGCCTGTTTACCGGTTTCAAGCCTTACCCCGCTTGCGTCATGCATAACCACAATGGCCAAAATAAAGGCTATTCCAAATAGCGGCGAATTAAAACCTGATACCAGTCCTGTCATAAGGGCTGCGGAAGTAACAGCCGCACTATGTGAACTGGGCATTCCTCCATCTCCTATCAGCCTTTCAAAATTTACCTTTTTGTTTACTGCCCAATGAATTAAGAGTTTAAGACATTGAGATGCTGTCCAGCTCACAAATCCGGCAATTATTATTTTATTACTTAGAAGTTCAGATATATAGTCCATAATTACCCCTGTTATCTTTCACTTTGTAAGTTAACAAACTTAGTGAGTTCACTCTTCCATCCAAGCCTTACCGTCCCTATAGGTCCATTTCTCTGTTTTCCTATTATGATTTCAGTAACTCCCGGATTTTCTGTGTCTTTATTATAGTATTCATCTCTATATATGAACATAACCACATCGGCATCCTGCTCTATCGCTCCCGACTCTCGAAGATCTGAAAGCATAGGTCTTTTATCATCCCTGCTTTCTACCTTTCTGGACAGCTGTGACAGGGCAATTATAGGGGCATCTATTTCTCTGGCAAGTGCCTTTAATGAACGTGAAATCTCTGAAATTTCCTGTTGTCTTGACTCTGCCCTCTTTCCACCTGTCATAAGCTGAATATAATCAATCATAACAAGCCCAAGATTTTTCTCTATTTTTAGTTTTCTGCACTTACTCCTAAGTTCTCCAACTGAAATTCCCGGAGTATCATCTATGATAAGATTTGTTTCTCCAATGGTCTTTGCACTATCTACAATATCCATCCACTCTTCATCAGATAAATCACCGGTTCTGAGTTTTTGAGAGTCTACTCTGGAGTTCATTGCAAGAATTCTCTTTGCAAGCTGCTCCTTTGACATTTCAAGCGAAAATATGGCTGTTGTGACATTTGCTTAACTGTAACATATTCTGCTATATTAAGTGCAAAGGCTGTCTTACCCATGGATGGTCTTGCAGCTATAAGTATAAGGTCTGAGTTCTGTAATCCCGCCATCTTGTAGTCAAGGTCATAAAATCCTGTGGGTATGCCTGTAACTGTACCTCCGCTTTTTGCCGCTGCCGCAATGCTCTCGACTACAGAAAAAATTACCTGTTTAATATCTGAAACATCTGAAACATGACGTTTCTGAATTAAATCAAAGACTTTCTTTTCTGTATTTTGCAGTATATCCTCCAAGGTTGATTCCCCTGTATAACAACTCAAAGAAATTTCCTCAGTTACCCTAATTAGTCTTCTAAGCAAAGAATTTTTATATACAATTTCCGCATAATAAGCTATATTTACCGAAGTCGGTACTGCATCATTTAGTTCTCTCAGAATCCCTATATCTATAGCCCCCAGAGGCTGCCCCATCTCCTTTATTTTATTTTCTATTATAATTATATCAATAGCTTTTCCTTCTCTTTCAAGAGCAGTTATTGCAGAAAAAATTATTCCATATCTTTTATCATAAAAATCATCAGCTTCAAGTATTTCAGACGCAGTAACTACTGTTGTAGGATCTAATATCATAGAGCCTATCACCGACTGTTCCGCTGATTTACTATGGGGCGGGGTTTTCCTTATTAACTCCTCCTCTGCCATTTTATACCTCTTCTTTTACTTCAACTGTAAATTCACCAACTACTTTAGGATGAAGTTTTACAGAAATTTTATATGTTCCTGCCGCCTTAATCGAATCACTAACTATCTTTTTCTTATCTATTTCAAGTCCAAATTGTTTCTTAACCTCTTCTGCAATTTCCTTGGTAGATATCTGTCCAAATACCTTTCCCTCTTTACCAACTCTGATTGAAAGCCTAACCACCTTATCTTTTAGTGCTGACGCAATATTCTCTGCTTCTGCGAGAATCTCAGCCTGATGTTTTTCTTCATTCAATTTCTGCTGCCTAAGATCATTTAAGTTCTTAGGGCTTGCTTCTACACCAAGTTTCTTTGGAATAATAAAATTTCTTGCATATCCATCGTTTGCCTCTACAAGGTCGCCCTTTTTACCCAAATTTTTAACATCCTGCAATAATATAAGTTTCATAGTATTCTCCTTTTACTAATTCTTTTTTTCTTCTCCATCTAACAATTCGTCAAGTAAGACCTTAACCATCTGCTCTGCCTCTTCAATAGTTACTCCCTTAGGCTGTGCCCCTGCCACCGATAGATGACCACCGCCGCCTATTTTTTCCATTAATGTCTGTACATTAATCTCATCTATGGAGCGGGCTGATATATAGACCTCTTCTTCACAAGGAGTGAATACAAATGAGGCTTTTACATTTGAAATTCCCATCAGTTCATTTGCGACCTTTGCACCAAGTATAACCCTATTCTTATCCTTAATATCTCCTTCGATATTTCTTGCAAATGCAAAACATCCCCTGTATATTTCGGCAATACTTGCTATCTTGGCTTTCAGCTTAAATTCATCCATTTCAGTCCTAAATTCTTTTCTTATCTTGGTAACATCTGCACCATTTCTCTTAAGAAAAGCTGCTGCCTCAAATGTTCTTGCACCCGTCTTTGTAAGGAAGTTGTTTGTATCTATCATAATTCCCGAATACATGGCCGCTGCCTCTGTCTGTGTCATTTTAACATCCAAATCTATGTATTGGAGTATCTCTGCCACAAGTTCACAAGACGATGAGGCATATTCTTCAATGTATGAAAGTACGGTGTTACTTATAAGATTCTCTCCCTGTCTGTGATGATCAAGCAAAACTATTGTATTTACCTTGTTTAACAACTCTTCACATTCTACAAATTGGCGGTTATTAACATCTACGACAACAAGCATGGTGCTTTTATCCACCATACTCAAGGCTTTTTCTCCTGTCACAAAAAGTTCATCCCCATTTTCAGATGTTGCCTTCATCCTCTCTATTGTAGGTGCTATAGAACTTGAAATATTATTTATAACTATATGTGCAGTAGTATTAAAGGTCCTGCAGATACGATAAACACCAATAGCTGCTCCTATTGCATCAGTATCACTATTCTTATGTCCCATAATAAGCACATTGTCATTTGCCTCTATTAGTTCGCTAAGCGCATGAGCCTTTACTCTGGCTTTTACCCTGGTATTATCACCTGTACGCTGGCTCTTGCCTCCAAAATAGCTTATATTATTCTTTTCCTTTATTACCACCTGGTCTCCACCACGCCCCAAGGCCATATCTATAGCTGCTCTCGCATAATCAGATGACTGGATGTAAGACTCTGATGAGATTCCAATTCCCAATGACAGAGTAATAGCCATAGTATTGCCTATGTTGACACCCTTGACTTCGTCCAATATAGAAAATCTGTCTTTTTTTATCTTATCCAAATATTTGTTTCTAAATATTATTATATACTTATCTTTTTCCAGCTTTTTGGTAATAGCATCTATACTTTGGGTGAACTTAGTCAGTTTTCTCTCTACCAGAGCAGAAAGCAGTGAGCGTTTCACCTCATCAACACTCTCAAGAGCTTCTTCATAATTATCTATATAAAGAAGTCCCATTATCATTTTATTATCGTTATTTTCTCTTTTTAATTCATTTATTTCAGTTATATCATAGAAAAATACCGAAATTCCGCCGCCTTCAAAATTATTATTCTTTCCCCTCGCAGCCTTATCAAGATTTTTTCTAAAGACCACCCTGTATTCCCTATCATCTTTTATTGCAGTTTTTTCTATATCATAATCTTCTAATGAAGTAAGTGCATCTTCAAACTCCGGGAATATTGCCAGTATCGACTTCCTGTCCACATTATCCGAATTTGATATGTCATAAAAGGCATTATTACACCAGTGAATATTGCCTCTCTCATCCACAATTGCGTACGGCACCTGCATTTCATTAAGTCTTGCAGTCTCAGTTTTTGCAATTCCCATAGCATAACGGGTGAGTTCAGTATAAAATCCAACCTTTCCGAACCAGTATATAAGAGCCGCTAAAACAATATAGATCAAAATAAAAAATGATATTATTATAGCTGCATCAGCATCAATCATAAATATAGCCGCATTCATAGCAATAAGTATTGTACATAAGACTAGCGGCCAGGCAAAATAAAACTTAAACCTACCTGATATACCCTGCTTATTTTGTTTTTTCACAATCTCATCCTTCCTTACCTACAAAAAGAGTTCCTACTTTTTTTCCTTCTATTATATCATAAATTCGTTCAGGTTCTTTGCCAAGTGTAATTAGGGTATCTATCCCTTTCTCTGTTGCATACATTGCAGCATCAAGCTTAGAAATCATTCCTCCTGTTCCCCTGGCACTGCCTGTACCACCTGCAAGATTCAATATCCCATCATCTATCTCTTCAACCCTGCTTATAAGTTTTGCCTCAGGGTTTTCTTTTGGGTTACTGTCATAAAGCCCTTCAATATCGGATAAAATAATTAACTTTCCTGACTTTGTGAAGTTTGCAACAATTGCCGAAAGCATATCATTATCTCCAAAAATCTTTTTCTTAGAAATAATTTCATTATAACTAAGCGAATCATTTTCATTGATTACAGGTATTACTCCATTTTCCATAAGTGCTTCAAGCGTATTGGAAAGATTTTCTCTTTTTTCCGCCGCCTCAAGATCATCACCTGTAAATAAAATCTGTGCAACTATCCTTCCATATTCACCAAAAAATTTATCATAAATATGCATAAGTCCACATTGACCAACTGCCGCCGCCGCCTGCTTCATTCTTGTTTCCGTAGGTTTACTTGCAAGCCTTAATTTATTTACTCCAACTCCAATAGCACCTGATGATACCAAAACCGTCTTATATCCCATACTTTCAATTTCTGAAAGCACCCTGCACAGCCTGTCAATAATGCGAAAATTAATACTTCCATCTTCATTTGTGATTGTAGAAGTGCCTACCTTCACTACTATTCTTTTTTTATCTAAACCCATAGTGTTTCCTCTCAGTAATTATCGTTCAAATAATAAATATAACACAATTCATATTTTTTTTCTACTATTCATATTCTGTAATTTCCTATTAAATAAAAGGCGTAAGCCCCTTGGTTATTGGGGCTTACGCCGTAACTGTCAAAAACAAAATTATTGTTTACAAATTACCTGAAATTATTCCTCTACACTCCAAGTAGTTCTTCTCTTGAAGGTCGCAAGTCTGAACTTAGCCTCAGCCTCAGAACGCTTGAATAACTCTTCAGCCTTCTCAGGATTGCTTCTAAGAAGTCTGTTATAACGAACCTCTGTCTCAATGAAGTCTCTATAGCTGATAGTAGGCTCTTTTGAATCCATAGTGAATGGGTTCTTTCCTTCTTCTGCAAGAAGTGGGTTGTAACGGAAGAGGCTCCAGTAACCTGACTGAACGGCTCTCTTCTCCTGAGTCATAGAAACTCTCATACCGCCCTTGATACCGTGGCTGATACATGGTGCATAACCAATGATGAGGGATGGGCCAGGATAAGCCTCTGCCTCAGCAATAGCCTTTACACACTGGTTGTAATCAGCACCCATAGCTACCATAGCTACATAGATGTAACCATATCCCATAGCTATTTCAGCAAGATTCTTCTTTCTTACTTCCTTACCGCCTGCTGCAAACTGTGCAATAGCACCTGTAGGAGTAGATTTAGAAGCCTGTCCGCCTGTATTTGAATAAACCTCTGTATCGAATACGAATACATTTACATCTCTATTTGATGCGAGTACATGGTCAAGACCGCCGTAACCGATATCATAAGCCCAGCCGTCTCCGCCGAAGATCCACTGGCTCTTCTTTCCTGCATAATCAGCATTGTCTAAGATATAATCCTTCTCTTCTGCTTCTACATTACAAGCTGTAAGAGCCTGAATCATTCTTCTTGCTGCTACACTGTTCTCCCCTGAGTTCTTTCTTGTATCAAGATATTTCTGAATTAATTCCTTAGTATCTCCATCTACCTTGTCCATAAGTTTCTCAGCATTGTCGATAACTCTCATTCTAAGTGCTTCTGAGCCAAGTGCCATACCGTAGCCATACTCAGCATTGTCCTCAAAGAGTGAGTTAGCCCAAGCAGGACCTCTGCCTCTCTTGTCAACTGTATATGGGTTAGCAGGTGAAGAACCTCCCCAGATTGAAGAACAACCTGTTGCATTGGCAATTAACATTCTGTCACCGAACATCTGGGTAACGAGCTTAGCATAAGGAGTCTCGCCACAACCTGCACAAGCACCTGAGAACTCAAGGTAAGGCTGCCTGAACTGGCTTCCCTTTGGTGTAACAATGTTGAACTTATCAAGTACATCATCGTGAAGCTCAAGAGTCCTGCCGTAATCAAAGCTCTTCTGCTCTACAAGCTGTGTATCAAGAGCTGAAAGCGAAAGTGTCTTATTTCCCCTAACCTCAGGGCAGACATTTACACAAGAACCACAGCCTGTACAGTCAAGTACGGAAACGGTAACTGCAAACTTCTTGCCAGGCATACCCTTCATGTCTACCATCTTCATAGATTCAGGAGCCTTAGCTGCCTCTTCCTCGTCCATTACAGCAGGACGGATTGCTGCGTGAGGACATACATAAGAACAAAGGTTACACTGTAAACAGGTATCCTTATTCCATACAGGAACTTCTACTGCTATACCTCTCTTTTCGTAAGCAGCTGAGCCTAAAGGTGTAGTACCGTCAGCATACTCAACGAAAGCAGATACAGGAAGAGTGTTACCTGCCTGTCCGTTTACCTTATTCTGAATTGTATTTACATAGTGAACAACATTCTCAAGACCTGCATCAGCCTTCTCTGAGATATCCTCAAACTGAGCATTCTTCCAGTCCTCAGGAACTTTAACCTCAACTACGCCTGAAACACCTGCATCGATAGCGTTGTAGTTCATCTGTACTACATCGTCACCCTTCTTCTGGTAAGAAGCCTTAGCTGCCGCCTTCATATACTCAACAGCATCCTCGATAGGAATGATGTTAGCAAGCTTAAAGAAAGCTGCCTGAAGTACTGTATTAATACGTCCCACCAAGACCGATTTCCTTACCAATCTTGATACCGTCAATTGTATAAAGCTTAATGTTATGATCAGCAATGTATTTCTTAGCCTGTCCGGGAAGACGCTCTGAAAGCTCATTTACATCCCAAGGGCAGTTAAGAAGGAAGGTTCCGCCGTCCTTGATATCCTGAACCATATCGTACTTACGCACATATGAAGGATTATGACAGGCAACGAAGTCTGCCTTGTTGATAAGGTAGGTAGAGTTAATCTTCTTATCACCGAAACGAAGGTGAGAAATGGTTACACCACCTGACTTCTTTGAATCATAATCAAAGTAAGCCTGAGCATATTTATCCGTGTGGTCACCGATAATCTTAACTGAGTTCTTATTAGCACCAACAGTACCGTCCGCGCCAAGTCCCCAGAACTTACAAGAGGTTGTTCCCTCTGGAGCTGTAGATGGATTCTCGGTAATCTCAAGTGAGAGATTGGTTACATCATCCTTGATACCTATGGTAAATCTTGGCTTTTCAGTATTCTTGTAAGCTGCGATAATCTGAGCAGGAGTAGTATCCTTTGAACCAAGACCATAACGGCCTGTGGTAACAAGGCAAGACTCAAACTTAGTTCCACGAAGAGATGCCACAACGTCAAGGTAAAGTGGCTCACCAAGAGAACCAGGCTCCTTTGTACGGTCAAGAACGATGATGTGCTTAACTGTCTCAGGGATAGCAGCGATAAGGTGCTTAGCAGAGAAAGGTCTGTAAAGGCGTACCTTAACAACACCAACCTTATGTCCGTTAGCGTTCATATAATCGATAGTCTCGTCTATAGTCTCACAAACAGAACCCATAGCTATGATTACTCTGTCTGCATCTTCTGCACCATAGTAGTTGAAAAGCTTGTAGTTAGTACCAATCTTAGCGTTAACCTTGTCCATGTAGTTCTGAACAACTTCAGGTACTACATCATAGAAACGGTTAGAAGCCTCTCTTGCCTGGAAGAAGATGTCAGGGTTCTGAGCTGTACCTCTCTGCTGAGGACGGTTAGGGTTAAGTGACTTATTTCTAAATGCAGCAACTGCATCCATATTGCACATATCTTTAAGGTCATCATAATCCCAGGTTTCAATCTTTTGAATCTCGTGTGATGTTCTAAAGCCATCGAAGAAGTGAAGGAATGGAACACGGCTCTCGATAGTACTAAGATGTGCTACCGCACCAAGGTCCATAACTTCCTGTACACTGTTTGAGCAAAGCATTGCAAAGCCTGACTGACGACAGGCGTAAACATCCGAATGATCTCCAAATATAGAAAGTGCGTGGCTTGCAAGCGCACGGGCTGATACATGGAATACTGCAGGAAGTAACTCACCTGCAATCTTGTACATATTAGGGAGCATAAGTAAAAGTCCCTGAGAAGCTGTATATGTTGTGGTTAACGCACCTGCCTGCAAAGAACCATGCACAGCACCGGCAGCACCACCTTCAGACTGCATCTCAGACATGATTACTTCGTGTCCGAAGATATTCTTTCTTCCCTGGGTAGCCCACTGATCTGTGTAGTCTGCCATAGGTGAAGAAGGGGTGATAGGATAGATAGCTGCCACATCGGTAAACGCATAGGATACATGTGCTGCAGCGGTATTTCCATCCATAGTTTTCATTGATCTAGCCATAGATAGCCTCCTTATAAAAATTAAATAATATTGATGCCACAAAAATAATCTGTAAAAACAGAATATTTGTTACAAGCTTTATTACATACCTCTAATTCTACTATTTAAGTTTAATTCTGTAAAGGTAATTCATGTATTTTTTTATTGTGCAATTTGTGTTAATTGATGTATTTTTCTCAATAATTTTCTGTTAATTTCGATAACAATTATCATTATCGGCATTTTCTTCTGCCTTATTACGGTTTTCCATTGTATTTTTCATAATTGGTTGCTATAATGATAAAAGCGTGGAAAAATAAATCTGTGGCATTTCATTTCCCTTATGATTATTTTTTTGATACGCAATACATTTATAAAATTGAAAGAGAGGTTTTTATGTCCGATACAAATACACCACCACTTTCACAAAATGAAATTGACGCACTCATTACTTTTTTGAATAATAATAAGGAAACTTATTCCCTAAGGGGTGATACACTCAGTCAGGAAAGTGTAAATAAACTCATTGAATTGGTGAAGTCAATTCCTTCCTTAGATAAAAACATTTCATTAAATCCTTCAGCAATGAACACTTCTTCATTCTTTTCTAATAAGGATAATACTAAGGATTATAAGCTTAATTTTAAGACCGGTGAAGACGGTCAGATTAACATATTTGCCTATAACTCTGATACAAAAGACATAGTTTCCATTTTGCCTAAAATGCTGTCAAAAGTTGATACAGCCGGACTTCCAGAGGCTTGGGGAATTTGCATGTCTCCTAATACCTTCCATCACATAGCTAAGTTACTTGACTTAGACTATAATGACGAAACTTAAATGAACTTGCAGCTTTATTTACCGAGAAAATGTACGGTAGAACCGATGTGGTTCTTCCTGCTTTTTACCTCCCATAAAGCGAGGTAATATGCTTATTAAATATCTGCAGGTGTTCATCATTTCCATGTTGCCAATCATAGAACTGCGTGGAGCCATTCCTTTTGCTGCCGCGATTGGTGTTCCTCCATTAACAGCTTATGGCATTTCTATCGTAGGAAATATGCTTCCCATCCCCTTCATCTTTCTTTTTGCAGGGAAAATACTCCATTGGGGAAAGGATAAGCCTTACATAGGTAAGATTTTTACATTTTTTCTTGAAAAAGGCTATAAGGCAGGACACAAACTTGAAGACAGGGCAGGGTTTGGTTTATATCTTGCTCTCACGCTCTTTGTAGGCATCCCCCTTCCCGGCACCGGTGCCTGGACCGGGAGTCTTGCTGCCTGTCTACTTGGTATCAATATCAAAAAGGGAACTGCTGCTGTACTTGCCGGAGTCTTACTGGCAGGAATAATTATGATGGCAGTAAGCCTTGGAGCCTTGTCATTTCTAAATTGACTGTATATACTGCTTTTGTAGTCTGAGTTCCTCTATCAAGGCCTGTAATTGAATTTATTCGTTAACAAAATATGGTGCTGCCTCATTTAAGAAAACTTCTTATTGCGGCAACACCATATTGTATATGAATTATGTCTTAAAACACTTATATAGCTAACTTATTTATGATTCGCTTCACTCCTAAACTGTGCTGGAGTCTTTCCATATTCTCTTTTAAAAATTCTTATAAAATGTTCTACATTAGGATAGCCTACTGCCTCAGATATCATCTCCACCTTCATATTCCCACCTAAGAGTAATCCCTTTGCCTTTCTAAGCCTTATCATTCTAACATTATCCCCAAAGGACAGACCCGACTTAGCCTTGATATATTTAGAAAGATAAGGTTTTGAGAGGTAGGTCTTCTCTACCAGCATATCAAGTGTAACATCCCTATAGTTTTCCTGAATTATGTTCAGTATGCTATTCAGCCTTTCTTCTTTTTCTTCTACAAATTTAAGTTTTTCAGACTGGTTGAGAGCGGATACAAGTGCATCTATGGATGCCTTAATAATATCCTCGTCAAATCCCACTCCCCAGTATTTTTTATTGTCATATATAATTCCTACAAATGTCACAGCCTTAGAGGTAGAACCTCCTGTCAATGCGTGTTCACCATAGTCTGAAAGCTCATACTCGATACCAAAATACTGTCTTAAAGCATTTGCTACAGCATCCAGTCTGCCATTCCCATTTGCCTTTACCTGATACTCCCTGCCATTATGATTTATACTTACAGTTGCAAGGAAACCTCCACTCTGTATAAATTCTGCATCACTGACATAGAACACTTCATTATTATTTACATATTTATCTAAGAAAATATCGTAAATTCTCTTAGCAGATAATTCTGCATGCTCATGGTCGGATACAGATTTAATAGTATAGCCAAGCTCTTCCTGCATATTTTTCGGGATGTCTATTCCATAATTAGTTTTTAAGAGGTAACTTACACCACCCTTACCTGACTGGCTGTTTATACGTATTACATCTCCATCATAGCTTCTTCCTACATCTGTTGGGTCTATAGGAAGATAAGGCACTGTCCATTTTTCATTTTTATGTCCTTCCCTATAGGCAAAGCCCTTAGATATAGCATCCTGGTGAGAGCCTGAAAATGCCGTAAATACGAGTTCTCCCGCATAAGGCTGCCTAGGCGGCACATCCATATTGGTAAGTCTCTCATATGTACTTTTAATTTCATTGAGTTTTGAAAAATCAAGCTTAGGATCTATGCCATGGGAATACATATTCATCGCAATGGTAACTATATCCACATTTCCAGTACGTTCTCCGTTGCCAAAGAGTGTTCCTTCTATCCTATCAGCTCCCGCCAGAAGTCCAAGTTCTGCTATAGCAACACCCGTACCCCTGTCATTATGCGGATGAAGGCTTAGGATTACTCCCTCTCTTCTATTCATGTTTTTGTGCATATATTCTACCTGTGCAGCAAAGATATGCGGCAGCGAAAGCTCCACTGTTGCAGGAAGATTGATAATCACCTTATTCTCCTTTGTAGGCTCCCAGACATCTATAACTGCATTTACCACCTCTAGTGCATAGTCTACCTCTGTACCCGTAAAACTCTCCGGAGAATATTCAAAAGAAAAGTTTCCATCAGTTTCAAGGGCAAGTTTCTTTAATAGCTTGGCTCCATTTATTGCTATCTGTTTAATCTCTTTTTTATCTTTTACAAACACCTGTTCTCTCTGTGCTACAGATGTAGAATTGTATACATGGATAATTGCGTGTGGAGCACCCTTAACCGCTTCAAATGTCTTTTTTATTATATGTTCCCTTGCTTGTGTAAGCACTTGAACTGTCACATCATCAGGTATTAAATCCCTCTCTATAAGCGCTCTCATAAAATTATACTCAGTTTCAGAAGCTGCCGGAAAACCGACCTCTATTTCCTTAAAACCAATATTCACAAGCATTTTAAAAAACTCAAGTTTTTCCTCGAGACTCATTGGTTCTATAAGAGCCTGATTACCATCTCTAAGGTCTACAGAGCACCATACAGGCGGCTTGTCTATGTACTCTTTTTTAACCCAATCATAGGTTGGTTTTTTAGGCATAAAATAGTTTCTCTGATACTTATTATAATTCTTCATATTCTCTCCATATTTTTTCTAAAACAATTAAAATATCAAAATAGTTAATGATATCTGATACTAACCACTTCTCAATATTATTGACATTTTTTATCATAACATATTTTCCCTTTTTAATACAAGGTAATATTTTAACTGTTTTACTGATATATTTTTAACCAGACTATGCTTACTATTAAATACTATGAATTATAAATGCTTTATTTATCTTCTTTTTAGTGCTACAATTGTGATATTAGAGTTAAAATATTTATGAAAGAGGAAATAAATGATACAAAATCTTTTTAAATAGCAGCTATGATAATAGCTATAAACCAACTACAACACCTGCTAATGGCAGTTATATATTATATTTTTACAACAATGAGCTTCTTTGTCATGCGAGGGGAAATATTAAAAGCCTCGAAAATGCAATCCCCGGTAAAATCGGTAGTGAAGAGGTATTCTGGTCACTTCCAACCTTTAATGAAGTTAAGGATAAGACAAATATAGAAGAAAATAATCTAACCTACCTTTTTAATATAGTTATTGATGGCAAAAAGCATGACTTCTTTTTATTAGCAGATGATACTTTCATTGAAGGAACACCACTTAGTTACGCAAATGTCACTTCAAAAAGCAGTTATCCTGATAATCACTTGACTCCCGCTTTGGATGACAGCTTTTATTATATCCCAGCCATCAAATTCCGCTCTCTCAAGCCCCTTACCATTTCATTTGCCGTCATCACAGCCTGGCAGCTCTACTCTTGGTATAGGGATAATACTTATTGTGGCAGATGTGGTTTAAAGACAGCACTTGATAAAAAAGAACGGATGGTGAGATGCCCAAGCTGCGGTAACATGATCTATCCTAAAATCTGTCCGGGAGTCATAGTTGGTATTATACATAAGGGACGAATCCTGCTTACAAAATATGCAAATAAAGGATATAACCGCTATGCTCTGGTCGCAGGTTTTACAGAAATAGGTGAGACTTTAGAAGAAAGTGCATCTAGGGAAGCCTTTGAAGAAGTAGGACTTAGGCTTAAAAATATAACTTTTTACAAAAGTCAGCCGTGGTCTGCCTCATCTTCTCTGCTTGCAGGCTTTTTTGCCGAAGTTGATGGCAGCGATGAAGTTGTACTTGAGACAGACGAACTTAAAGAAGGTACCTGGTTTTATCCCGAAGATATAGTACAAATGCATGAAGGTGTAAGCCTTACCGAAGAAATGATAAACCACTTCGCTAATAGGGAGATGGATGAAAAGTGGTATCAATAATAAATTACGGTTTTTATACTCTAAAAACCTCTATTTTAATAAATAAGCGGGATACATCCTTAAGTATGGATGTATCCCGCTTGTGATAACATTAACTATCTACTGTTTTATTTCATTATTTTTTGATATTCTTGCTCCGCCTTCTCAAGGCTTTCTCTATTAGAAAAATGCACTATCTCTTCACTCTCCTCAATAGACATTCCTTTACTTCTGCAATTGAGATATACTTTTAACAAAGTCTCATTTATGCCTTTTTCTATGCCTTTTTCTATGCCTTTTTCTATGCCTTTTTCTATGCCTTTTTCTATGCCTTTTTCTATGCCTTTTTCTATGCCTTTTTCTATGCCTTTTTCTATGCCTTTTTCTATGCCTTTTTCTATACCTTCATTTACTCCCTTGTAGTAAAACTGACTAAGTGATCCTCCTGTCATATTTTTCACCTCACTGTTCTAACTTTTGCCTTTGATATTCTTGCTCCGCCTTCTCAAGGCTTTCTCTATTAGAAAAATGCACTATCTCTTCACTCTCCTCAATAGACATTCCTTTACTTCTGCAATTGAGATATACTTTTAACAAAGTCTCATTTATGCCTTTTTCTATGCCCTTTTCTATACCTTTTTCTATACCTTTTTCTATGCCTTTTTCTATACCTTTTTCTATACCTTCATTTACTCCCTTGTAGTAAAACTGACTAAGTGATCCTCCTGTCATAGTTTTCACCTCTCCTTCATTTTTTGCTGTTAACTTTTCAAGCATATCTTCACTTCCGGACATTATTGAAAGTAATTTAAGCACTGCATCAACATGTTTGATTTCATCTTCATCCTCAGGTATGTAGCATGAATTTTTTCTTACATTTGTAAAATACTTTGCTACCAGCCTGAAATCACTTTTGAACTTATTTACCTTTTCTTCGGATAAAAAAGCTATTTCAAAAACATGAATTTTATAATCATTTACAAATTCTTCCAAACCTTCTGGAATCTCTAGGACTCCCTTTAAAGATTTGGGTTGATTCCACCTTGTAAGTCCAAAATATAGAACTATGGTTACTACTGGCACCAGCTTTTTCCTAATAACTGTACCATCCTCTTTTAGCAGCTGGCTTCTATATGAAGCCCCATCGTAGCCAATAATTCTGGCAGGCATAAGTTTCTCAGCTCTGGTCTGATTTTCAATTCCAACAACAAGAAGGTTGGTCTTCCCCTCTTTCCAATACTTACTTATGTCTCTTTCCTGTTCGTGCAGCCTTCCATCTTCTGCCTTATACATAGAATTAGTTCTGCCATCTTCAAGCGAATCTTCTGTGATTCGCTCCTCTCCATCAAATACCAAAGTATTTACAATGTCTGCGAACACATCATTGTAATCCTCCAGCAGCTTCTCTGTTACATCTGATTCCTGCATATTTTTGTTTTAGCGAATTTAAGAAATAGTCAATAATAGTATACCATATTTGTAAAATTTATAAAAGGGCTAACACTTTACTTCTATCACCGTCCTTTTTTTATAAATATATCTGAATGCTAATATTATTTAACATTATTTAAAATACCAAAACCCCAACCGGAAACTCCAGTTGGGGCAAATTATTATAATTTAGTTTTGTAATTGAAAATCAAATTACTTCTAGCAATATTAACCTTGAATGCATCCTTAACACCTTCAAACTGTAAACTAAATTCAGCCTCAGCTGTAGGAACTTCAGTCTTAAATGCACCCTTACTGATATTTACAACAACTTCAAAATTACCATTAGCTGGATCAACCTTTCCTGCCTTAATAGTTACGCCCTTTGGTAATGCCTTTGTTGCCTTAATCTTAACAGAACCACCCTTAGGATTAACAACCTTAGATATATTACCTTTTATTGTAACCTTAGCAGCTGTACCTGTAGCAACCTTAATAGAAGCTGTGGTTGTTGCATTTGAAGGTACTTCTGCAGTAGCATCTGTAGCTTCAACACCTGTAAATTTAAACTTCTGTGCAATATTACTAAGTTTAACAATAGCTCCAGCAGAAACACCTGACTGAGTAGCTATATTTTCCTTAGTCTGCTTTGTACCTGCAAGTCTTACGAAAAGTTTAGCCTTTTCATCACCCCAAGTATTAGCCTTAGTAGTAGCTGAGTACTTAAGAGTAGCCTTAGAAGGTTTCTTTACAGGATCCTTAGAAGCCTTAAGTGTGCTCCACTTAACCTTATCAGCAGTAGTTCCATCTGCAACTAAGGTATACTCAAGATCAACTGTGCCTACATTCTTAAGACTAGCACCCTTGGTGATATCATAAGCAAGGTTTGACTCTACAACTGCAACTACATCATTATTTTTCTTAATAGCAGCACCTGTTGACTCAAATTTGCCTCCATCAATTGTTAAAGCTTCAGCTGGCTTATTAACTGTAATTCTAGCAACCTTAGAAGCAAGCTTCTTAGCAGTAGCAGCTGTTCTTACAAGAACATCCTTAGTTTCTGTTAATTTAAGCTCTGCTAAAGAAATTCCCTTTTTCTCTGTGGATGCCTTCCAATCAGCTGTCTTTGCTTCGCCACCAACAGCAACTATCTGATATTCCATACCAGTCTTAATGCTTGTTGTATCTTTAGCAACATCAATCTTTACAGCAGGTGCCTTAGCTTGTGTTGTAACTTTTATCTTAGATTCTTTACTAGCCCAATTCTTATTATCTCCCTTTAATCTAAAAGTAAGAGTTGAACCATTCTGACCATATACTTTAAGTTTAGCGGTTACACCTGCATCATCCGCAGTTTTGAAGAAATTTGTAAATCCCTTCCATTCACCATCATTTAACTTAACTTCAATTGAACTTTCACTTGCTACTAATCCAACTTCCTTAGCCTGTTTTCCTACTGAAGCAACAAGATAACCATATTCTCCTCCTACCGCTTTTGTAGGTTTAAATCCTTTTACAGCACCTGTACTTGCTACAAGCTGTACCTTAAAAGTTGTTTCAGCAGCAGGAAGATTTAAGACCTTCCAATCACCATCTGGAACTGCCTTATCACCTACAGCAAGAACTCCTGCCTTACCCTTAAGTGCTGCATATGCATCTATCTCACCTGCATATTCCTGAATGTTTGTTATCTTATAGGACTTATCTCCAATTTTAACACTTCCTTTGCCACCCTTAGCATCCACTTTAGCAACGCCCCAGAACTTAGCACCTGTTGATGTAGCAACACCTGTTGCTCCATCGAAAGCAATTTCTGCAGCTGCTGCCTTAGCTGTCTGTAAGTTAGCTACTGGAACCATTCCAAGTGCCATAGCTACAACGAGTGACTTTGCGATTGTCTTTTTGAAATTCATAATTAAATAACCTCCTTATTATTGACGGGATACTTTCTATGTACGCTAGAATATCTCCCCTTCGCCATCCCTGGCTCGCTATCTTCATATCCTCTGTACGCTAGGATAATCTGTATAACTATTTATAGTTTTTTAACTTACACTTACTATATCGGTTAGGGAGATAAAAAACTTAACACCTTTTTGAAACTTTTTTTATTTTCCCGTATTATCTTATTTTGCCCGCCCTATTAAGTATTGATAATCGGAAAAACAGGAACTGTTTCATCACGAATTACTATTAAGTATTTTTTTGTAACTCTTTTGTAACCTTGTATATATGATACACCCCTAAATTAAAAAAATGCAAGCCTATATTCATATTTCGTAATTTTTTTATAAAATATTTATGATTTGTGTTAAATTTGTTGGCTTTTATTTTTATTTGCGTTAGTCCCTTCAAACTTTCTCTTAGTTATGCTATAATAAACTAATACCAATATATGAAGTCTTTATTCTATAACAGATTACGGAGGACAACATGAATTACTCAGGTTTTATTATCGGTGCAGCCACCTTTCTTCTAATCGGTCTTTTCCATGTAGTAGTGGTTAAAGGTGAGTATTATTTCTCAAAAAAAATCTGGCCCATATTTTTGATATTCGGTATAGCATCACTAGTTCTTTCTTTATACATAAGCAGCTTGATAATAAGTGCAATAGTTGCTGTTTTTGGCATTTCCTGTCTATGGAGCATTAAAGAACTTGTGGAACAGGAAGAGAGGGTAAAAAAAGGGTGGTTTCCTAAAAATCCTAAAAGAATGAATTAACTTTATTGGTTGTAGCAATAAATACAGTCTTTTATAATATATATCTATTATTAAGATATTACTTTCTCTTTTATGGTACAATGATTAAAACTTATAATCGAGGAGGTAATATGGAGCTAACAAAAGAAAATATAGCCGATTCTTTCATGAAGGGAGTTGACTGTTCCCAGATAATAATGGGCGAATGGGCAGACGGACTTGGTTTGTCAAAGGAAGATGCACTCAAAGTTTCTTCTGCCTTTGGTGGAGGTCTGGGTGTGGGCGAAACCTGTGGAGCAATCATAGGGGCAATGCTGGTTCTCGGTATGAAATACGGAAATTCAGCTGCAAATCAACAGCTGCAAAAGGATGTACTAAATGCAAAAAGAGCTGAATTCTTAGACAAATTTAAAAAGGCTTATCCCCATTTTGCCTGCAGGGATTTAATAGGATATGATTTTTCAAAGCCGGAGGATGTGCCTAAGATATTAGATAGCGGCATTCTATTTGAAGCCTGTCCCTGCTTTATTAGGACTGCCTGCGATATTTAAAGGAAATCGTTGAATAGCCTTCCTTAATAAGGTTTGTAACTTTAGAGGTCTATTCGACCTCTTTTCATTTTTTATTCATAAAATCTCCATTAATTTGCAATTTTTATAGAACTTTTGTGATTTGTCGAAGAATCCTTGAAATGGACACAGTTATTAATTATACTCTTGATTAGGAGCAATCCTTACAAAAAATTTCGTTAAATCTATCAACCCCAAAAAACCGCACCCTTCAACCAGGTGCGGTTTTTTATTACATATTTGAAATATCCACTATCTTGCCGCCAATTCTTGCTCTCTTTGCCCAACGCCCCACCTTGTAAATGATAGCTGTAATGACAGCCCCCATAACCCAGGAAATAACAAGTGAGTAATATATGCTTCTCGGTTCTCCCGTAGGCAGTGCTTCACTCCTAGTAAAATATGCCATTCCATAGGCAATTGGAAGTCTGATAACAGTTGTTGTAGCCAGTGCTATCCACATAGGAGTCATAGTATCTCCTGCTCCCCTTATTGTACCTGAAAGTATCTGATTAATAGCGACTCCGATGTAGCCTATTCCCAATATACACATCATTTCATAACTTACATTAATAACTTCTTCGGTGTTGGTGAATAGTCCCATTAGAAATTTTCCAAAAAGAAGTATCAGGGCAACTAAGACTACAGATGTAGTGACTCCGATTTTAAGTCCCTCCTTTGTTCCCTTTCTAACCCTGTCAATCTTCATAGCACCAACATTCTGTCCAACAAAGGTTGTCATAGCCGTACCAAAGGTAAAGTTAGGAAGCATTGCAAAACCATCCACCCTCATAACTACTGTGGATGCCGCTATAAACACAGTTCCAAATGTATTTGTTAAATTTTGCACAAATATAGCCGCTACCGCAAATAAGGCCTGTGTAATCCCGACAGGGAGTCCCAGCTTTATGAGATGCCTTGACAGTGTTCCATCCAACTTAAATGCATTATATCAAGGGTCAGCACATCTTTCATCTTAAGCATCCTCAGATAACAGAGAATTGCTGAAATTATCTGAGAAATGATAGTTGCATAGGCTGCACCCGCAACTCCCAGTCCAAGCGGTCCAACAAAGATAATATCAAGGATGATATTTACTACAGTACAAACTATGAGATAAAGAAGCGGCATTACAGAGTCACCCATCCCCCTTAACAGTCCGGAAAGAATATTGTAATAGCTTGTACCCATTATGCCTAAGCAGCTAATCATAGTGTAGCTAACCGCCATATCAAGGATTTGCTCAGGTGTCTGCAAGAGTTCCAAAAAAGGTCTTATGAATAAGACTCCTGCAATCATAATGAGAATGCTTATTATGGCATTGAGTATAATCGCATTGCCTATAGTCTTTGATAACATTTCCCCTGTCTTTCGCTCCAAAATACTGTGAAACAAGAATTCCTGCTCCCATGGATATCCCTATGAATAAAACCATAAGCAGGAATACAAGGGCTCCACTTGCTCCAATAGCCGCCAAGGCTCCATCACCTACATATTTGCCAACGATAACAGAATCAACAGTACTGTAAAGCTGTTGGGCAAAATTCCCAATTAGAAGTGGAATTGAAAATTCTATTAACCTTTTTGACGGCCTGCCTTCGGTCATGTCTTTAGCACCACCAAGTTTCTTTAATAAATTCTCCTTTATTCCCATATTTCCTCCATTTCTTGTTTTATCAAATGCATGAGTATATTAGCTTTGACAACTCTTCTCTTATAATTTCTCAAATAAATATGTATTCTTACAAACTGCCTTTGTTAAATGATAAGAATAAATGCTTCCCATTTAACAAAGGCAGCCTGTTAAATAACAGGCTGCCATATATGCGCGATGTAAAGGAAAAGGGCTTCTCACTGCCTAAATGTCAACTTTTTACTAATTAGCCTACCAATTTAGACGTATTTATTTTGATACCAGGGCCCATTGTAGAAGCTATTGTTACACTTCTTAAATACTGGCCCTTAGCTGAAGCCGGCTTTGCCTTTATTATAGCGCTCATAAGTGTTGTGAAATTATCTGCGAGCTGCTCTTTAGTAAAAGATGCCTTTCCAACCGGTACATGTACAATGTTGGCCTTATCAAGACGGTATTCAATCTTACCTGCCTTAATATCATTAACGGCCTGGGTAACATCCATAGTTACTGTTCCTGCTTTAGGGTTTGGCATAAGCCCCTTAGGTCCGAGTACACGGCCAAGACGACCTACAACACCCATCATGTCAGGAGTAGCTACAACTACATCAAAATCGAACCAGCCTTCGTTCTGGATCTTTGGAATGAGTTCTTCGCCACCAACAAAATCTGCTCCTGCTGCCTGAGCCTCATCAAGCTTTGTACCCTTTGCGAATACAAGCACACGTACAGTCTTACCTGTTCCGTGAGGAAGCACTACAGCACCACGGATCTGCTGATCAGCGTGACGACCGTCTACACCGAGTCTGATATGTGCTTCGATGGTTTCATCGAATTTAGCCACAGCTGTCTTCTTTGCAAGTTCTACTGCTTCTTCTGTATCGTAAGCCCTAGTCTTTTCAACAAGCTTCGCTGCGTCCTGATATTTCTTTCCTCTTTTCATTATTAAAAACCTCCTGTGGTTATCTAACTGTTCGACTGCTTCTGCAGTCTCCCACTCACACTAAAATCAAATAATCACGACTAATAATTAGTCTTCTATAACAATACCCATACTTCTAGCTGTACCGGCTATCATGCTCATAGCTGCCTCAATGCTTGATGCATTAAGGTCTGGCATCTTAAGCTCTGCAATCTTTCTTACCTCAGAAGAAGGAATCTTAGCTACCTTATTCTTGTTAGGTACACCTGATGCAGTTTCAATCTTTGCTGCCTTCTTTAAAAGAACAGGTGCCGGAGGAGTCTTTGTAACAAAACTAAAACTTCTGTCAGCATATACAGTAATAACTACAGGGATAATCATACCCTCATCCTTAGCTGTACGTGCGTTGAACTCCTTTGTAAACTGGACAATATTAACACCATGCTGTCCAAGTGCAGGTCCTACAGGAGGGGCTGGTGTAGCCTTCGCTGCAGGGATCTGTAATTTTATATAACCTTCGACCTTCTTAGCCATATCATAACCTCCGTTAAATCTTCTTGATATCTGTGAAACTAATCTCTACCGGCATATCTCTTGACATGGAATCAATACTCACCGTAACAAGTCTCTCATCAAGATTAACCTCGATAACCTCGCCTTCCATATCTGCCATGGTCCTGTAACAATCCTTACCCAATCACCTGTCTCAATATCCGCTTCTACAGAACTGCGTCCTGCATTAAGCATTTTAGCCATCTCTTCAGCGGAAAGCGGAACAGGTTTAGAGCCGGGACCAACAAACCCTGTAACTCCCCTTGTATTCCTGATAATATACCAGGTTTCATCATTCATTTCCATATTAATGAAAACATAACCGGGGTAAAGTTTTCTTGGCGTAGGTTTGCCCTTCTTACTTTCCTTACCACTTCTAATTATGGTAACTTCTTCAGTCGGCACGAGAACTTCTTTTATCTCGTCCTGTAAATCTCTGCTTTTGATAGTTGCTTCAATGTCATCTTTGACTGCATTCTCATATCCTGAGTAAGTATGCACTACATACCAATTAGTTTCTGCCATATAATCACCTTTTTTTAATATTAAAGAACTCCATTGATTAAGTACTGGATGCCCAAATCAATAAGGGCGACTACTCCTCCAAGTACAATAGTTGTTGCTATTACGGCAACTGACTCTTTTGTAAGGGACTCTTTGCTTGGCCAGATTATCTTCTTAAACTCCGACTTGACCTCCTGAGAAAAACCTGATTTGATTGCACTCTCAGTAGTCTTATTCGCCATGTCTCCCATTCTACATTCCTTTCAACCAAACACAATTACTTTGTTTCTTTGTGTAAAGTATGTCTCTTGCAGAATCTGCAATACTTCTTTGTTTCCATTCTTTCAGGATGAAGTTTCTTTTCCTTCATCGTATTGTAGTTACGCTGTTTACACTCTGTACATGCCAGTGTGATTTTAACTCGCATTAATTTCACCTCCGCTTTAAAATTACCTTGTTTTTAGGCATAAAAAAAAGACCTCTTTCATCTCGCCATACCAATATATCACAGAAAAGGCGAGTAGTCAATATTTTTTTACTCGCCTCTCTCCTTACTGTTATTTGAAAAAGTAAATTCCATATTAGTATGGATTTTACTTTTTCCATACACCACATCTTTAACTATGGACTTTACTGATTCCATGATTAAAATATATATTGGGTTAGATTCATCAGGTTAGGGTTTTTATATACAAACTGAAAGGAATATTTTTAATTATGGGAAAAACATTCACATCTTTCTTTAAGCCAGCGTTCTGACATAGAAATCATGCTTTCTAAAAAAATGAGCTTTAATAAGATTGCTTTGGCTATAGGAAAAGACAACACAACTGTTTCAAAAGAAATAAAAAAAACATAATTACTGAACAGACAGGCTCATACGGCAGGTCTTTTTAATGACTGTCTGCATTCAGTGGACAGATCTATGTAAAAAGATTTGTATGCAGTCACTGCCTTAACAAAAAAACAGGACATGTGGAAGCTGCGGGAAATGCATGCCACTGTGTGATGATTATGTCAAACATATCTGCCCTAAACTTCTTAAGCCACCTTATGTATGTAACGGATGCCCTGACAGAAACAGGTGCCGCCTTGAAAAAAGATTTTACAAGGCAAAGGAAGCTGAGGCAAGATACAGAAAATCACTGTCTGAATCAAGAACAGGGTTTAACCTTACAGAAAACGAAAGGGAATATATAGACGGCATTGTAAGTCCACTCCTGTTAAAAGGGCAATCCATAAGACATATAACAATCAACCATTCTGATGAAATCATGGTTTCCGACAGGACTCTCTATAAATATATAAACAACAGTCTGTTTTCTGCCAGAAACATTGACATGCCACGCACTGTAAGAATGCGTCCGAGAAAAAATAAAAGCAAATCTTTGAAAGTGGATAAAGAGTGCAGGAAGGGAAGGACTTATGAGGACTTCCTGAAGTTTATTGAAGAAAAACCCTGA
Source organism: uncultured Catonella sp. (assembly GCA_916439065.1). Taxonomy (GTDB): domain Bacteria; phylum Bacillota; class Clostridia; order Lachnospirales; family Lachnospiraceae; genus Catonella. The sequence goes on from CAKAGD010000002.1 coordinate 1,165,617, forward strand.
TTCAGTCGTATGTGAAGGCGACAGTGTAGAAGGGGTAAAGGGCGGAAAGTACTTCTCACTCTCTTCTTTGTACAGCAGAACCTGCAGCTTGCTTTTTCTGAGAAACTACAATGACTCACATTCTGTTACGGAGATATTTGAAAGGCTGTATATTGAACTGAGACCTGATATTTTCGGGAAAATATTTGATGTGCTGCTGTTAGACAACGGAAGTGAATTTTCAAATCCGCAGGCACTGGAGTTTGATGCACAGGGAAACAGGAGACTTAGGGTATTTTACTGCGACCCTTCTTCACCTTACCAGAAGGGCGGCTGTGAAAACAACCTATGAAATGATAAGAAGGATAATACCGAAGGGTGTGGATTTTAGTAATTACACACAGGAAGACATAAACCTGATGATGAGCCACATCAATTCATATTCAAGGGCGAAGCTCGGAAACAAAAAGCTCTTATGATATTTTTTGCATTTCAATACGGCAAATATTAAAGAGCTTAGGTATTCAAAAAAATTTCACCGGATGAAATTACCCTAACCCCTAAGCTCTTAGGGCAAATAAAAAGGAACTCACCGGTTAAAAGATGAACTTCTAGCCCATATATAAAAGGGTGGATTTTACTTATTCCCAGTTTTTGGAAAGTAACTTCGACTCCTGTTTGCTATGAAAAAAATTAGGTCATGTTCTTCCTGTAAGGCTGATTATAGCATTTTTTTCAGATAATGTATACATCTAGCTCTTAATTTATGTAAAATTTGTAAAAAGTAATTTCCATACCGTATCTAAAATAAAAAATTAAACCTTAGGTGTGGAAGTTACTTTTGCAATTCACCCCTCTCTCCTTACCCCAGAAAAATAATGCAACAGTCCCAGGACCTGTGTGGCTTCCAATCGTTGTACCGACATTATTTATAAGAATTTTCCCCTTTATATAAGGAAATCTTTCTCTAATAAGCATGGCAACCTGTTGAGCGTCTTCTAAACAAGCCGACATAGAAATATAGCATTTATCAGAATACTTATTCCCATCATCCGCAAGCTTTTCCATTATTTCAACTATTCTGTTACATACTTTTTTCTTCTTCCTTATTTTATCCTTAAATATAAGCCTGCCCTCATTATTTACAGTCATCAAAGGACAGATGTTTAGCATATTTCCAATAATTGCATCTGCCTTTGATATTCTGCCTCCTCTTACATAATATGTCAAGTCAGTTGAGAAAAACCAATGATTCAATCTGAGCTTATTATTTTCTGCAAATTCTCTTATTTCATCAATGTTCTTACCTTCATCTCTTAAATCTGCCAACTTATCCATCATAAGTCCAACACCTGATGAAACCGAAAGGCTGTCCACTACATATATCTTTCTTTCAGGATAATTTTTCATCAGTTCATCTCTTGCCTGTATAGCAGAATCGTATGTTTTAGAAATACCCGAAGAAAGCGCAAGATGCAAAATGTCTTTACCCTGTTCCAGAAATTCTTCAAAACAAGCTTTATATTCTTCGACAGTTACAGGCGAGGTGGCCGTCATTTTGCCTTCTTCAATTTCTCTATAAAACTTATCTATCGGCATTGTTCCGTCCTCTAAATGTTCCACTCCATCAATAATGAAGTGAAACGGAATAACATTAATATCTCTCTCAACATAATGCGAAGCTGCTAAATCAGCAGTAGAACAACAGCTTAATACAAAATCACTCACTATAGTCTCCTTAATTACAAGCTATTTTTTAATAGCCCTTATTGCTTTAACCTTAACACCCTTATTTACAAATAATTTTTTATAAGTCTCAAGTTTTTTCTTTGGAACTTCTATCACAAGTTTATTGCCGACACCCTTAAATGCGTTTTTACCAACCTTACTAAGAAAATTACTCTTTATAATTAATCTGCCAAGTTTTGCGGCATCCTTAAATACATCTTTTTCAATATACTTAATATCCGCTGCAATTACTACCTTTCTAAGTCTTTCCATATACGAGAAACAGTCCTCTCCTATGGAATTAACAATCATTTCCTCTCCCTTATACTTTACCTTTTTAGGTATGTATACCGTTGTTGCCCTATCATTAATAATCCCGGTAACCTCAACATATATCTTGCCTGACTTTATTTCAGTCACCTGGTAAGAAATACCTTTAACATCAAATTCATCAAAAATTTCTACATTAGGATTTTTTCTGCTCTCATCTTCTATAGTGCCCGGCGTTGTAATGGCCGGTTCTGTAGTAATTCCGCCGGGAGTCGGCACATTCGCTGCACCTCCTGTTGTAATTGCACTTCCGGTTGTGATGGAATTTCCGTTTATTTCCTGTTTTTGTACGGTACTATTTTCTGCCGCGGCCTCCTTCCTTAATAAATTAAATGAAAATGTAAGTGAGAGAGCCACAATAAATACCGGTAACGCCTTTTTAACTTTTCTCATTTCATACCTCGCCATTATTTATGATGCTAAGATTTCATACCCATTTTCAGTAACTGCCACTGTTACCTCCCATTGCGCCGAATAGGAGCCGTCTTCCGTATATACAGTCCATTCATTTGATTCATCTATGAATATCTCAGCCCTTCCTTCATTTATCATCGGTTCAATGGTAAATACCATCCCCGGAGCAAGTACATAGCCTGTATTTTTCTTACTTACATAACTTACCCATGGATCTTCATGAAATTCTATGCCAACCCCATGTCCACCGATTTCTCTTACAACAGAATAGCCATGCTTTTTAGCAAAATCATTGATTGCCTGGCCTACATCTCCAAGGCAGGCCCAAGGCTTTACCGCAGAAAGACCTATATCTATAGCCTCTCTGGCCACCTCCACAAGTTCTCTGTCTTCAGGAAGCACATCTCCTATAAGAAACATTCTGGATGCATCTGCATAAAATCCCTTATATATAGTAGTTACATCTACATTTATTATGTCACCGTCTTCCAAAACATCCTCTTCAGATGGAATACCATGACACACTTGATCGTTAATAGAAGTACAAACACTCTTTGGAAAGCCCTCATAATTAAGCGGTGCTGCAATCCCACCAAGCCTGGCGGTTGCTTCTACAACTATAGAATTAATTTCTTCTGTACTCATTCCAAGTTTAATTTAGCTGCAACCTCGTCCAGTATAGCATTATTGACCTTACCCGCTTCTCTGATGCCTTCTATTTGAGCAGGATTTTTAATCATTTTATGGGTAGGTATCTTACGCCCCATAGCTTTAAGACTTGCAAGTTTCTCGTCAAATAACTGATGACAATGTTTGTACTTATTCCCACTTCCACACCAACAGTCATCATTTCTTCCTATCTTATCTAAAAACATCATTCTACCTTCATTCCATTAATTAGCTGATACTAATCAGTCATCTAAGACTATACTTTTTAAATTTGTCAAAATCAAGACAATATTACACAATTCCACTTGAAAGTTTATATTTTTCTTTATAGTTCTCATACCTTGATATAAATACCGGACTATTACTGCTTTTCAAATCATTTAAGTAACCATGTGTTTCAAATGAAGATGTTTTACTCTGGATAATACAAACTGCAATGTTTGAACAATGGTCTGAGACTCTTTCACAGTTTGAAATTATATCAGTAAGCAAAATTCCAAGTTCCGCACTGCATACTCCCATTTGCAAACGCTTAATATGTCTATCCTTCATCTCTTTGGTAAGTCCATCTATCACCTGTTCAAGAGGCTCTATTTCAGCCGCCTTTTTCTCATCATCCTTAGCAAAACACTCTACCGTCATGTCAAGTATCTCACTGAGGGCTTGGTGAAGGACTTGAAAGTCTCTAAGAGCTGAATCCGAGAATTTAAGCCCCTTCGCATCCATGTCCCTTGCTATTTTGTTCATATTTATAGCATGGTCACCGATTCTCTCAAAATCATTAATGGAGTGGAGCATCTCAAAGATAGTATTACCTTCTATTGTATTCACCTCTTTTGAAGACAGCTTTATAAGAAAGGTACCTATCTCATCCTCTAAGTAATCAAGTTTTGCCTCTGCCTTCTTAATTTCTTCACTCTTCTTTTTACTGAAATTCTGAAAATTCTCCATTGTACGCAGAATGTTTTCGTTTGCAAGGCGGCTCATTTCCTTAACCTTACTTCTTGCCTGTGAAATAGCAAGTCCCGGAGAAAGTAAAAGTCTGTCGTCAAAAAGCACTTCCTTCTCCGCTTCCTTCTCTGCTCCCTCATCTTTAACTACTGCATAAGCTATCTTTAGAAGAATCTTATTAAATGGAAGCAGGATGAAGGTAGTAAATAAGTTAAAACTTGTATGGAAAACAGCTATTGCAATTATACTGATAGGCTTGTCAAAAATTGTAAGTTGTACCAGGTATCTGAGTAGGAAATATATCACAAGACAGACTACGGTACCGATAATATTAAAGCTTATGTGCACAATGGCAACCCTCTTCGCATCCCGTTTAACACCGATTGATGAAAGGAGGGAAGTCACACAGGTTCCTATATTCTCACCCATGATAATAGGAATAGCCATACCAAAGGTAATTGAGCCTGTAAGTGAAAGTGCCTGAAGTACGCCGACTGAAGCCGCAGAAGACTGGATAATTCCTGTAAATACAGCACCTATCAATACACCTATAATCGGATTGTTAAAGGCTGTAAGTACACTTGTAAATTCAGGCATCTTCGCAAGTGGAGACATGGAATCACTCATCATGCCCATTCCATGCATAAGAAGCGCAAAGCCTATAAGCACTGTACCCAGATTTTTCTTTTTCTGTGACTTACAGGCCATCATCATAAATGCACCAACAAAGGCCATTATAGGTGAAAAGTTAGCAGGCTTTAATAATGATATGAAAAAGTTATCTGTTTGTATACTATTTAAGGAAAGCAGCCAAGATGTAGCTGTCTTTCCAACATTCGCACCAAATATAACGAAGATTGTCTGTGAAAGTGTAATAATCCCGGAGTTTACAAGTCCTACCAACATAACCGTAAGTGCTGATGACGACTGTAATGCAACGGTGATAGCTACTCCTAAGAAAAGGCTCATATACACATTGGATGTAAGCTTTCTAAGACTTGTCTCAAGTTTTCCACCAGCTACTTTCTCAAGACTGCCGGAAAGTACATTCATACCGAAAAGGAAGAATGCAAGTCCACCCAGCAACGAAAAAACAGAATAAATAGTCATTTAAATTCACCTCTAACTCTAGTACATATTCATACTTTTATAGCATAACAAATTTTTAGAAATAAATACAGTGTTTTTTTAGATTTTATAAATTTAATCTATATTATCCCTACTCTTTCCAGATATTTTCTAAGGAGTCCCACATTTCCATTATATTGATAACCGTCTATACCACATTCATAAGCACCTTTTATGTTATTTGCCAAATCATCAATAAAAAAACATTCTTCCGCCCTTAAATTATAAGTTTTTAGTACATACTCAAAAAATCCTCTATCCGGCTTAACCATCTTAATATCTGCTGATACTATTTTTGCCTCTAATAACTTAAATGCCTCTATACTGCCTTCATATTTATGAAAAGACTCAGCTGCATTTGAACATAGATACAGCTTGTATCCCTTATTTTTTAAGTCCTTCATAAGTTCATACATTTCTTTGCTGTCTGTCTTGTATCTATACCAGCCAAAAATCACCTCTTTTGCAAGTTCATGATACTCCTCATCAAGGGTTTTAACAGTTTCTTCATATATTCCCTCTTCTGTAAGTTCTCCCTTATCCGACCTTGCCCATGCATCAGTATATATAATTTTATATTTTAGAAAGTTAATAAGCTTAACATCCTTCGTATACATAGACAGAATATAATCCGGTGAAAAATCCATAATTACATTGCCCATATCAAATAAAATATTCTTATACATAGCAGACTCCTTCACATTATAAACATTATTAACATCTTGTACTCTCATCACGCTATATTCTATCAGATAATTTCTCAGTTTAAAAGCAAAATTTCCGCACATAAATAAATGCCCTCTATTCTACATCTGTAGTTTAGAGAGCATTTTGACAGCTGTAACTATTAAATTATATGTTTTTTAATCCTTTTACTGTAAATCCAGCCTTCTCTTCATCATAAATATACTAATACCCGACATAATCGCTATGCCTATTAACTCACTGATAACTCCACAAAATGATACAGCGTTAAGTACTTCTCCCGGAAGTTTATCTACTCCAAATATTGTTTTCCCTAGTTCTGTATTAGAAAGAGAAATTAGTACAGTAACACCAAACATCTGCAAGGCAGTTGTAATTCCCCAGTACGAAAGTATGGAGCCAAGCACCGGATGGGCCTTCCAGTTCTGTCCGATAGATACACAGAGAAATATAAGTGCAAACATGGAAAAGACAGATAGAATAACTCCCATTGCGAATATGAAGATAGTGTAGCCTGTTATGTTATACCCCGCAGATACATTCATAAAGTCACTAAATGTAAGGTTGTTTTGGGCAAAAATCTCATTTACAATTCTTAAGAGCGGGTAGCCTGCACTTATCACTGCAGTTATTATTGTTCCAATTCCTGAAGATATAAGCATTGCAAAGTATATGCCCGACTTCTTTACCGGAAGTGTATGTGTAAGATAGCCCTCAACCGAGTACACCTTTCTGTAGAATCTTACAGCAAAAATCAGTACTATGATTATATTTACCGCAATTATTGAAGTTACATACACAATGGCAAAAATTACAAAGACCGACTTGAATATTGTCCCATCAAGAACTCGTGAGTCAAAAACCTTCTCTATGACTATCGAAAGCAGGTGCATACCAAGTACAATAGTGTTGATTAACAAAAGCAGCCTTCCCATATTCCTAAATTCATTTTTAATTAATTTACCTAACATGCGAATACCTCCCTAAATAATCCGTCTATGGATTTTCCTTCTTTCTCTCTTATATTCTCTGCACTGTCACTCAGCACTATATTTCCTTCCTTGATAAATACTACATCATCAAGGATTTTCTCTATTTCTGAGATAAGGTGGGTCGCTATAATTACAGTCGCACCGGGATTTATATTGTTAAGTATGGTTCTAAGTATGTAGTCTCTTGCCGCAGGATCCACACCTGCTATAGGCTCATCAAGTACATATACCTTTGCAGCCCTGCTCATAACAAGGATGAGCTGTGCCTTTTCTCTGTTACCTTTTGAAAGAAACTTAAATTTCATATTTGGGTCTATGTTTAAGCTTGCAAGCATTGAAAATGCTTTTTCCCTGTCAAAGTCAGCATAAAAGTCTGCAAAAAGCTTTGTACACTCATTAAAACTCATTTCATCTCCCAGATAATCCTTGTCAGGAAGATAGGAAACTATCGACTTTGTCTGTATCTCCGGCAGATTTCCCTCTATCCTTAATTCTCCTGAACTTGGTGTCAAAAGTCCGTTTAGAAGCTTAATCAGTGTAGTTTTGCCGCTTCCGTTAGGTCCTAAGAGTCCTACTATCCTACCCTCTTCAAAGTTCAGGTTGATTTCATTTAGAGCAACCTTCCTCCCATATCTCTTTGTAAGTGACTTACACTCTATTATATTTCCCATTGTTCTTTCCTTTCTCTTAAGCCTTGTATTCGGCTATTAAGCTTTGTATTTCTTCCATACTGTATCCGAGTTCCTTCATATAGGTCATACACCTTGATATCTCACTCTCAGCCATAGCCTTCTTGGTACTCTTTATCTTCTCCACATCTTCTGTAACTGTTCTTCCTGTACTTCTCATAGTAACTAAGAGTTCCTCCCTTTCAAGTTCACTAAGTGCCTTCTGCATCGTATTTGCATTTACCTCAGCTTCTGCAGCAAGTTCCCTCACTGAGGGTATTCTGTCGCCTGCCTTGTACATCTCAGTAACTATCCTCCGCCTTATTTCGTTCATAAGCTGAGGGTAAATAGGCAGGCCTTCATCTAATGCCCATGCCATAACAGTCTCCTTTCTATTTTTGTAAGTGTATTTTTGTCTTGTTGTATTATTCACTTAATACGCTACCACAATAACTCATGTCTGTCAAGTGGTTCTTAAAAATTTTTCTATTATTTTAAAAAGCCGGGTTGTTTTATGCTTACCTCACGCTTTAGCCTCAGCAAAATTTCTATTTTTATACTTGTATTGTAATATTTTAAGAACATAAAAAAGAAGATATCACATAGTTTACCTGATATCTTCTCTTATATTATTATTTACCTATAGTACTCTACTCCGCTTTCAAATATGCCCTGATCTTTTTCTCCGACTATATTGATAGCAACATTTTTACCAATTCTCTCAGAGTGGCACATCTTGCCAAGCACCCTGCCGTCAGGACTGATTATACCCTCAACAGCGTTATATGAGCCGTTTGGATTGAAAGCACAGTCCATGGTCACATTGCCTTCTACATCAGCATACTGGAAAGCAATCTGACCATTTGCGGACAGATTCTTAAGCCACTCCTCATTTGCAACAAATCTTCCCTCTCCATGTGATGCAGGTATGGAGTAAACCTCTCCAAGCTTCACATTCATAAGCCAAGGAGACTTGTTGGTAACAGCCTTAGTGTATACTGACTGAGATATATGTCTGCCTATCTTGTTGGTTGTAAGAGTTGGAGAATCCTCCTTTATCTCGGTGATTTCTCCGTATGGCACAAGACCAAGCTTGATAAGGGCCTGGAAACCATTACATATACCGAGGATGAGTCCGTCTCTCTCTTTAAGAAGTCTATTGGTCTCCTCTGCTATCTGAGGATTTCTAAATACTGAAGCTATGAACTTAGCAGAACCGTCAGGTTCATCTCCAGCTGAGAAACCGCCAGGGAACATTATTATCTGAGAGTTCTTTATAACTCTTACATATTCTTCCACAGAGTCCTTGATATTTTCTGCATTAAGGTTCTTAAATACTACTGTCTCGACCTCTGCACCTGCCTTTGTGAATGCCTTAGTAAGGTCATACTCACAGTTTGTACCAGGGAATACAGGGATGAAGACCTTAGGCTTTGCCACCTTATTCTTTGCTACATAAAGCTTGTTCTCAGATGCATGAGCAAAACCAGCCTCTTTTCTTACATCATAGATATTCTCCTCGGGCTTTGCAGCCTTTTCTTCTGTCTTTGTAGGATATACCTTTTCCAGTCTTTCCTGCCAGCTATTAAGCATTTCCTCTATGTCTATACTTGTATTTGCAAACTGGAATTTGCCACTGTCAGTAACTTCACCAAGCTTAGTTACATTAAGTCCTGACTTCATTACCTCATCAAGGCTTCCTGCACTTACTTCAGCTACTATACCGCTAAAGTCAGGCTTAAAGTAGTCCCTCTCGGTAATACTTTCATCAAACTTTACTCCAAGCTTGTTACCAAAAGCCATCTTGCTCACAGCTTCAGAGACTCCGTATCTGCCAAGGGCATAGGCTGAAACTATGCACTTTTATGTATGAGAGCCGTTATCTTGTTATAGTCTTCAATCAACTTTTCAAATACAGGCAGCCTGTACTCATTTTCTTCTATGTTAAATTTAACGAGGACATTTCCTGCTTTCTTTAGTTCCGGACTGATAATGTCGTTAGCATTTCCAGTGTCTACAGCAAAGCTTACTAGAGTTGGTGGTACATCTATGTCATTGAAGCTTCCTGACATACTGTCCTTGCCTCCTATTGAAGCAAGTCCAAGCTTCATCTGTGCCTCGTACGCACCAAGCAGGGCTGCAAGAGGCTCTCCCCAGCGTTCTGCCTTATCACCAAGCCTCTTAAAATACTCCTGGAAGGTGAAGTGAATCTTACTCATGTCACCACCTGCCGCAACTATCTTTGCCACAGAATTGATAACGGCATAGACAACTCCATGGTAAGGGCTTTCCTTTGAGATATAAGGATCAAAGCCATAGCTCATAAGAGTTACCACATCACTCTCACCAAGATCATTTGGAAGCTTGGCTGTCATAGTCTGAATAGGGCTTAACTGGTACTTTCCACCAAATGGCATAGTAACTGTGGCTGCCCCGATTGAGCTGTCAAATCTCTCAACAAGTCCCTTCTTACCGCAGGCATTTAAGTCGCTAAGTACTGAAAGCCAAGCCTCTTTAAGGCTCTTTCCTTCAAATTCCCTGCTATGGTTCTCATAGAATATGTCAGGAGCAGGTGCCTTAACCCTCGCCTTAGCCTCACTTCTTGCACCATTTGTATCTATAAATGCCCTGCTGATATTCACTATTTCCTTGCCACGCCACTCCATAACAAGACGAGCTCCTTGGTTACTTCAGCCACAACTACAGCCTCTAGGTTCTCTTCATCAGCAAACTTGAGCATGGCTGCCACATCTTTGCTGTCAACGACTATTGCCATTCTCTCCTGTGACTCGGAAATGGCTATCTCTGTGCCGTCAAGCCCAGCGTATTTCTTTGGTACCTTGTCAAGGTTAATATGTAGACCCGCCGCAAGCTCTCCTATGGCTACAGATACACCGCCTGCTCCAAAGTCATTACATTTCTTTATGAGCCTTGTTATCTCAGGCCTTCTGAAAAATCTCTGAATCTTACGCTCTGTAGGTGCATTTCCCTTCTGAACTTCTGCACCACAGGTATCTATGGACTTGGTTGTATGTGATTTCGAGGAGCCTGTAGCACCACCTATGCCATCTCGTCCTGTGCGCCCGCCAAGTAGTATAATCTGGTCTCCCGGATCTGAATTCTCTCTAATTACATTTTTTCTTCTTGCAGCTCCCATAACAGCACCAATCTCAAGACGCTTTGCTACATAGTCAGGATGATATATCTCATCTACAAGACCGGTAGCAAGTCCTATCTGGTTGCCGTAAGAACTATAGCCTGCCGCCGCTCCTGTCACTATCTTTCTCTGTGGCAGCTTGCCGCTAAGTGTCTCAGACAAAGGAAGGGTAGGATCTGCGGCTCCTGTCACACGCATGGCCTGATATACATAGCCTCTTCCCGAAAGCGGATCTCTTATAGCCCCACCAAGGCAGGTAGCAGCACCACCAAATGGTTCTATTTCCGTAGGATGGTTATGTGTTTCATTCTTAAAGAAAATGAGCCATTCTTCTGTATGTTTAGTTCCATCTGCAAGTGTCTCTTCAACAGGAACTACAATTGAGCAGGCATTTATCTCATCAGAAACTTCCATATCTGTAAGCTTGCCCATTTCCCTTAGCTTCTTCATTCCCATGAGGGCAATATCCATAAGGCAGATGTATTTGTCATCTCTATCCCTGTAAAGTGATGCAAAGTTCTCTTTATAGTCATTGAAGCTGTTCACCAAAGGTGTGGTATACTTACCCTCTTCAAAACTCACCTCGGTAAGCTCTGTAAGGAAGGTAGTGTGGCGGCAGTGGTCAGACCAGTAGGTATCAAGCATTCTTATCTCTGTAACGCTTGGGTTACGCTTTTCTTCTTCTTGGAAATATTTTCTTATAAATAAGAAGTCCTTAAATGTCATTGCAAGATTAAGTGATGAGTAAAGTTCATTAAGCTCATTTTCAGGCATACTAATAAAGCCTTCGAAGATTTTAACATCGCTTGGCTCAGGGAAGGTCTGAACTATGGTATCAGGCTTATCCCTTAAAGCCTCCCTTGAATCCACAGGGTTTATGAGATAAGCTTTTATTTCTTCAAATTCTTTGTCTGTGAGCTGACCTTTTACTACATATGTAGTAGCAGACCGGATAACAGGCTCTGCCTCTTTATTTAAGAGCTTAACGCACTGAATAGCACTGTCTGCTCTCTGGTCAAACTGACCGGGAAGATATTCTACGGAAAACTCCCTTTCATCAGAAAGAAGAGGGAAGTTCTCCTCATAAAGCAAGTCCACAGGTGGCTCGGAAAATACTATTCCAAGAGACTTTCTATAGGTAGCCTCATCCAGATTCTCTATATCATATCTGACGAGTACCCTTACATTTTCAATCGTTTAAGTGAAAGATAGTCTGCAAATTCTTCTTTTAGCTCCTTTGCCCTAACAGCATAGTCTTTCTTTTTTTCAACATATACTCTTCTAATATTTCCCATAATCCCACTCCTTGCTTATAAGTTTAGGTTTAGTTTCCTTCATTATAGCATGAGGTTATTTATTAGTAAAATGAATATATATGATTTAATTTATGCTTTATTCTAATATATACACAGATCTTAACACTCTTTTCTATTCATTACATATAAAAATCCCGGAGGCTTGTCTCCAAGTTCTTTCTTCATCAGACAAATCCTGTCTTTATAACTTAAATATTCATCCTCCGCCACATCCTGCTTCCTCATCTCCACCATTTTCATTAATCTCACCCCTTTTAAAAACCCTTAAGAATCCTCGGGTTCCATTATAAAAACAATATAAGGTAAGCCCTGCCATTAAAATCAGGTTTATTGTAGAAATACCAACCGTCATGTTTTTTAGAATTGATAGGGCAGCTAAAATCCCTAAAACCTCCCATATCAAAGACCAGATAATAAGCATTTTTTTACTCACACTATATCTCCTTCATCGTGTTTAGTTTACAATTTAATTGTGTACAATATTATTATACCACATCAAACAATATATTCAAGTACTTTAAAAATAAACCTGCATTATAGAATTCACCACCTGCAGCAGTTTCAAAAAAGGCATCTGCATACCCACCTCAGTACTATCTCTCATAGAGCTTTTATCCGATAAAAAAAATCGGCAAAATTTTTCTATCAGATAAAAAAAGAAGCTTCGTTTCCGAAACTCCTTTTTACATAACTATTAGATAATATACCGGGCGAAATTATTTGATATCTACGATACAATATTTCGCTGTTTGTGTTCATTCATCTAATTTACTGTTTATGCTGCGACTTTAAAACCATCTTTAAGTGCTGTTTTATTACCGCTAAGCTTTTCTTTAAGCCTGGTTATAGTTTCAGCATTTACACCATTTGCAAGTAATATGTCCTCTGCTCCCTTTGTAAGCTTTTCAACAGATAAATCCTTACCGCCTGCTATTGACTCCATCATAGTAATTACATCATTTTTGATATATTCATACTGCTTGGAATCCTTTGTTACCTTGTAATAATTCTCGTAACTCTTCATATAGTCATCTATGATTTCTTCCTTATTAGCTCCCATAAGCGACTCTAAGAACACAGCCATATATCCTGCTCTGTCCTTGCCTTCCAAACAGTGGAAATGGTAAGGCGCCGCATTATCTGCCATAAACTGAACGCCCCTTGCAATTCCTGCCTTAAACTCTTTAGATGTAAATGCCAGGCCAAGATTGAGCGTGATTACCTTACCGTTCTTAAAAAGCCCCGCATAGTAAGGTGATTTAAAATCATCTTTTGCAATATAACTTTCCACCTTTTCTTTTGAATCAGCAAGATTAACTACTGTGGCTACCTTTGCATTTTGACAAAAGTTTATCTGCATAAGCCGCTCTTCCGATTTCATTATTTACAGGACTTGAACTTCTATAAAGCGTCCCCGGTGCAATCTTTCCCAGTTTAATTTCTCTAAAATTAGCAAAAACATCATCACTTGCATAATCAGCCCTGTTATTTGTTCTTTCAAGCTTTCTTACACTGTAAGCATCTTTATATCCCTGCTTTTTACTCATAAATATTGTAAACTTATCGCCTATCTCTATGCCTGCTATCTCATTTAACTTACCATAATTGATGCAAATCGCAATATTGGTCTGTCCCTTATATGCTCTAACAAGCGGCATACCGTTGTTTACTAAATAATTGTCAAGATAAGGTGCTTCCAGTACATAACCATTATCAAACACAACTGCAAGGTTATCAGCTAACTTAAAACCTTTTTTATTGAACTTGTCTATGGTTATATTAGTAACTGCGTGGCCATACTTCTCTATTTCTGTTATCCTTCCACTAATATAAGGCTTTCTATATACTGACTTTCCACCAAGATTTTTCTTTAACTGAGCTATGGTCTTTTTAGATACACCTATTTTTCTAAGATACTTCTCTGTTGCCTTCTGTACATCTACCTGCGATATATCACTTCCCTTTGGAAGACCAAAAACTACCTCTGTCATTGAATTTACAATGTTGGATTCAGCTATTTTCTCATACTGCTCACTATTCTTTGTTACCTTATAATAATTCTCATATGTGAGCATATAGTCAGCTTCTATCTCGTCCATCTCTGCTCCCATAAGAGCCTCAAGCACTGCAGCTACAAAGCCTGCCCTGTCTTTTCCCTCTGTACAGTGTATCATATAAGGAGCCTTCTTCCCTGCCATAAACTTTAACCCTTTTGCTAATTTCTTAGAAAAGTCCTTGCCTGCTATATCTACATTCATGTTAAGGAGTTTTACATCCTTCTTGTCTACAAGCTTCTTATAATAGGCTGAATTAAAATCATCCGCAGCTGCATAATTTTTGATATTTTCAGCATTATCAGCAAGATTTAGCACTGTTTTAACTCCAACAGCCTGTGCAAGCGCATTTGAATAAGCAGCCCTTCCTATTTCATTATTAATAGGACTTGAGCCTCTATAAAGAACCCCCGGCTTAATTCCTGTAGTTACTACGCTTCTAAAATTGGCAAAGATTGAATCACTTGCATAATCAGAACGCTCGTTAGTTCTCTTAAGCTGTCTTAAAAGATATTCAGCCAGATAAGCCTTAGCTTCCTTAAGAGAAAACTTAATTACATCACCGGCTTTAACATTATATTTTGTAGAAAAATTTCCCATGTTGATTGCAACAATGAGCAGATTATTTTTCTCATCATTTCTAACCAAGAGACTACCTGTGTCCACATCGCTGTAAGAAGTGCAAAATGGCATGGTAAGAGTTGTATCACCAACCTGTACATTTAACATATCGCCGGCCTCATATCCTGCCTCTAACAATGCATTAGGTTTAATATCCATGACTACATTGCCATACTTCTGAACCTCTGTAATGGTTCCTGTAACCTCTGTTGCCGCCTTTACATAGTTATTAGGCATTAACCCAAATACCAGCATAAGCACCAGCATAAATGAAACTGCTCTTTTTAGTGTTTTCATAAAACACCTCCCCTTACTTTATTTTTTGAGAATTATCACTAATAAATTTTACTTACAAAAATTATTATAGTCAAGTATTGACAAAGGTTATTTTTCTTTTTATATGCCATATGTCTATTTTTACCCGTCATCACATTAGAAAATCAGTCCTTAATATATTTTCTACTTAAAATCTAAACTCTTGCTGAATTTTGACTCATATTTTCTTGCTAAATCTTGGTTTTAATGCTAAAATACATTGCATACACGAATACACTTTATTTTGATTCATTGATGGAGGTTTTATGGCTAAGAAAAAATATACCGATATGACAAAGGAAGAACTGCTTGAACTTAAGGATGTGCTTAAGTCAGATTATAAGAAGATGCAGGCAAGGGGCTTAGAACTAAATATGAGCCGAGGTAAGCCTTGTGTAGACCAGCTGGATTTATCCATGGGCATGATGGATGCCTTGAACAGTTCCTCCGATCTTCTGTGTGAAGACGGTACAGACTGCCGTAACTATGGTGTGCTTGACGGTATCCCTGAAGCAAAGGAGCTTATCGGAGATATGATGGAAGTACCATATGACCACTTGCTTATATATGGCAACTCCAGCTTAAATGTAATGTATGATACTGTTTCACGCTCTATGACTCACGGTGTTATGGGCAGCACTCCTTGGTGCAAGCTTGACAAAGTTAAATGGATATGCATAGTTCCCGGCTATGACAGGCACTTTGCCATTACAGAGTATTTTGGTATAGAGAACATATGCGTTCCTATGTTAAAGACCGGTCCTGATATGGATATGATTGAAAAGCTTGTCTCTTCAGATGAAAGCATCAAGGGGGTTTGGTGCGTGCCTAAGTATTCAAATCCTACAGGAAATTCATATTCAGATGAAACCGTAAGAAGATTTGCAAGACTTAAGCCTGCTGCAAAAGACTTTAGGATATACTGGGATAATGCTTATACGGTACACCATCTCTATGACCACGATCAGGACCATCTCATTGAGATTCTTGCCGAATGCAAGCGTGCAGGTAATCCTGACTTAGTATATAAATTTGCTTCTACAAGTAAGGTAAGTTTTCCCGGTTCAGGTATAGCAGCCCTTGCTACCAGCCTTAACAATCTTGAGGATATTCAGAAACAGGTAGCTATGCAGACCATCGGACATGATAAGGTAAATCAGCTCCGCCATGTCAGATTTTTTGAAAATATTCATGGTCTTGTGGAGCATATGAGAAAACACGCAGACATTCTAAGGCCTAAGTTTGAGGCTGTTGAAGAAATCCTTGAAAAAGAACTTGGCGGAACAGGTATTGCCTCCTGGACCTCACCAAAGGGAGGATATTTCATTTCTTATGATACCCTTCCAGGCTGTGCCAAAAAGGTAGTTTCACGCTGTGCTAAGGCCGGTGTAGTTATGACTCCTGCAGGTGCTACCTTCCCAGGCGGAAAGGACCCCCAGGATACCAATATCAGAATTGCTCCTTCCTTCCCTCCTATCAATGACTTAAAGACCGCTGCCGAACTGCTTGCACTTTCAACCAAATTAGTAACTGTAGAACATTTACTTTCACAGATGGATAGTGTAGAGCCTGCCGCACCTGTAAAGACTGCAAAGACAACTAAATAAATCCCAATTGCTATAATATCTGTAAATGCCATAGACCGTCAACCGGCTTATAACAATGGTGTTTATAGATATTTTGATGTTATCATTCTGCAATGCAAGTGCTAAAAGTATTTGATTTTTAACATTTTTTTGGCTATAATTAACTTATTACCTACTTTGGTAAACTAAAAACTTTGGAGGAACCGATATGAAAGTTCTAATTATAGGTACAAATCACGCCGGTATTGCTGCCGCTAATACCTTACTTGATAATTATCCCGGCAATGAAATTGTAATGATTGATAGAAATACCAATCTCAGTTACTTAGGTTGTGGAACCGCCCTTTGGGTGGGAAGGCAGATTGATTCTTATGATGGCCTCTTCTATACCTCTGCTGAAGCATTTGAGAAAAAAGGTGCCAGAATCAGCCTTGAAACAACTGTGGAAAATATCGACTTTGATAAAAAAATTGTTTATGGCAAGAAGAAAAACGGTGAAAATTTTGAAGAAACCTATGACAAGCTGATACTTGCTACCGGTTCACTCCCAATCTCACCTGCTCTTGCAGGCAGCGATTTGGAAGGACTTAAATTCTTAAAGCTTTTCCAGGAAGGTCAGGCTGTAGATAAGGAAATCAGCAACCCTGACGTAAAGGAAGTAGCTGTAATTGGTGCCGGATATATTGGTGTTGAAATTGCTGAAGCCTGTTTGCTTCGCGGAAAAAAGGTAAGGCTCTTTGATATAGCTCCAAGCTCACTTGCAAGCTATTATGACAGTTGGTTTACGGAAGACATGGATAAGGCCATATCTGATGCCGGAATCGAGACACATTTTGGCGAAAAAGTACTTGAATATAAGGGAAATGGCAGAGTTTCTTCTATAGTTACAGAAAGTGGAGAATATCCTGCAGATCTCGTAATCAATGCTATCGGCTTTATTCCAAACAATGCCCTTGGCAAAGATCATCTTGAACTTTGGAAGAATGGTGCTTATTCAGTGGATAAATATCAGCAGACAAGCAATCCTGATGTATATGCCATAGGTGACTGTGCTACAATCTACTCAAATGCTCTTAGAGACAAAACTTATATAGCCCTTGCTTCAAATGCAGTACGTGACAGGTATAGTTGCCGGACATAATGTAGGCGGTACCAAACTTGAAGGCATAGGAGTGCAGGGTTCAAACGCTATCTGTGTATTTGGCAGAAAACTTGCTTCCACTGGCCTTTCAGTTGCTGCTGCTAAGAAAGCCGGAATGGAAGTAGAGTATACTGACTTTGAAGATACACAGCGCCCTGCTTTTTTATGAGAGAGAACGAAGACGTAAAGATCCGCATAGTATATGAAAAATCTACCAGAAGAATTGTTGGTGCACAGCTTTCTTCAAAAGAAGATATATCTATGGCTATTCATATGTTTTCACTTGCCATAGAAGAAGGGGTTACTATTGATAAGTTAAAGCTTCTCGATATCTTCTTCCTTCCACATTTTAACAAACCATATAACTATATTACAATGGCTGCACTTAGTGCAAAATAATTATTCTATAGTTAAAGAAATCTCCCACTTAGCAGTGGGAGGTTTCTTTAAGTTCATCTTATTTAGTTTTCTCTGCAGTCTTTTCAACAGCTTCAACCACATTTATAGTACAAATGTCATATTTACCATTGGCTATCGAAGACACTATAGTTGTCTTCCCTACCTTTTTAGCAAGAACCTTACCACTGACACTTACCGCAACAATGTCTGGATCCTTACTTGTAAACATTCCTATTTCAGCTGTAGTGTTTGGTTTAAGTATGGCCTGCAATGTCTTGCGTTTGCCGACTTCAAGCGTAACCTCTCTTAATGTAAGCCTTATGCTTATAGCCGGCGGTCCTACATATACCTTGCACTTAAATACCTTGTCCTCTTTAACAGATTTTTCTTTAAGTGTAACTGTTATATTGGCCGTCCCTACCTTAAGTGCGGAAACCGCACCTGTTGTTGAAACGCTGGCAATACTGTCATCATCTGACTTAAAATACACTTTTTGATTCTCTGCCAAATTGAAGACCTTCAAATTGAATGTGTCATCTGTTACCAAAGATACTTCGGTAGCATTCAATTTTGGTTCTACTACTTTCTCATTTGTCAGTACCTCCCCGGCATACAATTTTATTCTGCCTGCACCGAGGGACAAAATCAAACAGAGTACAACCATGACTGACAGAGCGACCTTTTTACTAAGATTGTTCATCTTTTTACCTCCGTCTGTCTTATGACATTATTATCATACCTGCCCTTTTTGTCATAATCGTGTCATTATATAAATTTCTTTAACTTGAAACTGACAAAAAAAAAAAAAAATTATTATAATTATCCTTAATATCTTTATGTTTTTTATAAAAGAGAGAGGAGTCTGTAAAATATGCAAAATATATTGATAGCTGATGATAATTCGGATATTACTAAGGTACTTGCCGCATATACAAAAAAAGAGGGCTACAATCCAATAATTGCAACTGATGGCGAAGAAGCTCTTAAACTCTTTGACGAATACTCACCTTCCGCTGTTCTTTTGGATGTAATGATGCCAAAGGTAGATGGCTATGAAGTTTGCCGTAAAATACGTGAAAAATCAAATATACCTATTATCCTTGTCACTGCAAGAGGCGAGGGCTTTGAAAAAATAATGGGCCTGGATATAGGTGCTGATGACTATATAGTTAAACCCTTCAGCCCAAGTGAAGTTATGGCAAGGCTTAGAGCCGTTCTAAGGAGAATGGTTGTTACTGATCCTTCAGAAGATGTAACAAATAAAAATCTTATTAAAATAGATAACCTCGAAATTAATATAGACGAATATTCATTAAGCATAAATAAAGAAAAAATAGCCCTTACCAAAAAGGAAATTGAAACAATGTGGACTCTTGTATCCAATCCCAACAAAGTTTTTACAAGGGACAATCTCCTTGACAGCCTCTGGGGGTTTGACTATTACGGAGACAGCCGCACTGTCGACTCGCATATAAAGAGACTAAGGGCCAAGCTTGATACTGTTGAACATCCTAACTGGTGTATCAAAACCATTTGGGGCAAGGGTTATAAGTTTGATATAGAACTATAATGCAGGATAATCATTTTATCAATTTACGGGGGATGTATGAGTTTATTAAAAAATTTCAAAGGCAAAAAAGAACAGGTTGTCATTGATGAAAATTTAGGTAGACAGCTAAAAACTGCCAAAAAATTCAGTGGTCTGGCAGTACTTGGCATAGTACTTGTCATAGGATTATATTCAAGCATCTATTCAGTTTCAGAGCAGGAGCAGGCTGTAATTACTCAATTTGGAAAAGTTGTCGATGTAGCCTCCGCAGGATTACATTTTAAAATACCTTTTATACAGCAGAGTATAAGAGTGAATACCACTACTCAGGGTATGCCCATAGGCTATCAGGAGTCAGGTACAAATGATCCTGTTGAAGATACTTCAGACTACGAAGATAGTATGATGATTACCAAAGATTTTAACTTTGTAAACATAGACTTTTACTTAGAGTATAAGGTTGTAAATCCTGAAACCTTCCTATTCAATACTGCCGATCCGTTAGAGACACTTAGAAATCTTACAAAGGCTTCTATCCGCTCTACCATTTCCAAATATCTTGTGGACGAAGTAATGACTACGGCTAAGGGAAAAATTCAGGCAGAAGTTAAGGACAAGTTAATTGCTGAAATGCAAAAGATAAATCTCGGTATAGAAGTAGTCAATATCTCAATTCAGGATGCCGAACCGCCTACAACTCAGGTTATACAAGCTTTTAAGGCTGTCGAAACAGCCAAACAGGGGGCTGAAACAGCCATAAATAACGCAAACAAGTATCAGAGTGAAAAACTCCCATCTGCAAATGCTGATGCAGATAAAATTCTTAAGGAAGCTGAAGCCTACAAGGAAACCGTATAGCTGAAGCCGAAGGACAGGTAGCCAGATTTAGTGAAACCTATAAGGAATATAAGAAGTTCCCTCTCATAACAAAAAAGCGTATGTTTTACGAAACCCTTGAGGAAGTATTGCCAAATCTAAATATCATTATTACAGATGGCAACACTCAGTCAATCTATCCTATTGACAAATTTAATAAATAGGCGGAGGAACTTATGAAAAATAAAAGATTTTTATTCATTATAATTGCTATAATTGCCATTTTCCTTGGAGCAAGTTCTACTTATTCACTCAGGGAAAATGAATACGGCATCAGGCTTCAGTTTAACAAAATCGCCTCTATAGACGAAAATGCCGGACTTTATTTTAAAATACCTTTTATTCAAAATGTAAGAAAGGTACCTAAGTCCATTCAGCTCTATGACATCCGCCCAAGCGATGTAATGACAGCAGATAAAAAGTCCATGATTGCAGATATGTACATTCTTTGGCGTATTGTAAACCCAACAGTCTATTATCAGACCTTAAATGCAAATGTAAATAATGCAAAAGACAGAACCGGGATTACAGTTTACAACTCTGTAAAGTCTGTTATATCTTCAATGACACAGGATGAAATCATAGAGGCCAGAGGTGAAAAACTCACTCAGACCATTACCGCAGATGCCAACCCGGACATTCAAAAATATGGTATAGAAATAGTACAGGCTCAGCTCAAATCCCTTGATTTACCTGATGATAATAAGCAGGCCGTGTATGAGCGTATGATATCAGAAAGAAATAATATAGCTGCCTCTTATACTGCAGAGGGTGAAAGTAAGGCTAAAAAGATTCAAAATGAAACCGACAAACAGGTAGCCATTCTTAAGGCTCAGGCCGAGAAGAACTCAGCTAAATTAAAAGCTGAGGGCGAGGCAAAGTATATGGAAACCTTGCAGCAGGCTTATAACGATAAGGAAAAGGCTGATTTATAATTACATAAGAAGTCTGGATGCTCTCAAAGTTTCTCTTAGCGGTACCGGTGAAAAAAAACTTATGCTTGGTAAGGACAGTGAACTTGCCAAGATTCTCTATGGAAAAATTGAATAATAAGGCGGTGTACACATGAAAGATATTCTTTCTGCTAAACCTTCCATAGTAAAGAAAAGGACTTTGAAGCAGATAGTTCACAGTCTTTTCTTTATTATGTTCAGAAATTATGCATTATTAGTAGTAACTTTTGCTATACTTACAGGACTCATTTTTGTCCAGCTTTATTCAAGATCTGCAATTGAAGCCAATCAAAAACTCCTGCTCAAGCAGGCTGGCTCCATTGCAAAAAGAGTAGGTGTCTTTGTAGGTGATGATGACTATATAACTTATCCTTCATTTCTTGAAGTGCTTGAAGAACTTGAAACAACCGATATCTGGATAATATCAAATCCAAATTCAAAATCTCCAATGCCTAAAAAATATACCAATATAGATATATCAAGACAAAGCCAACCCGAAATTTCTTCTCTCTTTGACACTGTATTTTCAGGAAAAGCTTCTGCTATGGATGTTTATTCTGAAACTTATGGTGCAAATTATATTTTTACCGCTGTACCTATAGTTACATCCAATTCAAAAGAAGTAATTGGTGCGGTCTTTGTAAATCAAGTATCTGAATCGCAGGCAGTAGTTATAAACAGGAGTTTTACCATCATTATAATCAGTACACTTATAGCCCTCCTGTTCTCTCTCATCTTTGCTGTCTTCCTTGCTAAGAGCCTGTCACGTCCTCTTTCAGTAATGAGGACTACTGCTCTAAGACTTGCAGATGAAGATTATGAAGTTCATACAAATATTACTGAGGGTGGTGAACTTGGCGAACTTGCCGGGGCAATAGATTCTCTGGCCGACCGTCTTAAGCAGGCCGACAAAGAACGGAAGGACCTCGAACAAATGCGTCTTGATTTCTTTGCCAATGTATCACATGAACTTCGTACACCTATAACTGTAGTGAGGGCTTACTCAGAAACCCTCCTTGATGGAATAATTGATGACGAGAATACTAAGTTTGAGTATTATGATAAGATGCTTACCGAATGTAAGTCAATGGAAAGGCTTGTAGGTGATTTACTTATGTTATCAAAAATGCAAAATCCTGATTTCACCTTGGAAAAAGAGCCTATCAATCTTGTTCAGGTGTTCTCAGACATAATGCGGAGCGGTTCAGCCTTAGCTAAAGAAAAAGATGTTAAAATCAATTTCTATACCTCCGATGAGGTTCTTCTCATGTATGGAGATTATGACAGAATCCGCCAAATGTTTATGGTAATTGTTGATAATGCTATCAAGTTTTCAAATAATAATGGCAGGGTTGATATAACATTGAAAAAGGCATTATCCTTAGAACCAGTCGATGTATTTTCTACAACTCTGTCCGGTGATACCTATGTAAATTCCGGAAATAAGTTATTTATAAGTATCAAAGATAAGGGAGCCGGTATATCCGAAACTGAACTTCCTCATATATTTGAGAAGTTCTACAAATCAAAACTCAGGCAAAATGCAAAGGGTTCAGGCCTCGGTCTTGCCATAGCCAAGCAGATAGCTATAAAGCACGATGGTTTTATTACTGTGGATAGCAAAAAGGGAGAAGGCTCTGAATTTAAATTTGAATTTAACGAACTGATACTTGCATAATTGACATTTTCTTAGTAAAATAGATTCGTTACGGAGTGGTATCGAAGTGGTTATAACGGCCCTGACTCGAAATCAGGTAGTCTGCTTGCAGGCTCGTGGGTTCGAATCCCACCCACTCCGTTTTCACCTGCCTCACACAGATTGTGGGGCTTTTATTATGCCATAGGGATTTCTAATAAGTAGGAAAAGCAGTGCATATTCCACTTCTAAAATAGTGAAATATGCACTGCTTCTAAAATATCTCGAATTCAAAATAAACTGCAGAACATCTTTCCTTATTAATACTCAATCTTCTCCACAGCCTGTCCGTTCTTTAAGTCAAATGAATATACCTTATTGGCATTAGCAGGAACTATGTAGAAATAATCGCCTATATAGAGGCCTCTGCAATCACTGCTGTAGAAGTTCTCTCCTTCAATATTGTTAACGCCAAACTTTTGATAGAAGCCTTTTTCCCTGTCGAATCCATATACCACATACTTCTCAAAGCTTTTTCCTTTGCTTTCATCATAGAACGAAACCTCAAAACCTACAAGATTCTTTCCTGCATCAATGGTTATTGCTCTTCTGTCATATTCAGCATCGGATGATGAATACTTATCTTCACTGTAAATAGTTTAGCAATTTCTCTTACATCATAAGGATTTGAAATGTCAAACATAGAAAGTTTAAGTCCCCTTGTACCTCCCTCTTTCTCATCTGCATCCTGTCCAAGTCCAAAGAGGAGTCCGTTTCCAAATGGATGGAGATACTCCGAAAATCCCGGTATCTTAAGGTAGCCAAGTACCTTAGGGCTTTCAGGATTGCTTACATCCACACTAAAGAGTGGGTCAGTCTGTCTAAATGTTACAAAGTAAGCCATATCTCCCATAAATCTTGCCGACTTGATTTGTTCACCCTTTGCAAGCCCTTCAATTTTTCCCTTTACCTTTAAGTCCTTATCCAAGATATAAAGTGCATTTTCTGTTGTATCTTCTGCGTCTTCTTCTTCATCTGCAAAAGGTATAATCCTGCCCCACTCATTGCCCTTTGTGACTACTATTCTAAGATTTCCATTGTACTCATCAAGTGAATAATCATTATTAAAGGTTCCCATTATGGAAGCACTTGCTTGAGGAGTAATTATGCCATTCTTATAAGAATATTTCGTAAGCCTGGTTTTCTCTCCTGCCATAAAATAATCTGTATTCCAAAAGTAAATATTCTCACCGCTCACATAGATATCATAACCTGAATCCATTATCATCTTTTTATCAATTATCTTCTCAGGATTCTTGACATCAACCGAAGTTACAACTGTATAACTTTCTCCGTCCGAATACTCGGGCACATAGATTCTTCCTATATCAATTTTTTTACCGTCTACCTTCGGAACCAGCTTACTGTAGTCAACCTTTTTCCCACCATCTATAAGGTAATAATAGTTAAAGTTATAAGTATGTGAAAATGTATAGATGATACCGTCCTTCATCCTTGTATTTCCTATGGAGCCCTCTTGTGTGTGCTTTGTCTTAAATTCAGGTTTCAGGATTGGTAATATCATAAAAGAGAACTTCCGCAGTATTGCTGTTTGCCCTATATCCATATAGGCGTTTGTCTTTTGGCTCTTTGTAAGTATCCGCAAAGACTACAAGTGTAGTCCCTTCAACCATCATATCGTTATAGTAGTATGATGTATCACCTTTTTCCTTATCAAGGGAAATTCTTGAAGTTATGGCCTTCATCTTGCCATTATCAGTCTTTACTATCCTAACTTCAGGTACTCCATCATAGCTATTTTTAAGCACATAGATGTATTTACCGTCTGTCTTTACGATATCAGCCTCGTCCACTCCCTCTGTCCTGGTATTGGTCTTTGAGTAATCACTTTCGGTTTTAGCAGTATCATTATTAACACTGTTCTCTCCTGCAGTTTCAGCAGTATCTGCAGTTTCAAGAGTTTTGTTTGTAGAAAGCAAATAGTCATTTGAATTTTTTGATTTTGCAGCCTTTGCAAGAAATTTATACATTTCCTTATAATTCTTAAACTTCTTAATTCCCTTTACCTGCTTTGTAAATTTTTTCTTCTTTACAGTTTTTTTCTGTTTTTCAGTATTTATCTGTTTTCCCGCAACAACATTATTAAGCCCGTTAAGTACACTGCCTGTCATATCTGCCGAGTCTAAAAAGCCTGTATTAATCATGACTGCAAAGGCTGCTGCTACAGCACCCACTGCTGCTAAAGAACCGGTCATCCAATGTTTCATAGTTTTTCTCCTTTTTATTTTTTTATTTTTATCTTCTTCTATAAGCTTCTCTCTTATTCTATCAGACTGCAAAGAAGCCGGTATTTCAATGTCTTCATCTGCCAAACCTTTAAGCATTTCAAGAATTTCATCTTCTCTATCCATATCGGTTTCATGCCTCCTTACTCTTTTACTACCGCTTTAAGCTTTGCCAGAGCTCTTTGCTTTTTTGACCTGACCGTAGCAGGCTTTAGTCCTAATATCCCTGCTATCTCATCCCCCTTGTACCCCTCAAATACCGATAGGCAGATGATGAATCTCTCTTCATTTTCAAGTTCCATAAGCATTTCTTTTAGCTCAAGGCTGTTAAACTCTGTATTATAAGCTTCTCTCTTTGTCCTCTCATCCGAAAGCTCAGTCACATTATCACTGACTTCTTCCTTTGACTGGGCATAGTACTTAAGCTTCATCCTGCATTTATTGGTTAGAATTTTTACTATCCAATTCCTAAACAGGCTGTCATCTCTAAGGCCTTCTATCTGTCTGTACGCATCAAGTACAGTTTCGCTCACTATATCCTCTGCATCTTCTTATTCTTTAGGAAATACAGGGCAAGTCTGTACAGGTCCTTTGCTACCTCAGAATACAGCCTTGTAAATACATCAGCATCTCTAATCATCGGTTAACCTCTATCCGCCAAAAGGCAATAAACTAGTTTCACTTAATAAGTGTATGTTTTTTGTAGAAATGTTGCAAGGGAAATAAATTTTTTTAAAATAGCCACTAAGCAAAAGGATGAAAATCCCATCTAGGAGATTCTCATCCTTTATTATCATAGAATATTGTTATTTACATACTTTTTTCATAGCCTTGTGCCGCTGTTTTGTTTAAACTCAGCACATAAAAATACATATTACGATTGCTTCTTTATTCCTTTTGCTTTTATCAGTTCTTTTATTTCTTGCTTTAGTTTATCCGCCTTTTCTTTTTTATCGAATCCAAAGCTTTGCAAATAACTCTTGCCATTACTATCATCATATACTGCGTATCCTTCTGAGCCAAAAGCCAGCTCTGTAAGAGCTTCTTTGCTATTTCCTGATGAAACATCAATTATATAAATAGTTACTACATCACCATTATTCTCGAAGCTATAATCGCCTTTTTGAAATAACCCTTTAATAGTTGGATATAGCTTAATTCCTTTTAGGATATCACCCATTTCTTCATAATATTCTGATAGCTCATAAATCTCGCTATCAATAGCAGGCTTTACATTTTCTTCATCAAATTTCAGATATGATTTACTAAATGTAACAAATATTGCCTTCTTTCCTGTTGGTATATCCAACTCTTTAGGAATAAATAGAAAAGCTGCTATTGTAAATCCTAAAAGAATAACAAGCAGCATTAATATTTTGTATCTTCTTGTCATTTTTATCCCTCTTTACTCTAGTGGTTTATAATCATATAATATATTAAAACCACTCATATAGCAACAGACTTTAAAGTCCTATTTGGATATATTTCACAAAGACATACGAAAGGAGGACAAAGTTTGTCCATTCCCGCATTTTCAAATGTAATAATGTAGTAAGCGTAGTTTTAGCTTGATAAATTGGCAGAATTTCATTATAATATAGGTAAGAAAAGTAAGGAATACAATGTACTGTAAAGGAGAAATGATATGGAATTAGCAAAAGTTACTTCGAAAGGTCAAGTCACAATTCCAATTGAGATACGCAAAAAACTAGGAGTTAAAAATGGAGATAAAATCCTATTTGTAGAGGAAGCGGGAAGAATATATATGCTCAATTCCTCAATGGATGCTTTACGCGAAGCTCAAAAAGAATTTTTCGGTGAAGCAGAAAGAGTGGGTCTAAAAGATGATGATGACATAATGAAGATGATAAAAGAACTTAGAGAAGAAAGTTGGGCAAAGTAAATGAGAGTTAGAGACAATGAAAAAGAGTCTGTAAATAAAAATCTTCCATGATAATAAAGGGTGGAAATCTCTTAAATAGGATTTTCACCCTTGTTATATATAATAGCCCAGATTATTCAAGTCATTTAAAACTTCATCTGCAATTTCTGAAATTGGTCTAGTGCAATTATATCCAAAATTTTCAATCCCATTAGGCTGTCTCCACTTTGTTCTACCAATTGAATAAGCATAGCAGTTATAATATTTATATGAATTTTTAACTTTACCTATTGTTCCCCAACAAGTAATTTATAAACTCTTTCTACTTCTTCTGCAAATCTTTTGTACATATAATGCGAGCAAGAAGTGTTTCCGTGAATCATCATATCAAACTGACCTTTCAGCACGATATCAGCTATTTGCTCATCTGACATATAAGTCTTTAGTTCCTCGTCTACTTTTAGTCCGTTATCAATGAATACTTCATATAGTTCCTTCGCAGATAAAGCATTTAACTGCTCATATGTATATTTTGCAGTTTTTCTTGTTCCAACAAATTTATAAATTATTACTGCTGATAAAATTATAATAACAAGACAAATTATAATTTTATATTTATTTTTCATCTACCTCACACTCCTATTCCTAAAAGGAATTATAGAACTCATATAATCTATATATGTCGTTCCTTGTTGTCTCCATTCTTATACCTCTGCGGATTTATACTTTTCATTGTATTCCTCCAATCATTTGTTCTTTTGGCTTACATAACGCTTAGGTTTATGTAATATAAGCCCTTTCTCATCATGCGTTGAATTCTGCATTATGAAAAAGGGGTGAATATTTGTCATTTAGTAGTCTTTACTCAGCAAAAAATCCACTAAGTGTACGATTTTTACACCGTTTACATTTCCAGCGGCCAATTCGTCCAATGTCACAACATACTTAGGGTAGTGATCCTTGATAGCAAGGAGATTAGCTATTTCCCGGTCAGATTCTTCAGGCAGCTTACGGCATACCTGAACATAGATACGCTCGCCACGCTGCACTGCCACAAAGTCAATTTCTTTCGTTTCTTTTTTTCCAATATAGACCTCATAACCTCGACGACGCAGCTCAAAATATACTACATTCTCCAACATAGCTGCGATTGACTTCGGATTAAATCCCATAATGCAATATTTTAGGGATGCATCTGCCAGATAGAATTTTTCCTGGGTCTTCAGTACAGATTTCCCCTGCAAATCATACCGCTGACAACGATAGACAACAAACGCCTTTTCTAACCAACTCAGATAGTTATATACCGCCTCCACCGACAGGGAACGCCCCTCGCTTTTTAGAAACTTTACAATGGCATTTGCAGAAAAGGTCTTGCCAACATTTTCCACGATATACTTTACACAACGGTTAAATAAATCAAAGTTAGTTATGTTGTGCCGTTTTGTAATATCGTTCGTGATAACAGAATTATAGATGCCCTCTACAATCTGATAGGAGGAGCGTTCATCAAAGCTGCCTAGTGCCACAATGGGGAAACCGCCCAATCTCAGGTATTCGTTTAACAATTCCTTCGGAGAGCGGGAATCTGATTTTTTGAATTCCAAATACTCAGCAAAGGATAATGTATAAACCGGAATGGAAATGTAGCGCCCCGTCAGGTAGGTGGATATTTCGCCAGACATCAGCTTTGAATTGGAGCCGGTCACATAAATATCGGTGTTGGCATTCTCAAGCAGACTATTGACCGCTTTTTCCCAACCTTCGATTTCCTGTACTTCATCCAGCAAAAGGTAGTACCGTCCTTTGTCGGTCATTTTTACCTTTATACCGTTATACATATCTTTGTCGGTCATACCATCATCAAAATCCTCCGATGTATAACGCATACTGATAATATGGTCTGCGGCAACCCCGCTTTCAAGCAAATCATCCCGCAGCATATCTAGAATTGTGGATTTGCCACAGCGTCTGATTCCTGCTAATATCTTCACAAGCGGAGCATCCCGATAAGTTTTCAGCATATTCATATAGTTTGGCCGGATAATCATGCCGCTCACCTCCTTAATCCTTACTCATATTATACCGAAAAAGATCAAAAATATCTATAGTTTTTACTTTAAATCCGAAAAAACTTAATATATGCCATGACTTTTTCGTGCCTATGGGATGGAATTTTAAGAGAATTGCGTTGGATACCAGTGTTTTGGCATCGGCTCACCTTTCCCACCTACAGGCGGATTCGGGACTGCACCAGTTAGAACCGTGCACCGTTAGGCATGCTTAAGCAAAAGGATGGAATTCCCTCTTGGAGATTTCCATCCTTTATTATCATAGAAGATTCTTATTTGCATATGTTTGTAAATGGCATATATTTACCTCGGTTTCCCATCTAAATACTTTAAAAACTTCGAGCAAGGAAGCCTACACTTCCTTGCTCATTGTAAAATATCCAAGTTTTTTTATAGCCGCGTTTCTCATATACAGAAATGGCATTTTCGTTCTCTTCTTCGACTTCAAGCTTGTATCTCACAGCCTGTCCCCTGTACTTTTCTTCTATGAAACGAAAGAAACTGCTGCCAAGTCCAAGCCCTCTAAATTCCGCTTTGATATACAGATCCTCGATGAAAATGAGGAGGCCGCCATACTCCGTGGTATAACTCTTTGCAATCATTGAATAACCTGCAATCTCACCATTTTCTTCGATTACATAGCCCTCTATATAAGGCAGGTCTGAAAGACAGTCATCTATGTCTTTGTAGAGAATCTCATCTGAGGCTGTATGTAACACAGCCTCTGAATCATAAAAAACCCTCATCATCTTAAATATTTCTTCCCTGTCACAAGCCTTAAAATCTCTTATTAACAAAACAACCTCCTAAAGCAGGCAGGCTTCATCCAAAGTCCTTGAATAAGCCGGCATAAATTCTCTTAAAAATATCTCCACCTCTTCTAAGTTAAGCGCCTTGACCGCCTTGAATGTAGCCTTTTCAGCCTGTAAAAACTCGTTATTCCCAGCCTGTTTTTCATCAAGGCATTTGATATAGGCTGAAAGCTTGTCTGCGGCCTTAACCAGAACCTTTTCATATCTGTACTCATCTGATGGCTCAAATATTTCCTCATATTCCTCCCTTAAGTCCTCAGGCAGGATGGAGAGAAGCTTACCACAGGCGGTATGCTCGATTTCCTTGTAAATACTCTTTATATTGCTGTTAAAATACTTCACAGGAGTAGGCATATCTCCTGTAATTATCTCTGTTGCATCGTGATAAAGCCCTATGAGTGCTGCCCTGTCGGCATTTAACGCCTTGCCAAGCCTCTTGTTCCCTATGGTACAAAGAGCGTGAGAGAGTATAGCTGTTTCCAGAGAATGTTCACTTAAGTTTTCTTCTCTGGAATTTCTCATCAAAGCCCAGCGGTTGATATACTTTAGCCTTGACATCATAGCAAAAAAGGAATAATCTTCTTTCATTTCCCCCTCCTACTCAATTCCAATTATTTTAGCAATTATATTTGATTCGTAAAGTATCCTTAAAAAAGCGTTTTCTTCTATCTGTCTCATTCCTTCCTGAATAAAAGGTTTTTCTATAAATACCATCATTAGCGTAAATATCAGCCATACTATGACCAAACCCTGGAAGATACCAACTATTCCTCCCACCATCCGGTTTAACTCGTTGATTACAGGAAGTTTGCTTATTATATTAAGCACCTTACCAAGTACCAAAAGTCCTACACTTAGTATAAAATATACCAAAATAAATGTACCTGAGTTAATCACTATCCCTGTTAGGTATATAGCAACCCTATGATTTACTTCCTTTTGCACATCCTCCCTCGCCTTTTTTATATGCTCATTTTTAAGAATATCGGTTATGATTTCTTCTACAGCCTGATTTCCGGTAAGTAATTTATATGGCACATAAATATCATCAGCATTGATTAATTCCCTGCTTTTCTTACTTTTAGATTTTTTTCCTTTAGTCTTCTTTTTATCTACAGACTGTTCATCCCTTTTCCCATTCTTTCCATAATTTTCAAGCGACTTTTCTATTCTTGTAGAAATGGCATTGAAAATTTTATCATTATTTCTCAGCTGATTGCTTATAATAGGAGAAATCACAGTACCTGCAAGAAGTACAACTATGGAAGAAAACAGTCCAAATACCGTTCTTACCAGTCCCTTCCGGCTTCCCATATAGAAACATCCCCCGAATATAACAAGCACCATTATTAGTACAAAATTAGACATTAATCCTCCATTACTCTCTTAATTTTATAATCTTTAATTTTTTCCCAAATACAGTATAGTATTTCAAACTATTATCTGTTGGTAAAAAAACTTACTAATTTATCCTTAAATTTATTCTTAAATTTTTTTCATTTCCATTACTATCCAAAAATCAGACTGTTATGGTCAGAATGCAAGATAATCTCTCCCCTATTCATCCACATTCCTCTTATATTTATATCCACAATTTCCGAAAATTTTCTGTTTCCACCATAACTATAGGCATATAAAACTACTTTACCATTTCCAGCCTGTTCTCCTTCCTTATGGCCTTCATCCGGATAATCTGCATATATTGAGGTATCGCTGGCTGTATCTTCTCCCTTATCCGGTCTTATATCACTCTCATTTATAAGCAGAGCAAAACCCGTTTCATCCTCGGCAATTCTTTCAATTCTACCAGCAACTTTCTTCTCCCAAAGCATTTCAGGTTCCCGCTTTGCTTCAAAACAAACTATCTTATTGTCTCCATAAGCACAAATAGTATTGTTATCCGCAAATTTCAGCTTAGGAAAAATTGTGTTTTCAAAAGGAAACACCCCAACTATTCTATCAGCATTTGAATTTTCACCAATCTTATCAAAATTATAAAATGTAAGAGTTGATTTTATTTCGCCATTTTCATTTTTTACATATTCAGTTACTAACTTTGAACCATCCTTTGACATTGCTACAGAAAGGGCATAACCATCATCCTTTGAATAGGTTTTTATTTCAGCCTTCAACTTTTGATTCTTATCATAGGGGTTTAGAAGTTGTATATTATAACCTGCTTCAGTTTCCATAAGTACTGCCAATTCTCCCTGCTCAGATATATCTACCAACATTATATCCTGAAGCATCTGCATACTTACCTGAACTGCCGGCACCGATTTATAATTGACAACCAGAAGATTTCTTCCACCTATATCAGCAGCCACAGCATAACCATTATTAACTGTAACCTTTGGATTTGTCATACTTATGGCTGCATTCCACTCTATCCTGCCATTAGCATCATAAATTGATATTCCTTCATTATTATAGCCTATCAGCTTACCATAATCTGCCGTAAATTTAGCATCTTCCGGTAAATTTTTATTATACTCAGCCACTACATCATAATTTGCGTAGGTCTTTTTATTAAAAAATATGTTGAATACCATAAAAATGACAGCTATGGCAAAAATTAATGTAATTATTACAACCCGTCCACTTCTTTTCGCAGAAGAACCTCTTTCTTCAATCTCTTCAGAATGAACTTCATCTCCGTTTAGGGTAATTTTTTTAATTTCATCAGTTTTATTGCCTTCGTTTAATTCACTATCATTCAATTCTTTATTATCAGACATTATATTCTGCCTTTCAATTTTCAGATGCAGGCTGCTTGTATAACTCAATCAGTTCACTAATTGTTGCCGCCGGATTTTTTTCACTTATCTCAAGCAAAGATGCCAAAGTTTCTTCATCAACAATTTCCTTGCCTAAAAACACTTCATAATTTTCAGCTATGTATATTTTCCTCTGTTTTATATATGCCCTAATAGAAGATAAGTCGGTTGTTATTTCAGCAAGTTTTAACTTATAATTATCTATCTCAGACTGATTATTATTTTTGATTTCATCGGCAATTGCCTGTTTAGTGCTATTATCAAATACTCTGAGTGCCTCTTTTCTCTTAGCTGCCAGGTCTTCAAGCTGAGTTTTTATATCTTCAAGCTGTGCATTATAATTTTCAAGCCCATACTGTGTATCGTCTTTATCTTTTATGATATTTTTACTTATCTTAGCAATTACTTTTCTATTATTTCTAATCTTGCTTCTTGCGTTATTCCCCGCTGTTATTACATCCCTGTATTTAAGTCCTGCTGTCCTAAATATAAGAAGATAGATTCCACCAAATATAAGGATACAGCCCACATAGATAAACCCTATTGTATAAGCAGTCACAGGTTTAGGCAAAAAATACCAGATGAGTGCCGGAATTCCCCCAAACAGTAAGCCAAATGTAAACAAACACCATAAAAAATCTGCTAAACTCCTTGGCATAAACAATGCATAATAAAGTCCTGAATTAAAAAATCCCGGAGTTTTACTCTGTTTGTAAAGCTTTCTGGTTTCTGCCTTAATTTGTTCATTAGCCTCTATGAATTCTGCAGTTTCAGCTTGGATTCTCTCTGAAACCTTACCATCTCTATACTTCTCCTTCTTTTGATTTGTTTTTTTAGCTATAGCATTTAACTTATCTTCTTCAATGTCGAAGGTACTTATTATTTCTTCCCTCCTTTTTTTGATTGTATCTGCAGCTTCCTTAGCTATGGCTTTTTCCCTTTCTTCCAGGACATTTTCCGTACTGTCCTCAGCCGCAGTAAGTTCCCTTTCTCTAATTTCACTCTGACTAAGGTCTTTTACTTCTTCATAAATTTTTTGTAAAGTATTTCTGTCTCCATTAAGAATATTATCTGCCATGTCAATTCTCCTTAATTTTAAAATAATTGTATGTTTTCTGCCATTCTTCCTGTTAATTAAACATTTCTTTTTCATTTATTAAGTACTGATTTTTGTTAATCTTCTTATTTTTTTAACAATATGAACACAAAATAAACACATTTAATCTATATACTTACTATTGTAGATGAAGAAAACTTTCCCCAAAGAAATACTTCATCTTCCCCCTCTCATTTAAATGCAGAGCTGCTGTACTGGTACAGCAGCTCTGCTATTTTTAAAGTTCAGTTCTGCCGACAAAGGCACGAAGCAGGGTTACTTCGTCCACATTTTCAAGGTCTCCTCCTACCGGAACACCGCTTGCTATCCTTGTCACCTTGATTCCCGTAGGTTTAATCAATTTGCTTATATACATAGCAGTAGTCTCACCTTCAAGGCTTGAGCCAGTGGCAATTATAACTTCTTCCACATCGTTATTTTGTAATCTGACCATGAGTTCTTTTAATTTTATATCAGCAGGTCCAATGCCTAAAAGCGGAGAAATTACACCATGCAAAACATGGTAAACTCCATCATATTTTTTTGTCTTTTCATAAGCAGCCAAGTCCCTTACATTCTCCACCACCATAATCATGTTGTGATTTCTCCCTTTATCCGCACAGATAGGGCAGAGAGAAGAGTCTGACAGCGTAAGGCATTCCTTACAGTAGCAGACATTTTCTCTGGCTGTGCTTATTGCCCCTGCCAAAGCCTCTACATTTTCTTTGGGAAGGCCTATGATGTGAAAAGCAAGCCTGCCTGCAGTCTTTGGCCCTATTCCGGGCAGTTTTGCAAGTTCTTCAACTAACTTATTAACCTGTTTTCCATAATATTCCATTTAGAAAGGAAATCCTCCGCCTAAGCCGCCAAGTCCACCTGTAATCTGGTCCATCGAAGCACTGCTTGCCTCCTCAACCTTGCGGAGAGCCTCTCCTACTGCTGCCGCAATAAGGTCTTCTAAGGTTTCAATGTCATCAGGATCTACAACTTCTTCTGCAAGTGTAACTCCAAGCACTTCTCTCTTGCCGTTTAATCTGACTGTAACTACACCTCCGCCTGCAGTTCCTTCGAACTCCTTAGTTTCCATTTCTTTCTGTTTTTCTTCCATCTGCCTCTGCATACGCTGAGCCTGTTTCATTATATTTCCCATTCCTCCAGGTATTCCACCACCTGGAAATCCACCTCTTTTTCCCATTTTGTTTATTCCTTTCTTATCATAATTCTTTTAATTAAGGGAAGTTGTTTCCCTATAAGCCTAATTCGGCATATACTATAGTTTATCTCATTTAATCCTCATATGTCAATAATCCCGGAGCATGTAAATTGCTGATGATTATTTCGATAATAAGTTTTAAAGGTTTTTCCCAGGTACGAAGAGGGGCTGTCGCAATAAGTAAAAGTACAACAAAATATAGTAAATTTATCATTAAATAATTACTGTATTTTGTGTATCTCATTTGTAATGCGACAGCCTCCCATAATTAACATTTAGTATCAATTTTATTCATACTGTTTCCTGAAATAATAATACTGTCTTCTTTTATCATTTCCCCATCCAGAAAAGTCCTTACTGTCCAGTTCCCAAAGTCAGTTTCATCTATTTCGGTTATATCTAACCAAAATCTTAACATAACCTTATCATCATCCGATTCTTCATAACTGCCAAAATCATTTTCCGTGAATCTATACAGTTCTCCATCAGGCTTATACCAGGCTACGGTTGCAATGTGAAGTCCTTTTATTTCATTAAAGCTAAGCATACACACAGCTTGTTTGTCCTTGTCTGCATTAAATATCTTTGATTCTTCTTTATCCGGTACAACTTCCATCATTTTATGGAAAATGCCGTATTCAAGAAGCGTTGCGTAGCTTTCTATCTCTTTATCTACTACTCCGTCTTTATCAATGGTAAGCACAGACCAGTAGTTTTCATCATCTATACATATATTTTTGTTTTCCTTGTCTATAAGCTCAAGTCCGTCACCAAGAAGATATTTATAATGATATTCTCCCTCTGTAAATTCTACGCCTGTCCCATGACGGCTTTCATCCTTTGACATATAAACAGGCTCTTCAAGGTGTTTGAATATTAAATCAACTTTATTCAACCTATAATTCTCCCAATATGTGAAATATGCCTCCTTCTCTACCTTTTCTTCCATCATAGTAATTACAGGCTCTGAAGCTGTCACAATTTCAAAGAAAAAATTTTCTGTCATTATTACATATTGATAAATCTTTGTTCCTATAAGTTTTCTTCCGACTATTTTTCTTACTTCCTTTGCATAATCCCCATCTTCTACTTCATACATTACATTCAGAGTACGATCAGGCGGAAACTTCATCATATCCTCAAAAATTTTATTTAATGCTCTGCCTTCTTCAAATACTCTGACAGAATACATATTCTTAAATTCCAATTTAATATAATTTATGATTCTGCCATTATGCCAATTCTCAAGTTTTATTACCGGATTGTTATCCTCTACATAGGAGATATCCCCAATATAAACATCTTTAGGTATCTCATCCTCACGATATATTTTCCAATTTTTCCATAATCCATCTACCTTTTTTTAATACTGTTAATTAAGTTTATATACTCTGGTTAAAAATGAGGGCTCCCATTCATAAATAACATCAATATATAAATTCTCTGTAACTATAGTGAATTGTTTTTTATAGTATATTCGTTAAAATTGCCACCTGAATACAATTTAATATCTTCAAGATATTTTCCATCTTCAACTTCATATATAATATTTGAAAAAAATTATCCTCTTTCAGTCCTTCAATATTCTCATACATATCCAAATCTACAAGTCTTCTATCAAATATCCTTACAGCCTCAGTAATTCCAAAATCAAGAATCAGCCTATTCTCTTTACTTCTTAACTCTATAATCAAAAAATTTGAATCTCCGCAAATAACCTTTGCTTTATAGTTTCCTTTCGGAATCTCTCCCTTACGATATTCTTTCCAAGCTTCCATATTCCCTCACTTTCTGTAATATTTTTATATATAACATAAGGAAAGAGGCACTTATGCACCTCTTCTCCGTTTAATCCTCATATGTCAATAATCCCGGAGCAACCTTGTCAATTCCTGTCATCCTGACATCGCCTGCCTGCCTGGCTTCCTTCTCAAATTTAGTTTTAATTTCTACCTCAACTCCTGTTATGTCAAGAATTACTTTACTGAGCAGTTCCATGCTCTCTTCTCTCTCAAGCCAAGCTTTATCAAATTCCTCACCAACAGCTAAGACTAATGCATTCCCACTTTCAGAATAGTAAGGTTTAGCATTGTATAACACTGTTTTAAGGGGATTTTTAATATTTTTATCATTTATTATATTACCAAACGATTCTGCTATTTTCTTTATGTCATCAGGCAGTGCTTTTACTGTATCCGGCTCTATTTCTTCCCTTTCCTCTTCTTTTTCTATAGGTAATTCAGTCTTTTTAATGCCCGTAAATCCACCACTTTCAATAATCTCTTCCAGTTTTTTTATTCTTGCTATTAAACTTTCCCTATCCTCTTCCATTTCCGGTTTGCAAAGCTTAATGAGTGCAATCTCAAGTTCTGCACGCTTTGAAGTAGAATATTTAATATCTGCCGATAATTTTGAAAATATCCTTATATATCTGTACAAATCATTTTCTTCACCTATTTTAGCTACCTCTTTAAGTTCAGAAAGCTTGTCTGTACTTATTTCAATCCTCTCTGCTGCAGATTTAGATACTCTTAATAAAAGAAGATTCCTGAAATACCATGTAAAATCAAGTGCAAATTGCCCAATATCAATTCCATCTGTCGAAATTTTCTCTGCCACATCCATGCAGGTTGGAACATCTCCTCTTTTTATGGCAATGTAAAGCCTGTTAAAAAGATCCGTATCTACTGATCCAAGTACTGTAAGCACCTTATCATATGTTAATTTTTCATCAAATGAAAAGGCCAAGCATTGGTCAAGCAGACTTAACGAATCTCTCATTGAGCCATCACCTTTTCTGGCTATAAATTGCAAAGCTTCATTTTCATAAGCATTTCCCTCTTCATCCATTAATTCCTTAAGCCTGTCCGAGATAGTTTCTACAGAAATTCTTTTAAAATCATATTTCTGGCATCTTGATTTTATTGTAGGCAAAACCTTATGCGGTTCCGTTGTTGCCAGAATAAAAATAGCATATTCGGGTGGTTCCTCAAGAGTTTTGAGAAGGGCGTTAAATGCTCCACTTGAGAGCATATGTACCTCATCTATTATATATACCTTGTACCTTGTATCTGTAGGAGAATATTTCATCTCTTCTATTACTTCACGCATATTGTCTACACCGGTATTTGTAGCTGCATCAATCTCTATTACATCTAAGGTTCTTCCCTCTCCTATCTTCTTACAGGTTTCACAAACTCCACATGGGCTTCCGTCTTTTGTATTCTCACAATTCACTGCTTTCGCAAATATTTTTGCCACACTTGTCTTTCCTGTTCCCCTCGTACCTGAGAACATATATGCATGGCCTATTTTATTATATTTAATTTGATTTTTAAGTACTGTAACTACGCTATCCTGCCCCTTTACCTCATCAAATCCCTTAGGCCTGAATTTTCTATATAAAGCTGTGTATGACATTTTTCCTTCCTCCATAAAGTTCAAATCTTGTCATTGTAATTATTATACACAAAGGTAATAATTCGTCGATATTTTTTTATATAAAACGCATAAAAAAACTTGTAAATAATTCCTTTTATAGGTATAATAAATATAAAGGTATATTTACTTTTTTTGCAACCGTTATTATTCGATTTTTAAGGTTGCCAAAATTTACTCCAAATTATTCATTCTAAATGTCTAAATCCGCTCTATATCCGTTAATAGAGCAGTTTATACATAATTATGATAATTTGAGATTAATTAAGGAAGGTCAAAATATGGTCAAATCAAAAGTTAACAAAGTTCCAAAAGAGCTTCAGCTTTTCAGGGAGGGGGAGAACTATTTTGCCTACGAATATTTCGGTGCCCACAAAACTTCTAAGAGAAAGAAAGAAGGTGTAGTTTTTAGGGTTTGGGCTCCAAATGCAAAAAATGTATCAGTAGTTGGAGATTTTAATAACTGGGATACATCTGCTTCTCCCGCTGATAATATTTCAAATGGAGTCTGGGAAGCATTCATTCCTGATATTCCCGAATATAGTGCTTATAAATACGCAATTACCCATCAGGATGATTCAATTCATTATAAAGCTGACCCTTATGCCTTCCACAGCGAAACTGATGGAAGCACGGCGTCAAAGGTGTATTTTTTAGATGGCTGTTTTTAAATGGTCTGATGATGCCTGGCTAAAGAAGAGAGCAGACATTTTTCAAACCCGCTCCAATGAATATCTATGAGGTTCATATTGGTTCCTGGAAAATACACGAGGATGGTAATCCGCTCAACTACCGTGATCTCGCAGATGAGCTTATCCCTTATGCAAAAGATATGGGATATACCCATCTTGAACTTATGCCAATAACCGAATATCCATTTCCCTGCATCTTGGGGATATCAGGTAACCGGATATTTTTTTCAGTTACATCCAGATACGGTGTTCCTGCTGACTTTATGTACTTTGTCAATAAGGCACACAAGGCCGGGTTAGGTGTCATCATAGACTGGGTGCCTGCACACTTTCCAAAAGATGATTTTGCACTTGCAAGATTCGATGGCACTCCTTTATATGAAGATCCAAATCCACTCAGAGGTGAACATAAGTCCTGGGGTACTTTAATTTTTGACTTTGGAAAAGCTGAAATTCAGTCATTCCTTGTTTCAAGTGCTATGATGTTTGCCAAAGAATACCACATAGACGGTATCAGGGTAGATGCAGTTGCTGCCATGCTATATCTTGATTATGACAGGCCTGACGGACAATGGTGTCCTAATGAACATGGGGGACATGAGAATCTCCAGGCAATAGCATTTTTACAAAAATTAAATCACGCCATTGCTACCAAGGCTGAAGGTACTATTATGATAGCTGAAGAATCTACTGCCTGGCCTTTAGTTACCCGCCCAAGCAGTGATGGCGGTTTAGGTTTCCATTATAAATGGAATATGGGATGGATGAATGACAGCCTTTCCTATATTAAAACAGATCCTTATTTTAGAAAATTTGAGCATGGGAAATTAACCTTCCCTATGATGTATGCATATTCCGAAAATTATATACTTCCTATCTCCCATGACGAGGTTGTATACGGAAAGGGATCGCTTCTTAATAAGATGCCGGGTGATTACGAACAGAAATTTGCCGGTTTCAGAGGCTTTCTAATGTATATGTTAAGTCATCCGGGTAAAAAAACTTTTATTTATGGGCAGTGAGCTCGGACAGTTTGATGAATGGAATTTCAACAAAGAACTTGATTGGAACCTGCTTGAATACGAGACCCACCGCAAACTCCATGACTTTGTAAGAGATGCAAACCACTTCTACTTAAACCACAAGGCTCTGTGGGAAATAGAAGATGATTGGGCTGGTTTCTCTTGGCTAAATGCTGATGATGCTGACCATAATATTATTTCTTACAAGAGAATATCAAAATCCGGCAGAGATGTAATATTTGTAATCAACTTCTCTCCTGTATTAAGGGGAAAACTATTATCTCGGTGTAGATAAAAGGAAAACATATAAAGAAATATTTAATACGGATGATGTCAAATATGGTGGAAGCGGTTTACTAAATAAAGGAAAAATTACTACCAAAAAAGGTGAGGTTAATGGAAGAAAACAATATGTTTCTCTCACCATACCACCATTTGCTGCAGTTGTTATTGCATAAATCTGAATTTGGAGCACATTAACAAATTTAATATTTTTAATTATATAGGAGGTTTGTCATGTTAAGAAAGAAAGAGTGTCTGGCTATGCTGCTTGCAGGCGGTCAGGGAAGCAGACTTTATACTCTTACCAAAAAGGTTGCGAAGCCGGCTGTTTATTTTGGAAGCAAGTATAGGATTATAGATTTCCCACTGTCTAACTGTATCAATTCAGATATTGATACAGTTGGTGTTCTTACTCAGTATCAGCCTTTGGAGTTAAATGACTATATCGGCAATGGTTCTCCTTGGGATCTCGACCGTAACTATGGCGGTGTGCATATTCTCCCGCCTTACCAGAAAAGCAGGGGTGCTGACTGGTACAAAGGAACCGCAAACGCAATTTACCAGAATCTGAATTTCATAGAAAGATACGATCCTGAATATGTCATCATCCTTTCAGGTGACCATATTTATAAGATGGACTATAACAAAATGCTTGAATTCCACAAGGAAAAAGGTGCAGATGTTACAATAGCCGTACTTGAAGTTACTCTTGAGGAAGCTAAGCGTTTCGGCATACTCTCAACAGACGAAAATGATAAGATTACTGAATTTGCTGAAAAACCTGCCAAGCCAAAGAGTACAAAAGCTTCCATGGGTATTTACATATTCAATAAAGACATACTTGTAAATTATCTTAAGGCTGACGAGGAAGATCCAAAGTCATCAAATGATTTTGGTAAAAATATAATACCGGCTATGATAGAGGACGGACGCGGCCTTTATGCTTATCCGTTCAAGGGGTACTGGAAGGATGTAGGAACTATCCGTTCTCTCTGGGAGGCTCATATGGATCTTCTTGGCGAGGCTCCGGAGCTTGATCTCTCCGATCCTGACTGGAAAATATCTTTCCGCCACGATCCTATCAATCCACAGTACATAGGCAATGATGCTAAGATTTCGGATTCTATTATTGCGGAAGGCTGCGATATAGAGGGTACTGTTATAAATTCTGTGCTCTTCTCCGGCATCAGAGTTGGCAAGGGAACCGTTATCAAAAACAGTGTTATCATGCCTAATGTAGTCATAGGTGAAAATGCTGAAATTAACTACAGTATATTGGATGTTCAGTGTAACATAGAAGATAATGCTGTCATCGGCGCTGATGATATTGAAAAAGATATCACGGTAATTGGTGCAGAAATAACTGTAGCTGAGGGAAAAAGGTCGAAGCCGGAACTATGGTTGAAGAAGACATGAAGTAACTATAAATAAAATTATAATTTGTAATAATATATATGAAATGAGGTTAATATGGCAACAGCGGGATTAGTATTTTCAAATATTCACGATAGAAATGTTTCACAGCTAACCAGTGGCCGTACAATGGCTTCTGTTCCATTTGGCGGAAGATACAGACTGGTAGACTTTGTACTTTCAAACATGGTAAATGCCGGCATAACCAAAGTCGGACTTATTACCAAGTCTAACTACCAAAGTCTTATGAAGCATGTAGGCTCTGGTAAGGACTGGGATTTGGCAAGAAAAAATGAAGGCGTTATCATTCTCTCCCCCTTTGGCGAGGCTGGCAGCGGTCCACTCTACACCAACAGGCTTGAGGCTCTTCAGAACTCAATTACATTCATAGACCATTGTGATGAAGAATATTTCATAATGTCTGACTGTGATATAGTATGCAATCTTCCTTTTGATAAGATTATTGAGTTTCACAAGACCTCAGGTGCTGATATAACAGGTGTATATCAGGAAAATAAATCTACCCGTACAATAGACCGCACAAGCAGTATCTTTGAAATAGATGCCGATGGAAGAATTACCGATCTTAAGGTTCAAAAATCCATAAGTGGAAAGAAAAATTTTTCCCTCAATGTATGGGTATTTAACAGCCGGTTACTTAAGGATCTTGTCCGTGATTCCATTATTTACGGAACAAATAGCCTTTCAAGGGATATAATCGCACCAAGACTTGAAAAATATAAGGTTATGGGCTATGAATTTAGCGGACATCTTTCCTGTATAGACTCTTTAGCAGGATATTTTGAGGCTAATATGGCACTGCTTGAAAGAGATGCCCGTCATCAGCTTTTCCATAGTGCAAGCTATCCTGTATATACTAAAGTTAAGGACTCTGCCCCTACAAAATACGGTCCAAATGCAAGAGTTAAAAATTCCATCATTGCAGACGGCTGCCGTATTGACGGCATAGTTGAAAACTCTATTCTTTTCAGAGATGTAACCGTTTCCCAGGGAGCTGTTATCCGCAATAGCGTTGTTATGCAGGATTGTGTACTTGAAAGAAACTCTTCTATTGACTATCTTGTAATGGACAAGCGGTCAGTAGTGCGTGGAGGCCGATATCTAAGCGGTTGCGAAGGACATCCTTTCTTTATCGAAAAAAATTCTATATTATAATATTCGCAATCCGTTCATTCTGTAAAATTGGCGTCAGAAGGTTATTTCCTTCTGACGCTGGAATTATAAATTGACTCTTTTAAAATGGAGGTAAACATGGCTAATAAGAAACTTAAAGACACTGAAAAGAACAAGAAGGTTAAAGCTGAAAAGAAGGAAGATATTAAAAAAACCGAAGAAATTAAGTATGAACTCAAATTAGATGCCGTATCAAAACCAATGGTTATTCCAAGCAAAGTTGAGGTTAAAGACCCTGAAATAACAAAAGCTATAGATAAAACACCTAAGAAAGAAACTACAAAGGAAGCCGCAAAAGAAACTACTGAAGAAACAAAAAAAGAAACTGCTGCCGAAAAACCTAAGAGGGGGCGTAAAAAAGCAGAAGCTAAGGATTCTACAAAGACTGAAACCAAAACTAAAAAAGCTGCTAAGGAAAAAGAAACTAAGGCTAAGACTAAAAAGACTGATAAAACCGTAAAAACAGTTAAAGCTGAAAAGAATGAAACATCTAAAACCAAACGTTCAAAAAAAGCAGTTAGGGAAACCAAAAACAGTGTTGAACAGGTGGCTGCTATGATAAATAAAGAGATAACAAAAGAAACTGATAAATCCGTTAAAGCTGCTCCTGAAAAGAAGAAAATTCTTTTTGTAGGTTCAGAAGTTCTCCCATTCGCTGCTACCGGAGGTCTTGGTGAAGTCCTTGGAAGCCTTCCAAAGGCACTTGCCGCCAGAGGAGATTATGATGTCAGAGTTATGATGCCTTACTACAGCGACATAGGCGAGCAGTATAAGAATGCTGCAAAATATCTCTGCAACTATAATGTAGGGCTTTCTTGGAGAAACCTTTACTGTGGACTTTTTGAGTTAAAACAGGACAATGTAACCTACTATTTTATTGACAATGAATACTACTTCCATCGTGATGGACTCTATGGATTCTATGACGATGGCGAGCGTTATGCTTTCTTTTGCAAGGCTGTTATGGACAGTTTTTACTTCATAGATTTTATGCCTGATATTATTCATGCAAATGACTGGCAGACAGCTCTCATCCCTATTTATAACAACTGTAAATACCACTATGATATAAAACTTATATTTACAATACACAATATTGAATATCAGGGACAGTATGACCTTAGGATTATGCCAACTGTCTTTGACCTACCACCGGAAGCCGGTGCTTATGTAGAATATGAAGGCTGCATAAACCTCGTAAAAGGTGCTATTGAAACTAGCGACTGCGTAACCACCGTTAGTGAATCCTATGCAAAAGAACTTGAAGATGCCGCCTTCGCTCATGGCCTTCAGGATATGATTAAGAAGAACAACTGGAAGACCCGTGGTATTCTGAATGGAATAGATGCAGACAGTTACAACCCGGCTACCGATATTGCTATATCACATAAGTTTACTTCTGATGATTTCTCCGGTA
Organism: uncultured Catonella sp.; assembly: GCA_916439065.1. Classification (GTDB taxonomy): domain Bacteria; phylum Bacillota; class Clostridia; order Lachnospirales; family Lachnospiraceae; genus Catonella. Next base: position 1,210,400 of record CAKAGD010000002.1, read on the forward strand.
AGCTGCAGGATAAACTTGAACTGCAAAGACTTGCAGGACTTAGGGAAGATGCCGGTATCCCTGTGATTGCTATCATTTCCAGACTTGTATCTCACAAAGGACTTGACCTTATCACTCAGGCTATGGAAAATATCGTGAGAAATTGTGAAGTGCAGCTCGTTGTACTTGGTAAGGGTGATAGAAAGTACGAAGACTATTTTATCTGGCTTCAAAATCAGTATGGCGGCAAAGTTTCCGCTATGATTACTTATAACAAAGACCTTTCCAGAAAGGTTTATGCCGGGGCTGATATGTTTCTTATGCCTAGCAAGGCTGAACCTTGCGGCCTTTCACAGATGATAGCCTGCCGCTATGGTACAGTGCCTATCGTAAGGGAGACTGGCGGTCTTAAAGATTCCATCACAGACTGCGGTCTTGGCGAGGGCAATGGTTTCACCTTTGCCGGCTATAATGCTGATGATATGGCAAATGCAATCTATCGTTCAATTGACCTTTATTACAATAATCCTGATGATTGGGATAAACTTCGTAAATATATCTCAACCATAGATTTTAGCTGGGCAAATTCAGCAAACAAATATGACGAGATGTATAGTTGGCTGATAGGACGATAGTTCTTCACCTTAGAAACTTACTCATGTGCCTGAGTGCCCTTTCGCTCAGGCATATATTTTCCCGCTAGATTTCCAAGGTAAGTGCAACACTTTGTAAAAATAGCAAAAGCAACACTTTTCCTAGATAAAATAATGAAATTATATCAATAAAATCAGACTGAATTTAATCGGATTTGGTCTGATTTTATTGTTTTGCCAGAAAAAAGGGTATAGCAAACAAGCCTGAAAGCGTATCTTTCAGGTTAAATGCAACGCTTTTTAGTGTTGCATTTACTTTGAAGGGTATTTACTTTATCTCTGGTTAGTGTTTTAATAGTTTCGGAGTTAAATTCACATCACTTTCGTTTATCCTTTTAAGCTTTAGTTTTGTAAAGAACTCCGCCGGCAGTGCGTTCATAGCTATTTCAAATGGACTTTTACCAAACAAAGACTTTCGTACATAGCTGTTTATATGGTTCGTGACCAATAGCGTGTCCTTGTTGGTAAGTCTGCTAAAGACATCCCTTTCGGAAGGATAGTCCTTATAAGCTTATGGTTATTTTCGCACTGTCCTTTTTGATCAGAGCGGTTCGGTTCGCAAAAGAAGATGTTTGTGCGCTTTGCGCCGTATATTGATTTTTCCATTCCATCTATATTTGAGAATTCATGCCCATTATCGGTTAGTATCAGAGGGAAGCACATAGCAAACAGCTCTTTTCCCAGTTTTTTCTCTAAACTGTCAAACAAGTCTGTAACACATTTTGAGGTATGCTCCTTGAGCCTGAATATTAGCTGCATATGGAATTGAGTAAAGTGCAGTGTCAGCAGTACCATTGAATCTTCTTTTTTGCCTACAACACAATCCATCTGTACTACAGGCACGTCGTTTTCTGAGAGATATTTTTTAAAGTCGGAATACAGGTGCCCTGTTTTTTGGGGATTTTTTAGCTTTGGTACAATTCTAACCTTTCGTTTTCTTCATTTTACGGTCTGTGGCAGATCTATTATTCCGGCATCCATTTCGCCTGCCATAACCAGCCTTCTTAAGGTAGATTCGCTTATGTTTAGTTCATCCCCATTGTTCTTAGCTATATGGTAAAGAGACTGCCCTTTTTTTATACGTGGGGAGATTATGCTGTTTATCCTTGTCATATCCTCGAGGGTAAGGTCAAAGCCGTTGCGGGACTGTATAAGGGTATCACAGTATTCTGCCTGGGCTTTTTTAGCATCATAGAAATGTTTTTCAAGTCGGCAGTATCCTCTTTTTGTACAGCCGTTACATAGTTTTACCTTGGAACCATTCCAGTGTTCACAGCTTCTTTTGCTGTAATGCTCACAGTATTTTTTAGCAAGATGGCATGAGCGGCATTTCTTATTACAGTCTTTAGAACCGCAGATGTGTTTGACATTACATCCGGTATAATCGTTGCAGTCGCAGGTGTTAGGGGTTTTGACAATTGAATGCCTGCCTATCTCCCTTGAAATGGTAGAAGGGGATTTCTCAAGGAAATCAGCAATACTTCTGATTGAAAAGCTCTGTGAGAGCAGGGTTTCGATTTTGATGCGTTCAGCATTAGTAAGATGTTTCTTCTTGTTCATAGGAACTCCTTTTGTTAGTATGATTTTAGTTACCTATGAATAAAAGCACACAGCAAGAATAAAAACAAGGGTCTAAATGAAGAATATAAGGTATTTCAGGCTAAAAGCAACATCACCTTCAAAGTAAAAGCAACGGCACCTTTCAATGTAGGTGCAACATTATTTTCAAAGTAAAAGCAACAATATTTTTCAATGTAAATGCAACAGGGGTATCCGTCAAAGTAGGTGCAACACCATGTTGCATTTAAGTTGAAAAACTACACATATATTTTCCCTGTCTAATAATTTAGCGCAGCTATTGACACTAAGTTCTATTGATGATATGATTATTCTACATAGTTGCGTGATTCATCATGCAAATATCAGACCAAATTTGTTTTTGCCTTACGGACAGGCGGTCACTTGCCGTAGTGGTTATACCACATTATTGATAGGGTTTAAAGCCCGGATTTTATAAGTTGATTACTCTACAATCATTATCATCTTGTGAAACATCAATAAGAGCAGCAACCTGATATTTGCTGGACTACTCTGAATGAAGTTAACGCACTTATTCTATTTAAAATAAAATTTTGTGCAGCTCAAGGTGATTGGGCTGCTTTTTTGTTTACCTGAGCTTTTGAACTTCTTACCAAACAATTAGCTATTTGATGGTATTTCTAATGCAGCACCGAATACATTGCTACAAGCTTACATACTATATAGATATGAGGAAAACAAAATGGACATTAGCAGACAGCAAAGAGCTCCTATTTGCGAGGCTCTTGAAACATTTAAGAGAAAAAGGGTAGTTCCTTTCGATGTACCCGGCCATAAAAGAGGCCGTGGCAATCCTGAGCTGGTAAGGCTTCTTGGAGCACAATGTGTAGGACTTGATGTAAACAGCATGAAACCCCTTGACAATCTTTCAAACCCTGTTTCTGTAATTGCAGAAGCTGAAGAGCTTATGGCAGATGCCTTTGGTGCTGCACATGCCTTTCTCATGGTTGGTGGGACTACTTCTTCTGTACAGGCCATGGTGCTTTCTGTCTGTAAGGCCGGCGATAAGATTATACTTCCAAGAAATGTACATAAGAGCGTAATTAATGCCCTTATACTTTGTGGTGCAATTCCTGTCTATGTTAAGCCTGAGATTCATCCTGTGATTGGTGTAGCTCTCGGCATGGAAATAGAGGCAGTTAAGAAAACCATAGATAACAATCCTGATGCGGTAGCGGTACTAGTTAATAACCCAACCTACTACGGCATCTGCTCAGACCTAAAGCATTACTGATTATGCCCACGAAAAGGGACTTAAGGTTCTTGTTGATGAGGCACATGGAACACAGCTCTACTTTGAAGCCCACCTTCCTATCGCGGGAATGCGTGCCGGTGCGGACATGGCTGCCATCTCCATGCACAAGTCAGGCGGCAGCCTCACACAGAGTTCCATCCTACTAACAGGTGAAAATATGAATGTAGGCCATGTAAGGCAGATAATAGGACTTACTCAAACTACATCCGCAAACTACCTTCTCCTTTCAAGTCTTGACCTCTCAAGGCGAAATCTTGCCCTTAGAGGAATGGAAAGCTTTGCAAAGGTTATAACTATGGCGGAGTACGCCAGAAATGAGATAAACAGCATAGGCGGCTACTATGCTTATGGAAAAGAACTTATAGACGGAAAGAATGTTTACGACTTTGATGTAACCAAGCTTTGTGTGTACACCAAGGATATAGGGCTTACAGGAATTGAGATTTACGATTTACTCCGTGACGAATATGATATACAGATAGAGTTCGGCGATATAGGAAATATTATGGCTTATATCTCAATCGGTGACAGGCTTCAGGATATAGAGAGGCTGGTTGGTGCTCTTGAGGATATCAAGAGGCTTTATGCCAGAGAGAAAAGCGGTCTTGCCTTTGTGGATGCCGTCATTCCAAAGGTAGTTTCAAGTCCACAGTATTCATTTTACGCCGAAAAGGAGTCTGTGCCTATAAAGGAAGCATACGGCAGGGTCGCTGGCGAATCAGTTATGGCTTATCCACCGGGCATTCCTATCCTTGCTCCGGGGGAGCTTATTACAAAGGATATTGTTGACCACATCCTGTATGCAAAAGAAAAAGGATGCAGCTTGCAGGGTACAGCCGATCCTGAGGTTAAGAGGTTAGAGGTGCTGATAAAATAATTTATCGGGCTAATGTGTTGTGTGTTGACTAAGTCACGCCTCCACTAATAAATGTCCAGACTCGCTCCGGTTTTTCTGTAAGATGCAGTTGCAATATGGCTTTGTTGACGAAAAACCTGATGCGCTCGCTTAGGCATTATTAGTTCCGGCTGTTTGATTGATAAGCCAGCAAAAACAAAAACATCAGCCACATGTGGGCAGGGGGAGGCTATCTTTAATTTGGTATTCAGGGTGTTATTTGCATAAATTTAAGGTATCAGCTCCGAATGATAAATTCTAAGCGAGCGCATTAGGCGGAGCGAAGCGAATGCCGGAGCGAGTCTGAAATGTTATCATTCGGAGCGTCACTTAGGTTGTTAATGTAGCCCTGCAACTTATTATTTTCATAAATCTATGGCGTCAGCTACGAATGATAAATTCTAAGCGAGCGCATTAGGCGTAGCGAAGCGGATGCCGGAGCGAGTCTGAAATGTTATCATTCGGAGCGTCACTTAGGTTGTTAATGTAGCCCTGCAACTTATTATTTTCATAAATCTATGGTGCCAGCTACGAATGATAAATTCTAAGCGAGCGCATTAGGCGAAGCGAAGCGTATGCCGGAGCGAGTCTGAAATGTTATCATTCGGAGCGTCACTTAGGTTAGTCTATATAACAACTCGACAAATTAGAATTTGGAGGTAGTAATATGAAGATTACACTAAAGTATGTTGGAATAATTCTAAGTGTCATTTTACCTGTTGTAACTTTGATGTACTTCAACAACATTTACCTCGGTCATCCATACGGATGGCTGTGGTGTGGCTTTTATGGCTGTATTTTGATTTGCATTTTTACTAAATCCAAAATTTATAAGGCTATAGCTATCATTGCAAATTTAGCGGCATTTTTAATGCTGACTGCAGGAGCATTGATGGGAGGTCTTTATGGGCTATGGATAATATTTATTCATCTGCTTATTCCGTTTTGTTACCTTTGGTATTAATTCACTCAATCAAAGAAAGGAGGAAAGATGTCCGATTATACAAACATCCATGTTTTTGAAGAGTTCACTGAAAATGTAAGTATGGATATAGGCGTTGAAAGACAACTATACAGTGCTATGAGTGAATTCCAAAAAATAGAGGTATTTCAGTCACACGAATTTGGCAGATTCCTCATGCTTGATGGAGATATAATCTTCTCCGAAGCAGATGAATTTGTATACAATGAAATGGTTGCCCATGTACCTATGTCAGTACATCCAAATGTAAAGAGGGTGCTTATAATAGGCGGAGGTGACGGAGGTGTAGCCAGAGAGCTGACTGCATATCCCGAAATCGAGCGAATAGAAGTTGTAGAAGCTGACGAACAAATGGTTGAAGTTTGCAGAGAATTCTTCCCTGATGCAGTAAAGGGCTTTGACGATAAAGAGTCCATATAACTCATCAGGACGGACTGCGCTTCCTTAGGGGAAGAAGAGCTGAATATGACCTCATCATAAATGACTCTACAGATCCGTTTGGCCATACAGAGGGACTATTTACCAAAGAATTCTATGGCAGCTGTTACAAGGCTCTTAAAGATGACGGAATTATGGTTTACCAGCATGGAAGCCCCTTCTTTGATGAAGACGAGGAAGCTTTTAGGGCAATGCACAGAAAGGTATACACAAGCTTTCCTATAAGCCGTGTATATCAGGCACATATTCCTACCTGTCCTTCGGGCTACTGGATGTTTGGTTTTGCCAGCAAAAAGTACCACCCTATCACAGACTTCAAGCCTGAAGAGTGGAAAAATAGAAATATCAAAACCTGGTACTATACAAGCAACCTCCATGTAGGCTCATTTATGTTACCTAAATATGTTGAAGATATACTAGAAGAAGAAGAAAATAAAGGAGAAAAATAATGTCCAGATTACTTATTATCGGTTGCGGCGGAGTTGCACAGGTTGCAATCCACAAATGCTGTCAGAATAGCGAAGTTTTCACAGAGATTTGCATAGCAAGTAAAACAAAGTCAAAATGCGATGCTATTAAGGCTGAGCTTGAAGGTAAGACAAAGACCGTTATTACTACTGCAGAGATAGATGCTATGGATGTAGCTAAGACTGTAGAACTTATTAAGAGCTACAAGCCTGATGCAGTGCTCAATGTTGCGCTTCCTTATCAGGATCTTGCTATCATGGATGCCTGCCTTCTTGCAAATGTGCACTATATAGATACAGCTAACTATGAGCCTGAGGATACAGAAGAGCCTGAGTGGAAGGCTGCTTACGAGAAGCGCTGTAAAGAAAAAGGATTTTCAGCACTTTTTGACTACTCTTATCAGTGGGCTTATGCTGAGAAATATGAAAAAGCAGGACTTACAGCACTTCTTGGAACAGGTTTTGATCCGGGTGTAACCAGTGTATTTGCTGCTTATGCAAAGAAGCATTACTTTGACAGGATAGATACCATAGATATCCTTGACTGCAACGGTGGAGACCATGGTTATCCATTTGCTACCAACTTTAACCCTGAGATTAACCTTCGTGAAGTATCTGCACCTGGCAGCTACCTTGAAAATGGTAAGTGGATTGAAATCCCTGCAATGAGCATAAAGCGTGAGTATAACTTTAAAGAAGTTGGACAGAAAGATATGTACCTTCTTCACCACGAAGAGCTTGAGGCACTTGGCAGAAATATGCCTGAAGTTAAGCGCATCCGCTTCTTTATGACATTTGGACAGAGCTATCTCACACATATGAACTGCCTTGAGAATGTAGGTATGCTCTCTACAACCCCTATCAACTATGAAGGAAAAGAAATAGTACCTATTCAGTTCCTTAAGGCTCTCCTTCCTGATCCTGCTTCACTTGGTCCTCGTACAAAGGGAAAGACCAACATCGGCTGTATCTTCACTGGAGTTAAGGACGGCAAGGAAAAGAGCATCTACATCTACAACATCTGTGACCACGAGGCCTGCTACAAAGAGGTCGGAAGCCAGGCTGTAAGCTATACTACAGGTGTTCCTGCTATGATAGGCTCTATGCTTGTATTAAACGGACTTTGGAGAAAGCCTGGAGTATATACTACAGATGAATTTGATCCTGATCCATATATGGAGGCACTTAATAAATGGGGACTTCCTTGGCAGGTTGAAGAAATCCTGTACTTGTACCATAAGAGGGTTACATCAGACACAGAGAATTAAACCTCTCTGTGTCTTTGAATATAAAGGAGTTTAACTTGATTTCAAATAATTATCCCGAGTTAAAAAAGGCGTTTGAGGGACTTAAAACTCCCTGCTATGTCATAGACGAGGCCAAGATAGAGGAGAACTGCAAGATACTTAAGTCTATTATGGATGAAACGAAAGCCAAGATTTTACTTGCGCAGAAAGCATTTTCGGGCTTTTATTTCTATCCCCTCATAGGAGAATATCTTGCAGGTGCTACTGCCAGCGGACTTTTTGAAGCAAGGCTTGGTGCCGAGGAAATGAAGAAGGAAAACCATATCTTCTCTCCTGCTTATAAGGATGAGGATATGGAGGAAATAACAAGAATCTGCGACCATATCATATTTAACTCTGTAAATCAGCTAAAGAAGTATAAAAAATACTGTATAGACAGAGGTGTTAGTATAGGAATTAGGATAAATCCTGAGTTTTCCACGCAAGAAGGCCACGAAATCTACGATCCCTGTGCCAGCGGAAGCAGGCTTGGAATCACCCTGCTAACCCTTGAAAATGCTCTTAAAGAAGAGACTTCACTGCTAGACGGTGTTGACGGACTGCATTTTCACACCCTTTGTGAACAGGGTGCAGAACCTTTGAGGGATACTTTGGAGGTTGTGTATAAGAATTTTGGAAAATATCTAAAAAATATGAAATGGCTGAACCTTGGAGGAGGCCATCATATAACAAGGGAGGATTATAACAGGGAACTGCTGATTAAGTGTATAAATGAGGCTAAGTCCCTGTTTGATGTGGAGGTCTATCTCGAGCCTGGAGAAGCTGTTGCCCTAAATGCAGGCTATTCGGTTACTACTATCCTTGATAAGACCACCTCAGGTGATACTGCCAATCTAATCCTAGATATCAGTGCTGCCTGCCACATGCCTGATGTGATTGAGATGCCTTACAGGCCGCCTCTTTTTACCTCAGGAGAAGCAGGAGAAAAGAAATATACCTATAGGCTTGGCAGCTGTACCTGCCTTGCAGGAGATATAATAGGTGACTTTTCCTTTGATGAAGAAAAGAATATTGGAGATATGCTTATCTTTGGCGATATGGCTATTTATTCATTTGTTAAAAATAACACATTTAATGGTATGCCCCTGCCTGATTTAGCCGTACTCAAGAAAGATGGACAGGTCAAAAACATAAAACAATTTGGGTATGAAGATTTTAAGGAGAGGCTGTCGTAACTTTTTCATATTCCATATGTAGTATTTCTTGTAATAACAAAAGCAGAGAATTCTTATTTGATTTCTCTGCTTTTATTTCCCATAATGGGACTGTTGAGAACCTACTCGAACTTTGTCCCTCACATCTTAAAGCATAAGACGAATTGATTAGCTCCAGTGGGCAAACATTATCTTCGCCAAACTCTACGCACATTTCGTTATACGATTTTGTTATTATATAATATTTTATAATATTGTAGAATGACGCAAAAGTATATCGTTCAGAACTTTCGCCTATGTAACTTACCAAAGCTTCATTAAATGATGTGCCATAACCACTAAGATGATAAATTGTACATTTGTCAATGATGTGATACCCGATTTTACAAAAATAATTAGTTTGTAGTTTTTCAACTTAAATGCAACATGGTGTTGCACTTACTCTGACAGGCGCCTCTGTTGCATTTACATTGAAAGATATCGTTGCACTTACTTTGAAAGTGGTGTTGCATTTAATCTGAAGTACATGGCAGCACTCCAAATTAGCCCTTGTTTTTATTCCAGATATTTGTTTTTATTCATAGGTAACTAAAAATACAATAACGAAAGGAGTTCCTATGAACAAAAAGAAACATCTAACAGACGCTGAACGCATTAAACCCTAAACCCTTCTTGCACAGGGTTTTTCAATCAGAAGTATTGCTGATTCCCTCGAGAAATCCCCTTCTACCATTTCAAGAGAAATACAAAAGCATTCACTTGTCAAAATACCTAATTCCTGTGACTGCAATGACTATAATGGATGCAATGTTAAGCATGTATGCGGTTCCAAAGACTGTAATAAAAAATGCCGCTCATGCCATCTTGCCAAAAAATACCGTGAACATTATAACAAAAGAAGCTGCGAACACTGGAACGGCTCCTCTATAAAGATGTGCAACGGATGTACAAAAAGAGGATACTGCCGTCTGGAAAAACATTTCTACGATGCTAAAAAGGCTCATTTAGCTTACTGTGACACCCTTGTACAATCACGAAATGGTTTTGACCTTACTCTTTATGACATAACAAGGATAAACAGCATAGTCACGCCACGCATAAAAAAAGGACAGTCACTTTACCATATAGCCAAGAACAATGAAAGTGAACTTAATATCAGTGAATCTACCTTAAGAAGGCTTGTTATGGCAGGGGAAATGGATGCAGGAATAATAGACCTTCCACAAGCTTGTTAAACGAAGAAAAAGAAATGTTAGAACAGCACCAAAACTAAAAAGCGTTAGAAAAATCGGACACCTATACTCCGATTTTAGAAAGTATATTTCCGAAAACGATGTCCCTGTAGTACAGATGGACTGCGTTGAAGGCAAAAAGGAAGATTCCCAGGTTTTGCTCACGCTTTACTTTACACAGTTTCATATGCAGCTTGTATTCAAACTTAAAGAGCATACTGCAAAATGTGTTAAGGAGCTTTTTGACAGCCTTGAAAGAAGACTGGGAAAAGAACTTTTAAACAGTTATGTGCGGAAGTCTTTGTTTGGCAAAAGCCCATATGAGATAGCCATAACCACACTGCCTAAGGAGTTTTTTACAAAACTAAAGCTTAAAATAATAAGTGAAAGTGATGTAAATTTGACTCCAAAACTATTAAAACACTAAACTGGAGTAAAGTAAATACCTTTCAAAGTAAACGCAACACTAAAAACCGTTGCATTTAACCTGAAAGATGTGGTTTCAGGTCTATTTGCTATACCCTTTTTTCGCCAAAAGTAATAAAATCAAACCAAATTTGATTAAATTCAGTCTGATTTTATTGATATAATTTTATCATTTTATCTAGCAATAGTGTTGCATTTACTATTTTTATACAGTGTTGCACTTACCTTGAAAATCTAGCTCATCAATTCCTTTTGCAGTATCATTAAAGAATAAAGCATAAGCATCCATATCTGTGCAGGTATAATAACCATTGCCATCTTTTGAAGATACCCCTTCGTGTGCTAATACTGTAGCTAAATCGACTGCATTAGTGTATGCCTTCAGTACTCTCTCACTGTAAGTACCTAATTCATCTTTTTTCTCTACCAACTCAGTACCATATAAAGTATTTTTTGCAGGACTGTAAGACAATACCTTATAACTACCGCTAGGCAAATTCCAAACCTTATAGTCTGAAGCCTCCTTCCATATAGGCTCATCACTATCGTATAAAAATACCCCTGACGGTTTAGGTTTACCATCAAAATGATAATCAGCCCAAGACTTAATCTCGCCTGCTAGTACCCCTTTTGGCAGTAAAAATAAAATACTTAGTGCTAAAAGCAAAATCTTACCAAATCTTTTAATCATTATCTCCTCCTAAGAATAAAATTTTATAAATACACTAAATAAGCATCAAATAGTATAGAGTTATATCAGTAAAATATAAAATCAAATTAGATGTATTTAAAAAACAAAAAGAGCCAGCTTCCTGACTCTCTTTGCAAAAACTTATACTATTTGTATTTTACTAAGGTGTAATCACCATGTAACCATCCATCACCCATAAAATCAGCTAACTTAAATCTCTTGCTGTAATCAACTGACATAAGTGCCCCACCTACATAACCTGAAAAACTCTTATATACTGGTACGCTAAAGTCTAAAAACTGCCCGAATGCTAAACCTTTGTAATCCTTATGATGATGTACCCTAAATACTAAAGTGCCGTAAGGGTTCTTCTTTGTAGGCTTAGTCTTTTTAGCATCTACCTGTACTATCCACTTCCTGCCCTTTGCTTTAAACTCACAAGCGTTCTTGAATTCTACCCCATTGCTATCTACTACATCTTTTAATCCTGACATAAGATTTGTACCTGTATAACGGTCAAGTACCTGCGTGAATACCGCACCTTTTTCATCATCATCATTATAAGGCTGGATTGAACTTGATGTACTTACTGTATCTGAGTATCCTTCATAAGAATTGAGAGTTTCCTGATTGTAGATATCGTAGACTTTGCCGACTTCGGTTATATAATTAGTACCTTTAGATGGTTTATGAATTAAATTCTCTAAGATTTTGAATGTTACTGTTGTATCTACATAGCCATTTGAATCTGGCTTTGTTACCTTTGTGCTAACCTTTGATCTTCTTGTGTAGTAACTCCTTGTACCACCCCCATAAAAATACTCGTACACTGCCATCGGGTCTGATAAGGTTGTATCGTTTGTTAGGAAAATATACTCGTTGTTTGGCTTGCTTGGATTATTATCATCGGGGGGAGTTTTAACATCAGTATGTGTTAAACAACCTTTTACTATTTCCTTTGTATAAAACTCAACTTTTGTCCAATAATCACGAGGTGTTATATGAAACTTACTGGTCTTGGCTTCTACGGTTACTGTATTCGATAACAAAGTAACTACCCCTAATGCTATAACAAGTATCTTCTTTAATTTCATTTATTTTACCTCCTAAATTGTTTGTTTTCATTCTACTATTGTAGTGATACTATTATAACTCCAAACTTATGTTCTGTCAAGGGGTTATTAAAGGTTTTTTAACTTTTATTAGGGAATTTTTAGATTTAGAAAAGAAAATACTCATCACCTTATAACTTCCAATACCCTCTCTATATCTGCATAAAATACCTTATGTCCACTCTTTGTTATGGCTATGGCTTCTTTCAGATTAGTGCGGAGTTCTTTATCTAAAATCTTATGTATACAAACCGGCTTTCCACCAACAGTATGTATATGGTCTAAATACCCCACTGTAACAGGAAAAGCATTCTGTATCAGAAAAGCCCTCTCCTCTCCTGCAAATAAACCGATAACAATCGTTATACACTTACCACTTTTCTTTATCTTATGGTCTATTATTTCCTTATACTTTTCTACCTTAGAACTAATCGGTATCATCCAAAAAATACCCCTATCATTTGAATCCTCAATGGCGTAATAATGTGGTCTGTAATTTCCACCTTCCTTATTACTCATTAATGATGAGTCCTTTACAGTCAAAAAGAAACTGTCTTTTATATGATAAGAGTAACCCTGCTTAATCTCCATGTCCGCCTCCAAAAAAATCCCTCCATCATATCGACAGAGGGATTTGCACACCGAATCACTTATACCCCGCTCCATCGGCAAGCGGTATCATTTGCACACCGAATCACTTATACCCCGCTCCATCGGCAAGCGGTATCATTTGCACACCGAATCACTTATACCCCGCTCCATCGGCAAGCGGTATCATTTGCACACCGAATCACTTATACCCCGCTCCATCGGCAAGCGGTATCATTTGCTCAACTCAAATATAACATATTGTACGAAATTATGCAACAGCTAATTGCTGAATTATACCTGTAAAAACTATATACTAGATATGTTAAATGTAATCGGCATTCGCTATACCCCCTTGCTTCGCACAATTCAGTAATATACCTGCATTATGCCTGCAAAATTCTACCCAATACGCTACCTCATCTGGAGTGAAACCTATAACATTAGATACTACATAGGTGGGTATTAAACAGTCCATCGTCTTAAAACAATATATGTCACTAGGCTCCTCTATATGCACCAAGGTCTGACCTGCACTGTTTAATGGTGTATGGACTGCTTCTGTTAGCTCTATTACTGTACAGATAGTCCTTGCTAATTAAAGGGCATAATTAAGGGAGATAATCGAAAAGGCCATTCGATTATCTCCCTTTTATAATTATATTACTCGAAATATACCACCTGTAAATCCCCACTCTTCGAGTGCCTTCGGTAAAGGGCTTGACAGACTTTTTCTTGCTTCTTTAGTTACACAATACACTCTTACATTGTCCGTTTTTCATACCCCAGTTATACCCCAATTAGTATGGTTCAAACTGGTCTTTTTCGGTCTAAAACGACCTGTTTTGATTTTTCAAATCTTCTGAAACCCTTGTAAACACTGCATTTCTTAGGTTTCTAATAATGGAGCTGAGGGGGAGTCGAACCCCTGTCCGAAAACCCATTCATTGTACTTCTACAAGCTTAGCTAATTGTTTGACCTTCCCTCCACCTGACTTGAACCAGCACAATTCAGGCTTTAGTAGACTCTAATACGCCCATAACACCGAGCCCCTTGCTATGTCGTTTCCTGCTGATTCGATGCCTTAGCCTATTACGCAGGTATAACAGGTAAGACAGCTGCCATTAGGCAGCGTATGCTAAATTATCTTCAGCGTTTGTATTTAATTTTGGATTTAACGCATTCCTGCGGCTTGCTTCTCCAACTTCAAAATTCCCGTCGAAACCGGTACAACCCCGGATATATTTTCCTATATATTAGGATATTAATTTAAGAGGCCGCAGTCATTTAAGACTACGGCCCAGAATTAGCTATTAATTATTCAGCTATAGAAACATTTACTGCTCTAAGCTTGCTTGAATTCTTAGGATCTGTCTCTGTCTCAAATGTAACTCTCTGACCTTCGTTAAGAGTCTTGAAACCTTCTACATTGATAGCAGAAAAGTGTACAAATACATCATCTCCGCCGTTGTCATTAGTAATAAATCCGTAGCCCTTCTCTGAATTGAACCACTTAACCACACCTGTGTTCATTTAGGTATCCTCCTGTAAATAAAAATATTAGTTGCGTAATCTTCCAAGTTAAAGAGCTTTAAAGCAGATACCTTTTAGTAGTGCTGCGAGCAAACGAACGAGTCAAAAGAGCTGAGTTCGAATTCTTTAAACCTCAAGAATACGATATAATGTTAACATAATCTTCATAAAAAGTCAAATATATTAATAAATTACCAGCATTTTGTATAAGCCATAAATGATAAAGTCCTAGTATACCACAAATAAAAATGTCCCACTTATGGTAAAATACTATTTTGTATATTCTAACACTAGGAGGGACTGACTTATCAGAAAGGTTATTTTATCAATGGATGAACAAAGAAAGTACGAGGTTATTAAAGGTCTGATAGATCACCCAGATACAGCTAATAAGGATAGAGCTGCTCTTATCCTAGGATGCACCAAGAGGCATATAAACCGTATGATACAAGGCTATATTAAAGATGGTAAAGCATTCTTTATTCATGGTAACAGAGGTAAGAAGCCGGTTACCACCATCCATCCTGACATCAGAAGTCAGGTTCTTGATCTATACAGAACTAAATACTACGAGGCTAACTTTGAACACTATACAGAGCTTCTAAAAAAGCATGAGGGCATAAGCATCTCTTCTTCCTCTGTAATGAGTATTTTGGAGTCTGAGTACATTCTATCTCCAAAGGCTACAAAAGCCAAACGTAGACGCATTAGGCAAGCACTCAGAGCCAAGAAGGAATCTGAAACGTCAAAAAGAATTATCACAGATACAGGCTAACTTAGTAGCAGTTGAAGATGCTCACAGTCGTCGTCCAAGATGTGCTTATTTCGGTGAATTGCTTCAGATGGATGCAACCCCTTATGAATGGGTGCCGGGACAGATATGGCATCTACATTTAGCCATTGATGATGCCTCAGGTGCTGTTACTGGCGCATGGTTTGATACTCAGGAGACCCTTAACGGCTACTACCATGTGTTTGAACAGATTCTTACCGATTATGGTATCCCCTATAAGTTTCTTACCGATAAACGTACTGTATTTACTTACAAGAAAAAAGGTGCCTTATCTGACGACAATGACACCTATACACAGTTCGCTTATGCCTGCAAGCAACTTGGTACACAACTTGAATCAAGCAGCGTACCACAGGCTAAAGGACGCATAGAACGATTGAATCAAACCTTACAGTCACGCCTGCCTATTGAGTTTAGACTCGCAGGCGTAACCGACATCAATAATGCCAATGAATTCCTTCACTCCTACATAAAAGGAATTCAATGAGAAGTTCTCACTTCCACTTCATGGTATCAAATCTGTCTTTGAAACGCAACCGTCTAAAGAAAAAATAAATCTTACTTTAGCAGTTTTGACTGAGAGAACTGTTGATGCCGGACATGCGATTCAATTTAAGAAGAAATTTTATAAGATGATAGATCATAATGGAGTCCAAATCCATTATAGAAAAGGTACCAAGGTTATGCTTATCAAGGCATTTGATAGGTCTATGTTTGCGTGCGTAAATGACAAGGATATTTATGCACTGGAAGAAATACCGGCTCATGAACACAAATCTAAGGACTTGGACGCTGACTACAAACAACCTAAACCTAGAAAGCCTTATATTCCTCCAATGAACCATCCTTGGAGATTAGAGGCCTTTAATAAATTTGCACATTCACAGCCACACAGAATTGAAGACGACTTAAAAAGTGCATAATAAAAGCCCCTTTGTGGGGCTTATAAATTAATTATTTTGGGACATAATCATTTATGCTTGACAATATATTAATAAATTACCAGCATTTTGACGACATTAATAACTTATGTTTATAATAATTATTACTAATATGACTTAATTTAATATATCTTACGCATGATTTTTCATACAACAGAATCTTTTACCATGAAATTCTGTTCATATTCCGTTTTTGTATCAAACTATATCGTCAATATGTAAGTTAAATTCCTTTAAACCAAAAATTAAATTCTAATTTTTGATTATTCTTAATATGGTACTCTTTATGTGGACTTGCACCCCAACTGTCATCCCCTCCTATACCCATCTGCATAAGATCTGCCCTTATAACTGTAAACTGTGGCTTAGGAAGTTCATTGGATGCGCAGCCTCTTCAAGCTGGTTAGGCGTATAAGGTAGTGCAGAGAAGCCCATATATCTGTCTGTAACTACTGAATTCTCAGCAGCCCTACTCTCTCCCTTGGTAGGATCCATCTGTTTCTCGCTAACAAACAAAAGTCCTCTGCCCTTTCTGTCTGTTACCTTAGCATATCTTACATTTACCTTGTGACCACATTCCTGAGGTACGAGGTAAGGCGCCATATTGTCTTCAACCTTATTGTTAAATAATCCAAGCTTTGCACCGCTTCTCCTATCCTCATAAGTCTCTGAAAAACCTGCACCATACCAGGTAAGGTTGTCAAAGTCTGCGTCGGTCTTAAACATCATACCAAACTCAGGCATGTCAAAGTTCTCTCCCTTAGTCTCATAGCTTAGAGTAGTCTTTATGAAGCCATCTTCAAATACCTTATAGCTTACAACCGCCTCTCCAAGTCCATCCATACCGAGGGCATAGGTGTAAACCACCTCCACATATCTCTCAGAGCCTGTTTTAGCACTGTTGTCATTAACCTTTACATCTACGCACCTGGTGTAGTCTCCTGCAAGCTTCCATTTACCCTTTTCTACAGGCATCTGTGCACCTCTGTCATTATCCACAGGAGCCCTCCAAAAGTTAGGGCGAGGCTGGCTCCTTAGCAGCTCAACTCCTCTTAGCTTGTAGCTTGTTAGCCCTCCGTACATTTTTGAGAATAATACTGTAAAATGCTCTCCCTTAACTCCTACATTGTAGTCGCCAAATACATACTGGAGTCTGCCTGATGCAGGTTTAACTTCAGCATTTTCCATTGAGGAAGCATACATATAATCATACTTCTCATTTTCCTGAGAAATATCCATAAAGTGCCTGGTATCAGCCTTTTTAACTACAGCCTGGCCAAAGGCAACCTCGTGGCCGCACTTCGCATAATTGGTGCAATGTTTAAGTCTTACGGATACTTCAGCAACGAATTCACCCTCGACATTAGGGATTTCGATAGGAAGTTTATATTCTTTTTCGGATAATGGTTCTACATCTGTAGTCATAATCTCCTTAGCATACTCTTTTCCATCTTTGTAAAGAATCTCATATACATTAAATTCGGAGGTATTGGTAAAAAGATACTTATTTCTTATCTTAACCTTATCCCCATTTACAAAGAGCTTGATGCCCTGATAGTTAAACTTAACCTCCTGCATCTTAGGAGATTCTGCCCTGTCAGGTCCTATGGCTATACCATTGCCACTGAAATTGCCGTCATTTGGCCTGTCGCCAAAGTCTCCGCCGTAGGCCTGGAATTCTGTACCGTATCTGTCTTTTTTATATATATAGACTGGTCTATATAGTCCCAAATGAAGCCTCCCTGTGCCCTTGGCTCTTCCTCTGTATATTCAATGTATTTGTGCATAGCACCGTTTGAATTACCCATAGCATGGGTGTATTCGCAGAGGATGAAAGGCTTGTCAGGAAACTCCTTCAAGAACTCTCTGATTTCCGTCACAGGCGGATACATACGGCTCTCTATATCTGTGCTTCCATCATAGCTTCTATCGTGGAAGACTCCTTCATAGTGCACAAGCCTTGTGTCATCAAGCTTTCTGAAAAGCTCTGACATATTGTAGATGACCTTGCCGCCAAAGGATTCATTTCCCAGTGACCATATTATGACACTCGCTCTGTTCTTATCCCTGTGATATGTAGATGTAGCCCTGTCAAGCATCATCGGCTCCCACTCCATATGATCCTTAGGAAGTGAGTAATCCTCACCATGCGCTCCCCTTACATCCCAGGTTCCATGTGTCTCAAGGTTGTTCTCTGCAATTACATAAAGGCCGTATTCATCGCAAAGCTCATAGAGATAATCAGTATTAGGATAATGACTGGTTCTTACCGCATTTATGTTATTACGCTTCATGGTAATAACATCCTTTTCTATCTCTTCTTTGGTAATTGCCCTTCCGTAAACAGAGCTGAAATCGTGTCTGTTGGTGCCGTTAAACACAATTCTCTTTCCATTTATAAGCATAATCTTGTCTTTTATTTCTATTCTTCTAAAGCCGACTCTCTCGTTAATAACTTCTGCGAGTTTGCCGTCTTCATCATACACCTTAAATGTAAGGTCATAAAGTTCAGGCTTCTCAGCACTCCAAAACTTTGGCTCATTTACAGTAAAAGAAAGGTTTAAGCTCTCGCTTATTTCACTCTCATCAGTTAATACGGTTTCACCCTTATATGATAGTCTTGTAGTTAACTTTCCTTTACCAAGGAGCAGGCCTTCCACCTCAAGTTCTGCTTTCTTAAGCTGTCATCAGGCACAGCTTTCACAGTGTAATCGACAATCCTTGTTCTTGGCAGCACATCTATATATACACTTCTGTATATGCCCGAGAATCTAAAGAAGTCCTGGTCTTCACACCAGCTGCTAATACTCCACTTAAATACCATTACTGCAATTTTATTTATTCCTGCACTTACAAACCTAGTCAAATCAAAGCTTGTGGCAGTAAAGCTGTCTGCGGCATAGCCCACATATTCTCCGTTTACCCAGAGGGCAAAGGCACTTTCCACTCCTTCAAAGGTTATAATAATATCCTTATCTTTAGCATTTTCAGAAATGTTTAAGGTTTTTACATACATCCCCACAGGGTTGAAGTCGCTAGGTACATCGTCATGTGCCACATCCTGTACTCCGTCCCAAGGATACTGTACATTGGCATACTGAGGGCTATCATAGCCCTCCATCTGCATATTTGAAGGTACGCTTATGCTGTCCCAGCTCTTTACACAATAGTCTTTTTTGTAAAAGTCTTTGACTGCAAGGCTTAGATTCTTAGCGTAGGCGAACTTCCAAAGCCCGTCTAGCGACACTCTGAGACTTGACTTTCTCTCCTTTAACTCCTCTTCATTTCCGTATGGAATGAAGGTTGCCTTAGCAGGGAGAGCATTCTCCTTGAAAAAGGATACATCTTTAATTTTGTTGAAATCAAACACCTTTATACCTCATTTCTATATTTGATAATTACTTTATAGCTCCTGTAATACCTTCCGCAAACTGTTTCTGTAGTATAAAGAAGACTACTGCTGTAGGAATGGTTGCAATAAGTACACCCAGCATAAGCATACCATAGTCAACTGTATATCCTCCGAGAAGGTTTGCCACAAGCATAGGCATGGTTGTGGCTTCATTTTTCTGAAAGATTACCTTTGGCCATAAGTAGCTGTTCCAGGTATTCATAAAAGTTACGGTTATGGCAGCGCCGTAGGTAGAACGCATTGTAGGGACGAACATTGTAAAGAATATGCCTGCTTCAGATAAGCCATCCATTCTTGCTGCTTCAATGATTTCTTTTGGAAAGCTTCTTGCTGCCTGCCTAAACATCATTATAAGAAACGGTGTAGCGAGTCCCGGAAGCACGAAGGCAGGCCATGTGTTTACCAGCCCAACTTTTGAGAACATGGTAAAGAGCGGAATCATAGTTGCTACAAAAGGAAGCATCATTGCTGTAAGAAGCACAGTGAAAAGAACGTCCTTTGACTTCTGATGGTATACTTCGAATCCATAACCGGCAATCGAGCAAATAACCATAGACAACAGTGTTAGTATAACAGAGTTTCTTACTGAGTTAAAGAAGGCTCTGCCTAAGTTCTGATTGTGTATTAAAGACTTGAAGTTTTCAATCAGGTAGCCTCCGGGGATTAGTTTTCCTCTCATTATCTCAACACTTGTATTGGTAGCTGCGCAAGCCATCCAATAAATTGGAAAGATTGAAATGAGTGAAACTATTGTAAGAAATGTATAAACGAAAATTTTCTGTTTTTTAGTCACGCTTATCACCTACCTTCATCTGAATCACCGAAAGTGTTCCTACCATTACAAGAATAACAACCGAAAGTGCAGCTGCATAAGGGAAATTAGGGCTCGTTACAAATGAGGTGTTGTAGATATAGTGTGACATTGTTATTGTCGCTATACCAGGGCCACCTTTTGTAAGGTTTACTGACTCATCAAATAACTGAAGAGTTCCGTTAATTGACATAATTGCAGTCAGAAGAATGGTCGGTCTAAGTAGAGGCACTGTTATCTTTCTAAAAGACTGAAAAGGAGAAGCACCGTCAATCTTAGCGGCCTCATATACCGAGTATTCTATATTCTGCAAGCCTGCAAGATAGAATACCATGTTATATCCTGTCCACCTCCAAATAAGTGCAATTATGATTACTGCCCTTGCCATCCAGTCATTCTGAAACCAGCCTATTCTGTTAAAGCCGAAGTTAACAAGCACATTGTTTATGAAACCGTCATTTGCAAACATAGACCTAAATATCATTGAATATGATACAAGGGAAGTTGCACAAGGCAGGAATATCATGGTTCTAAACAGTCCCTTAAATCTAAGGTGCTTGTTATTGAGAATAGATGCGAGTGCCAGTGCTATACCAAGCATTATAGGCACCTGAATCACAAGATAAAATAATGTATTAAATATTGCCTGTATAAACCGCTTATCCTTTAATATTCTCGCATAGTTTCCTATACCGTTCCAAGTTATATGAGCACCAACGCCTTTTTTTAGCGATAGTAATATAGCCTGAAACATAGGAAAAAAGCTAAAGATAACGATAAGCAGAGTAGCAGGAATAACAAAACCCCAGCCAATCATTAGATGTCTTTTGGCAAGGCTAATTCCTTTCTTACCCTCCATAATGGTCTCCTTTCTTACAAAAAGGACTGCCGCATTAAAGATAAGCACTTATTCTCTCTTTATTGTGACAGCCCGTTCCAACTTATGCTAAAAAGCTAAGCTTTTATCAGCCACCCATATTAAATTCTACTGTTTCCTGAGCTGACTTTAATTCATCTTCAATGTTTGCGCCCTTTTGAAGCACATTGCTAATAGCCACACCCACAGCATTTCTGGCATCGTAATAATAAGCGCCTGTTTTGTTGCTTGGAATCTTGCCTGCAAATTCGGTAATAAGTGAGTAAATTGGCTGTCCACCGAAGAATTCCTGTGGCTTGCTGTATACTTCGCTCTTTCCGGCAGGAAGATATGTAGCAAGAGCCCCTGATGAAGGAAGGATAGTCTCGTAGAACTCTACACTTCCTGCAAAGGTTGCCTTTAAGAAATCAACGGCAAGCTTTTGGTTCTCCGACTTGGTTGTAACTGCCCAAGATGATCCACCGTTATTGGAATAGTTGGTTGCACCTTCTACATCATCAAGCTTTGGCATATCTGTTATTGCCCACTTTCCTGAAAAATCCTTAGCTGCGGTAATAGATCCGATAATCCAGCAGCCGTTGATAACAGCAGCTGAGCTTCCGCTCTGAATTGCTGCTATATACTGATCCCAGTCTGTAACCTCAACAAGGATTCCTTCCTTGTAAAGCTCCTGATATATCTCAAGTGCCTTTCTAAGAACTTTATTGTCAACTATGTTAAGTGAGCCATCATCGTTAAATAGTGATGCACCTGCGGACTGAAGTATCATCATAGCAAGATCATTTGAACCTGCAGTAGCACAAAGTAGAGGTGTATTGGTCTTCTGTTTAACCTGCTTTCCAAGTTCTATAAACTTACTCCAGGTAATGTCCTTAAAATCATCTATTTTAAGGCCTGCCTTCTCAAGGATATCTGTTCTATAAGCAGCAATTACAGCACCATTATCAAACGGTACTCCGTAGTGTACTCCATCAAGTGTGGAATACGCCTGCTTTGCCTCACCAAAGTCCTTGTAGTTAATGCCTGAATCATTGAGTCCTAAGAATACTTCCTTAAAGTTTGTGGTGTATTTCTGGAATGAGTTGTCCTGCATAAGGAAGATATCAGGTAAGGTACTGAGGTCTCCTGAAGTCGCAGCAGTTGTTATCTTAGTTTCTACATCATCAGAAAGAACCTCTTGAATATTTAACTTAAACTGTGGGTCTATCTTCTGGTATACCTTCTCTGCTTCCTTCATAGCATAGATGTTAAAAGCCTGGTCCCAGCACCATACTGTAAGTTCGTGGCTTCCGTTGTCAGTATAGTTTCCGGCAGTTGAAGCCGTTCCCGATGTTCCTGATGCAGTACTTGAAGCCGCTTTAGATGCTGCTGATGATTTTGCTGCACCCGAGCTGCTTCCTCCTGAGCCTCCACAACCTGACAATAGGCTAACTCCCATTGCCATTACAAGTGCAAGTGACATAATTTTTCTCATTTTCATACCAATTCCTCCTTCTAAAAATAAGTATTCGGGAAATAAATCATATTTTTACCCGAGATATATTAGTTAATTTTTAGACAATTTCTATATGTAGATATATACCCTTGGTAATTTTGTCTAAAAAATCAACTACATTTATGAGGATATTATAACTAATAATCAAAGTGCAATGTTGCTAATAATTTACAAAAAAAGTG
This sequence comes from uncultured Catonella sp., assembly GCA_916439065.1. Classification (GTDB taxonomy): domain Bacteria; phylum Bacillota; class Clostridia; order Lachnospirales; family Lachnospiraceae; genus Catonella. The sequence goes on from CAKAGD010000002.1 coordinate 1,233,223, forward strand.
CAATTTCGACCAAATTGCACTTTGCATTTTACCAGCCTTTTTTAGTTGATACACTTGCTTTTAATAGTTTGCTTTCATAATTAGCAGGATTTCTCTTCCATCTATAAGGAGATTCTCCTATTATTTTCTTAAAGTTCCTGTTGAAAGTAGACATCTGCAAATATCCCACCTTCATTGCAATATCTTCCATGGAGTACAGAGTTGATTTAATCAGCTCACAGGCTTTATTTATTCTAATCAGATTGAAATATTCTAACGGGGTACGCCCCATATATGCAGAAAACAGCCTTCTAAAGTTAGTCTCACTCATATTACAGCTATCTGCCACATCCTTTATCCTTATCGGTTTTGCATAATTCTTGCCGATGTATGATATTGCAGCAGATATAATACTCATATCCCTGTACTCGGTTCCAGCTGAAGTATCACTTGTATTCTTTCTTGCCACCTCAAAAAACAAAGAATTACAAAGCATGATTGTTTTTTCACAGTAATACGCTTTTTTATTTCTCATCTCCTCAATGATAGACTTTATCACACTGTATAGTTCCGGCTCCTTTTCGCTATGATAAAAATATACCTTACTATTCAGTCTTTTTAAGGTGCTTTCAACAAACGGTCTGTTGTTTTGAAATGCCCTGTTTAAGATGTCTTCCGGATCACAAAATATATATTCCCAGTAGCTTTTAGTTCCTTTTTTACTGACGGTATTATGAGGAAAATTAATAGGAATAATGGTAAAATCACCTGTCTTATATTTTTTGCTTTCTCCATCAAGTATCATCTCTCCCTCACCTGATATACAGCAGCCTATCTCCATGAGGTTATGAAAATGCAGGTTGTTAATCATTTCACCATTTGTATCTTTCCCGTATTCCCTTATCCAGCTCTCCCCAAGCATGGCAAGCACAGGCTCTTTAATCGGTTTTTCATAGTATCTAAGCTCTATGACAGTATTTTTCTTTTTTGACATAAACCACCTACCCTTATAGTAAAACACCGAAAGTTCCCTCTAATCATAGGTAGCTTTCGGTGTTTTTGTTTTATGTAAAATAAACCAACTGCTCCCCTGCCTCAGCCCTCTTACCAGCCATATCAGTTTCTCCTTTTTTAAAAATGCCGGAAACCACCATTATTTACGGCAACTTCTGGTCTTTACATGTTATTTTAAGTATAACTCGCAAAATTTCTTGGCAGTTATTATTTCTACCGTTGCAAACACATCCATTTTATTTTTTGTTGATTCGACAATAATTTTCCTTGGAGCACCACCAAAAAACACACCGGAAATTACTACATTAGTATCTATTACAATTCTCATGCGCTTTTATTCTTCCTTACTGACTTGATTATTTCTGATACATCTTCTTCTCTGTATCCTACAGATTCTGCCCATTTTTCAGCTTCTTTCAACTCTTTTTCAAACTCAGTTATTGAGGGCAACTTGATAGGTTTCATCATAATTGTATCACCATGTAGATATAGTACAAACTTATCCCCTGCACTTACATCCATCTCTTTCCTAATCCTTGCAGGTATTGATATCTGCCCTTTTGATGACATTGTCAATATATCAGTAGACATAATTTCCTCCTTTCAAGTAAGAATTTCTTACTCCTTTATTGATACTATAACTTTTACAATCTATAATGTCAAGAAAAAGCAGCAACAATAAGTTGCTGCTTTTTAGTAACCCACAAACTATTATGTAAAATAAACCAACTGCTCCCCTGCCTCAGCCCTCTTAAGAGGTTCTTTGGCATAGAGTACTATTCCCTTGCCCTTGTAGTCTTTGCAGTATTCAAACCTTGCCTCAGCCTCTACATAAGCCCAGTCTTTCTGTGCAAATTCAGAAGCGTTTGGAGCATGGCAGACAAAACCAATGAACTGCACATCCGCGGCACAGCAGGTCATTGCAAATCTTCCGGGCACCAGCTTATCTTCAGGGAAATTCTTATCCCTGTAGATAAGTGCCCTAAACTTCATAGTCTTTCCCTTATACTTTTCAGGATGATCCATGGCATCCATGTACCAAAGTCCGAAGTCATCATCCTCAAGCTCAATTACAGGTTTGTCTGTATCAAATGGCAGGCTCTCCACATAGGCATCATCGAGTTTCCTTTTTCATCCTCATATAGGATCTGAGCCTTTCTGTTTAGTGCCTTTATACGCCTCCTATAGCCTCCCCTTACCTCATTGTCAGTAACCCTGTTGAACACTACGAGGTCGGCAGGCTTAACCTGCTCCATTACAAAGCTTCCCATATTCTGTAGATAGCTCTCAAAGGTAGAGCCGTCTATAAGATTGATACACTGTACAAGCATCCAATTCTCAGGGAATTCATCTATAATCTCCTGTGGAATCCACATACCATTGTTCTCGATTACCACCCTGTCAGGGTTATATTCCTTTTCAAGGTTTTTTAAGAATTCCTCAGTTATATCTTCCTTGTCTTCTACTACAACTGTAGACATTTTATTTCGCTTTAAGAGTTTCTCTGACAACTCGATTTCGCCCTCTTCACACAGTAAGAAAAGGGATTTGTTACCGTCTTCAAACTCACCGCCCTCTAAGGTATCCCTTAAAAATGCGGTCTTCCCACTCTCAAGCATACCTGTAAACATATATACAGGTATATCCTTTTCCTGATTCATATATTCTCCTTATCAGCCTTAGTATATCCACATAATGCCACATACCTTATGTCTGTCATACTTTAGGCTTATACAGATAATACTATCTAATTATATGACTATCGAAAGCATTGATACATACACCATCAGCTCTTACACCTCAAAAAGCGCCTTAATATCATCTTTTTTAAGTCTTGAGCCTATTACACAGAGCTTACCTGTTACATCAGGTGCACCATTTCTTACTTCAAATTCTCCGGGCGTAAGGTCAAACTCAAGCCATCCTTCACCCTCTGACTGAACTATACCCTTTGCACGAAGTATGATGCCTAAACCGTTGCCCCAAGCGAGCTTGTCAAGTATCTTCTCAAGAGCCTCTTTCGTAAAACGCTTAGGAGTTGTGATGCCCCAGCTGTCAAATACCTCATCAGCGTGGTGATGGTGGTGATGTCCACAGCCGCACTCGTGACCGTCTTCATGGGTCTGCTCGTGATGGTGTCCGCAGCCACACTCATGACCTTCTTCGTGGTCGTGCTCGTGATGATGTCCGTGGCAGCATTCATGGCCGTCCTCGTGGTCATGCTCGTGATGGTGTCCGTGGCAGCATTCATGCCCGTCTTCGTGACTATGCTCGTGGTCATGGTGATGCTCACAACTTTCAAGCTCTTCCTTTGTAAATAGTAAATCCTTTATCTCCCCTGCTGCCTTCTCCATTGTATCAAGAATCTGCTTTCCTGTAAGGCTATTCCAGTCAGTTGTTATGATAACCGCCTTGTCATTGTGCTTCTTTATGGCCGCTACAGCCTTTTCAAGCTTACTCTCAGGAGTTTTTGCTGTACGGCTAAGTACAATAGTGTTGGCATTTTCAATCTGGTCATTGAAAAACTCGCCAAAGTTCTTCATGTACATAGTAGTCTTGCCTGCATCTGCTACTGTAATAAAACTGTTAAGCTCTACATCATCAAAGTCCTTCTTCACATCGGCAACAGCCTTAATTACATCTGAAAGCTTGCCCACACCTGAAGGCTCAATGATAATCCTATCTGGTGAATACTTCGTGATTACATCCCTTAGTGCGGCTCCAAAGTCTCCTACGAGAGTACAGCATATACAGCCGGAATTCATCTCTGTGATTTCAATTCCGGCCTCCTTTAAGAAGCCTCCATCTATGCCTATCTCGCCAAATTCATTTTCTATAAGCACTACTTTTTCACCGCCAAGTGCCTCTTTTATAAGCTTTTTGATAAGGGTTGTCTTACCTGCGCCAAGAAATCCTGAGATTATATCTATCTTTGTCATTTTACTACTTCCTTTCATACTATTATAGTTAGTTACGGGTAACCTTTTGGGAATAGTCACTATACTACCACAACAACCTCTCAAATTCAACTTTTTTATTATCCCAAACTTTACCGGAAATTCACTGCCCCCTCAACCTCAAGACCTTTCTATATAAGATCCAACTTCTTAAGCACATCTTCAAATTTCTCAGTATCAAGCGGTTTGTTTGCATATCCGTCACAGCCAAGTTCAAAGGCTCCATCCACATAATTCATGTCACTGAGTGCTGAAACCATGATTATCTTAGGACATCTGTCGTCTGCAAGATTAAGCCTCTTCTCGGCATCTCTAATCCTATAGAGTGCTTCTATTCCATCTGTTCCCGGCATCATAATATCAAGACAGATTAAATCATAATATTCTCCATCCTCCGCCGCAAACTCAAATGCTGCTACGGCTTCCTCGCCATCAACTGTTGCATCTACCTCTCCGTACTTACTTAATAAACTTATCCCAAACTTTCTGCTGGCATAATCATCTTCGGCCAGTAAAATTCTCATTTCATCCTCCTTATTATTCAGAAACATGATCATATGGCAGTTCAATATCAACTTCTGTTCCTTCGCCTTCTTTACTCTTTAGTATAACCCTGCCATTTATTTCTTCAATCAAATGAGCAACCTGGTCAAGTCCAACTCCTCTTCCTGAATAATCTCCAATTGTTTTTCTTGTTGTAAAACCTGTCATAAAAGGTATTTTAAGTATGTCTTCAAGATTATAGCTTTCTTTTGGCTTAAGTAAAATTCCTCTCATCTCAGCGGCCTTAAGTATTTTATCAGGATTAATACCGATACCATCATCTTTGAAATGGAGTTCGACTCCCTTAAATTTATTTGATTTGATAAACTCAAGGGTTATATGTCCTTCTTCACTCTTACCCGCCTTCCGCCTGGCGGCAGGAGTTTCCAACCCATGATCCACCGCATTCCTTATCAGATGTGTAAGAGCTTTAGAAAGGCTGCCGGTCTTATACTTTTCTATATGAAGAATATGTTCCTCATTTTCAAGCCCTATTATCTCAAATTCAGCCTTCTTTCCCGTATGCTTAAGAAGATCCCTTGCTGCCAGTTTTGCCTTAGACGCAACCATAGCGAAATCAATCATCCGTGCATCCATAACCCAGGCCTTTATTCCCTGTGCAAGCCGTTCTATCTCATCAACTATCTCATCATTATACACCGGCTTTAGTTCTTTCAGCACATTTTCAAGCCTTACGCTGAGTTTTCTTATTTCTTCCATCTTATCGTCTGTTATATTAAAATTTATGAGCCTGCCCTTTAAGGAAGTCAAAATTTCAGTTGGAGTTTTAGGCTTAACCAGACCATCTTCGGGTCTTTTTGCCTCATCTATTAATAAGCCGTCAAAGGCTCCCTGAGTAGGCTGTACCAGGCCGGAACTATTCTCTTTCTTGCTCGGTATATAATATTGTTTACGGACGCCGGGGGCAGATGTCGGCAATTTGTTAAATCCCACTACTCCGGTATCCATCCTATCAATAAGCTCTATAATCTCACTATTATCACCATTTACTCTTTCATTATGCGTAAGCTTATAAAGTTCATTGTGAATGAACTCAGAATAGGCTTCAAGTACCTCCTTAAAAGGCCCATAATCAGGTTTCTCGGCCCTTACATCCCTATAGCAATCAAGAAGTTTCTCAAGTTTTCCACTCACCTGTGCTATTCCGTCAAAGAGCAGCATACTTGAATCTCTTCGGATTATACGCACAAATTTAGAAAGTTCCACTATAACTTCCCTGCTAAAGTCTCCAACGCAAACTCCTTCAAGCATATACTTATCAAATGCCTTGATTGAGTCCCCCGCTTCATTTGCAAATATTTCAATTATCGGTTCTTTTTTTGCAACTCCCAAATTTAATTCCTCCTAATCCCACTCTGTATCTTAAAAATATATCAACTATACCCGGATCAAAACTCTTTCCCGACTCCCCTTTAATTATTTCAAGAGCTTCTTCGTGTGTATAGGCATCTCTGTAACACTTATCCCTGGTAAGAGTATCATACACATCAACCAGGGAAAAAATTCTTGCAGAAATAGGTATTCCCTTTCCCTTCAACCCCTTGGGATAACCTGTTCCATCCCATTTTTCATGGTGATAGTAAGAAATATCTATCGCCATACCGAGATACCGGCTGAATTCATTATGGCTGTAGACCTCTGTTAAGGTTCTGGCTCCTATCTCAGCATGTGTTTTCATCACAGTCATTTCATCTGTGGAAAGCTTCCCTTTCTTAAGTAAAATTCTATCACTAATAGTAAGGGTTCCTATATCATGAAGTGGTGCTGCAAGCCCAATGTCTTCTATAAAATTATTGCTTATATACTTTTCATACTCAGGAGAAAGCTGCAGGCTCTGTGCCAAAAATGCAGAATTAACCGATACATTAATCATATGAGTTCCTGTAGGATCTTCTCTTGATTCAGCCAGCCTTACAAGTCCATATATAAGATATCTCTGGTCATCAGTAATCTTTGCAATCTGAGTATTCATCATTCTGTGAAGCCTTTTATTATATTCTTCAAGTTCACGCTGCATAACCAGATTTTTCATCTGAGTATTGATTCTAAGTTTAACCTCATCAAAATCAAACGGCTTCACTATAAAGTCTACTGCTCCGACATTGTAGCCCTTTTTTCTGGAATTTGTATCGCCTATGGCCGATATAAAAATCACCGGAATATCTGCTGTTTTAGGATTAGCCTTTAGCATTTCACAAAACTCATATCCATCAATATCCGGCATTGATATATCTGACAGAATAAGATCCGGCGGCAAAGCTTTTATAGCCTCCATCGCCTGCTTTACATTTTGTACAGGTCTTGCTATAAAGCCCGCACTTTTTACTATATCGGACATTACTGCCAGGCTTGTAAGTACATCGTCTACAATAAGAATATTAGTTTTCATATTTTCTCCGCCTTTAAAAACCAAGCTCTGCAAGTTTCCCTTTAAATATGTTAAATTGTGCTATAGCCTTATCATGGTCTCCACGCCTAATAATCAGTTCAAGCCTAAACGCCTCCTTTTTAAGCTGTTGTTCTGACTCATTATCAGAAATTAAATTTTTAACCACACTGGCAAAATTCTCAGCTTTTTCCCAATTTCCAAGCTCTATGCATATAAATAACTTCCCAAGTGCAGAATTTATTTCCCGAATATTTTCACTCGTTCCAAATTGATATATCTTATCTGAATTGGCAGTGAGTTTCCAGCCTGTTCCACTCTCTCCCGTGTATGAAGATTCTTCTTCAGACTCAGTATACTGCCCGCTGCCCTCATAGACAAATTTCCACTAGGCATTTCTACTCCTGTAGTCTCATCTGCCCTATCACTTTTCTTTAGAATCACATTGAACGAAAAAGAACTTCCCTTCCCTTCCTCGCTCTCTACTTTAATATTACCTCCCATAAGTTCCACCAGTTTTTTACTAATTGAAAGTCCCAGGCCTGTTCCACCAAATTTTCTTGTGGTTGATGCATCCACCTGGGAAAATTTTTTGAATAATTTATCCATATTTTCCTTGGCTATACCTATGCCTGTGTCCACAACCATAAAGAATAGCTCTACAATCTCATCTTCTTCCCTGATGAGAGAGGCTTCAACTGCTATATGTCCTATGGTGGTAAACTTAACTGCATTGCTTATGAGATTATTAAATATTTGTGTAAGCCTAAGTTCATCTCCAATCAGATACTTCGGTATATCATCCCCTACATGCACAAGAAGTTTCAGCCCCTTTTCATTTACCAGGGTTACATTAAATGCCATCACATTATTTAAAAATTCCCGAAATGAAAACGCCTTATTTTCCAGCACAAGTTTATCCGATTCCATCTTTGAAAAATCCAAAAGGTCATTTATTATCTTAGACATATTTATACAGCAGTTCTCGATTATTCCAACAGTTTCTAACTGGTAAGCATTAAGTTCCGTACTGAGAAGGTTTTTGCCATACCCTGAATTCCATTTACCGGAGTTCTGAGTTCATGTGTAATATTTGATACAAATTCCGTCTTGTACTTTAACTCTGATTTAAGTTCCTCCTTACAGGCCTTTAGTTTCCTTTCCATAGTCTTTTTTTCTGTCTGGTCAATAGCAAAAACTGCGAACTTGTTATCCCCATATTTCACTATCTTGACATCCGCCGGAAAACAGGTTTCATTCTTTCTATATATGTCCGTTTCTATATGTTCTTCTGTTTCTTTTAGTTCAAGCTTAGGAAAACTTACCTCAAAATCCCTGACTTTTTCATCAGCCCCATAACCAAGACTCTTTCCGGCGTTGTCAGAACATCTGATACATTGTCCATCAGCATCAAAAATAAATATAAGTTCAAGACATTCTCCCTTGAGAATATCATAAAGTTCAATATCCATAATTCACCTCTATATTCACATTTTGTGTAAGTCAAATAAAATTCTTAGTATTTAGCATTTTTTATTTGACATTTCACTTATAAAACTATATATTAATATTATATGTTGGCATCAAATGTATCTGATGCCAACTGCTACAATTATCTATCCCAGGAGGTATCCTATGAATTTTCATTTAAGACTTAAGCAGCTGCGCCAAAAACAAGGTCTCACCCAAGGTGAACTTGCTAAAATATTAGGCCTAAAACCTACTGCAATTTCAAACTATGAATCCAATCGAAACGAACCTTCCTTCGATAAGCTCATTGCCCTATCCAAGGAATTTGATGTTACCTGTGATTATTTACTTGGCATATCAGACTCAGCCCTTCCTATTGGCGGCGAGATACTAGATAAAGAAATAGTTGATTTCTTTGTCATTTACCAGCAATTAATGCCTGAAAGTGCTGCTTCAATAAAGGACTATGCCGAATTTCTCCTTGATAAACAGGAAAAGAAGAATAAACATAAGTAAACCCTTAGTTGATACCACTGGTACCAAATCCTCCCCGGTCTTCATTCTCAAGGGTTTGTACTTCAATAAAATTAATTTGCGGCTGATGTTTCATTATACGGAATTGGCAGAGTCTGTCACCTGCATGCACTTCTGTGTCACGCATTGCAAGGGCTGGCCATTTCCACTCATCGGCATCGCCTTTATAACTTTCATCAATAACTCCCATATGATTGGTCTGTATGAGTCCAAAATTCTTATATGTAGAACTTCTTGGTACTACATGAGCTTCATAACCCTGAGGCAGCTCCATTGCCACCCCAAGTCTTATTAGCCTGAACTCCCCTTTTTTCATTGTCACATCTTCTGCAGCTCTTAAATCTATCCAATCTGAATTACCGCCTATGTAACGGAGTTTCTCTATATCCTCCGAAAAATATTTAATCTTTATTGTCTCCATTTATACTCCCAGGGCATTAAGCCTTCTTCTTGCCTCTACAGCTCTCTGTGTGTTTCCAAATTCATTTATAACCTTATTATACCACTCTTTAGCCTTTTCTTTGTCGGCCATCCTGTCATAACACCTTCCTGTAAAGTAAATTGCATCTACATTGGCTGGATTCATCTTTAGAGAAGTCTCAAATAATTTCAAAGCATTCTCATACTTACCTCTATTGTAAACAGTATAACCCTCCTGAAAAAGCTTTGTAGACTGTTCTTCAAAAACTTTACCTGAAAGCTGATTGTATAAATTCAGAAGATTTTTATCTTTCAATGTGGATTTATCCACTTTTAATAGTGTTTTAGCTGCCTCAGCTTTATCATCCATAGTAAAATAAGCTGCTGCCTCGACTATGGCACTATACTCATTTGTTTCAGGTTTTTTAACAGTTTCTGAAAGCTTTTTGTTTTTAGTTTCAAGTGCAGCCACCTGTTTCTTAAGTTCTTCATTCTCACTGTTTATAGATTCAAATTCAGCATTGGTTTTTGCCAGATTTTCATTTAGGCTTACTATTTCAGCTTTTTTATTTTCAACCGACTTGGCTTTTATACCCGGCACTATAGCTATCATAAAAAATGCCATTCCAAGTACTATTCCAAGCAAAAGATTTACCCATGGAAGTATTCCATGCTTATTTTCTCTATAGGCATTTTTAGGTGCAAATGACTCCCTTGCATTTAACACAAGTTTATCCGCATCCACATCATCAGTCTTATCCTCACCTGCATTTTTACCCTGAACCTCTTTAAGATACTGCATAGCTAAAGGGTTCATTGTATCCACCTTAAGTATCATTTTAAGGTATTTTTTAGCCTGTGATAAATTACCTGACTTCATGTTTAAGAGTCCCAGCAGCTGTAACCCTTTGATGTGCTTACCATTTAAGGATATGAGTTTCTTTAACTGTATAACAGCAAGGTCATAGCTGCCTGTCTTTGCAAGCTTTAATGAAGTATTATATTTTTTCACTACCTGCTCTGCAGTATCAAGCCTTGTGGGATTATTTTGAAAATAGGACAGGTAGTCAGCTGCCATATTATTTTCCGGTTGAAAATGTGTGCTTATAACCCATTCACTGAGAGCGTCCACTATCTCTCCCATTTCACTGTATATGAGTCCAAGTAAGTTTCTTGCATCTGTATTCTTTTTATTTATCTTCAAACTGTTCTGAAGACTGACTACAGCCCCTGATAAGTCTCTTGTCTTTGCCTTTTCCAGTCCTTCATTGTAACATCTGTTTGAAATTTGATATAGTTTTTTAAATGGTTTTACATTATTGCCACATTTTTCACAGCTATTACTTGTTGTTAGTTTTTCATTACAATATGGACACAGCATATTTTACCTCATCTCTCCTGTTTCTCTAAGCACTTCCTTAATCAAATCTGCCACATCCGATACATCATTATGTCTTATTACATCTGCCACATCTTCTATTTCAAGGCTTGGCTGAAATTTTTCAAGCTCTTTTTCAAAATCCAACATAATTTCTCCTTTCAACTCACTAATTTCAACACAAAAATATAGTAGGATTCTCTAATTTCCATTTTAAAATCATACCACATTTTGTAATCTTATTCAATTATAATCATAAATTTCACCCTTAGATCCTATTATCAATAAAAACGAAATCTGAAAGAAAACTGTTGTATATTGAAATGTTTCATTCAAGATGGTATTATTAAGAGTAGTATATTGATTATGTTGTATTTGAAAAGCTCAGTGTAACTTTTATTTTCGTTTGCAGTATCAAATTTAGTGCTTAAAGTTTCTATAGAGATCATGCAATTGGTCATTTATGGATACTTTAAAATAAAATAATAAACTTTGCATAAACGGGAGGATGTTACTAATGACAAAAAAAACAGGTACCGAAACTGCCAGTGGAAACAAAATTCTCAATAGCTTCGCAGTCAGGCTTGGAATTTATAGCACTGGTTTTACTCGTAGTTTTAGGAGCAAAGGCGGTATTTGATAACAACTACGAAAAAGAAACTGCTATTCAAAATGTTGAAACCACAAAGCTTGAAGAGGCAAAGAAGATGGCTTACAAGATTGAAAGTCAGTTTGCAGGTGCATATCAGATCGGATACGATGTAAAATCCATAACAGAAGCTGTGCTTAATGATGTTCCTCTTGAGAACAGAAGCAGGGACATAATTATAGGCAGTGCAAAACAGATATTTAACAACAATGACTTTATATCAGGTGTCGGTATTTACTTTACTGAAAACGGATTTGATGGCAAGGATGCTAAAGACGGTCGTTTTTCTGAGTATATCGAGCGTGAGGACGGCAAAGTCATCTCCACCTATGAGGATGGAATTGACGATAAAGAATGGTATAGCGCTGCATTATCAGGAAATAAGCCGATTCTTTTAGACCCTTATGTTGATACAGATAACCAGATGAAAACTTCATACTGTATTCCTGTATCATACAAGGATAAGGCAGTCGGCACTATTGTTGTGGACATACTTTTAAGTGATTTACAGCAGGATTTTAAGGATGCTTCAACAGATGTGGAAGATTTTAAGGGGCTTCTTACAGACAGCGGTTTCTTCATAGCAAATGCTATGGATGACAGTGAAGTTGCAAAGAACCTCTTTGAACAGGTTCCGGAAGCAAAGGCAAATGTGGCTGAGGCCATTGCAAACGGCTACAAGCAGTCTGAAGAAACAATAGCAGGTACAGACTTACTTGGAAATCACCTATGTTACAGTAACCTTCCCCGGCGTAGATAAAAAATGGTGTATAGAAAATATAATTTCTTACAGAAAAGTACTTCGCAATGCCACACAGTTTGTACTTAGTAATATTATTTACCATGCAGCCCTCATCCTAATTATAAGTGCAATAGTGATTATCCTTATGATTTTACATGTTGCTAAACCTATGGCACTGATTGAAAAATCAATGAAAAAAATGTCAAATTACGATTTGGATGTGAATGAGGAAACAAAACAGGCTGAAAAATATATGAAGGGCAAGGATGAAATAGCAAGTGTAATGAGGTCAATTGTTAAGATGACCGAAAATCTCACTTCTATAGTAAACAGTATATCCTCTCATGCACAAAACACTGCTGCCACAGCTGAGGAACTTACTGCCACAGCACAGTCTGCCTCATCTTCATCTCAGGATGTATCCAATGCAGTAAACAATATATCACAGGGTGCGGCAAATCAGGCAGATGATACCCAAAGTGCTGCTGCTTCCGTTGAAAAATCAAGTGGTCTTTTAGATGGTATGATTGGTATTCAGCAAAAACTTTCAACTTCAATGGATCATATCAATACCCTTAAGAATGAGAGTCATGTAATTATGGATGAACTTGTTCAGATAACAAGCGAAAATAAGGAAATATCTGAAAAAGTTTCAGAAGTAATACAGGAAACCAATGATGCCACAGAGGCTATAGCAAATGCCAGCGAGATGATACAGTCTATTTCAGACCAAACAAATCTTCTCTCGTTAAATGCTGCAATTGAAGCTGCCAGAGCCGGTGAAGCCGGAAAAGGCTTTGCAGTTGTTGCTGATGAAGTAAGAAAGCTTGCTGAGGATTCTGCTAAGTTTACAGGCGAAATACGACAGGTAATTGACGAATTAAGAAAGAAAGCTAGAGAAGCTGTGGATATGATTAAGCTGTCAAATGAAATTATAGACAAGCAGGGCAGCAAGGTTAAAGAAACCGGTGACAAACTTGCAGAAATATCCGGTGAACTTGAGGAAAGTAAGAGTATAGTAGATGGTATAAATGAGTCTTCATCACAGATAAAAGATGAGAATCAGAATATAGTTAAGGTTGTTGAGAATCTATCTGCAATAGCAGAAGAGAATGCTGCAACAACACAGGAAGTTGCCGCAACAGTAGACAATCAGACAGATGCAATACATAATATATCTCAGGCATCTGAAAACCTGGCTGATATTGCTTCACAACTTCAATCAGAAGTTGCTAAATTTAATTTGTAATAGCTTTACTGCCACTTTAATAATTACTTATTAAGGCGGCAGTTTTTTTCTTAATTTTTTATATTTGCTGTTACAATAATATCAAATCACGATTTACTAAATCATTAAGTGCGATAAGTTTTAATTTAATCAAAACCGGCATCGATAGTGGAATACCCATTACCAGTGCCGGTTTTAATTAGCTGTAAGAATCTGTCTAAAGTTGCTTTATTACCTAACATCTTCAATTCCGATTACTTATATGCTTTGGGACTTATTTCTAAACTCTTAGTTCTTCTTAAGTCTTGACAGCTGTTCTTCTACCTGCTTAAGCATCTCGGTATATTTTGCAAGCTTCTCCTTCTCCTCATTTATCTTAGCCTCAGGAGCCTTGGATACGAACTTCTCGTTGCTTAGCATGCCGTTTGAGCGGGCAATTTCTCCTTCAAGCCTCTTATGCTCTTTTTCAAGCCTCTCCACTTCCTTGTCTATGTCTACAAGGTCGCTAAGGCATGTAGATTACTGCCTGAGAAATAACCGCAGATACAGCATTTTCATCAATTCCAGACTTATCTGCCTGTACCTCTACCTCACTTGCATAAGAAAGGCTTGCAAAGAAGCTCTCACCCTCTGTAAATACCCTTCTTACATCTTCCTTGTCAGAAACGACTATAACCTTAGCCTTTCTTGAAGGTGGTACATTCTTGTCTGTACGCACCGCTCTTATGCTCTTTACAGCCTCTTTGATAAGGGCAACTTCTGCCTCTTCCTTCGCAAAATTCCACTCTGCCTTAAATGTAGGCCAAGCAGATATCATAATGCTCTCTTCCATAGCAGACTTAACTGCCTCATTAGGCTCATTTTCACGAAGCGCCTGGTAGATTTCCTCTGTAACAAAAGGCATAAATGGGTGAAGGAGCTTGAGCATATTGATTAACACTGTCTTAAGTGTAAATAAGGCAGCTGCCTTGGTCTCGTCAGTATCGCTGTAGAGGCGAGGCTTCACCATTTCGATATACCAGTCACAGAATTCTTCCCAAATGAAGTCATATACCTTCTGAACTGCTATACCAAGCTCAAAGGCATCCATGTTCTCAGTCATTTCTGCTGAGAGCTTGTTTGCCCTGCTAAGTATCCATTTATCGGCAGGAGTAAGTTCAGAGAGGTCAATGTTAGCAGGCACTTCTGCGGCGTCCAGGTTCATCATAATGAATCTTGAAGCATTCCATACCTTGTTGGCAAAGTTTCTGCTGGCTTCCACTCTTTCATTGTAGAAACGCATATCATTGCCCGGCGCATTACCAGTGATTAGTGTAAACCTAAGTGCATCAGCACCGTATTTATCTATGATTTCAAGCGGATCTATACCGTTGCCAAGCGATTTACTCATCTTGCGTCCCTGTGAATCCCTACAAGACCGTGGAACATAACCGTATGGAAAGGTGCTTTTCCGGTCTGTTCATATGCGGAAAATATCATCCTTATAACCCAAAAGAAGATGATGTCATAGCCTGTTACAAGCACATCTGTAGGGTAGAAATACTTGTACTCAGGAGTTTCTTTAGGCCAGCCAAGTGTTGAAAATGGCCAAAGAGCTGATGAGAACCAGGTATCAAGGGTGTCTTCATCCTGCTTAAGGTGGGACTTACCACACTTAGGGCAGACCTTTGGCTCTTCCTTGGCAACTATAATCTCTCCACAATCACCGCAGTACCAGGCAGGTATTCTATGTCCCCACCAGAGCTGTCTGGATATACACCAGTCTCTGATGTTGTCTGTCCAGTTAAAATAGGTTTTGTCCATTCGCTCAGGGATGAGTTTAATCTCGCCTGTCTTTACAGCATTGCTTGCAGGCTTAATCATTTCATCCATTTTCACAAACCACTGCTCTTTGATAAGAGGCTCAACTACGCTGTGACAGCGGTAACAGGTACCTACATTGTGGCTGTGGTCTTCTATCTTGCCAAGTAGTCCAAGGCTGTCAAGCTCCTCAACTATCTTCTTTCTAGCCTCATATCTGTCAAGGCCTTCGTACTTGCCACCATTTCATTGATGGTAGCATCATCATTCATGATGTTGATTTCAGGGAGGCCATGGCGTTTACCTACTTCGAAGTCGTTAGGGTCGTGAGCAGGAGTAATCTTAACTACACCTGTACCAAATTCCATATCTACATAGCTATCCTCAATTACAGGGATTTCACGCTCTGCTATAGGAAGCCAAACTGTCTTCCCCTTAAGATAGGTATATCTCTCATCCTCTGGATTTACCGCTACAGCTGTATCTCCAAGCATGGTCTCAGGACGGGTGGTGGCAAATTCAAGGAAGTTGGTTGTACTAGGCTTTCCATCTTCCATAATAGGGTATTTGATATGCCAGAAATGTCCTGCCTTTTCCTCGTGCTCAACCTCAGCATCTGAAATGGAGGTATTACATACGGGACACCAGTTTACAAGCCTTGAACCCTTGTAGATTAGCTTCTTGTCATAGAGCTTTACAAATACCTCTTTAACCGCCTCAGAGCAGCCCTCATCCATAGTAAATCGTTCTCTCTCCCAGTCACAGGATGAGCCAAGCTTTTTAAGCTGTGAAATAATCCTTCCACCGTACTCTTCCTTCCATTCCCAGGCACGCTTAAGGAAGCCATCTCTACCAAGTTCTTCCTTAGAAGTACCCTCTTCTTTAAGCTTTTCTACTATCTTGGCCTCTGTAGCTATGGAAGCATGGTCTGTACCAGCCTGCCAAAGCGCTTCAAATCCCTGCATCCTCTTAAAACGGATGAGGATGTCCTGCATGGTATTGTCTAAGGCATGTCCCATGTGAAGCTGTCCTGTGATATTTGGTGGCGGCATAACTATGGTAAATGGCTTCTTGTTGGGGTTTACTTCCGCGTGGAAATATCCCTTCTCAGTCCAGTTATGATAGATTTTGTCCTCAATCTGCTTCGGATCGTAGGTCTTTTCAAGTTCCTTTTTCATCTAATCCTCCTTAAATTATAAATTAAGATAGAATCCTGCTTCGCAGGATTCACCGCCTGCGGCGGGTCGCGCTAGCGACATCTACTCATCCGCCGCAGTGCGATCCCTCGGAGAGATTTTTATTTGACAGGAAATTTTGGAAAAATTTCCTGTCAAATAAAAAAACTCCCACCCCAAGCCTAAGCTAAGGGCGGGAGCATATCCCGCTGTACCACCTTAATTTATGATAATTTTTAACACTAAGTAAAACTCATCACCTTTATTTCCGTAACGGGGGAAACCGTCATCTCCTAATCTGCATAGAGCACTTTCTCAGAGATGCTGTTTGAAAGCTACCTTCACTCCTTCTTCCTAAGACCTCTCACCCACCGGCCTCTCTCTGTATGGAATACGGAACTACTCCTCTTTCGCATTACATTTACAAACATAATAGCGAAAGTAATGAGATTTGTCAATCTTATTTAGCCATAATTTTATAGCCCTTGACTTTACCAACACCTCACCATTATAATTTAATACAAGTGTCAAAAGATATAAAATTCGATGCGAGCTTGCTTGCAGGAGAATTTTATGTCTTTTGACACACCAAAAATATGAGTAAGAAGCCATTTTTTGCAAAAAAATGAGCGGATTACGAATATTTTGGGGATTGCAAAGCGCAGCTGAAGCAATCCTGTATTATACAAGTACTAAAAGATATAAAATTCGATGCAAGCTTGCTTGCAGGAGAATTTTATGTCTTTTGACACACCAAAAATATGAGTAAGAAGCCATTTTTTGCAAAAAAATGTGCGGATTACGAATATTTTGGGGATTGCAAAGCGCAGCTGAAGCAATCCTGTATTATACAAGTACTAAAAGATATAAAATTCGATGCAAGCTTGCTTGTAGGAGAATTTTATATCTTTTGACACACCAAAAATATGAGTAAGAAGCCATTTTTGCAAAAAATGTGCGAATTACGAATATTTTGGGGATTGCAAA
This sequence comes from uncultured Catonella sp., assembly GCA_916439065.1. Lineage (GTDB taxonomy): Bacteria > Bacillota > Clostridia > Lachnospirales > Lachnospiraceae > Catonella. The sequence continues at coordinate 1,250,506 of CAKAGD010000002.1, forward strand.
GCGCAGCTGAAGCAATCCTGTATTATACAAGTTTCAAAAGATATAAAATTCATTTTTTATAATAGAGGTTGAGCATGGCTAAAAGCATACTTTTTATTGATTCCCCTTCATTTGGAAAGCTTGACATGATAGAAGCAATGAAGGAAGGTGGATTTGACATAGAGTTTTTCTATCACGAAAACATTTTTTCATATCCTAATAACATAGATTTTGACAAAGCTTTTGACGATATGTTTGTGATGAAGGAATATTTATTTGTATTTTCCTTCAATTTTTATCCTTCGGTTTCAGATGCCTGCAAGAGACAGAATACCAAGTATATATCCTTTGTATACGACAATCCCTTGGTTGCACTCTACTCCTGCACTATTATCAATCCTATCAATTATGTATTTATTTTTGATAAGCATACCTGTGAAGAGCTTGCAAAACTCGGCATTTCCACTGTGTATTACCTGCCGCTCTGTGTAAACGCCAAAAGACTTGATAAGATGTCTGTTGCACCAGATAAAAGAAAAATTCTCTCAAGTGATGTTTCATTTGTAGGCTCTCTTTACAATGAAAAACATAATTTTCTTGAAAGAATGACTGGCCTTGATGACTATACAAAGGGCTATATAGATGCAATAATTGAGGCTCAGCTTAGAATTAGCGGCTATTTCTTTGTAGAGGAACTGTTAAACAAGGACATAGTTAAAGCTATGAAAAAATCACTTGAATACACTCCAAATAAGTACGGTATAGAAACTGTTGAATATGTATATGCCAACTATTTCATAGCCAGAAAAATCACCGCCATAGAAAGAAAACATCTACTAGCTGCAGTTTCAGATAGATTTGAAACCAAAATCTACACCCCTAATCCTACACCGGAACTTCCCAAGATACAAAATATGGGGGCAATAGACTACTATGACCTAATGCCTTTGGTTTTTAAAAATAGCAAAATAAACCTAAATATTACACTTAGGAGTATACAAACCGGCATTCCTTTAAGATGCTTTGATATCTTTGGAGCAGGCGGTTTCCTCCTTACCAACTATCAGACTGACTTATTTGATTATTTTACACCAGGTGAAGACTTTGATTTTTATGACAGCGAAGATAGCCTGATGGCTAAAATAGAGTATTACCTAAGCCATGATAAGGAAAGATGTGAAATTGCAGAAAATGCCTACAAAAAGGTCAGGAATTATCATACTTACAGGGATAGGCTTGAACTTATGTTGGAAACAGCGGAAATAATATAAAAATTTTTATCATTATAAAGAGGCAGGTGTAAAATTCACCTACCTCTAAATTATTAATTATATTCTTTTTCCACTGATTAGGATGAATTCAATTCCCAAAAGTGTTAATAAGGCTTATAAAAAAGTTAATTCTCCATCAATATGTATAGGATATATTGATTAACAGCCTGGTTAATATATTATTATTTTTTTGTTTTATGATTTTTCCTTTCAATATTTTGCTCCACTCTTTATCAGAAGCATCCCAATATACTACTTCAACCTCATTCTTAGTTACTTTAGTGAGGCTTCTGTTAATCCCCATATTATATGCTTTCTCACCCAAAATTTTTTTATCATTAAGAGCCTTTATCCCTTTTACCTCTCCTATCAGCTTCTTATTCTTACCGCCAAACTTCTCCTTATACAAAAAAAACTTCTTTCCATTTTTGTCTTCCTTTAGGTAGTATACCTCCTTATTCTTAATCAATGTATCCCGCAGCCTGTCATAAACTCCTGCCTTCTTTGTCTTAAGATCTAAATATCCAATCGCATCTGTCCAACAATCGTTCATAGAATATTCATATGAATATAATATCATGCCTTTATATAATATATCTTTTTTATTAATCTCAGGAACATCATTTCCAAATGTAAATCCTCCTCCCACATAATGAACTTTTAAGTCATTAAAATAGAAGTATGCAAGCAAATTATCTGACTGTCCCCATGTTGTTTTTGGATCCCATGCTAAAAATATCAAGTCTTTTTTGCTTACAAAAATATCCGCTACTATATTTAATGACTTCTCATCTCCTATACCGGTTTTACTAAAATCAAGTTTTTTAACTCTACCTTCCTTGTCATAAATCTTCATTTTCCCCTTTTTTACATTAATTCTATATCCACCTCTCGAAAAATCGTACTCTTTTCCGGCATCTATTTTGAGCCTCTGATAGCCATATCCGATATTCTCGAATGGAACCTCACCTGCAAAAACATTATCTTTTAACAGGCTTAAAGAGAATGCCAATAAGGCTAAAACTATAAAAATCTTATATTGCTTTTTCATAATGTTCACTTCCTTTTCTTAATTTATCCAAATCATCCTTGAAGAATTATCCCTTGAACCTTCTTTTTTACCAATATGAAAGTATCTGTTATCCTGATTGTCCTTTCTATCTTCCACTTGCCACCAATACCAAAATATGGTCAAAATTCTTACCGAAATGCCATTAATATTTTATAATAGTAAAATTCACCTACCTCTAAATTATTAATTATATTCTTTTTTTCTGCCTGTATATATCAGATTTGATAAGATTAAAATAATTGCAAAAACAATTACAAAGGCTAAGATACTGCTATTTACATATCTTATCACTTTTCCAAATATCAGGCTTCCAAGTATCATTTGGAAGCAGTACAATTCGAGAGAAATCTTTCCCAGTGAATTAAATAAATATGATTTTGCCTTCCCAAATATCACATCAGATAATAAAAATAATACCAAGAACATAAGGCATTACTATCACATAGAATATATCTGTTATTAGAAAATCTACCTTTTTCATATATCCAAATTTCTGTATCAAAAACACACCGATTATAAACAGTAAAAATCCTAATATAATTTTGCTCTTTGCCTTCCATCTTCCCTCAAATCCAGCTAAAAGCATTCCGAAAAAGATAATAGGCAGTCTACAGAGAAAAATATTTATACTGTGATTCCCCGTAAATCTTTCTAAAATAAGCATTGTTACAAACCATACTGCCATCGTTATGGCAAATAATAAGATGTTATTCATCCTTCTAACAAGTTTTAGATAAAATGGCACAATGAGATAAAAAATCATGATTGCAGGTATGAACCACAGTAGTGAACCTCCACCGGTTAGGATGAATTCAATTCCTAAAAGTGTTAATAAGGCTTTTAAGAAAGTTAATTTTCCCATCAATATATATAAGATACAGGAGAAAATAAATATAGGATATATATTTAAACATTTTCTTTTCACATAGTTAAAATAGTCGCTTGTATCTGAAAAATACGCCATGTAACCAGACATGAAGAAGAAAATATCCACTCCAATATAACCTGTCATCACTACAAATCTTATTGAGCTATTTAATGCATCGTTACTTCTTGAAACCGGAAATAAGTGGTAAAGAATGATTAAAATGGCTGCAATTCCCATAATAGGCTGCTTAGTTTTCTTTAGCTCCATTTATCTTCCTTTCGATTACTCCAAATTTACGGATTTTTTCATTTCTATAGTATTAATTTTCACACCTACAAGTTTCTCAAAATTTGATTTAATTCCTTTGTAGGCATCTTTATATGTCATTACCATAAGAACATAATTATCTGTATATAATACCTTGCCTACCTCTGCTTCTACACAAATCCATTTCCCGGGGTCTGCCTTAGCCGCTATCTCTTCTGCCATGGTCTTTGTATCTGCTCCATTTGCTCTTATAAGCACTAGGGAATGTGCATCAGTTGTTATCTGCCCCTCTGAGCAGGCTGCCTCGATGCCGTCAATCCATTTGACAAAACTGTAGACTTCAAAACTTTTTTTATCCAGTTCAAATATTTCATTTGCAGGTACTTTGGTATCTTTGCATATTTTTTCCATCAAATCAGTCACTTTAACTCCAGAAATGTCATTCTCAGAAGGATTGCTGTCTGTATTCCCGGCAGATGAGCCATTAGTTGCATCACCTGATCCCTTGCTCTCGGTACTACTGCCTGCTTTACCCATATTATTATCTGTTTTACCCGTACTGTTACTCTCTGAAGTCTGGCTGTTATTAGAAGCCTCACTAGCGGATTTACTATTGCTTTGTTCTACAGATGTAGTGCTTGATATTCCTGAGCTTGACTTAGCATTATTGCCACCACAGGCAAAAAGGCTTAAAGATAAACTTGTGCATAAGATAATAACTAATTTCTTTTTCATGTTAGTCTCCTTATCGGGTATTGGTGTAAAGTTAAAATATAGGTTGTATCTTGATTTTAGATTTATGAACAATAACTATAATAGCACAATCTGTAGATTTCATCAAATATGAAAGGTATTTTTTTTATAATTAGATTTTAATAACTTTTAAGTACTTGACTTTTTAATAACTTATAAGTATCATAGTAATGGGAGGAGATAAATAATGTATTCTATTAGATTCTATAAAGATAAACTTGGAAGAGAACCGTTAAAAGAGTACTTCCAAGAATTGGGTTGTAAAACAGACAAAAATAGCCGAATTAATATTAACAAAATAAGAGATTACCTAAAAGCTCTTAGTGAACATGGATTTAAACTGGGTGAACCATATATAAAGCATTTAGATGGAGAAATATGGGAGCTAAGGCCTATCCGTAATAGGATTTTATTTTTTGCCTATGATGGTGAAGAGTTTATTCTACTGTCTCACTTTTTAAAAACAACACAAAAAACTCCTAAAAGAGAAATAGAAAAGGCTAAAGCCCTTATGATTGATTACATTGAAAGGAATAATAAAAATGAAAAATAGTAAAGATTATATCATAGCAATAGAAAAGTCTAAAAACAATAACAATGATGTCAAATCAACGAAATCAGACGCTGTTGGTAGTGATGCATTGGAGTTTATAGATACTTTTTTAACTCCCGAAGAAATAGCTGAGAGTGATTTAAGAGTTGCTCTTATTGGGGAGTTGATAAAGGCAAGAACTGAGCAAGGCATAAGCCAGAAGAAGCTTGAGGAATTAAGTGGCGTCAAACAGCCTATTATAGCAAGAATGGAAAGGGGAACGACCAATCCACAGATAAATACCCTATTGAAGGTTTTAGCCCCCTTAGGTAAAACTCTTGCCATTGTGCCACTAAAATAATATGCTTATACATTATTACTTTATTAATTGTATATTTACATCCCAATAAACTCTGTTTTAATATCAACCATAGTGAGATATGTCAAAGATATTTTTTGTCTACAATTAAACAAAAAAAGGACACCCTTAGGTGTCCTTTTTACATATATCTTCAAAACTGCAACCGAATCAACATCTTTCCTTTTCTTTGGTCAAGCCTTCGACCTATTAGTATCAGAAGGCACACGGATTACTCCGCTTACACCACTGACCTATCAACCTCATACTCTCTAAGGGGTCTTATTAGCCTACGCTATGGGATATCTTATCTTGGAGGGGGGCTTCACGCTTAGATGCCTTCAGCGTTTATCCCTGCCAAACTTGGCTTCCCAGCCGTGCAGCTGGCACTGCAGCTGGTCTACCAGCGGTTCGTCCATCCCGGTCCTCTCGTACTAAGGACGGCTCTCCTCAAATATCCTGCGCCTGCGCCAGATAGGGACCGAACTGTCTCACGACGTTCTGAACCCAGCTCGCGTACCGCTTTAATGGGCGAACAGCCCAACCCTTGGGACCTACTACAGCCCCAGGATGCGATGAGCCGACATCGAGGTGCCAAACCACTCCGTCGATGTGAACTCTTGGGAGTGATAAGCCTGTTATCCCCAGGGTAGCTTTTATCCGTTGAGCGATGGCATTCCCACTTACATACCACCGGATCACTAAGTCCTACTTTCGTACCTGCTCCACCCGTCGGTGTCGCAGTCAAGCTCCCTTCTGCCTTTACACTCTGCGAATGGTTTCCAACCATTCTGAGGGAACCTTTGAGCGCCTCCGATACACTTTCGGAGGCGACCGCCCCAGTCAAACTCCCCTCCTGGCATTGTCCCCTGCCCGGATAACGGGCAAAGGTTAGAAACCAGATACACGAAGGGTGGTATCCCAACATTGACTCCGCAGAAACTGGCGTCCCTGCTTCTTTGTCTCCCACCTATCCTGTACATCATATATCTAATCCCAGTACCAAGATGGAGTAAAGCTCCATGGGGTCTTTCCGTCTTGGCGCAGGTAACCAGCATCTTCACTGGTACTTCAATTTCACCGGGTGCATTGTTGAGACAGCGCTCAAATCATTACGCCTTTCGTGCGGGTCGGAACTTACCCGACAAGGAATTTCGCTACCTTAGGACCGTTATAGTTACGGCCGCCGTTTACTGGGGCTTAAGTTCGTACCTTCGGATTGCTCCTAAGCACTCCCCGTAACCTTCCAGCACCGGGCAGGCGTCAGCCCATATACATCACCTTACGGTTTCGCATAGACCTGTGTTTTTGCTAAACAGTTGCTTGAGCCTATTCTCTGCGGCCTGTATCTCTACAGGCACCCCTTATCGCGAACTTACGGGGCCATTTTGCCGAGTTCCTTAACAATGCTTCTCCCGCCGGCCTTGGGATACTCTCCCCATCCACCTGTGTCGGTTTACGGTACGGGCTCTGACTACACAATAGCGGCTTTTCTCGACGGCTCTCCCAGGAGCTTCCCTACTTATATTTCGGTCCGCATCACACAGTTCACTTACCCGGACGGATTTGCCTGCCCGGCATAAACCATGCTTGCACCTGAATCCTTTACAGGCACTCCCTGAATCTCCGTGTCCCCACATTTCTGACAGCCAGAGGTACTGGAATATCAACCAGTTGTCCATCGCCTACGCTTCTCAGCCTGAGCTTAGGTCCCGACTTCCCCAGGGAAGATCAGCTTTACCCTGGAAACCTTGGATATACGGCCTGAAGGATTCCCACCTTCATCTCGCTACTCATTCCGGCATTCTCTCTTGATAACCCTCCACGGCTCCTTACGGTACCGCTTCTTCGTGTTATCAATGCTCCCCTACCAACATACCAAAAGGCATGTTCCATTGCTTCGGTGTTATGTTTCAGCCCCGGACATTTTCGGCGCAGGACCTCTCGACTAGTGAGCTATTACGCACTCTTTGAATGAATGGCTGCTTCTGAGCCAACATCCTAGTTGTCTTCGAAACCCCACATCCTTTACCACTTAACATACACTTTGGGACCTTAGCAGATGGTCTGGGCTGTTTCCCTTTTGACTGTCCGACTTATCTCATACAGTCTGACTCCCGGTAAACATCTATATGGCATTCGGAGTTTGATACGCATTGGTAGACTTTGACGCCCCCGCAGCGATTCAGTGCTCTACCTCCATTAGACTATACCGAGGCTAGCCCTAAAGCTATTTCGGGGAGAACCAGCTATCTCCGAGTTCGATTGGAATTTCTCCGCTACCCACAGCTCATCACCGCCTTTTTCAACAGACGTGTGTTCGGACCTCCATCCACTTTTACGCAGACTTCATCCTGGCCATGGGTAGGTCACCCGGTTTCGGGTCTGCCGTTACTGACTTACCGCCCTGTTAAGACTTGGTTTCCCTTCGGCTCCGTACCTTAAGTACTTAACCTGCCAGCAACGGCAACTCGCCGGACCGTTCTACAAAAAGTACACGGTCGAGCGTTCTATGTGCTTGCCTACTTCTACGATACTGAATTACGCAGAATGTGGGCTCAGATACAAGGAAACACACGCAGCTGTAGTTGTCTACAGCGAGTATGTTGACGATGTAGCTGAGTTCACAGACAAGTAATTTTCGTAAGAGTAGGTAAGCACATAGAATAACTCTTCCGCAGCTTGTAGACACAGGGTTTCAGGTTCTCTTTCACTCCCCTCCCGGGGTTCTTTTCACCTTTCCCTCACGGTACTATACTCTATCGGTCACCAGGTAGTATTTCGCCTTGGGGGGTGGTCCCCCCTGCTTCCTACGGGGTTTCTCGTGTCCCGTAGTACTCTGGATACCACTGAATCACAGTCTGTTTCGCATACGAGGCTTTCACTCTCTATGACCGGCTTTCCCAAAACCGTTCTGCTACCTGCTGCTTCTTCGTATGTGGTCCTCAACCCCAAGGATAAATCCTTGGTTTGGGCTTCGTCCCCTTTCGCTCGCCACTACTTAGGGATTCGATGTTTCTTCCTCTTCCTCCGGCTACTTAGATGTTTCAGTTCGCCGGGTTCCCTCCGCATGACTATGGATTCATCATACGGTGACAGAAGTTCTTTCTGCCGGGTTTCCCCATTCGGATACCTGCGGATCAATGGATATTTGCTCCTCCCCGCAGCTTTTCGCAGCTTATCACGTCCTTCTTCGGCTCCTGGTGCCAAGGCATCCGCCCTGCGCCCTTGTAATCTTGACCAACGTTGAGATGGGAATGCTCTACGGAACATCTCCGGCGACGCAAGCTTGCTTGCAGGCGACGGTGTGTGCCGTGGAGGAGGCGTTTCTACGAAACGCCTATCACGAGCGTGAAATGCGGAGCATTTCTGCGAGTGACCCATCTCAACGGTATTTTAGATAACTCATTATGGTTCTCTTTAATTTAACACTGACTAGCGTATCAGTATTAAATCTTTTTAATAAATACATTGAAGTTCTTTCTCGCTTTCGCTTGAAAGAACGACTTGTTTTCTATATTCACACTTCGTTTTCAACTCGTGTTCATCAAGAAAACAATGTCTCGATGTTGTTTCATATCTAGCTGTATATCTCCTAATGATTAAATCACTAAAAGCTATACTTGCATAAATATTTGTTCGGTATGCAGTTTTCAAGGTACATTTGACTGACTTTTCAATCAGTCATTTGATACAACCAATTGGGATTGATTACATCAAATCACTAATTGAAGGCTTTAGTCCTTTTTAAGCTATTCTGCTATTCCAAGCTTTAATTCTTTTTAGTTACTTTCGCTCGAAAAGAATTAGGAAGTTCTTTTTCGCTTCGCTCAAAAGAACGACTTGTTTTCTAAACTCGCTCTGCGTCTTCGACTTGAGCTCGATAAGAAAACAATGTCTGGCAGCCACCTACTCTCCCACACCGTCTCCAGTGCAGTACCATCGGCCGCCCAGGCCTTAACCTTCGTGTTCGGGATGAGAACGGGTGTGACCCCTAGACGCATCGCCACCAGACATATTTTGGTACTTCATCTCGCAACTTTCGATCCAAACTAGCTCGAACTCACTTCGTTCGTCCTCGCTAGAGTTTGGCTCGAGCTTGTATCTTCGCTCTCGAAAATGTTTGAAAGCAAGCTTTCACATTTTCTCTCGCTCAGCTACAAAGTTGCTCGCTTGATACCTAAACAGTAAGACAATCCCTACTTCTTCTTCCTTAGAAAGGAGGTGATCCAGCCGCACCTTCCGATACGGCTACCTTGTTACGACTTCACCCCAGTCACCAGACCTGCCTTCGGCAGCTCCTCCCTTGCGGTTAGGCCACTGACTTCGGGCATTTCCGACTCCCATGGTGTGACGGGCGGTGTGTACAAGACCCGGGGAACGTATTCACCGCGACATTCTGATTCGCGATTACTAGCGATTCCAGCTTCATGTAGTCGAGTTGCAGACTACAATCCGAACTGAGGCAGCCTTTCTGGGATTCGCTCCGGCTCACGCCTTCGCTTCCCTCTGTAACTGCCATTGTAGCACGTGTGTAGCCCCGGTCATAAGGGGCATGATGATTTGACGTCATCCCCGCCTTCCTCCGAGTTATCCTCGGCAGTCTTTCCAGAGTGCCCGGCCTAACCGCTGGCTACTGAAAACAGGGGTTGCGCTCGTTGCGGGACTTAACCCAACATCTCACGACACGAGCTGACGACAACCATGCACCACCTGTCTCTCCTGTCCCGAAGGACTACAGACATTACTCCGTATTCAGGAGGATCTCAAGACCGGGTAAGGTTCTTCGCGTTGCGTCGAATTAAACCACATGCTCCACCGCTTGTGCGGGTCCCCGTCAATTCCTTTGAGTTTCATTCTTGCGAACGTACTCCCCAGGTGGAATACTTAATGCGTTTGCGGCGGCACCGAAAAGGCTTATGCCTCCCAGCACCTAGTATTCATCGTTTACAGCGTGGACTACCAGGGTATCTAATCCTGTTTGCTACCCACGCTTTCGAGCCTCAGCGTCAGTTTTGGTCCAGCAGGCCGCCTTCGCCACCGGTGTTCTTCCTAATATCTAAGCATTTCACCGCTACACTAGGAATTCCGCCTGCCTCTCCCATACTCAAGTTTAACAGTTTTGGGAGCAGTCAGGGGGTTGAGCCCCCTGCTTCCACTCTCAACTTGCCAAACCGCCTGCGCTCCCTTTACACCCAGTAAATCCGGATAACGCTTGCCCCCTACGTATTACCGCGGCTGCTGGCACGTAGTTAGCCGGGGCTTCTTAGTCAGGTACCGTCATCATCTTCCCTGCTGATAGAGCTTTACATACCGAAATACTTCTTCACTCACGCGGCGTCGCTGCATCAGAGTTCCCTCCATTGTGCAATATCCCCCACTGCTGCCTCCCGTAGGAGTTTGGGCCGTGTCTCAGTCCCAATGTGGCCGTCCGACCTCTCAGTCCGGCTACCGATCGTTGCTTTGGTAGGCTTTTACCCTGCCAACTGGCTAATCGGACGCGGGCCCATCCTATACCTGATTGCTCATTTCCCAGTCAAACCATGCGGTTTAACCGACTTATGCGGTCTTACCAGCCGTTTCCAGCTGCTATCCCCCTGTATAGGGCAGGTTGCCCACGCGTTACTCACCCGTCCGCCACTAAGAATTACAGCCTTCCATCCGAAAACTTCCGTCTGTAATCTCCGTTCGACTTGCATGTGTTAGGCACGCCGCCAGCGTTCATCCTGAGCCAGGATCAAACTCTCATAAAAATATATTCGGATGTTCTTTCTCGCTTTGCTTCGAAAGAACAACTGATTTTCTAAATTCAAGCTTCGCTTTCATTAAGAAAATCAAGTTTGGCCTTCGTCAGAACAAGCTGACATTCATCATCTCTTGCTTATTCCGTTATTGACCGGCTAAAGTCAATAATTTTTACTGTTTTTTAAAGGTGTACAAGTATTACTACTTATACGCGTTCGTTTGAATTTTCAAGATTGTCTCACTATTTAGTTATCAAGGTTCTTTGCCTTACAATCCGCTTATTTACTATATTTCTACAGTTTTTATTAAGTGGTCTTTTGTGGGGCAACGGATAGTATGATACCACAAAGCCGGTATATTTGTCAACACCTTTTTAAAAGTTTTTTTACCTTTGCACATTTATGTAGTTTTTCAACTTAAATGCAACATGGTGTTGCACTTACTCTGACAGATATCCCTGTTGCATTTACATTGAAAAATATCATTATCTCAGTTCCAATATAATACAAAGAGCCATTCTAATTGATAAATGAAGGAAATATAAGGCTATTTTGAGTTCTATTTATAGTTATATTAGGCTTGATTATGATGAATTTCACTTACGAAATTCTAGTCAAGGCTGGGCTGAAAGCCCATTCACTTTTGTCTTGACAGATTTCGTATAAGTGAAATATAATCTATTAGCTCAAATATAAGATTTATTAAGTAGATATTGGCAATATTTTTCAAAGTAAATGCAACACTAAAAAGCGTTGCATTTAACCTGAAAGATACGCTTTCAGGCTTGTTTGCCATACCCTTTTTTCGGGCAAAACAATAAAATCAGACCAAATCCGATTAAATTCAGTCTGATTTTATTGATATAATTTCATTATTTTATCTAGGAAAAGTGTTGCTTTTGCTATTTTTACAAAGTGTTGCACTTACCTTGAAAATCTAGCATTTGCACATTTACATGACTGATGCAATAAGAAGGCCCTGTAGATTGCTATCTACAAGGCTTTCTGACTCATCTTAAATGTTAATTATTTATCATCTTTTTTCTTGCGTATTACAAATAGAATTACTGCCACAAGGATTAGACCTCCTCCTATTACATAATACCATACAAGATTTGCACCACCTGTCTTTGGAAGCCCGGCAGCTTTGATACTTCCTAAAGGAGTTCCATCATCTACACTTACATACTCATATTCTCCATTAGGCTTTGCTTCTTTGCAAAATTACCGAGTGGATTCCCATCATCTCCAATTACCTCGATCTGCTCAGGACTATTTGGGTCATTTGGATTTGGGGTATTGTTGATCGGATAGGAAGGCACTGTCTGTGCCGGTGTATCAGGGTTTGTTGGTGTAGTTGGATTTGTTGGATTCGTTGGGTTAGTAGGATTTACCGGTTTTGTTGGGTTCGATGGCTTCGATGGGTTCGATGGCTTTGCTGGAACTACCGGTTTATTCGGTTTAGATGGTTTTCCTGGTTCTACAGGTTTTCCTGACTCTCCTGGTTTTCCAGGTTCTACAGGTTTATTAGGGTTTTCCTGAGGAGGAACAATCCCACCTCCTCCACCCGGATAAGGCGGTTGTTCAATTGGTTCATTTGTAATAATCAATTCATTATTATTAGTTACAGCATTACTGTAGGAACCTATAAAGTCCACCTTCATTCCAACCTCAAGGTCGGATACCTTAAACTTATACTCTGTATTATTTTCCTTATATCCTTCAGGCTGCTTAGTTTCCACGAGAGTATAATCCCCCGGTACTAATTTCCCAAAATTAACAACGCCAATTGCATTTGTGGTCACTATATTATATGAAGAACCGCCATCCTTAGTAAGCTTAAATTCAGCATTTGCAAGCAGGCTTCCATCCCTTCCGCTCTTTTTTACAACCTTCAACTCCTCAAAGCCTCTGGTTGTAGCTGATGACTGCATTGTAACTTCCTTATTAAAACTTGGTTTGTAAATCTCTGTTTCACTACCATTTTCAAAAAGTGAAAGTGTGTTGCTTATCTTAGCTCCTGTGGTTGTACCATCCTTTATATAGGTGATATATGAAATTTGATAATGCTTATTCTTATCCGGAATAGCTATAGTGAAGGCTTTAGTTGCCGTGTCATACTTAAATATGTCCTTAAGATTATCCTTAATCTCTCTTGAAGGAGTAAACTTTCCTTCCTTGTCTATACTTCCTTCAAAGATTTTGAAATTATCGCCTTCAAAGATAAGCTCATTAGAGCCCTTTCTTCTAGCTATGGAGATATTGTCACTCATTTCATCTTTGAGGGTAACGACTGTATCATCACCGCTATCATATACTTTGTACGGTTTGTAAAGCACAGTCCACTTAACAACTCCCTCTTTAGTCTGGTTGTCAAATGACTCTGCAAGGTCAACATCCTTCCAAAGGAAACGCTCATCTACCTTTACCTTTTGTTCACTCTCTGCAAAGACTACCTTCCTAGTAGCTTCAGAATGCCAAGTCATTTTTTCTATTGTGAGCTTGGCTGTATTATTAACATCACCATAGTAATTAAGGTACTTATTACGGGAAGAGTCTTTCAAATGTACCTTAAGGAAGATTACATAAGGTGAATCTATCTTATTAAACTTAAATTCAGCCTCTCCGGCAGAAACATTGTTGGTAAATTTATCGTTTGCAATGCTTCCTGATAACTCAGATCCCACAGCCCTTACCGCAGCATCTGTAGCCGCACCCTTAAATGCTGTTTCACCTTTGTACAAGAGGAATTTTTTGCCAGGCTTTATGTCTACATACTCCCAATCCTCATTAAGCTTATCTGAAACAATAATGTTTCCCAAGTCTCCATCTTCATCATGAACATTTGCCGCATTCACGCTGAGACGGTAGGTTATTGTTTTACTGTCTCTATCATAGGCTGTTAAATAATTGTCCTTAGAATAATTTTCCTCTATTACATCAGTGTCAGCCTGAGCTATATTTGAATCACTCAAAAACTGCCTTGCCGCATCCTTTGACAGAGCCTGTTTTTTTATCATCCTTGAGTTATATCTAGGCCAAGGCTCTGCTTCATCTACTTTTTTACCATCTTTTACAAGAGACATATAATTGTAGCCATATGCCCTCTCTTTTAAAAGGTGTTCAGGTTCAAGCATCTTAGTTTTGAAACTAACCTGACTTGTACCATTTCCAAAATTACTGATTTCTAATAAATGTCCTACAGCTTATTACCAGTCTTATTCTTTATTTCAAGCACTCTAACATTTAAGCTGCTAGGAGTAGCTGCTGTAAGCACCTTAGTAGGATTATCTGCATTTATCAGCCTCTGGTGCCAGTTAGTGCCCGGAATTATTTCTTTAAGTGATGGAACATTTGTAACAGCGGTATCTGATCCCTTTTTTGTTATCTTATAATCATCATCATTAATTACACTGTTCTTTGTTAAAATATCATTATCAAAGATAAATGCATCATATAGATAATAAGCTCCTGAGTCATGTTCTTTTTTGGAATAGGTTGCAATCCACTCAGTTTCAAAGCCGACTTTCTTATCAGGATCTTTTTCATCTAAAGGCTTAACTGTTTTGGATATCCAATTTTTCCCCAATGCAACTTCACCATCAAAGCTAACCTTTGGGTTAGTTCCCGTTCCCCAGCTTATAGGGGCTGTATTCTTAAATCGGAAATATTCCACATTATTTGCAGGGATATTAGTATTTGTCTGGATTATAAGCCTTGTCTTTTTAGTCACATTAGATATGGTGTATTCAATACTACTAGGAGTTACATTTCCCCCTTTTACCCACTTTTCTCCATCCCATTCTTCATACCAGGCCTTAGCAAAAGTCTGGGTTGCAGTGCCACGGAAAAAGTCTTTCTGAAGTTCATCTTTTATTTTTACAGGGCCTAAGTCAGCAGCTTCTTCATTAAATTCTATAGCCCACTCAATCTGCCAAAAATTAACTGCTGCATTTGTGACCGTTCCTGTCTTCTTACCAAACTTAATAACACCTGCTGTAGCTATATTGGATTCTTTACTCTTCTGGAGTCCGTCAACCTTGGCTGTGTTAGTGTATTCCTTACCGTTTTTCAAGTCATCACTTGTAATCTTAGTCTTAAAAGTAACTGTTGCCTTACTCTTGTCTGCCCCTGAAACAAAATCACTATCTTTAATTTTGTAACTAATCTTCTTGTCTTCAGCAGTCGGCATTACATCAGGTGTCACAGCATGGCCATTGACCTGTAAAGAATCTGTTACATATTCTCCGGTTTTTTTGAGTTCATCAATAAACTCAGAACCTACAAGAGTTAAGCCTGTGTTAGTAGAACCTTTAAGTTTTCTTTCCGTATCTACAGTCCAGAGTACAGTTGCATCACTCCAGTCAACTTTACCCTTTTTCCCAACATTCAGTTCTTCCTGTATACCTTCAACTTCATAGTCTTGGTTTAGAATTCTGACCTTACCTGACGCAGGATTATTATGGTCTATCTTATCCAGGTCAACCTTGAGCTTGACTGTGGCCTTAATTACTGCATCCCTCTCATTAAATACAGCATCATCCGCTGCAGAAAAGTCAAATTTAACCTTAATCTTACCGTCATTATCTTTGGTAATCGTAGTTTTGGCTATATTTTTATTAAGTGTAACTGCCTTAGTTATTTCTTCAATAACCGTCTGACTTTCTTTATCTCCTGCAAACTTAAAAGGAGAGCCAAGTTCATATTCTATGAAATTATTCTTTGTTATTTTTTTATCATCAGCTTGGTTCAAGTTAACCTTAACTGTTAGATTTACAGTAATCTCCTTATATAAGTCTATCTTACTGCTATTTCCTATAACAGTTCCATCTTGCATAAACTCTATAGTCTTTTCCTGTATGGCAGCCGGATCAGCCGGAGTTGATGCACCCTCTGCCCTTGCAACAAATGGCAGCCTTATTCCCGTCAAGAAAATTCCCACAACAAGTACGAGACTGAGAATTGCGTACCTATGCTTATTCCACATATTTCCTCCTTGGTTTGCAGTAACATTCTACTATGCATATCTTATTTAGTTGTACATATTGTAACTTATTTTTGGGTTTTGCACAAGACATTTAAATGTATTTAGTCTCTTAATTAACACCTGTACAATTAAATGAATTACTATTCCACAAACTCATACATCTCCTTAGCCTCATCTTTTTTTACTGTTTCAGCTATCTCAGTCACCCTCACTTTAAGCTGTTTATCTCCAAAACCTATAGTAATTATGTCTCCTATCTTAATTTCCGTGCCTGCCTTTGCCTGTTTATCATTTACATATACCCTGCCTGCATCACAGGCTGACTTAGCAACCGTTCTTCTTTTAATAAGCCTTGATACCTTAATGTACTTATCTAATCTCATATTCCTCCTTATATCAAAAGAGAGACTATCTTTTCAGACAGTCCCTCGTTATTGTTTGCTTAATTCCTATTTTGTATTGATAGCATCTTTAAGAGCCTTACCAGCCTTAAACTTTGCAGCATTTGATGCCGGAATCTTGATAGTTTTCTTTGTCTGTGGGTTTCTTCCTTCCCTTGCAGCTCTCTTTGATACTTCAAATGTACCAAAACCTACTAACTGAACCTTTCCGCCCTTCTTAAGTTCCTCAGTAACAACATCTACAAAAGCCTTAACAGCTTTCTCTGCGTCAACTTTCTTCAACTCAGTTTTTTCAGCGATAGCTGATACAAGTTCTGCCTTATTCATGGAATAAATCCTCCTATAATTTTCTAGTGCGAGTCAGACTCGCTTATAACAATAAGTCTACAAGATACTTATAAACTTATTAACGCGATTTGTCAAGTAATTTTCAGTTAAAATACTTGATTCTAAGCACATTTGAACTAATTTAATGATTTTTATGTCCAACAGGTAGCATAAATGCCTGTCTGTCTTCAGATTTTATTAATTCTGTAACTGAATTTCAGCCTATTCCCTAACCGATTCCAGCCTCTCCACAGTGACTCCATCAATATTTTCCCAATATATCTCTGCCGTATAAGCATTTTCCCAGATATCGTAAGCTGTATTAAATAATTTTTTGGCTGCTTCACCCTCTACATTGGCTGCTTGAGAATAACCATTAAAGAATTTGACAGCCAAAAAATTCTCCTCATAAATTCTTGTTATCAGTTCTTCATCCAGATAGTATCCGGCTTTTAATATGGGGTCAATTCCCTTCAGCTGCTCCTTTGCAGAATTCTTGATTTCCTGAGCCTCTGCTTCACTAAGGCTGTATCCTTCCTTCTTAGCCTCGTTCACCACTATTTTAAGGTGAGCTATTTCTTCTATGATATCGGTTTTAAGTAACTCCTCCATACTTCGCCCATTTCTGGTTACTGACCATACTCCCTTGCCTAGCAGGGTTTCATAATCTTTTTTGGTTGCCAGAAGATAAAACTCAAATTCCGGATAATACACTGTCTCATCTCCTATTTTTATTATGGGAATATCTGCACGAATTATCTTCTTCCTCTCTATTTCAGGCTCTATCCTAACAGATTTAACAACATCTTCTCCAAGTTTTAGCATATTTTCATCATCCAGATGAAAGATTATAGCCGCCCCTCCTATTAAGACGAGCAAAAACAGAACAGTCTTTAGCAAAAAACTTCTTAGCATTGCTCCTCCTTTATCTCTTCCTGCTGTCTACATGGTATAAGTTCCGACATTATAACCATAAGTTCCTTTATTTTTTCCTCTGGCTTTAACCTGTGGATTCCATCTCCAAACTTATATTCATAATAAGTTTCCCTTCCTGTTCTAAATTTAATCCTTCCCTCATTATTTGACAAGACCTCTCCAACCTTCTCCGGCCTAAGCTTAATCTCATTGTACAGTGAAATCTTAACCATCTTCTCCATACATTCCACCATTGTAGCTCCTGCTTCTTTGGCAAGTTTACGAATAAATGAAATATTTACGAGATTATCCACTTCATCAGGCATTTCTCCATATCTGTCTATGAGTTCGTCCTTCAGTTCACTCACATCCTCCTCTGTGGCAACAGCCGCAATTCTCTTATACATTTCAAGCCTGGCTGCTTCATTTCTTATATATTTTGCAGGTATGTAAGCGGAGGCATCTATATTTATCTTTGTCTCAAACTCATCACTTGAGACTACTTCTCCCTTGAGACGCTTTACCTCCTCATTCAACATCTTACAATAAAGATCATAGCCCACAGCCTCCATATGACCCGACTGGCTCTTTCCGAGCAAATTACCGGCTCCTCTTATTTCAAGATCTTTCATGGCTATTTTAAATCCTGAACCCAAATCTGTAAACTCTTTTATTGCCGCCAGTCTTTTTTCAGCTATTTCTCTAAGCATCCTATCCCGCCTGTACATAAGAAAGGCAAAGGATGTTCTTGAACTTCTCCCCACCCTGCCTCTTAACTGATAGAGCTGAGAAAGTCCCATCTTATCCGCATCATCAATAATAATTGTATTTACATTTGAAATATCAAGTCCTGTTTCTATAATTGTAGTAGAAACCAACACATCTATTTCTCCATTAATAAAATCGAACATTATATTTCAAGTTCTCTCTCGTTCATCCGGCCATGTGCGTAAGAAATTCTTGCATGAGGAAGCATTTCAGTCAGTTTTGCAGCCCTGTCTTCTATTCCGTTCACCCTATTGTATACATAATAAACCTGGCCGTTTCTTGCCATCTCCCTATTTACAGCCTCTCTGATTATCTCCTCATCATGTTCAAGCACATAGGTCTGAATAGGTATTCTGTCCACCGGAGGTTCTTCAAGCACAGACATATCTCTAATTCCTACCAGACTCATATGCAGGGTTCTCGGAATAGGTGTTGCTGAAAGTGTGAGTACATCTACATTTTCCCTAAGTTTCTTTATTTTTTCTTTGTGGCTCACACCAAACCGTTGTTCCTCATCAATAATTAAGAGTCCCAAATCCTTATATTTTATTTCAGGCGAAAGCACCTTATGTGTGCCTATAATTATGTCAATAAGCCCTGATTTCAATTTTTCCTTAATCTTTTTAGTTTCTGCTGCCGATTTAAATCTGGAAAGAAATTCTATTGTTATCGGGAAATTTTTCATTCTTTTTGAAAATGTAGCATAATGCTGGCCCGCAAGTATGGTAGTAGGCACAAGCATAACTACCTGTTTTCCCTCTGATACAGCCTTAAAAGCAGCCCTTATAGCCACCTCTGTCTTCCCAAAGCCCACATCACCACATACAAGCCTGTCCATGATTTTGGCACTTTCCATATCCGCCTTCACATCTTTTATTGCATTTAGCTGATCATCAGTCTCTTCATATGGAAACATTTCTTCAAATTCCTGCTGCCATACAGTATCCTTCCCATACATGAAGCCCTTTTCCTGTCCCCGCTTTGCATAGAGCTCTACCAAATCCTTCGCCACCTCATTTATGGACTCTCTCACCTTGGATTTTTTTCTTCTTCCAAGCCTGCCCGCCAACCTTGTCAAGTTTAGGCTTATTGCTGCTTGAATCTGCATATTTCTGCAAAATATCAAGCTCTGTTATGCCTACAAAGACACTCACACCTTCATCATATTCAACCTTTATATAATCTCTGGTCACACCTTCAACTGTAGATTTTTCTATACCCCTATATCTGCCAACTCCATAGTTTTCATGGATGACATAGTCTCCCTCGTGCAATTCAGAAAAGCTTGATATGGAAGCCCCGTCAATCTTCTTTTTCTTTCTGACAGCCTTTTTCTTCTCAGCTCCAAAGATATCACTTTCTGAAATAACTGCAAATTTGATGGCAGGATATTCAAAGCCTCTTCTGAGATTACCCTGAATTGTCACAATTTCACCGCCCACCGGCATCCTTCCATCTATACCCAGGCAGTTCGCCATCAGTTCTCTTTCCCTAAAGTCTTCTGCCAGCCTCTCTGCCCTTAGTTTAGATGAACTAACCACCACTACCTTATAACCATCTTTTTTATATTTTGTTAAATCTTTGACAAGCATTTCAAAGCTGTTATTGTATGGATTTATGTTACGGGAAAGTATATCAAAACGCTTCCTTATCTCTATGTCTCCGGTCCTTGTCTCCAGCAGGCTTAAAAGTACTGTAGGTTTCCCGGCAAGTTTACCAAGGATGAATTTATAGTCCCAGATTGTATCAGCCTGTTTCGAAAGGATGTAGCCCTTAGTAAGCCTGTTTCCCATGCTTTCACGCCATTCAAAAGAAACTGCCCTTCCCTTTTCTTCTATTCTTATCGGTTCATCTATGAAGAAAATATCTTCCTCATTAAAATAATCAAAAAATGTAACTGTCTCATCAAAAAAGTAATTGATATAGCTGTCAATACCGAATGAACCTCCATAAATTTCAAGATTATCCTTAAATTCCTCAACTACAGAGTTAAGCCTTGCAGCCTCTTCAGTCTTCATTTCAGCTCTTAATTTCTTGTATACCTCTTCCTTTTCCTGATTTAATCTTTTAAGTCCCGCAAGCTTTCTTTCTTCGTCTATAACAATCTCCGTTGCCGGATAAACTAAAAGTTCATCCACATTTTCTATTGATCTCTGGCTCTCTACATCAAAGGCTCTTATAGAATCTATCTCATCACCCCAAAACTCCAGCCTGAAAGGCGTTTCTTCAGTTAATGGGAAAATATCAAATATATCTCCCCTCACCGCAAACTGACCCTTTCCTGAAACCTGAGAGGTCTTTTCAAAGCCCAGTTCAGACAGACTTCTCCCAAGCCCTGTGATATCGTAACTATCTCTACAGACAGCTTCACAATCTTTTCTTTCACATAGGAAAGCGGCAGCACTCTGTCAAGCCCTGCCTCTAAGCTTAAAACAATAGTTGAAGCTTCATCTTCAATTAACCTCTTCAACACTTCCAGTCTTCCACTTACAATTGCATTACCATGTATATCAGCCGAAAAGAACATTATATCCTTAGCCGGATATAACATAGCTTTTTTATCATAGAGCTTCATATCAGCTGCAATTTCTCTAGCCCTTATTTCATCATAAGTCACTATAATTCTATGTCTTTTGCCTGCAGCAGAGGACAAAGTTTCTATTATATTGCTTTTTTCGGCATCCATACAGCCTGTAATAAGTATGGGAAGTTTCTTTTTCTCAATATGATTTACTGCCTCTTTTACCTCTTTTGACTCTAAAAGCGGCTCTGTTAGTAAGTTCATTTCATCTCCTTAAACTTCTATCTTCATCCCGTTATACTTGTTCATGGCTGCCTCTGCTCCCTCTTTCATAACGGTTACAATTGCCTCTCCCGCCTTTTCTATAACCTTTCTTATAAGCGGCTCAGTATCTCTGTCAAACCCTGACAGCACATGGTCAGCAAGATCCCGGCCCTCTGGCTTACCCCCAACTCCGACCTTGATACGGACAAATTCATTTCCACCTATATGTGAAATTACGCTTTTTATGCCATTATGCCCGCCTGCACTGCCCTTAGACCTAATTCTTATATTTCCCGGTTCAAGGTCTATATCATCCTGAACAATGATAAGTTCACTAGCAGCATCAGCCCTGTAGAAATTGACTGCTTCACCTACAGCCTCACCCGAAAGATTCATATAGGTTTGTGGTTTCATAAGGAGAACCTTTTCTCCATCTATAAAACCCTGTCCGAGCTTTGACTTAAATCCCGTCTTTGACAGGGAAATATCATATTTATCTGATAAATAGGTAATTACATCAAATCCGATGTTGTGGCGTGTACCGGCATATTTCCTATCCGGATTCCCCAATCCTGCAATTATATACATAAATATCCTTCTTTCCTGCTTTTCATAAAATTATATTAGTCTTTATTGATTATTTTAACATCATCTTCCTTCAAAAACAATAAAATGGCATAAAAAATGAGAGGTCTAAGACCTCCCATCACCTATCTTACCTGCCTAACCTACATTACTAACTTCTTCCTTCACTGGAAATTCCATCCAATTTCCATTTTGGAACTCCGTTACAATTGAATTCTGAAGGCTCTCTCTTGTCTCTTGGTTAATAGGATGAGCAATATCATGATACTCGCCATCATTAGTCTTTCTACTAGGCATTGCTATAAAAAGACCTTTGTCGCCATCAATAATCTTGATGTCATGAACTACAAACTCACCGTCAACTGTTATGGAGGCAACAGCCTTCAGTTTGCCCTCTTTGGCAACTTTTCTGATTCTAATGTCTGTAATATTCATATGTGACCTCCTTCTGCTTGACAGTATTGTTTTCTGTCACTGCGTTTCAAGTTAAAATTGGAGTTTTAAATGAAACCACCATCCATTCCATCTGCCCTCTAATTCTGAACTATATTATAACATTTTTGGACATTAATTGCTATTGACATTAATATGGATTAATTATGGGTTTTATAGATTCTTTTTGTATATTTTTTTGTTTTTTTTGACCATTTATTGTTGTTAAAAATGACCATATGGTCATTTAATAGATATGGTTTTATATGGTCAGTACCTGCATCAGTTTGGTGGGGCTTAATTACGGTATTTCACAAGAAGTTTCGTAAATAATTCAGACTAAATCACAGTATTTTTTTGCCTAAATAAATCATTTATGCTATAATGCAATTACAAAAATTCATATTCATCAAAAAGAGGTATAATTATGCATAAATTAGACTTAAAAAACAACTCCGCTCCCGTCTATTTCATAGGAATTGGCGGGATAAGCATGAGTGGAATAGCTGAACTCTTCCTCGATAAGGGTTTTAAGGTTTCAGGCTCCGACCTGCACAAGTCCGCTGTAACTAAAAGACTTGAAGAACTCGGAATCACTGTTTATTATTCTCAGGATGGTAAAAACCTCACTTCCGATATAGGCCTTGTAGTGTACACTGCCGCCATTCATGAAGATAATCCTGAATTTGTTAAGGCAAAAGAGCTTGGTTTACCTATGCTTGAGAGGGCTGAATGCCTTGGTCAGATAATGAGCCATTATAAAAATGCTGTTGCTGTTTCCGGTACACACGGCAAGACAACCACCACCTCCATGCTCTCCTATGTGTATCTGGAGGCAGAGCTTGACCCAACCATATCTGTCGGCGGCATACTCAGCGGGATTGGCGGTAATATGAGGCTTGGCAAGTCTGAAAACTTCATTATGGAAGCCTGTGAATATGCCAATAGTTTCTTACACTTTACCCCGACTACAGCCATAGTTCTAAATGTAGAAGCTGAGCATCTGGACTTCTTTGGTACTCTTGAAAATGAAAGACTGTCTTTCACCAAATTTATTGGCCTTTTACCGGAAACAGGGCTTCTTGTCATTAATAATGAAATTGAAGATGTTGATAAACTTATTCCGGATAGGAAAATAAGAATTATAAAATACGGCCTTAGAGCCATAAACGGCAAAGAGCCCGATTATACTGCTAAAAATATCACCTATAACAATTTTGGCTGTGCAAGTTATAATCTTTTTGTAAATGGTGAAGACAGGGGGCGTATAGAACTATCTGTTACCGGTGAACACAATGTGTCAAACTCCCTTGCTGTAATAGCTGCTTCCCTTGAACCTTCCGACATCCACAAAGACGGAATAGCCCTTGATATAATTAAACGCGGATTAA
Organism: uncultured Catonella sp.; assembly: GCA_916439065.1. Lineage (GTDB taxonomy): Bacteria > Bacillota > Clostridia > Lachnospirales > Lachnospiraceae > Catonella. The sequence goes on from CAKAGD010000002.1 coordinate 1,273,941, forward strand.
AGAAATACACAGGTACAGAACGCCGCTTTCAGTACAAGGGTGAAAGAGACGGCTATACCATAGTAGATGACTATGCCCACCATCCTACCGAAATAAGAGCTACCTTGGAAGCTGCAAAGCGCGTTAAGCATAACCGTCTCATTGTTGCCTTCCAGCCACACCTATATTCCAGAACACGGACCTTCTTACATGAGTTTGCCAATGTACTGTCTACAGCTGATATAACTGTATTCGCCGAGATTTATGCCGCAAGAGAGGAAAATCCCGGAAATATTTCTTCAGACAATATAAGGGAACTAATGTCCAATAATGGACAGGAGGCATATTTTTTTAAAACTTTTGAAGAAATCGAAAATTTTCTTATCCACACTTGTAAACCAGGCGACCTGTTGATAACTATGGGTGCTGGAGATATAGTAAAAGTCGGAGAAGATATGTTAAAATAAATTTTATCCACAATATCCACAACGGAAATTTCTTATGATTTTTTTTGTTGTGGATTTTTAATTATCTTCTTCACATTTTTATCCACAGACTCTTTCATCCTTAAACCTTATTCTATAAAGCAATCCACAGAGTTATCCACAATATCCACATTTTTTATCCGGATATTCCCCTTGCTGTCCTCTATTTTATTTTTAATCATCTTGTGATATACTCCTTAATAGTAGTAAATGCGGAGGGATATTATGTCTAAAATCAGCTTAAATGCAACTATAAATACCAGTGCAACCATCATTTCCAATGCCTTCATTGAGCGTTTATGAGCGATGCAAATGCTTCACATATCAGATTTTATTTGTACCTTATGTACTATTCTCAGAAACACAGAAGTTTTTCCATCAGTTCAGCCTGTGATTTTCTTGACGATAGCGAAAAGGACATTATGCGTTCCATAACTTATTGGGAAACCCATGGAATATTTAAGGTCACAAGAGATGATGACAATCAGATAACTTCTATAAGCATATCGGATGATGCCTTAGTAAGTGGATCTGAGACACTATGTTCTGACTCTCAAGAGGTTAATGAAGACGATGTTAGGATAAACATTCATACCAATAATTACGATCCCGAAGCCATCTTTATAGAACCTGCAGTAAATACCGACAGTGTTTTAGACCTTAAACAGGTAATTTCAAAGGCCGGAGATCTTGCAGGGAGAATTCTATCCGGCTCAGAAATAGATTTTCTCTGTGAATTAAATGAAAGGCTGAAATTTACAACCGAATTAATCATTTATCTATATGAATACTGTTGCCTCACCAAGGGCATCAATCGTTTCAGCTACATACAGAGTGTCGCTCTTGCTTGGGCTGATAAAGATATTTTGACTGTGGACGCCGCAAAGGCTGAGGCCGACAGCTTCAATGCGGAAAACTCTGTTGTTATGAAGTCCTTTGGACTCTCCAGGCTTCCAGGTACCTCAGAAAAACAATATATAGACAGGTGGTTTCATTCTTACAATATGCCTGCTGAAATGGTGGCTGAAGCCTGCAACCGTACTCTCTTACAGCTTTCAAAACCTGATTTTAAGTATACTGACGGTATCCTCAAAAATTGGCTGAACAACGGAGTAACGGATTTAGAGGGTGTAAAAAGAACAGATAAAATTCATTATATGACAAAACAGCACTTCAAAATTGTGAATGGCTCTGTTCCAAAGCCTGTAAACAACCGTTTAACAATTTTGAGCAAAGAGAATTCAGTAGTGATAAGATGGAAGACCTTACAAAAAAATTACTGCAAAAAGCTTAATCTATTAAATAAAAGGCTGTTTATCCTGCTATACCGTGCATAAAAGAGGCTTATAGCCTATGACAGGGATAATTCTGGTTTATTTCCGGATCATTTTTAATTGATATCAGAAATATCCTCAATATTTTCAGAATATTACAGCTAATTGTAAAATTTTTGCATTAATTTTCTTTACATTTGTAATCTTTTTTGCTTGCATATTTTAATAAATCTTTTATAATATTAGGGTGATTTTATGGGATTAACTAACTCTGAGTATGAAGCTGTTATGCGTGAATATGACAGTATACGGTATAAGAATGCAACTATTCGCCAAAACCGTACAAAAGAGGTATTTGATAAGGTACCTGAACTTAAACAGCTAAATGATGAAATAATAACAGACTTTGCAAAACTTGCAACAGATGCCTTATCTCTTAATAGCAGTGAGTATGCACTTGCAAAGGCAGAACTTGACAAAAAATCGGCAATATTTAATGAAAAAAAGCAGCAGCTCCTTTTAGATAACGGCTTTGCTAAGGACTATCTTGCTCATATATATGATTGTCCGCTTTGCAAGGACACTGGTTTTATAAACGATGTAAAGTGTGATTGTTTCAAACGGCTGGCATTAAATCAGATTTATTCAGGTAAAAATATTTATATGATGGCCGATGAAACTGCTGATTTTAGGGATTTTAATGAAAAATACTACCCTGAAAATGATTTTGACAAAGATACAGAGCGAAATTCAAGGGAAAATGCCCTGGATGCCTTTTCAAGGTTAAAAAGCATGGCTGATGACTTCGAAAACAATGCCCGCAATTTCGTAATTTATGGCAGCGTTGGCGTAGGCAAGACCTTTCTCGCCTCCTGTCTTGCCAATTCTCTTATCAGAAGCGGACATTCAGTAGTTTTTTTAACAGCCTTCAGGTTTTTTAATATATTTGAGAATTATACCTTTCACAGGGATGATGGTGATGACGGCAAGGTTCCACCATCTACTGAGCCTATATTCAGCTGTGATTTGCTTGTGCTTGACGATGTCGGCACAGAAGTTTCCAATGCCTTCACCACATCAAAACTCTTCGATTGCATAAATGAAAGAATACTGCACAACAAACCTACCGTTATCTCTTCTAATTGGAGTCCGGTTTATATAAAAGCTAACTATAGTGACCGCATTTTTTTCAAGACTGACACAGCATTATAAGTTTCTGAAACTGACAGGAGATGATATCAGGATGAATCTATAGGGATTAAGCACCTCAAGGTGATAATCATAAATACATATTTACCTTACAGATAAGGAGAAGAACAATGCCAAAAGAAGATTATATCGAGACTATCCCCGTGGGACCGCTTGGTATCATTTCACTGAAAGGCTGCACAAAGCTTGGCAGCACCGTAGAAGATTACATAGTGGACTGGAGAAATGGAAGAAATAACAAACATACCTCCTCTCTCGCATTTTCCGGCTATCAAAGGGAATCTTATCATGTTGACGCTAAATTCCCACGCTTTGGAAGCGGTGAAGCCAAATGTGTAATCACCAGTACCGTAAGAGGTTTTGATCTCTATATCCTTGTTGATGTATGCAACTACAGTATTACTTACAACATGAACGGCTACGAGAATCATATGTCACCGGATGATCATTACCAGGATCTTAAACGAGTAATTCAGGCTTGTGCCGGAAAAGCACATCGAATAACCGTAATCATGCCTTTTCTCTATGAAGGCCGTCAGCACAAGCGTTCCGGAAGAGAATCCCTTGACTGTGCTGTTGCTCTTCAAGAACTTATTCACATGGGAGTAGACAGCATTATCACCTTTGATGCACACGATCCAAGGGTACAAAATGCCATCCCTCTTAATAACTTTGATACTATCATGCCTACTTACCAGTTCATCAAGGGTATCTTAAAGAATGTTCCGGATATTAAGATGAATGCTGATAATATGATGATAATCAGCCCTGACGAAGGTGCAATGAATAGAGCTGTTTACTTTGCAGGAGTACTCGGAGTAGATGTAGGTATGTTTTACAAGCGCCGTGACTATGCAACCGTAGTAAACGGTAAGAATCCTATAGTTGCACACGAATATCTCGGTAGAAAGCTTGATGGAAAGGATGTTATCATAGTGGATGATATGATTTCTTCCGGCGAGAGTATGCTTGATGTAGCCACAGAACTAAAGAAGAGAAATGCAGGCCGTATCTTTGTGGCCTCTACCTTTGGTTTGTTCACAGACGGGCTTGCCAGATTCGATGCTGCCTATGAAGACGGACTCATACATAAGGTAATCACTACCAACCTTGTATACCAGACTCCTGAACTTCTTAGCCGCCCTTATTACATAAGTGCAGATATGAGTAAATATGTAGCTCTGATTATAGATAAACTAAACCATGATTCTTCTATCAGTGAGCTTTTAAGCCCTACCGAAAGAATAAAGGCGATACTTAAAAAATATGGGCAAATTTGAAAATAATACTCATTTTCCAAATTAACTGATTTTTTAATAAATTGTTGAGGTTTTTGATAAAATTCTCTTGTAAAAACTCCTTAACCTATGTATACTGTGAGTGAGTATATTAAATTTAAGGAGGTAAATACCAATGGCACATGTAATTAGTGATGAGTGTATTAACTGTGGAGCTTGTGCTTCTGTCTGTCCTGTAGAATGTATTTCAGAAGGTTCTGTACATTATGAAGTAGATGGTTCTGCTTGTATAGATTGTGGTGCTTGCGAAGAAGCATGCCCAACAGGAGCTATTACTCAGGAATAAAAATCAATTATTATATGAGAGGCACTGGGTCATATTTGATATGGCTCAGTGCTTTTTATTATTTACAATTCTGTTAAAACATGGCAAAATATAATTATAACACTTAATAGAGGTGAAGACATGGATAAAAAATTAAATTCCTCAAAGCAGGTCATTCTAATCTGTATGGTTATTGTTGTAGCCTTTTCCGCCAGTGCTGTTATGTTTACTATCTCAAGTTTTAAGAACACCGGTGCTTTTGTGGAACAAGCCACCGATTTAACAGCCATGAATGCAATAAGCGAGATAGAATCAAGTATGGTAGCTTCTGTATACAGTGCAAAAGCTATGGCTGAAAATTCTTTTGTCATAGATTGGGCAGAGAAAGAAACCGACTTTGCCAACGATTCCGAATACATAAAAAAGCTATATGACTACCTTAATACCTATTACAAGGGAAATAATTACAATTTTGTCTTCTATGCCTCAAAGGAAACCGAAAACATCTACTATCAGGATGGCGTGAACTTAAAAATGTCAAAGCAAAACACTGAAGACAGATGGCTTTATGACTTTATGTCATCATCTTTACAGTATCAGTTCACTCTCAATCCTTTTAAGTCCAGACTTGGTGATGACAATGTATCCATGCTCATCATTTACAGGCTTAAAAACACCAAAGGGCAAACTCTTGGTTCAATTGGTATAAGCATAAATCTTTCTGTTATGGAAAACAGCATTATAGAACTTGAAAATGAATATAATGTTGGAATTGCCTTCACAGACTTGGATGGAAATGTTATGATGTCTAAAGAATATTCCATTCCTATAGGCTCTAATATATTTAAGAAGGTGGCATCTTCCATAACACCGACATTAAACTGATTCCAATTGAGGGTGCTGTTACAAGAAAATGGATAAGTGATGGATTGTTTAATATAAATAAACGCTTCTGTGAACTCAGATATTTGGAAACATTTAACTGGTATCTTGTTATATACGGAAGCGGCAGCCATATTATGAAAAATAATCAAAACCAGCTCTTTTTACAGCTTATAATGCTTGCTGTATTGCTTTTATTTATGATTGCTGTCATAATAAATACAATATCCCAATACCGTAATCGTATCATTTCACTGGCTACTTTAGATGAATTGACAAAGATTATGAACCGAAAGTCATTTATGGCAAGATTTGATTATTTTTCAAAACAGCATCTGCTGGAGGATGGTCATCTTTTCCTAATAGATATTGACTTTTTCAAAACCATAAACGACACCTTGGGACATAAGGCTGGAGATGAGGCCCTGTCTTTCATCGCCTCTGCACTTACCGATTATGTCGGCGAAGATGGTTTTATTGCAAGATGGGGTGGTGACGAGTTTATAGGTGTATTCTTTTCCAACATAAATGATCCTGTTGCCAGTCTTAAAACTTTATCAACAAATATTGCAAATACGGAAACCGGAATGAGACTGCATCTAACTCTCAGTGTCGGTGTTACACTTATTGAAACCGGACTTTCCTTAAATAAAGAGGTTGAAAAAGCTGATATTGCACTTTATACCTCTAAGAAAAACGGTAGAAATCAAACTACCCTCTACCATGAAAGTCAGACCGGAGCGGAACCGGAATATAGTAAGGAGCTTATTGAGAATTCTAAAAAAGACATATGAAAAAGAAAATTAAAATTATTATAATCGCACTTGTAGCTGCCATAGTCCTTGAACTTGGGGCTATAGTAGCCATTAAAGCCTATAACATAGTGAATGAAGCCATAAATACAGGCGCTGAAGAAGTTGTTGTATCAAAGGGCGAGGAGAAGGTTGAAGAGCCTAAAAATACTAAGGATACCGTTAGCTCTACTATAGAAAACCCTGCTTCCGTCCAAGAAAAACCTGTACTTGGACCTGTAGATGCTTCTTACTTTGACGATGCCGTCTTCCTTGGCGACAGCCGTACAGTCGGCCTTAGGGCATTTGGAAGTTTTAATAACTCTGCCTATTTGCCAGAACTGGTATCAGTGTCAATTCCTTCTTTATGTACCCTGCCCTTGATGAAGAAACTAATCTTACGCTAACTCAAACTCTATCATTAAGACAGTTTAAAAAGGTCTACATTATGATAGGTGTAAATGACGCAGCGATGGTACCTTTAGAAGATTTTGAAACCCAGTTTTTTGATGCTGTAAGAGAAATTCAAGCCCTGCAGCCGAATGCAGTTATCTATATACAATCCATACTCGGAGTAACCAAAAATAAAGAACTTCGTGATCCTAATCATTATAACAACGAGAGAGTATGTGAGAGAAATGCTCTTTTACAATCCAAGTGTGATGGTGAAAAGCTGATTTATTTGGATGTATTTTCAGCTTTCACAGATGAAGAGGGATATTTGAACCAATTTAATTCTTCAGACGGCTTACACTTAAATAGTTCTGACTATGATATATGGTGCGACTATTTAATGCAGCATGCCATTCCTGTTAACTAATTACAAAATATAAGTGTCAAAAGTATAAATTCTTTTGATACTTATATTTTATGATACAAGTGTCAAAAGTATAAAAATTCTCTTGCAAGCTTGCTTGTAAGAGAATTTATTATCTTTTGACACGCAAAAAATATGAGTAAGTAGCCATTTTTTGCAAAAAAAATGAGCGGAATACGAATATTTTTGCAAGGATTGCTAAAGCTGTGCTGTAGCAATCCTGTATCAGTGGGTGTCAAATACTTTTGACACCCACATCATTTTATTGAGCAAAAAAAGATGAACCCTCTATATCAGAAGGTTCATCTCATATCTACATTTTTAATCTGCTTTATTAACTTTCCTTATTATGCTTCTGGTGGACTGTACCTCTCTTTCGCATATTTCTATCAGTTACCTTATCTTTGTTAAGCAAATGGTCTAATGTAATCTATGTTTAACTTACTTAAACTATAATAACTTCATTCTCCATTTCCTCTACTATCTCTTCTAAACTGTGCATTGGAAACACCACCTATCTTTTTAATATTTCATACCCGCCAGCCTATCTTCACTGGCTGTTCTCTGTATGTTCTTTGTTTTATTGACTATAGGATATCATGGTTTTTAATATTTGTCAATACTATTTTATTAATTATTATTATTTTTTTCTGATATTAATTTTATATAGAAAAAAATATTGTGTTAATTGTTTATTTTATTTATATTATTCAGAAAAATTGTTTCTTTATTTTTACCTTACCCCATACTATAATACCTTAATTCATAACTGATATAAGAAAAGGATAAGCTGAATATTTTCTCATAATAATGGGGCTGTCAACAATATTTGACAGCCCCTCTGCACTCCATTCAAAAATAACAATAATGTTAATTATAACATACTCTTTCTTAATTCTTCACCACTTAGAGGACTAATGTAGGCCGGTGCAATGTCAAACACCGTCTTGCATCCACTCATCCCCTCTTTACTTAACCTATAAGCCGCCCTGGCATAAGCCGCTATAACTGAACCGGTAAACTCCGGATTGGAGTCAAGCTTTAAGCTGTATTCTATGATGTGTTTATTTTCTTTGTTAAAACCTGTTACACCGCTTCTAAGCACAAATCCGCCATGAGGCAGTCCCTTATGGTCTCTTTCCATTTCCTCTGCAGAGATGAAATGAACTGTGGTATTGTAATCGCTGAAATAGTTTGGCATATTTACTATTTCACTCTCAATAGCTGTTTTATCAGCACCTTCCTCCACTACTACAAAGCATTCCCTTGTGTGTTTCTCTCTTGTGGAAAGGGTAGGGTTCTCGCCCTTTCTAACTCTATTTACAGCCTCTTCTACAGGTATGGTATACTGTCTTGCATCCTTTACTCCCTTTATCCTTCTAATAGCATCAGAATGCCCCTGGCTTACACCCTTGCCCCAGAAAGTATAATTTTCTCCTTCAGGAAGGACGGAGGTGGATATCATTCTAAGCAAGGAGAACATACCCGGATCCCAGCCTACAGATATAATTCCTACCTTACCCGCTGCCTTTGCTGCCTTATCAACATTTTCAAAATGTTCAGGTATTCTTGCGTGGGTGTCGAAACTGTCTACAACATTAAAATACTTTACATACTCAGGTGTCTGGGCAGGAAGATCTGTTGCACTTCCGCCTCCAAGCACCAGCACATCAATCTTATTCTTATAATTTTCAAGTTCTGATACTTCAAATACAGGCACACCGCTCTTAGGTTTTACAGTATCAGGATTCCTTCTCGTAAATACAGCCACTAAGTCCATATCAGCATTCTGCAATATTGCACTTTCTACTCCTCGTGACAGATTGCCATAACCCAGTAATCCTATTCTTATGCTCATTTTTTTCCTCCTTATTAGTTACCATATTATCATATCAATAAATTCTCCAGCTACATAGATTATTGTATACACGCATACAAAATCAACCTGATAGTTGGGATTTTAACACAATGAGGTTTAAATTGCAATATTTTTTTATCAGTATTCCAAATTACTTCAATTCTTCAATCATAGCTCTTAACTCCATCTCCCAGTTGCTAATATATGCAAACCATACACAGCCAAACACACTTCCATCCTTTACATTCTTTGATGAACATATGATAATCGGAAGATTTAACCGTTCACTTTTTACAAACTTCACAAATTTATCTCCGGTTTCTTTTCCATCGTAACCCCCTGGTTCTTCAGGATAGTACATATCTGTAATGGCTAAGTCAAATTTCTCCCCTTTTTCCCCAGCTTCCTTTAACTTATCTATTCCGTCCATAAGGTTTGTCACCCAAACTATATCCTCGGACTTTATTCCACAGGATAATAAAACCCGTCGGATTTCACCATGCTTGCTTACCGAATCTTCTAAGTGTAAAAATCTTCATAGTATTCTCTCCCTTTAATATCCATCATAGATATGGGTGTCAGAAGATAAAAAAATTTCTTCCAACAGCAGACTTCGGATGAATTTTTATACTTTTGACACTTGTACCGCTATTTAAATACAAGCTAAAAGAACTTAAGCCTCATTATACCTTAAAAGCCTAAGTTCTTTACATAGATATTTTACAAATTTTTGATTTACTCTTTTTATTATAGTATCTTTCTTGACAGGGTCTTCCGTGTTTATTTTAATATTTTCTACAACTGTCTCCTGTTTAATCTCCTCTTCCTTATCAGAGCCCTCTTCTTTTTTCTCCTCAGGCTCAGGAAGTCCCTTTATCTCTCTGTACATCCTGATAAATTCCTTACCTGTAATTGTTTCCTTCTCAATAAGGTATTCCGCTATCTTATCAAGTGCATCTCTGTTTTCCCTGATAATATTCACTGCTCTGTCATAGTATTCTTTCATACGCTTTGCTACTTCTTCGTCTATCTTAGCAGCAGTTTCATCTGCACAGTTAAGCACTGCTCTTCCATCGAGATAGCGGTTTTCTACTGACTCAAGTCCTACCATACCGAATTTATCCGACATACCATACTGGGTAATCATAGAGCGAAGAATAGCAGTAGCCCGCTCAATATCATTGCTTGCACCTGTAGTAATAGAGTTAAATACCACATCTTCTGCTGCTCTTCCACCAAGGAAGGTCACGATGTCAGTCTCAAGCTCCTCCTTACTCTGAAGAAATTTTTCCTCCTTAGGAAGCTGCATGGTATATCCCAGAGAGCCCATTGTTCTAGGCACTATTGTTATCTTCTGTACAGGATCTGCATTCTTCATAGATGCTGTTATGAGTGCATGTCCTACCTCATGGAAGGCAACTATACGCTTTTCTTCCTTGCCAAGTATTCTGTCTTTTTTTTCTTTTCCGGCTATGACAACTTCAACAGCTTCAAAAAGGTCAGCCTGCCCTACACTCTTACGGCCTGCCTTTACCGCCATAATGGCAGCTTCATTTATCATATTTGCAAGGTCTGAACCAACCGCTCCTGCCGTAGCCATCGCAATTGCATCCAAATCTACTGTATCATCCATGAGTACATCTTTGCTATGCACCTTAAGGATGGCAATTCTTCCCTTAAGGTCAGGGCGGTCAACTATAACCCTTCTGTCAAATCGTCCCGGACGAAGAAGAGCCTTATCAAGCACATCAGGACGGTTTGTGGCTGCAAGTATAACCACTCCCTTTGATTTGGCATCAAATCCGTCCATTTCGGCAAAGAAGCTGGTTCAATGTCTGCTCACGCTCGTCATTGCCGCCACCATACTTAGAATCCCTGCTCTTACCTATGGCATCTATCTCATCTATGAAAATGATACAAGGAGCCATACTGTGTGCCTGCTTAAATAAATCTCTTACTCTTGAAGCACCTACACCTACGAACATTTCCACGAAGTCAGAGCCTGAAAGTGAAAAGAAAGGTACATTGGCCTCTCCCGCCACTGCCTTTGCAAGGAGGGTCTTACCTGTTCCCGGAGGACCTACAAGGAGGGCTCCCTTAGGAAGTTTGGCTCCTATTTCAGCGTATTTTCTAGGATTGTGAAGGAAATCAACCATTTCACGAAGTGAATCCTTGGCCTCATCCTCACCAGCAACATCTGCAAAAGTAATGCCCGTACGCTTCTCCACATAGACCTTGGCATTGCTCTTGCCTACTCCCATCATACCGCCTGCATTCTTAGAAAATGAACGGTAAAGCAGGTACATCACCACCCAGATTCCCACAAGAGGAAGGATGTATATAGCAAAGAACTCAAGTATGCCCTGAGAGGGCATCCGCCACAGGAGAACTTACTTTCACATTAGCCTTTAAGAGCCTTTCTGCAAGATCGTTATCACCGATATAGCCTGTATAATAAGTAGGAGTATAGATTTCATTTGCTGAAGACTTAGGCGTAATTTCTATTTTCCCCTGCTTCAATAATACTGATTCCACCTTGCCGTCATCTATCATCTTAACAAACTCATTGTAGGTTATCTCTTTGTTGATTCCCTGTTTTATAAGCTGCATTCCGTAGATGAAGGTCAAAAATATGACAATCGTCGCTATAATAGTAATGAGTCCGGCCTTTTTATTCATTCCACCTCCGGAATTATCATCACCGGGTTTTTTATTCTTATTCTCGTCCATTCAACTTCCTTTCCCCTAACTCATTAGCACAATTTCATTGTATACAATTATATCTTAACACAACCTTAATTGCAAGTAATACACAATTATTTCACTAATTCTTATATTCTGTTCTTCTCGTAAATTAGTCCAAGCCCCTTTATCAGCAGTGAATCGTCAACAACTATTTTCTTTTTGCAATAAGGAACAACCAGTTTTGCAAGTCCTCCCGTTGCTATAGTTAGAAGTTCTTTCCCCATCTCTTCTTCGATTCTTTCTATCATTCCGTCTATCATTGCGGCATTTCCGTATATGGTGCCGCTCTTCATACTATCTATTGTATTGCTGCCTATCACTTTCTTTGGGGCTTCAAGGCTGATTCTTATAAGCTGTGAAGTACCGCTTACGAGTGAGTTTAGAGCGGTCACAACTCCGGGCATTATAGCACCTCCCTTGAACTGTTTCTTCTCATTTATATAGCTAAAGGTTGTAGCTGTACCTAAATCTATAATGATAAATGGCGGCTCATACTCATCAAGGGCGGCAACAGCACCTGCAATAAGATCAGCTCCAAGCTGTGCCGGGTTATCTATTATTATATTTATCCCGTTCTTTATTCCCGGTCCAACTATTAATGCCTGTTTACCACAGACCTTCCTTACCGCATCCGCTATTGTATCTGTAAGCTGTGGTACTACTGATGAAATTATACAGCCCTCTACCTCTGTAGGTGTTTCCATAGAGATCAAATAAATTCTTAAATATGATAGCATACTCAAGGCTTGTCTTCCCCATATTGGTGGCAAGCCTCTCTTCAAACACAAGTTCTTTGCCCTCCAGACATCCAAGAACTATATTGCTATTTCCCATATCTACTGCAAATATCATAATTCTCTCCAATATATAATAATGAGGACAGGAACGCTCCTTTCGGTACGAACCTGCCCCATAAATTTTGGGTTTAATTCTCTTCTATAATGCTCTTAGCCTTATCCGGATCAGCTGAAACTGAAAGGTATACATAGTTCCCTTTTCTAATAACAAAGGCCTTTTCAAGACGCTTCAGTTCTTCCGGTACATAGTTCTTAAAACTTGCTTTCTGAGTTTCAATTCTTTCATTAAGCTTTGTCTCAATGGTTTTAGCAGTATCTTCATCATTTGCTTCAAAGACGGCAATTTCTTCTGCTGTTCCACCTGAACTTGATACATAAATCTTCATAGCCTTTATCTTATCCTTTGGCAGTCCCGGGTAAAGAATATCAATGGTTTCAGCCTCTGGTTCTGCAAGCTTATCATTATATGTAATCTCATTCTTAAGCCTGTCCGCTACCTTGGTTACATCCACCGCAGCCGCCTGACTGCTCTTTGCTGATGACACAGCCGCACCGGAGCCTGCTTTACTGCTTGCAGTCTTAGAATCACTGTTCCCGCCACAGCCATATAATACAGCAGATGCTGTAAGTGTAACCACTGTCAAAGCTGCTAACATCTTCATTTTGTTTGTTCTCTTTTTCATTTTCTTAACCTCATTCTTAATAATTCATATTTACGATATAAGCAAGTATCCGCTTGCAATAATCCCTATTCATATGTATCCCATCAGGCGTAACATCTTTTGGAAGATATCCCTTGCTGTTAGATACCGCAGGAGAGTTGTCTACATATACAGCCTCTATTTCTTCCGCCATCTTCTTGATTACCTTATTGAACTTCTTTACATTTTTCATATTGAAGATTTTATCTGATTTGGACTTCTTTTCAGTCACCGGCAAAATTCCCTGAACTACTATCTCAGCATCCGGCTGAATTTTCTTTACAGCCTCTATAGTCTTCTTATATTCATCTGCAAAAATGTTTGTATATGGCCAGCCAAGCTCGTTTATACCGAAACAAATGTATACCTTTTTGTATTTCTTATCTTTTAGGGCATCTATTACGGTAACAGAATTACCCTTGGCATTCCTTACTACTTTTTCAGTACGGGCATTTTTTACATTCAACCCTCGTCCTGCAAAGAAATCCGGACTCTTAAGTCCTGCATTTATTTGTAATCCCTGCGTCCTTGAATCTCCGATAAAAACAGTATCTTTATAATAAGCCTCTTCATCTTCTTTTGTGGCTGTCACTAAATCCTTAATATCCGCCTTTTCTTCTTTTTTATCATCCGTCTTGGCCACCACACTGTCTGTGTCGTTATTTTCCGTACTCAGGCTGCTCCCTGACTGAGAAGCCGTCTGCACTGTGGACATGTTTTCTGATGAAGCACTGCTGCCCAAAGCTACACTGCTGTTATCATCTACCTGAACTGCAGAAGCTGTTGTCTTAGCTGATGAAGAACTGCCTCCCGTAAAAAGGTTTATTACACCATAAGCTCCCATTATGCCTGCAGCCATTATAGTGACTACTACTATGGCAACCAGCCCTCTATTCTCATTGCGTCTTCTTTTTCGGTATGGATTTCTATTACTTCTATATTGATTACTACTCATCACTACCTCATTTCAAATTCAACTGCTTATCTGTCACTGCTGCTAAATATCTTAGCAAAATGAGTATAAGTTTGCTGATACCAATTGTCAAGCGTATTTAAGCTATTTTTTATATTTTAAGATTTTTGTAACATATACTTAATTACTTTTGACAGATATTCGTAATCTTTGTTATCTACATTCGCCAAAATCCCTAAAACCATCTCCTTTTGAGTACTGCCAAGCCCTTTTAACAATCTACTTCCCTTAAGACTGATGCCATATCCGTCTGACACAGTAATATTCTTGTATGAACCGGCATTTGCCCCTATCTCAGATAAGCTTAAAAAAGTACCGCTTTCAGCAAATTCTTCAAATTTAGTCTTATCTGCTATTATTACATTGATGTCCCCGGCTGCCATTTTTGCTACCAGCCTCTGTGTATTTGCTGCTTCATTTCCAAGGCCTGTTTCCTGTAGAAAATAGCTGTCATCAATCTGAATTTCCTTCTCACCCTCCGTAAGTTCGAGGTATTTTGATAAGTCCTCCCTAAGCTTTTCCATCCCGGTTTCATCCCAATAATCATTGATTACAGCAATAGAAACCACAACTTCGGGGCGTGGTGACAAAATTGTATGAAAAAGCGATGCAAGAAGTCCTACTGCAATTAGAATAATAATTACCTTATTTCGATAATAATCGTTAAAGTAGGCAAGCTTCTGTCTGCTGTTCATCTTCTTCCATTTATCAGATTCTTTTTCATCTTCATGATGATTATAAATATAGGCTTCATCATCTAAAACAGTATTTTTTTTCATAATTATTCTTCAATTAAATCAAATTTTTTCAGCATGGCCTCAAGTTTTTCCTGATTGATAGGCTTTCCTGCATAGGCAGTACAGCCATTTTCGAAAGCCTTCGTCACATGTCTGGTTTCACTCAAAGCTGTTGTCATAACTATTTTAACCTTCTCATCGTCAGGTACATTATTTTCTTCCTCTATCTTTCTAATTCTTCTAAGTGCCTGATGACCGTCCATTTCAGGCATCATTATATCAAGGCAGATAAGGTCATAAGGCTCATCCATTTCAACTGCCATAGTATACGCCTCAACAGCTTCCCTTCCATCTACTGTTACATCACACTCACCGTATTTTTCAAAAAATCTAAGCATAAACTTTCTACTTGCAAAATCATCTTCTGCTATCAGTACCTTCATTTTTACCTCCAAATTTAAATTACAAGTGTACCTTTTGAAATTTTATGTTATCATAATGACAGAGCAGTGTCAAATAAGAAAATATGGATTTTTAGTGAATTCTTTAATAGCAATGCGGTACAAAAAAGAATAATTTTCAAAATTAAAATCAGGCTGATTGTAGAAGGAGAGGTAATTATGGTCGGAACTAAAATTAAGGAACTTATAGGTGGGAGTTCGGTAATTAGAGCCATGTTTGAAGATGGACAGAAAATGGCTGAGCAGTTTGGAAAAGACAGTGTATATGACTTTAGCCTTGGTAACCCAAGTGTATATCCACCCGAAAAATTAAAAAGTGTTATCAAAAAACTTATAGACGAAACAAATCCTGCCTATCTGCATGGTTACATGAATAACTCAGGTTACGAAACTGTGCGTGAAAAAATCGCCCTGTCCCTAAACAAAAGGTTCGGTACAGACTTTTCATTTAGAAATATAGTAATGACAGTGGGGGCTGCAGGGGGCTTAAATGTGGCTTTTAAGAGTATATTAAATCCCGGCGACGAGGTTATTACCTTTTCACCTTATTTTAGTGAATACAGGCATTATGTGGGAAATTACGGTGGAAGGCTCATAACTCTAAAGCCAAATACAACCGGTGGTTTTAAGCCTGATACAAAGGAACTTGAAAAGGCTGTTACACCAAAAACTAAGGCTCTGATTGTAAATACTCCAAATAATCCTACAGGTGTAGTATATTCAGAAGAAGATATTAAAAATATAGCTGCCATTCTAAGTAAAAAGAGCGTAGAAACAGGGCAGACAATATTTCTTATTTCAGATGAACCTTATAGAGAGTTGGTATACGGCGGAATAACAGTACCTTACCTGACTAAATATTATGACAACACTATAGTCTGCTATTCTTACAGCAAATCTCTTTCACTGCCCGGCGAGCGTATAGGTTACCTGGTTGTTCCAAAAGAAATTGATGATTTCGATGAAATGGTATCTGCTTTCGGCATTGCAACCCGTATCCTGGGATTTGTAAATGCACCATCCCTTATGCAGCTTGCCATTGCTGAGTGTCTGGAGGAATGTACTGATGTGGGCATATATGAAAATAATAGAAATAAGCTTATGAAAATGCTTGATGAAATCGGTTTTTCCTACATAAAACCTGATGGAGCTTTCTACCTCTTTATGAAAACACCTGAGGATGATAAGGTCTTTGCTGAAAAGGCTAAGAACGAGAGAATCCTCTTAGTTCCAGGCTCCGCCTTTGGCTGCCCGGGCTATGTGAGGATAGCTTATTGTGTGGATACTAAGGTGATAGAGAGGTCTTATGAGGCTTTTAGGAGGCTTAGTGAGATATATAGGGATTAGTTCAACCAACCTGATTGACGCTCCCACCTCTTTATATTGCTCATAGGCTTAGCTGCTTTGCAATGCAATAGTTGATATTTTCTCTCTACTTTCCACAGTCGCCTTCTCCAAAATATCCCTCCACATTTTTGTAGAATATTCTGCATTTTTCTTTTGTAAATGTCTGAATAATACCGTCTGTAGCCCATAAAAGAGGGCTTTGATAATTTTTTTCCTCAAATTCAATATCACTGCGATAAAAGGTATTTTGTTCTAATTTTCCCTCATCTTCTACGATCATTCTATATGGGAATGGGTAATGATGGCCAAAACTTCTTTGACAAATTGCGCACTTCCCATTATCTAAGACTCCATATGACACTTTACCTTGATATTCTATTCGTATTGATTTTGATTGTTCAACATCAAATTTCATGATATTAACAAACTTACAGGCATAGTATCCTTCAGATCTTTCAAACGGAACAAATTCAATTCCTTTCATATTGTATTGATGATATATCTCAAAAAAACGCCTGCTTGCTATCGATACTCCGTCTAAACTGGTAAAGAAAAATTTCTTTTTCCGTATTTTAACTATCTTTACTGCCTGCATAATTGCTTCTTCACGATTTAATACCATTTTACAGGTTGGACAGTAGTCTACTTTTATTTTGTCACTTACATCCAAATACAGATTTTTCTCATCACTGTCTCCATATATATAGCAATAATTCATCGTTAGTTTCCCCCCCCCCTGGAATGCCTCATTTTATTTTTTTTGAGAAAACAAATTATAGCTCTAATGTTTTAATTGTGTTTAGATCTTTTGTAACTATAACAGTTTCAAATTTTACTTCAAATAAAATCAAGGATTCCCCACCGTATTCTATAGTATCTTTATAGCCTGGAATTTTAGCAATAAATCGCTCTGCAACATCAAAAATTGTTTTGGAACTTTTTTTAGCCATCCCCTTAGCTTTAACATGTTCATTTCCTGAGTGAGGAATTGTAGTAAATGCCACATAAGGATTTGAATTTATTTCCTTGATTTTATCGTTTCCCTTAAAAGAAGAAAAGTAAAGTATATTTTCAGCTGGCTCAAAATAAAAATTTACTATTCTCACATTAGGAATATTATCTACAGATGTTGCTAAGGCTATCTCTGTTTGTTCAGCCATGATTTTTAAAAATTCTGTTTTTATGTTCATTTAAGAAGTCCTCCTCTTTTGCTATTGCCAATTATAATTATGCACTAACTATAACAACCGGTCTTGGCATACCGCCTACCTACATATACCGCTTATTTTTTGATTATGCGCAAGATAACATTGTGCGATTTTTTTGATTATGCGCAGTTATCTTCGGTTATACCTATACTACTAGGGCAAATTTGTCATACAATCAATTTACTTGCCAACTTGTAAACCTGTTTTATCTCTTTACTTTCTAATTTCCAGCTATCAAGCTCAAGTTTAATCAACTCTGGAAATTTCTTACTAATATCCCTTAGGGCATTTCCGACTGATTTCCTAACATATTCGCTTACATCTTCTTTTAAGCTTGCAATTCTTTCTATAGCTTCATTCGGATTTTCCTTGAAATATGGTCTACTCGTCCATATTCTTAGTCCCTCCGTTACGGCTCTCCTTGTATTAGAATTATTGTTTTTTAACCATTCATCAATTGTTGGAAGTGCTTTTTCATATCCTATTTTCTTGCAAAATTCATCAAATGCCTTTGCCAATACTTCTTGAACTCTCCAATTGTCATCTTTAGCAACTTCGTCTCTCATAAATACAAGAACATCATTTTGTTCTGATAAATATCCAAAAAGAAATACACCATACATCCTTACTTGATATGTATCAGACTTATAAGTTAAAAATGCCAAGCTCTTAGCATATTCATTATCATTAGATTTATAATCAGTTAAGGCTCTTTTCTCTTCCTCTTTGAAGCCATTTTCTATCAAAGAAAATTCCTTTTCTAAACTCGCAATATATTCTTCCAAGTACGATTGCCTCCTTTTCGTGCATATACTCACAATTACTTCTTATCTAGTTTTGATGTCCTCTAACCCAATCAAGCAGGTCTTCATATTCCTGCTTACCTGCTGCCACATCTAAAATCACCTCATACAATTCTTTTACATATACGAAAGCTCAATACCATTTAGAGCAAGAAGCACTAACATAGCATGGAATTCTATTCTTTTACCAGCTGAGAGTGTAAGATAAGAATTTGCTCCTTACTTAATCTTATCATTTAGCCAGTACCTCATACGCTTCTTTGTTTTGAGCTATCAGCTTCTTTGAGATACTAAGCACATCATCATCAGATGCGACAATATCCGCATTAGCCTTACTAAAATCTATAACAAGATATCTTGGAACATTATTTTTTAAGATTACAGCCGAACCTTTCTCATCTACCAGTCTTGCTACCTTAGAAAAATTCTGATTTGCCTCAGAAATTGACACCATTGTATTTGTATCTATAGTCATATGAATACCCTGCATAATGATCGCCTAAGAGGTTCATTACACATTTTCCTTTCTTCTTTGTTTTAAAATAGTATACATAAATTATAGGATGTTTTTCAACCTATTTTTTTAACATAAATTTTTCCCTTTTACTGTTAGAATACATCTTTGGGTAATTCTTAATCTAGTTAACCTAATGACTATAATTAATTTCATATATGATAAACCATAGTAATCTACAGCTTCATTTTTACGAAAAATTCAGGTGGAATTCCACCTGAATTTTTCGTATATTAGAATCTAAATCTTTCTATTCTTCTTTTTCTCCATAACCCTTAGCAGTGTATGCAACCTTATAAAGTGGATTATCGTATATATCATCAGTGTATTTTGTAGTCTTTACTTCATCTTCACCAAAAGAGCCACTGACTCCATAATACTTCTGGAAGAATGATTTCAGCCTGTCAATCACTTCCTGCTTCTTTACAGCCTATCTCCACCAAAACGGGAGGCGGGAGGCATACATTTATCAATGTCTGTACCTGTAGTTTTAATCTCTCCATACTTAAATGCGTTCTCTATAAATCTTCTTGTTTCCGCTTCCTTAAGCCTTTCTTCAACAATAATCTGCATCAGCTCTTCTTCACGCATTTTGGCAACATACTCATGCCATTTGGCCATTACATCATCGACATCATTGATGCCTAAAATAAATGTTTCAATGAGTGCTTTTTTACTTCTAAGCTCAGGGCTGGCGTCAATTGCCTTCTTGATGGTTATAAGCACTTCCTTATCCTCACAATGACTATCGTGATATTTCTTAACAAGCATAAGAATATAGTCGATGTTTATCTCTATCTGTTTGATAAGCTCAATCTCAAAAACTATATCATCAATAATATCCGTACTTTTTCTTTCCCTTCTTCTTTTGTTCCACTCATCACGCAAATCCTGATATCTGCCAATATAATCCTGAAAATCACGGTCAGTAATAATCTCTTTTCCTTCAAATTCATCAAAAGATGATAGAAGATTTCTCATACGGAGGATTGCACCAAAGAGAGAAATAAATTCTTTTTGGCTTTGTTCGCCCTCTATCCTAGGCTCTGAAAGCGGAAACTTAGTTGTAAGCTCCTCAATCATAGACTGGTAGCCCTGATAAGTTTTTCCATCAATACCTTCATAGCCATAATAATAGTCATTTAAACTCTTCAGTAGTACAATCCCTCCTGCATCCTCATCACCAAAACGAGAAATTGCAGTATCCACCCTTTTCTGAAGATTTCTAAAACACACTATATTTCCAAAGGTCTTAATTGAATTGAGGATTCTGTTTGTCCTTGAAAATGCCTGAATAAGCCCATGCATCTTAAGGTTCTTATCCACCCATAAGGTATTAAGCGTAGTCGCATCAAAGCCTGTAAGAAACATATTTACAACGATGAGTACATCTAATTCCCGGTTCTTCATACGAAGGGGAAACATCTTTGTAATAATTTTGAAATCTGTCACCATCTGTGGAATAACCTGTGTGGAACATCTCATTATAGTCACTAATAGCAGCCTCTAGGAATTCTCTCGAGGAATAGTCAAGCATAGAAGTATCTTCAGGATCTTCCTCATCTAAGAAACCACTTTCATCCTCATCACATACAGCTTCATTGGCTCCATAACTATATATAACTGCAACACGGAGTTTCTTGGCAGGGTCAGCCGCCATCTGTTTCTTAAATTCCTGATAATATGCCCTTGCCATAGGCACTGAGGCAACTGCAAAAATGGAGTTAAACCCGTGCACTCGTTGTTTTTGCTTAATCTCTTCAACGGCTCCACGCTTACCCGAGGCTACCTCCTCAATATTTACAAGAGTGTTGTAAACATAGGATTTGTCTCCGCGGTAGGTCTTTCTATCAAAGTTATTAAGAATGTATTCTGCAACTAATTTAATCCTCTCAGGAGCCATCATAGCCCTTTCACGGGCAATATCCCATACAGGCTCATCATCTATATCATCTCCCATGTCCATTGTTTTAATATAATCAACTCTAAATGGAAGCACATTTTTATCATTGATGGCATCAACTATGGTGTAGGTATGAAGTTTATCCCCAAAGGTCTGTTCAGTTGTAAAAAACTTTGACTTACTCAAATCACCGATATTAGCAGGGAAAATAGGTGTTCCGGTAAAGCCGAAGAGATAATATTTCTTAAAACTCTTTACTATGGCAGCATGCATATCACCAAACTGGCTTCTGTGGCACTCATCAAATATGATAACCACCTGCTTATTGTATACCTCATGCTCCCTATTCTTTTTAATGAAGGTAGCAAGCTTCTGAATAGTAGTAATGATGATATGGGCATTGCTGTCTTCTAACTGCTTTTTTAATATCGCAGTAGAAGTATTGCTATTTGCAGCACCTTTTTCAAAACGGTCATACTCTTTCATAGTCTGATAATCCAAGTCCTTGCGGTCAACCACAAATAAAACCTTGTCAATAAAAGACAGGAGAGAGGCCTCTCTTGCAGTCTTAAATGAAGTAAGAGTCTTGCCTGAACCTGTGGTATGCCATATATAGCCACCGCCTGCAATATCTCCATACTTTTTATAATTATTGGCAATTGCAATACGGTTAAGAATGCTCTCAGTTGCAGTTATCTGATAAGGACGCATTACTAAAAGCATATTCTCAGATGTGAATATGCAGTACTTTGTAATAATATTAAGTATAGTATGCTTTGCAAAAAATGTTTTCGTAAAGTCAATCAAATCAGGTATAATGCGATTCTTAGAATCCGCCCAAAATGAAGTAAATTCAAAGCTATTACTTGTTTTACCTTTCTTTGATGCAGCGGTGGCCTTTGCATCGTTAACAGCATTAAAGCGTGTACTGTTTGAATAGTACTTTGTATTGGTTCCATTTGATATGACAAATATCTGCGTATATTCAAACAAGCCGTTTCCTGCCCGGAAAGAATCACGCTGATACCTGTCAATCTGGTTGAAAGCCTCACGGATGGCAACACCTCTGCGTTTTAATTCCACATGAATAAGAGGGAAACCATTCACCAATATGGTTACATCATAGCGGTTGTCACGCTTGGCACCTTCTGCCTTGCTAACCACATACTGATTAATAACCTGAAGATAGTTGCTATGGATGTTTTTCTTGTCTATAAGGGTAATATTCTTTGTACTTCCATCATCACGCTTTAACACCTGAACATTATCTTCCTGAATCTTGCGTGTCTTCTCAACGATTCCTTCATTTTGATTGGCTATGGAATCATTAAAAAATCTAATCCACTCTTCTTCTGTAAAATGATAGTCATTCAGTTTTTCTAACTGTGTACGGAGATTCCCAGTCAAGTCATTTTCATGATGTAACTTAAGATATTCATAGCCCTGTTCCGTAAGCAGACGGATAAACTCTTTTTCCAAATCTGCCTCGGTCTGATAGCTCCCTGTGCGTGTCTTCACAGGCTCATACTCAGTTACAACTGTGTTCTCTGTAGACTGTGCTACAATGTTAAAATATGACATGGTACAATCCCCCTTTACTCAAAACCAAGTAACTTATCCCTATAGTATTCATACTGTTTTTTACGAGCCTCAATCTCAGCAGGAAGTCCCGTTGAAATATCGTTACATAATGAATCAAATCTATCAAGGATAGATACGATTCTTTCTTGTTCTTCTAAAGGCGGTAACATTATTTCAATATTCCCCAGTTTACTTGGCGTTACCTCTATTACCTTTATTCCATGTGCTAATCGTTTCTTCTGCTCAAAAAATGAGTTTGAATGGAAGAAATATGATAAGTACTTTGCATTTTGATTATGGCTTATAATCGCAGTATGCCCACTAATAGCAATTTCTTCATTGCCAAGCCAAGCAGTACAAGAACACACATCTTCAACATTTTCACTTGTAACTGCCATTACGATATCGCCCTTTTGAGCAATTTTTGATTTATTAAATACTTCATTGTTTACAAATGTTAAGGTCTTATCTGTGTAAACTCCAAAATAAGTGTACATTTGTCCGTAATGTATGCAAGGTCTTCCATTTGCAACAAAATCCTTTTTTTGAAAATTGCCACCACGAACAATAGTTGCTATATCACTTAACTTAACAGGTACATAACCGAACACATACTGAACAAGCTTAATTACTGTCTGTCTGTCTGTCTGTCTGTCTGTCTGTCTGTCTGTCTGTCTGTCTGTCTGTCTGTCTGTCTGTCTGTCTGTCTGTCTGTCTGTCTGTCTGTCTGTCTGTCTGTCTGTAGCGATTATCTTTCCAGTCTCAGCAAATGTCAATAGCAAGTCCCTATAATATTCATATTGTTTCTTTCGGGCTTCTATCTCAGCAGGAAGGCCGATATTGAGGTCAGAACATATTGCATCAAAGTTATCTAATACATTGGCAATTTTTATTTGTAATTCTAATTTTGGATATTTAACTATTATCTTCCCAATATCGTCTTTATTTATCTTTATCGGAACTGCATTATGCAAAGTTCTTTTAGAAAGCTCCTTAGTGCCAAGTGAGCTTTCAATGTAATGCCTAAGATATCTACTATCAAGTATATTCCTGTTAGGTCGTATCAGTGCAAGTGACACATAATATGCTAAGTCTTCGTCCTTTGTCATAATTGCACATTTTCCTATTGACCCAATTCGTGTCATAAATACATCTCCAGCCATAGGTTTAACCCTGTACTTATTATAAGCGTCTGCACTAATATACTTTGAGCTGGAATAGATATCATTAATATTTTCAACACTTATAAATGGAATGCCTTCCGTTTTATATTCAGGCGTCTGATGCGTACCATCGTATATTTCAGCAATATCAGACAGTTTTACTGATGAACATGACTCTATTTTATTTGATAGTAATTCATTCCTATAATATTCATACTGTTTTTTGCGAGCTGTAAGCTCTGCTGTAAGTTCTTCTGTAAGTTCTGCTGTAAGTACCGTGAAAGAGTCCAAAATACGGACTATTTCACATTGTACCTCCAGAGGAGGTACGGGAATTTTAGCTTTTAAAATATCATCATTGTATAGCCTTGCAATCGTCCCACCTGATGAAATATTCCATGGTTTAGTTCATAACAATACATCAAGTAAGTATTTAGAATTTTACTTTCATCATGTGACAGCCAAACAATGTTAGAATCTTGATAATATGCAGGTTCACCGTTATATATTACTGTTCTGCCAACTGTACCTGCTGCGGATATCAATATTTCTCCTACCTTAGGATATGGATATCTTTCCTTATATTCCTTGAATAGTTCTTCAGAAATAAATGCACTTGCCTTTCCACCAAAGGTTCCAATTTTATAGAATGGTATTCCAACATTTGCATTGGTTTGCGATTTTAAAATACGCTTACACATTTTAACCTGACCAATTTCGCCTAAATATTTATACTCCACCCCATTAGGACATAATTCCTTTATTAGTTCATCTAATTTACTCATGAATTACACCTCAATTTCCGCAATAATATCATCTATTGCTTTTCTTAAGACCTCTTCACGAGCCACAATTTCCTTGATTTCGGCATTAAGCTTCACTATATCTATCTTTTCTCTCGTATCCTCAGCCTCTACATAGGTTGATACAGAGAGATTGTAATCATTTTCCACAACTTCTTCATAGTTCGCAAGATGTGAAAAATGCTTAATTTCTTTTCTATTAGCAAAGCAGTCAACAATCTTATCTATGTTATCCTGTGTCAGCTTATTGTTATTTGTTACCTTAAGAAACTCATTGCTTGCATCTATGAATAAAGTCCTGTTATCTGCCTTACCCTTTTTTAGCACCATAATACAGGTTGCTATTGATGTACCAAAGAAAAGGTTAGATGGTAACTGAATGATACAATCAACATAGTTATTGTCAATTAAATACTTACGAATCTTCTGCTCAGCACCGCCACGATACATAATTCCCGGAAAACATACTATTGCTGCAGTTCCATTTGCAGCAAGCCAAGAAGACTGTGCATTATAAATGCCAGGTCTGCCTTGCTCTTAGGCGCAAGTACTCCTGCTGGCGCAAAACGAGGGTCATTTATCAGTAAAGGATTGTCGTCACCTGCCCATTTGATTGAATAAGGAGGGTTAGATACTATGAGTTCAAATGGCTCGTCATCCCAGTGTGCAGGTGCTACAAGGGTGTCTTCGCAGGCAATGCTGAATTTATCAAAGCCAATATCATGCAAGAACATATTGATACGGCAGAGGTTGTAGGTTGTAATATTTATTTCCTGTCCGAAGAAACCATTGCGTACCTTGTCTCTACCTAACACTTTTTCAGCCTTTAAGAGCAACGAGCCGGACCCGCAGGCCGGGTCATATACCTTGTTGATTTCAGTCTTACCAACTGTACCAAGGAGGGTGAGAAGTTCAGATACATCTGCAGGTGTAAAGAATTCTCCACCTGATTTCCCTGCATTTGAGGCATACATGGTCATTAGATATTCGTAGGCGTCACCAAAGGCATCAATATCGTGATTTTTTACATCACCAAGGTTCATATCTGCTACTCCGTCAAGGAGTTTGCAAAGTTTTTCATTTCTCTTAGCAACAGTAGAGCCGAGTTTATTGCTATTTACATCAAAGTCAGCAAAGAGACCTGCAAAATCAGATTCTGACTCACTTCCCTTTGCAGATTCTTCTATATCGCGAAATATTTTCTCCAAAGCTTCATTGAGGTTCTCATCAGCTTTTGCTTTTTCTCTTACATTACAGAAAAGTTCTGATGGAAGTATGAAAAAACCCTTTTCTTCAACAAGGCTCTGCCTAGCCTCTTCCGCCTCTGCATCAGACATTTTTACATAGTCAAAATCAGAATTGCCTGCTTCGATTTCACCTGTATTTATGTAGTTAGCAATATTCTCTGAAATATATCTATAGAACATAGTGCCAAGCACATAGTTCTTAAAATCCCATCCGTCTACAGCACCTCTTAGTTCATCAGCAATAGCCCATATAGCACGATGAAGTTCGTCTCTTTCCTGCTCTTTTTTATTATCGATTGCCACTGTGTTCCACCCTTTCCGGTTTTTAGTAGTATGTGATGATTAATTATACCAAATTAACCAGTTTATTTCATTAGCTATTTTTCTTCTGTATCAATGAAATGATATAACAACCGGTCTTGGGGTACCACCTAACAGCATATACTGCTTAATTTCTTTGATTATGCGCAAGATAATATTATATGATTTTTTTGATTATGCGCAGTTATCTTATGCTATACCCTTATTACTAAGGCAGATTAGGAGCTGATGTCTTCTGACTACCATTAAGCTGGATAGTAATGTGCTATTATATCTTACAAAGTCTCATTCCGATTTTGCGTTATAACAATCCACTTACCGGCTTTATTACCACCCCTACGTTCTATGACATTCTTTTCTTATTTGCTACTTTATTTGCTACTTTATTTGCTACTTTTTTTGCAGAATTTATGATATCAGCTCCGAATGATAAATTCTAATTTGTAGGGCTAATGTGTTGTTTGACATGCTAAGTGACGCCTTCACTAATAAATGTCCAGACTCGCTCCGGTTTTTCTGTAAGATGCTGCTTAAGAATAGTTCCGTTGACGAAAAACCTAATGCGCTCGCTTTTTGGCAGTGACTCGCACTTTGCAAGTTGCGAAGCAACGAAGCAAGGTGCGTTAGTCCTGCCTATATAATAGCTGTCCACGAGTGACGAGTGCGTAGCACGATGTCAGAGTGGAAACAGCGAACTATGCGGCATTATTAGTTCCGGCTGTTTAATTGATGAATGATAACAAACAAATGCATCAGCCACATGGGGGCAGGTTGGGGTGGCTGCCTTTCATTTGGTATTCTAGTTATTATTTGCATAAATTTAAGGTATCAGCTCCGAATGATAAATTCTAAGCGAGCGCATTAGGCGGAGCGAAGCGGATGCCGGAGCGAGTCTGAAATGTTATCATTCGGAGCGTCAACTTAGTCCGATGTATTTAGACTTGCAATTTAAATTTGCAGCATAATTATCCACATAACTCAATAATTTAAGGTGCCAGCTACGAATGATAAATTCTAAGCGAGCGCATTAGGCGGAGCGAAGCGGATGCCGGAGCGAGTCTGAAATGTTATCATTCGGAGCGTCACTTAAGTCAGTTTATATAACTCGACAAATTAGAATTTACCTCAAAAATTCAATCATTAGACATACACGCCTTCCTGTGTACGAAAAAAACAGGTGGATTTCCACCTGTTTTTTTCACATCCTTTACTCATCATTTCCAACAATCTCACCAAGCACCGATATCACAGCGCCAAGGATAATCACCAAATCAGAAAGATTAAATACTATCTTAGGAATTCCCTTGATTACGAAATAATCAGTAACCCCTCCCTTTGTGATTCTGTCATAGAGATTAGAAGCTGCCGCACCTACCATGAGGGCTAGACCCAGTCTCTTTATCTTTCTATGCTTTTTACCAAGGGTCAGCAGATACATATAGGCAGTCATACCAAATATGGCGGAAACCCAAGAAAGCACCCATCTTGGTTTTTCTTCAAGGTTGTTCATAATGAGCCCCTTATTTACAGACTTTTTAATTGTAATCAAATCTCCAAAATACTGCTTGCCTGTTTCCAACTTATCCTTTTCAACCTGTCCCTTTAAGAACTGGTCTACTAAAAACGCCCC
This sequence comes from uncultured Catonella sp., assembly GCA_916439065.1. Classification (GTDB taxonomy): domain Bacteria; phylum Bacillota; class Clostridia; order Lachnospirales; family Lachnospiraceae; genus Catonella. Next base: position 1,301,733 of record CAKAGD010000002.1, read on the forward strand.
TACTCCCGAAATTATAGAAAACATACCACACCTCCTGTGACTAGATTTACATTATTTCTCTTACTTATACTATAAGCAATTTCAGGCTTTTTTTCAAGGTTTATACTGATTATTTTAATGAAATTCGCTAGGTCTTAGCTATTTGCTTGAATCCACGGTTGTAGACCATACTTTTATTAAAACACATACAATATCTTGGCTTATTGAAGTTCTGAATTTTGTTTCCCTCAAATACAGTCAAGTTTCCATACCGTTTATCATTATTTATTTATCGTTTTTCGATAATTTGCTATTGACATTCAATATCTGCCCTGATATAATCCGCTTATAAATATAAATGGACTCAGTAGTGAAGCTGGATACAGTTTTTGTATCATAAAAAAAGTGTGTTTTTGTACTTTGACAGGGCAAACAGCAGGCCATAAGTCCTATTTGTAACAATTATCCCTAAGGAGGCAGTATGAAAGATTCACTTATAAGCAGTAAGAAGAGCATAATTCTAACCAAGTTTTGCATAATTGTACTTATGTTTATTTCAGTGGTAATGATGTTCTTTGGCAACTATCTTATAACAAGATTTTTAGCTATGACTGGCGGAGCAAGGATAAATATAAGCAAAGAATTGTCATTTTATATCATCACCTTTATAAGCTATGTTTTGGGCATAATTGCTCTATGTACGCTATTTTGTATGTTCAGGCTGGTTAGCAACCTCGAAAAAGACCAGGTATTTACCGCCGAGAATATAAAGTGGCTAAGGTACATTAGCTTTGGCTGTCTTGCGGCAGGTTCACTTCTAATTATTGTAACTGTAATTTACGACAAGTATTTCCTTGTGCTTACTTTAGCAGCCCTCTTTATGATGCTCATTGTGAGGGTGATTAAAAATGCCTTTGAACAGGCTCTCGCTATGAAGGAAGAACTTGACTTAACCATATAAGAAAGGACGATTATGGGAATTCATATTAACTTAAATGTGATGATGGCAAAGCGTAATATAGGCCTTTCTGAGCTTGCAGAGAAGGTGGACATTACCAACGCCAATCTCTCGATACTTAAAAATAACAAGGCAAAGGCAATACGCTTTTCTACTCTTGAGGCGCTTTGCAAGGCACTTTCCTGCCAACCGGGCGACATAATCGAATACAGGGAGGATGAAGAAAATGAATGAGAAAAAATTTGTATATAGACCGTTTTTACTGCTGTTAACCTTTGTTACCTATGTTCTTGCCTATTTTTATCCTGATATCATGGGCGAGCGTTCCATCATACTTCATATAGGAAGCTTTGACTTTAACCTAAGATTTTTTATATTTACACTTGTCTTCATCGGAATTACGGAGTTTACCGCGGTAAAATACAATAAAGCAAGAAATATGGAGAGCATTTTCTGGCTTATAACCCTTATACTGCTTTCCATCCTATGGTGTATGAGGACATTTGAAAGCGAAGGAGCCTTCTCGCCCTTTCTACTCCTCTTCCTTCACTGCAATGCAGCCTACTATGTAATTATGAGGATGGGTGTGACAGCAGAGGCTAAGACCGGTCCTATGGTATTCTTTGACTTCCTATCCGCCTTTATCATCATCCCTTTTTCTAATTTAGGCTTAAGGGTGATTGTCTTTGTAAATGCCATAAAAAGGCGTAGCTTTAAGTTTAACAAGAAGAAGCATCTGCCTATAATTCTTACAATAATTGCAACATTGTTGCTTGTATTATTTGCTTCTTCCCTGCTTTCTGATGTAGACAGTGGATTTGCTCATTTAATGAGCGGAATTGCCCGCTTGCTACCGGGATTTGATCCTTTGTTTAACAACTATTTCTTTATGACTATGCTGCCAAGAATCATCTTTACCATACCTGTCGGAGCCTTTCTTATGGGGCTTATCGGCGGTTCAGCCATCAAAAATGAGGCTGAATTTAAGAAAGAAAATATAGTTAATGGACTTGCTTGCTACAGACACATACCGAAGTTTGCCGTAATCACAGTGTTTGCTGCCCTAAGTACCATTTACATAATATTTTTTATCTTCCAGATTCGTACAATGATTCCGGTTATAAGCTCTGATTCTTTTACTGCTCCCGAGGCCTCAAGGCTTGCAGTAAAAGGCTTTTATGAACTTATTCAGATACTTATGCTTAATTTCTCGGTTTTCGGTGTATTTTTCTTCTTCGCACCTGACAGCCTTGTAGAATTTAAGGACAGGTGGGTGAAGTTTTTTGCCACTCTTTTTGCCGCCACAGGTATCTGCTTTGCCATACTTGATTATTTCAAGCTTTACTTATATGTGGCAAGCTATGGCTTTACATCTAGGAGGCTGGTAGCTGCCTGGTTTCTCCTGGTTATGTTTACCGCAGCCATACTTATGCTTATAAGACTGTATAAGAAGTTTGAAGGAATCAGATATATTGCCGTCTTATTCATAGTAAGCTTCATCCTGTTTGCTTTTTCGGAGGGCACTATAGTAGAGATTACTCCTGTTACAGGACAGATTTTACCTTGACTTCATTCACTTCACTCTTTACCTTCCTGTAAAAAAGCACTATAATAGCTTAAAAAGCTTTTGGAGGGATTATGAAGCCTAAAAAATTTTCAACTTTTTATATAAAACTGATTGTGGGAGCCATCATCCTGATATTTGCAGGCTATATGTATTACACTAATAACAACAATCAGTACGCAGCCTTCATAGGTATAGGCGGTATTTTAATACTAAATGCCTATTCAATGGGGAACAAAAAGAAGAGATAAATGTTAAATTTCCTACAAACAGTAAAAATCCGTAAGTCTTATACTAAATATATAAGATTTACGGATTTTATATTTTAAAACTTATTCACTAGATTAAATCAAGCACCTGGCTTATGTCCTTCTTACCAAAATTAGGCTTACCATCATCTATTACCATACAAGGCACACTCATAATCTGGTATTTGTCACGAAGGTCTGGGAAGTGGTTGAGGTCATAAACCTCTGTACTTACCTTAGGATTAAGAGAAGCAATTCTCTGAGCCGCAACTACCAGGTCAGGACACATTGTACAGGTAAGGCTGACCATGAGCCTGATCTTTGTCTCCTTGTCAACTGCCTGTATTCTTGACTTTATATCTTCCTCTATCTGCTGCCCCGGACCCGCCACATTGTAAAGGCCTAAGATGAATGAAGTAAACTCGTGTCCTCCCGGCACTCCGTGGAAGGCAAGACCTGAGTAGCTTCCATCCTCCCTGCATACCTTTACATAAGGTGTTTCTGATGCCCTCTGCATTTTCCTCAAGCTTGATGTCCAGTTTATCTGTCAACTTCGCAAGTTCTTCCATATAGTGCTTTAACTCATTTGAAGAGTCTCTGCTGTCAAGTCCAAGACTGAGCACGAGTTTGCTCTCCATTTTGCCAAATACAGCATTTAACTGAGCAAGCATATCCGATGTAAACAGAGAATTATTTCCCTCTTCTGCTTTCTCCATCTTCTTTTCCGGTGGACGGCCATGATTATTGGCACTTCCCTCTCTTACAGGCTGTTCAGGAACAAGTCCTGTCTTCTTGTGCATCTTAACTACATATTTTTCAAGCTCAGTAGCCGCAAGTGCTCCATCTCCAACAGCTGTTACTACCTGTCTAAGGGGCTTGATGCACACATCACCTGCTGCAAACAGACCTTCCTTAGTTGTCATCTGAGACTTATCTGTAATAATGTAGCCTCTTTCATCTATATCAGCAATTCCTTCTACAAGGCTTGTTTCAGGGGCATATCCGGCAAATACAAACACACCAAAGGTATCATTTTCTACCTTGTGAGTAGTCTCTTCTCCTGTTACTCTGTCCTTCCAGGTAATGCTTCTAAGCACTCCATCACCCTCAACCCTTACAACCTCTTTATTGTAGAGTACAGTTATATCCTTATTTGACTTAGCCTCATCAGCCGTTGCCTTGGCACAGGTGAAATCTTCTTCTCTCACAAGGATGGTTACATGCTTTGCATATTTTGTAAGGAAAACGCTTTCCTCCGCTGCAGCAAAACCACCGCCTATTACAAAAATATCCTTTCCTGTAAAGAACTCACCGTCACAGGTAGCACAATAAGCCACTCCATGTCCCTTATATTCTGCCTCTCCCTCAAAGCCTATCATCCTAGGGTGAGCACCTGTTGCAAGAAGTACTCCAAGACACCGGATCTTCCCCTTGGTGGTTTCTATTTCCTTCACATCACTGTCCATATTGATTGAAGTAACCTCAGCGAGCTTAAACTCTGCACCAAAGTTTTGTGCCTGAACACGCATTTTCTCGGTAAGTGTCTTTCCATCTGTAATTTCAATTCCCGGATAGTTTACCACCTCAGAAGTAATGGTAATCTGTCCACCGAATTTCTCCTTTTCAAGCACTATTACCCTGTAGCAGGCTCTTGCAAGATAGAGAGCCGCAGTGAGTCCTGCAGGACCTCCACCAATGATTGCAACATCATATAAGTTCTTGTTGTCCATGTATCCTCCTCTAAATAAAGAAACATAAGTTAGTCATGTCTATCTTCTCTATTCTAACCTTTTTATCTTAAAATCTCAATATAAAAATTAACTTTATATAATACAAGTGCCAAGAGCATAAAAATTCAGTTGGAACTTGCTTGTAATAAAAATTATTATCTTTTGATACTCCAAAAAGATATGAGTAAGCAGCCATTTTTTTTACAAAAAATGAGTGAATTGCAAATTTTTTTAATTAGTAAATTGCATTCAAAAGGCCGCCGTATAGTGCCACCACATCCCGAAGTGAACACTTAATACGACAGCCTCATTATCATCATAACGGTTTATATCATAGCTACTGAATTATTCGAATGCAAGAACACTGTAAATTTCCTCACTATGATTTTATAAGGATTTAGCTTAAAATTAAAGCTGTCCTACAAGGTCAAGACTTGGCTTCAATGTCTCTGCACCCGGTGTCCACTTAGCTGGGCAAACTTCATCGCCATGCTCGTGTACGAACTGGAGAGCCTGAACCTTTCTGAAAAGTTCCTCAGCGTTACGTCCTACATTACCGGCATTTACTTCGTAAGCAACAATCTTTCCCTCAGGGTTAACTACGAAAGTTCCTCTCTCAGCAAGACCGTTCTCCTCAATATATACTTCAAAATCCTTTGAAAGTACATGAGTAGGATCTGCAAGCATTGTATATGTAAGCTTAGAAATTCTTTCTGAGCTGTCGTGCCAAGCCTTGTGCACGAAGTGGGTATCTGTAGACACGCTGTAGATATCACAGCCAACCTCTTTGAACTTTGGATACATATTCTGAAGATCTTCAAGCTCAGTTGGGCAAACAAATGTAAAATCTGCAGGATAGAAGAAGAATACACTCCACTTTCCTAAAATATCTTTCTTGCTAACCTCTTTAAAGCTGTTATTCTCAAAAGCCTGTACTGAAAAATCTGCTACTTCCTTGTTAATTAATGACATGATTAAAATCTCCTTTCAAATTTGAATTACTCTATGTACGAATATTTGTAATTTAATTGCGTACAATATTATAATATACAATATACCATAGTCAAACCTAAATGTCAAAGGAAATTTTAAAACTTTTTGTAAACTTTTTGATAACTTTTCTCTTTAACGCCCTAAGAACTCAATATTTATTTTTCCCGTGTCAACATTTGCTCTTAAACGCCTGTTCCCAGCGCCCTCTCTGTAACTGTTGTTAAATATACCTCTTCCGTTATTCCTGCCGTCTATAACTATGACACCAAGGTCATTTGTAAGATCAATGCTATAATCATCTTTATTACCAACAAGCTTAGCACTGACACTTCCTGTGTCACTGGATGCGTCAATATAGTCCGCATCCACTCTGTCAAATTTTATAAGTCCTGTATCTGTTTCAGCTATAACTCTTTCTACTCTTGCATTTTTAAGCTTAATGTAACCTGTATCAGAATCCAGCCTCACCTCTCTGCTTCCGGCATTTTCTAATGAAATATAACCTGTGCCTGTTGAAATCTCTGCAAATTCCACATTTAAGGCATCAGCATTAACGGCACCTGTATCATTATCAATCTTCATCCTTCTAAATTCACTGTCCTTTACAGAAACATGACCCATGTCAGCATCTATTTCTGCATCAGATACAGTTACTCCCACAATTTCCAAGGCTCCCATATTAGCTTCAAGCCTAAGCCTGTCCATCGATAATGCAAAGATGGATATCTTACCCATATCGTTCTCACCTCTAACCTCTATAAGTTTCTTCTCTCTAGGTATTGTAATTTCAACAAATTCCTTTCCCTTATTAAATATATTAAAATTAAAGTTAAAACTAAACGCTTTGTGCCTATGGCTGTCTTTTATAACCAGTGTATTATTCTTCTTTTCTATAACAGGTTCATTTTCTTTGCACTTAACATAGATACCAAAGTCATCACCGGTTCTGATAATTACATCTAATGAAGACACATCTATATCAATGGAATCAAACGCATCGGGAGTTATATCCTTATAAAATCCTACAGCAGTGTTTTCGCATAATTCATTCCTGCAGCTATCATTTGTTGTATCTCTATCATATGCTTCAGGAACACTGTCTTCCTTCATTATAAAATTATCACGAGAATCTTCCTTAACTATATCTTCTTCCACAGTCATATCAGATTCATCTCTTGGGTAAGTATTTAAACTATCTTCTTCATTCTTTGTTTCTTCAGCAGTTCCTTTATCTACGGCCTGAGTCTCTTTAACATATTCAGCGGCCTCTATTATCTTTGCCGCCACATCATCAGGATTGCCCACATTCTTCGTCACATCGCTTTCTTCCCCAAATCCTGCCTCCTCAAAATACTCCCAGTAATAATTGATAGCATCTTCTCTATCCTCTTGATTTAAGCCTAAGAGCTTCGCCTTGAGACTTTCCATGAATTCATTTTTATTCATTACTCTTTATCCCCCTTGTCATTATTTATATTGACCGAAAATGAGAATTCAACATTCAATTTCCCACTTAGCAGCCTGTCTATTCCTTCTTTATAAATTTTCCATTCTTTTTTATAAAATTTGAGTTTCTCCTTTCCTTCCGGTGTAATCCTATAGTACCTGCGGTTGCGTCCCTGTACCGGACTGTCATAAGTTGCCAGCTGTCCTTCCTTTTGAAGTCTTCTTAACACCGGATAAAGTGTTGATTCTGATATGTCAATTACCTCCTGTACCTTCTGCGTAAGCGTATAACCGTAATAATCTTCCTTTTCAAGTATTCCTAATACACAGGCATCAAGGAGGGGGGCTGTTACCTGATATGTCATGGCTTTCTCCTTTCTTCATTTCACTATATCTCACAATTTATTAGTTTCTGTAGTATATTATATATTATATAATATTATTTGTCAATCAAATAATTATCACTGATGGAAACAGCAAGAAATAATCTTTGTACGCACATCTCCGGAAGAGATATTCTGTATGATATAGAATTTTCGGGGAATTTCCTATCACGCAAAAAAATTCCTTCAGAGTATTTCTCCAAAGGAATTTTTTAATGTCTATATTCTGTTTATCTTTTTTTAACATTATGCTTATCTGTCATCTAATAAGCTTATTCGTTCTTCATAGCTTCTATTGCAGATATCTTGGTGGCCCTGCTTGCAGGATAATAACCTGAGATTATACCGATTAAAATCGCAAATCCCGATGCAAGTAAAGGCAGCCAAAGTGGAATAACTGATAGTTTTCCTCCCGCACCTTCATCACCGCTGCCCATCATATTAAGTGCACTGCCTAATGCTCCGCCAAATGTATTTAGAAGGTAGGAAGCTCCATAACTACAGGTTATACCTATTACACCTCCTATAAGCCCCATCATGGCAGCCTCAAAGAGAAAAAGCTTTTTTATATCAACTATCTGGCAGCCAAGTACCTTCATAACACCGATTTCCTTGGTACGCTCGTAAATTGACATTATCATGGTATTTGCTATGGAGATAGCTGCAACAAGCATGGATATCGCACCTACACCTCCAAGCACCATCTGGATAGTCTTGGAGAAGTTTTCAATCTGCTGTGTATAATCCGACATACTGCTCGACTTATATCCCAACTCCTTAATTGTATCCTGAATATCCTGTACATTTTCCACGCTATCAGCATTTATCTTAATACCTTCATACTCTTTTAGTTTCTTTTCAGCTATCCTTCTTTTATCATTTGGCAGCTGTTTTACATAGTCCTTATATATCTCAAGAAACTGCACCTTATCCATATAAACACCGTAGGAATATTCGCTGTATCCCTCGGTATCAAAAACTGCAAGTTCAGTAGGATAATCTTTCAACTGAATCTTCAAATTACCCTGTTCATCACGCGGAAGAGTATCCTCATCGTTTATGCTAAAAGTTACCCTGTCTTTTTCAGGTCAACCTGCTTAGGCTGGTATGTAGATGCACTCGGATTATAAAATCCCTGAAATCCCTCAGCTCCTACCCATAGTTTAAGCTTGGCTCTGCTATTGCTCCTCTTATAGGTCTTATGATCCTTAAGTTTAGGAAACTCAAGAGCTTCAAAAGAGTCGGCATCCATTACATTAACCATAACATTATTTTCATAGTTTCCGCTCTTTAATTTAGCCGAAAGTGTAAATACAGGAGACACTGTCTTTACATGAGGAATTTGCCTTAGCTTTGCAATCAGCTTATCATCAAGTTTCTGCTTCTTTTCCGAATAGTTGCCCTTATCATCTACGCTCATCTGGTTCTTTTCCATATTTATAACAGTAAAGCTTCCATACTGCATAAGATTCTCCCTAAAACTCTGGTTCATTCCTATACCGATGGATATCATTACAACTATGGATATAGTGCCAATGACTATGCCCACTACTGTTAGAGCAGTCCTAGCCTTTCTTCTGCCTAGATTTCTCAGACCCATTTTCATAAGATCACTAATCTTCATATAAGTTAATACCCTTTTTAATCTTTAACTTAGCAAGTACTATTCCCACTAAAATTGAAAGTGCAAGTACTCCTGCGGTTATTCCTATCATAGCAGGCATGCTCTGTGTCACGGAGGAAGATGTGCCAGTCTCGGTATTTATTCCGTCCATACCGGCCATTCCATCCATGCCCGTATCACCGCCTCCTGTCATACCAGCCTCACCTGTCATATTGCCCACATCACCGCCTTCCATGCCTGCATCGGTTCCTGTTCCTCCGTTTCCGCCCTCTACTGCATTATTTCCCGATGTCTGTGCGGTTGAGGAACCTGTACCCTCTCCACCCACTGTAGTTGAAGATGTCGTCCCAGTTTGAGAAGAGGCTGCTGTTGAGCCTGTTGCCTCCCCCATTGCACCGCCAGCTCCAGTTTGGGTATTTTCTGTTGCAGCACTATTACCCTCAGCACCCGTTTCAGACGGCTGCGAAGCATTTGTATTTACCTGTGCCTCAGGCTTAGTCTCCATGACAGCCGCACTCCCTGTTTCTGCTGCCGGAACCGCTATAGCTACAGCACCATTTAACATATATAATTCGTTATTCAACTTTCTCACCTCCAAGCTTATTATAATTCTTCATCTTCACGCATTGCTTCAGCAAGCTTTTTCTTCTTATACTTCTTAACTGCAATATTTTTGGTTGCCAATGCTCCTGCGATGAATATAATCACATTTCCGCATATGAAAGCCCAAAGAGGAATTATATCCTTTGGCCCCTCATCAACAGGCAGCTGGTCAATCGGTGCATCAGGAGTATCTTCAGGATTTGTTGCATTTACCATGCTTTCGAAATCAGTATCGTAAGAAGTCACATTCCCATTACTGTCTTCATAAGAAATGGTAAGTACGCCTTTGCCTGTTCCATCCACCTGAGGTGTAACATCCATAGACCAGGATCTTCCTTCGCCGGCATTTACATTGCCGATAATAAGAACTTCGTTTGCAGGTTTGAAGTCTCCCTTAACTTTAGCTGTTACATTGTAGAGGACGGATTTACCCATGTTGTTAAAATCAAACGAAAGCGAGGTTGTTTCGTTAAGTACAGGTGTATCCCCCCGCACCTACCGAAATATTGGCAACCATAGGCCTGTCATCTGAATAAACCTGAAGCTTTAACTTTTCTTCTATCTTGTTCTGTTTCTTTACAAGTGCATTTTTATTTGCAACATCCTTAGTAAGGTATTCATAATCGAAGGTAATTGTAAGGTCATATCCATTTGTCGCTATATCCCCCTTTGCCTTTAAAGGAAGGCTTAAAGTCTCACTCTGTCCTGCCTTAAGGGAATTGATAAACATACTTGCACTACCCTCAACTATGGCAAAGCTGTTGTCAGCTGATGAAATTGTAACAACTATATTATCAGCTGATGCTGTAGGATGTGGATTCTTCACATCAAAGGTAAATGTAAATTCTTTTCCTGCCTTTATCTTATCCTTACCGGTACTGTACTTTGATACTGTAAGTCTTGGCATACTGTTATCTACTTCACCAGAGTCTTCCTTTCCCTTTGTATCAATATATACACTCATCGTATCAGTAATCTGTGTTGCCATTGTCTTATCCTGAACCGAATAGTAGGAGTAGTTTACCGTAATAGGTTTCAGCCCGTCTGTAATAGTCTCGATTGCAACAAAACGCCTTTTCATGACAAATGTTTCTCCGGCTTTTAGTAATGACAGCCTATCTTTGTCATAAGCCGCTTCCGGTTTAAATCCTGCCTCCGAATAACCCGTTGTATCTACAACTATATTCTTGGCATCTACTTTTCCTATATTTTTAAACTCGTAAATTACATCGAAATGGTCACCTACATTTACTGTATAATGCGGATAACTTACACTTTTTACCTCAAGCACCGGTCTTAGTACTGCCTTTTCCGTCTTAGCTTTCTTCGCAATAGTCTGCATCGATAGGGTAAATGTCTGTGGATCTGCAGCAGTTCCGTCCGTATTGTCATACTTCACGGTTACATCTAATTTGGTTACTCCTGCCGGAATATTTTTAATTGCTGTAAAATCAAATTCAGCACTTCCTTCTTCACCGCTTTTAATTGTTCCTATATTAATCATAGGCTGGTCATTTGGTATGAGAGTACTCTCATATCCACCTACACTTACAGTTACATTTTCTGCGGAGAGATCTCCATCATTGTAGAAATCAAGTTGAACTTTGACATCATCATTGTCTTTAACACTTCTTGGATATTCAGAATCAATCAGGGACAGTTTTGCATTTTTCTTCTGACTTCCTACAACAAAGGTAAGTTTGCTGGACTGTTCAAGGGTTACCTCCTGATAATTATCATAACTGTCTGTAGTTATAAATGTAACAGGAATATCATTATACCTTCCCTTTTTTGCATTGAGTGGAATCTTTACTGAAAATTTCACAAAAAATTTACCTGTAACCGTAATATTGTCTACCTTATTACCCTTTTCATCTGTATAGGTTACATCGGAAGCAAGTTCAAAACCCGGTGTTTTACTTAAATCAACATTTACAACAGGTTTTCTCATAGTATAGTTGGATGCCTTAACCGGAAGGACTACATTTACTACATCTCCCGGATTTACATTGTAAGGTTTGAGTACATCTGTAAGCACCGCTTTGGGTACCACAGGCTTGAAATTGCTCAAATCAATCTCTGATGCTCCTGCCTCTACAACACTTCCTGAGAGTCCTGCAGGCACTGAAATCAACATTGCAGCTGCCAGTACAAATGTTATTCCCTTTTTAATTATTTTCATTGGTCTCATTTTTTATTTCCTCCGTCTTCTTGCCCATTAATTTTGCAAGCTTTTCCTCTCTTGCTTTTTTCTTTTCTCTTTGTAATTCCTTGAATTTTTCTATCTCTATCTTACTTTCTTCTTCTATCTGTTCAGCCGTTTTAATCACTTCAACATTTTGGATATTTCCATCCAAAATATGAATTATTTTATCTCCATAGCTTGCAAGCCTCGGATCATGAGTAACCATAACTATAGTCTGCCTGTTTCTCCTTGCCATTGAGTGAATGAGTTCCATAACTTCCATAGTGGTTTTGGTATCCAGGTTTCCTGTAGGTTCATCTGCAAATACAATTTCCGGCTTTGCAACAAAGGCTCTGGCTATACCTACTCTCTGCTGCTGGCCGCCACTCATTTCTTTTGGTTTATGCGTGAGCCTGCTCCCAAGTCCCACCTGCCTAAGCATTTGCTCTGCAAGTCTTCTTCTTGTCTTTGCATCCACCCTTTTAAATACCAGCGGCATTTCCACATTTTCAACAGCATTCATTGAACCAATCAAATTATAAGCCTGAAATACAAATCCCAGATAATGTTGTCTGAAATCTGCAAGATTTTTCTCACTCATATGCCTAATATCATAGCCTTTTAGCAGAATTTCTCCTGACGATGCCTTTTCTATGCCCGCCATAAGATTAAGCAGTGTGGATTTACCGGAACCAGATGTTCCAAGGAGGCAGCAAAACTCCCCCTTATTTATCTCAAAGCTGACTCCATTTACTGCTTTAATCTTCTCATTTCCCATGTGATATATTTTTTTCACATTTTTCAACTCGATGATTTTTCCCATATATTTACCAATCTTACATTTTCTTGTAGAGTATTTTAAACCTGTGTTAATGTTAAATATAACACCGATTTTTTAACTCGAACATACCTTTTTTTATTAAGTTATCCTTAAGAATTTTTTTAAGCATTAAAGTTTATATATTTTTGCAAATACCTGTGATTAAAAGGGACACTCTAAAATTAATTTAGAATGTCCTGCAATCTTATAAAATTAATTTTTTCAAGGTTTTCTCAAGAGAATTTTATAACAAATCCGGATACTAATCCATACTGCTTATAAACTGTTTGATAACTTCTACTGTCTTATCCACGCCTCTAAAATCATTCTGGATAGCAAGATGATAATTGGTAACTCTTCCCCATTTCTCTGTAGCATGATAGTTATAATAGTTAGCCCTGCGCTTATCCATTCTTATTATAGTCTCTTCAGCCCTATCCTCTTCAACCCCATCTCGTTCAACAGCTCTGCTTATACGATAAGGCATTGATGACCAGATGAAAATATTTATAACATCCTTTCTATCCCTAAGCACATAGTCAGCACAACGGCCTACTATAACACAAGGTCCCTCATCTGCCACCTTCCTTATAATATCCGACTGTGCTATGTATATTCTGTCATCAAGAGAGAGATGTGTATAGCCCAAATCAGGACTTCCATAGGCATTCATTCCCATAGCTATGGAATAAAGAAGGCTGTTTGTAGCTTTCATTTCCACATTATCAAATGCCGCCTCTGCAAATCCACTTTCTTTAGCCGCCCTGGAGATAAGTGCCCTGTCATAAAATGGAATTCCGCATTCCATCGCCAGCTTTTCAGCAACCTCTCGTCCCCCACTGGCATATTGCCTGCTTATTGTAACTATTTTATTCATAACACTCCTCCTTCTTATAATAGCCTATACATTACTTACATATGATTATACTTCTCATCTTAATTTTTTACAATAACGAGCATTTAAACTTTTCTTTTAATTTGTCCTCCACAGCCTTTGGCACCCAGCTTGAAACATCTTTTCCAAATGATGCTATTTCCTTTACTATGGTAGAACTTAAAAATGCATATTCAAGTGAAGTTATTAAAAACAATGTTTCTATTTCTTCACAGATTTGTCTGTTTGTCTGAGCTATCTGCATTTCATTTTCATAATCAGTAACAGCCCTAAGTCCTCTAACGATAATTCTTGCATCATTTGCCTTAGCAAAGTCTACAGTCGTGCCCTCAAAGGTTTTTACTGTAACATTCGGTATGCCATTTACCGACTCTTTAAGCATTTCAAATCTCTCTTCCATAGTGAAGAAAGGAGATTTCTTTTTATTTACAAGTACCCCTATTATCACCTCATCTACTATGGCCGCTGCCCTTGTGATTACATCAATATGTCCGTTTGTTACCGGATCAAAGCTTCCCGGATAAACTGCCTTTACCATAATTACCTCCGTACATGAAACTAATAAAAAAACTGTTACAATAAAGATAACCTATGTTAAACCTTATTGCAACAGTTTTTGATTAGTGCGGATGATGAGATTTGAACTCACACAAGATTGCTCTCACTAGAACCTGAATCTAGCGCGTCTACCGTTCCGCCACATCCGCATATACCTCAAGGGATTCAGGACAAAAAAAATAGTGCGGAAGATGGGACTTGAACCCACACGACTGCAATAGCCACAAGATCCTTAGTCTTGCTTGTCTACCAATTTCAACACTTCCGCATATACTTCATCTTTTCAATTTTCATCTGCTCAACCGAACGAATGATAGTATAACATAGTTCTTTAAGAAATGCAAGAGAAAAAATAATATTTTTTTACAACTTATATCCGGTAAGTATCTTATTAAAATAAAGCTCAGCCTCATCCCTTCCACCAAAATGATAGATGTAGTACGGCAGGTTATGAACATCTGCCTTACCATTAGGATATTCTCAATATTTTTCTATATCTTCAAAGTCATTAAATATAGGTATAATATAGTCTCTAATAAGCACACTAATCTCTTCTACTGTGTATTTATAGCTTGCCCCCGCCAACTGCCACCATTTACAAGGAGTCCTGCCTAACAGCCTTCCAAACTCACCACCATATACAAAACCGTTGTTGATATTAGCTTTTTCATTTCTTTTGAGTATATTGCGGCATGTGGCATGAACTCTACGCTGGACTCATCGTTATTTCTATTGGCCTGAAAATAAATTTCATAGGTCAAATCCTTATTTTTAGATGTTTTCTTTAATCTCTGCCCTTTGCTTATTATCTTAAAATCAGGGAAATTCCCTGCTATTTCCTGCCAAGCCTTTTCACATAATTCTCTAGGTTTCATTTTTGTATATACTCCTTAATGAATTAAAATTCAATATATCAAAGCTGATTTAAATATTGCATTTAACTGCTAATCATTTAGTTTATTCAATTATACTACAAATTCTAATTTATAGGGCTAATGTGTTTGTTTATCTGGCAAAGTGACGCCTTCGCTGATAGTATGCTAGTCAACTGATTGTTAAAAAATATAAATGCATAATGTTTCGCTTAGTTGACTTAGTCACGCCTTCACTAATAAATGTCCAGACTCGCTCCGGTTTTTCTGATAGAGGCTGTTTTAGAATAGTTCTGTTGACGAAAAACCTAATGCCTCGCTTAGGCATTATTAGTTCCGGCTGTTTAACTGAAATCTAAGTGAATAGTCCTGCCTATAAAAGAGTTGTAAACAATAGGCGAATTATACGGTATTATCAGCTTCGGCTGTTGAATTGATGAATGACTACAAATAAACACCTTAGCCACATGGTAGCAGGCGTGGGTGGCTGTCTTTAATTTGGCATTCGAGTTGTAATTTGCACAAATTTAAGGTATCAGCTCCGAATGATAAATTCTAAGCGAGCGCATTAGGTTTTTCGTGAGTTTTGTAATTATAGTATAGCTACTAACAGA
Organism: uncultured Catonella sp.; assembly: GCA_916439065.1. GTDB lineage: Bacteria > Bacillota > Clostridia > Lachnospirales > Lachnospiraceae > Catonella. The sequence goes on from CAKAGD010000002.1 coordinate 1,317,205, forward strand.
AAAACCGGAGCGAAATGTTATCATTCGGAGCGTCACTGTGGGGATAGATAACTGATGGCAGCAAAAACTGATAATGCCTAAGCGAGCGCATCAGGCGGAGCGAAGCGGATGCCGGAGCGAGTCTGGACATTTATCAGTTTTTGCGTCTACTTTGCAACTTATTTTAGCCCTACAAATTAAAATTTGTATCGCCACATTCATAAAAACCTCCCACCTAAAAGATTGGAGGTTTGCTTACAAAAACATATTTACCTTTACAGTACAGTTTTTTGAATCAGTACTACATTTTACACTTAGTCTTAAATTGTTCTCAGTGTTTTTTCTTTTTACGTATCACACTTACAACTATTATTACTACAATCACAGCAGCCACTACTCCGATTACAGGCAGCCAGGTATCAACAATACTCTGAAGTACACCATTCATATTAACATTTTCAAACATCTTTATACCTCCGTTTCTTTTACTCTGTCACCATATGTTTAGCTGACAGATAGGTTGCAAGGAAATATCCTCCGTAAATAATAAGGAACATAATCACAGTTAATCCTATATTGGTTGAAATATGGATATTCATAAATTTTTCTACAACAGTCATCGCCTTTTCCGTAAGAAAAACAGAGTAGATGCCTGCAACCATCAAAGGTAGGGCAAAAAATACCGCTGTTTGTACAAAAATGGCTCTACTTATATCTCCCTTTGCCGCTCCTAACTTTTGCAACAGTCCATAACGGCTGATATTGTCGGTCGTCTCTGTAAGCTGTTTTAATGCAAGTAGAGCTGCGCAGATTAAAAGGAAGATTATACCAAGATAGCAGCATAAGAAGCTCATCAACGCATTTGTTCCGTAATACATTTCATACATGATATTCTTTTCTGCATATCTGTATCCGTGCGTTTTATCCAGTCCAATTGGTATCATTTTTTTCAGTACTTCATTGGAGTTTACATCAGGCTTATACCGTACCAAAAGTGCATTCATGTCTTTCTTAAGGCCACTAGCAATCTTATCAGGAACGATTAATGTCCCTCTGTCATTGTTACCAATACTGGTCATGATAAATGTATCCTGCATCACTTCATCAGACGCCCTATGTAAGACCTGTCCATTTATCGTGACCTCCGGATGCATCTTTAGTGCGGTGTCTATATAGGAATAAGTCCCTTTGTAATTGCAGTTTATCAGATATTGATTTTCCTTTAATGTGAGTGGCTTCTTCCCCTGCATTTTAAGTGCTTTGTTGACATCCGATAAGGCAAAGGCATCAATCATTTGTTCAGGAAGCTCTTCGTCAATTTGCCAAAGCTCAACTCTCTGGTCTTCAAAAAACTTACCATAGGTAAGATCAGTCTCATACGAGCTAATCTGCTCCATCTTCTCGGCGTATTTATCCAGTCCGGCTCCTTTTTTTGCAAGATATGCTGCAATGTCCCCATCTCCGTCTACAGAAATATTTGAAACCACATTTAGGTCATAAGGAGCTGCTCCCTTGGCTAACTGATTCATTGTAAGCGCTGTACTTGCACCGATTGACACTGTGCAAATGGTAACAGTGAGAAGTCCGCAGACAATCGTAACAATCAGATAATTCGTGCGGATTTTGCTTGCAATCTGCTGCACAAGAAATGTATTTAAGCCTCTCAGATAAAATACCCTATTAGCTTTTGAGAGCCTTATCAAAACTGTGGATAAGGTGAAAAACAAAAGGAAGGTTCCCACAGTTAAGCTTGTGACCGCTATTTGAAAAGAGAAATTCCCCTTCGTCGGCAATATCCCATTCTTATTAAACAAAATGGCAGAAACTCCAATACCTATTATGGAAAGCATAAACAAACAGGCTGTAAGTACCGGTTTTCCTCCCTTCATCATTTCATTTTTTCTGTCTGCCCTTATCAGGTCAATCAACTCTACATTTGTAACCGACCAGACATTAAAAAGCAGTACAATCAGGAAGATAATTGCAAAGCATAAGGCAGTCATAAAAAGTGCCTTTGCAGAAAATACAACCTGAAATTTATCCAATTCTACTGCAAAGAGCCTTAGTGCTGCCAGCGAAACTCCCTGTGAGATGGCAAAGCCCAAAACCAATCCCACTGCAAGTGCAATACTTCCAATACATAGAGTTTCGCCCGCAAACAGTCTTGAGATCTGTCCCTTCTTCATCCCGAGCAACATGTAAATACCTAATTCTTTTTTACGCCGTTTTAATAGGAATTGATTTGCATAAATAATTAAAAACGCCAGCACCACAGCAATCACAATCGAAAGTGCCGATATCAGTATAACCAGCTGTTCATATAATAACTTTCTGGTGGTGCCAAGATTAGAAAGTGCAGGCTGAGCCGATATAGAGTTAAACGCGTAAAAGAGGCTTACCGAGAACATCAGTGTTAAAAAATAAATAAAATATTCCCTTATGTTCTTGTGAACATTTCGAAAAATCAACTTTAGTGAAATCATTTTTCACCTCCCAGTACCGACACCACTTCCAATATCTTTGCAAAAAACTCTTTGCGGGTATCCCCACCACGATGCAGTTCATTAAAAACCTTACCGTCCTTGATAAAAAGTATGCGTTTACAATAGCTCGCTGAAAAAGCGTCATGAGTTACCATTAGAATGGTGGCATCCAGTTGTTCGTTAAGCTCTGTTAACATAGTCAACAACATCCTTGAAGAGTTCGTATCCAGTGCCCCTGTCGGCTCATCTGCCAGTACTATAGCGGGATTTGTCACTATTGCCCTCGCCGCTGCCACACGCTGCTGTTGGCCTCCAGACATCTGATAAGGATACTTTTCTAACACTTCTTGAATATTCAGTGCCTTTGCAACCTGTAATACTCTCTCGTTAATGTCCCCTGGCTTCATACCCGCTATAGACAGCGCAAGTGAAATGTTTCATAAGCAGTCAGCGTATCCAAAAGATTAAAATCCTGAAATATAAATCCCAGCTTTTTCCCTCTAAACTCCGAAAGCAGGGCTCCATGAAGTTCAGTAATATCCTTCCCCTCTATGTAAATATGTCCGCTCGTGACAGTGTCTATAGTAGATATACAGTTTAGCAATGTAGTTTTGCCTGAGCCTGAAGCTCCCATAATCCCAAGGAATTCTCCCTTTTTCACGGATAATGAAATGTGATCAATAGCCTTAGTCAGATTTCCCTTATTCCCATAAAATTTTTGTATATCATCTACCTGTAATATTGTATTTTCCATTTGTCTTACTCCTTTCTCAGAGGCCCTTTGTTTTTGTACCTTTATTCTACTTTAATACATCTGACTATGCCATTAAGTTAGATTACATTTACCTTACAAAAATGTAATCTAAAGATATAATAATAAAAGAGGCAGAAATCTACACCCCCGCCTCTTTCAAGTAGCTTTCAGTAGGAAAATCCATCGTTATGGTAGTCCCTCTCCCAGACGTACTGGAAGCAGAAAGTCCGATATTCATTTTTTTACACATTTTTTTACAAAGATATAAGCCAATGCCTGTTGACTTGGAATAGCGGCGTCCATTTTCACCCGTAAAGCCCTTATCAAATATCCTAGGTAAATCAGCTTCCGATATCCCAATTCCATTGTCCGAGACCAAAAGCAGCACCCTATTTCTCTCAGCTCTACCGGTAAATGTGATTTGCAGTCCATCTTTTCGATACTTGATTGAATTGGAAATCATCTGTCCAATGATAAAAGTACAACTCTTGATATCCGTAGTAACAGGAATATCAAGCCCTTCCATAACCGGCTTTCCTCCCGCCTGTATCAGTGGTTTGGAGTATGACTTTAGTGCTGAGGTGGTTATTGCCTGTAAGGAAGTTTTCTCTACCTTAAAGTCTTTCTCCACATCCGTACTGCGAGCGTAATACAAAGCCTGTTCCACGTAGTTTTCAATCTTACCTATTTCATCATTGATGCGCAGTGTTTTAGGATTCTTTTCATTTTCAATTATAAGACGTGCAGATGTAATCGGTGTCTTAATCTCATGTACCCAGGACTCAATGTACTCTCTATATTCTCTGGTATCCTGTCTGGCAGCGGCTATCCTGTCATTTTGATATTTATTGCAGCGGCGCAACACCTCTATCAGAAGCTGTCCCTCTAAAAATCCGGGTTGTGAGAGGAGTTCTCCTAGAAGCGTCTTTTCTTCCATCTGCTCTAACATTTTCAAAATCAGCTTATAGTATCCACTCTTGCGGATAAAATCATAGACAAGTGATGTCACATACGCTGTAGCAAAAACCACTTCTGCAAACAGAACAAAGACTGTAGCTGTTCCAATTAGCCAAAGGAGGGCAAGGAGCAGAACCATAGATACAGACATACACATCAAAGAGAAAATACGGTCCTTTAGATATTCTGACATCCTCATATGCAATACCCCAGTCCGCGCTTTGTTTTCAGATAATCAGGCAGGCCTATCTCTGCAAGTGTTTTTCTCAAGCGCACAATATTTACATTCAGGGTATTTTCGTCAATAAACTCCTCACTCTGCCATAGCTCATCAATGATGGCATCACGTGGAATGATATTTCCCTTATTCATCATAAGCATCCGTAAAATTCCCATTTCATTTTTGGTAAGTGCTTTACTCTGCCCTTTGTAGCTTATTTCAGCTTTAAGTATGTTTAAGGTCAGTCCCTTGTAGGTAATTTTAGCATTGTCCTGCACATCATATGTTCTCTCCAGAAGTTTTTGTATTCGTGCCAGAAGAACCTGTGCATTATATGGCTTTGACATATAATCGTCAGCTCCAGTGTTTAGACTCATCAGTTCGTCAAAGTCGTTGTTTCTGCTAGTGAGAACAATAACGGGAATCGCCGATTTCTGCCTTATTTCTCTGCATACCTGGAAGCCGTCCTGATAGGGTAGATTGATATCAAGGAGGATTAAGTCTGCCCCTGAGGAAAGCGCCGCTTCTGAGATATGACGAAAATCGTCACTGCTGCTACACTCATATCCATATTTTTGAAGAAGCTCGATTAGTTCCTCCCTGATTGTCATCTCATCTTCTATAATAAATATTTTCACTCTTTTTACTTCCTTTTTTGTACTCAATATTTATACTTGCTTTATCTGCTATTTCACCTTTAAGAACCGGCGAAAGTATTGCAATTCTAAAGTGCATTTTCTTTAGAATTGCTTACCGATAATAAAGAAATGCTGTAAAAACTTCTACTGTTCCCTCACATTTTGAAAACGGTGATATTTAGTCCTTTATAAATGACTGTTTTATCTCAGACAGCTCTTTTAGCTTTCTTTCAAATACTGCTTTGCTCATACCATTTTCGGTAGCAATCTCATAATAGAGATTAAATTCAGGATGATTATTTTCTTTTACAACGGCTAAGAGCTCTGCAAAATATCCCCAGGTATTATTGAAGCTTTTTGTAGAAGTATAGTCTTCTCTTTTAGGCATCCACTTAAGCTTTATAAAGTATTTATTCAGTATCTTACTCCAGGTTTCTACATCGTCATCATAACAAAAAAACTTCGTTTCAAACAGACTTCCAAAACGTCTGTCCCAATATTTTACATCGTCAGGCAAATACCAGGTATCGCGAGGATTACGGCAAATCAATTCTATTGTAAGCATCTCAAGTATTGCAGCCGGATCACCACCTATACATCCGTAACTTCCGGCAACTGAAGTTTGTGCCCCTTCATCTTTTAGCTCTTCATAAGCTGTGCTGCTATCAAGTAATAATAAGGCAATTTTAGCCCTATCACCAAATGCTTTCCCTTCGCTTAGTAATTTGTACTTATTAAAATCTTTCATAGCTGGTCTCCTTTAATTCATTTTCTTTAAGTATTCATATCTCCGTTCAAGTATGCCAAAACATATTTTTCCATATTCATATAAAACTCTTCCCAAGGGGCAAGGGGAATAAAAGTCTCATGTTCCTCGTCAATAGCGCAAATCATTTGTTTATCAGGGTGCCAAACTATATCGACAGCACTGTAATTATCAACTTCTGCCACCAACGACAGCACTTTTTTCCTTTTCCATTTCGTTTCTACTGTGTCCTGGTAAGAGTAAAAACGAATAAATTTGCAATACTTGTCACCGGCAATTTTTATCTTGAGTTTGTCTCCTTTAAGAAATTCGACCAAACTATTCGGCAATTTATACTTTTTTAGCACAGTATCCTTGCTTTCAATACTGTGTAAATCTCTTGTTTCGTATTTTGCTAAAAGCTCTATCATTTCTCTGTTATCATTTTTAACAGCGATGGAATACGGTCTTTCTCCGCGCTTGTTTTCTATGCTTATGTCAGCTCCATGCTTTACAAGCAAACGGACAATTTCAAGATTATTGCACAGCACGGCTTTTATGATAGGTGTGCTTGTATCGGAGAAAATCGAGTCCGCTTTGTGATAATTTACATCTGCTCCCTTTTCTAAGAAAAGTCTCACCGTTTCAATATCATTATTAAAAGCTGAATATCTTAACATAAGCCCGCCGTATTTAGCGATGGTGATGCCAAGACTCTCCAAAGCCTCTATGTTTTCTGCCTTATTATCTCCCCAAAAAATCGTTTTCAATAGTTCTGCTTTTTTCTCTTCGTCCATACTTTCCAAATCATTTTTAAACATAAGAACTGTTTCGGCATCGCAACACCTTAGAGCAATTTCAATCGGCTTAGGGTGGAATTTACCTTTGTACGAAGCATTGTTTTCATATAAGTATTTGATTATATCCTTTGTTTAAGTACAGTGCCATTTCTAACGGAGTAAATGATTCGGTATATTTTCCCTTTATTTTAATAATCTTGTTGATTTTTTTACCAAGCAGTTTTTTCAATGCTTCTAAATCGTTGTTATAGATTGCTATAATTTCCGAGTCCAATTCAGATGCATCAAAAGTTCCAAAATGTGCTATTTTATATGTTTCCATAAAATCCTCCATTCCCCCTTAATTCATTTACAAGCTAATACCGGTTAGGTCTTGCCTATTTTGATATCGCCTTATGTGGACGGTTCATCCATTTGAATTTCAACCTACAGCCTTCAATTATGTCTTTTCATTCTGATTTTTATCTTACTAAGTGACGCTCCATTGCTCATAGGCTTAGCTGCTTCGCAATGCGCCTCTGAGCAACGCAAAAACGGAGCTGGCACCTTAAATTTATACAAAAGCCTCCCACCAGAATGATGAAAGGCTTAAACAAATTAAAATGCTTATTTACAGAAATATTACTCCAACTCTTCTGAACATCTTTCATTTCCTATACACTACAGTATTTTCTATGCGTTATTTTTGCTCTTTTTCATTTCAGTTTCATTTTATCCACGTTGTTTTTTATTTTTATTCCAGAAATAACCCGTCAAACTTTTATATCCCTACAACACTTTAGCTAACAGGCTTTTAGTTAGATCTTCCACTTCCAGCTTCGTAATTCCAAAGCTTTTTTTGCCAGCATCCTTGATAGATGCTCCTATATGATAAACCTCTTTTCTGTCTATAATCAGAAACCTGTCATGGAAGTCTTTACTTATTTTAACCGTGAGCTTCGGATACTGTGAGTTAAACTTAGCAATGTCTTTATCAGTAAGGTTTCCTTTTCCAGATGTTACAATTAACACATTTACTTCATCTTTCTTCTTACTCAATATGTTAAGAGTATTTACATCAACATAATTGTCTATCAGTATGAGCTCTTTTTCTGCCTTTTCTACAAGTTCCACCATAAGGCTGAAAGCATCGTATATCTGACCGTTGAAAAAGATTTTCTGTTTCACCTCTTTTGTTGTGGCTATGTAGTCAAAGACTTCTTCCAACTTCTTATCTGTTTCCAATTGCTTTAACTCAACTCTATCAAGACGAGCAAACATTTCATTATTTGATATAAGAAACTTACGCATTTCTACAAAGCTCTCATTATATTTATACTTGTTTTAGCTGCTACTTCACTTTTAAGAACTGACGAAAGCATTGCAATTCCCTGTTCTGTAAAAACATAAGGAAGATATCTTCTACCACCTGAACCATTTTCTTTTTTTGAGGTGACATTTTGGCACCTCAAAATCTCATATTCTTCTTTTGACAACTGAAAACAGAAATCTTCTGGAAATCTTTCAGCATTCCTATTTCTCTGCCTATTCAAATATTTAGTTTCTACCTGATAAAGCCTGGCAAGGTCACTGTCAAGCATTACCTGCCTACCTCTAAATGTATAAATCATACTCTGTATTTCTTTATTATCTTCTATGACAAGATTTTTATCTTCTGCCATAAATACCTCCATATTTTTACTTGAAGTCGCAAAATGTTACCTCAAGTCTGATAAAATAACTTAACCATCATCCAGACTGTTCTTATCCACTTCTGTCTGAATCCCTTCTACCCCATCCCTCTCTACCGAAGCAATAAGTTCTTCAATATGGGCAAGCCTCTCACTGGCACTAACCCTTTCTGGAGCTTTTTTGTCAAATAAATATGCACTGCCGTCTAAAATATCTACTATTATAGAGCATAAAATGGCATACCGCAATGACATTTCGGCAAAAGATACAAATATCAAAGAGATCTGTTCCTGGAGCAAAAAGCACTGTGGCAAATCAAAGTATCTGCTTTCTGTCTGTGTTATGGTAGGAAAGGAGAATGCCATAGCTCATCCTATGATGCACTAACAGCCCACATAGTTATTGTGCTTACCAGATATATGTTAATTGCAATGGAGCAACGTCAAAATGAAGATCAGAGAACCCTTGGCGAGTTGTTCTTCTTCCTTGTCGATGAAATGGCAGACATTACTTTCAGCAGATCACTTGGCATTCTGATGGATACCTTGATGGTAAGCCTTCAGGTAATCTTGAAGCTCAACAATGAGCAATTGACTGCTTTTACTGCTGATTTTGAAGCAAGACTACCTGAATATCTGCGTAATGCGCTCCATCCAGAGGCTGCAGTGGCATAAAGAAAGCAATGTAAAGTTTTATAGAAAAGGTATATCCGCTAAGATTCCACCGGATATAAAATAAGCACAGGAAAAGCACATAGCTGAAAGATTTTTGGTCTTAAAGTCATGTGCTTTCACTATATAATTTACTGAATTAGCCCGACAAATCGGGATTAATATTTTATTGCCACTCTTGGCGAAGAATCCTCATCATGATAAAGTCACTGTACTCGTTGTTATAGTAGTATCCTTGCTCTTGAATACCTTCTTGCTTAAATCCGATTTTTCTATAGAAATTCAATGCATTGGTATTCAGTCCTACCACACCAATTGCCACTCGGTTCATTTCATAGTAATCAAAAGCAAGGCTCAGCATAAGTCTAATTGCTTCTGTTCCATATCCTCTCTGTTGTATTTTAGGGTCAGGAATGATAATCGAAAGATCCGTACAGTTCCAGTCAGGCCACATTCGTAACAATCCCGTTTCACCTATTATATTCCCCTCTAAATCTGTAATCGTGTACCATACTGAGTCTTTCTGTTTATGACCAATTGTAATCCTCTCTTTCTCAGCTTCTTCATCAGTAAGTTTTGTAAAGCCACATTGAAACATGACTAGTGGCTGATTGTACCAGTAGGTAAAGAATTTCACATCTTCGATTTTTTGCTCACGCAATATAATATATTACCCTTAATTTCATTAATCATATTATTTCATATACCTCCAAATACTTCATTACACACATAGCTTCTAATTTACCTATCCCGACAGACAGAGATTTACCTCTACAAACGATATATCATCAGCCCATCGATAATACCACACTTTTGAAATCCATATTTTTCAGCTATCCGAATACTACTTTTTTGTTCAGGTACACATTCAATCACTACCTGTTTACCTGAGTTTCTAGCTTTTGCTATCATACCTGATGTCAAGCATGATGCAATCCCCAGCCCCCAAAAGGAAGGTTCTAAAACCCATCCAATCTCGACACTCTCTGAATCGTAATCATGATAAATCACATATCCGATGAAGTCGTTATCTTTTTCAACTGCGTATATCAATGGTGTCTCAGAAAGACCGGATCGAAAGAGGAATTGCTCGGTCTGCTCTTTTGTGTAGGGTGCTTCGAGATATTGCATTACTTTCGAATTCGACAAAAGTTTGTAAAGCGGTTCCAAATCACTGACTGTCATTTTTCTAATTCTTATATTCATTCATACTCCACAACTTCTAATCTACCATTCTCTATTTTCCACAAAAGCCTCCCACCATAAAAGACGGAAGGCTTTCTAAACAATTCACCTAAACCTGAATCCGTGAAGTTAATTTTTTATTTAAACCAGCACAAGTGCATTGGTTTCAAACTTCCCTGACGGAAGCCTTTCCATGTCCATGTCACTTTTTACCTCGCTGTGGTACTGCTCGCACTCACCATGTGCGTGATAGAGTTTAATAATTTCATGGTCGCTTTTACCGAGATTTGTCCACCAGGTTTCAACCTCTATATCGGCAGGAAGAAGAAATTGACCTTTTTTATCAATTGTCCTCTCGGTTATTTCATAACCTGCACGAAGGGTAAAGCTTTTCTCAAACCGTTTACTTTCCACCTCTTTCCAGTCACTTCCAATGTAAACAGTTTTCCCTTCTCTAGAGGTTGTTATATCCTTGCAATACATTTTTGCCATTTGAAACCATTCTTCCCTGCTTTCCTTCCGCAGATTCCTTTTGATAATAAAATAGCATCCGTTCTCTATTATAACAGCTACATTATCAATAGAATCATTGCCTGAATCAAGCCTTACCAAAAGAGGTTTATCAGTAAGCTTCTTACACAGGTTTATTGTCTCGAGAAGGAATTCCACTGTACCCTTCTGGCAGTACTGCTTTCCTTCACGGAGTTCAAAATTCACTGCATAGCCTTCAGTACCAATGTATGCCATCATTGGTGCATAGCCGTCAAAACCCTTATAGGTTCCCCATCACCCTGCTTTGAAGTCTTTGAATTGTCCATAGGCGTAACATCAATATCCACGGGTACCATGCCGTCAGGAAGCGCACCAGGTTCTATATTGTTTGCAAGCAGCATTTCAACATTTTCATTAAGAATCTGTTCCCTAAGTCTGTCTCCAATGTCGTCCATACGCTGACGGAGAGTCTCCTCGGATGGAATGTTCCTAGTAATTCCAAGGGCAGTCTTATAAAACTCCTTGTCATCATCCATTTCATGCACTGCCTCATAATACGGTTTGCCCATGCAGAGCATGCCGATGTATGTAAGGATAATATCTCCATTTTTAATCTGGTGCTGGGAACGGTTCTTAGTCACATCCATGTGATTAAGTTTTTTTTGTGAAATTGCTTTTGCCAAGCAATGCTCCTACGACCGCAAGGCAGCTTGCCGGAATGATTCGCTCGTTTGTATATTTGATAATTATGTTACTGTTTTCAAGTGTAATATGACGGTTATGATTCATGATATTTTTCTCCTGAAGCCATTGATTTACTGGACTATTATATCATGATATGGCTGCACCTTACAGGTGAATTGTAATAAAATATAAAACTTTTAATAAGCCACGGTATGTAGGTATTTTCGTGAAAGTTAAATTTTTTTAACTTCATGTATTCAGGTAATAAGTTTAGTTTAAATCCATATTTTTAAGAGAAGGTTGCATAATATCTTTTGACCGAATTTATTAAAATCACTCTTTTTTAGATTATTGCAAATTTTTATTATCTCAATTTCAATCTTATCATCTATCGGACAATATATTTCTTGCTTTAATTTTGTATTGAGACATTTTTTTCAATATCTTCAATCATTTCATTGTTCCTACATCCACCTTCAAGTGCACTACATTCTATCCCACCCATCTTTTTTATATAGTTTTTATAGAACAAATCGCTTGCAGACAAAAATCGATTAACTGCCTCTTTTCTATGTGCCTTTGTGCTAGAATTATAATATAACACACATGCGCGCACTATATCCTGCCTTAATAATTTGTTATTAAACAAATCCTTAAGATTACAATCTCCATATATATCACAGTAATTTAAAAAGCTTGATAACATTGCCAATAATTTTCTCCCTTGCCGCTAACCTTCAGACTTTCAAAATGTGTTTTTAATGCTATAGATAGAAATTGATTCATTTTATCTTCTCCAATCGACCAATCATATAAATTCATTAGTCTTTTTTAGTCTCAAGCCAGTCTCATAATCTCACTTTAAAAATGAGACTAAGTTGAGACTGACTTGAGACTAAGTTTTTCCAACACGCTATAAGTCCTGATTCTATCACGTTTTTAGATTTTTCTTCAGTCTCATCAAGTGTCAAAATTCATAAAACTTTGTTGAGACTAACTTGAGACTGTCTCATTGCAATGTCCATGTTGAAGTCTTTTTATCGTAAACGGCACCTGTTACTTTCTTAATTTTCGCATAATCTCTAAACACTGTTGATCTTGATATATTAAATTCTGCCATTACCTGTTCAACTGACAAATGCAGATTCTCGCAAATCATATTATAAATTTTCTGTTCTCTTTCAGATAATGTTTTCTGTTCTGTTGCTTCATCTACAGCTATTCTGTCTAATGGTATATTACTTCTAAATACATCATCTTCAATTAACTCTGGCTTACCACCATCTGAATACATCGGTGTATACTTGTAAAGATTTCTTACTCCCGAACCAATAGTATCTGTTCTACCAATATTAGCAAAAATTGCTGAATTAAAGGATTCTTTGGATAAGGAGTAAACTCATCACTCATAATATTTCCATGACGTCTAGGAATACACCAATTTTCTGTTCTCAGCCAGTCCTTTTCGATAATAACCTTTGCTGGATATGCACTTGAATAATCCCTATGCACAAGTATATTACCAATAACCTCTCTTGAAATAATACCTCTAATACTCGTGCTAATATTGTTGATTAAGCAAAATTTATCTGATGTATGCTTTGCAACAAATTCCATTAAAAGATCATATGCCTCTATTAAATTAGTTGTTACCTGCAATCTATCATCATATCTATCTAGATTCTCAACCCTATATAATGCATCGGTAATATATCCAGGACAACAAGACCTTATCACATCATCTTTGCCAAACAATAACACACCTGCAAGATTATATCCTTGAATACCTGATGAAAAATCTTTTTCCCATAAGCCAGCACTCTTCAATATTTCCTCATCCGACATTTTCAACCAAGGATGATCCGGATTTTTGCTCTTTGCTAGATTTCTTACTTTATCCATCAAATCCATGCGTAGATCTTCCGTTGTAACATATGGGAATATCTTGTGCTCCGCATATGTATTACTCTTTCTGTTATACATATTCTGTAGTTGAATCGGAGAGTCCGTAATATCCATGTCCCCATCTTCATTTCTGTCATAGATCCTGTTTGCACACTTTTCTACAGTAGATGTTGGCGGAACATACACCCATAACAGCGTCATCCCTTCATATACAATATCCTCTATTGAAAGATATAATGTTGGTGACATCTTATCCGGGTTATTTAGCTGATTCACAAAATTCTTTTTCATATCCTTAACCATATTCGGATTAATACCTATTGGGGTACCATCATCCTCTACACCCATGATAATATACCCACCATATCTGTTAGAAAAAGAGCATACTGTTTCATACACATCTTCCTGAATGCCATACTGACAGGTTTTATACTCTACTGTTATTTTTTCATCTTTTGAAAGCAATTCTTTCATAAAATCACTAATCATTCTATCGCCTCCAATTTTTGCGTTTTCATTACTAAAAATCATCTATTGATATCTCGTTTGTAAATGCATATGCTTTTTCAAAAACTTTTTCTATTCCATCTTTTATTTCTTCGAAATCATCAATATACAATACTCGCAAATTTTTAATAGCTCTAGTAATCGCTACATATAATATATTTCTGCCTTTTTCATATTTATCAGTATCTTGTTCTTCATTCCCCGCATAATTCATAAAATAACGTTTAAACAAATCTTTGTCTTGTCCAAAATCTTTTCCTAAAAATAATTGCAACATTTTCATATTCCAATCCCTTTAGTGCTATGAAATGTATGATAACAAATTTTTCTTTTTTTCATCTCTATGTATATAATGAAACCAATTCAACAGTTCCTCAAGCTTTATATCTAAAAGGTCGTGTATAATTTCTTTGCTCTCAAGAGTTTCATCCCAAGATTTATACAAAGAAGTTACAAAAATTGCTAGTACTTTGTCATAGGATAAATCTTCATCAACATCAAATATTTTCTCCATAACAAGCTTATACATTTGATGATTTGACATGCTATATTCATTAAATATTTTACCCAACAATTCATCTAATGTATTTCCATCTATTGCCCGCAAACTCGCTATAAGCAACTTCAAATCAAGAAAACTCATATTTCTATATTTATCTGATTGTAAAATATCTCTAAGTGGTTGCTTTTTCTCACGCACTTCTGTATATATTTTTATCAATCTATATAGAATTGCCTGCACCCTTCCTAGGTGAATTATGTCATGACTTAACAATTCCGAGTTAAGTTGCTTATATCCAATCCCTCGATATATTTCCGCTCTTTTGAACGCTTCATATACATTTGGAAAACCACTATATTCAGCCACCATTTGATTTGTCGCAAACATACAATGCAATGGATTTTCAATTTGTACACTCCATTTCTCTGCGCATTTTTCAATAAATTCACTTACATTTTCTCCTGAACCATAATAAAGTTTAACATCCCCTCCACTACAATCAGAATAAATTGATTTTTGTACAACCTCGTCATTTCGAACTCTGTTTGCCACATCAATCACTTCAGTATATGACCTACGATTATATTCCTTAAGCACAAAATCCAACTCTGGATGCAGCCGAGTTAAGCGTTTTCCAACCCCAGCATCATATATATTCTGAACCGAGTCCCCAAAATAAGCAATAAACACATCATGCTTTATCTGTTTTGCATATTGTTCAATAAGGCTCATTATCTTTACAACAATGTCAGCCGTGTCCTGATACTCATCGATAAGAATATACGGATATTTATCAATGATTAATTGCCTCATCCTTGGATATCTCTCAATTAATTCATAGCCATATTCCAAAAGTGTATCATGGCTAATGCGCATTTTATCTAATCGATCTCGATTATACATTGCGTCATAATTTACCACTTTATATTCTTTCTCTCCACTTTCTATTTTGCAAAGACAATCTAAATATCTTTTTCTCTTGAAAAGTTTATCTACCAACCCTTTAAATTTAGAAACATTTGATATAAGTTCTGCATATTGCAATCTAATTTCTTCTGGCATAGCCGCTTTAAATTCTGCTGCCTTTAAATTATACGCCATATTATACTTCTTTTTATTCTCCTGCATTAACTGAAAAAAATGTTCTTGAGCCGATGCATCCAATGCTCTATATTTTTCATATTCTGAATTACTTAGTAATTGATTGCTAAGCAGATCTACTTCACTCTTTAGTTTTTCGATATGCAAACTTAACAAAGCCGATTTTTGACTGCAAATAATACTCCAAATTCTTTCATGAATAGTTGATATTTCCACAACATCGGAACCCCCTAACTGATGCTTAATATGTTCTGCTGCCACATTAGTATATGTTATACAACCTATCTTTTGATTGTGATTCTTTAAATCATCATGATGAATACTAATAATGTATTTTAAGCATTGAATTAAAGCATAAGTTTTTCCTGAACCAGCTCCAGAGTTAAATACAACACTGGTAAACGAATCACTGCATTCAAACAATTTATTCAAAGATTTCTTTTCATTCTTTAAGTCTATATCATTAATTTGAGATAATCCCATCAGCATCCTCCTAATTTCTTTTCTATCCAATCAAGCCCATCAGATATATATTTAGGCAATCTTGGAATTTTTTCCTCCAACTCCTCATTAACAACTTTATAAAGCAATTTGCTGGCAAATTCACCTTTACATTTTTCCAGCTTCATTTGCCACTTATATGAATTTTCCTTATTCTTTTCATATTCGGATTTCTCTCCGACAATGCCCTTATATATATTAGGTTTCAGTTCCTTGAGCAATTCATTAGTAATAACATTATCATAATTAGTTAAAATAAACGCCTCTTCGAAACTTGTGGCATAATACCCGTTTACTTCTCCCTGATATGCCAAATATAAATTTCCCTTTTCTATACAATCTGAAATAGCAGATATGTCAGCCTTCCCATATATATCTATAATAGTTGCATTAGTTGTTTCTTTGTCATCCAAACAACTAATCTGTTCATATGTTTTTGTTCTTTTCCCCTCTTGCTTTTCTGCCTCATCACTCTCTTCATTATGTTTAATATCTAAGTCTGTTATTATTAAGACTGGTATTCCTAATGCTTCAATAAGCCTTTTGTACAAAAATCCATGGGCACCATTTATATTAAAAATTGAAATGTAATATTTTCTTAACCCTTCCATTTTTTTCTATATAATATGGAATTAGCATATCTTCCGCAAAGCCTTCTACAAATATTGCTGCATCGGAGAAAAACAACTCAGAAACTTTTGTATTTTATATGTTTTTTCATAAATTTGAACGCTTCTGATTCTTCACCTTCATGCTCATTTGGCATAACCTTTTTATTATTTAGATTTGCAACAGCTGCATTCCGCCTATCTTCATACAAATAACAAATGTTATTGAACGTATTATTGCTGTGGATTTTACTATTCAAAATATGTGATGAATGCGTTGTAATAATAATTTGGCTATTTACATCTTTGTTTTTACTAAAAAGCAACACACGAATTGCCTCATTTATATTCTTTATAAACAACTCTTGCATTTGTGGATGCATAAATGTCTCCGGTTCTTCCATAGATATCAGATTAATTTTGCTATTAAAGGAAGACTCTGGATATCTTTCCATATAATCCATAATAGCTGCTATAATCATAACCAAATTTGTATACCCTAATCCAAATTGGTTTTCTGGAATATTGGCATCATCTTCAACATATTCATATTTTTATAAGATCCTGCATTAACTTATCGAATGTAATATCTGCACTTAAATCCACACTCATACGTTCCATAGAAATCAATTCTTTCAAAACACTTCTTATAACATCGGTGTGATTTTTTTGTAATATTTTTTTAGTCAATTCGTTGTTGATTTTTCTCTAATTCTTTTTTGTCACTTCCTTTTTCTTTTTTTGAAAAATATGATCATACCTATAGTTGATAATCTTATTAAATGCATCTGTAAGGCAATGATCATTCTTTAAATAGATTGGCTTTGACGCATTGTAATTCCATTAAATTGGACAATTTAAAGTCTACATCTATTTTTATTCATATTCTTATCATAATACTTCAACACATAATCTGTATTATGTAATAAATTTATGAATTTTTGAAAAAGCATTTTTCATCTTTTCCTTCCGTATACAATTCTTTTCATCTCTGACTGAAAATATACAAAATCCTCTACTTCATATCTTATACATATATCTAACTCGGAGTCTTCGATATCTTCAACCAACATAAATGGTATTAAATTCGAAATTCTATCATTACTATCTTCCTCTAAACCAATTGTAAGTACAAATTCTATATATGGCGCTCCCCAATTGAGAATTACAAATATCATAACTAGCTAAATACTCCTGTAAATATCTATAATTAAAATCATTTGCCCCAAAAGCATTACTATGATTTATTAAATTATCCAGTGCCGTAATTATTGTTGTTTTACCTGCATTATTTTTTTCCTATAATTAACGTTGTATCCGAAGCAACATCTATCTCATCACAATTATTTTGTACACTATTCTCCTCAATATTATTGTTAATATCATAATTATCTTGATTTAAAAACTATTTTTGGAACTAATAAATTCCACAATATTTTTTTCTCTGATGAAAATTTTTCTATAATTTGTCAATTTTAGTCTTTTTAAAACATTCTCTATTCTCCTTTTGCCCATTCAATAAAGATATAATCTTCTTGTCATCTACATAATCAGTACTACTGTCTATCAACTTCCGTAAAGAAGTATTCCAATGTATCCACAAACATATTTGCATAAAATAATTCTTTTATTTGACTTCTGTTCATCCACACAACTTGCGCCACTTCATCTGTTGTGGCATTGCTCAAATCAACCTCTCCATCATACTCGAACAACCAAACATCTACAATTTTATTAACTACCTGAATCCGTGAAGTTAATTTTTTATTTAAACCAGCACATAAAATGCCGGTTTTATACATTGAAAATATAATATGCAAGTAAAAAAATTAAACTTCAGCATGTTATCACCATTTTTTTGCAGTTATCCACAAAAAGTGTACAGCAAACAAAGCCTGTTTAAGACTTATGTTATTATACATTATGCATTTATAGCTATGTTATCCCGGCAAAAATCAGCGAAAATATGCCGCCATACATTGCTTTTCCCTAACCCCATAATGAGTTGCCTGGCATGGCTGGTTATATGACTTGCCATCATTATAAGGTCACTTATTACAGTACGCAAGCGTCTGCGCTTAACAGCCCTCTTCTGTCTTGGCGCACGTTTCCTACAGTGCCCTGCCCAATCATACGGAGTATGTTGTAAGCTATAACTGTAAGCTCCAGCACAAGTGCATTGGTTTCAAACTTCCCTGACGGAAGCCTTTCCACGTCCATGTCACTTTTTACCTCGCTGTGGTACTGCTCGCACTCACCATGTGCGTGATAGAGTTTAATAATTTCATGGTCGCTTTTACCGAGATTTGTCCACCAGGTTTCAACCTCTATATCGGCAGGAAGAAGAAATTGACCTTTTTTATCAATTGTCCTCTCGGTTATTTCATAACCTGCACGAAGGGTAAAGCTTTTCTCAAACCGTTTACTTTCCACCTCTTTCCAGTCACTTCCAATGTAAACAGTTTTCCCTTCTCTAGAGGTTGTTATATCCTTGCAATACATTTTTGCCATTTGAAACCATTCTTCCCTGCTTTCCTTCCGCAGATTCCTTTTGATAATAAAATAGCATCCGTTCTCTATTATAACAGCTACATTATCAATAGAATCATTGCCTGAATCAAGCCTTACCAAAAGAGGTTTATCAGTAAGCTTCTTACACAGGTTTATTGTCTCGAGAAGGAATTCCACTGTACCCTTCTGGCAGTACTGCTTTCCTTCACGGAGTTCAAAATTCACTGCATAGCCTTCAGTACCAATGTATGCCATCATTGGTGCATAGCCGTCAAAACCCTTATAGGTTCTTGAAACACCCTGCTTTGAAGTCTTTGAATTGTCCATAGGCGTAACATCAATATCCACGGGTACCATGCCGTCAGGAAGCGCACCAGGTTCTATATTGTTTGCAAGCAGCATTTCAACATTTTCATTAAGAATCTGTTCCCTAAGTCTGTCTCCAATGTCGTCCATACGCTGACGGAGAGTCTCCTCGGATGGAATGTTCCTAGTAATTCCAAGGGCAGTCTTATAAAACTCCTTGTCATCATCCATTTCATGCACTGCCTCATAATACGGTTTGCCCATGCAGAGCATGCCGATGTATGTAAGGATAATATCTCCATTTTTAATCTGGTGCTGGGAACGGTTCTTAGTCACATCCATGTGATTAAGTTTTTTTTTGTGAAATTGCTTTTGCCAAGCAATGCTCCTACGACCGCAAGGCCGCTTGCAGGAATGATTCGCTAGTTTGTATATTTGACAATTATGTTACTGTTTTCAAGTGTAATATGACGGTTATGATTCATGATATTTTTCTCCTGAAGCCATTGATTTACAGGACTATCATATCATGATATGGCTTCACCTTACAGGTGAATTGTAATGAAATATAAAACTTTTAATAAACCACGGTATTGTGGGCATTTTCGTAAAAGTTAGATTTTTAACTTCACGGATTCAGGTATTAGTTAAACTTGAGATTCCATTTTGGAATCTCAAGTTCTCATATTCATTTTCTATCAGTTGGAAACAAAAACGCTCTGGAAATCTTGCAATATTTCTTTTCATAGCTTTATTTAAGTTACTTGTAGTAACCTGATACAGCCTAGCAAGGTCACTGTCAAGCATTACCTGCCTACCTCTAAATGTATAAATCATACTCTGTATTTCTTTATTATCTACTATGACAAGATTTATATCCTCTGCCATAAATACCTCCATGTTTTTACTTGAAGTCACAAAATGTTACCTCAAGTCTGATAAAATACCTTAACCATCATCCAGACTGTTCTTATCCACTTCTGTCTGAATCCCTTCTACCCCATCCTTCTCTACCGAAGCAATAAGTTCTTCAATATGGGCAAGCCTCTCACTGGCTCTAACCCTTTCTGGGGCTTCCTTATCAAATAAATATGCACTGCCGTCTAAAATATCTACTATTATAGAGCATAAAATGGCATACCGCAATGACATTTCAGCAAAAGAGTCATTAGAAAGTGGAAGTTCGCCTGCTTTACCTTCTCCTGCAATTAGCTTTCAACTGCTTAACTTCTCTCCTATCATAACAAGACTGTATTTCATTTCTCTTATAACATCAAGAACATACCTTATGTTCTCCTTACTGTCGACAACACATATCTTCGAATTGATACAGCTCCTTGCTATAAAATCCTTTTTCGTAAGTCCACTTAAGGCTACCTTCTCCTCTATCATAGCCCTTTCACGTTCACTAGGACGGAAAGCTACTGTCTTATTCTTATTATCATTTCCTTACTTCGGTAAAAACAAACCGGCTTCGTTTTACTTCTCTTCTTGCTGCTGACATCGTAAATAATGATTTCAAAAACCTAACAGATGACAAAAGGAAAAATGTTTTCATAAAAGATACAAATATCAAAGAGATCTATTCCCGGAGCAAAAAACGCCGTGGCAAATCAAAGTATCTGCTTTCTATCTGTGTTATGGTAGGAAAGGAGAATGCCATAGCTTATCCTATGATGCACTAACAACCCACATAGCTATTGTGCTTACCAGATATATGTTAATTGCAATGGAGCAATGTCAAAATGAAGATCAGAGAACCCTTGGCGAGTTGTTCTTCTTCCTTGTCGATAAAATAGCAGACTTTACTTTCAGCAGATCACTTGGCATTCTGATGGATACCTTGATGGTAAGCCTTCAGGTAATCTTGAAGCTCAACAATGAGCAATTGACTGCTTTTACTGCTGATTTGAAGCAAGACTACCTGAATATCTGCGTAATGCGCTCCATCCAGAGGCTGCAGTGGCATAAAGAAAGCAATGTCAAGTTTTATAGAAAAAGTATATCCGCTAAGATTCCACCAGATATAAAATAAGCACAGGAAAAGCACATAGCTAAAAGATTTTCAGGTCTTAAAGTTATGTGCTTTGTTTTCACACTATTCGATAATTTAAACAAACTTGGATTTAACTAACTAAAAATTCAAACACACGCCTGTTGAAATCATTCGCTTCTTCATATGCGGCATGTCCGAATTTATTATACATATAAAGTTCACTGCCCTTAATCTGCTCATGCATTTCGTAAGAGGCCATCGAACCGACAACTTGATCAGCCTCTCCTCCAATAATGTACGTCGGACAAATAATTTTTTTAAGCTCATTAAAGCAATCGAAATTCAATATCGCATTAGCATTAATCAAAAATCTATCATAGTTCTTCGGCTTTCCAATCCATCCAATTACAGGATATATTTTCCGATACTTTTTTTAGATACGCTTCGGAATAGCTCTTTTCCGCTATATTAACCATCAGTTGCTTATGATTCTGTAGCTTTGCCAAGCCTATCCATGATTCAACAACAGAATGAACTATATCATTAGCATTTGGTGCAGAGACTGCAATTACGAGCCTATCTATCAAATCAGCGTGATTGATTGCGAGATATTGTGCTATCATTCCACCTTCAGATACACCTAAGACAGATGCTTTTTCAATACCCAGTTTTCTCATTGCCTCTGCCTGATCATCCGCCATTTCCTTAATTGAATAGTTGTCTGGCAGATTATTTTTTCTGCTGAACATAAACAAAGTATAGTCTTTGAAGAACAACTTGTATGGTATAGCCAGCAGAAGAGCTTTTCCGTCCACAGTAACTAATCCGTCGGATAAACCCGGTAGAAGAATCAATACTTTTTTTCCTAAACCGAATGAAACATAACTCATTTTCGTGTTACCAATAGGAATTGTACCGTTCTTCGCATTCCAAATCATTCAACAGTCCTCCATTAAATTCTAATTTGTAGGGCTAATGTGTTTTTTGACTTACTAAGTCACGCCTTCGCGGATAGCATACCAGCTAAGCAATTGCTAAAAATATAAGTGCATAATATTTCGATTAACCAATAAAGTGACGCCTTCACTAATAAATGTCCAGACTCGCTCCGGTTTTTCTGAACGAAGCTGTTTTAGAATAGTTCTGTTGACGAAAAACCTAATGCGCTCGCTTAGGCATTATTAGTTCCGGCTGTTGAACTGAAATCTAAGTGAATAGTCCTATTTATATAAGAGCTGTAAACAATTGGTGAAATATGCGGTATTATCAACTCAGGCTGTTTGATTGATAAGTCGGCACAAACAAACACATCAGCCGCATGGGTGCAGGTTGGGGTGGCTACCTTTCATTTGGTATTCTAGTTATTATTTATATAAATTTAAGGTGCCAGCTCCGAATGATAAATTCTAAGCGAGCGCATTAGGCGTAGCGAAGCGGATGCCGGAGCGAGTCTGAAATGTTATCATTCGGAGCGTCACTGTGTGGTAAGATAATGGATGACAGCAAAAACTGATAATGCCTAAGCGAGCGCATTAGGCGTAGCGAAGCGGATGCCGGAGCGAGTCTGGACATTTATCAGTTTTTGCGTCAAATTAGCTGATTCATATAACTCGACAAATTAGAATTTGTAACTCCATATCCACAAAATCCTCCCACCATAATGATGGGAGGTCGCTAACATAAATATATTTAATTTTATCTATTCCATCTCTTCTGAACATCTTTCATTTCCTATACATTACATTCCTTTCTGCACTACATTAAAGCCTTTTTTTATTCTGATTCTGTCTGGTACACACTGTTTTTACTCTTTTATCCCAGAAATAACCCGTGCCTCGTTTATATCCCGTCACAGGCTTTTAGCTATTTTATACACATTAGCTGGTATATTTTTCATAAATTTAATCAATATCCAAATCTTCTTCAAAATATTGGAGAGTTGAATACTGTACAAGTCTCTGATTTATAGGCTTACTCAAATCCTGCTTTGCTTCTTTATATTTTTAATGTACTTTTGCATTTTACACTTAATCTTATAGTCTTTTCCTCGCAAAGCATCAAACTCTTTCTGCCTTAAATGTGGTTCTATATTCATATCAATATAGCTTTCCTTTTTAATTACAACTGCCTTTGAAAAATCAACTCCGCAATGATTAGCTTTATCAGTCCACAAAACATGGGGATGGTTTATACCAGACCTCAAAGGTATAGCAAATTGAACACCATCTATCTCAACACAAACCTGAATATATGGTCTGTTATGCTTTTGCTCCATTTCTGGATATTCGGTTGCAGTATATATACTATAAAATTCATTTGATAAAAATACAAACCTCTTCTTAGCCATCTTTTCTCCTATGATAAAGACAACCCCTGTAAACAGGAGTTGTCTTCTCAGTGAGCTTTTCTTTTATTTTACTTGGTCACGCTCTATGACCAAATCTTCTATTGAGCTTTCTTTATACTCACGCTCTATGAGTTTTATCTAGTAACAGAATAGCATATAAGTTATATTATGTCAAGCTTATCCTAACTCAAACTTCAGTATAGGCAGTAAAATTGACATAACTTCATAAATTTTTCTTAGTCTCCATTTCTACCCCATCCTTCTCTACCGAAGCAATAAGTTCTTCAATATGGGCAAGCCTCTCACTGGCACTAACCCTTTCTGGGGCTTCCTTATCAAATAAATACGCACTGCCGTCTAAAATATCTACTATTATAGAGCATAAAATGGCATACCGCAATGACATTTCAGCAAAAGAGTCATTAGAAAGTGGAAGCTCTCCTGCATTCCCTCCTCCTTCCACAGGCTTTTCACTGCTTATCCTCTCTCCTATCTCTATAAGGTTGTACCTCATCTCCCTTACGGCATCTAAGATATATTGTATGTTCTCCCTGCTTCCTACAACACATATCCTTGAATTGATACAGCTCCTTGCTATGAAATCCTTCTTCGTAAGACCGCTTAAGGCTGCCTTCTCCTCTATCATAATCCGCTCACATTTACTAGGACGGAAAGCTACCGTCTTATTCTTATGTATCCCTGGCATTTTTATTCATTACCTCCCGTATAGCCGTTATCAAGTATTTCTGCAACCTTCTTTGCATCTTCATCAAATATATGGGCATAAGTGTTAAGCGTAGTTCTTATGCTTTCATGACCTAATCGTTTTGCTATGACACCTATATTTACGCCTCTTGAAATTAGGATGGACACATGGCTGTGGCGTAAGTCATGCACCCTTATCGGCTTAAGACCTGCAATGCCAGCTCCCCTCTTAATCTCTTTCTCAAGATGGCTCTTCGTTACTAGGAACAGCCTGTCACTTTCAGTCCTTCCATACAGCTTGCCACAGTACTCCTCCATCTCAGCAAGCACGAACTCAGGCAGGTGTATGGTTCTTATTCCTGCCTCTGTCTTAGGTGGAGTGATTATATCTTTACCGCCTGTACGGTATAGTGACTTTGTTATGCTTAGAGTACCGCTGTCAAAGTCCAAATCACTAACGGTTAGGGCTAACAGCTCGCCTAGCCTGATGCCTGTCCAGTACATCAGGAAATGCATACCTGATTTCAGTCTTATCAGATACCGCCTCAAGAAAAGCATCCATATCCTCCTGACTCCAGATACCGAGGTTGCCCTTCCGCTTTCTCCCCATAGTTCCTGCCGTCTTACAGGGATTGTTAGTTAAGTTATAAACCCTGCAGGCATAGTTAAATATGGCACTGAGCTGGCTGTTTATCGTACTGAGATAGGAATCCGAAAATCTTCTCTTCTTAACCTCAACCTGCCATTTCATTATGAACCTTGAGTCTATCTTGGACAGCTTAATACCCCTGAAGTACGGCAGTATGTACATTTCCACTATATGCTCCTTTACCTTAAGGGAACTCTCTCTAATGTCTTGGCTTATGCTGGAAATATACTCTTCATAAAGCGACTCAAAGTTCATATTTATATTTCCTTCTTCTCTCCTGATAAACTCCTCCGCCCAGAGCTTTGCATCCTTTTTTGTATTAAAACCGTACTTGTGCTTTCTCTGTGTCTTTCCTGTAAAATCCTTATAATAAAACTGTACAGACCACTTTTTATTTGTCTCCTGTTTGAATGATGCCATAAAATGCCTCTCCTTTCTTTAATCTGACCTTTATCTTCATATTAACTTCCTACATTTCAGGCTGGCACTCAGAGCCTGCTGTTTCATCAGGGTTTACTGAAAGGTTGCCTTCAATTCCCCCATAGTACTTGCTGGCAAAGTATGCCCTCGGAACTTTTCCTGCTACCACAAGATGGCCTTCTTTCTCTAAATCACAGTTCAGCTCCTTTATTATTCCGTAAGCCTTGCCCCTTGACACTCCGAGCATCACTGCAACTTCCTTAGCTGTAAAATAAAGTGTGTTCATATCATACTCCTCCACATAAAATATTTATGCACTTCAAAAGAAATGTGATATGTATACTTCAAACTAAGGCATGGAACTAAACATGATGAAAGAACTGAAACACAGCATAAATTTTCTGTCTTAGCATTTTTTTAGGGCATATACCTGTTAAAAAAGATATATACCCCTAGGACTTATACATGAAAACAGGATTTACACATGGCAGGCAATGAGAATTCTTTAAAACGAAATACCTGCATGGCTGAAATAACAGCCATATTAATGACTGGAAATAAAACTTAAGTTTATGTCTGCGTCATCACCTCCGTAATAGGTCTTCCTCATCTTGTAAAATGTGCCTCTTTTAAGCTTAAGTGCTTTCATTGCACCTACTGCCGTTATCTCTCCTGAAAATACCTTTTCCATCACTTCCTCGTAATTGTCGGGCTTAACTACCATCGGTCTCCCAAAAACAACACCTCTTTCCCTTGCCGATGCTATTCCCTCAGACTGTCGTTTGTGTATCATTAACCTCTCTTCCTCTGCTATTGATGACATTACCTCAATAAGAATGTTAAAAACCATGTCAAATACCCAGTCCTGACCTTCAACCTCTGTAAGCGTTGTAGGAATATCAAGTATTTTTACACGAATGCCGTTTTCCTTTAACCATTTAAGCTCATCCTTTACCATCTCCTTGCTCCTTCCAAGACGGTCAAGCTCCTTTATAACCAGAGTATCGCCCCTCCTAAGACGCTTCTTTAAATCAAGATACCCCTCACGCTCGAAATCCTTACCTGACCTCTTATCAGTAAAGATGTCCTCTTTAGCAACACCGAACTTCATAAGGGCATCTGTCTGCCTTGAAAGGTTCTGGTCGATACTGCTTACCCTCGCATACCCAAATACCTTTGCTTCTGCTTTTCCTGCAAGGCTCTTAATACTGTTTACTACACCTGAATTCGAAAAATCTGTTCCGTTTTCGTTAACCATAATAAATAGGCTCCTTTCAAATTTCGATTTATACCGATTAGTGTGACTGAAAATGTCGGTCATCATGCTCCGAACACTTTTATTCGTCTAAAAAGTATAAAACGATATTGTTGGATGAAAAATTAATATCAGAAAATGCAGTTAAATCACCTGATTTATTATGTATGAAAGCATATTTTTCTGAACACAGAAATATAAAAAATCAGCTTGCAGAAAAAGAAATATTTTTATATTATCCGCTTGGCATCTTACAGCCCTTCTTCTGTTCTTGTTAAATAAACTGTCTGAAATAACCAGCTTTCTAAATAAAAAAGCAGAAAAAAGCAAGGCTAATGATACCCCAAAGGCTGAATTAAGTGCTGTAATGGCTTTCTCAAAGTAGTTTAGCACTGCAATGTATTGTAAAAGCTGTATCCGCCAAAAGGTGGCTATCCATTACCGTTATGACAATGTAACTCTGTTTCTATATTTTGTAAAGACAGAAAACTGCCAGTTATTTAGCCACATTTTTATCTATTATGTATGCCGTAAGCTATTCTTCATTAAAAATAGCGGATTAATACCCCTGACAAGTAACTAATCCGCCATATATTAAAAGTACGAAAAAAATATAAAGCTCAGCAATCAGATACCATGCTTAGCCCTAATACCAGCAATAAGCTCCCTGCCATTATACTGTTCATACCATTTCTTAAACTCTTCAAATATAAAGCCTGCAAGAGCATAATCAACATTTTCCGATTTACAGAACATACCGATGGCAATACCTGTATTAAGCTCAGCCACAGAACCCTCTGACAATGACTGTAAGCTCTTAGGCTCTTCCGACAGCTTATTGTACTTCTTTGAAAGCTCCTCAAACCTACTGTTAAGGATGTCTCTCTCCCGATAACAGACTCTTAATTCTGCTCTTGTATTCCAAGTAACGCTTATTAGATAAAACAGCTACACCATCAGACATATCCTCAATAATTAAGTAATCAGTATCCTCATCCTTATATACCTTCATCAGAACCTACCCCTTTCTTTAAACGCTTATAATACCACGCAGATAATTCTTCAAGAGTGCAGTCAAATACATCCCGATGGCTGTTATACAAATTCAGTATACGCTCATAATCTTCAGGCTTTTTAACTGATAATGCAAAGAATATCTTACGCCTCTCGTATACCTTTTTATTCCCCCTGTTATTATAAGTGTACCTGCCTTTCAGAATATCACTTAAAGAATCCCCACGGATTGCTCTTGCTAAAATCTCTGCACTAGCCCTGTCACCACTGCCTCTCTTGCTTTTAGTTCCTCGTATAGAATTGAAATAATCGGATACGGCTGTTTCATTTGCAGACTTAAGCTCTGCTATCTCGCTATCCTTCTTCCTTACCTTTGAAGTCTCATTCAAATACAGATGAAGCAGACTGTCTTTAAGTTTCTCAGCCCCATTTAGCTTACCCCTATCACTTACAAGTGAGTTAAAGTCTATCTTTGGCAACAGGATTACAGACCCTGTATAGGAAACTATCACCTCTTCATCATCTACTGCATTAACCTCAAAGGTCTTTACATCATGCTTAAAATCCATATTGCTCTTTCTCCTTTCATTACATGATAAAAGCATATTAGGGCTGATAATTCTGTTATTAAAAAGTGATGTATACTTAACATTTATCACTTTTCTTCCAAATATAAAATGCAAATGCACAAAAGTCCTTAAATTAAATGAAAAATAAAAAAACCTCAAGGCTCTTAAAAGTTTCCTTAAGGTTCATTAAAAATATCACATATAAAAATTTTTTTCATTAAAATAAAAATAATTTGCCTAAAACTATAAATATTTATTTTTCAAAAGCCCTAAATTTTCCCCAAAATATGCGAAAAAAATAATTCGATTGCAAGATTTATAGGCAGAAAAAAATATACCACTTTTGCCAATCGAATCTTGCCTATAATACATAATTGAAAAAAAAGTTACCAATCCTTAGCCTGCTGTCTGCCTTCACTTTTCAAAGCACCAAACAGGCAGGTTTTCAAAGATAACCATAGAAATATTCCTTAAGTGGCTCTCTTTTACTTTTAGCTTTCTGAAAGCTGGATAAAGTCTATATTAAAGCAGATAAAAGCTTGAAATTAAATACGATTTGCTAACTTAATGATGGAATAATACAAGACTCTGGATGCAGACTATCCGCTACAAATACCACCAAATCAAGGTTTATCTTTGTTCCCGTCTGTAGTCTTAAAGGCTTCAGCTTACATTAAGGCAACTAAGTGATTATTAAAACAGATAAGTCTTGCTTACAGCAGGTTATTTTTCTGTAACTACAGCTGTAGAAAAAACAACCAGATACCCCCTCTCTACAAGCCGTTGCAAGTACCAAAAAAGTACACTATCTGTAGTCTCAAAGGCTTCAGCTGTAATTAGAGCAACTAAGTGATTGTTAGAGCAGGCAAGTCTAACTTATAGCAGTTTTATTCTGAACATAAACCTATAACAAATGAACAGGTTTAAACAATAATACCCCTGAGTTCGATGATTTTGTCACAAAAAAACTCAGAAAAGCAACCATATTTCAAACTTTCGTACAGGCAGTAATTAACAGGCATACAGACGAATACCTTTACCTTCACAGCTTATAATTTTATGGCTTAAATTAAAGGTACACTACAGTAACACCGTGTTTTTATTTTATATCACAAAAAATAATTTACCCTCTCTTCTAAACACGGTAAATGGCATAGCTTTTAACGATATTAAAGAAACCAACTCAGGCACTGCAAGCCCTTTCTCGATAGGCTAAAACAGTTGCTGTTTTTTGTAAGATTTCTCAGGGATGGTATTTTGCAGACTCAAGGCATAAAAAATCCAACACCTAAATATAAAGTGTTGGATTATAAAAAGCTGTTATGTATTTCTAAAAATCTTTAGTGCTGTCAGCTGAAATACCAAAATCAGCCCTCTGCACCCTGACTCCATGCATAAGTACCGTAAAGCTGTCCCTTGCTTCTGAAAGCTTCGACCATCTCTTAGACGGGTCATAGAAACTGCCACTGCCTACTAAGAGGTCTTTTACCTCCTTTGCTCTTGCAGGATTAAAGAATATACTGAGTTTCCAAAATGCACGGTTAACTCTGTTATAATTTGTATTCTGAAGCCTTCTTTCACTTCCATCGGGTGCTAAACCATAATCAATCTTATCTGTGGCAGTAATGCTGTTTATCTTGTTACCCTTGTTGGTGAAACGCCTTATTACAAAGGTATTGACATATTCATCGTACCAGTTGCCGTCACTGCCTAGGTCATTAGTCCAGTCCGCACTGCCTAACTGGGCTTTACCTGAATTGTTGATGTCCGAACTACTGCTCTCAATGGCATTTAATATCGAAGTGTAGATACCACTCGCCTTAAATACCCCCTCAGCCTCCGACTCACTGCACTGATAGTCACTCGCTATCTGCTTTATAAGCAGACTGTAATCCCTGTTTGCAAGTAAAGCACCTTTCTTAAACTGAAGCTGGTATACCCCATCTTCGCTGATGGACTTGTTACGCTTGATATCACCTACCACGGCACTGAAATTGCTTGCCTTTTTAATACCCCTTACATGCAACTCGAAGTCCGCACTGAAGTTCCTTATGTCAAGTATATCATCAGCCCAGTCACTGAAATGCTTTATTAGGGCTGGTCTGTTTGCCTTACCGTTCCACTCGGTATCTACATTCTTACCGCTCGCTACTATGTCTGTATACTTATGTTGTGTGAATTTCTCTGGCTTAAAGGTGGAGTCTGTATCTGCATTGATGCTGTCAAGGGCATAAGCGTATAAATCAATGGTGATATTCTTAGGCTCTGCCTTGATGTGTACATCCGCACCTGCTGGAATAACTACACCCTTACTGCCCCTGCTAACCGTTCCACCTAGGGCTGAGTCGGAATAAGTTACCCCTGTAGTGGTCTGCCCTACCCCATTTACCTTGAACAGGTACAAAGAGCTGGATTTGGACTTCCTAAGTACCTCCCCCATTGTCGAAGCTATACGGTATGGCGAACTGCCATCATATTGTGTGCCGTCTATCTTGTATACCATATTAACCTCTGGGTAGAAGCTATGTGTTACCCCATTGTTGCGTACATTCGCAAACCTGTATTCATTACCATCCGTTACCTCACCCTCCCTAGGACTGAAAGCATTTATATCTACCGCTGTACTACCACCAGAGATTTTCTCATTTTCTCCAGTATCTATTGTGGCTGTCTGATACTTGCGTACATTACTATCAAAAGTGTAGGTGAAGCTGTTTGCAGGAGAACCGTTTATACGGATGCCACTCGCTGTCTTGGTTGGGAAAGTGTACCAGTCGATATTTACCTCTGGCTTATCGACTACATACTCTGTCCAAGAGTTTGTCCAAGTACTGCCGTCTGCATTTTGCCTGAATTCGTATGCGTCACATTATGACCTATTTCTGGCTCAAAATGATGATTTAACTTCTCGTTAAAGCCTGAACCATGATACCTCGCAAACCTAGAAGCTACCGTAATGGTGTCGCTGACCTTTCCTGCTAAAGCCATCGAATTACGCTGGGAACTAGCCTTCAAAGGACTTGAAATAGGAGATACCCCAAAGTATGACTTGAACTGCAATACATTATCCTTATCTACTACATCGTAAGTCTTATAAGTTATACCTGAAAGTGCTTTGTTATCATTAACTGAAGCCCTTATAAGGTTAAATCCGTAATCTATGATTTTTCCACTAGGGTCTGACCATCCCTCAGTATTCTGCGATGTCCAACTGGATAAGGTGCTTCGAGTCGCACTACCCCAGACACCACTTGGCATCGATGGGAAATACCTGCCACGGTTTTTATTGTCTAAAGCAATGTGATAACCACTCGATGACTGGTCTCGCCACTCTATATTCCAATCCTGATGTCTGTGTGGCTGTGTTATAGGGGAAAATACAGAACCACATCTAGGACAGGTCGCTTGGTCTTTGTATAACTCCTTCTTAACTGTGAAATCCTTACCTGCCTGATACTGCATCTTCCCATCACTCGATGTATTGATTATGTTAGGGAAGTAACGGTTTAACATATACGCTGGCAACTCCACTTTGCCACTCTCTGGGTCTGGAGTGTTACCGCCACCACCATCAGGGTCTTTAACCTTGGTTATAACCTCGTATATCGTATAGCCAGTTATATTATTCTCAATGCCATCTGGAGATGATATATGCCCTACAGTTATTGGCTTTGGTGACTTAGTGCTGTACTTCAGCTTTGTCTTATATAAATTCGTTAAAGCATTGTAAACCTCAGAGCTGATTTTTAACTTCTTAGGTGGCAAACTCTTTAGCAAATCCAAAGCTTCCTTTGGTTTATTCCCTGTATAAGGTATCGCTAAAGATACTATCGCACCATCTGACGCTGGAATCGTAACAGAATCTAAGTTTGTGTACTTGCTTAATGCTGTTTCCTTTGATGTTACTGATTTATTTCCCTTTTTATCTACTTTAACAGTTAAGGTTATTTTGTTTGTTACTACCTTGGATGCCTTCGCTAGATAAGAAATGGATAAGCCTAACCTCTTACCTTTTACAATCTCTCCCCTCTTTTCGTCAAATACCCCCTGTTCGGAATTTGCACCCTTAGAAATACCATCTATATAAGAAACTAAAAGGCTTGAGTACAAACTTGAATTCTCAAAGTATTTTAACGCAGTATCTGTATAAAAACCGTCTAAATAATTATCTATCTTAGTTTTTCTATTAAACTGACCTTTTTAGTGACATTACTGCTCTTCGAATTTATATACTTCATTGTATCAAGTTCTGGATTACCCAAAGTCGTTATATCGCCTAATACTGCCGAATTGTTCTCTGACGCAACAGGCTGATGCCTCCACTCAAACTTTGTATTTTTTACCATTTTTGAAGTATTGCTTAAAATAGCATCAATACCCATATTATCTTTTAATGTAACATGATATAACTTTCCTGCAACAAAAGTATACGGTGGGGTTAAATCTATGCTGTCATCTATATTTAAGTACTTCTCCAGAGTTTTGCCCGTAGCGTTTGTAAGCATGTAGCTACTGCCTTTGCGTATTGTGTTCATGCCATTTGGAGTCTTAAATTTCTCAGAATCTGTATCCCAATACTGTGTATTATTCTTAAGCAAAACAGGGGCTCTGAATAAAGTTCCTGTAGCCTCACCTGGCTCTGCGGTAAGTTCTGCTGTTACATTAAGCGTAACCTGACCACCATCATCTGGTATCTTATTCGGGTCGAAGTATACTGCATGACCTGCCCATTCAGCAGAATCCTTTGTATATTTATACCTTGCTGGCGGTACATCGCCCTGATTTATGTAATAGCCTATGCCACTAAATAAATTCATTGAGCTGGAACCTACCCCAAGTTCCTTTAGATGTAACAGGGATTGGGTTTTTTCATGCTTGAAATCCCTGTAGGTAAACCATGTAAATTTGGCTTCTTTATAATCCTTCGTATCGTAGTGTTTGCCATTTTGATTTACTAAAGCCCTTAAACGCTCGATTACTATATAGTAACCGCCATTCTTTATACCGAAGAACTTGCCAAGGGCGTCACCATCATATAAATTATCTGACTCTCCATTGTAACTGCGTAAGGCACTGTCCCAACTCTCTATCTTAGTTCCATCCTTTATACCTAATATCTTTACCAACTTATGATAATCATTTGTCGCACTGCCTAAAGCACCATCCATGCTGACTAAATGAACCTCGCCATGCGTTACATAACGGTATGCCCTATCTGCATTTATTGGTGTTATGTACTTCCAAGAACTATAATCCTTTTCATCAGCTGAATTGTACACATTGGACTTCATCGTCACTGTTTTGTTATTCCAGTCTACATTAAAATGTGGATAATTCATCTCTGATGGGGTCATTGGTACAGCCTTAATGCGGAAAGCAAACAAACCACTGTCACCGTTGCCACTGCCACCATACCCAACTGAATCAATACCCCCTCCGCCAGATTTTAATGAACCTGTAATGGCATAGGCATCATTTAATGGCAGAAACGATATTACTAAAAAGAATACCAATACGAAAGATATAATGCCCCTAATTCTCTTCATCAATATTTACTCCCTTCTTTCTATGTGTTATATATGCTGTAAAGGCTGTAACTACCCCTAAGCCTGCTAAAATAAATACAATATGCACTGCTCTGTTAGACTCGATACCTGTCTGGGCTAATTTGATGTCTGATACATTTTTACCAAGACCTTCGGTATCTAATTTCAAATCTGTGGCATCCGCTACTGTAACTGAGTTATCAAAGAACTTGATTTCTATTGTGCTATCTACAGTCTTCTTGCCCGTACTTACTGAGTAAGGATAAATGCCATTCTCTGATACCTTAAACTTAAATACCTTTTTACTGCTGTCACCAGTTATAACATCTCCGTTAAATACTAATGTGCCTGCTATGTCTGTTTTAAGCGTTAATGT
Organism: uncultured Catonella sp.; assembly: GCA_916439065.1. Lineage (GTDB taxonomy): Bacteria > Bacillota > Clostridia > Lachnospirales > Lachnospiraceae > Catonella. Next base: position 1,351,302 of record CAKAGD010000002.1, read on the forward strand.
AACAGGAATACCCCTGAGAACTGGCTTATTCGGTATGCCAGTTATTTTTACTTTGGGCTTTCTATTCGGTACTTTTTCAAAAGCCTTATCTGATGCTATGTCATCATCTGAAGCACCAGAGCCTGATGAGGAAGATACAAAATCTGCCTTAAATGAACCCTTATACTTATAGCCATTTAATGACTCGATTTCGTAAGCGTATACCTTATTGGTTAGGTTCTCTACGGTAAATTCATATACCCCATTAGTATCCGCAAGGGAAAACTCCTGATTGTTAAAGTATAAAATACCTGCCTTTTCAACTACCTTTTCATTGTCAACTAACACAGTCCCTAAATCATAAACTAACTTCAGCCTAGCCTCTGTGCCATCATCGCTTAGCTTACTTACTAATGATATGCTGGATTTAGCAGAACTGCTTGCATTACCGCCTTCATCTGCCGACTTATCAGCTGCATACTTTGATAAATCAGATAGTTTACATACAAAAAGCAAATCATCAATTCCTTTTGCAGTATCATTAAAGAATAAAGCATAAGCATCCATATCTGTGCAGGTATAATAACCATTGCCGTCTTTTGAAGATACCCCTTCGTGTGCTAATACTGTAGCTAAATCAACTGCATTAGTGTATGCCTTCAGTACTCTCTCACTGTAAGTACCTAATTCATCTTTTTTCTCTACCAACTCAGTACCATACAAAGTGTTATTTGCAGGACTGTAAGACAATACCTTATAACTACCACTAGGCAAATTCCAAACCTTGTAGTCTGAAGCCTCCTTCCATATTGGCTCCTCACTATCATATAAAAGTACCCCTGTTGGCTTAGGCTTACCCTCAAAATGATAATCAGCCCAAGACTTAATATCGCCTGCTAATACCCCTTTGGGCAGTAAAAATAAAACACTTAGTGCTAAAAGCAAAATCTTACCAAATCTTTTAATCATTATCTCCTCCTAAGAATAAAATTTTATAAATACACTAAATAAGCATCAAATAGTATAGAGCTATATCAGTAAAATATAAAAATAAAAATTAAATGTATTTAAAAAAATAAAGAGAGCCAGCTTCCTGACTCTCTTTGCAAAAACTTATATTATTTGTACTTTACTAAGGTGTAATCACCATGCAACCACCCATCACTCATAAAATCAGCTAACTTAAATCTCTTGCTGTAATCAACTGACATAAGTGCCCCACCTATATTACCTGAAAAACTACCATTAGGTGAACTAAAATCTAAAAACTGCCCGAATGCTAAACCTTTGTAATCCTTATGATGATGTACCTTGAATACTAAAGTGCCATAAGGGTTCTTCTTTGTAGGCTTAGTCTTTTTAGCATCTACCTGTACTACCCACTTCTTACCCTTTGCCTTAAATACGCAGGCGTTCTTGAATTCTACCCCATTGCTATCTACTACATCTTTTAATCCCGACATAAGATTTGTACCTGTATAACGGTCAAGTACCTGCGTGAATACCGCACCTTTTTCATCATCATCATTATAAGGCTGGATTGAACTTGATGTACTTACTGTATCTGAGTATCCTTCATAAGAATTGAGAGTTTCCTGATTGTAGATATCATAGACTTTACCGACTTCTTCTAATGTGCCGTACCCCTTTGCAGGGTCATGAATAAGATTTTCTAAGATTTTGAATGTTACCGTTGTATCAACATATCCATTTGCATCTGGCTTTGAAACTTTAGTGCTGACTTTTGACCTTCTTGTATAAAAACGAACTGTGCCACCGCCATGTCTGTACTCGTATACTGCCATCGGGTCTGATAAGGTTGTATCATTTGTTAGGAAAATGTAATTATAATTCTTATCGGGATTTTTCTCTGGTGGTGTATTTAAATCCGTATTTGTTAAACAGCCCTTTACTATTTCATTCGTATAATCGTGTACCTTTGTCCAGTACTTCTTAGGTGTGATAGGGGCGGTTTTTGGTTTCGTCTTAGCCTCAACTGTGACAACATTTGTTAATAATGTTACTAAAGATAACGATAATATCACTACTTTCTTTAAATTCATAATATATACCCCCTTGGTGTTATTTGTTATTTTGATAGGTCTATTATAACTCCAAACTTATGTTCTGTCAAGGGCTTATTAAAGGTTTTTTAACTTTTATTAGAGAATTTTTAGATTTATTCGGTAATTTTGCAGAAATGCCTTCGAGATACCCCTGACTTATCTCCTGACCTCGGCTATACAACCTAAATGTAATCAGCATTCGCTATACCCCCTTGACTGGCACAATTCAGTAAAATACCTGCATTATGCCTGCAAAATTCTACCCAGTACGCTACCTCATCTGGAGTGAAACCTATAACATTAGATACTACATAGGTGGGTATTAAACAGTCCATAGTCTTAAAACAATATATGTCACTAGGCTCCTCTATATGCACCAAGGTCTGACCTGCACTGTTTAACGGTGTATGGACTATCTCCGTTTCATTTACCGTACAATATGGGTAAAACATATACTAATACCCCCTTTTGCTAACTATTATAAGAGTCTAGGCGTATTAAGTCAAGGATTACCGACTATCTACCACACTCAATACACCTGCCTCCAGATAGGAAGATACAGCCTCTAACCGCTTATTAGTACCCCTGAACCATGGATACATACTTTGTTATTAAAAGGCTGTATGGGCAGGATTACATATATTACTGGTGTGCCTGCCCAAACTGCCTATTAACTTTAGGAGTAAATTTTATTAGGAGTTATGATAAAAAAGTTGTATTACACACCAGCATCCCCTATCGGGGAGAAAACCCAACTGGGTTATTAGCTGAATTATTTGGTGCAAAACCAAAAAGCATAGTCCACACCAGCTAAATAGTATAATACTATATTATCCGATTTATATTAAAAATGAGATGGATAACCCACTTTATCAGTTACCGAATAAAGTGGATTATGTATCAATACCCTTAATTTTCCTTAACCATTTGCAGACTGTCGTCTTACATAACTTTGTATCTCTTATTATCTCGCTTGTTCTCGCTGACGGATTGGCTGATAAATAATCCCTTACAACCTGCTCCGCTGAGTCGGCTGTTCTGCTTCTGACTGTCTTATCCTTTGCTCCTAATCTCGTACCTCTCTTATTACCACCTTCTACCCCAAATCTGGTATCCTTTATTTCACCTGACTCCCTCAAATATGGCAGATACTTAGTAAGATGCTGTTCTCTCGTCCTTCCGTTACGCTTATTGCGTTTCACTTTTATACCTAAAATCTTTTCGTAATAGTCTAAGGTTGTCCACTTAGGAAACGCAGGGTCATAAAACTTAGAGGCACACACAACATCATCTATTGTGAACTTGTTAACCTCATCATCTTCATCAACAAAACGGTTGTAAAATTCAATACGCCCCTCAGCTTCCTCATATACCTCATCAAAAGGTATCCTGCACCTAGAAGCAGTCGCAAATAAAATACATAAACTATGATAACGAGAACCTACTTTAGCATAAAACTTAGTATCATCCTTTGCCTTCTCATATAACCAAGGGAATATCTTTTTATCACTTACTGGTATATTGCCTAAAATTTTCCGCTCATACCAGTCTGGATAAAGCTCCTTACATTCATCTAGTGTCTTGCCTGTAACTCCCTTGGGTCTATAGCTTTCTAAAGGCAATGAAATTCTGTCACAAGGATGCAGATATTTATTTATCTCCTCTAAAGACACCCTGCCACCTGTTTTATATGCAGTTACAGGATAACCTACCCCTAGCTTTGATTGAGAACCTACCACACGATAAGCCTGCCCCCACTGCTGGAAATCCCTGTCCTCAAACTCAGAAGTATATTTATTCCAAAGCAGTTTAGCCATCGCATTTTTCAAATCTGTAATGGGCTTCCTTACATAATTGAAGCAGGCAATAGGCTTATCAAGTAAATAATACAAATGCAAACCATGACCAGAATTAACTATATATGTAGGACTGCAAAAAAGTACACTCTTCCTGACTATATGGCTTATTATGTATCTGAGATTGCCTACAGATACCCCATCAAGGTCTATTACCAGAGCATGTATGTAACTTGCATTCTTAGCATTAGCCTTCTTTCCAAAATACGATATCGGTGGCATAATGGCAAATGCCTTACCCTCTGTGGTCTTCAATTCAGCTAAATCGTCATGCAACAGCCTGTCATACTTTGCAGTTATAGTGACATCCTTACCATGCCTTGAAACCTTTACAGTTTTTCTGATAGGCTTACTGTCATCAGCATAATCTCCTGCGTGCCACATCTTATCAAGCTTATCTAAAGCCTTAAATGTTTTGGAATCTGTAGGAAGAAAATAGCCAAAGCCATCACTCTTTATTGCCTCACCATATCTATCAATAATTTTATCCCTCAAAGCTTCATAATCAGACCTATCTGGCTCATACCTAAATATGGCATTGCCTACCCCCTCAGTCAACACACCTTTCTTCTGTAAAGTGCCAGACGGAAAAATACCCCTGTAGAAAACTTCAGGCTCAACCTTCTCAAATTCCGAACTAAGCAACTCCTCCTTGGCTATATATGAAACCTTCGACTGCTCCATCTTGTAATTCCTAGGCATACGGATACCTCCTCAAAATTTTTCGCTCGCTCCTAAACCCCTAAAAGCATAGTCATCCCTAAAGGGAGCCACATGACAAAATCACTACTGCTTGGTTATATCTGCCTATTATCTCTCTTTCTCTCTATATCTTATCTATACTCTCTAAGGTCAAGGTCAAGGGATAAGACACTAATATCTGACCTTACTTGAACAGAGCCTGTAATAGAGCGTACCTCTTATTCCAAAACCTGTCAAGGGGATTTTGAAAGATAAAAAAATAATTTTTGAAGCCAAACAGTAAGCGACCAAAATTTAAGTGCCTCCGTGTAAGCGTGCAGGACAAATATAGGGATTTTATCCGCTCCGTCTAGGTTGTCCGCCAGATAAGATATAAAACGCTAAAATGGCAAAATACAAAGCCACGGGAGTACCCTGTGAAATAAAAACATACATAGAAATAAAACTAAACAATCTTCAAAAAGAAAAAGACTGGCTTGCTAATCTTCGGCAAGCCAATCATATATCTAAAATCTATATGAAGTTATATTAAAAACGCTATGCAAATATAGCAAAAACTTTAGCTAATAGCCTAAGTTCAATATCCCGTCCTTAAAATTAGACGAAACAGGCATTAAATGGGCATCCTTTGTTTTTTCTCTTCCCTGTTTTATACAAATTTCGTTAGAAAGCCATAATCTCCAAGGTACAAAATCAGCCAATATCCCGTCCTCAAAATCAGCTGAAACAGGCATTAAATGGGCATTCTTCATTTTTAATCTGCCAATTTTATACCTATTTTTATGAGGATTTCCTTGTCTTTATCCCCGTAAATAGACTGCATACAGCTGTAGAATGCCTAACTCTGCCCATAAATAGCGGTCTTGCGGACTCTGTCCGTTATTCGAGCTCTATCGTTCCAGGAGGTTTACTTGTGATATCATACAATACCCTGTTAACTCCCCTGACCTCATTGATTATCCTGCTTACTACCTTCTGAAGTACTGCCCAAGGTATCTCGCTGGCTTCTGCTGTCATGAAGTCCGTTGTGTCAACTGCTCTTAGAGCAATAGCATAGTCGTAGGTTCTTTCATCACCCATTACGCCTACTGAACGCATATTGGTGAGGGCTGCAAAGTACTGTCCTATAGACTTGTCAAGGCCTGCATTGGCTATCTCTTCTCTGTAGATTGCATCTGCATCCTGAACTATCTTAACCTTCTCTGCTGTTACCTCTCCTATTATTCTTATACCAAGGCCTGGGCCTGGGAATGGCTGGCGGAATACAAGGCGCTCAGGTATACCAAGTTCAAGCCCTACCTTTCTTACCTCATCCTTGAAAAGATTACGGAGTGGCTCAATAATTTCCTTAAAGTCCACATAGTCAGGAAGTCCGCCTACATTGTGGTGGGACTTGATGACTACAGACTCACCGCCTACACCGCTTTCTACCACATCAGGATAGATGGTTCCCTGTACTAGATAGTCAACTGTTCCGATTTCTTAGCCTCTTCTTCAAATACTCGGATGAACTCCTCACCTATTATCTTACGCTTGGCCTCAGGCTCAGTAACTCCTGCAAGCTTATCGTAGAATCTCTGCTGTGCATTTACTCTTATAAAGTTCAGCTCATAGCTGCCGTTTGGCCCAAATACAGCTTCTACCTCATCTCCTTCATTTTTACGAAGTAAGCCATGGTCTACAAATACGCAGGTAAGCTGCTTGCCTACTGCCTTTGAAAGAAGAACTGCAGCAACAGAGGAGTCAACTCCACCTGAGAGTGCACAAAGCACCTTTCCGTCTCCAACTCTTTCTTTGATTTCCTTTACACTGTTTTCCACAAATGCAGACATCTTCCAGTCGCCTACGCAGCCACAGATATTATGTACAAAGTTTGAAAGCATATCCTTGCCGTACTCTGTATGGAGAACTTCAGGGTGGAACTGGATGCCATAAAGCCCTGCTTCTACATTTTCAATGGCTGCATTGGCTGTAGATGCGGTGTGGGCAATAGACTTGAATCCATCTCCAAGCTTTGAAATATAGTCAAAATGGCTCATCCACACTATCGACTTCTCAGGGATTCCTGCAAAAAGCTTTGAAGAAGTATCAAAGAAGGTCTCAGTCTTTCCATATTCTCTATGCTCTGCCTTTTCAACCTTACCACCAAGCACATGGCTCATAAGCTGAGCACCGTAGCAAAGACCAAGCACAGGGATGCCTAACTTAAATAATTCCTCACTACAGGTAGCCGCATTTTCCTCGTATACGCTGCTAGGCCCTCCTGTAAGTATGATACCCTTAGGGTTCATCTCCTTTATCTTAGATAATTCTGTCTTGTAAGAATATATTTCACAATAAACATTGGCTTCACGCACTCTTCTTGCAACCAGCTGGTTGTACTGTCCGCCAAAATCAATTACTACAACTAATTCTTTTTTCACTTATGGCTCCTTTCAGGTTAAATTAAAATCTATAAAAAATATAACATAAAACCCTCTATTATTCAATTATAAGGCTAAAAAGAATTATTGTAAAAGGGGCTGTCGCACTAAGAACTAGTGCACAGCTCCTTTTTTTCTAAAAAAACAGCAGCCAGACTCCTAAAAGTCTGGCTTTTGGTGTATAATTAAGTTATGCAAAAAACCAAATTAACACATAAAAATTATACCTTGAATGGCGGAATATATCAACTAAAACTTCCGCTAAATATTGAAACAATTATTCCTGAAAATGATTCTGTGCGGTTACTCAGTCAGTTTGTGGAGGGAATGGATCTGACTGATCTATATTCAACTTATGAAAGAATAAATTCACTATCGCCAAGAACACTTCTGAAAATTGTTTTATACTCATATATGAATGGTGATTATTCATCAAGGTCTATCGAACAAAACTGCAAAAGAGATATTAACTTTATGTATCTTCTTGAAGGATGTACTCCACCCGATCATGCAACGATTGCAAGATTTAGGAAAATCCATTTTGCGCCATGCTCCAAACGTATTCTTGCAGAGGTTTCAAATACTCTGTATGATTTGGGAGAAATATCAGGAGAAACCATATTTATTGATGGTACTAAAATTGAGGCTAATGCTAATAAATATACTTTCGTATGGAAAAAGTCAGTAACAAAAAATCAGGCAAAGCTTCTTATTAAACTTGCCATTTTTGTTGATGAGTGTGAAAAGCTTTACGGCATTGAAATAGTACATGGTGACACAGTTAAAATAAAACATATTAAAAAACTGCGCAAAAAACTGTATGCTATTAAGGAAACATCAGATATCAGATTTGTGCATGGCATTGGCAGAAGAAAATCTCTTTTACAGAAAAGCATAGAAACACTGGAAGGGTACCTGTCTAAACTTAAAGAGTATAATCATAAGCTGCATTTATGCGGAAAAAGAAACAGCTATTCAAAGACAGATAATGACGCAACCTTTATGCGCCTGAAAGAAGATGCAATGGGAAATGGTCAGCTCAAGCCTGCATTTAACCTGCAGCATGGTGTTGATTCCGAATACATTACCTGGCTTACCATAGGTCCACAGCCAACTGATACGACAACACTGATTCCATTTCTAAAAAGATGCCGAGCAGCACCTTAAGTTTAAATATAAAAAGATATCTGCTGATGCCGGATATGAAAGTGAGGAGAACTATCTGTATATAGAAACCAACAGCCAAACCGCCTTTATAAAGCCTGCTAATTATGAGGTTTCAAAAACCAGAAAATACAGGAATGACATTGGAAAGATAGAAAAATATGGAGTACGATGAGGTATCAGATTTATATATTTGTAAAAAAACAACAAAAAAACTAAGAGCAGACCATATAATACATAGTAAGTCAAAAAAACAGGATATGTAAGTGAGAAAACAATCTATAAATGTGAATGCTGTAAAAGGATGCCCTTATAAAAAGTGAATGCATAAAAGGTAATAACTGCAAGACTCCTATTGAAGACAGAACAAAAGATACTACAGATTGCAAAAAAACATTTATAAAACAGAGAAAAGCAGATTTAGAACGAATCCTATCAGAGGAAGGTGCACTTTTAAGGATGAACAGAAGTATTCAGGCTGAGGGTTCATTTGGAGATTTGAAACAGGATATGCATTTCAGGAGATATCTAAGCAAAAGGTACACCAAATGTTTTGGCAGAAAGCATTCTTTTGGCCATAGCCAGGAATATTAATAAACTGCATAACAAAAATTCAAAAAGGTAAAACAGGTACACATTTATTTAATCTAAAAAGTGCATAAATTTAGAAAAATCAATATTGCCTTGCAGAAGTCGTTCAAGGCTTTTTTAGTATACACTTTTTTAGGGCACTTGGTAATAAATATCAATTTATATACTTGAAAACTCATAAAAAAGGGACTGCGCATTAACTTTTTAAAATTTGTTAATGCGACAGCCCCAAAATTAAACTTTTTACTAAAAAAATCTGTCTTTAGGTGATATCTACGCATCCTTTAAGAATGCCTTATAGCAAAGATAAGCCTCGTAAATATCAGCCTTACAGCTTATCTCCCAAGGCGCATGCATATTCATAACCGCAACACCCGAGTCAATGACCTCCATATTGTAAGCAGCCGCTATATAGGCGATGGTTCCACCGCCGCCCTGGTCTACCTTACCAAGTTCTGCTGTCTGGAAGGTAACATTGTTGTCCTTCATTATCTTTCTTATAGCTGCCATGTACTCAGCAGAAGCCTCATTGCTACCGCTCTTACCTCGAGAGCCTGTATATTTGTTAAATACTATACCCTTACCAAAATAAGCGGTGTTCTTCTTCTCATTTACTCCAGGGTAGTTTGGATCAAAGGCCGCACTTACATCTGATGAAAGCATACGGGAATTGGCAAGAGCTCTTCTAAGATCAAGCTCGTTGTACTCTCCCACAAGATTCATGACCTCAGCCACTACATTTTCAAAGAATCTTGATTCCATACCTGTGGCACCTACGCTGCCTATTTCTTCCTTGTCTACAAGAAGGCAACAAGCTGTCTTAGAAGGTGCAGGTGCATCGAGAATGGCTTTAAGCGAGGTGTAAGCACATACCCTGTCATCCTGTCCATAGCCCATAATCATACTGCTGTCAAGACCGTAGTGCTTAGCCTTTCCTGCAGGAACTATTTCAAGGTCGGCAGAAATGAAGTCTTCTTCCTCTATACCGTATTTATCCTTCAATATCTTAAGTATATTAGCCTTTACAGCCTCTTTTTCTTCTCCCTTAAGAGGCATGCTTCCAAGCATTACATTGAGGTCTTCTCCCTCAACCACCTTGGCCGCTGTCTTTTGCATCTGGTCAGCAGAAAGATGGATGAGTAGGTCTGTAATACCGATAACTGGACCTTCTTCTTCCTCACCGATACAGATATTTACGGCTTTTCCATCTTCCTTTACAACTACTCCGTGTATCGCAAGAGGAAGTGTTACCCACTGGTACTTCTTGATACCACCGTAATAATGTGTATCAAGCATTGCAATTTCAGTATCCTCATAAAGAGGTACCTGTTTTGCATCTATTCTAGGTGAGTCTATATGGGCACAAAGGATGTTTAGTCCCTCTGCCATAGGCTTCTTGCCGATAACAAAGAGTGCAATTGCCCTACCCATATTTGACATATAGACCTTGTCACCTGCTTTTAACTTTTTCTTCTTTCCTATGAAGTCAGCAAGATTCTTATATCCTGCTTTCTCTGCCTGTCGGATTGACTCATCTACACATTCTCTCTCTGTTTTGCAGTCAGAAATGAACTGTCTGTAGGTTTCACTTAACTCAAAGCAGGCTTCAAGTGCCTTTTTATCATACTTTTCCCAAGCGCTCTGCCTGATCTCCTTTTGTTTTTTTTCTGATTTTTTCTCTGTCTTTTTTGCTGCCATTTTATCTCCTTTCAATCCCTTGTAAATCAGGGTTATATTTTCAATTTAACATTTATTACCGGCATATTACGGGGTTTTACACCACTGACCGGACAACTAATTTATCTTGAAATTATTTTTATAATATGCTATATTTATGGAGAAGAGAGTATCCATGTTAAATGTATACTCCCTAAGACTTGGTGCTGATGTCCATAAGGACTCACCTATCTTTATCAGTGACGAGCTAGGTAAACTTACTTTCTTTTGCGGAGAAAAGTAAGAATGTTAATAATCAGACCTCCAAAGGACATCAGCAGTGCTAATATCCCCAGAAAAATCATAATGATTTCATAATCTGTCATAGACATCCCTCCCTTTGTATTATTCCGATTACTCGGTTTATACTTAGGGAGTTTTTCCATTCTGCCACAGATACTCTCCGGAAATTATTCTAGCATATCATACTTATACTTTCAATAAATTATCTCAGAATCTTTTTGACAAAAAATTACAATGCTCATCAGTTTTCATACTTTTCTTAAATATATGCATTTATTTTAGTTTATTCTGCAAGTGTCAAATACTTTTAATACCCTAATCATTTTAGGAAAGTTCATGAAATTAATCTTTTGAATATCTATCCCCCTCTTTATATATTGATAGACAAATGATACAATATAATTATTGTTTGTTAAAATCTACATAGCCACATACCAAAAATTATTGCAATTGAGAATTTAGTAAGGAAGGAATAATAAGATGGAAGATATATTAGAAACCAGAGGATTAATACATATTGGGGGAGAAGCTAGTAGAGAAAAACTCATAAGCGTTATTATTCCTTGTAGAAATATCTCAAAGTGGCTTCCACAGTGTTTTCTCTCCCTTGTACATCAGACTATCGGGATAAATAATATTGAACTCATCTTTGTAGATGATGCCTCTGATGATGGAGGTGCTACTTGGACTCTATTAACAGAAATGGAGAAAGCTTATCCGGAAAGTATAGCAGTAATAGGTTTAATGAAAATATGAGACAGGGGGGAGCAAGAAACATTGCACTTAAATACATCACCGGAAAATATATTGCCTTTGTAGATGCAGATGATTTTGTTGCAGAGAATTTTTTGCTTGAGGTTTACAAAAAAGCTGAAGAAACCAATGCTGATATAGTACAGTTTGAGCATTTTTTATTTACTGAAAACGGTTCAGTTATTAAAGCAGCTAAGTTAAACAAAGAGTTCATCAATATTACAAATGATGAGGATAGAAAAAAGTTTTTATTTGAAGAAAAGCTTACCTGTGGCTGTTGGAATAAGCTTTACAAAAGAGAACTCATTGAAAATGCCGGAGTTTGTTTTGCAGAAAAGGTTATTTATGAAGAACCTTTATTTGTCTATCCCTTATTTTTTCACTGTAACAGGGTACTCATCTTAGATGAACCGTACTACTACTATAGACAGAATAACTTAGGAACTATGCGAAATGACATGAAGGCCAAAAACACCTTATTTGAACATTCTTTTGTGCAAAGACAGGTACTTGAAACAATGAAGAAAACGGAGTTATTTGAGCGTTTTTACGAAGAAATAAAACTATATTTTCTTCATTCTTATTTATATGAAACCTTGATTTTTGCTGCCAAAAGAAAAATTTATATCGATTATAAAGAATTCACCCCTCTTGCACAGTTTGCCTTAGGTGAATATGAAGATATTGATAACTCGCCATATTCAACCTATATTCCTAAGCAGATGGAACTTTATAAACTTATTAAACATGAATTTACAATGGAATCTTACAATAGATACTTTAACAGTCTTAGATAAGATCAGAATACATATTTCATATATCTCAACTCTCCATAGGTATATTATGTGCTTATGGAGAGTTTTATCTTATATTAAATTTCTTATAAAAGTGTGCTGTTAAACTATAATATTGGTTGTATAATATTTAGCGTTGGTGAGAGAAAAAAATTCTCTCCCAACGCTAAATTTTAAAAAATAGGAACACACATCAAATCTCATGTATAATTTAAATTACCACAATTAAAACAAGGAGAAATTATATGTGTTCTAATGCTAGTATAACAGAAATCTTAGGAATTAACGATAACAATTTAGTAATTTTAGGTAACGAAAAAGAAAATATTAAGGGGATAGAATATACAGTCTTAAGGGGAAAGCTTTCATATAGGCCAGCTTGCTGCCCTAAGTGTGGTATAGTCAATGAAAATTATGACATAATAAAAAATGGAAGCCAGACTGTAAAAATACTTTTGATGTGACCCCAAAAAGTTAGACTTTATTAGCGAGACAGTTTATGCTGCCTCGCCATTTTTATTTTAGGGACGTGTCCCTGTTGAGCTCGCAAAGCGTGCGAAACAATAATCCACTCGCTATTCGGATGCTAGACAGATGTTATACAAAAAATCACCATTCCGTCGTATAATTGATGAGATCATTATCAGTATTAAACAAAAATAATTTACAAAATGGCTTGCGAATGATATAATTTAAATATAAAAGATGTTGATGGTTTTTTTGTATTGTGGTTAGAAAAACTTATGCAGTTAGAAGGAAAGGAGAATTAAAGATGATTACAAAGAGCTTCGAAAGAAAATTAGAAAAACTTGGTGCATTTGAAATTAGCTTTGATATGTTGAAATTATCAGAAAAGAATGAGAAACATTTGAAATTTTTGAATGCAGGAAGAGGAAATCCTAATTGGATTAATACCTTGGGAAGATTAGCTTTTGCAAGACTGATGGAATTTGGCGTGTCAGAATGCAAAAGAACTCTAGATAAAGGAGATTTAGCTGGATATGTTGACTCCAATGGAATCGAGGAGAGGTACAATGCTTTTTTAAATCGTGACGATGAGGTGGATGTATTTCTTAAAAAGATCGTGGAGTATAGCGTAGACCATCTAGATTTAGATAAGAAAAGCCTTATTTTGGAGCTTACAAATGGCATTATAGGAAATAATTATCCGGTTCCTAGCCGTTGTTTGGAGAATACGGAGCACATCATCAATGCATTTCTTCAAAGCATTCTATATGGGAAGGCTAATTTAAGAAATAATACTAAGGTATTTCCAGTAGAAGGCGGTACGGCTGCAATTGTTTATATATTTGATTCCTTAAAGCATAATGGACTACTTAATGAGGGAGACCGCATTGCAATCAACACACCGGTATTTACTCCTTATATTCAGATTCCGAGACTATCAAATTTTGATTTGGCAGAGATCGATCTTCAAGCAAGGGAAGAAAATCAGTGGCATATTCCAGATTCTGAATTTGAAAAGCTTTTGGACCCTTCTGTCAAGGCATTTTTCTTAGTGAATCCATCAAATCCGGGTTCTCGTAGTCTTACAGATGAGACTTTGGAACAGTTAAGAAAGGTAGTTGTAAAGCGTCCGGATCTTATTATTATAACAGATGATGTATACGGTACTTTTGTAAATGGATTCCGCACTGTTTATTCCGTTTGCCCAAGAAACACTATTTTGGTTTATTCGTATTCAAAGCTTTATGGTGTTACAGGATGGAGACTCGGAGTTATAGCAATTAATGAAGATAATGTTTTTGATGAACTGATTAAGAAGCTTCCTGAGAAGAAGAAAAAAGAACTAGAAAGCGATTATTCTATCGTTACATTTAATCCTTCGGAAATGAGCTTTGTTGAAAGGATATGTGCAGACAGCAGATCTATTGGATTGTATCATACAAGCGGGCTATCTACACCACAGCAGATTATGATGGTTCTTTTCTCTATGACTCATTTGGTTCTTGAAAATGAAAAGGATCAATACATTGAAGCTTGTAAAGAAATTACAGCGATTCGTTACCACAATTTAATGTCTACATTAGGCTTACCTGAGGATAATAGTGATTCCAATGCTAAATATTATACACTGATTGACATATATCAACTTGCAGAGACAAATTATGATAAGAACTTCGCAACATGGCTTAGAAATGAATTTGAGGAAATAGATTTTCTTTTACATCTAGCAAAGGAAGAGGGTGTTGTGTTGATGGAAGGAGTTGGTTTTGGAGCAACTCCTGGTACAGTTAGAATTTCAGAAGCAACCTAGAGGACAATGATTATAAGAAAATAGCAAACCGTATTATATCCCTTTTGAAAGAATATTACGAAAAGTATACAAAAGAGAAAAAAAATCTATAGTATGGAGGAGCTTAAAATGAATATAGGTTTAATCTCACATGAAGTGTTGGAAACAGCACAACATATTACGGTAACAGGCTTCTCTGATATAGCCCATTATTTGATTGCTAATCCAGTCATTTCTATCTTTATATGTCTTGCACTTGGATATTTTATTGGAAAGGTAAAGATAAAATCCTTTACGGTAGGTGCCACTGTAGGAACTTTGTTGGTAGGACTTTTCATTTCCCTAATATTGAAGGGGGCAGGAACTTACGAAATTGACGGAACGGTGAAGACAATCTTTTTCTCACTATTTATTTTTACTATCGGATATGAGGTTGGACCTTCATTCTTCGCAAGTTTAAAAAAATCTGGCCTTAAAATTATTGTCCTATCCATATTCTTCGCCGTGGTAGCTTTTGCAGTTTCGATTGTTTTGTTTAAGACTTTTGATATTGGAGCTGGAGAAGCTGGCGGAATTTTGGCAGGTAGTCTTACACAGTCAGCAATCTTAGGAACAGCGGATTCTACTATGAAGGGTATGCTTTCAGGAACAGAACTGAAAACGGCTGAAAGTCAAATGGCAGTTGCATATGCACTTACCTATGTTTTTGGAACGATTGGGGTAGTTGTATTTTTGAGAAATGGTGCATCGAAGTTAATTGGTGCAAATTTGACAGATACAGTTAAGAAGAAAATTGAGCAAACAAATTTCCATGAGTCTTCTTCGGAAAACACTGTGGTTGGAAATATTAAAGCACGTGCATTTTGCTTAGAAAAAGGTGCAGAACTTATTGGCAAAACAATCGGTTCCATTGAAGAACAGTACGATGATTCTCTTACAATAATTCAGATTCTTCGAGATGGTAAACAGGTGAATCTTGCACCGGATGTGCAGCTTCTTGAGAAGGATACAGTTACGATTATAGGACTTCTCGATGCAGTATTAAATTTTGAAGCTTCTGGCATGGAGGAAACTAATGATTCAGAAGTTCTTAGGCTAGATGTGGTAAAGCAAGAAATAGTTTTAACTAACAATTTCTCTCTAGATGTTATAAAGAATCTTTCAGAAAATGGAATCGTCATTTCAGAAAGGATGAGAGATAACGATATTCTCCCTGAAGAGGAGGAGTTAAAGGCTCTTGATCACTTGATATTGGTGGGACCAAAAGCTGCTATTTCTAAGGCTGTAAAAAAACTTGGATATGTGAAGGATACAGGAACTGAGACAGATATATCTTTTATCAGCATCGGGCTTGTAGTTGGTCTATTAATAGGTGCAATCAGCTTCGTTGTATCCAAAATTCCGATTACACTTGGATCTGGTGGAGGAGCTTTAATTGGAGGACTTCTGTTCGGATATTATCAAGATAGACATTCTAACTATGGACTGATGCCGAAAGCAACCCGATGGTTTTGTAAGAGTGTTGGATTAAATCTCTTTATAGCCATTGTGGGACTTACTTCCGGAGCTTCCTTCATATCTGCATTGCAATCTATGGGCTTAAAGGTACTATTAATTGGTATTTTGGTAACCATTTTGCCTCATATTGCTTCCGTTTACTTTGGAAGATTTGTGTTAAAGTTGGATGCTGTAGATATCATTGGTGCTCTATGTGGTGCTGGAACGTGTACAGCAGCACTTAACGGAGTTGTGGAGGAATGTGATTCAAGTATTTTTGCTATAGCATATACACCAGGATATGCAATGGGAAATATTTTACTTACAGTCTTAGGTCCTCTTGTAGTAGCAATATGCATACATTAGTTATTTGAGTAGATAAGATAGATAGATTCATACATTTATTTTAAGGAAAGTGGTTGTATAATATTTAGCGTTGGTGAGAGAAAAAATTCTCTCCCAACGCTAAATTTTTTGCAAAAAAATAGGAACACACATCAAATCTCATGTATAATTTAAATCGCACAAAATAAATAACAAGGAGAAATGATATGTGTTCTAATGCTAGTATAACAGAAATCTTAGGAATTAACGATAAGAATTTAGCAATTTTAGGTAACGAAAAAGAAAATATTAAGGGGATAGAATATACAGTCTTAAGGTGAAAGCTTTCATATAGGCCAGCTTGCTGCCCTAAGTATGGTATAGTCAATGAAAATTATGACATTATTAGAAATGGGAGTCAGACTGTAAAAATACTTTTTAATAGGGTTAATACAAACCCTTTGATATTGATGGTTAAAAAGCAGAGATTTTTCTGTAAGCATTGCGAGTCAACATTTATGGCTAAAACACCTATCGTAGATAAGGGGTGCTTCATATCGAATGATGTTAAGAGGTCTATAGTTTTAAACCTATGTGAGACTAAGTCAATGGACCTAATTGCAAGAGAACACTGTGTATCTCCTACTAGTGTTGCCAGAATACTCCGTTTAACTGAAGATAGGAGAAGAAAAAATTATCTTCCTAGGATTCTATCAATAGATGAATTCAAGTCAGTAAATACAGTTGATGCGTCTATGAGTGTAAATTTAACCGATTTAGAAGGCGGTCATATTTTTGATATCCTGGCAGATAGGAGACAAAGATACCTCTTTGAGTATTTTAATTCATATCCCTTGAAGGTGAGAAAAAGGGTAGAATATGTGACTACAGACATGTATAGGCCATATATTGATCTTGCCAAGAAGGTCTTTCCAAATGCCAATATCGTAGTTGATAAATTCCACATAGTACATTATAAGGGACTAACTCTCTTTTGTATAGGGGAAAGTGTCACATCTATTGTATTCTTACAACTATACGAATGCAATTGTAGAGGGTAAAAATAATAAGATAAAGGTAATTAAAAGAGTATCCTACGGATATAGAAGTTTTAGGAATTTTAAGGCAAGGATAATGCTGATGGAAAGGTATAAGATACAAAAAGGCAACATCCATAGCTATAATTTTGCTATGGATGCTGCCGCATAATTTAATAGATTTTATTGATTTAAATTATCACCAACATTATTTGACATAGAGCCATAATATTTTAAGTTTACACAGAAAAAAGACCGCCATACCTGACGGTCTTCTTCTTATAACTGACTTAAAATTATCTAAGTAATGAAAGTACACCCTGTGTAGACTGGTTAGCCTGTGCAAGCATAGCCTGACCTGCCTGTGCAAGAATGTTGTTCTTACTAAACTCAACCATTTCCTTAGGAACATTTGTATCACGGATACGTGACTCAGCTGCCTGTGTATTCTCAGATACATTGTCAAGGTTGAGCACTGTGTGCTCAAGACGGTTCTGAACTGCACCAAGGTCTGATCTCTGCTTTGAAACTGCCTTGATAGCATTTCCTACAGATGTGATAGCTGCCTCTGCTCCTTCGTTACTTGAAAGATCAAGACTATCTACTCCGATTGACTCTGAATTCATATTATCAATGTTAAGTGTCATTGTATGACCTTCAAGAGCACCAATGTGAAGTACTTTATCCTTGAAACTGTCATCAAGAAGATTCTGAGTATTGAACTGAGTTGTACTCTGGATACGATCGATCTCATCCTTAAGAGCATCGTTCTCAGACTGGATAGCTGCTCTATCATCTTCTGTGTTAGTATCGTTAGCTGCCTGAACTGCAAGCTCGTTCATTCTCTGAAGGATAGAATGTGTCTCGTTGAGTGCGCCTTCTGCTACCTGGATAAGTGAAATACCATCCTGAGCATTAGCTGATGCTCTGTTAAGACCTCTAACCTGGCTTCTCATCTTCTCAGATATTGAAAGACCTGCTGCATCATCTGCTGCTCTGTTGATCTTATATCCTGATGAAAGCTTCTCTGAAGACTTTGCCTGTAATGAGCTTGTGATACTTAACTGTCTGTTTGAGTTCATTGCTGTAAGATTGTGCTGTACTACCATAATAATTTCCTCCTTGAATTTGCAATCGGCTTCCTTGCCGTTATTTTTTTATTATTATTTGTGAGATTCACTAAGCTTCGGCCGTAAGCCCTATGTTTTCTTCCTCACATATTATATATCGGTCTATCTTTTTAAAAACTTAATAGCTAATTTAATCTTTTTTTATTTTTATATATAAGTCATATGGTTTTTCTTTTTACTTCTTATATAATTAAACTCTACAAACAGAATAACGCAATAGCTAATCTATGTTTGTACTATATAGTTGATATCTCTCCCTATTTATAATCATAAATTTGATTTAAAACAAAAGAAAGACTGCCATTTCTGACAGTCCCTCTTATGAATGCTTTAATATTATCTAAGTAATGAAAGTACACCCTGTGTAGACTGGTTAGCCTGTGCAAGCATAGCCTGACCTGCCTGTGCAAGAATGTTGTTCTTACTGAACTCAACCATTTCCTTAGGAACATTTGTATCACGGATACGAGACTCAGCTGCCTGTGTATTCTCAGATACATTGTCAAGGTTGAGCACTGTGTGCTCAAGACGGTTCTGAACTGCACCAAGGTCTGATCTCTGCTTTGAAACTGCCTTGATAGCATTTCCTACAGATGTGATAGCTGCCTCTGCTCCTTCGTTACTTGAAAGATCAAGACTATCTACTCCGATTGACTCTGAATTCATATTATCAATGTTAAGTGTCATTGTATGACCTTCAAGAGCACCAATGTGAAGTACTTTATCCTTGAAACTGTCATCAAGAAGATTCTGAGTATTGAACTGAGTTGTACTCTGGATACGATCGATCTCATCCTTAAGAGCATCGTTCTCAGACTGGATAGCTGCTCTATCATCTTCTGTGTTAGTATCGTTAGCTGCCTGAACTGCAAGCTCGTTCATTCTCTGAAGGATAGAATGTGTCTCGTTGAGTGCACCTTCTGCTACCTGGATAAGTGAAATACCATCCTGAGCATTAGCTGATGCTCTGTTAAGACCTCTAACCTGGCTTCTCATCTTCTCAGATATTGAAAGACCTGCTGCATCGTCTGCTGCTCTGTTGATCTTGTATCCGGATGAAAGCTTCTCTGAAGACTTTGCCTGTAATGAGCTTGTGATACTTAACTGTCTGTTTGAGTTCATTGCTGTAAGATTGTGCTGTACTACCATAATAAATTCCTCCTTGAATTTGCATTCAGCTTCCTTGCTGAATAGATTTTTAATATTTTTTGTAAACTCTTGGTCTCTCTAAGGCCGTACACTCCGTTAGATTAACTTTAAGTATTACTTTCAAATTATATATCGGCTTATGCCGAAAAAACTTTAGTACCTTTTTAATAATTTTTAATTATTTTTTTTGGTCAAGAAAATATGGGCTTTCTCCGGTATTTCCACTCATATTACTATAATACTTTGTGACTGCACTACTACTTAGATTGTAACTCCTAATCTTTTCTCTGCTTTTTGAAACCTGAGAATCAAACTTAACCTGATTTCTTCTCTCAGCAGTCTCAACCTCTACGCCCTTGTCCACAAGAGTTCTTATAAGATTTTGAAGTTCCTCTATAGGCTCCTTATAAAAAGCCGGATTTTCCTTAACCTTATCTGCTATTCTCTTATAGGTGAGATCAAAACCTTCATCTAATTTATTGATTTCACTGATAAGAATACTTTTTTTAGCTATCAGCTTATCAAAGACTTCATCATCAAACTCAGTCTCACCAAGTAGTACTCCCTGCTCTTTGGTAAGAGCTATGATTTCAGAAAGTAATTTATTTTTTTTTACCAGTGAATCCTTCATAAGTCCCAGATAGTTAATAATTTCTTTATTCATCATGCAGTCTTAGCCGCCTTCATCACCTGAGCCCATACATCCCTAAGACCTCTAATATCTTCAAGGGCTTCATTAAGTTTTTCTATGTCTTTTCTGAGGTTTGCCATAAGCAGGTTCTGGGCTATTTTTTTGTATACCAAATCAAAATCTTTTGCTACCGGATATTTGAAATCAAGAGTACCCTGAAGTTCCCAGATTATATTCTGAGCCTTTATTAGATTCTGATGAGCCTTCTCAATGTTTTTCTCTTCTATTCCTACAGCTGCCTGGTTGCAAAACTTTATTGCTCCATTGTAGAGCATTAGTGTAAGTTCTGCCGGTGTAGCTGTATTAATTGCTGTTCCCTGATAAAGACTCGCTGCATTTCCCATCTTTAGTTCCTCCAAATTTATATCTGTTAATTACTACAATGTATATATCGGATAAATCAATTTACTTTAGGGTATTATTAAAATTATTGATATATCCGTTTATTTACAAGAGCATTTTTATATTCCGGCACTAAAAAAGAGATACCAAATTAATGATATCCCTTTAATTATTAAATTTATTTACCTAACATACTTGCAAGGCTGCTGCTCTGTGAATTCATCTTAGCCATAGCCTTTTCCATAGCTGCAAACTGCTTATAGTAGTTATCCTCTATCTTATTAATCTTAGCTTCAAGAGTGTTATACTCCTTCTTATATGACTCTGACAGTTTATTAAGCTCCTTATCATTGTAGAAGGACATTGCAGATGAAAGACCTGTACCTTTCATAGCCTCTCCCATCTTGGAGTAAAGTTTCTCCATGATGCCCTTTAAAGCTTCTGCTGTTTCTTCAGGTTTTTCGGTAAGCGCCTTTTTCAGCTTGTCTTCTTTTGATGAATATACACCGTCTTCAGAGTCTCCAA
Source organism: uncultured Catonella sp. (assembly GCA_916439065.1). GTDB lineage: Bacteria > Bacillota > Clostridia > Lachnospirales > Lachnospiraceae > Catonella. Next base: position 1,372,541 of record CAKAGD010000002.1, read on the forward strand.
AGATATGAAGCAGGCCATTTTCCTTATAATCTGTAGATGTCATTACTCCAAAGCTTGCAAGACTGTATCTTGTTCCACCATTTCCTTCTTCATCGACACCTACTGTAACAGAAGCCTGCATAGCTGACTTCATTGTATTAAGTACCTTACCAAGGCTTGTATCTCTTCTAAGAACTGAATCCTTTATCTTCTTTTCCCAGTTTTCAACATCCTTTTCAGACATTTCCTTCTTCTGGTCTGCTGAAAGCGGATCATACCCCCTGGAAGAACCTGCATTATAGAGTTCATTCATCTCTTTTAAGATGGAGTTATATTCTTTGATAAAGCCCTTGAAATTGTTGTATACAGCGTCAACATCAGTGTTTGCTGTAGCTGTAATGCTCTTTCCCGCATCACCCGCATCATAATCTGCTGTGGTACCTGTAAGGGTTATATTAAGACCATTAACATTGTTGGTATTTGCCGCAGTCTTATACTCTGTTCCATCTACTCTAAATATTGCATCTTTAGCAGCAATATTGGTAACACCGCTGCCGCTTAGGCCAAGAGCAGTTAAACCTACATTTAATGCTTCATCATTTTTAGTTTCTGTAATTGTAAAAGCACTATCTTCACCTGTTTCCTTAGATGACAGATAGAATCTATGCTGTTTAGCATCAAAATTTGCATTAATTCCTACCTGCTTTGCTGCCTTGATAAAATCATCAACCGTAGTATCACCGTCAACGATTAAAGTATGTTCCTTATTGCCTGATTTAAATGTAACCTCTGAACCAAGTTCAAACCCGATATCAGTTAGTTCCGCATCTCTTTAACTTCATCCGCAACCTTAGTACCGGTTATACTCTGTGCTGTGGCAAGCTGCTTAACCTGAATCTTATGGGTTCCGCTTACAGCAGCCGGATCGCCTGTAATCTTAGCCACACTTTCATCAGAACTTGTAACTTTCTTGGTTGAGTAAGCTTTTGAAAGTCTTAACGCAGATATCTTGTTAGTATAAAGTGAATAAAGCTTGCTATTTAAATCTTTCCACTTTTCCTTTTTCCAATCAAGTGTAGTACGCTTACCTTCTACCTTATTGAGCTTTAATTTATGTGCATCCATAATCTTCTTGATCATGGACTCTGTATCCATACCTGAATTTAATCCTGAAAGTCTAATTGCCATTTTTTCCTCCTTACCTCTTCTCGTCAACTATTATACCTGCGAGATCGTGTATCTTATCGAGTACCACACTGGTCTTTTCAGGTGGGATTTCCCTTATTATCTCTTTGGTCAGTTCGTCATATACCTTGATGGAAATCTTTTTTGTTTCCTTGTTATACGAAAAGGCCAGCCTTCTATATCCATTCTGCTGCTTAACCTTTCATTTGCCTGATCAATTACACTTTTAATACGACGCTCAGCTTCGGCTTCAGAAATCTCTTCGCCACCTTCCATACCGCCGGTACTACCTGCTTGACCGGTTCCTGTCCGTCCAACGGCTCCTGCATCAAAATCCTTGTCTATCCTCTCTGTGCCTGAATATCCTGCACTTACATTCATGTCGATGCCTGTAGACTGAGCCGTTACATTTGGCATCATCTTAAGACTCATTTGTTCACCTCCATGTAAACTTATTTGTACAATCCATTGTTTTTAAACATAGAACACGCTTTCTACATAGGATATCGACAAGAAACCATATAAACTTAACCCCTGTAATTATTTATTCAAAAATTTTATTGAGGTTCTTCATAACCTGAACAGAAGTTTCTGATGCCTCCCTGTTAGAGTCCTGTATCTGTTCAAAAAGTTCTTTTCTATATATAGCTATATCTTTAGGCGCCTTAATTCCTACTTTTATCTGTTCTCCCTTTACTTCAAGTATTGTAATTTCAATGTCATTTCCTATTACAACACTTTCACCGGGCTTTCTTGACAGTGCTAACATTATTATCCCTCCTTAATTTTTCTCTGCTTTCATTTTCTGTACTGAATCATAAACGCTGAATTTAATAGGATAATCCTCGTTATTTACTATGATCTGCACACCTTTACGGTTGTTAGGATTGATAAGTAACGGAGCTCTAAAATTAGCAGTTGTCTTGCTTGGATCTTCACTAGGTATGGTTATTGTAAGAAATGTAAGTAATTCCTCATCCTTAAAATCTCCTAATGGTTTTAGAAGCTCATCTTCAACTATAGGCTCGTACTTAGCAGTCACTGAATAGGGGCTGATTATAGGAAGGGCAAGCCCTGCAAAGTCAAGCGATTGAAACCATGATATTGGTCCATCTGCACCTGCTTCAATATCATAAATTACTGTCCAGTGCTTCATGTCTTCAAAACCTATTATACCATTATCAAAGGTGAGAATTTTCTCCTCGTCAATATCAACTTCTCCAAAAAATCTTGTCTGTGCAAGCATGCTAACACCTCTTTCTTTTTATAAAATTTAATCTCGCATAAACCCGGCTTATACACTCTATCTTAAAAAGTCTAACAAAGAATTTTGCACTACCTTAGCTCCTGCCTGTAAGGATGCATTGTATATAACTTTTTGAGCATTAAAATTGATTACTGTCTCTGTGAGATCTGCATTTTCATTGTTTGACATAAGATCTGTAAAATCATCAGTCTGACCTGAAAGCCTCTCCTCAGTGAGGTTAAGTCTTGCACCACGGCTTCCAAGATCTGCAATAGCTTTATTGATTACATCCTGAAAATCTTTTATGTTATTTATGCCCTTTGAAAAACTCTCCTGCATAACCTTTTCTTTAAGCTTAAATTCAGTTGTCATCTGTACCTTAAGCTCCTTAAGGCTTTCCAAATCTTTAGCATCGGTTGTATTCGCAATTAGTTTTTCTACTTCCTTAAGTTTATTTCCTACCTCATTTACATCTTCAATACTTGAGAGAATTCCATCTAATTCCCTTCCAAGGTCATGAGTAATTGCATCCTTTGCCTGAGTATTAACCTGAAGGCGCTGGTTGAAACCTACTTCGTATTCTATATCCTGATCTTCTTTTTTATAATTGATAATTTTTTCTTCATCTTCTACAGGATTCCCATCTTCATCAAGCGGCACCGCTTTACAGTTGAAATAATGTTCAGGACGCACATCTCCTTTAGAGAACTCAGTCTTATTATACTCTACATTAAAGTTTTTAGCACTCCTTAATTGCTCAGCGGCCTCATCTGAAAGTATGATTTCTCCTGTATCAGCCAGATATTTTGCCCCTGTTTCAGGCTTTTCATAGGCATCAGGACTTTTTGATGTAAGTTCATTTCCTTCATCGTCTGTTGAGTTTATGTCAATACTGCCCTCGTTGTCATCTGTATCTGTGAAGTTAAGCTTAGGGAAGTCTCCTGCTGCCCCATCAAGCTTCTTATATGCCAGCCTTAAATATGGTACTTCTTTATTTACGGCATGCTCTGAAAAATCATTGGTTCCACCCGGCTCATAATCGTTAACCGAATATCCGCCTATTGTACTAAGTCTTGTTTTAATTGCAGTTTTATCTAAATCTTCTGTTATTGTATACTGTTTGCTCTTATCATCATTGAGATAGGTGAAACTTGTATCCGTCTTATAACCGGTAAATACATATCTTCCGGCATAATTTGCATCACCTTCCTGATAAATCTGCTGCCTGTACTGAGACATTGTCTTCATTATGCTCATGCGGTCTTCTGCTGTAAGAGTACCATTGGCTCCCTGATTTGCATGGCTGTGAAGAACGGTACACATATCCGTTATCTGCTTCAGTGCACTTTCCGTTGTCTGCATCCAACTCCTTGCGTCAGGAACATTTTTCTTAAAATACTGCTTTATTTCCGTAAGATTGTTGCGCAGTTTCAATGCTCTTACTGCAATTATTGGGTCATCAGAGGGACGCTGTATCTTCTTGCCTGTCTGATACTGCTCCTCTATATTCATAAGATTGACCTTATTAGTATTTATGTTTGCAAGAGTGTTGTTGGTCATTATCTGGTTGGTAACTCTCATCATAGGTTTAAGTCCTTTCTATCTCACCGGTTTCAGTTATACCGCCATCTCATTAATCAGCTTATTATATATTTCGTTCATTACAGTAATTACTTTAGCCGAAAGGTCATAGCAATTCTTAAATTTAACCAAATCCATTGCTTCCTCATCATTATCCACACCGGAAACCGACAGCCTTTGATTATCAATAGCCTTTACTATCCTATCCTGATTAGTTGAAAATGTCTCTGCAGTCTTCGTATCTACTCCTATATCTGAGGTAAGTGCCTGATAAAACTCTTCCGGCTTGCCCTTGTCAAACATCGACCTGTCCTTTGAAGATTCTCAAGTTTTTTCATAACATCAGTATTTTCAACACCTTCTGAAATAGTACTTGCTGCTGCTATAAGACTTGGATTTTCTCTAAATGTTCTTGTAACAGAATAATTATGAGCTGTCAATCTATAATAAGTCTCGTCTTCTGATGAAAATTCTGTTATTTCATTTCCATCCTCATCCTCTTTTCCCGGTACTTTGAATTTATAATTTTCTCCGCTAACCTGGTCTATGCCATTGAAAAAATCTGTTCCCTTATTTCCATCCAAATCTTCTCCGGTTTTGTGTATTTCGTTAAACTCTTTTGAGAACTTTCTCACATAGTTGTTTAACTGATCAAGGTAATAAGGAATTCCCTTAAAATTAACCTGTTCACCAATTTTAGCTACAACCTTATCATCCTCAGATATATCTTTCTGTATAGGCTTATCTTCTTTCAGCTTAAATGTGTACTTAAATTTTTCCTTGCCTGTATCCGGATCCTTTTCTATATTTACATCAAACCCTGTATATTCATATTCTTCACTACCCACTGTAATTCGTCCCTGTGGTGGGAAGTTCATAGTTTCAACACTGTTTATATTTGTATCTTCCAATGTAAGCTCAGTATCTCCCTCAAATGCTTCTTTCACATTACATCTAAGAGAAGCCCTGTTGTTGCCGTCACGCATCTGAAATAATGCTCCAAGCTTACCGCCTAACTGGCTGTTATGCGTACTGAAATTCTGCCCATCTGACCAGGTTAAGTCATAAAGTCCTTCTACATCATTTATGTTGCTTATGTAGTCTCTTGGCACAGTTTCTATCTTATTTGCCTCATAATTATTTACCAGATAACCGCCATTTATCTTCACCGTATAATGTGTAACTCCTGAAAGGCTTCCACTCATTCCCTCTCCGATACGCTCCTCCTTCACAGTTACGTTGGCAAGGCTTGAAAGCTTATCTACAATGAGATTACGCTGGTCTCTGAGGTCATTTGCAAATCCTCCGCTTACCTCTATCATGTTTATCTGTTTGGTAAGGGTTGCAATCTGATCTCCATATGAATTAATAGTATCAACTGTATTTTTATAGTAAAATTAACCTCATTCTGAGTATTTTTTAAATTCTCAGATACATTGTTGAAAAACTCTGTAAGAGCGTAAGCCTGATTTACCATCTGTGCCCTTGCAGACTTGCTTGTAGGATCTTTCTCAACCTCAGACATGCCATTGAACAGATTTTTAAAATTGGTGTTAAATCCTCCGTCATTAATCTCATTTAAGAAGTTTTGGATGTTCTTTAGATAATAAGTTCTGGAATCATACTCTCCGTTTATGGTATTGGCTGAACGGTATTTTAAATCATAGTATTCATCTCTAATCTGTGACACCTTGTTGGCTATAACACCTGTTCCCACCATTCCATAACGCTGTGCAATAGCTATCGGATCTTTTGCCTGACGGTTAACCTGCTGACGGCTGTAGCCCTCTGTCTTTGCATTGGTTATATTGTGTGCAGTTGTATTGAGTGCCGCCTGATAGGTATGAAGTCCTGAAGTTCCTATATCTAATCCAAAAAATGTTGATGGCATATCTATCTCCTATCTACTGTTAAGGGCATCAGCCCCCAAGTCTTGTTACCACATGCTCAAGCATCTCATCGATTACGGTTATATATCTGGATGCTGCATTGAATGCCTGCTGGAATTTAATCATATGTGTAAGTTCTTCATCTGAAGAAGCTCCCAGAACCTGCTGTCTCTGATTATCTACACTGGTCTTTGTTACTTCCTGGCTCTTTGCTAAAGCCTTCATTGTATGGCCTGTATTTGCAATTTCGGAAGTAAATGAAGTGTAATATTCCAAAAATGTATTTTTAGTAAGTGTATTAGGATTTAATACTGCAAATTTTTCGTCCCATGCCTTGTTTAACTTTGCTGCTATATCCATACTATAATCACCGGTATTGGTGTTGTAGCTTAAAGGAATGAGAGATACATTATCCTTTATATTTTTGTTTACTTCAAGCTCTCCCATAGAATATATGGAATACTTTGAGCCTTCATTTGCAGGATCATAATCTTCACTGTTGAAGAGCATTACCTTTTTACCATTCATCTCAAGGTCAAGCTCCTTGTAGCGCGGCATACTCTTTCTTTCAAATAGGGCACTGCCTGCTGTCTTAGAACTGTCAGAGCTTACAGGTGCATTCTTAGTATCTAAAATAGTTACCTTATACCTGCCGGTAGGTCTGCCTAATGCATCTTTTTCTTCTATTTATATTCATCTAAATCATTTATGTCTACCGGCGGAATTTCATCTCCCTCCAGTATCTTTCCTTCTGAATTTCTCCAAACCGGCTCTCCGCCGTCTGTCCAAGTTGCTGTCAAATTTGGAGAAAGTATATCATTAATCATTGTTGTAAGCCCATGGATGAGCTGGTCAAACTGTGCCTCTGTATTGGTAAGCAGAGATGGAGCTATCTTATTATTATAATTTATTTTTGCCTCTTCAAAGCTTCTCATAGCCTCTATATAGTACTCATCCTGCTCTCCATCTTCATAGTCCTCAGCCCTTGGTTTAACAGGAATATCTGTATATCTTCCCTGCCTTCCTCTTGAAAGCAGCAAGCCTTTAAGTGAACCTATATCCGTATCCGCTGCCGATGTAGGCGGCACATCAAAGTTAAATACTTCTCTTGGTTCACCATCATCATTTATATCAAAATTCCATACCGGAGTATGTAAATTCAGTCCATCATCAGTAGTTTTAAGTCCTATTTCATTTATACCAAATTCAGTTACAAACTGAGTTCCTTCAACAGTTACAAGAACAGTACCGTCTCTCACTTCCTTGTAATCCATCTTTACATAGCCACCCAGCTCATCAAGCAGTTTATTACGCTCGTCTCGATAATCATTGGCAGAATAACCGCCTACTTCTTCTTTACGAATTAAATTGTTGAGTTCATCAATTTTAGTCCCAATCTCATTTACCCTATCTACAGTATTTTTGATTTTGAGATTTATATCCTGCCTAAAGCTCTTAAGCTGAGTTACGATATTTTGACAACGCTCTATGAATGTGTTAGCTGTCTCCACAAGAGATGTTCTTGCAACCACACTTTCAGGTTCTTTTTGAAGTTCCTGAACCGACTTCCATAAGCCTTCCATAGAACTTTGAAATGTAGTACCCTCAAGTTCTCCAAAAAGGTTCTCAACCTCAGCTACCGCCTCAGCCTGAACCTGATAGAATCCCTGTCTTCCACTTTCTCTTCTATATGAACCATCTAAAAATCTGTCTCTAAGCTGCCTTACCTTGTCGATGATAGAACCATGGCCCGTCTGATCCATTCTGCGTACTGTTGCAGTCTTCTCATACTCCTTGTCAACAGTAACTACCTGTTGGCGTACATAACCCTTTGTATCTACATTTGTAAGGTTATGTGCTGTAGCATTTAGTGAATGCTGGGCTGTATTAAGTCCCGATACTCCTACACCAAAGCTTGTCATCAAACCCATATCTTATCTCCCAAACCATTTTGATTTCTACTAAATATATGTTCCTTTAACTAACTTCACAGAGAAAACTTTACTCAACTCTTTGCATCAAACATTCCCTTATTCATGCCCTGAATCTCTACTTCTGAAGAGGTGTTATACTGTCCCACTCCCGGTGAAGTCCTTAAACTTTGCATTAAATTAATATCAAAGTCTATCATTTCAATCGACTGTTTGATAAGCATTTGATTTCTTTCGTTTATGAGTTTCAAAGCATCAATAGTCCTCTTCAACTTGTCATGAAGTTTCCGCAGTTCTTCCTGTTCTTTTTCCCGGTCTTTTAAAAGGTCAATTATAGTAATGAAATTAAGTTCACTTTCCTTCTTATTCATTACTATTCCTATATTACGAATGACCTCCTGTCTTTTCTTTTCCAGCTTACTGATTCTTCCTATAAGAGCCTGCTCTTCCTCAGTTATGCTGTTTAAAGACTGGAGGTCATTATTTACAATTATCCGGGTTTTTTTCTCGGCAACAGGAATAATTTCTGCGTAGACTCTCTCCTCATCACCCAGAACCATAATTAGTTCTTCAATTAAGCTTGCCATAGCTCCTCCGCGCATTATTACATCTTAAATTATTATACTGCGAAATATCCTTCTACGAGCTTATCAGCTATATCTTTACCTGATACTGAATATGTACCTTCTTCAATTGCTGCCTTAAGTCTGGCAACCTTCTCTGCACGGATGTCAGAAGCAGAACTTACCGCCACTCTTGCAACCTGAAAAGTCTTAGCCGCATTTGAAATTTCAACAGTATCACTAACTTTGCCAGCCTTAGCTATAGGCTCAGCCTTTCTTGCCTTACTCACATTGTAAGCATTTGCAATCTGTCCATAATTATCTACTCTCATACAATCACCTTCCATCTATGAAGCTAAGGTATAAAAATCTGCCGATAAACAAATCTCCTTACCAAAGTCATTTAGTATCTCTGATTTATTTATCGACAAACTTTGCAAATACTTTAGTCTAATTCTAAAAAAATCACAAAAAACGAAAAATTTATTTTAATCCGAATGATTCACGGAACATTTTACAAAATACCTCACCCATGTACAGGTGTAAAACTATGCTTATTTACGGATATTTGATAAGAACATCCTGCTGCCACAGAATGAAAATTAGTTATTCCACTATACTATACACAATGAGAAACCTGTGGCTATGCGATGGATAACTTTATGTTTTATAAGCCCTTGAAATCAAGGGTAGCAAAGTAATCAGCAGGTGTTTCAGCCCTTCTTATAAGTTTAATTCCTCCTGATTCCTTCTTTAATAGTTCTGCTGACCTAAGCCTTCCATTGTAGTTATAGCCCATGGCAAAACCATGTGCCCCTGTGTCATGTATGACTAAATAGTCACCCATATCGATGTGAGGCAGCATTCTGTCAATTGCAAATTTGTCATTATTTCACAAAGAGAACCTGTTACATCATACTTAAATTCTTCTTTATCATCTTCTTTTCCAAGGACTGTTATGTGATGATAAGCCCCATACATAGCAGGACGCATAAGGTTGGCCGCACAGGCATCCACTCCTATATATTCCTTGTAAATATGCTTCTCATGTATGGCCTTTGTTACAAGATGCCCATATGGTGCAAGCATGAATCTTCCCAGTTCGGTAAATATATTTACATCACCCATGCCGTTTGGTACAAGTATTTCTTCAAAAGCCTTTCTTACACCCTCACCTATAACAAAGATATCATTAGGCTCTTGTTCAGGCTTGTAAGGAACTCCTACTCCTCCGGAAAGGTTGATAAAGTTTATGTGAACATCACATTTTTCCTTAAGCTCTGCCGCCAGCTTAAAAAGTTCTGTCGCCAGCATTGGGTAATAGTCATTGGTCACTGTATTGCTTACCAAGAATGAATGAATGCCAAATTCTTTTACTCCAAGTTCTTTGAGACGGCTAAATGCCTCAAACATCTGAGCCTTAGTCATGCCATACTTTGCATCGTTAGGATTGTCCATAATGTCATTGCTTACCTTAAATACTCCGCCCGGATTATAACGGCAGCTAATCTTTTCAGGTATGCCCGCACATTCCTTAAGAAAGTCTATATGGGTAATATCGTCAAGATTGATAATAGCTCCAAGTTCTCTTGCCTTCACATATTCTTCAGCAGGGGTAACATTTGACGAGAACATAATATTTTCGCCTGTAATCCCACAGGCCTCGCTCATCATAAGTTCTGTAAGCGAGGAGCAGTCCGTTCCACATCCCTCTTCCTTTAGGATTTTTAATATATATGGATTAGGAGTTGCCTTTACTGCAAAATACTCCTTAAATCCCTTATTCCAGCTAAAAGCCTTCTTTAAGTTCCTTGCATTCTCTCTAATTCCCTTTTCATCATATATGTGAAAAGGAGTTGGATAGGTTTTAACTATTTCTTTAACTTCATCAAGTGTTACAAACGGTATTTTTTTCATAAGACCTCCAATCGGTATACTTGTATACAATATCTATATGGTATTATAACTGAGGCTGTTTGTCAACTTCATTATGCCATTTTTACCTTTTCTTTAGTTGTTGAAATAAAAATAAGTATGCTCCCTATAATTGCTATCACAGAGCCTATTATCATCATTCCATTGGTTCCGCATATATCTATAAGTACACCTCCAAGCAAAGATGCAACTACAATTCCAAGAGTGTTTGACATCGTCATGTATGCCTGTCCCTTTACCCTGTCACATTCTTCTACAACCTGATTTGCATAGTAAACTGTTGCAACCACAAAGGTCGCAAATCCAAAAAGCTGTAAACCTGAACTACATATAAACTAATCACATTAGGAACAATTAAGGTGAAAATTATCTTTAACATAATTCCGATACTTCCCACTCTTACCCAGGTACTGCTGTCCCTCCTTGCAACCAAAAATGCAAATCCGAACATAACAGGTATTTCAAATACAGCTGCAAGAGCAAGACAGACTCCCATATTCATATGAGTTCCACCCTTAAGCACTACTATCTGATATAAAAATGTATTGATAAGATTATGTCCTACATAGGCACAGATTGCTCCTGCTAAAAATAATGTTACTTTAGGATATTTAGTCAAAAACGGCCTTGCAGGTGATATGTTATTGGTTTCATAATCAACGATTCTCTCAGCCTTTTTAAATGGGAATAGCATTGTACCTGCTAAGAGAACGGAGGCTGACAACATAGTTGCTATAGGAACTATGCTTAAATCATTGCCTTTCACAAAGACTCCCATTGAATTGACTAGGATTGCGTATGCCATTGATGCAGTTCCTCTAGCCATACCATAGTTAATATTCTTCCCCTGGTTCATCATTTCCATGGCAAGCGAGTTGGTAAGCGGTACCATTAACTGCATTATTGCTATCAGTGCACCAAATATTATCCCTGCCGCTAAAAAGAAGTTGTTTCCAATCACAAGGAGGATTCCTGCCAAAACAACCTGTAAACCTGCAATCATGATAAGCAGAGCCTTGACTGATTTACTTTTTTCTTTATCCGCATAAGAAGATATCATAGCTTGAAGGATTGCAGAGATTATACAACTAAGACCCGAAATTATACCCACTTCCGTATTCGAAAACTTCTTAGCCAGCAAAAACACCGATGTATACCCCATAAGGGGAGCATACATCGCCCACATACCAATCTGTACAAAAATATAATTTATTGTTAGGTTCTTTTTTTCTTTCATTTTGCACCTAAGTCCTTATTATTTATTTCCCCTTTAATTCCTGCATCCCCTAAAATATTCATAACCTTTACCGCACTATGATAAAGCAAAAAAACTTTATTAGCAATTATTTATTTAAATTTTCCTTTTGTTTTTTAGATATAAAAAATCCATCGGCAAGCTTTAATCTTTTAGTTTATATCTCTGAGAATTGGTACATCACCTACCTTTTACAAGCCTCTTAAAAACCTCTCCTCTTTCCTCAAAGTTCTTAAATATGCCGTAGCTTGCAGCAGCAGGGCTCATAATGCAGGATCTTCCTTTGTGGGTAAGTTTTTAGCAAGCCTTACCGCCTCTTCAAGATTATCCACCAAATGCAGCCTTTCAGAGTTATTAAGTTCCATGTAACCCATTTTTATTTCTTCTCTAATCCTTGCACCTGTAGTTTCCATAAGGATAATATTAGATACGGTTGAGACTTCAAGATACTTAATAAGCGGCTCATAGTCTATCCCCCTGTCCATCCCCCCTATAATGATGGTATCAGTGTCTTTTATGGTATTCATTGCCTCTATGGCTGTGGCAGGTATTGTAGAAATCGAATCATCATAGAACTTAATCCCATTTATATTCCCTACAAATTCAAGGCGGTGAGGGAGGGCTTTATATGTAGAAAGTGCATTTTCAAAACCTTCCACACTCACTCCAAGGTCGGTGCATACAGCAAAGGCTGCCGCTATGTCAAAGAAGTTATGAAATCCTTTTAAGGCTATTTCATCTTCCTTTATACCAAAGGTATAGGTCTTATGAGAAACAAAGTCTCCTTCTACAAATGTAGTAACATGTTCATCATTTTCAAACTTCTTATCATCTCTGTTAAAATCATAGATTACAGTAAGTTCAGCCTTTGTCCCTCCTTTTTTTGGTATAACTCCGGTTCCGCAGTAAAGCCTGTCTCCCTCTTTTTGATTTTTGTAAATGTTTTCTTTCGAAGCCCTGTATTTTTCAAAGCTTCCATAATGGTCAAGATGTTCAGGAAAAACATTGAGGTAGACGGCAATATGGGGTGAATAACTGCCGTATTCAAGCTGGTGGCAGGATAATTCAAAGACTATCCCGGTTTCATCCTTTATCTCATCTATGAGGGCAAAAGCAGGAATACCAATGTTGCCGGCCAAAAGCGTATCAAAGCCGTTTTCTTTAAGTTCGTGGTAAATAAGGGTTGTAGTTGTACTCTTCCCCTTGGTACCTGTCACTCCTATAGTCTGACTTCCATACACCTTAAGAAAATACTGTGTCTGTGAAGTAATCAAGGCTTTATATTCATAAAAAGGCTTAGGAAGGACTACTCCCGGACTCTTAAGTACTATGTCAAACTCATCTATATGCGATAGATAGCCAACCCCCGTTATTGTACCTATGCTCAAGTTCTTACTTCCTGCTTTAGTAAGTATTTCCCTTGCTTCCTCAATATTGATATCATTCCGGTCTGCAATGACAAGTTCACTCACTCCTCCTGCCCTTGCCACCGCCTCAAGGTTTAGCTTTCCTTCTCTTCCAAATCCCAGAATGAGTACTTTTTTTCCTGATATTTCTTCTCTTAATTCTTTAATAAGTTTATTTTCCATCTTATGCCTCTTTACCTGCTATTATTTTTTATTTTAACAGCCATCAGCTGGCTGTCCTTAACTGCTGCCATCCTATGTGCCACATTTGAAGGTATTTCAACAAGTTCAAGGCTTTTTAGGGTAATAGCCTCATCTGTCATAAGTAAAATTTCACCTTCTATTACAAAAATTAAAATTTCCGCCTCATTTTTATACTCTGGCACCTCGTTGCCGGCTTTCAAAGATAAATGTACTACCTCATATTTATCTTGACTTGTTACAATCCTGCCAAGCAAGGTATCAGGATCTAAAAAGTGCTTTTCCATAAAATATTCTCCTATTTTTCATTAAGCTAATCTTCATTATTTAGGAAACCTGTAATGCCCCACTATATCCCCTCGTAGGGCAAGTACATCTTCTTCGTATCTAAGCTGCCAGGGATCGTTATGATGGATAATGTAAGGCACTCCGTTCTTATTTCTTCTGTCCGACACCAAAGCAATGTGTTTCTTAAATACAACGATATCTCCACCCTGCCATTCTTCTATCTTGTTTACATCAGTAGTAAGAACCTGTGCATTATTATCAAAATATGCTTTTAAGTTTCTTACTCTTCTAAAGTCTATATTGGAATCAGGTTTATCTATATTGTAGTTCTTTATATTCTTTGCAATATCATCATCTACAAGCTTTTGCAAGTCATAGCCTGCTGCGAGAAAACCTCTTGCAACCACATCTGTACATACACCATAGTTATCAGTTGGATATCCTCCCTCATAATACTTACTTTTATATTTTGGTCTGGTTTCCACATATGCTAAGGCCCCAATAAGTATATCACTTTGGTCATCTATTGTGTCGCCATCTTTATCTGAAGAACTTATATACTTTGTAACAGTGCCCTGATATTTATTTTCAAGTCTTTTTGCTGAAGTATGTTGATATCTTAACAGCATATATATTCCTATACCTAATGTTATTATTAACATAGAAATTAGGCAAAGAGCTAAAAATTTTTTATTTTATTATTTTTTCATAACCACCTTAATAACTTTCATAAATAAGTGTGTTCCTGCACACAACTCATGTGTGAGCGATGCCGTAGGATAAACTTCACTTCCATATACTGCACATCCCTCTGAGATATCTTTTTATCCGCAGGGAATTTTTGAAGAAATCTCCCATCTGATAAAATAGAGGCACCTGCCTTAATTACATTAAAACAGATGCCTTTATAAAACAATTACTACCTATCAACATCTATAGGCTTATGTTAGCACCGGAGCCATCATTTTTCAAGCTTAAACCGGTATAAAAAAATCAAATTAAAGTAAGCCGCCCTATAGCCACGAAAAAGAGGAGCAAATACCACTGCAACTATGGTCATAAGCTTAATAAGAATATTGATTGAAGGACCTGAGGTATCTTTGAAAGGATCGCCCACTGTATCACCTACTACTGCCGCCTTGTGAGGCTCACTTCCCTTTCCTCCAAAATGTCCCTCTTCTATATATTTCTTAGCATTGTCCCAAGCACCGCCGGCATTACTCATCATGATTGCAAGAAGTACACCTGACGAAAGAGCTCCTGCAAGCATACCACCAAGAGCCTCAGTTCCCATAACTATACCCACAGCAAGAGGTGCAGCTATAGCCATAAGTCCCGGAAGTATCATCTCTTTAAGTGCAGCCTTAGTTGATATATCTACGCATTTTGCATAATCAGGCTTAGACTTGCCCTCCATTATGCCCTTGTCCTCTCTAAACTGTCTTCTTACTTCCTCTATCATATCATTTGCAGCCCTGCCCACAGAATTCATGGTCATAGCTGAGAAGAGGAAAGGAAGCATAGCTCCTATAAAGAGACCTGCTATTACAAGAGGATCAAGAAGGCTTATTGAATCAAGCTTTGCCACCTGTGAGTATGATGCAAAAAGTGCAAGTGCTGTAAGTGCCGCAGATCCAATGGCAAATCCCTTACCTATAGCTGCTGTGGTATTGCCTACAGCATCAAGCTTATCTGTAATCTCTCTTACCTCGTGAGGAAGCTCACACATTTCGGCTATACCGCCTGCATTATCTGAAACAGGACCGTAAGCGTCTACCGCTACTGTCATAGCTGTGGTCGAAAGCATACCCACAGCCGCAAGCGCAATACCGTAAAGTCCCGCAAATGCATTGGCAACAAGGATACCTGCTGCAACGCAGATAATAGGCCAAAGTGTAGACATCATACCTACGCCAAGTCCTGATATAATCGTAGTAGCTGAACCTGTCTGTGACTGTTCTGCTATCTTTTTAACATGCTTATAATCTCCAGAGGTATATATCTCAGTAAGTTTTCCTATGGCTATGCCAACTATAAGTCCTGCAATTATAGCTATGGCAGGATTGTAGGTATTAAAGAAGCATCTTACTCATTACAAATGAAGCAATGATAACTATGATACCGCTCACATAGGTTCCTGCATTAAGTGCTGACGCAGGGTTGCCCCCTTCTTTACCCCTTACGAACATAATGCCAAGGATAGAGGCGATTATGCCTATAGCTGATAGAAGTAATGGGAACAGCGAGCCCATATAAGGGTCAAGAGCAAATTCTGCTCCTATCTGCGGTGTAATCTTTTGGAATAACTACAGCTAAGGTAATGGCTGAAATGATTGAGCCTACATAGGATTCAAAAAGGTCTGAGCCCATTCCTGCAACATCACCTACATTGTCGCCTACATTATCTGCAATAACTGCGGGGTTTCTAGGATCATCCTCAGGGATACCCGCCTCCACCTTACCTACAAGGTCTGCTCCTACATCTGCTGCCTTGGTATAGATGCCACCGCCTACTCGTCCAAAAAGTGCCATAGATGATGCACCAAGTCCAAAGCCTGTGATTACATCTGCTGCATCTACTCCCATTGCCACAAAGATTACTCCAAGTCCACAGAGTCCAAGACCTGTTACACAAAGTCCCATGACAGCACCTGAACGGAAGGCTGCCTTAAGGGCCTTAACCATACCCCCATCTTTAGCTGCATTGGCAGTTCTTACATTTCCTTTTGTTGCTACTGTCATACCAAAGTAGCCTGCAAGCACTGAAAGCAGTGCACCTACTACATAAAGTATGGCTGTAACCCAGCTGTTAAGCAGCACTCCAATAAGCACGAATAGTACAACGACAACTATAACCATAGTTTTGTACTCTCGCTTGAGAAATGCCATCGCTCCCTCGTGGATGTAGCCGGATATTTCCTTCATCCTATCCGTTCCACTGTCCAGCCCTCCTATCCATTTTGCCAGACCAAAGGCAAAAACAAGTGCAATCACCGCACAAATTGGTACTGAAATTGCTAAAGTCCCCATTCACATGCCCTCCTCATACATAAAGTTAATGTGCTAATTATCTTCGGTTAGCTTTTAAATTTTAGTATGTTTTTAACTAAAAAGCAAGGCATTTATAGATATTTATGATAAATATGTATAAAAATTTTATATACCTTCGTTATATATTTAACATTTTTGATATTTTTGTCAGTTTTTTATAAATCTTATCTGTGATTATGCCAATTTTTTGCAGCTGTGTATTTTATCCTCAACCCTTCCCTTTTCTCTTTCTTAAATAAAATTAGGAAGGACAACTCTGTCCTTCCCAAAATAAGTCTCGTATACATTTTACACACTCGGGCTACAGCTCTTGCCCTTCGTTTCTATAGTTTTGCACTAATATCTGTTTCAAAAAACTTCTTCATAGCCTCTTCAAGGTAATAAGTGTCCTTCACTCCGCCACTTTCATATGGAGAGTGCATAGCCCACTGTGCCATACCTATGTCTACCGCATTTAATGATACCTGAGCATTGGAAATATTGCCCAGAGTAGAACCACCGGCAACATCCGAACGATTTGTAAATGTCTGCACCGGAACCCCTGCTTCCTTGCAAATGTCTCTAAATACTGCTCCTGATACAGCATCTGTGGTGTATTTCTGGTTTGCATTATATTTAATAACCACTCCCTTATTGACCATAGGCCTATTGCAGGGATCTGCCTTCTCTGTATAATTTGGATGCACAGAATGAGCATTGTCAGCTGATACCATGAAGCTTCTTGCCACTGCCTGAAATAGCTTTCTTCATCTCCTCCGAGAGCCCTGTTTACACGCATAAGTACATCCTTTAGGAAGGTAGATGCCGCTCCCTGCTTAGTACCTGAGCCTACCTCTTCATTGTCAAATACACAGTGAAGAGCAATATTTTCTTTATTTTCAGCCTCTATCAGACTCTCCGCCCCTGCAAATACACACTGAAGATCATCTAATCTTCCTGCTGCTATAAATTCGTTATCAGCACCCCATATAGTCCCCTTCATCCTATTTGTAAGGAAAAGATCTGTATCAAGGATGGCCTCTTTAGATACATTAAGTTCCCTGGCAATTATATCTTGCAGGGTTATCTCTGAACCAAGTTCTGCAAATATAGGCTCTGTATCTGTCTGAGCATTATATTTGTAGCCTTCATTTGCTTCACGATTCATATGAATTGCAAGATTTGGCATCATCACTATATCCCTATCTATATGAAGAAGATGTTCTTCAATCTTTTCACCATTTTTAATCATAACCCTGCCTGCTATGCCAAGCGGCCTGTCAAACCAGGGCGCCATCAGCATACCGCCATACTTTTCTACATTTAATTTTACAAAGTTCTTTTCTACATTTATCTCTGCATTGGCCTTAATTTTAAATGTAGGTGAGTCACTATGGGCCGCAGTTATATTAAAGCCCTTAAAATCTTTTTCAGGTATCTTAAATGCAGCAATAGAAGAATTATTGCGTGTTACATAATAATTCCCACCCCTTTTTACCTCAAATTTTTCCTTTTCCAACAACCGCTTAAATCCTGCTTTTTCATACATTTTGCCAAGTGCGGCTACTACATGAAAAGGGCTTGGGTTTGTATCAAGAAAACTTATAAGTCTTTTTGAAGTTTCAGCATATTTATCCATAATCTTTCCTTTCATATGACACATTTTTTTATATTTTATCAAAACTTTTTTTCTCCTTCAAGGTCTGTATTCAATGTAGAATATTATATAAATTACATCTGTGGTTTTTATAACATATCTTAAACTTATTATTAAATATTTTTTTGTTTTATCTTGAAAATATCTGCATACTTGATATACTTATAATAGTTTAGCATCACCTGATTACTTAATATTACAAAAGTGAGGTATCCATATGAAAATAAAAAAGTTATTTTGTTTTCTAATTATATCCTGCCTTATACTGCCTATTACCTCCTGTTCAAACAATGTCCCAAGGCTGCTGTTAGAAGATGCTGAAATAACTCTTTGGACCTATCCCATAGGTGATTGGGGAAATAAAACCGTTGTAAATAAACTCATAAAGAGCTTTAATGAAGTTCACCCCGATATTTCCGTAAAGGTAAAATATCTTGACTATACTTCAGGAGATAACGAAGTCGAAGAGGCTGTCAAGTCCGGAAAAACACCGGATATTATACTTGAAGGTCCTGAAAGGCTTGTAGCTAACTGGGGAAGGCGCGGACTCATGGTAGATTTATCAGATCTCTACACTGATGATTCCAAGGATATATACGAAAATGTGGCAGTCGCCTGCCGTACATTCGATGGTAAATATTACGAGTATCCACTTTGCATGGCAACTCATTGTATGGCTATAAACAAACGGATATTTGAAGAGGCTGATGCACTTAAATATCTAAACCTCACAAACTATACCTGGACAACCGAGAATTTCTTTAGGGCTGTTGATGCCGTATATAGAAGCGGACACAAAAATATACTAAGCATATACTGTAAAAACAAGAGCGGCGACCAAGGCAGCAGAGCACTGATAACTAATCTGTACGGCGGCACTTATACGGATAAATCTCATCTGTTATATACAATAGATTCCCCAAAAAATATGGCGGCCATCACTTCCCTAATCTCAAGCCATGGCATTTCCATCGACCCCACATTGAGCAGTGCCGATGAAATCAACAAATTCCGCCATGGAGAACTGGCAGTTTCTATCTGTTGGAATCCTTCTTATCATACAGATACCTCGATAGGTCCTGCCGGAAAAACAAGCACAGGGGATGAGATAATACCAATGCACTTTCCTTCTCTAAGTGGTGCTTCAAAGCTTGCCGGCGGTATCTGGGGTTTTGGTATTTTCGATAATAAGGATAAAAACAAGATAAAAGCTGCCAAAATATTTATCGACTATATGGCAAATGATGAAGACGGGGTTAGGGCTGCAGTTAAGGCAAGCCATGTCTTTCCTGTCCACAAAGAATTAACCAATATCTACTCAGGTTCTAAAATAGGTAAGGCCATGGACACTTTTTCCAGATGCTTCATGTTGTCTATGGGAGACTATTACCAGGTGACTCCGGGTTGGCCTGAAGTTCGTTCCCTGTGGTATGAAACCCTTCAAGGCATAGCCGGAGGAAATGACATAAGGACCTCTCTTGCTGATTGCAATTCAAAAGCTAATACAATAGCAAATCAGGTCAAAGCTGAAATGAATAAACAAGATTGACAAAAAAGAACCTCAATCCATAAGACTGAGGTTCTTTTTATATTGATTGAATATTAAATCTCCTTACCGTCAATTATCGTACCGGCTCTTCCCTTTATTCCAAGTAAAACCTTATCTAAAGATGTGATTATTGCTCTTTTTTCTACACCTGTAGTTACAAATTCTACAGCTGCTTCCATTTTAGCAAGATCAAGTCCCTTCTCAAAATTTCCTTCTTCCATATACTTTCTTGCATCTGCAGCCGAAATCTTTGATAAAGGCATCTCATCCGGACTTCCCTTATGTACAATTAGATTATCCTTGTTCGTAACAAAAATTATCTCGTCAGCTCCTAACATCTGAGCCAATCTTGCCGCTGTAAAATCTTTTTCTATGATGGCACTTGCTCCTTTTAAGGCAGTTCCCTGCTGCATTACAGGTATTCCGCCACCTCCGCAGGCAATTACAACCTGGTCAGCATCCGAAAGGACTTTAATAGCATCTATTTCATAGATATCAATTGGTTTTGGAGAAGGAATCACCCTTCTAAATCCCTTTTCTTCCTCTACTACAAAATTTCCTTTATTAACCTCAGCATCTGCCTCATCACGGTTCATATATCTTCCGATTACCTTGGTTGGATTGGTAAATGCCCTATCAAAGGATCAACTCTCACCTGAGTAATAATTGTAGAAACAGTTTTGTATATGCCCCTGTCAAGCAGAGCCTCTCTTATGCTGTTTTGCAAATCATAGCCTATATAACCCTGACTCAAAGCTCCACAGACCGACATAGGGGCTACGGAAAACTCAGGTTCAAGCCTTGAATATTCTGTCATAGCAGTGTGAAGCATTCCTATCTGTTCCCCATTACTATGTGTCACCACAACTCTATAACCTGCAAGTATTATGTCAGCTATCTTTTCAGCGGCTTCCTTTACATTTTCCTTCTGCTTTGGGATAGTCTTACCAAAAGCATTACGCCCAAGTGCTACAACCACCAACTTCTTCTCATTATCCATATTCCCCTCCAAACAAAGCAATTCAACTACAAGATATATGTCCCTACTTATTAATAGATTTTTTTAAATGCGGCAATACCTTCATAAGTGCAGTAAGCACAACAAAGAGCAGGATGCTGTCAAGCGGTATCATAATCAAATTTTTTATAAGCCTCACAGACATAAGTTCCATAAATGCCTGTCCTTTCTCAAATGCCATAATATAGGTTGTAAGGCCTGCATTGATAAATATTTTCACTAAACTCTGTGCAAATATTATTCTCATAAGACTAACAGGTTTATTGTAAAGTATGGTGCCAAATACAAGACCTGCAAGCATAGGTACTGCTGTATACGCCAGATTGAATGTTCCATTAGGCTTTATCATAAACTTGACTATGTCCATAACTCCACCATAAACCATACCTACTATAGGCCCAAACATAAAATCTACAATTCTATTTGGAATCCAGGCATAGGTTATGGAAAACGGTCCCAAATGTATGGACGCAAACATACCAAGAATGATACTTAAAGCTCCCATAAGTCCACATAAAATAATCGTGTGAAGATTCTTAAATTCTTTTGCTGATGTACCCAGAGTTTTAGGCAGTGCAGCCGTCTCTTTTACAAGATTAGCAGGAAAATCAGCCATTCCCTTAAGTTCTGATAAAATAAAATTTCTCTTAGTTACTTCTTTTTCGTGCGTCATTTTAACCTCCTTTGCAGTTATCCTTACTACAAAAGAGTAAAATGCAGATTACTCTAATGTAACAGCGGGATGCGAAAATCTCACCGCGAGCCTTATACTCTTCGTTATGCCGGCAACTCCCCGTCCAACATACACTTTACGCTAGATTTTCTACTCTGCCTTAAAAATATTTATTTATATCAGTCTTTGCCTGATATATAGCTTAGAGTATAAAATAGATGGCAACCTCTGTCAAGCAAAAAAAAGCCCCTACCCGGCAGACTTTTCTACCAAACAAGGACCTCTGAGTGCGTCTTCAGGGGCTCGAACCCTGGACACCCTGATTAAGAGTCAGGTGCTCTACCAGCTGAGCTAAAGACGCTTACATTTATTTGTTGAACGCAAGGAACATTATACATCAAATAAATGTAAAATGCAAGAAAAAGTTTTTAAAAATATTGTACTATTTTAAGTCTGCCTTTGATTTATTTTTTGTATATTTTAACCAAGGTCTTATATGTAGAACCGGCTCAATCCCTCTTTACCCGCAATTCTCTAAAAAAAGCACTCACCATTTCCGCACATTCATTTTCAAGCACTCCCCTAGTTACTTCAGCCTTATGATTAAACCTATCCTCCTCAAGGAGATTAAATATAGAGCCTGCACAGCCTGCCTTTTTATTCATTGCCCCTATGACAACCCTCTTAACTCTGGACTGTACTATGGCTCCTGCACACATCTGGCAGGGTTCAAGGGTTACATAGAGAGTACATTCTTCTAACCTCCAGTCACCTATTTTTTTGCAAGCCTTCTTTATGGCCATCATCTCAGCATGAGCTAGTGAGGTATGGTCTGTATTCCTTCTATTATACCCCCTTGCAATAATCTTCTCGTTCAAAACCATAACACAGCCTATTGGTACTTCTTCTAATTTTCTTGCCTTTTCAGCCTGTTTCAATGCCTGTTTCATCCATTTTTCATCTACTGTCATCTCATCCTCTTTCTACTAACACACTCTCCTGCTAAATTCAACCTTTTATTTATACAAAATTATTCAAAAGATATCTGTAAATAATTTGGATTTATATATTGACTATTAGCCAAATATCAGATAAAGTTTAAACAATATATTTCAGTTAAACTTTAGTGTCAAAATGTATATGTTTACACATTTTTATTTTTTTAGCCTTTGTATTATTAACTCTTATTATAGGATAGGTGATTTTGATGAAAATTGCAATAATTACAGACAGTAATGCCGGAATATCTCAGGAAAGAGCAAAAGAATTAGGAATGTTCGTGCAGCCTTCCCCATTTTTTATAAATGATAATCTTCAATTTGAAGATATTACAATGACGCATGAGGAATTTTATAAAGCACTTCAGGATGATAATACAGATGTGAAAACTTCAATGCCATCTCCCGGAGACATGACAGATACCTGGGATGAACTTCTTAAAACCCACGAACAAGTGGTTTTCATTCCTCTCTCAAGCGGGCTTTCGGGAACCTATTCAACTGCAGCCATGCTTGCTGAGGATTATGACGGCAAGGTCGAGGTAGTAGATAATAAGAGAGTGTCTGTAACCCAGTATTGGTCTATACTTGATGCCCTGAACTTGTAAAAATGGGTAAAAATGCCAAGGAAATCAAGGAATATCTTGAAAAAACTGCTGACCGTTCCACTATCTATCTTTCACTTGATACTCTTAAGTACCTGAAAAAAGGCGGACGCATTACTCCTGCTGCTGCTGCCATTGGAACTCTGCTTAACTTAAAGCCGGTGCTTCAAATCCAAGGTGATAAGCTGGATGCTTATTCAAAGTGCAGGGGTAAGGCACAGGCTAAAAAGACTATGATAGAAGCCATCAAAAAAGATATGGAGGGACGATTTGAAGAAGCTGTTAAAAAGCACAATCTTCATCTTGCCCTTGCCTATGGTGCAGATCTTGAGGATGGTTTGGCTTGGAAAAATGAAGTGGAAGAGATTTTCCCTGAGTATGAAATTACTCTCCACCCTCTTTCACTAGCTGTAGCCTGCCATATAGGACCCGGTGTACTGGCTATTACCTGCTGTGAGGGATTGGATCCTACATTACTTTCATAATTCACGGGAGCTTTAAAAATATTAGCAGAAAACAATTATATTAAAGTCGACTAAACACGGTAAATTAAGCTGTAATAAATCTATAAAGAGGCTGTCACATTAGGATAAAAAGTTTTCCTTATGTGCAGCCTCTTTTTTTATTATATTACTGTTTTATATCTGCTTAGTCCACAGACAGAACTTTAGGACTGGTTTTTCATTACACAGCAATTTCATATATCTTCCTTATATCATTTTCATCCAATCTCCTAAGCAAGCCTATCTTTCTGCTGTGATTAAAGGTACATTCTCTAACTATGTCTGCTATTTCTTCTTCAGATGGCTTGTGTCCCAAAAGTTCAGTAAGAGTTAGAGGCATTCCTATAGACTTAAAGAACTCCTCTGTCTTTGATACGGCAGTTAGAGCCACCGCTTTGTCATCTCCGGAAAGACCAAATACTCTTGCTCCATAGTCAGCAAATCTCGCTATATCGGTTTCCATTACATACCTTGCCCAGCTTCCCCATACAGCTGTAAGCGTAGCTCCGTGGGTAGAATCGTATACAGCTGATATAGCCATTCCAAGCTGATGGTTGGACCAGTCTCCATCTGCACCAAGACCTGTAAGCCCTATATGGGATATGCTTCCCGACCACATGATTTCGCTCATTGCCTCGTAGTCTGTAGGATTCTCATATCCTTTAACACCGTATTTAATTATATTTCTCATAAGTCCAAGAGCAATCTCATCTGTCAAATGATTTCCCCTTGTACTCGTAAAGAATCTCTCAGATGTATGCATATAGATATCTGCAACACCTGCCCCTATCTGCCATTTTGGAAGTGTCATAGTCAGTTCAGGATTCATAATGGCAAACTTTGGCCTGTTGAAGTCTGTTGCTATTCCCCTCTTAGTAGGCTTATCCACTTCGTCATTGGTTATTACTGCTGAATTGCTGGTTTCACTTCCTGCCGCAGATATGGTAAGTACGCTTCCAATACTTAGGCTTCTTTCTACCTTTGCCCTGCCTAACCAGTAGTCCCATACATCTATATCAGGAGAAGCTATTCCGTGAGCTGCGGCCTTTGCCGTATCAAGTACACTTCCGCCACCTATAGCCAGTATAAAGTCTGTCTTATATTCAAGTCCTGCCTTTATTATCTCCCTCACCTTGGAAAGAAGTGGATTTGGCACAACGCCGCCTATAGAAAGGTATTCTATTTTGTTATCAGCCAGATTTTTTTCTATCTTACTTAGAAGGCCATTTTTAAGGACTGAATTTCCTCCATATACGATTAAAACCCTTGTTCCGCCACATTCCTTTACAAGCTCAGCCGTCCTTTCCTCAGTGTCCTTGCCAAAGACTATTTTTGTTGGCGAATAATACTCAAACTTTAACATAAGCTTCTCCTTTCAAATTGTTATGAATAATTTCAGTTCTTCCCAAAAATATAAAATTGCTAATTCTTTACAAAACCTGCCGTTTACTCATACTCTTGGCTCTTGTATTATATTCTACCATTTCTATGGCAATTATTCTATAAATTATAAAATAATATCACCCTTAAAAATAAAGTATCCACTTTTTTTCTCTTATAACTTGATTTTCCTGTAAAAATAGCTTAACATTAGTCTTTGCAGACATGAATATTTAAGAAAGGAAGAAAATGATAGATGAAATTTAGTGAAATGCCTTATAAAAGAGCTGATATTGAAGAAGCTAAAGCAGACTTTGCAAAACTTATGGCAGATTTTGACAATGCAAAATCCGGTGAGGAACAGTTTGAAGTTCATAAAAAATATTATAAAACTGTAAACCACATATACACACAGATGACACTTGCAGAGATTCGTCATTCCATAGATGTGACAGATGAATTTTACAGCAGGGAAAATGACTATTATGACGAGAATGGTCCCGTACTTCGGTCATTACTTGTTGAATATGGCAAGAAACTCTATAATTCTGAACACCGCAGCTTTTTAGAAAGCAAAATAGGAAAGGTGGCTTTTAAAAACCTTGAACTTGCAATGAAGTCAGTAGATGATAGGATTGTACCTCTTATGCAGGAAGAAAACTCCCTTACCAGCAGATATGACAAACTCCTTGCTACTGCCAAAATTGATTGGAACGGTGAAAGCCTCAACCTCTCACTCATGGCTCCATACCTCAACAATTCTGATAGAAATACCCGTATAGAGGCTTGGAAAAAGTATACAGAATTTTTTAGCAACAACAAGGAAGAACTTGATGACATCTATGACCAGCTTGTAAAGAACAGAACAGCTCAGGCTGAAAAGCTTGGTTATGAGAACTTCATCCAGCTTGGCTACTACAGAATGAACCGTAACTGCTACGGTAGAGATGATGTTAAGCGTTTTAGAGAACAGGTAAAGCGTGACTTTGTACCTTTTGCTGAAAAATTACACGACAGGCGTAGAATGAGACTCGGTCTTGATAAGCTTCATTTTGAGGATGAGGGTGTATACTTCAACAACGGAAACCCTGCACCTATCGGCACTCCTGATGATATCCTTGCAGCAGGAAGAAAGATGTATAATGAGCTTTCACCTGAAACAGCTAAGTTCATTAACTTTATGTGTGATAATGAGCTTTTCGATGTACTTGGAAGAAAGACAAAGCAGACAGGCGGATATATGACCTATCTTCCTGATTATAAGTCTCCTTTTATATTTGCTAACTTCAACGGAACCGCTGATGATGCAGATGTAATGACTCATGAGTGCGGACATGCCTTCCAGGGCTTCTGTATGGTGGATGATCCTATCATTGAGCACAGCGAAATCACCATGGAGACAGCCGAGACACATTCGATGTCTATGGAATTCTTTACCGAGCCTTGGATGGAGCTTTTCTTTGGCAAGAGAAAGCAGGACTACATAGATATGCATCTTGAGTCATCCGCAGCCTTCATTCCTTACGGAACCATGGTTGATGAATTCCAGGATATTGCTTACACCAATCCGGGACTTTCTCCAAAGCAGCGCAATGAGATGTGGAGAGAGCTTGAGATGCAGTACAAGCCTCATCTTGACTACTCTGGAAATGAATACTACAGTGCCGGCGGTTTCTGGCAGAAACAGCGCCACATCTATGACAGCCCATTCTACTACATCGACTATGTACTGGCACAGACCAACGCCTTCCAGTACAAGGTAATGATGGACAATGACTATAAGGCTGCATGGAAGAGCTATCTTAAGCTTTGCAACCTCGGTGCAAAGGACTTCTTTACAGATCTTGTGGCTCAGGTTGGTCTTAAGAACCCATTTGAGGATGGCACTCTTAAGGAAATGGTTGACAAGCTTCAGGGAGTTTTAAAATTATAAAGATTAATTTATTTATTACAAGGAGGGTGAGTTCATGCACGGTTTTTTGAGAGCAGCCGGTTTCTCAAATATAGCTTCAAGAAAAGAATTAGATAAAGTTCTGGGACTTGTCATGACTCGCCCAACCCATGATAAATTTGCATTTTCATCAGATAGAAATCATAAAAAAATTGTTGAAAAGAGCTTAGATTTTTCAGATAGAATGGGCATTACCATCAGAGGCGAATATGACGAAAAGGGATTTTTCCATCTTGAACATTATTATCCATATCTTATAGGCCGGAAACCCTGCTGCTACGAAGAAGTGTCTGTGTACCAGCGGATAGATACGGATGCTTATACTGCTATGTGTGATGATTTACATTTTGGAACTTCTTTAATATTTTATTTACAGAATTCAATAGATTACCTTTCAGTGAAAGAATATATGAATAGTAAAAAAGAACTTCCATTGACGCTTTCGGGACTTTCTGTCTCTGGAAAGATACTGCTTCCTATCAACAAAACTGATGAGCAGGTAAGGGTACAGAATGAAAATTCCCTACGCCATGACACTCTACTTATGGCTGCTAAAGAGGGTAATGAAGAAGCCATCAATACCCTTACTCTGATGGACTTTGACACCTATTCAATGATATCAAGGCGAATACTTACTGAAGATGTCTATAGTATAGTTGAAACAAGCTTTATTCCCTTTGGTTCTGAATCAGATAATTATACAATTTTAGGGATAATTAAAGAAGTAATACCACATATAAACAGTTTTACCGGTGAAACCTGTACTGAAATGCTTGTAAACTGTAATGGTTTTGATTTTTATATAGGCATAAATGACAATGATTTACTTGGGGAGCCCCTAGTTGGACGCCGTTTCAAAGGGGAAATCTGGCTTCAGGGAACTGTTGAATTCGAAAAACTTTAAGCTTCAATTTAATGCCATCAACAGATTTAACAAATAATTTTTAAAATTAGAGAGGATGTATTATTAAATGAATAACGAAAATAATCAGGAAAATAGCCGTGACCCGTTTGGCAGGGATAACGAAAAGAAGTTCCTTTTCAGGTAAACTTGGCTATGTACTAGCTGTAGCAGGTTCTGCCGTAGGCCTTGGAAATATCTGGCGTTTCCCTTATCTTGCAGCAAAATACGGTGGAGGTATCTTCCTACTTGTATATCTTATCCTTATGCTCACATTCGGATATGTACTTATTGTCTCCGAGACAACTCTTGGAAGGCTTACCAGAAAGAGCCCTGTGGGTGCCTTTGGGAAATTTGGGAAATCTCTTCCTTTTAAGATTGGAGGTTGGGTAAATGCCATTATTCCTATGCTCATCATCCCTTACTACAGTGTAATAGGCGGCTGGGTATTTAAGTATTTATTTGAGTATCTTCGCGGAAGCACAGATGCTCTAGCAGAAGACAGCTATTTTACAGGCTTTATTACGGCAGGTGCAAGTGTGGAAGTTTGGTTTCTTATCTTCACTCTTGTGGTACTTCTTATAATTGTCGCAGGGGTTGAACATGGTATAGAGAAAGTCTCAAAGATGATGATGCCTGTACTCGTCATCCTTGCAATCATAGTTTCAATCTATTCAGTAACAAGACCGGGAGCCCTTGAAGGTGTGAAGTACTTCCTCATCCCTAACTTTGACAACTTCTCCTGGATGACTATAGTTGCCGCAATGGGGCAGATGTTTTACTCTCTTTCGATAGCAATGGGTATTCTCTACACCTACGGCTCATACATGAAGAAAGATGTAGACATAGAGCAGTCTACCTCTCAGATAGAGATTTTTGATACAGCTATCGCCTTCCTTGCAGGTCTTATGATAATCCCTGCTGTCTTCTCCTTCTTTGATGGAGATCCTGAGAAGCTTGGCAGGCCCTTCACTTATGTTCATTACCCTTCCTAAGGTGTTTGCAAGCATGGGAATGGGAAGAATCATCGGTATTGTTTTCTTCCTCCTCGTACTTTTTGCAGCCCTTACAAGTGCTATTTCACTTGCTGAGTCCTGTGTATCTACCTTAGAGGATCAGCTTGGCTGGAAGCGTAATATAGCTAGCGTGGTCATAGGTATCATCATAGTGATACTTGGCTCATTCTCAGCACTCGGCTTTGGTATGCTTGACTTTGTACAGATACTTGGAATGTCAATCCTTGACTTCTTCGACTTCCTCACAAACTCACTTATGATGCCTATAGCCGCCCTCTCCACCTGTATTCTCATAGTATATGTAGTTGGAGTGGATAAGATAGTTGAAGAGGTGGAAACATCATCTAAGTTTAAGCGTAAAGGCATTTACAAGTTCTTTATCAAATACCTTGCACCTATCTGTATACTTGTCATTCTAGTAAGCTCGATTGCAAGCGTATTTGGACTGATTAAGTTCTAGCTTAATGATGTTACTTCATAGGCATAAGAAACATATGTTAATTGTATAAAATTAGCAGATTACAAATAAGATTAACTTCCCCCTAGCTTAGGGATTGCAAAAAGGCTGTCGCCCTAAGAATAAACCATTCTTAGAGTAGCAGCCCTTTTTATGTACTTTTTATATACTTTTTATATGCTCCACCTATACTCTTCCTACAAGCTTTTGATAGGTTACAATCCCCCTTAGCTCGTCTTTTTTCTTAACCTTTCCTTCAGATATATCTTATCCTCTGGCTATAATGTATTTCTTATTCATAAAGAATTTCCATAATACAAGGTTGGCTAATGTCATCACCACTATACCAATTAGCTGCAGTCCCAGGGTATTAAGCCAAAATATATGTGTCCAGCCAAATACAGCAAATACAAAGAGGCTCATAAAAAACATCAATAAATTATTTCCTGCACTCGCAGTATCCGATTCATAAGAAAATGGCAACACCCAGGCACTTATGCGTATTATTAAACCTGTTACAAAGATAAATGACAGATATGCAAGTATTATATCAGGTATAGCTCCAAAACCATACACTCCTAACAGAAGGGCTGACAGAGCCACAAAAATAGGTGTCAAATAGCGAAACAGCACCACCTTGACTCCGGCTCTTATACATTTGCTTAGATTCTCAATCGGAAGAATCTGATAGAACATTATGCTTTCCGGATTTTCAGTCTGTCCTATAATCATATATATAGATGCAGAAGTCAGTCCTGTAAAATAAAGCAGAGCAAGTCCCCATCTTCCTTGTCTGAGATTTTCTATAAAGCCTGTAAATCCTTTTTCCCCTGTAATCTGTGGCAGAACCATGATTATAGGCAGAATAAACACATTGGCAAGCTGTGGATAGAGCTTAAGCTTCATATCCCTGTTTCTTGATACCTGTATCAGCACCAGCTTCATAAATGCATTTTCCTGTTCATCCTTTGAAAGGAGCTTACACATAAGCTTTGAAAATGGTGAAAGTGATTTATTTTCCTTGGCTGTTTCCGTAAGCTTATCAAGCTCTCCTTCAAACTCCGGCATTACCTTTTTCTTATAAAGCACCTCAAGCAAGAAAAATGCAGGTACTGTGATTCCTGCCAGTACATATATGTACCATTCACCTCCTGCACCAAATAAGCTCTCCAGTATCGCAGAGAACCAAGCTGATGGCAGCAAAAAGTAAACTGGTGAAAATGTAATCTGCCCCTTTGAGAAGCCTGCTATACTTACGACTCTTGGCACAATCTGATACGAAAGTATTATCGCTATTGTCATAAATATCTGAAAGCCGCTTAAGATATCCTTTAGCTTCTCTCCTGAAAATACTTTAAGAAGGAGATAGTAGATGACTCCCGCCAGGTGAAGGCAAACGACAACAATCACAATCGAAACTAAGGTAAAAGCCAAGCCATATAGGATTCCCTTAGAAATAAAGCCGACAACTACAGACGGCAGCATCATAGCGGCTGCTATAGTTCCTATATAGTAGGCTATATGTATGTTTTTTGCAGTGCTTATCTCATTTTTCCCAATAGGCAGTGCTCCGTAAAATGACTTTTCTGTAGTATCTAGGAGTACGGCTGAATACTCACTGATATAGACTGAAAACAACATGAATATAAGCATGGCAAAGCTGATTGTATTAGCTCCAAACATATTTGGCATCACCTGCATAGAAGCGATAAATATTCCTAAACCCATATAAACCAGACAGGTAAGAATCATAGATTTTTTCGGCTCTTTCCCTATCTTCTTCCCATTATTTTGCAGAGCCGGAGACACCCTTCTGCTATCCATAATGAGCTTAAGCCTTAGCATTTCCCTAATATGGCTATAGTTTAAGTCCCTGCTCAAAAACGGCTTTACGCATTTATCCACAAGCTTTAACACAAAGGGTTCACTATTTTTCATCTTCAATAGTCTCACCTCCGGTCAGTGTGTCTACAAACTTGGCTGCAAGATCGTGTCCCTTTGTAAAGCCTGTAAGGTTGTTGAAAATATCCTCCATACTGCTGCCCTTACTGTTGTTTTTCAGCTCTTCAACTGTAGAGTCTGCAATCACAGCCCCGTCCTTAAGAAGGATAACCCTGCTGCTCATCTGCTCCACCACTTCCATAATATGGGAGGAATAAAATATAGTCTTACCCTGCTTGGTAAGTGTCTTAAGCACCTCCTTAAACACAGCCACGCTATTTGTATCCATGCCGTTAAGCGGCTCATCAAGGAAGAGGATGTCAGGATTGTGTATAAGACTTCCTATGATGGCTATTTTTTGCTTCATACCCTTTGAATAGCCTGAGATGCGGGTGGTAAGTGCATCATTTATCTGAAATATCTCCGCCAGCTCCTGCATCCTGCCTCTCCAGTTGCTTAGCTCATATACAGAGGATAAGAAGGAGATATATTCTTCGCCTGTCAGGCTCTCATAGAGGGATAAAATCTCCGGAACATAGCCTATCTTCCTCTTGTAGCTTACCAGGTCTTCTTCGATATTTTTACCAAATACCTCTATTGTCCCTGTGTATCCACCAAGAATCCCAAGCATCAGCTTAACAGTTGTGGACTTGCCGCTTCCGTTTGGCCCTATGTAGCCGATAAGCTCTCCCCTTCCTGCGGCAAAGCTAACATCATGTAGAACATGATGCTCTCCAAAGCTCTTATTCACATTCGTAAGTCTAAGTACCTCTTCCATGTAATTACCTCCCGTACAAATCGTTCATCAGATTAATTTTATCATATAACAATTTGATTATTTTGTAAATTTTATTAAAATTTTCTTTCAGTTTTATTTCATATTTAATGGAATAAAATCTACTACTACTGTTGCCAAAGAAATAAGACGCCACAGAACAGTTAAACAGCGGAACCGTTTTAACTCGCCTATCATATGTGCCAAATTAAAAGAGTGCGAAAAACCGCTTAAATCCGGATGAGCCTTATATCAGATACTTACTAACCTTCCTGAACTTGGTATCTCTGTAAAATTACTTTATACATACATTGAAGGTGGGTATTTAAAGAGTTCATTATTTATAACTTCTCACTACACAGACAAGTTACCATGAGGGAAAGAAAAAAGTTAAGGAAGCTTAAAGAACTGACCAGGCAAGACTTGAACCTTTTATTCAGTCATATTAATTCCGGCCACGAAAGATTCTTGGCGGTAGAACACCTTACGATATATTTTTCTTTCTCTACGGCAAAATATAATTCATAAAATGGTAATCAGGCGGTTAGCCCCTGATGAAGCAACACTGCAGCCATTTCTCCTAAAAATAGAATAAGCCGGCATAAAAGACCGACTTATTCTAAACCATTAAAGCTAAACCTACGAACACACAACCCTCTCACCAATTATGGCAGCGGAACTGTTTTATATCATTCTTATTTCTGTTAAAACCTTACTGCTAAATATTAAACAAGTATTTTCTGTTAATCAAAAACATATGCCATTTCATATTCAAAAGGAATTAGCTGTTTACCGGTTTTTGTAAAAATGCCTATCTTACCCGGATATCCCTTTGTTTTAACAATAAAATATCCATCACTATAAGCCTCATAATAATATTTTTCAGGTATTACTTCATTCATTTTTCCATCAACAAGTTTGAATGAATACATAAATTTATCATCACCTTTATATATTAAAAATAGCTAAATCATCCTTAGTTATTCTGGTATTACCCAAGTAATCTTTATCTGTCAACCGTATTCCCTTACTATTATATAACCAATAAGTATTATTTCCTTTATGTACCAGTATCAGATCCTTACTACACATTATATGATCCACTTCACTCTGAATGGTATTTCCATTTTTTTGTTATAAAAAAATATTTTTCCATCTTCTACCGCTCGTGCTATACCATATTCATAAAATCTAATTGGCTGCACACTCTTACAAGGATATATTATTTTTTCCCGGCTTTGTTAATCAAACCATATTTTCTATTTTTTTCTATTACTGCTATTCCATACTGATTTAACAATATTGGACTATCACTATTAAATTCAAATATTTCTTTTCCTTTTTCTATTTATCAATCCCCATTCATCGTTTTTGCATAACGGTAGCATATCCATTTTCAAATTGCTTCATATCGTCATATTTAAAATCTATTATTTTTCTTTCCTTTTTATTAATATATCCCCATTTGCCATTATATTTAGCCGGTATCAGACCATTGCTTAAATTTCCCATCGTTTCATACTTAAAATGAAGGACTTTTTTCCCCTTCTTATTTATATAAGTCCAATCATATTTTCTCCCACTCAAAGCCAGTCCTTCTGAAAACTCACCTAAATAATCGTACTTACAAGGTAATATAATTTTTCCTTTCAGGTCTAGGAATCCAAATTTATTATTTTTTATTACTCTGAAACCATCAGAATCTATAGCCATATTATCATACTGTACAGGAATGACCTCTGTACTTGTAGAGTTTATAATACCACACTTTTTATTTTTCACTACTGCTCTATATCTCTCTTTTTTGCTGCCTAATGCAAATGATGTTGTATAAATACGATCATATTCCAGCTTTTTTTTATTCCTTATATCTGTATATTCTATTTTTTTCATCCTTATCTGCTACAGCAATATAGCCATCTATAAAAGTTATATCGTCATATTCACAATTTACAACTTCCTCTCCTAATTTATTAATAACACCCATTTTGTCATTTTTCTTTACAACAAGACTATCCTTCTCACTTTTTTTCAAATACTTCTTTATCATATTTATTAATGAATAACCCTTTTTCATTAGTATAAATATAATTTATTGCATTTTCATCATCTCTTGAAGTAAAAACTACAAAATCATAAGCTTTTATTCAGCTCAGTACCTCCATATTCCTTATTTCCTTCGCCATCAGCTTTAAAAAGCTTTTTATATAATATTCCTTACTGCTCAGAGTTTCAATATTTTTTCCATATTTATCAAATATTTTATAAAACCTTTCACCTGTTATATTAGATGGCATTATAAAATAATTTCCTTTATATCCTTTACCAATAGGGTTACTTTCATCACAAAGTGTAGTTGTAGCTGACTCTCCATTTATCTCTATTGAATACAGCTTACCATCCTTCAAGGCTGCTCCATACCTAATCTTGCTCTCTGCCGCATATACTACAGGCAAATTAAATGTTCCTATTACTATAGCAAGCAATAGCCCTAAACTCAACTTTTTTGATATTCTCTTTAACATAAAAATCTCCTTTTACTAATTTTCTTTTACTAATTTTTTCAAAACCCTTACAGCGTCTAAATCCTTCTCTTGTTCCTCAAGTGAAAGCTCGTCAAACCGGACTAAATCATTATGAATCCTCTTGGCATCATTTCTTACTTCTCCATACTTATAATAATTCAAAAAATAAAATCTGCACCATCTTATATGCTCAAGTTCTGCCAGTTCCATCTCATCTTTGTTAAGATCAGCTAAAATATTCCCAAAGTCTGCAGCTGAAATATTAGAAGCACGGAGAAAACCTGAAAGATCTTCCCATTTCTTATCTGTATTACATATTGATTCATAGTAATTATGCAAAGCTTTTGCTTTTTCTGTCAGTTTCTCTCTCAGTATATTTTCCTCTGTAAATACATCTTTATATCTCCCAAAAGGCACAGGTTTTCTATACTCAATATATGAACCCATATCTCCATCTTCAGGAGAATAATAATATACTTTCGAATTATTGGCACTTAAAATAATTGTCTGTAATAATTCTACCTCTACCTCATCTGCAACAATTACTTTATCTGCATTCTCAATAATTTCCCAGATATTTTCATCATCTGTAGAATAATATTCAAGCTTATCTGAGTTCATAAGCTGCAGGTTTTTATGCCTTATCCGGTAAAGCTTATTATCTGTAATAAAATGATAGTTTATATGCTGATTCAGAGAAAAAATATTCATCTGCAGTCCTGTACTTACAATGCCTCCTGCAAGATTAGAGCTGCCATAAATTACAATATCAAGTTTTTCCTTTCCCTCCTTCCACATTCCAAGCTTTTTCCACAATCCTCTGGATATCATATTGTTAATATCAAATACTACAGTATCCGGTATTGTTTTCAATAAACTTCCTTCTATATCTCTGATGCCAATATATACCTTTTTATTACTTAGTGTAAATTTATGCTCCTTATAAAAATTCAAAGGTCTTTTTATCGGAAGAACATATTATTATATGGTTTGTTACATAATTTTAAAAATTCTCTCCCAGATCAATTTCCCCAAATACACTAGGGCAGGATTTTTCAAAGGATTAACAATAAATTGTTTATAAAAGTCATCTGTATCTACATATTCTCGTCTGTTTTTGGGTTGCAGCACTGCCATAATGTCTTTGCAGTTACAAGCTTTTAAGTTTTTCCTTGGAGAATAATATTTTTCTTATATCTTTATAATCGTTTTCCTCCTTTAACAAGTCAAATGCTTCGTCAAATTCTTCTTTTTCTTCTTTCCACCCTGGATTGTTATTATCTTCTTTTCCTAGCCCTGTATCATGATCTGCATCATTTAGTTTATCCCAATCAATTTGGAAGTTTATTGCATACATTTGACCATGCAGGTTCTTACATCTCCCATTCATTGCATACATGAGTTCTAATAATGTTGCATAACTCGTCACATAACCTTCATCAAAAAAAGCATAAGAAAGCCTTACAATACTTAGACTCCATATTGTCGGTAAATTGTTCAATCCAAATATTATTACTGGAAGCAAAATCTTTATCGAAATAAATTCTTAGTCCGTATTCTTTTTGAAGTTTATATACTATATCAGTTAATACTTTTTCCCAACTATTACCTCTATAACTAATAAATACATAATCTTTCTCATCTTCCGCTTTCGTTACCTTTAGTTCTTTATATCTCGTATTTTTCATCCGCTCTTCATATTCTTTTTGTGTCATCTTTCCATTCTCCTAAATATCATAATCCAATATAATGCCATTCCCCAAGTTAACCATCTGAATACCATAACCCATGATTCATCCTCCAAATTTATTTTAAACACAAAAAGACACCCATTTTGACTACATCAAAATAAGTGACTAAATTTCATATACTTAAGCTTTAAATCATATATTAAATTATACTTATAGCCTGTCCTGTCCTGTCCTGTCCTGTAATAATTATTTCCCCTATCATATCACTTATCAATCCCCTTCAATAAACTTCTAGTAATATTGTACCAAAATCAGATAGGTTTTGCAAGTTTTTATAGCAGCTTTTTCAAGCATCTCATCTAGTTGTAAAATGTAAAAGTTACTTCCGATTAACTTTCCTTGTCCTGATTTTAGTTTTTCAATAGGGACTTTTTTGACAATTAATCCTGCCATCTATTTACTTAATTCCCTCTACAATTCTTCTCATACAGTCTTCTACAGAAGTAGTATCAGCATCAATAATCACATCTGCATATTTTTCATAGAGAGGACAGCGTTCTTCATAAAGGTCTCTAAGTGTCTGACCTTCCTTCAGGGCTACTCCTCTGTCCTTTAGATTGCCAAGCCTTTTTTCCACCTTTTCGTAAGGGAGTTTGAGATAGACTACTGTAGAGATTTTCTTTAAGTGAGCCATGGCATTTTGGCAGTAGACTGCGCTTCCTCCTGTGGAGATAACTGATTTCTCACAGGTTAGGCCTGCATTTATCTCATCTTCCACCTGAAGAAAGCCTTCTGTACCTTTTTCAGCTATAATCTCAGAAAGCAGCTTCCCTGTTTTTTCCTGTATAACCAGGTCACTGTCTACAAATCTATATCCCATCACCTTGGCAAGCACAACTCCTACCGTACTCTTTCCTGCACCGGGCATACCGATTAATGTTATGTTATTTTTCATGTATATACTGCTCCTATAACTTTTTGCTCAATAGTTAGTTTATCGTTACAGCCCTACCTAAAAGCTATCACTTCCTCCTGTCTGTCTTCTGTCTACTATTCGGCTTACCACTTCCGGTAGATTTACGCTTACTTTCTACCTTCTCAATTTTTTTATCAGACAGAGATTCTTTACTTTTATTGTTACTCTTCTTTCCCTTCTTTATTGAGTATCCAAAGGAGCCAAGTTCTTTCCCAAGCTCATAGTATCTTCCATGGGAATAGGCAATAAGGTCTGCTGCCTTTAGGTTGAACCTTCCTTTATC
This sequence comes from uncultured Catonella sp., assembly GCA_916439065.1. Classification (GTDB taxonomy): domain Bacteria; phylum Bacillota; class Clostridia; order Lachnospirales; family Lachnospiraceae; genus Catonella. Next base: position 1,409,929 of record CAKAGD010000002.1, read on the forward strand.
ATCCATATATTTCCCATCCACTCTTACATTACTACATCGGCTATGAAGAGGCTGTGGCTTCCAAGCTCCATTACCTGCCTTAGCTTACACTCAATATTCACAGGGCTTTCCGCTATGGCTACAGCCTTTACCTTTTCTGACTCAAGTTTGGTAAGCCTCATTTCCTTGAACTTATCCACATCTCTGCCCGACTTTACTCCACAATAGTCTGTTGCCTTGGTAAGTGCTTTGGTTGTGATATTGACTACAAACTCTCCAGTCTCCTTTATGATGTCATAAGAATACCTCTCAGGTCTGATGGAGACTGACAGCATAGGTGGATTTGTGCATATAGTTCCTGCCCAGGCTAAGGTAATGATATTGCTTCTTCCCTCTTTGTCAGTAAGGCTTACCATAACTGCAGGCAGGGGATAGAGCATATTTCCCGCTTTCCAAGATATCTTCTCATTCTCTTCGTTTTTAACCACCTTGTTAGATTTTTTTGTATTTTTATTATAGTTTTCTTTTTTTATCATATACTTCCTCTTTATGAATTTTTTGATTAGACTAAAATTATCTCTAGCTTATATCAAAAGTCTATAAAGGTCAATATAATACTTTAACCCCATTCTAATGATATAAATTGCAACACTAAGTGTCCACCTCAAGTAAATAATTCCTTATACACTTCATCAGCAGACTTTCCACCAAATTGTTTCCTTGGATATGCGTTTATATATTTTTCTATCTTCTTGATATATGCCTTCCTTTGCCTTCTGTTTATCCCTATACTTCTGATGGGCAACTCCGCCACATACTCTTTTTTGACTGTTAAATAAGAATTCAGCAGTTATACACTGCCTCTCTTAACTTCTCTTTGTATGGTATTTGTAGAAACACCTATTCTCTCAGATATCTCTTTATGTGTCTTCTTTTCTTCTAAATCAGCTTCTATAATACATCTTTCTACCAGCGTTAAGTATTTACCTTTTTTTCTTTCTCTATTATAATAAGTTTGCATCGGTTACCTTTCGTTATTTTTTGTTTTTGCCAATCCAATTATAACATGAATGGTAACTCGATGCTTTTTTATTTTCTTTTAAGTGGACACTTTATTTTACAACTTATACTGCTTGTTTTCAGGCAAAAAATGAGGACTCCTGCATCTAAGCATAAGAAGTCCTCTAAAATGAAAGAAACTTGCTCTTTCCTTATATTTTAAATTTGATTTTTTTATGATAATTACCAGTATCAAAAAGGTCTATTGTTTTTTTCTATATGAATAACACCCTAAATAATACATAGCAATTACCTCCATTATTTGACCCATTTTTCCCTCACAGACAAAGATTGATTAAATCACTCCTGCTTTTTCAAAATGTTTTTTAAGTATCCTTGTTGCAACAAATGCTCCTATGCAAGCAAGAACAAAAGTTATCAAGCCAAATCCTACTGCCCACGAAACTTTGAAATAAGATAATGCTTCATTTATCCCCGCTTCGCTCATTTTCCATTTTGATGCTCTTTCCACAAAGAAACTGTTCCGAATAAAATCACAGGAATTACTGTTCCTAAAAAATCTGCTAATGCAAATGTCCCATATCCAATAATCATTCGTCCCTTGCTCTCATAATTTCCTATAATCAAATCACATATAATTCCACCGATTACAGCAAAGACTGCATGGGGTAAATGTCCTCCTGACAACGCAATTAAACCAATAAGCGTTCCTGATATTGTAAATACACCCTTCTTTTTAACTTTTACAGCCATAAGAATATAAATGGTAGCAGCTATCATAAAGCTAACTCCTGAAGCAATAAATCCTCCTATAACTGTTGTTGCCATAGCAAATGCTACTGCCATGTATATGACAATTCCAATTGCATTAAAGATTCCGATTGTAATAAAATCACGACCATTTAATTTGTTTTTCATAAAAGTCCTCCTAATAAATTTTCTGTATTACTATCACAAGAGCAATAATCAAAGCTCCTAATAGTCCAATCATTAAGTCTGTTTTTCTAAACCGCAATTCTGATAATGTTATCCTCTTCTCATCACTATCAAGTCCTCTAATAAGTGCTGAAGCTGACAGTTCATCTGAAATCTTAATCATTCTCATTAAAAGCGGAACAAGCGTATATTCAATATATTTAATTGGATGTAGCAATGGGAAAAATCTGCTTGTTACGATTCCTCGAATCCTCATATTCTCTTTTAATGCCTTGAGTTCTATTTTTATAGTTGGTACAAACCTAAGCAAAACACTAAAAGGTATACCAATGCTTCTTGGTACTTTCATTCTATTTAATGCTTCAAGCATTTCACTTACACTTGTAGTCTTTGTTATATATCCGCCAAACATAGCAATTAAGGTCATTCTTGATGCAAAGTAAATAAACATATATATTGCAAATACAATACTTGCTTCCGGGAATTTTCCAAGCCCGAACTCTATGCAGTATAAAAGCACAAAAAACAAGATAAAGCGTAACGCCCTTTTCCACATACTGCTGTATACATACAGAAAAAAGGCAAAAACAATTAGAACAAAAAGTAGAATTGTATCGCTTATAAAAAAGCTCGTAAAGGAGGCAATTGGAAGTAGAGTAAGCTTTATTCTCGGATCAATGGTTTTTCTATCTGCCAAGCTTCCTACCTCCTCTCATCTTGTCCAATATGAGAAATTTATTACTTTCACTCATATTCAAAACAGTTTCTATTTTTCCATCTCCCATTACCCACAGCTTGCTCACTGTGTTTGCTAAAAACTCAAAATCATGACTTATCACCAAAACTGTTGTCCCATTTTTCAATTGTTCTTCAATCAGTTTAGCGACGGAAAGCATTGAGTCTTTATCACAACCTGATGTTGGTTCATCATAAATGAAAATCTTTGCATATTTCATCATTCCACAAGCTATTGTCAGTCTTTGTTTTTCTCCTCTTGATAAAGCAAACGGATGCTTATCAATGTATTTGTCTAAACCAAGTACACTCAAAATAGACTTTGCCTTTTGAGTATTTTCTTTTTTATCTTTACCCTCCATACCAAGCAGCATTTCATCAAGTACACTTTCAGAAAACAACTGATAGTCTGAATCTTGAAAGACAAAATATGACATATCCATTAAATCTTTACGATTCAACTCTTTATCTTTTTCCGCCCATATTTTCCCCTCTTTTATCTTCTCAAGTCCTGAAATTACCCTTGCAAAAGTAGTTTTCCCGGTACCATTTAATCCGATAAGACCAATGGCTTTTCCGCACTCCATATTGAAATCAAGATGATTTAAGATGTATTGGTTTTGCTTATTTCCAGCCTTAGCTGTACTTGGATAACAAAATTTCAAGCCTTTTCCACTAATACTTTCATCATTTAACTGATAAGAATCTTTCTTCTCACTTATCCTGTATTCTTCTAATTCAAGAGTTCTTAGCCCGTTTTCATCCCAAAACTCCCCTTCAAGATGGATAACTTCTTCCCGTCTCAAGTCCTTTGCAATTTCTCCATCTTTCATCAAAAGAAAACGGTCAAATAAAGACTTTACATAGTACAAACGATGTTCAATTAGAACAACTGTTGTTCCTTTTTTCTTTAATTTCTCCAAAATTAAAAACAGGTCAAATGCCCCCTTCATATCCAAATTTGCTGAAGGCTCATCTAAAATTAAAACTTTCGGATTCATCGCATAGATGCTTGCAATAGCTATCTTTTGTTTCTGTCCGCTTGATAATTCAAAAACAGATTTTCCTTTCAGTTCCGGGGTATCCAGCTCTGCATATACTTCTTCTACTCTCTGTTTGATTTCATCTCTTGATTTGCAGATAGTTTGAAGACCAAAAGCTATTTCTTCATCTGCAGTTGTCGTAAAAAACTGACTTCTTGGATCTTGAAATACAGTTCCTACAATATGCCCTATTTCATGAAGTAATAATTTGCTTATATCTTTTCCTGACACAAAGGCTTTTCCTTGCATTTTGCCTTTATAATAATGCGGAATAAGACCATTCATTACACTTCCAAGAGTGCTTTTACCACTTCCACTTTTCCCTGAAATTAAAACAAATTCACCTTTTTTAATTTCAAGATTGATATTTTTTAAAGCAGTTCGTCCATCTTCCCATTCATAAGAAACATCTTTTAACAAAATCATGGTTACACCTCATACTGAGCTTTCCATAATTTTGTGTAGTAACCATTTTTATCAAGAAGTTCTCCATGCTTTCCTTTTTCAAGTAAATTTCCTTTTTGAAATACGAGAATTTGGTCAGCTTTCCTAATTGTTTTTAAATGATGAGCCACTACAAGTACAGTTCTATTCTTTGCAAGTTCTGTAATAGCATCTTGTATCAAAGATTCATTTACAGGATCAACATTACTTGTCATTTCATCAAGAATTAAAATCGGTGCATCCTTTAGAAAAGCTCTTGCAATAGCTATTCTTTGCCTTTGTCCACCTGAAAGAATCCCACCATTTTCTCCAATATCAGTTTCATAACCTTTTGGTAAACTCATAATGAAATCATGTATCCTTGCCTTCTTTGCAACTAGGGTGATTTCTTCTTTTGTAGCTCCTTTTTTACCTACCCTGATGTTTTCTTCAATCGTGTTATCAAACAGTTGAACATTCTGCATGACAATGCTAATACGATCCAAAAGTTCATCATAAGGAATATCCCTTATATCAATTCCTCCGAGTGTTATTTTTCCTTTATGCACATCATAAAATCTTAATAACAGGTTAGTTATAGTCGTCTTGCCACTTCCTGACTCACCAACCAGTGCAGTCATTGTTTTTTCATCAATATCAAAACTTAAATTTTCCATTTTGAACTCATCTTTTTCATAGGAAAAACCAATGTTCTCAAAAGCTATATCATTATGTTTCGGAATAATTCCATCGACCTTATCCGGTATAATGTCTGCATATAAAATTCTTGAAAGCCTTTCATAACTATCCACCGCCGAAACATAGTACATATAGTGTTGTTCCATAGAAGCGAACGGCTTATAAAACTCTTTTGAAATTACCGCAAAGATAATAAAATTAAGTACATCAAGATTTCCCTTTACAACAAATATTGTTCCAGAGGTTAAAAGAACCAAATATCCAATATCCAGCAAAAAACCAAATATAGATAACTGTTTTGCCTTGAATCTGGAAGCTGCTTTGCTTGTTTCTCCAAACTTTTTTGTCTTATTCATAAGCTCATTATCCAAGCTCTTATTCTCCACAAAACTCTTTAATACAGGTATTCCTCTCACATATTCAACAAATAAGCTAACCATATCAAGAAGTGCTGAGTTGTTCTGATTTTCTATTTTTTCAGATTGCTTAATTGTCATATATAGAAAGGCAAGTGCAATCGGAACGGATACTGCCATTATCAGTGCCAACTTTATATCAATATTTGCAAGACCAACAAATACGACTGCACCTATCAAAAAATCGCCAAACATTCTTGACCACATGTGTCCTACAACAAGGGACATATTATCAACATCTTTGTGTAAAATTGTATTTATTTCCCCAAGTCGTTCATTGGTATAAAATCCCAAACTGAATTTCTTTAATTTGATAATCATGCGTTCTCTTATTTGCTGAACAATATCAAAACCTGCACTATGCTTTTTCATATCAGCAACCATGTTACAAATACCTTTGAAGACTACAAGTAATCCAATCGCAATAAAATATTTATAAAGCATATCTAAACTCGTCCCATCAAATATCTGAAACAGTATAGAAAATACGATAACAATCATAGCTATGGAGCTTAGTCCATAAAGGGCAAAGAATACACTTGATATAATCAAATCTCTCTTGCCGGTTTTTGTAAGTAGTTTTAACATTTCTCTAAACATTTTCTGTTACCACCTCCGTACACTCGCAATCCGCCTTGCTACTTGCTCGTGAAAGACTTTCGTCTTTCAAGTTCCATCTATCTACTTTGTTCTGTGCTTCAACCATATCCTTATAGAACTCACATCTTTTCATCAACTCTTCATGGCTTCCTGCATCAAGAACAACACCCTTATCCATAACTATAATTTGGTCTGAATCTCTAATCGTATTTAGATGATGGGCAATTGTAATGATGGTTTTATCCTTGCTTAAATCGTCAATTGCTTCGCCGATTAGTCTTTCATTTCACTATCAACAGCTGCCATTGCTTCATCTAATATCAAAATCGGTGCATTTTTAAGTATCATTCTTGCTATGGAGATTCGTTGTTTTTCTCCACCGGATAACTTAACTCCCATCTCGCCTACTCGTGTTTCATATCCATTTGGCAAAGCAGAAATAAAGTCATGGCATCTTGCTTTTTTAGCCGCTTCTATGACTTCTTCTTTTGTTGCATTTAATTTTCCAATTGCTATATTTTCAAAAATGCTTAAATCAAAAAGGATAACATCTTGCCCGACACTACCAATCAACATTGAGATATTTTCTTGACTATATTCTTTTATGTCTTTTCCATTTATCAGTATTTGTCCTTCGTCTGCATCCCAAAATCCCATAAGCAAATTAGATACAGTGCTTTTCCCACAACCACTTGCTCCTACAAAGGCATTCAAACTATTTTTCTTAAAAGTTAAATTGATGTTTTTTAGCTCAAAGCCATCTTTTCCGTATGCAAAATTCACATCTTTAAATTCTATGTTTCCAAATTCTAAACCTTGTTCTGTCTTTTTGTTTGGAAGTGGAACTGTTAAAACTATTCCGATCGCCTTTAATGCCTCCCTAAACACAATAAAAAAATGTTGCAATGTAGCTGTCTTACTTATAGATGCAGTAAAAGCAGACGATAAAATAATGGCAAGGATAAAATTAGGCGTTGTAATATTCCCCTGATAAAGAAAGATACTTCCCAAAATCATGACATTTACCACTCCAATTTCCATAAATATGTCAATGAGTCCCATTGGAATTGTAACTGCTCCCATGCTCTTTTTAACCCAGTAAATATATTCTCTTGCCGTTTTTAATGTTCTTTCACTAATCTCCTCTTCTTTAGCAAAAGCCTTAATCACAGAAATATTTTTTACATATTCCATTAGCTCTTCTCTCATCTTGTTTTCATGGTTAAAGTAAATAGCAAAGTTCTTATCCATTGTTTTCTGTGAAAGAACTTTTACCAAATACATGAGTGGAACTCCGGCAATCATACCAAGTGCAAGACGCCAGTCTACAAAAATCATAGCTATGAAAATAATGGTAGGCAGAAGCGTAACTGCCATTATTTCAGGAAGACCATGGGCAAGGTATACTTCCACTTGCTCCACATCATGCTGAACAATGTTCGTAAGCTCCCCTGTATTATGTTCTTTGAAAAATCCCAAACTTAGTTTTTTTAGATGCCCGATAATATCTACCCTAAGTTCTGTCAATTTTTCGTATGCTTTCTCATGGGCAACCTTTGTTGCAAAATAGTAAAACACACCTTTTAATACAAACGATATAAAGATTCCCAAGAATATATACTTTAAATACCTTCGTTAATATTGTTTTGTGATTAAAGAACTAATCAAATATACAAGTAAGATTTGTGGTATCAAATCAAATACTATTTTTAAAACAAGAAGTGAACCCGCTAAACCATTTTTCCCAATCACTTTTTTCCTTAATTCTTTTTCTGGCATGAACAACTCTCCTTTCAAAATTGAATAATATTGAATTTTAATTTAGTATTAAGGTTTAAAGTAAGACTTTGCTGATTACGCAAAGTCTATTTTTTAGTGCTAATTATAGGGATTCCACTCCCTTGTAATAACACCTCGCAATAAGTTTTAGCATATATTTTGCCCACTTTTCACTTTGATAGTGCCTAGCTATTTCAAGAAGCCCCTCTGTAAAGTTACTGGCTAAAATATGGGCAAGCATTGGATCATATTCCTGTTTTGATTGTCTTTTTAAAACTTACTTCAATATGAACCTGCATTTGCGATATGAGTTTTTGTTTTGCTTCTGTATGCTTTGTACCTGAACTTTTATCCATTAAAATAATTAACTTCTTACGCTCTTTTAAAAGTTCATGAATATAATTCTCGCCGACTTCATCAAACCTTTCAGAAGCAGAACCCTTTTCCAAAGATTCTTCCTCATTAAAAGCTGACTCGAAGTTTATATAAACAGAACTTACTACTGCATCAAACAAAAACTTCCTTATTTTTTTGAAATAGGTATAAATTAGTGCCACAGGAATATCTGCTTCTTTTTGCAATTTCTGTTAATTTGGCACCTCTATAATCCTTTTTATAAAACACTTTTTCTGCTGCTTCAAGTATTCTATTTCTAACTTCTTCTTTTTAATACTTGTGCCATAGCACACCTCTTTCTATGTTAATACTGAATTTATATTTAATAATAAATCAGAATTCAATATTTGTCAAGAATAGAGTAAAGATTTTTGTCAGTTGATAAAGAAATAAAAATAGAGCAATCATTAACCCTTTGATACAATGATTTCGACAAAAAAACTATACAAAGGAGATTACTCTCATGAATATTATAGCACTATTAGAGGTTTTGGTAAAAGGTTTACTTGATGCAGAGAACAAATTTTTTGAAAATCCCAAGGACTTTTAACAGTTTTCTTTGAGACACCACAGCTAAATGCAATCTTCTGCTGACTCAATTTCAGATCAGGTTGCGCTAGCCGGATAGTTGTAGGAAGAATAAAACTAGATAAGAAAAATCTGCCAGTCTGAGAGCCGGCAGATTTTTTTGGAATGGATAGGTTATTTACCATTTACACTTCTAAATCTTGGCATGAGAAGTCTTCTGAAATGAAAGAAGCCTATATTTCTTTTAAACTTGTTTAATTGTTTAGCAAAGTATTTATAAAAGCATAAAGATATTAAGTTTCGGAGAAAAAGGAGAATTTTTATTATCCTGATTTTTCTTTAATAAATAACATATTTCCATCCTTTATCCTCCATATTGCATTTAAAAAATTTTTATATGATTATTCCTTCATAAAAAGATTGATTCTATCGTCTAAAATGAGGAACACCAAATTATCAATTACGAGAAATATATTACCTCGTCGCATACATCTTCTAAAAAAATTCATAGTCATAGAGATATTACCAAAATCAAATTTTTTTCTCTTCTTTGAAATTCTTTTATATTTTTCAGCAACTACTTTCATATTTGCATAATCTAATCCACTTGTTGGCTCATCAAAAAATAAAAATGGTTTATTCGAAAGTAGCGCAGATAGAATAACAACTCTCTGTTTCTGACCGCCTGATAAGGTATGAGGATTCCTTTGTTTCAAATTATTAATTTGCATATTTTTTTCATATAAATATTTATTTTTTTCCTCGTCTGTATCCGATGTTAAATTTATTTCGTCATAAACTGTATCCGTAAACAACTGATTGTTTACTTCTTGCATAACTAATAAACTATTTTTTTGATTCTGCTTTTGGAACTTAATTGCCTACCACATTTGCAAATCCTTCCCGAAGACTGTTTCTCAAGTCCGCAAACAATTCTTGCAAAAGTAGACTTTCCTATTCCATTTTTCCAATTATTCCTATAATCTTTCCCCTTTTTAAAGTTTAGGATATCTATCTTCAAAAATGGTTTTTGTTTTTTCTTTTTATATAACAAGTCATATATTTCCAACTCAGTTACATTTTTTAAGGTATTCGTTTTTCTTTTAAAGTTTCCATCTTGAAGTTCAGTATGTCTAAGCCCTGCTTTTAACCTTTCTTCTTCAGTTAAATTTTGAATTTCTTCCATACTGTATTCTTTGATAATTTCCCCACTCTCCAAATATATTGCTCTATCAACAACATTTTTCAGATACCATAGTCTGTGTTCAGCTATTATAATTGTTTTACCTACCGCTTTCAGTTTTTCTATTATTTTTGATAGTTCTCTAATAGAGTCAATATCCAAACCGGAAGAAGGTTCATCAAAAACAAATACTTTCGGGTCTAAAGCGAACGCACTTGCAATTGCAATCTTTTGCTTTTCTCCTCCGGAAAGATTAAATATATTTTTATTCATCAAATTTTCAAGATGAAGCTCTTTTTCGACCTCTTTAATCCTTTTGTTAATTACTTCTCTTTCTATTCCGTAATTTTCTAAACCAAAAGCAATTTCATCGGTTGTATTAGTTGTATAAAATTGTGTTTTGGGATTTTGAAAAACCGAGCCTACATCCTTAGACAATTTATAAATTGGTGTGGTAAATGTATTCATACCATTGACCATAGCACTGCCGGAAATGTCTCCATCATAAAACTCTGGTATTATACCGTTCATAAGCTTTAATAGAGTCGACTTTCCACAACCGCTCTTGCCACATAGAAGAATGCATTCCCCTTTTTTGATTTTCAAGTTTATATCTTTTAATGAGTAATCAGATCCTCCCTTGTACTTAAAACTTAATTCTCTAATTTCAATCATAAGTCCCACCCTGACACTTTCATAAATATTACTATTGATAAAATTAAAATCATAAGAATTAAAACGCCAATGTCATTTTTTCTAATCTTAATTAGGTATCTGCTTGTTTTTTGAACAGGAGCATCAAGCCCCCTTATAATGGCTGATTGGGATAGCTCATCCCCAATTTCTATTACACTTACGAATAAGGGTACAAAAAAGTATTCCATTGTCGCAGCAGGTCTATGAAATAAATTATAAATACTAACGCTAATCCCTCTTGTTTTCATCGCCATATTTATATGACTCCACTCATCTTTAATCGTAGGTAAACATCTAAATATTACAGAAATCATTATGAGTGAGTCTTTTGAAAGTTTTAATTTTTGTAAAGTTGCTACTGCACTGGAAACAGATGTGGAATTTAAAATCCATTTACCCACGATAATACATGGCAAAATTTTTCTCCCAATTGCTAAGAGGAATAAAATTAAATTCAAAAAGAAAAATTCATATTCAAATAGGCTAAATTTTTTTCTAATACAACACTTATTACAAAAGAATAAAATATACCTTATAGCGGATTTTTTATAACCATCACTAATAATAATGGCAAGAAAAAATATGCTAATAAGGCTTTGATAAATTAAACCAAACCCTAAAAAAATTAAAATATTCGCACCTATAAGCAAAATAAGTTTTGTTCTGAGGTCATATTTTTGACTCCAGAACAAACTTTGAATTTTCCATTATAAAACTCGTTGCCCTCTTCATCCTCTTTACTGGCAGCCCCAGCGCAAACTTTGAATTTTCCATTATAAAACTCCTGCTGATTCCAACTTTTTATTTAGTATTTTCTTTGTAAAATAAGAACCAATCAAAGAGAATATAAATGTTCCAATAATCATTACTGGTAACATCCACATTGGCGTCCATGCTCTTACTGTGTTACAAAAGCTTTGATCTAATCCACCTTTTATTACACTTTCAAAAAATGCTTCTCTCATAACCCAAATTGGTAAGAATCCTCCAAATAAGTTTAGAGAAAAAAACATATGACTAATTGTATTTTTCTTAAAGTCTGTATAATTTCCACCTTTTGCTATGAACATAGCAATTATTCCGGCAGGCACTGCCACTAATGGTGCAATTGGAATATGTCCAGTTGCAACTAATAAAATACTTGGTAAAATAGCTGCGATTACAATAGCAGTGGATGACTTTGTTTTTGCAAGAAGCATATGATAGGTTGGTGCAGCAAGTAGTGCTACAAGCATAGGCATTAGTAAAAATAAAACAGGGACAGGCATAGATATTGCCCCAATTACTAAATATGTTACAAAGTAAAGTGCAATTAAAACACCTGCTGTAACTGCATTTTTCGATGATTTCTTTTGTGTTTTCATAAATTTTCTCCTTTAAAATTGATTGTTACTGTACAATCTTCCATTTTTTAGACTTTTCTTGATAATTCCATAAGTCTTTATATAGCCCTTCATTTTTAATAAGTTCTTCATGCTTCCCAACTTCCTCTACCTTTCCTTTGTTTAAAACAACAATTTTATCAGCTCCCATTACGCTTCTTAATTTATGTGCTACAACCACAACTGTTTTATTTTTAATTAAATTTGATATTGCTTCTTGTATAATAAGTTCATTTTCAGGATCAAGCGAAGATGTTGCTTCATCAAGTAGTATTATTGGGGCATTTTTTAATATTGCTCTCGCTATCGATATTCTTTGTTTCTCACCTCCAGACAGAGTCGCTCCTCCTTGTCCAATCATAGTGTCAAATCCATCATCTTTTTTGGCTATAAAGTCATAAGCTCCTGCCATTTTTGCAGCATTCATGATTTCATCTTTACTTGCACCTTCTTTTCCAAATTTTATGTTGTTATAAATTGTGTCTTTAAAAAGATACACATCTTGAAAAACAACAGAAAATTTATCCATTAATTTATCCGGGTCGGCTGTTAGCAAATCTACCCCACCAATTTTAATTGTCCCTTCATTAGGATCATAAAATCTGGAAATTAATTTAATTAGTGTAGATTTTCCAGATCCGGAGTAACCAACAAAAGCAGTTAATTCGTTTTCATTAATGTCTAATGAAACATTATCGATAACCTTAGATTCCTTATAAGAAAATGAAACATCACAGATTTCAATTTTGTTGCTTTCGTTTACATCGCAATTTCCTGACATAGGTTTAGTGTTAAGTAAGTTAATGATTCTCTCTCCTGAAACTGATGCCATTTGTAGACCTGTATAATTTACAAGTGCAAGCTCCAAGGGATCAAAAATCCTTGTGCCTACAAATAAGAACATTAAAAATGTATCAATTTCCAAAGATCCATTTATAAATAAATAGGAACCAACTAAACTCATCAAAGGAAGTCCTATTCTTAAAATCATACTTGCTAAAGTAGTTAATGAACCAACTCCTTTCTCACTCTTAATATTTGCATCTCTCGTGTTATCTATATCTTCTTCAAGTTTTGATAATGTATCATCTAAGCTGTTATAAGCTTTTAGAGTCTTAATGGCATCCAAATATTCATTTATATCTTCTTCCTCTTTTATCCTCATTTTCTTTGTTTTTAAATAAATTTTTTTCTGAAAGTTTTGCATGAGTGTAAGAAGTAGAACAGAAATTGGCAATCCAATCAGTGTTGCTATTCCCATTTTTACATTGATTATCAAAAATAATATTGAGCAAAAAACTGCTACACATATACCACTGAAAAATTGAGGTAATTGATGAGTTACCGCCATTTCAACTTTGAAAAAATCATTCATTAATGTATCTAAGATCTCTGCTGAACTTTTCCCTGAAATATAACCTATTGGCAGTTTTCTTATGTGGTCTGCAAGCTCTATTCTTCCATCTGCACTTGTCTTGTATCCAAGTTCATAGGTATATTTTGTAGCTAAATTTTCCAATAAGAATGTTATTAAGAAAAATATTGCCATTATCGCAAAATACTTCCATAAAAGGCTCGTATCTATGCTATCTGTAGCTCTATTTAAAAATAGAGTTTCTGCAATTTTCGACAAAGCAATAAATGGTATAAGGTTGGAAATAGATGCCAAAACATTTAAAATAATTGATTTTCTTATATTATTCATCTTTCCTAAAGTAATATTTCTTATCATTCATTCTCACTCCCTTCTATATCCATTTGCCAAATATTTGTCTTCTTATAAATATCAAAGAGTCTCTTATATATTCCATTTGCAAGGATTAAATCTTCATGCTTACCTCTTTCTGCAATTTTTCCATCAGATATAACTGAGATTTGATTTGCATATTCTATGGTATTTAACCTATGAGCAATCATAATAACCGTCTTATCCTTAACCAATTCAGATAAAGCTTCCTGCATAAGATATTCATTTTCAGAGTCTGCGAAACTTGTTGCCTCGTCTAATACTAATATTGGTGCATCTTTTAAAATCGCTCTTGCTACTGCAATACATTGTTTTTCTCCGCCGGATAAATAAGTTCCTTTACCTAAAACAGTATTGTATCCATTAGGAAGTTTTACAATAAAATCATGACATCTTGCTTTTTTACATGCTTTTATAACATCTTCTTTTGTAGAACCTGTCTTTGCCATAGCAATATTATTGAATACTGTATCTGTAATAAAATCACTGTCTTGAAAAACAAATGCTATATTATCCATTAAAACATTTATTGGAATGTTTTTTATGTTAACTCCACCAATTTTAATAGAGCCTTCTGAAGAATCATAAAATCTCGGTATTAGCGTTCCTATTGTGGATTTTCCAACTCCCGAATAGCCAACTAATGCTGTAACTTCTCCTTGTTTAGCACAGAAACTTATATTCTTTAAAACCTCTTCATTTCCATAAGAAAAGCTTACATTATTAAATTCAAGATCATGACCTTTTATCTCTTCCTCAGTATTTTCAATTGCCAATTCTTTTTGATCTATAATTTCATAGACTCTCAAAACAACTTCATTTAGTAAATTCATTCCTTCTGCAAAATCTCTAAGTTTTAACATTGGTACACTAATTGCAGGTGCAAGAATTAAATAGAAAATAAATACTGTAGCAAAATCCAAGTTATTATTTCGTGACATTAAAAATATTCCTACTGGAACTATGAATGTAGCCACAGATAAAATAAACATTCTAAATGAGACAAATCCCGGTCTTATCATTGATGTCATCGAACTTGTAAAATCTCTATATTCACCTACTGACTTTGAAAAATTTTTAAATGATTTTGCTCCTGTTCCAAATATTTTAACTTCCGGCATACCTTTAACATATTCAGTAGTTGCTGAATTAATTTGATCCAAAATCGCAAAGTTCTTATCAAGTCCACCCGACTTTATAATCTTTGTCATGATTGCAATCTGAATTCCTAAACCAACAAATATAATTAACAAAGTCGTAAGACCTAATATTAAATTTATCTTTAACATAATAATTATCATTGCTAAAATTAGTGTTAAAGTTGAAATTAAATTTGGTAATTGATGAGAAAAGTATCCCTCAATTTGATTCATCTCCGATCCTAATACTTGCCTTATTTTTGACTTGTTGTCTCGGTAAAAATCCTAAAGGAAGATTCCCAATATGAAATAATATCTTCTTTTTAAATTAGCTATTAAAACATATGAAAACTTATGGCATAAAAATACTGCCAATGTAAGTTAAGCAATATGCCAATACCACTGCTATAAGTCCATAACTACAAAACTGCATTGCACTTTGTTCTAATTTTTCCATATAAAAATAGAGATTTTTATGACTTTTGTATATCACCAAAATTGGACAAATACTTAATAGCATTCCAAGACTAACAAATAATATTCCTC
>CAKAGD010000003.1 GCA_916439065.1 uncultured Catonella sp.
ATACTGGTTCATGCTTACACCTTCTTAAAACCCGCCCTGATAATATGCCCTCGCTATTACATAAGAGGGTTCATAGTATGCGCTACAGTTATAATTATCTATCTTCTCACAGATTTCATTATTATATACCCTTATAATCCCTTCCACTTCAGTTTCATTCGGTTGTAAAGTGTCATAAATGAGCCTTTGATATACTTTCCCCATTTGCAGAGGTGTAGGAACTCTATCTACCAGAGTGAAATCAACATCTGTAACATCTTCGTTTCCTTCTTCTAATTGATATTCACTAATCCACTCGTCTTCTACATCAAGAGGATTTTTGCAGTGCAATACATTAGCTACACTTATAAGATGGTTCAGGTTTTCCTTTCCCAGTTTATTCACCACATAACTATTTTTTTGATGCAGCCTTCTTGCCACACACTCTATCATATAGCAGATAAATTTAACATCATCTCTTGTAATTTCTTCATCAGGAAAATATATATTCGTCATAGTTGCTCACTCCCTTCAAATTTAAGAGTTTTAAGTGCTTCTTCCGTAGAAAATACTATTTGATGGGTTGGATATTTAAATTTAACAAGTTCCCAAAATGCAGCTTTCGATATATTTTCAGCAATATAATCTTCTACATAGTCCCAAATCTGATCGTCTGCCATCGGTCCTTCGACAATATCAAATTTATGTTCCTTACCTAGGCGGCAGTTTACAACAAATTCCAACCACTCTTCAGTCATATTTTCAAATACAAGTGATTTTAGACTATGACTCTTCTGATAAATATATTTATTGATATATGACTTTCCCTGCTTGGTAATCGCCCATCTTTTTGCTTGTTTTTCAATATTGGTACAATAAAATCCATAGCCAAAATCTTTGTAATGACTATTAATTAGAATTCTTGGATTTCCAACTATAACATTACTTCCATGATATAATAAATAATTGTTATCCATATATATCTCTCTCTCCTATTAGCAACTCATAAAAATACTTCCTTAATTATACTCTAAACACAACTTAAAAATCCACACTAACCACTATACTTCTTTGTTTTTCAATTAACATAAATGCCTACTTTAAGTAGATTAGCAAATCTGTATATAAAAAATATATACTGTAAATTTATACAAGAAAAAATCCTGCACAGAGTTTTTTTGTCACAAGAGATTCCGGAGGAATTTCATATGGCATAAAAAAACGACAGCCTCCATAAGGAAACTGCCGCCTGCTTATAAACCATTATTTTACAAGCAAAAGTGCCATCTTGAATCTTCCAACCGCCTTTACGCTGTGAAGGGCATTTTTTTCGAACTTGAAGTTATCTCCTTCATTTACCTCATAGTCAGTGCCTTCATAGTTAATAACGCCCTTTCCTTCAAGGGCAAATACTATAGCCTCGCCTGGAGCACGATGCTCTGAAAGATAGCAGCCCTCATCAAAAGCAATTATCATAAACTTAAGATTGTCCTGTCCGATTAGGTCAAGGTTTGTGATGCTTCCCTTCTCATAGTCAAGTAAGTTCTTTAATTTTGTAACCTCTCCTGCTTTTAATACACTATTCATATTTATCTCCTTTTCTAATAAAATCTCTATATATGCAAGTCCGCCACCTTTTCCAGCAGACATACCGCATAAGGTTTTAGGTGCAACATAAAGCATATCATTTTCAGACATTTTTACATCATCGTCTTCATTAAGATGAAAGCTGCCGCTGCCGTCTGTACCAATGTAAACTACAGGGCAGTCATAGCTTTCCTTGCTTATATCCGTTCCGCTTCCCAGTCTGAAATAAGTAATTGGAGCATCTGATAAACCAAGCTTTGTAGATATGGTTAACTCATCCTTAATCCTATATTCTTCAGCAAACTTAAACAGACCGCCTTTATCCATAAGCACCTCCTACTTTATCTAAATACCCTTAAACACATATACTACACCTTCGATATCAATCCCAAAACAGTCTTTACCTGTATTATACTCAAAAAAGTTCGTTTATTACTTGTAAAGCATTTATTGTCACCGGCTATTGTAAATATGTATTTAATGCTATCTTATCTAAATTGGAATATAATTGCAACCAAAACATACTATAAAAACTCTTATGTTCTTAAAAAAAGCTTTTTAACAATAATTATATAATTGTAAACAAAAACTAATCCATAAACCAAGGCCTTTAACAGTTACACCTTCGCTGTATCCTTAATATATTCTTCAAAATATTCTCCACATTTCCTTAGTTCTCCGAGTACAACTTCCCTTCCTCTATCCGTCTCAAACCAGTTTGACTCAGTTATATTCTGTGTGTCACTAGGTACAACTAAAAATTTTGTATCCGGAAATAAATGCGAGTAAGTCATAAGAGCTCTTCTAGCATGAAATGCCTGTGGACAGATAATAGCAGATTTTATGGAAAGCCTTTCTTTTTCTATCAATTCTTTAGAAAATATGGCATTTTCATATGTATTGGTGGCCCTTTCTTCTTTTAAAATGGCTGTTTCAGGTACATCATTCTTAATAAGGACTGATGCCAAAAAATCAGCCTCTGTCATATAATTGCCTTTATACTCTTCTTTTGTCACCCTCTCATTCATAAACCTTCCAAATTTGTAAAAATACATTCCTGAGGGAATGACCTTTGCTGCCATACCTTTCTTATACAATCTTGCCGCTGTTTCTGCAAGCACCCAGTTTGATGAACCAGGTATAAAAATTACATCAACTTTATTAGGTGCATCTTTTATAAAAATAAACTTTGTTATATCTTCTATATTGTTCCTCAATTGTAATTCTCCTATTCTTAATTTACCTAATTGTAATTCATTATTCCTGCCTTGGTCAATACAAAGTTCTTTACCATTTACATCCAATTCATAATACGATATCAGTATAAAAGTATTAAATAATGTATTTAAAACAAACCAATCACACAATTTTTTTCAAAAACATTTTTATATTCACTTATTAATATTCTCTATCATTTTGAATAATTTTACAAAAATATTATAAATTTTTTTCAAAATTTTTTTATTGATATTTTTTAACAGATTGGTATAATAGCATCATAGCTTTTATGTTAAAGATTATTTCGATTCTGAAAGGAGAATTATAATGAAGGGTTACGCAATGTTAAAAATCGGAGAATCTGGCTGGATAGAGAAGGAAAGACCTAAATGCGGTCCTCTTGATGCAATCTGTAAGCCACTTGCTCTTGCTATCTGTACATCAGATGTGCACACACTTTGGGAGGGTGCTATTGGTGACAGACATAATATGATTTAGGTCATGAAGGCTGTGCTGAGGTTGTTGAAGTTGGTGAATTAGTTAAAGATTTCAAACCTGGTGACAGAGTTCTTGTTCCTGCTATTACACCTGACTGGAACTCACTTGAGGCTCAAGCAGGTTATTCCATGCACTCAGGCGGCATGCTTGCAGGATGGAAGTTCTCAAACTTTAAGGACGGTGTTTTCTCAGAATTTTTCCATGTAAATGATGCTGACGGAAACCTTGCTCACCTTCCTAGCAATATAAATACAGTTGATGCCTGTATGCTTTCAGACATGGTACCTACAGGTTTCCATGGTGTAGAGCTTGCAGATGTTCAGTTTGGTGATTCAGTTCTTGTTATCGGTATCGGACCTGTAGGTCTTATGTCAGTTGCTGGTGCTAATCTCCGCGGTGCTTCAAGAATAATCGCAGTTGGTACAAGACAGGTTTGTGTTGATGCAGCTAAGGGTTACGGTGCTACAGACTTCATCAGCTACAAGAACGGTCCTATCGATGAGCAGGTTATGAAGATGACTGACGGCAAGGGTGTTGATAAGGTTATCATCGCAGGCGGCGGTGTTGAGACCTTCTCACCAGCTGTTAAGTGCTTAAAGCCGGGCGGAAAGATTGGTAATGTAAACTATCTTGGTTCAGGTGAGAACATTGATATTCCTCGTGTTGAATGGGGTGTTGGTATGGGACATAAGCAGATTAATGGCGGTCTTATGCCTGGTGGAAGACTTCGTATGGAGAAACTTTCTGCTCTTGTATCTGCAGGAAAGCTTGACCTTTCTCCTCTTTCTACTCATGTATTTGAAGGATGGGATCATGTTGAAGAGGCACTCTTCCTTATGAGAGATAAGCCTGCTGATCTTATCAAACCTGTAATCAAGATTCAGGATTAATTAGCAATTAATTTAAATCATTTAGGCTTGCTTAGTAGACGACTTGAAACTGCAATGATTTAAGTTAATCATAAAACGGATACCTGTATGGAGAAATCTATACAGGTATCTCATTTTAGAGGGAATTTATGAAAATACTTATAATATCCGGTTTCCTTGGAGCAGGAAAAACTACTTTTATTAAAGAACTTGCTAAACGTACCAAGAAGGAAATCGCTATTTTTGAGAACGAATACGGAACTTCCGGAGTTGATGGAGATGTATTAAAAGAAGCAACAAACGTAAATATTTGGGAATTAACCGAAGGTTGTATTTGCTGTTCAGTTAAAGGTGACTTTGCCGCCTCAGTATTAACTATAGCTAATACTGTTAACCCTGATTATTTAGTAATTGAACCTACCGGAGTTGCTATGCTTAGCAATCTGATAACTAATTTATCACAAATTGAATATGAACATATTAAGCTTATGGCTCCTATTTCCATAGTAGATGCCCTAAGTCTTGATAGATATAAAAATGAATTTCCTGAGATATATAAGGATCAGATAGAATTTGCAGATACTGTAGTTTTCTCAAAATCTGAAAATTTAACAGAGGCTGAAAAAGATAAACTTAAGGCTGAGGTCACAGCAATAAATGAGGGTTGCAATATTATTTCCAATCACTACTCTACTATGCCTGATGACTGGTGGGACTCACTTTTACTCAAATATCTCGATGGCTCTGTAGAAATCCCTGTTAAAGATGAAGCTGAATTTATGCCCGACAGTTTCTCCTTAACTAACATCTCTATCAGATCAGTTGAGAAGTTCATCGTTTTCTTAGAAAACCTTATTAGAGGGATGTATGGGAATGTATTTAGGGCTAAGGGGAGTTTTGCCATAAGAGGACTAAATCTTAGATTTGATGTTGCTGATGCCAGATACCAGATTGAAGTAGATACAGAGGAAATTTCAGATAAAGTTGTATTTATCGGAAATGAAATAAAAAAGCAAAAAATCAGAGAGATTTTCTTTGAAAACTCAAGTCATATAAAAATTGGTTTAAAACGCAACTAATCAACTATACAATAAATGCTTTCAACACTATTTAATTACAGCTTATATAATTTTAAGTCCTTACCTTAAATAATTGGTTATAGAATTTTTAAGATTGAGAAGCCGTTTAGATTATTAACCTCTAAACGGCTTCTTAACTTATTTTACATCATCTTATAACTATTCTTCTTTTGCAGCTGTTGCATTCTCTTCAACTACCTTAGCCTGAACATCTGCAGGAGCTGCCTCATAGTGGCTGAATTCATAAGAATACTCTCCTATACCTCCTGTCATAGACCTGAGGTCTGTAGAATATCCCATAAGGCTTGCCTGTGGAATATCATCAAGGATTTCCGTTCTTCCATCGTAAAGAGTGTTCATACCGCTAACTCTTCCACGCCTCTTATTGAGATCACCCATTACATCGCCTGTAAACTCATCAGGAACAACCACTCTAAGAGTTACAATAGGCTCTAAGAGGATTGGCATAGCCTGCATAAATCCGTCCTTAAACGCCTGAATGGCGGCTGTTTTAAATGCCATTTCAGAAGAGTCAACAGGATGATAAGAACCATCTGTAAGAGTTGCCTTAAGTCCAACTACAGGATAGCCTGCAAGAGGTCCCTTTGCCACACACTCTGCAATACCCTTTTCAATTGCAGGGAAGAAGTTCTTTGGAATAGCTCCGCCAAATACGGTTTCTTCAAATATACTGTCTTTCAAGATCATCTGATGGCTCAAAGGTAATATGTACATCTCCGTACTGACCATGTCCACCAGTCTGCTTCTTGTACTTGTTCTGAACTGAAACCTTTTTCTTAATTGTCTCCTTATATGGAATACGTGGCTTAAGAAGCTCAATATCCACCTTATACCTTGTAGCAAGCTTGCTAACTACTACCTCCAGCTGCTGATCTCCTATACCGTAGATGAGTGACTGGCGGTTTGCACTGTCATTTACAAGCTTAATGGTTGGATCTTCATCTACTATCTTAGCTAAAGCACTGGCAATCTTGTCATCATCACCCTTATTTTTGGTCACATATCTCATATAAGTATATGGAACGGAGAAGGTTGGCTTATCATAAACTACAGGAACTGCCTTGGTTGCTATGCTGTCTCCTGTTGCTATATCGAGTTTACCTATAGCACCGATATCTCCTGCATGAAGTTCTTTAACTTCTATCTGTTCTTTTCCTCTAAGCACATAAAGCCTTGATATCTTTTCCTCTACATCTTTTGCAACATTGTATATGGTTGAATCAGCTTTAAGTACGCCTGAGCAAATCTTGATAAGTGAGAACTTTCCAATAAACGGATCTGCTATTGTCTTAAATACCTTAGCTGTCATTTCTTTATTCTCATCATAATCAGCGTGGAAACTCTCACCTGTCTTCTGATTGATACCTGTTATAATTGTCTTATTTGGTGAAGGGAAGTAGTTTACTATCTGGTCAATAAGATTTCTAACACCCTTAGCCTCAAGTCCCGAACCCATAAGCACAGGAACAAGGCTTGAATCACCAACGCTCTTTCTAAGAGCTGTAGACATTTCTGCCTGAGTAAATTCTTCCCCATTGAAGTATTTGTCCATCATATCATCGCCTGTTTCAGCAACTGCTTCTAAAAGAGCATCCCTGTATGTCTGTAAATATTCCATAGAATAGTCAGGAATATCTGAATCTATATAAGTACCGTCGTTATTAAATCTACGGCCGGCCATTTTTACCACATTTACAAAACCAACGAACTTTTCATTTTCACGGATAGGAAGCTGAAAAGGAGCTACCCTTGTACCATAAAGTTCCTGTAAAGTTTCTACAACCTTTCTATAACTTGCATTATCATCATCCATATCTGTTACAAAGAACATTCTTGGAAGTTTATATTTTTCACAAAGATTCCAAGCTTTTTCAGTACCCACCTGAACTCCTGCTTTGGCAGAAATCACTATAATAGCAGCATCTGCGGCACTTACTGCCTGCTCTGCTTCACCCACAAAATCGAAATATCCCGGAGTATCTAAAATATTAATCTTTGTTTCATCACTTATAATAGGAATTACAGAAGTATGAATGGAGAATGTTCTCTTCTGTTCCTCTTTGTCATAATCGCTAATTGTTGAACCGTCTTCAATCTTCCCCTGTCTGGTAGTTACACCCGTTACAAATGCCATGGCCTCTGCAAGTGTAGTCTTACCGCAGCTGCCATGGCCCAGTAGAGCTACGTTTCTGATTCTTTCATACTTAAAAATGTCCATAATCTTCTCCTATCTGCCACAAACTTATGTAGCCTGAATCTCGGATTTAGTACATATATACATTGTACAATTTTTGTGATATTTTTTCAAGTATTATGTTAAATTTTTACATATTATATCTGATGTTTTTCAATATTTATCTATGAAAATATGATTAAAACAGTAAATTATCAACTGTTTGCCGAAAAAAATATACAAGAAATAAATATAGGGCAGGGAATAACTCCCCTGCCCTATACAATCATTATGCAATCTCAAGTTTTTTACTATTTCTATAATAACAGTATACCTTATCAGAAAGGATATCTTCAGCAGAAACTACTGTATTATTAATATTTTTTACCATTTCCTGTAATGCATAAACATCTTTATTCTTATCGGCTCTGATTACAATGGTTTCATGTACGGAACTTGGAAGAATATATAAATCAGACTCAAGTTCAGATGAAAGTTCTTCAAGAATTCGATCATACAAAATCACTCCGGCACCGCTTGTCTTTTTGCGATTACAGATAATATACATTTCCTCATTATCTGCCTTTTCATCATATACAAAACTTGACATAGGCATTATATCCGCTTTTAATAACTTGGGGGTATTTACCTTCGCAAACTCCCATATTTCATCCCTTGTCAGTCCAAACTGCTTAGCTATTTCATTTGTTATATGTACAACTCCAAAATCTCTTCCTAAGTCAGTTGCAACAAAGGCAAAAATAACGGCCAAGTCCATAATTTTAATATATGGTCTGTCTAACAGCCTCTTCTCATTCTTTTCATAATTAACCAATTCAAATATTATCTTGTCTTTTACTTTGTCAATATCGGTATAATCTGTTTCATTAAATCCCGGCGAAGTAAAATCTGTTAGAATACTACATATTTCACTCACTATACCTTCCAAATTATACTCTTGTTCATCCTCATATTCCTGATAAAAATCCTCCAAATAAACTATTCGGGATACCTTCTTACCGTTATTTCCCTCCTTGGGAAAAGCAGAGATGCCATAACGGCACACATCATTATTCTTAACTACCTTTTTTAGAACAATCTCATAGGAATGACTCAGCCTTATGGACAAAAGTTCCCTCACCCTTTCAATAAATTCATTATAATTCAAACTTCCTCGCTTTCTTCCCATCTTGACATTCTAACAAACAAATTCAATTATAATGCATATTAATTATATTAACAATGTCAAATTAACCAAAATTTCAGAATCTTATTCGTCATATTGCACAATTATTCTATTTCAGCAGCAGTTAAAAGAGGAGTATAATATTCTCCCTCAACAAATCTGCCTCCACAGCTTACAACCACATTTTCCATTTCCGCATCTGAGATATCCGAAAAAGATACAGTATTTCCCAACTTATTAGCAACTTCAGTGACTATTTTTAAATACTTAATTACTTCTTCCGGCTCATTCTGTTCTAATAGCCTGCTCACTGGAATTGATATCTGAATCTCCTTCAAGCTTTTAAGTATATCTATAGACATACCGCCGCTTCCATATCTGCCCACTCTAAAGCCCAGACCTTTCGACATCAATTCCTCTATAACAAAGCTGCATTCAGGTAAATCTGTCATCAATATTTTTTCATCTATTTCAATTATAATCCTTTTAGTATCAACTCCTAAGCTCTCAAAAATATCGTATATCTTATTTCTAAAATCATAGCTTAGCAACAATCTTCCTGATAGCGGCATAATGACCTTTTTATCCGTAAATATTTGCATTTCCTCACATACTCTTTTAATCATATTCTCTCCAAGTGCAAATATTTGTCCTGTTTTTTCAGCAAAGCTTATAAATTTTCCAGCCCTCCATATTCCTTTTTCTCCCCTATCCCAGAGCAGGCGTGTACGAACCACATTATATTTTTTACTCTCAATGTCAAACACAGGGGCATACTTAAGAATTAAACTGTCATTTTTTATAGCATTGGTAAGGCTTGACTGTAGTTCTATATTTTCAAGTTCCTTTGCCGCCATTTCTTCACTATAATAACAAAAATTATCTTTTCCCTGACATTTTGCTTCAAATAACGCTGTTAATGCATTCTTGATGAGAATATCAGCCTTAGTACCATCTCTAGGCGCAACCGAAGCACCTATACTTGTAGTCATAACTATTTGTCCAAATGATGTTATGAAGGGAAATCTAAATGAATTACCTATTCTTTTTAACTTTTCATCAAAATCAGTAAGGTCAAGTATATTTTGGCTGATTACCATAAATTCATCACTGCCAAGCTTTGCAAGATAATCATTTTCATCCAGATTCTGTCTAAGTCTGTGACTAACATCTAAAATCAGTTCATCACAATTTGCATGCCCCCACAAATCATCAATTTGTTTAAAATTATCCAAATCAATATACATAATCCCGACATATTCTTCTTTTCTAAGCGTTTCTAAAATATGTGTAAGCATCTCATTAAATGCCGCTCCATTAGGCAATCCTGTAAGTGCATCTTCATATGCAAGCTTTTTAATCTTGTCTTCATTTGTTTTGATTTCTCGATACTTCATATTAAGTTCTTCTTGTGTGGTATTTATTTCGCTATACACATTTTCAAGGTCTCCCAAAGTATCCTTCAATTTCTTCTCAGCTTCTTTCTTTTCTCTTAAAATCTTGTTTCTGGAGAAAAATAAAAGCATCGCTATTACTGTTAAAATTGCTATTACCGCATA
Source organism: uncultured Catonella sp. (assembly GCA_916439065.1). GTDB lineage: Bacteria > Bacillota > Clostridia > Lachnospirales > Lachnospiraceae > Catonella. Next base: position 10,170 of record CAKAGD010000003.1, read on the forward strand.
TAATAATGTTATCAAAATATACCCTCCGCAATGTTGATACAATAAATTTGATCAAATTTATTAAATTCATACTTCGCCTTACGGTTCGTATTCATTAAGTGTTCACATTTCATCATAAGTACTAAGTTCAGCCTTCGCCAAGATCGGCTCGACTTCTCTAAGTACTTAGATACCGCTCTCACTAAATTCATACTTCGCCTTACGGCTCGTATTCATTAAGTGTTCACATTATATCATAAATTGGGAAATTTAAAATAAAAAACATATACTTTAGATACAAATAAAGAAACTTTTGCCCCATCATTTATGACGGAGCAAAAGCCTGAATATTATAATTCAAATCATTTTAATTATTAAGCCTTTTCAACACCAAGATACTCTAAGATACCCTTAGCTGCGTGCTTGCCTGCACCCATTGCAAGGATAACTGTAGCTGCACCTGTAACCGCATCACCGCCGGCATATACACCTACCTTGGTTGTTTCACCATTTTCATCCTTAGCAACAAGGCATCCCCATTTGTTTGCCTCAAGTCCCTCAGTTGTTGAAGAAATAAGTGGGTTAGGGCTTGTACCAAGTGACATGATTACTGTATCGCACTCGATAACAAATTCTGAGTTAGGAACCTCCTGTGGTCTTCTACGGCCTGACTCATCAGGCTCTCCAAGCTCCATTCTTACGCACTTACATCCCTTTACCCAGCCGTTCTCATCTTCAATAATCTCAACAGGATTGGTGAGTACATCAAAGATAATGCCTTCTTCTTTAGCGTGGTGAACCTCTTCAACTCTGGCAGGAAGCTCTTCTTCAGATCTTCTATATACGATATGTGTCTCTGCACCAAGTCTTAAAGCAGTTCTTGCAGCGTCCATAGCCACATTACCACCACCTACTACTACAACCTTCTTACCAGGATGTATAGGTGTATCATAATTATCATCAAAAGCCTTCATAAGGTTTGATCTTGTGAGGTACTCATTGGCTGAGAATACACCGTTTGCATTCTCACCAGGGATACCCATAAACTTAGGAAGACCTGCTCCTGAGCCGATAAATACAGCATCAAAGCCTTCCTCTTCCATAAGCTGGTCTATAGTAAGAGATCTTCCGATTACGTAGTCAGTCTTAATCTCAACGCCAAGAGCCTTTACATTATCAACCTCGTACTTAACTACTGTTTCCTTAGGAAGACGGAACTCAGGAATACCATATACAAGTACGCCGCCTGCCTCATGAAGAGCCTCATAGATGACTACTTCACAGCCAGCCTTAGCAAGATCTCCGGCTGCTGTAAGTCCGGCTGGACCTGCACCTATAACAGCTACTCTCTTGCCATTCTTAGCCTTTGCAGGCTCAGGACGGATACCCTGCTCACGAGCCCAGTCAGCTGTAAATCTCTCGAGCTTACCAATAGATACTGAATCACCCTTTATTCCTCTTACACAGTACTTCTCACACTGTGATTCCTGAGGACAGACACGGCCGCATACAGCAGGAAGTGCGCTGTATTTGCTTATAGTCTCATAGGCACCCTTAACATCCCCTTCTTTAACTCTCATGATAAAGCCCGGAATGTCAATGCCTACAGGACATCCGCCTACACAGCGGGGATTCTTACAATTTAAGCATCTTGTAGACTCTTCCATTGCCTCTTCGATATTATATCCATAACAAACTTCTTCAAAGTTATGTGCTCTTTCCTTAGCTTCCTGTTCCCCTAACAGGAATTCTAACCATTGGATTAACTGCCATTTTTATTATCTCCTTTATAACTTAGAATTAATCTACCTTCTGAGGATTAGGTGTAGCACAGCCAGGTCCCTTATGTGTCTCACCTTCCTGCTCCTTCAACAACTTTCTTCCTTCTTCAGACTTGTACATACGCTGTCTATTCATAGCCTCATCAAAGTTAATAAGATGTCCGTCAAACTCAGGTCCGTCTACACAGGCAAATTTAATCTTACCACCTACTGAAAGACGACAGGCACCACACATACCTGTACCATCAACCATGATTGGGTTCATACTAACTATAGTAGGTATACCAAGTTCTTTAGTTGTAAGACAGACAAACTTCATCATTATCATTGGTCCGATAGCAACAACTCTTGTATACTCTTTTCCATGATTAGCAAGAAGATCCTTAAGGCAGTCATTTACATTACCTTTGAAGCCATAAGATCCATCATCAGTCGCTATATAAAGATTAGCAGCCCACTGCTTCATCTCTTCTTCAAGAATAATAAGATCCTTTGTTCTTGCACCTATAATAACATCGGCTTCGTATCCATTTTCCTTTAACCACTTAACCTGTGGATATACAGGAGCAGTACCAACACCACCCGCCATAAAAAGAATCTTTTCTTTAGCAAGTTCTTCTCTAGGCATAGTACAAAGCTCAGACGGCTGTCCAAGAGGTCCCACTACATCGTGGTATCCATTCTCATCAGCATCTCTCATACGCATTGTGGAAGCTCCAACTGCTTGGTAAACAAGTGTTATTGTATTCTTTTCTCTGTCATAATCACAAATGGTAAGTGGAACTCTCTCAGCTTTTTCATCAAGTCTTACAATAACAAACTGTCCCGGAAGGCAAGCTTTGGCAACATTAGGTGCCTCTACATCTACTAACCAGATATTGTTGGCTAAGTAGCGCTTATTTACAACCTTAAACATTCTTTCATCCTCCTAAAAATCTGCTAAATATATCTGATTATGGAAACACAGATAATGGCAATACCGTGTTCGCATTATCACATAGCATATAATAAAATCCATCCTGATTATGATATCACAATTTCAGAAATAATAAAACCAGTATTAGAGATTTTTTTATCAATAATTCAAAATTTTTTTACCATTTTTTTAGTTAGTTATAACTAATCTTTTTCTGTTTTTGAAAAATTTATCAGTTTTTTTCACCCAAAGATTCCATCGAATCAACCAAAATAGAAGCTCCTGACATTTCTAAAAATTTCCTATCCTTAAATCCCCATAACACTGAAATACAAGGTATACCTGAATTCTTAGCTGTCTGTATGTCCACCTCAGAATCACCTATGTATATTGAGTTTCCCTTGTCTGCACCCATTTCCTCCATAGCCATAAATACCATATCAGGCTCCGGCTTATGCCTGATACTTGGCTTTTCTCCTATAGCAGCCTTATCCTCTCCCCAAAAAACTTCATACTTAGGTCCTTTACAGCAGAATCTATCTTGTTTGATACAATGGCTATGTCAAAGCCATTGCGAAGAAGCTTATCAAGCATATCAAGGGTTCCCGGGTAAGGCGAGGTCTTTATATCCGAATGAGAATTATAGTAACGGCTAAAATCATCATAGAACTTATCTATAAATTCATCATCTTCTTTGTAATCGTTAGGAACTGCCCGCTCTACCAGCTTTCTGACACCGTTTCCAACAAAATTTCTTACCTCATCCCTTGTTCTTAAAGGAAAATTATGCTTGCCAAGCAGGTAGTTCATAGAGTCGGTAAGGTCATCCAGGGTATCAAGAAGAGTTCCATCAAGGTCAAAAATAGCATATCTTTTAGTCAATTTCATACCTCCTGACAGGAATAGCTTTCTTTTATATTTCCTTCAAAATCCTTCCACACAAATTCTTTGTTGTCATAAGTCATATAACCATGGCAGCTGTTTTCCTTAGGTATGGAAGCAGATCCCGGATTCATATAAATATAGTTATCATAAGCTACGCATTTTGGCACATGCGTATGCCCACATAGTAGGATATCCCCCTTGTGAAGTTTTGGCGGATTGTTCTCGCCAAATATATGTCCATGTGTAGCGAAAATATTGATTCCGTCTACATTTACAATTATATAATCGGCTAAACAAGGAAAATCAAGCACCATTTGGTCTACCTCTGCCTCACAATTTCCTCTTACACAGAGGATTTTATCGCTAAGAGGATTTAAGAGGGCTATAACCTCCTTAGGATTATGCTCAAAAGGCAGGTCATTCCTTGGACCATGATACAAAATATCTCCCAAAAGAAGGAGTTTATCTGCCTTTTCTTTTTCAAAGCTTTCCACTACCTTTTTGGCATAATAAGCAGAGCCATGAATGTCTGATGCAATTAATAATTTCATAAACTATTCCTTTCCAAAAATCTAATATATACCCAATCATTCACCAAGCATCTTATGAGTAATTTGGAATAAATAAATCTCAACTTCAATTTTACCACAAAATACAGATGATTACATTATGCTTTTAACTAATTTACATTTAATTGTACATATTCAAGTTAAAATGTCTTACACTATGCTATGGTCTTATTAAGTATAGTTTGGTACACTTAATTTAATCAGATTAATTGTTTCCCTAAAACAACATTTGAGAATGTATAGCAATGATGTAAGCGAGGTTTTATCATGAAGAAAAAAATACTATGTGTCTGTTTTGCAATATTAACACTGGGGTTGGCTATGCCTTATTCCGTTAGTAATTCATCTAAGAGTGTACAAGTTTCACGCGGCGATAAAAAGGTTCATAGCCCAATAAATATTCATTCAATTTCAAAAAATCCGGTAAAAGCCGTGTAATTAATACCATATTTTATCTTTATTAAATATTTCGTCATAATATGTTCTAATGCTTTGTGCATGATTATACATTTCATACAGTTCAGCAATATAGAACATTTCTTCACATATCTTTGAAGCCTCGGTTTTATTACCGAGGTCTTCTTCTATAGTTGAGATAAAATCCAATATATCTAACAAAAGACCGGTTTCATTTTCTAAAAACATTTTATCAATGGCTGTGATTGCAAGCTTATAACTTCTTTCATATTCCTTATTATTCTTTAAGAGTTTGATTAAATCTCTTTCTATGATAGCTGTTCTGGAATAATATGTCCTTCTCTGCCTGCCTTCCTTTTCGATTATACTCTCTAAGAACTCTATCCCTCCTTTCTCACTAATTTGGACATTTTCCCAAGCTATAAGGCTGAGTATTTCTATTTCCTCCCTGCTGAAAAGAATTCTTTTATCAATATTAACCTCGTCATATGATAAAAGTTCCCATAACTTACTTATTTTATCCATTTTATCCGATAGTTTATACAGTTCAAAAAATCCCATTATCTGCCTGTTAACTGAAATTGCCATATCTAATTTTTTAAAAAGTTCCTTATGAATTAGTTCAGCTTCACTATATCGTCCAACTGCAGCAAGTCTCCTATATTCTGAATTAAGCACTAATAAGCTGTAATCTTCTACTTCTATCTCGCTTCTATAATATATGGCTCTAAGCTTCAATCTCTCCTTAATCATAGCCAGGGTAGTTCTGTTTGGCGTGGTCTTTCCATTTTCAGCTCTTGCATATGTACTTACCGCACAGATGCCATCTGCTACATCCTCTATAGTTAGTCCAAGTTCCATCCTCCTAAGCCTTAATACATCTGCTAATAATAAATATTTTTTTCTTTCAGACCTCTGCAATTCTACTCTAAATTCAGAACACACTCCATACTTATTGAATACTTCTGCGAGTGCATTCCTTTGAAAGATACGGATTTTTGATAATCCATATGACATTTCATCTTTTGTTAAATACTTTAATATCTCAGGAACTTCTCTAATAACACAGTTTTTTACTAATATTCTTAAAGTTTTATGTTCTATCTTCAACCTATCTTCCCTGCTAAGTACATCTCTATCATTCTTTAACAGTATCATGGCCATTCTTGGTAAGATTTTGCACTGAATCAAATCATCCTGTAATTTATTGCTGAAATACTCATATAATGAATATAGTTCCTCACTATCAGCCCTCCCCATTTCATACAGTAAATCATAATAATTGTTCAGAATATGCCCTTCAACTATTGACAGCAGCCTTTTGTTAGCTGCAATCTTATCTATATTTTTTACTGTTTGTGCCAAAGCAGTCTTTATATAATGTAAAGCCCTCTCTAAATTTTTATTGGCAAATCTTTCAATCACATAGTCTATAAAATCTCTATACTGATATTGAATTTTTTAAGGTTTATCTGTTTAAAAATCTCAAACTTATTTCTCTGTTCTACAAGACTTTTTCCAATCATTATTTTTCTATATAGATCAGACAATCTTCATACCATTCATAAAATTTATTTACCTCTTCAGGCACTATGAACTCAAACCTATCAGGAGATACACCCATTCTTTCAAGTAAAGTAATAAAGGTAACCATATCCGGTATCATAATCCCAGATTCATAATTACACCAGGTACTTCTGCTAAGTATGCCCTGAAAAACTTCAGTCTGAGTAAATTTTAAGTTTTCTCTTATATTTCTCAGTGTATAGCCGAAATTATCGGTTAAGTACTTTTTCATTGCTTTCTCCATTTTATATTATATATACTATTAATAGCGTAGAATTGCCCCATCCAATAAAAAGCGTACATCCCGTATAAATTAAGGGATTTACGCTTTTTAACTGTCAATGTGAAATTATATGCCATTGTGTAATGCAGACTTATACACTATTAGTTTTTCACCCTTGTGTCAAGTATTGGATACATATTTTTTTCAAATTTCCAATCCATTTTCCACTTCTATTTTAACTGCAACACCGGATTTTTCAAGAGATTATTGATGAGGTCGGTATAAATCATCTGATCGACCACTTCCGTTATGCTTGTGATTCTTTGCCCTGCATCTTTGGAAGACGCTCCACAATGATAGATTCGTTGATGTTCGGTATTCCAGTCGATAATGATGTATCTGTCATGAAACTCTCCACCGGATTTTTGGAATGTTATCTTTCTAAATGGGTATTCTTGGTAGAAATCTTGATATTCAAGGGTATGAAGTCCTTTGCCGATGTTATCGCTGAATATAATGACCTCTACCGATGAAGGAACATCTTTTAGCAAGACCAAAGTTTTCACTCCGATATAGTTATCGATGATATAGATACTCTTTTTCGCTATGCTATAAATGTCTTTATAAGCAAGATTTGCTTCGATCGGCTGTCCATTCAAAAGTAAAAATCCGTATTTGAGCTGTGGATTGCTAAGGTCGAGAATCAAGTCAGACAGTTCAGATTTATGCACAACATTCCCTAAATTATCCACTAATCCTGCCACCTTATCTTCCACATCTCTTAAATCTCGTCTTAAATCCTGCATTTCCACGACATTACTTGTAATCTGCATCGAAAGCTGCAAAAACTCTCTTTTCCCAATCAAACCTTGATTTTCTACGATGTAGTCTTTCATTTGCTTGAAAGTGCGAATCAAGGCTTTACTCTGCTTGACTGCAAGCTCTCCTTTGAGAACTGTCATCAGCATATAGATTCCCTGCTCGGTAAAAGCATGAGGATTGTACTTAATATTACTACCTCTTCCTGCACTCTTGTTCAAGGTCGCATTTTGCGACCTTGAAAGTTCAGATACTTCCTCATCCGTTAATTGAAACATAAAGTCTTCATCAAATTTCTCAATATTTCTTTTAACCTGCTCATTAAATCGCTTTGTTTCATATCCATAGATTTCGGCTAATTCAAAGTCAAGCATAACCTTTTGTCCCCTAATAATATAAATCTTTTTTACAAGGGATTCATGACTTATAAACATCATTTCATCTTTTTTATCCATTTCTTTATCCTATTTATTCAAATTTCCAGTACATTTCATATACTCTATTGTATCATGATTTTACAAAATCAATCTCGATATCTTAAAGAAAATTAAAACTATACCGGTATCCCTATCAGAACACAATCACACCTTGCTCCCACTTAGTTCAATACTTCTCTTAACCAATACATTTAATGCATCGATTGTATTCATATCCCGGGGGATATCAAGGAGGCTTAACTCTGTACAGGCTACTATCCCTATAGTCTCAGAGTCACAGTACTTTCTAAGTATCTCCACAAACCTTCGCCCGTCCAAAGCATTGGTTTCCTTGATATCATAGATAATATCCATAACTGCCTGTTTATCCTCGGGAGATACTTCCTTTACAAGAATACCATGCTGATTGGCATATTTCTCATATACCTTAGAGTTAAGTGTACCGAGGGTTCCAAAAACAGCAACCTTCTCTATTCCTCTTTTCTTAACCTCGAGGATAGTCTCCTCTATCATGTTGATTATCCTAAGACCGGTAAACTTCTTAAACTCGTCAAAGAAATAGTGGCTTGTGTTGCAGGGAATTGCAACAGCTTCTACACCTATATCCTCAAGTATTTTAAAATCTTTCTTTATAACCTCTAAAAACTCTCCGCCTTTATTTTCAATAATGCACTTCGTTCTGTCAGGCATGGATGCATGGCTTAAAACCACCATGTCTATGTGTTCATTGTCACATTTAGCTGCTGTATTAAGCACAACTCTCTCATAAAAGCTGACTGTAGCCAAAGGCCCCATGCCTCCGATAACTCCTAATTTATACACTATTTCCTCCTAAATATCTTCCTAAAGGCTTTGCCAAGCAGTCGTTTGTTAAAGAAAAACCAAGGTGCCATATCATCTGCGGCAAAGATGGCAGGAGCCCATTTCCTTGAAAAGGATATCCTTAAGGACTTTAATATGCCCACCTGTCCTGTCTTCTTATATCTAAGGATGGCAACTATATCCTCAAAACCATATATAAACGCATATCTTGTATTATAATTTATGAACTTGGTGTCGGTTTCTTTTAGTCCGCCTGTAAGGTCAAGATAAGCAATGTAAGGCATATTGATGCCACACTTATATATCATGTTGTTAAAGTTGGTTGTTCTTGCATTTATCTCAATGAGGTAAATCTCTCCTGTCTTTTCGTGCCTCTTAAACTCTATCTCTCCAAAACCCCTATAGCCTATATTCTCAAGGAAAGGCTTTGATATCTCAACTAACTTTGGGTTGTATTTCTGGATTGTAAATACTGAAGCACCGAAGTTAATAGGCCACTGGCGCTGCTTTTGTGCAGTTAAATAATGGGTGGTCTTTCCACTCCTTGCAATATAAAAATCGTAGGTAAGCATACAGTCATCAAAGCCCGGCACTATCTCCTGTACGAAGATTTCAATGTCATTATCCTTTGCTTTTTTGATGCCTGCTTCCATCTCCTCAAGGTTCTTACAGATGAACACCTTGTTTCTAAATACCTTGGTAAACTTAACTGTATCAAAGGGCTTTATTATACAAGGGAAGCCTACTTCATTCTTTACCTTTTCCACAAGATTTTCATCATTAACGCTGATGGTTGCAGGGATTTTCACGCCATTTTCAAGAGCTATATCGTGTAAGGTCCACTTATCAAGAAGCTTGGAATTAAGCCCCTTTGCCTGGCTGATTAAATAGTACTTTGAAAGCTCATCATAGTATTTGTCTATGAATTCCACATACTTATCGTGTGTCGGCAAAAGAACAGGCTTTTCTGACTGCTTTTTTCCATACTCCACAAGACCGGTAAAGGCTTCTTCTCCGAACTTATTCAGATTGTCAATCTTTAAGAGTTCAGATACGAACTTGGACTTTGCTCCATAAGCATTCTTTAAGTCGTAGTCACAAGCTACAACATGAACGCCCTCCCTGCCCAAGCATCTAATTACGCTAAGTCCGATATAATAATTGCATCCTAATACTACTGCCTTATTCATTGCTTCTACCTCGTATATATTGATGTTAATGCCAAAAGTATAGCTCCTTACAGTGCAGCATTGCTGCTATTTGCCTTCTTACCAGTCTTAGGCTGCCACTCCTTTAAAATATATTTCATACCATTTTAAGAAGGTATAGATAGTATATACCTTACGACCGTTATTGGTAATGCCGTTAAAATGGTCATCTAAGAGCTTGTTTATCTTATCTTTATCAAAGAACTCACTTACAAAATCTTTGTTAAAGACTTCCTTAACTATTTTATAATACTTCTCTTCCTTAATCCATAACACAAAAGGCACAACAAAGCCTAGCTTCCTACGCTTTGCCCAGTCTTCAGGAAGTTTGTTCTTGGCTGCCCTTCTAAAGGCATATTTTGTTATCTCATTGTGAACCTTATGCTTAACAGGGATGGTTCTTGCAAGCTCCCACATCTTCTTATCAAGAAGAGGCACTCTAAGTTCGATGGAATTTGCCATAGTCATCTTGTCAGCTTTAAGAAGGATGTCCTCTACTATCCACATCTTCATATCCAGATAAAGCCTTTTTGAGACATCATCCATATTTTTAACTTCGTCATAGTATTTCTTAGTCAAATCCCTTGAGGTCTCAGCATTCTTATACTTAGAGGTGACAAGGGAATTCGCCAGTTCATCCGACATAATCTCTGCAGGCCCTATATATCTGTCCTCAACCTTCTGACCGTATTTCAATATAATGGTCTGACCCCTAAAATGCTTCCTATCCTTGTACTTCAAGTAGAGCTTATGTCTAAGGCTAAAAGGAAGCTTCCTATACACCCTCTGAGGGAGTGCATCTGCGTACTCATTGTAGCCTGCAAAAAGCTCGTCAGCACCTTCTCCTGAGAGCACCACCTTGACCTGCTCTGATGCAAGCTTTGAAAGAAAGTAAAGAGGAACTGATGAAAGGTTAGCATGAGGCTCATCAGAATAATACTGCACCTTATTTATTCCTTCAAAGAATTCATCAGGAGTAATCAGCTTTGCAAAGTTTAATACCAAGGCTGTCCGAAAGCTCCTTTGCGTACATAGTTTCATTAAAGCCCTTGTTGTCAAAGCCCACTGAAAATGTCTTGTCAGGCAGAGCTGTTGCCACCACATAGCTGGAGTCCACTCCACCTGAGAGGAAGGAGCCTACCTCTACATCGCTGATTTTATGGTATTTAACCGACTCTTCTACCTCTTTTTCTATCTTACCCACAGCCTCATCAAAGGTCATGTCCTTATAGTCAAGAGTGAGATTATAGTAGGTCTTTATCTCCATTTTCCCATTTTCGTATATGTAATAATGCCCCGGTCTTAACTTCTTAACCCCCTTAAAAAAAGTCTCCTCTAGCGGATTGTACTGAAAAACCAAATAATGCTTTAGTGCCTTTTCATTTACTTCCTTCTTAAACTTTGGGTACTTAAGGAAGGACTTAACCTCTGAGCCAAAGAGTAAGTCTCCATCAAGTAAAGCATAATAATAAGGCTTGATACCAAAGTGGTCTCTTGCACCAAAGAGCTTCTCCTTCTTGCTGTCCCAGATAGTAAAGGCAAACATACCGCGAAGTTTAGCAAGTATACCCTCTTCGCCGTAGGCTTCATAGCCATGCAAGATAACCTCAGTATCCGTATGTGTCTTAAACTTGTAGCCCTTAGCCACAAGGTCTTCCCTAAGCTCCTGATAATTATAGATTTCTCCGTTAAATATGATGGCTGTATCGCCGCCTTCATTTAATATAGGCTGAGAGCCCTCGTGCAAGTCAATTATACTAAGTCTTCTAAATCCAAAGTTAACATCTTTGTCAAAATAATAACCATCACTGTCAGGACCACGGTGAATAATCTGGTTATTCATCTCTTTTATTACATTTCTATCTTTTACATTTTTACTGCAAAATCCTACAAATCCACACATATTCTCTCCTTACATCCTGCCAAGAATCTCTCTTACCGTGTCTATCTCGCTGTATGGCAGATATTCGTTTCCTATTACCTGATAAGGCTCAACCCCTTTACCTGCAAGCAGTACTATATCTCCCTCATCTGCTATCTTTAAGGCGTGTTCAATAGCTTCTTTTCTATCTTCTATTACAGTATAATTTGTTTTATCACAATCTGAAATGAGTCCCTCTACAATGTGGGCTATGCTCTCATTTCTAGGGTTGTCAGCCGTAAATACAACCTCGTCCGAGTTCTCAAGGGCAATCCTTCCCAAATCAGGTCTCATACTGGAGTCTCTGTTGCCACCGCTATGCCCTATGAGGGTAATTATCCTCTTGTGCGGCACCTTGATTAAAGTTTTAAGCACATTTAAGAGTCCATCAGGAGTATGTGCAAAGTCTATAATTATCTTATAGCCCTTGTCCGTATGAAGAACTTCCATCCTTCCGCCTACTCCGGTGAAGCTCTTCATGGCTTTTTGGCTATCTTTAATCCCTATTCCTTTCGCAAAGGCAGCAGATATAGCCGCAAGCACATTGTAAACATTAAATACACCAACCAGGTGGGTCTCTATCTTATATACATTACCTAAAAAATGTAAATCAAACTTCATCTTCCAGTTGTCAAAACTTATATTGTCTGCATAGAAATCAGCACTTTTATCATTTATTCCGTATGTAATCACCTCTGCAGGTGTATGAAGCCTGTATTCCTTAGAGTGCTCATCATCTATGTTTAGCACAGCAGTCTTTAATTTCCCGTTTTTAACAGTATGTCCAAGTTGCGTAAATAAGAGTTCCTTGGTGCGGGCATAGTTTTCCATAGTCTTATGCAAGTCCAGATGCTCATGGGATAAATTGGTAAATACCGCTACATCAAAATCACAGCCAATCACCCTGTCAAGTGCAAGTGCGTGTGATGAAACCTCCATAATACAGGAGTCACAGTTTTCCTCTACCATATCCTTTAACAGTCCCTGAAGAGTAACTGATACCGGTGTGGTATTCTTGGTAGGTATAACCTTCTTTCCTATCTTATGATGAATGGTTCCTATCAGTCCGGTATTTTGCCCGCTTTCCTCAAAAATATGGTTAATCAGGTAACTCGTAGTAGTCTTCCCGTTTGTTCCTGTTATACCTACCATGAAGAGCTTTTCACTAGGCTCTCCAAAGAGTACATTTGACAAAAGCGCCATCACCTTCAAGGTGTCTTTCACATATACCACAGGGGTATTTCCCGCCTTATCAGAGATATCTTTACTTGCGATGAAGAGGCTAGCCCCCTTATCTCCCGCACTTTCTACGAAGGTGTGTCCATCTACCTGGCTTCCCTCTATACAGATGAAAGCAGTTCCCTCTTTTATATCTCTGCTGTCCTGTGAAATATATTTTATATCAATGTTTTCTATATCACCATAGATTTTCTTAACTTTTATATATGACAATAGTTCGCCTGCTAACATATTAAACTCCTTAAAAGCATTATCTGTTATAGTGTAAATCATTTATTTTAATTTGTCTAGTACTATCGCTCGAAGTTCATTGTAAATTTGCCGATACTTTAAGTGCTAAAAATGTATATTTCCCTTGCATTAATCATATATATAATATAAAATTAACTACATAATTTATAATATGATACAAGTGTCAAAAGTATAAAAATTCGATTGGGGCTTGCTTGCAAGAGAATTTATTATCTTTTGACACGCAAAAAATATGAGTAAGTAGCCATTTTTTGCAAAAAAATGAGCGGATTACGAATATTTTTGCAAGGACCCAGAGAGGTGAAGCCGAAGCAATCCTATATCATTGGGTGTCAAATACTTTTGACACCCACATCATAATATATGGAGGTTAAAATGTATAGAAAAGTTCTTGAAGAATTAAAGGAATGGAAAAAAAGCCCTTTTAGAAAGCCTCTGATTATATATGGAGCAAGACAGATAGGCAAGACTTACAGTATGCTTGAGTTTGGACAATCAGAGTATGACAATGTGGCATATTTTAATTTTGAAACCGGTTCAGATTTAACCGGCATATTTGAAAATGATTTAAATCCTGCAAGGATAATTAATGAACTTTCTATTATTAAAAGCATAACCATTCTTCCTGAAAAAACTTTAATTATTTTTGATGAAATACAAGCCTCAGAAAAAGCACTCACCTTCCTTAAATATATAAATGAATCAGCTAATGAATATCATATAATTGCAGCCGGCAGCCTGTTAGGTCTGGCTCTTAACAGAGGTAATTTTTCCTATCCTGTAGGAAAGGTAGACACTATAAATATGTATCCAATGACATTTGATGAGTTTATTATTGCTATAGGTGAAACCTCACTAAAAGATATTATATTAGAAGCTGCAAAGATTTTTTCACCATTATCCTCTCCCTTACATACAAAGGCACTTAACCTATATCATACATATCTTGCTGTTGGTGGATATCCGGAAGCCGTAGCAAGATATATTGAGAAAAGGGATTTTAACTTTGTGAGAGCTGTACAAGGAAATATTGCTAATGCCTATATTTCAGATATGGCAAAATACTCAACTCCTTCCGATACTATTAAAGCTATTTCAGCTTATAACAGTCTTCCTGCACAGCTTGCCAAAGAAAATTCAAAGTTTATGTACTCAGTTATAGGAAGCAGTGCTCGCGCCAAAGACTATGAAAATGCATTAGCTTGGCTTATTGCAGCAGGCGTAGTTATTAGATGTAATAAAATAACTGAAGGAAATCTGCCACTCAAAATATACGAGGATAATCTCACATTTAAAATGTACTATTCAGATGTGGGACTTCTCTCTATGAAATCAGATATCCCGGCTGAAAATATTGTGCACAATCTAAAAATTTCAGACAAAATCAGAGGAATATTAGCAGAAAACTATGTAGCTGAAGAGTTATCAGCAAAAGGAATAACTCCTTACTATTGGACTTCCGGCAATAAGGCTGAGGTTGACTTTGTAGCTCAAATAGATGGTAATGTTATACCTATTGAAGTTAAATCAGCAGATAATGTAAGAGCCAAAAGCCTTAAAATATATACAGATAAATACAATCCTGAGTTTTCCTATAGATTTTCAACTAAAAATTTTGGATTTGAGAATGGAATTAAGTCGGTGCCACTTTATGGGGTGTTTGCTACATGATATAGAAGGGCTGGCGAGTATGCCAGCCCCTATTTGTTTCATTTAACGCTTATATTTCATTTTTTGTTTTTATATCATTCTTATTTCTGTTTAAGCCTTACATCTAAATATTAATCAAGTATTTTCTTTCCTTTTTTTATTAATGTATCCCCATTTACCATTATTTTTAGCCGGTATCAGACCATTACTTAAATTCCCCATATCCTAATAAATAATCTTAAATTATTCATATACTATAGATTATAAGCTGCTTAATAGCTTTTCATCATCACCACCTTACAAAAAAGCAAAAAACCACCTAAAGATAGCCTCTCTAAGTAGTTCTCATTTATTTCTTATAAAACAAACGATAAAATTACACATAACTATGTCTGTCTGTACTCTTCTTGCCAACATTTTCATCAATCTCCTCTAAAAGATTTGTACAAATAGTTTACCAAAATTTGTCAATTTTAGCAAGAGACACTCAACTTTTTACTACTAAAATTCACAGGCATTTTAAGCTTAAAGCATAGAATTCAAAGCGGTTTGTATTTAAAATAGGGTTGCCTAAGCAACCCTAAAAAACTCCGTTTAAATCTTTCTTAAAACTTTACCTTTTTTATTAATGATATACCAGTCATTTCCCTTACTTACAGGAGCTATGCCTCCACTGAAATCATTTGCATCATCATATTTTAACCCTATTACCTCTTTACCTTTTTTATCTATATATCCATACCTATCACCCTTTTTTACCCAAGCCATTCCTTCAATAAGATTGGATACAGTATCATACTTTCCTAGCTTTACTATCTCTTTACCTTTTTTATCTACATATCCATACTTATCGTCCTTTACTACATAAGCCAGTTCTTCGCTAAAATAAGCTACACTATCATACCTTCCTGGCTTAACTATCTCTTTACCTTTTTTATCTATGAATCCATACTTTTCATCTTTCTTTACTTTAGCCAGCCCGCCAACGAAATAATCTACAGCATCATAGTTAAGATTTGCCTTTATTACCTCTTTTCCTTTTTTATCTATATATCCAAACTTCCCGTTCTTCTCTACTGCAGCTAGTCCTTCTCTAAAAACATCTATATAACTATATTTCAGATTTACCTTTATTACTTCTTTCCCTTTTTTATCTACAAATCCATACTTCCCACCTTTCTCTACCTTAGCCAGTCCATCGCCAAAATCATCTACACTATCATATTTTCCTAGTTTTACTATCTCTTTACCTTTTTTATCTACAAATCCATACTTTTCGCCTTTCCTTACCTTAGCCAGCCCTTCATGAAATTCACTTACATCATCATACTTTGGCTTTATTACCTCTTTACCTTTTTTATCTACAAATCCATACTTTTCGCCTTTCCTTACCTTAGCCATTCCTTCTTTAATTTCGCCTACTTCATCATACTTTCCAAGCTTAACTATCTCTTTACCTTTTTTATCTATTAAACCTGACTTGTCATCCTTCAAAACGAAAGCAACGCCTTCACTAAAATCACCTACTGAATCATACTTTGGCTTTACTACCTCTTTTCCTTTTGTATCTATGAAGCCATACTTACCATCTTTACTTACATAAGTCATTCCTTCAACGAAAAATTCTATCGAATCATACTTCCCGCTCTTAACTAGCTGTTTACCTTCTTTATTTACTAATGTTACACCATCTTTGTCATATGCTCTAGCTACTCCTTTATAAAAGCTTCCTATCCAGTTATACTTTGACTCAGCAAACACCTCTCCTGTCTGAAATATACCTACTATCATAGCCATAATTAATAGCAGTGAAATCTTTTTTAACATTTTCTTCATTTTCTGTTTCTCCTTTTAGTTTACTAAATTAAAAAATTCCTTACTTCTTTCTAGCATATAAAGTAACACTCAATCGATTTATATCACTCTTACAGAGTGTCACTTTTTCAACAAACTCCGAATCTTCTCCCCTCCTTTACTTGTAAATAAGCGAAAAGAACCACCTAAAGATAGTATCTTTAAGTAGTTCTCATCTTTTTTTCTAATAAAACAAACTGCAAAATTACACAAAGATTTGTCTGTATCATTCTTTCCAACATTTTGAAAATCCCCTCTAATAGATTGATACAAGTATTGTATCATAATACAATAATTTTTACAAGTTAATATAAATTGCAACACTAAGTGTCCACCTCAAGTAAATAATTCTTTATACACTTCATCAGCAGACTTTCCACCAAATTGTTTCCTTGGATATGCGTTTATATATTTTTCTATCTTCTTGATATATGCCTTACTGCACTTTCCTATATCAGTACCTTTTCTTATAAAACGGCGAATGAATCTATTATTATTCTCGTTACTTCTCTCTCATAAGAACAATAACTATGTGCATAGAAATAGGCTATTCCCATTTCCTCTATGCTCCTTCCACCATTCTTCTTTATGCGTTTCTCCAACTCTTCATGTCATTCATATTTTTTATTATGAGGAAGATATTTCTTTCTTAGCTTTAGGAAGATTTTTTTATCCCTGTACTTCTGATGGGCAAGCTCCGCCACATACTCTTTTTTTACTGTTAAATCAGAATTCAGCAGTTCTACCATACCTCTTTTAACTTCTCTTTGTATGGTCTTTGTAGAAACACCTATTCTCTCAGATATCTCTTTATGTGTCTTCTTTTCTTTTAAGTTAGCTTCTATAATACATCTTTCTACCAGCGTTAAGTGTTTACCTTTTTTCTTTCTCTGTTATAATAAGTCTGCCTCGGTTACCTTTCGTTATTTTTTGTTTTTGCCAATCCAATTATAACTATGAATGGTAACTCGATGCTTTTTATTTCCTTTTAAGTGGACACTTTTATTTTACAACTTATATATATAGTAAGTTCCACTCTTGGCTTGAATATAATTATTAACGCCAAGATATGGAACTTACTTTTAAAAAATCGAAAACCCTCCTTTCCTGGTTTTTGTCCAGTAAAGGGGGCAGATATTGCATCGTCTATAATCACTTTTTTTGAGTGAAATATATTTAGTTTTAATTAGGTTTATTTATATATCTTTCTTCTATTCCTACCGATTGAACCACCGGTTCATCTCCATCAAAAGAAATATTAAGCGTTGTGTCATAGTATTTCCATTCAATATCTTTATCAGACACTTCAGTAGTAGCAGTTTTAAGAAGCTCTTTCATATAATTATCTTCTTTCTTAGCCATAGCAACTTCTACCTTCTGGTTTTTATCAGGCTTTTTATTAGAATTCATATTTCTAATCATCATTGCAACTTGGTATCCCTGTGGATCCTTTTCCAAAAGTTTTTTTAATTCAGCAGGGCTTAATTTTCCACCTTTGGACAATTTAACTTGTAGCTTGATAAGTTCGGCATTGTCTCTAGCATCAAGTTCAAATACGGCCGACTGTTGCTCTGCAACTCTCATATTATGTTCTAAATGATGTTTTAAAAAAGCCTCTTCACTCTTTGCCTCTGCCTCTTTACCTGCCTTTAGTAATTTCTTTTTATCGTCGTCTGAGAACTTAATAGTTTTGCCATTAACCGTAATATAGCCTCTAGCAACTGCTCTTTCTACAAAAGCTGAATGTTCAAAGCTGACAGTATAAGAATCTTCGCCTTTACTTTTACTTACACTCAAAATATCTTTCCCGGAAGTCGCATAAAATTCCTTATCTTCAAGAAGTTTCTTTCCTTTATCAGATAATTCTACTACATCAGTAGAAGACATTTTTTCATCAGCTCGATTTGACATATAATAATTTGTAACTGCAGCAGGTGTAACAATCTGAGTATGAGTATTGGTTAAACTATTTATTTTCATATTGACTCATTCCTGTACTTAATCTTCTAATGTATCAAACTTAAAGCATTTCTGCGAATAATAACTATGATTATTCATGAAGTTTATCGGCAATTTATATATTTTCTTTAGCATTATTTGAACAATTCCGGGTGTGATCCAATCCTATAAATCATCAAGACCAGTACATCTCCATAAATCTCATAAACCAACAACCAATCCGGCTCAATATGACATTCACGAGCACCTTTATAGTTTCCTGTCAAAGCATGATCTCTGTATTTTATATCTAGCGTACCTCCGTCCGCCAGAATGTTAATTATCTCAAACAGCTAATCTAGATTCTTATGTTGTTTTTTCGCAAGTTTTAAATCTTTTTTAAACTGGTTGGTAAACTGTACCTCATATTTCATACTTCAAGCGCCGCCTTAAGTTCTTCCATGCTGGAATATCTAGGTGCCGCCAGATCAGCCATAAGTTTTCTTCCCTCTTCGATTGCAGCCGCTGTAGAATCATTGGGTACATCCAGCTTAAGTTCAAAAGGAATTCCATGTTCGCGAATAGCTGTTCTTAAGAACATATTGACAGCAGTAGTCATGTTTATCCCGAGTTCATTAAAAATACTTTCTGCCTGATCTTTGATTGCTTTTTCCGTTCTGATATTCAAATTTGTAGTTGCCATACTAAACACCTCCATTAATGTATATTATAGTATGGTTTCGGTTGTTGTCAATACATTGTCATTATATTGTTCTTTTTTATGTTATTTGAAAAAGTAAATTCCATATTAGTATGGATTTTACTTTTTCCATACACCACATCTTTAACTATGGACTTTACTGATTCCATGAGTTAAAATATATATTGGGTTAGATTCATCAGGTTAGGGTTTTTTATACAAACTGAAAGGAATATTTTTAATTATGGGAAAACATTCACATCTTTCTTTAAGCCAGCGTTCTGACATAGAAATCATGCTTTCTAAAAATGAGCTTTAATAAGATTGCTTTTGGCTATAGGAAAAGACAACACAACTGTTTCAAAAGAAATAAAAAAAACATAATTACTGAACAGACAGGCTCATACGGCAGGTCTTTTAATGACTGTCTGCATTCAGTGGACAGATCATGTAAAAAAAGATTTGTATGCAGTCACTGCCTTAACAAAAACAGAACATGCGGAAGCTGCGGGAAATGCATGCCACTGTGTGATGATTATGTCAGACATATCTGCCCTAAACTTCTTAATCCACCTTATGTATGTAACGGATGCCCTGACAGAAACAGGTGCCGCCTTGAAAAAAGATTTTACAAGGCAAAGGAAGCTGAGGCAAGATATAGAAAATCACTGTCTGAATCAAGAACAGGGTTTAACCTTACAGAAAACGAAAGGGAATATATAGACGGCATTGTAAGTCCACTCCTGTTAAAAGGGCAATCCATAAGACATATAACAATCAACCATGAAATCATGGTTTCCGACAGGACTCTCTATAAATATATAAACAACAGTCTGTTTTTTGCCAGAAACATTGACATGCCACGCACTATAAGAATGCGTCCGAGAAAAAATAAAAGCAAATCTTTGAAAGTGGATAAAGAGTGCAGGAAGGGAAGGACTTATGAGGACTTCCTGAAGTTTATTGAAGAAAACCCCGATTCAGTCGTATGTGAAGGCGACAGTGTAGAAGGGGTAAAGGGCGGGAAAGTACTTCTCACTCTCTTCTTTGTACAGCAGAACCTGCAGCTTGCTTTTCTGAGAAACTACAATGACTCACATTCTGTTACGGAGATATTTGAAAGGCTGTATATTGAACTGAGACCTGATATTTTCGGGAAAATATTTGATGTGCTGCTGTTAGACAACGGAAGTGAATTTTCAAATCCGCAGGCACTGGAGTTTGATGCACAGGGAAACAGGAGACTTAGGGTATTTTACTGCGACCCTTCTTCACCTTACCAGAAGGGCGGCTGTGAAAACAACCATGAAATGATAAGAAGGATAATACCGAAGGGTGTGGATTTTAGTAATTACACACAGGAAGACATAAAACCTGATGATGAGCCACATCAATTCATATTCAAGGGTGAAGCTCGAAACAAAAGCTCTTATGATATTTTTTGCATTTCAATACGGCAAAAAAATATTAAAGAGCTTAGGTATTCAAAAAATTTCACCGGATGAAATTACCCTAGCCCCTAAGCTCTTAGGCAAATAAAAAGGAACTCACCGGTTAAAAGATGAACTTCTAGCCCATATATAAAGGGTGGATTTTACTTATTCCCAGTTTTGGAAAAGTAACTTCGACTCCTGTTTGCTATGAAAAAAATTAGGGTCATAGTTCTTCCTGTAAGGCTGATTATAGCATTTTTTTCAGATAATGTATACATCTAGCTCTTAATTTATGTAAAATTTGTAAAAAGTAATTTCCATACCGTATCTAAAATAAAAAATTAAACCTTAGGTGTGGAAGTTACTTTTGCAATTCACCTTGTTCTTTTTTATCTCTTCAGCATCAAACCCCATCTCCTATAAGTTCTTCATTTCTGAATATAACCTTAATTACTATCGTTGCCTTGTTACTTTGTCGATTGGCTCACTCGTAAACCCAATCCCCAGCTCCTTTAACGCCTCAGCCTGTTTTCTTTTATGCTCAGGATTGCCGTATAATAGCGAACTATAGATTTCACCTTGTGGCCAATTATCATAAGACCTGTCTAAGAAACCCGGAATATTTTCATACATAGGTAAGATGTTTGAGATAAGACCTTTCTTTAAGTAGTCAATATACTCTTCCCTGCTTATGATTTCAGTATTTCCGTTTTCATCAGACGAAGCACACCTTTCAAGCGTCCCTTCAATATCCCAAGGTTCAAATCTCACCAAATGCTGCGGTCTCCTCCACCTCTTAGTATCTTTCTTATCAGGAGAGGGTAAAACCTTTTCCCAAAAGCCTCTCTTTACAGCAAAAGAACCTGTTGAAATGTAAAGCCTGTACCCTGTATGCTCAAAGGTTTCCTCACATATCTCTCCGTCAATAGGCTCAAACACTCCGTAAACATCACCGGTCAACAGCCTTACATAATAGGTTCTATCATTTCCGTCTATTTTGTAGATTGCACCGACTTCATATCTTGCCATTCTCTTCCCCTTTTATAATCAGGCATCAAAAACATAGACACCATTTTATACAGTATTACTGCCACACATTTCTAACAATCTTTTTTGATTATCCAACATAATCTGCCTTTTTATATCTTGAAGAAATAAAGCCCAGTATGCCAATCTGCGGTATATTCCATTCATTAGGCAGATATATACTACAACTGACCTCATCACCTTCAGGATTTTTAGCTTTAAACTCATATCTTAAAAGTTCTTCATTTTCTCTTATTCTCTCGATATCAGCTATGTGGCTTTGCTTAAAAACAAGATTGAACTCATTCCATATAGCTTCAACATCTTTCACTGATAATTGAACTTTTAAGTGGTATTTCACTCCTACCTTACATCTTGGTTTTCTTCCGGTTTCATCCGCTCTACAGGTCTTTACACTTCCCTTGTCAAATAACCATTCTGCACCTTCTAACGAACTCACTTTAGTACTCAGAGCATCCTTAAACTCACTCATTTTAGTTAAAATATACTTGCTAGCCTCTTCAAATATCTCAAATTTATCCATCAGCCCTTTTTAAACGAACCTCCACCTCTATATGTATTTACAACACAGGTAAATTTCTGCCCACATTGGGGACATTCAATGGTATGGTAGATAATGTCATCCACCCAGTACCCACCCCGCTTATAGCCATCTACGGGGCAGGTGCCATCTACTAGCAAAAATCCGGATTTTTTGATTAACTCACCTATATAGGCCATAGTTTTTTCATAGTCCTTTGGAGACTTAAAGTTTTGAACTAAAGTTATCTTCTCACAAAATTCGCACATCTTACGCCTCCAATGGTGTATTCAGTTAAAATAAACTAATATATTGTGACCAAAACATTTCCATTTATTTCCAAAATCTGCTTGTAAAAATCAATCAAATCCTCGAAACATTTGTGGACTTCCTTCTTTATTCCTTCAAAATCAAGATCATGCTCCCAGATATCAGGATAAAGCTCGGCCTTTTTACAGGTTTCCATATCGAGATTATGTAACGCTCCCACTATATCAAAGCTCTCTAAGGCAGAAAGAATGTCTTCCACCCTTTCTTTTTCTGTATAAGCAGTAAATTCAGATATTTCTTCAAGTGAAGCCACACCTACAACTGCCTCGCTTAAAGGATCATCCCAGATAGGCTCTGTGCCGCTTACACCGGTCAATACAAAATGAAGTATATCCCACATTTTATCGATATCAAGCAAAATCTCTGCCTCTTCATTCCACTCTTCAACATCTTCAAGCAGCTCATCTTCTTCACCATCAAAGTTCTTCATTGCCTTTAAGTTCTCATCGCTTAAATACTGATAGTTTGCTATTAATCCCATTTATTTTTCCTCCTTAATATAAGTTTAGTACTTGTTTACAAAGCCTGAGCAGCCTTATCATTTATTTACTCATTCTCTTATAATGGCTTATTTTTTTACCTCTTGGGGTACATCTACATAATTGTATCAAAACATATAAGTTGCATAAACACTATTCTGTCCTTCTACTTTTATGAAGCCTGCTGCAGTGTAGATTTCTATGTCGTTATGAGCATCAACATCAACCAGTACCATCATCTTAGATGGCAGGTTTAACCCTATTGCTTTTATAAGAAGAGCAAGCTCATAACCCTGATATCTGTACTCAGGTTTAACATAAATATCATAGGGTTCATTTTGCTCAAAACTATAGGTTACATCAAGATATCCTATCAACCGGCCGTCTTTTATAGCAAGCAATACTCTGAAACGGTCTTTAGCCGCAAGAATTCTATCTGCATTCCAATATGTTTCCCTGCTATGAAGTTCACAGTATTCTTTTCTCCATTTTTCAGTATATAATTCTATACTGCTTGTATCCATGTTCGGCACCACACCGGCATGAACCATCTTTTGCTGTTCAGTATCAAAAACGGCATTTTTTTCTCTTAGAACCCTGCATAATGCAGAATTTTTTGGATTAATAACAAAGTCTGCCTTATAACCCTGATACTTGCTCTCTAAGTGTAATAACATCCTTCTAAATGCTTCCTCATTTTTTGTAAATCCTATAAGCATTTCAATATAGTTTTTATCGGGAATAATACTCCACACAAATATTCCTTTTACTTCGCCATTGTCAATAACCACAAATGAATACTCATCTTTTCTTTTAACTGCACCATAGAGATTGTTTTTATCATATGCATAATGCGGATCATAATACAATGGATTATCTTCCAATTCTAAAATAAAGTCCAAGTATTCTTCAAAAGATTTGATTTCAAATATTTCCATTTATTTTATTCCCCTTAATTTAACCTAAATCATTCTTGTAACATTATTACTCGTTGATTCGGCAGATCCTCTTAACCACATCCTCGAACTCATACTTCTACTAAATTTCTCGTCCATATTGTCTTATATCCTCCAGTAAAAGCTCGTTTGTACAGTCATCCATATTTACTATATCCACGCTATAAAGTGTAGGTAATTCTTCTACTTTCAAATTATCACCTTTCTGCCTTATTATCTGAACCTGCATCATAAATAAGCCTTAGTAGGTTAAACTACTGGCTAAGTCGTTCTATAAACTCCTTGTCAATTTCATCCACCGTCATATCCGTATGTACGGATATATCTTTATTGTATGCATTAGTTAATATCCAGGCAGCATACGTCTTAAATTCTTCTGGAGTTTTTACACTATAATCAAATGCTTTGTGAGTTCCTCCGGAGCAATCTCCCCAATCAGAGAGGTATCCTATTATTTCAAAAAATGAATCATTATAAACTTCAAATTTTTTTGTTTCTCTAGCAGTTAAATACTGTGCAATACAGTTGTCAAAGGCATAATAGAACATAGGATTACGAAGTGGAAACGAATTTCTCTCCCTGTTGTGAAAATTTGCGTCAATTATATAAGACCTACGCACATCATCAATAGTAGGCTTTTCCATAGTTTTCACGGTAGTTTGGATATATTTATAAATTGTTTCTTTATCAAAAAAATGTCCGTTTATGGCAATCAGAGCCCCCCACATACCATCTTCATACTTAAATGCCATTACTGCACCGTTTTTATACTTACTTTCAACTGGAACAGGTGGTGCCACTCTTTTCTTAGGTTTCTTCTTAGGCACACTGATTTTCTCTAAAAATTCAGCAAGGTTAGTTATCCTTTTCTTGATGAATTTATCATCAGCTCCCAATTCCCTTGCAACTTCCAAGTCTTTTCCGCTTTGTATCGCTTCATTGACTTCATTTAACAAATCATCCTTTAGTTCGCCCACCTCCCAGAGGCAGTGTGCAAGACTAAACAAGACATCGTATCTGTCATCATCTTCCCCAGCAGGAAGCAATTCATTTTTTATATCTTCAGGTTCCTCACCGGCATTAAAACGCTCAAAAAACTCATCCTTAATATCACAGGATGTATCATTTCCAAATATGGCAGCACTCCAAGTTCCCATAAACATTCTCCTAAAATTTTGTTAATTTATATTTATAATTCTATACATTAATGAATATGTCGTCAATTCCCTAATAACTATTATATCAAATATATTATTATATTCAAAGAAAACAGTAAACCTTTTTTATAAACTTATGCCATAAAGCAAAATTAAAAAGCACCCTGTTACAGGTGCTTATCGTTAACATTTGACTGTATGGCTTGAACTAGAAATATCTTCCTTAAAGCTGACATTTATTCATCATATGTTAGATGGGGGTGGTTGAAATAGGACACATATTCTCCATAATCTATCTTTGTTTTATTCTTTCCATTCATATCGCATTTATAATACCTAAATCTCTGCTCATTATTTACATAATATTCCTGTTCGTATACTAAGCCTTTCCATAAAAGCATTCCATAAACAGCTTTTAGCTTAAATATGCTCTTTCCTGTGTCTGTCATAACTTCCATTAAGGCATTACTTGTATCTGAATGTGCACCACCTGCCATTACCCTATTATTTTTTACCTCAAATTGCATAAGCTGAGTTCCAAACTTTCTCTCTTTCATCTTTTTTGTCTTTATATTATAGATATACACTTTATCAATATACTTCGCATAATATACATCTATTATCTTTCCAATATATAGATATTTATTAGTACCCCCTAAAAGAACATAATCCTTACCTGAAAGCACTTTCGTTGCTTTCTTTGATTTAATATTCATTTTATATATAATACCCTTACCTGCCTTGTCTTTAGAATAGTATACTATTTTCCCGTCAGTAATTATATTCCAAGATGTTACATCCTTCTGAATAGTTGTATTCTTATCTGAACCCCAGGCAGATTTCTTAATTATACTCTGATTTTTCATTAGAATTTGTTCTATCCAAATCGTAATAATAACCGTCTATCAATAAAAACCGACCGGTTAATATTTTCTGAGTTTTTTTGCCAATACTATCCCAGGTTTTAATACTAGTGATAACATAAATACAACGCTCAAAACTAAAAATACTTATTTTTTTCTTAAATACCCTTTCAGCTTCATAGTTAATCTCCCTTTTTGCTTTATTTAACAGGTCGTGTATTTAAATCTTTACCACATCCAATTATCTCTTACACTACATAGGCTTATTATTAATCTGTTAGTGCAACATTATTAAATAGAACTCTAAGCACAAAACAAGCGTTTAACTCTCTTACCCTTAAAACTACTTTTTATTTTACTTTAAATTTCTTAATAATGGAATCCTGTCCTGACTTTGATACTGTAATTTCAATTTTACTCTTAGATTTTAACTTAGCATCTAAATTGATAGCAAAATTTCCATTTGCATTTGAAGTTACATAATAATATTTATCATTGTAATAAACTTTTACATCAGCATACCCCCTAGTCTTACCCTTAATTACTGCCGTTCCTCTCTTGTACTTTGTAAGTTTTAAGTCAGCACTGGCTATACATGGTTTAATTGTGTATTTACCAGTATAGTTTCTTGACTGTATTCTTATAAACACTTTCTCACCATTTCCAAATGCACTAAGGCTGTTATCAGCCTTACCTTTGTATATATTAGTTTCAGCAAGTTTTATTCCATCTTTATCTGTAATATAAGCTTTTGCGTCACAATCTGAGCTTATAACAAAGTTACACTCAGCTTTTTTAGGAACCTTAATAGAATAGCTGTCTACATCGTTTATTACTTCTATTTCACCAGATTGCTTTTTATTCGCTTTAAGCTTAAGTTCATTATCAAATCCACCCCAGTTATCATCATCTATAGTCTTTATCGACAGGTTAAAATCATTTTTAGGCAAATCTCCCCAATACGGCTTAACTTTAATAAAATATGCCATGCCTGCTTTTATCTTGATTCTGTCTGCGTAGGCATCTGTAGATGGTGATATTTTAGTATATATTGCTTCATTTCCACCATTATGACTTGTAATTTTTATATCACTTATTTCAACACCATTATTATCTAATAAACTTATACATTGTGGTACATTTGTATAGTTTGTAAGTGATATTACTACCCACTTATTGCCAATATTAGATGGAACATCAAATCTGAAATATTGTGGTTTATTCTCAGCATAATTACTAACTACTGCTCCATTTAATGGAATATTCACCGCTTCCTCCATTGTGTCCTTATATCCTGCTTTAGCTGGTTGTAATGTCATAAGTGCACTAAGCACCATAACCATACCAAATGCTATTACTTTTCCTTTGTTAAACTTCGTGTTCATTTCCTTTTTCTCCTTTTTACTTTTTTATGATTTTATTATACAAGACCATTTGAACAAAATATGTCCATTTAATCTTGATAATCAACTTACTCAACATATATAAGCTTTCATTACAAGTCTTACATTTTTTTATTAAGATATATTTAAAATAATAACATATTCTTAATGTTATTTCAATAATAACATCATTTTATTATTGATTATATTTAAAATTAATCCTTTATAATATGTTGTAAAGGAATGGGATTATTATGGAAAAATTTTTGTAAGAAATAGAATTACACAATTGAGATTGAGTAAAGGACTTTCAGAATATCAACTTAGTTATAGCTTAGGACATAGCAGGGGGTATATATATATATTTCCTCGGGCAAGTCTTTGCCCTCTATGAGTGAGTTTTTTTGCAATTTGTGATTTTTTTAACATAACACCTGCGGAATTTTTTTAACACTGAACACTGTCACCCCGAGTTTTTTTCTAAAGCCTTAGATGGTATACAGGATTTAAATGATGATGACATATTAATTATACTTACTTTGATAAATCGATTAAAGAAAGACAATTCTAATTAATGCTTAAATTACGAAAATTTACCTATAAATAAAACATAACCACCAGCATAGCTGGTGGTTTAGAGACTATGAAAATAAGTCTGTAAATAAAAATCTTCTATGATAATATAGGGTGGAAATCTCTCAGATAGGATTTATTACCTGATACAAGTAGATAAATTAAATTAGTTAGCGACCACAAAATCTGTTTTACTAAAATTCTCAGTTTCTAAAATATCAAGTAAACGAAATGCCGGTCCTGTCGGATGCGTTCTACCACTTTCCCAGGCCTCTACGGTCTTTTTTTAGATACTCCCATATATGATGCAAAGACGCTTTGAGTCATACCTACCTTTTTGCGGATCTCCTTAATTTCAACATTGGAGTATTCCTTGACAGGCATTATCATATATGTTTGTACTTTAGCTTTTCCTTTACCCTTTTCATAATCGATAGCTTCTTCTAATCCTTGTTTTAAATCATCAAATAACGAACTCACACCAACC
The DNA here is from genome assembly GCA_916439065.1 of uncultured Catonella sp. Lineage (GTDB taxonomy): Bacteria > Bacillota > Clostridia > Lachnospirales > Lachnospiraceae > Catonella. Next base: position 38,573 of record CAKAGD010000003.1, read on the forward strand.
TCCTATTCTTTGCAACTTCTTCTTTTAATGCTTTAACAAGTTTTTTAATTGCATTTTTTTCTTCCATTGTCAGATTTTCCTGTTCTTTTTTCTCAAATGCCGTTATTAAATATATTACTTCATATTCAGTAAAATCCGTATAGCATACCCTCACACTGCCACTCTTACCTCTATTTTCTAGCGGAAATCTAACTTTTCTTATTCCACCAGTTCCTTCCATAATCTTACCCGATTCCGGATTTTTTAACAACATTATTTGCAGCAATTTAAGTTCATCATCTCCAAGTCCTATTTCTTTCCATCTTTTAGTAAATATTGGCACCTCTATAAAAGTTCTTATCATTAAAACAACCTCTCATTTATATTAATTTCTATTTTATACCCTATTTTATAGGGTGTCAATCTTATTTTCTATAATATACAATTTTCTTTTATTGACTACTACACAACATTTCTCATTTACATGAAGCTACAGCCTTGGTGCTATCGAATCAATGGCGATATTGCCAAAAAGTGCAGTAAACCTTTTACAGATTTACTGTCATTAACTTTTCCTACTCTAACGAATCAAAATCAAAGGCTGCCGCCTTGGTATAGTTGGTTACCTTTGCCTCAATCATCTACAGTCATATTCGTATGTGCGGATATATCATTATTGTATGCATTAGTTAATATCCAAGCAGCATATGTCTTAAATTCTTCTGGAGTTTTTACGCTATAATCAAATGCTTTGTGAGTTCCTCCGGAGCAATCTCCCCAATCAGAGAGGTATCCTATTATTTCAAAAAATGAATCATTATAAACTTCAAATTTTTTTGTTTCTCTAGCAGTTAAATACTGTGCAATACAGTTGTCAAAGGCATAATAGAACATAGGATTACGAAGTGGAAACGAATTTCTCTCCCTGTTGTGAAAATTTGCGTCAATTATATAAGACCTACGCACATCATCAATAGTAGGCTTTTCCATAGTTTTCACTGTAGTTTGGATATATTTATAAATTGTTTCTTTATCAAAAAAATGTCCGTTTATGGCAATCAGAGCCCCACACATACCATCTTCATACTTAAATGCCATTACTGCACCGTTTTTGTACTTACTTTCAACTGGAACAGGTGGTGCCACTCTTTTCTTAGGTTTCTTCTTAGGCACACTGATTTTATCCAAGAACTTATTCAGATTGTCGCTTCTTTTCTTTAGGAATTTATCATCAGCTCCAAGCTCTCTTGCAACTTCCAAGTCTTTTCCGCTTTGTATCGCTTCATTGACTTCATTTAACAAATCATCCTTTAGTTCGCCCACCTCCCAGAGGCAGTGTGCAAGACTAAACAAGACATCGTATCTGTCCTCATCTTCCTCAGCAGGAAGCATATCATTTTTTATATCTTCAGGCTCTTCACCGGCATTAAAACGCTCAAAAAACTCATCCTTAATATCACAGGATGTGTCATTTCCAAATATGTCAGCACTCCAGGTTCCCATAAACATTCTCCTCAAATTTTTGTTAATTTATATTTATAATTCTATACATTAATTAATATGTCGTCAATTCCCTAATAACTATTATATCAAATATATTATTATATTCAAAGAAAACAGTAAACCTTTTATTTACTTTGTCGCTGACTATTTTTGAACTCACTTAAGAATATAGCTTATAAGTCTATTTTTTTAATAATTCTTTTCTACTTTTCTAATTTTTTTATGTTTTTGCTATAGAACTTTGGTTTGATTAGTGGTATTATCATAACAAAAGACAGTTATTACAGTTAAGATCAAAAAGGGGAATATATGGATATAAAATATTCTAAACAGGCTAACAAATTTCTTGACAAACAGAATGAGATTACCAGGCAGCGAATAAAAGTTGCTATAGAAAATTTGCCAAGAGGTGATGTTAAAAAATTAACAGGTTCTCCATATTATCGCCTAAGGGTGGGAACATATAGAGTTCTATTTGATAGACAGTTTAATGTGATTTTTATTGAAAAAATAGATAATAGAGGACAGGTATACAGAAAATAGGAGGTATCATACATGAACGCTACAAAAGAAAGAATTATAGGTGCTATAACCGTTATGGACAACAGTGAAGCCGACAGGCTTTGGGATATTATATCTACACAATTCATTCCATCTTGGGATGATATTGAGGAAATTGAACCTGATGAATGGGATTTGCAAATGTTGAAGGATATTGAAAACAATCCTGATTGCAAAACTTTGAATAGTTATATTGATTAACAACATTTTGAACTCGTGCAAAACATTTCTCATTTTCGTGAAAAACCCTTGCAAAACATTTCTCATTTTCGTGAAAAACCTACGTAAAACATTTGCTAATTTCGTGAAAATGAGTTATTAAACATTATAAAAACTACTTATTTAAGGCATTTATATGGATATCAAGGAGGAAATATGGTTTTTAAGAGAAAAATACATTCCGCTTTATATGGCAGGGCTTTTGTAGATAAGGCTTTTATACCTACTACTGAGGGTAGCGTTTAAGCATGGCAGTTGACATACAATTGGAGCCTTACATAGCATGTATGAGCTTTTTGCACTCTCTACAACTCACACATTAAAGAGAATACTTCAAGTAAAATCAAAACCAATAACGCAGAAAGCGATTTTTCTTCTGAACCGAAGAAAAACCGCCCTGCGTTATGTATGATCGCGCGCCGGCGGTCATAACTGCGATGTATAGATTAATCCACATTTTTTGTGGATACAATTCAAATTCAACTGATTTTGGAAATTCTGAAAATCCCCCCTTCATTTCCGGAATACCATTCAGATACCGAAGTAAACGCTATATTGATAGCTCCACGCTCCGAAATCTGCCTTATACTTCTCAGCGGATATAGATGAGCTCTCTGTAATACCAATACAAGTGTAAAAATCCTCCCGGATACCCTTGTATATTCCTCATATCTTTTTAATATTTCAGCTGTTTCCCAGTCATATCCTGTTTCAACATATTCGTATATGTAAGTTTCACCTTCGATCTGAATAGTAAGTGGAATAAATACAGGCCTTAAATCATTTACGAACCTTACTTCATCAATAGAAAACCATTTCATCCCCTCATTTCTTTGAAGATTACCTAAAACAATCTGACTCCACGTATAATTTGTAAGCAGATGAACCATCTGATTTCTGTATCTGTTTCTTATTTCATAGAGCCTTTTTAGCGAATCTGTCTTTATACCCATTTGTTCAGCAATATAATATCCGTTTCTTCCTGTTTTATATAATCGAAGTATCTCTTTCTTTTTTTCACCATCTTCAAAGTCTTTATATTCCCTTGACATCACATATTCCTCCACTAGGGATTCCTTAACCATTTTCTTCAAAATCTTTACAATTGTAGTTTTTCCGATAACTCTCCCCTTCATTCGCATAAACTGACTTAGTTGATTTACTGAAAGAGCTTTGAGCGACATAAGAAGTGAGATAATCATCAATTCATCATTTCCGGGTACTTCTATATCAGAATGATTCATCTGCGACCCGGAATATTTCTCCATTAATACGCCTTCCGTTATAAATAATGGTTTACTGGAAACCACATCAGTGGTAATGATATCTTCGCTCTCACTGCAACAATCATAAAAACTCTTCTGATGCCATTTCGAATATATATTTTGCATAAGCAGCCTCCTTTTCTTCATCCCCATGGATGTTCAGTATTTGAAATTCATCCTGGTAACTATCAATACGCCTGAGAAAATCTCCCTGAGCCTCACCTGTACTTTCATATTTATCTATTTTAGGTGACATAACCTCTATTTGAAAATTATGTATTGCATTATAAAGCTCTTCGTTACTCATATCCTGCTCCTTCCTACCCATTTATGTAATCAAGCCACTCCCTCAGGCCCGTGAATTGTCTGCTCTCGTTTAGTCCCGTAATATACAGATTTTCACGGTCATCATCCGGATTCTCAAAAATCTTTTCATAAATGAGCCTGTACTGCTTTTTCTCAGCCTCATTAAGAAACATTATGAGCCTGTCTTCATCCATATACCTGTAATAATTAATCCAACCTCTGTTGAATGTGCCCTGCAAATCCCACCATTCCTGTGCCCCGGGATTTTTCCTGTTAATATGTACTTTCATTTTTGTATACATTTTTTCTTTTACTTTACCATCCAAATCCATATAAATATTACCTTTATCGTCTCTGTACCATGTGTAGCCCAAAAATCTGATATTTCCGAAAGTCACTATCTTTGTTTTATCCTGGTTAACTTTCAGCCGGCACTTTTCCTCCAGAAATCTCTCAATTATGATTTCGTTTGAGCTTGCCTCATCATATCCGTTAAAAAATACTACTGCATCATCCGCATATCTGAGAAATCTCAATCCTTTATCTGCAAGAAAATTGTCAAATTCATTCAAATATATATTAGCAAGAAGCGGAGATAGTGGGGATCCCTGAGACAGACCGATGTATTTTCTATAAATATGACATCCATAAACAACCTTTGTTTTCAAATATGCCTTAATCGTCGCAAGAATAGCTTCGTCATTAATATTTCTCATCAAAACTTCCATCATGAGCTTATGGTCAACAGTATCAAAAAAGCTCTTGATATCAAGATCAAGGGTAGTATCGTATCCTTCTCCCAGTATTTCATCGCACTTTAATATTGCATCCTTCTGCCCTCTTCCTCTTCTGAACGCATAGCTTTCGCTACTGAAGGTACTGTCATAGAATGTATCCAGTAATAAGTACAAAGCCATCTGTATCACGCGATCTATCAGGCATGGTATTTCCAAAATCCTCTTTTCCTTTTTTCCGGGTTTTGGAATCAGATGCTTCTCAGCAGGTTCCGGAACATATTCACCTAGGAGCAGCTGCCTTTTTATTCTTCTACCATTTCGTTTCCAATATTCTGGAAGATCAATACCACGTATATTATCAACTCCGGCTCCCCTATTTTTCCTCGACATCTTTTTAAATGCGATATCAAAGAATCCTTTTTCAAACATATTGGTCATTGTAATATCCGATGCATCTCCCATGCACTTTTTCCTCCTGAATCCACTTCATAAAGCTGTATTTTGACTTCTCTTTATAATCAAGAGGTATATAGTCTTCGTATTCTGATATTTCCATATCTTCTGATTCTGCTTTACCCATCACATGCAACTCACATATTTCTCCGAGAAATCTTTTAACGGCTTCAACAGCACCTGGCTTAGGCTCTAATCTGCAGATAGTGGCCTTATCTTTTTTTTGATAATCCTTAAAATAATATCTTTCATAAAAACCGTTTTGTGACATTCCCTTCGTTTCATCTATCCCCATTATACGAAGTTCTTCGGGGAAATAGCGAAGATGACCCCTGTTAAGACTGCAACTGATTCCAATAACCTGATCTGTATTATGAGCTATAGCTGAAATATTATTTTTGAACTCCTTCCGTATGCTGACCATCCCCTCAAGATCATCCACAATAAGAATATCTGTCTTTACTTCCTTATTAGCAAGAATTCTTCCTGCACTACCTGGAGAGACAAATATAATCTGTGTATTCGACGAATCACTTTATCCTTATCTTTAGCAGAGCCTCGGACGACTGATGCCGAACATACATTTCCAGCTACTGATATGGCTCTTCTCCACCTCTCATGAATTGCAGGATAAGATGCAATAACGACCACTCTTATATTTGTGTCAAAGCATATTTGCTTTACAATGGCATCTGCTGCAGCCTGTAGAGCATCCGAGAAAATCATTTTCACATTACTCATCACTATATATCCTCACAAAGATTTTCTGTACCCCATACGCATCTGTTCTGGCTTTTCCAGTACTATTTCCATCGTAGACTTTCCAACCACCGATCTTTTTTAGTATTCCTTCCAGTTCAAAAGCGTCACTTCTTTTCATCATTTTTCTTTCCTGCCCCAAGCATTCACACCACAGCTCCATAAGGCAGATCCTGTCTCCGGCAGTATTATCCAGATATTCACCTATCAGCCCCTGTCTCGGATCTGATTCCATAGCAAGGCGTTGCTCTCTATCTGCTGCGATTTCCATTTCTTTATCAAGATACAGTTTTTCTCCATTTTTATATCGCATCACTGCCTCTGCCCACAGCTGATCGATTTCGGAGTCTGACATATTCCAAGCTTTCCTTTCACTGTTCTCATTTACCTGTACCGGCCAGAATCTTCTGTTACCGGTTATATCGCGAAGAAAGCCATCAGATGAGTTTGTTGTTGCAACAATGATACATCTTCTTGGATGTGCTTCAACATACGTTCCATATGGGATTCTGTACTGGTCATCGGTTCGGGACAGAAATGATTTGATTGTCTCTACATCAACCTTCTTTAAGCCTGCCAGTTCCGATAGTTCCATGATCCATACTCCCTGGAGTTTCTCAGCAGCTGTCTTATCTTTCATGTCTGAGATAGTCATGGAATCCGAATACCAGTTCTTTCCCAATTTGGCAAATACTGTGCTCTTCCCTATTCCCTGTGCCCCACACAATACAAGGACTGAGTCAAATTTCAGTCCGGGTTCAAAAATTCTTGCCACTGCCGCCGTAAAAGTTTTTACTGTTACACTTCGTACATATTCTGTATTTTGTGCACCAAGATAAGTAACAAGCAATGATTCCAAACGCTTTCTCCCATCCCATTCAAGATTATCGAGATACTTCCTCACCGGATGAATACGCCTTTCAGCACTTAAATAAGCAAACATGGCATCTCTGCATTTTGCAGGAGCATACAAGCCATAATTCTTTTCAAGGTACATTTCAAGACAGGTAAGATCTGTATTCTTCCAGCTTCCGTCTCCTCTGTTCCATGCCACGCTTCCATCCACATCTATACAATTCTTCATTTCATTGAAAAAAATGTTTTTCAGTGACTTATCGTTTTTAAGAATTATCGCTATATTGGGCATTGTACACAACAATACACCCCTGTCGTCATGTTTAAGATCCTTTCCCCATTCTTCACCAGTCATTTCCATATGAACTCCTTCCAAAGAGAAATTCCGGATTTACTCCATATTTATCAATCCTTAATTTTATACTTATTTCTTTATACACTCTGTCGTTAAGATAAAAAGGTATATTTGCAAGTATCCTACAGCCCCTGACATTTACCGTTCTGATTCCTAATTTTATAAGTTCCCCGGATTTTTCCAAGCAGATCATCTCTGCCACCTGATAAGCCAAGTTCCTTATCAGCCTTGGAATACTTATCATAAAGCCATAACCATCCCTTATACTGTACACAGTATTTTCTATCTTCTGTGGTCTGTTAATAAGTAAAACTCTTCCTGTCTTATGCCTTATTATCAGTGCCTGTCCAACCCACGAAAGCGTATATTCTCCAAACTCTTCACTGCTATGTTTATCCATGACTCTGTTCAAAGCATCGGTAAACCTTTTTGTGTATGAATAGAGTTTATCCGTTTCATCTGTGCCTAAACCGTATTTACATGACCTGTCTGCTGCATATATCGATATTCCGGCCTGATGCATTAAAACCTTCTGCTCAAGATTACGAAATTCCATTATGCAATATTTCCCATCCATCATTTCAGGAAGATACCGTTGTATAAACTCCGGGCTTCTGCCTCTATCACCGTTCCACACAGACTTGGCATCTAAAGATAAATATCTGACTGCCGCTATATTTGCAGCATAACTTAAAGCATATTCATTCTTTAATTTGACCGCTGAGATGGACTTTACTTCATCAACACTGTCTTCACCATCCATACTCATTTCTTTCCATTCCCGATATCGCTTATCCCAGTACCTCCTGTCACGAATTCCCCCCTCTTGCAGCCATGCTTCTTCCACCATACTGTCTACTATTCCCTTCCGGATACCATGACAACGTATTCCTTCATACAGAAATCCTATAGTCTGTATCCTGCACCATTGAACGAATTCCTGCTCAAGATTCACTACAGCAGACATGTACTTTTTCATATTCTGCCATTCTTCTGTATGTGCTTCCGGATTGAGCATTTCCCCAAAATATTTATCCGGATAACAAAATGACAGATAATCTTTTTCATATTTCTTAATCAATCTTCCGGCTGCAGGAAATATTTCTGCCAACCTTTTTCATCTGCATCTTGTTCATCACAGATTCCGAGCCAGGCGAGTCTTCTCCCAATGCTTATCCATGAGCCTTGTCCCTGATGTCTTCTGACATTGCAGATTCTCAGCATTTCGGAGAAAATGAAATATGGTAGAATATAAAATTTTCTGACATCATTATTGTGGAGTCTGTTTATAATTCTATCTGGTATACATTCCTTGCACATTTCAACTATTACAGGCTCTTCATCGGAAACTTTGGCAGCAAATATAAGCCCCTTTTTTCTTGTATCACCTCTGTAATAGGCAAAATGTATGAACATTTCCTCCGAATTGCCATTCATTTTTACCGCCTCCAATCTTATTCATCTTCAGAAACCGGTACAAATTCATCACTTGCACTTATCTTCCCGCCAATCGGTGATCCGTCTCTGATTTTCTGGATATTACCCAGCCAGACCCCTATCCCTTTATTGCCACTGCAATTATAACCATAGAAGACAAGGCTTACTTTCCCATAACATCCCGAGTACACCTCTGTGGGATCCGTAATCGGTTTGATCGATTTATCCACAATCTGTGGCTGTTCATTACATTTTGCATTAAGGTAATAACAGTTTCTATAATTTGCATTTCCCGGCTTTTCCTCATCTCCATCATGCAAAGGCGATTTTAAATTTGACGGAACACGCCCTCCCCATTTCCCCGAGGACTTTTCCTTGACATAATCTATTGCGTCATAAATGAGATCCAGAGTCTTGCTGTCATCTTTTGACACGATTGCTGACATTGAATACTTATCATTTCCATAAATAGACGATGGTCTCCAGCAATTGAAATATGCAAATCTGCATGGAATGACTATTCTGTTTTTTCTTTGTGCCATAATGTCTCTCCTTGTATATTACTATCTTCCAATTCCGATTCATATTTAAGCAGAAGCAGTTCTGTCGCATCTTCTGCAAGATGTAGTGCCTGCCCTATCTGTCTTATAAATTCTGTCATTAACTCATTTCCCATACACTTCCCTTCTTTCTATGTAGGATACTTGGCGCATCAGTCTTCCATCTATCAGATGGGAGAGAGTCGGTGCTCTCACCCAGTCTTTCTGTCTGCGAAGCTGAGCAAGACTTTTACCATATTGAAAATACTTATATACAGCCGGGCTGAACCTTGTCAACATTAGCAACTGTGTATTCCCATCACCATGATAATAGATTTCAAGCATCCCGTAATTGTCCTTCATTCGCTCCGCAAAAATTACGTTTTTCCTCATATGAACCTCCGGTTATCTCCACATTGGATGATTATGGTTGGTATAGAATCTGACAGGATCAGTACTGTTACTGTAGCACCAACACCCGGCAACCTCTGAAATGAATCTCCACTCCTTATCCTCAAGTGGTCCCGGTACTAGATGCTCCCAGCTCCAGTTTCCATATCCATTTGCTTTTCTTTCTGATATTTCCTTTCTAAAACACATAGCAATATCATATAAATTCATAGCTCTTCCTCCTTATCGATATTCTTCATAACGATTCATAATAGGTGTAAGATCAGTTGACGATGTTACAACCGAATCTCCGTAATACAGAACGTAATTCACTCCTGAAAGCACTATCTTTACGATTTGCCCGCAGGCATACTTTGATACAACAATGTTTTCATACATAGGCATTCTCCTTTGTTAATTGTGGATATCATGTAGCTCTTGCTAATAAGCAATCTGATACCCTGCGATATACGCTAATGCGCTAGTAACGTCAATATAATGAAATAAATCAAAGCATAGGCATCAACCTCCTTTCCAGCTCCAACGCAAGGTCCGTTTACCTTGTTGAGCTAATGATACATTAATTTGGGGGTTTTGTAATCTCGTTAACATCTTTTTTATATACTATTTTTATCCCAAAACTTCACCTCTTTTCTTGAAATCTCATTTATATCTCCAGAAAATTGATATAAAAATGAGATTAAAAAAAAGAGCTGTGCAAGTATACACAACTCTTATTATAATTTATTAAGTTCGTTATGTATGATCGCGCGCCGGCGGTCATAACTGCGATGTATAGATTAATCCACATTTTTTGTGGATACAATTTTAGACATTATTAATACTTCCTTGTAAATATTACTGAAAACTGAAAAGTTTTCTCACCATTATTAATAACGGATATCTCTACTTTTGAGTTACCAAGATCACGCTCAAGATCTACACTAAACTCCTGTACAGCATCTCCTTTAAGCATATTATTAATTCTTGAAGTGTCAAAAGTGTAAAGATCTATTCCTGTATATTCATCTAAAATCTTCGCTAGCTCTTCTACTCTTGTATCGATATCTATATTACCAGAAATCTGAAGTTCAGTCGTATGCCTCTCTAAACCATCACTATAAGACACGCTATCAACACCAAGTTCTCCATCAGTACCCTTAGAAAATTTGAAGGAAACATACTTATCATACTCATAATTAGAAGTACCTGTCAATTTAGAATCGCTATTAAATAGCCCCAATAACTTTGAGTAAAAATCGTTAGTAAAGACTAACCTATGCTTAACGCAAGCCTTGAATACATCAGACATTGTAAAATCAACATACTGCTTTTTTGCTCGCTCAAATAATAAAGCACTACGGTCACCAGTTATATCCCATGACACAGAGCCTGCTTTAAGTCTTGCCTTTATTTCACCTTTTGCAATAGAATCCAACTGCTTTTGAGTAATATCTAAATTAAGTCCTACAACTTTCATAGTACTTAAAAAATCATTTAAACCATAACTACCTGAATCAGACTTTTCAACGTAAACCTCTAAACATGATAAACAATCTTTAGCTATAAGTTTAAATGAGTAAAAAGAATCATCATACTTTACTAAATAATTAGAGGACTTACCAGCAGCTGTCTCTATCATAATATCACTACCACCACCATCTCGATACTTTCTATCTAAAGCTATAACTTCATCAGGTGCAGAAGGGTAACCATCTTTACCTATAAGTAATTCATTTAAAGCTTTCTCAATATTAATTGTAGAAATATCAACATCATTAGTCCAAATCTTAGAAGCTGACTTTACTCTAAGCTCGACGACAGGTAAATCTTTATTTTCTTCTTCATTAGAAGTATAGTCGTCTAAAACTTCTTCAACTACTTCACTAGGCTTAAGATTAGGCTGAGTATCTTTTTTAGACTTTTTAACTTTCTTCTTACCTTTCTTAGCTTTCTTTTTATTTTTCTTACCCTTCTTAACTTTCTTTTTCTTTTTCTTTTTCTTTTTATCTTTCTTTTTATCAATGGCTACCTTAGCTATAACGCTTCCTAAATCCTCAGCAGCATATGTTGTTACGGAAAGAACAAGAGATGCTACTAACATAAAAATAAATCCCACAATTTTCTTCATAATAAAATTCTCCTTTTTATTAATTTTTATAATTTAATTGTTACGATAAGACTTACTTATCTTTTCCTTCAAAAAAGCCCCTACCCGGCAGACTTTTCTACCAAACAAGGACCTCTGACAGATGGGAGAGAGTCGGTGCTCTCACCCGCGAATGACCTCCTGTCTTTTCCTTTCCAGCTTAGGGGTTTAATGTCGTTTTTCTCGACCTTAAACCTGGCAGGGTTAAAATAAAATCTTAGTTCGAAATCACCATTCTCTCTAATAATGAGTGGCGCCTCGTCTCGCGACAGAAAGTCACTACCGTCATGTTCGCAAAAATTACCATATCGTCATCGTCATTCATAGCATCACCTCCTATTATCATATCATAAAACAACGATATCTGCAAATGTTGCTTATGATAGTTGCCTATGATAAATATAAAAATATAAATACTATATGTACCTAAAAGACAACAGCGTGCCCGTACGAGATGTTCCGCATCATCGGCAACGGCAACCGTATTATGGGAACAGGGATATCTCAACCTTCTTCCGGACATATTTTCTTGCAGATGAACTAAACTTTTCTATCAGTTTCTCACTCATCTTGTGGTATTCTGCCGATTTTTCCCTGTCCATTTCTACTGTCAATGCCAGCTCCGCATACGCCTGAGCCAGAAGTACTTTATATTTACCGGTAGACTCTCTGGAATATTTACTCCATATTGCTGCGGCTTTAAGCAGATATTCTTCAGATTTTTCATTTTCACCCATACGCCTGTATAATCTTCCAAGATCATAGTTGTTTTCTGCGCTGTAAACATCGTACATAGAAACATTAACATTGTTAATCTCACCTAGCAATAATGATACCTGCTTCAAATATTCCTCTGCTTCTCTGTATTTTTTAAGATCAATATTTATATTCCCCACTTCAGACAGACAACTGATTCTTTGACGTTTTTCCTTTTCAGTTGTATAGCTAAATTTATCTAATATGCTCATTGCCTCACTAATAATCCTCTCAGCATCTTCATACTGTCCCTGTCTTCTTAATATCAGGGAATAGTTTCGACACGCTTTTGTAAGTTTTGTCAGCGAAATCTCAGGATTACTGCTTGCGCACGTCCGATAGATATCAATCACTTCCTGGGCTAAATCCGCAGATTTATCATAATTTCCCATTCTTCTATACAAAACAGAAATATTGTTCAAAATACCGGCATATCCCAGCTTATCCTCTATTTCCTGAATCTGATCTCCCTGTTTTGTCTCATACAATGGAGCATATATATTGAGAGCCTTTTCTGCCAATTTTAATGCCTTTGTGAGATTAAAGCAATCACTCTCATAAATCGCTATATATCTGTACAATAATGATACAATCCTTTTTCCTCGTGGAGAATGCATATCTTCTTCAGAAATAAATTCTTCCATATTTTTAAGTTTATCGTGCATTAAAGTGTATCTCTTTGCCATCCACATACACTTTGCAATACCTGCATTCAATTCAATGTAGTCTAATCGATTATTAGGAGGTACATAAGCAGCAGCTTTTTTGAAATATTCTTCAGCCAAAGTATTATTCCCTGTCTTAAAATACATTTCACCGGCAACATATAAAAATCTATAGTTTCTGATATCCTGTCCCACTTTATTGTAATCCGACTCTTCTTCCAGGATAAGTTTCTCAGCATCTCCGTATTTCCCGGTATCAGTAAGAAAAGCAAGATATTCGTACACAATATTCTCATACTCAGCAGTGCATTTTGCTGCCTTCCGTAATTCCTTATATATATTTACAATCAACTCCGTTTTATTATTTTCGTTTAACACCCTCTTACTTGCAATCAAATATCGTCTGGATTGAATATATGCTCTTATAACCTCATCCGCCTTAACTTTATTGGCAACGGCACTGTTATATTCTTCGTCCCAATCACTTTTATTAAGAAGTTTAACAGCCTCTTCATATCTACCGCCATTTACAAATGATTCAACCTTTGTATTAAGTTCATCCAGAACACTTCCCGTCTGTTCAATACCTATAGCTATCATCTGACAGTCACAGATAATATTCTCATATTGCCTTATACTTGTCGCTATGTCACTACGCCGTGAGTCTAATTCTGTCAAAGAGGCTACATCGCCTTTATTTTCAATCTTCATACAGTCATACTGTTCATTTAACTGAGCATATTTTTGTCTGAGTGTGATAAGCGTATTTGTGGAAAACATCGGATGGTCAGAGAGATCTACTCCAGGTATTCCGTTTAAATAAAGTACCTCTGAGCGTATCTCTGCTTTGGGTTTCTCAGCAATTTCACAGCTTAAGAACAATCTGGCTATTTCAAACAGTATTTCAGAATCCTTCAAGTACTCTCGTATCTGAAATTCAGTGCGTGAAGATTCTGAAAATAAATCAATAGCCTTTTTACTCTTCTCTGTAGTATTTACATATACAACAGGTTTGGAATCAAATCTTTCAGAATGTCCGGATGTATATTCTATCAGCGAATCCATCTCCGGATTACACATATTATCTGCTACAATAAAAACATAAGAGCTGCCTTTTATTACATTTTTAACCATCTCAGTGGCTCTTTTTTCCTTTGCCGTACACGAAATAACCGGAAGCTCTAGCATTTCTTCGGACATTGCCTGCAAAAAAGCACTCTCTAGATTTTTTATGTTTTTCCCTAATCTCAGACTTCGATCCGTATCCTCTATTGACAGGATTATAGTAATTACCTTTATATAATTCCTGTCATCTTCCAAAGATGCGCTCACTCTTGTCTGCTCCACCGTCTTCCTTATCAGCTTCATTTCCTTGGGAAACAATGATATATGTGTTATTGTCTTGATATACCGTACTATCTTCTCTTCACACAGATTAAATATGAGTTCTTCATCTTTGTCATTAAAACCACATGACATCGCAAATACACCTTGTAGCTGTTCTCTTAAAATCTTCGTCTTATCCGCACGCGAATCATTATTTTTGCTGTTTTTTATTGGTAGGTAAAAGTTATTCCACAGTAATGCATTCAATATATTTTCATAGTTTCCCGCAGCTTCATTAATTGGACAAAAATTGTCACAAATCTCCTCTCTGTGTCTTGCATTTATCTCATCTCTTCCGAAAATCGAGGCAGAGTACTCTCTAATCTTCTTCCTATGTCTTCCAAACGTACTCCTTGATGGAATACGGATTTCACCGGTAATTTTCCATTCATTTTCTGTATTATTTTCTACATACTCATGGCAAATTGCATCAAGATCCGCCCCCGGTCCGCAGAACATATCCTCCACGCTTCCGCCCCTATCGCCACCTGACATACGCGCAAAATCAAGTAGATTGTAAAACAGGCTCTCGTTCTCTACGATTTTCCTCATAATCCCCCCCTAGTATAGCGTTTAGCTATCAGATGTTATTTGCCTTAAGGCATTTTATTATCTATTTATTATATACTCAGGAATTTACTCTGAAATATGTCAGTTTGTGCCAACACCCATACTATCTTATATCCTTCCAACAAAAGCCATCTCATTAACATAATTTTATTATATTAGCTTTACTTATAAAAGTCAACAAGCTATTATGAGGAAAGGACTTTTGCTAGCCTAATTAAATAGCTCTTTTTAATAACTATAATACTTTAATACATCAGTCCATCTAATGACTTAACTTACTTTACTGTAGAGCTTATATAATCATAGGCTCGAAATGGAAAAAAATACTATGTCTACTTTTTTTGACTGCTACAGACTGCTACATTCATTTCTTATTTTCGTGAAAAACTCTCGTAAAACATTTCTCATTTTCGTGAAAAACCTATGTAAAACATTTGCTAATTTCGTGAAAAATGAGTTATTATATATTATAGAAAACGCTTATTTAAGGCATTTATATAGATTGCAAGGAGGAAATATGGTTTTTAAGAGGAAAATATATTCCAAACTTTTGGATTGGAAAGAATTGTCATCAGGTGAAACCGCAGTTATGCTTGAAGGGGCAAGAAGAATCGGAAAAAGCACCTTAGCCTTGGAGTTTGCTAAAAATGAATATGAGGACTATATCCTACTTGATTTTGCTAAAGAAAATAATGATATTAAAAATATCTTTTTGGAGAATCTCAGTGATTTAGATGCTTTCTTCAGGAATTTATTTTTGCTTAAAGGAAAAAATCTTAAAGAAAAGAAATCTGTAATAATATTTGATGAGGTTCAACTTTTCCCGCAGGCAAGGCAGGCTATTAAATATCTTGTAGCAGACGGCAGGTACGATTATATTGAGACAGGTTCTCTTATTTCTATCAAAAAAAATGTTAAAGATATTTTAATTCCTTCAGAAGAATATAGGTTAAAGATGTATCCTATGGACTTTGAGGAGTTTTTATGGGCTTGTGGAGATGAGGTAACTATGCCTGTGATTGAGGATAGTTTTAAAAAGAAAAAGCCTTTAGGCGAAGCCGCCCATAGAAAAATAATGAAAACCTTCCGTACTTATATGGCTGTTGGAGGTATGCCACAGGCTGTAAAAGCTTTTACTGAAGGCAGACCCTTTGATCGTATTGATTTTATTAAAAGAAACATTCTAGATTTATATGAGTCTGACCTAGCGAAATATGATGATGAGAACAAAGAAAAAGCTTCTGTTATTTATAAAACAATTCCTGAACAGCTTGAAAACAAAAACTCACATTTTAGATTCTCGCTAATTGATAAAAGTGCAAGATATAAAAACTATGTAGAAGCTGTTAACTTTGTTGCAGAATCAATGATAGGCAATGAATGTATAAATGTAACAAAGCCCGAAATTATGCTTGAACTTTTTGCAGATAGAAGTAATTTTAAGTTATATCTTGGAGATACAGGGCTTTTAGTCACACAAATAATGAAAAATGCTGACGAGACTGATGAAAATCTTTACAAGTCACTAATTTTTGATAAATTAAGCGTTAATCAGGGAATGATAATTGAGAATATAGTTGCTCAAATGCTTAAAGTAAGTGGGTATGACCTGTATTTTCATGAATTTTTACATATGCCTAATGGCTCTGATAAAGAAAAAAAATATGAAATAGATTTTATGATTGTAAAAAGCAAGAAAATCTGTCCGATAGAGGTAAAATCATCAGGATATAAATCTCACAAGTCTTTTTGATTATCTTATCGATAAATATAAATTAAAGACTTTGGACAAATATATTATATATACTAAGGATTTTAAAGAGGAAGATGGTATAACATATATTCCACTTTATATGGCAGGACTTTTGTAGATAAGGCTTATAATTCCACGACTAGTGGCGGATTATAACTTTATCCCATAAGAGATGTGCGCCGCTAGGCGTACCCTAAAAAATGACAGTAAACCTTTTACAGATTTACTGTCATTAACTTTCCTATTCCAACGAATCAAAATCAAAAGCTGCTGCCTTGGTATAGTTAGTTACCTTTGCCTCAAAGAAGTCTGTCTTTGTGGCATTTAAGTTAGAGAAGCTCTCTATCCAACCCATTGGGTTCTCCTCAATCTCAGGAAACCACACAGGAAGTCCAATTGCTTTTAGTCTTAGGTTAGAAAGGTACTTGATATATCTCTCTATCAGCTCATTATTTATACCCAAAATCTCATTGTTGGTTACATACTGCCCCCATTCTATCTCATTTAATGTACCTACCTTCACCATCTCCCTAAGCTCTTCCTTAAGTTCATCAGTGAAAATCTCAGGATTTTCCTTCATTAGCTCTCTTATTATATTCTGAAAGAGTACGAGGTGGGTAATCTCATCCCTGTTTATATACTTGAAAATGGTACTTGTAGCCGTCATCTTCCCCTGTCTTGCAAGGGTGTAGAAAAAGCTGAAACCACTGTAAAAATAAATACCCTCAAGAATATAGTTCGCCATCACCGAACGCACAAAGTTCTCTGTACTTGGATCATCTGAAAATCTCTGATACATATCAGCAATGAACTTGTTTCTGCTAAATAAAATCGGATCTTCACGCCATTCATCATATATCTTATCCCTTGTTACAGGGTTTGTAACAGTATCAAGGATGTATGAATAACTCTGGGCATGGATTTCCTCCTGAAATGCCTGTATATTAATGAGGGATGACACCTCTGCAGCTGTTACATATCTTGCAAGGTGAGGCAGGTTCTCACACTGAATTGAATCAAGGAAATTAAGGAAAGAAATAATCTTGTCAAAGGCCTTTCTCTCTCCTGCAGTCAGATATGAAAACTGCTTAACATCCTCACCGAGAGCGATTTCTTCAGGTATCCAGAAATTGTTGAGCATGGTGCGGTACATTACATTTGCCCAATCATATTTTATACGGTTCCACTCTCTGAGGTTGGTTGTATTTCCATTTAGAATGCCCTCAGTACCTCGTTTACCCAGTTCATTAAATATCTTTTTCTTTTTCATATAGTCTCCATTCCACAGGCACCTTCAAGTGGCAATATTGCAGGCGAATAAGTTTCACTCTATCAGCTTGAACAGCTTGTACACTCATCCATTTCAAGCGACCTGTTTCTTACATAGTAAATTGTCTTGATGCCTGACTTAAAAGATTCCACATACAAATCAAGTATATCCTTTGCCTTAACATCAGGCGTGATGTAAAGATTAAAAGACTGCGCCTGGTCAATATGCCTCTGCCTTGCTGCACAGGCTCTTATAGACCATAATTGGTTTATATAATGTGCCTCTTTATAATACCAGAAAGTCTCATCATTTAGCTCAGGTGCTGTCTTAGGGTGTGAAGCTTCCTTCTTCTCTTCCACAAAAAAACTTCTTAAATATAGGATCGATTCCTGCAGTAGTGCCTGCTATATTGGATGTACTTCCTGTTGGGGCTACAGCCATAAGATAGCCGTTTCTAAGTCCATATTTCATTACATCCTTCTTTAGCTCCTGCCATCTCTCACTTACATAGCCTCTTTCGTCAAAATACTCTCCTGTCTGCCATTTGGAGCCTTCAAACTCTGCATAGGCTCCCTTCTCCCTCGCAAGCTCCATAGACGCCTTTATCGCATTGTAGGCTATTTCTTCAAAGAGCCTGTCCGCTTCTTCTATGTGCTTTTCATTTTCCCAGGCTATGGCATTTTTAGCCAGATAATGATGATATCCGCTTACACCAAGCCCTATAGCACGGTATTTAAGCGAAGTAACCTCAGCATCAGCCACAGGGAACATATTTAGGGTAATTACATTGTCAAGCATTCTTATCTGAAGAGGTACATTTTCTTTAAGTTCATCAAAGCTTACATTTCCAAGGTTGATTGAATTGAGGTTACAGGTCACCATATCTCCTGATTCCACTGTTGTAACTATCTTTGACTTTCCATTTTCAGATACGATTTCTTCCGAAACAAACTTGGTTTCACTCATATTTTGAGCTATCTCGTGGCAGAGGTTGGAGCCGTATATCATACCTGCGTGGCTGTTTGGATTGGCTCTGTTGACAGTATCCCTAAAGAAGATGAAAGGTGTACCGGTTTCCACAGCACTCTTCATTATCTTCTTCATTATGTCAAGGGCAGGGACTGTAATCTTTGCAAGCCTGCTATCATTTTCACAAAGCTTATACCTCTCGGAAAACTCCTTGTGTTTCTCATCCTTATCGTAATAGTCCTCAAGCGAAAATCCCATCAGCTTTTCAACTTCGTGAGGATCAAAAAGGCTGAAATCCTGCCTGTTTATAAGTCTTTCCATAAAGATATCAGGTATGCTTATAGCAGGGAAGATATCATGAGCCTTTCTTCTGTCATCACCGTTATTGGTTCTTAGGTCAATAAATTCATACAAGTCCTTATGCCAGATATCGAGGGTGATGGAAGCACCGCCCTTCCTTCTTCCAAGCTGGTCTACTGCAACTGCTGTATCATTATAAAGCCTCACCCAAGGAATGACTCCTCCTGAAGCATTGCTAAAGCCTCTTATATCACTTCCAAGGCTTCTGACCTTGCCAAGATAGATGCCAAGAGCACCTCCGTGTTTAGATACTTTGGAAAACTTCGAATTGACATCGTAAATTGACCAAAGATTGTCTGAAACAGTGCTTATAAAACAGCTTGAAAGCTGGTTAAATGTAGTACCTGCATTGGCAAGGGTAGGTGTAGCCACCGTCATCTTAAGCTTGCTAAGTAAGTCATAGAAAGCCTTGGCATAATACACCTTGTCCTCTTCTACGCTTGCAAGGTGCATGGCAATAGCCATAAATCTCTCCTGAGGAAGTTCTAAAACTTCTCCTTCCATTCCCTGCACCAGGTAGCGGTCTGCAAGGAGCTTCACTCCCTCATAATTGAAAAGGAAGTCTCTGTCAGGATCTATGTAGTCAGCCAGTTCTTTCCTCTCTTCTTCAGTATACTTAGTAACAAAATCCTCAGTATATATTCCTCTTTCGACTAACATTTCTACGAGGGCGTTGAAGTCACCATAGCCAAAGGTCTTGTAGTTACGGCTAATCTTAGCTTCTTTGTAAAGGTCAAACAAAAACAGCCTGGCTGCCACATACTGCCACTTGCTGTTCATCCTGTTTAGACCTCCACCGTTTTCACCCTCGTCATTAACAATAACTTTCTCGATAGCAGAACGAATGAGCACCTGCTGAATTTCTTTGGTGCTCATTCCATTTTTAAACTGAATCTTGGAGTCCATTTCAAGTTCCATAGGATCGCAGCCATCCAGTCCTTCACAGGCAAGGGCTACCATCTTCTTGGTCTTTTCAACGCAAAGATTCTCATATTTCCCATTACGCTTCTTTATCAAAATGTCCATATATATTGTGCTTCCTTTTCTTTTTTAATACTACATTTTGATATTATAGCCTAAGTCAAGAGTTTTGTAAACCTATTAAAGTGACAAAAAATCCTCTGCCTGTTATATGCATCATTTTACAAAATCATATTGTAAGTAATATTACATATAACGGCAGAGGAAAGAATCATTCATATTTCAAACACTTTAATATCTACTTGATACCAAAGTACAGACC
Organism: uncultured Catonella sp.; assembly: GCA_916439065.1. Taxonomy (GTDB): domain Bacteria; phylum Bacillota; class Clostridia; order Lachnospirales; family Lachnospiraceae; genus Catonella. The sequence goes on from CAKAGD010000003.1 coordinate 59,052, forward strand.
GCAAATCTCCATAACTATTATTCTTATATAATCACACTTTTATAAATCTGATTTAATAAAAATGTTAAAATCCTCCATCATATGGACGGAATATATAAGGAATTACCAGCTTACCCTTTTTTATTTATAAATCCAACATTAAAGTTTTTATCATATACAAATGTCAATCCTTCACTAAAGTTTCCTCTTATCTTATAATCTTCCCCTGCTATTAGGCTTCTTAATTTTTTATAAATTTCCCTTTCTTATTTACATATCCAGAATTTCCATCTTTGCTTACAAATGCTAGTCCCTCGCTAAAACTTTCTATTATATCATATTTTATTGGTATTACAACCTTACCCTTATTATTTATAAAGCCCCACTTATTCCCCATTTTTACAGCCGCTAGTCCCTCGCTAAAAACTTTCTATTTCATCATATTTTATTGGTATTACAACCTTACCCTTATTATTTATAAAGCCCCACTTATTGCCAAGTTGTACAGCCGCTAATCCTTCACTAAAATGATAGCCCGTATCATATTTAAGCTTTACGACTTCTTTTCCTTTTTTATTAATGTAACCATATTTACCATTCCTATGTATCACCGCTAAGCCATTATTAAAATTACCCCCCTCAAAACTGGATTCCCAGTCGCAATTTACTCTAAAAACTACCTTACCTTTTTTATTAATATAGGCATCACCCTTGCCATCACTCACCTTAGCCAGCCCCTCACTAAACTCTCTAACCCAACCGTACTTAAATGGTATTACCACCTTACCTTTTTTATTGATATAACCCCATTTATCATTTTTCATTACAGCTACAAGACCTTCATGGAAATAAGTACAGGCATCATCATAATTAAACCTAGGCAACTCATACTTTAACGGTATAACCTTTTTCCCTTTTTTGTTTATATATCCACAGTTAACTCCATTATCAACTAGGGCTAAGCCTTCACTAAATCCCCGTAGATCACGGTAGGACTCCTTTCCTTTGAATATTTTATTCATAGGTATTTCTACCTTACCTTTTTTATTTATATAGCCCTTGGTAGTTGGCAATAGTCCTTCCTTAAATTTCATACCTATTTGTAGGATAGTTGGAAGCGAATCATTATTGCCTTCATCTGCTAGAAGCTTAAAGTCAATTTCTGCCCTGACTTCATTCGAAACTTGTGGCAGTAACAAGGCTAAAGCAAATACTGTTACCACTGTTATCTTTTTCACTGTTGACAGAATATTAATTCTCATATCTGATTTCTCCCTTCATTTATAAAAATTGATTAAACGACTCCTATTTATTTCTATAATGTGTACCACATTGCATTATTTCCAAATTTGTACCGTCTATACGAAATACAATTCTATTCTTTTCATCAATACGTACACTCCAGTAACCTGCTAAATTCCCACTAAGTGGCTCAGGCTTTCCTATACATTGATATCCATTTCTATCAATATCGTTTAATAGCTTATTAATTCTCTTTAATGTTTTCTTGTCCTGCGTCTGCCAATAAACATAGTCTTCCCAAGCCTCGTCCTGCCACAGCTTCTTCATTAATCTACCTCTATTAGCTTGTGTTCTTTTAGGGTACTTTCACCCGAACGTACTGAATTGATTCTCCTTTCAAGCTCAGCCATATTTTCTCTGCTATAAAATGGATCCGCAGATAATTCAAACGGAATACGATTTTCTCTGGCTACCTTTTTAAGAAAAATATTAATAGCAGTTGACATACTAAGCCCTATATCATTGAATGTTTTTTCTGCATTTCGCTTAACTTCTTCATCTACACGTAAACTAATCTGTGTCATATAATCACTCCTTTCATAGTATAATTATATAATACTCAACAAATTTTCGCAAGCATTTTAATATACATGTGCTACAACATTGAGTTATAAATACCCCTTCGCTATCTTACTGATATAGTCTTCCTTTAACTTCCGTATTATGTCACTGACTTCACCCGATATTATCATAAGTTATTTCTAAGTATTGTGCTGATATAGTTACCTTTTTGCCTTGCTATGCAGGCAGTGGCAAAAGTCATTGTAGCTGCATAGGGTTCATATTTATAGGATGGATCTGTAAGTACGGGCATAGAATAGTATGCATTCTTTTTATTTTTCAGGTCAATGTACCATTTTCCACCAATATATTTTCTAAATGTCTCACCAATATAAATCGTAAGATAATCAAGCATCTTACTATCTGCGATTAAGTCTTTAATCTCCTTATAGTTAGCTAGAATCCAGCCTTCAAGTTCATCCAGCGACTCAATGCTGTAATCAAGCTTTAGGTTCTGCTCTTTGGCAAATTCTCCCGTAAAATAATCCATCTTAAAGTCAATTAGAATAATCCAATCCTCAAAATCATCCTGTGTATATCCCATGTTAAACTCCTTTACACCACTATTTCTATTAGACGCCTTACACTTTTAACAACACTATGCCATGTTAATTCACCAACATAATAGTTCTCTTTTCTATAATTTTCCCACCAAGTAATCATTGTATTAGAATCATATACAACTTCAATAATCTCCTTTTAAATTCTGTATTTTATCTTCAGAGCAACGATATTTACAAGTTGCATTAAATGCATTTTTAGCATATTGAAATCAATATTATTTTCATGCGTTTCTTATTCTTGCCTTAACAGCAGTCGCGGTTTTTATCACAAAAGCACCTCCGTATATTGTCTCACTCGTTCTTCAAGTTTCATTATTTTTGCATATTCCATAAGCTTATGTATATCTTTCTTTTTATCAGAAAAATATGTAGTAATAGCAGATTGAAAAATCTGAATGTCCATCTGTTTTCTTCTCTTTATGATATCGCAAATACATCTTTCTTTATCATAAATTCTAACTGTATTGCCCGCAAAAGTTTTAGCATTTGTTAAACCAAGCTCGATCCACTCCGGCCTTACAGTATGAACTATAACTCCTACACCTTTTAGATGCCTACTATTATATCCCCTTACTACACTTACCACCGGATTAAACGGTTCTCTATCAGTAAGGCTGTGAAGATACAATGCTGTCTCATTTGAGAAAAATAATTTTTTTCTATTTCTAATTTGTAAAGAATATAATTTATCTTCCCAAGCATCAGGCGCAAGATATACTCCTGAAGCCACTTTTTCCATTTCATTTTTTTCTTAATATACTCCATCACAGTGTATTTGGAAAAAAATCTTTATTTTGAACATCCACAATCCGAAGATAGCCATTCTGCTCTTCAACAATCTGAGACAAAAATACTATTATAATCCATAATTTTTACTCCTTTTCGCTACAATTTTTAATATTTTATAGCGAAAAAGTCAATTTCTTTTTCGCTATAATTTTTAATATTTTGTAGCGAAAAAGAAAAACAATAGTACAAATAAACAGTAAACCATTTGCAGATTTACTGTTTATATTATCATATAATATTTCTAAGTATCGTTCTGATATAATCCCCTTTTACCCTCTATTATTATAATTAATCAAACAACCGCTAACTATGATGTCCTTCTCCTCCTCAGTCATGGCACCTAAAGACAGCTCTATCTCCTTAGTTCCATTTTCATTCACTATCACAGCCTTTACACTGCTTTCTCCCTTTTCTATAGCAGACTTAATTCCCTTGATATAGAGAAAGTCTCCTTTATGGAAAGGTATGTTCTCGTCCTCATAGATGAAGGTATCATACCCCAATTCATCACATTTGAGCGGTAACGCTTGGTGGCATAGGCTTTCGCAATATTGGCAAGACCTCCCAGTACACGCTGACAGCTGGCAGCCTGCTCCCTTGCAGAACCATCACCGGGCTTTACCGCATAGATGGCACTTCCTATCTCTGTTAGTTCTGCCTTAAAGTCCTCATCATAGGCCTGAAGTATAGCAATTGCCTCATTTAGCTTATCATCGGTAAAAGCCTTTCCACCAAGCCTTTCCTCCTCCATACTCCTAACCTTCTTTGCCTCGCCCACATAGTCAGAATCCTTCCTTGATAATGTGAACTCTGCAAGCCCCAGAGGGTTTGAGCGGTAAGAGCTGGTTTCACCCGAAGGTATTAGCTCATCAGTAGTAGTAACAGGATCGTGGATTTCGGATACTATCTTGATTAAGATATCATCCGCAAGCCTCTCCATCTTTGGCCATGGCACTATATTAGGGCCGTATTTAAGCTCTGCATTAAAATCAGGCCTTCCTACACCGTTAAACACCCTGTTATCATATATCTTTCCGTCAAAGAAATACTTTGGATGGCTGTATTCCACATCTATCTCACAGGCAGAGGTAAGCCTGCCCTTATTCGCAGCTGTTGCAGCTATACTTCTTGCATCCATAAGGGCAACAGAGGCCATCTGTCCACTTCCCGGCTTACTTCCCTCTCTGCTTGGGAAGTTTCTGGTAGAATGTCTTATTGAAAATGCTCCGTTAGCCGGCACATCCCCAGCACCAAAGCAAGGTCCGCAAAAAGCAGACTTAACTAGGGCTCCTGTTTCCATAAGGGTGGCTACAGTGCCGTTTCTAACAAGTTCTATGTAGACAGGCTGGCTGGCAGGGTATAGGCTTAGCGAGAATTCATCATTCCCTATATATTTTCCTTTAAGTATGTCTGCTGCCGCACAGAGGTTCTCAAAGCCACCTCCTGCGCAGCCCGCTATTATTCCCTGGTCTACCTGAATCCTGCCATTCTTAATCTTGTCAGTTAGCTTAAAGTTGATATCTTTTCCAAAGCTTACCTTGCCTTTTCTTCAACCTCGTGCAATATATCCTCAGGATTCTTGTTTACCTCATCTACCAGGTAGGTATTGCTTGGATGGAAAGGCATGGCTATCATAGGCCTTATTTTACCAAGGTCAACCTCGATAAGTCCGTCATAATAAGCAGGTGCACTAAGACTAAGCTCCTTATAGTCATTAGGGCGGTTATGAATCTCATAAAACTCCTTCACCCTCTCATCTGTTTCCCAGATTGATGAAAGGCAGGTAGTCTCGGTTGTCATAACATCTATACCTATTCTATAGTCTACGCTAAGCTTCTTTATGCCATCACCTATGAATTCCATTATCTTATTGTTTACATAGCCCCTGTCAAATACCTCACCAATGATGGCTAGGGCTATGTCCTGAGGTCCTACACCCTTTACAGGCTCTCCCGTAAGCCTTACTGCTACCACCTCCGGACAGGCTACATCATAGGTCTGGCCAAGGAGCTGTTTTACAAGCTCAGGACCACCCTCTCCTATTGCCATGGTTCCAAGTGCACCGTATCTGGTGTGGCTGTCTGAGCCAAGTATCATCCTGCCACCTCCTGCAAGCACCTCCCTTGCAAACTGATGAATGACAGCAAGATTAGGTGGTACATACATACCCCCAAACTTCTTGGCAGACGAAAGCCCGAATAAATGGTCATCCTCATTTATGGTGCCACCTACCGCACAAAGTGAATTGTGACAGTTGGTAAGGGCATAAGGCACAGGAAACTTCTTTATCCCTGAGGCTATAGCTGTCTGCACTATGCCTACAAAGGTTATATCGTGGGAGGCAAGGCAGTCAAACTTAAGCTTAAGGTTCTCCATATCCTCTGATTTGTTGTGAGCACGCAGTATGCCATAGGCTAGAGTATTTTTCTTTGCCTCTTCCTTAGTTATACCTATTCCAAGCTTACCTAGTCTTTCTCTTATATCCGGTCCGTCTTCAAGTACTTCACCGTTTACTATATATGCTCCATTTTCTGATAATCTAATCATATGTTCTCCAATCTGCCGTCTTAATAACGGATATCAATTACAACAATTTCGGTTTACAAACATTCTGAATAAAAGACCTGAAATCAATATTAATATAGTTTATATTTACTGATTTTTCATATAATAAAGCATTTTTAAATAATTATCAAGTATACCACTTGTCATAATTGAAAATCTGTAATAAAATTAGTCAGAAATACTAACCACATCTAACTAGGAGGTAATTATGAGGCATCTGATAAGTCCACTTGATTTTTCTATAGATGAAACCAATGATATCTTAGAACTTGCCGGCGATATATACAGGCATCCGGAAAAATACAGCGAAATCTGTCATGGTAAAAAATTAGCTACTTTGTTTTATGAGCCGAGTACACGAACCCGCCTTTCATTTGAAGCAGCAATGCTTAATCTGGGCGGTAGTGTTCTCGGTTTTTCTGAGAGTTCCTCAAGTTCAGCAGCCAAGGGAGAAACTGTAGCCGATACAATAAGGGTAATCTCTGCTTACGCTGATATCTGCGCTATGCGCCATCCCAAGGAGGGAGCACCCCAGGTTGCTTCAATGCATTCTTCTATCCCGGTTATAAATGCAGGTGACGGCGGACACAACCACCCTACCCAGACATTTACCGATATCCTCACTATCAAAGAGCTTCGAGGGAACATAGGCAATATGACAGTTGGGCTCTGTGGCGACCTTAAGTTTGGAAGAACAGTTCATTCACTTATTCAAGAGCTTGTAAGATATCCTGAAATTAAGTTTGTTCTTATTTCTCCTGAGGAATTAAGCTTCCTGAGTATGTAAAGACCGAGATACTGGATGCAAATAATGCTCCTTACATGGAGACTGCCTCCCTTGAAAAAGCCCTGCCTGAGCTTGATGTGCTCTATATGACCAGAGTACAGAGAGAACGTTTTTTCAACGAGGAGGACTATATAAGGCTTAAAGATACCTACATCTTAGACAAGGCTAAACTTAAAGGTGCTAAGTCTGACCTTATGATACTTCATCCTCTTCCAAGGGTTAATGAGATATCTACCGATATAGACGATGATCCTAGAGCAACTTATTTTAAACAGGCAAAATACGGTGTTTATGTAAGAATGGCTTTGATACTACGTTTACTGGAATTGGCATAGGAGGTAATTTATGTTAAATATTAGCGGTATTAATTCAGGTTATGTGATAGACCACATACCTGCCGGACTGTCAATGTCCATATATAAATATCTGAATCTTGGTAAATATGATAATCAGATAGCCATTATTAAAAATGCAAAGAGCTCCAAGATGGGAAAGAAGGATATAATTAAGATAGAGGGTATACCCGGTGAACTTAATCTTGAGCTTCTATCTATCTTTGGTGATAGCATTACAGTAAATGTAATAATGGACGGTGTTATCAGGGATAAGATTCATCCCAGCCTTCCTGAAACAGTGAATGATATATTTACCTGCAAGAATCCACGTTGTATAACCTCTGTGGAGCGTGGACTTAAGCATGTATTCAAGCTTACCGATAAGGAGCACATCACTTACCGCTGTGTATACTGTGAGCAGGCTTACAATATGAATAAATAGTAGGGAGATTATGGAAGAAAACAAAGAAAAAGAAACTAAAATCAAGAAAATAAAGCGGTTACTTGCCCTCATTGGAGTTGTCATACTTTTAGGACTGTATGGAATCACTCTTATTACCTCCTTTATGGCAAGTCCCGCAGCCAATGCCTTATTTATTGCGAGCCTTGTATGTACCGGCTTCATACCTGTTGCCATTTACATATTTATCTGGCTACTAAAGTTTAGATAAGTTGATACATTTTGTTTAAAAATCTATACACTTTTTACAAAGTTAATTTTATTATTGTTTTCCACAATTAAATAGTGTATAATCTAATTTATACGAAGGAGATAATGAACTCTAAGTATGGTAATACAAGTGTCAAACGCTTTTGACACATAAAAAGAATAACATTAGCAAAGGAGAACGATTATGAAAAAATATGTATGTGATGTATGTGGATGGGTATATGATGAAGAGGCAGGATGTCCTGAGAAGGGAATAGCTCCTGGAACAAAGTTTGAGGATCTTCCTGATGACTTCGAATGTCCTGAGTGTGGAGTAGGCAAGGATATGTTTTCTGAGCAGTAATTAGTAATTAAAGTAGTAAATGCTGTCACCTTCAATATGGATGTGACAGCATTTTTAGTATTAAACTTATATTTTCTTTAACTAAATCAGCCATAATATCCTCTGGCGATAATGTGATATTTATTAAGTATATACTCTACTCTATTACGAATTATAAAACCATTGTTCTTCATATCATAAATTTTAATATTAAAACCCAGGTTATCGTCAAAAGAATGCAGAATAACCTCAGCTTTTTCAAAAATATAAGTTTTATCCTGAAGCAGGGGCTATCCTTAAATGCAGCGATTTTTTAGAAGATTCCCACATTCCCATACCAAGCTGTCATTTACAATTTCAGTTAAAAGCCGTATATCATTTGGTGGGATTTCAATAAAATAATCCCCTATCTCATTTTGAATGACAAAATATAGTTTGTCGATTTTTTTGTCTAACTGATTTAATGACATCAATTTATCTATTGATTTGTCCAAGTGTACTACTACATAATAATCCTTAAGAATACTTAGCAAAATATCCCTTTGAATATCTAACCATAATTTATATTCGTCAACTAAGCTGGTACTTTGAGCATTCAAATACAGCATAAATTCAGAATTATCCGCATTCTTTTCAAAATATATACAATCAAAGAGGTCTAATTTATTATCTGCTGATTTGATTAACAACTGCTTTTCCTCACTCTTTCCCTAAAATGCACCAAATATTCCTCAATCAACTAAATTTTATATTTATCAGTTTTACTGTAATTACCGTATATCTTCTTACCGCCAACCTTTACGAATGCACGGACTTTAATATAATAAGTATGTCTTGACAAAGCCTTATTTATCGTAAATTTTGTATTTTTATAAGAGTTTGAGACTAACTTTTTAGCATATTTGAAGTTCTTATTTGTAGAATATAAGACCTCGTATCCGCTTACAGTCTTGTCCTTACTTACTTGCAAGCTAATCTTGCCATATTTTGTACCATATATATATCTGCTTTCTGTAGAATAAATATATACATCTGAAGGGATAACAGTTATCTTCTTTGACTTCGTTATTCTTCCATCAAGTGTAGACACTGTTATGGTTGTTGTTCCATATTTGCCTGCTTTAAGATATAGCCCATAGTCGGAGTCAGAATCATATATACCACTGTTCTTACCTTTACCTAGGCTTAAAATCTTGCCATCTACCGTAACTCTAACTATTTTTTTAGCATTTCCGGTAAAAACTTGATACCTATGTCTAAATTCTCTCCCAAGCAGATAACATTAGAAATTTTATCGAGTGAAAATCCGGTAATAGGCACCAAGTCAAAGAAAGATACCTCATACGACAGCGGTGCACTAAGCCCTGTGATATTAACTCTAAATTTCTCTCCTGCCACATATCTTTCGATTCCATCAGGCCTGAAAATAATGCAACCCTGCTTACCATATCCGCCATTATCTACATTAAAATAACCGTCAGAAGATGACTTACTAAACTTCCAGGTCTTATTGTCTGTAAGCCTAATAAGTTCTACCTCTACGCTGTCACTTACTGTATATCCCATTGATATACTCCATGGGAAATCCTTGTTAAAATACTCTGTAGGCATATTCTGTGCAGGCCAGATTACACCATATTCAGGTGAATCTCCGAATGAATTGTCATGAGCATAGGCAGCGGTATAATTGTTGTAATAGCCAAAGCCTGTTGCCTTCATAGAAGGATTTAACAGCCAGCGTCTGTGTCCCAGCCTGTCTATGTTAGAAGAGTCACCATCCTCCATATAGCCATATACCATGCTGGTGTCTATATTGTTATATCCCATAGCTATATTGCTGTGAGATGCCCCCTCTGCACCTATTCTGTATACTTCATCTGACATTTCTGCAGGCTTTTCAGGATTATGTGAAAGCTCATTATTTACAGAATTTACCACGCTTGCACCCTGAGCCTGTTTTATGTACTCATCATTTAACACCACATCAGAAGAAAGTCCTGCTATATATCTAATCTGATTAAGTGTATTGAGTGCAGACTGCAATGTCTTATACTTTAGTCTTCCAAGCGAATACGGTGCCTTACCAAGAGGCTCTTCCTCATATTCTACAGGCGATGTAAAATCAGCAGGATGATCCTTTACAAACTCCCTGATTTCATCTTCTGTATGATAGTCTACATTGACACCCACATTTTGCGTGTTTACACCAGAGTCATCGCTGTAATCATCATCCGTATACAGATTGGTATTATTATCATAGTATTCGTCTGCCTTAGCAAGATAAGCATTATTCCCTGTATTTACAAAAGGAAAGCCTAAAATTATCACACCTGTTAAGATTGCAGCTATTATCTTATTCTTAAATCTTCTTCTCATATCTCCCTCCTATTTTAAACAAAAAATTACCCAAACTACTTGTATTTTACATTATTCTGATTCAGGTGTCAAAATATTTGACTATCTAATCCAACAACCATAAAATACTCTCAGTAATTTGGGTTATGTTTATATGTACTTATCTAAACTTAACTGTACATACTTCAAAAGGCCTAAGCTTAAGACTAACTACCTTCACTTTCTTTCCATAAGTATTTACAGTCTCTTCTACCTTAAGCTCCTCTTCTTCATTTTCAAGGAGGTCACAGGTAAATGCCTTGGTAAACTTTGTATCTACCAAGAGCTTAACTGTAGTCTTTGCATTATCTCTCTCAAAAAGTCTGATTACAGTGCCTTCACCCTCTTCAGCCTTCTTGATTGTCTCTATTACAACATTCTTCTTATCTACATTTGCGTAGGAATATACATCCTCTGCCATAGCCTTCTTCACTGTCTTAAGTGGCTGGTTGAGATTGTATGCTTCTTCAGAAACATCACTATAACGCCAGCTCTCTGCGTGAGGATAGAGGGCATAGGTAAAGAAATGCTCTTCCTGGTCAGTCGTAGGATTAGGCTCAATACCTGACTTAATAAGAGTGAGGCCAAGTACACCGTCTCTTACAGAATGTCCGTATTTGCAGTCATTAAGGAGGGCTACACCATAGTGTCCCTCTGAGAAGTCCATCCACTTCTGAGCACAGCTTTCAAACCTCGCCTCATCCCAGCTTGTATTGGTATGCACCTTTCTTACTGCATTACCAAACTGAATCTCAAATGTAGCCTCATCGGAGTGAATATCTACAGGGAAGTGAACCTTAAGGAGATGCTGGTTATCCTTCCAGTCTACATATGTCTCGAAGTCTATTCTTCTGTTATCAGCATAGAAGTGAATCTTCTGTCTGATGAAGGAATTGCTTATCTTTCTCTCTACAAGAAGGGTAGCTCTTACCTCACCTATTTCAATCCACTCTAGCTTCTCCACAGAGAGAGCATCCCAGTACTTTTCGGTATAGAAGATATCTATATCCCAGTTATCGTAGTAAATAGGCTTATCCTCATACATACGGAGGAGATTTCCTTTTTCTCCCGCCTTAAGTACCTCTCTATCATTTTCCTTGTCAAAAATGCTTGAAAAAAGAGCATTTTCATCAAGCTCAATCTTATAAAATGGAGTCTCAAGGCTCTTGTCACCGTTTAATATAAATGGACTTTCAGGCTTAGCTGTTATCTTATCAAAATACAGTGTTCTATAACCCTTAGAAGGTATATTCTCTACAAATGCAATTGCACCATCCTTTGTAAGCTGTACCTTAACCGCACTTCCATCTTCGTACTTAAGTCCCTCATAATTTCCTTCAGGAAGTATGGCAATATCTGAACGGTTATGTCCTGTAGTATTCCATACAGTTATACCTTCTTTATCTTCAGCAAGTACTTCAAGTCTCGCTGAGGTTTCCTGTTCAAGTTCTTTGGCAATTCTTTCGTACTCTTCCTTTGTTACCTCGTACACTTCTTTGATTGAAGAACCTGGAAGGATATCGTGGAACTGGTTAAGAAGGACAATCTTCCACATGTCATCAAGTTCTTTAACAGGATAAGCCTCTTCTTGTCTGCAAGAACCGAGAAGAATTCGAGGTCCATAAGGCCAAGCTCTGACTTTCTGTTGCCACGCTTATTCCTTGCCATAGAGGTATAGGTTCCTCTGTGGTACTCAAAGTAAAGCTCACCTTCCCAGGTCTCTAGCCTCTTATTGTCCTTAACCTTTGCCTCAAGCTCTTCAAAGTACTTGCCTGCGAACTCTCTTCTAACCTTAGGGATACCCTTAACTCCCTTTTCCATTCTTCTTGCGGTCTCAAGCATTTCTCTGGTAGGACCGCCACCACCATCACCAAAACCGTATGAGATGAGGATGTCGTTATTAATACGCTTGTTCTGATAACGCTCCCAGCCTCCCATAAGTGCGTCAGGATGAAGTTCACCGTTGTAGGTTGTAAAGAAGTTCACCACAGGTTGTCCTATGCCAAGCGTGGTTATCATATGTGTGAATATCTCTGAACCATCTATACCACGCCATATAAAGGTATCGTTAGGTATCTTGTTAAACTGGTTCCAGGCAAGCTTGGTTGTCATAAAGTACTTGATTCCGCTTCTCTTCATTATCTGAGGAAGTGAACCTGAATATCCAAATACATCTGGGAAGCCATAGCACCTTGTTGTCTACACCAAACTCATCCTTAAAGAATTTCTTTCCGTGCATGAACTGTCTTACAAGTGACTCTCCGGAAGTGAGATTACAGTCTGCCTCAAGCCACATACCGCCCTCAGGCTCCCACACTCCCTCTTTTACCTTTTCTTTTATCTTCTCATAGACTTCAGGATATCTCTCTTTAAGGAATACATAGAGCTGTGGCTGGCTTGACATGAACTTATACTCAGGGTATTCTTCCATAAGCTTAAGCACTGTGGCAAGCTTCTTGCAACCTTCTCCCTTGTCTGTGCAACTGTCCACCACCATGCCACATCTATGTGGGTATGCCCTATACAGGTAGCTATTACATCGTTATAGCCTGCATGCTCTTCGTATAAGGCTTTTTTAAGATACTCGCGGGCAGCCTTAATTCCATCATAAAACTCTTTTGTATAAGGAGTTCTAAGGTCAAGAAAATTGACCGCAGTATTGAGGATTTCTTCAATATCCTGCCTGTTCTTATCATCCTCAGCCATCCTAGGGAAGGCTGCAAGCGGTACCCAAAGATCAAAGTAAAGACCTTCCACTTCCTCATCTATCTCAATAATTGATGCAATGAAGAGGAACTCATCGTGAAGGATTCCGCTGTATGCCTGGATGTCAAAGTTAATCTCATCCCCACTCTTAAAGTTATCGCCAAGGAAAAGAAGCCTGTGGTTCATGTCCATTCCCTGTACTATTTTATTGTTGATAAATACAAGGAACTGTGGGTTCTTAGCATCATCCCACTCATCAATCTGTGTAGCAAGCTTTAAGAATATTCTCTTTCCTGCCATGCTCTCAGGTACCACGAATTTCTTCTTAAACCAATAATGCTTGTCCTTGCCATACCAATGCATATTTAAGGAATCAAACTCTGCAAAGTCAGGCCCGGCACTTTCTGCCTCCTCAGGTCTAAAAAACTGTCCTTCTTTGTACTGCCATTTATCTAGTTCAAGCTTCTGCTTTATTTTAAGTTTGTCAAGATTATCACAAATAACCTTGACACGCTTGTCTAAATATCTCATAAATTCCTCCTTTAACCTGGTTATAGATCATTCTTTTTCACATAGTCAAGAAGTCTCTCTACTGTTGTAAATGCAAGTCCTGTGACTGTGTCTGCACAGCCATAGTATATAGCAATCTTACCACTTTCCTTATCGTGTAAGGCAGCACAAGGGAAGACTACATTTGGCACATCTCCCATACATTCATACTGCTCCCAAGGAGCCATAATATAATTCTTGCTGCGGGCAATCACCTTCCAAGGCTCATCTAGGTCAAGGAGTGCCGCTCCCATACGATATACAAAGCCGTTACAGGTATTTATTACTCCATGGTAAATCATAAGCCAGCCTTCATCTGTCTCGATAGGAATAGGACCAGGTCCTATCTTAGTTGACTGCCAGGCAGAAATGTCATCTTTAATTGTACCCATTACATGTCTATGCCTGCCCCAGAACTCCATATCCTTACTCTGGCTTATAAATATATCACCAAAAGGGGTATGACCGTTATCACTTGGTCTGTTAAGCATCATATATAGGCCGTTTATCTTTCTAGGGAATAAAACTCCGTTTCTGTTGAACGGAAGAAAGGCATTTTCAAGCTGTACAAACTTCTTAAAGTCAAAGGTGTAAGCAACTCCAATAGTAGGCCCATGATAGCCGTTACACCAGGTCACATAGTATCTGTCCTCTATAAAACAAACTCTAGGGTCATATCTGTATTCTCTTTTTAATATCTCTTCATCTGCGCCTTCAAACTTAATAGGCTCATCTTCTATCTCCCAGTTAATTCCATCCTTACTCTTACCAACAAAAATATCCATACTTATGGAACGGCTGTCACATCTGAATACTCCTGCAAAGCCATCTTCAAATCTAACCACTGCACTGTTAAACACACTGTTTGAAATCTTGTTTCCGTCTCTTCCTATAATCGGATTGCCCGAATATCTCCAAACCGGCTCTTTTCCTCCGGTATTATCTTCCTCCCAAGGTATCTCAGGTAACTTAATCTCACTATTCATCTCTATTCTCCTACCATCTAATTTTGAAAAGAGTTTTTTCCGTCAATCGTCACTTTACGGACAAATTCGGGAAAAACTCTTCTATTTTCATAAAACAGTGTCTAATTTCGTCTTATGCTTTCTTTATACCAATTACATTATTTTGCAGCGTCAATCTGCTCCTGAGCCTTCTTCTGCATATCGTCAAAGCCTGCTTTTCTCATCTCTTCCATCATGGTCTTAACCATAGCTTCAGGATCTTTTGTACCTGTGAAAAGCTCACTCTTATACTTGTTATAAATCTCAACACAGTTAACCATTTCATCTTCGAAGTCAGAAACATCTAAGTTGATACCAAGTACTGGTGAAGGGGTTGCCTTTGCATTAAGCTCTTTAACTTCATCCCACTGATTGAAGTCTACATCATCTCTCTGTGAAACGATGAAGAATGAGCCCTGTGTATAACCAGCCATCTTCCACTCGTCATTGTTCTTATGAACCTTCTTGTCAGCTGTATATGTCCAGTCATCGCCTTCAAGACCGTAGAAGAATGAATCTCTTACATAAGAATCTGTGTTAATAAGCTCTAAGAACTGAAGAGCCTTGTCAGGATGCTCGCAGCTTGCTGAAATGCAGTTAAGAGAACCACCAACTGTTACATTTGAAAGTACTGTATCTCCCCAAGGCACTGCTACAACTTCCTCACCCATGTTAGGACCCCAAACTGTCTTAGCTGCACCACTCCAGCCCTGCTCAATACTAAAAGGTCTGTATTTTGGCTTCTCTGCAAGTGTAGCCGCATCAGGATTGATAATTCCGTCCTTGTACCACTTATGAATGAGTTTAAGCTCTTTCATTACATCTTCCTGCTCAAATACAGGAACAAGCTTCTTGTTTGTGTCAGAATACTTTACGCCAAGTCCTGGAAGACCCATGCTGTCATATTTTTTCTCTACAAGTGAATTAGAAACACCTTCCTTATTAAGGATAAATGGTGCTGTCTTCTCGCCATTCTTAATCTTTGTTAATGGCTCTGTTAAGTCCTCGAGAGTCTTTAACTTGTCAACATCAATATTATACTTCTCAAGTAACTTCTTTACAAATATGAAGTAGAATGTCATTGAGCTGTCCTTGTATGTAGGTACAGCATAAATCTGTCCGTCTACCTTTGTTGCATTCCAATAGTCTTCAGGCATAGAAGCAAGAAGCTTAGGTGCGTTATCCTTAAGTAAGTCTGTAATGTCAAGGAAAGCTCCCATCTTAACATCCTGTACATAGGTGCTCGCATTTGTAAACATAATATCGTAGTCACCACCTGTATTTACAAGCGTACTTCTTCTACTGTCCCAATCCCCCCAGCTAACTACTTCAACATCGATATTTACGCCGATTTTCTCGCCTAAATACTTGTTGATATTCTCTTTCCAAGCATCATAATTGTCAGGCTGGCCACTGCCCACCTGTACCCACTTGAGATTTACTATCTCATCTGTCTTTGCATCGCTTGTCTTAGATGCAGTGTTTGAAGTCTTTGACGCAGATGCTGCCTGGCTTGTCGTGCTTGTCTTAGAACCGCTTGTCTTCTCCTCAGTCTTTGTTCCACAAGCTGCAAGGTTAAAAACCATAGAAGCTCCAAGAGCTAAAGCTAAGAGTTTTCCCCATCTTTTTTTCATGTTAAAGTTCTCCTTTCATTTTTTGCACATTTTATCTAAAAGCTTAATGCTTAAGATTTAACCCTTAACCGCACCTATAGTAAGTCCGGTAACGAAATATCTCTGGAAGAACGGATAAGCACAGGCTATAGGTACAACTATAACTATTGCGATTGCCATTCTAACTGATTCTCTTGGCATGGTTGCCAGATACTGCTGTATACTTACACCACCGTCCGGATTGCTTGCAAGGAACTGTATGTTCTTAACCATGCTGTTAAGCAAGGCCTGAAGTGATATAAGGTTCTTATTTCTTATGTAAAGAGATGATAAGAACCAGTCATTCCAGTAGCCAAAGCTTAAGAAAAGTCCGATTGTAGCAATTACCGGCTTTGATATAGGAAGCACTATTTTGCTAAATATACCAAGCTGAGTAGCTCCGTCTATCTTAGCCGACTCAATAACCGAGTCAGGTATTGTGGTTCTAAAGAATGTCTTACATATAATTATGTTAAAAGACGAAACTGCAAGCGGAAGTATGAGTGCTAAAAGCGTATCACTAAGGTTCAAGAGCTTGTCGTTTACAACATAGCTTGCAGCAAGACCACCGTTGAATATCATAGGTATGAATATAACCCAGGTAAAAAAGTTCTGTAGCTTATAACTCTGTCTTGAAAGTACATATCCCATCGAGGTAGTAAGACCGAGTCCAAGTATTGTACCACCCATTGTTACTATCACCGATATCCAGAGTGCCTTTAATATCATCATCTTTTCCTTCCAAAGGTAAAGATAAGCGGCATCTGAAAGTTCTGCAGGTATAAATCTATATCCATACTCTGCAAGGGATGCCTCTGATGATATGGAAATAATAAATACGAAAATTACCGGCACTATACACATTAAGGATAAAATTATAAAAATTATATTGAAAACAATGTTTGTTCCGGACTTAATTTGGTTAAGTCCTTTACCCTTTTTTACATTTTTATTTTCCACTTTAGCTCTCCTTATTTATATAATCGCCTGTTCTTTGTTTATCTTCTTAACTACAAAGTTAGCTGCAAGAATTGTGATACAGCAAGCTATAGACTGAGCTACAGAAGCCGCAGCAGTCTTTCCGATAGGAACATTTGACTGCAATGCATTATAAACATAGGTATCAAATGTGGATGCCACATCATGTAAGGAAGCAGGAATCTGCTGCGTTACCTGATAGAACAAACCGAAATCTGAATAGAAAATTCTTCCCACATTCAATATGAACATCATTATAATTACTGACTTAAGGCTAGGCAGTGTAATGTACTTGGTCTGCTGCCATTTGTTGGCACCGTCAATAACAGCAGCCTCATAAAGGCTTGAGTCAATACCGGTTATGCAGGCAAGGTATACAACCATACTGTATCCGATGCTCTTCCACTGTTGCATAAATATCAGGATGAAAGGCCAGTACTTAGGTTCCGAATACCAGTTTACCTTTTCCATTCCAAAAGAGCTTAAAATGTTATTGATAAATCCCTTATCCTGGCTGAGGAAGGCATATACAAAATAACTTACAACTACCCAGGACATAAAGTGAGGAAGGAACATCATTGTCTGATATACTTTGGATTTAAGCCTGCTGTGAATTAGGCTTATCATTATAGCTAAAGTAACAGGAATAATAATTCCAAGAATAATAAATACGATGTTATATGCTATTGTGTTCCTAAGCAAGAGCATAAAGTCATTTGAATTGATAAAGTACTTAAAGTTCTTAAATCCAACCAATTTACTTTGAAAAAGACTCTGTAGGAAAGTTGATCTTGGTTTGAGCCTAAATTCCTTAAATGCTATTACAATACCGAACATTGGTAAATAACAGAAGCAGACATACCAAATAAATGTAGGTATACCAAGTAAAGTCAGCTCAGTGTCATCTCTAGTCCACTTTTTCTTTTTCCTAGGCAGTGTGACTTCTCTTTTACTGCTCATCGCATTCCCTCCTGCTTACTTTGTGGAAATGTACAAATATTTCTGCTCCATTTCCCATCTAATTAACATATTATCACATCAATTAACATTTTGCAACATTTTATTTAATAATTTCTTTTTTTAATTAAACATTATTTTTTTAACAAACCTACCATTATCCATGTATAACTTTACCAAGAAGTTATTTTTTTATTGAATTAAGTCTGATATTTTTTTGTCAACTATGAGTTCTTTAGAAAATTTATGTTAAAAAAGAAGTAAGGCTTTTCAACAAAAATAGTTAATAATCCTTACTTCCCAGTCATTAATCTACAGTCCTCTCAACTTATCCGCATACCAAAATACTACTTTTTCCACCCTATTAAGCATACTTTCCTTAGAGTCGGACCTGTATATCCCTTTATATCTCATAAACCATACTTCAAGTTCTTCAGCCAGCAGGCATTTATCCTTCTTATCCATACTGTCAGGTATGACAACCGCTTTTCCCATTCTGTTAAGAATATCTATTCCTACAATAGCATTATCAACCTTTGTAAATTCCTCTTTATCAAGACTGTCCATAGAAATTACAGCTTTTCTAAATTGTTTTCTAATTTCATAAAGTTCCACTGAAGCTCTGTCTACAGAATCAATATCCTCCCTAAACTTTTCAAGCCGCTCCTTTAGAACCATATGGCTATTAAAACCGCTAGGATCTGTGTTTTCATCAAATCTTTCCTCTTTGTCAAAACCTT
This sequence comes from uncultured Catonella sp., assembly GCA_916439065.1. Taxonomy (GTDB): domain Bacteria; phylum Bacillota; class Clostridia; order Lachnospirales; family Lachnospiraceae; genus Catonella. The sequence goes on from CAKAGD010000003.1 coordinate 77,905, forward strand.
CAAATAAGAGAACCGCAGTCCACCAATCATATATCTGATTCAAAGCTGCCTTTTCAAATAATTTAACAAATGTTTCAGTTTTGTCACCATACTCAAGATAAGATAAGGCTTTATTTAATTCTTCCTTTTCTATGCAGTTTTCTCCCGAATACGCATCTAAGTTCCAGGTAAATACTCCACCATACACTATTCCCGGCGTCGAAAATGATGGATTGTTGATGTGCCCAAAGTCACCCCACTCAGTATTTAAAAGTCCGATTGCCTCATATTTTCTTGCATAACCGCTCATTATCTTAACATTGGAATAAGATGTATCAATTCTATTTAACAAAGTATTCCAGCCACAGGCTCCTGGGCAAAGATATAGGTTTGCACCTGCTTTTGCAATCGGTTCACAGATATCTTCCTTCTGATTTGCCATATATCCCCAAGCCATACATATCGTCTCTTCAGGAAGCTCTTTGATAAATTCCGGGAATTTACGAATAATATCTCCCCAGAACATAGGAATCTTTCCCCTGCTCACAACATATTCACAAAGTTTCTTCAAAAAGTCCATGTACATCCTGTCAGTTCCGATTTTCTCTGCAAGTTCCTTAGACCTTCCCCTGCCAAGATCAAAAGTTTCATCTGCACAGATATTTACAAGTTTCGAGCCAAAAAGCGGTAAATACTCATCAAGCATCCTCTTAACAACTTCAAAGGACCGCTCATCCTCTACATTTACAGTATGATGCTGCATCTTTTCCCAGAAAGAAAATGGTTTGCCGGCCGCATTTTCAAGTTCGCAGATATCTTCATAACTCTTTGTCCTAAGAAGCTCATAAAGATGCCCAAAACTTGACAGAGACGGTACAAAGTCAATATCCCTGTCTGTGCAGTATTTATCAAGTTCCATAATTTCCTCAGGAGTAAGCACGCTATCCTCCCTCCACATCTCAGAGAACCCTCTAAACGCAAAGGACTGCTCTATGTAAAGCTGGTACTGATTTAACTTATACCTCGAAAGTAAATCAATCTGTTTTTTAATAGTATCAATTTTAAAACTTCTTCCCCTTGCCTGATCCAAATAAAACCCTCTCGTAAGGATATCAGGTTTATCCTCTATTCTTAGTGTAGGAAGCAGGGCACCTTTGTTCCTTATAATCTGACACAGAGTCTGAATTCCATATCCAACTCCCGCCCTGTCTCTACCTAAAATTTCGATTCCATCCTCGGCAATTGAAAGTACATAACTTTGTGGCGGAAGGGCATTAACCAGCCTCAGACTCACATCACCCTTTTCTGCAGTACCTGCGGTAATTTCTGCTTCCACTCCACCATATCTTAACCATTCATCTTTTAAGATCTTCGGAAGAGCCCATCCTGTAGTTACCTTTAGTTCTTCACTCTCTGCCACTATCCTTAATCCTGACTCCGCAAAGAACTCCCCCTTAGTTTCAGACAGTTTTTTTGGCCTTGGTAAAAAATACATAATCAACACTCCTTAATAAATAATTTTTAATACTTTCACTAATTGAATGGTAATATGTATTTTAAAAATTTTTGCAACATTTTTCTTTTTAAAATTTATATAATTATATTTATCATTATTAATCACATATATATCAAATTTTATATTGACATTTATAGCAAATATTTATTATACTTAACATAAGTTAACAATTTTATTAACATTATTTATATCTTATTTTAATATTTTTGTGTTACTTAGCTAAACACAGAAAGGCAGAATCACAGATGAGTAAAGTAACAATGCAGGATGTCGCAGATGCACTCGGCGTTTCCAGAGTCAGCGTATGGAAGGTATTTAATGACCAACCGGGGGTCTCCGATTCTTTAAAGAGCAGTATAATAGAAATGGCTGCCAAGCTTGGTTATAGCGGACTTACTCAGACTAGTACCGCTATAGAAACCGTCAATAAATACAAAAATGTTTCTCTTGTAGTGTCAAGGCCTGATTCATCCGTCTTTTGGACAGATATTATACACAGTATAGCAAAGGAACTTGCATTACATAATGTTAACCTTATGTATACATATATCCCAAGTACCTATAATGATAATTTTCAATTACCTGATATTCTAACCGGTGGAGATATCAGCGGAATTATAGTTCTCAATCTCTATGACAAGCATATTATCAAAAGAATAAGCAGGCTTGAAACTCCAAAGGTATTCCTTGATACAGTACCTTCAATAACAGAAAAAGTTCTAGACTGTGATTTAGTTTTGATAGAAGGCCGAAGTTCAATTTCGGAAATCGTAGATTATGTTGTAAAAAGAAACTGTACAAGACTTGGCTTCATTGGAGATGTTAATTATGCAAGAACCAACCTTGAACGCTATTACGGATATACTGACGGCATCGCCCTGCACAATATTCCCCTCAACCCATCTCTCTGTTTAACTGATACAATAAACATATCAGACTATCAAAGCCGAATCTTCAGTTTTTTAGATTCCATAAAAGATATGCCGGATACCTTCATATGTGTGAGCGACTATGTTGCCCAGTTTGTAGCTATGTACATATCAGAGCATCCTGAACGCTTTAAAAAGCCTATACTGTTAACCGGTTTTGACGGCAGTAAGGAATATGTAAATGTAGCCGATAAGATAACAACAGCAAGCGTAAATACAAGGCAGCTCGGAAGAAGGCTTGCTTTACAGATACTCTATAGGATGGATTATCCTGCTGCACCTTATGAAACCTTATACATCCATCCCGAGATATGCTATTTTAATTCGATTTTTCCTAATTAAAATAAAAGGCTATACAGCGGTTTGCCGTATAGCCTTTCATTTTAACTCCATCTTGACTTAAAAGATTTAACTCTTTCTCCTATTTTTTCTTTTTGTCCTTCAAAATCAAAATCAAATACTTTCATAAACTGTATTACATAGTCTATAAAAACCATCATAAAAATAGCACTAATAATCATAATCCCCATGCCTTTATGAATACGGTCTACTAAACCATATACTGCATTCTGGAGGAAATATACTATACCAAGAGCATAAAACCCCCAGGCAACCGTGCTTTCAAGGCAGATTATCCCCTTATAATTAAATGGCTTATCATTATAATCCCACCAAAGTGAGCCTAAGAACCTTATCATCATTACTCCTACTATATATTCAAATAGAGTCGCTGATATTGCTCCTGCTATATATATACCCAAATAATTTCCCTTTAGAGGACTGAGAATAATATATCCAACTAAGGCCCCCACTCCATAAATTGGGCAAAACGGACCCTTTCCAAAGCCCCTGTTGGTTATTTTCCTATTACAAAAAGACATATAAATTGACTCTACGAGCCATCCTAACATACTGTAGACAATAAATGCACCAACTAAATGGTAAAGGTCAGTGTCAAATATTTCTCTCTCCCACATCTGTGAATAATCACCCTTTCATTATAATAACTTTTCAAGTTCATTCTTAAATGTATTTACATCCTTAAACTCTCTATATACGGAAGCAAATCTTACATAGGCTACCTGATCCAGTTCTTTCAACCGCTCCATAACTATTTCACCTATTTCAGAGCTTGAAATCTCCTTAACACCTTTGTTAAAAATTACATTCTCTATATCCTCGACACAGGCATTAATCTCTTCTACCGGCACAGGCCTTTTATGGCAGGATCTAAACACTCCCGATTCAATCTTAGACCTATCATAAGTCTCTCTGGTCATATCCTTTTTAATTACAACTAACGGTATTGTTTCTACCTTTTCGTAAGTTGTAAATCTCTTATTACAGCTATCACACTGCCTTCTTCTTCTAATCGTAGAATTATCATCTGAAGGTCTTGAATCTATAACCCTTGTGTCATCATTACCGCAAAATGGACACTTCATCCTTTACCTCCGATTGTGACAAAGTTTTATTTTTTACTTTTAATAAGAAATTCCGGAATTTTAATTTCAGCATTACCCGAATCACCTGTTACTCTATCAGCAGCCGATACCTTTTCAGTATTAGATGAGGTTCTGCTGCTCTGTCTTGTTCCTGATGAAAAACCTGTTCTGGCAGCACTTGTTCTTGGCTGAGCAGTTCTCTTTGGTGGTTCAACATTATTCTTACCGGATTCACTCAGTCCGGTAGCTATTATTGTAACAGTAACCTGATCTTTATTTGTATCATCGTAGGTTGAACCATAGATAATATTCACATCACTGTCAGTTCCTATCATTTCACGAACATATTTAATAGAGTCAGAAACCTCGTGAATCATAATATCTCCATAGAAGTTAATAATTACATCTATGGCGCCCCTGATATTAATATCAAGTAATGGACTTTCAGACGCAATCTTAACCGCCTCAAGACATCTGTCTTCTCCTGTTCCAACACCAATTCCAATGTGTGCCAGTCCCTTATCCTTCATTACGGTCCTAACATCTGCAAAGTCAAGGTTGATATCGGCATTTTCAGAAATAATATCAGTAATACCCTGTACACCCTGTCTAAGTACCTCGTCTGCCTTTGCAAAGCCTCTGGCTGAGTAGTTCTTCTATCCATTATTTCAAGAAGTTTTTCATTCTGGACAACTATCAGAGTATCAACAACTTCACTCATCTTAGCTATGCCGCCCTCAGCATTTCTAGCTCTTTTAGGACCTTCAAACTCAAAAGGGCTGGTAACGACACCAACAGTAAGAATCCCCATTTCCCTGGCAATATCGGCTACTACAGGTGCTGCACCGGTACCTGTACCGCCGCCCATACCACAGGTAACAAAGACCATGTCCGCACCGCTAATTGCAGCGACAATATCCTCTCTGCTCTCTTCCGCCGCCTTTTCTCCAACCTCCGGTTTAGCTCCCGCTCCAAGTCCCTTAGTGAGCTTTTCTCCAATCTGAATACAGGTAGGTGCCTTACAGGAAATTAACTGCTGTTTGTCTGTATTTACACATATAAACTCAATCCCTGCAACTCCCTCAGTAATCATTCTGTCAACTGCGTTATTTCCCGCACCGCCGACTCCAACTACTATAATCCTGCAAGCTCCTGATTCTTTCTCGTCTTTTATTTCTAACAAGGTCTTTTCCTCCTACACATTTATTAAATATGTTCTTACAATCCAAAAATATTAATATAAATGACACAGCCGATACTGAATCATTATAATAGATTTTCCCACTTAATAATATACATAATATTCAAAAATAATCAAGCTATTTTTTTATAACTTTTTATGATTTATCGGCTTCAAATATCACTCTTCTTCTGGTTTCCGAAAAAGTCTTCCATATGTAAAATCCCCTTCAATCCCTTTGTTTTTAGGGCAATAATTCAACTAAATTTGATATCTGTTCATCATAATGTTTTCTTTTGCCCAGCAAAAATTTTTACACTTCCATCATAAAGTTTAATAGATAAGTTCTTATTAAATTCTATTTTATCTATATTAAGTTTATATTTTTTTATTTGCTGGGTTAGGTTAAGCGTAAGTGCAAACACCTCATCATTTTTAGTAGCTATCGGTTTGTTAAAGACTGCTGAATTATACTCAATCCCAAAAACTACGGGAATGTTATCCCTTTTTTGCGGAATGCTGCCAACCATAATTCCGTCTTTATCAAAGCAGATAAATTCACCCATATACGGCAGACAGCCAACAACTTCCTTTTCAGCAATCGTTACCGTAAGGCTGTGCAGCCCCGTCAAATCAACTTCAATTTCATCTACAAATGGAATTGTGATTTTTTTATCATATTTCAGTCTGAAATATGTCAGTATTGTATTACCGCCAACATAATATTTCTGTAGTTCTTTTTTTAACTTATCCTCCGTATAATATGTATTCCCCTTTACTCTCACCCCCCTCCAGATTTGAAACCATAACAATACCGCCAGCTATCAGGATAAGTACAAAAATTATTATAATTATTATTTTAATTTTCTTATGCATATATTCTCCCGATTAAACTTTCTTTAACGGCATACCCATAAAGACTAATATTCATGTCTTATATTACCGCCATCATTCTTACTTTGTTCCCTAAGTGCGCTCCTGTATGCTAATTTATTACTATACCTTATTTGCAGGGATATATTTAAAAATACCCCTATTTCCGCTAACATAATCACAACCGCAGTTCCACCAAAGCTGATAAATGGAAGAATAACGCCTGTAGATGGTATCTTACTTGTAACAACCAAAATATTTAATACCACCTGTACTCCAATTTGAGACATTATTCCAACACCTAACAAAGCTCCAAACCTGTCTCTAGCATTTAAAATAACTATCCACATTCTAAAAAGGATCAGGGCAAAAAGCAGAATTATTGCTATTCCGCCAAATACACCAAACTCTTCACAAATAATGGTAAAAATCATATCATTGTATGCTTCCGGAACTCTCCCATACTTTTGTTCACTTCCACCCAGTCCTTTACCAAACATTCCGCCCGAGGCAATTGCATACAGACCCTGTAGTATCTGCTGTCCCTTTTCACTGGTTTCTACATTATCAAGTATTTCGAATCTGGCACTTCTATACCCACCAAAGAATTTTACAAGCGGCCTTATTGAGGCTCCTATTGCAACAGCCAGCCCAATATATGAAAACAGCCTTTTAGAATTTGCAAAAATTATTGCTCCATATATTATCGCAACTATCAAGCCTGCACTTAAGTTTTCCATCATAATGAAACCGAGTAGCGGCAATATATATAATACATTTAATATAACTCTTCCTAAAGTATTCTTGTCTCTTGGGCTTTTCGCACAAATGTACGCACCAAATACAATAACTACAAATTTTGCAAGTTCAGACGGCTGTAAAGTTATGCCTTCAATAGAAATCCATCTTCTGGCTCCATTCTTAACAGGAGCAAAAAAACTTGTATAGCCCTGTAATACAGTTATTAAAAATAATAATAAGCCGGGAATTGAGATAGTAAAGGAATCTCTAATAAAGACACCTCTTAAAAATCCCGGAAGCGGCAGCTTAAATCTCGCCTTAAGTTTCCTATAATTAATGGCAGAGACTACAAGCATTAAACCAAATCCCGCTGCTATAGTTTTTAACTGTCTTGTCAAGAAATAAGTGGATTCAAGGTTTTTGCTTTTTGCAATATAGGCACTTGCACTATATATTATTATGAGACCTATGGCACAGGCAAACATTATAAGAAAAGCAAGATTGAAATCATAATATATAAATCCCCTGTATTTCTTAGTTTTTTTAGTCCTTGCTTTTTTCACCCCTGCTCTTTTTCCCATATTCGCACCAACCATTCTATTTATCTATAATGCAATAAAGCCTACAAAACATAAAATAACAGTTACAACAGCAAACATAGATACAACTCTTGTCTCTTCAAAGCCTGACAACTCAAAATGATGATGGATAGGAGACATCTTGAAGATTCTCTTGCCATGTGTCAGCTTAAAATAACTAACTTGAATCATTACCGATAGTATTTCTGCCAAATATACGAAAGCAACTATAATTATAAATAAAGGTGCTCTAAGCATAAATGCCTCGGCCGCAACAAATCCTCCCAGTGCCAAAGAACCTGTATCTCCCATGAATACCTTAGCCGGATAAGTGTTAAAAATTAAGAATCCAAGTAAGGTTCCAATCATTATCATTGCTGTATGAGATGTATTGGAGCCTGCTTTTAAGGCAAGTACAGCAAAAAACATTGCAATTATCAATGTAACCGTTGTAGCGAGTCCATCAAGTCCATCTGTAAAATTTGCCCCATTTACAGTTCCAAGAACTGTTATAAATACAAATGGAATAAATAAAAAGCCTAATTCCCATACTAATTTCCCAGATGTAAAAGGAATCACAATATTCATAAGTTCAGGATATCTATGCATAATTATAAATGCAATACAGCCGTTACCACAATCTGAAGGCCAAGTTTCTGCCAAGCTCTAAGTCCCAGCGAACGCTTCATAACAAGCTTGATGTAATCATCCAGAAAGCCAATAAATCCAAATCCTACCGTAAGCAATATAACAGGAAATAATTCAGGTTCACTCACAACATAGGCCACACCTACTATTGCAAATACAGCAAGCATTACTATTCCACCCATAGTAGGTGTTCCTGCCTTCTTCAAGTGGCTCTCAGGTCCTTCTTCTCTCACGAACTGTCCAAACTTCATTCTGTGAAGAATAGGTATAAAAATAGGACACAACATTACTGTAAGTGCAAATGAAATAAATGCAGGTAAAAATACTCCAAATGAAAACATCTTAATCACTCCTTAACTTTTTCCGGGTAAACTCCCAATACCTTAAACACCTTATCTACTACTTCTCCTGCAAGTGCAGAAGCTGATCCTGTAGCTGTCTGGTCTTCAACCTTAGGCTGATCTACTACCACATACACAACAGCCTGTGGATTATCATAAGGTGCACATCCAATAAAAGACAGCACATAGTTCGTATTAGACCTTACCTTTCTGCCATTTACTATGTCAAGTTTTTGTGCAGTGCCTGTTTTTCCTGCAACCTTATATCCTGCTGTCTTAGCTCTCCAGCCGGTTCCTCTTTCAACCGTTTCATATAAAGACTTTTGTATGAACTTAGAAGTTTCCTCTGTCACTGTTTTTTTCATAACCACAGGCTCATTTTTTTCAACTACTACCCCATCATCATCCACGAATTCTTTTACAAGATGCGGTTTGTAGTATGTTCCTCCATTCACTAACGATGAAAACCCTGCTGCCATCTGTATCATCGTAACCGAAACTCCCTGTCCAAAACTGCTTGTAGCAAGTTCTACCGGATTAAGCTGTTCTTCATTATAAGCCAGTCCGGTTGTTTCCCCCTGGAAAGTCTATCCCTGTTCTGCTGCCTATTCCAAAAATATTCTGATATCTTGCAAACTCTTTTCTCCCCAGTCTTCTCACTATCTGCATCATTACATCATTACAGGACTGCTCAAGGCTTCCTGACAGCGAAATCATCCCATGTCCGTCCCTTTTAGCACAACGTATTCTTTGACCTAATATTTCTTCAAAACCATCACAATAAAACTCTTCTTTCTTTTTAACAACATTTTCTTCAAGGCAGGCCGCTACCGTAAACGGTTTGAATGTGGAACCCGGCTCATATATGTCACTCACGCAGTAATTTTTCCAAATTCCGCTAAGTTCCTCTAACTTCTTCTTATCGTCCATGGCAGCTATTTCTTCTTCACTGAAATATCCACTGAGATCTCTTGGATTATTTAAATCATAACCCTTATTTGATGCCATAACATAAATTTCTCCATTATTAGGGTTCATCACTATAATGCCAACATTCTCTGCCCCTTCACGCTTCTGGTAATCAGCTATGATGTCTTCTGTGATTTTCTGTGCATCAGAATCTATTGTAGTTACCATATTCAATCCGTTTTTAGCTTCAATTTCAGTCTCTTCAAGTTCCATATTAGAATTGAAATATCCGTATCTTACGCCATTTTTGCCATTTAGCTTGGAATTATAATAACCCTCCAGCCCCCATTCTGCTGTGTCTCCCGAATAAGTAAAACCTACGATATCACTTGCTACTGTTTTAAGCGGATAAGTTCTCTTGTAATAACTTTCAAAACTGTATCCTGCTATCATATTATGGGCTGTAGTTTCATTTTCTTTCTTTGTATTTCTATTATTAAACTTATTTACTTCTTCAATAAATTTTTCTTTCTCATCATAGCTTACTTCTTTTTTTATAACCTGATACATAGAATCAGCATTAGAATTAATCAATTCATTCAGCTCACCCTTGGGTATTCCAAAATATTCACTTATAAGTTTAACCGTTGGTTCTCTATAATCAGCTTCTTTAGACAAAATTATTCTTGGCTCTAAAACAAAATTATATACCAAGACAGACTTGGCAAGTGCCACGCCACGCCTGTCTGATATATCTCCTCTTTTACATATTATGGATTTGCTGTTATAAGTCTGCTGTTTGAGATATTTTTTCTTGTATACATCTCCATTTCCATAGGCTACACTCACTACAGCCGCTATTATTCCCACAAAACACAGTGCAAAAGCTGCACCTGTCATTATAATTTTAGTTTTGAACTTAGTTCCTCTTAATAAAGCTATTAAGATTTTGAGCCATATGCTTATTTTCTTTTTCCGTCTTCTCCTCCGTCTATTAACTTGTCCCGACATAATTCTCCTATCCGGCATTAACCAATCTCAAAACTTTTTCAATAAAATTTAATTCTTCATTGCCCTTAAGGTCTCCATACTGTCTTACATATCCATTAGTTACACTTTTATAGGTAATAACCTGATTTTCATATGGATATACCATACCATATTTTTCAATGGCTGTTTTTCTTATTTTTCCCAAGTCAATATTGCTATACAGGGTATTTTCCTTATTATCATTTGCAGTCTTGATATTACTCAATTCGGTGTTAAGCAAGCGGGTTTCACTCTCAGTCTGTTAACCTCATTGTATACTCTGATATAACCGACACAGAGAACAACAATCATAACAGCCATAATCATAAGTCCTGCAAATCCAAAGAAATCAATGGAAGGTGCATACTTCATTTGTACATACTTTTGTTTCTTTTCTGCTTTTTTAGGCCTTTTTACTATTTCTCTATGCTCGTCCGGTAAATACCTTCTTTTTGGCAGTGCATTACTACTCACATTCAGTGCCATTGAACCGCTTGTTAAATTTCTATTTCTTCTAACTCTTCTTTCAGCCATTATTTCCCCTCTTTCTAACAAAGACTCTAAGTTTAGAACTCTTTGCCCGTGGATTCCTTTCCATCTCCTCATCACTTGGTACTGCTGGTTTTCTCAAGCCCACAAATCCCTTTGTCTTCTTGCCGCATACACAAACCGGAAAATCAGGCGGACAGGTACAAGGTGACTCCGCCTTTTTAAATGCAAGCTTTACGATCCTATCCTCCAAGGAATGAAAAGTAATTACAACCATTCTTCCTCCATCTGAAAGCAAGTCTATCATACCGTCTATGGATTCTGCTAACACCCCTAGTTCCCTGTTTAACTCTATTCTAATTGCCTGAAAAGTACGCTTAGCCGGATGTCCTCCTGTAAGCCTGCATTTCATTGGTATAGCCGATTTAATAATCTCTGCAAGCTCTCCTGTAGTCTCAATTGGTTTGCTCTCCCTAAAACCTACAATCTTAGCCGCTATTTTAGCTGCAAACTTATCCTCTCCATAGTCTCTTATAATATGTGTAAGTTCTGCCTGAGTATAATAATTGACAATATCTCTTGCTGTTTTCTCCTGTCTCCTATCCATCCTCATATCAAGCGGTGCATCCGCCATGTAAGAAAATCCTCTTTCCGCTGTGTCAAGCTGATAAGAAGATACTCCAAGGTCTAAAAGTATGCCGTCAACCTCTTCTATTTCAAGACTTTTTAAAACACTTCCCATCTGTGCATAATTACTTCTTATTATTGTAACCCTATCCTTAAACTCTGAAAGTCTTTCTCCGGCTGCCTTGATTGCCGCCTCATCCTGATCTATACCTATCAGCCTTCCTCCATTTGTAAGACGCTTAGCTATCTCATATGAATGACCACCTCCACCAAGAGTCCCATCCACATATATTCCATCCGGTTTTATATCAAGTTCTTCCATAACCCGGTCTAACATTATTGGAATATGCTTAAATTCAATTCCTTCATCCATAAACATATTCCTCCTTTCAAATAATCCTCTCAAAAAAATTATTCTTATTTTTAATTATAAGATTTAAAACTTTATTACATAAAAATTCAAATTATATTCCGCCAAGCGTTCTGCTATTTCATTAATATCATCAAACTCTGCATTATTACTATCCCAAAGTTCTTTATTCCAAATTTCTATCTTGCCCATCATTCCGACTATCATAACATTTTTTTCAATCTTTACTTTTTCACGAAGTGACACCGGCAACAGCGTCCTCCCCTGCTTATCTATCTCACTCTCCACGGCAGACGCTAAGAAATATCTCTGGAGTGCCCTGCTGTCTTTGTCGCCTCTTAAGGTGGAAAGCTGTTCTACAAAGCTTTCCCATTTATCCATAGGATACATATACAAGCAGCCGTCAAGTCCAAAAGTGATAATGAATTTTTCTCCAAGTTCTTCTCTAAATTTGGAAGGAACTATAATTCTGCCCTTAGTATCTACTGTATGTTCATAAGAACCGGTAAACATAAGAACACCTCCTCCCTTTTATTCCACTTCATATAACTTTCCAACCACTTTACTCCACTTTTGTAACATTTTATTATAATTTTGACATTTTTTCAAGAATACACATGTTCTGTTACTAGGCTTTACAATACAAAAAAAAGTTCTCAACCCCCTGTTTACAAGGAGATTAAGAACTTTAATTTATTTAAATTTTTTTCTTAATTTTTTTATTAATTCTTTTATTTTTCCTAATTTTTATTCTTTTTATATAAGACTATGGCCACACTTGTTAAAAATAATATAAATGCCAGCACTTGAGATACAGCTATTCCTGTACTCCCTATAATCAGCTGGTCAGTCCTAAGACCCTCTATCAAAGCTCTGCCAAGGCCATATCCCCCCATATAAAGAAGAAACAGCTCTCCGTCAAATTTTTTATGCTTAGTATATAAAAGGATGAAGATTAAAAGGATAAGATTCCAAACTGATTCATACAGGAATGTCGGATGAACCTGTATAAAACCTACATAATCGCCTTCTTCAGCCATTTCGAGCATCTTTTTGGTAATTGCATTCTGGTTTACATCATAAGTCGAGAGCCTCATTGCAAAGAGGTTATTAGTGTAGTCACCAAAGGCTTCCCTATTAAAGAAGTTTCCCCAACGCCCAATAATCTGACCTGTAAGAAGGCCTGCACAAGCTGTATCGGCTAACAGGGTAAATTTTATCTTTTTTATTTTTGAATACACAAAGGCTGTAGCTATGCCTCCTATTACTCCACCATAGATGGCAAGTCCGCCTGCTCTAAGGTTAAATACCTGAATAATATCATCCTTATAATCATCCCAAGAAAATACAACATAGTATATCCTTGCACCTATTATTGAAATGATGACAGCATACATCGCAAAATCAAGATATACTTCCTTGTCCTGTCCTGTTCTTGCCGCCTGAAAGCTTGCCACTATATAACCCATAGCAATACCAAGTCCGATTATTATTCCGTAAAAAGCTATGTCAAATCTTCCGAATACGGATATACTCTTGGGAAGATTCTCTATAACTATACCTAGGTTTGGAAATGAAATAGTATCTAAGCAAACATAGTTTCTCTCCTTATACATTAAAGCGGAAAAGAACTATGTCACCGTCATTCATAACATATTCCTTGCCTTCACTTCTAACAAGCCCCTTTTCTTTTGCAGCAGCCATGCTTCCACAGGCTATAAGATTGTCATAACTTACGACCTCAGCCCTTATAAATCCTCTCTCGAAGTCGGTATGAATCTTTCCCGCTGCCTGTGGTGCCTTGGTACCGGCTTTTATAGTCCAAGCCTTTGTCTCCATTTCGCCGGCAGTTATATAGCTTATAAGTCCTAAAAGCTTGTAGCTTGCTTTTATAAGTTTCTCAAGTCCCGATTCTGACAGTCCCAAGTCCTCTAAGAAGCTTTTCTTGTCTTCGTCATCCAGTTCAGAGATTTCCTGCTCTATCTGTGCACATACTACAAACACTTCCGAGCCTTCCTTCTCTCTGCTATTTCCCTTACTTCTTTAACATACTTATTATTGGCTCCGTCATCTGCAAGGTCATCATCTTTTACATTTGCAGCGTAGATAACAGGCTTAGCAGTAAGAAGGTTGTACTCCTCAAAGAACTTCTCTTCATCATCATCTTCTCTTACAAAGGCCTTTGCAAGGTTGCCTGCTTCAAGGAAGGCCATAAGCCTCACTATCATATCAAGTTCTTTCTTATACATCTTATCAGCACTAACCGACTTAGCCACCCTGCTTTTTCTTCTTTCAAGCACTTCAATATCCGCAAATATTAGTTCGAGATTAATAGTCTCTATATCTCTTGTTGGCGAAATAGAGCCTTCTACATGGACAATATTAGCATCTTCAAAGCATCTAACCACATGAACTATGGCATCTACTTCCCTTATATTGGCAAGGAACTGATTGCCAAGTCCTTCACCCTTTGATGCCCCTTTTACAAGACCTGCTATGTCTACAAACTCTATGGCGGCTGGTACAATCCTGCCTGAGTTATGCATCTTGCCAAGCACATTCAGTCTTTCATCTGGCACGGCAACCACTCCAACATTCGGATCTATAGTGCAGAAAGGATAATTAGCTGATTCAGCCCCTGCCTTGGTTAACGAGTTAAATAAGGTACTCTTTCCTACATTCGGAAGGCCCACGATTCCTAGTTTCATATATGTTATCTCTCCTTACTGAATTTTATACTTCGTCTTCATATGGCATTATAACTGCCGCAATAATGTAACCCAGTATACCGCTTCCACCCATCAGGCAGAACAATACCCAAAGCAGCCTTACAACAGTTGGATCTAAATTAAAATATTCAGCAATTCCCGCACATACGCCTAAAATCATCCTATTAGGGCTTTTAGCCAATCTTTTCATAAATATTGCCTCTTTTCCAAAATCATTAATGCTACAATTGTAACATAACAGGTTTATTTTTTCAATTCCCACCGCAACAAGGCTGCTGCGATTATAAGCCATAAATGATAAAGTCCTAGTATACCACAAATAAAAATGTCCCACTTATGGTAAAATACTATTTTGTATATTCTAACACTAGGAGGGACTGACTTATCAGAAAGGTTATTTTATCAATGGATGAACAAAGAAAGTACGAGGTTATTAAAGGTCTGATAGATCACCCAGATACAGCTAATAAGGATAGAGCTGCTCTTATCCTAGGATGCACCAAGAGGCATATAAACCGTATGATACAAGGCTATATTAAAGATGGTAAAGCATTCTTTATTCATGGTAACAGAGGTAAGAAGCCGGTTACCACCATCCATCCTGACATCAGAAGTCAGGTTCTTGATCTATACAGAACTAAATACTACGAGGCTAACTTTGAACACTATACAGAGCTTCTAAAAAAGCATGAGGGGCATAAAGCATCTCTTCTTCCTCTGTAATGAGTATTTTGGAGTCTGAGTACATTCTATCTCCAAAGGCTACAAAAGCCAAACGTAGACGCATTAGGCAAGCACTCAGAGCCAAGAAGGAATCTGAAACGTCAAAAAAAGAATTATCACAGATACAGGCTAACTTAGTAGCAGTTGAAGATGCTCACAGTCGTCGTCCAAGATGTGCTTATTTCGGTGAATTGCTTCAGATGGATGCAACCCCTTATGAATGGGTGCCGGGACAGATATGGCATCTACATTTAGCCATTGATGATGCCTCAGGTGCTGTTACTGGCGCATGGTTTGATACTCAGGAGACCCTTAACGGCTACTACCATGTGTTTGAACAGATTCTTACCGATTATGGTATCCCCTATAAGTTTCTTACCGATAAACGTACTGTATTTACTTACAAGAAAAAAGGTGCCTTATCTGACGACAATGACACCTATACACAGTTCGCTTATGCCTGCAAGCAACTTGGTACACAACTTGAATCAAGCAGCGTACCACAGGCTAAAGGACGCATAGAACGATTGAATCAAACCTTACAGTCACGCCTGCCTATTGAGTTTAGACTCGCAGGCGTAACCGACATCAATAATGCCAATGAATTCCTTCACTCCTACATAAAGGAATTCAATGAGAAGTTCTCACTTCCACTTCATGGTATCAAATCTGTCTTTGAAACGCAAACCGTCTAAAGAAAAAAATAAATCTTACTTTTAGCAGTTTTGACTGAGAGAACTGTTGATGCCGGACATGCGATTCAATTTAAGAAGAAATTTT
Organism: uncultured Catonella sp.; assembly: GCA_916439065.1. Classification (GTDB taxonomy): domain Bacteria; phylum Bacillota; class Clostridia; order Lachnospirales; family Lachnospiraceae; genus Catonella. The sequence goes on from CAKAGD010000003.1 coordinate 93,791, forward strand.
TATAAGATGATAGATCATAATGGAGTCCAAATCCATTATAGAAAAGGTACCAAGGTTATGCTTATCAAGGCATTTGATAGGTCTATGTTTGCGTGCGTAAATGACAAGGATATTTATGCACTGGAAGAAATACCGGCTCATGAACACAAATCTAAGGACTTGGACGCTGACTACAAACAACCTAAACCTAGAAAGCCTTATATTCCTCCAATGAACCATCCTTGGAGATTAGAGGCCTTTAATAAATTTGCACATTCACAGCCACACAGAATTGAAGACGACTTAAAAAGTGCATAATAAAAGCCCCTTTGTGGGGCTTATAAATTAATTATTTTGGGACATAATCATTTATGCTTGACATTCCCACCGCAACAAGGCTGCTGCGATGTGACATTAAATCTTTCAGTTTATTCCCATTCCTTCCATATACCCGGTTCATAACCAAGTGTTGACTGCTTGCCATTTCTTACAACAGGAGTTTTAATTATCTGCTGATTTCAAGAACCGTCATAAGCTTATCTTCATCGGCAGCATATTGTATCCTTGCAAGTGCATCTTTGTCTTTGGCATTAGAATTTAGCATATTGTCAATGCCGCCATTTTTCTCAGCAACAGAGATAAACTCTCCCTTACTCATACCCTTTTCCTTCATATCCACAAACTGATACTTTATTCCACGTTCCTTAAAATACCGCTCAGCTTTCTTTGTATCGTTACATTTCTTAGTTCCAAAAATCTGTATATTCATAACCACTACTCCAATGTATACTCAAACATTTCATATTTTAACCTGCTGCCTTCTTCAATTTCTAAAGGAAGTAAAGCTCTTGCTACAAGTTTTACATCATCAGTTTCTATATCAATCCTCTTAAGCCAGACATAGTCTCCGTCTATTCTTAACACTTCATACTCCCAAGTTTCCATAACATCCCTTTCATATAATCAATTATATCTCATATTATACAGTGATATGCCATAAGTGTCAAAAGTATTTAGTACTCACTCCCCTTGACATAAAGCCTCTATTCATGTATGATAGAGAGGTATTTTTATACACTTTATTAATTTATACAGCTAAGGAGATGATAATTTGGGCCCCAGTGACGCGATAAATATTATCGTGCTTTTTATTTTAGTTCTGCTTTCCGGATTTTTCTCATCTGCAGAAACTGCAATAATTTCTGTAAATAAGATTAGAATCCGCTCTATGGTAGAGGAGGATGTTAAAAATGCCGCTCTTGTTGCAAAGATTATAGAAGACTCAAGAAAGTTTATCAGCACAGTACTCATAGGTAACAATGTTGTAAATATTTCTGCTTCTGCAATTGCAACAACCTTTGTTTCCGGCCTCTTCGGAAATGTCTATATAGGTATAGGTACAGGCATTCTTACTATGATAATACTTGTATTTGGAGAGGTTCTTCCAAAAACGATTGCATCTATCCACTCAGAAGAGCTTTCTCTTGCATACGCACCTGTATTACTGTTTTTAATGAAGATTTTTACACCGTTAGTTTTCCTTTTGAATATAATATCAGGCGGAATACTGAAAATCTTTGGTGTTGATCCTGACAAAATAACATCAGGAATTACTGAAAATGAGCTTTTGACCTATGTAGAAGTCAGTCACGAAGAAGGTATAATTGAGAACGAAGAAAAGGAAATGATTACCAATGTGGTCGGCTTTGGTGATTCTCTGGTAAAAGATGTTATGGTTCCAAGAGTTGATATGTATACTATAAGTGATGACATCAACTATGACGAACTTTTGTTCGCTTTTGAAAAAGATAAGTACTCCAGACTTCCCGTGTACCAAGAGAATGTTGATAATATAATTGGTATAGTCTACTTGAAGGATGTTGCTTTTTATAAGGGCGATAAAACGGAATTTAAGATTGAGTCAATCCTTCGTCCTGCTAACTTTACCTATGAGTTTAAGAAAACCTCTGAGCTTTTAATAGAAATGAGAAATTCCTCTCTTTCAATGTGTATAGTGCTTGATGAGTACGGTGCTGCTGTTGGTCTTATCACCCTGGAAGATCTGCTTGAAGAAATTGTAGGCGAAATTCGTGACGAATATGACGGCGATGAAGTAGATGATATAGTACAATTGGATCAAGATGAATATATGGTAATGGGATCAACAAGACTTGATGACTTCAACGAGTTCTTTGGTACTGAGTACGAATCTGATGACTATGATTCTATAGCAGGTAAACTTATTGAACTTTTCGAAAGACTGCCGGAAAAAGGTGACGCAATCACAGACGGTCCTCTTTCCTTCCTTATAGAATTTGTCGATCACAGAAGAATAGAAAAATAAGAGTAAGAAAGCTTCCAAATATTGACGATAGTTCCGACTATGCTGAATCAGACTTTGGTGAAGCTGCTGAATAAAATAATTATATATTTAAAGCGTAATGAATTTTTTCACTACGCTTTTTTAATGCACTTCCGTACCCGTAAAATAATACATTATTATTCGTTTATAACCATAACCGGCATCTGCCATCCCCCTTGCACCAGACTGGCTAAGTCCCACTCCATGCCCATAACCGCTTCCTGAAAATATAAAATCACCTCTCACATTTTCTTTTTTATCTGCCCTTAAGCTTTTTACAAAATCCGAATGTGAATATACATTAATTTTAGTACTATAAAGATTAAATGCCTTTCTTATCTCCTGTTTTTGAAGAATTAATCTTCCCCCGCTTCCTTTTATCAATAGAGAAATTGCCCTGCCTGATTTTGATCTGTTTATTACACTTATTTCTTCTATATTTCCAAGCCTTATGCCTTTTCTTGAAGCATAGCCGCTAAGCATCCCCAGAAGCTGCCCTCTTGTATAGCCTATACTCCACGGTTTTTTCTCCGGCTTATTCTCATACGGATCAGGTACTGCCCTAAGCCAGGCTTTCTTACCTCCCCATACATTTTCCGAATCTTCAGTATAGCCACCTGAAGTTGAAAAATAAGTGGTTTTTACAACTCTGTTTTTATATGTAACAAATTCATTTTCAGTCTCTTTAACAGCCCTATCCGTCTCTCCTGTTTCAGCCTTCATACCGCCATACGACTGGTGAGAAATTGCATTGGTAAGCTTATATCCTCTTTTTATATCACTGTCTGAACCAAAACCAGAAACTGCAGCGCCAAAACTCCTTGAACAGACTGCCTGTGCCTTAAGGGCTGACATGTTCCAAGTATGGTTCATTTCCATTGGAACCGATCCTCTAATATAATCTTCAATATTTACTACATTTACAACCGTTACACCGCTTTTCCCATAAGTTCCTATCTCAATTCTTCCCCTGTATCTGTTTTCTCCTTCTACTGAAACTCCTTCACTCTTATTTACTGATTCAAATTGTGGATTAGCTCCTGCCTCCTTAACATCTATTAGAAACTTATTCCTGCCTATCGTAACTGATAACATATATTTACTACTCTTATTTTTTGCAGCAATAGAATAAACATCATTAGTATTTAATACATTTTCTGCCAAATAGGCATCATAGAGTTTCCAAACTCCCCTGTTATTTCTATCCATCCCAACTAAAGCCGGAACTACTGTTAAGGATTTTTTAGCTGCTCTAAGACTTGCTGCCTCTGCCAAAGCTTTAGCATAAGATGGAAAACTCCCACCATATACATTATAGCTTCCATAAGCTCTGGAAATGCTTATTCCCTTGCCATCCCTTAAAATATCTGTAGGATAGTAGACATTTTCCTTAGAAAAACCTATTTTAAGTGCTATATTGTTAATTCTTATATTGGTTTTATTCAAATACTCCTTAACAAGTCCTACTCTCACCATATTTTGCCCCTCAGATACAGCTGCACTTAAAAATAGGCTGCCCTTATAAAAGACAGCCTCTAAAACGAAGACAAATATTAATAATTTAACTATTACTCTCCTTTTTTTCATTTCTATCACCATATTTTTTACTTCCCAAAAGATAGTCTACGAACTGTCTGGCTGTTCTTCCTGAGCGTCCTCCATTTGCTATCTCCCACTTCCTCGCCTCGTCGTGAAGCTCTTCCCCATCTATGTCCAGTTCAGGATATTCCTTTGCTATCCCTGAAACTATATCAAAATATTGATCCTGATTTGGTGCAAAATAACCTATGGTTATACCAAATCTGTCTGCCAAAGAAAGTTTCTCCTGCATAGTATCCGAGTGGTGTACATCCTGATTATGCTCCATATCCGTCCTGTCACTCCAAAGCTCTCTTATCAGATGTCTTCTGTTTGAGGTAGCATATATGAGTACATTCTCAGGCCTAACCTCAAGTCCGCCCTCAATCACTGCCTTTAGGTACTTGTATTCAGTTTCAAACTCTTCAAAAGAAAGGTCATCCATATAAATGATGAATCTGTAATTCCTGTTCTTTATCTGAGACAGAATTTCTGAAAGGTAGACAAACTGATGTTTATATATCTCTATCATCCTAAGTCCATCGGGATAAAATCTGTTAAGCACAGCCTTTATGCTTGAAGATTTGCCTGTACCTGCGTCTCCATATAGGAGACAGTTATTGGCTCTCTTTCCATCCACAAAGGCTTTGGTATTGGCTATCAGCTTCTCTTTTTGTATTTCATATCCAACCAGTTCGTGAAGCCTTATTTCTACTGTATTAGTAATCGGAATGATACCGCCATCCTTTTCAGATATCCTAAATGACTTGTTAAGGCCGAATTTTCCTACTCCAAATGCCTTATAAAACTCGGTAACTCTCTCATATGTTTCATTTTCATCTTTTGCGTCATTTATCAGCTTGGACAAATCCTTTACCTTATCCGATACATTTTTATTTATCCTGGTATCTGCCTTTTTGATGGCCTTGTAATTAGTAATGATAGTAAAACAGCTAATCCCAAGTTCCCTTTCAATCTTTGAAAAATCATAGTGAAAAAGCCCTTTTATAATGGCAAGGTCACTAAGCACAAAGTCTACAACACTTCCTCCCCTGTCTCCCTCCTTCTCACAGGAAAGTGCAAATGGATTTTCGTCCATAACAAGGAGGTAGGTAAGGTAGTTCTGCCATAGGTTATTATCAAAACCGTTCTCTGTGCTTACCTCAAGAAGTTTGTTGATACAATTATAAATACGGCTTATAAGTTCATCCCTATCCGCTGCTTCAACTTCAAATTTCCTGATGATATCCGATGCTTCCTTAAGAATCTCATCATTAACGAGGTTTCTGTAGACTATCAGCTTCTCTATAGCAAATGACATTAATTTCTCCTTTAATTCTGCATTACCTACATTCGCTCAGGGGCGTCTATACCAAGCAAGTCAAGGCATTTACGATGATTTTTTCAGTAATGTATGACAGCTTTAAGAGTGAATATTTCCTTGCCTCATCCTGTTCATTAAGTATATGGTTCTCATGATAAAATGCACTGAAACAATTTGCTGCTTCATAAATATATGCACATACCTTATGTGGTGCAAACTCTGTTGCAGCCAAATCTATCATATCAGAGAACTTAGCTATAACAAGTTCAAGATTTCTCTCTGACTCCGTTACACTTTTAACAAGCTTTTTATCCGCAAAAAACTTATCCAGTTCAGCCTTTGTAATACCCTTTTCTGCTATAAACTTATCCAGAATTGAGCGAATTCTTACTACCGTATACTGGATATATGGGCCTGTATTCCCTTCAAAGGAAGCAAACCTGTCAAGGTCAAAAATATAGTCCTTGCCCGCCTGATTGGATAAATCACCGTACTTAAGTGCCGCAAGTCCAACCTGTCTTGCTACGGTATGCTTGGTCTCCTCATCCATTTCCCTGTCAGCCATCTTAGCTTCAACTTCCTCAGTGATTTCAGCAATGAGTCTCTCAAGCCTCATTACGCCGCCCTCTCTGGTTTTAAAAGGCTTTCCGTCCTTGCCATTCATTGTACCAAAGCCTAAAAATGTAAGGTTAAGCTCATCAGGTGCAATTCCTGTCTTCTTAGCTGCTCTAAATACCTGTTCGAAGTGCATTTCCTGCCTCTTATCAACCACATAGAGGATGTCAGTAGGGTTAAAAAGCTTAACTCTTTCTACAATTGTAGCAAGGTCTGTAGTGCTATAAGAGAAGCACCATCTGACTTAAGTATGATGCAAGGAGGCACTTCCTTCTTATCATCCTCCCTAGCCACATCTACTACCAGAGCACCCTCGCTGGTATGTGCAAAGCCATCAGCCTTCATCTTTTCTACCATATCAGGTATGTAGGCTTGGGCATCACTTTCTTTTTTCCAAAGGTCGAAGCTAACATTAAGATTTTCATAATTCTTCTTAAGGTCTGCTACAGACACAGACAAAATATGATTCCAAAGCGCCAGATATCCTCTATTTCCACTCTGTAAGAGGGCAGTTGCATGAAGAGCCTCGTTTTTGTATTCCTCGTCTTCCTTTGACCTTGCACTTGCAGCAGGATAGATTTCCTCAAGTTCACCTATGGTAAATGGTGCTTCTTTTGGATATTCCCCTGTAAAGCTTTCGTCAAAGTATGGCAATTCAGGATGTCTGTGCCTAACTTCGGTTATGATAAGTCCCATAGGAAGTCCCCAGTCACCCAGATGCACATCTCCTATAACCTCATTACCGGCAAACCTTTCTATACGCTTAATACTCTCACCTATTATAGCAGGGCGAAGATGACCGACATGTAAAGGTTTGGCCACATTTGGACCACCATAGTCGAGAACTATCTTCTTAGGCTCACCTTCATTTTCATATCCGAAATTTCCGGTCTCACCCATTTCATTTACATAGTCAGCCAAAAACTCATCTTTAAGTGTAAGATTGATGAAGCCAGGCTTAACAGCCTCTATCTTCTCAAATACATTTTCTTCTTCAGAGAGCTTCAGTTTATCTGCCACCTCTTCTGCTATAACAAGGGGTGCTTTCTTATATTCCTTAACTGCTGCCATAGCCCCATTACACTGGTACTGGCAGAGGTCAGGCCTGTTAGATATACTAACCATTCCGTATTTTTTATCGTAGCCTAGGCTAACAAAAGCATTTTCTACTGCTTCTTTTATCACAACAGATATCTTCTTCATTACAACTCTCCTCATACTTTATTTAATTAAAACATCTTGCAAATCCCCATCCTATACAAAAGGACGGGATATCTGCAAGATGGCTTTTTCATCAGTTAATTCGTTGTGATTAACTCTCTAACCATTATTTTATTCTATCATTATTACACGCAAAATACAACTATTCAGATATCCATATAATATCTTTTAATCCCTACTCACCAAATACTTTTTTGTAATCTGCAATGAATTTTTCAATTCCCTGTTCGGTAAGCGGATGGTTTATCATCTGCATTATTACTTTGTAAGGAACAGTGGCAATATCAGCTCCTGCCAATGCACAGTGCTGTACATGCATAGGATGTCTTACTGATGCCGCTATAATTTCTGTTTCATAGCCATAGTTTTCAAAGATTTGTACTATATCGGCTATCAAATTCACACCGTCCTGATTAATATCATCAAGCCTGCCAAGGAAAGGTGATACATAGCTTGCTCCAGCTTCTGCAGCAAGAAGTGCCTGATTTGCAGAAAAAATAAGCGTAACATTAGTTTTAATGCCCTCTTTAGCCAGTACTTTAACTGCTTTAAGCCCTTCTACCGTCATAGGAATCTTAACTACCATATTAGGATGCAGGGATGCAATTTCCCTTCCTTCCTTAATCATCCCCTCTGCATCTGTAGTTGTTGCTTTAACTTCACCACTTATAGGACCATCAACTATGGAAGTTATCTCCTTAAGTACCTCATTAAAATCGCGCCCCTCCTTTGCTATAAGAGACGGATTGGTAGTTACTCCACAAATAACCCCCATATCGTTTGCCCTACGAATTTCCTCAACATTAGCTGTGTCAATAAAAAATTTCATAACCATACCCTCCTAATATTTTTACCCAAACCGGGCATTGATAACCCCTTAACTTATTCCTTCCACAATCCTATTTTAGTGGTAGATACTGCATCCGCACCTGATGCTAAAGCTGCTATTACATCCTTTTTCTCTGAAATAAGCCCTCCTGCTATCAGTGGTAATTTTAATTCCGATTTAATTTTTTCTATTATTTCCGGCATTATTCCCGGCATTATTTCTATCATATCAGGATTTGCCAGACTTACCTGCTTATTCACATTTTCCATAGCCATAGAATCTATAATAAAATTTCTAAGTATTCCTATAAGCCCAATTTCTACTGCATATTTTACAAGATTTCCCTTAGTACTTATAATTCCATCTGCCTTAGTATTTAGCTTAAGATAGTCTATTGCTTCTGTTTTTGCAGATAAGCCCTGAACTAAGTCTGCGTGAATTATTGCAAGTTTATCTTTGTTTTTAATTTTTTCTACTATTTCGGATATATTGCATATATTCCCAAATAAAATAAATATAACCTTACAGTCTGTCATCAGGCTTTCTTTCAGCTCTTTTTCATCTTTTACTGCTGCTATAACCGGAAATTCAGCGATAATTTCAAGCATTTCTTCCCGCATTCTTTTATAAGCCATCATCTGACACTCCTTTATTATACATCATGTTCTGACTTTTTTCACCCTTTTTAATATTTCTTCTACAACAAGTCCTATCAAACCACCTGTTATAATTCCTATAAACATAAGATAAGACAGATAAGAAAAAACCGCAGGTAATCTTAAAAGCACCATGGCACACAGAAGCTGCCCCAGATTGTGCATAACACCTCCTGCCATACTAACACCTAAAACTCCAAAAAAATCTGTCTGTTTAAGAAGAAACATAGTAATAAAGCTTAGTATTCCACCGGAAAGTCCATAAATTGCACTATATGGATTACCAAAGGTTAAGCCTACAAGAATTATCCTTATTAAAGAAACTGTGATTCCTGCTTCAGCACCTCCCATGTATAAGGCTGAAAGTACCACTATGTTTGCAAGTCCAAGTTTCATTCCCGGAACATGAAAATTAAACGGAATGAGTATCTCTATGTAGCTTGCAATAAAAGCCAAAGCCACCAGTATTCCATACATTGATACCCTCTTTGCCACTCTCTCCTCCTCAGCCTGAAACCCCATCTATAGCTGCTTCATCATTTTCACTGTCTTCTATCTTAACTACAATCCTATTTGGCAGACATACAAGCATTTCTCCTGTTCTCTCTATCTTTCCCTGCTTTACGCACTGCTTGTCCGGACAGTTTGCTTCTGATATATAGGCTTTTCCATCTTCTATGATAAGAGTGTTTTTTCCAAGATGCGAGCCTTCAAGTTCATATCTCGCATTTTTTGAAAGAGGATATTTAGCTATCTTTTTACCATCAACAGATACAACAACATTTTTTCTCAATACATCTGCAGAACTTACATTTATCAAATCTATCAAAAATAATGCAGAGGATAGAACAAGCAAGGTCAGTCCTAAAACAATATCATGTAATCTTTTTTTCTTACTTTTGTCCATCAGTCTTATCTCCATTGCTAACATCATTAAAAGCAACTTTGTAATATTCTATTTTTTTCATACTCTCAAATATATGCCTAATCATCCTTTCAAACTTTCTTATGATTATAACATTTTAGTATTAAATTTTTCAAAACTTCTTCTGCAATCGTTTGTAAATCAATTTTTGGTTAAAGTTCGGTTTTTATTAAAGTTTCCTCAAAACTTTTTCCTTTTTTTATTAATGATATACCAGTTATCTCCTAATCTCACAGGGGTGATTTCTTCACCGAAATCACTTGCATCCTCATACTTAGATTTCACTATCTCCTTCCCATTTTTATCTATAAACCCCCACTTACCATCTATCCATACCTGAGCAAGCCCGTTTCTAAAATCATTTGCTTCACCATACTTGGGCTTTACCACTTCTTTTCCTTTTTTATTCACAAAACTCCACTTGCCTGTTTCATCATCTCCTATCCTCACCTTAGCCAGGCCTTCTCTAAAATCACCTACTTTATCATACTTAAGTTTTATTATCTCTTTACCTTTTCTATCTATAAAACCATACTTACCTTTTTTCCATACCTTAGCCAGTCCTTCGCTAAAATTACCTACTGCATCATACTTAGGTTTTATTATCTCTTTACCCTTTTTATTTATAAATCCATAATAGCCTTTTTCCCAATTTCCTATTCTTACAATAGCTAATCCTTCACTAAAATTACCCACTTCATCATACTTAGGCTTTATTATCTCTTTACCTTTTCTGTCTGCAAAACCATACTTGCCCTTTTCATAATCTCCTATCCTAACCTTAACCAAGCCTTCACTAAAATTACCCACATAATCATACGCTACGACCTTTACTACCTCTTCTCCCTTTTTATCTATAAAACTATACTCACCTGTTTCATCATTTCTCATCCTTACCTTAGCCAAGCCTTCACTAAAATCATCTGCCTCATCATACTTAGGTTCTACTATCTCTTTCCCTTTTTTATCTATAAATCCGAACTTACCCGTTTTCTCATCTCCTACCCTTATTCTAGCCAGTCCTTCACTAAAACCCCATATTTCATCATAATTTCCGGGCTTTACTACTTCTTTTCCCTCTTTATTTATAACCCCCTCCTTTCCATTCTTAACTACTAAAGCCACTCCTCCACTAAAATTACCTATATAACTATATTTTCCGGACTTCACTACCTCTTTACCCTCTTTATCTATTAAACCTACCTTTCCATCTTTAATTATCGAAGCCATACCTTCATGAAAACTCCATATCCAATCATACTTAGGCTTTGCAAATACCTCTCCTATCTGAAACATATTTACTATCATACTCATAATTAATAACACCAAAATATTTTTCATCACAGTTCTCATACTTATCTCAACCTCTCTTTTGAATTCTTTATAGCCTTAAACTTTGAATTTTTGCAAAAATCGTTTATAGCTTTAACTATTGATACATAATACTAAATAAAAAATGCCTCAAATCTATGTCAAGTCTGAGGCATTTTTCTTTTAAATATTCTATTTTTTATTTTTTCTCAATTCTTCCCTGCTTTACAAGGAGTTCTGCTATAAGCACTGCTCCACCTGCTGCGCCTCTTAAGGTATTGTGGGAAAGGCCTACAAACTTGTACTGGAAGAGGCTGTCTTCACGCAGCCTTCCGATGGAAATACCCATTCCTCTCTCATAGTTTACATCAAGAGATACCTGAGGGCGGTTGTCCTCTTCAAGATACTGAATAAAGTGCTTAGGAGCACTTGGAAGTTCAAGTTCCTGAGGAAGTCCCTTAAAGCTTCTCCATTTTTCAATCATCTCTTCTTTAGAAGGCTTCTTTTCAAAATCTACAAACACTGCAGCTGTATGGCCGTTAAGTACAGGCACTCTTATACACTGGGTAGTAATAAGAGGAGCTTCAGCCTTAACTATAACACCATTTTCTATCTTACCCCAAATACGGAGAGGTTCCTGTTCACTCTTTTCTTCTTCTCCCCCGATATAAGGAATGATATTTCCAACCATTTCAGGCCAGTCACTAAAGTTCTTGCCCGCACCTGAGATAGCCTGATAGGTAGTAGCCACTACTCTTACAGGATTGAATTCTTTTAAGGCATGAAGGGCTGGAGCATAACTCTGGATTGAGCAGTTTGGCTTAACTGCAATAAAGCCTCTCTTAGTCCCAAGCCTCCCCTGCTGGAACTTGATTACCTCAAGGTGTTCCGGGTTAAGTTCAGGCACTACCATAGGAACATCAGGGGTCCATCTGTGGGCAGAGTTATTGGATACTACAGGTGTCTCTGTCTTTGCATAAGCCTCCTCTATGGCCTTAATCTCATCCTTTGTCATGTCTACTGCACTAAATACGAAGTCAACCTGAGAGCTAACCTTTTCAACATCATTTACATTTTCAACAATTAACTTCTTTACCTTCTCCGGCATAGGGGTTTCAAGTTTCCATCTGTCTCCGACTGCCTCTTCATAAGTCTTTCCTGCACTTCTTGGAGATGCTGCCACGCAAACTACCTCAAACCACTCATGATTCTCAAGCAGAGAAAGAAATCTCTGACCGACCATGCCTGTTGCTCCTAATACTCCTACTTTTAACTTTTCCATATCTATTCTCCTTTGTCTTTCTCACAAATACATTTGTCTTTTTATATAACGGCTATACTACTACTTTTATAGCAAAATTTCAAGGATTTTTTTTACTTTTTTTAATTTCAGCAAATATTAACAAAGGTATGGAAACTATTTGCTATTTTTGTTATACTGTTTAATAAAATCAATTTGAGATATAATTTAACCAGCAGGAGGTAGTGAATGCCACATTTATTTCAACCTTATACAAATGATATGCTTACAATCAATCCTTTTAAGATTAATGAAGAACCTGCCCTTCTTACCTGCGGTAAGGAAGGCAATGTGAATACAATGACTATATCTTGGGGTGGAATGGGTGTTATCTGGAACATGGACGTAGGCTTTGTTTTTGTAAGAGGAAGCAGATATACAAAAGAATTTCTTGATAAATACGATACTTTTTCAGTATCCCACTTTGCCCCGGATAAGAGAACAGGACTTATGTTAAAATATATAGGAAGTATTTCAGGGCGTCATGAAGATAAGATTAATAATGCAAAATTTCATGTAGCCTATCACAATGGTACTCCATATATTGATGAAGGACGTGATATTGTCATTATGAAAAAACTTTCGGTTACCAAAATCAATCCCGGGGATTTTATTGATCCTACAATTGATGAAAAATTTTATGATGACAAAGATTATCATTATATGTACATAGGTGAAGTTCTACAGCTTATGTCAAGATAAATATTTTTACTAAAGAAAGAAGGAAAGAAAATGTCTAAAATTATTTTAACCGGCGACAGACCAACCGGAAAGCTCCATCTGGGGCATTATGTAGGTTCTCTTAAAAGAAGGGTTGAATTACAAAATTCAGGCGGATTTGATAATATATACATCATGATTGCTGACGCACAGGCTCTTACCGATAATGCTGAAAATCCTGAAAAGGTAAGACAGAATATTATTGAAGTGGCTCTTGACTACCTCTCTGTCGGACTTGATCCAAACAAATGTACCCTCTTCATCCAATCACAAATACCTGAACTTTGTGAACTTTCATTCTACTATATGGATTTGGTTACAGTTTCAAGGCTTCAAAGAAATCCTACCGTAAAGACTGAAATTCAAATGAGAAATTTTGAAACCAGTATACCTGTTGGCTTTTTCACCTATCCAATCAGCCAGGCTGCTGATATTACTGCATTTAAGGCCACACATGTGCCTGTTGGCGAGGATCAGGAGCCTATGATTGAACAAACCCGTGAAATCGTTAGAAAGTTTAATTTTACTTACAGCGATGTTCTCATAGAACCAAATATTATGCTGCCGGATAACGAGGCCTGCAAGCGTCTACCGGGAACCGATGGTAAGGCTAAGATGAGCAAGTCTCTCGGTAACTGTATCTATCTTTCTGACAGTGCTGAAGAGGTAAAGGCTAAAGTTATGAGTATGTATACTGATCCCGATCACATAAAATTAAGTGATCCCGGCAAAATAGATGGAAATACAGTATTTACCTATCTCGATGCCTTTGTAAAAGAGGACAGCTTTAGCAAATATCTTCCTGAATACGAAAATTTGGACGCTCTTAAAGCTCATTATCAGGCAGGAGGGCTTGGTGATGTTAAGGTAAAGCGTTTCTTAAATGCAGTTCTTGAAGAAGAACTTGAGCCTATCAGAGCCAGAAGAAAAGAATTTGAAAAAGACATCCCTGCTGTATATGATATTCTTAAAAAGGGAAGTGAAAAAGCTGAAAGAGTTGCTGCTGCTACTCTTTCCGAAGTTAAATCTGCTATGAAGATTAATTACTTTGATGATGTAGAACTGATAAAAGAGCAGAGTGAAAGATTTAAATAAAAAAAGATGGCTTATATGTAAGCTAAACTGCTTTTTAATGATTATATTTATAATCACATTTTTTAAATACGAGGGACTGACAAATTTCCATTCTCTATGGTATCTGTCAGCCCCTCTGTTTTATTGTATATACTTTAAAATTTTATAAATCAACTCCAAATGATTTACAAGACAATTTTCGATTTCCCTGCAATGAAATAAAATCCTAATTAAGCCTGAAGTCCAAGTCTCCTTCTTCTTCTCTTTCTCATACTTTTAATCACGGAGTTTGCAATCAGCATACCAAGTGCCAGGGCAAGGGCTATTGATATAGTTTCTACCCCAAGTTTTCCAAAATCTCCCCACCTTTTAGTTACAGCAAAACGCATGGTCCTATAGAGCATTCCTCCCGGAACAAGCGGCATTATTGCAGATACCAAAAATACCGTTGATGGAGCTTTTTGACTTACTGCCATTATTTCAGCATAAATATTAATTACTATTGCTGCTATAAAATACTTCATAGGCTCTGAAAACATAAAATACCCGGCTGTCAAATATGCCGCCCAGCCTATAAATCCTCCAAAACCCGCACCAAACAGTCTCTTGCCTCCGGTATTAAAAGTACAGGCATAACCAACACTTCCAAAGAATGAAGCAGTCAGTGCTATAATTACAGTTATCCACTCAGACCACTCTCTAACATTAGATATTATTACTTCTCCAAAAAATTCTTCGTAAAATTTGGACGAAGATGAAAAACCTACTGCTATCATAACAGCTATCAATGTAGCTTCTATAAATCTAATTCCACCCGTAATTGTGTCTCCTCCAAACATATCTCTTAGGGAGTTAGTGAGCATTATCCCGGGTATGAGCAGCATTACATCTCCTATGCTTATCATTTCTACAGAGTCTGCAAGTCCTGCCCTTACAGCCATTATAGCCATAAATCCACCTAATAGTGACGATACAACTATAGGAATAAATTTATTTACTTCCAGTTTCCTTGCAAATTCATCTATATATTTAAAAATAATGGCTATAAACGCTGAAACCGCTGCATCTTTCACGCTTCCGCCAAAGAAAATGGTGAAGGTAAAGGCTATTAGCATGAAAAATAAGATTTGAGCATAGAAAACATAGGATGTTTCGGACATCAGTTCAGAAAATTTCTTCCTGCCATCTTCCACTGTAAGCTTTTTCTCACAGATTTCTCTTGAAAGCGCATTCATCTTTTCAAGCCTGTCCATGTTATAGGCAAATTTATCTACTCTTCTGGTCTGAGTGACCGAACTATACTCACCATAGTACACTGTAACTATAAGGCTGGTAGTAATTGAAAGTGCTTCCGCCCTCACAGCACCAAGGCTCTTACATATTCTTCTTATGCTGTACTCTGTCCTTGCTACCTCTGCTCCGGAAATTACCATCTGTTCAGCTATATCCAGAACGAGATCCAGCCTTTCCTCCCATTCCTGTCTTTCAATTCCTGTACCTGTATCACTATTTACAGTTTCAAGATTTTTATTCATTATCATAATATTTATCCAAAAAGCTATGCTTTTTCCCACCATATTTATAGGCAATTACAGTTTCAAGGTTCACATGAGACATACTGTTAAATATATTTGTGGCAACACTTGGATTAACCTTTGACAATTCTTTAACAAGTTCCTTCATTTCTGCCCGCTTTGAAGTACCCTCATCGCCAAGTTTCTCCTGTTCCTCTGTAAAACGGCAGGCACATCTTAAGAATCTGAGATTATTATAATTTACCCAAGCCTTAATATGCTCCTCCCTGACCATATATAAGGGGCGGATAAGTTCCATTCCTTCAAAGTTCTGACTATGAAGCTTCGGCATCATAGTCTCGTATTTCCTGCATAGAACATTCCCATTAGAACTGTTTCTATGGCATCATCAAAATGATGTCCAAGAGCTATCTTATTACAGCCTAACCCCTTTGCCATACTGTATAGATGTCCCCTCCTCATCCTTGCACAAAGATAGCATGGACTTTTTTCTATATCAAAAACTGCATCAAAGATATCACTTTCAAAAATCTCCACCGGTATTTCAAGCAGCTTTGCATTTTCTTCAATCATTTTTCTATTTTCAGGATTATATCCCGGATCCATAACTATGAACTTAAGTTCATACTCAAATTTTCTATGTCTCTTAAGCTCCTGCATAAGTTTTGCAAGCAAAAAAGAATCCTTACCGCCTGAGATACAGACTGCAATCCTATCTCCCTCTTTGATTAATTCGTATTCTTTCACTGCTTTTACAAAATTGGTCCATATTTCTTTATGATACTTCTTTACTATACTTCTCTCTATTTCTTTTACTCTGTCTAATTCCTTCATATACACCTTTTCTAAATATTAATCTGCATAATGCATATGTGCATCATCTATACATTCCAAAGTATTTTTTAAAAATCTTTCTGCAAGCCATTTTGCCATAGGAAGGTTCTGATCTAGATAGTTGCCACACTCTACAGGGCTGGCTCCCGGTATCTCTCCATCATAATCTCTGGCAAATCTAAACATCTCCAGTAAAAGCCGGATAATATCTTTTGACTCTAAATCCCCTGCCATAATAAGGTAGCAGCCCGTTCTGCAGCCCATTGGTCCAAAATATATTATTCTATCCTTGTAGTCTTTATGGTTTCTTAAAAATGTTGCACAAAGATGCCTCCAAAGTATGAAGTTCCGCCGTATTCATAACCGGCTCTTTATTTGGAGTCGTCATCCTTAAATCAAAGGTTGTGAGTATTTCAGCACCAACCCTATCCTTTCTTGAAACATATACTCCCGGTTCAAGTACTAAATGGTTCACTGTAAAGCTTGCTATTTTATCCATAATACCTCCTTTTAGTCTATATCTATAAATAAGAATCCTACTTTGCAGGATTCACCGTCTGCTGCCTGCCTCATAAGTGGCATCTGTATATGCATACTCTTAAGTATACGAAAAGCTGCTGCAATATGCAACAGCTTTTCTGAAAGCGTTTCCAGTTTTAGATTTTTACAATTTAATCAAGCCTTTGAAATAGACTGAACACCCTTGATGGCTTGATCCGGCTGACTTGCAGGCTGGTTATTTGCAGAGGCACTCTGTGCTGCCGCTTGGGCTGTCAGTTCTGATGAAGCCTGTGCTGCCATGGTCTGCTCACTTGTTGCACCCTTTGACTTATAATATTCATCAAAAAGTTTGTTAGCTGCTGCCAAAGTCTTTTTGCTTATTTCAGGAAGTTCTTTTCCCCAAGCCCTTGTAGCCTCTTTATAGCCTTTTTCCATAGCTGCCTGCATAGCCTTCATCTGGTTTACATCATCTCCTGCCAGAGCTGAAGCAAAGTCAAACATTCTCTTAGAAGTCTGTTCTACTCCCCAATAGCCCTTTTCAGAAATGTCTTCTGCCGCCTGCTTCTTAGCTGCTTCACTTACTGTGAATTCACCCTTGGCAAGCTTTTTCCAAACATCACCCAGATTGTCAGTTGCAATAGCAATCTTTTGTCCCTGCCCTGTGATGGACTGAGTTACAAGATCCAAAAACTGTTTCTGCCTTGCTTCAACTTCTTCCTTAAGTGCCTTAACAAGGGCAGCTCTGTCTTCCTTACTCATCTTATTAATTTTGTAAGGTTCTTTTTTACTGTCTACCTGTGCAGTCTTCTCATAAACAGCAGCTTTATTAGTCTCCTTAACATTTGAAGCAGCAGCCACTTTACTAGTTGACTTTGGATCCAAGGTTGTGCTCTGTTCTCCGGTTGACTTAGCAGTTACCGTATTTTTAGCCTTTTCAACTATTTTTTCAGCAGTCTCTACAGGGTTTCTTACGGCATTAATGCTCTGAATCATACTACTCATTTTCTTTCTCCTTTCCTTGAAGATATCCGCAATTCCGTTTGCTTATTTTGAGGAGTATATATAATACCCCTTATCATGTATATCGGCAATCCTGACTTTTAATTAACCCTTCATTTTTTAACTTAACCAAATTGTTCACTAAATATTAAGTAATACCGCTCTATGCCCACAGGCTCAAATTGTTTATCTTTCTACAGTATGTGAATAAAATGTCTGCATCCTATGGCATTAATCATTTGGAGTTAATATTCTACAGAGATTTTCTATATCAAATTCTTCCGAAAACAAAAATTCTTCCATTAAATATGCAATATTTCCTTCAGAATGTTCTACCTCTTTAGAATATGCCTTTGCAACCATTATCATATCAGTTATATCAAATTTCCTCAAATTTTGATATCTGATTGCTGCAAGTCCCCTTATAGCAAAAAATCCTAAGAACGCAAACTTTGCTCTGGAAATTACATCACAGTCATATACTCCCTTTGTAAAATACCGAAATACAAAGTATACCATAATATTCTCATACCAAATGTCAAGCATTTTATTATCTTTTCTGTATTTTTCAAATTCATATATTACTTCTTCGTTCAGTTTGCTCTTAAACTCAGAGAACAACTCAGTCCACTCATCACCAAGTACATACAATTCACCAAGCAGGTAACAGACTTCCTCTATAAAGGGCCTTAACTCACCACTCTTAAATTTAGGACAGTCTATATCAAGGTTTTCAAGAAGTTCGATAAGGTTTCATCCTCTGAACCCTCATTAATAATCTCTTGGGCTTTGGAAACAAAACAGAGAAACATCTTAATCCTATCATATATGTCATCTGTCCTATTTTGTAATATAGCTATGCTTCTATCTCTAATATATTCTATCTCTTTTACAAACATAGGAAGACATTCTTCAAAGATTTCTTCATAAGGAATTTCCTTTTCTATAAAAGTTACCCTATCCTCCCTTTCAAACAGCAGTTTCCCCACTACTTCGCAGGATAAAGCCATACTCTTTTCTCTGGTATTATCATACTCTACAGTGAATCTTGGATACTCAGTACACACTTTACAAAGTGATTTTTCTCCAAGATGTATGTAGATATCACAGAGATTTTTTTCATTTAAAAACGGACATCTGTCCCCATTTAATCTAAAAGTATTGCACTCTTCTGTCTCGTCTGAGCCATCCACCATGGACTCCCTAAGCCTCTTACCAAAATCTCCACCTGCCTTTTTATAAGCCTCATAGGATTCTTCATCTATATCTAACTCCCATCCTATGCAGCAGCTGTCTGTACATTTTCCCCCTATACATTTAAAATCTTCATAATAATCCGGTACTCTAAGTTTCATTTATCTCCTTTAATCCTCTTTAAACTTCGCAGCCTTTAACGAGATTGGTTCAGTCATATTGATAGGATCAAGAATTTCATCCACTTCTTTTGCGGTAAGTATCTTTTCCTCCAGAATTAGGTCACGAACTGACTTATTTGACTGAAGTGCCTTCTTTGCAAGTTCAGCTGACTTTTTATATCCAAGGTATGGACAAAGTGCCGTAACCACACCCACACTATGATCCACAAGTTCCTGACAACGGGCTTCGTTAGCTGTAATCCCTGTCACGCAGTTGTCTACAAAGGTCTGTACTGCACTTGCAAGGATGTCAATTGATTCAAACATACAATAAAATACCACAGGCTCAAAGGCATTTAACTCAAGCTGTCCTCCCTCTGCAGCCATGGTTATTGTCATATCATTTCCAATCACCTTAAAAGCAACCTGATTTACCACTTCCGGTATAACAGGATTTACCTTTCCGGGCATTATTGATGAACCATTTTGTTTTGCCGGAAGGTTAATCTCGTTAAAGCCTGCACGTGGTCCTGATGAAAGCAGCCTTAAGTCATTGGCTATTTTGGAAAGTGTAACAGCACAGGCCTTAATAGCACCTGATACTGCGGCAAATGAATCTATATTCTGCGTTGCATCTATCAGGTCTGCTGCCTGTTCAAACTTGATACCTGATACTTCTGAAAGTACAGGCACTATTATTTCCATATATCCCTTATCTGCATTTATCCCTGTTCCAATTGCAGTTCCACCCATGTTTACAAAACGCATTTCTTCTATTGCTTTTTCCATACGGCTTATATCACGCATAACAGCCACTGAATAAGCCTTAAATTCCTGTCCTAATCTTATTGGAACTGCATCCTGCATCTGAGTTCTTCCCATCTTAATAATATGATTAAACTCAACTGCCTTATCACAAAGGGCAGTATGCAGCCTTAAAAGTTCATGTTTTAACCTGTCAAGCAGGCGCAGAGTCGTCATCTTTCCTGCTGTCGGTATTACATCATTGGTTGACTGACCATAGTTTACATGGTCATTGGGATGCACATATGAATAATCACCCTTTTTGCCGCCAAGCAGCTCTATCGCCCTATTGGCAATAACTTCATTAGCATTCATATTGATTGAAGTACCTGCCCCGCCCTGAATTGGATCAACTATAAAATCTTTCCAGTAATTTCCAAGGATTACCTCATCACAGGCCTCTATTATTGCTTTTGTGATTTCATCATCCAGCAAGCCAACTTTATGATTTGAAATTGCAGCCGCCTTTAATAAAGGCAAGACTTCTTATAAGTTCCGGATGCATTTTAAGTCCTGTAATATGAAAATTCTCTGCAGCCCTTAAAGACTGTACCCCATAATAAGCATCCTCCGGAACCCCTTTTTCACCGATAGAATCACTTTCTGTTCTCAATATAGCCTTTTCTTCATTCATTTCCCTATTCTCCTTTAAAAAATTAAAATGGTAAAGAATATACACCCTTTACCATTCTAATCTCTTTTAACAAATTATTCAACAACTATATCATTGGTTTTATACTATGCCTATATACTAAACGATTATGAAGTTCATCATAGTCACCGCCGTTAAGACTATCCTCATATTTCTTCGCCCAAGTCTTTAACTCTTCTACAATAATAGGTTTGGAATAAAAATATCCCTGAAAACTGTCTACTGCAAACACTGTTTTTACCATTCTCGCAACATTTTTATTTTCTACCCCTTCTATGCATACCATCTTACCAAGTTTCCTTGCATATGAAGTAATAGCCTGTAGTAAACATTGTTTAGGATAGCTTATGGCTATATCATCTATGAAACTTTTGTCAATTTTAATCTGATCTACCGGAAGTTTAATAAGCAAATCCAAAGCCGAATATCCGGTACCAAAATCATCCAGTACCACCTTGATGCCCAGCTTTCTAAAATCTTCTAACATCGCTTTTATAGTATTTTCATCCACCAGCTTACATCTCTCAGTAAGCTCCAGCTTCACATTCTCGGGGTGCAAACTTTTCTGTTGTTAGAATTTCAGACAGGGCATTGCTGAAATTCTGTCTCTGAAGTTGTGGAAATGCCAGATTTATGCTTACTATAAAGTTATTATTTTTTTCTACAAAATACTTCGCATCTGATATGGCTCTTCTTATTATCCATAGTCCCAAATCATAAAATATAGGTTCTCCCTCAAGCCAGGCAATGAAATCATTTGGAGAAACCTTCCCGAATTTTTCATCCTGCCACCTGAGCAACGCCTCCATTCCTTCAAATTCACCTGTCTTAACATTTATAATCGGCTGGTAACACAGATAAAAGCCTTCACAGTCATTCATCACCGATTTCTTGATTGTACTAAGCATTTCCAATCTCTTTTTATTTTCTTTGGCGACTCGTTTATCAAAAATTACCAGTTCATTTCTTGCACTTTTCCTTACTTCGTTTAAAAGCATCATAGCTGTTGTATATACCTTATCTGAACTCATTTCACTGTTTTCTGCAAACAGGGCTGAGGCATATATCTCAAGTGTTATGGAAACATCATCCATTATAAGGCATTCCTTAAAATGTTCTTCAAGGTCATTATAAAGTGTCCTAACATCATCCATACTATATCTGTCTGCATCTAAGAGAAAGACAAATTTTGTACCATCCGCCTTAAATAAAAATGTATCCTGACCTAACTCTTTCTTTTTCTGATAATAATAATCGCTTATTTTATTCAACAGTTTATTACCAAATTCATAACCATAATTTCCATTTACAATAAAGAAATCCCTTTATAGCAGTTATTAAAACAAAATATGACTTATTATCATTCTCATAAATTTTTCATTTGTTCTATCAACTTTGTGCTTGAATAAAGTCCTGTATAGGGATCTATTCCATCGTGCTTAGTATGGTTTACTAATTTACAGACAAGATATCTGTTTTTTTCCATTCTTATCTTTCAACAGCCTTGCACTGCTTGAAAGAATGAATTTATTCCCTGATTTTTGTTCTAACTTTATATACAAAATCTAACTGTGTTGTATTACCACTGAATATCCCAAATATCTTTCTAAGGTATTCAGCTCTATAATTCTCATCAATATACTCCGTCCAAACATTAAGAGTATCTTCCAGATATTCTCCTTGAAGTCCAAAATCTTCGACTGCTGACTTAGACCATCTGGAAAAATTATTTTTTATATCAAGTACATATAAATATTCATTTTTAGCAATATCTGAAAAAGCATTAAATACTTCATCAAATCTATCTATGCTCTCACCATAATAAAAATTTCTATTCCGGGCTACATTACCATCATTCATCTGTGATTCCTTTCTACAGAGCAACACAAGAAGCAGGCCTGATCTCCTATATGCTCACTGTATATAATCCAAATCATGTTGTCTTTTTAACGACAACATGGCACAATTCATACAACTGTTGTTTTTATATTGGAATAATCAGATAATTGTATGAATTTTTTTGCAGTTTTATCTTATATCATAATTATAATTATGTCAACTATCTTCCGACAACATTCTAGCTTTTTTTGCTTAAAAATAATCATGGTAATTATCTTTTTCGATATTTAATTTAAATAATACTTATAACCTGTTATTAGTATTATTTATACATATTGCATTTATAATTTTTATCATTTTAAAATTTTTTTATTGACATAATGTACAAGTTATGTTTTTTTCCAGCTATTGTGTGTTATGTTTTAAAAAAATATAAACAATAAAACCCATAAATCAATTTTTCTATAATTTATGAGTTTTTACTATTCTAAATTTCTTTATATTATTCAATTATTATGTAATATAATCAACAATCAATTCTTATGAATAACATAGTGGTATAAATCACCTGTCTCCACTTCATATCCAAGTTTATCAAGCATACCATCCATTACAGCCTTACGAAGTCTGTAATAATCTGAAACATTCCCCTGTGTCCAATAGTCTGCATGAATATCCTGAAGCATTTCCCAAGAAACAAGTTCTTCACTTCTTTGTGTGACGGTATTAATATGGTCACAAGGCATTCCATTTACAAAAAAATTTTCAAAATACTCATAAATTTCAGATGCATCTGCACCTGCATCCGGTGAATTATTTTTCCAAAATCTAAGGCAGTTTTTTCTACTTCTTCTATTCCTATTCCCTTATTTTTTATATCCGTAATCAGCCTTGCAAAACGGCTTTCTGCATCTATAATCTGTCCCTGAAGCCAACCATGTATATTGCTGCCATCAATAGCTGTTTCCAGTTCGGGAAGTTCTTTTATATATGGGCTGATATCTTCAATCCAACCCTGCTCTTCAGCCTTAACTGCAATCACAGTTGTCAGCTTCTCCTGATTTCCAATCTTATTATACAACCAATAATGTATAGGTCCTAAAAACAAACTCATACTGCCTGTCTCCCTTCACCTTTTAATATAATCTTGACTTAATCTCTATATTATACTATAATTTCTCTAATAATTATGTTGTTGTAACAACGAAAAGGTGATATTATGAATAATTTTTTTCTGTCAAACACTCCACTTTTTCATGGAGTAAAAGAAAACGAAATTGATGGATTGCTCTCTTGTCTTGGTGCAAGGGAGAAGTCGTATAAAAAAAAAAAAAAATGAAATAATCTTTAGAGCCGGCAGCATAGTACATGAAATCGGGCTTGTAGAATCCGGAAGTGTAAATATCGTTGTCAATTTCTATTGGGGAAACAGTAATATTTTCGGTCATGTTGCAAAAGGAATGATATTTGCCGAAAATTATGCGGCCATTCCCGGCAGGGAGCTTGTCTGTGATGTTGTAGCCGCAGAAAGCTGTGAAATTCTTTTTTTTTAGACTTGAATAAGCTTCTCACAACCTGTAGTAACGGCTGTATATTTCATCAAAGATTAATACACAATCTACTCCGTATATCAGCTATGAAAAACTTAAATCTATCTACCAGAATGATGCATACAGCTCCCAAATCCATGCGTGAGAAACTACTGTCCTACTTATCCGAACAGGCCATGATTAATGGAAACTCCCATTTTTTCATTCCTTTTGACCGCCAACAGCTTGCAGATTATCTCGGAGTCGACCGCAGTGCCTTGTCAAGCGAGCTAAGTAAGATGAAAAAAGATGGACTTATTTCATTTAAGAAAAATGAATTTACCCTGCACGAAACTTAATCTTGTGTAGGGTTTAAATTAGTTTTTTATTGTTAAACCCGGATATTTCGCCTTAAGCCACAGATTTCTTGTCCCACATATTCAGACAGCCTTTTTAATCCGTGATTTAGTGAGATTATTCAGGCATCCACTCTTGTTTTCTCGCATACATTATAAGAGGGTTACCGGATTGGAGTTAGAAGGCTTGTCTCCTTTCCAATCCAGCAGCCCTTTGTCAATTTCTTATATTTATTACTTCTGAAAATGCTCTTTGGCAAATTCCATATCCTGTACTACTTCTGTAGTTCCAAGATATTTACCTGCCGTATCTCTAACTGCCATATAGGTTACAAGCATAGTGCGTCCACCCTTATCCATCCAAATCTGAACCTGATCTCTAGCCCCGCTCTTAAAGTCATCAAGAATAGAGCGTACCATAGGCTCAATCTTAGGTGGATGGCAGGAGTATACTTCTCTGTCAATAGCCATACCCGGACGCTTAAATACCTTAGGTCCTTCGTTGAAATAACGGTTGATGTCATTCTCATCTATAAAGGTAATTTCAACAGGAATAGTATTTAAAAGAGCGGTGAGCTGAGGAACAGTCATATGTCCACCCGGCATAACTACCTCTCCTTCTGCCTGTGGCTTTGTCTCTACCTTCTCATTCTCTGCTTCTTCCCAATACTCATTCTTAACTCCAAAGCAGTCAGCATAGTCCTTTGAATCACGGTAAATTCCATACCACTCATCCTCTGTAAAATTAACTGCACAGATAGGGAAGAGAATGTTCTGCTCCTTATATATCATTTCTTCTGCACGTTTTAGCACTTCATCCAGATGTGCATTCCACTCAGGGCTGTGTTCGGTTACCTTGGCCAGATTTCCAAGTTCATCACGAATCTCATCATCTACAGTCCACATAACAGCTGATGGTCCTGAAACCCCGTATTTTACCTTGAGGTGTGGATAGAGCAAATCTCCCTTCTTTGCATAATGGATAGAAAGCTCTCTTATCTTATTAAAGGTTTCCTCACTTCTTTCATTCTTAAATTCCTCCAAAAGCACAGCAAGAGCATCATTTTCCTTAGTAAATGTATAAAGAGGATGTCCTACAGTCTTTGTGAGAGCCGCAGCTCTCTCGTGTTTGTCTGAATAGTCTTTTTTAGGAAAGGAATCACGCTTAGCAAGCTCAGCAGCAATTCTTTCCTTCATAAGCGAAGCCTCAACCGCCTTCTCTGCATTCGCTATCTTTTCCTCGGTAGTTGCTCCATGAAAAAGTGCTGAATGGATATCACAAAGCTTCTGAATCTCAGTAATAGGCGTTCCCTCTTTGATGAGTTCCTGCTCAGCCCTCATTATCTCTGAAGCCTCTACTGAAGCAAAGTTTTTAGTAAAATCAACCCTTACGCTCTCAAGGTCTTCTCCCGCACCAAGTCTCTTTAAGTATCCCTTTAACTGCTCTGTACGGCTCTCAGGCTTTTCACCAGTCTCCTCTTTTCTCTCAGTCTCGCTCGTCTCCAAGGTGTTAGGGGATTCTTTTACCACCTTACCGCCTGCCATAGCAGGCATTTCACCTCCAAGCTCAAAGCCATTTGACATAAGGGCAGATACTACATCCATCATAGATATACCCTTCATCTTCGCACCCTTTGGTATGGTAGTAATCCTTCCTACAGAGTTTAGCATAGCCTTCTTTGTTATCTCAGTAAAACCAAGCCCATACATAATATCTGTAAGCTCAGGATATTCTGTTACTAACTCATAAACTGTTTTATTTAAATCTATTTTCTTTGACATCTCATTATCCTCCTGTTAATCATTATACTATATTACAACCGCCAAAAGCATAATATATTTTGTATTTTACTTGTTAAGGTATTTATTTTCTTTTGGCTGTCTCATTGTAACTATATAATAACACAGGGTTAAACTAAATTATGTTGTTTTAACAACGAATAAATAGAAATGATTATCAGTTAACTTTTAACAAAGAAAAACCCCAACAAGATACTGCACTGTCTTTATGTATGGCTGTCTATCAGACACACCATACTATCAGATTATTTTCTCATCAATTCTTTCTTAGTTAAATGATAAAAAATCATTGCATATATCAAACAAACAAAAATGAAAAATCCAAACTCCATCGGAGAAAAATCAACAAGTTTTCGACTTCTAAGAGCTATCATTGGAAGCGAATAAGGATAAATATATCCCATATTTTGATTAATAAAAAGAATGATAAATCCACCCATGGCACCTAGGCTTGAAATACCAACTGCCTGACCAAAGCTCCGCGTTTTAACACAAATATAATATTGTATGAAAATAAGCGGTATGGAAGCAACCATTGATATCAGTAGCCATCTTACATTCATGAAGATAGAATGATCTATTTGAATATGTGCCGTAGCCATACCGGATACATAAACAACGAATAGCATTACCTGAACAGGAATTAGCAATGCAAATACTACAAAAAACTTTCCTTTCAACATTCCATTAATAGAAATGTTATTTGCTTTCAACATGCTTAAGGTATTTCTTTCAAATTCCGGCATCATAATGATAGCTGTTAAAATAGCCACCATCGGTGCAAAAAGAACTTGGCTATAGTAAAAAGTCAATTGTCCCCATAGAACAAGCGACTGTGTTCCATCCTCCAATGCCTCTCGATTAGCAAAATATATGCCCAGACCAATAAAACTTGAAATAGCAAGAAATATGAAAGTTATAAAAACTGCTTGTATTTTACTGGCTTTTTTCCATTCCGACTTTATATAGTTTAGCATCATATAAGAGAAATCTCCTTTCTTCGGATTACCATCCGAGCTATCATATAAATCAATAAGCAGAATAAAATATAAATCAAAACACGAACCGGCAAATATTGATCCAGTGTGTACTCATATGAAAGTTTAGCATTATCAATAAGATGATACTTGTAAGGGGCAAGATAGGCATTTCCTGTTC
This sequence comes from uncultured Catonella sp., assembly GCA_916439065.1. Lineage (GTDB taxonomy): Bacteria > Bacillota > Clostridia > Lachnospirales > Lachnospiraceae > Catonella. The sequence continues at coordinate 121,047 of CAKAGD010000003.1, forward strand.
CCGGCAACCAGAAACTTAAAATTGACTGGCTGTGCGATGCCATTATGGTTCCCAAAAAACCAAACAAGAAGCCGATCGCTAATACAATTCCCTGTTTATTTAAAAGTAATGATAAAACAAGGAATATACAAATCAAAGAGAATCCTGTCAGCACTTGACCTATCAAAAAGAGCAGAAGCAACATTGCACTGGTATGTATACCATTTATAGAAGCATATACATATCGAAAAGCCGTTTCCATCACAAAAAGAACTATGGAAGTACTAAGCATCAGCAGTATCTTGGATAAAAATATCCTGTAAATTTCAGTTCCATTTGATTGTTGCAACTTAAATGTCTGTCCCTCTTTCTCGTTACTGATAATCTTAGACGCAAATATGCTGACCATGATGGGCAATATAAGACAGTCTACCGTTTGATTGTTATAAAAAGCAGCAATATTATGCAAATTTGAATGCGACAATTCACTATTAATTACAAAAAGCTGCCAAAGGTTTGCAATGATCATTATGACGAATAATATCAAAAATGTGTGTGCGGCGAATTTTAAGCAATTCAATTTTTATGTTTTGCAACATGGATCAGGCCTCCTTTATTAAATTCAAAAAGATCGTCTCCAGATTTTCTTTTTTTCTCTCTACACGATAAATTAAATTTCCTTTAAAAACTAACTCAGATATAAACAGAGCAAGTTCATCATCATTTTGATTTGTAATTTTCAATAAATGATCATTGATTTCTTTCAATGAAGTTTGTGGATGCCTTGAAATAATATCGTTTACTTCGTCGGTATTCAAATTTCCTTCTATTTCAATCCATTCGTTTGCTTTAATCTGGCTGATCTTACCCTCATAAACTAACTGACCATGCCTGATTATTCCAACCCTATCAGCAATCTGCTCAATTTCCGAAAGAATATGGCTCGAAATGAGAATGCTGATACCGTATTCTTTCGACAATTTGATACACCTGTTATTTTTTTGTCTGTGCGAGACGAGGATTCTGATCGCTTAAGAGGGCTTGGTTTAGGCGCAGATGACTATATAACAAAGCCCTTTTTGCCTATGGAACTATTGCTTCGAGTGAAAGCGGTTTTAAGGAGAACAAGCAGGAATGTCGAAAAAATGTCTAAAATTCAATTAGGAGAAGTAGAGTTCTCTACAGATGCAGGGACAGTCACCAGACAGAATAGAGTGACTTCGCTAACAGCAAAAGAGTAATATTAATTTGTATCTTGTCATATTCTTATTCTGTGCTATCGGATTGATTGTCATTAACTTGATTATCTTATACAGCCAGGTAAAAGTGACTAAATTTGATGAAGCAGAAATCGTCAAAAATATCAAAAGAGAAGGGAACTACTATACACTGTCAGAACAAACAGGAGAAATGTTGACGAAGAATAATAATTTTCTTATGCTCTTAAACGATGATGGAATAATAATTTTAAGTAAAAATTTACCTGAAGAATTAAATAAGCAATACTCATTAAAAGATGTTGCAGCCTTTACAAGATATTATCTGAAGGACTACCCTGTACAGACATATATCATAGATGAAGGACTCTTAATTATTGGAGAACCAAAAAAACACTGAATGGAAATATAATTTAGTTTATAAAATAGATACTATACAAAACTTATCTCGCATCCTGCCTTTAATTATTTTTTTATAAATATTTTAATTTTTGGTTCTAATACCTTTATACATCCAAAAGAGAGTTTTGCGACGAAAGGAATCTGAACGAACAGAATGGATAGCAGGTGTTTCTCATGATATCAGGACACCATTAACACTTATCATGGAGCATGCAGATCAAATCAGAAAAGATCCGCAATCAGAAAAATCGGATTCAAGCAGAAATTATTGAAAAACAGGGAGAACGAATTAGAAACCTGATTACGAATTTAAATGTATCCAGTAAGTTGGACTTTGGACTGGATAATTTTGAAAACACGAGTTTTAAGGTCGGTTCAAAAACAAGAAAAATTCTCATTGATATTATGAATCGGGAATATGAGCAGAAATATAAATTTGATTTTTGAAATTGAAGAAGATGCTTTTAAATATTATCCTTAAGGTAAATGAAAGTCTATTTCAAAGGGTTATAGAGAATATTATTAATAATTCCACCCATCATAATCCAAATGGTTGTAGTATTAAAATAAAGATCAGCAAATCAATTCACCGTTCACATAAGCTTACCATCGAATTTTCAGACGATGGTATTGGTGTGTCTGCAGAACAATTAAAAAAACTTAACACACCTGTTTTAAACAACTTAAAATATGCTCAAGAACACGGAATTGGTCTTAGGATCGTTAAACAAATTGCTTGTTATTATAAGTGGAGCGTTCAATTTAGTACTTCAGAAACCGGTGGAATGAAGGTTGTTATAGAAGCATAAAAAAACGGTTGGTATCTCAAATGAGCCTGGAAAAACTGCTGTTTTCGATGCAGAAAATGGAGGACGGGTGAGATTACGGTTCTATTTGATTCCGTTTGATGATAGAAGCTGTGCCATACTCTCTGCGGCTTCCTGCATTCCTCGGTTAACCCACTCATCAATCCATCCGAGCATACCATTTTGTATAAAGGCAACAACATAAGCGGCGCGATTATCCTGTTCAGGCTTTGGACCATACTTTTCGAGATAGGCCTCACGGAAAAGGTGAAATAGATTTCTTTCCCGAAGCAAGAGATAGAAATCACTGTTGTCTTTCAAGTGGGCGAAGAAACTGCCATACATCTCGGAGTCCTGGTCAGTTTTGCGGGTATGGTTATAATCATAATCCCATTGCTCAAGCAGGTTTGATATATGTTCTTTTAGTATTGCTTCTTTGTCAGCGTAATTACGATAGAAGGAATTTCGGCTGACTTCAGCATCACCGGTGATGTCACTGATTGAAATGGAATCGAAAGAGTTCTCTTTCAGTAAAGATATAGTTGCATTTATGATAGCTGTTTTCACAAATGTGTTACGTTCAGTATTGCCCATGATGGTACATTTCCTCCTCTTTTGTACCTTTTTACGAAGAGAGCCTGCTATCCATTGACATAAAGCTCTTTTGATGGTACGATTGTTATATCAGCAACGACGAATATTCCATCTTGATTGTACATCAAAATTTGTCTTTTGTCAATATGAATTGGAGGGAAAAGCCATGTCGCTAACAGCTAAAAGGATTATCATCCTGCTCGTCATCATTGTGGTCGCTTTCGCACTCGGAAGACTCGCTTTCAGGTTCTTTCTAAATCTGATGCTCGGAGGCACCATGTTTGGAGGTGACTTCCTATGAGTAAAAAGGAAAAGAAGGTAAAAAATCCGGGAAGAGGTAAATGGGCAGTGATTTATGTTTTTGCGTTTATAGCTACTTTCGTTCTGGGACTTGCATCAAGATCCATCATTGGTGCTTTTACCAATCAATATAAGGTCGACTGGTCGGATAAAATAGGAACTATGTACACAGACCTGGAATACGGAGATAAGGATGCGAACAAATACGATCTTTATCTCCCGGCGGACAGCTCAAAGCCTGCTTATGGTCTTGTTGTCTATCTGCATCCCGGCGGATTCACCACAGGCGATAAGTCCGGGGATATAGAAATGCTTCAGTGGCTCTGTGCAAGAGGCTATGTGGCTGCCGGAATCAACTATACCCTACGAGATGAAGCCCATCCCGAGGCAAGCGTCTATTCTCAGTCGATGGAAATAAAGAATGCGATTCCGATAGTTGTAGCCGAAGCGGAAAAACGCGGCTATCACATTGATGAGATGGCTATGGCAGGCGGCTCTGCCGGACACACTCTTGCCATGCTTTATGCATACAGAGATGCCGATGAGGCTCCTGTCCCCGTAAAAATGGTATTTGGTGCTGTCGGACCATCCTGCTTCTATCCCGAAGACTGGGGATGCTACGGATTTGACCGGAGAACAGCGGAAACAGACAAGGCTGCAGCAGGATTGTTTGGTATCATGGCGGGCAAGGAAATCACAGCGGATATGTTTGACACCCCTGCGTATGATGAAGCAATGAAGGATATATCCGCCATGCTTTGGGTGGACGATAACACTGTTCCGTCACTTTTCGCTTACGGTGCCTATGACAGAGTTCAGGGTTTGGAGGTTCTGTAAAGCTTGACGAAGCACTGACTGCACATAATATCCCTCATGATTATCTGGTGTTTGAGCATTCCGGACATGGGTTGCAGAACGATTCCGCGATGGGCAAGATATATTATCAAAAGATAATTGAATACCTTGATACATATATCCCCGTAAAATAACATGGAGGAAATACTATCATGTCTGAAGTTAAAAAAGAAAAGAAAAAGAGAAATATGTGGAAACTGATTGCTATTGTACTTATGATAGTGCTTGCGTGGTCGCTTATCTTGAAAAGCTGTGGCAAAATTCTCTCCAAAGCGCAAAGTGTGCCGGAAAACTACACGGAAACCGTGAAAACAGGTGGAAATATAGAGGCAAAGTATCTTCAGAACGGAACACACGATGTGGAGTATTTTGAATATCCCGCCATGATGTCCTTTGAGAAATTTGAAATTTACTATCCTGCGGATATCGCCTCAATGGAGAAACTGCCTATTGTCATTTTCGTCAACGGCACAGGTACGGGAGGATCGAAATATACCGCGCTTCAAAAGCATATGGCATCCTGGGGATTCATCACGGTTGCCACGGAGGAGCAGAACGCGTGGAACGGCTTCTCTGCCGAAATGTCTGTCCGCGTCCTTGATTTACTGAACACTTATCAGGAGGAAGGCAAAGAAAACCAATTCTACGGCAAAGTCGATATGGACAGGATTGGTGTTACAGGTCATTCTCAGGGCGGTATTGGTGTGATCAATGCGATTACTGACCAGCGGCATGCAGATAGTTACAAAGCGGCTGTGTTGCTTAGCAGCACTCAGACGGATATGTCGGCAGCGCTTCTTTGGGACAATGATCCTTCACTGATCCATACCCCTATTCTGATGATTGGATCTACCGGACAGACAGACGCAGCCATCACTCCGCTGGAGGCAATGGAACATACCTATAGCATCATCCCGGATGGTGTGGACAAAGTCATGGCGAGAAGAAATGACTGTGATCACGGTGAAATGCTCTATTTCGGAGATGGCTATGTTACGGCATGGTTTATGTACTACCTGCAGGGAGATGCGGAAGCTGGAAAGGCGTTCTTTGCAGAGAATGCGGAGATAACCTCTAACGCAAAATATCAGGATGTGCAAATAAACAAATAAAAGCACAGGATAAGCTATCATTCCTAATCAATATAGGCTCTTTGTCAAATGGAGTTGATGAAATAATTTTAGTGAAGGAATTAAGCAGCGTCAAGTTGCTTAATTCCTTTTTTAGTTGTTGGAGTATAGCGTCTTTCCAAGCTTTCAAGCACTGTTAAAAGCCCTTTATCTGGTGACTTTTGAGGTTACAAAAAAATGGACGATGCCGATTCGAACTGGGGAAATGCCAGGGAAGAAAAGGAAATAATGTATCCCGACCGAATTCCTGAATAACAAAAAATCAGCTGTCTTGTCAAGTGTAAACTGAACGCTCAGCAGAGTTGAGCGCCCTTGACATTCCAACTGATTTTTATTAGTAACCAACGCTTGAACAGCAGTTTGTGCTACTCAAGCAACGTAACTTTCATAGAAGACCATCATTTACAGAAAAAATTTCAGACTTTCAGATCCCTTGTTTCTTAAAATTCAATTCTTGCTCATTCGACAACTTCGCCAGATAGTAAAGTTTTATATTTGTTGGAATTGCCATGATTGCCCCTTCCTTATCCATAATTTTTTAAAGTATTACAGAGCAAACTTATTGTTGTTATAATTCGCTATAAAAACTGCAAAACAATCGTCATAATAATCTCTCAATTTTTCTCTAGCTTCCTGCAATACTTTACCTTTAGCACTGTCTTTTCCCACTACTTCAATTTGAGTGGACAATTTATCTAATGTTATTTTTGTGATCTCACATATCCATGCAAGATTATGTATTGGACGATATAACTTCAATCTCGTTATCATATCTCGTCCTTTCTTATCATCCGAACAAATACCGCCATCTTCACCTCTATAAAAGATCGTTCCATAATCCGTTTCCTCTGGCTCATAAAACAACTCGTTATTAATCCTTTTTTGAGTAATATCGCCTTGGTATTGACTACTCTTTGCAACATTACATTTTTTACAAGAATACACCAAATTTGCATATGTTGTCTTTAATTCTGGCCATTCATCTTTAAAAACAACTTCCGGTACAAAGTGATCCACCTCATATGAAGTAGTAATTTGTGTATCGAGCAAATTACAATATGCACATCGATGATTAAAATCTTTGCTCAAATATTTGAAATAACTATGATAATCTTCATATTTTTTTGTACAAGTTCTTTTAATAGTATAATCTCTAAATTTCCTCTTCATAAGCATTACTCCAATAACTTATTTGCCTTTTCGATAAGCGTTACTATTTCTTTAGCTTTATTTTTCATCAAAAACTTTATCAATCTGAGATTGTTCTGTAGGAACAAAATTATCTAACTGACTTTCCAATGACAGAATCTCTGGTATAACATCACGTTTCTTACTTCCATCAGTTAATTTTTCGCTTCAAATCTTCAATAGTAAGTTGCAACTTATCTCTTTGATCGTTGTATTTCCTCATACTATCGAAAAATATTAAAAACTTTTTCTTTAGAATATTCACTTTCTAACTTATAAAAAAATCTTTCTTTTTGTATACCTTATCTGCATCTATAAAATCCGGTTCTGTACTTTCTTCTACAACTTCCGTCAAAATAATAATTGGAAATTTAGGAACCTCCTCTTTTATTCTTTTAAAAATATCAGTACCCTTAATTTTTGGATGTTTTTTACAATAATTTTATAGTCAACAATAAGCGATGATAGTTTTTAAATCTCTTATATCACTTATCACTTGTTCAAATACATCCGAAACAACATCTGACACATTATCCGATATTAAATACGATTTAAAATCATATTGTTCATTAGTTTTTGCATTTGTTTTTATTGTTCTTCTAATCTTCTTTAATTGAGTTAATTCATCATCTATCAAACCTATAATATGCATAACCAATCTCCTTCTATTTAGTCCAAGTAGCCCTTAACATATAGCCGTTATTAATAGGTACTACATGCAATTCACCAGCATTTCGCATTGCCGCTTCACGTGCAATCCATAAACCTAATCCTGTTCCATCTTTTTTTGTGGTTTCTCTAGCATTCAACGTCTCATCCGGATTCTGCATATATTTCTCATCTAGTTCTGGACCATTATTTGACATCTCTAAATATACCTTTTTATCATCTTCATACATAGAGAAAAAAAAACAGAGCGTTCGCCTTCTGCCTCTTCCAAATAGTATGCAGAATTTAAAATAAAGTTATTCAGAATTAAATGTAAGTCTATGACTGGCAAGGCTAATTGCACATTCTCATCAAGTCGCACAAGTTGTATCTCAATAAACTTTTTATCAAGTAAAGGCTTCCATAAATTCTCAATATGAATCAAAAAACTCTTTAATTCTACTGATCGTGCTTCGAAATTCTCTTGTTTCACCGAATCCATAATCAAACTAACCCACTCAGATAATAATTCATCTGTACTATCCAATTCTTCCAATAAATCATATGGATTAAAATCTTCATCACCAACATATGGCTCATAGTTAAGCAATCGATTAATTGATTCTTTTAGGTGTTGACCTCTACTTCCAAATTCAGTTCCCATTCTCGTAATTTCATGTGAAAATGTTTGTGCCATAACTCCAGCTGCACTAAGAACCATCATTAATTGTTCTGTAGACGTCTTATTCTCATTCTTCTTACCCAAAGTAACAATTGCATCTTTCAAATCTTCTTCAGATATCCTATCTTCTCCATCTTCATTCTCTGTTGAACCATCCCCACCCTTTGAAACTCCTGAGAGGTCATCTTTCGCTTTCTTATTCCCACGCTCCCTCATTACTTGCTCATAAATTTGCTGAGCTTTATCATCATGCGCCTTTTTCTTTGCTCGTTCCCATGCCGCAAACTCTCTGAGTGTATATTGTCTATCATACTCAAACTTTCCCAAGATTCCTTGCAAAAGTTCAACAAAACAATCATACTCTCTATTTAAACTCATACCTTCTCTATTCGCTGTATCTTCCAACTTGGGATTGTGCATCCTACTGATAGACACACTTCCTATCAGCTGATTAGGCGAAACTCTCCAATTGCCACTTTCATGCGAAGCTGCAGCTGGGCTCCTTTGAACCCTAAGGCTTAAATTAATCCAATCGAAAAACTGTCCTTCATCACCATATGGTCTTACTTTAAAACTATCACGATATATCTTTATCCCAGAAAAAAATCATTTTAACAGTTGTTTTTCTTTTTCTACTCTTGAAATCTTTAACAATTTCAACTGTACTTTTTTTGATTTTTTTAATATAATACATTTTTAAACCAAAAGGGCCTACTGCATTATATCTCTCAATGTTTTTCACTTGGATTTTTCTAATATTTCTTCTATAGAATATTTAAATTGTTTGATTCCATCGAAATCTTCTCTTTTATAATTATCTACTTTAAATGCTTCTCTGTCCCAAAACTCTTTCAAGTCATACTTTTCGATATCCGTTGGAGAATATTCAATTTGCATCATTTTCTTAGTTGTGTCAATTTCGTTTCTATCCAAAGTGATAGTAACATTCCCTTTTCCATCAAATTCTGCTTCAATTAAATAATCATAATTATCTCGTGTTATTCCTGTACTTTCAGTCTCAAAATTCAACTCTGGATGTCTGTAATTTCTAACATATATATCAAATCGGTCTACACTTCCAAGCGGATTAATATTTTTAAGATTATTATTTACCTTAATGTATAATTTCTCATCCCAAAACTCACGAATAGGACTTAATATAATTATAGTTCCCGTATCCCATTCATAATCTTTAACTAATTCAAAATCTTCTTTTAAATATAGTCTAACTAAATCTTCGAATCCTCCATCACATTCCTTAAGTTTTGCTTCTACTTGATTTAACAATTTCGCATTATCAAACTGAGTCCAATCAATCTCCCACTTGTATATCTGTTCTACATCACATTTTGTAAAAACTTGTGTGCATAATGAAAGTTTGTCCAATGCAAAACGTCCAATCCCTTTTGCACCCGTTTTTATTCTATTTTTCTTTGGGCTATATACATTTACCTCCTTATTATCAGTACCAATATTCATCCATGCCGATTTCAATATGTTCTTATTCATACCTGAACCATTATCAATAACAAGGATTTGAGAAATAGAACGTAAATATTTCTCTAATTCCAACATATTTACATTTTCTTCATTCAATACATACAAGCCGTCTTTTATGCTATAATTTTGCAATACCATTTCCATATTACTCTTGAAGTAACTGTGTACTTCTGAACGTGTCAATGTACTTGGCACTCCGTTAAATGGATTTAAATATCTTACATATACACATTCAGCATCTGCATCGTATCCATTTTTTACTAATTCTATAATGGCACCATCCACATCGGAAATATTTTCTCTACCAATAAGTCTTGCAGTCTTAGCACTTACTTGGAAAACCATAGATTCCATATGTTCTATTCCTCCTACTAAAATTTGAAGTCTTCAATATCTTTCGATGTAATTCTCAAAGAAGTTCCACTAATATGAATACCTGCATCTTGTACATACTTCATAAATTCATCGCTTTCTAAAATATTTTTTGCATCTTCCAGTTTATACGTTTTATTATCTGATTTTGGTACAATATACATTCCTGCATATGGGATACACTTCTTTTTCAATATATATACTGATACTGTTTCAGTAATCACCGTAGAAATTAATAGCTTACGTTTATTTAAACCAGACAAAGCTTGTGACCGGCCATATTCAAACCATAATACACTTTTATCACTTTCTCGTTCATCCAATTGCTCTCTAAAATCATTCAAATAACTCTCCGCTCCTGGAAAAAGAGATGAGAATTGTTGCGAAGTGTACCTAACCAATTTACCATCTTTATAATCATAGGGAAAAATTATCTTCTCTGTTTTTTTATAGCGTAATGACCGCGGTGTCGCAGTCTCCCTTACTACCTCTTTTTCAATATCTTTCCCATTACATCGATAGAATCCATTTATCTCCTGATAATTCTCTTTCTTTAATACATAAGCTTCATTGAGTAACGTTGCAACCACATGAGCAACTTGAAAATAGTCACCAAAACGTCTCGTCCCTGGTGTATTATTTTTTGTAAAAAACCATTTATTTGACAAATTAGCAATTGGTATAATCAGTTTCTCTTTACTTGCCATATCATAGTAAATTATATCTTCATAAGTTGACGCTTTATCAATAACCATTATTGCAGATTTCACCAGTGCATCGTCAAACATTTTATCTTGAGTATAATCATATATTTCTTGTAAATATGGTTTAATATAAGACCTTAATTTTTCTCCAAATACAGTTTTAAAAATACTACTAGGAATTAAGTATGCCATTTTACCATTACTATCTAAACAATCAATACTCTTTTCGATAAATGCATAGCAATAATCAAATTTCCCCTTCTCACATGTACCAAAAGTTTCTCTTACATAGTCCCTTTCCTTTTCATCTAATTCTTGATATGTAATATATGGTGGGTTTCCTACAACATACTGAAACTTTTGATTACATTCCCACCTTAAATAGTCCGCATTAACTATATTCCATTGGATATTACTGAGTCCTTTACTTTTTGCCAATACATTTAGATTCTGAATACACTTCTTATATTGTGTAGAATCAATTTCAACACCACATATATGCTTTGACAATCCATCACATATATCCTCATCTGACAATCCATATTTTCTAGCATTGTCGATATATCGCTCTACAATCACCACCAAAATATTTCCATCGCCACATGAATTCTCCAAAATATTCTTCTCATATAAATTTTCGTTATAACCTACTCTGTCTAATAACTTCTTAACATAACCATTAGGCGTAAATACCTGGCACTTCTTGTTCATAACTATCTCTTCACTTTCTCTATTCTTACTCACTCAATATCCATATCTGCTTGAGTGGTATTTCTGCCTTAATGGCAGAGCTTAATTTCTCATAATTATCAAACAATTCCTTAATAACATCTGTGGAATCCCACAAACGAATCTTGAAGAATTGATTACCTTCTTCTCTAGCAACACTATCCTTAAATCTATTCCATGATACAAGCAAACCATATTCAGCTTACACGTTGTTCATCACACCGCCAAATTGATCCAATGTAGTTCGATCAATAGGTGCACGCTGTGTCTTAACCTACACACAAATTTTAGGAGATCAAAATCCCATCTCTCCACCGGAAGCCAATAAGTCTTTTCCACCATCAGTGCCCCGTTTACTATGATATACTGTAAATCCCTTTGCTTTCACAATTTCTTCTATCAGCGTATCCATCTTATACCCCTTAAACTTATGATAAATGTGCTTTGCAATTGTACCAAGTCGCTTACGCGACAGCTAACCTTATTATGATTAATTTTCTACTTTCCCACAATAAAAATGACAGTTTTTGAAATTATATTGTATTATTGAGATATACCACTGTCACATTAACAAACACAATCCCTCAACCGCCATGTTTATTTTAACATTTTTTTATCATCTCAACAACTACTTATTTTGTTTTGTTTGTGTCAAGTACTCGTTGGCAAATTTCCTTACCTTTTTCTTTTATCATTGTTTTTTTAGTTTTTTGTATCACAAACAAGCCCAGGTTGTATGCTAAATAATGCCTTCAGCAGGCTTAGGGAGCTCTACGCCTCGCTTGTAGTATGTCAACAGTCCTTCCTGTTGTTGTAAAGGTAGTTGTACAGTTCCTCAGCTCTCTTGCTGATCTTGCCACTTTCATCATCACTTTTGCTTGTTCTTATATATTCACGTATATAGGCAAACATTTTAACAGATTACACCCCACACTGCACCAGACATACTTGCATCTCATTACTTACAGAGGCAGAAGTAGACGAGAGAATTATACAGCAGATTGTCGGACACAATGCAGATTGCTGAAAGATGTCTTCCGTAAGACACCCCAAATTAGCCCATCATTTTGTTACTAGTGTGTTACTAGTAGAGAGAAACGCTAAGAAACGCAGACAAAGAAAAATCCCATAAAATCGGGGTTTTGCCCAATTTTACGGGATGTAAAAATCGCTGTTTCTTATCTCTTAGAGAACTGAGGAGCCTTACGAGCTTTCTTAAGTCCGTATTTCTTTCTCTCCTTCATTCTTGAATCACGAGTAAGGAAGCCTGCCTTCTTAAGAGATGGACGATAGTCTGCATCTGCCTCAAGAAGAGCTCTTGATATACCATGACGGATAGCACCTGCCTGACCTGTAGTACCGCCACCGTGTACAGTAACGAGAACATCAAACTTCTCAACTGTCTCTGTAAGAGCAAGTGGCTGACGAACTATAGTCTTTAAAGTCTCAAGACTAAAATAGTCATTTATATCTCTCTTGTTTACTACAATCTTACCTGATCCTGCTACAAGATATACTCTTGCAACACTGCTTTTTCTTCTTCCGGTTCCATAAAATTTAACAGTAGCCAATGTAATATCCTCCCTTCACTCTAATTAATATCTGCTCTTGATTTCATAAACTTCAGGTTTCTGAGCTGTCTGTGCATATTCAGCACCAGCATAAACACGAAGTTTTGTGAGCATCTTATTACCAAGAGTTCCGTTTGGAAGCATGCCCTTTACTGCGTGAGTAATAGCATCTTCTGGCTTTGTATTAAGGGTTTCCCTAAGAGTCTTCTGCTTAAGTCCACCAACATAATCACTATGACGATAATAAATCTTCTGATCAAGCTTCTTACCGCTTACCTTAATGCCCTTTGCATTAATAACAATTACATAATCACCGGTATCTACAAAAGGTGTATATTCAGGCTTTCTCTTACCTCTTAAAAGGTTAGCCACTTCTGTTGCAAGGCGTCCAAGTGTCTGTCCCTCAGCATCGATTACATACCATTTCTTATCAACGCTGTTAGGGTTAGCCATAAATGTCTTCATGGTTATTCCTCCCAATAATATTGTTAAAAGCACATTAAGGAGTATGTGCTGCGTTATCTTCTACTATGCCGCAAAATTATGTATTACTCCGATAGGATGTCCGGGCCTTTCCGAATAATAGCATAGTTTTTCCGTCACATCTATTTATTATACAACTATAAACTTCCCTTGTCAAGCAAATTCTTTCAAAACTTCTTTCAGAATTTCCTCTTCTAAAAGTTCATCAACATCAATAATTTTATCCGAGGCTTTCTCATACAACTCTCTTCTTCCAGCCATAAGCCTGCCTACCTTAATAAGCTTATCTTCTCCCGCAAGCAGTGGCCTTGTTCTATCTCCTTCCAGCCTCTTCACTACGATTTCAGGCTTAATTCTCAAATAAAACACCTTGCCCAGTTGTTTAAGGAGAGATATATTCTCTGCATTTACAACAATGCCTCCCCCTGTAGATATTATTTTAGTCCCATCTTCAGATATTAGTTTTTTAAGTATTTCACTTTCACATTTTCTAAAATATTCTTCGCCCTTATTTGCAAAAATTTCACTTATTTTGTAACCCTCAGCTTTTTCAATAAGTTCATCAGTATCGACCAAAGTTATATGTGTCTTTTTCTCTAAAGCCCTGCCTATTGTAGTCTTTCCCGAACCCATAAAACCTATAAGGACTATGTTTCTCATCATAGAACCTCTTCCAACTTATCCAATATTTCTCTCACCTTATCAATTTCCATCTGCCCTGGTGCACTGGACTTTCCTATGCTGGCAAAGGTAATAGCGGAGCCTGTGAACTCACCCAAGAGCCTTGTAACTCTACCCATATTCCCCATAGCTATGCTAATTATAGGCTTTGGATTTGGACGGGTATATGTAAGAATTGTTGCTGTCATTATTCTCATTACATCTTTTTTCTTGCGTGGCATTGTCGCAATTTTTAGAATATCAGCATTACAATTGTCAATAACCGAAAGCCTGTACACCAGTTCGGCAGTGTCAGGAGTACCCTCAAAGTCATGGTAAGAGCCAATTACCCTTACATCTGTAAAACTATGAATTTCATCAATTATATCTCTGGCTTTCAACTTAAATGAAAATATTTCAAGATCAACAAGATCAGTGATTCCAGCATTGGCAACAGAAAGAATCAGGTCCTTATATTTCTCATTTTCAATTTCTTTTCCACCTTCGGCTTCAGTTCTAAATGTATAGATGATTGGCATCTCTCCAATTATTTTTCGCATTTCTGCCAAAATTTCATTGTGGAAATCTTCATCGAATTCACCTTCTCTGAGGCTGTCTGCCCTCCATTCAATAAGATCAGCCTTACTCTCTACTGCCTTCTTTGTTTCCTCAAGCACCTCTGCCTTGTTTTTCCCCATTACAAGAACGCAGATTTTAGGCTTCCCCTCACCAATAGTCAAGTTTCTTACAGTTACATCCATAGTCGGCTCTCCTTTCTTTAAAAGAACTTGCTTCGTACATCTTCAACCGGCATATCTTTCCCTGTATAAAGCTTAAAAGCATATACACCCTGCCACAAAAGCATTCCTTTTCCATCTATGCAGGTACAGCCTGCCCTTCCTGCTTCTTTTAGAAGCTTAGTCTCTATAGGATTGTAAACTACATCAGCCACAACCAAGTCTTTATGAAAAACGGATATATCCTTAATCACAGATTCTTCATCATACGGTTTCATACCTGCTGCGGTAGCATTTACAAAAATCTCTGCTTCTTTAATTAGTGAATTAAATTTTGCTTCATCTAAGATATCGTAAAGTTCTATAACCACCTCCGGCACTTCCTGTCTGAGTCTTTTAGCCGTTTCAACCATTTTATTAAAGGTTTCACTTTTTCTATTAAAAATATGAATCTCACCAGCCCCTTCAAGAGCCAGCTGTACTACAATTGCTGTTGCCGCTCCACCTGCCCCTGCAACTGCAATTTTTTTATTTTTAATATCAATCTTATGAGCTTCAAGATTTTTTATAAAGCCTGTTCCATCTGTATTATAACCTATCAATCTACCATTTTCATTGACTACAGTATTCACCGCACCTACAAGCCTTGCTTCCGGAGATAATTCATCTATGTAATGAAGAACCTCATTTTTACAAGGCATCGTAAGATTGAACCCACGCATATTATAAAGCCTCGCCGCAGATACAGCTTCCTTAAGTCCATTCTTATCCACATCAAATGCAACATATACATAATCAAGTCCAAGCTTTCAAAGCTGTAATTATACATTGCAGGTGAGCCTGAATGAACTACCGGTGAACCAAATAGAGCAAGCAGTCTGGTATGTCCTGTAATCTTCAATATCAGTCCTCCGCCCTTCTTTCCTTCTCATAGGCATTTAATACTATTTTTTCGAGATATCTTTTAAGCACTATCTGTATCTCCTCCTTCTTATCAATAGGATTGAGTAAAATAGTGCTGATTCCTGCTTTCTTGGCTCCCCAAATATCTGTAAAAAGCTGGTCTCCTATAAATACGGTATTATCCTTTTTTGTTCCCATCATTCGCATTGCCTTAATATAGTTTACAGTATTAGGCTTCCCAGCCTTATAAATATAGAGAGAACGAATGTTTGCATTAAATCTTTTCACTCTCTCTAATTTATTATTCGATAGCAAGAATGTCTTAAAACCCATTTTTTTCAGTTCTCCAAACAATCTTTCTATTCCTTCATCGGCATCTGCCCCATGTGGTACAAGGGTATTGTCAATATCAAATATCAATCCCCTAATACCCTTCCTGTAAAGTCCGGCAAAGTCTACCTCATATATAGATTTTTTCCTACTATCCGGATAAAACTTTTCTAAGAATTTCATCATATTAATTTAATATTTTCATTTGACTGCTCAGCCTGTTCAAATGTATCTAATATCTCCTGACCATAGTCTCCAAGATTAATCTCCAATAAATCTACATCTTCAAAGGTAATCTCTGTAGAATCCTCTATCGAAAGCAGATATTCCAAAAGCGTATCCATATCTGTAATACTATCTTCTTCTAAGTTAAAAACTCCTTCAAGATATGAATGAGCCATAGCTTTAGTAGCCATCTCTCCACAGTCAATAACAATCTCTTCCATCTTACATCTCTCCTTCTTAAATCAAAATACTTTGTATAAATAATTTATGCCACAATAAGTCAGGCTTGTCAATAAGAATTACACTAATCTTATTCCATCTTTTTCAATTACAATAATTCTTTCTTTATATAACCTGCCAATAGCCCTCTTAAATGCTGCCTTACTCATATTAAATTCCCTCTTTATCTCCTCAGCATCACTCTTGTCCTGATATGGAAGATTTCCACCGGCCACATTTAATTTTG
This sequence comes from uncultured Catonella sp., assembly GCA_916439065.1. Lineage (GTDB taxonomy): Bacteria > Bacillota > Clostridia > Lachnospirales > Lachnospiraceae > Catonella. Next base: position 137,528 of record CAKAGD010000003.1, read on the forward strand.
TAAGTATAGCTTCTGAGTCAGAATCCATCTGCACATAAGCCTTCTGTCTTAAAGAAAGATCCATTTTACCATCTTCTTTTACTTCAAGAACTCTTGCATATATTTCTTCACCAGGCTTTAATTCTTTGTGCAGCTCCTTCTTAGGTACTAAGGCAGAATACTTATTATCTACTGCCACATAGGCTCCAAACTGCTCATGCACCTGATAAACAGTTCCCTTCACCATATCATCCCTGCTATAAGGCGGCAATAAAGAAAGTCTTGAATACAGAGCCATGGTTGCACAAAGTCTGTCACTCAGATCAACATACATTGCTACAAGAATCTCATCACCTGATTTAACATCATAAATCTGCTCCTTAAAAGGCAAAAATAAATCCTTTGGAAGACCCCAATCTAAAAATGCTCCTATCTTTGTAACTTCCTTAACCTTTAATTTTTTGATTTCACCAATCTTTATGAGCGGCTCTAACTTTGTTGCAATCAATCTATCTTCTGAATCTTTATAAACAAATACTTCAATTTCTGAACCTGGCTTCATATCAGCAGTTACTTGGTTTTTAGGGAGTAATATCTCATCTTTTACATCTCTGTTTTTGTCATCCCTTTTTTCTATATCTGTTAAATACAAACCAAAGTCTGTCCTTTTGACTATAGCCAATGTCTGTGTACAGCCTAATCTCATATTCTTTCCTCTCTATCTAAGTTCAAATTCAACTTTTGCAAAATTTTCCCCTGCTTCATTTTCCAAAGATACAAATATCTTTTTATTTTCAACATCAAAATAATAAACAGGCACCATTATTTCATCAAGCACAGCAGCTTTTTTATATTCAACCCTTATCTGTCTTAAATCATCAATATCAAAGCTATCCGGCATAAAATCAAGGGCTATTCTTACATATTCTCTGTTATTCATATGATAATTCGAATCCAAATGCGACTCTCTTACCTTCAGCCTATCCCCTTTTATAGTTTTATCTGCATTCTCAGGTATAATTATTTTTCTATCAGCCTTTTCCATAGGAAACTCTTCATCTATTTCAAAGCCGGTCCCATCTTTCTGTTCATATTTCACAGGCCTTCCCTTCTTCGTATCCACATAAAACCAAATTGAATTTGCATAGGCACAGACTTCTTTGGCCTCATTGTACATAATAAAATTTCTAAGTCCATAAAATCCTCTAATTTCATAAGCCCTTGTTTCAACTTCAATTTTTTCATCAATTCCCGGTCTTTTATTAATTACAATCTGCCAGGAACTCAGAAACCACGCTCTTTCCATCTTAATTAACTTTTTCCTGTCAAGTCCTGCCTCATTTCCATGTAAAGTTGAACAGTCCTGAAAATAGCTTATAAGATGTGGAATTGTTAGTTTACTATCCTTACCTGTCTCGCTAAATCTCACCGTACTTTTAAATGTATACATTGTCGGCTTCCTCCATTTCTATTATGCTATCCACCAACCCTGAATTCCTTCTCATCTCACTCTCATTTTGAATCATTTCATGTACCGAGCTTTCACTTCCTACGATTGTAACACATTTTTTCGCTCTTGTAACCGCTGTATATAAAAGATTTCTATTAAGTAATGGCCTAGGTGCATTTAAAAGCGGAATTATCACAGCAGGATATTCACTTCCTTGAGACTTGTGAATGGTAATTGCATAGGCAAGTTCCAACTCTTCTAAGGTTGAATTATTGTATTCCACCATCCTTCCTTCATCAAATTCGACTGTTACCGTTCCCGCAAATTCATTAATCTCTCTTATAATGCCGCAGTCTCCATTGAATACTCCGGTTCCCTCCTTAATAGCAATTCCCTTAGATGTGACAATTTTCCACTCTATTTGATAATCATTTTTTATCTGCATTACCTTATCATTTTCACGGAAAATCATTTCTCCCCATTGCTTCTCTTTTTTATCAAAAGCAGGCGGATTAATGTACATCTGTAAAATTTTATTTAGATTTTCAACTCCCAATTCTCCCTTCCTTGATGGAGTCAAAACCTGAATATCATACTTTGTGGCTGCCACATAAGGCGGTAGTTTTTCTGCAATCAAACTCACTAAGGCTCTTTGAATTTGCAAAGGATTATCCATTTTCAGCATGAAGAAATCTTTGCTCTTATTATCTAATTTGATGATATTACCTGCATTTATTTTATGTGCATTTGTTATTATATCACTTTCTGCTGCCTGTCTAAATACTTCATTAAGTCTTACAACATTGAATTTTTCAGAACTTATTATATCCTTAAGTACCTTTCCCGGTCCTACGCTTGGCAACTGATTTACATCTCCTACAAGTATCAGCCTTGTACCTACTGTGATAGCTTTAAGCAAAGAATACATAAGATAAATATCCACCATCGACATCTCATCTATGATAATCACATCTGCCTCAAGAGGGTTATCTTCATTCCTTTCGAAACGCATAGAACCACCCTCTTCGGGATTGCCATTCAGCTCCAGGAGCCTGTGTATTGTCTGAGCCTCCATACCTGTTGTTTCAGTCATCCGCTTTGCCGCCCTGCCTGTAGGGGCTGCAAGTAAAATCTCCATATCCTGACTCTCAAATAGCTTAATTATTGCATTTATTGTAGTAGTTTTCCCCGTACCGGGACCACCGGTAATTATTACAAGACCGCTTTCAACAGCTTCATACACAGCCTTTCTCTGTAAGTCTTCCAAGTTTATTCCTATCTTTGCCTCAACTTCCCTCACCTTGGCTTCCATAACTTTTACATTATTTTCACTTTTGGCATTTAAGTCTAATAACTTTCTTGCAACGGTAAGTTCCATATAATACAGATTATTGTTGTAAACCCTGCGTTCTCCATCAACTTCCTTTAATACTATTTTTCTTTCAATAGTGAGTTCATAAATATCATTTTCAAACTCAGTTTCCGAAATCCCAATCATTTTTTTTGTATCTTCAAACAAATCTTTATAAAACAGATAAGTATGTCCGTTTGAAGCTGCAATGCTTAGTGTAAATAAGATTCCGGCCTTCATTCTAAGCGGAGACTCCGGTGAAAATCCCATCTTCATTGCAATCTCGTCTGCGGTCTTAAATCCCACTCCTGAAATATCATCCGCCAGTCTGTATGGATTTTCACGCACAATTTTCATTACTTTTATGCCATATTCTTTATATATCTTCATGGCAAGGGCATTTGAAACACCATATTGATTGAGAAACAGCATAGCAGTTCTAAACTCTCTTTTTTCTTCAAACTGTGTTCCTATTTCTATTGCCTTCTTTTCAGTAATTCCTTTTATTTCAGCCAACCTTTCAGGCTCACGCTCAATTATATTAAAGGTTTCATCTCCAAATTTCTTTACTATCTTAGCTGCCAGCACTGCTCCAACACCTTTAATAATGCCCGAACCAAGATATTTTTCCATAGCTAAAGATGTTTCAGGCTCTTTTATTTCGTAAGAAGTAATATTAAACTGCACCCCATACTGTTTGTGCTCAACATAGCTGCCTTCAGCTATGACCTTGTCTCCTTCTGTTAAGTCAGCAAAATAGCCCGTACACATTACATCATCGCCCTCCACACTGAGACTTGCAACCGTATAAGCATTTTCTTCATTTCTAAAAATGATTCTTTCCACATAGCCTTCAATTGTTTCTATTTCCAAAACAAACCTCTCCTATACTTAACAAGCCTGCATACAGCTATTAACCATATGCAGGCAATTAATCCTATAAAAATCTTATTGTTCCACCTCTTTGTGCAGGTAATAGTCTGAGCCAAACATTACTTACACAAGCTATATTATAATTTTACTTTTCAGAAGAACTTTTAGCAGGAACCGAAGCAGCTGTATTTCTTTTCATAGACTCATACAACATCTTAGCTATACCCAAGTCTGTATTTTCAGTGAGCATCTCCGCCTTATCTTTAATAAAACTATCCTTAAACATTGAAATATACTCATTATCCTTTTCAGAATCCACCCCTTCTATATGAGATATTTCTTCCATCTTAGCCATAACCTGCTCCACCATATAAGCTTCAAATGACTTGCAGGCCTTCATAAGTTCTTCATCATCAGTGGTATTCTCAGCTCTTTTAACTGAATCTGTAAGCTTGCTTGTAATCATACCGTTTGTGGTATTTTCCATCAGTCCATTATAATAGTTATTGTTTATAGATAGGAAATCCATTCTTACCTCCTAAGGTTATTAGCCTGTTCAAGCATTTCATCCGAAGCAGTTATAGCCTTTGAATTCAGCTGATATGCTCTTTGTGTAACTATCATATTTACCATTTCATCTGCTGCAGACACATTAGAGCCTTCAAGATAGCCTGACTTAATAAGGCTCTTATTAAGCCCTGCATCTGTATCCTCACTTCTGGCTTCTCCCGAAGCAGGAGTCACATAGTAAAGGCTTCCGCCGCTCCTATTAAGTCCTGCAGGATTATTAAACTGATAAAGTGCTATTTTACCAAGGTTATCATATTTAGTTGTACCTGCAGCCTTATCATCTACCCTATGAAGTACATTTCCACTTAAATCTATGCTAATATCATTTGGATCCCACTTACTGTCTATTTTAATAGAATTTCCGGTTGAACTAAGTATAGGATTACCATCTGAATTAGTAAGCTCCCAGCCGTCAGTAGTGGCAGAAAGCCCCAAATGGCCATTTCTGGTATATGCTGTTTTACCACCTATTTTTACGGCAAAAAAACCATTTCCCTGAATAAACAAGTCATACTTTTCACCTGTATCAAGGGCAGCACCCTGTGTAAACTTAGCTGTAATTGAGGCATTGCGTACACCAAGCCCCACCTGAACCCCTATAGGTTTCGGATTGCCCTCACTGTCTGTTGACTTTGTCTTAATCTGTTGATATAACAGTGATTTGAACTCCATACTCTGAGTCTTGAATCCTGTCGTATTTATATTTGCAATATTATTCGATATAGTATCAAGATTCACCTGCTGTGCCATCATTCCCGATGCCGCACTCCACAATGATCTAAGCATATTTATCCTCCTTCAGCCTTAACCAACTCTGCCCACTGAATTAACTGCACTTTCCATTATTGTATCTGAGCTTTGGATCATTTTCTGGCCTGCCTCGTAAGCTCTGGTTATGGTAATAAGATTAACCATTTCACGAACTGAGTTTACATTTGACTGCTCTATATATCCCTGTAAAACCTGGGCTTGAGGTTCTTTCTCAGCAGCTCCGCCTACAGTTTGATAAAGGTTATCACCAAATTTCTCTATATAATCATAGTTTTCAAAATCAACTACTTTTATCTTGTCTATAACTTGGTTATTTACAGAAACTGTACCATCTATTCCTATTGAAATATCCTCAGAATCAAGAGGTACCTGTAAAACACCGCTTTCAGTTCTAAGCTGATTACCATATACATCAGTGACATGACCATCCTTAGTCAGCCTGAAGTTTCCATCTCTTGTATATTTAGTAGATTCATTTCCATTTTTATCTACAAATCTTACAGCAAAAAATCCCTCACCTGAAAGTGCCAAATCATATTTACCGGCAGTTTCTCTAAGTGCTCCCTGTGAATAGTCCGTAAATACCTCACCTAATTTAACTCCCAGACTCATGTGCCCAATGCCATGGTCATTAAAAGCCTCAGATACATCTCTTATTTTTATACCTAAAACCTTATCAAAAGACTGGCTCGTAGAACTTTCCATTTTAAATCCCGCAGTAGTCGAATTTGCAAGATTATTTGTCATTATGTCCATTCTCTTCTGTTCGTTAATCATACCTGTATAGGCAGTGTAAAGGCTTCTTAGCATTTAAGTTCCTCCATATTCTGCTATTTCAAAATGTCAGTATTCAACAAATCTACAATAATATATCGGCTGTTTTTAAAAAATACTTAACCTTTTATTCCTTAAAGCCTGCTGTATTGCTTAAAAATTCTACAAACTTGCCTGTGCCTATAGCAACACAGTTCATTGGATTTTCCGCTGTCATTGTATTAATGCCGGTCTTTGCCTCAAGGAGCTGCTCCATTCCCCAAAGAAGGGCTCCCCCACCTGTAAGTACTATTCCTCTATCTGCAATATCTGCCGCAAGTTCCGGTGGAGTTTTCTCAAGTACCTGATGTACTGAATCAACAATCTGCTTACATGGAAAGTTCGAGAGCCTCAAGAGTCTCATCAGAAGTAACAGTGATAGTATTTGGCAAACCTGTGAGCAGGTTTCTTCCCCTAACATCCAAAGTAACAATTTCAGGCCGTTTGAATGCGGAACCAATTTTTATTTTAATCTCTTCTGCTGTCATTTCACCAATGAGAAGATTGTGTTTTTTACGCATATATTTGATAATTGCATCATCAAAATCATCTCCTGCAACCTTAACTGATGCACTTACAACCGAGCCACCAAGCGAAATAACCGCTACATCACTGGTTCCACCGCCAATATCTACTATCATATTACCACAAGGCTTTGAAATATCTATACCTGCTCCTATAGCTGCTGCAATAGGTTCTTCAATAATAGCCACTTCTCTTGCTCCTGCATTGTAAGTAGCTTCTTCAACCGCTCTCTTTTCAACCTCAGTTGCTGCTGAAGGTATACATACGCTTATTCTTGGTTTTCTGAAAAATCTCTTTCCACCCGCCTTCTGTATAAAGTACTTCATCATCTTTTCTGTTACATCATAGTCTGAAATTACTCCCTGTCTTAACGGACGGATAGCCATAATGTTACCCGGAGTCCTGCCAAGCATAAATCTTGCTTCCTCACCAATAGCCTTTACTTTCTTCGTATCTCTGTCTATAGCAACAACTGAAGGCTCCTTTAATACAACTCCCTTACCTTTTATATAAACCAGCACGCTTGCTGTTCCTAAATCAATACCAATATCACTACCCAACATAATAAGACTCCTTTCCTAACTCAAAACATCTATCTAAATTCAATTATGTAATTATCTCTTAATTTTAGGTCACACTAAACTATTATACCCTTTTCTTTTATAAAAAGATAGTGGGAAATTAGGAATATTATAATGATTATTTTTAAATTACTATGTTATCATTTTTACAAGGAGGTTCTTATGATTAAAAGAATAATACTATTTGCTATAGTGAGCCTTATATTATCAAGCTGTGGAGGTAATGCAGTTTCCAAAGCTTCATCTTCGAACAGTCCTGTGGATGAGATGGGAATTTTAAGTCTATCATCTGCCGTTTCATATAAGGCCAAAGATACTCTAAATTCAGCTGAAAATACTTCTAATATTGCTGATAAAACTACATCCTTTATCAATCCTTCAGGAATGACACTTGCAAAGCGAATACCAACACCTGAAAGCTACAAGAGAACCAAGGTAACAAAGGGGAGTTTTGCGGCCTTCCTTAGGAATTATAAGTTAAAGCCTGATGGTTCTCCGGTGCTTTTGTTCGATGGCAGAGAAAAAGGCAATCAATCAGCCCATATTGCAGTTTTTAAACTTCCTATCGAAAACGAAGATTTACAGCAATGTGCTGATTCAATTATGAGGATATATGGAGAATACTACTATGGTAGAAAAGCCTATAATAAAATCACCTTTCCTCTTGGAAATGGTTTTATAGCTGATTTTGATAAATGGAGAAAAGGATATTCAATTAGTATAAACGGAAATAAGATATCCTGGGTTTATTCCTCAAAGAACAACAACAGTTATGAATCATTTAAGAGGTTTATGCGGATAGTTTTTGCTTATTCAGGCACTTTGAATATGGACTATTCTTCTAAAAAGATAAAGCTTTCTAAGGCAAGGGCCGGAGATATATTTATAAGGGGCGGAAGCCCCGGTCATGTTGTTATGATTGCTGATGTCTGTAAAAACTCCAACGGTAAAAAAGCATATCTTTTAGCTCAGGGCTATTTGCCTGCACAGGAATTTCAGCTTCTGAAAAATCCACTTCACGAATATGACCCTTGGTACTATGAGGATGAAATAAAATATCCCCTCAGAACTCCCGAGTATTCTTTTGATAAGGGAAGCTTGAGAAGGTATAAATAATTTAATAAAATGATATGGAATCAAAATATAACGAATTTTTTCGTAAACTCTAACTTAATTTTTGATATCCATATCATTCTTTTTTGCAGTATCACTTTAACCCTTAACTTACAACCTTATTACCTCATCAAATCTTGCTAAAACATCCTTATCAGAAGTATGTGTTATTACAATTACTATCTTGTCCTTATTTTCAAATATAAGATTAAATACCAGTTCACTGGTAGCCGCATCAAGGTTGCTGGTAGGCTCATCAAAAATAAGCACATCATAATCATTACTTAAAAATCTTGCTATGTCTATTCTCTGTTTCTCTCCGGCAGATATCTTATCATTATTAGTATCTCCTATCTTCTTTGATAAAAACTCCCTGCTGAGATTTAGCTTTTCAAACAACTTGCCATCAGGTGCATTTTTCATATCTTTTTAATAGGATATTATCCAATACGCTTCCATCAATAAAAATCACTTCTTTGTATATATGCAATATGTTTTATAAATACTGTCTGAAGAAATTTCATTCAGATTAGTACCATCTATCATTATAGTTCAGTATACATCTCTTTAGGAAAAAAATTTCATAATCAGCTTAACAAGTGTTGACTTTCCTCTTCCTGATTCGCCCACAATAGCATAAGTTCTGCCTTTTACAAACTCTGTATTATAATTATCAAATATAATCTTAGCTTCAGAAAACTTCATTGACAAATCTGTTATCTTTATTTTTTCAACAGGTTTTGATAATTCCATACCCTCGGGACTCATACAAGATAGTATCCCATCTATTTCTTCTTTAATTTCTTTTACTGTACCTATCAAATTTTTATCTTGTGCAAAAGATTGGATAGGTCCAAAAAGACCATTTAAAAGGTTTACCGCCGAAATAAGAAGACCTACCGTAAGTTCACCGTTTAGTACAAAATAAATACCTATCGACATACAGGCAAGCTGTGCAAAAAAGCTGAAAAACATACCCAGTATAGATGCAAAGCTTGTATTAAATATGAATTTTCTTCTGCTTATCTCAAACTCTTCATCTGCCTTAACATAATCTTTTAAAAGCAGCCGGCCTATGTTAAGAAGTTTTATTTGTTCATATCCTTTCAGGTAATTGTTGATGACCTTCAGGTAATCTGCGTTTTTACCGGTAAATACAGTAAGGCTTTTTGCCATAAGTATACCCGGAAGCTGAGAGAGTACAATAGTAACTAAAGATACCCCTATAAAAGCCAGGGCTAATTTCCAATTAATGAAGAATATGGCTCCTACACTTATAATTGCAGAAACCAAATTAGACACCAAATCACATCTTGGTGCTATGTAATTGTTTCCTATTAGTTCTATGTTCTTTGTGAATATATTAAGGTATTGGTCACTTGTCCTCTGATTAAAATCATCTAATTCTTTTAAATTAAGTGCAGAGTAAAGACCTTGTTTGACATCCCTTAAAATTTTGAAAATATAGCGTGATTTTAAATAAGTAAATAACATTGAAGACAAAAACCATAAAAAGCAGACTATGACTGTTGCCATTATCTTATCTAAAAAAGTACCTTCATTTTTAACAACAACATCAATTACAGCACCAAGCTTTATAGAAAATGTGCTAAGTAAAAAGCTGAAACCATACTTAATATACTATTGCCACATATAGTAATGTATGCTTTCTAATAATTTTTTTGCATAAATGCCTCCCCTCAAGTGTAGATTATTATATAATTATTGTACTCCTATAACCATGGTTTTTTAAAAGAAGTTTTAAAGTATTTTTCAAATTTATGTAGTATTGTTTATAAAATTAATATTTATCTTAGCTGTAGTCTATAAAACGAGGGCGAAATCCAGTTTAAGGATTCCACCCTCGTTTATTATTTAAGATTATTATTTACATGTTCTTATTCATAGCACTGCTTTTTTTACATCTCATAACAATTTCATACGCTCCCATTAAAATAGTTACAAGCATTAAAATATAGCAAATTGCTGTAATTATCACATTTTGTTTTGATACTAATACTAATAATAAATGGGATACAGATAAACACATCAGTACAAGTAACTGAATTGTCGCAAATTTAGAGCCTAAATCAAACTCTTCATATTCTTTTGCGACATAAGTTCCTTTTTTCTTAAGTATCAGTTCTTCATATAGGACTTTTATAGCTAAAACCAGACTTACAGCAAGCGCTAATATCCCCCATGCAAAAAACACAGGGTTGTTAGAATTCATAAAAGAATCTACTCCCATTCCTAGCACTAGACTAAAAAGTAATCTTTTATCCATATTCTCTTTTTTCATAGAATATCCTTTCCTTTAAATAAGTTATAAAAAGCCAATGCTTGCCTTTAATCTTAAGCTCTGTAATTAAAATTCAAATTTATTTCTAAAATACTCTCTAAGTTCTGATATAGCCACTCTCTCCTGCTCCATGCTATCTCTGTCTCTGACTGTAACCATACCATCTGTCTCTGAGTCAAAGTCATAGGTAATACAGAATGGAGTTCCTATCTCATCCTGTCTTCTATATCTCTTACCGATGGCTCCTCTGTCATCATACTCACAGTTCCAGTCCTTTGAAAGCTCAGCATATACCTTTTCAGCACCCTCACCAAGCTTCTTTGAAAGTGGAAGAACTGCTGCCTTAACAGGGGCAAGGAAAGGATGGAAACGAAGTACTGTACGCATGTCACCGCCCTCAAGTTCTTCCTCATCATAAGCTCCGCAAAGGAAGGCAAGAGTTACTCTATCTGCACCAAGAGAAGGCTCTACTACATATGGGATGTATTTTTCCTTCTTTTCATCATCAAAATACTCCATAGGCTCACCAGATACTTCCTGATGTCTGCCAAGATCATAATCAGTTCTGTCTGCTATGCCCCAAAGCTCTCCCCAGCCAAATGGGAATAAGAACTCGATATCAGTAGTTCCCTTTGAGTAGAAAGAAAGCTCCTCAGGATCGTGGTCACGGAGACGCATCTCTTCTTCCTTCATTCCAAGTGAGATAAGCCAGTCTTTACAGAACTGTCTCCAGTAGTGGAACCATTCCATATCAGTTCCCGGCTCACAGAAGAACTCAAGTTCCATCTGCTCAAACTCTCTGGTACGGAAGGTGAAGTTACCTGGTGTTATCTCATTTCTAAATGACTTTCCTATCTGTCCTATACCAAAAGGAATCTTCTTCCTTGAGGTACGCTGTACATTCTTAAAGTTAACAAAGATACCCTGAGCTGTCTCAGGACGGAGGTAAACAACAGCCTTACTGTCTTCTGTAATTCCCTGGAAGGTCTTAAACATGAGGTTGAACTGACGGATATCAGTGAAATCATGCTTTCCACAGCTGGGACATAGGATTTCATTATCATCCACAAAGTTCTTCATTTCTTCGTTTGACCAGCCATCTACAGAGCATCTTAAAGTAATATTCTTTTCTTTTGCAAAATCCTCAATAAGCTTATCTGCTCTAAATCTCTCGTGACAGCACTTACAATCCATAAGCGGATCTGAAAAACTTCCCAGATGTCCTGATGCTACCCAAGTCTGTGGATTCATAAGTATTGCACAGTCAACACCTACATTGTAAGGGCTTTCCTGAATAAACTTTTTCCACCAAGCCTTTTTTACATTGTTCTTGAGCTCTACACCAAGGTTTCCATAATCCCAAGTATTAGCAAGTCCGCCGTATATCTCTGAACCCGGATATACAAAACCTCTTGCCTTAGCTAAAGCCACAATCTTCTCCATTGTTTTTTCCATAAAGTCTACCTCTCTTTCTCTGATTCACTTTATTGTCAATAACTTAACAATCATTTAGAATATACTACCACAGCCCTCTTCCCCTCGTCAACCCTTATATGATTGGCATCTTCAAGAGTTCCCCCGGAATAATATTTAATTTTCTTCCCTGTTTGAAAAAGTACTTTGCCTTCCACAACGGCTATATTATATTCATCAGTCAATACCTCATCTGCCGCCTTCTTTTCACCCTCATCTGTCTCTGTAAAGCTAAGCTTACCAAACTCAGACAAAGCCTTAGCTTTCTCAGGAAATTTCACATTTTTTTCGCCTTTTTTACTATTAAATGCTTCATAAATCTTTGCACTTTTAAAAGTCAGCACAGCCTTTACCTTGCCATCTTTCAGTTCTATTTCACTAAGAACCGCTGCCTTATCACCATATTTTTTATTATAAGCACTTAATTCAGATGAAATATAGCCCTTTAACTCATTAACACTAAAATATTTTTCATTAAAGTCTTCCACATAGGCTGCCTGACTACTGCCATCTGCCCTCATATATATGGTTTCTTCATTAATATCTTCTACCTTTATTTCCTTGGGCATACTTTCACAGGATGTAAGTATAAGTGCAGCGGATATAAGTCCCAAAACCGGAAAAGTGTTTTTTCTCATTTCTCACACCTCTTTTATCATTTCTAAAGACTTAAATTTTATATCTGTATTCAAGTCTCTGTATTTTTCTGCAAGTTCAATAAATTCCTCTTTTGATTCAGGTTCCAAGTCAAACGAAAACAGCTTTGTTACACCAGCCTCCGAAATTACTTTTAATGCATACACCGTTGAAGGCCTAAGACTTCTTCCCAAAAGCCTTCCTCCATCCATATCCGGCATTATACCCTCTAGTTCAAATATTTTCCACTCAAATATTGCTTTTATAAAATCCGGAGTAAGCCGGTCTAACTTTGCTTCAAGAGCCTTAAGTGCCATATATATTAAATTTATAAGATTTTTCTCTCCTACATTTTCTCTTGAAAAGTAGGCTGCAAATTCAAGAAAATAAAACCCATAGTAAATCCTGTCTATGTCCATTTTTAATTCATCAAAATAATTAACTATCTTTACCTCAACCAAGGTATATGCATTTTTACCTGAAACAATCTTAAATTTACCAAAGGTAAGTGGATCCGTGCCTGCAAGCAGCTTACTGTTAGTCCTTCTGGCACCTTTTGCGAAGGCATGAATCTTTCCTAACTCAGCAGTTATAATCACAACCCTCTTATCATACTCACCTATAGGCATACCGGAAACCACAACTCCCGAAACCTCTATCTCATCTGTCAAAGATTACTCCTCTTTATACCCGAAGTTCTTCATAAGGGAATCTGAATTTCTCCAATCTTTCTTTACCTTAACCCAAAGATTGAGATTTACCTTCATCCCAAGAAGGTCAGATATCTGATGCCTTGCATTTGTACCAATTTCCTTCAGCATGGCACCCTTCTTTCCAATGATGATACCCTTATGAGAATCTCTTTCACAAAAAATGGTTGCCTCAATGTTCATTATATTCTTATGGCTGTGTCTGACTGAAGTGTCCTTTTCTTCCTTCATACTCTCAACCATAACGGCTACTCCATGTGGTACCTCATCCTTTAACCGCCTTAGTGTCTGCTCTCTTATAAGTTCAGCTGTAATCTGCCTTTCAGCCTGATCAGTAACCACATCCTCATCATAGTACATAGGCCCTTCAGGAAGTAAGTCAAATACAGTTTTAAGAAGGTCTTCTTTATTCTCTCCCGTAACCGCAGATACAGGTATGCAGGCCTTAAAGTCCACTATGTCTTTGTACTTGTCAATGATAGGTAGGAGTTCGCCCTTTTCCACTGTGTCTATCTTGTTTACCACAAGTATAACCGGCGTCCTGGTAGTCTCAACAAGCTTTGCTATGTGCTGTTCTCCCTTTCCAATAAAGGTAGAAGGCTCAACCAGCCAAAGTACCACATCTACCTCAGAAAGAGTTCTCTCCGCTACAGAGTCCATATATTCACCAAGTTTATTCTGAGCCTTGTGTATACCCGGTGTGTCAAGGAAGATAATCTGCCCTACCTCATCTGTGTACACTGTCTGAATCCTGTTTCTTGTGGTTTGCGGCTTAGAAGAGGTAATTGCTATCTTCTGACCGATAAGATTATTCATAAGAGTTGACTTGCCTACATTGGGCCTGCCTATAAGGGTTACAAAACCTGACTTAAATTTTCCCATTCATTCTCCTTGTTTTTCATTATGACAAAAGACTTGATACTTCATCAAATTTATCAGAGTTTTCCTTTATTTTAGCCTCTGAGCCTATCACTACCATAATCTTCTCATCAAGCACAGCCTTTACATATTTAGCCATGTCTCTTATATCAGAGGCAGTAGTTCCTATCATTTCTTTTCTTGACTTTCTTATATCATCTTCCGTAATACCGCTCATATATGCGTTAAATGACCTCTCTCCGTCTGCAAAAGGTGTAAGAGGAATATCAGCACTTCCTACAGCTCCAATTACATACTTGGTTACCTCTTTTTCATCGGCGTTAAAATTCTCTACAAATCCGACAACGCTCTCATATACTTCATTTGTCTCCATAAGCTTTGGATCTCTGTAGGATGAAAAAGCAGAGTCTCCATTTCTGTCAAACTTGCTGTAACAGCCGTAAGCTCCGCCCTTAACCCTGACATTTACCCAGAGGTATTCATAGCTAAGAAGCACATTTAAGACGCTTAGGACACCTGTATAAGGAAGACCTGAAGCCACAAAGTTACCTGACCTGGTTACATACTGTACCTGACCTGAGGCAGTATACCCTTTCGCATATAAGCCTTCTTTTCTATTTGCCTTAAATTCTTCAATTTCATGCCTTATATTATCACAAAGGAGGTAATCTCCTGCCTTCTCACCTCCAGGAAGCTCTTTAACTATGTTAGTTAGCTTATCACAAGAAGCACCATAGTTTTCTTCATCTACAGTAAGGCTTACAATAAGGCGCTCTTTTACAAAGTACTTCTTTATGAGAGAGTTCAGCTTGGTATATAGCTCTTCTTTCTTTACTTCAAAATTCTCCGCCAATTCCTTTATAAACTTGTAGAAGCTAAGGCCTGAAAGTCTCTCACCCATCCTTCCATTTACTGAAAAGTATGATTTTGCAAGCAGAGCAGATACCCTGTCTCCACTTGTCTCAAAGTCCATTTCCATACCTGATATATTTTCTCGCAGTATCTCTACTATCCTCTTGTCACTATGTGCATCTAACCCAGACTCATAAAGCATCTCTGTAATAAGAGGAAGTCCCCTTTCTGCCTGTGAAACAAGCGATTTAAAGCTAACTGAATAGTTGGTAAGCACCTTGTTTCTATCAGCCTTATCTGTATATACCTCGATATTGGTATGAACACCGCCTGTATACATAAGGGTTTCAGATACAAAGTCAGAATATCCTCTTTTTTTAGTATCAATGAGTCCCAAAAGGTCTGTAAGCAGCCCAAAATACTGTAGTTCATCAGCCTCCATATCGCTGATGTCAAAATTAAGCCTGAGATACATAATACCGTTTGTATTTACCTTGTGCCAGATTAACGGACGGCTGTCCATCTCCTTTTCTATGTTCTTAAGAGGCTTTATCTCAGGTGAAATGTCACTTCTTTCAAGAGTTGGAAGCTTTGAAACATCCTCTGGAGACGATGGTTCTTCCTGAAAGGCTCTTAGTTTCTCACTACTCTTTTTAAGAGCATTTATATCATCTTCACTTAGGCTTTCTTTGTACTTAGCGAGCTTCTTCTTTAACTCTTCCTCAATCCTGTCATTTTTATTTTTCTCAGGAACGAGAGTGAATATAAGCTTATGTTCATTTTCAAGAAGGTATTTTCTAACCAGTTCCTCAAAATAGCCTGTACCAATCTTGCTTCTAAGCAGGTCATAGTTCTTGCCTGCATCTGCCAGCTCAAACACAAGATTGTCATCATAAAGCCAGCTGGTATACATATTTATACCTAGGATAAGCCCTGCAGGATACCTTCCTGAATCATGTTCACGGTACTTAAATTCAGAATAGTTGATAGCTGAAGTAAGCTTCTTTTCATCTATTCCTTCATTTACAATCTTTCTAAGTTCAGCCTCTATTATCCTTACAAATTCGTCCTTCTTATCTGCCTCAGTTCCTGTCGCATGAATAGAAAATGTAGGCTGAAGCATATGGTTTGAAAGACTTGAAGAGATTTCCTTGCCTATACCTGCCTCTATGAGAGCCTTTTTAACAGGTGCCCCCGGTGCATCCATAAGCACAAATCTCAGTAGCTGTAAGGCACCCATAGTGAAAGTATCTGTAACCACACCTGTAACTACATTGTAGGAAAGGAAGGTTTTTTCTTTCATGTCTTCGCTTTCTGCAAGTGAGTAGCTATCAGATAAGTCACCTCCTACAGGCTTTTGGAGAGGGATATCAGACCTTGGATCAATCTTATCAAAGTCCTTTAAGTACTCCTTATCAAGGAATTCAAGCCTCTCCTCAATATCAAAATTTCCGTGCAAAATGATGTATGAATTTGACGGATGATAAAACCGCTTGTGAAAGGCCACATAGTCCTCGTAGGTAAGTTCAGGGATAACCTCGGGATCTCCACCTGACTCAATTCCATAAGGCGAATCAGGATAAAGTGCCTCTCTCACACGCAAGTCCTCTACCTCGTCAGGAGATGAGAAAGCACCCTTCATTTCATTATAAACCACACCGTTGATTATGAGTTCACGCTCTCCTCATCCAGTTCATAATGCCAGCCTTCCTGCTCAAATATGGCTTTATTGGTATATAGATTTGGATAAAATACCGCATCCAGGTACACACTCATAAGATTCTTAAAGTCTTTATCATTGCAGCTTGCCACAGGGTAAATAGTCTTATCAGGATAGGTCATTGCATTTAAGAAGGTATTAAGTGAACCCTTAGCCATCTCAATAAAAGGATCTTTTGAAGGATATTTTTTAGAACCGCAAAGCACTGTATGTTCAACTATATGTGCTACTCCTGTAGAATCTTTCGGCGGAGTTCTAAAGCCTATACAAAAAACCTTATTTTCATCTTCATTTGAAATAAGGGCAAGTCTTGCCCCCGCTTTTTTTATGTTTAAGATAAATACCAAGAGCCTTTATGTCCTTTAGTTCCCTTGTATATATGAGTTCATACTGCTCAGGAATTATAATTTCGTCAATACTTTTAATGCTCTTACTCATCTGAAATATCCTTTCTGCAATCTATTTAACTATTAAAAAAAATATGTTAAAATCATTTATAGTAATAATATCTAGTTTACCATATTTATTAAGTTTTGCAAGGAGAAGTATAGATGAAAACCTTTTTTAAACCGATAATTTTCTTTTTTATTTCACTGTTTATGATGCTTGTGTCCATAGCCTTTGCTACAACAGCAGTGTTGTACTTTAGGCCTCTATACTACAGTATGATTGATGATTTTACAGGAAAATATAATTTAACCTCTACGGAAATAAAAAGAAAACTATGATGCACTTATTGACTATAATTCGTTTTGGGGACCGGATAAACTGAGATTTCCACATCTGCCATCCTCCCAAAATGCTCTTACACATTTTGAAGAAGTGAAAGCTATTTTTCTTGAATTTCAAGTTATATTTGTTATCGGTATAATAATGCTTGTAATACTGATTTTACTGTATAAAAAACTGTATAAGACCTATGAATACTTACTTTGCAGTGGTCTTTTTTTACAATTTTTTACCTTTTACAATTGCTATCTTCATATATGTAAATTTCAACAAAGGTATTTATACTCTTTCATAAGATTGCCTTTAACAATGACTATTGGATATTTGACTATAGAACCGATCCAATCATCACATTTTTACCGGAAAATTTCTTTATGCTTGCCGCAATATGTATAGCCGGGCTTGTTTTCCTTTTGGGAATAATTATGATTATAACTTACTTTTAGGAAGTCTAAATCCCACTAAATCCAAAAGAGTAGAAAAAAATAACCATTATTTTTGTTATTCTTCTACTCTTTTTTAAATATATAAATCTCTACTCTTCTTTACATTTAACCCTTATTTCTCTTGCCATGTCCCTCATTCTGTCAGTGGCATTTTTAGACATAATTACCGTTTCCAGATATCTCAGTGCATCATGCTTTCTTCCAAGTTTCCTGCCTGTTTCAGCCATGATTATGCATAAGGTATTTTCATCCATTCCACAAATAGGAAAAGTTTCATTCATGTATGCTTCGGAAAAGCCTTCATATGCATTTTTTAAATAATTCATTTCTGAACTTTCAAGCTGTTTATACTTTTCAGAGTAGTCTTCTGCTCCATTATCTAAAGATTCTTTCATGCCTCTTGTAAGCCACGCTAACTTAAGGCATATATATGCCTTATCACTTGTTTTTCCACCTTTGATTACTGTTGATAATAATGCAAGCTGAGTTCTTTCAACAGCCTCTTCATAGGTATAAGTCATCTTGGTCTCATCTATCCCTTTGAACTTAGCCGTAATTTTTTCTCTTATATCCTTAATATGCCTGTCACTAATTGAATTAAAACTTTTAATAAGTCCTGCATATCCACACTTTGTACAGATTATTGCATCATATTTAGTTGCATCCACATATTTATATATAGGGCGTAAATCACTGTCAAGCCTGACCAGGGAGTTTCTTCCTACTCTTACTGCCTTTGCTTTAAACTTTGCAGCACAACAAGGGCAAGTATAAGTTTTATCAAAAAGAATTGACTCTTCAGATACTTCCATATCTACACCTCCTGTACTCCCGGCCTTCCCCCTATCTTCTTTCTTCCCCTTACCTTCTTTGTCTTTATCCTTATCTTTGTATATATCTATACTCTTTAAGCTTTCCAGCCCAAATTTTTCCAGTCCACTCAATACCCCGGACATTATTTCCTTTCCTCCTTAAACTGCCATTTTTTATGCCTTATGAGGATTATAAGAACTCTTAAGGGAAACTATCCTGTTAAATACAGGCATTTCAGGTCTGGAATCCTTAGAATCTAAACAGAAAAAACCATTTCTTACGAATTGATACTGTTCTACTTCTGTAGTTCCTTTAAGGCTTTCTTCAACAAAGGCATTTTTTATAATAGTTAACGAATTAGGGTTTAAGTTTAACTCACCATCTTCATTGTAAACCCCCTTTTCCTCATCCACTATATTCTCATACAATCTCACTTCGCAAGGCACTGCATAATCCACACTTACCCAGTGGATTGTACCCTTTACCTTTCTTCCCTCAAAACCACTTCCACTCTTTGTTTCAGGATCATAGGTACATCTTATCTCTGTAACCCTTCCCTTTTCATCCACATCATAACCTGTACAGGTAACAAAATAAGCATTCATAAGTCTTACTTCATTGCCAGGGAAGAGTCTGAAATATTTTTTAGGAGGATCTATCATAAAGTCCTCACGCTCTATGTAGAGTTCTCTTGTAAATGCAAGCTTTCTGCTGCCAAGTGCCTCGTTTTCAAGATTGTGCGGTGCATCAAGCCACTCTGTCTCACCCTCAGGGAAATTAGTGATTACAAGCTTTACAGGATCAAGTACAGCCATAACACGCTTCTTCTCAAGCTTAAGAGTCTCTCTAATACAGTACTCAAGCATAGCATAGTCAGAAGATGCATTGCTCTTTGTTACGCCTGAAAGCTCCATAAACAGCTTAATTGATTCAGGAGTATAGCCTCTTCTCCTAAGTGCGCTTATGGTAACAAGCCTTGGATCATCCCAACCATCAACTATTCCATTGTCTACAAGCTTCTTAATATATCTCTTGCCGGTTACCACATTGGTAAGGTAGAGCTTTGCAAACTCTATCTGCTTAGGAGGATTCTCATATTCAAGTTCTCTTACCACCCAGTCATATAAAGGTCTATGGTCTTCAAATTCAAGGGTGCAGATAGAATGTGTAACACCCTCAACTGCATCTTCAATTGGGTGCGCAAAGTCATACATAGGATAGATACACCAAGCATCACCCGTATTATGGTGTGTCATTCTTGCAATCCTGTAAATTACAGGATCTCTCATATTCATATTGGGAGAGGTCATGTCTATCTTTGCTCTTAAAACCTTGCTTCCATCAGGAAATTCGCCGTTTTTCATTCTCTCAAATAAGTCAAGATTCTCTTCTATGCTTCTCTCTCTATATGGTGAGTTCTTGCCAGGCTCTGTAAGAGTACCTCTGTATTCTCTGATTTCATCTGCAGACAAATCACATACAAAGGCCTTTCCCTTCTTTATAAGCTTAATTGCTGCCTCGTACATCTCTTCAAAGTAATTGGACGCAAAATAGCATCTGTCTTCAAAGTCTGCACCAAGCCACTCTACATCAGCCTTTATTGACTCAACAAACTCTGTCTTTTCCTTGGTGGGATTGGTGTCGTCAAATCTAAGATTGAACTGTCCGCCATACTCCTTAGCAAGACCGTAGTTAAGAAGAATTGACTTAGCATGTCCTATATGTAAATATCCGTTGGGTTCAGGCGGAAATCTGGTTATTACCTTCTTAGTCCTGCCTTCGGCTATATCTTTGTCAATAATGTCTTCGATAAAATTCCTTGATACTCTCTCTGTATTCTCTTCCATAAAGAAGCCTCCATTCAATATACATATCTTTACTATACTACCATAAAAATCAGGCTATATCAATAATTCTGTCTTTTTTTCATAAAAAAGTATATACAATACTACAATTCAAGCTTATATGCTATAAAAACATATCTTTGGGAGATTTTAAATCAGATACTTTCAAAAAAATCTTCAGAATATACACTTATGTTTTACCACAATGTCATTCTGAAGATTTTTAATTAATAATCAGTAAATTTTAATAATTGTAATAATAGGGTATCGTCAATCTTTACTCCGTCAGACTTCCAGTTCTCAATACCTTTGTAGTGAAGTCTAAAGAAATGATATCTCCTGTCAGTAGAGGTCTTGCCTGCCAAAGCATCCTTACAAACCCTGATACAGGATTTTTCATAAGCCGCTCTCCAGCCTGTATTCTTTCCGTAGTTCTTCATAGCCTGATCAAGCTTTCCACCAGGAGTACATAAAGCAAACTGATAACGCCCTGCATATTTCTGATAGATTACACCCTTAATTGTATTTGGAAACTTCTTACTAAGTACTCTGTTTATAACTGCATTAGCTGTAGCAAGCTTCCCCTTATAAGACTGGTTGCCTGCTTCAAGGAAGGTAACGCAAACGAGAATCCTAAATTCTTCATCTGTGTACTTAATTACATCCTTAGACTGTTTTTCAGTTTTTTTGACCTTCTCGATTTTTCCAGCCTTCTTCACTGTTTTATTAGAACTTTTCTTTGTTGTATCTTCCTTTTGCTTATGCCTTTTCTCCTTGGCACTTCCAAGAGGAGTCTCATCTTCCTCTACCTCAATTTCTTCAGCACTTATTTCTTCATCGGATTTTTCTTCAGGCAGAATTTCAGCCTTTTCACTCTTTACTTCATCAACTATGGTTTCAATTGCAGAGTCTGTTACAGCTGTTTCTTCTGCCTTTACAGTCTTCACTCCACTACCAATCATCATTCCTGCAAGCATTATACATCCAAATGTTATTATCTTGGTTCTCATTGTCCCCCTAGGTGTTTTAATAATTTCGTAATATTTCCGTAATTATTATATATTATTTTACAGAAATTGGCAGGGGGTATGTAAGTCTCTCTTAAACTTATTTATATCATCTTCACTTAGCTTTTTAAGTCAAATACAATTAGTCAAAAAAATAATAAACTAAATTGTATTTTGGCTTTTTCTAATTTATTCTTTATCCGATGGCCAAAAACTTTTTCCATACTATAGCAACCATAAGAAATACCATCAATGCATTACAAATGGCATTACAGGTTTTATACAGTATCCAATGTAC
The DNA here is from genome assembly GCA_916439065.1 of uncultured Catonella sp. Taxonomy (GTDB): domain Bacteria; phylum Bacillota; class Clostridia; order Lachnospirales; family Lachnospiraceae; genus Catonella. The sequence continues at coordinate 159,263 of CAKAGD010000003.1, forward strand.
ATTAATAGATTTCAAATACATCATCAACATAGCAATTATAATTACTGTAACTATATATACAACCACTTTAGTACTTGTTTTTAAATCTGCATACATAATACTCTTTTAGAAATTTCCTACTTTTTATATATAATATCTAAACTAATAGCGAAGATAACAACAGACACTCCTACTTGAATTAATTGTTCAAACATATAACCTCCTATAAAAAGAATATCTATGCTTAGTGATATTTTCTCAATGCTTAATTGCTTAAACAATATCATAACTAACCAGTTTAACCTTGTCAATATTCTCATCCTTTCCATATATCCCTTTGTAAAACCCGACTTAGCAAAAAGATAGAGATATCCCTAAATATCAGCAAGCTTATGCGTTTCTTTATTTTAACATCCACTTTGTCTTTACGGGATATCTGGAATTAGAGATATAAAACACTTCATCTTCTAATTTCTCCCATTCACCTTGCTCAAATTGAAACTTAAATAAGATATAAGGCAATATTACTTCTTTCTTTTCACCTGCTTTCAAAGTGAAATCTAAGTCAAATTGATTGCATAAAGAGTAAAGCATTATTTCAGTTGCTGTTGAATATCCTGTTTTTTCAATAGAGTTAGGTCTGGTATCCACAGTTTTACTTTTATTAGTCTTGTTTAAATATATTACATTAACCAAGAATATTTTCGCTTCTTCATTAATTTCCAAATCATAATCATATTTCTCCTTTGCTTCTTCTTTAGAAAGAACTGTGTATCCATTTACCTTCATAGTTACACCGTTAGTTACTTCTCTCTCAGTCCCAAATGGTATCATATCTTCCTTAACCGCACGGATTTCACTATTTACTTTATACACTCTGAAAGCATACAATACAACAAGTAAAATAACTGCACCTACAATAGCCCTTTTTTTCACTCTGCCTTCCTCACTCTTCCTTCTTCCATTATAAAAATAATGTCAGATAACAAAGTTAACTCCTCCATATCATGTGAAGCCAGTATTATGCAGGCTCCTCTTTCCTTTTCCTCTTTTAAAATATCAAGTAATTTTCTTACACTTTCCTCATCTAAGGCATTAGTCGGCTCATCAAGCAGGATTAATTCAGGGCATTCCATTATAGCTGCTGCAATTCCAAGCTTTTGTTTCATTCCCAAAGAATATGTTTTATACTTCTTCTTAAAGCAGGCTTTCTCAAGCCCAACCCTTTCCATTATAGCTTCTATTTCTTCTTTTCCTATTAACCCCTTTATATCCGCTAGCATTTTTAAATTATCGTATCCTGATAATGATGGAATAAAGCCGGGATTTTCAATCAGAACTCCTACACTGTCAGGAAATGTCACATCTTTTCCTATCTGCTTACCGCTAACCCTTACCAGCCCTTCAGTAGGCTTTATTAAACCACAAATAGCACGAAGCAGCATAGTCTTTCCACTGCCGTTCTTACCTTTTATTCCATAAATTTTCCCTTTATCCATTTCCAAGGAAACATCATCCAATACTTTGTTTTTATCAATTATCTTTGTTAAATATTCTATTTCTACATACATCTTAGATTCCCTCCTGTTCTTTGCCATAAATATCCAGTTTGTTAAAATATCTGTACCCCAAGACTCCACATAAGAATAAGACAATTACAGAAATAATAATTCCTATGGTAAATGGCATTTTGTGAACTCTTAATAACATCGTATAATTTCCCAACAAAAGGGCATTACACCAGTATGCAGATACCGATAAATAACCCATTAGCATTATTATAGCTAAAATATTGTTAGTAAGAAATGATATGGACATACAGGCAAAACTAATAACTAAAAACAGCAATACCGGCATTATTACAAGGCATAAATACATCTTAATACCAGATATATTACTAATATCAACTCTCAACATTCTTTCACAAATTTCTTTATTAATTACAGTATTATTGCCTCCATTTAATTCTGAGAATATGTAGCCTGTAAATACTATACATAAATAATAAAGAACTACACTAAAGAAAATATACACACATTTTCCAATCCACCAGCACCATTTATTTCCTGCTCTTATTAAAAACTGGTATCCCCTTTCAGTGTACTCTGCTTTCGGATATGTGCCTATTCCAAATATTACATATATATGTACAAACAGCCAGGCTATCGATATATCAAAAATATCCTGATTTGTGAGCGCACCAACCTCTTCTTTACCAGAAAAAATATACATAAGATAGTCGATAAGGCCTGCTTTATTATCCATATTCAAGCTAATTTTCTTATTCCAAAATGCTAAAATGACAGAAAGCAGTATGATGAAAAGCAAATATATTTTATATCTTCTGCAAATTCCATTTTTAACATCATGTTTTATCTGCCTTTTTAATAAAAGGATATTATCAGCCACTAAATCCACTCCTTCTTCTTAATACACTGTTTCATCAATACATAATATATAATGCAGGTTAAAATAATGTATAACAAATAACCTGCCTTAATTCCCGTGCTATCCCACATTTTTATAATCAATGGTTAAAAAAATTACAAAAATAGCGGAATTATCCTCTGAAACATTTCAAAAACTACAACTGAAATCAGAATTATAAATGTTATAACGCTGTTATGAAGCCTCAAATCCAAGAATATAATCCAAAGGCATACAAAAAAGTTTCTTATAAGCAGTGTAACAGCAGCGATAATAAAAACTATTATAAAACCTATATTAGAAGAATGTTCAGTTTTAACTAAGTAAATACTGCTCTCACTCCCCCAGTTGATAAGAGTTCCAGTCTGTAAACTGCTAATAAAGGTCACCACTATCATCACAAACACAGTGCATATGGCAGAAAATAAAATTCCTTTCTTCATTCTTCTGCCAATTAATTTTTTCACACTCCCAAGGCGAATTAAACAGTTTACTTCATCATCATACTTTATTAAATTGGTAAATAATATGATGACAAAAGGTAACATAAGCATACCATAGACCCTTGGATCCAAAAAATAAATATAGGCATCAGCCAAAGTGTAAAGTGCCCTATAATAATATATCCCATTATATGGACTGGCAGCATAGTAAAGGAATAAGGCACAGAATAAAAACATGGATATAATGATTAAGTTTAAATACGCTTTAACATCCTGTTTCTTCCCTTTCCACATAAAAAAACTATATAGGATAATACAAAAACAGCAGAAAATAAAGTATATATACCAATAAGTAATTATTGTTTTGCTCCACCATTTAGCATAAAGAACAGGGAATATTCCGTTCTATTGATTAAATTTGTCAGAGGTAAATAAAAAAATATAATACAAAAGGCACTATAAGTACACCAAACTTGTGCTCCGTAAAAATATGTGTAACTAAGTGAAAGTGCAGCTATTACTCCTGCAAATAGAAAATCAATAACTATAAACATAAGTATATATATCAGTGGATGTGTAAAGAAGAGTTCATATAACATGGTTACAGGTAATATTGTCCCATTGGAGCCATTATCAGGCAAAAGTGCAGGTAAAAACATAGATGACATTATCAGGTTTAGCAGCAACGGCGTGGCAACTGCTACTCCACCTGACAAAAATACAGCCAGATATTTAGCCTTATAATAAGTCTTTTTATCTACTCTGGTACATACATTTATAATATATCCACTTTTCCTGTCCTCAAAAAATGAGCTCCCAAAGGGAAGTACTGCAAGAAGCGGCAATATGAGGTAAAATATATAGCATTGAATCGGGTATAACTCATTCCCCATCCAGTTATTAAATAAGCCTGTTGGCACATATAATGGATCTATAGCTTCAACAGATAATTCATAACCAATCTGGCTGCTTTGAGGTATTATTACTGACACAACATGCCATATAGATAAACCGCAGCCTATAAGCAAAGCCAGTTTCATACCTATAGTATTAAAGGCTCTCTTTATTTCATTAGTGTAAATTGTTTTCATTAATTGCCTACCTTACATAATCTAATTTTACTATACATTTATTTTTCATCATCACTTCCCGGTGAAGCTCCTCTATCATTAATATCAAGGTAAAAATCTACATTTTTATCATTTATAAATTTATCTTCTACTAAGAATACTAAATTAAAATCTCTTTTTGTCTCCCTTTTTCATTTTTTTACCTTAAATGCACTTTTATTGCTCATTGGAACATCATTGTTGGAAGTCAACATCTCATAACCTGTCTGCTGCATAGTATCCTTATACGCTAATATATCTATAGTATTTAAATAAAAACCTCCAATTACCTCATCTACATCTAAACATTCCAAAGATATATTAACGATAAAATAAGAATAACCATCTATTGCATTTCCTGTCTTATCAACATACCCTAAGTTATCTGAATAGTTGAAGTCTCCCAGCTTTTTAGATGTCGAAAACTTTATTAATGGTATATCTGTTATAGGCAGTTTTAATAACATCATTTTGCGTTACAACTTTTTATACCGTATTGTTGTTTACTAATCTCTTCAAAAAAAGACGCTTTTTATCTTTGTTTACATCTGTTGCAGAAGATGTATTCCTATAATCTAATTTTACTAAAGATTTATATTCATCATTAGTTCCCGGAGCGGAACCATTTTTCATTAATATAAAGGTAAAAATCCACAGCCTTGTCATTTATGAATTTGTCCTCTACTAAAAAAATACTAAATTAAAATCTCTTTTTGTCTCCCTTTTTCATTTTTACCATCATAGCACTTTTTACTGTTCATTGGCACATCATTATTGGCAGTAAGTAGCTCCGTACCACCTTCCCACTTAGTATCATTATAAAAAAACATTTTGCAAATTTTTTTAAACTTAATACTCCAAAAAAATTCATCCACTTCTAAACATTCTATTGTTGCATTTACAATCAAATATGAATAACCGTCTATTGTATTCCCATCTTTATCTACATCTTTCAAATCATCACAATAATTAAATTCTCCTAATTTTTTTAGATGTTGATGTGTTGTGGATTGTAAACTTATAATATTTACTTTCAATATTATCATTCTGTGTAATAACCTTTGTTCCATACTGTTGTTTACTAATCTCTTCAAAAATGTTATTTTCTTCATTATTAGAATTTTGTGAAGAGGATACTCTGCTTTTATCTTCTTCATTTATTGAAGATACTATATTATCTGCATTTTTTTATTTACTACATTAGCAGAAGATTCGGAAATATTTTTCATTGTTTTCTTCACTCTTAAAAACATTATCAATAAACTTAACCAGTAAGTTATTATTTGTGGTTAAATTCAGATTCTTCCCTATACTTAAGAGCATAATTACAGCTACTATAGAAATTATAATTATTTTAATAATATTTATCTTCTTCAACTCCGGATACCTTCCTTTAATATTCTCGTGTAGTATTCAGCCTGTAAAGTATAAGACTTTAAAAATTCCATTTATGGTTCTTACCGCAAGTCTCATTCTACTTATTTATCTGGATTTCACTTCTAACCTTGAAAAAAAGTGACTACATTATACCACACTCTAATTAAGTTAAAAAAATAGTCAAATACGATTTAGTTTATTATGCTTGACTAAATTGTATTTGACTATTTAAAATTTTATTCTTTATCCGATGGCCACAGCTTTTTCCATACTATAGAAACCACAAGAAATACATTTAGTGCAGTACAAAGGGCATTACAGGTTTTATACAGTATCAATGTACATTAATAGATTTCAAATATATCATCAACATAGCAATTATAATCACTGTAACTATATATACAACCACTTTAGTACCTGTTTTTCAATCTGCATATATAATACTTTATTAGAAGTTTTCTGTTTTTATATATAATATATAAACTAAGTACAAAGATAACACCAAACACTCCTGATTGAAGTAATTGTTCAAACATATAAACTCCTACAAAATAATATCTATAAATCCGTTATTAGGAAAACTATCCTGACTATCCAAATACTCTGCTATTTTGGTTCCTGGATCAAGTAAATTAAAAATAAAATCTACTGCAACTGGTAATGAAACTGCAAGAGTTCCAAGCCCCCATGCTTTTAATTGTGAAGTCAATGTTCTTGTAAAAATTCTTCTTGCTTCTTTCAATCCCATTCTTTTTACTAATGCAGTAACTGAACCTACGCCTGCTGCTAAAAGAGCTGTATCAATTGCAACATTGATTGCTGCTGCTGCAATATCATTTCTTATTTTAACATCAGGAATCCAACTTCCGGCAAATGGTACAAACTCATTGTAATCTAAAGATTGTATTTTTTCAAATGAATTTTCTGTTTCCAATACATAAATCAGCTCTTCTCTAAACCAATCTTTATCAAAGTCTTCACCATATTTTTTTGATACTCTTTCTACCTCTTCCTCTATAGAAGCATAATATACCCGCTTCTCTTTTTCACTCATTTCATTTGGTTTAAAAACTCCAGTTTGAATATTTATATTTTCTTCCCTTGTATCAGCAAACACACTTGAACTAAAACCAAGAGTCAGAGCAAACATCAGAGCAAATGCAACAATTCTTTTTAACTTAAACAATAGTTTTATTTTCCTTTCTTCACTTCGACTTGATATCTTCATAAATCTACTGTCATTTAATATAGAACTTACAAATTTATTTTTTGTTTCTCACAAGAAGCTCCACGCTGTATATTTATCAGCCTCTCACTTCCTGTCCTTGATCAAGTGTCTACATCGTACCACACCTTTATCAAAAAGACCATGACATTTTCTGAAAAATTTAGCCTATTTTTCTTCAGAAAATGTCATAGTCTTACCAAAAAAATATGATATTATAGTTCACATTGCAACCGACAATTAAATTTTAATTCAAAGAAAGCGAGGTTTTTCATTATGAAAACTAAATCAAACAAAAAAGTACCTATTAAAAAGCTTGTTTTATCTTTTGTATTTGCAGCTATGTTTTTATTAAGCTTAGCTTCAGTTTGTTCAAGTTTAATACCTTCTCACTCTGCTCCAATGCTTATTTGTGAAAGACCATCTTCAAATGATAGTATAGAAATTCGAAGCAGAAGAGGCTAATACCACCTAATATTTTTATCAAAGTGTTTTTCATAATAGGTTCTCACCATATCACTGTCATATCTTTCATATAACTCGGAAATATAGAACAAATCATGGCAGAGTTCTTCTGCCTGTTCTATGTTTCCTTTTTCTTCATCTGCTTCTATCAAGCAAGACAACAAATTCATAAGCAAAAAAATATTATCTCCATCCATTATCTCATTTATAAGTTCTATGCATATTTTATAACTTTTATCATAATTTCTTACATCATTATATAGACAAGCAAGATTTTTTTCTAGCTATAGAAGTATAATGTCCATCTGTTACTTTTTCTTTTCTCATTATCTATTAAGCTCTTTGTCAATTTTTATTCCTATTTCTCCACTTTTTACCCCCTTCAGACTAAAAATATAATTTAAAATATCATTTTCTATCCTCGAAAAGAATAATCCATCCCCCAATGTCCTGTCTGTTATAGAAAGCAATTTCTCTAATTCTTCTATCGTCACTTTACTGCTGTTCTTTGTGAGCAGCTCAAAAAATCCTACCGCCAGCCTATTCCTTGGAATTTCCATATCAACCCTATCTTTTAATTCTCTAATATTCTTTCTAAATGCATCCAATTCTTTAGTAGCCGCTAATCTTCTACATTCTGTGGCTAAAACCAGAGACTCATAGTCATCAACTTCCATATCTCCTCTTATTAAAAACCAGTCCATTTCAAGTCTTTCAGCTAATCTGCTTAGGTTCTTCCTTTTAGGATATTTTACTCCTCTTTCATATCTTGAATAAGTTTCAAAAGCACAGATACCCTCGCTTACCTTCTCGGTAGTAAGTCCTAATTTTTCTCTGTGCGCCTTTATATTGTCACTAAAAAGAGTATAGATTGGATAAGCTTCTCTAAACATTTCTATTCTGTATTCTTCTGAAAATCCATATTTTTTTATCGTTCTTACCAATGCCTCCCTCTGCTTACTGTATAGTATCTTCTCATGATGTGTTCTGGTGTCTAGACACAGCAACCTCAATACTTCAGGTACTCCCACCCAGCTATAATATTTAATCAAAATGTCCAGAATTTCCTTTTCTATCTCAACTCTTTTGGCTGATAGAAGCCTGTCTTGCTCATTTAACAGTATATTTAAACCAAGTTTAGGAAGTATCTTACACATTATAATAATTTCTTCCGTATTTCCTTTATGATAATTATACAGGTCATATAACATATCAGTTATTTCAGCATTGTTATCAGGCTTCATTTCATATTTCAAATCATAAAGATTGATAAATATATTCCATTCAAATACAGACAATCTCTTTTTCTCTTTAGCTATGGCTTCTATATCCTTTACAGTATGGCTGAGTGCTTTATGTATAAAGGTATGTGCTTTTTCGTTATCTTTGTCTGCATACCTGGCTATTATATAATCTATATAATCTCTATACGAAAGCTGTATTTCTTTATCTTCTAACTCAAGCTTATCAAATTTACTTCTCTCTGCTTTCAAACCTTCCCAGTCTCTTCGCTCTGTTAATTTCATACAGTTTTCATACCATTTATAAAACTCATAAATATAGTCAGGAATCATAACTTCAAACCTCTCATTAGATACCCCCATTCTCTCCAAAAAGAAAAAGAGTCTTATAAGGTTTAATTCATTTTCTCCGGTTTCATATCTTTCATAAGCGGCTTCACTGCATATTCCTTCGTAAGCTACACTGCTTTGAATTCCCAGTGTTTCTCTTATATTTTTGAGTATATAATTTGGATTATCTGTAAATTTACATTTTTGTACACTTGGCATACTTATACCTCCGGTAATAGAAATGAGATGACTATTTTGTTAATACAAGCCTCCGTTCCCTCCTTTTATACATTCCATAAGACATTCTTTTAGCAGACTGCTGTCAGCAGTATCATAAAAATGTAAAAGTGCCTCATTAAAGCTCAAAGCTTCCTTCTTTCCTATGGTCAGCACTCCTTTGCCCTCACTTATCAGTATTTTACTTGCTACTATAGTTGAAGTCCTCTTATTTCCGTCCCAAAAAAGCTGTCCTCTTACAGAATAACAAAAATATTCTATCGCCCTTTCATAGATATCAGGGATATTATTTATTTCGTCTATTCTCTTTTCTACATCGGCTTTGACGGGAATAGGCGGTAGATAATCTGTTCCTCCTACTCCTACTGTACCGCTTCTAAGCACTCCCCATTCTAAGCTTTCATTCCTGGATACCAGGCTGTTTATCTTACATATATATTCTAATGTAAGTGGTTCATCAAGGGTATCTAGCATAGATTTCCAGGCATCCCTTAAGTTTAATACTGTCTGTATGTCCGATACCGGTACATTGTTTACTATTGCACCGTCAATGATAGCCTGTGTCTGCGGAAATGTAACATTTACGCCTTCTATGTAGGCGGTATTAAAAACCAGCTCTGCAAATAGTTTTTTTGCTAAAAAAATATTAGCCTTTTTATCCATATTCATCTCCTATTTTCTTTACTCTTTTCTATTTTTAGTATCCCATATTTTATTTTTCTACATTTATACCGTCTTCCTTGTAAGCTAATCTTCATGCACTTTCAATTCTCTAAATACATCTAACAAATACTTAGCCACAGGCTCCTCAGCCTCTATAGTTAGGTGGATTCCATCCTTTTCAAGCGGCAAGTCAAGGCTGCCTACATCAGCAAAATGCACTCCCTCTTCCTCTGCCACCTTATGAAGAGCCTTAGATAAGCCTCCATCCAAGGTGCTAAACTTTTCATAGTATCTGTCACCTGTAAAATCAAGTTTAGGAGGAGCTATAAGCAGTATATTCGTCTTTCTACTGCTGTAGACTTCATTTTCAAATAACTTGTCTATCAGAGCCTTCATCCTCCCTGCCACCCTATCTGCATCAGGCTTGCTATAGCTTAGATAATCATTGGTTCCAAGCATAATAGCCAAGAGGTCTATCTCTCCTGCCTTCTCTAATACTTCTTCAAATTCTTCAAGTTCAAAGTCCATAGATGGTATACATCTTCCCACCTTGGCTTCTATGATGAATTCCCATTCACCCTTTAATTCATTTGCTAAGATGCCCGTAAATCTTTGATTCTCAGGATATCTCGCCCCACTATGTCCTCCCCTTACATCTACTCCATAGGTATTTGAATCCCCATAAAACAAACACTTCTTCATACTTCTCCTCCGTTCACCTAGCTTACTTTACAAGCTTTCGTTTATTTAATCTCTTACAAGCTGTTTTCTTAGCCTAATTTATCCATTCAAAAAAAGCCACATAACAAGTGTAACACCTGTATGTGGCTTAAGCAAGCAGCTATATTTAATTAAATTTCCTTGATACTAATCTTGTATAGCTTGGCAATTACTCCCATAAGGTCTTTACAGCCGTCTGAAAGCCTGTTCTTCTTCTCTGTTACCAGATAAAGCTTTCTGTAACCGCCCTCCTTACTTATCTTAAATTCAAGGAGTTCTCCTCTCTCAAGCTCTCCGGATACCGCAAGCCTCGACATCATGGCTATGCCAAGACCGTTGATAACAGAATTGATTACTGTAACTGTCTTGCCAAAGGTTGCGCTTACCTTTAATTCATCCTGAGATATCCCTTGGCTTTCAAGGAGTTTAATAGCCTCCTTTCTTGTACCCGAACCACTTTCTCTCATAATAAAGTCTTCATTCTTAATCCAGTTAAGATTAGTTTCCTTTTCTTTAATTTTTCTGTATTTCTCAGAATTCTCAGTTACCAGAATTAGTTCATCGTCATAAAAAGGAATGAAGTTACATTTATTAGTATTAATCTCTGTACCTGAAAGTCCTATGTCCGCCATATGGTTGGTAATATCTTCCACCACCCCTGCACTGTCAGTTTCCCTAACCTTAAAGTCCACATCAGGGAATTTCTTTTTAAATGCTGAAAGAATCTCAGGTACAAGGAACTGTCCAGGTATAGAAGAGGTAGATATAACCACCTGTCTTACCTTACTGTCTTCATCCATTGAAAATGAATTCTGTATCTTGTCAGCAAGCTCAAGTATCTCTTTGGCATAGAGGTAGATTCTGTCTCCCTCATCTGATAACTGAACCTCTTTGGTTGTCCTGTCAAACAGCCTGACTCCCAGCTCTTCTTCCAGGTTATTGATATAGGCACTTACCGTAGGCTGGGTAATGAACAGCTCCTTTGCAGCAAGTGTAAAGCTTCTATTATTGGCAATCTTTACGAATGCTTCCAATTGTTTTAATGTCATTAATACGCCACCCTTTCCGTCTCTGCGCCAACCTTCTTTGTTACCTTTATCACATCCATATATTCTATTATTGGCTTAGCACATTTTCTACTTGTTTCAAACATTTCCCTTACTTCTGAAATAGTAATAATTTCATTTGTCTTAAAATGTTCCCTTACCTTTGCTTCTGCTGCATCCATAAAGTGCTTCATTGTATACATTTCAAGCTCGATGCCGACTTTTACAGCCTTTTCCTCATCCATCATCACTCTAAGTACATCCATCACCACTTCATCACTATACTTTTTCTTGTCGATTTCTGAAAATCTAAGGAAAGCATAGCCAGCAGTTTCAAAAGTATCCGTAAGCAGTTTTTCTATAGAAAGGTAGGTTTCATCCTTATTTATCTCATAACCCGGCAGGCATACATACTCATTTCTTACTTCTATGAGGTTCTCGGAAACAAGCTTATTGATACATTCTTCAAATACATTTAATTTTACCTTTTTCATATAGGATGAATGTATCTCAGCCTTCTTTATTCCTGCCCTGTAAGGATATTTTTCATAGAATTTCTTCAAATCCCTGACAATTTCCTGAGACAGAATAAATGCATTGTCCCTGTGCCAGAAGAAAATATCCTTATTCTTAGGAAATTCATAAATAATGCCATCAGCAATAAGTTCATCCAGATAAGGGCGGAGCTCTTCTGCGGAATGCGACATATTTAGCAAGGTCTTTAAGAGTAATCAAATCCTCAGTCTCAGCCCTTATATTAAGCTCGCAGACATCTGCAAGAGAACCTGATTCCTTCTTAAGCAGTTCTTCTATGGCATCCTCATTGAAACGCTTTTTCTTTCTAGGATTTGGCTCTAAGACTATACCTCCACCGATAGTCTCAAGAGGGCTGTAGAAGCGGACTATGAACCTGTCGCCTCTTTTGGTTGCAAGCTCCTCTTCAAGTAGAAGCTGTGCAAGCCCTGTCTCTCCCGGAGCAAGCTCATCCTTGTCAAGAAGTATAGCCCTACAGAGGATTTCACTGGTTCCCGTAAACAGGTGAAGTCTGTCTCTATTTTTAATATTTCTATTGGAATCTTTTAGTACTGTTAGCTTTACATCCATAAGGCGCGAATTCTCCATACTTCCCACAGGCGCAATGACACAGCCCCTGTGAAGTTCATCCTTATGTATGTTAGATATATTAAGAGCCACCCTCTGTCCGGCTTCGCATTTATCCTGATTGGTCTCGTGCACCTGGATATTCCTTATCTTGCACTCTTTACCTATAGGAAATACCTCAAGAGTATCATTTTTACTTATTGAGCCTGAAAGCAGGGTTCCGGTAACAACAGTTCCAAAGCCCGGCATAGAAAATACACGGTCTACAGGAAGACGAGGTATGCTGTTTACATCCTTTTCCTTAACATCGTCCTTGACCATATGGAGTATAAGTTCTTTAAGTTCTTCTATACCATCTCCCGTCATGGCAGATACCCTAGCCACAGGAGCACCCTCCATTATCGTTCCCTTAAGCTCTTCTTTGACATCTTCCTCCATCATGCTAAGCCACTCTTCATCCACAGTGTCACATTTATTAAGCACCAGAATTGTCTTTTCTATGCCAAGAAGCCCAAGTATATCAAGATGTTCCTTAGTCTGAGGCATGATTCCCTCATCTGCCGCCACAACCATCAGCACAAGGTCCATGCCGACTACTCCGGCAACCATGTTAGTTATAAATTTCTCATGCCCCGGCACATCTATGATACCGCATCTGGTATGGTCTTTAAGGTCAAACCAGGTAAATCCAAGCTCAATGGTAATACCACGCTTTTGTTCTTCCTTAAGCCTGTCGGTATTACGCCCTGTAAGTGCATGTATGAGGGTGGTCTTGCCATGGTCTATATGTCCTGCAGTTCCAATAATAATATGTTTCATTAAAGCACACCTCCAAACAGGCTGCCAATAGTCTCAAAGTCTTCGTCAAGGAGGGTGCGGACATCCATCCAAATGGCATCCTCTGCTGTCCTTGCAACTATTGCTGGTCTGGAGTGGTGCATAATCTCCTCAAGGGAAGTTACACTTATATTTTTTGGCTTAATAACTACAGACACACTTTTGATTCTTTCAAGAGGCAGGGAGCCTCCTCCCACCTGCGATTCACAGTCTTCTATGGTTATTTCAGCATTTTTACACTTATCTCTAAGAATATCTGCAAGCCTTCCCGCTCTTTCCTTAACTGAGTCATAGGTCTCGCTAATCATCTTAAGAACAGGTATCTCGGATATAGCTTTTTCTTCATTTAAGTATGAAAGTAATACAAGTTCAAGTGCGGTAACAGTGAATTTATCAACTCTAAGCGCTCTGGTAAGCTGATTCTTCTTCATCATATTGATGTATTTTTTCTTACCTATTATGATACCCGCCTGTGGTCCGCCAAGAAGCTTGTCTCCACTAAAGCAGACTACATCCACTCCTGCTTCTATTGCTTCCTGTACTGTAGGCTCGTGTGTAAGACCAAACTTAGCAAGATCAATAAGCACACCGCTTCCAAGGTCCTCAATAATAGGAAGTCCTTTATCTTCAGCAAGAGGCTTAAGCTCACTTGCCGTAACACTCTGGGTAAAGCCTACTATACTGTAGTTACTGGTATGTACCTTTAAGAAAGCCTTAGTATTCTCAGTGACAGCCTCTTCATAGTCAGAAAGATGTGTCTTGTTGGTAGTACCTATTTCTACAAGCTTCGCACCGCTTTGCTCCATAACATCAGGTATTCTAAACTTACCGCCTATCTCTATAAGCTCGCCACGGGATACAACTACTTCTCCGCCTTTTGCCATAGTGCTGAGGATGAGCATAACTGCGGCTGCATTGTTGTTAACCACCATGGCAGCCTCGGCTCCTGTTATTCTACATAAGAGTTTTTCAAAATGCGAATAACGCTCTCCCCTCTTGCCTGATTCAAGATTGTACTCAAGGTTTGAATAACCGCAGACTATGTCTTTAAGCAATTCTGCCTGAGTCCTGGTAATAGGTGCACGACCAAGGTTGGTATGAAGTATGGTTCCTGTACCGTTGATTACTTTTCTTACTTTAGGTTTGAATAGATTCTTTACTTCATTTACGATTGTTTCCGTAAGATTATCTATCTTAGATTTAAGCCCTGTTTCAGTCTCGGCTTCTGCTATCAAAAGGCGGAGCCTGTCTGTCTCCTCCCTTATGATATCCATAACTATCTCGTGTCCGTATTCTGATATTACTGCCTTTATCTCATCCTTCTCAAGGAGTATATCCACCTTGGGTATACTCCTATACAATACATTCTTATCCATTTCCCCTTCTTTCCGCGCAGAAAATCCGATCAAGTCCGACATTTTCTGCCAGAACTTAAGGATTTATCTCACATATATTAGTTTTTCTTTCTTAGGTATTACTTTTCCGATTATAGCTACTTCAGTAGCAAGTTCGGAATTTTTCAAAGCCTTGATAATCTCGTCACCATATTTAGCTTCTACTGCATATAAGAGTCCGCCTGAGGTCTGTGGATCAAAGAGTAAGTCTCCATACACTTCCTTTACTCCACTAAGGTCAACCTTTGAACCGAAGTATTTTTTATTCTTATACGCTCCTTCAGGAATCATTCCCATTTCCGCAAGACTCTTTGACTCCGTTACATAAGGAATCTCATCTGCATATAATTCAAAAGAAACTTCACTTGGCTCAGCCATCTCTATTCCATGTCCCAAAAGTCCAAAGCCTGTTACATCTGTGCAGGCATGAACAGGGTAATTATCCATTATTTCTTTTGGCAGGCGGTTAAGTGTAGTCATAACTTTAATTGCCTCTTCACAAGCCTCTTTAGAAGCCATGTCTACCTTAGCTGCGGTACTTACTATACCGGTACCAACCTGCTTGGTTATGATAAGGATATCACCTTCTTTTGCTCCGTAGTTTTTCTGTATTTTCTCCGGATGCACAAATCCGGTTACGCTTAGTCCATAGAGAGGAACATCATTTTGTATTGAATGTCCACCTATAAGGAGTGCCCCTGACTCAGCTACCTTGTCTGCACCACCCTTCATTATATCTCCAAGTACGCTTGGAGACAGGCAGTTAGGGAAAGCAACTATGTTCATGGCAACCTTTGCTGTTCCTCCCATAGCATAGATGTCGCTAAGGGCATTGGCCGCAGCAATCTGTCCAAAGAGGTATGGATCATCTACTACAGGCGTGAAGAAATCGAGTGTCTGAATAATAGCCACATCGTCACTGACTTTATATACAGCAGCATCATCTGAAGTATCAAGACCTACTAAAAGATTCTCATCATATCTTAACTTAGGCAACTTGCCCATAACCTGAGCAAGGGTTTCAGGCCCTATTTTAGCAGCTCAGCCTGAAGCCTTGGTAAGTGAAGTCAGCTTTACATTTTCTTTACTCATGTAACCTCCTAAATATATTTTTAGTAATAAATTTTATCTATATATACTGATTCATTATACTATACAGACTTGCAAATTTTCAAGTATTCTACAATTTTGCAAATTTCTTGCAATTAAACAGCCCTTTTATTGTTATATATTTAACGAATACAGTAAGATAGAATCTTATTAAACAAAAAAAACAGAGACCAATCTCTCAGCCTCTGTAATATCTTTAATATAATTTTATACTGTAACACCATATTTACAGCTTTACATCTCTACTTTATCACCCTTAGCAAACTTAGCTATCTTACCTCCAAGGAAGAGAAGTGCAAAGATGTTTGGAAGTACCATCAGAGCGTTAAAAAGGTCTGAAAGGTTCCAAACAAGATCAACCTTAAGAAGTGATCCGCAGAAGATACAAATAATACCAATAACTGTGAAAGGAACTATAGCCTTATCTCCAAAAAGGTATTTAACATTCTGTCTTGCAAAGAAATACCATCCAATAATGGTAGAGAATGCGAAGAACAATAAGCAAAGTGCTACAAATTTAGGTCCTAAGCCACCAAAACCATGCTCAAAAGCTTTCTGCGCTACCGCTGTACCTGTAAAATTAACATTATCTTTACCAAAACCAAATTTTGTACCTACCTCAACTACTCCTGTTGAAAGGATTACAAGAGCTGTCATTGTAAGTACTACAAAAGTATCAATAAATACACCAACCATGGCAACTTCGCCCTGATCCTGTGGCTTATCTACCTTAGCAATAGCGTGTGCGTGTGGTGTAGAACCCATACCTGCTTCATTGGAGAAGAGACCTCTTGATACACCTCTTCTTATAGCTTCTCTAACTGCAATACCTGCTCCACCACCTACAACTGCTTCAGGAGTAAATGCACCTGTGAAGATAGAAGCAAATGCACCAGGTACATTCTTGATATTGATGATAAGTATTATAAGACCACCTAAGAGATAAAGTGCTGCCATTATAGGAACACATTTCTCTGTAAATGATGCAATACGCCCAATACCACCAAGGAAGATAAATGCTGCTATAACCGCAACTGCAATACCTATAATCCAAGCAGGAACACCAAATGCTGTCTTAAATGCATCACTTATAGAGTTAGACTGAACCATATTTCCCATAAAACCAAGTGCAAGGATAATTGCTACTGCAAAGAAACCTGCAGGAACTTACCAAATGCACCACCAAAAGCCTTAGTAATGTAGTAAACAGGACCGCCTGTTACTTCTCCGTTCTTATCAGTAATCTTGGTTGCCTGTGCGAGGCAAGCTTCTCCGTAAATTGTAGCCATACCGAAGAATGCTGCAAGCCACATCCAGAAGATTGCTCCAGGACCACCACCAACTATAGCTGTAGCACAACCGGCGATATTACCGGTTCCAACCTGTGCCGCAATTGCTGTTGCGAGTGCCTGGAATGAACTCATACCATCTTTACCGGCTTTAGAACCGCTAAGTGAAAAATCACCGAAAACTCTGTTCCAAGCTCTGCCAAAATGACGAATCTGAACAAAACCTGTTCTGATTGTAAAATAAAGACCTGCACCAAGGAGAACAAATAAAAGAATGTTGTTCCATACAAAGCCACTAATTTTATCAACCACTTCAGCAGCCTGGTCCATTGCACTAGGCTCTTTTACAGCATCTAAAGCCATTATAAAAAATTTCGTTAAACCTGTCATACCCTTTCCTCCTCATAAAATTTTTGCCTCAAATCTCAACCAAATTTGAGACTTTATTAAACGGGTATATTTTAATGTATCCCCCACAAGATTAGCCTTGTGGAGGAATACAAAACTAAACTTTATTTATCAAATACTGTCTGCTTATCAACCTCTGTGCAGAGTGCATCAAGAGCCTTCTGAACGATTCTACGGCGAAGTTCTTTTTCTTCATTTGCAGGTAATGCAGGATTACCAAGTGGATGAGGAATAGCAATAGCAGGTACAATTCTGTTTGCACCAACAGTAAGTGAAATAGGTGTAACTGTACAAATATGAACTACAGGAAGTCCTGTTGCTTCAATAGCTTTAACCATCGTTGCACCGCAACGTGTACAGGTGCCTCACGTACTGGTTAAAATAACAGCATCTACTCCGGCTGCAAGAAGTTTCTGTCCAATCTCCTCACCGAACTTCTTAGCAGATGCAACGGCTGTTCCGTTACCAACTGTTGAATAATAGAACTCGTGAAGCTTGCCAATAACTCCTTCTTTCTCCATATCACGGAGTACATCAAGAGGAACTACTCTGTCAGCTAATTCATTGCATATACAGGGTCATAACCGCCGTGAGCAGTCTCTGAA
The DNA here is from genome assembly GCA_916439065.1 of uncultured Catonella sp. Lineage (GTDB taxonomy): Bacteria > Bacillota > Clostridia > Lachnospirales > Lachnospiraceae > Catonella. The sequence goes on from CAKAGD010000003.1 coordinate 177,269, forward strand.
TTTGTGCTGTCAAGAGTGTTAAGGCCTTCCATACTGTATGTACCATATTTAGAAGCGTTTGAACTTTCAATATGATCAGGGTTACCCTTTGGAACGATACCACCTGATGTAACTACAGCTATTGTAGCCTTGCTCATATCCTTGATAGCCTTACCTGGCTCAACTCTATCGAATACAGGCATTGGATACTCTGTGGTAAATGGTTTGTCAGCTATCTTCTTAAGGAGCATTTCTACTGCTCTCTTTGAGCCTCTCTTAGACTCGAAGAAGTTAACACGCTGATTCTGGTTGAAATATCCTTCTTCTACAGATGCACCGATTGCCTCACCCTTTGCAAGCTTAAGTGCAAGCGGAGCCATCTTCTTAACTGCATCTCTCATACCTGCTGCACTATTCTTGGTAGATACGATATATACCTGGTTCTTGAACATATCCACACCAGGGTTTTCCTCATACATACCTGTAACAACAGGAATATTTAATTCTTCTTTAACTGCTGCTGCTATAGTAGCGCAGGCAACACCATAACGGCCTGCGTTAAATGCAGGTCCTGCTATAAATAAATCAGGATTCTGTGATTTAACCATCTCGATAATCTCAGCTTTAGCCTTATCAAGATTCTCATTGAAATAACTATCTCCACAGATGATAGTAGCTACTATCTCTGCTTCTTCGCCAAACTCTGCAGCAAGTGCCATACCAGGACCTACTTTTTCTCCTACACGGAGTTCAGCTGCATAATCAGCCTTTTCCTCGCCGCCAATCTGTGCAAAGAACTGGTTGATATAATGAACAACTCTAAGTTTTGCCATGATTTTCTCCTTATCTCGCACTAAGTGTATTAAAGCCCATTTCGTTTGTAGCTCCGGTAATTACCTGAAGCTCAACTTCAAGTGTACCATCTTCTCTAAGTGTATGCTCGTTAGCACCTGCAATCTTGTCAACATAAGCAAGAGTACCGATAACTTTATCAAGCTTAGGAAGAATAACAACCTGGTTAGCATTACCACCGGTTACAAGTGCATTTGCAGCTACATTAGCATCTGCAAGTGACTGTGACTTACCATCACGGCCTGCATACTCATCAGTAATAATAACTGTCTTAATTCCCTTAGCCTCAATCTTTGTACAGTTCATAATAAGGTCAGTATCAGGGTTACCAAAACCTTCCTCAGAAATGATAACTGCATCAAGTCCAAGCATCTCGCAAGCTTTGCTGTCTGGTTTGATGAACGCTGCTTGTCAGCAAGGTATACATTCTCATTTGTAATTATATGTGCAACAAAATTAATTGTCTTTCCATGCTCTGCATATAAATCCTCGATAACAGGGTTGTTCTGATGTGCATAAGTCTGGTTCTTATCACAAGAAGAAACACAGTTACCGGAAATAATAGCTCCATCCATATCCTCTGTAGGATAAAGAACTGTAGGAAGAATCTTCTTAGCATCTACACCATATACATAGGTATCGTGAAGAAGTCCCTGGCTCTGAAGCATCTGTACATAACCAACTCTAGGAAGTCCCCCGGGAATTTCTCAAAGCCTTCCTTAATTGTAGGAGCTTCGTATACTACTGTCTCGTCAGGTGTAAGATTTCTTGCAAGCTCGCCAATATATGTAGCTACATTAAGACCTGCCATACGTACAGCGTGCTCGTAGTCGTGTGGTGCAACACCATCAACTCCTTCACAGATAAGGCAAAGGTTAAGCAATTTTGAATATGGTGTATACTGTGCTCCAAGGCCGGTCATATCAATAATACCTTCCTGGAAACCAACGATTGGTCCACAGGTAACTACTGCCATATCCTTAAGGCAATATGTCTTTCCTGAACCAACTGTGTCTACAGGAGCTACAACACCTGGGAAAATGCCTCCATTTCCTTCTACCTTTACTCTAGGCTCAATTACGTCCTTTACAGGAGTAATTCTTACGGACTCGCCTGGTTTAGCAATGTCAAAGTCTGCACATTTAAGTTTCTCCTGCTCAAGAACTATCTTGATAAGTTCTTCTTTGTTCACATAGAGAACTCCGTCTTCAATCTTTGACGTTGTTGCAAATTGGATGTCTTTGATAAAAATCTTTCCAAGTTCCAGTTTCACAACTCATACCTCCTAATAATAATGTGTTTTATTTTCAAACAATTCAAATGGTAAAAATTTTTTTGATTTATATTCATATTGAGTTACGTTCCAAGAACGATAATATTTATGTTTTTATCATCAAAAATTATAATTCCCATTCAAATCATTTATAGGAAAAATAAATAATAATTTCCTACTTGAAACCTTTTTATATTATACCATATTCCACTAAACTTGTAATCTAATATTTGTTATTTTTTTACATTTTCTATATATCGGATAATTTTTTTATTTGTTATCGCGTTAACAAAGCACGCTTATTAAAAATTTTGCACAAAGGCAATCATTATAAAGCTTTTTTATATGTTATCACTACTTATTTTTGTAGTTTTCTGATAATTGCAGTTTTTTTGCATTAAACGATTATTTATCTGTAGTTTTTTTGAAATTGTTTATAAATTAAATCATCCTCGGTTTAATTCATTTTTATTTATTGCAATATACTATAAATCTATCACAAATAATCTTTGCTCATTTTCGCACCGGTAATTTTTCATTTAACATTATAAGTTTTCTCATAAAAAGAACCTCAAATTACATTTTTCATGAGATAACAGGTTCTTTTATCAAGCTTTACTTTAAATCCTCAAATGATTCTATCCCACTTGATATGAGTGTAAAATCAATAAATCTCTTATCTTCATCAGTACCTTCTCTGAATTCGTCTGCTCTTTTTACAAATTTTTTGCAATTATCAATTGCATCCTCTATCATAAGCAGGGAATCCCATCTACATTTCCTCTTACAATATGAATCATTACTGACTTGTAAGGTGTCTGGCCCGGCTTTATACTTCCGGATAAGGGATGTGTAAGAAGTACTGAACCTGTATGTATCATATCCCTGAGCTTTTCCATTACATCAATAATATCACCATCTACAAATTCAATATTATAATTTCCTTCTATTTTTTCCTTAACCAACGGATTATTGGTAACTATCAAAACTTCTTGTTTTTTCATTTAATCCTACCTCTATACATAAAAGTTTCGGCTGCAGCAATCTTTATCATTCAGGTAAAGAAACTACAGCCGAATTACTATCTTTTTCATATAGCTAATTTAGCTTACATATCCTGCCTTCTTAAGTATTTCAACTGACTTAGCCTTATTTACATCAGATACCCTGATAATAGGACCTGTACAGCCCATACCGCTTTCAGCATAGATATTTTCTTTCCAAAGTACCTTAACAGCATCTTCAAGATCCATAACTTCAACTCCGGGAATCTGAGCTGTTACTATTTCCTTTGGAGGCTCTTTTACATCTTCACTTGGAGCAGCACTCTTCTCACGAGCAGCCTTAAGCTCAGAAAGTATCTTATCAAGGCCGGCCTTCTTAGCAGCCTTAAACTCAGCATCAGCCACATCGAATACTTTTCCTCTTACAAGTTCGGCTGCATAACGGATGGCATTTGCTATAACAGGAGTTCCTGAAGCACGGGAAATAATCATAACCAAGTTCTTATATCCCTCTCCAATACCGGGACCGTATCCAAATCCGCTTGCTTCATAGCTTCCACCTGTAGTGAAGGAAGAAAGCATCTTGCTCATTACATTACCTGTAAGTGAATCCATAACCATGATATCAGGAGTAGCCCTAAGTACATCATTACCTCTCATTACACAGCCGCCATCAGATCTGCTTGACTCTGTAAAACGGATGTCATAGCCGCCTTCCTGAAGTCTCTTAAGCTCTTTTTCGGTCTGTCTTGCACCATCTACATTAAGAATACCTACTGTTGGCTCTTTAACTCCACAAGCCTTAGCTGTGATGATACCATAGATAGCGTTCTTTATCATACCTTCAATACGATCTGTGCTTGAAGTACCTGTAGTATTGGCAATGAATAATTCCTTGCCAATACCAGGTGTAATAGCACGTCCTACTGTAGATACACCTATTGGGAATGGATAATGCATGGTAACTGCACCATCAATTTCTCCTGATGCAAGCATTTCATCCATTTTATCATGTCCTTCTTCATCGTTACTAACCTTTACAGTAGTAACACCTTCTGCCTCAAGAGTACCGATGTAGTATACATCAATTCCGTCTCTTGCAGCCTCAATCGCAGCTTTCATGGTAGTCTCTTCGCCATGCTCAGAACCCATACCTGTAAGCGCAATCTTAGGTCTCTTACCGAAGCTTCCTGTTTCAAGGCCTTCAGCCATTTCAAGGAAGGTATCGGCAATTATCTTTTCAATTCCTTTTCCCATTACATTTCCACCTTCCTCAGATTATTCTGTTACCAAAGATGCTGCAAACTCTTTCATAGCCTTAGCTATAAGTCCCTTTACCTCTTCCTCTGATACTCCGCTTTCCTTGCTGTCAGCAGAAGTATTAGCCTGAATCACAAAGGAAACACCGTCAAAAAGGTTTGTCATTCTTCCAAGGAAGAGTGAACCCTTACCTACTATCATAGCCTTCTTGATATTGCCGGCTAAAATATCCTCTCTTGCAAATCCGATATATGGAGCACCTGAAGGGATGTGTCCCTGTGTAGGAGCAAAGCCTACAAGACCGTGTTTCTCGATGAAAGCAGGGATTGCAGTTCTTTCAATCTGTCCCTTCTTAACAGCAAGAGCAGCTATCATCTTGTAGTTAGCCTCAGGAACATCTCCTGCACCTGCAGGCTTAGTAATATCAGGATTCTGCATCTCTGTAGCAAATTTATCTATATCAGTAATCTTAAGTCCTACTCTCTCAAGAGGGTCAGCTACAAGGCTTCCGATTACATTCTGAGGAGCTGAACCTGTACCAACTGTATGACGTCCGATGATGTCAAGGTTAATCTCAGGGCTTACTCCGTCATTCTCAGCAATGAGGATACAGAAAGAAGCAATACAATCCTCAAGAAGCGGAACATCCTTCTTTACATGATCCTTACCGTTCATACCAAGCTTAGGTACGCAGCCGCCACCAATCACAGCAACTGTCTTATAAGCACCTGACTTAACAAGAGCAGCGGCCTCAATAAGAGCGTGTGCAGGACCTGCACAGAAACCTCTTGCATCAGAACCTGTAGCATTTACAAGGCCTGCTATCTCAGCAACTGCCTTTGCAAAGTTACCGCCACCACGCTGGTTAACATCACCACAAGCCTCTTCTGAACAATCGATAACATATTCAACATCTTCTTTAGCTACGCCTGTACTCTTAAGTGAGTGAAGTACAGCAAGTACGCTAGAAGCCTTATTTACAAGGTTCTCGTGCATAACTTCAGCAGAAAGGTTTACATCGATATCGTGAGCACGCTTAACACAGCCTACAAGTGTCTCCCCATAATAAAGGCCTTCCGCACCGTCATTATTAACGAACTGCTCAATTTCAGAAATCTCAAAACCTTCGTGAACTCTTGCCATTATATCTTCTGTGATAACAGGATCTGCTGCAAGCTCAGCCTTGTGAGCTGCTACAAAGCCTTTCTCAAGCATAACTACTTCAAATACATCACTAGCCTGAACTAAAAGAAGGAACTCTGCCTCAGGCATAATCTCACCAAACTTACCATATCTCTCAGCACCTGCCATCTTCTTGTCAAAGTAAGGAAATTCTACCTCTTTAAACTGTGCTGGTGTAGCATTGCCAATGTAAACCTGATTTGGCCAATAATCAACAACATCCTGATAGCTTCTGAGATGACTTGGTACACCCTTTAAGAATTCTGAATCAGGGTTTACAATCTTCTCAGTTACAGCTGTAGAACCATTGTGAATTATCATGCTTGGTGTATGCGCAAGTGCATAACCTGTTCCTTTAATAATACTGTTCATACTTTCCACCTCGTTTAATTTGTTTTATTACCTTCTTATCACTTGGTTATATATTAATATCCCCCAAATGTTAATTTCATATTATTTTTGTAACTTTTGTAGAATATTTTGTGAAGCAATTTTAAATTTTACAGAAAAATGGCGATGAGGCAGTTAAACCTCATCGCCACCTCTTAAACTGCAAAACTTAATTATAAATACTTGCAATATTCGTTTCTGATGTTAGTCATTTCTTCAATGATTCCGTCAACATCAAGAACCATCTCCATCATACTAACCTGGTCATCATAAACGCTTTCATCAACTTCTGCTTTTATCTCTGGTTCGCAAATATGGTATACTGTGAGTCCAAGCTGAACTCCTGTCAATGGACCTGCAAAAGTAGGATCTCCAGCTGTAACAGTCTCAGCTGCAAGGCCTGCTGCCTCGCCCTCTGCTGCACCAAGAACTACTACTACGTTCTCAGGACCGTACTTCTCTGAAAATTCCTTTACTCTTTTCTGGTTTTCAAGATCCATTGCACCTGCGCTCGTTCAAACGAAGCACTCAGTAGATGCAAAAATTACTTCACCACCGGCAGACTCTACACAGGCACTAATAGCTGGACCCGGTACACCGTCACGATCGCCGATGATTACTACCTTTTTGTCTTTTAAGATAGCCATCATATTCTCCTTTCAAAGTGTTTCAATATATCGTTAAAGCTCATGCTCTAAACGCATTGCCTTACATACTGAAGTTTATCACAATTAGATTTTTTTTTCAATACTCTGATAAACCACTGAAATTATTGATAAAATTCTTGCAAATAAGCTTATGTTTTTAGACTTTTTTGCAAACAGCAAATCGAATAGTTTTTAAACTCTTTACTGCATTGCAGCGTACTTCTCAACCATGGCCTTGATAGCAGGCTCTGTACAATCTTCTTTAGCAAGCTCTTCAACCTTCTCACCACCCTTGTAGATAGCCATAACAGGAAGTCCTAAAATCTTCTGGCCGATTGCAAGACGGCGGGCCTGTGTAGTGTTGAGTGCACAGAATTTAAGCTTTCCTTCGAACTCATCTGCAAGTCCGTGTACGAATGGCATAAGAGCCTGACAAGGAACGCAGCCATCACCGTAAAAATCTACGAATACATATCCCTCAGCCTCAAGTACCTCTGGTCCAAATGTTTCCTTATTTACTTCTAACATATCTATATCCTCCTAAAAATTATATTTTACAAATTATCTATCCGATACAAGTGTCGAAAGTATAAATTTATTTAGCAATCCTGCCCAAAAATGTATTATCTTCTGCACCCATATCAATTACATCATTAGATAAGTCCATTTACATACTTATCGCACATTGTTGCTGCAATAGCACCATCAGCAGCTGCAGTAACAACCTGACGAAGTTCTTTTACCCTGACATCACCAACTACAAATACGCCTGGGATGTTAGTACGCATATTCTCATCAGTAATAAAGTAACCTCTATCATCAAGTTCAAGACCTGTATCTTTGAAGAGATCTGAGTTAGGAATTCTTCCGATAAATCCGAAGAGACCGAACATTCCATCTTCTTCATTAGCAACGATGTGAGTAACCTCACCTGTCTTTACATTCTTAACATCCATCTCTGAAAGAATGCCATCTCCATAAAGCTTTGTTACAGCACTATCCCACATAAAGTGAAGATTCTCAATCTTGAAAGCCTTCTCCTGAATGGACTTAGCTGCTCTAAGCTCATCTCTTCTATGAATGATAGTAACATTTCTTGCAAATTTTGTAAGATACATAGCTTCCTCAACCGCTGAGTCTCCGCCGCCAACTACATATACATCAAAGCCTTCGAAGAAGTTAGCATCGCAGGTAGCACAGTAAGATACACCCTTACTTGCGAACTCTTTCTCTCCTTCACAGCCAATTGGTCTTGGATAAGCTCCTGTCGCAATAATAACTGTCTTTCCTTCATAAGAACCATTATTACAGTTAACCTTCTTAACATCGCCCTTAAGCTCAACAGACACAACTGTATCACTTACACGGTCACAACCAAAATGCTCACACTGTTTTGTCATTCTGGCAATAAGGCTTGGACCACTCTCCTCTTCAAGAACCTGTCCTGGATAGTTTTCAATTTCATCAGTAATTGCTATCTGTCCTCCATCGCTGCCCTTTTCAATGATAAGAGTAGAAAGTCTGGCTCTTCCACTGTAAAGACCTGCTGCAAGGCCGCCAGGTCCTGCCCCAAGAATAATTACATCATACAGCTTACTCATAGTTCACGCTCCTTTTTTCTTAATTTCAATCCATTTTTGGGATTAAACTGTTTTTTTTTGCAAAAACTTGCAAAACATTGCACTTTGCTGCAATTTTTTGCAAATCTTAGCATTCCTTAAAATTACAATATCATCCACAGCCTATTATACAACATGTATACTATATTTGTAAAATACTTTTTATATACTTTATCCATTTTTGCAATTTTTAATCACTTTTTTGTCCTTTTATTGTAGAAAGTGCTGTTTTATTATTTAACTAAATCTAAATGCTGCCTTTCAAAATTTTTCTATAATTACAATAAATCTAAATGATTAAACAACTCCAAACCTGTTTTTATTTAATTTGAAATTTATTTAATTTTTTATAATATAGTATGATATGCCTGTAAATGTTTTATTATCTTTATACCGTAGAGGAAAATATTATGTCTTGTAAATCCACACCTGAACAAAGAAACGAAAGACTCCGCTCTTTTGTAATTGCAGCTAGGGAATTGATTGAACAAAATGATTTTTCTAATATCAGTATTAGAAAAATAGCTGAAAAAGCCGGTTTTCATAACTCAACATTATATTCATATTTTTAAGGATGCTGAATATCTTTTTGTCACTGGCCTCAGTCAACCGCTTCAATCAATACAGTCATTCCTTAGCTGAATTAAGCCTCAAAAATTTATCAGAACAGGAGAGATTTTATGAGATATGGCATTTTTTCTGTTTAAATGCTTTTAAATTTCCTGAAATCTACAACAATTTCTTTTTTGGAAAACACAGTGGTAATTTAACTGCTATTTTCAAAGAATATTATACAATATTTCCTGATGAAGACACCGTACAATCCCGCAATCTCTACGAAACATACTTGAGCAGAAATATTAGCACACGGTGTCTTGAAACTTTAAAGCCCTTAATTAATTTAAGTGACACACGGTTAGATTATGAAAACATAGCAACAGCCCGGGATTTAATCATCTCGTACTTAAAGAGCCTTCTTGGACAAGCTCTTACCGGTAAAAAAAATAATTTTGAATCAGATGTCAATGAAATGACTAAGCAGTTTATGACAGCTCTGCAATTCATAGTTTATAAATAATGCAGATGGCGGTACATAATATCCGTTTTGAATATATTGTTTAATTTTTATAGCATTTAATCTATAAATGTTATCCTGATATCAAATAATACAATTTTACAAATCCTAATATATAGTGTATTATAATATCATCTCTGGTTCACACAATACCATCATATGTGAATAAAAAGAAAGCAGGCATCTGGGAACCTGCTTTTCTTTTATTTAAATTAATCCATTACTTTTTTTAAAATATTTTCCCAAGAAAGATTCTTAACACAGTTTGCATTATTCTCTCTCTCATCTTCTATGCTTTCTCTTATCTTTTCAGCTAATTCATTTTCAAAATCCGGCAATTCTTCCGCAACAGGCTCGTCCATATTTCTAAGAGTTGGAAGCTTTACATATCTGATATTCGCATCAGGTGCATTGTCCTCAAAAAATTCAGCCACACCGGAAAGATTGGTAACGACCACCTTCATTCCACAGGCAAGAGCTTCTATCACAACAAGAGGTATTGCATCAAAAAACGATGGCAGAACAAAGACATCGCTGCTTTTATACTTTTTTGCAACTTCAAAAGGCTTAAGCCTTCCTGTAAATTCCACCTTGTATTTGCAATTATCAGCTAACTCTTTTATTTTTACATACTCCTCTTCATTCCCTGCTCCACCGACCAGAGTAAGTACCAGTTCATCTTCCTTAAACTCAAGTTTATTAAGACATTTTAATAGACTCATTACCCCTTTCTTCTCCGATATTTTTCCCGTAAACAGCAGGCGTTTGACTAAATTTTTCTCTTTGCGTCCTACCGCATTAAATATATTCTGATTATAACCAATTCCTACAAGCGTAATCTTTTCTTTCTCTACTCCATAAGTTTTTACGACCTCATCTGCTTGAGCCTTTTGAGGTGCAAATATTCTGTCAAGCTTTCTTACATTTTCTATAATATAGTCTTTCTCAAGGTTATGCTTACCCATCTGCCTAATGTCGGTATTGTGGCAGAACCCGTATACCTTAGCATTGGGATATTTTTCCCGTACAAAACTTGTGAGCAGATAAAGATGGTGGCATAAAATAATATCCGGACTAATCTCTTCCACCGCTTTCTCAATTATTGATAAAAAATGCCTTTTTAAAATCTTCTTCCATTTCCTTAGTCATGTCACAATAACGGGTACTTTCATAGGGCATTTCATCAGACATTCCAAGTATGTTAAAAGGAAGTTCGGATGAATTATAATATACAGGATAAAAATTTACTCCGGCAGGCATATTAATTTCATCATCTTTATACACTCCTGCAACTACCCCCTGACTATATCCCTGTTCAGCCATGACTCTCACCAGCTCAGTCAAATATATGCCGCTTCCAGTAGACATAGGTTTCTGAGCTATGATATTTAATATTTTCATCAATATCTCCTATTTTTAATTTATTATCTAATTTAGAAAAATGGGTGCTGTATATACAGCACCCAAAACGGATATACTCCGATATATTCTGGCGAAGGCGTGTGAGAATCGAACTCACCCGGGACGCAAACGCGCCCTACACTGGTTTTGAAGACCAGGAGGCACACCAGTTACCTAACCGCCCCCATGAAGACAACGAGAATATTATATCTCATTTTTTATGGTCTGTCAATTAGATTAAACAACTATGTACAGCCTGTTCCTTAAGTCCTGCTTCTTTAAGAACCGCTCTTATCCTGTCTTCATTTTCAGGTTCTGAACACCACGCAAGTCCACAGCCTGCCGAGATTACCTTAGGTACCGGAATCATCCTTCCTGGAACTTTTTCTTTTTCACAAAGGCTCTCCATCTTCATTGCATCAGTAGTGTTGCTAAAAGTTACTACTATCTTAGCTTCTTTTGCTCTCATCTACACCTCTTATGGACGGATGACATTGCCTGAATCTATCATTGTCTGAGCAATATCATACATATTTGAAACTTGTCCAACCTGAAGTTTATCAGCTATTCCATAGAAGTTTAGACAGGTTCCGCAAGTCATGATATTAACACCTGCCTTCTCAAGATTCTTAAGGTCTTCAAGCGATGCAGATCCCTCCACTGTAAGGTGTGCACCACCGTTGTAGAATATGATATTATCAGGTGTTGGAGTTACATTCGTAAGTGCAAAAATAAATGCCTTCATAAGATTCTTACCAAGCTCATCATCTCCACTTCCCATTGTAGAACTTGAAATGACTACAGTTGTAGGTCCAGCCTTCTTCTCTTTGTCACTTCCATTTTCAGCTGTTTCAGGCTTAACCTCTATACGAACAACAAACTCTTCATCTGACTTCTTCTCACCGGCTGCTGCAAAATTACTCTTAGCCGCAAGTTTTAGGAGATTCTGAACTGCCGTATCATTATCCACAGTGACCTCAACAATTCCCTCCTCAGTAAATTCTTCAATAGCCTTCTTTACTGTTACTACAGGCAACGGACAAGCCATCCCCTTACAATCAAGTTTCTTTTCCATGATAACCTCCAAATATTTTATATTTACTCTAAAGTCTATCATTTTAATGCAAATTAGTCTAATAGACTATATTTATAAATAGCCACTATTATAGTTTATCATTATAAGACATACTATTCTTCAGCTAAAGTCCTTATAGCATTTATAGCTATATCAACTTCATCTTCTGTATTGAAATGTGAAAAACTAAACCTCACTGCCCCCTGTTCCACTGTTCCAAGGGCCTTATGCATAAGAGGGGCACAATGTCCACCCGGCCTTGTAGCTATTTCAAAGCGTTCTGAGAGTTCATCACTTACTGCCCCCGACTCATAGTCTGCAAGATTAAGCGAGACAATAGGACATCTGTCTTTCACTTCAAAATCTCCGTAAATTTTGATTCCCTTAATGTCTTTTACACCATTATAAAATCTCCACATAAGAGCGAGTTCTTTGTCATGAATTGCACTCATCCCATATTCATTGATGTAGTCAACAGCTGCATCAAGCCCTGCTATACCATGTCCATTAAGTGTACCTGCTTCAAGCCTGGTCGGCATTTCAGACGGCTGATGTTCACTATAGGTCTGAACTCCTGTCCCTCCTGAAAGATAAGGACGGATATCCACTCCTGTCTTAACATAGAAACCTCCTGTGCCCTGAGGTCCAAGCAAACCCTTATGCCCGGTGAAGCAGAGAATATCTACACCTTGTTCTTTTACATCAATGGGGAATACTCCTGCAGTTTGAGATGCATCTACCACTAACAGAAGTCCATATTTTTTTGCAATCTCACTAATTCTTTTAATATCCACCAAATTGCCCGTGAGGTTTGAGCCTGCTGTAGTTATAATTGCCTTCGTGTTATGTTTAATATTGCTCTCAAATTCTTCGTAATTCGGCCTTCCAAGTTTATCTGCTGATACAAATGAAAGTTCAACCCCTGTATCCCGTATCTGATAAAGGGGGCGGAGTACAGAATTATGTTCAAGGCAGGTAGTTATAACTCCATCTCCTTTTTCAAACAAACCTTTGATAACTATATTTAAGGCCTCGGTGGCGTTCATTGTAAATACTATATTGGATGGCCCTTCTGCATTAAAAAACTTAGCAAGCTTCATCCTTGTTGAAAATACAGTTCTGGAAGCCCCAAGTGAAGCAGAATTTGTACCTCTGTCAGCATTGCCCAAGGTGGTAAGTGCTTCAGTTACGGCTTCTACAACTTCCTTTGGCTTAACTCTGGTTGTTGCTGCATTATCTAAATATATCATTCTACTCCTCCCTGTATTGTCTTATTTTTTCAAGTCTTTCCTTGAACTCCTTTTCCTCTCCCATACCATACGGTTCATAATAGTGTCTGTCTGCCAGAGATTCAGGCAGGCATTTCATCTTAGTTATCTTATCCTCGTAATTATGTGCATACTGATATCCCTTACCATAGTCAAGTTCTGCCATAAGTGAGGTAGGAGCATTCCTTATATGAAGTGGAACCGGCTCAGAAAATGTCTTAGAAACATCGTCTCTGGCCTTAAAATATCCCGTCTCCATGGCGTTTGACTTAGGCGCCAGTGCCATATAAGTTACTGCCTCCATCAGATTCACGCTGCACTCAGGCATCCCTATAAAATGACAGGCCTGATAAGCCGCTACGGCAAGAGGCAGAGCCTGTATATCGGCAAGTCCCACATCTTCACTTGCAAATCTTATAACTCTTCTGGCTATGTAAAGCGGCTCTTCCCCTGCTTCAAGCATTCTAACCAGCCAGTAAATGGCCGCATCAGGATCAGAATTTCTCATGGATTTATGCAATGCTGATATAAGGTTATAATGTTCTTCTCCGTTTTTGTCATAGAGTAAGGCCTTCTTACCGGTACACTGCTCAACTATTTCCCTTGTAACTATAGTTTTATCTTTTGTAAACTCTCCGTTGTTTATTGCCATCTCAAGGGTATTGAGAGCAGTTCTGGCATCGCCGTTTGAAAATAAAGCAATTGCTCTTATTAACTCATCAGCAATCTCTACATTTAGCATACCGAAGCCTTTTTTATCCTTCACTGCTCTTGTTAAAAGTTTCGCAATATCATCTGTCGTAAGCTGCTTTAGAACAAATACCTTACATCTTGAAAGTAAAGCTGCATTTATTTCAAATGATGGATTTTCAGTAGTAGCACCAATTAGAACAATACTGCCTCTTTCTACAAAGGGAAGAAAGGCATCCTGCTGTGCCTTATTAAAACGATGAATCTCATCAACAAATAAAACAGTCTTCATCCCCATCTTTCTCGTTTCCTCAGCCTTAGCCATTACTTCTTTAATTTCCTTAATTCCACTGGTAACTGCACTGAAATTAATAAACTCAGAATGGGTTTTGGCAGCTATTATACCAGCCAAGGTAGTTTTTCCAACCCCTGGAGGTCCCCAGAATATCATAGAAGTTATATTATCATTTTCTATAAGCCTTCTAAGTATCTTACCTTCACCTATTAAATGTTCCTGGCCCGCAAATGCAGAAAACTCCTCCGGCCTTAACCTGTCAGCCAGAGGAGTCACATTACGGCCCGTGTCAAAAAAAGACATCTGTTCCATCATGCAATTTCGCCTTTATTAGTTGTTTTTTTCTTAAGTGTTATTCCTTTTTTAGGAGGCTTATCGTCAGAATATATTATCTGAGGCTTTTCCTCCCCTTTTACAGCCGCAACAGTCACTATGCATTTCACAGCCTTATCCTCAGAAGGAATAGCAAACATCGTATCAAGCATAGTCTTTTCCATTATAGCCCTCAGACCTCTTGCTCCAGTCTTTCGTTCTGCCGATTGTTTAGCTATCTCTCTTATTGCATCTTCTTCAAACACAAGTTCTACTCCATCAAATTCAAGGAGTTTTTTGTACTGCTTAACCATAGCATTCTTAGGCTCTGTAATGATGCGCATAAGAGCCTCTTCATCAAGCAGGTCCAGGGTGACTATAATAGGTACTCTGCCAATAAACTCCGGTATCATGCCAAATTTAACAAAATCCTGTGGTGCAATCTGCTTAAGAAGTTCAGAAATATCCTTCTTAGATTTATCTTCTACTTCGCCTCCAAAACCTATGGATTTTTTATCAATTCTTGAACCTATTATCTTCTCTATTCCATCAAAAGCCCCACCACAGATAAAGAGAATATTCTTGGTATCTATCTGTAAAAACTCCTGATGCGGATGCTTCCTCCCCCCCTGTGGCGGTACGGAAGCAACGGTTCCCTCAAGCATCTTAAGCAGAGCCTGCTGAACTCCCTCGCCTGATACATCTCTGGTTATAGATGTATTCTCAGACTTTCTCGTTATCTTATCTATTTCATCAATGTAAATTATGCCATGCTCTGCTCTATCAATATCATAATCTGCCGACTGGATGAGCTTAAGAAGTACATTTTCAACATCCTCGCCAACATAACCGGCTTCAGTAAGAGTTGTTGCATCTGCAATTGCAAAGGGTACATTGAGCAGCTTAGCCAAGGTCTGTGCAAGGTAAGTCTTACCCGAACCTGTAGGCCCAACCATTACTATATTACTCTTCTGCAGTTCAACATCCAGACTCTTCCCCATAGAAACTCTCTTGTAATGGTTGTAAACCGCTACTGCAAGAGCCTTCTTGGCATCATCCTGACCTATCACATACTGGTCAAGGAAATCCTTAATCTGTGCAGGCGTATAGAGGTTAAATCCCTCTACAGCCTCTTCCATTTCAAACTCTTCTTCGATAATCTCAGAACAAAGATTCACACACTCATCACAGATATATACGCCCTGGCCTGCAATGAGTTTCTAACCTGATCCTGTGGTTTACCACAAAAAGAACACTTAACCTTACCCTGTTCGTTACTTCTTGCCATTTATATTATTCCTCTATTCTATGCTCTCTTTGTAACTATTTCATCAATGAGACCATAAGCCTTGGCTTCTTCTGCAGTCATAAAATTATCACGTTCAGTATCTCTCTCTATATCTTCAAGCGGTTTACCTGTATTTGCCGCAAGCATCTCATTAAGTCTCTTACGGGTCTTAATAATATTGTCCGCTACAATCTTTATGTCAGAAGCCTGGCCTCTCGCACCGCCTGAAGGCTGGTGAATCATAATTTCAGAATTAGGAAGTGCCAGTCTCTTGCCCTTTGCACCGCCTGCAAGAAGAAATGCTCCCATACTGGCTGCAAGTCCCATACAAATTGTAGAAACATCACACTTGATATAATTCATTGTATCATAAATAGCCATTCCTGCCGTTACCGAGCCACCCGGACTATTTATATAAAGATGTAT
This sequence comes from uncultured Catonella sp., assembly GCA_916439065.1. Taxonomy (GTDB): domain Bacteria; phylum Bacillota; class Clostridia; order Lachnospirales; family Lachnospiraceae; genus Catonella. Next base: position 193,305 of record CAKAGD010000003.1, read on the forward strand.
ATCTTTAGATGGGTCTTCTGCCTCAAGGAAGAGTAACTGAGCAATAATTACACTTGCTGATACATCTGTTACTTCTTCTCCTAAGAAGATAATCCTGTCTTCCAGAAGCCTGGAGTAAATATCATAAGATCTTTCTCCACGGCTGGTCTGTTCAATGACATAAGGTATTAAAGCCATATCTAACCTCCAATACTACTCTTCAGTTGTTTCTTCTTTCTTCTTTCTTGGCTTTCTGGCAGCCTTCTTGGAGCTTCAGCTTCCTCAGTTTCTACCGCTGCATCCCTTATAAAATCAACAGCCTTAGATACTGCAAGGTCTATCATCATGCTCTTCTTCTCTTCCTCACCGATTGACTCTTTAAGCTTATCTATTTCCATATTGTAAGCCTTAGACATTTCTTCTAACTCTTTATTGAAATCTTCTTCTGTAGCTTCAATATTCTCAGCCTTAACAACAGCCTCAAGGACAAGTCTGCTCTGTATTCTCTTAAGTGCCTGTGGTCTGAGGTTTTCCATAAATGTATCAGGAGTCATTCCTGTAAACTGGAAATACTGCTCAGGGCTGAGTCCCTGCTGACGGATTCTGTTTGCAAAATCCTGTGCCATCTGGCGTGTCTGAGACTCTACCATAGCCTCCGGAATATCCATCTTAGCTGCCTCAATCACCTTATCAATAGCAGCTTCTTCCTTAGCACTCTTAGCTGTACCTGCTTTACGCTCAGCAATTCTCTTTGTAAGAGCCTCTTTATACTCAGCTACAGTATTATACTCACTTACATCCTGAACAAATTCATCATCAAGTTCAGGAAGTTCCTTGTGCTTAATCTCTTTAAGAACTACTTTGAAAACAGCCGGTTTCCAGCAAGAGCCTTTGCGTGGTACTCCTCAGGGAAGGTTACATTTACATCGAACTCATCTCCTGCTTTGTGCCCAACTATCTGATCTTCAAATCCTTCAATAAAAGCATGTGAACCAAGAGTAAGAGGATAATTTTCGCTCTTACCACCTTCAAACTGCTCTCCATCTACATATCCGTCAAAATCAATAACAGTCTCATCACCGTTTACGGCTGCACCGTTCTCAACCTTGATTGTTCTTGCATTTTTATTTCTATCCTGATCTATTTCATTATTAAGCTCTTCTTCTGAAACTGTAGTATCTGCCTTAGGAACCAAAACTCCCTTGTACTCGCCAAGTTCAACCTCAGGCTTTACTGCAACTGTCGCAGTGAAGATAAAAGGCTTACCTTTTTCTATCTGTGTTACCTCTATTTCAGGTTGAGAAACTATCTCTAAATCGCTCTCTTTTACAGCCTCTTCATATGCTGCTCCAATGATTTCGTTTGCAGCATCTTCAAAAAATACTTCTGCACCATACATTTTCTCAATCATAGCAAGAGGTGCTTTTCCTTTACGGAAGCCCGGAACAGCAATTCTGTTCTTCTGCTTATGATATACTTTGTTAATTGCTGCATCTAATTCTTTTGCTTCTCTTTCAATGGTAAGCTTTACCATATTCTTCTGCTCTAAGTTCTCGATCTTTGCACTCATTTTTAATTATATCCTCCTTAAATTATAGCTAAATATATGCTATGACAGTTTATCATTATAGCATAGGGGCTTTGAAATTACAATACTCGTACAGGACAAAGTCGATAAAGTTTAAACAAAAGCCACATTTTTAAGTTTGATACATTTAAAGGTGGATTCTGCCTAATGCGTCCTTTTAAAATAATCCATTAAAATATCCTTAATGTAATTGTACCTCCTTGCATAAGAGTTCTCCACCCTTATAATCTGTAAATTGTGAGCCTTGCATATCTCATTTTTCTTCCTGTCTCTTTCTATAACAGCTTCCTCCGTATAATGCTCCCTACCGTCAAGCTCTATGGCGAGGATTGGTATTTCAGCCTTTCCCTGCTTTTCATATACTACGAAGTCAAATCTTCCCATATAAAATAAGGCATTATGGGTTAAATTCTCTTGAAATACCTGAGAAATAGCCACTTCTTTATGAATAGTATACCTGCTTTGAGAAAGCCAGATATTACCCAAGGCATGAGTTAAATTGTCAAGGAAGGCATTTTCAGTCGCTGTTGAAAAAGGCTGTACTCCCAAAGCTCTGGAACTAACCTGCTTTTTAGTAACTACAGACTGGCCATTGGTTCTAACATAGTTGACAAGTTCATATAAGTCATCATCCGAATCACTTCCATGCAGTCTTTCAAGTTCCTTCTTGCTTGCAAGCAGAATCAGCTTTTCCTTCGCCCTTGAAGTAGCTACATTTATCAACTCCTTGTTGTTTTTAAGCCAATTATAAGTACCATCTGTTGTTCTGTCTGAAAGTGCTGTTGAAAATAATACCACATCCTTCTCATCCCCCTGAAAAGCATGAACCGTTCCGCAAACAATATTATCAAGCTTTCTATCTTTAATTCCGGTTTCTATCAGTTTTCTTTGATTTACAAAAGGAGTTATTACCGCCATGGTCTTATCCCTGTTAAGGGAAGCATAGTCAAGAATCTCTGCAGCCTCAGCTGGAGATGTATTTTTAAGTTCACTCCGGCTATTCTCTACATCCACAAAGAGCAATGGTTCCTTTTCTTCACTTTTAGTAAGTATTTCAAGCTTTGAGTTATAATATTTTTTTATTATTAAAATCAATTATCTTTTTATTTGAACGATAATGACATCTAAGCAAAATCTCATCACTCACAGCATCATGAGCTAAATATGTTTTATAAATCGAATTTTCTTTATAATCATATTCATCATTTATGTTGTATTTTTTTCTTAATTTCTTATTGGTTATATCATCTAGCAGCACAACCGGTCTAAGTTGTTGAGGATCTCCCACCAACATCATATTTTTCCCTCTGATGATAGGTACAAGGGAAATGGCAACATTACATTGACCGGCTTCATCTATGATTACCATATCAAATAAAATTTCAGGTGAACCCAGTTTATGTGCAGAAATACAGGTAGTTACCATAATAGGAAAGACCTTCTGTAACAACTTAATATTTTCAGATTTTTTTAGATACTTAGCGAACTTTTGTACTTTCTCATCCTCTTCTATATCAGTATCCAGAATGTCTATAAGCTCCTTAAATGGCTTTGTTTCAAGTTTCTTTATGTATTTGGCAGATATAAAATAAAGATACTGATAAAACTCTTCCTCATTTCTATCCAAAAGTTCCATAACCTTATCATTAGATATTTCTCCAATACCTGCAATCTTCTGATTAAGGTTATTCATCTGATTCATTTGTATGTCCATCTGAAAGGCCGATATTGAGCCGATATTTCCCATTTTATTCTGGTATTTTATCAAATGTTCCATACTCTCTTTTCGTTCTTTAAGTTCAACTATCTCTTCATAGTTTTTAAGTAAATCAGATAGCTGCCTGGCTCTTACTTTCCTATCTTCCTTCCTTTTATTCAAAGTATCTTCAAATACCGGTATTGCAGAAACCTTTTTTCTAAGTTCATTTATATAAGCCATAGCTTGTTTAAGTTTTTCTGTATTTCCAAGTCTAAGTATAGGAAATGGTATGGTTTTCCCCTTATATTTTAATTTACTTAATGACTCAGTTACACTGTCAATAGGTGTGTTATTGTAAGAAGCAAAGAGGACAGTTGTCTCGTTAAAAAACGCAGTAATTATCGCATTTTTAATCGTGTTTGTCTTTCCTGTACCCGGTGGTCCCTGAATGTAGGCACAGGGAAACTTCATAGCATTATTAATAGCAAGCAATTGATCCAGGTTTATATTTTCATTGATAAGAGCTATAGGATATGCCTTGCTTCTTCGCGGTTTTGCAAGCAATTCTCCGAAAAATGCCTTAATAGGAATACTCACTTCATCAGCTTCATACATATCTAAAATTGCTTTATATTCACTATTCAAGTCAAGTGCCACATCAATCCCAAGCCCAATTATATATGGAATGTCATCTACCTGTTCACAACCTTGTAAATGGCTTGCAATAGCATCTTTAATAACTTCCTGATTTTTTTCAAATTCGCTTAGCAGTTCATACTCTTCAGCCTCTAAAAACTTCCTTATATTCTGAACTTCTCCAGCTATTGTAAATTGAGTGCATATTGTTATTTCTTTGTCAGGCTTTAGAGCCCTTGCCTTTACATCTAAACCAAGCTTCCTATATGCAAGTACATGTAACCCCCTATTTGTATGTACGCTAAGCACATTTATAGCCAGATTTTTAATCTGCAATCCACCGCTTTCAAATTTCTTTTTGTCTTTATTATATTGAAAATACTTAACTATGAGCTTGAATTGTTCTTCTGAAAGCTCGTAAGCAGCCTCTGTTACGCTATCTCTGTCTAAGTAATGTATAAGTTCAAAATCTGTCTCATAGGTGTTTCCATCTAATTTGTTGCACATTTCAAGGTAGCTTAGAATTTTCAAATTTGCGTTTTGTTCGAATATATTTACATATTTTTCAGGATTAATGGCTATATCTTCAATCAGTTTTTCATTTCTTTCACAAAAACTCCCATCCACTACTTCGGCTGAAATTATTGAGTCTATATATATTTTTTCAAATCTATTTACTGTATAACAGCCTAAATGAAGGCCATCCACCTTCAATACCCTTGTATATGGTTCTAAATCTACAACACTGATCCAATATCTGGTGATTTCCTCATTTTTGTTCTTATATTCTATCTTTAACCATTTTCCCTCGTGAATAGCTCTAAATAACTCTCTGCAAATATTGTCCATAAACCCCTCTAATATTTATGTGTGAATAATCCGGTAACTAAATTTTATTATAGCATTTAACAGATACTTTTTAAATATACCGGCGGTTTATGTCCTCTCAAAGTTTGAAAAAGCGAACGCCGGAGTTTGCGTTCGCTCAAAATCATATATTAAATATCATCGTCTTGAAATACTTTATATTCATTACTCTAATGGTATTGAATTAAGTATCAGTCTGCCTTTCTTATACTCACTCCACACCACCTTGCCCTTGTAAAGTACAGGTGCTTCATCAGCTATTTTCATATTTTCCAAAGTTTTTATTTCAGAAAGCTTGTTTCCATTTTCATCAACAATCATGTATTGTAACACACTTTCATCACTCTTAATATTTAACTTATTCCAGATAAGCATTATTCTTGTTTCATCAAGCCTCACCATCTTAGGAGCGGTATAGGTGATATTTTTATCTAAAGTATAGTCTGTATATTTATTTTCGGTCATTTCTAAGGTATTTTTGTCCAGAGAATAAAGTACTACATCCCTTTTATCTAAATCTTTATCTGTAATATCAAAACTGTCAAAACCTGTTGCTTTTGAATAGTCAATCCTATTCACTCCTACAAGTACTTTGTTTGCTGTATTTAAAGCAGAACCAATAGAAACTCCGGTCTGGTTCGCTCCGATTTCTCCCGGAATACTAAGTATTTCTTTTGCCTTTGAAGGTGAGAACAGGGCTCTGTTTATTATATTATACAAACCATCTTCTCCTGTATATCTTTTCTCAGGTTCCAAAGCTTCCGTCCTCAGCCAGCTAACCTGTATGCTTCTCGGATAAGCATCACCATGGTCTACAACTATAAATTCATTTCCATCAGCCAGGGCGAACTCGTTAAAATCGTGGCTTACATGATTTCTCTGAAATGCATCTAAGTCATCCGCATTAAGCAGAGACAGAGTAGCTTCATTAAATGCTATAGTAAGCTGACTTTGATGTCCATCATATCTTTCTCTTGAAGTATGTACCAAAATTGTCTGTCCTATCTCTGCACACCTTAAAGAACCTGCATCAAACGGATATACTGTATATGCTCCATTTACGGAAAGACTTCCAAGTTCATTAAATTCCCTATCAAATTTAACTATTCTTACTACTTCTTTACTGTCATTCTTTTCCTCATTATTGTTTCCAAAAATAAGATAATTGTACTCCTCACCTCTGTAAAAGCCACCAAACTTTTCACCTTGATATGGAAGTTCCTTTAATTCAAGCAAATTCCCCTGTGAATCGTATTTCTTTATGCTGACTCTGCTGTTTTCTATTTTATCATAATCATCTTTAGCTTCAACCCTCACTAAATTGCCATTTTCTTCATACAAGTAGTTTTCTATTGGATTTGCCCAGCTTCCGTCTATATCATAATCATCAATTACTGTATTCGCATAATTTGCATAGCTTTCAATAGGTGGCTTGTCTGATTTTAATTCCACTACATTTTCAGGAAGCTTCGTGTAAAGTAAATATTTTTTCTTTGCTATATCCTTATCAAAAACTAAATCAAGTTTCCCCGCCAACTCATCAAAATCTATATATAATTCCTTTTCATTTGACCAATACAAATCATGCTCTACAACATATCCTTTAATCTCTGTTTTATTACCATCTATATCTAACTTGATATTTTCAGGCTTTCCATAAATGCTTTTAGGTAAATAAATATAGGTGTATTTATTCTTATATTTTTTTGCCCGAACTCACCTTTTACTGTTTTTTTATTTGTATTTACACTTATTTTAGCCTCCTTTGTTGTTCCTGCTAAATTGCCGAAAAAAATCTTTTACTGATATATATATTTTATTATTCTTACTATCTGTATATACGAATGCCCTCATGCTCTGTTCATTCCTTCAATTACAGGTTCAAATTGCTTTTAATACTTTTTTTATCCTTCTTCACTATCTTTTTAGTTTTTAACTGTATTTTTTTCTTTTGCATAAACCTTAATTACAGCACTGTCTAAAAGCTCCTGTTTCTAATGCTGATACGCTGAGACCAATGGCAAGAATTGATGATACTGTTAATAATTTCACATATTTTTTTAATTTCATTTCATTTTTCTCCTCTTAATATTATATTTAAATTGCGAATGCAAAAAGTTCTTAAAAGCGAACGCAAAATTTACGACCGTTTTAATTATAACATACAATCTCCATATTGTCTTATACACAAGACAATATTATCCTTATTTCGTCTTGTGTACAAGACAATTTTTATTCTTTTTAACCAGAAAAAGGCAGAAGCGATACATAAAAGATATTTTTAGTCAAATACCTTTTACATACCATCACTCTGCCTTTTTACAATTTTGAAATTACTGCAGCTAAGGTCAAATTTTTACATTTAATACTATTTAATTTTTTTATCTTTTTCACAACACTCCAGTTCATTTTTCCATTACTTAATATTCCTATGCGAATATAATATGTTTTTCCACTAATCAAATTTTTTCAATTGTGGTTTTATTACCTTTAACTTTTTATTGTCATGGGCTTTAACCATTTTTTTATTATCAGAATATTGTAATTTATAAGAAATACCTTTATTAAATTTTATAAAAACACTTATTTTCCCTTTATCTATTCTAATTTTTATTTATTTTTGGGCTTTACATTTTTTTAATTTTTACATTGTCCTTCCTGCTTTGAGAAGTCTTTAGGTTGTTCTCATCATTAAACTTGGCAGGCTTTTTTTCTTTATTTCTTTATCTTTCTCTATTATATTAAAATATTTACTTGCATTACCTTGATAATTTCCTTTATATTCAATATCTATTGTTGCCTCACCAGGCTCTATATTATCACTATATTTCAATGTATAATCTACATTCTCTATCAGTTTTTTTACCCTCATCATTAACAATAGATATATTCTGATAAATCTTTTCTCCTGTATAATTCTTGTCAGCAATGCCGCTTATGGCAAAATTTTTTTCTCCATCAGCAGGTACTATTTCAAACTTCTTTTCTAGTTTACCCTCATAATTATTTATGCCCTTTGCTACTACTACAGCCTTACCGACTTCTATATTATTCTTATATTCTAAAAATATAATCCCTACCTTCAACAAGTTCAGAATTATCAACTATTGCTTTAGGCTTAATAGGATTTCCTGTATAACTGTATGAAAATTCTTCATCGTCAAAGTATAGTGAAAAACTGCTTATATCGGTTAATTTAACCTTAATTTCAGCATAGTCGCTGAATAAACCATTAAAAAATAATCCTTCATAAATTATTCTCGTTTTTCCTTTGCTAATACCTGTTATTGTCCCATCGCTTCCGACTCTAGCAATAGATTCATCTTCACTTCTGCTTGTGATTTTTACGTCAGACACATAAACTTTTCTGTCTTCTATTAAATAATACGGCATCGGCTCTTGTATTTTTATGCTTTCTCCAGCATCAATAACAAAATAATCAGAATCTTCATTTTTGGGTAAAAGCATACCTACATACCAATCTACGGTTCTTACTTCAATTCCAACCTCTTTTATAAGATCCTTTTTAATGTTTACTCTTACTTGTTCTGTTGAATTGTTCAGCTCTATAGGAGTGTTTCCATAACCTCTAAAACTAAAATTCTGTACCCAGTATTTTCTCCCATCTCTTTCAACACAGGCTATTCCGACATGGGTATATCTATTATTAAGCATATTTCTTCTATGTCCCTGCCACAAATATGGATCATCATCTTCTCTCCACGCTATAAAAGCCGAATTAAAATTCTCTTGCCCAGCTGCTATATTTTCACCAGTTAATAACTCCCTTTCGTTTCCGGCAGGCCTTGTGTGTGAATAAAATACCGCAATTTCTTCTGCTCTTTTAATAGCCAGTTTTTCCAATTCATAATCCCATTGTAATGGCTGTAATTCATTTGGTGCTATATTGGTTTTAGTAGTATTATCTTGATTCCAATACCAAGTACCACCTGTTCTAAATTCATTTAAGAGACTTAGCATTTCCCTCGCTTCACTTTGGTGGTGAGTTGCTTCATAGCTTATAGTAACCGTATCTGAAGCTTTTACCAGTTCTGCCCCTAAATAAGCAGTTATCATTATAAGAAAAAAACATAAAAAAATGTTAAATTTGAATAATCTCTTCATACTCTATTCCCTCTTAGTCTTTTGTTTTTTTATAATATACATCTAAAGAGTATATATTATACGCAAATAAAAATTAGCATATATATTCCTTGTAAATAACATATCAGACAAGAAATCTATTACTTTTTTTATCTTACATGCAGGGCAAACTATAATTCGTTCTTCTTTTTATTGTTAGATTATTTTTTTCAGCTTATAAGACAAAATTATAAATATTAAATAAACCATTTTCAGTTACTTACAGCTAAAAATCATCAAATATCCTTTTATATTTTTGCCTCCCCATAAATATTTTGTCAAGCTTTTTTTCAAGCAAATTCATCTTTTTACTGTCTTGTACGCAAGACAATATTTACTAATTTTTGTCTTGTCTATAAGATACTATGTTTTTCCTTATTTTCTTGCACCTGTTCTTTTTCTCTGCTATATTATTACTATCAATTCCAAGGAGGCTCTTATGACAAAATACAGTTTTCCACCACTTATAGACCATTCTTCAAAAATCCTCGTCCTTGGCTCACTTCCGGGTGAAGAATCCTTAAAGCAAGTTCAGTATTATGCCCATCCCCGCAATGCTTTCTGGAAGATTATGTTTATAGTTTTCAATGAAGCCTACAGTGAAGACTACTCTGCAAAATGTGAACTTCTCCTTAAAAATCATATAGCTCTTGGGATATGGTGCATAGCGGCAACCGTGAGGGTTCTCTTGATTCTGATATTAAGAATGAAATCCCAAATGACATCGGGGGATTGTTAAATCAATATCAAGGCATATCAACCATTCTTTTAAATGGAAAAAAAGCAGAAGCGATGTATAATAGATATTTCAGCCAAATACCTATAAATACCATCACTCTGCCTTCTACAAGCCCCGCAAATGCAAGGCTGAATTTTGAAGAAAAACTTAAGATTTGGAAAGAGGCTGTCAATCCCCTGAATCTAACTTAAGCACACTCATAAATGCCTTCTGTGGTATCTCTACATTACCCACCTCACGCATTCTCTTCTTTCCTTCCTTCTGTTTCTCAAGAAGCTTTCTCTTTCTTGAGATATCTCCACCATAGCACTTTGCGAGCACATCTTTGCGCATAGCCCTTACTGTTTCTCTCGCAATTACCTTGCTACCGATAGCTGCCTGAATAGGCACTTCAAAAAGCTGGCGGGGAATTTCATTTTTAAGCTTCTCGCACATTTTCTTAGCTCTCTCGTAAGCACCTTCTTTAACTATAATGAAGGAAAGTGCATCTACAGACTCCTTATTAATAAGGATATCCAGTTTTACAAGTTCAGCCTTCTGATAGCCCTTAAATTCATAGTCAAATGACGCATAGCCCCTTGAACGGGACTTAAGGGCATCGAAAAAATCGTAAATAATTTCATTAAGCGGAAGGTCATACTTTAGTACTACCCTAGTCTCCTCAATATAGTCCATTCCATTGTTTACACCACGCCTTTCCTGGCAAAGCTTCATAATGGAGCCTAAATACTCAGTTGTAACCATAATTTCAGCCTTAACAATAGGCTCTTCCATATAGTCTATCTCTGAAGGATCAGGAAGGTTTGACGGATTGGTAATGTCAATCACCGTGCCATCAGTCTTATGTATCTTATATACTACGCTAGGTGCAGTAGCCACAAGGTCTATGTCATAATCACGCTCAAGTCTCTCCTGAACTACATCTAAATGTAATAATCCGAGGAAACCGCATCTGAAACCAAAGCCAAGAGCAATAGAGGTTTCAGGCTCGAACTGGAGGGCAGCATCATTTAACTGAAGCTTTTCAAGTGCATCTCTAAGGTCTGCGTAATGTGCTCCATCCGCAGGATAAAGTCCACAGTAAACCATAGGAAGCACCTTCTTGTAGCCAGGCAGTGCTGTATCGCAAGGATTGTCCTTATCGGTAATGGTATCACCCACATTGGTAAGTCTTAGGTCTTTGATACTTGCAGTAATATAGCCAACCATACCTGCAGTAAGCTCTTCACAAGGAATAAACTGTCCTGCTCCAAAGGTACCTACTTCTACAACTTCTTCTACTGCGCTAGACTGGAACATCTTAATCTTGGTACCCTTTTTAACAGTACCTTCCATAATCCTTGCAAATACTATAACTCCCTTATAGGCGTCATAAAGCGAGTTGAAAATAAGTGCCTTCAAAGGATTCTCAGGCTTTCCAGAAGGTGCAGGTATCTTCTCAACTATAGCTTCAAGTACATCCTCTATATTTAGGCCATTTTTGGCAGAAATAAGCGGTGCATCGTGGGCTTCAATACCTACAATGTCCTCAATCTCTTCTTTAACCCTGTCCGGATCAGCACTTGGAAGATCTACCTTATTGATAACAGGAACAACTGTAAGGTCGTGTTCTAAGGCAAGGTAGACATTTGCAAGAGTCTGAGCCTCCACTCCCTGAGAAGCATCTACTACAAGGATAGCACCCTCACAAGCCGCAAGGCTTCTTGATACCTCGTAGTTAAAGTCTACATGCCCCGGAGTATCAATGAGGTTAAATATATACTCCTCTCCATTTTTTGCCTTGTAAACCACTCTTACTGCCTGAGAGCGAATAGTAATGCCACGCTCCCTCTCAAGATCCATGTTGTCAAGAATCTGATCCTGCATCTCTCTCTTGGTAAGGGTGCCTGTTGCCTCTATTATCCTGTCCGCAAGGGTTGATTTACCATGGTCTATATGTGCTATAATGCAAAAATTTCTGATATTTTTAGTATTTATCTCCGACATTCTTCTCTCCATATTAATTATAATTATATTTGAGGTATCACAAGTACAAGAATCCTATGATACCAAACTACCACAAATGGTCTTTTGTAAGCTGTAAAAATCCTTCATTATCCATTAATATACAGCTAAAACAGGTGTTTAGCATTATAAATCATAGATAATTTAAGTTCAGCCTTCCACTAATAATTACTTTGACTTATACAGATTACAGTATTTTTAAAAATTTATCAAGTAAAATTCCTTTAAATCTGTTGACAATCCTTCAATTTTGTATTAAAGTTATTTAGTGTGTTTGCGTTAAGCGTCCGTGTCCGGATTAATGAAACACTTTTAATCAAACAATGATAATGGAGGTGTTAAATTGGCTAATATTAAATCTGCTAAGAAAAGAATCAAAGTTGCTGCAAAGAAGACTCTTAGAAATAAAATGATTACTTCTAGAGTTAAGACTCTTGTAAAGAAGGTTGTTGCTGCTGTTGCAGTTAGTGATAATGAGGCTGCTAAGGTTGCTCTTGCTCCTGCTGTTGCTGCTATTGATAAGGCTGCAAACAAAGGCGTATACCACAGAAAGACAGCTTCCAGAAAGATTTCTCGTCTTACAAAGTCTGTTAACAAACTTGCGTAATTTAAGAATATTACATATAAAATTGTCACCATATCGTCATCAGTATGGTGGCTTTTTCTTTTCCCTTTCAACCCTTTATATATGGTATTCTACTACTTTTTAATATAAAACAATCACTAAAATACATTGGTATTAAAAGTAATACAGGATATGGGTTGACTTTTTTACCTTCTCCGTTCAGCCATTTGCAGATATAGTTGGCAACTACACCTGCCGCAACAGAGAATCAAAGGATGTTAATGCTTCCATAAATTCACCTCCCTTCTATGCCTATTGGGAGAGGCAACAGAAAAAAATTATAGTATAAATAGTCAATAAATAATACATTTTTTTGAATGTTAATTTCTTATATCAAGCCATTAAAAAAATTTTTTTCATTTTTTTCATCTGGACAAATTATGTTGCGTGTGATATAATTTTACAAAACCTAATAAAGACAAATTTATTTAACAATTTTATAAATTCAGTTGACTTTTTACGGTTTCAGTATAATATTAAATTGAGTATATTTTTGCTCATATCAAACAAATACAAGGAGGTTTATGAAATGGAAAATTTAGGATTTTATGTCTGTAAGGATTGTGACTTTGAGGTACAGGTAATTAAGAAGGGTGACCACGAGCATGAGCACAAGCTTTTCTCAGAGGAGCTCAAGTACTTAAAGCCTAACTCAAGTGAAGCTGCTCTTGAGAAGCATGTACCTGAGGTTAGTGTTGATGGCGATACTATCAATGTAGCAGTAGGCAGCGTTATTCACCCAATGACAGAGGAACATCATATCGAGTGGGTATATGTTGAGACCGAAAAGGGCGGACAGATGAAGCACTTTAAGGTAACTGACGAGCCAAAGGCTGTATTTAAGATAGCCGATGACAAGGCTCTTAGAGTATATGCATACTGCAATCTTCACGGGCTTTGGGTTAAAGAACTGTAATTAGATTTATAAAAATTCAGGTCTGCAGTTAGCCAGAATATTTATTCTAACTGGCTGCAGACCTTTTATAATTCTTAGCTTAAGTAATCCATATACTATTCCCACCCTATTCTAAAGCAAATATGCCTTATCCTAGGCAGTCTACTGCTTTAAGCACTGCCTTCTTAGGTACAGGGCAGAAATATCCGACTTCCGTCTTTTTTTCGAACTCCTCCTTAGCCTTCTTTATAATTTCAGGGTTCTCATAGAGTTCTATCGCTGTACTTGCAAGCACTTTTCCAGCGGTTAAAAGTCCCTTATGCCCTATAGAACTTCCGCCACAGGATACATTCTGCCAGCTGTGTCCCGGTGAATTACTTGCAAATGTAACCACATGAATCTGTGCTGTAGGCACCAGCCAGCTTACATCTCCCACATCTGTAGAGCCCATGCTCTGCTTATTGCTGTGTATATAAGGCATAAGAAAGTCGTTTAACGGAAGGCTTCCATTTTTTGAAAGCTCCTTAACCTTTTTTGTCATTTCTTCCGTTTCATAGGTGCAGGAACCAGGAAGTTTGTCATTTACCATCTCGTATGACTTGCAGATGTTAGCCGCAAACTCCTCTTCTTCCTTTGTATGTTTTGGAACTCCGATTTTTTCAAAATTCTTATACAAAACCTCTTCAAGAGTTTTATTAGGAACTGTATTGGAACAGCCATCTATGAATACCTTGGTAAGCTTAGTTCCTGTCATAAGAGCAGCTCCTTTTGCTATGTTATCAACTCTCTCCTGAAGTTCCAGTGCGTCTTTTGCAAGCTTGCTACGAACCATATAAAGAACCCTTGCATGTGGCTGAACCACATTTGGCGAGGCTCCTCCTCCATCAGTGATGGCATAATGAATTCTTGCCAAGTCAGGCATATGCTCCCTCATAAATTCAACTCCAAGATTCATAAGCGTAACCGCATCAAGAGCTGAGCGCCCAAACTCAGGCGCCCCTGCTGCATGTGAAGCTATACCCTTAAATCTATATTCAGTCTGTATGCAGGAATTACAGGTCCCTGTAACTACTTCGTTAGCATCAGATGGGTGCCAGGTAAGGGCTATATCTAGTTCACTAAACACACCGTCTCTCGCCATAAAAGCCTTAGCTGCCCCACCTTCTTCTCCGGGACAGCCATAGAAGATAACCGTCCCCTTCCCCTTTTTATCTTCAAGATATTTTTTGATTCCGTAAGCCGCTGCCAATGAACCAGCTCCTAGCATATTGTGCCCACAGCCGTGGCCACTGCCTCCTTTTACCACTTCACTCCTTTTTGCAACACCTGCTTTTTGTGATAGTCCTGAAAGAGCATCATATTCAGCCAAAATACCTATAACGGGCTTACCACTTCCGTATACTCCCTTAAATGCAGTCTTTATTCCTGCAAAAGGAGCCTCTACTTCAAAGCCCAGCTCTTTTAACACATCAACATAAAGTGCCGCAGACTTAAACTCTTTAACGGATAGTTCTGCATATTTCCATATTTCATCAGATACTTTAGTAAATGTACCCGACATCTTATCAATTTCTTTTATAGCTTGCTGTGTATTCATAGCCTACTCCTTTCAGGTGGATTGTATATTACCAAGCCCAAATAATATTTATCGTATCAATATTTATATTATACACTATTTATGTATAATTATTCAATAGTGAGGAGAGATTTTTTTATAATAAAAAGCACTTAACTAATACTTATATACACAAGTTAAGTGCTTAAAATATTGTTGATTTTTTGTCAGTTACCTGTCACAACAGGAATTAAAGTCCCATCACATACACCTGGCAAGGATTCCATTCATCCCAAAGAGTAGGAAATATCTCAAATTCTTTAAATCCCAACGAAAGATAAAAACAGTTGGTATCATCATACTCCTTATATTTCCCCTTCTGAACCGTTTTTACCTGCATAAAGGAATATCCCTTCCGCTTTGCCAATTCTTTAGCCTTTTCCACAAGCTTTCTGCCAATACCTTGTCTGTGATACTCTTTAAGTATTCCCATCACATAGAGTTCAACCGTATCCTTACCGGTTTCATCCAAATATACGAAACCTATAGGTTTGTTCTCATCGTATGCAGCAAAGAAAGGCCGATTTGAGCTTTCGGTTATATATTCCTCCCTTGAATCGGGAAGTCCGAACCACTCCGGGAGAGCCTCCAGTATCAATCGCGTAATCCTCTGCTTTTCCACAGGATCTTCTACTTCTGAAATCCTAACCTTTTCTGCATTTTTCTTAAAATTATACATAAGATTGAAACTATCAGGTACATCTTCATCAATGTACCCTGTATCAGCAAAGCCCAACTTTTTATAAATATGCAGGGCGATAACATCATCCATTTTCATGCAAACTTCAACGCAGTCATATTTATGCTCTTTTTCAAGTTCTGACAGAAGTATTCTTAATGCCTCTGTGCCATAGCCTTTGCCCTGATACCTCCTGTCAATCATAAATTGCTGAATCTCATAACAGGCAGGCTCTTCATCAATATTCCTTACCATGGCAAGCCCCACAGCAAATTTATCATCAACTATTCCGATTACCCTTGCTTCAGATGAACGATAAACATATCCCCTGGCAATTATTCCTATGTTGTCTGCCAAAAAATGTCTTTGGCTTTCTTTTACGGATAGTCCTGCAAAATCCATCCAGTTTTTCTCATTTAGTTCAACAAAATTTATCATTTTCTTTCCCCTTTCTGCTGCTTAGAGTACATAAAAGTTCCTTTCAGAAATCTATAAGCGACTAACTTGTGTCCACAAGCACCCAGCATAAATATTGTTTTTTATATTCATCAATTTTATTCTCAAGGTTGTCCAATTTACCTTCAATAAATTCTGTTTTAACCTTAAAATCCATTGGTAAATCATGCACTAATTGAATTTAATCTATAAAGTTATCAATTAAATCCCCATTTGCATCAAAATACGAATAATAGTTATATAAAAAAATCCTTTTTCTTTTTGAGTATATTTGAAAAAAACAATACAAAATTGAAAACATATTATCTCTCAATGCATCAAACCTAACGCCATAAGAAATTAATTTTGCATTATCTTCAAGGGTTTCTAAACATATATCTTTTTAATAAATATTCAGAAGAATCTGTTTCTAAAGTTTCCTTAAAATAATCAATCATTGTTTGTTTTGGACCTGCTTATTATATCAAGACTATCCAGGTTTTGAATAATCATTTTTTTATATTGTTCTATGTCAACCATACAGTAATATTCTCCTTTCATAGCCAATCATCCCATCATTAGACCTGGAATATCTACTGGATTTATTTTAATTTACTTCCTCACATCCTAAGCATAAGCTCCCTGTCCACAACCTCACCATGTTCAATATATATCCTATGTACCCTCTTGCTTACGGCACATACAAGTTCGTAGGGAATTGTTCCTGCCATTTCCGCCATAACTTCTATCGGATTGTTCTCGCCGAATATCTCTATCTCACTGCCCACATCTATGCTGTACTTATCTGTTATGTCTATCATACACATATCCATACAGATTCTACCTCTTTGCCTAACAGGTCCTGCTTCCGTCATAAATGAATATTTGTTAGAGAGGCAACGCATAAATCCATCTGCATATCCATAAGGCACAACTCCCATACGGGTTTTCTCTATAGTTGTATATATTCCTCCATAGCTAATCTTAGTACCCTTTGGATAAACCTTAATCGTGCTAACTGTGGTTTTCATTGACATTACTGGCTTTAGACCAAGCTTTTTAGCATATTCGCCGTATCCATAGAGCAAAAGTCCCGGACGCACCATGTCCATATAGCTTTCAGGATAATTTACTGTAGCACCGGTATTGGCACAGTGGTGAAGTAAGAACTTTTTTTCCTGATATTCTCTCTACTTCAGCTATCACATCCTTAAAAAGCTTTAACTGGTGTTCGGTATACTCCCTGCACTCCTCTCCATCTTCATCAGATACAGCAAAATGGGTAAATATGCCCTCTGCATCTAAGTTTGGAAGATTGCATACATTTACTATTCCCTGGACTCCCGTTTCAAAATGATCACCTTCACAGAGATAACCAAGTCTTGACATACCTGTGTCCACCTTTATATGAATCTTAAGAATTCCCTTGCATTTTACTGCCTCTTCACTGTATTCTAGAGCCTTTGCTTCACAGGTTACTGCCTGAGTGATATTAAAACAGATGAGCCTATCTACCTGTTCTCTGGGAGTATGTCCAAGGATTAGGATGGGCATGGTAATTCCGTTAAATCTAAGCTCCATAGCCTCATCTATACTGCTGACTGCAAGGTAATCTGCACCCAGTTCCTGTAACTTTTCTCCCACCTTTACAGAGCCATGTCCATAGGCATCTGCCTTTACAATACCTGCAAACTTGATATTCTCTCCGATATGCTCTTTGATTTTCTTATAATTATACTCTATGGCATCTAAATTTATTTCTGCCCAAGTTCTTTTAAGTGTTGATTTCATTTAGTCCTCTTTTCGTAAAGCTTGTATCCAACTGTTTGTCAACAATTATAGTCCAAAACCCTAAAAATACAAGTATGTATCACAATTATTAGAAAGCGTCCTAATATTAACGCAAAGCCACAATTACTATATTTAAGATGTCCGGTATATTACATCAGCTGCCCACTCCGACAAACTGGCTATTATAAAGCTCTGCGTAAAAGCCCTTCTTTTCAAGAAGTTCCTCGTGATTGCCCTGCTCTATTATACTTCCTGCCTTCATTACAAGAATAATGTCGGCCTCCTTAATGGTTGATAGCCTGTGAGCAACTATGAAGCTCGTTCTTCCCTCCATCAGTCGGTTAAATGCCTTCTGAATCTTGATTTCGGTTCTTGTATCAATCGATGAGGTCGCCTCATCAAGAATCAGCATAGGTGGAAGTAAGAGCATTACCCTTGTGATGCATAAAAGCTGCATCTGACCTTTTGACAGTCCACTTCCAGCCTCGTCTATCACAGTATTGTAGCCGTCTTTTAGCTTGCTTATGAAGCTATGTGAGTGCGCAGCCTTTGCAGCCGCAATTACTTCTTCATCAGTTGCATCAGGCTTACCCATCACTATATTGTCCCTTATTGTACCCTGTCTAAGCCAGGTCTCCTGAAGCACCATTCCGTATGACTTTCGTAGGCTATGTCTTTTAATATCCCTTATATCAGCATTTTCAAGCCTAATACTTCCGCTGTCAACATCATAGAACCTCATAAGAAGATTGATGATTGTAGTCTTGCCACAGCCCGTAGGCCCCACTATAGCTATTCTCTGGCCTTTTTCACCCTAAGGTTTAGTCCTTCAATAAGCTTTTTATCCTTTACATAAGAAAATGACACATTGTCAAGTTCTACATCACCTATTTCACCTTTAAGTCCACTATTATCCACTGTCTGCTTTGATTCGCCTAGTTCAATCTCACCATCCTTTACCTCAACCTCCTCATTTATAAGTTCCAGAAGCCTGCCTGCACAGGCTATGGCATTTTGAAGCTCGGTAATGATTCCTGAAATGTCGTTAAAAGGCTTGGTATACTGGTTTGCATAGGCTAAAAATGCAGTAAGGCCACCTACGCTTATGCCTGCATTTATTACCTGAAAAGCTCCTACAAGCCCAACTAATGCATAGACTATATTGTTGACAAACCTTGTTGCAGGGTTGGTAATAGACGAGAAAAATATGGCTTTAAGCGATGCTTTTTCTATCCTTTCATTGATTTCATCAAAATCATCAACCACCTTTTCCTCTCTTCCGTAGGCCTTTACCACTTCCATTCCACCTATCATTTCATTGATTAGAGAGGTTTGCTCCGCTCTGGTTTCAGACTGAAGCTTGAACATATTGTAAGTATGCTTTGAAATGAATCTCGCCACAAATAATGAGAGAGGTGTAAGTACCACAACTATAAGTGCTGTAAACACATTTATCTTAATCATAAATACCAGAGTACCAAGTATAGTTGCAATCCCTGTAAAAATCTGTGTAAATCCAAGTAAAAGCCCGTCAGAAAACTGGTCTGCATCTGCTATTACCCTGCTTACTATATCACCTGTAGGATGTGCATCTAAAAAGCTAAGAGGAAGTCTCTCAATCCTTATAAGTGCGTCATTTCTGATATCCCTAACTACATTGTAGGCTATTCTATAGTTGATGGTGGTCATAATCCACTGAAGTAGGGCAGTAATGCCCGCTACTACCCCTGCCTCTACAATAATGCTAAATATCCTATCAAGCCTCGTAAGTCCACCTCCCACGATGAGGTCGATAGCATCTCCAAACAAAATAGGGAGATATAGAGTCAAAACTACTGTAGCCATCGCCATTACAAGAGAAGCAAACAGCAATATCTTATAATTACCTATATAAGAAAGAACTGCTTTAATTATCTTTTTGTTATCCTTCATTTCAGGTACTCCTTATATATTTGTGGTTCCATAACGCTCCAGATGATAAATGTCCATCGCCTTACAAAGGCAGGGGTAAACCCGGGTAGATAATCTAGCTATACTGCGAATTGTAAATCTCTTTGTAAACCTCGCAAGAATCAAGCAGTTCTTCATGTTTTCCCATTCCAACCATGTCACCGTCATCTAACACTATTATCTTGTCAGCCTGCATAATAGAAGAAGTCCTCTGAGATACTATAAATACCGTAGGCTTGTACTCCAGAGCATTTATACCCTTCCTAAGCGCAAGGTCTGTAGCATAGTCAAGAGCAGATGAGCTGTCATCAAGTATAAGGATTTCAGGCTTGCCTACAAGGGCTCTTGCTATAGAAAGCCTTTGTTTCTGTCCTCCTGAAAGATTCCTGCCCTCCTGTTCTATAATAAAATCAAGCTTGCCTTCTTTAGAATTAACCACATCCTCAGCACAGGCTATGCGCACAGCCTCCATAATCTCCTCATCTGTAGCATTTTCATTGCCCCATTTGATATTGTCTCTTATACTCCCCTTAAAAAGTGAAGCCTTCTGCAAGACGACAGCTACGGTTTTTCTTAGTTCCTTAAAGCTGTAGTCTGTTACATTTCTTCCTTTTACCCTTACTTCACCCTCACTTGCATCATAGAACCTCGGTATGAGGCTAACGAGAGAAGTTTTACCTGAGCCGGTACCGCCGATAACACCAATGGTTTCTCCCTTTTTAACTGCAAAATTGATATTATTTAAGGCATTTCCTCACTATCTGGTGATAACTTTCCATTGTAATTAAGACTTACATTGCTAAACTCGACTATGCTTTCGTCCATTTTATCTGAGTCTGTGGTAGTTATATCTACTTCTTTCATACCAGGCTCTATGTCTAGTATGCTCTGAACTCTATTGCCACAGGCTACTGAGCGTGTAATATTGAGGAACATAGTTGCAAACTTTACGAGCTCCACAAGAATCTGTGACATATAGTTATATAAAGCCACAATCTGCCCCTGAGTGAGAGCGCCTGCTTCGACTCTTATAGCCCCCTTATAAATAAGAGTTGCAATACCTATATTGACAATTACATATGTCAGAGGATTCATGAGAGAAGATACTGTTCCAACCCTTTTACTTAAATCAGTCAGAAATTTATTTGACTTCTCAAAATCTCTTATTTCCTCATCTTCCTTACAAAATGCTCTTATAACTCTCACTCCGGTAAGGTTCTCTCTAGTCTTGCCAAGCACCTTGTCAAGTGCACTCTGTACATCTCTGTACTTAGGAATACACCAGTACATGACACCAAAAATCACAGCTGACAGTATAATTATGGTGATTACAAATAGAATACCAATTTCTACATCTATGGTAAATGCCATAACCACTGCACCGGCTACGATAAAGGGTGAGCGAAGAAAGAGTCTCAGTGTAAGGTTAACACCTGTTTGAATCTGATTCATATCACTTGTAAGCCTTGTTATAAGTGTATTGGAACCAACCCTATCTATGTCTAAGAATGAAAGCCTTTGAATATGTGCAAATACTGCGTGTTTTACCTGTTTGATAAAGCCCACGCTTGCTTTTGCCGCAAAAAACTGGGCAGTTATTGAAAAGGTAAGCCCCACAAAGCCGAGGCCTACAAGCAAAAGGCAAAGCCTCACTATAAGCCCCTTATCATTTCCGCCTATTCCCTTATCTATGATATATGCCATCACAAGTGGAACTATAAGATCCATGCAGGCCTCTAAGAGCTTAAAAAGAGGGCCTAGTATGCTTTCGAGTTTATAATCACGAATGTAAATTAGTAGTTTTCTCAATGTTTTTCTCCTGAATCTTTGTTAAATTCCCAATGACCACTTTTACCTGTTCCAACATATCTGATATCAGACATTTCCTTTATATATCTCGAAACTGTTTTCTCACTTATTTTCAGGCTTTCAGCCATAAATTTACGGGTTATTTTATTATCATTTTTTATAAGCTCAATAATCGCATTTTTAATTTCTTCCCTAGAATTTAGAGGGACATTTAGAGGGACATTTAGAGGGACATTTAGAGGGACATTTAGAGGGACATTTAGAGGGACATTTTCTATGCCTACTTTCCTCGTTGCTATTTTCTTTAGTGGAATAATAGTTCTAAATATGTCACCTTCCTCAAATATAGGATTTTTACCCGAATATAGCTGAGTATATTTATAAACATTTCTCATTCCTGAACCAAGCTCATCTGCCAAACCAAGCTCTCTAAAAACCTTGGAGATAGTTGGATTTTTAGGGAATGGTTCAAATGTTTTCAAATCTAACTCCCCAAAGGTATGTGCTAAATTGCTATTTTCAACAACAATTTTTTCATCATCAATAATAATCTTAGCCGGAAAACCACTGGAAAAATCTCTGTGTACTAATGTATTTGAAACTATTTCTCTAAGTATCCTGTCTCTTGCATTTACATTTACAATTCCATCTAAAACAAACAAGTCATTCAGATGTTTTGCTCCAAATTCCATAAGCCTGTCATAACTGTCAATCAAGTTTGTAATTACAACATCTCTATCATCATATCTGTCTTTGTTAACCACCCTGAATATTGCATCCGTTTTATGGTGGGATAAAACAGACATTATCGAATTATCTTTTCCAAACAGTAAAATCGCTGCTAAAGTTATTCCTTCTTTGTTGGTATCCGGATCAAATAATATCAAATTGGCGCTTCTAAGGAGTTCTTCATTACTCATATTTTTCCAAACATGATTTTGATTCCTTGATATTGCCATATTTTTTGCTCTCTCAATTATCTCCTTGTCCAAGCATTCCAAAGTAAGGCTGGGATATATTTTATTTACAAAATATGAGCTTTGCTTTCTTGCATACATCTTATATACAAGTTCCGCATTATTAGTAATATTAATATCTCCCTCATAAGATCTGTCCAAAATTTTACCATTATGCCTACATACCTGATAACCTTTTGGCACTCTAATATAAATAATTATTTTTTTCATCTATATCAACGGTAACAGGTGTTAAGTAAAAGTGGTGGGTATATCTTTTTGTGGGTTATTTATAGCATTAGTAAATTCTTTAAGAATTTTTATCTGCCTTTTCAGGATTAACTCCAACTATTTCTTTGTTGTCATTAATGCCTAATAATATATGCCCGCCGTTTCTATTGTTAAAAAGAACATACTGTGTCATAAATATCTTTTGTTAAAACATTTCTTGATTCCTTAAATTCTACATCTATTTTTTTCCCCATTTTTGTATGAGTTTTTTTATTTCTTCTAAAGTCATTGTCTACCCCTTACATAAATCATTTTAAAAACATAAGATAGAAATATATTATCTCTCTTCTCAAACAGTATAACACAAGTGTAAATGCAAAAAAACCCTGCAATTTCTTCAACAAAAATTGCAAGGGATTTTTATAAATTCAGGTATTATTATATTCTAAAAACATTTAACTATTTTTCTTCTTACTATTTTTAATCTTTTATTCTTCCAACTACATTACTGCCATCTCTAGCAGTTGCCGTAATTTCAACTGTTCCAGTATTTTTCGCCACAAGTACGCCTCTATCATTAACTTCTGCCAGCCAGGAATCTGATGAAGCCCATATTACATTTTTTAAAGTTGCATTTTTAGGACTGATAATAGCTTTTAGCTTCTTTTTATCGCCAACATAGAGTTTTTTTACTTTTTTGATTCTAATTTTTTTGATTTGATTTACTATATTATATTTAAGTTTATACTCTCCGCTATAACCACCTGACTTTACACGGATGTAATATGTGCCTGGTGAAAGAATATCCAAGTAGTCAAAATATTTTGGTTCCTCCTTGCTCGCATCATACCAATCATTACTTATTTCCCCTATAACCTTTAAATCACTATCCAAAAGTTCAGAACGAAGTTTTTTACAGTAAGAATACATCCCGATGTTAATACGGTTTTCTCTCGATAATTCAAACTTGTAATAATCATACTCATCAAAATAAGTTATAACTCCATTAATCTCACTATTTTCATAAATTGGCATTGCATTTTGATAAGTTCCGTTAGGTGAAATTTCATTAGACCCGGAATCTTCAAATGACAGCTTCAGGTCAAGCCTGCCTGCCACTCCCTTATTCATCCTGGATTCTAATCTTATATAATATTCTCCGGCTTCAAAAAAATTATCATAAGAATTAAATTTCGGTTCGGATATCTCTCCATAAATATACTTATTATCAATAATCCTTGATGTTAAATCGCTATTGTAAAAATACATTCTAGCCTCAGTAAAACTCCTAGTCTCAATCCATAACCTTCCTGCACTTGGCAACACCACTCTTAAATACTGTGACGGACTGCCCCCTACCAGCTGATAGCTAACCCAGTCTGTGTTGAGAGGATGATCTGTATAACTTACCATCACATCGTCTGCCTTTGCCCTATCAGGTACAAAACCTGAAAAAAGCAAAAATACCATAGCCAACACAATAACAAAACTTATCCTGCGCTTATTCATATTCTCCTCCTCATCTAAAAACAGCCTTCTAAACATTAAATGCAGCCCTGAATCAAAAAAACTGAGCCTTATCTGTTTAACTGCATATTCTCTCTTAACAATAGTTAAATATTCCATTTTCCCTGTATATCTAAAATAAACCAGACCAGTAATGCAGAAAATATGCCTTTTAAACACACCTACCCTATTTATTGTTTCCCTTATAAAGATAACAGTTCCTACTTTTTTAATGTTCTGCCAATCTCAATCCCATATTCAAAGGCTATTATAGTAGATTCTGCAAATAGCGATGCCAATCCTATCCCAAACAAAATACCTGTCAACAACCGTCTGGCATTGGTACTCTCATATTTAGTTAATGCCTGGGCAAAGCCATCCAGAATAAGGGGGAACAACATTATTAACGAAGTAATCACATTCGGCCTCCAAAACCAAAACATGATTATACTTCCCACTATCCCGGCTAACTCTCCCGTACATCTTGCACATATGGGCAATCTGTGTCCTTTGTAATGAAAAGACCTATCATCTCTACAATGGCAGCCAAATATTATCGGAAGCCATCTATATACAAAATCTATCATAGTTTAATTCATATAAAACATTGAGGCTCCAAGTGCTAAAACAACTATATAGTAAAGCACAACAATACCAACTGAAACTAATGCACCTATCCCAGCTGCTTTAGCTGTCCTAGGCTTGGTATCCTTCCATACTAAGTAAAGCACAAGACCGGCTACCGGAATACAGCAGCCTAAAAGCCCCCATAAAAATCCTCCATTATCAGGCGAACCTGATACTCCTGAGCCATTAATGCTTGCTCCACAATTAGGGCAGACTGATGAATTATCATCAATGTTAGATCCACAATTGTTACAATACATATTTCTTCCTCCCATCAACAAATTTTTTGTTACATTTTCAGATAAACTACCATCATATAATGGTAAATATCATAAAAAACTAACAATTTAAATAATTTTAACCTAAGATATGCATTCAGTCAATATATTTAAATAAAATTTAATGACTATAAATTGTAACACTAAGTGTCCACCTCAAGTAAATAATTCTTTATACACTTCATCAGCAGACTTTCCACCAAATTGTTTCCTTGGATATGCGTTTATATATTTTTCTATCTTCTTGATACATGCCTTACTGCACTTTCCTATATCAGTACCTTTTCTTATAAAACGGCGAATGAATCTATTATTATTCTCATTACTTCCCCTCTCATAAGAACAATA
This sequence comes from uncultured Catonella sp., assembly GCA_916439065.1. Taxonomy (GTDB): domain Bacteria; phylum Bacillota; class Clostridia; order Lachnospirales; family Lachnospiraceae; genus Catonella. The sequence continues at coordinate 218,705 of CAKAGD010000003.1, forward strand.
ACTATGTGCATAGAAATAGGCTGTTCCCATTTCCTCTATGCTTCTTCCTCCGTTCTTTTTTATGCGTTTCTCCAACTCTTCATGTCTTTCATATTTTTTATTGTAAGGTAGATGTTTCTTTCTTAGCTTTAGGAAGATTTTTTTATCCCTGTACTTCTGATGGGCAAACTCCGCCACATACTCTTTTTTTACTGTTAAATCAGAATTCAGCAGTTCTACCATACCTCTTTTAACTTCTCTTTGTATGGTCTTTGTAGAAACACCTATTCTCTCAGATATCTCTTTATGTGTCTTCTTTTCTTTTAAGTTCGCTTCTATAATACATCTTTCTACCAGTGTTAAGTGTTTGCCTTTTTTCTTTCTCTGTTATAATAAGTTTGCATCGGTTACCTTTCGTTATTTTTTTGTTTTGCAAATCCAATTATAACATGAATGGTAACTCGATGCTTTTTTATTTCCTTTTAAGTGGACACTTTATTTTTTACAACTTATAACTCTTTAAATTCTACATCTATTTTTTTCGCCATCTTGTATGAGTTTTTTTATTTCTTTTTAAAGTCATTGTCTACCCCTTATATAAATCATTTTAAAACATAAGATAGAAATATATTATCTCTCTTCTCAAACAGTATAGCACTAAGTGTAAATGCAAAAATCCCCATTTGGCAATATACACTCAGTGTACCTGACATATATCACCAAATGAGGCATTTATAATTAATAAATATTATCTGTGTATAGCTCCCCATCTACCGTTTAATTCTACTTTAATTAAATTTCCTCCATCATAATCTAAACTTTCATACTTTTGCTGGTATTATTAATGTACCACTTTTATTAATACATCCATACTTATTACCTAGCCGTACCTTTGCTATACCATTACAAAAATCATAGGTTTCATCAAATTTTGCTGAAATCTTAAGCTTACCTTTTTTATTTATATAGCCCCTCTTATTCCCTAGCCATACCCACGCAAGATTTTCTCTAAAATCATGAGCAGAATCATACTTTAACGGAATTACTATCTTGCCATTTTTATTTATATAGCCCATCTTATTCCCTATCTTTACCAAATACATATATGGATTTGGGGAGTATTCTACTATCCTCCCCATGTTCCCTGTTACTTATCAACTATATCAGTTCATTATAAAAATCTTAGATTTTTGTCTTGACAACTGAGCCACTATAACAACCATTTTTCAATTTTTCTCTATATATTTCACAATTCTATCTACATTTCCGTTTTCATATTCATCGTGTGTTAACTTAAAACATTCTTCCATATTAATACCGCTATAGTCCATATAACTTGCAATATCTTCTGGAATCAAAAACAAGTTTACTCCTTCACGTTTTAGAAATTGTAAATCTCCGTGATTAACATCAATAACTACTTCCACTTCCTGATTTTTTGATGCAAGTGCGGACTGCAAATTTTCTTTTAATACAGTACTTCTCTTTTTTTTAAAAATATTAAGATGTCCATCACATCCAACCTGCGAATTTCTTCCATTAGTTACATATGGTATAATAGCAATTTTTTTAATCATTATTTTAATCCTCCTCTTTTTTTAGTTTTCCACAAATTATGATTATATTATATCATTCTTTTTTTGAGCCAATTCAACAATTTTTTTCCACTGGCAAACCATCTTTTTTCCCCATTCTACATTTGAAACACATTTACCTTTCTCAAACACTAATAAAGCAGGAGTTTGAGAAAAAGAATATTTCTGTTTTAAATTTTTTTCCAACATTCCTCACTTTCTGACCTCAATTCTTTTACATTTTACATATTTTATTTTTTTCTGAAAGATTATATTCATTTACCAAATGTTGCAAAATTGATTCAAAACACTATGCAATCATTACAATCTGGTCGTCCTATATAAATTATAATCCTTCTTCCAGAGTTTACCTCTCTCTCAAATGAATCTATTGTTAGTGAATCCAAATATTTATATGTTGGACTAAATTCTGCCGAGCATTCTTCATATTTCGATTTGAACTCAATATTTTTTTGTATTTGAAAAAAATATTCAGCACCAAGCTACTTATAAGAAAAAAATCTCAAAAAAATTTTTAATTCCTCTCTTTTCCATTTCTTTTCCTTCCTTCTTTTCTATAGTAGTGTCAAAAGACACCCTTGTTTTTTCTTATAAAATCTTTATTTTCAGGAGTTTTTGCAAATAAAAAGCAATTCCCCCATTTATAAGGTATAATGTTAATCGTCAAACCAACATAACCACAAAGGAGTTAATTGCTCATAGAACATTATACTTTATTTACTTCAAATCATTCAATACCAATATAAAATAATTATCCAACTTTGTTATTTGAAAAAAAGTAAAGTTCGCAATAGTATGGATTTTACTTTTTCCATACTCCATATCTTTAACTGTGGATTTTACTAATTCTATATATCATACTTTTTACCTATAGACTTTACTGATTCCATGAGTTAAAATATATAACAATCAACCATTTTAAGCTCACTTTCATAAATTCAACAATGTTCTCTACTTTCTCGTTTATAATCGGTAAAAAAATCCCATTGCAACTTCTTAATTGAAATTGCAATGGGAAACATGTTTCGCAGTAGGCCTTATTGTATATTTCATGCAAGGAGTTCCTCCATCATCCTATCAACATCTGTATATGCTTTACCAATGGAATTATCTTTCTTCATAGCTTCCACTTCTTTAATCGCATCAATTGTATCTTTATTGGGTTTTTCAAAACGTATTACATCCTTCATATATTTTAAAAGATTACCTTTTTACATTTTTTCATGATTTTTTAGTCACAATATTTTTTTATATGCATCATATGTTTTATCTATCTAAAGTAAATGAGCAAGTAACTGTCTTTGAATCAGCCATAGATTTTCTCCTTATTTTAAGTTAGTCTACTTAGTAAATATACTACATTAGTATTACTTATGTCAATTGAATCCACACAATTCGCCATTACAGCAAAACGAAGTCCAAGTATCTCTATATAAACATTACAACATTCTACTCTGAGTACTATTATTATCCTCTAACCGACACAATATTCTCTTTTTCAACCAGCCTGTTGATAAAGCCCGTTCTATCATAACCTGCCGGAAATAACAGTTCAAAATCGACCTTAAGATTATTACCATCTCCCTTTGTGATCTTAATAGCCTTTATTTCAATTCTCTCTTTGGTCATATACTCTTCGAGCTCTTTTACTGCCCCATCTGATTTTTGCAGCACAACCCTAAGATTATCCTGAAAAGCTTCATCTGCCAAAAACCTCACTCTATGAAATACTATCTGCATTATAATTATCATTGCCGTACTGATTGTTGCAATGAAATACTGGCCGGCTCCCATGCCCATACCCATACCGGCTGTTGCCCAGATTCCTGCCGCAGTTGTAAGACCGCTTACCGAATTGTTGTTTCTTATAAAGATAATTCCTGCTCCAAGAAAACCTACACCACTCACTATTTGAGCTGCAACTCTTGAAGCATCAAACTTATCAACATCATAAAATCCATATTTAGATACCACCATAATAAGAGCTGCTCCAAGTGCAACTATTGCATGTGTACGCACTCCTGCCAGCTTATTACGATTCTTTCGCTCAAAACCTATAGCAGCCCCCAAGAGGCCTGCAAATAGTATTCTTAAGGCAAATTCTCCCTGAGAAATAATCTGTTCCCTCAATATTTCAAGTATAATGTCCACCTCCTAAAAATAAAAAAACAGTAAGATCTATTAAACAATATTACTATATTAATAAATCGGTACATTTTTCAAAATCTAAATAAAATTACTTGACTTATAACAGACAAACTCCAAATAGCTACTTCACTTTTTTAACTATATATATCAAAAATTAGTTTTAAAATACAATAAGTCTAACTTCATTCATAGATAAATCTAAATTAGAGTTCTAATATTTTTATTAAATAAAAGTCTCTCTACAATTTCTGCAGAGAGACTTAAATATTACATAATTAAATTTAGGAATTAGTTGCCCATCTGAGCTGCAACTTCATCAGCAAAGTTCTCGCTCTTCTTCTCAATGCCTTCACCAGTCTCAAAACGGATGAAACCTGTAAGAGCCATAGCAGCTCCCTGCTCCTTAGCTACGCTATCAATATAAGACTGAACTGTCATGCTGCTGTCCTTAACATAAACCTGGTCAACAAGACAGATTTCCTTAAGTTCCTTGTTAAGCTGTCCCTTAAGAATGTTCTCAAGAACATTAGCAGGCTTACCTGATAACTTAGGATCGTTTGCTGCCTGAACCTTAAGAATCTCTAACTCGTGGTCAAGATATTCTTTGGAAACAGCATCTCTGTTAAGATATGTAGGGCGCATAGCCGCTATCTGCATAGCTACATTTCTTGCAGCTTCCTTTACAGCATCATTAACCACATTGGTCTTAAGTCCTACAAGAACACCGATTCTGCTGCCATGGATGTATGACTCAACTAAACCATCATTCTCTACAAGCACTGCAAATCTTCTGATGTTCATATTCTCGCCGATAACCGCAATCTGCTCTGTAAGAGCTGTCTTTATAGACTTTCCGGATTCAAACTCATCCTCAAGGAATGCCTCTATATCAGCTGCAGCAGTTGTGAGAGCCTTTGCTGCTACCTGATTAGCAAATGTAGTGAACTTCTCGTTCTTAGCAACGAAATCTGTCTCAGAGTTAACCTCAACAAGTGCTGCACTCTTACCGTCTGCTGCTACTTCCGCTGCACAAACACCTTCAGCTGCAATTCTCTCAGCCTTCTTTGCAGCCTTCATAAAGCCATTCTCTCTAAGCCATTCTACTGCCTTGTCCATATCTCCATCAGTTGCACCAAGTGCCTTCTTGCAATCCATCATACCTGAGCCTGTGATTTCACGAAGCTCTTTAACCATAGCTGCTGTAATTGCTGCCATTTTATCGTCCTCCTATTTACTCTTTATCTATATTGGAACTATTATTTATTCTTCTGTAGCTGCTGCTTCTTCTACTGCCTCACCAATCTGCTCGCCCTGATTAGCCTCGATAACAGCATCTGCCATCTTAGCAACTATAAGCCTAACTGCTCTGATTGCATCATCATTACCTGGAATTACATAGGTAAGTTCATCAGGATCACAGTTTGTATCAGCGATACCGATAACAGGAATATTAAGTGTATGTGCTTCCTGAATACAGATTCTTTCCTTCTTAGGATCTACTACGAAGATAGCATCAGGAAGTTTTTCATTTCCTTAATACCGCCAAGGTTCTTCTCAAGTTTCTCCCAAGCCTTCTTTATCTGGATAACTTCCTTCTTAGGAAGTACATCAAATGTTCCGTCTTCGCTCATCTTTTCATACTCTTTAAGCTTTGCGATACGGCTCTTTATTGTCTTAAAGTTAGTAAGCATACCACCAAGCCATCTCTCATTTACAAAGAACATACCTGAACGAAGAGCCTCATCCTTAACTGCTTCCTGAGCCTGCTTCTTTGTACCAACAAAAAGGATGGTTCCACCGTTAGCTACGATGTTCTTAATAGCCTCATAAGCTGTATCAACCATTCCTACAGACTTCTGTAAGTCGATGATGTGGATACCGTTTCTCTCTGTATAGATGTATGGAGCCATCTTAGGATTCCATCTTCTGGTCTGGTGTCCGAAATGTACACCTGCTTCAAGCAACTGTTTCATTGAAATAACGCTCATTTTTCTACCTCCATGGTTTTGCTTCTGCCTGCTTCAGCGTTCAACTGCCATACCCCTTAGGGCACCATCAGTATAAAACAGGCATGATTTAATTGTTTCTATATTTGCAAAAATATAATAAATATTTTTTGCCAAAACTTATTTTACCATAAATATAGTTCTAATGCAAGCTTACATTTTTCAATTTTATAGCAATTGTAATTTATGTAGTTTTTCAACTTAAATGCAACATGGTGTTATACCTGCTCTGACAGATACCACTCCACCTTTACTATTATAAAGTTTTCCACCCACCTTGGAAATTGGGCTATTTTATAGTATAGTTAAACTAACTAAATAGTAGAAAGGTATTTTATCATGCATAATCTTAACACAACAATACTATATAAATCCCTCAAACTTACACGAAATTTAGTAAATATTAGCTTGTCCATCATCTTCATGGTTCTTTTATTTTGGGGAAATTATAACCCTGCTGCCGCCTTTGCCCTAATATTCTATAATGCCCTGCATTGGCTGCTTTTATCAAATTTTGATAAAAATGCAGCACAAAAAAACAAAAATAATTCTTCTGCAACAGAACTTAATGTACTTAGAATAACACTGCCTGTTGGAATTTTGCTCCATCTGATACTCGGCCTTGGATTTATGTATAAACTTCCACTTAAGATTGAAGAACTCAAAATTCTTCCCTTTGCTTTAATGATTATAATTATTTTTTTCCGTTATATCAGTTATTTTTATTTCAAGATTAAACTACAAAAAAGCGGCAGATAGGACATTAATTTGTCCTGCCTTCATTTCTTCTCTCTGCCTCTTGTTTTGAATAAATACAGCCACAATAGTCCTGTCTGTAAAGTCCATATTCTTTGGAGAGCTGTACTGACCTGTGATAGCCTCCTTTTTTCTTAAAATCCGAATAAAGATAAGGTATATCGTATTTCTCTCCAAATCTCTCTCCAAGTGAGTTGAGCCAGTCTGCATTCTTATGAGGGCTTATGGAAAGAGTTGTTGTGTAATAATCAGCTCCGTACTCCTTAGCTGCCCTGGCCGCTTCCTCCATACGCAGTTCATAGCAGCGGTAGCATCTTGCACCGCCCTCAGGAAGGTCTTCCCTGCCCTTTGCTATCTCATAGAACTTCTCAGGCTCATATTCACCGCTTACCAGTTTTACCTCATGTTCAAGAGGCATCTCTTCTATCAGCCTGCCTAGCTCCTGTATGCGTGTTTCATACTCTTCTTTAGTATCAATATTAGGATTGTAAAAATAAATAGTAATATTGAAATACTTACTCAAATACTCCAAAGTATAGCTGCTGCAAGGCGCACAGCAGGCGTGGAGAAAGAGGGCAGGAACCCTGCCCTCTTTAGTAAACTCTTCTATTTTTTCATCTAAAAGTTTTTGATAATTGACTTTATTCAATGTCTTCTCCTATCAATACATTACAGCTTCAAACTGCTTAGGCTTAGTTCCACTTGCCTGACCTAATAGTCTCTTCCAAAATCTCCTTTGCATAGGAGCAGGACTTCTCTACTGAGCCCGCTTCAAAAGGATTTGATACATTGGCATATTTAAGGGTTTCAAGATAGCTAAGACTTCCTCCTACCTTACAAAGTTTGAGATAATCATCCCAAGCCTTTTCCTTATTTTCGGCATATTTCTTCTTAAACTCCATTGCTCCCATAGTAGTTAAAGTATAATTGATATAGTACATAGGATCTTGGAAAATATGCAGCTTATGATACCAATAACCGCCTCTATTCATAAACTCATCTGATTCATCATATTTTCTCCAAGGCATGTACTTTTCTTCAAGCTTATGCCACTCATAGGTTCTTTCCTTAGGAGTAAGCTCAGGCTTTTCATAGCAGATATGCTGGAATTCATCTACAGCAACCCCAAAGGCACAAAGGTAATGGCATCCTGTAAATGCTGGAAACGGTACTTATCTGCATCTTTTCCAAAGAATCTCTCCGCATAAGGATAAGCAAACTGCTCCATACTCATTGAGTGGATTTCCGCTATGTCTGTAGACTCTGAGTAATACTCTGATATAGGCTGGTTTCTCATAGCCATATAGCCTGCAAAAGCGTGTCCAAGTTCGTGTGTAAGAACCTGCATATCAAATATGGTTCCGTTAAAGCAGGAGAATACAAAAGGCGCCTTAAGAGGTGCAAGGCTTGTCATATAGCCTGTGGATGCCTTATTAGGCTTATTCTTAAGGTCTAAGAGCTCGTGCTCCATCATAAAGTCGATGAATTCAGCTGTTTCAGGGCTTAGCTCATGGTACATCTTCTTAGCTTCTTCCATCATAAAGTCGTCATCGCCCGCAGGCACTGCATTTCCATCCGCAAATGTCATTTTTTCATCATAGCTGTAAAGGGTATCTACACCTATACGCTTAGCCTGAGCACCATAGAGTTCCATACATAGCGGTACAAGATAGCTTTCTACCTGTTTTCTAAAAGATTCAACTTCCTTTACGCCATAATCAGTTCTGCCCTGTCTGAGGTAGCCTAGAGGAATGAAGTTCTCAAAGCCAAGGTTTCTTCCCATCTCATTTCTAAGCTTAACAAGTTCATCCCATATCTCTTCAAGACGCTTTTCATTCTCATGATAAAAGTCTGAATAAGCCTTAAATGCAGCCTTTCTTACATCTCTGTCATCATGTTCAAAATACTTTTGTATGCCGTAGAGATTAAGCTCTTTTCCGTCAAACTTAATCTTGCAGGAAGCCATCATCTTCTGATATTCGCTTGTAAGCTTTGCCTCTTCCTGCAATAAAGGTATATTTTTCTCAGAAAAACTCTTTTTATTTAACTCAATGCTTGCAAAGAACTGCTTGCCAAATTTGGTTTCAAAATCAGCTCTGTACTTACTTTCATTTAATGCTTCTCCACTTTCAACACTTATCGGTCCAAAGGTAGGGAACTGTTCGTTAAACACTTCATTTTCCTCTTCATAGAACTTATCTGAGGTATCTAGAGTATGTCTGATATAGACAAGGGTATACATCATCATAAGATGATTGATTTCATTTTCTGACTCAGTATATGCAGACAAGGCAGCTGTAAAGCTATCTGCCTCCCTTCCCTTTTTAATATATGACTTCAAGTTCTCTTTCACCTGTTCAAAATCAGGGCGTACATATTCGAGTTCACTAAATTTCCAATTTTCTCTCATAACATATCACCTCTCCGGTTTATTTTATTCTATTGTATAACAAGCCGGGGTAATTTTAAAGCCTTCAAATATATAAAAATACATTAACTATTTGTCTTAACCTGTCTTCTTGGGTTAATTCGACGGAACTTCATAGCTTTTTCTGGAGTTACTTCGGGGCAATCATCATCAAAAACGACCGGCATTTCTCTGGCTCTCTTAATTTCTTTTTAATTCTTCTTTGTTAAAAGTCATTTCTTCTTCAACAATATTATCTATATCTCTAATACTTGCCATAGTATATCCCCATTCAATACCATCCTATCTTAAGTTTACCTAAATCAATCTTTATGATATCATTCTATCTGCTATTCTTAATCCTGTCAACAATTAGCTCTCTGCTCTCCCCTCACCTTGAATGAAATCATCATCACTCCTATACTTATTGCTGCGAAGAAGATAAGAGAGTGGATGAGAGGGCGAAGTTATAATCTCTTCCCATCCAGAAATCTATGTATCCGTTACTAAAATGAGTGAATGGAAATAGTTTGCTTATATTTTGAAGCTCCAAAGGAAGGTCTTTAAGCCTAATTCCCATCATACCTCCCAGAGCCATAATGGTAAAATATATAGCCATAGCCAAAGCGTAGGTAATTCCAAATCTTCTGATTATATTTGCTATTCCATGTGCAAGGGCGATGCAAAATCCTGACATCAGGTAGATGGCTGCAATCCAGATAAACACGGCCATAGGTTTTGGAGAGGCAATCGTGACAAAACATAGAGTTCCTACAAGATATAAAGCAAAACAAAAAGTTAAGAACACATAGTTAGCTATCAGCTTGCCCATAAACAGCCTTGTTCCCGACATCCCAAAAAGACTGAGCCTCACAGGGACATCCTTTTCAAGTTCGTTTGAAAATGTGGCTGCATAGCCAAGAAACATAGTGGAAAGTGGAATTATCATCGACATACCTATTAAGAGGCCCGCGGTCAGTTCGGGTTTTAATTTACTCGGAACATCATTTAAGGCTCCCTTTGATATGATTACCATAAGGAAGATAGGAAAGATTGCTCCAAAAAAGAAGGAATAGCCATTGTACAGGTTGCTTAGAACCTCATATTTCACAAGATAAAACATCGATTTTTTCATCTTTTTCCTCCTCTATAATACACAGCCTTAGCATTAATCGTCATTAGTTCTATATCATTGTTGCTCCTTCTGTAGTTTACATTCACATTACTAAGAGCTTCTGTGATTACAATTTCATCCTCTGCTTCATCACATCTAAGGGCTATCATTCCTTCAGGGGCTACTATCTGCCTGTGATTTTTTGCGATTTCTTTTGTAGCATTGTTTTCTTCACAGAGGATGACTGCCTTGCCACAGTATTTTCTAAACAAGTCGTCTTTATTGCCAAAGTCAATCACCTTCCCCTCGTCAAGATAAAGGATTTTATTCACCAGATGCTCAAGTTCTTCATAATAATGAGAAGTCACAAGCAGGGTTGTATTTCTTTCCTTATACCACTGCACCAACTTTTTCATCAGCTTCTGTCTGGTCTCAAAGTCAAGACCTGAGGTAACCTCGTCAAGCAGGGTGATAGGACTTTCTGCACACATCACCAAAATCAGGGTGAATCTCTGTTTGTCCTCCCGATAACTGCTTCCACCTTTTATTAAGACAGGGTTCAAATTCAAAGAAGTCTATCATTTCAAGAATCTTCTTGTTGTTCTTTATACGCCCTCCTATCAGCATTTCCAGAATAATTCTTAGCGGAACAGTATCTATGTATTCATTCTGCTGCATATGAACAGCTATCTTGTCTGCCTCTATCCCCCTTTTTATGCTTCCCTGATAATTAACGACACCAAGTATACTCTTTATAAGGGTCGTTTTTCCTGCTCCATTGCTTCCGATAACCCCAACTCTATCATTATCAGCTATTTCTATGGTTCGTCCAAGGTCAAGGGCAACCTTATCCTTAAAACTCACCTTCACTCTGTCCAATGTTAACATAATGGCTCTTCCTTTCTTTTTATGGTAAAAGCAACCTTATCTCCTGTGTTTTCACAGGTTAAAATTAAGCCTGAAAGTTCTGCAAAATACTTTGCCACATAGAGTCCAAGGCCATGGCCTGCCTCACTCTTTCCCCCTGTCACAAAGGCTTCAAATAATGAATCTTTGATATCCTCATCTATATGAGCCGGCTGATTCGTAACTTCTATTCTTTCATTTGAAATCAAAATACAAATCTCTCCTGCTTCTTCGGTATATTTAGCTGCATTTCCGATTAGATTTGCAAGAATCTGCTCAAGAATATTGGGATCAAGGTACCAATCAGCCTCTCCCACACAGCTTGTCTTTATATTCTTAACTTCTGTCATAGTCCGTACTGAGTTTAGAGCCTGATTCGCCATTTCTTCTACAGATACATTTACCGGTGAGATGTTGTCCGCTATATGATTAATCCTTAGTATCTCATCAGTCATCTGTCTAATCACGATAAGCTGCTTCTTAACTTCAGGCAAATACTTATCCCTATCTGAAAATTTCCCGAAATTCTCTATCATGCCATCAGTAAGCAGAGTGGCCGCTGTCACCGGCGTTTTAAGCTGATGCGAAAATGCCCTCATAAACACCTCTTTTCTTTCGCCCTCTTTGTTAAGCTTATCATATGCTTCTTCCTGAGATTTATACAAAAGATTGAGCGAGTTGGCAAGCCCCGCTATTTCATCATTTCCTTTTACAGCTATAGGCTCTATATATCCCCTGCTTCCCCTTCTGTTGTCAGCATCTTGCAAAAGCAGGGAAATAGGCTTTACTATGTTTTTAGAATAAAGGCCTGAGGTTATGAAGATAAGGAGAAGGAGTACAGGGATGATTACGGGAAGCAGGCTAAATATAACAGGTATAATATCTGTGACTGAAGGTGAAACCGCCGCAGCCATCTCAATCAGATAGTATTTTTCTCCCTTTTTTACTCCTAAATGTAGTATAATCTATCTTATTCACCTCATCCCTAACACTGCTTTCAACAATGAAGGATGATTCTCCAAGGCTGTTAAACTTTGCGTTTTCTTCTGAAAAATCTGTGGAATTGTTGTTGTACTCAAACTCAACCTTCATTACATCATTCCCAGCGAAACTATCTTTATCAAACTTATCCTTGAACTTTTCAATTATCTTTTCAAAGTCTTTTCCATAGTCCTCTATCTTATTTTTATCATTTCCCACTCCTATATTCTTAAAGCCTTCCTTTAGCTTATCTAGCATCTTTCTTAAGTCTTTGTCTTTAATTTCTATCCTTCCCTTCATAGAATTGTTGGAAAGCTCTATAATATAGCCGTCTATCGGTATCTTTATCCCAATACTTTTAGTAGGAATACCCTTTGCAGAATTTCCTTCACTTTCTATGAAGCTTATAAAGGACTTCTTAAAGTCATCATAATTAGCCTCTTTTTTATATGAAGTATAAAGAGAAGGCAGCATAAGCAGGAGATATCCTATGATGAATACTCCTACAGCAGTGGCCAAAACTATGCTGTATAATAGGTTTTTATTTGCAAGCTTCATTTAATCCTCCTTCCATCTGTATCCTACACCTATGACAGTATCTATGACATTAACAGGAAGTTTCTTTCTCAAATTCTTTATATGAGCATCTATTATCCTGTCATTTCCTATGTAATCCTCATTAAAGATACTTAGTATTAACTGTTCCCTTGATAAAACCTGATTAGGTAAGTCGTGAAGTGTCTTAAGGATTAGGAATTCACTTACTGTAAGGCTCAGGTCTTTCCCTTCAAAATAAGCCCTGTAGGCCTTATCATCTATGACGAGTGTAGCTTCTTTCATACTGCTCTCACTCTTTATTCTTCTAAGCAGCACATCTATCCTTTTAAGGAGAATAATAGGTGAGGCAGGCTTAGTTATATAGTCATCAGCAAAGAAATTAAAGGCTTCTACCTGAGTATTTATATCTTCATAAGCCGTCAGCATAATTACTCCCATATCTGACTTAAGCTCAGTCCTTATATATTCAAGTACCTTTAGACCACTCATCCCAGGAACCTTTATGTCAAGTACAGCCAAATCAAAACTCTTTTCTTTAAGTCTCTCCACAGCCTCATCTCCACTGCCGCACTCTGTCACCTTATGCCCGGCTACATTCATATATTCCGCAATCACTTCTCTTATGGTTACTTCATCTTCCAAGAATAATATTTCCGCCATATCATCTCTCCTCTTTCTTTATGAAGCTATTCTATCACAACGGTATGAATTCCGTATGAAGTTCATGTGCTTTTTTTATATATTTTAATTTCCATGGAATTTCCCACAAAAAAATCCTGCCCTTTGGTATTCACACCAAAAGACAGGACTTGCTTCCAATTTATGACTAGTCTCTTCTACTATTTTATCTTGCTTTTACTTATTGTTTTCATCAGCTATCTGTTCCTTAACAAGATTCTTAATATCACTTTTAATACTCTGTGTGTCAACAACTGAATCTTCACCCAGTTTCCTAAACTCTGCTCTATCTACATTTGTATATTCTTGTTTATCATCATATTTTTTTGTGATTATTCTTATCATCTTCCTTCGCAATGACTTCTCACCTTTAATATTTGACTTTTCTTTTATCCAGGCAATGCCCAATATGGTTAACATAATAAACCCAATATATCCTAAAATCGGGTACATTACTGATACCAATTCTTTAAATCCCATAAATGATAAAATATATCCTATTACGACCGTTCCAATTATAATCGGATAGAATCTCTTTGGCTTATCAGAAGATAATCGTTTTGCTAAAGAATAAAATAAACTGAAAGCCGTATTGAATATCAATCCAAATATGACAAGTGCGTATGCCAGTGAAAATGCAGGATGAATCTTTTTAGCTATTGCAAGCATTGGTATATCAACCGTAGAAGCTAGTTTTACATTAGCATATAAGATACAGGTTGTTACTGTAATGATAATACCAACTACTAGTCCACCCAAGGCTCCGCCTTTTTCTGCAACTCCTATCCTCAAAATGGAACCACCCAAAACAAACGACATTGAAACTCCTGTCATGACGCATAGTGAAAAATAGTTTACTACAGAAAACCATATATTTGGCATCGGAGATGATATCGTCTTTGATATTGCCTCTAATTCTTCTATATCAAAACTCTGTCCAACAAAAGTATATACCGCAATAATCATAATCATAATAAAAATTATAGGGGTAAATATTCCAATAACTCCGGTTATTTTCTCAAAATCAAGGAAACTAACAAAGATTACCAATCCTGCACATATCAGCGCACCAAGCCAAGACGGTAACCCAAACTGCTCATTAAGATTTGATCCAGCACCTGCAATCATTACAAACCCCACCACAAAGCATGATATAATTAAAGAAATATCAAGGATTTTATTAGTTGTTGGTCCTGCTATTTGTGAAAGAACTTCAAAATGATCATTAGAACGAAAAATAACTACCTAATACAATTATTATTTTACTAAAAAAATTACACTTATAACTCCAAGTAGAAGAGTTCCTATAATTCCCTCATATACCAAAACTAACAAAATACTGCATTAAATCCTGTCCTGAAGATAAGCCTGCACCAATAACTACCCCAACATATGCTAAGGCTATATTAATAATTTTTTTTAACATTATTTACCTCTTAACTATTTAATTCTAAATCTTAGTTCAAACCAAAGTATATCTTATCTATATTTAATACTTATGGTTTTGGCTTCATTCATTATAAATGGTGCCTACAACAAAACAATTATTGTAGGCACCACCAAAAAATTGTTATATCTACTTAAAATTCATATTTAGCGCAAATCAGAAACAGAAGTTTTTTATTCTTTATCCTTGCCAAATATATTTTTAACGCCATCAATAGCACCCTCTACTGCATCTTTAGCATTCTCTGCTACTTCTTTAACATTCTCAGAAGCATTCTCTGCTACTTCTTTAACCTTTGATGCTGCTTTCTCAGCCGCACCTTCTGCTTCTGTTTTTGCATCCCCTACCAATTTACCAAAACCTTCTTTTACAGCACCCTTAGCCTGATCAATCTTCTCTTCAATTGCCATAGCAATCCTCCTTTGCGGTTAAATTATTTATAATAACATTGTCTAATATCAGTTGATACAACTATTCTTTTATTGATAGTCTTAACTTAAATTGTTAACAGAATAAATAATCAACAAATATACAACAACCATTATACACTAATAGGCATTTTAAATCATAATCAAATTACTTCATCTATATATAAGTCTTTTCTCTTTGACAAATCTATAAACTCACTGCCGGATACTACCATCGGCTTTGACAGATAGACCTTATTTGTCATAAGCACCTTAGCTTCTCTTCCATCACTAAGCATAACCCTCGTGCCTATGAAATTGTCCGCTATATGTTCTAAGAATACAGTATACATACCTGCATCATATTTCTGTATTCCGTCATCCTCAAACATCTTAATAACCTTAAATGGGCACACCATTCCTCTGTAAGATCTGGCAGAAGTAATAGCATCATAAATATCTACCAGGGCTATAAGCCTTGCATATGGATCAATTTCCTTGACATTAAATGGTGAAGGATAACCACTTCCATCTAACTTTTGATGATGCTGCAGTGTAGCATTTAATACATGAGGGTTAGCCTTCAATTCTTTAAGTATCTGATAACCTGCCACAGGATGGTTTTTAATTACATCAAACTCTTCTTCTGTAAGTTTTCCCGGCTTAGAAATAATCTCACTTGGAATGGTAAGTTTTCCTATGTCATGATAAAGACCGCATTCCTGTGCCAATGCAATTTCTTTTGGAGAGCAGCCAAGCCACTGTGCAAGAAGACCTGCAAGCATAGCAACATTTAAACTATGTACAAAACATACATCATCAAAGCGGCGTAAATTGGATAACAAATCAAAGGTAGGAAGACTTCCCTCCGGCATAACCAAGTCTCCCATAATCTTCTTTGCCGTAGTTTCAAGATCTGCATCCGGATTGCCATCCACAATACGATTTAAGGTTCCTCTTAATTTAACTACTCCTGAAGAGAACTTACCTCTAAACAGCTTGTAGTCGGGACTTTGCTGTACCCTTTCATAGTAGGAATATCTCTCATCTGAATAAGAGATTTCTTTCTCTATATTTTTTTCAAAATCCTTTTTTTCCTTAATAAATATAAAAGAAACATCATTTTTCTTAAGCTTCTCTATACTATCTGCAGTCACTTCTTCATTTGCATTAAGCAGCAGTATCCCGGCCTTTGTGTGTACATCCTTAGCTATAACCATCCCCGGCTGTAATTCTCCACATCTCTTTAATACCATAATCATTCCCTCATTTAAAGTTAATAGTATAGTAGATATATAACCATTATAGCTTTTTTTATAATTATTATCAACATAAAAAAGGTAGATATTGCAATAATACAATACCTACCTTAATAATATTAAACTTTAATTACTTAAGAGTAACCTTAGCGCCTGCCTCTTCAAGCTTAGCCTTGATAGACTCAGCATCTTCCTTAGAAGTAGCTTCCTTGATTACCTTTGGAGCAGCCTCAACTGCTTCCTTAGCTTCCTTAAGACCAAGGCCTGTAAGTTCACGAACAACCTTAATAACCTTAAT
Organism: uncultured Catonella sp.; assembly: GCA_916439065.1. Taxonomy (GTDB): domain Bacteria; phylum Bacillota; class Clostridia; order Lachnospirales; family Lachnospiraceae; genus Catonella. The sequence continues at coordinate 235,244 of CAKAGD010000003.1, forward strand.
CTTCTCTGCGCCTACTTCTGTAAGCTCTACATCAAATTCAGTCTTCTCTTCAGCTGCTGCTGCGCCAGCACCTGCTGCTGCAACTACAACGCCTGCTGCTGCAGATACACCAAATTCTTCCTCGCAAGCCTTTACGAGATCGTTTAATTCAAGTACGCTCATGCCCTTAATGGCATCGATAAATTCCTGAGTTGTCATATTAAATACCTCCATTAAAATTAAATGTTTTTTGGCCACACTTTTGACCATCTGATAACAAAATTAAGCTTCAGCTCCATTTCCCTGCTTTTCTGCAATCTGGTTAAGCACACGAGCAAGGTTGGTAATAGGCGACTGTAAGCTGCCAAGGAGTTTGGGAAATAAGCTCCTCTCTTGAAGGAATGGTTGCAATAACATTCATTCCCTTTGCGTCATAGTAGGTTCCCTCTACAACGCCGGACTTGATTTCGAGCGCTTTAGCCTGCTTTGCAAAATTAGAGATAATTCTTGCAGCAGCAGTAGCATCCTCATATGAAAATGCAACAGCTGAAGGTCCTTCTAAGTCCACATCTAACTGTGAAAAATCAGTTCCTTCAAACGCACGCTTTAAGAGGGTGTTCTTGTATACCTTGTATACAACTCCTGCCTCTCTTAACTCCTTACGGAGCTTTGTGTCCTGCTCAACAGTGAGTCCACGATAGTCAACTAAAACTATGGAACTTGCTTTTTCAACATGTCCCTTAATCTCATCAACTATTGGCTGTTTGATTTCAACTTTAGGCATAATCTTCCTCCATTCCGAAACACCTTTAATCAGTTTCCTGACTGGGATAGAGTGTTTCTAGTAATATCCCCTTACTGCTTGAAGTCAGATGAATTATCGAATTTGCTCAAATAAAAAAGCCTGAAACTGCGAGAGTTCAGACCGTAATATTCTTAAAAATAATTACATCCCTCGGCAGGCGCTTCCACTTACACATCTTAACTGATGTACCTGCTGTCTTCGGCAGCTGTTCTTAACGAACGCTATTACTTATATCATAGTTGAAAGCATTTGTCAAGTAACAATCTAAAAAAAGACCAATATAGATTTTTCCTTCATACCCCCTCCCTAAAATCGGCACGAGAAAGAATCCTGCTTCGCAGGATTCACCGCCTGCGGCGGGTCGCGTAAGCGACATCTACACATCCGCCGCAGTGCGATCCCTCGGGGAGATTTTAATTTGACAGGTAATTTCGGAGAAATTTCCTGTCAAATTAAAATAGGGCTGCCTCGGCAAGCCCTACTTTAACGCATCTTTTTATGATACACTAAGCTTAAATTTTTCTTATAACTTTCCCTTTTTTATCTATGATATACCAGTTATCTCCCTCTCTTACAGGGGCGATTCCTTCACTGAAAGAACTTGCATCATCATACTTAGGCTTTACTACCTCTTTCCCTTTTTTATTGATAAAACCCCACTTACCGGTTTCCCAATCTCCTATCATTACCTCAGCCAGTCCTTCTCTGAAATCTCTTACATCATAATACTTAAGCTTTACCTTTATTACCTCTTTCCCTTTTTTATTGATAACTCCCCACTTGCCGTCCTTCTTTACCCAAACCAGTCCTTCACTAAAAAACCATACTTCATCATACTTAAGCTTTATTACCTCTTCCCCTTTTTTATTGATATAACCCCTCTTATTGCCCTCCGCTACCCTAGCCAGTCCTTTGCTGAAATCTCCTATAACATTATACTTTCCAACCCCTACTACTTCTTCCCCTTTTTTATTGATATAACCCCACTGATCGTCCTTCTTTACCAAAGCCAGTCCTTCGCTGAAATCTCTTACATCATCATACTTTCCAACCTTTACTACCTCTTCCCCTTTTTTATCTATGATATACCAGTTATTTCCCCTTCTTACAAGGGCGATTCCTTCACTGAAAGAACTTGCAGCATCATACTTAAGATTTACCTTTATTACCTCTTCCCCTTTTTTATTGATATAATACCACCGTTTGTCCTTCTTTACCAAAGCCAGTCCTTCGCTGAAATCTCCTGCAACATCATACTTAGTCTTTACTACCTCTTCCCCTTTTTTATTGATATAACCATACTTGTAGCCCTTCTTTACCAAAGCCAGTCCTTCTCTGAAATCTCCTACATCATCATACTTAAGCTTTTACCTTTTATTACCTCTTCCCCTTTTTTTATTGATATAACCAATCTTGCCGTCCTTCTCTACCCAAGCCAGTCCTTCTCTGAAATCTCCTACATTATCATACTTTCCAACATTTACTACCTCTTCCCCTTTTCTATTGATATAACCATACTCGTAGTCCTCACCTACCTTGGCCAGTCCTTCACTGAAAGCTCCTACATCATCATACTTTCCAACATTTACTACCTCTTCCCCTTTTTTATTGATATAACCTCCCTTGCCGTCCTTATATACCCAAGCCAGTCCTTCTCTGAAAGCTTCTACATAATCATACTTAGGCTCTACTACCTCTTCCCCTTTTTTATTGATATAACCATACTTATCGTCCTTCATTACAACAGCCAGTCCTTCACTGAAAGATCCTACTTCATCATACTTAGCCTTGGCAAACACCTCTCCTGTCTGAAATATCCCCACTATCATAGCCAGAATTAACAACACTGAAATCTTTTTTAACATTTTCTTCATTTTCTTTTTCCTTTCATCTCATTAAACTTTTAATCTTTCCTTCCTTCTCTCCGACATATAAGCTCTCTCAAGGGCATATATCTATCCTTTCAGAGTGCCGTTTCATGCCGCCTGATTCTAACCTTCACCCCTCCTTTCCCCATAAAAAGCAAAAAACGCCTAAAGATAGCATCTTTAAGCAGTTCTTCTTTTTTCTATAAAAACCCCCGAATTATCACACAATAAGCTATTATTCAGCTAAGTATTTCAACGAATTTATTTTACCAAATCTTTATCCTTTTGTAAAGGCTCTAAAATCTCCCTCACCCTTGCAATATGTAAGAATACAATAGATGTGAAACCTCACCCTATACAAAAGAGAGTTAGTTTCTTATTTAAGTCGGTGCCTCTTTATGGAGTGTTTACGGATAGATACTATCCCTTTGCTTTTCCCCTTATGTAAATCTAATTTACATAATCGGCAATATCCTTCTCCATAAACAATACAATACATATTATTTTTATAAAAAAAAAGACCAATCAAAAAATGACTAGTCTTTTTTCTTAGTTTATATAAGCTGGCGACGGGAGTCGGACCCGTGACCTCCGCACTACCAATGCGACGCTCTACCACCTGAGCCACGCCAGCAACACATTACTCTTATGAGCAACCTTAGACATTCTACTAAATTTTAAGTTAAATGTCAAGCATCATTTTGTAACCCCTGCTTTTTTCAGATATTCATATTAGTAAACACTGTCAAAATACTATATTCATCTTCTAAAATACTCTTAGAGAAAACTTATCTTGTCTGCTGTGCAAACCTAACCGCCCCTATTATGCCTGCATCATTGCCAAGTTCCGCAGCCTCTAAGACCAGTCCTTCTGCAAAATTAGGCATAACATGACTAAGTACCTTTTCCCTTACCTTATCCACAAAAAGTTTCTTCTGTCTTGATACTCCTCCACCCAAAATCACCATTTCAGGATTAAATGTATGCACCAGACCTATGATAGCAGCTGAAATATAGCCTATCCATTCATCTACATATTTAATTACAGCTTCATTTCCTGCTGCCACTTCCTTAAATATCAGCCTTCCATCCACATCATGTTCATTTATGCCTCTTATTTCACCTGACATAACAGCCTTTTTAACCTTTCTTACAAGTGCACTCGTAGAACCATAATGCTCTATACACCCCTTATTTCCACAGGAACAGACTTCTCCCCCTACATTTACCGGAATATGGCCTATTTCACCCGCAAATCCTTTCCTGCCAAGTAAAATCTTAGAATCAACTATTATTCCTCCACCTACTCCGGTTCCAATAGTCATAACAACTACATTTTCCCTGCCTATTGCAGCCCCCTTCCACATTTCACCCAAAGCTGCCGCATTAGCATCATTTAAAACTGCTGTATGTACTCCAAATTCACTTTCAAGCCTTTCCTTAATATTGGTTCCCCTTCCAATTCTTAATATGACCTGCAGAACCCTCTACTATACCTAACTTAGAGTTTATTCCTCCTGTGGCAGATACGCCTATTCCTGCAAGTTCCGTAAATTTCTTATCATTGTTTTCCATAAAAAGCCCTGCACTCTTAATCACTGTTTCAATAATAGGTGTTTCATAATCATCAAATTTAACAGGATATTCTAAAACATAACCCATCATCCTTCCTTCTTCATCTACAAGGCCAAATTTTACGGCAGTGCCGCCAATATCTATTCCCAAATACATTTTATCTTCCATTTTACAATACCTTCCTAATAATTATATTATATCTACTCTTCCCTGTACCTGATTCCCATTAAAAACAGCCCCTTAGCCGGAAGAGTTGTTCCAAGATGGCCTCTGTCCTTTCTTTCTATTATCACCGGGATATCCTCAGGTTTTATCTTTCCTTCACCTGCTTTTACAAGAGTACCTGCTATTATTCTTACCATGTTGTAAAGGAAACCATCTCCCCTTACCCTAATAACGATTCCATTTCTTAAGAATTCTTCTACATCTATCTGAAATACTGTCCTTATCTTATCTTCCTTATCAGTCTTTGCAGAGCAGAATGATGTAAAATCGTGTCTGCCTTCTATAAACTTTGCAGCCTCCTTCATATTCTCTATATTTAAGTCATGCTTTACATTATGGATGTACATTCTATCCATAGGAAATGGGATTTTTGCAGTGTTTATATGATATTCATAAGTCTTGTCAATTACATTTCTCCTTGGATGAAAATCAACAGGCACTTCTCTACTTTCCATAATTCTAATACTGTCTGGCAGTTTTGTATTAAGTGCAGGAGCAAGTTTTTCAGCAGGAATTGTTGTATTAGAATCAAATACAGCCACATTCCCATAAGAGTGTACCCCTGCATCAGTCCTGCTGGCTCCTATGGTTACAATATTTTCCTTAAGAAGCTCCGATAAAGCATCATTAACACAACCTTCAATTGTTGGAAGTTCCGGCTGATATTGATATCCACAGTAAGCCGTCCCATCATAAGCAACTGTCAATTTAAATCTCTTCATTTAGTCAGACTCCAATGTATTTATTAGCCAGTATATTCACTGCTATTATGACTCCTACATATAAAAAACAGGCCACATATGCAACTCCGTCCGGTCTTTTATACTTGAGCGGTTTCATCTTAGTCCTTCCCTCGCCTCCATGATAACATCTTGCTTCCATGGCCATTGCCAGGTCAATTGCCCTTCTAAACGCTGATACAAAGAGAGGAACTAAGATAGGGATGAGAGCCTTTGCCTTCTTAATAAATCCTCCCGTTTCAAAATCTGCACCTCTGGCAGACTGAGCCTTCATAATCTTATCTGTTTCTTCTAACAATATAGGTATGAACCTCAGTGCAATCGACATCATCATAGCTATTTCATGTACGGGAAGCCCCACCTTCTTAAATACTGAAAGCCCCTTTTCCATACCGTCAGTAAGCTGGTTTGGACTCGTGGTAAGAGTAAGTACAGATGAACCTATAATTAAGAGTATAAGCCTAATTCCCATAAATACAGCTATCTTTAAGCCTTCTTCAGTTATTTTCACATTTCCAAAAAAATGTATAAGTTCCCTGCCCGGAGTCAAAAACATATTAAAAACTACGGTAAACAAAAGTAAAATAAATACAGCTTTAAGTCCCTTAATTATAAACTTAAACGGCACTTTTGACAGTTTGATGACTGTACCCAAAAATGAAACTACAATAATATAACCTGTAAAGCTACTAAATAAAAACAGCGATACAATGAAAATTATTGTTCCTGCAAGTTTGACTCTTGGATCAAGCCTATGTATCACCGAATCTGCCGGATAATATTGTCCTATTGTTATATCTCTAATCATTTTACATCCTATCTATCTTGTGGATTTCTTAAATGCTCTTAAAATTTCTTCTTTTGCCTCTTCAACTGTGGACACATCTATATCTACATCAAGACCCAAGCCCTTCATTTCCTGCATTACATAGGTAATTTGAGGGGCTGAAAGTCCCATTCTTTCAAGTTCCCTGTAATGCCTAAATACTTCTTTTGGAGTACCGTCAAATGCAACCTTCCCGTCATTCATGGCTATAATTCTATCAGCATACTTTGCCACATCTTCCATACTGTGGGAAACCAGGATTACGGTAAGCCCTTCTTTATGAAGTTTTGCTATCTGATCTAAGATTTCATCCCTTCCTCTTGGATCAAGTCCTGCAGTAGGCTCATCTAAAATAAGTATTTCCGGCTTCATTGCTAAAACTCCCGCAATAGCAACTCTGCGTTTCTGTCCGCCCGAAAGTTCAAATGGAGAATCATCGTAGCATTTCCGGAAGCCCCACCTGTTTTATGGCTTCAAATGCTCTCAAATCGACTTCAAGTTTGCTAAGCCCCAGATTCTTGGGCCCAAATTTTACATCTTCAAGTACTGTTGTCTCAAAAAGTTGATGCTCAGGGTACTGAAATACAAGTCCTACCTTGCTTCTAAGACTCTTCATATTGAAGTCCCTATCGTAAATATCCTGGCCATTAAAATAAATTGTTCCACCGGTTGCCTTTTCAAGTCCATTAAAATGCTGAATGAGCGTAGATTTTCCTGAGCCTGTATGCCCTATGATACCAATGAACTCCCCCTTATTTATAGTGAGGCTTACATCATCCAGAGCCTTTTTTTCATAGGCTGTACCCGGACTGTATACATAACTTATATTATCTGCTATGAGTAACATTTTTGATAGCCTCCCTGAATTCTTCAACTGTAAGCACTGTTTCAGCTATAGGAACTCCGCTTTTCCTAAGTTCATATGCAAGCTTTGTAACCTGCGGTACATCAAGCCTGTAATTTTCAAGTCTTTCAACCTCTGTAAATACTTCTCTTGGCGTTCCCTGAAGTACTATCTTTCCTTCTTCCATTACAAAGACCTTATCTGCATCTATAACCTCATCCATATAATGTGTAATCAGGATAATAGTAATATTATCATTTTTATTCAGCTTATGAATAGTCTTAAGAACCTCTTTTCTTCCTATCGGATCAAGCATGGCTGTAGGTTCATCAAGTACTATACACTTTGGCTTCATTGCCATTATTCCTGCAATTGCAACCCTCTGTTTCTGTCCTCCCGACAGCTTATTAGGAGAATGTTTAGCATAGCCTGACATTCCTACTGCCGCAAGGCTTTCTTTAACTCTCAGGAGTATTTCTTCAGTTGGTACTCCCATATTTTCCGGTCCGAATCCCACATCTTCTTCGACAACTGAAGCAATAATCTGATTATCGGGATTTTGAAACACCATGCCCGCACTCTGTCTTATATTTAATAGATTTTCAACATCTTTTGTATCAAAACCGTTAACCCATACAGTACCCTCTGTAGGTACAAGCAATGCATTAAGGTGTTTTGCAAGAGTTGATTTACCAGAGCCGTTATGCCCTAGTATGGCTATAAAGTCTCCTTCAGAAACTTCAAGTTCAACTCCATCTATAGCCCTCTCTATTTCTTCAGTATTGCCTTCTTCATCTCTCCTAATATATTCAAACACGAGATTTTTAACATCTATTATTCCCATTTGGCCACCCTTTTCATTTTACAGACTTAGTTCATCTGTTTCGAATGAAAGTATAACACAAAAAATGTAAAATGATAAGTAAAATGATGGGATAATATAAATTTTATCTCTGTATTCCCTTAAGTGCCTGCACTGATTGGTCATGCAGTGCATCTTTTTCTAATTTATTTCTTCCTACATATTCATTGTAAAGTACATCAATCAGCAAAAGCATGGGAAACTGCGGCGAGATTGTATTTCCTGAGTTAAGATGCTGCAAGGAGGCTACAAGCACTACTTCATCACAATATTTCTTAAACTCACCATTAGCTGATGATGTAAACAGCACAACCGCAGCCTTCTTTTCCCTTGCCTTTTTCAATAAATATAGTACCGGCTCCGTATCACCACTTAACGAAAAACCCATAACCAAGTGCTTACTTGTTAAGAAAGGCGCCTGCATCCTCATCCTGTCCGGATGGTCAAGACTGTCAATATCTACTCCAATACGCATGAAACGGCTTTCCATCTCCTTAACAGCATATCCATTACTACCCAGTCCAAATACTATCAGCCTGCTCTTCTCATATAATAAATTAACAAGCCTTGCTATCTGTGTCTCATCCATCAGATTATATGTTTTATTTAAGAGTTCCTGATAACTCTCATATACTGTTTTTGCTGCCTTTGTTTCTTTTTTTTCTACAAAAGTCTCCTTATATTCGTACACAAATTCCCTATATCCGTTAAATCCACATTTCTTTGCAAATCTTGAAAGGGATGCATTTGATACAAAAAGTGTTTCTGTCATATGTTTGGCAGATAAATCAATGTTTTCTGTATTATTAAGAAAAAAATCCGCAATTCCTTTTTCAGCCTGAGTAAATGTATTATACCTTGATTCTATAAGCGGAAGCAGAGATTTTGAATAAAATGCCATATCTTCACTCCTTACTATATAACCTGATTATTTCCTGCCGTTTTAATAATATCTGCAATTTTCTTAGCAAGGTTATTATGGCTCTCTGCATCCAGATGCATATAATCAATCTCATTCATTTTAGAGCATTCTCCGGCATTAATATAGTAACAGCCTTCTACTCCTGCATGAATTTCATAGAGTTTTGCAAGCTTATAAGACTTATCAGAACATCTTCCCATTTCACCTGATACTTCTGAAGTTTCACAGCCTTTTTCTATAGGCGGAGGGGTTATTACTATAATCTGCGGTTTAGACAGCCAGATATCAAGTGATGAAGCCGTCCTAACAAGCCTTCTCACTCCGTCTGCTATATTCTGAGGAGTGGCACTGAATCTCTCCTTACAGTCATTGGTTCCAAGCATTATGGTAAGCCAGTCAAGCCTTGAATGGGACTGAAGACAGGGAACTATATATTTAAGCCCATTCATGCCTTCATTCAAAGGATCATCAAATACAGCAGTCCTTCCACAAAGTCCCTCTTCAACCACTATGTAACCATCACTTAAAATATCCTGCAGCACACCTGTATATCGCACACCTTTTCCAAATCTTCCTCCCGTAACCGCATCATAGCCCCAGGTATTAGAATCACCAAAGCAAACTATTCTTCTCTCCTGCATAATATCTCCTATATTTTACCATTATTTACAAAACATCTGCAAAGTACCGTAATTTGGCTAAGCCTTTTTTCGATATTCGCAGATGTTTGTTATTCTTATAAGATTAAATATCCGGCCGTTAAAATTTAACTTTAAAAGTTGCCTTTCTTATAGTCTCAGGCTTATCTGTCATAATCCCCGGCCTGTGGCCATCCTGCGGCATACAAACCAGAAAGTCTCCTTCATATAAATTCACTGTACCAATCGGTTCACCATATAGCGTCATAATATCAGGCTTATACTCCCCTGCTTCCATATTGGCTGTAATACAAAGGTCAATCCTTTCGCTGCCACGCACTATGTAGTGAATGTCACAATAATCTTTATGTGCCTCAAATGCTCTTTCTTCAACCGGAGCTGTTGTAAATTCCATCAGGTTCACAAAGACATCATCACCATCTATGTCATATCTTTTAAGCTCCATTGAAGTTAAATCATTGTTCTTTACAAAATCAAACACTTCCTAAATTTTTCCTGTAAAAATTCGTACTGCTCATGATATTTAATATTTCCAAAAATCATCGCCTTCTCCTATTAGCAGAATTTTTCTCTTGCTTCCCTTATCATCTTAGCAGCCTCTTCCACTATAGGCATATCTTCTTTATTAAGTTCATAAAGAGGCGCTCTTACGCTTCCTATGTCAAGCTTTTCATTTATTCTAAGAATCTCTTTAATTACTCCGTACATATTACCGGTTGCAGAACACATTTTATAAATAACTTCATTGGCAGCATACTGTACTTCCCTCGCCTTGTCAAATTCACCCTTTTTAACAAGTTCGTCCATCTTCAGGAAAAGTTCAGGCATTACACCGTAAGTACCGCCTATTCCCCCTTCTGCTCCTATTGCCCTTCCGCTTATAAACTGCTCGTCAGGACCGTTGAAAATGATGTAATCCTCACCTGCAGCAGCCTTGAACATCTGAATGTCCTGTACGGGCATTGAAGAATTCTTTACACCGATTACATTTTTGTTATTTCTCATTATTTCAAATAATTTACCTGTAAGAGCTACGCCTGCAAGCTGTGGAATATTGTAGATAACAAAGTCGGTATTAGGAGCTGCGCTGCTGATATCATTCCAGTACTTTGCTATGGCATATTCAGGCAATCTGAAATAAATAGGAGGTATTGCCGCAATGGCATCCACTCCTAACTTCTCAGAATGTGCTGCAAGCTCCATAGAATCCTTAGTGTTATTGCAGGCAACATGGTTAATAACTGTAAGCTTTCCCTTGGCAACTTCCATTACGCTTTCAATAACTTGCTTTCTATCAGCTACGCTCTGATAAATACACTCTCCTGAAGAACCATTTACATAGATTCCCTTAACACCCTTTTTTATGAAATACTCAGTCAGAGCCTTTACTCTCTCAGGGCTGATCTCACCCTTTTCATCATAACAAGCGTAAAATGCAGGTATTATACCTTTGTACTTTTCTAAATTTCTCATCTTTCTTTCCTTCTTTCTTAAAATATTAAAATATAACCACAACTAGCGTAACAGGCTGCTTAATTCCGGTTACGCTAGAAAAACACAATTTTTATTCACTAACCCTTTACTGCACCCATAGCTATTCCTCTTGTAAAGTACTTCTGGAAAAGCAGGAAGACTATAAGAATTGGTATGGACGCAAGTGAAGCTCCAGCCATAATAAGACCGAAATCGGTAGCATTCTCTGCCTGTAACTTAGCTATACCAAGTGAAATTGTCAGGTTATTTTTTGAACTAAGCATAATGAGCTGCATAAAGTAATCATTCCAGCTATTAATAAAGGTAAAGATTGCAAGAGCACCTATACCCGGTTTAACCATTGGAAGAACTATCTGTACAAAGGTCTTTGCTTCATTGGCCCCGTCTATTCTGGCCGCCTCGAGCATTTCTGTTGGAACTCCTTCAGAGAACTGTTTCATAAGGAATACACCGAAAGGCCAGCCCACGGTAGGGAAGATAACTGCCCAAATTGTATTATATAATCCGAGTGCTGACATTTCACGAAGCAGAGGAATAAGAATAACCTGCTTTGGAAGTGCCATAGCCGCTACTATTAGTGAGAATAACAGTATTCTGCCACGAAAACGCTTTTTAGCAAGAGCATATCCTGCCATAGCTGCTGTGATACAGGTAAGAGCCATAGCTGCTACAGCCATAAATACCGTATTAAGAAGCCATCTTATAGAAGCCGCTGCCTCAGGACCACTGAGTGAACCAATCTCAAATATAGCTGCTTTCTGCTTTGAAAAAAGTTTCTGGAAATTAGTCATTACCCACTCACTTGGAAACCAAACAGGAGAAGTTGCATTTATTTCTGCAGGAGTCTTAAATGCTCCTGTAATTATCCAATACAAAGGAAAGGTAAAGAGTATGGCAAGTATTGTAAGGACTACCAGACAAAAGATTTTGTAAGGTGTCATCTTATTAATGCCTGAATTACTATAGTCTGCATTTTTATTCTTTTTCATTTTCTACCTCTTTCTCGCTGCAAAGAATTGAACTGCTGAAAGTAAGCCGATGAAGATTGCGAGTACTACTCCCATTGCGTTACCATATCCATATTTATAAAGCTTAAATGCTGTATAATATATATAGTACATTACAGTATCCGTACTGTGGTTTGGCCCACCCGATGTAAGCAGCTGGATGAGTGCAAAACACTGGAAACTGTTAATAGTGGTGATAACTAAAATATAAAGAGTAGTAGGCATGATATTTGCCCATTTAATTCTCCAGAATATCTGGAAAGGAGTTGCACCATCCACCTGTGCTGCCTCTATATAGGAGAGGTCTACATTTCCAAGCGCTGCTACATATAGAACGATAGGCTGGCCTACTGAGGTAGTGAAAAGTATAAGAATAATACACCATAGTGCAAATCTCTCATCTCCGAGCCAGTTGATATTTTTATCAATAAGCCCTGTTGTCTTTCCCAAATAGTTTGCTACTCCGTAGTAATTGTTAAATATCCACTTCCAAACTACTGTAACTGCAACCGAGCCTGTTACAACCGGAAGATAGAAAATTACTCTAAAGATTGAAAGTAACTTCCCGTTCATATTATAAACGGCTGAAGATACCCAAAGTGAAAATATAGCTACTACAGGGACTGAAACAACTACTATTAAAAAGGTATTGGCAAGTGCCTTTAAGAATACCTTATCACTAAAAAGATTAGTATAATTGTCAAACCCTATGAATACATCTTTTACATCCTTGCCCATTGTAGAATCAAAGAAACTCGTATATATACATATGAACATAGGTAATATTACGAATCCTACAAAGAAAATAAGACTTGGAAGTAAGAAAAGATAAGCATTTCTTGTTTCTCTTGCGGCAAGAACCTTACTCCTTGCCGAAACTGTATTTGTTCTCAAAACAGTTTCCTCACTTTCTAATATAATTAAGAATGCCATAGCCGCCTCTCAGACTGCAGCATAACTTAGTTTTGCTCTCTAATCCGAGTATTGTGCGGTCTATGGCATAATTTTATCTAATGACTATCGCTTATATAATTATTTTGCAGCTGCGTTAGCTTCCTTATTGCACTCAGTTACAACCTTCTTGATGTCATCTCCTGCTCCAACCTTCTGAAGCATATTCCACCAAGCTGTGCGTGTCTCAGGCCATCCCTTTGTTACCTGATAATAGTCACCCATGTTAGGCATGAAGTTCTTAGTAAACATAGCCATTGTGTCAGCTATCTCTGTTCCTGCATAAACATCTGTTAACTGGCTGTGTACAGGGAAGAATCCTGAAGCCTTTACAGACTCTTTAACCTGGCTGGCATCGTTAGCCATAAAGTCGATGAAGGTCTTAGCTGCCTTAATCTTAGCCTCGTCCTTGTTATCGAAGATACCGAATCCCCAGATACCGCCGCAAAGCTTAGCTGTTCCATCTTCTGAAGGGAACTGCATAGGAAGGATTTCTGAACCATCGTTTGTGGTACCTGCTGCTGCATTATCTGCATTGTTCTGCTGTGAAGCATTCCAGCAAAGTGATACAGCAAGTGTTCCATTACGGAAAAGTGTAATTTCATCACCACCTGCTATAGAAGGATCGAAGTTCACACCCTTTGTCTTCTTAAGTGTCTCAAGAGCCTTAATATTCTTCTCATCATCTATTGTGTACTGTGTATGCTCAGCATTTGTAAATGTTCCGCCATAGAGGTTATTTACAAGGGCTCTTGTTCCCTGGTCTCCACCCTGACCGCTGCAGTAAACAGCGAGTACATTTTCCTGTCCCTTTTTCTGAACAGCATCAACAGCCTTGAGGAAGTTCTCTGTTGTCCAAGTATGCTTTTCAGCATCAAGATACTTCATAGCATCAGCTTCTTCAAACATCTTTTTATTTATTGCCATACAATGTGCAACCATGCAAAGTGGATACTCATAGTACTTACCATCTGTACCCTTGCAGGCAGCTGTAACATTCTCATAGAAGTCTTTAGAAGCATCTGTATAAAGGTCTGAAAGGTCAACCATAAGTCCCTTTGCACCCCAGTTAGCTACAAGTCTTTCAGGTCCTTCCATAACGATGTCAGGAGCCTGTCCACCTTCGATAGCCGTATTTACCTGATCATCACCGTTAGTGTAATCAAGATATTCAACGCTTACGCTGATATCAGGATATTTTGCATTAAAGTTCTGAAGAAGTCCGTCAACTGTTGTAGAATCGCCCCACTTACCAATTGGATATGTCCAAAGGGTAATAGCTGTCTTCTCTCCTGCAGCTGATGTTGTCTCTGCAGCGCTTCCAGGATTGCTAGCTGTACTTGAAGCCTTTGTAGAAGAAGCTGTTGAAGTCTTTGTACTTGCATTATTCTCAGCAGGCTTTGAGCATCCGATAAGAGATGTTGCCATAATAGCAGCAAGTACAAGTGAAGTTACTTTTTTCAATTTCATAAATCTTTCCTCCTTAGAAATGTCTTTTTTAATTTATTTTACAGCAGCTAATGCTTCTGCAAAAGATTTTGTTATAAGCTGCGGTCTTGTAATTATAGAACCGACAACCACACTGAAAGCTCCTAATTCAATCACTCTCTTTGCTTTTTCAGGGGCGCTTACATTACCCTCAGCAATTACATTGTGTTTTGCATTTTTAATGATTTCCCTAAGTATTTCAAAATCATTATCTGCAATTTTAAGGTGCTCACTCTGCTTTGTGTAACCTACCATAGTAGGACTTACAAAGTCAAATCCAAGTTCATCCGCATGAAGTGCTTCTTCAACAGTAGAACAATCCGCCATAAAAAGCTGGTTAGGATATTTTGTTTTAACCTCCTTAAAGAACTCATCTATTGTAAGCCCTCCGGGTCTTTTACCAATAGTTGCATCCATTGCTATTATATCAGGCTTAACCTCCATAAGTTCTTCTATTTCTTTCATAGTAGGAGTAATATAGACATCAGAACCTTCATAATCTCTCTTGACTATTCCAATAATCGGAAGATCAACATTCTTCTGAATCTCAGCTATGTCTTCTTTAGTATTTGCCCTTATTCCGGCTGCTCCACCTTCTTTAGCTGCTAAAGCCATCCTTCCCATTATAAAAGAAGAATGAAGCGGTTCATGTGGAAGGGCCTGGCAGGAAACTATTAGTTTTCCTTTAAGCGAATTTATTCTATCATTCATAATCTGCCTCTTTTATTTCTTTATTTCAATATCTATCTTATATTATAACTTAATTAAAATTATTTTCAATATTATTCTTAAATTGCGAAAGTATTTTCATAAACTTGTAGCTACTTCGTTATTTAGTCAATTTTACCGCTTTGTTTTTTATGCAATATGCACAAATCAAATGAAAGAAGTTTCTCAAATTTAATAATTTTCGAAAACAGTTTCAATTAAATTCTCTAATAAATCTTGCATACCTGACACCTTGAAGATAAATAATCCATCTCAGTAAACTTCTCTTACACTAGTCATAGTATTCGTTTTAAGAGTTTCTTTCTACAGTATAAAAAAAGAGAAACCTGTTACAGTTTCTCTTTTTTTATTAATAATATTCTGCTTATACAAGTTCAATAAGAACTTCCATAGCTGCATCTCCCTTACGGAGACCAATCTTAACTATTCTTGTATATCCACCCTTACGGTCAACATACTTTGGTGCTATCTCATCGAAGAGCTTGTTTGAAAGATCAACAACCTTAGTGTTTTTCTTTCTTCCGGCAGCCTTCTCAGGACGCTCTGTGATAGAGTAAAGAACCTTATTCATCTGTACTCTTGCATTACGACGGGTAGGGAGGTCTCTCTTCACCTCTTTGTCTACTACATCATATACAGCTGTCTTCCTGCCATCTACTACTTCTTTAACAACCTTGCCATTGGCATCTCTACGAAGAACCTTTGACTTAACTGTAACTGTTTCAAATTATCTTTTTCTTTAACAGCAAGTGTGATAAGCTTCTCAGCTATACGGCGAAGCTCCTTAGCACGAGCCTCAGTGGTAACAATCTTGCCATGATATAAAAGCTCTGTTACCTGACTTCTGAGTAAAGCCTTTCTCTGACTTGATGTTCTACCAAGCTTTCTATAGCCAGCCATTCCTATATCCTCCTAATTATTCATCGCCATCATTAAGTGAAAGTCCAAGTGCCTTAATCTTGGCCTTAATCTCCTCAAGAGACTTATTTCCAAGGTTTCTGACTTTCATCATATCTTCATGCGTTTTTCCAACTAATTCCTGAACTGTATTGATTCCGGATCTCTTAAGACAGTTAAATGCTCGAACCGAGAGTTCAAGTTCATCTATACTCATCTCAAGTACTCTTCCTCTTTCATTGTCAGGCTTAGCTACCATAACATCTACTACTTTAGCATTTTCAGATAGGTCAATGAAAGAATTGAGATGTTCACTCATCACTCTGGCTGCAAGGCTCACTGCCTCATCAGGTCCCATTGTACCATTGGTATATACTTCCAATGTGAGCTTATCATAATCTGTCATCTGACCTACACGGGTATTCTCTATATTGATATTTACTCTTTCAACAGGTGTATAGATAGAGTCAATAGGAATCACATCTATCGCTAAATCATCACTTCTTATTCTTATCAGAAGCAACATATCCATGACCACGACCTATATTAAGTTCCATATATAATCTGCAATTATTACCACCGTTAAGAGTAGCTATCACCTGATCCGGATTGGTAATTGTAATGTCTGAATCTGCTTGAATGTTAGCAGCTGTTACAACACCCTCTCCTTCAAATTCAATGTATGCGGTCTTAGGTTCATCAGTCTCACTGTCATTTCTAATAGCAAGACTCTTGATGTTCATAATAATTTCCGTAACATCTTCTTTTACTCCGGGAATAGAACTAAGTTCGTGCTTAATTCCTTCGATTTTAACAGTTGTTACTGCTGCTCCCGGAAGAGATGAAAGCATAATTCTTCTGAGCGAATTCCCAAGAGTTGTACCATAACCCCTCTCGAGAGGCTCTACTACGAAGCGCCCGTATTTCTTATCTTCAGAAATCTCAGCAATTTCAATATTTGGTATCTTAAAATCAAACATTACCAGGCTCCTCCTTTAAGTGTGTTATTCGAATTAATTACTTAGAGTACAACTCGACAATGAACACCTCATCTACAGGAACATCAATCTGATCTCTTGTTGGAATCTCCTTAACAGTTGCTGTAAGATTCTCACGATCAATCTCAAGCCAAGCAGGAACAAGTCTTCCGTTAGTTGCCTCAAGTACATCCTTGATTCTCTGGATTGACTTCTTCTTCTCCTTAATCTCAATCTTATCGCCCACTGCTACTGTATAAGAAGGAATATTTACCTGCTTGCCGTTAACAAGCACCATCTTATGACCAACCATCTGTCTTGCTTCTTTTCTTGTTCTTGCAAGGCCAAGACGGAAGATAACATTATCAAGCCTCAACTCAAGGAGAATCATAAGGTTCTCACCGGTTGTACCATATTTAAGCTTTTTAGCCCTTGCAAAATTGTTTCTGAAAGGCTTCTCTAATACGCCGTAAATGAACTTAGCTTTCTGTTTTTCACGAAGCTGAGCACCATATTCGCTTATTTTTCTTCTGCTGTTACCTGCAGTTCTGTTGGACTTCTTATCAAGTCCCATAACCATTGGTTCTATGCCGAGAGCCCTGCATCTCTTTAATACAGGCACCATATCTCTTGCCATTTATTTTTCCTCCTAAAATAATCTACCTGGAATTAAACTCTTCTACGCTTTGGTGGCCTACATCCGTTATGAGGTACCGGAGTAACATCCTTTATGCTGGTTACCTGAATTCCACAAGCCTCTAAAGCACGAATAGCTGCTTCTCTACCTGCACCAGGTCCCTTAACCATAACCTCAACAGACTTTAATCCATGAACAACAGCAGCCTTTGCTGCAGTCTCTGCTGCCATCTGAGCAGCGTAAGGGGTAGACTTTCTGGAACCTCTGAAACCAAGTCCGCCTGCACTTGCCCATGAAAGAGCATTGCCTTCAGAATCTGTTAATGTAACTATTGTATTATTAAATGATGACTGAATGTGTGCCTGTCCGCGCTCGACATTCTTTTTCACACGCTTCTTTGTCACTTTTTTTGCTGCACCTTTTGCACTAGCCATGACCTAAGAATCCTCCTTTAATTATTTCTTCTTATTTGCGATGGTCTTCTTTGGACCTTTTCTTGTCCTTGCGTTGTTCTTTGTGTTCTGTCCACGGACAGGAAGTCCCTTTCTATGACGAACACCTCTGTAACAACCAATTTCCTGAAGTCTCTTGATATTCATAGCTACTTCACGACGAAGATCACCTTCAACCAGAACGGATTCTTCAATCACATCACGGATTTTTCCAACCTGTTCGTCAGAAAGATCCTTGCAACGAATGTCCGGATCAACAGCTGCTTTTGTTAAAATTTCATTAGATTTAGCTCTACCAATACCATAGATATAAGTAAGACCAATCTCTACACGCTTCTCTCTTGGTAAATCGACACCACTAATACGAGCCATTAGCGTTTAACCTCCATTATTTTTTCAATTATTAGTAACAATATATGTGAAATTTGGTTTTGGAATGATGATTTCCTCTACCCAGCCGCTTTAAACCGTACAACGAAATGATGAATTTCGAGGAGAAGAAAAATTTTCTTCATATATAAGCCAAAGCTTATAAATACGGTATCACAGATATGACCGGCTCACATTTCCGGCGATATCCATAACGCAGAAAGCAAGACTCCTAATTATTAATCTTAATCAGAATTATCCCTGTCTCTGCTTGTGTTTTGGGTTCTCACAGATGATTCTGATAGCACCCTTTCTCTTGATAACCTTGCATTTTTCGCAAATAGGTTTCACAGATGACCTAACTTTCATTTCGAAAACTCCTTTCTGAATAAAGTCCACTATATATAATAACACAGTCCACTGCAAGTTTCAAGTAGAAATTTTAGAAAATTTTTACTCCCACACAGCCTTCTCAAACTATTAATTTTCTACCCCTCTCCTATCTTCTCTTTCCTTTTTTTCCTTATCATAAAGTAAAATCTTATTCTTCCAAATTCTCGAAAGTCCCACTTCACATCTCCTGTCAGCCAGTCCAAATTCATATCTTAATATTTTCCCGAAATACCTGCTCAGCTTTTCAGCTCCATATACATTTAAGTGTAATCCTTTATCATAAGTATCTGTATTAAAATCAAGACCGGCCTCCTCTATATGTTCAAGTAAATTAATATAAGTAAGTTTATTTTCATTTGCATACTCTGCAATTTGCTTATCCCACTGCTCATACCAATAAGGATATAAGACCGGAGCCTTAATTAAAACAAGTTCCACGCCATTATCTTTACATAGCTTCACCATCTTATCCAAATAGGCATATGAGACATCACTAAACTTATACTTTGTTAGAGGCCTCGGCCTTGGCATCTTCCCTACGGCTCTTATATCAGCATTCATAAGATAGCCGTTATTTGAAATGCAGGGCTTATGAAAAATATATTTAAAATCCTGTTTTGAAAGTTCACTCCATCTTGAATGAAATCTCAAGATAGGAAATACATACTCAATCATCTTTTCATCAGGAAGCATAGATGCATAAATTGCATCCACTTTTTCTTTCGACCACCTCATCCCATCCAAGGTCATCCTATTATAACTTTCCTTTTGCGGGGTTCCATATTTCATGGCCAGAACATTATAAACTACCACCTTGGGTTTCTCTTTCTTAAGCATTTCTTTTAGAAGATAATATGACTGCCAGATAAGCTGTTTGGCACTGCCTCTAATATAACTGTTTATCCCATATTCCTCCCACAAGACCTTTGGAGAAAAGTTTTCATAGACTTCACAATCTCCTATGAATAGTACATCATGATTATTTTCTTCCTTATAGTACTCCGAAACTAAGGCTCCCTCAGGAATATCCTCTACATACTTAGGCATTAGCAAACACTGTAATACATAAAGAATTACAAACATTAGGATGATTCCTGAAACCATATAAACTGCTTTCTTCATTCCTACTCCTAAAACCTGTTATAAATAAACTGAGAAGAATCATAGCCTATTCCATAGGCTCCAAAGATTAAAACCACTATAAATACAGCCCCCAAACCTGTATACCATATCCAAGCCTTTTTAGACAAAATTCTATCTCTTATATCGCCGCCTCTATTTAACATACTCACAATGAAGAGAATGATGACACCTGCTCCAACCACTGCAAATTGGACCATATCAAGCCCCAATTTTTCTTTTCCTATCAAATGCCAGTTATTCACAGTAAAGATGCTAAAATAAGTCTTAAAGGCAAGCCCCACATCGCCATAGCAGTCAAGCATCCTTACACTGCTCACAAAAAACAGGGTTCTCAGCACACAGAGAGCATCATAAATCCTAAATTTACACTTCTTTATTGGAATATATCTATGGAAAAGCTCATAAAATCCCCGTAATTCCTCAGAAATAAGCATAAATATTCCGTTTAACAAACCCCATACTATGAAGTTCCAACCTGCTCCATGCCAAAAACCTGTAAGAAACCAGACTGTTATTGTTGAAATATATACAGGTACTCTTTTCCCAATATTTTTGCCAAGATATTTTCTGGCAGACCTCGAAATAAAAAGCATGGCATTTGAAACTGATAGCGGATAAAACACATATTCAGTGAACCAGCTTCCCATCGTGATATGCCATCTTTTCCAATACTCTTTAATAGATTTTGAGAAGTATGGCCTGATAAAGTTCTCTTCAGTTTTTATTCCAAGCATTTCTGCAATTGCAATAGTAATATCTATGCCTCCTGTAAAATCAGCATAAATCTGAATTGAATAAAATACCATGCCTAAAAAAGCAAAACTTCCATTGTATTTTTCAGGTTCTGCAGCTATAGTTACTACAGCCGTCATTATCCTGTCTGCTATAACAACTTTTTTAAAATATCCCCATAGAAGCCTGTATAAGCCTCTTACAAACCTTCTTTCACTGAAATCATGTTTCTCAAACAAAGACTCAGAAATAGCATCGAACCTACTAATCGGGCCCTGAATCAACTGTGGAAAAAATGAAACAAAGAGAGCAAATTTACCTAAGTTCTTTTCCGCCGGATATTTCCCTCTAAATACATCAATCAAATAACCTAAGCTCTTAAATGTGTAAAAAGAAATTCCTAAAGGCAGTAATAAATCCACAAATCCCAGCGGCTTCCTTCCTAGAATACCATTCCAAATAAAATTTACATTGTTTATCATAAAATTAGTGTATTTAGGAATTCCAAGCAAGACAAGACCTATGAAAAGCCCAAGGCAAAACCATCTTTTTTGAATCTTGCCTATCCGTTTTTTTTCATCCTTAAATCCTTGTTTATCTAATACCTTTTTTTTCTCTTTTAACCCATCATGTAGTTTGCTTATTTTTAGTGCAGTTAAATAAACTGATACTGTAACTCCTGAAATATATAAAAGATATTCTTTTCCCGACAAATAATAAAACAATAAACTTACAAATAACAAAAACTGCCATTGAAATCTTTTAAAAAGAGTATAGTAACCTATCACAACCGAACATAAAAAAGCAATGAATTCATAGGATACAAACTGCATGACCTACTCCAATTCCTGAATCAGCCTGAATAAAGCTTCTGCAGAATTAAAATTGTCCGGCACTATCTCATTTGCAGGTATTTTTTTATATCAAAGCTGTCTGCAATCTCTGAAATAAGCATAACAATATCCATAGAATCAAAAATCTTAGAATCAATCAGGTTCTTCTCAGTTTCATAATCCACTTCCGGATGAATTTCCTTCAAAATATCAATTAAATCTTGCTTTTCCATTTTATTCCTCTTTATCTCATTATTTTTAATATATTTATTTTATCTATCTTACCTCCTGTCATAACCGGCAAATTGTCCAGTTTCACTACTTTCTCCGGTACCATGTAAGCAGGAAGTTTTTCCTTAAACAGAACCTTTACTTCTGAAACTTCCGGATTTCCCTGATAAGCAAAGCAAATCTTTCCCCTTTCTTTATCATAAATACAGACTCCCCTTACCACATTTTCAAACGAATTACCTAATGCTTCTATTTCTTCCAGTTCTATCCTATATCCCATGTGCTTTATCTGATTATCTTTTCTTCCAACAAAAATCAAATCATTATTTTCATTAAAATATCCGATATCCCCCGTTCTATATATCGTCTCTAAAAAAGCTTCATTTAGAGGGTTTTGCACAAAGCTCTCCTTGGTTCTTTCCGGATCTTTATAATATCCCATGGTAAGTGCAGTCCCTCTGATACAAATTTCTCCCTTTTCTCCTTTTACAACCGCTTCATCTTTTTCATTTAATAAGAAGATGCCTGTATTTGGAAAGGGCTTTCCGATAGGAATAACATTTTCTATCTCTTCTATCTTATCCACAACATAGAAACTGCTCATTCCCGTACACTCAGTAGTTCCATAGAGATTAATAAATCTCGCCTTAGGACAGGCATTTTTCCATTCCTTAAAATGATTAAGAGGAAATACTTCCCCACCAAAAGCAATAGTTCTAAGATATTCAGGTTTTGCAAATTCAAAAGCCCCAAGTTTTGTAAGTATAGTGAGTGCTGATACTACAAAGCATATTGTATTAATCTTGTTTTCATTTAGATATTCTATTAGCTTCACAGGACTCATAAACAGTTTTTTAGGAATGAGATATGTTGTAGCACCGTATTTCATAGTGGTGTAAACATCTTTTAAGCAGGCATCTAAGTATAGCGGAGCCTGATTTCCAAAAACTGTTGTTTCATCACATTCTAAAACCTTGCCTAATTCCTCGATATAGTCAATCACACTTCTATGATTAGCAATTACTCCCTTTGGAATCCCTGTAGAACCGGATGTAAAAACAATATAAATAGGATCGGTGTCTATTGCTATTCTTCTAATTTCAGCAAGCTTTTCCGGATTAGGCCTGCCTTTAATCTCATCAAAGCTTATGATTTCTCCTCTAAATCCCAGATTTACTGCCTTTTCTTTGGTAAAACTGTCGCAAATCATAAGTTTTGCATCCGCCATCTTCATAATATATGAAAGTCTTCCATCTGCCATCTCTAAGTCCATTGCCACATGGCAGTTGCCTGATTCTATGACTCCAAGGAAGGCTGCTGCCTCTTCCGGTGATTTTTCCATAAAAACCAATACCGGTTCTTTATATATCTCTTTATCTATGATAAAACCAGCTATAGTATCCGCACTATCTTTTAATTCTTTAAATGTAAGTTTTGAACATTCTCCCACAAATGCTGATTTATCCGGATGTTGATTTACTATGTTTTCAAGGTAGTCAATCACATTATTGATTCTCATCAAATTCTCCTACGAAGGTTATTTCCTTATTTTAACAACTGTTCCATTGCTTAATTATTCGTAACTTTAGACACCTGTATCATCTATAAATTATATCGTAAACACTTCTATTATACTATATAGTTTTTTAAGTTTTTAAAACAAAAATCCATACCAAACTAACCTGTACTGTTTACAGTTAAATTGAATATGGATCTTATCTCAATTAAATCTCAAATATATAAGCTCTAAAGCCCTCCATCTCAAGTCCGGAATTAAATTCTACCTTATCTCCCGTAACAAGGTCTGTAAGACTTCCATTTATATTGTCAAGATGAAAATTAATTCTTGCATTGTTTCCATCTGCATTTACGGCAATTACCATACGCTTTCCATCAAACTCCCGTAAAAATGCACACTGTTTATTGGATATCTGTAAAGTCTTGAAACTTCCATACCAGAGTACAGGTGAGGCATTATGTATCTTAATCAGTTTGGTAATATACTCTGTAAGTTCATTATGTTCCGGCTTATCAAAGGCAGGCCTAAGCGCAGGATCTCCTTCTTTTTTATCCGCCTTAAAGCCCCATTCACTTCCATAATATATCATAGGAATACCAGGCATGGTAAACATAAGTGCATAGGCTAAAGGAATATGCTTCTCCTCCGTAAGAATACTTGCAATCCTTGATACATCGTGGTTGTCTACAAAACTCATCAGATGTTTACCTCTGTATAAGGTCCAGTTGTCCTCACCAAACTGGCGGTTTAAGGAATGCATTATTTCAAACAGATTCATACTGTTAAGGCTTGAATAAATTCCCTTGTAACACTCATAGTTGGTAGCTGAGTGACACATCTCATCATTCATAATCTGATTGTAGTCACCGCCTATCATTTCTCCACCAAGGAAAAACTCAGGCTTCATCTGACCTGTCTCATACCTTAATCTCTTTAAGAAGTCCCTGTCCACCATATAGGCTACATCAAGCCTAAGCCCGTCAATATCAAATTCCTTTACCCAGCCTCTTACACTTTCTATAAGATAGTCTGTAACTGCATTGTTTCTAAGGTTTAACTTAACCAAATCGTAATGACCTTCCCAACCTTCGTACCACAATCCGTCATTGTAGTTGCTGTTTCCACCAAAATTGATGTTAAACCAATCCTTGTACTGAGAATTTTCTCTTTTTTCTAGTACATCCTTAAATCCAAAGAAGCCTCTTCCAACATGGTTAAAAACACCGTCAAGTATTACCTTGATTCCTTCTTTGTGAAGTTCTTCACAAACCTTCTTAAAATCTTCATTGGTTCCAAGTCTCACATCTATCTTTCTATAATCCCTTGTATTATATCCATGTGTATCAGACTCAAAAATAGGTGAAAAATACACTGCTCCTATGCCCATCTTTTTAAGATGAGGAATGAAGTCAATAACCTTCAGTATTCTATGCTCTAAATTCCCATCATTTTCAAATGGTGCTCCACAAAATCCCATTGGATAAAACTGATAAAACACGCTTTCATAAGCCCACATTTATTATTTTTCCTCCCTTAACACAAATATCAGCCTATTTTATCAGATTTTATCAGATTTTGCCACTAATTCTTTTACTTTGATTTTTTCCATTTTTTATAATTATATCCACCATCGGGACTTTTTTTACTTTTTAGTTTCATAGACTAATAAAAATGTTTTCTTTTTTTATTATGACATTTGCATATAATTTAGTAGCTCCTTTTTTATCATCGTGGTGTATGTTGATGCCTATAATTTCTTTATATTTAACAGGAACAGCCAATTTACCTGTAGTATCGGCAACTCCCCATTTATTCTTAAGTTTTACCGCAACAGCTTCATTGCTGTATGGTATTACATCATCATATTTACGAGGTATTATTTGCCTTTTCTTTAGCCGGAGTTACTGACGGATTGATTAAAATAGCTGCTAAAGGTGCTAATACAATAGCCTTTGTTAAAATTTTGTTTAACATAATTCTTCCCCCCTTTTGAAGTTAATTATTTAACCTTCTATTTTCATTATGTGGGTGTCAAAAATATTTATCTAATATAAACTTCTCTCCTATGTCCCACAGTAAGTGCCAAAATGATGAGCTCATTATCATTTATCTCACAAATAAGACGATAATCACCTATCCTATATCTCCAACTGCCGCTTCTGTTTGCAGTCAGACCTTTTCCCTGTTTATAGGGATTGTCTGTTTCTTCAAGATTCTTTTCAATCCAGTTAGCAATCATCTTCTGTGTATACCTGTCAAGCTTCTTAAATTCCTTATCAAATCTGGCTGTAGTTTCTACCCTGTACATTATAAGCCAAGCTCCTTCTTAAGTTCAGAAAATGGACGACTTTTCTTTCCGCTGTCTACATATTCCTTATATGCTTCTTCCCCAACCTTGATATCATACTCATCTTCTATTTTCTCAAATAAAGCTTTCTTAAACGCTTCACCCAAAGACATTGAATTAAGCTTTGCATAGCTGTCTGCCAATGATTTTTCTTCTTCTGTTAATCTTATTGAAAATGCCATAATACGCTCTCCTTTCTTTGTAGTATATTGTACTACTATTGGTGATATGTTGTCAATAAGATATTGATTGGTATGAGAATCATAATAACCCTGTCATATATGGCGGTATGCAGATTATATCATCTTTTACGCTAAGGTTCTTCGGATGAATAATATAACAGTTACCTATACGCTTGCCATACACTTCCTTAAAGCGTGATAATGACTTTGTCGTATATCTTTTTCCTGATTTTACTTCTATCGGAAACATCTTATATTTAAGCTTACTGTTATTAGACAGCAAAAAATCTATTTCCATATCATTTCTGTGCTTTTCTTCATTATAATGTGTATAAAAGTACAGTTTATGTCCATTTGCAGTAAGCATCTGTGCAATCAGATTTTCATAAAGCATTCCTTCATTCAGGGATAATTTATCCATCAGAATCTGTTTATAGACTTCATTTTCCATTATTTCATTCTCATTAAATGCATGGCTTAAAAGCAAGCCGGTATCACACATATAACATTTAATGTATGTTTCAGAAGCATTAAGTGCCGGTGCAATATTAGGATCATCAGTTTTTCTGCATTCGTTAACAATCATGCTATCTGTAAGCCAGAAAAAAGTTTCTGCATATTGTTCTGCAAATGAACCGTTTATAATATTGCCAAAAACCACTCTCTTCTCATGCTTTGAAAGCAGTGCCGGTAATATGTCATAGAGAGCAATTACTCTGGATCTGTATCTGGCATTTATTTTCATAATATCTTCACGATAGAGATTTAATATATTCCTCTTTATCCTGTCCGCTTCTCCAAAATTTTTATGAGATTCTATATATATAGAAACCACTTGTGGCATACCACCAACAAGCATGTATTCCCTTAATAATTGCATTGCCTTTTCATGCAAGCCCCTCTCTAATGGAATATTTTTCAAAAAACAATCCTGTATATATATAGTAAGAGGTTTATCTCCCATTGCAATACAAAATTCTTCAAAATCCATGGGATACATTTTTATAGCTCTCTCTTCAGAAGGAATTACTATATCTTTTACATTCTCTTTTATGGATATAAGCGAACCGGTTTCGATATAATCATATCTTCCGTCAGCCACAAGATATTTAACCAGCTCTCTGGCAGCAGGAAATCTTTGTACTTCATCAAAAATTATAAGGCTTTTCCTCTCCTTTAATTCAACACCATATATATTTTGTAACAGCATAAAAAGAGTATCTAAATTGTTACTAAACCGCGTAAAGTAATCTTTTACCTCATTTGATATTCTTGCAAAATCTATTAAAATAAAGCTTTCGTATTCGTTTTTTGCAAATTCCTGCACTATAGTTGATTTTCCAACCCGCCTTGCTCCTTCAATAAGCAAGGCTTCTCTGCCATTTAGGTTTTTCCACTCTAGCAGTTTTTCATATATCTTTCTTTTAAAAATCAATTTATCACACCTCCACAAGCCCATTTTACCACCATTTCCCAAAAAGCGCAATTTAATATTGAAGCGAATTTTGGTGTATACGCACTTTTATAATGCTATTAACTTTGATGTATACGCAGTTTCAGATTGTGACGAACTTTGGTGTATGCGCAGTTTCAGCTAAATTTAGACTTAGTTAAAACTCAGGTTATGGGATAATATCTGACTTTCTGTGGAAATAATTTATTAGAATAATCATACCGGAATAGTTGTCGCAAACTTGTAAACAAGGCAGAAGCCTCTGCTCCTGCCTTGTATTTTACAAATCTAACCACTATCATTATGCTTTACTTACATTTATTAGCCTACCAAATCACCTTTTCCTATCAGTTTTTTATTCTTACCATTTAAGTCTAACATATAAAGCTCAAATCCACCTTTAACATCTTTTTGCACCAAAATCTTCGAACCTACCACTCGTGCTGCTGAAATGTAATCGCCAGTAAATATAGTTTTATATTTCCATTTCCCATTCTTATACTTACCTGCTTTAAGCACTCCACCTTTAAATGTAAATCTTGTCTTTGTAACAGGATCATACAGGTGTGATAGTATGACTTTTTTCTCACGCTTGCCGGTCTTTAAATTATACCATTTCGTATTCGGATACAAATATTTAGTATAATATATATTCTTTCCTGAAACTCCAATTTCACCATATGTTCCCTTTTTTACAAGTCTTTTGTTTTCGCCATTCATGTCCATTTTATAAATACCTATTTGTTCATAATAAGGTCCACCATATACCTTTACCGCTATATAATACATTGAATTGCCTATAACTAAAAGGGAACTGCCGTTTGCAAGTTTCTTGACTTTACCATTTTTTTATACTTTATAAATTGTGGGTATACCATATCCAGATGGGTAAACTTCACATATCAAATAATTATTTAAAGCCTTAATATTTGTAAAGCCACTATAAGATTCAGTCTTTTCAAGCGTTTTTGCAAAACCAACTTCATTTCCAGTTTTAATATCTCTTTTAAATGCATAGGAGTTTCTAGAGTTAAAACTTCCATTAAGAAGACTGTAATAAATATATTTATCGTCAAATTCTGTAGCAATTGCATCAGCGTTTATATTTGGAACTTCTATTATTCTGGAACCATCTACTGCTCTCTCAGGCATTTTTACTTTTGCCTTAACGCTGTGCTTCTTGCCAGTTACATTTGAATCTGTTTTTATGCTGCTTACATGCTCTTTTATATTCTCTAAGTCCCATCTGTGCCACTCTTTTTTTACTTCTTTAAACTTAGATGCAAATTTTTTGTACTCATTTTTAGATATTCTTTTTGGCTTGCCATTAACTATCTTATGATATTTATTTGATTTTTTTGAACTCATTTCGTCAAATTCATAATGATATGTATAAGCAAGATTTAAATTACCTTTTTTATCTATTCTATAAATCTCATAATCTTTTGTATCAACACCACCGCTCCAAAAGTGCATAGCTCCCATTACATAATTTTTATATAGCTTTATACCATCTGTCGCAAAAATTCCACCTGATTCTCCACTTCCTTGTCCAAAAGGACCATTGACACCAACACCAATAATTTTTGCTTTTCTAATTTTATTTCCAAAATTCAAGTAAACATCACAAGAACTTCTTCCACGCGGAGTAGCAAAAGTTTCTACAATCAAGTCGTCTTTTCCATCGTTATTGAGATCAACAATATTAAATTTTGTATTACTCATACCATCATCGTAATCTACACACCCCTTCTTCAATATCTTTACATATTCTTCCTTTACTGTCTTACTAATCCCTTTGGCATAGGCTGGGGTAAGGTTTGTACCTGATACAAATAGGGCTGTGGCCAGGATGGCGGTTAAAGTTTTTAATTTTTTTGATTTTAACATGATTTTGCTCCTTGTTATATTAGATTATTTAATACCATTTAATTTGATGCTCTAACAACATATTTTATAGTACGGCTTCCATCCCCCTCTCAAAGTCTGGAAGCCACACTTTCCTTACCTGCTTATAAATCCCCACTTGCCATTTAATTTCACTTTTGCAAGTCCTTCGTAGAAATTTCCCGCTCCATCATACTTTAGCGGCACTACCACTTTTCCTGATTTATTTATATAGCCCCACTTGCCATTTAATTTCACACTTGCAAGTCCTTCTTTGAAATAATACATATCATCATACTTTGGCGGCACTACCTCCTTGCCTGATTTATTTATATAGCCCCACTTGCCATTTAATTTCGCCATTACAAGTCCTTCGCTGAAATACCCTACATCTTCATATTCATACTTTAGCGGCACTACCTCCTTGCCTGATTTATTTATACAGCCCCACTTGCCATTTAATTCCACCATTGCAAGTCCTTCGCTGAAAGCCCTTACATCTTCATACTTTAGCGGCACTACCTCCTTGCCAGATTTGTCTATAAAACCCCACTTACCTTTTAATTCTACTCCTGCAAGTCCTTCGCTGAAATACCCTACATCTTCATATTCATACTTTAGCGGCACTACCTCTTTTCCTGATTTATTTATATAGCCACACTTGCCATTTAATCTCACACTTGCAAGTCCTTCGCTAAAATTATCCACATAATCATACTTTATCGGCACTACCTCCTTGCCAGATTTGTCTATAAAGCCCCACTTACCATTTAATTTCACATCTACAAGTCCTTCTCTGAATTTCCATACATTTTCATACTTTAATGGCACTACCTCTTTTCCTGATTTATCTACAAAGCCCCACTTGCCATTTAATCTCACACTTGCAAGTCCTTCGCTGAAACTCCATACCACATCATACTTTAATGGCACTACCTCTTTTCCTGATTTATCTACAAAGCCCTGCTTGCCATTTAATTCCACAACTGCAAGTCCTTCGTTGAAAGCATACACATCATCATACTTTGGCGGCACTACCTCTTTTCCTGATTTATTTATATAGCTCTTCTTGCCATTTAATTTCACCATTGCAAGTCCTTCGTTGAAAGCATACACACCATCATACTTTGGCGGCACTACCTCTTTGCCAGATTTGTCTATAAAACCCCACTTACCTTTTAATTTTACTCTTGAAAGTCCTTCGTCGAAACCCCATACATTATCATACTTTATCGGCACTACCTCCTTGCCTGACTTATCTATAAAGCCCCACTTGCCTTTTAGTTTCACTGCTGCAAGTCCTTCGTCGAAATCCCATACATAATCATACTTAAACGGTATAACCACATCCCCTGTTTTATATTTCTTCTTTTCCCCTACTTCTTTCTTCTCTATCCACCACTTCTTCCCTTTCACATTCTTATAGGTGTTCTGCAGTGGCACAACCTTACCATTCTTTATCTCAAATACTTCCCAGATTACTCCGTTTGGATTATAAGGGATGATATACACTGCTACCAGTCCGTTCTTATCATAGACTTCTACCCTTATATTAAGCCCTGCCATATCCTTAGCTGCATAATTCTTTTGAATACTATTGGTATAGTCCGATACATAATACTTATAATTACCCTTCTTTATATTAGCTATATTTATTACCTCTACATTATTTCCATTCTTACCATCAAGGTAGAGCCTGTTACCATGCTTATCCTTCTTCGCATTTCCGCCTATATAAGCCATGTTGCCCTTCTTTGCCTTGTATGGTGTAAAGAGATAAGAATCAAGATCCTGCTCTCCATCCCAGGAAAGTACTACCTTCATCTCTTTGCCTTTTACAGGCTTTGTTAAAGCTGCCGACACATTCTTATCTTCATCCACTACTACAGTCTTATATCCTACTACATAGCCGTTAAGCCTTATTTCAAGAGTGTATACTCCACTTACAAGCTCTATTACAAGGTTTCCATCTGCATCTGTAGTACCTGTAGTTACCTGCTCTCCTGTCTTATTGTTAAGTCCCTTTCTTGCTATAACCTCTGCGCCTGAAAGAGCGGTCTTTACTGCCTTTTTCTTAACATATTTTACAGTTTCTCCGTCATATACATTTATGCTTACCTTATGGCTGGCTTCTGAAACTGCTACCAGGCTTATCACATCTATCCGGATAACTGCTCCACTCTTGTCTATAACAGCCTTTGCTCCCTCTGTAGTCTGATAGCCGTCTGCTGATACCCTTATAGTATAGCCGTCTTTTACAGGAAGTACTCCTGTAGTATAATAGCCGTTTGCATTTGTCTTTACTGTACCTATTACTTTATCTGAGTGCAAAAACTCTACTGTAGCATTTGCCACAGGATTTCTCTTTGAATCTACTATATAGCCCTTTACTATGCTTTTTTTAGACTTTTTAAGCATGGCATTGTAGGTGTTGTAGGCTGCATTTAACATCCTTACTTCTTTTTTATCATAAGCCTTCTGCTTTTTCTTATTTATATCCAAATAGCTATACTGCTTTACATCTTTTCTGTTTTTATCAGTCTTAAGGCTGATCTCTTCTACATCATTTGCCTTCTTTACAAAACGCCACTTAATCAGGCTGTCATTATTAAAGAAATACCTGTCTCCCGTAAACTCAAAGCTTGCATATACAGGTGTATATATGCTGTCTTTTCTCTGATATACGAAGTTTGGCTTTCCCTTGTCATCATAGTAATAATCTGTTATCTCAAGGTCATTCTTCCTGTGTTCTATGGAGGTTATTTTATGCATCTTTCCTGTTTTTGGATGCTTGTAAACCTCATACTCTATACGGTTGCCATTTTTCTTATTTATCAGCTCTTTTCTTACAAGCTTGTACTTCTTTAACTGACCGTCTTTACTGCTCTTAGTGTTGATATCTTCAAGAGTATAGAAGATTCTCTCATTCCATTCTGCCTTATAGTTTTTGGCATTTGGTTTCCGATTAATCTTATAAATGTCGATTTTGTCTGCATTTGCCGAGTAAAGCTTGTCTGCGCTCTGTGTTGCCGCAAAAGTACTATTGGCAGCAGGCTGTGTAAGCCCCAACAATAGGCTTAGTGCCAGTGATGTTGTAAAAAACTGTTTTTTGAATTTTGTTTTCATACTTTTCTCCTTAATTTTTTAAAAATTAAAAAGACTGCCTGAGAGTTCTGCCCTCAAGCAATCTTTGGTTTACATAGATTATCCTTATTAAATTGTACAAAAACACACAAACAAAACTGAGATAAAGTTAAATTACCTCTGTCTGTCTGTCTGTCTGTCTGTCTGTCTGTCTGTCTGTCTGTCTGTCTGTCTGTCTGTCTGTCTGTCTGTAATAATGCTATCTTTTCTCATTTTCCCTGTCAAGCCCCTCAAAAAATCTTTGGTTATATTTTAGCAGAAATATATGGAATTTTCAAGATATAATGTGACTTTTGCAAAATGTAGTCTACCTTTGTAGTTTTTCAACTTAAATGCAACATGGTGTTGCACTTACTCTGACGGGCGCCTCTGTTGCATTTACATTGAAAGATATCGTTGCACTTACTTTGAAAGTGGTGTTGCATTTAATCTGAAGTACATGGGAGCACTCCAAATTAGCCCTTGTTTTTATTCCAGATATTTGTTTTTATTCATAGGTAACTAAAAATACAACAACGAAAAGACTTCCTATGAACAAAAAGAAACATCTAACAGGCGTTGAACGCATTAAACCCTAAACCCTTCTTGCACAGGGTTTTTCAATCAGAAGTATTGCTGATTTCATCGAGAAATCCCCTTCTACCATTTCAAGAGAAATACAAAAGCATTCACTTGTCAAAATACCTAATTCCTGTGACTGTAATGACTATAACGGATGCGATGTTAAGCATGTATGCGGTTCCAAAGACTGTAATAAAAAATGCCGCTCATGCCACCTTGCCAAAAAATACTGTGAACATTATAACAAAAGAAGCTGCGAACACTGGAACGGTTCCTCTATAAAGCTGTGCAACGGATGTACAAAAAGAGGATACTGCCGTCTGGAAAAACATTTCTACGATGCTAAAAAGGCTCATTTAGCTTACTGCGACACCCTTGTACAATCACGAAATGGTTTTGACCTTACTCTTTATGACATAACAAGGATAAACAGCATAGTCACGCCACACATAAAAAAAGGACAGTCACTTTACCATATAGCCAAGAACAATGAAAGTGAACTTAATATCAGTGAATCTACCTTAAGAAGGCTTGTTATGGCAGGGGAAATGGATGCAGGAATAATAGACCTTCCACAAGCTGTTAAACGAAGAAAAAGAAAGGTTAGAAAAATCTGACACCTATACTCCGATTTTAGAAAGTATATTTCCGAAAACGATGTCCCTGTAGTACAGATGGACTGCGTTGAAGGCAAAAAGGAAGATTCCCAGGTTTTGCTCACGCTTTACTTTACACAGTTTCATATGCAGCTTGTATTCAAACTTAAAGAGCATACTGCAAAATGTGTTAAGGAGCTTTTTGACAGCCTTGAAAGAAGACTGGGAAAAGAACTTTTAAACAGCTATGTACGAAAGTCTTTGTTTGGTAAAAGCCCATATGAGATAGCCATAACCACACTGCCTAAGGAGTTTTTTACAAAACTAAAGCTTAAAATAATAAGTGAAAGTGATGTAAATCTGACTCCAAAACTATTAAAACACTAAACTGGAGTAAAGTAAATACCTTTCAAAGTAAACGCAACACTAAAAACCGTTGCATTTAACCTGAAAGATGTGGTTTCAGGTCTTTTTGCTATACCCTTTTTTCGCCAAAAGCAATAAAATCAAACCAAATTTGATTAAATTCAGTCTGATTTTATTGATATAATTTTATTATTTTATCTAGCAATAGTGTTGCATTAGCAATTTTTATAAAGTGTTGCACTTACCTTGAAAATCTAGCCCATTTACCATATCTGTACAGACCATTGATACTTTTTTTGCTCTTTGCCTTAAATTTTAAGTGTATAGTCTTCTTCTTTATAACTACATCAGCTGAGAATACAGAACTTCCTTTTTTATCATCATGGTTAATCACTACATACTTAATACCATCATATTTTAATGGAATTACCAGTTTACCTGTACTATCATAAGCTCCCCATTTTTTGTCAAGTCTGGCCACTACAGCTTCATCATTATAATTAATTACTTCATCGTACTTTACAGGGATTACAACCCTGCCTTCTTTATTGATATAGCCAGTCTTCGTATCTAGGTTCACCCTGATGAATAACATACCCTCATCGTTGAATATGGCATCATATACGAGTTTACCCTTAGGCTCTCCATTTTTACTAATCAGCCCCCATCTTCCATTTATACATACACCGGCAATCCCTTGATTAAAATTTCCTGCCTCATCATATTTAGGAATTATAATTTCTTCACCTCTAGTATTAATATATCCCCATTTTCCATTCAGCTTAACCCTTGCCCTGCTTTCACTAAAAGAGCCTGCTTCATCATACTTAGGTTTAATAACTTCTTCACCTTCCATATTAATAAAGCCCCATTTGTTCTCTGCTTTTACTGCAGCTAAGCCTTCTCTAAAATATTCTGTTTTGTCATATTTAGGCGGAGTTATTTCCTCCCCTGCTTCACTTATATAACCCCATTTAGTTCCAAGTCTAACCTGATAAGGCTTTGTAAGGTCTTTTACTTCATCATATTTCGGTGGTATAATTTCTTTTTTATCCTCAACTACTCCCTTTTTTCCGTCCAGTACGACTTCAGCTGCAGATCCATCAACTTTTACTATGTCATCATACTTAAATGGTATTATAATCTGTCCATCACTTGTCACCAGCCCCCATTTTCCGTCTTTTTTTACTTTAATCCCAATGAACATAGCCTCTTTAATGTCATCATATTCCGGTGGAACTGTCACCTTTCCTTCTTCATTAATGAAGCCCCACTTACCATCTTTTTTTACTGCAATTACTAATTCTCCAAATGAATATGTTAATTCACCTGTCCACACATCATCATATTTAAAATCTATAATCTTCTTTCCTTTATGGTTTATAAACCCCCATTTTTCCTTTTATACTTTACAGCTTTAATTTCAAAAAGAAATATCTTTTACCTCATCATATTTAGTCCCTTTGGCTACAGCTCATATTTTTTTATTTGTTAAAAAAATATCATTTATTTTTTTCTTTAGCTGAAGAAGTGGCCGGGCTGATTAAAAATGCTGTTAATGGTACTAATAATATAGCTTTTTATTAAGCTTTTTATTTGACATATGCTTCCCCTTTATTTGGAATTATAAACTATAACTTCGCACTTTTTAAAACTCCAAAGTATATATATTTTTATTCCAACTGAACTTACAAAGGCAGACCCTAACATATAAAAAAAGCATTAAAGTTATTGCTCATATTGAAGTTTTTTTCCCTGTTATTTTAAATTGAAATTTATATACTTTATTACCATTTAAGGCTGTATGCACGGCATTCGATAAAGCTTTTAAAAATTCTGCCTGTGTTTTTATATTATTCCTATCTATTTTGGCAAATGCCTTTTTATATTCAGGAATTTTATTATTCTTAGCATACTGCTCACGAATTTTCATAGCCCTTACTTTTGGGTGTTCCTTAATCATAAAGTAATTATACTTTATCTTTTTCTTATAATCATCGTCATCAAGAGTCACATCCACTACATATTTCTTATTTCCCAAAGTTACATTACTCCACGCATGGTTATCTCCCATTACTACTTCAGAATTAATTCCATAAGCTCTACAGCATTCTGTAAACAGCGATGCATAGTGTCCACATACTCCTTTCTTATTTTTAAGCATTATCATTGCATTATTTAAAATTGAGTTATCCATATCATCTTCGGAAAAAGATGAAGCATAACCTTCTTTATATCCTTGCCAGTCATAAGAACCATAATTACATATTCCGTCATGAAACGCCTTTATTTTCTCTTTATCTGTTTTGGCATTTTTTACCAGTCTGGCAGCAAATGCCTTTATCTGTTTCTTTTTTTCTGCTATCTCTTTTCTTTTCTTATCTTCCTCTTTTTTAATCCTCTCTTCTTCTTTTTTTCTTTCAGCCTCTTCTTTTTTCTCTTCCTTTTCAGCCCTTATTTTTCTCTCTTCTTCTTTTTTCTTATATTCTTCTCTCTCTATTCTCTCTTCTTCCTCCTCTTCTCTTCTTTGCTCCTCTTCCTCAAGCCTTTCTCTCTCTTCATTCTCTCTTCGACTTATTTCTTCCCATTCACTTTCTTCTTCCTCTGCTATCCTTGAGTCCTCTTCTTCCTCAAATTGTTCTTCCTCTTCATATAAACTCTCACCTTCTAATGCAAATCCATGCTGTTCAACATACTGAACATTTGCAGAAGCGGCCAGTGGCTGCATACCAATCATTACCGTTGCTGTAGCGGCAACAGTAAAAATAATTTTAATCTTTTTTATATTTCTATACACCGGATAATCCTTATTTTTAATTACATCTGTACTTTTTAACATGTTTTGACTCCTCCCTAAGCCTGATTGCCTTGTTATTTATCTGTTATTATATCACATAATATATAATAAATATACTCTTAACTTTACCAAACGATATTTATCCTAATGAAAAAGGACAGAAGCCTCTGCCTCTGTCCTTAATGCCACTCTATTACTTATCTCTCCAAATAATTCTGCCCTTAGTCAAATCATAAGGGGACATTTCAAGAGTTACCTTATCGCCCGGTAAGATACGGATAAAGTTCATTCTAAGCTTACCGCTGATATGCGCAAGTACCTTATGCCCATTTTCAAGTTCAACCTGGAACATTGCGTTTGGGAGTTTTTCTATTACTGTTCCCTCAATTTCAAGTACATCTGCTTTAGACATTTGTCTCCTTTCCGGTGTCCACCACCATCTCTCTTTTGCAAAGCTTTATTGCTAAAGCCACATCCTCATCATTAAAATTCTCTCTTTTACACTGCTTATCTGCCTTTTTTAGTACATTTCTATAATCTATATTGATAGGTTGTATATGAAGGATGTTCTTTTTCTTAGAGTGAAGCTTAGTATATTTTTTGCCATTTATCAAAAAAACAAATTTCTCATTAATAATATTCACAACATAAAGTTCACCCTTATCATGTCCTGCATTTGACCTAATAAGGATACCCGGTTTTAATTCCATAGCCACCTCTATAAAGTTAATATTTCCGGCTCTCCATCAGTAATTAAAATTGTATTTTCGTAGTGGGCTGAAAAAGAAAAATCCGCAGTATACACTGTCCAATCATCCTCTCCCCATTCTACCTCATAACCTCCCATATTCACCATCGGTTCTATGGCAAATGTCATGTTCTTCTCAATCTTAATTCCCTTGGTTCTCTGCCTGAAATTATAAATATCAGGAGCTTCGTGAAGGTTTTGTCCTATGCCATGTCCGGCTAAATCCCTTACTACAGAGTAGCCGTGGCTTTCTACATAGTTTTGGATAGCTTCAGATATATCATTTATATGATTACCCGGAACCGCCTTCTTTATTCCCTCAAAAAAGCTCTGTTTAGTGACTTCAATAAGGTCAGTAAGTTCAGGAATAATCTTACCTACAGGCACTGTCCTTGCTGCGTCCGCATGAAAACCCTTATAGATAAGACCGGCATCAAGACTTACAATATCTCCTTCTTCTATGAAATGCTCCTTATCAGGAATTCCATGTACAACCTGATCATTAACGGAGACACAGATGGACGCAGGAAAACCGTTATAACCAAGAAAAGAAGGTATGCCGTCACATTTACGGATAAGTTCCTCTCCTCTTTTATCTATTTCAAATGTTGAAAGTCCGGGTTTTATATAGCCTTCAAGCTCGTTAAGTACAAAAGCCAGGCGTTTACCCGCTTCTCTCATTAAACTTATCTCACTTTCAGCTTTAATCCCTACAACCATTATCTCTCCTTTAATTCCAAAATTGTCAGCCTAAAATCTTACATATATCCTCAAAAACTTCATTCATAGGCTTAGTACCATCAACCTCTTTATACACATTTCTACTACGGTAGAATTCCTCAAGCGGTTTTGTCTGAGCGTGGTATACCTCAAGTCTCTTCTTAACTGTTTCAGGCATATCATCAGGCCTCTGAATTAAATCCCCACTACATTTATCACAAATTCCCTCTGCCTTGGTATTGTTATAAACTATATGATAGGTTCTCCACAATTAGGACAGGTTCTTCTTCCTGACATTCTTTCAATTATATTTTCATCCGGAACAACCACATTTACAGCAAAATCAATATTCTCACCTAATTTCTTAAGAGCCTCTTCAAGAACTTCAGCCTGTGGAATGGTTCTTGGATAGCCATCAAGAATATAACCCTTAGCACAGTCATCTTTTGCTACTCTGTCTAACAGAATGCTTACAGTGAGTTCATCCGGTACAAGCTGTCCCTTATCCATATATTCCTTAGCCTTAAGTCCAAGTTCTGTATTATTCTTGATATTATATCTAAATATATCTCCTGTAGAAATATGTGGAAGACCATATTTCTCTGCAATTTTAATCGCCTGTGTACCTTTACCCGCACCTGGGGCGCCAAGCATAACTATTTTCATATAGACCTCCTTAAATAAAGTGTGTGCTCGCACACACTTCGCGCGCGAGCGGTGCCGTAAGGCAAATTTCTCTGCCGAAAGCTGTGCATCCCTCGGAGAGTTATTATTTAATAGGGAATTCCAGAGGAATTACCTATTAAAATAAAGCTGCAGCCGGACTATAACATTCATCTGTCATAACCTGCTACAGCTCCATATTATATGGTATCTTTAATCATTTAAGAAACCTTTATAATGTCTCTCAAGCATCATTGACTCAATCTGCTTCATTGTTTCAAGTATAACACCTACCACGATGATGAGTGATGTTCCACCAAATGAGACATCTGCTCCAAATACTCCTGAGCACACAATAGGAACGAGTGCTGCAATTATAAGACCACAAGCCCCTATAAATATAATGCTATTAAGTACCTTGGTAAGATAATCACTTGTAGGACGGCCTGGTCTGATACCCGGTATGAAACCGCCTGACTTTTTCATGTTGTTTGCAATCTCAAGCGGATTGAAGGTTATTGAGGTATAGAAGTAAGCAAAGAATATAATCATAATCACATAGAGCACAAGTCCCAATGTATACTTAGCCTCTCCCCAGCTGGTGAAGTTACACCAAGCCTGCTGGTTTAATACCTTTAATATCTTCTCACCTAAGGTTGCACCTGCTCCACTCTTTGGCTGAATTCCAAGGAATCTGCAGATAATAATAGGTGTCTGAAGAATTGAACTTGCAAAGATGATAGGCATAACACCGCCGGTATTTACCTTAAGTGGAATATTAGAACCTGAACCACCTACAAGTCTTCTTCCCTGAAGTTTCTGTGCATACTGCACAGGAATCTTTCTAATTGCATCATTTAATACAATGATGTAAATTGTAAGAGCAACAATTACAACTACAATGAGAATTGCTGCTATAACCTTATTGATAACAGTAGTTCCACCTATAACATAAGTCTTAAAGAGATTTATGATGTCTGAAGGCATTCTTGAAACTATGTTTACAAGAAGGATGATTGATATACCATTACCTACTCCTCTATCAGTAATCTTCTCACCTATCCACATAAGGAAGGCAGAACCTGCTGTAAGAGTAAGAGTTATAACTACAACTGAAAGTACTGAGTAATTCTCCAAATATCCTGAACGGCCAAAACCTATTGCCATAGCAATACTCTCTATAAGAGCAAGAGCAACTGTCACATAACGTGTAGCTGCAGCAATTTTCTTCCTTCCGTCCTCTCCCTCTTTCTGTATCTCCTCAAGCCTTGGAATAGCTATGGTAAGGAGCTGCATAATGATGGAAGATGTAATATATGGAGTAATACTTAATGCAAATATTGATAACTGTTCAAATGATCCACCGGTAATGGCATTCAGAAATGAAAGCTGAGTTATCTGAGATAAAAATTCAGATATCTTGCTACGATCAATTCCCGGAATTGGAAGCTGTGATCCAAGTCTGACTACTGCAAGACATAAGAGAGTGAATAAAACTCTCTCTCTTATATCCTTTACCTTAAGAGCATTACGAATCGCTTTTATCATTAGATCACCTCAGCAATCCCGCCAAGATTTTTAATCTTTTCTTCTGCCGAAGCACTGTAAGCGTTTACTTTAACTGTAAGCTTCTTAGTAAGTTCACCATTTCCAAGAATCTTTACACCGTCACATACCTTTTTAATTACACCTGCATCAAGGAGAGCCTGAATTGTTACTTCAGTTCCATCTTCAAAGAGGTTAAGTTCAGATACATTGATAGCTACAATTTCCTTAGAATTTCTGTTGTGGAAACCTCTCTTAGGAATTCTCCTATAAGCGGCATCTGACCACCCTCGAAACCAGGCCTTGGAGCTCCTGAACGAGCCTTCTGTCCCTTATGTCCCTTACCGGCAGTCTTACCATTTCCAGAAGCATGGCCACGGCCTCTTCTGAAATTGTTACTCTGACGAGAGCCTGCTATTGGCTGTAAGTCTGTTAAATTCATGTTCACACCTCCCCTTCTTTAGATTTCTTCTACCTTGAGCAGATATGCAACCTGCTTAATCATTCCTCTTGTTGCTTCATTGTTAGGAAGGGTGTTGCTACGGCCTGTTTTCTTAAGACCAAGAGCTTCAACTGTCTTCCTGTGCTTTGGTATACGTCCAATAACGGACTTAACCAATGTTACTTTTAATTTATCAGCCATTATATTATCCTCCTATTTATTATTCACTATACTATATCTTAGCATTTACAGATCAGAAACGGAAATGCCACGAAGCCTAGCAAATTCTTCAGGAGTCTTAAGCTTAGATAAGCCATTGATTGTTGCAAGTACAACATTCTGCTTATTGTTTGAACCAAGAGACTTAGTTCTGATGTTCTTGAAGCCTGCAAGCTCAAGCACATTACGAGCAGGGCCTCCGGCGATTACTCCGGTACCTTCAGGTGCTCTCTTAAGAAGAACCTCTGCACTTCCAAACTTACCAATGAAATCATGAGGTACACTTCCGTTTTCATCAATTGGAAGTGAAACCATATTTTTAATAGCGTCTTCTTTACCCTTACGGATAGCTTCAGGGATTTCAGCAGCCTTTCCAAGACCTGCACCAACTCTGCCGTTCTTGTCTCCTACAACTACGAGAGCTGAGAATCTCATGTTGCGTCCGCCCTTTACAACCTTGACAACGCGCTTGATGGCAACTACTTTGTCAAAAAGCTCATTGTTCTCAGTATTATTATCTACTGAACGATTCATGTTTATTCCTCCTTCTCTTAGAATTCAAGACCTGCTTCTCTAGCAGCGTCAGCGAGTGCCTGTACTTTTCCCTGATAAATGAAACCACCTCTATCGAAAACGACTTCCTTAATTCCCTTTTCAAGTGCCTTTTTAGCTATAGCAGTACCTACCGCAGAAGCAGCAGCTACATCATTGGTATGCTCAAGACCGGCCTTAACATCCTTTTCAAGTGTGGATGCAGCAACTAAAGTAGCTCCAGCCTGGTCGTCAATGATCTGTGCGTACATATGGCTATTACTTCTGAATACAGCGAGACGAGGTCTTACAGCTGTACCTGAAAGGTGTGCACGCATTCTTCTATGTTTCTTTTCGCGAATAGCGCTTCTTGATGCTTTACGAACCATTCTTTTTCACTCCTTTAATTATTTTTTACCGGTCTTACCAACCTTACGCCTGATAACTTCATAATCATACTTAATACCCTTGCCCTTATAAGGTTCCGGCATTCTCTTCTCTCTAATCTCAGCTGCGTACTGTCCAACCTTCTCCTTGTCAATACCTTTAACAAGAATCTTGTTTGTACCTTCAACTGTTGACTCAACTCCTTCAGGATCAGTCATAACTACCGGATGAGAATATCCTAAGTTAAGGGTAAGTTCTTTTCCGGCTTTAGATACTCTGTAACCTACGCCGTTTACTTCAAGAGTCTTAGTATAACCTTCGGTTACACCAACTACCATGTTATTAATAAGTGTTCTTGTAAGTCCATGAAGAGACTTCATCTTCTTCAATTCGTTAGGTCTTGTAACAACAATCTCACCATTTTCAAGCTTGATTATCATTTCCTTAGGAAGCACTCTCTCAAGTGTTCCCTTAGGACCTTTTACAGTCACTTTATTATTTTCTGCAATATCAACAGTAACACCTGCCGGTACTGCGATAGGCATTCTTCCTATACGTGACATGCCCGCACCTCCATTTTTATTTTTTGCAGATTATTCTGCTTGTTATCAGATACTAATTACCAAACAAATGCGAGAACTTCTCCACCAACACCAAAGCCTCTAGCTTCTTTATCAGTGATAACGCCCTTATTGGTAGATATGATAGCAACTCCAAGACCGCCAAGAACCTTTGGAAGGTCTGCACAGTTAGCATATACTCTATAACCCGGCTTTGAAATTCTCTTGATTCCGTTAATAACCTTTTCATTCTTATCCTTACCATACTTAAGTACGATGTGGATATTCTTAAATCCATTAACCTCATTGATTTCAAAGTTCTTAATATAACCCTCTTTTAAGAGAATTTCTGCGATTGATACCTTCATATTGGAAGCAGGTACATCAACCTCATCGTGTTTAGCCGTATTTGCATTACGGATTCTTGTAAGCATATCAGCAATTGGATCACTTGTTGTCATTTATCTAACCTCCTTCCTAATATTACCAGCTGGCTTTCTTCACGCCTGGGATCTGTCCTTTATAAGCTAATTCACGGAAGCAGATTCTGCAGATTCCGTATTTTCTTAAATAAGCATGAGGACGGCCACAGATTTTGCAACGTGTATATTCCCTGGTAGAGAACTTTGCAGGTCTTTCCTGCTTAAGTTTCATTGATAACTTAGCCATGTTTCCTCCTTAATTACTTTGCAAAAGGCATTCCGAATGCTCTAAGGAGCTCTCTTGCCTCTTCATCTGTTTCAGCGGTAGTAACGAAAATTACGTCCATACCTCTTACCTTGTCTACCTTATCATACTCAATCTCAGGGAAAATAAGCTGTTCCTTAAGACCAAGCGCATAATCACCTCTGCCATCAAAAGCATTAGGATTAACACCTCTGAAGTCACGTACTCGTGGAAGTGCAAGATTGATGAGACGGTCAACGAACTCATACATTCTGTCACCTCTAAGAGTAACTTTACATCCGATTGGCATACCCTCACGGAGTTTAAAGTTTGCGACAGACTTCTTAGCCTTTGTATATACAGCCTTCTGTCCTGTAATTATTCCAAGGTCATTAGCAGCTGTCTCAAGAATCTTAGCATTCTCTTTAGCCTCACCAACACCCATATTGATAACTACTTTATCAAGCTTTGGAATCTGCATTACATTCTTATAACCGAACTTTTTCTGTAAAGCAGGTGCAATTTCCTTATCGTAGGTTTCTCTTAACCTGTTCACTATGAATACCTCCTCTCAGTATTAGTCAATGATATCGCCTGTTGCCTTAGCTACGCGGACTTTCTTATCGCCCTGCATAGTAAATCCAACTCTTGTTACCTTGCCCTTTGCAACATACATAACATTAGAGATATCTATAGCAGCTTCCTCGTGTACGAGACCGCCGTTAGGATTGCTCTGTGATGCTTTCTTATGCTTGTTACCATGTTAACACCTTCAACGATTACCCTTCCTTCTTTAACGGAGATAACCTTTCCTTCGGTGCCTTTGTATTTTCCTGTGATTACCTTAACGGTATCACCCTTTTTAATCTTACTGGTAGCCACTCTTACACCTCCTTATAAAACTTCCGGAGCAAGTGAAACGATCTTCATGAACTGTTTCTCACGAAGCTCTCTTGCTACTGGTCCAAATATACGAGTTCCGGTTGGTGTCTTGTCTTCCTTTATAATTACTGCTGCATTCTCATCGAACTTTATGTAAGAACCGTCTTTTCTACGGCAGCCCTTCTTAGTACGAACTACAACAGCCTTTACAACGT
Organism: uncultured Catonella sp.; assembly: GCA_916439065.1. Lineage (GTDB taxonomy): Bacteria > Bacillota > Clostridia > Lachnospirales > Lachnospiraceae > Catonella. The sequence goes on from CAKAGD010000003.1 coordinate 279,312, forward strand.
CACCCTTTTTAACAACTCCGCCTGGTGTTGCATCTTTAACGCTGGCAACGATTATATCGCCTATAGAGGCATATCTTCTGGTCGAGCCACCCATAACACGAATGCAAAGAAGCTCTTTTGCACCGGTATTATCAGCAACTGCCAATCTGGTTTCCTGCTGTACCATTACTAGCACTCCTTTCAAATATTAAAAGATGGGATAATTATTTGCTTTCTCAACTATTTCAACAAGTCTCCATCTCTTTGTCTTTGACAGAGGTCTGGTCTCCATAACTTTAACTCTGTCACCTACATGGCACTCGTTGTTAGCGTCCTCAGCGTAAAGCTTACGAGTTCTTTTAACGATCTTACCATACAGTGGGTGCTTTACATTATCTATAACTGCAACAACGATAGTCTTGTCCATCTTATCGCTAACTACCTTGCCGGTACGCACTTTTCTAAGATTTCTCTCTTCCACGAGTATGTCTCCTTTCTTCGGATTAATTACCTAAGTTAGTTAGCCTGTCTTGTTAAAACAGTCTGAATTCTTGCGATATTCTTCTAACTTCTCTAATACGGCTTGTATTATCAAGCTGGTTGGTTGCGTTCTGGAATCTTAAATTGAAGAGTTCCTTCTTTGCAGCAACCAATTCTTCATTAAGTTCAACCTGTGTCTTACCATTAAGGTCCTGAACATACTTTGTACTTTTCATTATTCAGCACCTCCTTCTAAATCTGCTTTAGATACTACTTTACACTTAAGTGGAAGCTTGTGCATAGCAAGACGAAGTGCCTCTCTTGCTATTTCTTCATCAACTCCACCAATTTCAAACATTACTCTGCCAGGCTTAACAACTGCTACCCAGTAGTCAAGGGAACCTTTACCTGAACCCATTCGAGTTTCAGCAGGCTGAATAGTAACCGGCTTGTCAGGAAATATCTTAATCCAAACCTTACCACCACGCTTAATGTAACGAGTCATGGCAATTCTGGCTGCTTCTATCTGATTTGACTTAACCCAAGATGGCTCAAGTGCAACGATACCGAACTCTCCATTTGATATAGTATTGCCTCTGTGAGCAGCGCCCTTCATAGAGCCACGGAACTGCTTACGATGCTTTACTCTTTTAGGCATTAACATTATTTATCGCTCCCTTCCTTTTTGTTGTTTCCCTTAGTAGGAAGAACTTCTCCAAGGTAGATCCAGCACTTAACACCAACCTTACCATAGGTTGTGTCAGCCTCTGCAAAACCATACTCGATGTCTGCACGAAGTGTCTGAAGAGGAATAGTTCCCTCGCTATAGAACTCTGTACGAGCCATATCAGCACCGCCAAGACGACCGGATACACTTGTCTTTATACCCTTAGCACCATTCTTCATTGTTCTTCCCATAGCAGACTTCATTGCACGTCTGAAGGAAATACGGGCTTCAAGATCCTTAGCTATCTTCTCTGCAACTAACTGTGCATTTAAGTCAGCCTTCTTTATTTCTTTAACCTTAAGGTCTACTTTCTGCTTGCTTAACTTCTGAACTTCTATCTTTAATTTATCAACATCAGCACCACCCTTACCAATTACGATACCAGGCTGTGATGTGCTTACGATAACGATAACTCTGTCAGATGTTCTTTCTATATCAATACTGCCTACTCCTGCATCATAGAGTTTCTTCTTAAGAAATTCTCTAATCTTATAATCTTCTACAAGGAAGTCTGCGAAATCTTTTCCGGCATACCATTTTGATGACCAGTCTTTGATTACACCAACTCTTATACCGTGAGGATTAACTTTCTGTCCCATTTGGTCTTAACTCTCCTTTCTTATTACTTCTCGTTAAGAATTACAGTTATATGACTCATTCTCTTGAAGATGCGGTATGCGCTTCCTCTTGCCCTTGGCTGTACTCTCTTCATGATTGGGCCATCTCCTGCGAAACACTCCTCAACGAAAAGGTTGTCGCGGTTAAGACCTTTAACCTCTGCATTTGCAATAGCAGATTTAAGTAACTTTTCTATTACTGTTGAAGCATATCTTGGGTTGTATGCTAATATACCGAGTGCTGTATTTACATCCTTGCCTCTGATCGCATCAAGAACAAAACAAGCCTTCTGAGTTGAAACTCTGGCATAAGATAACTTAGCGTGTGGTCTCATTTCTCTATTATTCTCATTTCTCTCTCTTTTGATCTGGGATCTATGTCCTTTGCCATGGATGTACCTCCTTTCAGTTTTGTGGAAATATTTTATTACATTCTCTTTTCGTCTTTACCATGTCCTCTGTAAGACCTTGTTGGTACGAATTCTCCAAGCTTGTGTCCTACCATATCTTCTGTAACATATACAGGCACATGCTTTCTTCCGTCGTGAACAGCTATTGTGTGTCCAACGAATGAAGGGAAAATTGTTGAACGACGTGACCAAGTCTTAACTACGCTCTTATCACCGGCAGCGTTAAGAGCATCTATCTTCTTTAATAAATGTCCATCAGCAAATGGTCCCTTTTTAAGTGATCTTGCCATGATTAAACCTCCTTATAATCTATTATTTAAGTCCCTTACCATCGCGTCTTCTTACGATTAACTTATTGGACCTCTTATTGCTCTTTCTTGTCTTAAGACCAAGAGCAGGTTTACCCCAAGGTGTTACAGGGCCCGGACGGCCGATTCCTGTTTTACCTTCACCACCACCGTGTGGATGGTCGTTAGGGTTCATGACAGAACCACGAACTGTAGGTCTGAAACCTTTATTACGTGTACGTCCTGCTTTACCAACATTTACAAGTTCATGCTCAATATTTCCAACCTGACCGATAGTAGCACGGCACTCTACAGGTACCATTCTCATTTCTCCGGATGGCATTCTAAGTGTAGCATACTTGCCTTCCTTAGCCATAAGCTGAGCTGCATTACCTGCTGCACGAACTAACTGTCCACCCTTGCCAGGATATAACTCTATATTGTGAATATTTGAACCAACCGGAATTGATGAAAGAGGAAGACAATTTCCTACTCTTACTTCAGCCTCAGCACCGTTCATAAGTGTTGTTCCTACTGTTAAGCCTACAGGAGCAAGGATATAAGCCTTCTCACCGTCTGCATAATGTAAGAGTGCTATGTTTGCTGTACGGTTTGGATCGTACTCAATAGCAACAACCTTTGCAGGGATTCCATCTTTTCTTCTCTTAAAATCAATAATTCTATAAAGTCTGCGTGAACCGCCTCCTCTATGTCTTACTGTAATCTTACCCTGATTGTTACGGCCTGAATTCTTCTTAAGTGATACACACAAAGACTTCTCCGGAGTTGACTTTGTAATCTCTGCATAGTCTAAACCGGTCATATTACGTCTGGAAGGTGTATATGGGCCGAATTTCTTAATTCCCATTATAAAACTCCTTTCATCTTAAGGCATCCGCCCTAAGCCGCTGTTATCGGCTGCGTGCCATACTATTTGTTAATTATAATCCCTGGAAGATTTCGATATCCTTGCTATCCTCTGAAAGCTTTACATAAGCCTTCTTTGTCTTAGCAGTTCTTCCATAAGTTACTCCACGTCTCTTAACTTTTCCATCTGCATTTACTGTGTTTACCTTAACAACCTTTGTTCCTGCAAACATCTTCTCTACAGCTTCTTTAATCTGAGTCTTGGTAGCTTCAGGATTTACAGAGAAAGCATATTTCTTCTCTGCCATGCCGTTCATACTCTTTTCAGTGATGATAGGCTTCAAAATAACGTCATAATATTTAATATCTGCCATTATGCGTATACCTCCTCAATCTTTGAAACAGCATCCTTTGTAATAACAAGGCTGTCATGATTTAAGATATCATATACATTGATACTATTTGTCAAAGTTGTTGCAACTGACTCAAGGTTTCTAGCAGAAAGAATTACATTCTCTTCCTTCTCACCAAGAACGATAAGTGCCTTGTTAGCCTTAATATCCTCTAAAACCTTCTTAGCAGCCTTTGTCTTAATCTCACCAAGCTTGAACTCATCAAGCACGATAAGCTTATTCTCATTTAACTTTGTTGTGAGTGCAGAACAGATAGCTGCCTGCTTCTCTTTTCTATTCATCTTAAATGAATAATCTCTTGGCTGTGGTGCAAATACAACACCGCCGCCTCTCCACTGTGGGCTTCTGATAGATCCCTGTCTAGCGTGGCCGGTTCCCTTCTGTCTCCAAGGCTTTCTTCCGCCTCCACGAACTGCCGCACGTGTCTTAGCACTCTGTGTACCCTGACGGTTGTTAGCAAGCTGTAAAACAACTGCTCTATGCATCAGATGCTCTTTTACTTCTACTGCAAAGATTGCATCATTAAGTTCTAATGTTCCAACTTCTTTGCCTTCCATATTTAATACAGATATGTTTGCCATTTATATTTCCTCCTTCCCGTCAGGTTATATTATTTACTCTTTCTTGTAGTGTTCTTAATCATTACAAGTGCCTTCTTAGCACCAGGAACAGCTCCCTTAACAAGGATCATTCCCTTCTCTACGTCAACTCTTACTACCTCAAGATTCTGAACTGTAACCCTAACGTGTCCCATATGTCCGGCCATCTTCTTGCCCTTGAATACCTTACTAGGATCAGAACAAGCACCGTTAGAACCGGCATGTCTGTGATACTTAGAACCGTGAGTCATAGGTCCTCTGTGAAGACCATGTCTGTGAATGGCGCCCTGGAAACCTTTACCCTTAGATGTAGCAGTCACATCAACCTTATCGCCTGATGCAAATACATCCGCTTTGATTTCATCTCCAGCCTTGTAATTCTCAGCATCCTCAAGTTTGAATTCTCTTAAGAATCTCTTTACAGGAACGCCTGCCTTAGCAAAGTGTCCCTTCTTTGGCTTATTAACGAGCTTCTCACGAATCTCACCAAAACCTACCTGAACTGCGCTATAGCCGTCATTCTCTACTGTCTTAACCTGGGTTACTACAGCAGGATCAGCCTTTAATACAGTTACAGGAATTAACGAACCGTCTTCAGCAAAAATCTGTGTCATACCGATTTTTGTAGCAAGTATTGCTTTCTTCATTTCTTTACCTCCTGTTAATCTACAGCGGACCGGAATTTTCCGGTCATCCTAGATGGCTTAAATAGGAGTTTTCTCTCTATCCATAACCCTAAGGATCTTGCTAAATTTGTTTCCTACTTATTCTTCATGTTGATTTTGATTTCAACACCTGCAGGAACATCAAGTCTTGATAATGCGTCAACCAGTTTCTGGTTAGGCTCGAAAACATCGATGAGCCTCTTGTGGGTTCTCTGCTCAAACTGTTCTCTGGAGTCCTTATACTTATGCACCGCACGAAGTATTGTAACTATCTCTTTCTTTGTTGGAAGAGGTACCGGACCACTAACCTTTGCTCCAGCCTTCTTTACAGTATCAACAATCTTTGCTGCTGAACTGTCGATGAGCTGATGATCATACGCTTTTAATGTAATTCTCATTACTTGACTTGCCATAAAAAAAGTCGCCTCCTTTTCGCACTTTCGTGAATCATCACGTATTTAGTACGACAAGCGGTGACTGTACACACACCCAGGTGTTTCATAATCATAAACATACTGATAATCACACCACGCCCTACTCTGTAGAACATATTAGTTGTTTTCTGTACAGTGACTTGTCGCCAGGTTTACAGACCTTTCGGTCTCTTGACATTCGCTCCACGAAAAACCCAAAACCTGCATTGCAGTATTCTCGGCAACCTCCGCTTCTTAGCTATCATGCCACAACAGTACTATTATATGCTAATTTGCTTATATTTTCAAGTATAATTTACACAAATTTTTAATTTAGTTATTTTGTACGATGTCTCCCATTATTTTTTCAAATATCTTAGTATATATTCCCTGACTATAATGTATTCCATCTGTAGTTTCATTCTCGTAACCATCTGTACCGGCCAATAGTCCGTAAGCATCTATATAACTAACATTATTTAATTCCAGTTTCTTTCTCATAATATCATTGAACTTTATTATATCGTTATTATCTAATTTATACCTGTCCTTATTTACATATGGCAATACAGAAACATAGTGTACATCAACTCCGCTTATCTCATCCAGTTTTATCAGCCTGTGGCACAAAGTCTCTGCAGCAGTTTTACCCAGACTGTTAACTCCAAGCAATACTACTATATCCGTTATTCCTTTTTTTACCACTTCATCCTTAATAGAAATTTCCTTAGCCTTAACCAATGAATTTTTAGCATACTTCTTATTAAACCTTCCTACACTGACGGTTAAATCTTCATTAATAAATTCTATACTTGCTCCACTTTCTGCCAGCCAGTATATACTGTTCTTGTATCTGTTTTTATAATATTCTTCATTTCTGCTCATAAGATAAGCATTACTGTCACCAATTATTAATACCTTTCTTTCTCTCATGTCATCATCTTTAGAGCCTGTTAATTTAGCAGCATTACTCTTATTCTCAGACAAAGCCTCAGTTACCGCCTTAGAATTTTTCTCCTCAGCATTCGAACCGCTCTTAATAAACTCTATATAGAATTCCGGTTTTTTTCTAAATAATCCGTTCTCAGATGCATTTTCATAAAGAAATATTCCAAAGATATTAAGTATTGTAAATGCTAAAAAAAGCTTAAAAAGCCTGTATCTTTTATTATCATCCATTGATACATACCTCCTTAAGCCCTTTAATTACTCTCTAGTGTTTTGTTTCCTCATCCTGTTTTATTTTAAGTTTTTTACTAATCTTCTTCTTTTTTTAGAAAATTTTACTGCTTTTTCTCTTTTTTTCTATCAGGGATAAAATTTTATTAAAAAAATTACATTGTAAACTTTTTGAATAATGAATTCCATCACTTGTACAATTCCTGTAGTTTTTTACAGACTTTGCAAGTTTATAGGCATCAATATATATTATGTCAGTTCCTTTAAATCCTTCTCTGGTCAGCTTATTATGATAGGCCATTACCGACGATCTGTCTTTATACCTGCCCTTGTGTACATATGGCAATACATTTGCATAATATATCCTGCATCCGCTCTTCTTCGCAAGTTTTTTAAGAGTGCTTACAGTTAATTTAGCTGATTTTTCTCCAGGCCAGTTGGCCCCAAGCATTATAACAATATCTTCAATCTTCTTTTTTCTTACTTCTTCAATTAAATCAAAGTTTCTAGACATTGTAAAGGTATTGACTATCTTTTTAGGCATAACTTTACCCATATGAATCTTAAAATCCTTGGATAAAAAATTTATATTTACCCCGCCTTCAGTAAGCCAATATACTTTATCTGCTTTATCCACACCGGTACCAAATTTTTTTCCAAGTGCCATACCATAGGGAATACTGTCTCCTATGATTAATGTTGTTTTATGACTTGGCCTCGCCTCAACCTTTATATAAAGAAGCTGTCCACACATTATTAAGATTGCCGGCAATATACATAATAAAGAAATAAACTTTTTGACCGATCCCCCTCTCATAGCCACCTCCGGTTTTAGTTGTTTTCTGAATAATCCGCCGAATGCAATATTGTTATATCCGGATAATATCTAAACAAAACCTTACCAACTATTTTTTCCTTCTTTACATATTTATTTTTCCAATATCTGGCATCCTGACTTATATCCCTGTTATCGCCAAGCATGAAATAACAGCCCTCCGGCACATTATAAGGTCCAAAATCTCCATTTGGAGGATCATTTAGATATGGCTCAGACAATGGTTTCTTACTATCATTAATGTACACTAAGCCATCTCTTATTTCTACTTTTTCACCGGGAAGTCCTATTATACGCTTTAAATAATTATCCTTTTCATTGTCCGGATAAATAAACATAACTATATCGCCTCTTTGGGGTTCTTCAAACAGATACGCTAATCTGTTTACTATCAGCCTGTCTCCCGGCTGAACTATAGGAATCATAGAACCTGTAGGCACTTCAGCATTTGCATATACAAATTTATTCATCAAAAATGCTAAAGCAAATGCCAAAACTATTAGAAACACATAGTCCCTTATTTCTTTAATAATGCTTTTTTTGTCCCATTTCTTTTTTTCTTTATTGTTTTCTATTTTATTTTCCATTATTTTCCTATCCACCTTCCCGATATTCCACCAGCCTCTATTAAAGTTATCGGATATTGTTCTATTTTCCTAATACTCTGCATGACGCAGAAATGTTAAACGAGGGTAGTATTTAAGCCAGGCCTTACCCACTATTTTTTCTTTCTTAACATATTTATTCTTCCACTTTCTTGCATCCAGACTGTTATCCCTATTGTCTCCAAGCATAAAATAACAGCCTTCAGGAACATTGTAAGGTCCAAAGTCTCCATTAGGTTCATCGTTAAGATAATTTTCTGATAACGGAGTTTCTCTATCGTTTATATATATCAGCCCTTCCCTTATCTCAAGCTTCTCCCCGGGAAGTCCTATAATCCGCTTCAGATAATTCTTCTTCTCATTATCCGGATAAGCAAACATAACTATATCTCCCCGCTTTGGATCCTCAAACAGGTAAGAAAGCCTGTTTATTATAAGCCTGTCTCCAGGCTGTACAATAGGAATCATTGAACCTGTAGGCACCTCTGCATTTGCATACACAAATTTATTCATAAGAAAAGCAAAGGCAAACGCAAGAATTATAAGAAAAATATAATCTCTAATCTCCTTTATCAGAGACTTTTTATCAGGCTTCTTTCTTTTAATATCGTCATTTATTTGTTTTTCCATTATTTTCCAATCCATCTTCCCGATGCACCGCAAGGAAGCACCAATCCATTATTCTTAACCGGAAGCCCTATCTCCTCAGCCATTACCTTACCTCCAAATTTTGAGGTTATTGCAGTATTTAACATATAGCTGAGTACTGCAGGCTGAAGTCCGGTAGTATAACTATTAATAAGGAAGAATTTACTATCCTTGTGTAAGAGTTCAGTACATTTTTTTATGAAAGGATATACTGACTCTTCTATTTTCCAGATTTCTCCTTTTGGTCCCCTTCCATAAGAAGGAGGGTCCATTATTATTCCATCATAATGATTGCCGCGCCTTATTTCTCTTTCTACAAATTTTACACAGTCATCCACTATATAGCGGATAGGAGCATCTTCAAGTCCCGACAGTTTTGCATTTTCCTTTGCCCAGGCAACCATTCCCTTAGCTGCGTCAACATGCACTACCTCAGCTCCTGCCTTAGCTGCAGCAGCCGTTGCACCTCCGGTATAGGCAAAAAGATTCAACACTTTTAACTTTCTTCCTCTCTTTAAGATTATATCCGAAAACCAGTCCCAATTTACAGCCTGCTCCGGAAAGAGTCCTGTATGCTTAAAACTAAATGGTTTTAGATTAAAAGTCAAATCTCTGTAATGAATATTCCACTGTTCAGGCAAATCGAAAAACTCCCACTCTCCACCTCCACGGTTACTGCGGTGATAATGGGCCGAAGGTCTTTTCCATTCTTTAAGTGTCTTTTCTGTATCCCAAATCACCTGAGGATCAGGACGAATAAGAGAATAACCGCCCCAGTTTTCAAGCTTTTCTCCCGATGAACAGTCCAATACTTCGTATTCTTTCCAATTGTTAGCAATCCACATTAGATGACAGCTCCTATTTTTTAATAAAACTGCCACATCCGGTTAAGTTTAAGTACATCATACCCATACCAAAACCTCCACCTGATGTGGCAAAGTAAATTAAACCTTAACTCAAAGAGTAATTTCTCTTATTCAGCTTTTCCTACTGAACCGAAAAGTTCCATCTTCTCTTTAACTGTAGCCTTGATAGCCTCAAAGCCCGGAGCAAGAACCTTACGAGGGTCAAATCCCTTGCTTGCCTTATCCTTATTTGCTTCGAAGTACTCTCTAGTTGCTGCTGTAAATGATATCTGGCACTCTGTATTAACATTAATCTTAGATACACCAAGTTCAATAGCCTTTTTAATCATATCAGCAGGAATACCTGTACCACCGTGAAGTACTAGAGGAAGGGTACCTGTCTTCTTCTGAATAGCATCAAGAGTTTCAAACGAAAGTCCCTTCCAGTTTGCAGGATATACTCCGTGGATATTACCGATACCGGCAGCAAGGAAGTCTACTCCAAGGTCTGCAACTCTCTTACACTCTTCAGGATCTGCACATTCACCCATGCCAATTACTCCGTCTTCTTCTCCACCGATGGAACCAACTTCAGCTTCGATAGAAACACCCATTTTATGAGCCGCTGCAACAAGTTCAGTTGTCTTAGCTACATTCTCATCAATTGGATAGTGTGAACCATCGAACATTATTGAAGAAAATCCTGCATCAAGGCACTTGTAACAGCCTTCAAAGGAGCCGTGGTCAAGGTGAAGAGCAACAGGAACTGATATTTAAGATCCTTAAGCAAACCATTTACCATACCAACTACAGCATTGTATCCACCCATATATTTTCCTGCACCTTCAGACACACCGAGAATTACAGGACTCTTAAGTTCTTCCGCTGTTAAAAGTATAGCCTTTGTCCACTCAAGGTTATTGATATTGAACTGACCTACTGCATAATGACCCGCTTTTGCTTTAACCAACATATCTTTTGCTGATACTAAATACATATGATCTCCATTCCGCACCCTTAGATGCTATTTAAAATAATGTGTTTACTCAACTGTCCACATTTTATCACAACAACGAATAAATGTAAAATAAAAAGTTGATTTTTAACTCTAACATTATGCCTTATTATATTTTCCATCTAAAAAATTGGCAATCACATCTTCTACCGGACTTTTAAGTATCGGTATAATTGCAATTCCACTTACTGAAAGCAAATTTCTCAGTTTTTTATCAACTCCATTGCTTATTATCGTATCTACACCTGCACTCTTAAGTGATGCAACAGCTTCCTCTGCAGACTTCACTTCCAAATAATTTCTATCTAATACTTTTCTACCCTTAGTGTCTGCAATTACAAATTTTACAGCAGCCGCAAGCTTACCAGCCATTTTTTCATTTTCATCAAGAGCAATAGCCAACTTGTGAGTTTCTCCATAATCATCACTATCAATGCTATGGTCTACATTCCTTAGTAAAAACTCAATCGTATCTGCTGTTTCTCCAAGCACATCCATGTCAAGGTCCTCAACCAAACCATTGTCCATAGCAGAGGCTATCCTGCTGTCCATAGGCAGTCTTGAAAGTACCGGTATTCCATATTTAAGCCCTACATCATCGGTCTTTCCCTCTCCAAACGGATAAATAAGTTTCCCGCAATCAGGACATTTAATATAGCTGTAATTCTCAACTATGCCAAGTACCGGTATTTCCATGGTATTTGCCATGTTTACAGCCTTTTCTACTATCATAGACACAAGTTCCGAAGGAGATGTAACTATAATTATTCCATCTACCGGCAGTGACTGAAATACAGTAAGCGGCACATCTCCTGTTCCCGGCGGCATATCTACAAACATATATTCTACATCTTTCCAATCCACCTCAGACCAAAACTGCTTAACTGTTCCTGCTATAATTGGCCCTCGCCACACAACCGGTACGGATTCATCATCTAGCAAGAGATTAACCGACATTACCTGAATACCGCCTTTACTAAGTGCAGGCTGTATGCCGTTTTCATTTGCCTCCGCCTTATCCTTTAACCAAAGCACCTTGGAATAGATGGTCCTGTAATATCTGCATCAAGTACAGCTGATGTATAGCCATTTTTAGCAAAAACAGAAGCAAGCCTTGATGTAACAAATGACTTTCCTACTCCTCCCTTACCACTCACAACTCCGATAACTCTCTTTACTGAGCCTTCATTTTTTAAATCAATTATCTGACTGCTGCCATTATCTTTACTCATTTATACCTCCAAATTTAAGATTTATTTGCATACTTTACCTATCACCTAGCCGGTTTGATTATATTAATCACCCTAATACAGCTTAATTCATTATACATATATATTATGGTGATGTCCTTAATATCTTACCACTTTTGTATAAAAATATTCAAACTTTCCACCGCAATTTTTAAAAATTTTTATAATAGATTTTTAATTTACATTTATGTTATAATTACAAAAGTTTACGCTCTTTGGTAATGTAAAGATTTGAAAGGATAGGTGCTAATGGTTTCCAACGCTAAAAATAAGGATGATAAATCTCAAAAAGATGAAACTACAACTAAGAAAACTGAAAGAAAGGCTGTTAAAAAAACTGAAACCGCTAAAGCTGATAATAATATAGCCATATCAAAAGATGATTTTCTCACAAAATTAGAAGGAATTGTTGAAATTGCAAGAAAAAACAAGGATGTGATTGAATCCGATAGGTTGAATGATTATTTTAAGAACTTAAACATTGATTCCAATCAGTATGAAAAAATTTGTGATTACCTTGAAAATAACGGCATTACAATAATGAATATAAATGACATGGAGGATGATCTTTTCGATGATGCCCTGCCTGAGGTCGATGATGATGCTGACCTGGATATAGGTGATGATATTACCCTCTCCATTATGTCAGATGATCCTGTAAAAATCTATCTTAAGGAAATTGGAAACTATCCTCTTTTAAGTATGGACGAGGAAGTTGAACTTGCTAAAAAGATTGCAGAGGGTGATCAATCTGCAACTGACAGACTTACCGAATCTAATCTTAGGCTTGTGGTAAGTATAGCAAAAAAATATGTTGGCCGTGGGCTTTCTTTCCTTGATTTAATTCAGGAAGGAAACCTTGGGCTTATTAAGGCAGTTGATAAATTTGATTATTCAAAGGGGTATAAATTCAGCACCTATGCTACATGGTGGATAAGACAGGCTATTACCCGTTCTATTGCCGATCAGTCAAGAACCATACGAATTCCCGTACATATGTCAGAAGTAATAAATAAGGCTTATAGGATTTCCAGAAGCTTACTTCAGGAACTTGGACGGGAACCTACTGAAGAAGAAATCGCTAAAGAGATGAATCTTCCGGTTGATAAGGTGCGTGAAATTATGAAAATATCTGCTGATCCTATTTCCCTTGACACCCCAATCGGTGAAGAAGATGACAGCCACCTTGGAGATTTTATAAAGGATGATACTATTATGGGACCTGAGGATGCAGCTGCCTATACTATGCTTCAGGATCAGATACAAAAGCTCCTCACTACACTTTCCGAAAGGGAACAGAGGGTGCTAATACTCAGGTTCGGTCTCCTTGATGGAAGGACAAGAACCCTCGAAGAAGTAGGAAAAGAATTTAATGTAACCAGAGAGCGTATCAGACAGATAGAAGCAAAGGCTCTTAGAAAGCTCCGCCACCCAAACAGAGCTAGGATGCTCAGAGGGTTTGATTCTTACTAAATTTCATGTAAAATAGGACATCTCCAATTAGGAAATGTCCTGTTTTATATTTTCTATAAGTCTATCGTATTTTAGATTCTGTACCCATATTTAACCGGTATTACAATTTTTCCTTTATCATCCACAAAGCCATATTTTCCGTCCTTCTCAATCATCGTAAATTCACCATTATTAACATATCCAAGCATTATCTCATCATACCTTAGTGGAAGAATCATTTTTCCCTTTTTATTAATAAGTCCGCTTTTAGATTTTTGAATATATGCTACTGATTTTTTTGAAGACGGAATAGATTTTGACACTCTTGCCAAGTCTCCTATAAATCCAGTAACCTCATCATAATTTGCATTTATTACTAATTTCCCTTTTTTATTAATAAAACCTCTTTTTCTACCTTCCCACACATAGGCTAATCCACCGCTAAAGCTATCTGCATGTTTATATTTAAGCGGGATAACAATCTTTCCGTTTTTATTAATAAATCCTGTTTTCCCTCCTTTGGCTATAGGTGCTAAGCCAGCAGAAAAGAAACCTGCATCCTTATATTTAAGTGGGATTTTTATCTTTCCGTTTTCATCAACGAATCCCCACTTACCCTTCTTTTCAATCGCAGCTAATCCCTCATGAAAATCATTTATAGAATCATATTCATTAGGTAGTATATATTCACCTGATTTATTAATAATTCCAAATTTACTGTTTTTTTATTTATCCTGACAAGTCCATTACTAATTTTTTTCTGCATTATTGTACTCCACCGGCAGCACTAGTTTACCTGTTTCATCTATACATCCATATTTGTCACCTTTTTCTTACTATAATAATTCCATCAGCAGTACTTGAAACAAAAATCATATTCTAATGGCACAATTTCTTTTTCCATCTTTATTTATTAAACCATACTTATAGTCATTCTCACCATAACTATCCACCCCCGTCTTTACTGCTACTAAAGAAAATCCCCTATCAAAACTTTCTACATAATCATATTTAAATTGTACTGCCACTTCTCCCTTTTTGTTTATATATCCATATTTATTATTCATTTTAGCATAAGATAATCCTTCACTAAAACCACCTACATCTTCATATTTTATCGGTATTACTTCTTCACCTAAAACATTTATAAATCCATACTTCAAATCATCATTCTCAGTTATTATCCCCACAGCAGCTAAATCCTCTTCGAATCCTCTCGTTTTATCATAATTAAAAGGGATTACCACCTCTTCTTTCATGTTTATAAATCCATATTTCCCACCTCTATTTGCTATGAACAATGAACCACCAGTATTCCATAATTCATCGTACTTCGTTGGTATAACTATTTGACCTTTTTTATTCATTAAACCATATTTAAATTGATTATCCGTTATTACCATATAATCATTATAAAAACTATTACTAGTAAAATAATATTTCACTTTCTCCTTTGCTTCTACACTAATTGATGTAAATAGACCACACATCAAAACCGCAATAAGAAAAGTACTTATTTTCTTCACAAATCCAATCTTTCTACTCATAGCATTCCTCCTTGTAATCTCCACTTTATTATTCTTTCGTATTCATATTCTTTCTATATTCTCTTCATGTTAACTAATATTATCCTCCTCCCTCCTTTTTCACATCCATTAGCTTACCATCATAGTAAAACTTCTGTGAAAACTTGATTCCGAGTTCCTTTTCATACTTTTTGATAAGAGGAAGCTCTCTCTCAGTTATGATGCTTAAGTTCCTTCCTACCCTGCCGGCTCTTCCTGTCCTGCCCGCCCTGTGAAGATAAGTATCGGCATCTTCAGGAAGATTTACATGGAAAACTGTATCTACATCATCAAACTGTAAGCCTCTGGCAGCTATATCCGTAGCTATCAGATATTTAAGTTTCCCACGGGAAAATCCCTGCATAGCCTTCTTCCTTTCTTCCCTGGTACGCTCTCCTCCTATGAAATCCACCTGATAATGGTGGTGGGCAAGCTTCTTATAGGTTTCTTCTATATCATAAGTACCATTTACAAAGATAATTGCCTTCCTTGTCCTTATTGCCCCTGTAGTACCACGAAGAATTTCCATTTTGTTTCTTTTTCACAAACTACAAACCAATGTTTGATATTGGCAGGGATTTCTCTTCCACCGTCAGCACTAATCTCCTCTATGTCAGGAGCCCAGGCCTTTGCCCCCTCAAGAGCTGCCTTCGTAGATGTTGCAGAGAACAACAAAAGCTGTCTGTCTCTTACAAGGCATTTGATAAGTTCATCCGTAGTTTCCTTATTGTTCTTATCAAAGAACCTGTCTCCCTCATCAAGCACCAGAGTCCTTACTAAATGTGCTGCAATCTTTCTCTTTCTTATTAACTCTACTATTCTTCCTGGAGTACCTACAATAATCTGAGGCTTCTTTTTGAGGTTTTCAATCTGTCTTATTATGCTTGCATTTCCACCAAGGCAGACTGAATGAAGCCCAATGCCTGTATTCCCTCTGACCAATTCTGCCTGCCTGTGTATCTGCAAGGCAAGTTCCGTGGTTGGAGCTACAATAATAATCTTGTTTTCTCTTTCCACAGATTTATACTTTTCAAATAAAGGCAGCAAATAAGCCAAGGTCTTTCCTGAGCCTGTTGGGGACTGCACAAAATAACTGCCGCCCTCAATTATTTTGCTATAAACCGCTTCCTGAACAGGAGTAGGTCTGTTAAATCTAAACTTCCCTATGCCGACAAGTATCTTTTTATCATTTATAAATTCATTAAATTCCATTATTTAGTAAACCAACTGCCTTTCATACTATACTTAAATACTCTGTATGCCTTCTTTCCATTCTTAAAACTAAAGCTTGCAAGTTTGTTTCCATCTGGATTATATTCTTCAAAACTTCCATTTCCCGCAGAAGCCACAACAAGATATCCTTGGTTAAGGGCAGCATTTCCATTATCATCAGAGTAAGGAAGTTCAATACTGTCCTCCAAACTATAAGTCATCTTATCCGCATCTACAAAGTATTTGTAGAAGAACGAATTTTTCCCACCGGCATTATTATTAAATACCAATATGTGATATTTCTTTTTACCAAGCTTTTCACTTCTATCAACATAGGCTGTACTCTGCTTTTTCTGGCTTATAAAGTCTCCATCCTTACTATAAAATTCATCACCATAAGCGGGCTTCAAATCATTTGTTCCTGAAATAACAGCCTTAATCTTAGGATTTCTAAAAACATTATTTATTCTTATAATAGAAGAAGTATTCTTCTCGCTTACAACTAAATCGTTATCATTTACAAACTGCACCGAGGTAAACTTTAACTTTGAACCGCCCCTCTTATAATAATCCGCAAACAGTTTATTAAAGTTCACTATTTCTTTAGACTTGCCTTCTAAAATATCCACAGAGGATATCCCATCATTACCTCTTCTCTTTGACAAGGTGACAGCCTTTCTTATAGCAGTATTTAAGTCCATATCTCCAACTGCCACAGCTCCATCTTCAAGCGGGATAAACTTCTCAACCTTACCAAATCGGTCAATGACTGCAAATCTCCTGCTGTCCACTGCACATAAATCTTATCATCAATCAGCCCTATATTAGTCTCTGCGGCTTCTCCACCTTTCACAAGCGGCAACTCAGCTCTTATGATACCATAATTGTCATAGAATAATATGTGCTTATCTTTTCTACCTCTGTCGTCTAATCCAAATACAGTATACAGTCCGTCTGAAAGCTGAGTTACTTCCCTCTCATGAGTAGAGTTGATGGTCTTCACAGCAACTGTCTTAGATTCAGGAATATCCAGCCTGTAACCCGCCTTGGCTATCATCTTATTGTTTTCATCATAAATGTATACCGACACATAATTTCTTTCTCCCGGCACCATTCCTATGATTAGCCCCTCCTGTTCAGCAAGAGGCATACCTGTAGTATTGGTATATAAGGAGCCCTGAAAATCCCTATTTTGTGTTTCTTCCTTACCGTCAATTTCCTTTACTGACACCGCATACACAGTGTTTACCCTGAATTTATGCTTAAAATAAATATATAGTCCCGTAGTATTGGTTCCATAAGGGTTTACAATCAAAAGAGGTGCATCCACGGTATAATTCCCATTTTTCTTATATTTATCAATTATGCTCTTTGCTGTCTTTTGATATTTCATTGAATATATTTCAGGTTTCTTAATCTTAAGCTTTTTAGCAACCTTCTTATACATATCCTGTGCAGTAATTATCTCAGGTTTAGCATATTCCACCCTATCAGGCACTGTAGTTTCTGCCTTTTTGATATTATCCTTTGCAGTCTTTGTCAAAAAGGCTGCACCTGCAAGTACCACAAGGAAAAACAAAGAAATTATAAGTGAAATCTTCAACGCTTTTTTTAACATATCTACCTCAACAATCTGCCAATATTTGCATCCTCCGCGAAGTCCGGCGTACTGTAAAGTACAAGTAAATCTGTAATTTTATTTTCGTCTATATACTTCTTAAGACTTTTATTAAAGTATCTTAAATCAAACATTATAATTCTATCATAATCCTTTATTAAAAAAGGTGCAAGACTATGGGCAAAGCTGTCTTTAATAAGAAGTAAGGTCTTGCCTGTATTATTATCCATCTTAATATCAGTCACACTATGGTTTCCACCAAAGAATACAGTATATTTATCCTTCCCTTTTAAAGCATCCATATAATAAATACTGTTAAAAGTCTTATCCTTATCATTATCCCACATCATCTCCGCCTTGTCTATCTCAGGTGAAGAATAAATTGTAATATCATCAGGAATTACTCCACCTGTAATACCTGTATTTACCTTTGAATCATAGGTTCCGAGAAAATCGTTTGATACCTCGTCCGCTTTCAAATCCTCCAAAGCCTGAACTTTAAGTCCCATCTCCTTAGCTATGGCTTCATATCCATAGTAGGCTCCAAGGCTTGTCCAGTGGTGGTCTGTCCTGTAATAAATATATTCTTCTGAATGTTTTTTAAGTATTTCACCCAAATCTATTACATAACTATCTCCGGCTTCCTGTTTAATCTTTGTAATGTACTCAGTTTGATTGTATATAGGTGCAAATGGAGGAAGTTTATCTTTTAAGATTTCTGAAGATGAGGGTGCAAGTGCCACCTGAAAATGGCCTTTTCCAAATTTATCCGCATACATTTTTACAAATTCTGCAATAGATTTAATATTATTTTTTGAAGTCTCCGATTCAAATAAAGAGCCGTCATATTTTCCAAGCAGATAACCGTCTTTACCAAAGTAGACTCCATTATCATCAGTCCTGCCACGAAGCCTCTCTGCAGCAGTTTTCACACCCATAAAAAAGCTTCTTTCAGGGAACTGATCTGTGATAAAGTTTTCATAATCTTTCATAAAACTTCCATCCATAAGCTTAGATGCAGTAAATGTCGGACGCTGCTCCAAATATCTGTTTTCTGACTGTGAAAACTCAGCAGGCTTATGAAGAACCGCCCCAAAGAAAAGGGCAGCTAAAGTCCCGCCAAACACAGCAATTTTAACATTTTCAATAGTTAATATCTTCATATATATCTCCCGTTAGAACCTGAAATATAAGAATGGATTGTAAGTTGATGCTACCAGGTAAGCAACACAAATTCCCAGAATCACTTCAAGCGTAATTATACCAAGTACCCTTAAAGCAGTGTTATTTTTTGCTGTCAACTTTTCAATACACCTCTTAGGCATATCTGTACTTGCAATAGCCAGTATAACTAAAAGTACCAGATTATTAAGTAAAAGGTAGATAAATTCCTCATTTACAAATGAATAGCCGCCTAGTCCGAACATTCCCACTATAAACTCTGCTCCCTTCTTAAATGAATCAAATGAAAAGAGTACCCAGCCAATGATAACAAAGAACATAGTGTAAATATGTCTGACAAACTTAGGCATTTTCTCTATTATTTTCAGTAGAAAGACCTTTTCAATAATCAGGATTGCACCGTAATACAATCCCCAGGCAACAAAGTTCCAACTTGCACCATGCCAAAAACCTGTAAGCATCCAAACAATAATAATATTCCTTATCTGCTTAACTATTCCTGCCCTATTACCTCCAAGCGGAATATATACATATTCCTTAAACCAGGTAGAAAGTGAAATATGCCACCTTCTCCAGAATTCAGTGATTGACTTAGCCATGTAGGGATAGTTGAAATTTCATCAAAGTGGAAACCGAACATAAGTCCCATACCTATAGCCATATCAGAGTAACCTGAAAAGTCAAAATAAATCTGGAAAGTATATGCCAGTATCCCAAGCCAAAAACTACCTACCGACATTTCTGAAGCAGTCAGTGCATTTACACTGTCCCAAAGAAGACCGGCGTTATTGGCAAGCAGAACTTTTTTACCCAGACCGAAGATGAAACGGCTGATACCTCTTGCAAAATCAGCTCTGTTCTCTACTCTTCCCTGCATTTCCTCAGCTACAGTACGATACCTAACTATTGGCCCTGCTATCAGCTGTGGAAATAGGGTTACATAGGTTCCAAAGTCAAGGATGTTTTTCTGTACCTTAGTATCACCCCTGTACACATCAATAACATAGGAAAGACTCTGGAAGGTATAAAATGATATACCTATGGGGAGAGCCAGCTTAATTGCTGCTATTCCTGCACCTGTAAGCGAATTTATAGTTCCTATAGTAAAATTAGCATACTTAAAAAAGCCTAACAGCAAAAGATTGATAGCTACTGCTGCCGCAAGCGAAACCTTTGCCCCTGTTTTCCTGCCTGAAGACATCTGTTTATCTATAATAATTCCGAACACATAGTCTACAGTTATAGTAAAGCACATAAGCAAAATATATACAGGCTCTCCCCAAGCATAGAAAAGTATGCTTGACAAAAACAAAACAAGATTCCTTATACGCTTTGGCACTACAAAGTAAATAGCGAGTACTAGTGGTAGGAATCTTGTAATAAATAAAATACTGGAAAAAACCATGAATGTTACTCCTTTTTGTTGAATAAGCACCCATATCATACCATATTTGCTGTGAAAATAAAAGAGATTGAAAGGGAAATTTTATTAACTCTATAAAGAATCCTGTTAAACAGAATCCACCTCCTGCGGCAAGTCACATAAAAGTCATCTACATGTCTACAGCTGTATGTTCACTAAGAGAATTTTTAATGTAAAATCAAGTTTTGAAGAAGTTTTCTATTACATAAAAAAGACTGCGAGAACCTTAATCCTCGCAATCTCCTTGTAACTAATTAAGCAATTTTTGATTGGATATTTTGTGAAGTCCCTTCGCTGCTCTTTCCACTATAGTCTTAGCTTCTGCTTTTATTAGTACTTCCCTTTATTCCGGAATTATTGTTTGAACTGTTAGTTGTTCCGGATGATTTACTCTGCCCTCCTTTCATACTATTGTTGGAACTGCCTTCGTTATTGGCCCAGTTTCTGCGTCTGCCATTTGGAGGGGCTCCCTCAGGTCTTCCCTGCGGGCCACCGTTACCATTTGGTCCTCCGAAATTTCCATTGCCACCCGGCCCTCCGTTACCGCCTGGACCTCCGAAATTGTTTCCACCATGACCTCCGTTACCCTGTGGACCTCCGAAGTTTCCGTTACCACCAGGACCTCCGTTACCCTGTGGACCTCCGAAGTTTCCGTTACCACCAGGACCTCCGTTACCCTGTGGACCTCCGAAGTTTCCGTTGCCACCAGGACCTCCGTTACCTTGTGGACCTCCGAAGTTTCCGTTGCCACCAGGACCTCCGTTACCTTGTGGACCTCCGAAGTTTCCGTTGCCACCAGGACCTCCGTTACCTTGTGGACCTCCGAAGTTTCCGTTGCCACCCGGGCCTCCGTTACCGTTCTGGGCTATATTACCACCGTTGCCATCCTGCCCGCCATTCATTCCGTTCCCGAAACCTCCCCTGGGACCACCTCCGTTTCCGCCAGGGCCGCCAGGACCACCCATTCCAGTTGATCCGGTTACAAGCTGACTAAGTGTTACTTCCTGTGTAGTAGTTCCTGCTGTTACTGTATAGGTCTCACCCTGCACCATTCCGGCAGCACTGATGATAACGCTGTTGTATTCTTTTGCAGGAGTGTAAGTTGCCAGTACATTGCCCTTTGAATCTTTGATGCTGACTGTACTTCCTGCTGCCTGATTTGATACACTTAACTGTACAACACCCTGGGTAGATTCTGAACCGAAGTTCTCAGTCATACTCTGAATCTCTGTTACTATGAATGTACCGCCTGTGATTGTACCTGTACCGTTATAATCGATACCTCCGTTACCACCCCTGGTTGGACCACTTACATAGGTCTCACCACCGCTTACTGTGAGGTCTCCGTTAGAATCAATTCCATCTCCTTCCGCGTTTACTGTAATCTTACCACCTGAGATATTGATGCTTGCATCTTCTGCCTGCATACTTTCCTTCTGTCCTGTCGTAGCAGAAGCTGTTGCATTGATACCATCATCACTTGACACCACATTTACTTCACCGCCTGAGATATTTACATCCTTACCTTCAAGACCTTCATTACTTTGGGTAATGTCAATCTTACCTCCAACTATATCGAGGTTTGTTCCTGCGTGAATACCGTCATCTGCTGCATTTATTGTAATAGTGCCACCTTCAATGTATACGAAGCCCTTGCTTGTATCATCACTGTTTTCAGAGTGAATACCATCCGTACCTGTTGTAATGTTGATAGTACCATCAGCTATTCTTACACTGTCCTTTCCACTGATACCCTTCTTTGTGGATGTTATGTCAATATTTCCACCTGTAATTACAACATCATCCTTGCCCACTATTCCGTGTGCGCTGGAGCTTATCTTAAGAGAACCGCTTCCATTGATGGTAAGGTCACCCTTTGAGAAGATAACACCGTCTACATTGTTGTCATCAGTAGCTACAAAGGTTCCTGAAGTTGTAAGTGTACTCGTAGTACCATCCTTAAGTGTTACGAAAACCTTGTCTGCCTCTTTTACATATATAGCAGCACTGCTTTCATTGGTAATTGTCACACCATCAAGTACAAGTTGAACCTTAGCAGTATCCGCCACATTGACAATTATCTGCCCTGAGTAGCTTCCTGAAAGGATGTAAACACCTTCCTTGGTTATAGTATAGGTCGAATCCTTTATTTCACTTAGATTAACCTTGGTAGCACTTGATTCATCGTAAGACGCATCTTTGTCACGATCTGTAAAC
Organism: uncultured Catonella sp.; assembly: GCA_916439065.1. Classification (GTDB taxonomy): domain Bacteria; phylum Bacillota; class Clostridia; order Lachnospirales; family Lachnospiraceae; genus Catonella. The sequence goes on from CAKAGD010000003.1 coordinate 301,815, forward strand.
ATATCTGCCTTCACTGTCCCTGTCGCAGTAGAGGAGGAAGTTCCTGAAGATGCAGTAGTTGTTGTACTGCCTGTTGTAGAGCTGTCAGTAGTTACACTGGCACCGCTTGTGGTACTTGAAGTGGTAGTTACCACAGTTTTTGTGGCGGTGCCACTATTTGCAGCACCCACTCCGTTACAAGCTGTTACACTAAGTAAAAGCCCACCTGTTAAAGCTATCATCATTATCTTCTTTTTCATAATTTTAGTTTCCTTTCTTATAAGCTGTTTATTGTTATTTTTCTTGTTAATTAAAGTTCTTCTCCACCCATTCCGGGACGGTTTAAGCGAATTTCCAAGTTACCGTTTTTACATCTAAGTGCATCAATAAATTCTTTTTCTATTCCCTCCTTATTCAAGGTTACATCATAACTAAGTTTGAATAAGCTTCCCATATTGGTTGTCTTTACACCAAGTAAGTTTGAGCTCTTGGTATATTTATTAAGTGTCTCTGTAAATACATCTGTGTAATCAAGATTTTCAGGTATTGTTATTGTAAGGCTCTTCTGCAATTTAGATCCTGTAAAAACTACATATCCAAGCTTTGTGTAAATGAGTGTTACTATTCCCATTATCAGTGCAAATGCTGCTGCATATCCTACAAATCCCATACCTACTGCAAGTCCTGTAGCCATTGATAAAAAGATTGCTCCTATTTCCTTCGCCGTACCAGGTACCGAACGGAATCTTACCAGTCCGAAGGTTCCGGCTACTGCTACTCCTGCTCCTACATTGCCATTTACCAAAAGTATTACCATACTTACTACTGCAGGGAGCATTGCAAGTGTAATTACAAAACTCTGTGAATATCTGCTCTTATAGGTATAGACCAGGGCTAGGAAGATTCCTATCGCAAGCGCCGCTCCTATACAAATAAAAACTGATACAGGTGAAACTGCCGTGGTAGTTCCACTGCTAAATAAACTATTAAACATATCCATACTCCAACCTCTCTTTCATGTTTTCTTCGTTGTTAAATTCTACCTCCCTTGCAAATAACCATCTTCTGTTCTTCAATATCTCTGTGTAGGCATTGCCGTACTTTGAAAATGAAACCTTGTAAATGCCGTATTTGCTGAGAACTTCTACCAACCACAATGGGAAAGTATCTGCTGATTTTATTTCGAGTAGGGCCTCTCCGTCTTCAAGTATTGGTTTTCCGTAAACCTCATTGGTTAGACTTAAGTTGTCTTCTCTCCAAAGAATGTTTTCATCAAATGTCATTCGAAAGTCAGGATTGCCTTTATCGAAAAACGCCTGTCTGTCATAACTTAGGAATACTTTTGGCTCTATATCACCATAGAAGTCCAAGAAATAATCTATTTCTTTTCCTATCTGGCTTTCTTTCTCAAGCTTCTTTCCCTTACAAAGATAATCCATTGCTTCTTTTTCTTTAGCTTCAATCCTCCTTTTGTAAACTATTCCATCGAATTTCTTTTTAAGTTCTATGAATACCTTATCCTCTTCATTTACCTTTTTATAACTTCTTACCCTAAGCTTTTCTTTATAAATTGGCTTATCAAGAGAATGTCTTATGAGTAAAAAATCAGGTTTGTCAAAGTAGATATTTCTTATTGTACTTTCGCCGTAGCTGTCTGCCTTCATATAAGGCTTCATTGCTTCAAGTACTGCTTCCTTTTTGTTTTTTTACTTAATAAGAACTTTATTTCAAACCTCTGAAATGTGCCCCTGTCCCATAAGTTTTCCTCCTTTCATTTTTTTATTATTTTTCTCTGTCTTTTTTTATGTGATTTATTTTATGAATACATAATAAACTACGAACCTAAAATGAACCTTAAAGTTTAAAAAAAGATTTTAAAAAAGAAAAAAGCGTCTTACATTGCTGTAAAACGCTGTATAATTTCTAAATAATTTATGCTATAATCAATATGTTGCCTCTCCCACTAGGCATAGAAGGGAGGTGAATTTATGGATTCATTGATAACCTTTTTAAGTTCTGTTGCAGCAGGTATAGTCGCCAACTATATCTGCAAATGGCTGAACAGAGAAAAGAAAAATGGCAACCAGTCTAAAAAGGAATAAGCCACCTTAAAAAAACGGAATAGAAACCCCCAAGAGATAGCAGCTCTTGGGGGTTTTGAATTTATGGCTATTGATAACCTTTCGCCTGTTCACATTATAATACAGATTTATATAAAAAGTCAACATCTCACTTTATTTATATAGCTGCAAAGCCACCTTCAAGGTCCGCAATTATATCATCTATATGCTCTGTTCCTATTGAAAGCCTAATTGTATTTTGCTTGATGTTCTGCTCAGCAAGCTCCTTTTCATTAAGCTGTGAATGAGTTGTGGTTGCAGGGTGTATAACAAGTGACTTTACATCAGCCACATTGGCAAGGAGGGAGAATATCTTAAGGTTATCTATGAACTTCCAAGCCTCTTCCTTTCCTCCCTTAATCTCAATCGTAAATATGGAAGCACCTCCATTTGGAAAATACTTCTTATAGAGCTCGTGGTCAGGATGTTCAGGAAGTGATGGGTGGTTAACCTTTTGAACCTTAGGATGATTCTTAAGGGAAGTCCACAACCTTCCTGGTATTTTCAACATGCCTGTCAAGGCGAAGTGAAAGGGTTTCAACTCCCTGTAAGAGAAGGAAGGCATTAAATGGAGATATTGCAGCTCCTGTATCTCTTAAGAGAATTGCTCGTATATAGGTAACAAAGGCAGCAGGACCAACCGCATCATAGAAGGAAATGCCATGGTAACTTGGATTTGGTTCTGCAATATTGCCATACTTTCCACTAGCCTTCCAGTCAAACTTACCTGATTCAACAACCACACCGCCCAAAGTAGTTCCATGTCCTCCTATGAACTTTGTAGCTGAGTGTACTACTATGTCTGCACCATGCTCAAAAGGTCTGATTAAATAAGGAGTTCCGAATGTATTGTCTACTACTACAGGGGAGTCCGTGTTTATGAGCAAGCTTAGAAACTGCATCAATATCAGGAATATCACTGTTAGGATTGCCAAGAGTTTCAATAAATATTCCTCTGGTGTTATCCTTAATTGCTGCTTCTACCTCAGCAAGATTGTGTATATCTACAAATGTTGTCTCGATTCCAAACTGAGGAAGCGTATGTGCAAGAAGGTTGTAGCTTCCTCCGTAGATTGTCTTCTGTGCAACTATATGTCCGCCGTTTGCAGCCAGAGCTTCGATAGTATAAGTAATTGCCGATGAACCTGACGCAAGGGCAAGTGCTGCGCTTCCACCTTCAAGGGCAGCTATCCTCTTCTCAAGTACCTCCTGGGTGGAATTGGTAAGCCTTCCATAGATGTTACCCGGATCTGCTAAGCCAAATCTATCAGCCGCGTGTTTGCTGTTATGAAATACATAAGATGTAGTCTGATATATAGGAACCGCTCTTGCATCTGTAGCAGGGTCAGCCTGCTCCTGTCCAACATGTAACTGTAAGGTCTCAAATCTGTATTTGCTCATAATGTTAATCTCCTTTTCCAAATGATATTTTTTATATACTTCTGTAACCTACATGAATAAGCTATAGCAAGAAAGCCTTCCAAGCCTTAGCCTGATATCTCACAAATTTTCTTTCTGATAGTAAATAAAATGTATGGCTTTACCATCCTTATTACTTGCGGTTATCTTTGATGGATTTATAATACCATTTAATTTCTCTTTTGAAAAATCGTTTGATTTTATGTATTGTTATAAGTTTTAACTATATGTCTATCTGTTTACTAGGTTTATCTTATAGAGCAGCATTATACTTTTTAAACTTGCACAGGAGCCGGCTGCATACCGGCTCCTTCTTATATTATTCACTTTCTTTAATTTTTCTCTTCTTAAATACAAAGGCTGCAAATAAAAACAGGCATCCTGTGATTAAGTAAAGATGGTCAAATGATGAAGTTCTTCCCGATATTTCGATGATTCCTTTTACAAGGAAACCATTTGCAAATACTGCAAGTGCTGTGTTAAGAAAATACTTGTTTAGTGAATTCTTAAACAAAATGAATACTCCTGCAATAAGTGGGAAGATGAACATCAGTCTCATATGCACCGAGTACTGCCCATAAGAGAACATTTCATAAACATAGGCAAATACTGCAAGGAAGAGGCTAAGTGCTCCGCAAATAATAAGATTTAGTAGCTTTTTTGTTTTTAATATCCAATGTAAACAATGTCGCTCACCTCTCTTTCTGATATATTATGTCCGTTGGTTGTAGGATTATTTATAATGCTGCCGTTAAAGTACATCGTTGATGAACCGCCACCATCAAGGTTGTAAGCTGTAGTAGCACCATACTCCTTCATAACTTCCGCAAGTTCGTAGAGAGAAAGTCCCTCACTCTCGCTTGTTCTTCCGTCAGATACTACTAAGATGTAGTGGTTAGAATCAACTATGCCGATTGCTGTACGAGGATTCTTTGTCATAGCCTGTCTTACCTCTGTATTCTGGTCTACAGTTATATTGCCATTTTCTATAAGCGAAGGTCCAAAGGCAAAGAGGTTTACTACTCCGTCAGCTAGGAGCTGCTCTGCAGTCACATCAGTTTCATAAATTATCTTAAACGAGCCATCCTTATATACTGCCAAATCAGGATAATTGCTGTCACTTCTTACCGTATTTCTGTAAATTACACCATTTTTAATAACATAACCGCTTCTGTCTGCTCCGTAATAATCTCCGTTTACTGCTAAGATAGCATTGTTGTTTGAAGCCATAGATGATGTGGTTTCGGTTACATTTGTGCCGAATGAGTCATAGGCAAGGGCTGTCTTTAAGTAATTTGAGTTTGAGAGTTTGACATCAGCCACATATACAGTGGTATTGTTCTTTCTGACTGTGGTTATTGTTATATCTACATTTCCGTCCTTGTAAGAGGTATCTGTCACAGTCTTTTGGGTTGCAGTCACTGTATTATCAGTAGCTGCAGTATTCTCGGATGCCGTATCTGCCACAGTCTGGTTCTCTGTGTTAGTGCCTGTTGTTGTATCAGTACCATCAGATACAGTATCGCCTGCCCCGCTTGTATCAATATTATCAGCTACAGCATTGCCTGCTCCACCCGCCGCCTCATCTGTAGCAGCTGTATTTCAGCAGCCTGTGCCATGGTGGTGTCTGTGTTTTTTACAACCACAGCCTGAACCTCTGAGATTACAAAGGTTTTTAGCAATACATAACTGTCAAGTGAGGCAACAAGCAGTCCTGCTGCCAGTCCCAAAGCCAGTGGTTTCTTTAGAAATTTCTTATTATGCATGGTTCTTCCTCCTTTTTAATCATTGGTAATCTAGCTATACTTTTTTTCTCTTTTTCGTTTTTCATCTTAAATACAAAGAGCTTTTGTACAGTGAAGCTAATGGCAAAACAAACAAGTTCTGTGATTAGCTTAAGTAAGTAGATATTTCCACCTGAAATAGTATTTAGTCCTAAAAGTATAATGGTATTTAATCCAAGTATACCTGCTGCAAGGCTAAAGTACCTTATGAGGCTTCCCTTTCCTTTTTCACTGTGCTTAAATACAAACTTCTTATTTATGTTAAAATTCAAGGTCCCGCTTATTAGCCTTGCTCCTACATTGGAGAGTACCAACATAAGTGAGGTTGGCAGAGCAGCGAATAACAAACTTAAGAGTCCGTATGCTGAGTAGTCTGTAAAAAATGCAATTATAGAAGAAAGTGTGAATCTAAATATTTCTCCGTATATCTTTAATGCATCCTTAACAGGATTAAAATGGCTGCCACTGTTGTCATCTATGTAAACGGTTTCGATTGGGACTTCCTTTATGCTAAGTCCGTTTTTCTTAGCAAGTAAGAGCATGTTCATTTCATATTCGTACCTGTCTCCGTTTATTGAGAGTAGAAATGGTATGCTGCTTACACTAAAGGCTCTGAGGCCACACTGGGTATCATTTAGGAAAAGTCCGGATACGAGAAAATAAATGTATTTTGTTATAGTATTTCCTACCTTTGACTTAAGAGGAACTTTTCCTGTAAAATATCTTGCTCCTGTAGTTATCGCTGCTTCATCTATCCTAAGACTGTCAGAAACCTTGATTATGTCGCTTACTGTGTGCTGTCCATCCGAATCAGCTGTAACTATTATTCCATTCACGTTAAGCCCCTTTATATAAGTAAAGGCTGTCTTAAGCGCCGCTCCCTTTCCTTTATTGACACCATGTGCAAGTACTATGGCGTATTTCTGCTTCTGCAAATATATTATTAAATTTATCTCCTGAGCCATCATCTACAACTATAATCTGAAATAGATTAAGTGCGCTTACTTCTTCAAGCAGCTTGATTAGTTTTTCATCAGGTTCAAAGGCAGGTATGACTAAAAATTTCATAGGCTTTCTCCTTTCTTTGCTGTTCTTTATGTTGAGGTCATTATATATGGTGAAACTTAAATGAAACTTAAATAGAATATTTTTTTGATTTTTGCTATCTGGATTTATCATATCTTTTATACTCTTGACACTTGTATCTTTTTATCTTATGGTAGAATAAGCAAAAGATCACAAAGGAGAGAATATATGAGGCTATTACTTGCAGAGGATGAAAAATCGCTTTCAAAGGCTGTCAAGGCTATACTTGAAGCCAGCAAATATAGTGTAGATGCGGTATTTGACGGTGAAGAAGCTCTCGAATACCTTGATGTGGATACCTATGATGGAGTGATTTTAGATATAATGATGCCTAAGAAAGACGGCTTTACCGTACTTAAGGAACTAAGGAATAAGGGAAATCTCATCCCTGTCCTCTTACTCACCGCCAAATCCGAGGTGGATGATAAGGTGGAGGGGCTTGATTTGGGTGCAAATGATTATCTGACCAAGCCTTTTGAGCCAAAGGAGCTGCTTGCAAGAATCAGGGCAATGACCAGAAGCCGTATGGCTGAGGGAGACTCTGTGCTTGAATTCGGCAATGTTTCCCTTAACCGTGCAAGCTTTGTACTCTCCTCTAAAACAGGGGAATTTAAGCTATCCAATAAGGAATTTCAGATGATGGAGCTAATGATGAGCTATCCTAAGAATCTCATTTCTGCTGAGAAATTCATGGAGAAAATCTGGGGCTTTGATACCGAAGCCGACATCAGCGTTGTCTGGGTAAATATTTCTTATCTGAGAAAGAAACTGGCTTCACTTGGTGCTGATATCGAAATCAAGGTAACCAGGAATCTAGGCTACTCTCTTATTAAGTCAAAATAGAAAGGACTTCTTTACATCAATGAAAAAAAACAATGCAATTTCAAGACTCAGGTTCAAGCTGATAGCAGTTTCAATGGCTGTAACCCTGCTTATACTGGGGCTTATTGTAGGGGGAATTAACTTTATCAACTTCAAAAAGGTAATTGACAATGCCGACAATACCATAGATTATCTAACTGAGAACTACAATACTGAAGAGACCAGACCTGAACCTCCTGATGAGGGTGGAGATAGGGATGGTTTCAGGCATTTTAATGATGGAATCTCACCTGAGGTAAAGTTTGAAAGCAGATATTTTGTGGTAAGCTTTGACAGTGATGGAAATGTAACCTCCAGCGATACCAGGCACATCTTCGCCATTTCTGATGAATACAGTATTAAAATTGCAAATCAGATATATAAAGGCAGTTCAAATAGAGGTTTTTATAGAAACTTTAGATATGCCAAGGTAAGCTTAAATGGCTATAATGCTGTTATGTGCCTTGATGTATATAATGGTCTATCCAGTGCAAATTACTTCCTTCTTGTAAGTCTCTCTGCATCCTTTATTGGCTGGATTACTGTAATTATCATAGTTTTGGCATTTTCAAAGCGGATAATTGCACCTGTTTCAAAGCTATGAAAGGCAAAAAAGGTTCATATCTGATGCCGGACACGAAATAAAGACTCCGCTTGCCATCATAGAGGCTGACATAGGAGTTATGGAGATAAATGAGGGCGAAAATGAATGGTTAGATGATATTAAAGTTCAGGTACGAAGACTGGCTAGGCTTACAAATGACCTTATTCATTTGTCAAAGCTTGATGAGGGCAGGGATAGCCTTAAGTTCATAGACTTCTCTGTATCAGATCTTGCTAGTGAAACAGTTACTTCTTTCACAGGTCTTGCTACCGTAAATAACAAGAAGCTTGAAGCTAATATTCAGTCAAATCTTACATTAAAGGGTGATACTGAGAGTATAAGGGAGTTACTTACCATTCTCCTTGACAATGCTGTCAAGTATTCTACAGGGGACGGGAATATTAGACTTGAAATAAAAAAGAAGAATGGACACATTATTATAGAGACCTCTAATTCAGCCAAGAACCTGACTAATGAAAATGCTGAACATCTTTTTGACAGGTTTTATAGGGCCGATGAATCCAGGAACTCTGAGACAGGGGGGGCACGGCATAGGTCTTTCTATGGCTAAGGCGATAGTGGAGGCCCACAAAGGTAAGATAAGTGCTGAGGTGACTGGTGATGATGGAAAGCTTAGAATAAAGGCGGTATTATAAGGCTCGCTTAGAATTATGGTTTATATTTCAGCATCATCTGGCATTTTGTTAACAAGTTCAGCATCAGGTGAAATATCCTAGTCTTTAAGTTTTCATATTTGCTTTTACATGCTATAGCTTTCTTTTGGTAATAATAGCTGCTTTTTGATATTTGTAACTTATATAATAGTGAAGGCAATGATTAGTTATTCTTTATGGCATCGATTATCACTGCCTTCTCTCTGTTACTGTGAGCTGTTTGATTGATGCCAACTTTATGCCCGCACCCCAACTTATCTATTAATCTTCTATTACTTTGTACTCTAACAGTTCATCGTTTAATAAATTAGCCAATAATTCACAAAACTTTGCCTTTATTCCACATGATAGTTTTTTTCAAAAAAATTTTTATATTTACAGTATTCCTTGTTTTTCCACCAAACCCCAACTATATGATTCTTCCAAAATAAAGTTGGACGAATAACACCTTGCAACAAATATATATCACGTATATTTTGTGGTTTAAATATAATACTATTTTTTTCTTCTCATATCCAATAACAAAAGGATCAAATCCTGAAAAAAACAATCGTGTCATTATCTCTATTAAAAATCTTCGTAATACTTATCTCTATAATAGAATTCTTCTCCCTGTATATTTAACTTACTATATTCTATTTTCACAAATGTGCTTTTAAGCACTTTGACTTGCTCCATTTAAAAATACATTATATCATATATTGTAACTGGTCCATATGTATTGATATATCTTTTTAATTGTTCTATTTCAGCTTGAATCATTCCTATCTTTATTCTACTGGGTGCAATTTTATATTTTTGTATCTCGAATTCCTTGTAAAACGAGTTCTCCTGTTTCTACCAAAAAAATCTAGGAATTCCTCCCCATGAATTAAATAGTATATCCTTCTCTGTCTTAGTCATCCCCATTTCAAAACACCTATTTATTATATAATTTTTTTCTACAACTCCATTATTAATGCAATCTATCATTATATCACAAAAATAGGATTTTTCTCTTTTTTTGTAACTACAGACTCATCTTCCCAAAAATTCCTTCATATATTTTTGACATCATACCATCATGAATAAAGACAGAACAATCTTTTTATATCATCTTTATGTCATAGTTCCCCTTAATGTCCATGCCTTTAAAAACATCATCTATCTCAAGTTCAATTTGTCTTATTTTTGCAGAATAATTTGCATATGAGAAAAATTGTGCTTGTATCCCTAATAGTTGACTTAATTCAATTCTATCTTCTTTATGTAAGAGACCATGATTTGATAATCTCATACTGATTATATCATCATATCCATTCCTCATCTTCTATTACCTCATCTGTGTAACTTTCCATTATTTTTTTTATGATATTTGGGTCGATGCAATATGGACAATTGTAATTACACATGCGAGTTAAATCAAGTGTAATTATTGACCCCACACACACAAAATTTTGAACCCTGTTAGCTTGTAATTCTTTTATATAACCAATATTTCTTTTTTTGAAAAGATTTTTTTGCTATGGCACAATCTAGAATCATTATTCATATAATTAACTTCCTGAACTTTGATAACTTTTTACCCCCTTTTTCCAAAGGACAATTAAAAAGATCTAACTCCTTTTTACCATATGTTATAATAGCTATTATTATGCCATCAGAAACCATATGTTGTAATGCCAACTCTATTCTTCTTTGATATATTGTGTTACTATAGTACCTTTTTATATTATTTGCATACCAAATTCCCATTCCATTGTAACCATCAAATTGGATAGGCATCTTACACTTAGGTATACCAAATTCTTTCCTGTAATCACCAATCGTCCCACCTCTTGCTATATGAGTATGGCAGTCACCTTTTTCAACATTTTTAATCATTTGCAACGATTCTCTTTGTATTGCTGAAATGAATGTTTGTTTTACCATCCTAATCTCCTTGATATATCAAAATTATTATTGATACATTTAAGAATATTCTTATGTTTTTTTCTATTCTTTTTACTAAGATAATATTCATCTTTATTTAGTTTACCTTTTAATTCGCTGTAATCTTTCGCTAATGTGTATGCGTAAATGTTCAAAAATTCATTTTTTTCTTGAGTTTGAAATGGGTTCACGCATTGATAGCCTCTAATAAATTCTTGAGCATCTTCCCATGTGTTTGAAACAAAAAGCACTTGAGCAAAAACTACCTTTGCAATGTCATAAAGTCTATAATACTTTTTAGCTTCATCAAAATCTATTACCTGGTATGTCTTATTCTTTTCTACAACATTGTTCCATGTATAATCCCCATGGATTATTTGCTTATTATCAATTTCAGGAGTATGTATTTTTCTTTTCAATCATACTTTTTTTAGTGAAATCAACTCTTTGATTTCTGGTGTAATCACCTTATCATATGGAATAGCAGAAAACTCTTGAAATAATAGTGCATTAATGCCAGTGTCTTCCCAAATAAAAACCAATTCTGCTTTGCATTCTCGTTATCAGCATATTTTTGGATTATATAAGGCGTACTACCATAAACTCCTTCAGATTCGATGCTTGGAGCCATTCCTCTTTCTGAGAGAAACTTTTTGTAAAGCAATTGATAGTTCTATTTTATTTTTTATCAAAATACATAAAGAATTTCATTATATATTTATTTTTGTGTTAAATTTATCAAAAAAATATCGTTCACATAACCAGTATTTATTTGCTTTTATATTGACAATAGTATCATTAATGCAAGATTCATTTGATTTAGTAAAGTCCCATCGATCATCTTTAATCCTTTCATTAAGTTCATATAATGCTGTCTTATCCAAATCAAAATGCAACATATGTTTCGCTTGTTCATAATCACACCAGTGATAATCTATATGTTCACTAGATATCTGAATATCTTTAGAATATACTTGCACTGCGTAAGAATAGATGGGTATTACATATTTATTTCCCCAGCATTTTCTAGCCTTTTCTGAAAAATTATCTGCTGAAACATAACACATAGATTCTAACTCTTTATAGTTATTTATTGGGGGAATACCAGCTTCTTCAAAGCTTTCCCTTTTAGCAGCAACCATTGGAGTTTCTCCTTCTTCTCCACCACCTGCTATAAATTGCCATATATTTAGATCCTCTCTTTTAAAAATGCAGTATAGTATATTTCCTCCATCATATAAGAATGGTAAGACTAAAACATTGTATGCAGCCCTCATATACACCTCCATTCTGAAGTGACTTTTTGTCAAAAATTTAATTTTTGAAAATCATAAACTTTCTCTAACTTTTGACAAAATCCTAAAATTAATTTAATTTTTGAACTAATTCTATAAAAGAATCTGTGATATAATTATTTTTTCTGCTTCTGTCATGCTTGGATGAATTGGAAGGCAAATAATGCGATTTCCTAACAATTCTGATTCTCTCACACGACATATACAGTTCTCATAAATATATTTATTATATTCATAAGTAGGATGAGTTGCAATTGTACAATGTATATCTTTATCTTTCATCAATGAAATTAGCATATATAAGTTGTAAAATAAAGTGTCCACTTAAAAGAAAATAAAAAAAGCATCGAGTTACCATTCATGTTATAATTGGATTTGCAAAACAAAAAAATAACGAAAGGTAACTGATGCAAACTTATTATAACAGAGAAAGAAAAAGGTAAACACTTAACGCTGGTAGAAAGATGTATTATAGAAAGCTTGTAGTTTTAGCATGACAGCAATATATCATAAATTCTATAATTTATTAGATAATAGTTTTTCTACCAAATCTCTTACTACCCTATCCTTTGTATCAATATATCCCCAAAAATTCATTCCTCTAAGTTCTCTATGAGCTATTTCTATTTCTTCCCTATTAATTCTAGTTGTTGATTCATTTGGTTGATTTTTCAATATTATCTATAGCATTCTCAAATTTGTATTTTATCTCATTCATAAAGAGTCCTTTCTCACTTAGTGCGATATAATTTTTTCTACCACTATAACTAAATTATTTTAAAACCACATCCCTGGTTGCTGCAAATGTCTTAATCGGTGTCATTTGCAGAGCACCGATAGCTAGGCTTGTTGCCAGCACTGCACTTAAAATTTTGTTTTTTTGTTTTTCATCTTGGTTCTACTTTATTTATAATATTTTTTTAGTACAAACAAATTTATTTAGAAGTTATTCTTCTACATTATCTGCATCTTCTGTCCATACAACTATCCTCGATATTCTGGTATCATTACTTATCAGTTCAAAATAGGTATGTACCTTTATGCTATTGTCCCAGGCATCAGTCCCTGAAAAATCATAGGTATATCCGTTATATTCCTGCCTTAGATTATCTTTGTAAACTGATGTCGGAGCATTATCTACTCCCCATCCTCCCAAATAAGACCTCACTGTATTTACAAAGGGAGATACATCTTTTTCAGTAGGCTGGTAACGATCATAGTAATAATCAAAAAGGTAATCATGGTTTTTCCCAAGCAGTTCAATTATCTCATATCTCATTCCAAGGCTTCCATCATCTTCAGCACCGGTTATTTCTGCAAGCTTATCCTCAAAACTTCTTATAAGATTTTGATTATATGCATATTGGGTTTTATCATTTCCTCTGCCTTTATATACTTCTATTATTCGCAGAGCTTAAAGATGACTTGCTTAAATATAAATCAGTTTCCGATGATATTACTGACGAAGATGTTGCTATCAACGAAGCTGTCTCTATTTTAGATGATTCACTATCCCCTACTTTGCCTTTTTGATTAAATAGCAAAATTAAAACCACCATAAGCATAACTATTCCCAAACCGCCTAACGCAAAGTATTTACGCTGTTTTATCCTGATTAACAAAACAGAGATTATACTGTCTTTTCCTTCTGTAACTGTATACATTTCCTGCAGATTACCGGTAGGTTCTACACCATAGAGAGTGCTGCTTCCCTCTTCCTCAACTTTTTTCCACATTTACCACAGAACTTTACTCCGGCTATAAGTTCATTGCCACATTTATTACAGAACATGTATTTCTACTCCTCTTTATCAAAAGTAACCTCACCAAAGCCAAAGTTTACTGTTAATTTTTATTCTTCCAGTCAAAATGAGCCTCACAACCAACTTCTCCAAGTGAAAAACCTAATAATTCAGGCACTTCACCGCTTATGAAATAATTGTCACCCGAAGTTTTTTTCCACTTCATATTGCCTGCAAATGTTCCATAAGCTCCCATCTGTAATTCACCATCTTCCAGAAAATTCATTTCTATAGGTGTATCTGCTGACTTCCAGCTTCCTATTGGTAATAAAAAGCGTTTTTCCACTTCCTTATAACCAAAGTAACAAGCCACAATAAAAACCGCCAGTATAACAAGCTTAATAAAGCCAGAACCTGATTTTTTTGCTACCGGCTGATTATATGCAACCTGATTTTCTGCATTGTAATTTTGATTATACTGATTGTTGTTTGACTTGTTGTAGGTCATATTTGGCAGTCCGTTATTTACAGCAGTATAATTAGCCGGTTGTCCACCGCTTGGATTATTACCGGTAACAGGCTGATTAAAACTAAATTTCTGTGCTTCTGCCAAGACCTTATTTCCACATTTCCCGCAAAACTTAACATTATCTGCTATTTCATTTCCGCATTTTGAACATCTCATAATTATTTCTCTCCATCAAAGGGCATTGATCTTTTAACCCCCTAGTATTATATTTCCAAAAATTCTCCCAGTTTTTCAATAAATTTCAAAGTATTTTTCTCGCTCGCTATCTTTTCTACAACCTTTTTAGATCTTATCCTATCCTCTAAGCTATCTGCTATACTTCCTCTGTAATTACCTCTTCCACTACCCCAATATCCTTTAAGTTCTTCCCATATATCATCATTTTTAATATTGTCCTGCAGAATACCCTTATATACTTCTTCATTCTGTTTTCTATAATACATATAAAGTTCATAAATTTTCTGCATTATACCTTCCAACAATGCCTTTGACAAATCATCATCCGCATTTTTGCCAAATATTGATTTACTTCTCTCTAAAATATAATAATAAATACGGTCAAGTGCAGAATCATATTCTTTAAATGATATAATTCCAGCCTCATCATATACATTAAAAGAACCATCATAACTACCTCTTCTTCTTACAGAGGCATTTAATGTTGATGGATGTATGGATACAATCTTACTCCTAAGCTCAGAGAATAGCAGGTCATAATTGCTATTTACCTTTGCTTTCCGGTTATCTACTTCCACAATCATTTCCTTAAATAGCTGCATATGAATTTCTTCCAGCTTATTATTTTTAAGACTGTTTATGCTGGCTGATATATTCTGCAGTTCTTCGTTGTAAGCTATATACATATTCTTTATAAAATTCTCTAAATTATTTAATATGTTCTCTCTCTCTTCTTCATAGTCTCCTTTTTTTTCAATAACTAGCTTCCCATCATTTCTTAAGCCAAATAATGGGTTATAGAAGAGCATATTAATCTTATCTAGTCCAACTTTTTCTGAATTCCACTTATCTATAGCTTCATCTTTCTTTATATCTTTACCACTTTCTCTTCCTGTAGCACCATTTACACTTTTCAGTTCATATCCTCTTTCAAGTCCCATTACAATAGTCCTGTATTTCAAGTCTCTTTCCTGAATAGGATATTTTTCTTTAAGCGGGCTTGATGCCAGCCTGTTGCCATAAGTTGCTATTTCATCACAAATAATGCAGAAGTTATTTATATCATCTATTATCTGTGATATATCCTCTCTCGCTACTTCTCCATCCAATCCTCTTGTATCAAATACCCCATTCATATATAGAGGCAGACCAAATTCTTTCCTGTTTAATTTTATAATTATCTTATCAGGATAAGGTACATCAGAAGATTTTCCATCATTTATAGCTACTAAAGTTTCCTTAAGCCATCTTTTTAGAGTTTCTCCCTCTCTCTTTAATATAATATTCTTTCTGTTCTTATAATCTATTTTTCTTTAATACTGCTTCCAATAAGTCTTGTAGCTTATCCTCCTCATTCATCTCTTTTCCAAGTGCCTCTTTTATGTATACTTCATATTCTTCCTTATTTTCATCCCAGTTTTTGCTGCACTTTAAGCCTGCCATATTGCTTATAGCTCTCTTTACTTCACTTGGGCAGTTAATTTTTTCCTCAGTTTTACTGTCTTGCAATATGCTCCTACAGAATTCTTCTACTATATTATTAAATTCTTCTTCCTCAAGAGGCTTAATCTCTATCTCTACTCCAACTCGGTCAAACATCCTGATCTCTGTAGCACAAAGAGTAGTCTTACCCGATGCCGTTTTTAGTAAAGGAATCTTATCTATCTCTCCCTGCTCTTTTAGCTCTTCTTCATCTACTAGTCCCAAAAGATGTGAAATTGCTGTTGATTTGCCTATTCCTGCCTTTCCAATAAAGCAGATATTATATTTTTCTACATTACATATTTCCTTAATTTTTATCTACTCTTTTCATTAAGGATTCGGCTGCTTTCTTTTACCAATAGATGTTTATTAGTATCGGTATTAATTCCGTTTATAACTGACAATATTTCATCACATTTTCTAATTATTTCATTTCTCTGCATATCTTTCTCCTCTTTTTTAAATTTTTTGTATTTTATTTTTTAATATTGTTACTCTAACGCCTTGTTATATATATTTTATCATATATAGTAGGAATTATAACTTCTCCTTCCTGATTTATAACTCCGGCTTTACCATCTTTTATTACTGCTATCAAACCGTCGCTAAACTCTCCTTCATATTCATCTTCATATTCATCTTCATCTACACCTACATCTACAAAACTCACCATTAACCTTTCTGTATTTTTTCCAAAATACTCACTTTCTTCATACTTCGGACTTATTACCTCCTTTCCTTCCTTATCTATATATCCCCACTTTCCATCTGCTTCTACTACACCCAGACCTTCTCTAAAGTCACCTGCACCTTCATATTTAGGACTTACTACCTCCTTTCCTTCCTTATCTATATATCCCCACTTTTCATCTGCTCTTACTCTCGCCAGACCTTCTCTAAAGTCACCTGCACCTTCATATTTAGGACTTACTACCTCCTTTCCTTCCTTATCTATATATCTCCACTTTTCATCTGCTCTTACTCTCGCCAGACCTTCGCTAAAGTCACCTGCATCTTCATATTTAGGACTTACTACCTCCTTCCCTTCCTTATCTATATATCCCCACTTTTCATCTGCTCTTACTCTCGCCAGACCTTCGCTAAAGTCACCTGCATCTTCATATTTAGGACTTACTACCTCCTTCCCTTCCTTATCTATATATCCCCACTTTCCATCTGCTTCTACTCTCGCCAGACCTTCTCTAAAGTCATCTGCATCTTCATATTTAGGACTTACTACCTCCTTTCCTTCCTTATCTATATATCCATGCTTTCCATCTGCTTCTACTACCGCCAGACCTTCTCTAAAGTCACCTGCACTTTCATATTTATGACTTACTACCTCCTTTCCTTCCTTATCTATATATCCCCACTTTCCATCTGCTTTTACTACCGCCAGACCTTCGCTAAAGTCATATGCATCTTTATATTTAGGACTTACTACCTCCTTCCCTTCCTTATCTATATATCCAAACTTTCCATCTGCTTTTACTCTCGCCAGACCTTCGCTAAAATAATATACATATCGATAATTAAGTGATTTTATTAACTTGTCATTAATATCAATTAACCTGTTCTCATTTTCTTCCACTACAAATCTTTCTTCCCATATATAATTTACTTTGTTATACTTTGCTGACATATTAAGCTCTTTTAGTTTGCCATTGTATGCATATATCTTTGCATTACTTCCTTCAAGGACACAAGAAATTATAGCCTCATTTTTTTCCATATTCTTTATCTTAAATATTCCAGATAACAAAGCAGATATTCCTGCTATTATCAAAATTGCTACAATACCTATTATCTTTTTAGGCTTCATCCCCTGTTTTTCACTATTTTGATTCTCACTTGCAACATGCTCTTTAGGAGAAAATTCCTGTGTTTCTTCCAAGACCTTATTCCCACATTTACCACAAAACTTGGCATTATCTGCTATCTCATTTCCGCATTTTAAACATCTCATAATTATTCCCCTCCATTTATCTTAGTTCCACAATTAGTACAGAAATCACTTCCTTTTTCTACTTTCTGACCACAGTTAGTGCAGAAAACAAAATCAGGTACAAAGTTTTCGTCTACTTCCATAGTTTTACAGCCACAATTGTTGCAATATATGCTTCCATAAGATATCTGGCTTTTACAATTAATACATTCCATAAGCCCCTGTAATTGCAGGTAGTTTTTATAGAAAGCCTCTCTATTTGCTTTAGCCTTATTTACCCTGTCTACGAGGTTATTGTACTCTGTATTCTGCTCTTTAATCTTTAATAATTCTTCACTTCCCTTTTCTTCCAGTTCAAAAATAAGTCTGCCAAGGTCTGCTAGGTTTTTACCTATTTCTGCGTCTGCCGAAGCTATACTCTGCTTTGCCATTGTTAAAGGATCATTCTTTACCTCTGTCCTTCCATTAATCTTGTCCATAATTTTCATATTATCTAAAAGTCCCATATTCTTACCTTTCTTTAATTGTGTTGTTTTATTGATATGTAATTCATTTCAGTGATTCCGGATTTCCCTCCTATCCAAGATAATTTAAAAATTAAAAAGACTGCCTGAGATTTCTGCCCTCAAGCAATCTTTAGTTTACATAGATTATCCTTATTAAATTGTACAAAAACACACAAACAAAACTGAGATAAAGTTAAATTACCTCTGTCTGTCTGTCTGTCTGTCTGTCTGTCTGTCTGTCTGTCTGTCTGTCTGTCTGTCTGTAATAATTTTATCTTTTCTCATTTCCCCTGTCAATCCCCTCAAAAAAACTTTGGTTACATTTTAGCAGAAATTTATGGAATTTTCAAGATGTAATGTGACTTTTGCAAAATGGTAAGGTTGTTTTTAGTTTTTCCAGTCTAGAGCATTAACTTTATCAAATTTTCTCTCAGGTAGCACAAGCTTTAAAAGCATATTGTTATGTCAGCATTAAATCTTTCCTTCTAAGCAGAAAATCTATTATATTTAAGTGCACGATACCGTCATGACTCAAATCAATTTTATCAAGTGACATAACATACTTTGGTGATGCATCAGTTATACTGCCATAAGCTCCAAATTCTCTTTTTATTATTTTTTCTGATGCAAGTAAATAAGTTACCTGAATAAAGCATTTCTTCCCACCTTTTATGGCAACAAAATCAATTTCACCCTTAAAAGTCTTGCCTGCAAATACTGTATATCCTCTTGTTAGAAGTTCATTATATATTATATTTTCAAGAAAAAATGTGTCTTCATAATTTATTGTATTGGTATTAATGGTTCTAAATCCCATATCAACAGCGTATTGCTTTTCTCGATTATTAAGTGCAGATTTTCCTGTAATATTGTATCGTCCCACACCATGAATCAGATAAGCTTTCTTCATTCTTTCAAGATAATTATAAACTGTTCTTTTAGATATTTCTTTACCATTCTTTTTTATATGCTTTTAACTATATTATCTACAGAGAATTCCTTCCCTGCATTTGCCAAAATATAAAGAGAAATATCCATAAAGCTACTCTTATCTTTACTTTTGCTTTTGCCAATAATATCCCTGCTTACAATACTCTTGTAAAGGTTTGAAAGATATCTGTGTATAGCCTCATCATCTTTATAATCAAAGCGAAGTGGAAAACCACCCCATTTTAAATAGTTCATAAACAGGTCTTCGCTCCAGTACAGATTGTTAAGTTCGTAATACTGCTTCATTTCGTAAAATGAAAATGGCAATATCTCAAATTCAACTGTTCTTCCTGTCAAAAGAGTCGCCAGTTCTCCTGACAAAAGAGTTGAATTACTGCCTGTGACAAATAGTGATACTTCAAGTGTCGCACGAAAAGATGCTAAAGCCTTTTCAAAGTCTTTTACATGCTGAACTTCATCTAAGAAAATATAATACTTTCCGTTATCTGAAATCCTGCTTTTTATCTCTTTATTCAAATCTGAAGCATTTACGATGTATTCATAGTCCATGTCTTCAAGATTTAGGTATATTATTTTATCACTTGATATTCCCTGAACAAGCAATTCATCCTTAATTTCATCTAAAAGCATGGATTTTCCGCATCTTCTAACTCCGGTTATCACCTTTATAATATCCGAATCGTAGTAAGGACGGATTTGCTCAAGGTACATTTCCCTTTTTAATCTCATAATGTGCACCTCCTATTTGCACATTATATTATATTTTTGTTTTTTGTGCAAGTTCATCTTTCACAAATGCGGCAATTTCTTGACTTTGTGCAAGTTTATATTTCACAAATAAGCGACATCAACATCCGCTGCAGTGCTATCCCTCGGAAAGTTTTTATTTGATAGGTAATTTCGAAGAAATTTCCTGTCAAATAAATAAAGACAGAAGCCAAGCCTCTGCCTTATACCTGCAATTTATTTATCTCTCCAGATAATTCTTCCCTTAGTTAAATCATAAGGGGACATTTCAAGAGTTACCTTGTCACCTGGTAAGATACGAATGAAGTTCATTCTGAGCTTACCGCTGATATGTGCAAGTACCTTATGTCCATTTTCAAGTTCAACCTGAAACATTGCGTTTGGGAGCTTCTCTATAACTGTTCCCTCTATCTCAAGTACATCTGCTTTAGACATTTGTCTCCTTTCCGGTGTCTGCCACCATTTTCTTGTAGAGCCTTATTGCCAGTGAGTTCATCCGGAACAAGCTGTCCCTTATCCATATATTCCTTAGCCTTGAGTCCAAGTTCTGTATTATTCTTGATATTATATCTAAATATATCTCCTGTAGAAATATGTGGAAGACCGTATTTTTCAGCAATAATCCCCCTTAGAATAAGGAATTAAATTTTTACGGTTTAGTTACGCTTAGAATAATAGGAATTATTTTCTTTCTTAGTCCCCGTTCCCACCCTCGCATCTTAGTCAATGTATGGTATAATGCCTTAAATTATAATAAATTATACGCTTGTACTCTATAATGGCCATAACAATAAGATGGGGATTCGAACCCCTGCCTGCCTGAAGCTAGCCACAATTGAATGAGCAAAGCTCGAAAAGTTTACATTCGCCCTAATCAGCTACCAACTAAGTAAATTAAAATCTCAGATTAGTCCTCAATAAGATCCGTACTCCAGTTTGTTGCCTGAAGGCTGTTGTCGAGAAGTCTAATCTCTTTAGATAATTTATCAACGGTCTTCTGAAGCTCAGTTACCTTAAGGGTTGGAACAATTTTTATCTCTGTTCCCCTTGCCCTTCCTGTCATGCTGCTTGCTTCATATACAAAATCCCTGTAGGCCCTTGCTTTTATCACCAGTGCATCTTTCTTTGCAATAACTTCTGTTATTGTCATATCCCCGATTTTAGTCTCATTATTGGTTTTATTTATCCTGCTTGCAAGGTAACCAAGTCTTTCTATGCAGGCATCTAATTCTTTTATAAGCTCCTTAGGATTCTCTGCAGGCTCTTCTCCCTCCTGTACAAGGGCATTATTTCTAATCCTTGACTGAAGTCTCTCTATATTGTTTACTATATCGGCCCTCTCCTGTAATGCTTCTGCAAGTTTCATATTCTACCTCCCTTTCAAATACTCATATTTTAATGTGATTTCGTGATAAAAATAAGTCAATCCTAATTTTTCATTTAAAATTTTCTATCTTAATTATGATTTTTTAGAATAATTTAGATTTAATGACAATGATTTACATACTATAATCTTTACGGCTATTTTTTTATTAGTATTTGACTTAACAAATTGATAAAAAGTGATATACTTATCATCATGGTTGTATTTATTAATACCTATGTATGACTTTATGTATGATATTTTAAGAAAGGGAAACCTATATGTATATTGCAAGACAGCCCATATTTGATAAAACTAAAGATATATATGGTTATGAGCTGCTTTTTAGAGATAGCAATACTTCCGTTGCTTATAACGGTACCAGTGCCGAAAGTTCAACCGCAGTTGTACTTGGTGGATTGTTTGAGATAGGTGTTGGGAAAATAGTCGGTGATAAAAAAGCTTTTGTAAATTTTAATTATAATTCACTGCTCTCCAATTCAATTGAATTGGTAGATCCTTCAACCCTTGTCATTGAAGTATTAGAAGATGTACAGGTTGATAACCGTCTTATGCGCCGTCTTGAAAGTTTGCGTAAAGAAGGATACCGCATTGCACTGGATGATTTTGACCACAGCGTCCATGACTTTCAGATGGTATCTGTAGCGGACATAATTAAATTTGATCTTCTTGCTACTCCTCTTCACACAATACAAAATGAAATAATGGAAGCCTTAAGGCGTAAGAAAGTACTTTTGGCTGAAAAGGTTGAAACCGAGAAGGATTTTATAGAGGCCCGCAAAATGGGTTTCCACCTTTTCCAGGGATATTTTTTCAGTAAACCTATAATTGTTGCCGGCCTTAAGGGTAAAAAACCTGATATCAGCATATATAGAAGAATTCTTAATGAGCTTCACAGTGAAGACCCTTCATTTCAAATCCTATCTGAAATTCTCGAATCAGATGTTTCCGTAGCTTACAGGCTTGTAAATGTAGTAAGCAGGAAAAATGATAATGATATACAAAAGGGATTAAAATCGGCTCTTATAAAAATGGGATTAACAGATTTTGAACGCTGGGTTCATATTATGATGTTACAGGATCTCTCCGTAAATAAACCAAGTGAGTTAATAAGAACCTCTCTAATACGTTCTAAGTTTGGTGAGCTTATAGCCTATAACTGTGGTTTGCTCTACCATAGGTATTCTGAAATCTCTCTTATGTGTCTTTTCAGCGTATTAGATGCTATGCTTGATTTAACAATGGAAGAAGCTATGGAAGACCTATCTATTAGCGATGATATTAAGGATGCCTTGGTTAAAAGAGAAGGACCTTTAGAACCTGTTCTAAAACTTGCTGAATCTTATGAAAAGGGTGACTGGGAAGAAATAGATGGTTTATCTAAACAAATTGGAATTGATGGAGACCGTCTTGTTAACTGGTACATGGACTCTATCAACTGGGCTGAAAGAATAATGACAGGCAATTAATACCGCCTATAATATTAAATATGCAGGAAGTATATCTCTTCCTACATATTTTTATTTAAACAAAATCTTTAATTATTCATCTCACCAAGCATGTCTTCAGGATCCTTCTCTGCTTTTACCTTATCATTAGCTTTAATTATAATTCCCTCTTCATCTATAAGATATGTTGTCCTTACAACTCCCATGTACTCTCTTCCTGCCATCTTTTTCTTATGCCATACATCATAAGCCTTTATTGTACTAAGTTCAGTATCTGAAAGAATTGTAAATGAAAGGCCGTTTTTTTCTTCAAATTTTTTATGGGAAGCAACACTATCCTTACTTATTCCAATTACTTCCACCCCTTTTTCCTTAAAAACCGGATATCTTTCAGAATATCCACAGGCCTGCTTAGTACAGCCTGGTGTACTATCTTTTGGGTAAAAATAAAGAACTACTTTCTTACCTTTATACTCAGAAAGAGAATGTACCTTACCATTTTGATCCTGTAAACTAAAATCCGGTGCCTTTGTTCCTACTTCTAACATAATTCCTCCTATACAAGTAAACTTAAATAATTTACATACCGCTTATTCTTCATAGTTTAGTATAATAAATAGTTTTCAGTCTATGACCAAGTTATGATATTAATTCCCTGCATTATCCTCAGGAAACATAACCAAATCTCTTACAAAAACCTCAATAAATTCTCTACATCCACCACAACCTGTACTGCATCCTGTTATCTCAGATACTTCCTCAAAAGTCTTAGCTCCTGAGTTTACAGAATCTATAATCTGCCCATAAGTAACATTTTCACAATTACAAGCAATCTTATCCCTTTTCATAAATATCTCCTTTAATTAAATTTATATATTTTCCTGGCTGCTTCATAACCCCAAATTATTATTTTTCTGCCACCTTTTCCGGGTAATCCCATAATTGCACCCAAAGCGTATGTTTAATCATGCGATTCATCTTAGGATTTACCTTTTTTAAATATCTCCATATTTCTCTCTTCTTCTCGATATTTTCCGGTTTTCCCGATTTAATAAGAAAAACTGTACAAATAGTCATCATCATGGCAAGATAATTTGCCATATACTTTTTAAGTCTTGATTCTTTTATTTTAGACAGGTCATGTGCGTCTATTAAAATCTTAGTTATCTTAAGCTGCTGATCCATCCTTCCCATCATAACCTTTTCATTTACAGACTGATCATCTCTGCCTATGAAGTATCTATAAAAATCTATATCCATATAGTACATGGTCTTCACATAAGGAAGTGGATAATACACAAAAATATTGTCTACATAAAAAGTATGTTCCGGAAGCTTAAGCCCTATTTCTTTAAGTAAAGCTGTCCTATAAAATACTGAATGCATAAGAATATACTGCGAATTCCTAAATCTTCCTACATCCTGCCAGGTAAAAAACCTGTTCTCCGGTAAGCAATTAGTATATCTCACTGTACCAGGCTCTTCTCCAACCTTTTCATACACATAGTTGCAGACTAACATGTCCAATGACTTATTTCCCTTTATCACAGAGCGGAGCAAGTCCATAACCTTTGCAAGAGCCTCTATGCTTACCCAGTCATCAGAATCAACTACCTTGAAAAACACTCCGTTTGCATTAGCCAGGCCGGTATTTACAGCTGCACCATGGCCCGCCATTTTCCTGATGAACAGCCCTTACAATGTTTGGAAATTTTTTCTCATAATCTTTTGCAATTTCCAATGTATTGTCCTTAGTTGAGCCATCATCTACAACTATAATCTCTATATCCTCTCCACCCGTAAGCAGTGTATCTATTGCATGGCCCATATACTCTGCAGAATTGTAGCAAGGTATAGTAACACTTAAAACTTTCATTATCCCATCCTTTCACAAAGCTCTAAAGCTTTTTCTGTAATTGCATCCATATTATAATATTTATATTCCGCAAGCCTTCCAAGAAGATGTAAATGTTTATACTCTGCCGCAAGCCCTGCATATTTTGCATATAGAGCTTTATTATCATCATTTAATATAGCATAGTATGGCATCAATTCGGTGTCAGGTATAAAGTTTAATGAATACTCCTTCATAATAGTGGTTCCCACCGCCTTCTGTCCTGTCATCTTCTTAAACTCTGTTATTCTCGTAAAATCCTCATCAACAGTATAGTTTACCACAGCTTCCGGTTGATATGAATCAACATTATGATAGCAAAAATCAAACTTGAGCGACCTGTATGGCAAGCTTCCAAAACACCTGTCAAAGAGTTCATCAGTCATTCCCGTAAATATAACATCACCTACAAACTCTGTGCATTCAAAATAAATCTGTCCTTTTTCAAGTTTCAGGCAGTCCTTAGCAGAGGTACTTAACCTTATATCAATGCCCGGATGATCAAGCATATTTTCAAACATTCTTGTATATCCTTCCTTAGGCATAGCCTGATACTTGTCTGTAAAATATCCGTTTTTCTCAGTTAAGATAACCGGAACTCTTGCTGTAACAGCCTCATCTATTTCATTAGGCTTTACTCCCCACTGTTTACCGGTATATTGCACAAATATATTGTTATATACATACTCAGCAAGTTCCCTTATATCTCTATCCTCATTTTCACGAAGTTTAAGTATAGGGATGGCACTCTCTTTTCCATACTCCTTTATTAACTTATTTATAATGCGATCCGCTTTTTCCTCTTCATAGACCATCCTTATACTATTTAGATTAAAGGAATGGGTATGAATTTACCATGTACATTTCCCACAACCTTGTGATGATAAGGTATCCATTCTGTAAACCTTCCAAGAAAATCATATACTTCTTTATTTTTTGTGTGGAAGATATGCGGTCCATAGGTATGGACTAATATTCCATGCTCGTCAAACTCATCGAAAGCATTTCCTCCAATATGCCCCCTCTCCTCAATTATAAGTATCTTCTTTCCTCTTTCTGCCAATTTTCTTGCTGTAACCGCACCGGCATAGCCGACACCTATGATTATCACATCATACATTTACAAGACCTCCTAATTCAAAGTAGAAATGAAAATGTTCCCGGCTGCCTTAAATATCTTTTCTGCTTCTTTCTTATCCATTAGACTCTTTTTACCTGTCTTTGCATTCATAATTTCTATATTTTGCGGAGTATAAGCCGTAATCAAAACCGCAGTCTTATCATTCTTCATCGCAATCACAGGGCTTCCCCTGTCAATATAATAGAAAATATTATTAAAATCCACTCCTGAAAGATTTACGGAAGTAATCTCCTGTTGTGACTTCAGTACAGCCATTGCACTTTCATCCTTATTTAAATCCTCTGTGGATATATAGATTCCCTTCGCTGTAAGAAGCAGTCTTATTGCGGAATGAATACTGTCATCCTCTTCATAAATGTAGTCTACATCTATATCATCTGCTTTTGCTGAGGTACTTAACCTGCCTGCTTCCCACACAAGTTTACCTGTAATATCAAGTACATAACCCATATATTTATCCGCCTGCTTAATCATATCAGATGCCTTATACGAGGAGTCCTTGAATTCACCGTCAATATTGGCAAAATACTTCTCACTGTTTTCCCTGCCGTTTTCTCCAAGCCTGATAGTCAAATCTCTTGTTATTACTGTATTAAGCGTAGAACCGCTTATATCCGGCAAATTCTCCATTTTTGAGCCATAAGGCAGTGTAAGGTAATATTCTGTTAAATATTTATCAGTTCTTCTGTCCACAACAGAAATTTCTGCCCTTGGTTTCATATCATTATTTAATATATAATCATTTAATGCCTGCCAGCTTATTTCCCTGCTTTTTCACTCTTACAAGTTCAACTGTGTCATTTACTATATTGATTCCTGTAATATAAACTTTCTTCTTTTCATAATTTTTAAGACTTTCACCATTTATATTTGAAATCACAAGCCTTCTATATGGTATGGTTATATTACCATCTTTCCTACTGATTATGTCCTTTTCATAAGCAATTCCATATACAAAGTTACCCGAAATTTTCCCTAAAAGCCCAATAACCGTTCCCTTATCTGCATTTATTTCAGTTTTCTTTCTCGTCTCAAGATCCATAATTATAAGTTTTTTTACCTTTGTTCGATCTGGTACCTCCTGCCACACAACATGATTGTTATCAGAAAGTGCCAAGTATGAACCTCCGGCAACATTTCCTGCCATAACCGATAATTTTCTCTTAATAAGACTATAAGAATAAATCTTATTATACAGCGAAAAATAGAAAAACTGTTCTGAGCTTACAAAACTAAAATCTGATAGGTCACCCTCAAAAAAAAACTTGCCGGCAGGTCCACCGGTATATAAGCCTGCTCTTCTATTCTATCTTCTTCCCGTAAATATTTGTAGAGAACAATCCCTGTCTTCCCCTCATATACTCCACGATTCATATATCCATAGACAATGAAATAAAAATCCCCACTATCTTCCATCCTAAGTACCTTTATACTATGGTTGTCATAATAGGTTCTTTCATCGAGAAAATCATCCCCTATGAATGAAAATATCCTTTTTAGTTTATTCTCATTGGTTTCATAGTACCACAGTGCCCTCTCTCTTTCAAAGGCAAGATATTTCCCCTCTTTATCCAAACTATACCCAATATCTGTCTTTTCTGTAATTCCAAGCTTTAACTGGCTCTTTGATACCGAAGTTTTCTCCGGATTATATATCTCTTCTACTCTTCTTTCATAAGCCAGCAAATAAGTGGTATTTTCAAATTTATTTATCCTATAATATTCTCTAACTGAATAATAATTAGGGGATTCACCTGAAGTTTTGGCAATATACTTATATACCATTCCCGTTATGTTCTCAGTATTTTCTGTCACTGTTATTACAGGAACCGTAAGGGCTTCAATCTGTATATCGCCCCAAGTCACAAGCTCGTAAGAAGAGTGAATATTTACATAGGCAAAACTTTCATTATCCATGCTTCCATTAGTCTCCAGATAAGGCTTTATTGCCTTATCATCTGACTTACTTAATGTTGCTTCCCAAAATTTTGACGCAAATTTATAATTATCTGCAAACTTGTCTCCCCTTACAAACTTAACCGTGGTAAAAAATATAAACTTTTTACCATCGTCATTTACAAGACGCAGCTTGAGCATATAGTCCATTTTTTGTGAGAGTTCAGTATCCAATCTTAAAGAAACCTTTTGCTTCCCTTCCTCATCAGTTTCAGGGCTGTTTACCTCTCCGCTTGAGATAATTATATTGTCATTTTGATCCTTAACTTCATATTCTATTCTTATTATTTTATTGCTATAAGTATTTATTATAAAATCAATGTTCTTATTATTTTCAAGAGGGGTTATTTCCTCTCTTATTCCAAAATCGTCAAGTTCCTGGCCATAACCATGTAACAGGTTAATCTCCTTATCACCTCTAAGCATAGTTACTGTTGGGAAACTTGCTGTTGACATCTCCGTTGTCTCTATCCTGCCTGTATAAGAAGTTTCTTTTATATTACTAATAAAATAAGCTGCTGATAATATAAATAAGAGTACTGCTATTATCAGCTTATATATAATCTTCTGCATTAAATCTCTCCAAACTCTTTTCCTATTGTAGATATATTAAAACTCATTCTTTCCTTGGTTACCGGATGTATAAATGAAAGTTCTACTGCTTCAAGTGCTGCCTCCTGCCACCCTGTAACATTTTTGTAATCAGGATTATACTTTGTATCACCTGCTATTCCATTAAATATCTCTGACATTTGAAGCCTTATCTGGTGATGTCTTCCGGTAATAAGTTCAATTTCTGCAAGAGCCTTATTTCCCGATATCCTGAGTACTCTATAATTAAGTTCCGCCCTTTCAGCTCCGCTTTGATTCTCATCTGCAATTTTTGACAAATTGCCTGCCTTATCCACTATGAGATAGTCAATTCTATTCTCCCACCTTCCCAAAACAGGCGATACTTTTTCACTATCAAAACTAACTACAGCCATATATTTCTTAGAAAATTTATTCTCTCTTATTTGTTTTGACAGCCCCGCAGCTGCTGCCTTAGTCTTTGCATATACCATTATTCCCCTTACATTTCTATCTAATCGGTGTACAACTGATATATATGGCTCCTCAAACAGCTTAACCTTCTTCTTAACCGACTCCAACACTAAATATTTCTTTAACTCTCTCACCATATCCTTATTGCCTTTTTTATCGCCCTGAGATAAAACTCCGGCAGGCTTCACACAGACTATGATGTTATCATCTTCATAAAGCACCTTAATATTTGATGTCATAACTTTAACCTATAACCGGACCACAGGCTGTTTTAATATCCCATATATAAGCCGGCATCTTCCTATGTGTTATACTGGTATAGTATAACATAAAATAAAGTTCTTATCACTTGTTTTAAATTTTTGTAAGATTTTCTTAAGTAATAGAAAAAGAACCTTCGGAAAACCAGCCGAAAGCTCTTTTTTATGATTCTATCAATTATCTGTATCTGTAATAATCCTGTCCATTGTGATGGAAAAGGTGATGAAGAGTATTGTCAAACCAGGCAGCCGCCTTATAGGTAGTATACTTTTTAGCTACAAATGCAATTGCTCCATTTGAATAATCTCCATTTTTTAGCACCTTATCTACAGCCTTTCTTGTTTCCTTTGTTGCTTCACATCTCCAAAATCTTCCACCCGGCTTAACAGGTGAGAACTGATAAACTCCGGTTCTTGGATTATGTGCCATTACAACCCCTGTTACTGTATTAGGGAATTTTGGATTTTTAACTCTGTTTAATACTACGCTCGCAACATAAAGTTTACTCTTCTCATCCATATAACCTACTTCTGACTGTACAAGACGATACAGATTTTCTTTATCTTTAGCTGTCATATTGATGTTATATGCATTTTTGTCAGCCTTTTTCTTTGCCTCTTCTTCCTTCTTCTTAGCCTCAGCCTTTTTCTTTGCCTCTTCTGCCTTCTTTGCTTCTTCCTTTTTCTTTTCAGCTTCCTTCTTTGCTTCTTCAGCCTTCTTTTCGGCCTCTTCTGCAATCCTAATCTCTTCTGCCTTCTTTTTAGCTGCTAATTCCTGCTCTTCTACAGCCTTTATTCCATCTTCTGTATCTTCTGCCTTTTCTACTGATGTACTCTTAACTTCATCATTAGTACTCTCTGCCTTTACGCTGTATAAATTAGCCGGTAATATCATACTAAGCGATAAACAAGCAGTTGTTGCTCCTAATAAAAATAATTTAAATCCCTTGTTCATACATTCTCCTATAATCTTTTTTATATTCATTTTTTAATAGTTTATGTATATGTTGCAAATATATTACAAAGTTGTTACATAACCTATGCTCGTAAGTATAACCATCTCAAGTCCATTTGTCAACAAAAAAACGCCTATTTTTGGGGATTCAGCGATTATTTATCTTAAATATTTTCTGTCTACATGAAAATATGCATATTTTTTTAATGCTACACCTGTATAATTTTGTGCAGATTTGGGATTGATTTTTCAATCTCTTTTTGACAGATATTTCAAAGCATGATACCATTAGTAAATACTACTTATTTTTAACATCAAGAGGTACTTATAATGAAACAGTTATTAAAGGGTGTATATAAAAGAATTGATTCTAAAGGGCAGGAACGCTTTGCAGCTTCTTTTACATATAAGTCAAAACATATCAGCCTTGGAAGTTTTTCAAATATGGAAGACGCCAATGCCGCATATAATGAAGCCCTGGAATTAGTTTCTACCGGCAGCAAATTGCTAAATGACTATGAAGAATCTATGAAGTTAAACTTTGAAAAGTGGATAACTATAGTTAATTTCCGTGATAACGGTATTTATATCAAAAATCCAATATATCTAAGGCGAAAATATTTTGAATATTATTTATCACCCTCAGAGGTTATGAAATTCTCTGCAGAAGATCTTTTTTACTACTCTCATCACAAGATAATAAGGAGAGGAGGACATTTATTTGCAGCTGACTATGGGATGCAGGTCAATCTTATGCACCGCTATGGAATCAGAAGTTTTGCCGTCCCTGGGAAAGATTATATATTTTTAAATGGCGATAATATGGACTTCAGATATGAAAATCTTGAAATTATTAATCGTTACACAGGTGTAAGGATTGAAAAACAATTTCCAAAACCTGTCTATGTTGTTAAAATACATATCAATGGCTCTGTAATAGTTGGCCGCTATAATGATGAAGTTATTGCTGCAATAGCTTACAATAAGGCAGCAGGCCTTCTTAAAGACAAGGGTTTTAAGAGGAATTATGAACTCAATTATATAGATGATTTAAGTCAGGCTGAATACGATGCTAAATACAGCGAAACTAAACTTTCAAAAAGATTTTTAAACCTTATCTCTTCCTTATGTGTTTAAATGGATTGAGAAAGTGGTTCGCAAGGCCTATATTAATTATAGTGACTGCGGCCTGTACTGCCAAGCTTATTGTATACCAATTATTCATAATAAAATCATTATTATTTTGAAAACTGATATAGTTACCGATTACTTCAGGCAGCCCCATCTGACTATCTAAAGGGCAAACAGCGTCATAACCGGATTTAATAAAAATATACTATTTAACGAGTTATTTTCAACCGCAAGAAATACATTGCTTATGAAGGTAACAAAAATTGTACCAAATGTAATTAACATTACCCATATGTAGGTAACTGCAGTAGCTGTGCTTGTTTTCCTAAAAATAGTGGACATTAAAATTCCGAAGCTTCCTATATAAAGGGATGTAAGTATTATTAGCAGCATATATTTTCCCAAATCACCTAAGCCTGTTCCACCCATGGTAAAAATAAGCGATAGAATTGGAAGGCTCGAAAATACATATAAGAAAAGCTTATTAACAGCAGATAATAATTTGCCCATTATTATTCTAAATGTACCAAGGTTGGTAAGCAGCAATAAATCCAGCGTTCCATGATTTCTTTCACCTGAAATAGCCCCCCCTGTAAGTGCCGGAACCACAAACAAGGCCAGAGCAAATTCTAATCCAAAAAGTATAGAATAAAAGG
Organism: uncultured Catonella sp.; assembly: GCA_916439065.1. Lineage (GTDB taxonomy): Bacteria > Bacillota > Clostridia > Lachnospirales > Lachnospiraceae > Catonella. Next base: position 333,496 of record CAKAGD010000003.1, read on the forward strand.
CGATGAAATCCTGCTTTATAGTATAGACATTGTAAGCCGGGTAGCTTGATGTTGATATTGCCACCAGTGTAAATAAGCCTATAACCGCCAGTGTGAAACAGTATAAACCCAGTGTTATTGGGAATTTTATGCTTCTTACTGATTGTTTAAGTTCTTTTTCATATAGTGCATTTGTTTTGTATTTTTTCATGTCTACTCCATAATTTTAATAAATACAGATTCCAAATCATGCCCACGCCTGCTAAATGAAGAAATCAGAACACCTGCTTCTATTAGCTTTTTTAACAAATATCCCTCTTCTTCTTCCGAACCGTTATAACTTACATAAAACTCATCATCCTCTGTTATAGTCAGATTAACTACAGATTCCTCTTCCTTTAAAATACCTGCTGCTATATTCGCCCCATCTTCCACTTTAATTATAATTGGATTTTCTATATGCATCTTTCTCTCTATACCCTCTATGCTGCCGCTCATTACAACCCTGCCCTCTTCTATAACGGCAAGCCCTGTTACAAGTTCTGAGATTTCATATAATATATGTGAACTTATTACTATAGTCTTTCCCTCTCCATTAAGCCTCTTAAGAAGATTTCTTATTTCTATTCTTGATTTGGGATCCATTCCGGATGTAGGCTCATCTAAAATCAAAATTTCCGGTTCATGTATAAGTGCCCTGGCTAAGCACAGCACCTGTTTCTGCCCTCTTGAAAGGTCATCCACAAAAAATTCCAGTTTATCTGATAAGCCAAGTTCATTAAGAAGTCTATAACATTTTCTTTCTGCCCCCCTGCCTACAATATTATAAGCAGATGCAAAAAACTCTATATACTCAAGTACTTTAAGATTATCATATACTCCAAAAAAATCAGGTACATAACCTATCATGCTTCTTATTTTTTTCACATTTTTCACTGCATCTATACCGTTTATTGCCACACTGCCTGAGTCAGCTTGGAGCAATCCTGAGATTATTTTCATAGTTGTGGTCTTGCCTGCTCCATTAGGTCCCACAAATCCATATAGTTCCCCGTCCTCTATCTTCAGTGAAAGTCCGTCAACTGCCTTGGTTTTACCAAAGCTCTTTGCTAAATTTTCTATTTCTATCATTCTTCATACTCCAATGATATCTTTGGTATGCCAGGTATGTAAAAAGCCGATATCTCATCATACTCTGACTGTTCCACCTCATAACGAAGTGTAATCTTACCATTCTCTACATAGGCGGAAGCTATGTTAAAACTCTGATCTTCTCCCCTGTCAAATTCCTTTTTGCCCCCACTATTAGTATAATTTTTAATTTTTTCCACAAAATCATGGTCAGGTGAAAAGATGAAGTCAAAAGTTCCTGTCAGATGATTTAATACATACACTCTGCATGGATTGATATCTTCTTTATATCTGGATAACAAGCTAAGGGATTTGACCTTCTTGCCCTTGTCAAGTGTATAACTAATATCAATAGAATTTCTATTAAGGAGAGCTGTATTGGAAAATAAATAACCGTATTCTCCTTCTGACATAGGAAGTACTCCTATCGCATTGACAAAGTTATTCTCACCTATACCTATATCTTCTTTTTTCTCGGCTGATAAAAGCAATATTGTATATCCATTAACATTTTCCACTTCTGATGCAAACTCACCCGGCAATTTTTCATCCGGCAATGCAGCAAAAAATGGTTTTTTATAATCTAAATCTGAATTTTTCTCTAATACTGCTGCCAGTAAATCCCTGAGTTTAGACTTCTCTCCCTCATAAGCAAAGTCAAATATTTTACCTAGGAAAACAGAATCCTGAAGTTTTGCATTTAAATCATTTAGAAAAAGATTTCCTTCTTCAGCTGCAAAGTTCTTGCTTTCACCCTTAGCAACATCACCTATATATATTATTTCATCATCGTATACTGCAAAAACCTTATTTAAATCTGCTCCGGTTGTATTATTAAACCTTCCCTTTAATACTCCGTTATCCCTGTAAATTTCTCCTGCATTATTAACGGATACAGCCGGCTTCCCCTCTGCTCTTAAGAAGAGGGTATCAAAGGCAGACTCTTCCATAACATTTATATCTGTTCCACCTGTCTTACTCTCAATATTGTAAATAACTTTTTTTGAATCTTTCCCATCTGCCTTAGAGTAACTTCCATATAGGCTGTCCACCCTATAACCATTATTTATCTCAAGTTTATATGGTATATTAGAGGAATTTGTCACTGAAAAGTCCACATTTTCAATATGTCTGTCATCCCTCAGATCCAGTAATGATACATAATTCATGTACATACCGTCTATACGGCTGTTACTGCCTGCCATATATATAATTGCCGTAAAAATAAGGGACCATATCGGAACAAAAATCCAATACTCTACCTTTCTTCTTCTCTTTGCCAAAATGAAGTATGTTACCGGACTTACTACTATTATATATATAAAGATAATAATTATATATCTAATCGTTTTTATGTTCAAATTTCCCAAAACCGGAATAAGTACCTGTTCAACCCTTCCTATCCATTCAGTTCTATTGTCCCTGCCCAAATATAGTCTTGCCAGGTTGAATTTTCCCACATCGCTCTTATAAATGCTTAACCTTCCATATTTTTCTCTATCTTTAAGAATATCAAGTGTCTTTGCTTTCAATACAGTTTCCGCATTATCCGGTATGATAATTAAATCAAAAGGTAAAAGTGTACGGTAATCGCCCTCTATCTGTTCTTCAGTTAAATAAATTTTTTTAATCCTAAAATTTTTCTCCCCCGCAAATGAAAACTTACTGTCTTTTGGGAGTAAACCGGCAATGACCAAATCAGAATTTCCATCTATTGAATCACTTTCAATTTCATCATCAAAACTCTCTACTACTTTACCATTACTATCTGCAAAAGCAACTGTAAAGTCTGGAGATTCGGTATTTAAAAATGGATAAAAATATAAATCTGCATTACCACCCTTGTGCAAATTTATCTTCTCACTGTATGACGACAGTGCATTACCAACCGAATAATATCTAAGCTGCACACTTCCGGCAAAATCTCTTTTGATATTTTTTATTGTTACCTTTACTCTAATAGTCGATGCCATGCACATATAGCCTTTAATCCCAAACTCTATATCAACATCTCCCAAGGATGAATCTTTAGGTATGCTCTTCTCTATGACAGACTTAGGGTATGCCGGCTTAAACTCTGCTGAATTTACAGAGCCGGAAAGGATAACGGCTGTAGATATTATAGCAAATAATATATTTTTCAAAGCTAGCCTCCCCCTATTTTACCGGCAATATTATTTCAAATACAGTTCCATTCAAATCACTTTTCACATTAATAGAACCACCATGTAAACTCACTATATTTTTAGTAATTGCAAGACCTAAGCCTGTTCCTCCAGTCTCTACAGATCTGGATTCTTCAACCCTATAAAATTTATCAAAAATGTGTTCAATATCCTTCTTGGGAATAAGTCTTCCATAATTAATAATTTGAAGGTGTAAATCACTCTTCTCATCTTCCTGATATAATTCTATAAGCAGCTTTTTTCCATCCCTTCCGTATTTTATACCGTTTGTAAGCAGGTTTGCCACAGCCCTTGCCATCAGCTCTCCATCTGCCTCAATTTTTATAACTTCTGCTGATTTTCTGAATTCAAGGCTAAGCCCTGCCTCCTGTAAGCTTGGATAACATTCATCTGCAAGCTGTTCTATTAGCTTTACCATGTCTATATCCTCTAAATGCAGTCTTAACTCTGTTGAATCCGTCTTTGTAAATGAAAAAAGTTCTTCTATCAAACCCTGTAATCTCATTGCCTTATCATAAGCTATTCTCACATACTCTTCATTTTTAATTAAGATTTCTTCATCCTTCCTGCTTTCATAAGACTTAGCCATAACAAGCTGTAAATAACCTATTACAGATGTTAGCGGTGTTCTTAAATCATGGGCTATACTTGTAATAAATTCTTTACGGTTTTTTTCCTCATTTCTTTCCTTATCAAGTATTCGTTTTATTTCCCCTGTAGTTCTATTAAGATTTCTTGCCATATTGGAAAATTCATCTTCATTTCTCACTTCAAAATCAACATCGAAGTTTCCTTCTGAAAATTCCTCTATCCCCCTGTCTAACTTTTCAAAATAATCAGTTATTCTCTTAGTAAAAAACATGAAATAAACTGCAAAAAAGAAAATAAAACAAACTATTATTTCCAAAATAATAAACCATGCAAACCTGCTGTTTTCAGTCAGTTTAATCTTTGACTCATCCCTATAACGCAGTATGTTATTAAGGGTCAACTGCTTATTAGCAGCCGCCTCATTATCAGACCGGATACTTCCATCCACAGATACATCGCCGCCCGTACCGGAGCCGGTTATACCAAATGCAGAACCTGTATTATTGGCCTGATTTAAATAGCCTGCATTATCTTTTTTTATAAATTCCCTTAACATAAAGAGTCCAAGGGTGATTACCAGTGTAGTAATAAGAGACAGGACAAGGCTTACTACTACATAGGTTATAATCTCGATTTTTACGCTGCGAAACAATTTATTTTTCAATCTTGTATCCAACTCCCCAAACTGTCTTGATTATTTTTGCATTTCTTGCATCCATTTCAATTTTTTCCCTGAGCCTTCTTATGTGTACCATGACCGTGTTATTGCCCTCAAAGGCCTTCTCATTCCATACCCTTGTAAAAATATCATCTGTTGAAAATACTCTTCCCGGATTACTTGCAAGCAGGCATAAAATGTCATACTCAATAGGAGTTAATTTAGCCTCTTTATCATAGGTTCTTACTTCTCTTGTACTCTTGTTTATATAAAGCGGCCCAGCCTCTATAATTTCATCATCCAAATCAGCCCCGTCCTTTTGACTGGAATTAAATTCGGTAAATCGTCTGAGATTTGCCTTCACTCTTGCTGTAAGTTCCAGCGGATTGAACGGTTTAGTTACATAGTCATCTGCTCCATTTCCTAAGCCCACTATTTTATCAAGGTCTGTGGACTTTGCAGAAAGCATAATGATAGGAATGTTATTATTTTCACGGATTTTTTTTACCATGCTTAGTCCATCCATTCCCGGCATCATTATATCAAGGATTGCAAGTGAAATATCTTCCTCAGCCTTTAAAATAGCAAGGCCTGTAACTGCATCATTTGCCTTTTTTACATCATAACCCTCACTTACAAGGTGTATTTCTACAAGATCTGCTATTTCTTTGTCATCATCAACAACCAAAATTTTTGCCTTTGTTTCCATATATTCTCCTATTTAAAAATTAAATGTTATACTTTAGCTATCTACCCTAAAGTATAACATTTTATACAGACTTATGTATTAAGTAATTCTTACGATTTATGATGCAAACCAACAATTTGGATAATGTTTAAGTGATATCTGCATATACTCCACGGTGTAATCCATTGAAGTTTTTTTAATAGGACATTTGGAAGAAATGCTCTACAAAAAAAAATAAGGACAGCTATTACTGTCCTTATAAAAAAGAGAGGAGTGGTTGGTTAACAGGGAGTTACCAACCTGCAAATGAAAAAAGTAAATCTATACAAATTGGGGAATCTGGCATATTTATTATCAGGTTTGAAACTTAACTGCTGTTCCCTAACTGATGATTAGAGTATAACCTATAAATATGAAGCCCGTTTGTAATTAATTTTAACAAATTATGAACAAATAAATTTTTATGTTCAAATTTATCACGGTTTACTTTTTTCTACACCATTCCCATAAATATTCCATAAGCGTATAAGCCCATAAATATCAGCAATACTACAAAATTGACCACCGCAGCAATTTTAGGAATCGTTTCAGCTATATACTCATCATTCAAAGTTTTAACTGAAATTATAAAGCAGGTCAGCGAAACTACAAATCCTACAACCCCCAGTGTTCCAATATGTAAGCCGGCGCCCCCCCTATGCATGGTTGAAATAACAATCGTTGTTATAAGCAGGATAAAACAGGCAATCCCAAGTACAAGACAAATAATTCCATCTGTAGAAATCAATTTTGAAGAGAAACTCGGTCCATCTTTACCTTTTATTCTTACTCTCCATCTTCTTTTCTTAAAAAGTTTTTTTGGCATCTTCTCATCCTTTGTATGTAGGTACTATTTCCCTTATCGCTTTTCTGATTTTCTCACCTGATGGCTCCAAAAAAGCAAGGTTTATTATATTTTCTAACTCAGATTTAAATTTTTCTTCATCCATTTCTATTGGACGGCCTATATGTATTAGTTTATTTTCAGTATCTTTAAGCCCCTCTTCTGCCATTAGAAGTTCTTCGTACAACTTTTCTCCCGGTCTCAAACCTGAAAATTCTATCTTAATATCCTTGTCAGGCACAAATCCCGAAAGTCTTATTATATTTTTGGCAAGGTCAAGAATCTTAACCGGCTCTCCCATCTCTAAGATAAATATTTCGCCTCCCTTTGCATAAGCTCCCGCCTGAAGTACAAGTGAAACAGCCTCCGGAATAGTCATAAAATATCTTATAATATCAGGATGGGTAACAGTAACCGGTCCTCCCTCCGCTATTTGCTTCTTAAATAGCGGAATTACGCTTCCGTTACTCCCAAGTACATTTCCAAATCTTACAGCCACAAACTCTGTCTTTGAATGATGACCAAAGGTCTGAATTATCATTTCACAAATACGCTTGCTTGCACCCATGACATTTGTCGGATTGACAGCCTTATCTGTTGAAATAAGCACAAAGCGTTCTACTCCATATTTATCTGCAGTCTTAACCGTATTATAAGTACCAAGCACATTGTTTTTTATGGCTTCATTAGGGCTATTTTCCATAAGAGGCACATGTTTATGCGCCGCTGCATGATAAATCAAATTTGGTCTATACTCAGCAAAGATGGAGTCAAGCCTGTCTAAATTACGAACAGATGCAATTAATACAACAAGGTTTAACTCCGGATATCTATGCCGTAGTTCAAGTTCTATATCATAGGCATTGTTTTCATAAATATCCACTATAATCAACTGTTTCGGCTTATGTCTTGCTATCTGCCTGCAAAGTTCGCTTCCTATAGATCCTCCGCCGCCTGTCACAAGTACAACCTTACCACTCACATATCTCATAACAAGGTCAAGTTCAACTCTTACAGGTTCTCTTCCAAGCAAATCCTCTACACTCACATCACGAAGCACTGTAGCTGATATATGCCCTTCCATTATCTCCGTTACACTAGGTGTAATTTTAAGCTTACAGTCTGTTTCAGTACAAATTCCTATAAGTTCACTCAAGTCTCTCCTGCTTGCGGAGGGAATTGCTATAATTATCTCATTGATTCCATATTTTTCAACATTCTCGGTTATTGTTGTCCTGTCACCAACAACCTTAATCCCGTTTATATAATTCCCAACCTTATTTTTATCATCATCAATTATGCAGCAGATTTCCTTCATTACACTTGCACTTGAAAGAGTATCTCTGATTACCATGAGTCCTGTTTCTCCGGCACCAATTAGCATAACCTTAGAAATCTGAGCATTGGCCGGATTTACTCTGCTTGTTATCTGCATTCTTACTGTTCTGTACAGAAATCTTATACCCGCAGTAAGTATTAATAAGATAAAGAAGTATAAAATATGGTAAGTTCTTGGAAGAAAATATGCCGAATTATCCCCACCCTTTATCGAAGCAACAATAACTTCTACAATCGCCGCCTCTATAGCTGCCAAAATAATCTTTTGCATTTCAATTACACCGGCATATGCCCATAAGCTTGTATAGAGATGGTTCAGGGTAAATATTGTAATTGTTACAACCATGTTTATTATAAGCATACTCTGCATATTTTCTACAAAATTCACAGGTATTTTACTAAAACTTAAGTCAAATCTCAAAAGTAAAGCAAGGACTCCGGCAGCCCATACGACCACCAGATCGTATAGGATGATTAGAGCCCTCTTTATCAACTGCTGGTGTCTGGTATAAAAGTCATTAATTTTTTCCAACATTGGTTTCACTTCCCATATCTTCCTTTTTAGCTACATAAGCATTTATTCCAAAACCAACTCCAAGCATTGCCCAGTAAATAGGAGCAAGGGCTACACAAGAGTCATTAAATACTCCTGCTGAAATATATCCTATTATACCCAGAGAAATAGAAGCTCCAAAAGTCTCGATTTCTCCCTTCAGTTCCCTCTTCTTAAATAGCTTGAAAGTCTGAATTATGTAAATAACTGCAGCACCTAAGAAACAAACCAGTGCCAAACCGCCACTCTGCACTCCTACCTGAAGAAAGAGATTATGTGGCTTAGTGATAATCATGTTACCAAAGCCTCCATTTAACCTTCCAATATAATCATTCTGCGGAAAGGCTATGGTAAAGGTATCCGCACCTGTTCCAAGTAAGAGATGTTTAAAGAACACCGGAAAAGTCCTTGACCAGATATAACCTCTGCCTGAAGCAAAGCATCATAATTTTTTATGATTGCAGATGGTGCATTATAAATATCATCTGTTTTACCTGCCCCTGTATAGATTTTATATCCATTATCTGTTTTAGTCACTGAAAATGAACCTTTAGGGGTATTACAGCTTATAAGGTACATTCCTGATTCCCCTGCGGCTGCCATATATTCAAAGCTAAGGCCCTTTAATCTTTCATCCTTTAATGTGACCATAGAAGAATCCGGATTAATCTCATACTCCATATTTTTTCCATCTTCATCTATAAAATATAAATTTGCAACCTCACCATTTGATTCATAAGACATTCCAAATTTTACTCCATTGTATGTTATGTCCACATGGTCACTTTGAAGTTCTACTTTTTCAAGCAAATAATCATTTTTCTGAAATGCTGCTGAGTTCTTCACATAAGTCAATAGATTAACTCCAACATAATTAAAGTAAATCGCTGCGCCCGCTATTATTATTACAATAAATCCAACCATTACCGGCCAGCCTTTTTTAAGCTTTCTCCTAAATAAAATAATAGCAAATATTGCTGATATTGCAAATGCTCCCAAGAAACTCTTTGAACCCGAACCCATTGCACATAGAAAGTTGATTACTGTCATCAATCCCCAGAAAATCTTCTTCCACATTTTTTTTAGAAAATACCGCCAACACCAAGAAAATAGGAAATACAAGTGCTGCATACGAGCCTACATAGTTCGGATTGTATAAGGTTAGATATACCTGATGGTTACCCGAACCTGAAAAGGTAAAGCTTAAATTTTCCCTAATCGTTTCCGCACCTTCAAAACTGCTTGGAATTATAAGAAACCTGCCAAGCTTTGAACCCCAGAAATCTTGTCCTATAAGCTGGCTGATACCTATGAACGAATGTACAACTGCCAGGACTCCCAGTGAGCATCTTACAAATTTAATTCCATAACTATCCTGTGCATAAACAAAGGCATAGATTACAACTACACAGTAAGCTAATATTACCCAAAGTGACTCATGCTGTTCAAACATTCCGTTAAATCCAAAACTTCTATAATTAGAAATCAAGGTTGAAATAAATGTAAGACCTGCATAACCAAATATCAGATACATCCAAACAGGCGGTTTTATAAACTTAGCATCTAAGAACATTTTAAATAAGAGCATAAGCACCATCGCTACTGCTACCGCCACCAAAACCTGTCCCTTCACCTTAAGAAATACATCTAAGGATTCATCTCCTCCCGCAAACCATGGAAACTGGCTTAGATTAGCATTCTGCTCTGACGCTCTTACAATAAGCGGGATGACAGCTATTACTATACCTAATAAAAACAAACTTATCTTAGTTCCAACGCTTACCTCTTCTTTTTTTTCTTTATAACCATATCTGTAATCCACTTCTTTGCCTCCACTATTCTTCTTTAATTACTATTTTTAGCTGTAACAGGCTTAACAGGAATTCCGTTTACCTCAACTCCGTCAACCACCGGAATCACTATGGACATTACTCCATCCACCGGTTTATGGCTTATAAGAGAAGCACTTTCAGGCTTAACCTTAATCTCTATATCCGGAGCCTTAATGCTTAGCTGCTTAACTACCGGAAGATTATTAGCTATAATTGCTGTCTTTTCTCCTGCTACTTCCTTAAAAGTTTCATCAAAACTCTCTAATTTTTCCCTTTCCACTCCACTTTTTTCAAACAGCCCCTTCATTTCATATGCCGTAAGTTCTACCGGTTCCGGTACATCCTTATTTTGTTCAATAATCTCAGATATATTTTCCTGTACTCTCTGAACAACTTCAAGGCTAACCTCATCTCCAAGAGTCTCAGTAATAAGGCTGTTAAATGTTTCTGTCTGTGTCACCGGTGAAGGCGGTGATGCCGTTCCAAATACCGCATCAATAAATTCCGGAAAGAGTTCTTCAGGTTTTTTTGTATAATATAAAATACTGTGAATATCCGGTCCCCTATCGTTAAATGCAGGAAAAAGAAAGGCTTTCTCCGGCGGTTCAACCAACCAGTCTCTCATTACTTCACCTATACGGTTAGCCGCAGGGTCATATCCAAGTGCAGCCTTAGTAAGCTTGACCGGACAGATTGCACAGAGCATATACTCATAGATAATCTCTGAGGCATCATCTAAAGTTTCTCCATCCCTGCCCTTACCTGGCACATCATAGTTTCCATGAATTGCAACTATGTAATATTTATCGCTGCTTGGGTAATTTGCTATAATTAAATCAAAGAAGTTTTGTAGTACTTCTTCTTCCTTTAGTCCACTGTCCCTGAGATTGAGCAAAAACTTCTGCTGCCCGTCTCCAAATTCAGCATCTAACGGAAAGTCCATATTTATAAGATTTCCCAAGAGTGCCGCCTAAACATTTATGAAAAATTCCTAAATGATAGAGTAACTCCTCCTCTGATAAGCTGCTTAAAGCCTCTTTAAGTACAAAAGTTTTCTCTTTATCCACATCTACATAACAGGCTGCAAGACTATCTATACGATAATTGTCTTTCTTAAACAGCTTTCTTATCTCTGAAATTTCTGTTTTGTTCATATTATCACCCTTTATTTAGGTTATTTACCAAGTCAACAATGTTTTCATAACAACTTCTTATTATACCAAATATTTAAATAGAAATAAAGAGCCATATAATATGCAAATTAACTTTGTTAAAAATGCATATTATATAGCCCTTCATCTCCACTAATCCTATTTATTCATCTGCAAAAAGTGCTGTAGACAGGTATCTGTCCCCTGTATCCGGCAAAAGAGCCACTATCACCTTACCCTTATTTTCAGGTCTTTCTGCAAGCTTTTTTGCTGCAAATACAGCCGCACCTGAAGATATTCCAACAAGAACTCCTTCAGTTCTTGCTATGTCTCTGCCCCCTTCAAATGCTTCTTCATTTTCCACCTTAATAATTTCATCGTAAATATCAGTATTAAGGGCTTTAGGAATAAAGCCTGCCCCTATTCCCTGAATTTTGTGCGGTCCTGCCGGCTCTCCTGACAATACAGCTGAATTCACCGGCTCTACGGCAACTACCTTCACATTTGGGTTCTTTTCCTTAAGATACTCACCTACTCCTGAAATCGTACCTCCTGTACCTACGCCTGCAACAAATATATCTACCTTGCCCTGCGTATCATCCCAAATCTCAGGTCCTGTAGTCTTCTTATGTATCTCAGGGTTAGCCGGATTTCAAACTGAGCCGGAATGAAGCTGTTCTCTATCTCTTCTGCAAGTTCTTCAGCCTTTTTAATGGCTCCCTTCATTCCCTTAGCGCCGTCTGTGAGTACCAGTTTTGCACCATAGGCCTTTAGTAAATTCCTTCGCTCCACACTCATTGTATCAGGCATTACAATAATAATATCGTAACCCTTAGAGGCCGCAACCGCCGCCAGCCCAATCCCTGTGTTTCCGCTTGTAGGCTCAATTATAACTGAGCCTTTTTTTAGTTTTCCCTCTTTTTCTGCAGTTTCTACCATGTTCAATGCTATTCTATCCTTTACCGAGCCGGCAGGGTTAAAATATTCTAACTTTGCAAGTATTGTTGCATTAAGTGCATATTTCCTCTCATAGTTTACAAGTTCTAAAAGTGGTGTTTTTCCAACAAGCTCTGTTACTGTTTTATATATTGGCATAATTTCTCCTTTCATATTAACAAATTATATTCCTACTTTGCCTACTTGTTTTATATGTTTAATAGACTGCTACTATATTACTATTGATATTAACTTCTGTCAAGCAAATTTTATCTTTTTTTCCCAAAAATATAAGCCATAAATGATAAAGTCCTAGTATACCACAAATAAAAATGTCCCACTTATGGTAAAATACTATTTTGTATATTCTAACACTAGGAGGGACTGACTTATCAGAAAGGTTATTTTATCAATGGATGAACAAAGAAAGTACGAGGTTATTAAAGGTCTGATAGATCACCCAGATACAGCTAATAAGGATAGAGCTGCTCTTATCCTAGGATGCACCAAGAGGCATATAAACCGTATGATACAAGGCTATATTAAAGATGGTAAAGCATTCTTTATTCATGGTAACAGAGGTAAGAAGCCGGTTACCACCATCCATCCTGACATCAGAAGTCAGGTTCTTGATCTATACAGAACTAAATACTACGAGGCTAACTTTGAACACTATACAGAGCTTCTAAAAAAGCATGAGGGCATAAGCATCTCTTCTTCCTCTGTAATGAGTATTTTGGAGTCTGAGTACATTCTATCTCCAAAGGCTACAAAAGCCAAACGTAGACGCATTAGGCAAGCACTCAGAGCCAAGAAGGAATCTGAAACGTCAAAAAAAGAATTATCACAGATACAGGCTAACTTAGTAGCAGTTGAAGATGCTCACAGTCGTCGTCCAAGATGTGCTTATTTCGGTGAATTGCTTCAGATGGATGCAACCCCTTATGAATGGGTGCCGGGACAGATATGGCATCTACATTTAGCCATTGATGATGCCTCAGGTGCTGTTACTGGCGCATGGTTTGATACTCAGGAGACCCTTAACGGCTACTACCATGTGTTTGAACAGATTCTTACCGATTATGGTATCCCCTATAAGTTTCTTACCGATAAACGTACTGTATTTACTTACAAGAAAAAAGGTGCCTTATCTGACGACAATGACACCTATACACAGTTCGCTTATGCCTGCAAGCAACTTGGTACACAACTTGAATCAAGCAGCGTACCACAGGCTAAAGGACGCATAGAACGATTGAATCAAACCTTACAGTCACGCCTGCCTATTGAGTTTAGACTCGCAGGCGTAACCGACATCAATAATGCCAATGAATTCCTTCACTCCTACATAAAGGAATTCAATGAGAAGTTCTCACTTCCACTTCATGGTATCAAATCTGTCTTTGAAACGCAACCGTCTAAAGAAAAAATAAATCTTACTTTAGCAGTTTTGACTGAGAGAACTGTTGATGCCGGACATGCGATTCAATTTAAGAAGAAATTTTATAAGATGATAGATCATAATGGAGTCCAAATCCATTATAGAAAAGGTACCAAGGTTATGCTTATCAAGGCATTTGATAGGTCTATGTTTGCGTGCGTAAATGACAAGGATATTTATGCACTGGAAGAAATACCGGCTCATGAACACAAATCTAAGGACTTGGACGCTGACTACAAACAACCTAAACCTAGAAAGCCTTATATTCCTCCAATGAACCATCCTTGGAGATTAGAGGCCTTTAATAAATTTGCACATTCACAGCCACACAGAATTGAAGACGACTTAAAAAGTGCATAATAAAAGCCCCTTTGTGGGGCTTATAAATTAATTATTTTGGGACATAATCATTTATGCTTGACAGCAAATTTTATCTTTTTTTCCCAAAAAACTCTGATAAAGGATTTATTTGTCTTGCTTTCTCCAATACCTCAGACTGTTCTTTTTCCAAATACTCCTTAAAAACATCAATTTCTTCTTCTGAAAACCCAATATTTTTAATGAATACACAGCCTGGAATTATGGCCTCTGCCTCCTTTTTCCCTTCATCATCAATAAAGCTTATAAATATCTTCTGTCTGCCATCCTGCTTAATCACCGGCGACACCCTTACCCTTATATTATCCATTTTCCCTCCATTTCAATTTTATATTTTGATACTTACTCCCTTTGGATAATCCTTATTCATAAATTGTATCATATATTTAGTAAAATTAGTAAAATTTTTATCAGCAGTATGTATTTATATAGTTGCCAAACCGCTTTATAGCCTGTATAATATAATTACATGATGTTGGTGTTAAAAGTATACAAATATATTTATTAGGTGTATTCAAGCAAATTGGATTGAGAGGGTTTAGCTGTGCCAATAATGAAAATTTCAGTTCTGGGCAAGTTCAGCATTGAATATAATGGCCACATTATATCTGATGACTTAAACCGTTCCAAAAAAATGTGGAATCTTCTTGCCTTTATTGTTATAAATCATAAAAGTGCCATTACGCAGTCTAGATTTATAGATGCTTTGTGGTCAAATGATAATAGTAATCCTGTAAATGCCCTTAAAACTCAGCTGTTTCGTACTAGGGAAATGCTTAAGCCACTGGGACTTGAGGAGGATGGCTGCATTCTTTCAAGCCGTGGTGCATATTCTTGGAATCCTGAATATGAAATCGTTTTAGATGCTGAGGTTTTTGAAGAGCTTGTTCGTAATGCAGAAACTTCATCACTTTCAACTCAGGACAAAATCAATAAGTACCTTGAAGCTCTTCAGTTATACGAGGGAGATTTCATCCCTAAACTATCCGGTGAGGTTTGGACTATCCCTATTAGTGCCAGATATCACAGTATATATCTTGATGCTGTTAAAAAGCTTTGCAGTCTTTTAGACAATGAAAATGATTGTGAAACGATTATAAAAGTAATACTTAAGGCCATTGAAATTGATAATTTGGATGAAACCCTTCATTGTATACTAATAACTGCATATATAAGATGTGACCGCTACAAAGATGCTCTGGATCACTATGACTCTGCTACCGGTATTTTATATCGAAATCTTGGTGTTAATCCATCAGAAGAGCTTAGGGCACTATATAGCCAGATTATGGATACACAGAAGTCTCTTGAGACGGATCTTGTAATCATTCAGGAACATCTTATGGAGAATTCTTTAGATAATGGTGCTTTCTTCTGTGAATACGGTTACTTCGTTAAAACCTATCAGCTCACAAAGAGAAGGCTTGAACGTTTAGGTCTTTCTACCTATCTCTGTCTGGTTACCCTGCAGTCTGACAAGGGAAAGACTCCTGAACTTTCAAAACTTGATGCATACATGGCCAAATTGATGGAAATTCTCAAGCTAAGCCTCCGTAATGGTGATGTTGTATCCAAATACAGTGGTGCCCAGTATATCCTCATGCTGCCTTGTGTAAATTTTGAAAATGCTGAAATGGTTATGAATAGGATTCTTTCTAAATACAAAAAGAAATTTCGAACAGATAAGGTTATACTGTCATACAAAATTAAAGAAATATAATTATACAAAACCCTTAGAATACAAGCTTGTTTTTCATTTCAAAAACAAGCTTGTATCTAAGGGTTTATTTTAGAATCTGAGTATTGTTTCAGTCGCCGAAGTAAGTTTGTCTGCAATACACACAATAACTGCTTCTCTGCATTTAGGAAGTTTGGTCATAGTTAGCGGCCACATATGGCTTCTAATTATATTCTCTTCCTTTCTCCTATATCAAAATCTCGTTTTGCATTAGCTGCCGCATAGCTTGGATGCATAAATCCATGAAGTTTAAAAAATTCTTTTACATTTTTAAACTTAACCTTCTTTTTGTGCCAATCATATAGAAAATAATCATGTAAAAACGCTCCTCTTATCAAAGCTTTTTCATCTGACTTAAGTTTAAACATCCTATTAATCCTATAGCTCATCGCCGCTACCCTAAAACAATGATCATAGGTTGTAATTTTACCATGCTGAATGAAGGTTCTCATTCTATGCACATGCTCATGGTCCTGTATTCCCTCTAATAATCTCTCTACTTCATCTCTTATAAACTCATTATTTTTCATCACTAATTTTCCTTAACTTTTCTACTACCGGCAAAGCATTGATAGTTTCCTTAACTTTTTCGGCTATCATAGTTGTGCCGTTTGATCTGAATTTTTTCATACTTCTAAGTGCATGCTGCTGAGCCAGGTTCATAGTCAATGAATACGCTCTTATCTTATCAGTTGTAAGTTTTTCATATTCTTCCCATTTTTCAGAAATAAGCTGCCTTTTTTCTTCAATAACCTTGTATGACGCTTCCATTCTTTTGTCAAACTCTGCACCCATTTCTTCCAACTTCTTAACCAACTGTGTAAGGCCTGATACAGTAAGTGCCAAGTCAGCTGCAAGAACTGCAATAACTATCATTGAAAGTCCCTCTATTACCAGCGGCGGAACATTTACAAACAGTCCAAATACAAAGGGCGATATATATTTTACCACAAATATACCTGCTATGCCAAATCCTATTGAGGCAGGTAAACAAATTCTACCCTGAATATTGAAGGGAACCTTGCTATAATCCCACCACACTGCATGAAACAGTTTTTCAAGTACATATGAAGTCACAAACTCCAATACTGCACTGCCAAGCATACATATAAGAAATATCTGCCAAACATATACTTCCCTGCCCTTAAATATTTCATGAAATATTATTGTGGCAACTGTGGCTCCTGTACCATATATTGGACAAATAGGTCCAAATAAGAATCCTCTATTGTCCCAGTGATGTGTATTAATAGTACAATAAATACTTTCATATATCCAGCCCATAAAACTAAATATTACAAAACACATAAAATACAGACTTATTATCATTTTATTCTCCTAAGTTATGGTTTACCTACAAATCCTCTAAAATCGCTTTGGTTTCTATTGGCAAACTCTATTCCAATTATCGGCTTTCCTGCCTTATCAAAACCACCAAATGTATATCCCGATATTACTTCAACATGATAAATATTTTTATATCTTCCGTTATTTACCCTTCCTTCCATAAAAAACAAATCACCGGGTTCAAAAGCCATCTTATTTATATTTTCATCAGATAGACCGCCTTCCACAATCTGATTATTTTGATCATAGTGTTTTCCCATAGCCGCAGCAGTGGGTGCATAATTTGTATTCATAATATTAAATCCAAATTTTCTATATGCCCTCCAAGCAAGCGCACTGCAATCATAGTACCCCTCTTCCATCCTCCTTGACTGGCTGTACTTACTTCTCAAGGAGTAGGATCTCGCCCATTCCACTGCATTCTTACGCAATTCAGATGTTACTGAAACTACGCAGCCAAAAGTCTTCCCATTTACCTTTGCTGTAATTAGCGTATTTCCTTTATTTTTCCTGTAATTTTTCCATTTGTGTCAACTTCAGCAATATTGGGATTGACCGAATTCCATTCAATCTTACCGTTTCCTTCCCCACGTATCTTAAGTTGGTGAGAACCACCTTCAGCTATTACTACAGAAGTGGAGGAAATTTCATTATCAATTACATTCACATACAAATTAAACTTCTTACCATTTATATCAACTGTCAGTACGCTTACTCCTGCATTGTACACATCTATGGTAAGTACATTCTTTTCCAGATAAGCCGCCACCTTCATATTATTATTTGAACTTACTATTTTTATATCTGCATTTGTAACTTCACTAAGTTCTACCCTGCTATTCACATCTATCTTAAAACTTGTTACTTCATTGTCATAAGCACCTATCTTAGTTCTTTTGGCTGTCAGCCTTGTATTTGAAAGAGTTACCGCTGTAACATCCGCAAGTGTTTTTTGTATTGCAGACTGCGTGGTTACAGTGTTATTATTTTCTACATTACTTACAGGATTATTATCACTGTTATCCTCATTATCCTGAGTATTTTTAATTTGAGCATTATTTCCTTTGTTGTTATTTACATCATTTTTACTATTTTTTGCATTGCTTATGGTATTTACAACCTGTCTTGCCGGTCTTTTTTTCTCTATAATGACATTATAGTCCGCCATAAAGTTCAAATTTCCCTGTGTATCTATCCCGGACACAACTACAGTAGCTAATCCCTTTTTGCTGACCCAGTACTTTCCATTTCCAAATTGAAATAAATTCTTTCCATTTTCAGGAGAATAGTAAAAATAAGACTGCTTTTTTTTCTTATTTTTCATCTGTGGTATAAATGTTACAAAATCATCCTCTTTTATACGAATTTCACCTGAAGTTCCATTCTTTACCTTTACAATTCTATTCGCTGCCGGAGTCATAATACAGGAATAACCACAGACTCCTGTAATTATTATAGAAAAAAATAAAAGCTTTATTGCCAATCTTCCTTTTTTATACATCTATCAGGTCCTTTCATAAAAGTCTTTCAGTGTTTTAATTTTACAAAGCCTTTATAGTATACCACATATTTGTGTCATTTTAATAGTATTATTTATGGTGGAGAAAAAGTATTTAAAGTCCTATGATTCCGGATTGTTAAAGGTGAAAAAAGGATGCCCCAAGGCATCCTTCAGTGTTTGTGTGTTGTGTGTTTTACTAATCTTTATTACTTTCTAAGACCTAAACGAGCGATAAGCTTACGGTATCCCTCAAGATCCTTCTTCTGATAATAGGCAAGAAGCCTTCTTCTTGCACCAACCATCTTAAGAAGACCTCTTCTTGAATGATGATCCTTTGCATTAACAGAAAGATGTGCGTTAAGTTCTGCGATTCTCTCAGTAAGGATAGCTATCTGAACCTCAGGTGATCCTGTATCTCCAGGTGTTCTGCCATATTCCTTGATAATCTCAGCTTTTTTCTCTTTTGATATCATACTGTTCTCCTTTCATTAATTCGCTATTACCAAGCATAAGGTCGGAGTATCCATATACTTCGTGATAGTATTGTATGTGTATAAGCACACTTTTATTATTTTACCACAAATTATTAAATAAGTAAAGTACTAATTTTCCTGCTTTATAACAGGGATGCGTTTATCTGCCTTCAATATATGGTTTACCAGCCAATCCAGAAGAAAATTCAATAGGCCATTTAAATATTCATCCTGATTTTCATCTACTTCATCAAGATTAATATTTTCAATTTTTTCAACAAACATGGCATGAGCTTTCTTCTGTGCTTCCAGCCCATCATAATTAATACTCTCCATATACTTCTCTTCATCTGCAAAATGCACCTTTGTGTATTCCAACAGATTTCCAAGTACAGCATTAATCTGATCGAATTTATCATATAGAAAATCATTATGCATTATATCGTTTGCCTCTTTTATTATCTCAAAAAGCCTTCTATGCTCTTCATCAATAAAATTAACTCCAACTAAGTATTGGTTTGTAAATGCGAAGGGATCAGAATTTTCTTCCATCTCTTCAGCCTCTAAGACTTTACCCTCGGATACTATTAGCGGTTTACTTATCAGCGTATCCTTACTCACTATATGGCTGTATAACCATTTTATCATAAATCTAATAATTTTATTAAGTTCTTCTTTCCCCTCTTCTTCAGTTATTATGTCTAAATTATTGCCAAACTCACTAATTTTTTCTAAAAACCATTTATGTTCTTTAACTTGAACTTCCAGCTCTTTATCAACAATCTCTGTCATATAAGCTTCTTCTTCAGCAAAGCCCACTGCCGCATACCCGTTTTTTATCTTATCAATAATCTTTTTTGCTTTAGACAGACCACTTTCCAAACCATCATCTTTAAGAGCATAATTCAAAATTTCAAAATATTCAAGCCTTTTGCTATCAATACTAACTATGCCTATAAAACAGTCCTTAGTAAACTTGTACATTGCGCCTCCCCTCATCTTTTACTCAAATTTCTATTAATTTGCCTGACAACAACTGCCTATATTTATTGTCACAGGTGACAAATATTACCTGATTACCGGTATCAGCAAACTTTGAACCAGCTTACATGCTTGTCTTGTGCGGCTTTCATCCATTTCCGTAAATGGATCATCGAAAACCACCAGACCGCCGCCTTCCGGGAATAAGTGTTCCAATATCGCAAGCCGAAATGCAAGTGCAATCGTATCCTTTGTTCCTTCTGACAGTATAGCATATTTAATAGGATTATTTCCACTATATATATTAATATCCATATTATCATCCATAGATTGAAGTACAATCTTCCCCTCGGTTATTACCGAAAGATATCTTGCAAATCTTTCCTTCACATCCGGCATTGTACTTTCACCAGCCATACTCTCTCTTGTATTTTCAAGTACTTCTAAAATATGTTTCCACCTTTCATACTCATCCTTATGTCTTTGCAGTTCCAGTGCAGCATCATCAATATATATCCTCAGATCATCTAAAGCAACATCCCCTAATTTCCTTTCATCTTCACGAAGGGCGGCTTCCGCTTCTTTAATATTATAATTTGCATTGTCAATGTTTGAATTCAAAAATGACTTATATTCATCCAAGTCCGTAAGTTTTAGATATTTCTCCGGAATGTTAGCAACATCATCTTCAATGGACTCAAGTTTACCAATTTCAATTTCTACCTTAGATAAGCAGGACTTCATTGCATTAACCGTATCATCCTTACCATACTTATCCCTGATTATCTCAATTTTTTGTTCCTGTTTCGCAATAAAGGATGTAATTGGTTCTGACTTACAAAGTTCTTCAATCTTTTCATTAAGACCTGTAAACTGTTCCTCCTTACCCTTAACTTCATTGTATTCTAATTCAAGCTTAGATAATTCAACGCCTGTAGTAAGTCTATTGTATTCTTCATTGACAAATTCAAACCTTTTTAACAATTCAGCATATTCTTCTTTCTTAGCTCTAAGTTCTTTAAGATTTGAAACCTTATACTTGTTTAGAATTGCATTGTACCCGGCAGTTGCCTCGGCAAGCTGCTTTTTAATCTCTTCTACATCTACCCCCCTTGCTGTAATTATTAAATTCATAATTCCCGGGATTGTAATTTCCACTGTTTCATTAATGTCAAAATTTCCTGTAGAAATATCTATGTTTTTACCTGTAGCAACTGATTTTACTATAATATCAGCCGTACCAAGTTTCTTAATGCTAGCCGCCAAATCCAGATTGGAAAGCCTTGCGTTTAAGCCTATAATGGCTGTCTCCGCTTCCATGAGTTTTCTTTCATCATCAGCATCTACCTTCATTTTCCCGTCAACTAAGGCTCTAGCCTCTGACAATTTATTTTTCATGCCTTCTATACTTCGGTAAGAATTAATAATTTTCTCCGCCTTAAGTAAAACATCAAGTTCAACCGCTTTTTCATATGATTTAATCAGTTCCGGATATGAAATTAAATCTCTATTTATTTCTTCTTGTTTAATTTTATACTCTTGTCTCAGCTTCATACCACTTTTGTATGTTGCCAGTATTTCAGCATATTTTTCATATTCATATTTTTCGGCACTATGCTCTTCAAATTTCTTTTTTGCCTCGTGAATCTTGATGTTATCGGCTTCAATAGCTTTTTCAACCATCTCACCTTTTCTAAGCTTCTCTTCCAATTCTGCAAGCTGATAGTATGATTTTAAAATTATACCTACATCCTTAGCCCATGGATTCTCAATTCCACGCCTTTTCTCCGGTCCATCCATTACAAAATCCCAATGCCCTGATAATGCATCAAGCTTACTTTGGATAATTTTCTCAATATCCTCCGGTGATATTCCTTCTGTTGATGTCATTCCCTCAGCGGCGATTATTGATACCAAATCCTGCTTTACTGCTGCCTTTTTATCCAATTTATTCAAAATATGTTCTACAACATTTAATTTATTATTTTGCGATACAAAGACAACATCATCGTAAAGTCCCTGTTTATAAATTAGTTCGGCTGCAACAACTTCACGAATTTTCTCCTCATTTGCAGTAATATTTCCATCTGAATCTACTAGTTCACATTCAGAGACAACACCCCATTTTTTGTTAAGTGTATATTCGCCTTCAGAAGTAGTAAATACAAGAGTTCCATCTACAACATCCCCTTTTTCATTCGATGGAATATACTTCTCAAAAAAATCCTTATCTTCCCTCTTACTAAGCTTTGAGTTTCTATAAAGCATCTGATAGATTAACTCAATCAATGTACTTTTCCCGGTTTCATTATTTCCTACGAGGATGTTTAAACCTGACTCTAATTCTACTTTTTTATTCTTTATTCCTGCGAACTGTCTTGTTTTAATTGTTTTAATATTCATGCCGCCCTCACTGCTTTAATGTTTTCACAACATCATATGCCATCTGTAATTCAACCGGATTATCAAGCAATCCATCTAGGAATTTAGCCACAAATCCTATCTCCGAAAATTCACTTTCAATCTTATCCTTGTTAATTTTTTCACTCAGAGCAGTATCATTAATTCTGTAATATATAAATTTGCCTAGAATATTTTCATAAATTCTTTCCTTTTCTTTGTATTCAGCTGCTTCTATACTACCTGAAATAGTTAAGCGGATAATTGATTTTTTTCTTGATAATTTTTAACTAAATTTGACAGTGCTTCTTCTAATCCCCTTGAATCATTAGCTTTTAAAAATTTAAATCAAAAATATCTTATTTTTTTCCTGTAATAATGCCAATATTTTCTTGATTCCATTATTATTCTGAATAGTAACGATAAATGCATTTCCTTCCGTATTGTTATGCAAATCAAGCTGTTCATGTGTACCTGCATTAAAAATATTATAACCCGATACTTCTTCACCTTCTATAATGTTAGGTTCTGTCACATGTGCATGTCCTAAGAGCCAGACATCAACCGGAATGCTATGCAATTCAGCCCTATTCATAGGAAAATAAATCCCTTCCGTATCAATAGCTAAACCCTCTAATGCACCATGTGCGATGCCGATATTATATCTATCTATAGGATTAATGTCTTCATTATATATCCATGATAACCTATTGGTATCACTATGTTTACTGTCACAATATGCAGGGTAAACTATAACCTTACCATCAGTACTGTCAAATTCAAAGGAGTGTATTTATTTAAAACAACTATATTACCATAGGTATCAGACACAGTTGT
Organism: uncultured Catonella sp.; assembly: GCA_916439065.1. Classification (GTDB taxonomy): domain Bacteria; phylum Bacillota; class Clostridia; order Lachnospirales; family Lachnospiraceae; genus Catonella. Next base: position 356,518 of record CAKAGD010000003.1, read on the forward strand.
AAAATCCTTCCATAACTTCTCATTGCCTGAATAAAAATCATGATTACCCGGAAGAACCAACACTTTCTGATTAAATCCTGCTAAGATTTCAATCACACGGTTTACATCATTTTTTGAAATTGCATATGTATTATCAAAAAGATCTCCGGTAATTACAAAAAACTCACAATGCTCTTTCTCAGCCATTTTCACCATTTCTTCAAGGCATTCAAATCTACTCTCAATAAGCTGATTCTTTACACTGTACTTATCAAATTTTCTTCCAAAATGATTATCCCCCGTCACAAATATTTTTAGCATCACTCATCCTCCCCACCCCTAATAATTATTATCAAATAACCGCTTAGTTTTGTATATAGCAAAAAAGAACACCTAAGTGTTCTTTTTTTCATATATCTTCAAAACTGCAACCGAATCAACATCTTTCCTTTTCTTTGGTCAAGCCTTCGACCTATTAGTATCAGAAGGCACACGGATTACTCCGCTTACACCACTGACCTATCAACCTCATACTCTCTAAGGGGTCTTATTAGCCTACGCTATGGGATATCTTATCTTGGAGGGGGCTTCACGCTTAGATGCCTTCAGCGTTTATCCCTGCCAAACTTGGCTTCCCAGCCGTGCAGCTGGCACTGCAGCTGGTCTACCAGCGGTTCGTCCATCCCGGTCCTCTCGTACTAAGGACGGCTCTCCTCAAATATCCTGCGCCTGCGCCAGATAGGGACCGAACTGTCTCACGACGTTCTGAACCCAGCTCGCGTACCGCTTTAATGGGCGAACAGCCCAACCCTTGGGACCTACTACAGCCCCAGGATGCGATGAGCCGACATCGAGGTGCCAAACCACTCCGTCGATGTGAACTCTTGGGAGTGATAAGCCTGTTATCCCCAGGGTAGCTTTTATCCGTTGAGCGATGGCATTCCCACTTACATACCACCGGATCACTAAGTCCTACTTTCGTACCTGCTCCACCCGTCGGTGTCGCAGTCAAGCTCCCTTCTGCCTTTACACTCTGCGAATGGTTTCCAACCATTCTGAGGGAACCTTTGAGCGCCTCCGATACACTTTCGGAGGCGACCGCCCCAGTCAAACTCCCCTCCTGGCATTGTCCCCTGCCCGGATAACGGGCAAAGGTTAGAAACCAGATACACGAAGGGTGGTATCCCAACATTGACTCCGCAGAAACTGGCGTCCCTGCTTCTTTGTCTCCCACCTATCCTGTACATCATATATCTAATCCCAGTACCAAGATGGAGTAAAGCTCCATGGGGTCTTTCCGTCTTGGCGCAGGTAACCAGCATCTTCACTGGTACTTCAATTTCACCGGGTGCATTGTTGAGACAGCGCTCAAATCATTACGCCTTTCGTGCGGGTCGGAACTTACCCGACAAGGAATTTCGCTACCTTAGGACCGTTATAGTTACGGCCGCCGTTTACTGGGGCTTAAGTTCGTACCTTCGGACCAAGTCCTAAGCACTCCCCGTAACCTTCCAGCACCGGGCAGGCGTCAGCCCATATACATCACCTTACGGTTTCGCATAGACCTGTGTTTTTGTTAAACAGTTGCTTGAGCCTATTCTCTGCGGCCTGTATCTCTACAGGCACCCCTTATCGCGAACTTACGGGGCCATTTTGCCGAGTTCCTTAACAATGCTTCTCCCGCCGGCCTTGGGATACTCTCCCCATCCACCTGTGTCGGTTTACGGTACGGGCTCTGACTACACAATAGCGGCTTTTCTCGACGGCTCTCCCAGGAGCTTCCCTACTTATATTTCGGTCCGCATCACACAGTTCACTTACCCGGACGGATTTGCCTGCCCGGCATAAACCATGCTTGCACCTGAATCCTTTACAGGCACTCCCTGAATTTCCGTGTCCCCACATTTCTGACAGCCAGAGGTACTGGAATATCAACCAGTTGTCCATCGCCTACGCTTCTCAGCCTGAGCTTAGGTCCCGACTTCCCCAGGGAAGATCAGCTTTACCCTGGAAACCTTGGATATACGGCCTGAAGGATTCTCACCTTCATCTCGCTACTCATTCCGGCATTCTCTCTTGATAATCCTCCACGGCTCCTTACGGTACCGCTTCTTCGTGTTATCAATGCTCCCCTACCAACATACCTTACGGTATATTCCATTGCTTCGGTGTTATGTTTCAGCCCCGGACATTTTCGGCGCAGGACCTCTCGACTAGTGAGCTATTACGCACTCTTTGAATGAATGGCTGCTTCTGAGCCAACATCCTAGTTGTCTTCGAAACCCCACATCCTTTACCACTTAACATACACTTTGGGACCTTAGCAGATGGTCTGGGCTGTTTCCCTTTTGACTGTCCGACTTATCTCATACAGTCTGACTCCCGGTAAACATCTATATGGCATTCGGAGTTTGATACGCATTGGTAGACTTTGACGCCCCCGCAGCGATTCAGTGCTCTACCTCCATTAGACTATACCGAGGCTAGCCCTAAAGCTATTTCGGGGAGAACCAGCTATCTCCGGGTTCGATTGGAATTTCTCCGCTACCCACAGCTCATCACCGCCTTTTTCAACAGACGTGTGTTCGGACCTCCATCCACTTTTACGCAGACTTCATCCTGGCCATGGGTAGGTCACCCGGTTTCGGGTCTGCCGTTACTGACTTACCGCCCTGTTAAGACTTGGTTTCCCTTCGGCTCCGTACCTTAAGTACTTAACCTGCCAGCAACGGCAACTCGCCGGACCGTTCTACAAAAAGTACACGGTCGAGCGTTAGTCGCTCTTCCGCAGCTTGTAGACACAGGGTTTCAGGTTCTCTTCTCCCCTCCCGGGGTTCTTTTTCACCTTTCCCTCACGGTACTATACTCTATCGGTCACCAGGTAGTATTTCGCCTTGGGGGGTGGTCCCCCCTGCTTCCTACGGGGTTTCTCGTGTCCCGTAGTACTCCGGATGCCACTGAATCACAGTCTGTTTCGCATACGAGGCTTTCACTCTCTATGGCCGGCTTTCCCAAAACCGTTCTGCTACCTACTGCTTCTTCGTATGTGGTCCTCAACCCCAAGGATAAATCCTTGGTTTGGGCTTCGTCCCCTTTCGCTCGCCACTACTTAGGGATTCGATGTTTCTTCCTCTTCCTCCGGCTACTTAGATGTTTCAGTTCGCCGGGTTCCCTCCGTATGACTATGGATTCATCATACGGTGACAGAAGTTCTTTCTGCCGGGTTTCCCCATTCGGATACCTGCGGATCAATGGATATTTGCTCCTCCCCGCAGCTTTTCGCAGCTTATCACGTCCTTCTTCGGCTCCTGGTGCCAAGGCATCCGCCCTGCGCCCTTGTAATCTTGACCTTAAGTTGAGATGGGAATGCTCTACGGAACATCTCCGGCGACGCAAGCTTGCTTGCAGGCGACGGTGTGTGCCGTGGAGGAGGCGTTTCTACGAAACGCCTATCACGAGCGTGAAATGCGAAGCATTTCTGCGAGTGACCCATCTCAACGGTATTTTAGATAACTCATTATGGTTCTCTTTAATTTAACACTGACTAGCGTATCAGTATTAAATCTTTTAATAAATACATTGTTTTATTGAATTCTAAATCACACTTGTTTTTCAACATGTGTTAATCAGAAATTCAATTTCTCGATGTTGTTTCATATCTAGCTGTATATCTCCTAATGATTAAATCACTAAAAGCTATACTTGCATAAATATTTGTTCGGTATGCAGTTTTCAAGGTACATTGACTGTGATTACAAGCTATTCCTCTCATCCGAGATGTCTTAGCTCATCTTCAATCAGTCATTTGATACAACCAACTGACAACTATTTTCTAGTTATTGATTACATCAAATCACTAATTGAAGCTAAGGTATTAAATTTATTTACACCATACTAACCTCTACAGCACTTGGCTCTAATCTTGTAGTAACTTTAATTCAGTTACTTTCGCGCGAGCTTCGCTCGTGCTCGAAGAGTGTAGAGTTTATTAGAGGAAGTTCTTTTTCGCTTCGCTCAAAAGAACGACTTAAATTCTAAATTCGCTCTGCGTCTTCGACTTGAGCTCATTAAGAATTTAATGTCAAGAAATTAATGTCTGGCAGCCACCTACTCTCCCACACCGTCTCCAGTGCAGTACCATCGGCCGCCCAGGCCTTAACCTTCGTGTTCGGGATGAGAACGGGTGTGACCCCTGGACGCATCGCCACCAGACGTATTTCGTTACCCAAAACTCGCAACTCACGCCTTCCTCCTAGCTCGAACTCGCTTCGCTCGTCCTCGCTAGAGTCAGTCGCAGTGTGTCTGCTCATAAAAATTTGTCTGAAAGCAAGCTTTCACAAATTTTTCTTTCGCATCCACGTTGCTCGTTGATAACTAAACAGTAAGACAATCCCTACTTCTTCTTCCTTAGAAAGGAGGTGATCCAGCCGCACCTTCCGATACGGCTACCTTGTTACGACTTCACCCCAGTCACCAGACCTGCCTTCGGCAGCTCCTCCCTTGCGGTTAGGCCACTGACTTCGGGCATTTCCGACTCCCATGGTGTGACGGGCGGTGTGTACAAGACCCGGGAACGTATTCACCGCGACATTCTGATTCGCGATTACTAGCGATTCCAGCTTCATGTAGTCGAGTTGCAGACTACAATCCGAACTGAGGCAGCCTTTCTGGGATTCGCTCCGGCTCACGCCTTCGCTTCCCTCTGTAACTGCCATTGTAGCACGTGTGTAGCCCCGGTCATAAGGGGCATGATGATTTGACGTCATCCCCGCCTTCCTCCGAGTTATCCTCGGCAGTCTTTCCAGAGTGCCCGGCCGAACCGCTGGCTACTGAAAACAGGGGTTGCGCTCGTTGCGGGACTTAACCCAACATCTCACGACACGAGCTGACGACAACCATGCACCACCTGTCTCTCCTGTCCCGAAGGACTACAGACATTACTCCGTATTCAGGAGGATCTCAAGACCGGGTAAGGTTCTTCGCGTTGCGTCGAATTAAACCACATGCTCCACCGCTTGTGCGGGTCCCCGTCAATTCCTTTGAGTTTCATTCTTGCGAACGTACTCCCCAGGTGGAATACTTAATGCGTTTGCGGCGGCACCGAAAGGCTTATGCCTCCCAGCACCTAGTATTCATCGTTTACAGCGTGGACTACCAGGGTATCTAATCCTGTTTGCTACCCACGCTTTCGAGCCTCAGCGTCAGTTTTGGTCCAGCAGGCCGCCTTCGCCACCGGTGTTCTTCCTAATATCTAAGCATTTCACCGCTACACTAGGAATTCCGCCTGCCTCTCCCATACTCAAGTTTAACAGTTTTGGGAGCAGTCAGGGGGTTGAGCCCCCTGCTTCCACTCTCAACTTGCCAAACCGCCTGCGCTCCCTTTACACCCAGTAAATCCGGATAACGCTTGCCCCCTACGTATTACCGCGGCTGCTGGCACGTAGTTAGCCGGGGCTTCTTAGTCAGGTACCGTCATCATCTTCCCTGCTGATAGAGCTTTACATACCGAAATACTTCTTCACTCACGCGGCGTCGCTGCATCAGAGTTCCCTCCATTGTGCAATATCCCCCACTGCTGCCTCCCGTAGGAGTTTGGGCCGTGTCTCAGTCCCAATGTGGCCGTCCGACCTCTCAGTCCGGCTACCGATCGTTGCTTTGGTAGGCTTTTACCCTGCCAACTGGCTAATCGGACGCGGGCCCATTCTATACCTGATTGCTCATTTCCCGACAAAACCATGCGGTCTCGCCGACTTATGCGGTCTTACCAGCCGTTTCCAGCTGCTATCCCCCTGTATAGGGCAGGTTGCCCACGCGTTACTCACCCGTCCGCCACTAAGAATTACAGCCTTCCATCCGAAAACTTCCGTCTGTAATCTCCGTTCGACTTGCATGTGTTAGGCACGCCGCCAGCGTTCATCCTGAGCCAGGATCAAACTCTCATAAAAAGTGTTTGCCTTCGTCAGAACAAGCTGACATTTATCATCTCTTGCTTATTCCGTTATTGACCGGCTAAAGTCAACAATTTTTACTGTTTTTTTAAAGGTGTACAAGTATTACTACTTATACGCGTTCGTTTGAATTTTCAAGATTGTCTCACTATTTAGTTATCAAGGTTCTTTGCCTTACAATCCGCTTATTTACTATATTTCTACAGTTTTTATTAAGTGGTCTTTTGTGGGGTAACGGATAGTATGATACCACAAAGCCAATAGGTTTGTCAACACCTTTTTAAAAGTTTTTTTGAAAATTGTTATTTGAAAAAGTAAATTCCATATTAGTATGGATTTTACTTTTTCCATACACCACATCTTTAACTATGGACTTTACTGATTCCATGATTAAAATATATATTGGGTTAGATTCATCAGGTTAGGGTTTTATATACAAACTGAAAGGAATATTTTAATTATGGGAAAACATTCACATCTTTCTTTAAGCCAGCGTTCTGACATAGAAATCATGCTTTCTAAAAAAATGAGCTTTAATAAGATTGCTTTGGCTATAGGAAAAGACAACACAACTGTTTCAAAAGAAATAAAAAAAACATAATTACTGAACAGACAGGCTCATACGGCAGGTCTTTTAATGACTGTCTGCATTCAGTGGACAGATCATGTATAAAAAGATTTGTATGCAGTCACTGCCTTAACAAAAACAGAACATGCGGAAGCTGCGGGAAATGCATGCCACTGTGTGATGATTATGTCAGACATATCTGCCCTAAACTTCTTAATCCACCTTATGTATGTAACGGATGCCCTGACAGAAACAGGTGCCGCCTTGAAAAAAGATTTTACAAGGCAAAGGAAGCTGAGGCAAGATATAGAAAATCACTGTCTGAATCAAGAACAGGGTTTAACCTTACAGAAAACGAAAGGGAATATATAGACGGCATTGTAAGTCCACTCCTGTTAAGGGCAATCCATAAGACATATAACAATCAACCATTCTGATGAAATCATGGTTTCCGACAGGACTCTCTATAAATATATAAACAACAGTCTGTTTTTTGCCAGAAACATTGACATGCCACGCACTATAAGAATGCGTCCGAGAAAAAATAAAAGCAAATCTTTGAAAGTGGATAAAGAGTGCAGGAAGGGAAGGACTTATGAGGACTTCCTGAAGTTTATTGAAGAAAACCCCGATTCAGTCGTATGTGAAGGCGACAGTGTAGAAGGGGTAAAGGGCGGGAAAGTACTTCTCACTCTCTTCTTTGTACAACAGAACCTGCAGCTTGCTTTTCTGAGAAACTACAATGACTCACGTTCTGTTACGGAGATATTTGAAAGGCTGTATATTGAACTGAGACCTTATATTTTCGGGAAAATATTTGATGTGCTGCTGTTAGACAACGGAAGTGAATTTTCAAATCCACAGGCACTGGAGTTTGATGCACAGGGAAACAGGAGACTTAGGGTATTTTACTGCGATCCTTCTTCACCTTACCAGAAGGGTGGCTGTGAAAACAACCATGAAATGATAAGAAGGATAATACCGAAGGGTGTGGATTTTAGTAATTACACACAGGAAGACATAAACCTGATGATGAGCCACATCAATTCATATTCAAGGGTGAAGCTCGGAAACAAAAGCTCTTATGATATTTTTGCATTTCAATACGGCAAAAAAATATTAAAGAGCTTAGGTATTCAAAAAAATTTCACCGGATGAAATTACCCTAGCCCCTAAGCTCTTAGGCAAATAAAAAGGAACTCACCGGTTAAAAGATGAACTTCTAGCCCATATATAAAGGGTGGATTTTACTTATTCCCAGTTTTGGAAAGTAACTTCGACTCCTGTTTGCTATGAAAAAAATTAGGTCATGTTCTTCCTGTAAGGCTGATTATAGCATTTTTTTCAGATAATGTATACATCTAGCTCTTAATTTATGTAAAATTTGTAACAAGTAACTTCCATACCGTATCTAAAATAAAAAATTAAACATTAGGTGTGGAAGTTACTTTTGCAATTCACCTTTTTAAAATAAAAATACCTTTTCAAAGTAAACGCAACACTAAAAACCGTTGCATTTAACCTGAAAGATGTGGTTTCAGGTCTGTTTGCTATACTCTTTTTTTCGCTAAAAACAATAAAAATCAAACCAAATTTGATTAAATTCAGTCCGATTTTATTGATATAATTGTATTATTTTATCTAGGAAAAGTGTTGCATTTACTATTTTTTTATAAAAGTGTTACACTTACCTTGAAAAATCTAGCCGAAAAATTTTTATTTTAATTATATCACTTATTTACCTTGCTTTTAAAGTGAACCTCAAATAATGTACAAAGCTTTTACTATCTTTTTCATATTTTTTTAATCCCTTATATAAACTGAGAGGCTGTACAATCCTCATAGAATTTTTTTGTTTATTATAAAAACTCCCTGATATTACCTAGGTAAAATCAGGGAATAATTTGATTTAATAATTTTTTTACTTTATCGAGGCACTTCCTGCCGCTATATTAGCTTCAAGTATGTATTTCTGTCCAAAGAAATATGTAATAAGCGGCGGAATAGTTAAGAACATAGCTCCTACCATTACCAAATGCCAATTTGGAACTGCATTTCGGATGATGCCTGCATATATTTTTAGAGCTACTGCAAGCGGATATTTCTCCTGTCCTGTATAAAAACCAAAGGCCCATAGAACCAGCCCCAGTTAAATTGGAATGTAAATAAGGCAACAGCTATAAGTATAGGTTTCATCAGAGGCAGAACTATTCTTCTATAAATTCCAAAATATCCTAACCCATCTATTTTAGCAGCATCATCAAGAGTTGTAGGAATTGTCATAAAAAAACTGTCGTATCAAGAAGATGTTAAATGCACCTCCACAAAAAAATTAGGTATTATTATAGGAAGGTAGGTATTCAACCAGTTTAATTTTTTTAAATAGCATAAACTGCGGTATTATATAAACATCTTGTGGTATCATCAATGTAGCTAAAAGCATTAAAAATAATATATTCTTTCCCTTCGCTCTCAGTCTTGCAAAGCCAAATGCTACAAATGAACTTGAAAATACCTGTCCAACCATACAAAAAAACACAAAAACTATACTGTTTATCAAATGTCTTCCCATAGTTGAATTCTTTTTCAAATATTTTCAAATAATTTTTCAAAAATGAAATTCCTTAGGAATTAAAGTAAATGCTCCCTTTACATTAGTTGCATCTCAGCCAGCGAAATTGAAATCATAAAAATAAAAGGTGAAATAAACATTATTCCAATAAGAATAAGCAAAATGTATACTACCGCTTTCTCAATCGGTTTCCTATCGTTTCCCATTCTTTTTCACCTCTCCTTCATAAAATACAAATACAGCAGAAGAACGGAACACAATGGCACTAAGGATTATAATTATAACAAAAAAATTATCCACCCAAGTGCACAGGCATATCCCATTTCAAAATCTGAAAATCCTTTCAAATATAAATAGTTGCTTATCATCATAGCTGCATTGTTCGGCTTATAATATCCGTCTGTAAGTACATAGGATTGAGTAAACACCTGTAAAGAGCCGATAAGTCCGGTAATAAGATTGAAAAATAATACCGGTGAAATAAGAGGTACCGTAATATTCCAAAACTGCTTCCATATACCTGCTCCGTCAAGACTTGCTGATTCATACAATGCCTTAGGCACACCATTTATAGCAGCAAGTACCAATACAAGACTTCCACAGCCCTGCCATAACCCCATAAAAACAATTACATATTTTATGAGATTTTCATCATAAAGCCAGGAAAGAGGTTTTATACCAAATAAACCTAAAAATTGATTTGCTAAACCTATCTGTGTATTAAATATCCAAAAGAATACAAAAGCTACCGCTGTAAGAGGAACCAGCACCGGCAGATAATATATAGTCCTGAAAATCTTCATTCCACGAATCTTATAACTTAATAAAAATGCAAGCAATAAAGAAATTATAAGAGAAAGCGGAACTGTTAAGCCTGCATAAAAATGTATTTAACAAACTTTTATAAAAATTTTTATCTGCTGTAAAAAAATCTTTATATAATTTTTAAATCCTACAAAGTTAGCTTCTCCAAACATGTTCCAGTCTGTTAAACTGTAAAATAAAGAGGCTATCATAGGGCCAAGAGAAAAAAATAAAAATCCTAAAACCCATGGCGAAACAAAAATATAAAACCAAATGGCTTCTCTCCGTGCTGCTTTCATTTTGGAGCCCATAGTCTCCTCCTTCTATTTCAAGCAGGGGCTGCCACGGCGGATCTTATCCGTCACGACAGCCCCCTGTTCTTAAACAAATAGTTTATTATTTTTATTACATCATTCAACTCTTTTTCTATCTTTTTAAGCGTTTCTGTGCAATCTCCCCCTTCTGCAAATAAAACACTGAAATTCTCATCAAATACACGCTGTATCTCATTCCACTTAGGGTGAAGAGGAGGAGAAACTATTATATCGGCTGATTCTGCAAAAGCATTAAAATTCATATTTCTTCCCTCTGCCCACGCAGGTTTTAAGAAAAGATCACTTTGAAGAAGCTCCACATTTGCAGGTGCATCCTGTTTATTTTCTACGATAGGTTTCTGTCCGTCAAGGCTTGTAAGAAATTCAATGGCACGAAAAGCTGCATCTACATTTTTGCCTCCCTTAGGTATAGCAAGACCGCTACCGAATGAAAAGGTTGCTCCCACCTTATTTTTCCACATAGGTGCCATATCCCAGTTAAGCCCTTCTACACTCTCAAGAGAGCCTACATTCCAGAATCCTGTTATGTTTATAGCACAATGTCCCTGTGCAAACAGCGGATCAGGCTGTCCGTCTTTAAGTCCAAAACGGCTGTAATCATCTGCGGAAGGAGCTACTTTGTACTTATGTACAAGATCATTATAGAAGTTTATTGCCTCTATATTCTCAGGTGAATTAACTGTCACATTCTCAAGATTACTATCTAGAATACTTCCACCATTCTGATACATAAAGCTCATCCACCAAGGCCACCAGCCACCTGCTGCAAATCCATACTGCTCTACAACTCCATCCTTTGTTATTGTAAGCTTCTTTGCAGCTTCAAGTAAATCTTTCCATGTCCAGTCTTTGGTAGGATAAGATACTCCTGCAGCATCAAACATATCCTTATTATAGTACACTATCATGGCTCCACCCCTGTCAGGCATAGCATACAAGGTATTCTGCCATGTATAAGTAGATGTTGCTGTTCCAAACCTCTTTGCAAGGTCGAGTCCAGCCGTTTCAGATAACTTAGATAAATCCTCTAAAACTCCTTTAGAAGCATAAGAGTTACTCGCCTCTCCTACCTGTATAATATCCGGTGCATCCCCTGAGGCTATCATAGTCTGTATCTTAGTATCATAACCATCATTAGGAATTGCCATAACCTCTAATGTTATCTCCGGATATTTTTCATGTACCATAGCTGCTCTGGCTTCATATGTCTTAATATCATTCTCGCTCCCCCAACAAGCCATTTTAAGGTTTACAGCCTCTTTAGGTGTTTCACTCTCCTTATCGGTCTTTGACACAGAAGTGGTCTTTACATTCCCTTTTGAAGCCATATCATCCTTTTTAGAAGAATTGCTGCCGGAAGCTGCCCCACATCCGGATAAAAACAATCCTGCAACCAAAGTAGCTGCTAAAACACGCAAATTTAATTTTTTCATATACTACCTCCTCTTTTTCACTTACTGCTATATAAAGCAATAGTTTTTGTAAACATCCCTTAGTTATAATTTTTATGAAACCCATTTCATACTTTGATTATAGTAAGTTTATAACATTATGTCAATACTTTTTTGCATTTTTTTGAAATGGGTTTCATAGTTTTTTATACAAACTCGTGCATAATTTTTAATTATAAAGGACTATTGCAAGAATCCCTTATTAATACCATTGTATCTACAGTATATTTTCTTTTTACCTTCTCTCCAAGTGTAAGCTTATCTATAATCTCTATAGCCTTTGCACCAAGTTCCATGTAATTTTGCGATACAGTTGTTATTCTTGGTCGAACCGCTTCTGTCATATATATCCCGTCAAAGCCTGTAACTGATATATCTTCCGGAACTCTGAGTCCTCTATCTTTAGCTGCATTTATAGCTCCTATAGCAGTAAAATCATTCACCGCCATAACCGCAGTAGGCAACTCTTTACAGTCAAGCAATTTTTTCATACTTTCATAACCATCTTCCACCGAAAAATTACTTGTTATCAACCATTCTTCTTTGCTTTGAAATATTCCCTGCTTCACAGCTTCCAAAAATGCTGTATGTTTTATGTCTGTCGAAGTAATCCCCTTTCTTCCTCCTATAAAGCCTACCCTTTTATGCCCAAGAGCTGCCAGATACTTGATAAGTTCTTGCATTCCACTCTTTTCATCAGCAGCCACATGATAGCTTTTTACCCCTGACATAGCTCCATTTATGAAGACAACCGGAATTTTCTGTGTTATTGCTTTAAGTTCTTCTGCCTGCCCCCTGCCCGATTTCTTCTCATTCGCTCTGCCCCCCATAATAACTATACCGTCTACCTGTTTTTCACGTAACATGTCTAAATACAGGGATTCAACTCCTGTGCGATTCATTTTATTGTCATTCATAGAATTACACAAAAATCATTGTATATCCAAGACTTAACGCCTCAGCCTCTAGGAATACACCTGAAAAACGGATTTGTGATATCCGGTACTATAAAGCCTATTGTTTTTGTGGCTTTATTTATAAGACTTCTTGCAAGAGCATTAGGCTTGAAATCATTTTCTTTTATTATATTTAAAATCTTTTCTTTCTTATCTTCCTTTACCCTTGCATTCCCTGTCAAAACCCTTGATACGGTAGCCGGAGATACTCCCGCCTCCTTCGCTATATCATAAATCGTCATTGATTTTTTTCCTGCATATTCTTCCTACTTTTCTTTGTTTAATACCAAATTATTCACAAAACATCTTGTGAAATACCGTAACCAAGCCACAAGCACCCACTACAATATTTTTGCAGATGTTTGGTAATATCCCCATAGTCACAGACCGAAAATTGTTTATCCTAATGTATTATGCAGAGTAAGAGGTCTGTAACCTATGGCATAAATAATTTGGGGAGGAGTTAACCTATCTTTTTCAAACAACAAAGTTGTAACAGAATATGGCTTAAGCTCATATTCACCCTTAATCTCCCCATTTATATTCTCTAAACTCTCTGTTTCAGAGGTTCTGTATATAGCACAGTTTTTCCACTTTTAATATTTTTTCAGAAGAAAATTCTAAGATTTTTAGACAACCTGCTGTCATTCAAAGCCACAATTACAAGCTTTCCTTTTTCTTCATCTTCCGCTATAACCAAATTTGAATTTTTCACTATCTAATATATTCATTCCGGGTCTTATAAATTTAGTATAATTTCCCAAAAACATAGTACTGTTTTTGTTAAGAAAAATTCTTCCTTGCTTTCAAAATTAGCATGCATAAGACCATGGTTATGCTTCATCAGTTCATTTTCACAGCCTGCCAATAAATCCATGAAGTCGCTTTCATTTCATTTAGATGTACTCCCATATTTTTGCAAGCTCAATTCCTCCACTAATATCACTGTGGTTATGTGAAGCATTTCCTCCACAACTTATTTCAGACATACAAAGCGGTTTTCCCAAGCGTTTTGTTACTTCATATAATTCTTTTTCTGCTCTGCTCATTGCTAAAATATGAATGAGTATTTATCTGTTTTACCTTACTTAATGCTTTTTGAATAATGATTAATACAATATATACTTTCAAAAGTGCTCCAGCACTCCGGTGCACTTATTCCTGTATTTTTAAGACCTGCCTTTTTCTATTGCATCTCGCCAAAGCTTCAATCAGCTTTGCTTTGCTCTTTCCACATCAAAATGACAGCCTTCCTGATCATTTTCACTCTTCCACCAAAAAGAAACAGGCTCATTAAATGGTGCTATGGTCGATATATTTATATCAAGTTCTTTTTCAATAGCCAGTGCACAATCAGCTAAATACCCAGCCAGTGCTTCTGTCATTTCTTCTTTAAGATTGCAAAGACCGTCATCGGCTCCTGCAGTAGATGAGTATTTAAGCATACTTAACGGTGGACTGTTTTATCTCAAGAGTATCAAGCCCATATTTCACCGCCTTCTTTAAGATACTTAGCTGTGCTTTATCTGCCCTCTAAATCTAAACTTCCGTCTTCCTTTGAAAATACAGGGTATATGCTCCAACCCTAAAATTTTTCTTATTTGGCGGATTTTTCTCCACCACCCTAAATTATAACGCAGAATATTTAGTCCCAATCCGTTAGCTTCCTCAAAAAGCAGGCTGCATATTTTTCTACGGTTTCCTTTATTTTCCCATCTCCCAATCACATTTTCCCACCAGCAAAGAGAAGTGCCCCAACCTTCAAATTTTCTGCTTCCTCTTTGCAAAGAAATATCAACTGATATTTTTATTGCCTGACATAATCTCCTCCGTATTTATATATTTGAAATGGGTTAATCAAATTATATGAAATGGGTTTCAAAAAGTCAAGATAATATCTTTTTGATTTACTTTTTATATTTTATATTTTGCATATAAAGCGCTTGTATATAAGTATAAGGTTAGCAGATATAATATTGAAACTCATAGAAATATCCCCTGCCCAAATCCTCAGCAGGGGATGTAATAATTGTTTTTAATAATTATTTCAATAAACTAAGTGTAAAATTTCTTTTTATGTTTCCCTGTAAGTTCCGGAAGTTTTGCTACCTTTCTTGTCGCTTCCGGATAATCATGTTCTATAGTAAACGGAAATATTCTTACCGATATAGCCACCATAATAATCCACAACAACGACCAGGCAGCTGACTCTAAGAATATTATTTGAAAATTCAACCTCTTACTCCTCCATCTATTATTGTTTTTAATTTGCCATATAAACATAAGTCATAGCTTTGCCATCTTTATAAACAGCATTTTTTTCCGCACACCTTCACTTTCAAAGCCATCAAGCACACGCTGTGATGCAGTATTAGGTAAATACACAGTTCCCGATATGCGTACTATATCGAGCTTTATCAAAAAGCAAGCTTACAGATTTGTTTTTACTGCTTCTGTCATTATGCTTTCTAGACCAGTTATCTGTAAGCAAAAATATCCTATTTCACTATCTTTACATCTGACATCCGAGTTTTGTTCAACCGCAATATTCCCCACAACCTTATCATCTACAACAATAGCCCTGAATATACCATCTTACCGATCATGTTCCGTTGCCATTCCAAACCAAAAGTCTGCATCCTTCTCAGTATAAGGGTATGGTATGCGGTTTTGACAGATAGGAACGGTCTATATTATTGCAAAATATTTATCAGCTCTTTGCTTAAATCTTTGCTCCACTTTTATTAATTTTATTTTCATAGCTAACCCCTTAAAGCCTCTTAATTTTTTTCGAGTATTACGGTATAATATCACTTTGCACACTATTTCAACTATAACTACAGTATTTATATTATTTCAATTCTGTAGTTTTTCAACTTAAATGCAACATGGTGTTGCACTTACTCTGACAGGTACCTGTAAATACCTTTCAAAGTAAACGCAACACTAAAAACCGTTGCATTTAACCCTGACAGATGTGGTTTCAGGTCTGTTTTGCTATACCTTGTTAGAAAGCAATAAAATCAAACCAAATTTGATTAAATTCAGTCTGATTTTTATTGATATAATTGTATTATTTTATCTAGGAAAAGTGTTGCTTTTTACTATTTTTTATAAAGTGTTGCACTTACTCCTGAAAAATCTAGCTCTATCCACATTACAAAATAAGAGCGTCAAATAAGATAATATCGAAGATTTTATTTCTAACATTCTTATTCTAGAGTCTGAACATAGTCTAGACACTCTTTCTTCGTAATACTCACGCTAGCTATACCACTGGAAAGATGAGGCAAGGCAAACCAAGTTAAAACAAACTTGTTTTAATGTGCTCCATCTATACTATAAAAGGACAAGTAGATACAAATTTACACTTA
The DNA here is from genome assembly GCA_916439065.1 of uncultured Catonella sp. Lineage (GTDB taxonomy): Bacteria > Bacillota > Clostridia > Lachnospirales > Lachnospiraceae > Catonella. The sequence continues at coordinate 372,505 of CAKAGD010000003.1, forward strand.
TCATTCTCTACCGCAAGTTCTCCAAAAATCTCTGCCAGCATTAACTCATACTCAACATATGTTTTTAAGCATAAGACTTCAGCATGTTAGAAGCTAATACTTCAGACAGTGCTTCTGCACCAAAAAGCAGAACATCCTTTACTAGTGACTTTTTACCATTAATGTTATACCAACCTTTAGGGTAAAAAGAGCCACCTGAGGTAGCATCTATAAAATCTACAGAATTCTCCCTCAGGTGCAATCCCGCCTGCCTGGTCAAACAAACTCGTTACAGGATCAAACTTACACATAATTTAATAACTCCTTGTAAGTGATATATAAAAATGAGATAGTGACGCATCACTATGTGAAACATTTATACTTAAGATGTGAGTCACCTAAATCACGCTCGAACTTTGACCTTAAACTCTTGGTCAACATCACCAGTAGGCATATCGTTTATCCTAGAAATATCAAAAGTATATAAATCAATACCTGTATATTCATCTAGAATTTTCGCCAACTCACTTACCTCTTGTATCTGCATTTAGACTACCAGAAATAAGAACTCTAGTCTCACGAGAAGTTGATCTATCTAGGAAAGAAACGAATTGATACCAGGTTCGTCATACCTTCCTTAGAAAAACAAAAAAAGGTTTCTTTTGTTATACTTTTAAATCACTTTTAAATTTTTGACCCCTAATGATATCCAATCAATATCTAGTATCTTAGAAAACTTAGAGTAAAAGTCGTTAGTAAACACTAGCTTATGCTTAGTGCAAGCCTTAAATAAATCAGTTTTTAATATGAACATCTTCTGTTTTAAACGCTCAAACTTTATACAGCAACCACCAGTTGGAAAAGAATGCCATACTACGTTACCCGCTGTAAATTTTACTGTTATTTTATCATCTAACAATTCCCTAAATTGTTTCTCATTTAAATCTAAGTCTAACCCTGCAATTTTAAGAGATTCCATAAAGTTATTGTATCCCTTGTCTTCTAACTCGGAATCACTATCGACACAACTGTAAAAATATGTTAAGCAATCTTTAGAAAGATAACCAAACCCAGAACCTTTCATAAAATAACTGACTAAATAATTAGAGAACGTACGCTCATTATCTCTAACGAGTAATTCATCGTCTTCGGAAACACAATTCTTTTTATATAAAGCCTCAACCTCCTTAGGTGCCCCAATACATCCTCCTTCACCTATTAGGAGCTCATAAAAAGCCTTTTCGACATTGAATCTGCTCACATTAAACTCATTCGTCCAAATCTTAGAAGCTGAATTTACTTTAAGTTCAACAACAGGTAAATCCTTCTTTTCTTCTTCATCTGGAAAATCCCAGTCCAAAATTTCTTCAATCTCTTCACCGGCTTCAAGTTTAGGCTGCTGTTCCACTTTCTTGGTTTTTCTTAACTTTCTTTTTAGACTTCTTTTACTTTTCTTTGATTTCTTTACTTTTCTTTCTTTTTCTTGGCTTTATTTTTAACAATTGTATTTTTTTAGCTGTAACACTTACCATAAACTAAATAGAAATATTTACTTATTCTTCTTTTTAGAAGATTTGTGTTTATTTTAATTTTACTTTCTTAGAATTTTTCTTTTTTCTTTTCTCTTTTTAGAAGCTTTTCTTTTGTTTATCTTTTTTCCTTCTTAGGTTCAACGAAATTCTTCACATTCTCATATAACTCAGATACATCAGAACGAATGGAACTTTCTGTCACTACATTAGTAGTATATCACTTTGCACACATTATTTCAATTATAACTACAATATTTTTATATCATTTCAATCTTTCTTAAAATATTCTATATACTTCCCACCCTCATTACCTGTATATCTGATAACTATTACTTACATTTTACTTTTAAGCCCTTTAAGATAAGTTTTCTGCTCATCTGTAATCCCTATAACTTTCCACCGCTTTTTGAATAGCTTTATTATGTGTCCAGTCATCAAGTTTCTTGTTTTCACAAACGAAAGTACCTGCTCATACTGCTTTTGCAAGTGCTGTAGCAAAAATACCAGGCTGTCATCATATTTATATAATACTCTCAGACCTTATCTCTGCTACCATCTCAGGATATGCCGGAGCAAAATCTTCATCCAAAAATGCTCCATAAGCATGCTCTATACCAAATCTGACTGTGTATGTTTTTATCTGACCTTATCCATTCTTTTTATATGTGCAAGAAGTTCATTGTGATATTTCTAAATACTTTTTGGCGAAAGCTGATCACAGGTTGCCCAGTTATCTATATAAGGAAGAAAGTTTTTTACTTCTTCAAGACAAACCCCAAAACTTTTATTCCTGCAAGTATAAAAGATGAAGCTGATTTTCATCAAAATATTTATGTGGAACTGAATGTCAAAAACTCTCCCACATCTTCTTTTTACAAGCTGTTTAGCGTACTTTCTAAGCTCCGGCGTTCTTACACCAATCTATGTTCTCCTTGTCAACCGTAGGAATCAACTTGCTGTTAAAAATCTCTGTATTTTTCATCCTGCATTTTAAATAATTCATTTGTAATTTCTTCTACAATCATAGTTATTCCTTTTCAAGCAAAAATTAACCCAAATCGTTCATAACCCTAAATCTCCTCGTATTTATTAACTTTCTTTTAGAATAAATATATTACATTGATGTAAACTTGTCCAATTCTATTTAAAAATATTTTTATCGAATATATCCCCTATTAAATTCCAAATTATTCACGCCTAGTGTAAATTTATTATAACCTAGAAAATGTGATATTTTCAAGGATTACAATAGATTAAAATCCACCTAATGGTGTACCTTTATCTCCACCATTCCATCCTATATGGATTTGAAAGACCGTCTTTATCTGATAAAGACAGACTTGAACAAGTTTCTGTCATATGATATCTTTTTGGCTAAGTTTGATAAATGTTTTAATTTTTGTCTATTCTGCACATGAAAAACGCCCAAACTTTGTACACTTTGCCATTGTCTGAAAAATTCAAAAATATATTATAATGTTCCTATCTTGTTACTTCTAAAGCAAGAATTTATTTTTATATTTTTTTCAAATATCTGCTATAATGTCCTTAAAGGCATTATGCAGATTCTTAAGAAAGAAAGGACTATAATGCCAAAAAAGAAAAAAATCAGAGAGCTTTTGAGACTTTTGAAACTTATAGACGATGTGGATGTTCAGAAAAATGGCTGAACATAAAGAGTTTTATGAAGAAATCCTAAGAGTAATCTTGGAAGATGACAACCTAACAGTAACAGAATCTAGAGTACAGTGGGAAGGTACAAACCCGTATGAGCGTTCTGTAGTACTTGATGCAAATGCATATCCGGAGACGGAAGACATATAAATATTGAAGTACAAAAAGAAAATGATGATGACCATCTAAAAAGGGTACGCTACAACGGATCTATCCTGACTACAAATATAACTGATCCCTGGCACTAAGTTTGAAGATATACCCTGATGTTTGTATTATATTCATATCTAAGTTTGACATATTTAAGGGTGGCTTTCCGGTCTCACTTATGTAGACAAGGTGGTTCGTGAAACCGGTGAAATCATTGATGACGGACTTACTGAGATATATGTAACCACCGTTAAAAAAAGAGGGTTCTAAAGTTTCAAAACTTATGGAGCTGTTTATAAAAAGACGATGCTTATAATACAGAGGATTTTCCTGTTACAAGCGAGATTAAAACCAGGTTTAAAAATAAGCGAAGGAGGCAGAAAAGAAATGAATGAAATGTTAGAAAAATTATCAGAGAAGAAAAAAAGAAGAGAGTGAAAGACGAGGCAAAAAGAAGGTAAAATAGAGGGTGCTAATGAAGAAAAATCAGAATAGCTAAGGATATGAAGAAAAAGATTGCCTTTTTGGCTTTGATTGCAGAAATTACCGGCATTTGAGAAGAAGATTATGGCTCTGTAACATATTTAATGCTATAGCAAAATATTATCCATAAAATTGATATTTTTTTCAACTTAATACTTAAATCCTAATTTTAAAAATATCAGTTTTGTGAATTTTTTTATTATGCTAATTTATTGATTTTTGAATTTAACTAACTCTATAGATTTTTCAGAATGTAGGTTTTTCCGATATATGAAGATATATATTGTCTTGTTTAATGATTTTCCTTTTGTATTTATTGATACCTGTAAATCCTCACTTTTCAAATTTGTTTCTTCTTAGTTTTTATCCTTTTTCTTAAATATATCTTATTTTCTTCAGGAATATGGCTTAAAAATTTTATCTTTTAATAATAGTTAAAAGTATTGATTTCCCAACTCTCCCACTGCCAAAAAAATACCTCGTATTCTATATCGTCTTTTTTTCCCATGTCTAATTATTTCGTAGTTAGTCGTTTCCAACCTGTATTCTCAAAATAAGTATGTATCTCTTCCTTTGAAAAACCCACTCATGTCCATCAAAAATTTGGAAAATCCTTATGAAATTCTGTCGGAATTGTACAGAAGTCTATAAGATATAGTTTTCCTCCTGTTGCAGCCACTTCTTTTAAAAGCTTTAATTCACCTTCTACATCTACAATGTGGTGAAAAGCTTTATGGCTGTATATGAGATCGTATTTTTCAGTTGTATTCTCAAGGAAGCCTTCATCATAAACAAAAATATTATCTGCTGAAAATTTCTCTTTATTTCTTAAACACTCTTCTCTCATACCCTCTGAACTGTCTACGCAGTCTATCTTATTAAAATGTTTTTGAAAGAAGCATAGCCAACATACCATCGCCTGCACCTATCTCAAGTGCCCTTATCTCAGAATGGCTCTTCTCCTTACAGCCATCCAAAATAATCTCTTTTATATCTTCATTCGTATTTTGTCTCTGTGGAGTATTCCACTCTTTTGCTACTGTGTCAAAATAATTTTCTTTCATAATATAATTCCTCTCCATATTTAGCCTTAATTATTTACAAAATATCATAATAAAGTCCATTATTCAATTATAATATTTCACAGATATCAGGTGATAATCCGCCATAGTTAATAATAATTATCTATCTGTTCAAGCTATTCTCTGCCTGACACACAAACTATAACTTCCATAAATATCACTATCCTTAATATTTATCTACCTTAGTACTGTATTATAACCTATATTACTCATAATTCCAATATAGTAAAAATATACATAATAATATTCTATGTCAATCATATTCTATTATATTGCGAACAATTTTATTTTTATCATATAGAACATCAAGCCGAAACAAATTAACACTTTTTAAGATAAGTTAATTAAACAAAAATTCGGAGAAAATATTACACAATTGAAAGGAATTAAAAATGAGAAAGAAAACTTTAGGACTTCTTGTAGGAGTATTAGTAACAACATCTGTTTTAGCAGGCTATCACGCAAAGGGAAATAATATGACTCCTGCAAAAGCTGCCATAATAGAAACAAGAGCCGATAAAATGAAAGACGGCGATATGATGAAAGATAAGTCCGATAAGATGATGGAAGATGATATGAAAAAAGGTAAGTCTGACGATATGATGATGGATGATGACAAGATGATGAAGGATAAGTCCGATAAGATGATGGATGGCGATATGAAAATGGACAAATCCAATAAAAAAATGAAGAAGAAAAAAGCTGGCAAGAAGATGAAGATGAAGAAAAATAACGGCAAGAAAACGAAAAAATCTGACAACATGATGAAGGACAATATGAAAAAAGATATGTCTGAGAAGATGATGGAAGATGATAATATGATGCAGGACGAGATGAAGATGAACAATCTTGTGGTAAAAAGTGTAAGTCTAACAACAAAAAATTGTAAGAAAAATTGCAAAATCTGATAAGATGATGCAGTGATGAGATGAAAGACTCAAAGAGTATGAAGAAAGATAGAATGATGAATAATAAAGAGATGTATGACTTTACCCTCAAGGACTTAGATGGTAATGATTATAAGCTTTAGTGACAATAAGGGCAAGAAGGTTTATATGAAGTTTTGGGCTTTGATGGTGCTCTATCTGCCTTACAGGGCTTGAAGATCTTGACAAGCTTGCAGTGCGAAAACAATGACTTTGAAATAGTTACTGTAGTTGCACCGGAAGAAACAGGGAAATGGATACTGCTGCTTTTAAGAAATGGTGAAAGAATTAGGTCTCAAAAACCTCAAGGTACTTTTTGATGAAACAGGAGAAGTTACTGAACATTATGGTATAAAAAGTATATCCTACTTCTGTCTATGTAGGAAGCAACGGAACCGATACTACTGTTAAAAGCCGGACATAATTCAAAATGACGATATAAAGGATACAATCAAAAACCTTAAATAATTTAATTCAAATTATTTACAAGCCACCTTGCAAAATACCCTCAATCAAATCCTTGTCCCCTAATTCTAGTATTTGCAGATGTGTGTTATCTTACACCTTAGCCATAATAACATCACTTCTATACGAGCTGTTATGGCTAAGGCTTGTTTGAAAATCAAGCAGGAAGGAAATATATATATGAGTAAAAATAAATTACTTTGGATAATACCTATATTTTTGCAGCAATTGCTTTTATACTTAACTGCAAGTGGTTTTAAAAAGCAACAAGAGATACAAGCCGCAAATAAAAATAGTGAAGCAAAAATAAAGTTAAACATAAAAAAAGGAACAAAAAGATGAATAAATCTGATAAAGTAAAAGAAATCCATTTTTGCCGGTGGCTGTTTTTGGGGACTTGAAGCCTATATGCAGAAATTAAACGGTGTAGAAGATGCTATAAGCGGATATGCAAACGGAAAAACCGAAAATCCAACTTGAGGAGACTTACATACCAGTGAATCATGTTGAAACAGTGAAAGTAATATACAAACCTGAAATTATAACTCTTGAAGACTTACTCACACATTATCTGAGAGTTGTAAACCCTGTCAGTGTAAACAAACAGGAAAATGATGTTGGTACATCAGTATAGAAGTGGTATATACTATACTGATAACAATGACAAAAAGTAATTGATAATATCTTGAAAAAGAACAAACTAAGATGACAAGCCTATAGCAATAGAAGTCCTGCCACTTAAACATTTCTTTTGAAGCTGAGGAGTATCATCAGGATTATCTTGAAAAATCCAGGCGGCTACTGCCATATAGACCTCTCTTCGCTGAGAAACCTTTGTCACCTGATGAAGAACCTGTAATAGATGCTACAAAGTATCCAAGACCATCTGATGCCGAGCTTAAGAAAAACACTTACTGACATCCAATATAAAAGTTGCTGTACAAAACAAGACAGAATATGCATTTTCAAACGAATATTGGGATAATTTTTGATAAAGGTATTTATGTAGACATTACAACCAAAGAGCCACTTTTACTTCTACCGATAAATTTGAGTCAGGCTGTATGGCCAAGCTTTTGCTAAACCTATAGCTAAAGATGTGGTAAAATATATTGAAGATCGTAGTTTTTAATATGATAAGAACCGAAGTAAGAAGCAGAAGCGGTGACATACACTTTAGGTTATGTTTTTTTGATGATGGTCCTAAAGAGCTCGGTGGTAAAAGATACTGTATAAACAGTGCATCTATTGAATTTATTCCATATGCAGAAATGGATAAAAAGAGGCTATAGTTATTTTAAAAATACTTAATAAAGTAAAATAATACAAGTGTAAAAAGTGTAAAAATTGATTTTGGGCTTGTTTGCAAAAAGAATTTATTAGCTTTTGACAATCACAGTATAAAATAAAAATACAAAAGGAAGTTAAAATAATATGAAGAAGAAAAATTTTTAGGCTTAATAGCCGCCATAATAACTACAGCAACTGCTATAACAGGCTGTGGTTCAGGTGGATGCTGCACCTGAGGTTTTATGAGAAATAACTCTCCGGATTCTGAGATTGAAAAGCAGCAGTACACAGGATATGGGAAAAATTCTATATCAGATGATATAATAAATTCTTCCATAAATAATAATAAGTGATATAATAACTATTAGCAGCCATTTGTTTACAATAACCTTTTAATGGAGATATGATGTATAATCTACTTATAGTTGATGATGAACTCAATCAATCAGGCGAGGGATAAAATCTCTCGCCATCTTGTCTGAAATAGGAATAAGTGAAATATTTGAAGCCGGCAATGCTGAAACGTGCCTTGAAATAACGAATAAAGAACAAATTGATATAATAATGCTTGATATAAATATGCCAAATACAGACGGGTTAACTTTAGCTAAAAATGCTCAAAGAGAAAAACAAAAATTTTGCAATTATTATGGTTACAGGATACGATTATTTTTGAGTATATGCAGACTGCACAAGGCTTTAGTGTAGATGATTATCTGTTAAAGCCTGTAAACAAAACAGATATAGAACTTGTACTTAGACGTATGATTGATAAAATAGAAAAAATCAGACTTGAAGACAGGCTTTCGGAGCTTAGCGTAACAAGTGAGAGTATACTGTCCGGTGATAATTCAAGTTTTCAAAGCAGTAAGAGAATATATGAATGAACACCTCTTTGACTCTGACCTCTCTTGGGTATATGGCTGAAAATCTCGGCTTTTAACAGCAGTTATTTAAGTGGTATAATAAAACAGATATATGGTATTCCATTTCAGGAATATGTAACACTCAAAAAGAATGGAACAGGCAAAAATCCTCTGTCTTTCCACTGATATGAAAAACTATGAGATTGCAGAGGAAATAGGCTATGAAGATGTTAATTATTTCACAAACAGATTTTAAAAAGACCTTGGCATTACTCCAAAAACAGTTTAAGCAGGGATGAAACCAAATGAAAAACTAGATTAAGCTTTTTCAAAAATTACATGTAAGAACAGCTCTTACTTTTTGCTATTTTCCCTTTTTTATAATAGCACTGCTTTCCGGCAGCATTCATCATTTTACCTCTGATATGCTGATTAAAGATGATGTAATGCGTACAAGGGCTATGGTCAACCAGACAGGCGAGTATATATCTTCCTATCTTGAAAAACTCAGAACTTTTCAGCAACATAATAGCTGAGCATAAAGATATAAAGGCTGCTCTTGCTAAGTCCTCCCCCGAATCTTTTGAAACCATTTCTTCACTGATTTCTCTTTGCAAAAGAAAGTGACAGCCGAATAAGCGGTGTGGCTGTCATTTCTAAAAAAATGGTTTTGCAATCACAAGTGACAGTGATATGTCTATGACACTCTCAGATGACATGATGAAGGAGGATTGGTATAAAAAGCCATTGCTTCTAATCGCATGCCCATGCTCTCAGAAACAGGACATAGTGCCTTTTGCCGCTGATAAAAAGCAAATGGACTATATCAGTATACAGAGAAATTATTGGTAAAAACAGCGAGCACTCATGGGCGTTGTGCTTATGGATATTTCATATAATTTTATAGAAGATTATATTAAAAACCTTGACCTCGGCAAAAGAGGCTATGTATATATTATGTCAGAATCCGGCGACATAATATATCATCCTGATGTTACTGTATTTAGTGATATGAAAAAAGGTGAAGAACTTAAATCCCTTATGGATGGTGATATTAAAGACGGTAATGTGGTATATGAGGCCACTGTTAACAATTCAACCTGGAAGCTTTTTGGAGTGGCCGCCGACAATGTAAAATTACTTCAAAATAACTTAACCAAAACTATTTTTATTTTTGTCCTTTTTTTCTTGTATTACTAAGCATATTGATAGGTATAATTGCTTCTAAAAGGCTAAGTAAGCCTATTACCGAACTAAAGCTTGCTATGATGAACTTGGATGAAAGATGGAATCATATAACCATAGCTACAGGCATAAAAGAAGTTACTGAGCTTGAAAATGAATACAACAGGCTCATAGACAGGATAAAGGCTCTTACTGAAAATATTTCCAAAGAAGAAGAAACTAGAAGACAGTTTGAGCTTAAAATGCTGCAAAGCCAAATAAATCCTCATTTTCTATATAATACACTGGATACTATACTCTGGCTTGCCGAACTTAATGAAAATGAGGCTGTAGTCAAGGTAACCTCTGCACTTGGCAGACTTTTAAGACTGTCTTTAAGCACAGAGCTTGATTTTGTCACTCTTAAAGAAGAAATAGAACATGTGAAGAATTATCTTGAGATACAAAAATTCAGATATGAAGATATGCTTATGTACGAAAATAGTTGATGCAGGTAAGCTTTGAAAATGCCACTGTGCCTAGGCTCATAATTCAGCCAATAGTTGAAAATGCCATCTACCATGGGCTTCGGTCCAAAGGGTGGTGGTAAGATAAGAATTTCCTTTGAGAAATCAAATAAAGATATTATTATAATCGTAACTGATAACGGTAAAGGATTTGATACCGAAAAAAATCAAAGAATGAGAAAAAAACAGCCAAGCCAAAGTAAGGCTTGGAGGAATCGGGCTTAAAAAATGTAGACCATAGAATAGAACTGCTTTGTGGACAAGGTTATGGATAAATATAACCTCTGTCCCTGATAAAGGAACAGAGGTCAGGATAAAGGTCAGGAGAGGGAATAGTCCTCTTTCCTGCCTATTCTAGATTTATCAAAGGGTGTTCCCCTTTGAATCCCCCACCGCTCCGGAAAACTTTTAAAAAGATATTGCAAAAATATAATTTCCTGTTATATTGGTTTTAGGTGATATACCTCCTTAATGCTCTTAGAATAGTTATATTTTTAATATTTTAAGAAAGGAGGAAATAGACTATGGAAAAATATGAAAGAGTTTTTAAATATTATCTGGATGTTTATTCTGGATTAATATTAATCAACCTTAATACCAGTTTTTGGTATGTATTTTTTTCAGAGAACTATAAAGTTGTTTTTAGTGTTGCAATAACTGTAGATGGCAGTTTATATTTATATTTGTTTTTCTTTTAATTAATACATTTAATAAAAAGTAAACAATTCTAAAGCTTAGGAAGTTTATATCACCTATTAAAAATATAATAGGGAGTTAAATTAGTGCAATTGCTGTTTATAAATAGCTAATTATCCTTAATCGGATATTTCTATTTTAACAATAATTAAACTTATTTACTCCCTATAATGCTAACAATATTAGTTTTAGTCTTTTTATAATCAGGAAGAATAAGACAGAACATCTAAGATGTGTTGCAGCTCTTAGGGTTCTTCTCATTATAGTTGATTACAAAATCTGTATATATATTTAACTATTTGAATATTCTAAACAGTTTTTTAAATACGCTCTATATACCCTTTAATTTGCCCAAAAATGAGTTTTTATATATTAATCCTATATTATTTCCTATGTTTCTTTTATTTTTTTATTATTCTAGAATAATAAGGTTTTAAATGATATAATATTAAAGTTGTCGCTTCCCAAATCTGACAAAGAAATGGGGGTGAGGATATGCTCGACATCATCGGTCAAATTTTTGGCTGCAGTCACGGTCAACTTGATCAGCGATCTAATTGGCAAAATGGTTAGACTGTAACCATCGTGACAACTAGCCTACAAGACTTGCTCGGTCTTTTAACGAGAAGAACCAAAGGAAGCTTCCTGGATTCCTTTTGGTTCGTTTTTTGTGAGCCATGCTCTTCATCAGTCAAATTTTTTAGTACATCTTGATTATACATCATTCTAAATCGTAATTCAAGTTCAACACAATCAAATTTACATTTTTGTTATTTGAAAAATGTTTACCAAAAATTTTTAACCATATCTTTGATGTCATGATTTTCACACAGTTAAGCTCATTTAAGCCCATCATAAAAATATATTCCCATACCTTGCCGGAATATCGCTTTATTTTTTCACTACCTTGCTATTACATATTTAACAAAAATATTCTTTAATTTTATTTACATTAATATCTTTAGCTGCATCAAACAAAAGTTATACTTACTTAGATTCCGAATTTATTACATCACTATACTCAGTATCCATAATTGCATCAATTCTATATTCAGGATAGTGTTTCTGTATTTTATCCACCACATCATCAAATACTTGGTTTCTGTCTTTAGCCTCAAAACTAACAACCAAATCGAAGCGCACCGACTCTTCTTCCCTATTAAAATAAAAACCATGCATTTGAAGTATATACGGATTCATCATTACAAGTTCTTCAATAGTATTTTTTATTCGAATAGCAAATTTATCACTTGAATTCAAAGAATAAATTCCTATTGCCGTAAGTACAACATTATGCTTTGAGTATACCTCCATTGCAATCTTCCTTGTCAGTCTATCAATTTCATCAGCAGTATATACATCCGGCACTTCTATATGAAGAGAACCTTGATAAACATCTGGTCCATAATCATGCAAAACAAGATCGTATGCTCCTTTTACTTCAGGAAACTCCATAACTGTTTCTATTATTTCCTGCGACATAGCAGGATCTGCTGCCTCCCCCAATATACGGGAAAGTGTCTCTCTAAACATATCTATTCCGGCTTTAACAATAAATACTGATATTACTGCACCCAGATAGGCTTCAACCGAAATCTTAAAATTCAAATATAAAACTGCTGCCACAATGGTTGATGCCGATATCACAGCATCCATAGTTGCATCTGTACCAGAATTAATTAACGATTCAGATTTTACCATAATTCCCACCGTTTTAACATAACGACCCAGTATTATTTTTATCACAACCGCTACTGCAACTATTACAAGTGAAACCGTTGAATATTCAGGTATTTCAGGAGTAATTATCTTCTTTACCGATTCTACCATCGAAGTAACACCTGCATAAAGTATAATAACTGCAATTATCATAGCACTAAGATACTCTACCCTGCCATGACCAAACGGATGTGCCTTGTCTGGTTCTTTCTTTGAAAGTTTAGCACCTATAATTGTAACAATCGAACTTGCAACATCAGATGCATTATTTACCGCATCGAGAACTATAGCTATGGAATTTGTTATTATACCAATAACTGCCTTAAAGACCGCAAGAAGCACATTGGCTATGATTCCAATTATACTTGTTTGAATTATCTTTTTATTTCTAAAATCAGAATTATCCATTAATTTATTACTATCAAAGTCAGACATTTTATTTTCATCTCTTTGCTTTTCATCCACTTCCAATCCCTCCCTGTACATAAGCTTAATATGTTTCGGAATATCCTGTGTTTCTATTACTCTACACTTATTCTTTTATCTTTTGCAAGCAGTTTTAACTCAATCAAAAAATAATTAATATTTTATTCACCAATTAAGTAAAGATTTTTTAAGTTTAATATAGTATAATAGCCAAAACCGGTTATGCAATACCGAATTATTTATTAGTTAGTCTGGAACAAGATTGTTACAAGGAGGTTTACTTATGATTTGGTCACTAATTGTTGGTGCATTTATAGGCTGGATAGGAAGTCTTATAACAAATAAAGACCGCCAGATGGGATGGATTAAAAATATATTATCCGGGCTTATAGGTTCAGCTGTTGGACAGTCTCTCCTTGGAGACTGGGGACCACACCTTGCAGACATGGCTCTCATCCCTTCCATAATTGGAGCTGTTATTGTAATTGCTGTTGTATCATTTTTCTTCGGAAGACGATACTAAGATATTTGGAGATTATTTTACAATAAAAAATTAATGCCACAAAGCCTGATTTTGCAGAATTTGTGGCATTTTATATAAATTATTGTTTAGTTTTCACCTTAAGGCTCTTAAGAAGTCTTCCTCAAGAAAATGCTCCATAAGCATACCAATGGCAAATCTTACAGTGTAGATATCCTTTGATTTCATCCATTTTTTAATGTGCTCAAGGAGTTCTCACTCCTATCATAGTTTCCCTGTCTAATGTAGGTATTAGTTTTGAATTAAAGTCTCTATAGGTATCATCCTGCAGTTCAAGCAGTTCTATTCATAAGACACAAATATAGCCTTGCCATCCACATATTCGCCTAGGAAAATCTGACTGTATTCCTCAAAGCCCTTCTCTCTAATTTTTTCTTTGAGCCAGTCTTCGTCTTTTTCCAATTACTTCAAGGATATCTGTCTGAAGATGTCCATCAGTGATTATAGGGAACTTAGGATTTTCTTCTCCATTAAGCACTATAATAAGCTTACCGTCTTGCTCGACTACAGCTCTTTTAACCTTTTTAACTGAATATACATTCTGGGCTCTTAGCTTAAATGCCACATCATGTGCTGACAGTCCTGCTTTCTTGCAATTCTCAATATCTACCTTACCATTATTTATAATAATAAGTGCTTTCCCGTCTATAATCTGTTTAACTCTAACATTATGCTTTTTTAATAGCCTAAATCCTGTCACAAGCAGGAACCAGGCAAGCATAACAAGGAGACACTCAAATATACCTATATTCTTGTTATATATCACACCACCGACAATTCCACCAAGGACATAGTTCTGTATCTGGTCACTGGCAGAATTTGGTGCAAGGTTACCCTTACCTGTAAAATTGATAACGGCTATTGCAGATAGAAATCCTATCATAAGCTTTACAAATACCAATACAAAATCGTTCATAGCCTTAAATCTCCTTATTTTTAATTAACTTTTATTACAATTAATATCTTATTCCACCTCTCCCACTGCCAAGAATAGCTCATAGTCAATGTCTTTGCTTTGTCCATGTCTAATTATTTCATATTCAGCAAGCTTCCAACCTGCACTCTTAAAGTATTCTGATATTTCCTCCTGTGAAAAACCATTATGTCCGTCAAAGTTTGGAAAATCCTTGTGAAACTCAGGCGGTATCGTACAAAAGTCAATGAGAAACAGCCTTCCACCCTTAACCATCACCCTCTTAAGCTTTTTTAGTTCACCTTCTACATCCACAATATGATGAAAAACCTTGTGGCTGTAAATGATATCATATTTTTCATCAGTATTATCCAAATATTCCTCGTTATATATAAAAACATTATCAGATGAATACTTCTCTTTATTTATTAAAAATTCTTCCCTCATCCCTTTGGAACTGTCAATACAGTCTATCTTCTTAAAACACTTTGAAAGAAGAATTGCCAGCATCCCACTCCCTGAACCTACTTCCAGTGCCTTCACCAAAGGTGCTCTCTCTTCCCCTATATTTATTAGTATTTCTTCAGCTATGCTTATAGTATTTTTCATTCTCTCCGGAGTATTCCACTCCTTTGCCACAGTGTCAAAGTAGTTTTCTGCCATGTCATCCTCTCCCCATAATTATTCATATATGAGTAAAATATCAACATGAATAATTCTATTTTGATTGGCCTCACTTATTCAATCATATTGTAAATCAAGTCTTAATTATTATCAATATTCTTATCAGAAATATTTGTAAATTATCCACCGAAGCTATTGAGTCTTAGAAGAACATCGCACAGGCAAAAGGCAAAAATATAACCTCTATCCCTAATAAAGCATCAGAGGTTATAGTAAGGGCGAGAGAGAGGAAATAGTTCCTCTCAAATAAATTTTATCTGTCAGTTATTATAACTCAAAGAAATAGATTTAACAATTTTTAACCAATCAAATGTTTCATTTTTAGATTAAAGATTAAAGAAAAACAAATCCAAATTAAATGTAATGCTTTTATTATTTCAGGATCTTCTAATGCTCCCTCAATAATTCTGCTAAGAATTGATGTGTATCCTTCCTAAAGATTTAGCCTTTTTCAAAGCCTTACCTGACAGTCGTAAGGTCACTATCTGTTTTTGCCTGTCAATTTTTCTTTTTCCTCAGAAATCTTCTTAAATTTTTGACAATTCTTCCTTGGTAAATTCCGGATATTCATCATCTTTTTGAGATTGCAATGCATTTTCAAGCATCTGTATTTGCTCTGGAGTTGGTTTACTTTTTAACATCAATATTTTTTTAACCATTATAATATGCCTCCTTTTCAATCTTTTGTAGCTAATCTTGCAGATATAATTCTAAATTTAATTATACAATAATGTATTACATTTTTACAATACATATTGTATTTTACTAATTTGTATCCTCCAACAGAAAATCAATTATATTTTTGTGAGCCACACCATCCCTGCTAAAATCCACCTTATACATTGAAATAACATATTTAGGGAAGTTGTCTTTTATATTCTTATATACTCCAAATTCTCTGTCTCTAGCGGCTTCATCCCCATAAGATAAGAAATCCGGAAATAACGCAAAAATAATATCAGTTTCGATTATATTCGATAAAAAAATATAAAAACTAGTAATCATTTCGACTATAGTCGATAAAACTAGTATATCCAACAATTATTTCAACTTTACTTGATAAAAAAAGAGATACCCATAAGAGGTATCTCACATCACATTTTTAGTTTCCATCATCTTTTAATATTGTCATTTTAGAATCCTTCAGATGGCAGTACATCTTGCCGTCTTCCATGTAAGTTTCAAACTTACCTACCACTTCTATATCCGTATTATCCTTTGGACGGGTACTGTCCTGCTTTAACTTATCCTTTGTAGCAAACTCTATTCCCTGGCTGCAGCACCCCGCTGCATCTGAGATAAAGCAATAGTTATAATACTCTTTCCTAGGCTCATAATAAGCAGACAGATACTGCCCCTTCATCTTAACCATCTTTCCTTCAAACTGGTCAGGATCAGTCATCATAAGATAGACTGTAGCATATATCATGTCACTTCCCATTGTCGTAAGGTCATAGTCAATGCCGTCAACAGACTTCTGCTCTCTGGCTTCTTTTAGTTTTGCCTCAAAATCAGAGGTTGCCCCCTAAGACCTGACCATTTTGGGTTACTATCTGACTTCCCGTACTCGAACCGGAAGAACTAGGGCTTCCTGTTCCAGACTTTTCTTCATCCTCCAGCTTCTTAACCTGTTCATCTATTTCCTTATTTACCTGATTACTTATAGCCTCTTCCACAGCATTTTGCTTCTGCATTTTGGTACTGGCCTGATTGTTGCCACACGCTGTCACCGTGATAACTGCGCTAAGGGCAAGCAGCGTTAATATTCTCTTTTTCATATCTTAAAGCCTCCTCAGTTCATTAAAGCATACTTTTGTGTTTAAAAAGTGTGCAAATCAACCTTTTATCTTCCCTATTATAACACAGATGAAAAATGCCACCATATCAGCAGCCACAATGGTTGAGCCTACAGGGGTAGATACTAAAATCGAAACAAGCATTCCTATAACCGCACAAACCACAGATAAGGATGCTGAAAAAATAACTACTCCCTTAAAGTTCTTTATAAGCCTCATTGCAGAGAGTGCAGGGAAGATAATGAGTGCAGATATGAGGAGTGAGCCTACAAGATTCATCCCAAGCACTATAATCACAGCTATAATTATAGCAATGAGAAGATTATACCTGTCTGTCTTTACTCCTGTTGCCTTTGAGAAATTCTCATCAAAAGTCACTGCAAAGAGTCTGTTGTAAAATAACACAAAGAAGACCATTACAAGTATGGAAAATACTATACAGATAAGAACTTCTTCCTTACTTAGGGTGAGGATTGAAGTTGAACCAAACAGGGTAGTACAGACATCTCCTGACACATTACCCTTTGTGTTAAATATGTTCATAAGCATATAGCCTATTGCAAGTGCTCCCACCGAGAGCATAGCAATAACCGCATCTCCCTTTATGGAGCTGTTCTGCCCTGTTTTAAGGAGGAAGATAGCTGTAATTACTGTGACAGGCAGGATGATAATCATTTTATCCGTAAGCCCTATAACACTTGCTACAGCCATAGCACCAAAGGCTACATGTGAAAGTCCATCCCCTATGTATGAAAACCTTTTAAGAACCAAGGTTACGCCTAGCAGTGAAGAACACAGTGCTATAAGCACTCCTACTATAAATGCATAGATTACAAATGGAAATTGAAGATAGTACTGCAATTTTTCTAAAATTTCTGCCATAATTTCTCCCTTCTATACTCCGAGACTTTCTCTGGCATCGCTTTTTAGATAATCCTTCTTACTTCCAAAGAAAAGCTGTCCACGGCTTCCTATGTGAAGAACATTTCCTGCCTCATTCTCTATTGCTGCCAAGTCGTGTGAAACCATAATTATGGTCACTCCTGATTTATTTAAATCACTTATAAGTCCGTAAAACTCCGCTGTCACCTTTGGATCAAGTCCGCTCACAGGCTCATCAAGCAGAAGCAGTTTATCTGTTGCACAAAGTGCTCTTGCAAGCAGTACTCTCTGTTGTTGCCCACCCGAAAGATTGCGGTAGCATTTCTTCTTAAGATCCATAATATGAAGCCTGTCAAGATTTTCCTCAGCCCTTAGCTTGTCTTCTTTTCTGTAAAATACTCTGCTGCCTATCCTTGAAAGATTGCCTGACAATACAATTTCCCAGACGGATGCAGGGAAGTCTTTTTGTGCAAGACTTTGCTGTGGAAGATAGCCTATTTCATAGGGAAGAAGACCATCGCCGTAGGTAATTTCTCCAGATACCGGTTTCATCAGCCTCAAAAGAGTCTTCATAAGGGTGGATTTACCCGCCCCGTTTTCCCCTATTACATATAAATAATCCCCCTTCTCAACCGTAAAATTAATTCCTGTGGCTACAAGCTGGTCCTTATAACCCAGCTCAAGATTTTTACAAGTTATAAATGCCATTATTTTCTCCAAATCTATAATAAAATGTGTCATCATCTGCAAAATACAAGAAAAATCCTGCTTTACAGGATTCTTTCTTATTCGGGTTACAAGCCGTGAACTATCTATCTGCTAGATACAATCCAACTGCCTTTTATCTCAAATAGCAAAGGCTTTAGCAATGCCGTAACACAATTTTCAAATACTACTTAAGTGCTGAAGCAAGAGCCTTTAAGTTACTCTCCATAATTGAAAGATAGGTCGCACCATTTGCTATATCATCATTTGTAACTGACTGCATTGAGTTAAGTACAACTATATTCTGGTTTTTATCTTTAGTAGTCTCAACTATCTTCTTTGCTATCTTCTGGTCAGAATTCTCTATGACAAGAACACTTTTTAGCTTAAGATCGTCTGTCTTTTTAGCAAGAAAGGCTACTGTCTCAAAGCTTGCCTCAGTCTCTGCACTACAGCCTACAAAGGCTGCGTAGTACTTGAGTCCATAATCATCCACAAGATAACGGAATGGGAATCTGTCACCAAAAAGTACTGTCTTTACCTTAGCCTTTTTAATGGTTGCAAGATATCTTGAATCAAGATCTCCAAGCTTTGCTGTATAATCAGCAGCTGTCGTCGCATAATAATCCTTGTTCTCAGGATCTATAGTCTGAAGCTTCTCTGCAAGAGTATTTACAAGAGCTGTAGCGTTTCTCAGTGAAAGCCATACATGCTCGTCATACTCTGTCTCTTCTTCATGATGATGGTCGTGGTCTGCATCTTCGTGATCATGGTCGTGGTCTTTATCCTCATGATCGTGGTCTGCATCCTCGTGATCATGGTCGTGCTCATCCTCTTCCTGCATACCTTCCACTACTTCTTCAGGCTTTACATTTTTACCCAGGGTTTCAAGAAGATTTACCACCTGCATCTTATCATTTTTGCTCTCTTTAAGCGCATCATTAACCCAGCCGTCAGACTCACCGCCTACATATACAAATAGGTCACAGTTTGCAATCTTTGCAATGTCCTCAGCAGTAGGCTGGTAGCTATGGAGGTCAACACCCTTATCTAAGAGGTAGGTAATCTCGTAATTGTCCTTCTTATCTCCAACCAGCTGTCTAATCCAGTCATACTCCGGGAAAATGGTACACACTACACTGAACTTCTTTTTGGCATCATCAGTCTTGGCCTCACTTTTGGTACTTGCTGTACTTGAAGCAGCCACACTGCTTGTAGCAGATGTTACTGACTTTGTACTTGATTTAGTCTCAGTTCCTGTCTTAGAGCAGCCTGCAAATATTCCGCATACTGCCACAGCCAAAGCTGTAAGCATAATAACTCTTTTCTTCATATCTTCTCCTTTTTATAACTTTACATAAAGATTTTGCAACTCAGTCGCAATATTACAAAGGATAAAATACTACTCTTTTGTATATTTGTCAAGAGAAATTTTGCAAATTATTTGCAAAACTTGTTGTATGTTATATATAGCAAGAATTGACAGCTATATTTAGCTGCCAGTCCTTGTTAATTATCATAAGAACTCTTGTCTTATATTTTATTCTTCTTCATTGGCTTCATAAAAAATCATTATAGTTTTACAATTCCTGCAAACATAAGCAAGCGGATTTTTCTTAGGAGCAAACAGAGGAAATAAAATGGCGGAACTCTTATAGCTCCTTGCTTATCAAAAGACCTTTTCATATAGGTAACAGGAATCTTTTTCCCTTTTGGCACGAAAAAGCTTCCACCACCATGGAATGTACCTTCTTCCAGTTCTCCTCCACAATATTTACACTGTTTATCATTCATAATTAATAATAACCTCCTCCCCTGTATATGGATAGTTCCAAAAATCTAAGAACCATTGATATGCTGCTATGTCATCATTCCAAGGAAGATATCTCCCTACCTCCACAAGCGTTATTTTACATCAACCACTCAGCTATGGTATCGGCACACACCCCTGTTGCATACTTATCCTGATAAGCGTAATCAGGCGAATCCACCCAGGCTGTACCGGCTATGTCTATATGAAGCCAAGGCTTTTTCTCGGCAAAACTTCTGATAAATAGCCCCGCAGTTATGGTGCCGCAGAATTTCCCACCAAGGTTCTTGATGTCAGCTATGTCACTTTCAAGCATCTTCTCATGCTCTCTGCCAAAAGGTATACGGGCATGCTTCTCTCCCGTTTTAAGAGAAGCCCTGTAAAACTCCTCCCACATCTCATCAGAGTCCGTTACCACTCCTCCTATGGTAAAGCCATACATTCCTACTACAGCACCTGTAAGGGTTGCAATATCAAGCACCCTGGTAGCCTTTTCATTTCTTACGGCATAGGTGACTGCATCTGCAAGGATGAGCCTGCCCTCGGCATCTGTATCGCAGACTTCTATCGTTCTACCGCTGTAGGATGTAAGCACATCTCCGTCAACATAGCTGTCAGGCGCAATCTTGTTCTCGGCTGTTGGCACAATGGCAGTTACATTCACCTTAGCCTTCAGCTTTGCAAGGATGGCTATCGCTCCCACAACTGCTGCCGCACCGCCGTTATCTCCCCTTATGCCTGCCATAAACTGTGAAGGCTTAAGGCAGTAGCCTCCTGTATCTACAGTTATTCCTTTGCCCACTATGGCAGTATTTTCCTTAGACTTAGGATTACCCCTGTATCTAAGCACTACAAGGTAAGGAGGGAAGGCACTGCTTCCTCCTACCCCAAGGATTCCACCCATTTTAAGCTTCCTAAGCTCTTCTTCATCCAATATCTCAGTTTCTATGGCTGTATCCTTTACAAACTCGGCTATTTCCTCTGTAAACTCCTTGGGTGAAGGTAGTTTGACGGAGCATTTACCATGTCTCTTGCAAATATAATGCTGTCACTTATTATCTCTGCCTTCTTTAGAAGAGGGCTTATGTCAAGGTTTGTGCCTACTATTCCTACCTTAGCCTCTTCTATCTTAGCATCGCTTTTGTAGCTTCTTTTTGCCTTTATGGATAGATAAATCCCCTTCGCAAAGTTTACAAAGCTGTCCTTATTAAGCTTTAAGTTCTCTACATTGAAGCTGTATTCACTTATCTCATATTTTTTAAGTTCCTTGCAGGCCTTTGCAGAGATTTCCATAGAGGTAGTAGGCTCTTTTACATTTTCTTTTCCAATCCCAACCAAAAGGACCTTTTTATCCTTTTCAAGAGGCAGCAAAAATGTATCCAAAAACCCAGCCTTAAAGACAGTCCCAACTTTCTCTTCATAAGGATAGCCCTTTTCCTTACTTTTTACAAAAATAACCTCTGTATTTCCTACATTTCCTAAGACTACGCTCATCTATTCCTCCTTAAGAAATATCTCAACCACAGTATCTATCTCATCCGGAAGCGGATAACAATCCCCTGCGTTTGGCGACAAGAAGAAGAATGAATGCTCTGAGAACTCCTTTAAGTTCCAGTAGAAGGTTTCATCTATAACGGAATTGTCCTTTACCAGACGCATCTTCTCTATCTTTCCAGCCAAGTTAGGCAGGCAGATTGCTCCTGCCTGTTCTTCCATTACATGGGCATAAAGAATATTGCCCTTTCTTGTAAATCTTCCCCATTCAGGCTTTGGAAGCTCTGCGTATCCACAGTCATAGATACTTCTTCCGTTTTGTTTCATCCATCTGCCTACTTCTTCAAGTATGACCACGGATTCTACCGGAATCTCACCCTTTGCATTAGGCCCCACATTTAAGAGGAGGTTTCCTCCCTTACTTACACATTCAACAAGCATTCTTATAACCATCTTAGCTGATTTATAATGCTTATCATAGGAGCAGTAACCCCAGTGGTTGTTAAGGGTTATGCAGGCTTCCCAAGGAAGAGGGTTCCCTGCCACATCCCTTATTCCTTCAGGTGGTATCATCTGCTCAGGGGAAGCAAAGTCGCCTGAGTAGGTAGTAGGCTCGAGTGTCTTGATAGAGCCTGCATCCTCTGCACTGCCCTCAAGACGGTTGTCAACTATGATATGCGGCTGGATGGAGCGAACCATTTCCATAAGTTCCTTAGCTTTCCACTTGTCACATTTCATATCTCCATAAGAGAAGTCAAACCACATAAGGTCCAAATGTCCGTAGTTGGTAAGAAGCTCTTTATCTGTCCAAACATATAGTCAAGGTAGCGGTCAAAGTTTCTGTTTTCATTACTGTATTTTTCATTATTCCTCATTGGATGGTGCATATCGCCGTAATGAGGGAAGTCCTCGTGTCTCCAGTCAATTATTGAATAATAGAGTCCTACCTTTATTCCCTCTGCTCTAAAAGCTTCCAAGAACTCCCTTACAAGGTCTCTTTTGCAAGGAGCATTCATAGAGGTAAAGTCAGTAAGTTTACTGTCATATAGGCAGAAGCCGTCATGGTGCTTAGCAGTGAGGACTGCATATTTCATTCCGGCTTCTTTGGCAAGCCTTGCCCATTCTTTAGGGTTGTAGTTTTCAGCATAAAATTCATCAAAATAAGGCTCATACTCTTCTTTAGGTATTTCATATACGCTTCTTACCCACTCACCTCTGGCAGGAATAGCATATAAGCCCCAGTGGATAAACATTCCAAATCTTGCACTGTTGTACCACTTTGTACGCTCTGTTCTATCTTTAATGACCTGATTCATGATTCTCCTCCTCTAAATATCCGCATATTTTAAGTAACATATCTGCTGTTCCCACATTGTAGCCTGCAGTTGCGTAAACTCCCCTTCCTTCCTTATCCACTACACAGATAAGAGGGTAGAGTCCCGGTTCAAGGTAGAGCTCTCTGGCAAGCTTGCCTGCCTCTGTATCAAAGCTTTCAAAAAGGATATCCCTATTGCTAAGGCCGTCCACAACCCTTTTAATATTAGCATCTTCCAGCTCATCTTCTGATTTAACTACCAGATAAACCTTTGTTTTAAGACTATTAAATAGTTCTCTTTTACCATAAAGCTCATTTAATATATGCTCTGTAGGTTCTGCCTTTGCAGAGAGCCAGATAAAGATAGCGTTATTATCTTTTGTAATTTCCTTTATCGAAGTCTCTTTTTTCTTATCATTTTCAAAAACTATATTTCTTATAGGGTAGTCTGACAGCATGTCACTTATATCCGCCTCATAAAAATCTACTGCCAGTTTAGTTCTCTCTCCTTCTCTTACTCCTGCAATAGCTGATTTAACAAATATATTTCCATTTGGAAGCCTATTACTTGTTATAATCCTGTAGATTCCAACATTTAACTTTAATACATTTTCATCCTTCTTAAGCTCCTCTAAGTCTAAATCCAGAGGGAGAAAGTCTCCATCAGCAAAAACCGAAAGACTAAAATTTTCATAATAACTCCAGTTTACATTAGTTGCAAAGACTAACTCCAAGCTTCCCTTTTGACTCTCCTTGGATAATTCAACAGCAATAAATTCACCATCCAGATAAACTTCCATTGTCTTATCCTTAGGATTTAACCTTGAAGGGATACCAAGGCTTCTAAAGAAGTTCTATAAAAATTACTCTTTTTGATTTTTTGCTTGCATAACCACTTGTAAAGGCACCATAAGCAGTGCTATAGAGAGTTGAATACTCAAATTCAGGCTTTTCTTTAAGTAAAGCATCAACCTCATTAAATAAAGTCCTAATCTCACCTATGTCTGATACCTTGGCATCCTTAAATTTCTCAGATAAATACTTCCTATAAGGCACTATTTTCTCTAAATCCACCCTTGGACAAAGAATGTACTTGTAAAAAATTTCTTCAGGATACTTTTCAAGCAGACTGCCGTCTGTATAAAGACAATGTTCAAAAAGTATCTCTGCCTCGGTATCCTGATAATCCTTAGGAAGAAGATATTCAATCATTTTCACCTTCCATTTATCAGAAATCTCTCTATTTTCAGTAATAAACCTCTCTAATTCCCTCTGATTTTCACAAGACTTAAAAAGTGCCGAGGTAAGAAGTTTTTCATCCTCTCTCTTAAACCGTTTGGTTGTCCACTCAGCGGTTTCTTCGTTAAATAAGCTGTCTTCTTTATATGCCCTCTTTCCCTGCCTCAGCCTTTCTTCTTTCATCTGAACTATTGTGGTTTGCTGCTATCTCAGTCTTTACAGGATTCTCAAGGCTTGGCGCTCTCATAATAAATGAGCCTTCAACCTCTTTATATCCATCTGATTTAAGTTTTAATTCTACTTCTGTAGTTTTACCTGTATCGACTAAGACTTCACCGTAAGTACCATCCTTATAAGCTGATATTATAAGGCTGCCACTGCCTGTTTTAAGCCTTGTTACCCCATTATTATCAGTACAGGTAACAGCTATTTCTCCAAGTACACTATAGTTTATTACCTTAAAATACACCTTGGTGTTAGGAAAAGGCTCACACTTTTCATTTACAACCCTTACAGACATTTCTTTAGCTGGAGCATAGGTACTTAGGACATTTACAGCAACAGGGATTCCATCACCTTCATTCACATCCTTTTCAAGTTCTGGATTATAGCATCTTGCGTGAACCATCATAGCTCTTTTAGAAGCATTTAAGAACCAACCCTGATTTAACTCATCCTCCGGCTCACAGGCACCGAGGAAGTACCATTTCCCGTCACACCATACCTCGACCCAGGCATGGTTATCATCGCAATGTGACCAAAGCGGTACATAGACCTGTCTTGCAGGTATACCTGCACTTCTAAAAACAGAAACCCCAAAGGTAGACTCTTCACCACATCTTCCATAAGTGTTGTTGTACACTGTTATCGGATTGGCTGTTCTTCCATCTGTAGACTGTAGGTTACCTTTGATGAGCACCAGTAATTTATCTCTATCACAGCCTCTTTCATAGTTTTGCCCTTAATAAGAGACTTCACCCAATTATAAAAAAATCTTCTGTTTTCTACGATGTCTTCATTATTTATCCTTGCAAAGAGAACATATTCTGCAAACATTTCTTCATTAACCTTCCCCTTAAACTCCCCTTCATTAAAGAGAAAAACTCCATGTTTTGCAAAATCAAGGAAGGTCTCTATCTTGTAGTCACCTATATCACTTAATGGCATATAGGCATATAAATAATTCAGAGCCTCCATAACATCTGTATCTTCAGTTTCTTTCAATTTTTCAAGTTCATCTTTTAATAAAGTAAGACCTAATTCATTTATTCTATAATCAAGCCTCTCCTCTATCTTTTTATTAAATTCTTTTGAAAACATTCTTCCTCCTGTTTCAAAATCTTATAATTCTTTTAGCACATTTACAGCCTTAGCAATCTCTTCTTTAGAAGTCTCCCATATATCATATTCACTAAGAGAAGGCAGTCCCATGCTTACCTCTTCTCTTCTATATATCATTTTGCTGTCTATTACCTTTTTACCTGACATATGATAGTTGGTTCCCCCCTGATATTTCATATACTTTTCTAATAGCATCAGCATTTACTCCTGCTCCTATCAGTATACTAATATCTTCTCCTGCCTTTTCAATTAATTCCTTTATAAGAGTGCTCCCTTCTACGCAGTTTCCTTTCTGCCCTGATGTAAGGATGGTATCAATACCAAGTTCTATAGCTTTACTTAGTGCCTCAAATGGTTCTCTGCACATATCAAAGGCTCTATGTAGTACAACCTTAGTATTCCCTGAAGCACGAGTAAATCTTTTAAGAACCTCTTCATCCAAGTCACCATCTGGAGTTAGGGCTCCAACTACAACTCCATCAGCTCCTTCATCCGCAAAAGCTTTAATTGAATCGCACATTTCTTCTATCTCATCATCATTATAGCAGAAATCTCCGAATCTGTTTCTTATAAGTACATGAATTGGCAGGTTAGTATGTTTCCTAACCTGCCTGAATAATGTTAAACTTGGAGTAGTTCCGCCTATTACAAGATTGGCACAAAGCTCGAACCTGTTTGCACCGCCCTTTTCACCGTTTATTGCTGATGCGAGCCTGTCTACGCAACATTCCAATATATAATTTTCCATATTCATCCTTTCACCGCTCCAACCATTACACCCTTTACAAGATGCTTCTGAATCAGAGGATAAAGAAGCATAACAGGGAGGGATGCTACTACTATTGTAGAATATTTAAGAAGTTCCGACATTCCCTGAAGTTTAGCTACTGCAGAAGCATTGCCCACCTTGGTCAAATCCACCTTATTCTGAATAAGTATTTCTTTCATTACTATGGTAAGTGGCTGAAGCCCTTCTTTGTAGAGATAAAGCATTGCGTTAAAATAATCATTCCATTTTGCAACTCCATAGTAGAGTACAAGAACTGCAATTATTGGCTTGCTAAGAGGTACGATTACCTTCATCATATACTTAAAAGGTGTACAGCCATCCATCTGAGAAGCCTCGTAAAGCTCGTCAGGAATGGAATTTACTATGTAGGTCCTGCAGATTATCATATTGTAGGTAGACATAGCTGTAGGTATTATCATAGCCCACCTTGTATCCATAATGCGGAGGCTCTTTACAAGGATGTAAGATGGCACTATACCACCGCTAAAGTACATAGTAAAGATGAAGAACATAGCCACCGCACCTCTTGCCCTAAACTCCTTTCTTGAGAGTGGGTAGGCACAGAGTATTGTCATTATTATATTAATAGCAGTTCCTGCAACCAGATAAAATATAGAGTTGGCAAAACCCGAAAGTATCTTTGCATTCTGAAATACCGCCTCATATCCTCTTAGGGTAGGCTCTACAGGAAGCAGTAGAACTCTTCCGCTAATAACTGCCTGAGGGCTGGAAAATGAGGCTGAAACCACATAGATAATCGGATAAAGCACTATCAAAAATATTGCTGTAAGCACTACATAGTTGGCAACTGTAAATGTCTTGTCACCTATGCTCATGTATCTGAATTTTGTATTTTCCATTATATCACCTCTTTACCATAAACTATTCTCTGTAATCTTCTTGCATACCCTATTGACTATTACAAGAAGTACAAATGACACAACTGACTGGAAGAGTCCGGCAGCCGTAGAAAATCCGACATTGGAGTTAACTACACCCACCTTGTACACAAAGGTTGATATAACCTCAGATACTGAAGCATTTAGAGAGTTTTGCATAAGGAATACCTTGTCAAGACCTATACTCACTATGCTTGCACAGTTAAATATCAGCATGATTATTATAGTTGGCAGGATTGCAGGTATATCTACATGGAGTATTCTCTTTACCCTGTTTGCACCGTCAACTATAGCCGCTTCCTGTAGTTCTTTACTTACTCCCGAAAGCGCTGCAAGGTAAATGATAGAAGCATAGCCCGCAGACTGCCATACACCACTCCATACATAGAGATGCCTAAATATCTTAGGGTCGCCAAAGAAATTAATCGGAGAAAATCCTAACTTCTGTATGAAGACATTGATAATACCGCTTCTAAGGTCCATCATCTGCATCATCATACCTACAAGTACAACTATGGATATGAAGTATGGTGCATAAGTAACCATCTGCACAGCCTTCTTGTATCTCTTTGCCCTCATTTCATTGATTCCTATCGCAAGCAGGATAGGTACAGGGAATGAAGCTAAAAATGAATATATACCGAGAATCAAGGTGTTCTTGATAACCAAAACACTACTTGTTGAAGTCAGGAATTGTTTAAAATATCTGAGTCCCACCCATTCGCTTCCAAATATACCCTTCCTTATGGAAAAGTCCTGAAAGGCAAGGACTATACCTGCCATAGGAATATAGGCAAATATTATCGCATAAATGATTGGAATGGCTATAATAACCCAAAACTGCCAGTTTGCAGACTTGATTTTGTTACTTTTACTAACCATAGCACTATTTTTTGTCATTACTGCATAATTCCTTTCTAATACATTAATCAAATGATGCAGCCGCCAAAAGATAATAAATCATCTTGCAAGTAAGCCCAACCAAATTCTATACTTTTAGCAGCCTTATCATCAATTTTTCAGGTAAGCTTCTCAGATACTTAAGGAAGCTGTCCAAAGTGCGGACAGCTTCCTTAATTTTATCTGCCTATATTTCAGGCAAAACACTATTTAGTCTGTCTGTCATACGCAGTCTGGTATGTCTTTAAGATTTCTTCAATTCCGGCCTTATTTACAGCATCCTTGTAGCTATCCCACTCAGCGTCTATATCCTTGGTTCCTGTTATGAAGGCTACTGCATTCTCCTCCATAATCTTCTCAAGCTCAACTGCCATTGTAGAAACAGCTGTGCTTTCCTCATCTGTAAGCTTAAGCTCTGAGAGGTTAAGAAGCTTTGTGTTATTTGCATATGGCTCGTAAAGGTTCTTTGAAGTATCAAATAAGAGTTTCTCAAGTCCTGCAGGTGAATAAGGGTCTACGTTTGGATCAACTGCCTGTCCAAGACGGTATGAAGCAGGAGCAACTCTAAGTCCTACATCCTGCCAGTCATGGTTCTGAGGATCTGATGAGTAGAGGTTAAGTACTTCATAAAGCGCTGGCTCGCCGTTTAAGCCAACCTTTCCCTTAGGGTTAAGTACCCAGTCTTTTCCTTCTTCAGCACCATACTGAGAACAAAGGTCACCTGTCGGACTATTATAGAAGAAGTCTACCCAACGCAGAGCTGCTTCTACATTTTTACACTTATCTGTTACACAGAAACCGCCTGAGTTAAAGCCTGAATTATGAATGGTCCAAGCTATCTGAGTTCCATCAGGTCCTTTAAGAGGTGCTACAGGTACATAGTTTCTATAAAGCTCGTTGTTGCTCTCAGGGTCTATGATATCTGAGTTAACACCTGCTGTAAAGAAAAGCACAGGAGCATCTGCCTGATTGGCAAGGGTTCTAAGCTGTTCACTTGTCTGTGTGAAGTTACCATCATAGATAGCTCCCATCTTATACAGCTCGTTCATATACTTAAGACCTGCCTTATAAGCATCTGTAACAGCTACAGTTTCAACCTTTTTTGTTTCATCGTTAAGGACTACATAGTCTCTTGCACTAAGGGTTGCGGACTTACTTGGTACAAAGGTAAATGAACCCATAAGCCAGTCCTGCATACGGGTGTGCCAGCCCTGAGCCGCACCTGCAACTGCAATTCCACCCTTCTTATATTCTAAGAACTTCTTACATACATTCTTAAACTCTTCTGTAGTAGTAGGTATCTCAACTCCCATTTCCTTGAGGTATTTCTGATTTACCCACATTCTTCTTGCGTACTGGCAGTGGTAGCAGTCATTTACTCCACCTAAGGAATATATCTTTCCGTCAGCTTCCTTTGTCTTGTTTATATCATAGTTAGCAACTATCTTAAGGTAGTTAGGTACATTCTTTTCAGTAAGGTAGTCATCAAGAGGAATAATAACTCCTTCCTTAACTCCGTACTTAGCAAGGTTAGGTGCACCGCCAAGTATCACATCAGGATAGTCACCTGACTGTAAGAGGAGATTAAGCTTTTCCTCATACTCATCCCTTCCTGCTGTCACAAAGTTAATGTGAATTCCTGTCTTTTCCTCCAAGAACTTTGTAAAGTCATTGGTAGCAAAATCCTGTACATTAGGCATGCTCATTGTAAATACGGAAAGTTCAAGCTTACCATCCTTAACTATTGGATAGGTTCCAGCATCGTTAAGTGCTACGCCTGAAGCACTTCCTGCTGTACTTCCCGAAGCCTTGCCTTCACTTCCTGATTTGCCTGAGCCACCCTGTGTTCCACAGCCTGCAAGCATCCCTGTTGTAAGTATAGCTGCAAGTCCCAATGCCAAAAATTTCTTTAGTCCTTTTTTCATTAGTTCTCCTCCTTTGAGATAATGTAACTACTACTTATTTCCATAAACAAATGCACATTCTAAAAATATAAATCTTATTTTATATTTTTACAATTTGCTTAAAAATAATATGGATTTATTTTTGATTATACTTAAATTCTTTAAAAATCAACATCTTTATATCATTTTTTTATCCTTTATTTTTTATATTTTTTACAATTTGGTCATATGACCACTTTTGTTCATTGTAATTTTCTACAAAGATACTCTGATTATTTATATTGTATTACAATCTCTATTATTCTTTTACATCATTTCAAGTTATAATAAACTTTTTTATACTAAAAAGAGTCGCATTTTTAAAGCTTTCAACCATTATTTTTAGTCAATTAAAAACCTTATTACCAGTATATTAAACACCGAAAATAAGGTTTATGAATTTTATCCAATTTGAACCAGCTTATTTAGTTTCTCTATATTTTTTCTATAATCAATATAAAACTCTTTATATGCTCTTGTTATGAAATTATATTCATACATCTGTTCCAAAATTCTATTGAAGTCATCAAAACGTATATCAGCTCTTGCAAGGCTGCTTAAAAGCCCTGTAATTATATTTTTATATTCATCTGACGAAATTGCACCATCTCTCCACAATATATTGGCCTTATAAGCATTTTTGAAGTCCTCTCCATGCCTCATATCCTCAGTTATATCGTCTTTCACTTCAAAATCAGCTCCTGTCATGTCAAACACGTTCTTGGCCGAAGTATTTGTAAAGTACATATCCTTCCCAAGCCTGTAGAGGTTCTTATAAAATGCAGTTCCTGTATCCGTTCTTTTCTGGTAATAATCAGGTAAAAAAGGTGCAAAGGCAATAGCCACAACGCTCACTCCCTTAAACTTCTTGTATTCAGCATCAGGATTGGCCTTAACTCCAACTTCATAATGAAGCTTTAGGTTATATTCAAGCGGATAGTCAAGTTTAAGAGGCTCTCCGTCTCCCAAGGATAAGTAAGTAATACTTCTTCTTGTCAGCCCAGATATAAGCAGGTGCCTCCTTAAGTCCCAAAGACTCACAGGAATCAATAATTATCTCCCTATGATCCTTTTTTGCCTTATACTTTTTTAATACATATTTTATCTCTTCGCTGCTTATTCTATAGCCTGCATTTTCATCCGCACCCTCTTCTGCCTTGCCAAGTGCCTTTTCTACTTTGCTTTGAGGCTCATTCTTAAGGTGTTTTTCCTCTTCCTTTCTCGCTCTCTCCTCAGCCTTTTCCTTTTCCTTTTCAAGCTTTTTTGTCTTTTTTTCCTGCAAATACCTCTCTTTACTGCCCTGTTCTTTAAGGTCATTTGCGGTAAGAGTCATCGACTGCCACCATATCAAGTCCACCACTCCAACAAGCATTGCAGAAAGCCCAAACCATATACCCGCTCCAAATACCGCCATAATTCCGGTAATAAGTGTAATAAGCGTAAATAAAACTATGCCATACAAGTACTTTTTAGTGGTAAAGTCCCCATACAGCATGGCATCAAGTATTCTAAAAAATTTCTCTTTAGCACTTAACTTCATCAACTTTCTCCATTAAAAAGTTATCCCTTTTTTTATCCTTTAACAGTTTTCCACCACCGACTATAATAAATGCTCCACATATAGTCGAAATTACGATAATGACTATTCCCATAATTATATTGACCACACCCACAAAGTTCATACTCTTATAAGCTTTTTCATCACTATTTACAAATTTTGACATACTTTCTCCTTATTCTAAATATCATTGTTTTACGCTCTCAATATTATCATATTTTAAATAAAAAATAAAGTAAGATATCAAACTTGAATTTTTTTCCATATAATAGGTATAATTCTTGTAGTATACACAAAACATCAATATCAATGTGCTATCACATGGAAAAGAGGTTTTATGAAAGGATATGTTAATACAAATATAGGCGAAGTATCTATCAATGAAGATGTCATCGCCAGCTATGCAGGTTCAGCCGCTATAGAATGTTTCGGTATAGTGGGCATGGCCTCTCTCAGCATGATTAGCGGCCTTGCAACCCTGCTAAAGAAAGATAACCTTAGCAAGGGTGTTGAAATTATTATTGAAAATAACGAAATTACTGCCAAGCTCCATATCATTGCAGCTTATGGTGTAAGTATTTCTGCCGTTGCTGATAACCTTATTGAAAATGTAACCTATAAGGTTGAAGAATTTACCGGTATGAAAGTTAAGAACATCTTCGTATATGTTGAAGGTGTAAGAGTCGTAGACTAAGGAGGATTACAAGTGGCAATATCTAAATTAGATGCAGCTATGTTAAAAAAAGCATTTTTAGCAGGTGCTGCGAGACTTGAGTCTCAAAAAGAAAGAATTAATGAACTCAATGTATTTCCTGTTCCTGACGGAGATACAGGAACAAATATGACTCTTACGGCAATGTCTGCTGTAAAAGCTGTAAACTTAGTCGAAGAGCCTACTATAGAAAATATTGCTAAAGCTATGTCCAGCGGCTCTTTAAGAGGCGCCAGAGGTAATTCGGGAGTTATTCTCTCACAGCTTTTAAGAGGTTTTTGTAAAGAAATCACAGCAAATGCCGGCAATATAACCGTTTCTGTTCTTGCTTCCGCCTTTGGCAAGGCTTCTGAAACAGCTTATAAGGCAGTAATGAAACCAAAGGAAGGAACCATACTTACAGTAGCTAAGGGGGGAGCTGAAAAAGCAGCCGAGCTTAATGGCACAACTGACGATATTGCAAAGTTTGCCGGTGAAGTCATTGCTCATATGGAAAAGGTTCTTGATTCAACTCCTGATATGCTTCCTGTTCTTAAAGAGGCCGGTGTTGTAGATTCAGGTGGTGCAGGTCTTTTAGAAGTACTTAAGGGTGCTTATGATGTCCTTCTTGGGAAAATAGTTCCGCTTGCAGACGGCAATATTACTGCTGCCGCTGTTTCATCCGGTAAATCAGGAATTACAGACGATATAGAAACTGCCGATATCAAATTTGGATATTGTACAGAATTTATAATAATGTCTGAAAAGGAATTCACCGCAAAAGACGAGGCTGATTTTAAACACTACCTTGAAGGCCTTGGCGATTGTATAGTTGTTGTAGCTGATGATGAGGTAGTTAAAGTACATGTTCATACAAATGATCCGGGACTTGCTATTCAGAAAGCCCTTACCTACGGTCAGCTTACAAGCATGAAGATAGATAATATGCGTGAGGAACATCACGAAAGGGTAATTGAAAATGCTGCACAGAAGGCACAAGAGCAGAAAATGGCTGAAGATAATATAGAAAAAGCTGTAAATGAGCCTCGAAAAAAAGCCGGTTTCATAGCAGTATCAGCAGGAGAAGGCCTCAGCAAAATATTTAAAGAACTTGGTGTTGACTATGTGATTGAAGGCGGACAAACGATGAATCCCAGCACTGATGATATCCTAAGTGCCATCGAAAAAGTTAATGCTGACAATATCTTCATCCTTCCTAACAATAAAAATATTATACTCGCTGCCAATCAGGCTAAAGAGCTTACAGAAGATAAAAATATAATTGTCATACCAAGCAAAACAGTACCTCAGGGAATATCAGCTGTGATTAATTATATCCATGATGGTGATATTACTGAGAATACCGATAAAATGACTGATGGTATGAAATATACCAAATCCGGCGAAGTCACCTATGCTGTCCGTGACACCGTTATTGATGGAAAAATATCAGCCAGGGCAATATAATGGGCATTGGCGATAATGGAATCATCTCTGTTTGTGACTCAGTTGACAGGGCAGTCCTTGAAATGCTAAATAATCTGGTAGATGAAGATACAAGTATTATAAGCCTATATTATGGTGCTGATGTTGGCGAAAATGATGCCAAGGCTCTTTCCAAGAAAATTTCTGACACTTACTCAGGACTTGATGTAGAACTTCAATTTGGCGGCCAGCCGGTTTATTATTATCTGCTTTCTGTTGAATAAAATTAATGTGGCTGTGTTATTTCGATTTAATTGTCATAACACAGTCACATTTTTATCAACTATATTGATTATAATCCTAGTATACTCCTACAAAGGAGATAGCAGGCGCAACCCTGGAATCAGTTATTTCTATTTTAATTCCGGTCACTTTTTTCCCGCTTAAAGTGATGATTCTCTTATAGCCTATTACAGTTCCGTCATAGATTTCTTTATATCCTTCACCTTTTATTTCTTCGTAGACCTTATAACTTTCTACTCTTTGGCTCATCAGGATATTTTCTTTTAATACAAGATAGGAAGCCTTTACTTCTTCCTTCCATTTAAGCTCGATGCTAAGCTCTCTCTGACCGTCTTCCGTCTTAAAGTAAGTCTCGTAGTCATCAGTCCTAACACCGCTAATATCCTCTCCTCTTTCACCTTTTTCAGGAACAGATAGAATTTCAGCCTTATCAAGAAGATTATCATTGAAGCTTTCCCTTATAAAATCTCCAAGTTCTGTAAGCCTATTAATATCATTTTCATGAAGTCCTCCATCCTTCATTGGGCAGAGGTTAAGAAGCAGGGCCGTATTGCCTCCAACTGATTTTAAGTAAACATCCTTTAAGTTTTCCAGGCTTCTTACCTCATCATCTTCCTCAGGGTGGTAGAACCAGCCCGGACGGATGGAAAGATCGGTCTCAGCAGGAAACCATGCAAGTTCAGGCTCATTTTCAAGTACTTCCCTGCTTCCAAGGTCCTCCTTAGTTGGGTCAATGGCTCTTTCTCTAAACTCCTCGCTGTCTTCCTGTTGGCTAAGCTTTGCAGTTAATACCGGTGAAGTCATAGTCTTTGACACAACACTCCACTCGCTCTTTCTCACTATGCCCGCCTCGTTTCCGCACCAACGCACATCAGGACCGCTTATTGAAAGCACTGCTTCAGGCTGTAAGTCCCCTTACCTTAGCATAATATCTGTCCCAGTCATACACCTGTTTCTTGCCATTAGGCCCTTCACCACAGGCTCCGTCCATCCAGAAAGTATAGATGTCCCCATAATTGGTAAGAAGCTCAGTCATCTGGTTGATATAATAATCATCATATTCCTTCCCACTGCCATAGACTGCACAGTTTCTATCCCAAGGAGAAAGATAAACTCCAAATTTAATATTATATTTTTTACAAGCATCTGACAATTCTTTAACAATATCTCCCTTACCGTCTTTGTAAGGTGAGTTCTTCACGCTGTGCTCCGTATACTTAGATGGCCATAGACAGAAACCGTCATGGTGTTTACAGGTAAGGATGAGGCCTTTCATTCCTGCACTTACAGCTGCCTTTACCCATACTTCCGCATCCAGATTATATGGGTTAAATATCTCAGGAGATTCATCTCCAAGCCCCCATTCCTTATTGGTATAGGTGTTTACCGTAAAATGAATGAATCCGTAAAATTCTCTTTTCTGATATTCCACCTGTCTCTTTGATGGAACAACACTTACAAGTCTTTTATCAAGTTCTTCATATTTATAACTCATATTTTCTCCATTCAACAAAATCAACCCTTAACAGCACCCACCATAATTCCTTTGACAAAATATTTCTGCATAAATGGGTAAAACAGGAAAATAGGAAGGGCCGCAAGTACTGTAATTGACATTCTAATACCTTTTGATGATATCTGCTGCATAAGTACACTTGCATCCGCACTTGAGGTGGCATTTCTGAGCTGCTCGGCTATTCTCTGTGCCTCATTTAAGTAATTGTAAAGAAGGTACTGAAGAGTCTTAAGTTCATCAACACCTCTAGTATATATGTGGTTATCAAACCATGAATTCCACTGTCCTACCGCAACAAAAACAGCAACAGTAGCAATTATAGGCTTTGAAAGCGGGAAGATAATCTTTGTAAATATCGTAATCACTCCTGCCCCGTCAAGCTTAGCTGATTCCTCAAGGGATGCCGGAAGGGATTCCACATAGGTCTTTATCAGAACTACATTGTAAGCAGAAACCATTCCCGGTATGATATAAACCCAGAAAGTGTTCAATAAACCATAGCTTTTAATAACAATATAAGTCGCTATCATTCCACCGCTAATGTACATGGTAAGAATGAGGAAGCGGTAAAGAAATTTTCTGCAAGGCATAGCCTCTTTTGAAAAAAGATAGCCTAGGAACGAACAACTTCCAACACTTAGTATGGTTCCGGCCACAGTTCTTGCAAATGAAATTCCAAGCGAAGGAAAAAATCCCTTTAATGTAAGAATCTGCTTATAATTTCCCAAAGAAAAACCTGAAGGTATGAGTACAGGCGGAATCTCACCTGCCTTAGCAGGATCTGAAAGAGTATATATTATTACATACCAAAACGGATATATACAGATGAAGGTTATTAAAAGCAGAAACATATAGTTAAACACCTGAAATACACGTCTTGAAGCAGAACTTTTAATATGATTGTTCATATGCATCTCCTCTCTATACTACTGCGCTGCCACGTGCCTTCTTAGCCACAAGATTGGCGAAGGTCACTAAGATTACGCTCACTATGGATTTGATAATACTAATAGCCACACCATATGAATAATCCATATTTTCAAGTCCGATTCTATATGCATACAGGTCAAGAACCTCAATATTATCAGCAGTCATTGAATTCTTGAAAAGCAGGTACTGCTCATACCCGGTATTCAAGAAATTTCCGATATTTAGTATAAAGAGCACAACGAAGGTTCCAATCATAGCAGGCATGGTTATGTGGAGAGCACATCTGAAATATCCTGCCCCGTCTACCCTTGCAGCCTCATATTGTTCTTGGTCAATTCCTGCAATTGCCGCCAGATAAATAATTGAGCTCCAGCCAAGTCCTTTCCAAAGTCCAAGGAGTGACTGGAATATGTATACCGCACTGCCGTTACCAAGGAGATTCTGCCCCTCGGTTCCAATACCTATTTTTAGAAGCAGATTGGTTATTAGTCCGTCTGAAGAAAAAAGCGTAAAAGCTAAAGAGAAGATAATTACCCAGCTTATAAAGTTTGGAAGCGTGGTAAAGGTCTGCACTATCTTTCTTACCGGTCCGTTTTTAACTTCATTTAATAGTATCGCAAACAGCATCGGAAGCGGCGAAAACAATATACCGAGAATTGCGAAAATAAAGGTATTAGTTAATGATCTCCATACATTTGCATCTGTAAATATCAGTCTAAAGTATTCAAGTCCTACAAACTCACTGTCTTTTAATTTAACTCCGGGCACATAATCAAAAAATGCATAAATCCAGCCAAAAATAGGAATGTAGTTAAATAACAATACTATCATCATAAATGGAAGGGCATAGTATAAAAGTTTATAATCTTTTCTTGGTTTTGTCACTGATACCGCCTTAGTTTTTGACATTAATTCCCTCCGTTTCATATGAAACGGCGCGTGTTTTAAGACGCGCCGCTGTACTTATTATTTCATGCTGTCAAGATTAGAAACTGCTGTGTTCCAGTTTTCTTTCCACCAATTAACTGATTTCTCAACATTAGCTGCCTTTAAGTCTTCCATAAGCTTAGCCTTAGCTGCATCAAAATCAGCGTCTGACTTAGCCATTACAAGATTTGGAAGTGCCTTAATTGTAATTTCTTCAACATTGCCGTCAATACGGTTGATATCCTTTGGAGCTGCCTGAATTACCATTCTGATAGCTGACTTGGTATCTCTCATGTCAATATTCTTTCCTTCAGCAATGCCATTCTTAAGAAGGTCTGATGGAAGAGAAATATTAAGAGTCTTACACATATCCTTCTCTGCCGCTGTAAGTGTATCTGCAAGAATATCATCTGCGAGGAAGAGGTTAACCATGCCGCCGTCTTTTAAACTGCTTCATCTGCATATCCAATACTGCTGTACATATTGTTCTCGCCGATACCTGACTTCTTAAGTTCTTCAACTCTTGCTCCGTCTGTCTTA
Organism: uncultured Catonella sp.; assembly: GCA_916439065.1. Taxonomy (GTDB): domain Bacteria; phylum Bacillota; class Clostridia; order Lachnospirales; family Lachnospiraceae; genus Catonella. Next base: position 410,626 of record CAKAGD010000003.1, read on the forward strand.
AGTGTCTTTGTATCATCCTTAAGTACAGCCTTACCATCCTTAACTTCCCATCTGCTTTCAATACCTGAGCAGGTCTCTCTTGAAGCTTCAGCACTCTGAAGGTAATCAAGAACCATAACCGCTCTTTCTACATTTGGTGAGTGTGAAGATACGAAGTAGTACTTTCCACTCCATCCTGCTTTGTTAGGCTCATTAGCCCATCCCATATAAGAAGGAAGTAACACAAATTCCTTTAATGTATTAGGATCTTTCTGTCTTTCGTTGTTATTGTAATCACCGAAGTACCAGTTATTCTGTCCGCCAAGGTACTGACCCTTGCTGTATTTTTCCTGGATATCCTCACCCTTTGTTATAAGTGCATCCGGATCAAGAAGTCCTTCTTTATAAAGCTTGTTATAGAACTTAACACCTGCCCAGAAAGGTGTAACCTTGCCACCCTCATCCACATCATAGATGTCTGAAACAAGCTCGTTTGTCTTTACATTCTGTACATAGAGTCCGCCCTCAAGGTTTACATATCCTTCTGAAAGGCAGCCTTTGTGGGAAGTAGGCGTGTAACTTAGCATCATTGTAGATTGAATATGCATAAGTCTCATCACCTGACTCTGTCTTAGGGTATTTTTCCTTCATCTTCTTTAATGCAGCAATATACTCGTCATCGTTTGTAATCTTAGGTGCTCCGATTTCCTTATATAAATCCCATCTGACTGCATATCCAAAAGGAAGAATTGCACCGAAAGTCTCTTCAACATTGTCTGTTGTAACATGAGGTGTAACAAAGTACTGTCCCTTACTTTCATCGCTCTTGAAGTTCTTCATTACATTATTTCTGAAACTAAGTGCATCAGAGAAGATATTTGGGGCGATTGCCTTATAATCTTCAAGATTAATGGCATGTTTGCCTCTTAATACACCATCGATGTTATCTTCGTTAATTTGTACAATGTCTGTTGTATTTTCACCTGATAAGTCAAGGTTTAGGCTGTCCTTCTGATAGCCTTTGAACTTAATTGAGCAGTTAAACTTCTTCTCTATTACATCAACCGTCTCTGTAGGCCAATTCGCCTCTTCAGAATCCTTCAGGTTAAGTCCTCCGATAGTGATGTCTACATGTTCAGAAATATCTGCTGTGTTTGCCGCCATACTTGAAGCCTTTGATGTCGATTCACTTGTCTTAGAAGCTGTACTTGAAGCCTGCTTCTGTGAATCTGTCTTTGCACCGCCACAGCCTGCAAGCAATGTTGAAGCCATGGTTACTGCACATAATAACGATAATACTTTTTTACCCTTCATAATATCTCCTCACTTTTCACTAATTTATTTAAGTATTACAGTTTAATTATAAGCATTTTTTCACAAAGAATAGTTGTCTTATTTTTATAAGTCCTTGTATTTTTTTAAATTCTTGAGAATATCTTATTATTTTTGACTTATTTTACGATAATTTGACATTTTTAAATAATCGACAAAAAATTAACAGGAAAATACTGTTATTTCAGCATTTTTACCTGTTAAAAGTGACAATAACATAACTTTAATTGTATCAGAACCTGATTTGAACAATCAAAGTACCTTCCTCATCTTCCTCAAGCCAGATATCTCCAGTGTCTTTGTACAAAATTGTAAGCCTCTTTTTAGCATTTGAAAGGCCTATATGTTCTGAATTCCCAGTGTCATTCCTAAGCATCTCATTTAGACTGTCAAGCTTTGCTCTGCCCATATTAACGCCACTATTACTGATTGACACCTTCATTATATCTTCTTTTCTTATATCTACAGTTATTACTCTTTTTTCAAGTGGATCACTGCCATATATGAAGCAGTTCTCTATCATTGGCTGGAGTATCATTCTTGGAAAATCTTCCGTTAACAGCCGCTTATCACAGATAACCTTGTACTCCATAGTATTTCCATAGCGGATGTTCATCATCGATACATAGTTTTCACAGAAAATAAGTTCATCCTCAAGCTTCCACAAAAAATCCGGATTCCTAAGAATCGGAGTAAGAATTTTGGCTAGAATCTCTAGAGCATTGGCTGTTACACTGTTGTTGGTAAGAGCTGCCATCCATCTGATTGAATTGATGGAACCTAATAAAAAGTGCGGATTCATCTGATATTGCAGGGCAAGAAGCTCTTTTTTTTTGTATTCTCTCTTTCAACTATTTTAATCTCAGAAATGTACTTTTTTAATTTGACCACAAGATGGTAAAATTCAGTATTAAGGTCGTCAAGTTCCTCCCAACCCTGCTTTACAGGCTGATTGATATCAAAATTTTCATCATGAACAAGCTTCATCTGATCCATAAGGTACTGTATCGGCCTCGTATATCTCCTGCTCCATAGCATACCTGCTATTAAGATGAAGATACAGCTAACTAACATTACCAGAGTTCCAAACCTTCTTATGTCTTTAGTTTCTTTAAGATAGCCTTCTTTAGGTATAATATTGTAAAGTTTCCAATCAAAATTTTTAAGTTCGTGTTCTATGCTCTGAAATTCATTCTTCTTTTCATATCTCTTTCCAAGCAGTTTTGTTCCAGTCTCTGATATAATTATGCCCTCATCATTTACAAGGAGGGCAACACTCCCATTATATACAACCTGCTCGTAAGTTTTTCTTATGGATTTTTCATCTACGCTTGCAATAATAAAAGTGTCCTCTACCCCATTGTAACCTGAATCCAGATACTTTATTCCTAAAAATGAAACTTTATTTGTAATCGGACTGAAATCCCCTCCATCGTAATCTTTAAGTTCATAATTAGATATCCATGTCATGTACGGAAAGTTTTCTTTAACCCTCTTTAGTATTTCTCTAAACCTGCCGTCAATCTTTACTTCACCACTCCTGCTTCTTCTGTCTGAGGTTGAAAGTATGAACCTTCCATCTCCCTTAACCAAAGATACGGCATAGAGGTTGGAATCCACCGACATAAGGCCATCAAAGTCCTTAACAATCTGCATGGCAGCTATGCTCTTACTTATATCATTCCTATATTCATCTCTCAAGTATTCAAGAGAGAGCCTCAAATTACCATATCTGTTTATTTCTCCCTCTACGGTTCCAAGCATTTTTTTGAAGTTCTTTGTCTGCCTGCTTAAATGAAGCTTCTGCTATCTTTTGGGTATTATTTTCAAATTTCTTCTCAAAATACAGATAGGTCACGCCAAAAAGTATAGCAACTATGGCTATAATAGTTACCAGTATCGAAAGGAGGGCCTTAACCCTCCAATTAATCTTTTTTTCTCCCTGTCTTTATATTCAACTGTTTTTCCTCCTCCATTTGGCAGGAGAAACTCCCATTACCTTCTTAAAGTATCTTGAGAAATATTCCTGATTAGGAAAACCATGTTTTTCAGCAATAAATGAAATCTTTGCATCACTTATCTTAAACTCCTTAAGTACTTCCTTAAGTCTCACTTCATTGAGATATTCCACATAGTTTTTACCTATTTCCTTCTTAAAGAGCGAAGAAAAATAAGCAGGCGAAACACCGGCAACACCGGCAACCTTAGCAAGACTAAGCTGTTCACCATGGTTTTCATTTATATAGGCTATTGCATTTTTGATTGAATAATCCCAATTGGATGAATTATTGACATCTTCTCCCGACTTTTCGTGCCTCATAAACCAGTCAGCAGCTTTTTCCTTATCTTTTCTCACACTATAGGTATATACAAGCTTAATTCCAAGAAAACTCTCAATCAGTTCATTTACCCTTATAGCCCTCTTCTCAAGGTTTTCATTATCAATAGGCAGGAATATATAAAAACTTACAGTCTTATCAAAAAAGAAGGGTTACACCCTCTTTGAACTGATGAATTAGGAGTTCATTGATAAATTTCACTGCAGAATCGTTAATCTTATCCCTGTCCTCTGCCTTAAGTGAAAACTTGCAGAGATATTTCATCTTCTCATTTTCATTCCAAATAGGCTCACTTCCCTCACCAAGCAGATATTTCTTAAGCCCTTTTTCAAGATAATTTTCATTCTCTGCCTTGGTTTCACCATTTCTTCCTATTCCAACAAGGTAGTCCTTGGTTTCTTTAAGAAGCTTATCAATTTCTTCCATATTAAGTGTTGCCTTAAGTACATAACCATTTATCTTTAACGGTACAAGCTTTCTTATCAATTCAAAATCATCTATGCAGGAAATTACAATAATGGCACAATCCTTGTCTATTTCTCTTATTTTTCTGATTAAGGTATGCCCATCCATCACATCCATTCTTATATCAGTTATAACCACATCAGGCCTTACCTTCTTGAAAAGTTCAAAGGCCTGCCCGCCATCATCCGCCTGTGCGGCAAGCTCCATAGAATATTCGCTCCACTTAATCGCATTTTGAAGCCCTATACGCACCAAGAGCTCATCTTCTGCGAACAAAACTTTATACATACTACCCCCCATATACTTCATACTTTCACAACTAAAGCTAAAATGACATAAGTCCAATTCATTTGGAATATCTCAACTAATATCTACCTTCTCAGTCTAATTAAAAGTATACTATAATTCCAAAAAAATGCAAACTAAGAAGAACCCCGGTTTTAAACGGGGTTCCAACTAAATATTAATGGCGGGAGTTTAACTTACAAAGTTACTTCTATTTTGTCCTATATATGCTTATTTCTTTCTCTGCACTAAAGTTTGCCAAGTCTACAGCTCTTATTTTTATCTTATTCTGTCCCGGCTTAAGTGGAATTTTAATCTCTTTATCGAGCGTAACTCCACCCTCTGCCATAGTTACATTAGTCTTATCTGCTGCATCAATAAGTGAATCTCCATTGTACAGCTTCAAGCTCAGTGAATCATCTGAAGAATGTATTTTTATGCTTACACTGTCAGAATTAAGTTCTCTATCCATTACCTCATAACTGATTACAGGATCTGTCAGGTCATAGAAGGCCCTTCTTACTATACTTGCCTTCTCTCCCTTTTCAGTTACTGCCTCAACTCTTATATTTACACAAAACTTAGATACCATAAGATTGGCCGAAAAGGCATAACCAAGACCGTTATAAGGTGCAGCTCCGCCATAGGCATACTTTTTTTGCATACTCTTAATTTCATTGCCTGTGAGCATTATTTCTCACTTAGTGTCTTGCCCTTCTCATCTACCAGCTTTATCTCTATGCTCTTTACCTTATCATCCTTTTTCACATTTCCTATAAAACCTTCAATGTTTACGGTTTTATCCTTATTGGAAGGGATTACGGACATAAGGGAAGGGCTTTCAAGGAAGACTACAGGATATTTAGTCTTTGTATTATTTACACCATTGTAACCGTCATTAAAGAGGTCATTTCCAAAAGGCTTACTGAGTCTGTCTGCTTCACTTCCTTCATAGACAACTTCAATTTCTGCATCATCTTCGACCGTAGCATATACATATAAAGCAAAGTTATTTTTTGCAACATTATATCCCTCCGCTCCGCTATTAAGGTCAAAATACTCCTTCGGATTAAGCAGAACATTTTCACCGCTCTTTTTATGAATAATCACTTTTTTTACAGCCTTAGGTTTTGATCTATATGCTTGATTAAATCTCATTTCAAGCTCTATTCTGCCACTCTTAGCATTAAATGCCCCATTATCCGCTGCTGTAACTTCATTATTATTCAATATAATACTGTCGAAATTATCCGGTCCCATCTTAGAGATATCCAGCTTTATATTCTTTTCCGCTGCTTCTTCAGGCATAGGACCTTCCTTAAATCCGGTAACTATTTCTCTGCCTGTCTTAAGATTTTTGATTGTGAAATTCATCGTCCTTGCAGCTCTATCATATGAATAATCAAGCTCTTTCTTCATATCAGGCTTAACTTTATCGTCATTAATAAGATATTTTATACTATGCCCCTCTTTAAGATAAAGCATGCTGATATGATATTTGTCATCCGGCATTACAAGCTTAAAAGTAATCTTATCATTTAAGGTATCATAAGAAGGCTCTGTCATTAGATTTCCATCTGCATAAACCTGTACTTTCTTATCCTTCATAGAATTATCAAAGTTTAAGAAACCTACTGATACATAGCTCTTATTTTCACCGGTTCTTATGCTTATACTTCTCTGATTGCTTAGGTAGTCCTTTACTGTTATATAAATATGGGAAGCATCTGCAAGATAGTAAGTATTTACTTCTATTTCCTTCCCTCTATGCCCATTCCTATTGGCATATATGCGGTTACTTTCGCTTGGATTTTTAGGTATCATGTCTTCAGTTATAGTAAGTTTCCCATCTATTACCTTAGGTAATACCTTTCCGTCCTTTTCTTCTTCATCCACAAAGTTAAGAAGTAAGTATTTACCAAATTTAGGTTTTCCAAGTTTTAAGTCTTCATCACTAAGCCCATCAATTCTTCCAGACTTTTTATCTCCCTGTGCAGCTTCCTTCTCTGCCAAAGACTGTATACTGTCTCCCTCAAGGTCTGTCTTCTTAGGCACAGCTGGTTTCTTTTTGCCCGGCGGTGCAAGATTTACTCCCGGTGGAAGCAAACTTCCATTGCCATTACCCTTATTTTCAGGTTCAGTAAACTTCATTGAATTAAGGTAAATATGCTCTATTCCGCTTCCTGTATCCCTCACCTTAAATTTAATCTGTTTAAGCCTTGGCTTTCCATCTACATTTTTTAACTCAATATTTTCGCCTATCTCTGGTGCCGTATTGTCTACTCTTATAGGATATCTGTAAATCTGCTCTGTGTTACCACCACCGGAATTACCGCTGTTTAACTTTGCCTTAATTTGATATATATAGTTAATGTCCTCTGTAGCAAGCTTACCGTCTATCCTTCCATCCCACCAGGAATCAGGCATAATATTAAAACTTCTGTTTCTTCTAAGACTGTTAAGCTTTCTTACCTTGAGTGATTTACCTATTACTCTTAAAGTCTCGTTCGTGTCCCCATCTAAAATGGAATACTCTATTTCTTCCATATTTCTAAGAGGAGCAAGCCTTAGAGCCACATCTTTATGATAGGTACTTGAAGGTGAAAAATAAAGTACATTATTTATAACAGGAAGCCTTAATGTCGCACTGGTCATAAACATTGATGAAGCTGCATCCGCATCCTTATTTACATAAAATTGTACGGCTCTCTTATCATTATCAAGTTCTTTAACCTGAAAAGCATCTATAGCCCTTTCACTCTCCCAGTCACCGTAAAAACCAAGAAAAGGAATACTTAAGGCAGTCTCATCGTCAACTTCTTTAAGTTCTATAAAGCCCTCTAGGAAATTGTTTATCTTAATTTCGTCAGCAGCAGTATAGTCAAAGTCAAGTTCAACAGTTTCTGTAGAGTTCCCTGCTACAGTTACTTTATTTCCTTCAAAACTCTGTGGAGAATTAACAATTGCAGGGGTTTCTGACCTATAGCCTTCTGTTACAGGCTCATATACAGCCTTTGTGCTTATACTGTAGGTCTTTGATTCAGTTCCGAAGTTTTCCAAAGTGAGTTTTGCCCTAAATTTCTTTTCTCCGACCTCCTTTATTTCAAGCTTACCGTCTGCCTTATCATCATTTGTACCTTCTGCCTTTACTACAACAGTAGTCTCAAGTGCATTTTTAAGGTCAAGAGCACCGCTTCCCTGCTGCCTTACAAAGTAAGGAGTCTCCTCATTGTACATAACAGGCTTAGCTGTATTCATAAGTAAAAGCTTGGTGAAGTCAGCAGGGTTTTCAACCTTTATACTATTTTCCCTCATGTACTGCCTGATTACAGCACTAGCACCTGCCACCTGTGGCGAAGCCATGGAAGTTCCTGACATATTCTGGTATCTGTCATCTTCTGCTGTGGAATAAATGCTTCCACCCGGAGCTGTAATTTCAGGCTTAATTCGAAGGTCTGGAGTTGGCCCCCAAGATGAAAAATAAGAAATTCTACCTGCAGATGGATTATCAACAGGTGTTTCCTCCATATAAATGTCAGCCTTAAATCTCATCGAAGCTTTATTGGCTGCACTCATTTTTAAGAAGGTACTGCGTTTAATCCTGACTATAGTTATATTGCCTGCCTCATCACCCAGGCTGATACTTCTTCCTATCCTCTCAGGATCTGATTCAGGATTGTAAAACACTATTGCAGAAGGCTCTAGGGCAACTATCTTTTTAAGCCTCTTGACAAAGGCTTCCTTGCCCTCAGTATCATTTACCAGTTCAACTACAGCAAAATTCCCATTGATGTTTTTATTGATGGAGGAATCATCTTCCCTTCCTTCAGCCAGTTCTATCCATTCTCCTGTAAGCTTTGATTCAGTTATCCCCACTCCGGGCACAACATCAGCCTGTTCCTTAATTTCTCCTTTTGTTTTATCCTTCCAGCCAATTAGGCGTGAATATTTCCTAAGATTGTCCATTGAGGCTGCTGCAAAAGAACCCTCATCAAGAGCAGGGTTTGCAATGAGGGCGGTATCGAAGTTTCCTTCAAGCGGTTTTACTCCATATACATTTCCATCAGTTATGCTCCCATCATTTCCTGCTGCTACCGTCACTACTATACCGGCCTTCCTTGCCTTTTCAAACATTTCCGTCTCAGGATATTTTTCTCCCTCTATGGAAAAGCCTGCCGATGAGCCAAGACTCATATTTACTACATCTGCTCCCAAAGAAATGGCATCATCCATTGCCTTAAGCCATATATCGGTAAAGGTTGTAGGATATTGTAAGTCATCTGAAAATACCTTGAGAGCAAGTATCTGAGCGTTCGGAGCTACTCCATATAATTTTTTCTCTTTATCATTTGCACCAACTATTCCGGATACATGCATACCATGCATTACACCATAGCTATCATAGAGATTTGTATTGAAATCATAATAATTATAGCCGTAAGGAATCTTTGAAGTATAATACCTGCCACCCAGTCCTTTTTCGGCAATCAACCGGTTTACCTCAGCTTCAGTAAGCCTGGCCCGGCTCTCATTATCCAGAGTAAAGGCTCTATGGTTATAGTCAATACCTGAATCTATTACCGCAACAACTGTGCCTTCTCCCTTATAATTTAGTCCTCCTGCGTAAGCAGAGCCTGTCATCTCATTTGATGAAGTAAGTAACGGCCTTTCAAACTCTTCAGAAATATAGACGGATTTCACACCCCTTATCCCATCTAATTTTTCTACATCTTTCGCTTTCACATTGAGAGCAATTCCATTTAAGATTGTACTATAACTTCTTATATCAGAAACATCTGCAGCTATATCACTTTTTTCAATCTCACTAACTACTTCTGCCTGTTCTGAATTAATTTCTCCCTTCTTTTCTTCTACAAAATTTTCACTAAGAGAGGAATAATCTATATTTTTTTTGTTTGCCTCATCAAGCAGAGACTCTCCATCAAGTTCAACTATAACCCTTACTTTCTTATCTTCCTCTTCTTTTAGCACTTCTTCCTTTATTTCCGGTTTATCCGAAGATATTGCAGCCTTATTTGCATCTAAATCAGCTGCTTTTACCTCTTCTGTGTAATTCACTCCTGAAATTAAGAGTGCTGCAGCCATGACTAATGTCAGTATTCTTTTTCTTACCATTTTGCCTCTTCCTCACTTATTCTACTATGATGTCTGCCAAAAACTTAACCCTGCCATAGTCCTTGCCGTCAATTACTATATTTTCCTTAGGATATGCAGCCAAACTATAACTTCCCTTAACTCCGGTTTTAACTGCAGCAATATCTTCACCGCTCCAATCAATCCCTATTTCTTCACCTGTATTTTCTCCATTTGACTTAAATCCTATATAGGCTCTCTCAGGTAAATTTATTGGCTGCCCTGCCTTAAATCTAAGTTTTCCTAACTTATCCGTAGAAGTGCAAAATAAAGTAAATGCTGTAGACAGGTTTTCTTTATCTTCCCTAACAGGCGGCTTATTTCCACCCACTGTACCAAGGTTTCCCCAGTTAAAATCATTGTTCTTTATCTCAGGCTTATACTTATCTGTCTCAGGCAGCTTGTTAACATCTTCCTCTTTGAGTTTTACATCTTTGCTCTCATTCATATTTTTATTTTTTTGCTTTTTTTATTAGTTTTTCCTTTTTATTATTTCTATTAGTTCTCTTTTTTTGTTTTTCTTGTTATTTTTCTTGATATTCTTTTTTTCTTGTTATTTTTCTTTTTTTATTCTTCCTGCTCTTTTTTATCTTTTTTTGTTTTTTAGAAGTTTTTCTCTTTTACAGCTAAAACCTCAATTTCTTCCTTTGCTTCTTCCATACTGCTTTTAGAAACTGTATTTCCCCTTGTTTTTACAAGCACAGACTCAACTCTGATTATATCAGCATCGCTAGTCATAGCCATTGTATCCACAGGTAATGAAGGTGTTAAAAGCATTCCACAAAGTACAAATATTAAGCTTCTCTTATGTTTCATTGTTTTCCCTTTCCTGTCTAAACTCATCTTATCATTTGCAACCCATTCGCAATTATATCACTATTTTCCAAAATTGCAACCCATTCTCAAATCTTTTTTTATTTTATAAGATAAATTTTATGATTAGAGGGTTTTATTGTAAATATAAATAGAAAAGAGACTGTCCTTTCAACATTTCTGTTAAAACGACAGTCTCTTATTCATCCTTTCAAAATATATCTTAGGCTAGTAACATATAACTCAATTACCCTGCCTACAGTATAAAGCTTTAATTATATTTTCTTCTTCTCACAATTATACCGGATGCAAGGAAGATAAGCATTGCACCACCTAAATAATAAACCACATTATTTGAACCACCTGTCTTAGGAAGGCCATTCTTAGGCTTATTTACACCTTCCGGTGTTCCATCCTCATCAACCTTCACATACTCATTTGTTCCATCAGGTTTTTTCTTCTTTACATATTTACCCTTAGGAGTTCCATTTTCATCAACTGAAATGAACTCATCCGGACTCTTAGGATCGTTCGGATTTGGGAAATTGTCTGATGGATAAGTAGGTGTATCTGTATTAGGTATATCTGTTGTAGGTACTTTTGGTGTAGGGTTTGGGTTAGGGCTTGGATTTGGGTTTGGGCTTGGGCTTGGGTTTGGTGATGGATTAGGACTTGGGTTTGGTGATGGGTTTGGACTTGGGTTTGGACTTGGGTTTGGACCCGGATTTGGGTTAGGGCTTGGGTTTGGTCCCGGATTTGGGTTTGGTCCCGGATTTGGATTAGGGCTTGGGTTTGGTCCCGGTACCGGATTAGGAGTTACATTCTCCTTATGATTGAGGACTACAATATTGCCATCAATCAATCCCACATTTTCATCCTTATTCTCAACAACTATCTCGTCCTTAGCATCCTTACCTGCCGCCTTATTGATTGCGGCTGTTGTCACAACCACTGTGTAAGTCTTATCAAGAGCCTTATATCCTGCCTTTGCAGAGGCTTCTTTAAGTGTGTACTTACCACTTGCAAGACCCTCAAATGTAACAATTCCTGCAGGTGAAGAAGTAGTTCCCTCTGCAACTACTGAACTTCCTGATGTAAGTGTGAACTTCACTCCATCAAGACGTGACTTAATTTCATTAACTGTCACACCTGCCTTGGTTATTACATCCTTGTTTACATCATAATCTGCCTTAATGAGGTTAAAGCTTGTTTCATCCTTTAACTCGCCTATTCTCTTATTGGTAGCTATGATAGTTCTACCATCACTGCCACCTACAACACCATCACCGAACTTTAACTGCTGCTCGCCTACAGGTGTGCCTTCTACTGCAAATCCACCGATGGTAAGTGTCTTGCCATTAGGAACGGTAATTCTCTCAACATCGAATACATAGGTATTTATCTACTTCATAGCCTTCCGCACTTAACTCTCTTAACTTGTAACCCTTTCCTTCTGTAAGTGAAGCAAACTTTACAATACCTGTTGCATCGGTAACTTCCTTCTGAACTTTACCGTTTGGAGATGTAAGTTCAAACACAACTCCCTTGATAGGCTTTCCTGTCTCAGCATCAGTCTTTACTACCTTCGCAGTTAAATTGCCCTCAGTAACGAAGGTATCAAGTGAAACACCAGCTGAAACTGTGTATGTTGCAACTTCTGCTTCAGACTTCTTCTCACCGTTAACACGAATCTGAACTGTATTCTTTATGTCCTTAGGTGCATTTTTGTCAAGGATTGTACTATATGAGAAAATAAACTTATTCATTCTCTCATTATTAGGTATCTTAAGTGTAAGAGCTTCCTTACCACCTTCCTTATTGTATGAAAGGAGGTCTGTTAACTTATCAGAATATGGAACACTGTTTCCGTCTTTGCCAACCATCTCAAGGCTATAATATCCCTTGCCAAGAATTGGCTTGCCATTTTCTGAGAATACACTCAGTCCATTTTCAAGTATATCGTATAAGGTAATATTTTTCTTATCTGCCGCGCTGTCATCCTTTGCATCTTCGATTTCTTTCTTTGTAGCGGCATCCATAATAGATGGATTGTACTCTATAACCCATCTTATGATACCACCCTGCTCTACCTTATATTCCTTACTCAAGAATCTTGTATCATAGTCAACAGACTTGCTGCTTGAGAGGCTGTAATCCTTACCCTTAGTTCCATCAAAGCTTACATCGTGAAGTGTTACTATCGCAGCGTTGGTCACAGCACCCTTAGAATTGATAATCTTCTTCTCGTCTCCATTCTCTCCGTCTCTTATCTGAGCTCTAAGGAGAATAACATAAGGAGCATCAAGCTTCTTAAGGGTAAAGGTTGTGTCAAGTTTGTCTCCGTTTGCTACATTTTCATTTACTGTGAATATGTCATTTGCATCAACAGGGCTTCCCTCAGCTATTACATAAGCATCATTGGTATAGCCTAAACCTGTAAAAGCTGTTCTAGGTGTTCCCTTAAATACAAGGTAGTTATACTTATCATTAAGTGGAACTATCTTAAACTTACTGTCTATGCTGTCCTTTATAAATGCTTCAAGCTTGCTTGTGTCTAATTTCTTCATGTTTTCAGCATTTACACTGAGACGGAATACTACTGACTTATAATCCTTTGCATATGCACCTAATGTACCATTTACAACATCATTTGCATTTGCTGCAGTGTAGCTGCTTTCGCCGCCTGCGATGAGTTTTTCAGCTGCATCACTTGTAAGTGCGTCCTTCTGAATCATTCTATGGTTGTAGTTTGCCCAATAGTCACTAAAGCTTTCATATTCGACACCCTCTTCACCATTTTTGCCAACCTTACCTACTCCATAGAGGTAAGCTAAGTTCATAACCTGATTGTATTTTAAGTCGCTGTCATTACCACGTCTTGAACCGCCTGTAAGTGTATCAGCGTCAACTATATTAGTCCTAAATGAGAAAGGATACCACTTATCACCCTCGTCATCAAGAGTCTTGGTGCAATTTTCAAAGCCTGTTACTTCTAAGATCTTACCCACAGCCTTCTTTTCTGCTCCTACTGTATAGTAAAGAGTATGCACATCAGCCTTCAGTGCTCCATTATTTAAGCTGTCTGCAAATGAACCATCCTCATAGCTCATTTTTGCAGTACCTGCCTGATATACAATATCAGCTAATTTTACTCCTGAAGCAAATTGCTTTTCGCCATTTTCAAGTGAGAAGTTCTCTCTGGCAGCTACCTTGTCATTACTTGTGCCATTTATAAGCTTATAATGTGCATCTGTGTCTCCAATGCTTGTATCAATCAAAGCATCGTAAACATAGGTCTTTATTCCTTTAGCCTTGTTCTCATCAACTGTGGTCTTGCTTACCTTTATGTTCCACTTAGGATTAGACTCAATATAATAAGACTCTGCTCTTTTAATTATGCTCTTATTACCAAGGTTGATACCTTCTGAGAGGTCTACATACTTCTTGCTGTCTTTACCCCACATAACTCTAGCATTGTTACTGAATCTGTCAATACCCTTTAAGCCTTCTACTTCTGACCAGATGGTTAACTTTGCTACGGTATTAAGATCTCCTATCTCATATCTGCCATCCTCTGGCTGAGTTGTGATGTATTTTACATCAGTGCCCCAGGTCTTATTTGTATAATCAAGATAGAGCCACTTATGTCCGGTTACATCCCACTTTCTTACCATTGCCTTATCAAAGGTCATCTCTTTCTTTGAATAACGTCCGGTAAGAGGAAGTTGATCTCTAAGTTTTACATTTGTGAGGTTCTTATCTGTTGCGTCAAATACTATATCCCACTGTACTTTATGCTTGCCGCTTTCTGCCGTGATTTTCTCATCCAGTTCCTTAAAGCTTTCTTCTGTCATTCCTTTGTTACTGAGGTGATCCTTTAAGAGTGCATCTCTTATTCCGTTTTTCACGGAATAGTCACCGTGATACTTAACTCCCCACATTCCGTTCCATCCGACAGTTGTGGCGTTCTCAGCAATTTTTACAGTATATTTCCCGTCTGTTTTCTTCTGATACAAATAGGCAGTGTTGTTTCTTGTAAATCCATTTCTAAGGTCACTGTAATATGTATCTTTTGAATCCTTCATTAAGCTTGTACTAAACTTAACAATTGCCTTACCTGGTGCATTAGCAGGGAAAACATAGGTAAGTGCATTGTTATTGCCTGCATCAGTTGCGCCTGTTACATACTTAAAATCTGATGAAGCACTACCGTTATCAGCAAATATCTTGTTGCCAGGTGTGTTGTTTGCCCTCAGCCTCATAAACAGTAAAGGTCTCAGGGTATATAGGCACCTACTTTTCCGATAGGATCTTCAAACTTATAGCCTGCTAATGAAGTCTTCTCTCCGATATCTCCAATCTTTTCAACCTTAACAGTCCAGTCAATATTTCCCTTGTCGTAGTCTATGGTTCCGGTCTTCTCTACTACGAACTTGTTGTCAAACTTTCCTAAATATATCTTTTTCTCTTCAGAATATATATAGTTACGCCCATCATCCTTACCTATGCCGGACTGATCCACTGAAAAATCCATATTGATATCTGCTGTTAAATCCACAGCATCTTTTAACTCTTTATTGTCAACAAGCAGTGTCATTACCATGTATACAGTTTTTGTTGTTTCATCAGCCACTACTTTTGCTGAAAATGCCTGCTTAACTGTCTGTTCAGCACCATCCACTAAAAACTTTGCATCTATCTTGCCAAGATCTGAAGTACCATTTACCTTTACACCCTTTCCTATCATAGGAATGCGTATAAAATCATTCTTTTTCAGATAAGGCCTTGAAGCTTTGCCCTCTGCTACAGGCAGTTTAACTTTCATATTAACTCTGAAATCTTTATTTGGATTAATTATGCCAGTTGCTTCGTTCCCGCCGCTCTGGATAGTCTTATCACCCTGAACCACGGTACGGCTCAAGAGATAGGAACCATCCCATTTAAGTTCCACCGCTGCCTTCTGTTCACCGCCTTGTGCTGTCACCCGGTTCTCGTTAACCACAGCTGTCTGCTCATTCTCAGACTCCTTTGCTGATATCCCCAAAGGACTGAAATTGGTGAGCAAGAGTCCTAAAACAAGCACGGTGCTTAAAACCCCTCTCTTAAATTTGATTTTCTTCCACATAAATTTCTCCTTTCTTTATGACTATGTGCTAAACTATCATTTAGTTTCAATTTATTACAACTTATTGTTATAATTTAAGTTATTAAGCAGGATATAAATATGTAGTAACCAGTGATTAAACATTCTCAATATATAGTTTTTTGCACAGTCATTACGACTATTATATATATCGACAGTTCCAAATCAAAACTTGAGTTAATTTATCAGAATTTTTCTATAAATTCTATTAATATAACCACTAATCTCCATAAAACGAGAGAGAATCCTATCATAGGATTCTCTCATAAATCTTTATTTTAAATGATTCCCCATATATAATATAATTCACAGTTATAAGCTGAAATTATAGTTATCTTTTAAATACAGTAATCATCTCTGCTTATACTTCTCCCATAGCCGCAAGTTTTTCTGTCTGGTCTGCAACTATAAGATTTTCAATAATTTCTGTTAAATCACCGCCCATAACACCATCTATATTGTGAGTAGTAAATTTAATCCTATGGTCTGTGACTCTTCCCTGTGGGAAGTTATAGGTACGAATCTTCTCAGAACGGTCACCACTTCCTACCTGGCTTTTTCTGTTAGCAGCTTCTTCTGCATGAGCCTTTTCACATTCAAGCTCATATAATCTCGAGCGAAGCACCTTCATTGCCTTATCTTTATTCTTAAGCTGTGACTTCTCATCCTGACAGGAGATTACTATTCCTGTTGGGATATGTGTAAGACGAACTGCTGAATCAGTAGTATTGACACACTGTCCACCATTTCCTGATGCCCTAAACACATCAAATTTTATATCATTTGGATCAATGGTTACATCCACCTCTTCCGCCTCAGGCAGAATAGCGACTGTAGCCGCAGAAGTCTGCAGCTTTCCATTTGACTCAGTTACAGGAACTCTTTGAACCCTGTGGGTACCGCTTTCATATTTGAGCTTAGAAAATGCTCCCTTACCGTTGATAAGGAAGGTCACTTCCTTAAAGCCGCCTAAACCATTTTCATTGAAACTTAAGATTTCAGGTTTCCAACGGTTATTTTCAGCATATTTACAATACATGCGATAGAGCTCTGAAGCAAAAATTGCAGCCTCATCGCCTCCCGTTCCTGCCCTAATCTCTACTATTACATTTTTATCATCATTTTTATCCTTTGGAAGCAGAAGTACCTTCAATTCTTTTTCAAATTCAGGCACAGCAGCCTTCGCCTCTGCAAGTTCTTCCCTCGCAAGTTCTTTAAGCTCGGGATCACTTTCTTCAGCTATCATCTTCAGACAGTCTTCTATCTGTGCATTATTTGCCTTATACTCCTTATATTTCTCCACTATTGGCTGAAGATCCGACTGTTCTTTCATAAGGCTTCTAAACTTATTCGGATCAGCTGCAGCCATTCCAGACGCTAATTCGTCAGTTACTTCCTTATACCTTCCTGCAAGTGTTTCAATACTCTCAAACATCAATTTTCCTTCCTAATTGTTAAATTTGTAACATTTTTCAAGTTCTTAGTTTATACAATGTAAACTTACCAAAACTTAACATTGCTTTTTCACTTAGATATGTGCCACACCTGTCTTCTTTGCTGCTTCTGCAGCAGCCTTAGCAACCTCATCTTTCACCCTTGTATCAAAAGCCTTTGGTAATATGTATTCCTCATTTAGTTCATCATCTGAAACAAGACCTGCTATTGCCTTTGCCGCAGCTATCTTCATTTCATCATTTATTTCTCTTGCTCTAACATCAAGTGCTCCTCTAAAAATTCCCGGAAAACAAAGTACATTGTTCACCTGATTTGGAAAATCAGAACGGCCTGTTGATACCACCCTTGCTCCAGCCTCCTTGGCTTCATCCGGGAATATCTCAGGAGTAGGATTGGCACAGGCAAAAATCACCGCATCCTTGCCATACTCCTAACCATATCCTTTGTAAGGGTTCCCGGTGCCGATACGCCTATAAATACATCGGCTCCCTTTATTACATCTGCAAGTTTTCCCTTTTCCATATTAAAATTAGTAATGGCTGCCATCTCTTCTTTTATTGGGTTAAGTCCTTCTCTTCCCTTATAAATAGCACCATTTCTATCTGTCATGACTACATTCTTAAGTCCCATAGCCATAAGCAGCTTGATAATAGCTATACCTGCCGCTCCTGCACCTGATGTTACTATTTTCACATCTTCTATATTTTTACCAACTACCTTAAGTGCATTGATAACTCCTGCAAGTGTAACCACAGCCGTTCCATGCTGGTCATCATGGAAAATAGGAATATCCGTACATTTTTTAAGCTTTTCTTCTATTTCAAAACAGCGGGGGTGCAGAGATATCCTCAAGGTTAACCCCACCAAACGAGCCTGCAAGAAGTTCAACTGTTCTTACTATTTCATCCACATCTTTACTTCTAACACAAAGCGGTATCGCATCTACATCTCCAAAGGCCTTAAACAAAGCACATTTACCTTCCATAACCGGCATACCCGCTTCAGGGCCAATATCACCAAGTCCAAGCACTGCTGTACCATCTGTAACTACTGCAACCGTATTCCATCTTCTTGTTAGCTCGAAAGATTTATTCACATCTTTTTGTATTTCAAGGCAGGGTGCAGCAACTCCGGGTGTGTAAGCAAGGCTTAAGGCTTCTGAATTATCTACAGCGGCCCTTACTTTTATTTCAATCTTACCCTTCCACTCTGCGTGCTTTTCTAATGAAACCTTTCCGTAATCCATATCCGTCCTCCTTATTTAAACAAGTTCTTCAGGTTTAAATACTTCATCAAAACTATCCTCATCCATATATCCAAGTTCTAAGCAGGCTCTTTTAAGGCTTATACCCTCTTTATAAGCTTTTTTGGCAACCGCAGCCGCATTGTCATAGCCTATATATGGTGAAATACAGGTCACTAGCATAAGCGAGTTATACAGATTATCATGCATCTTTTCACGATTAGGCCTTATGCCAACTGCACAATTATCATTAAACGAACTTATTGCATCTCCAAGCAGCCTTACAGATTGTAAAAAATTATAAATTAAAACCGGCATAAATACATTTAATTGAAAATTTCCCTGCGATGCAGCCATTCCCACTGCAACATCATTTCCCATCACCTGCACTGCCACCATAGTAACGGCTTCACACTGAGTCGGGTTCACCTTTCCCGGCATGATAGAGCTGCCCGGTTCATTTTCCGGAATATAAATCTCGCCCAGTCCAAGTCTTGGTCCCGATGCCAGCCATCTTACATCGTTTGCTATCTTCATCATATTTGCAGCCAGTCCCTTTATTGCACCGTGACAGGAAACCAAGGCATCTTTAGATGTAAGGGCATGAAATTTATTCTCTGCAGTAACAAAGGCTTCATCAGTGAGTTCCGCTATTTTTTTTGCCACCAGCTTATCAAAGTTCTTAGGAGCATTTATGCCTGTTCCTACAGCTGTACCGCCAAGTGCCAGCTTATACAAGCCCTTCATCGACGCCTTTATCTCTTCCAAGCTGTTGATTAACATAAAGCGCCAGCCGCTTATTTCCTGTGAAAATTTAATTGGAGTAGCATCCTGAAGATGGGTTCTTCCACTTTTTACTATATCATCATTATCCTTTTCAAGCCTCTCAAAGGTAAGTATGAGCTTCTCTATGGCAGGTAAGAGCACCCTTTTTATCTCCATAACTGCTGCTATATGCATAGCTGTAGGGAAGGTATCATTGGAACTCTGAGACATATTTACATCATCATTAGGATGAAGTATCCTCTTGCCCGCGAGCATATTGCCTCTGCCTGTTATTACTTCGTTAACATTCATATTGCTCTGTGTGCCTGAGCCTGTCTGCCACACCTTAAGCGGGAATTCCTTATCGTGCTTTCCCTTGTATATCTCATCGCAGGCCTTTCTTATAAGCTCACACTTATCAAGCGGGAGCTTGCCAAGCTCAAGGTTGACCTCTGCTGCAGCCTTCTTAAGTACGGCAAATGCCCTAATTACAGGCAGCGGCATAGTCTCCGTACCTATATTAAAATTAATATGCGAACGCTCTGTCTGTGCTCCCCAAAGAGCTTTCTCGGGAACATTTACCTCCCCCATAGAATCTCTTTCAATCCTATACTTCATGGCAGCCTCCTATTCTCTCCAATCAAATTTTGCCATAACTATTCTATCAAGTCCGGCATAATCTTTTGCTGCTCTGATATCCGTAAACCCATTTTCAAGTAAAATATCAGATACTGCTTTACTTTGATTATAACCTATTTCATAGAAAATTCTAGCATTTTTATTTAAATAATTTGGCGCCATCTTACTAATATTTTTATAAAACTTAAGACCATCTTCATCACCGTCCAGAGCAAGGCGTGGAATGTAGTCCCTGACTTCCGGCTGAAGATTTTCAATTATACCTGTTTCAATGTATGGTGGATTTGAAACTAAGATATCATATTTTTCATTTATATTCTCAAATAAATTTCCCTCAACAAAATTGACATTATTTGCCCCAAGCCTTGCTGCATTTTCCCTTGCCACCTCCAAGGCTTTGCCTGAGATATCTGCCATAGTTACGCTAAGCGGCTCTCCTAAAAGACTCACCGATATTCCTATACAGCCTGAACCCGTACAGAGATCTAATACCTTTTTTCCCCTGCAGAACTTAATAGTCTCTTCAACCAGCAGTTCTGTTTCCTGTTCAGGTATCAGCACATTTTCATTTACTTTAAAAGTAAATCCCATAAAGTCTCTGGTTCCAAGCACATAAGAAAGAGGGATTCTCCCGCTCCTTCTTTCTATAAGCTTTAAGAATTCCTCTGCCTTGTCTTTCCCTATTTTGTCATTTGAGTGCAAAAAATAATCTGCCCTGCTAAGTCCTGACACATCTTCCAATAAATACCAGGCATCAAGTTCAGCTTCAGCTATTTCTGACTTTTTCAGTTTCTCACTTCCAAATTCTAAAATCTCCTTATAACTAAACTCCTCAGTATTCATTTATTTTCTCTTCCTTCTATTAGTTTCTTCCATTTTTTTACTATTGAAGAAATGGTTGAGTGCATTTAATATTTCATCATCTTCATCCTTAGTTCCCTGAGAAGCTGATACTTTTTTATTATCTTTATTACTTACTGCTAATTTAGCCCTTTCAGACAATTCCTTAGATTTAGTCTGATTTACACCAGTCTTTTCCTTAGAATTAGATTTAATATTCTCCTGTTTTTGCTTACTTACTCTTTTTATGCCTGATTTAGTTTCAGCCTTCTTCTTTTGAGATTTTTCAGGCATTCTTATCGTTTCTGATTCGTCAACATCTTCACCAAGTACTGCGGCGGCGGACTTAATCGCAACCTCTATCATTTCTTCAGCCGGTTCATCTGAAATAACTGTTTGAACCAATATAGACGGCAGATTCAAAAACTTGGTTATTGGATTTTTAATTTTTTCTGATAACACCCCTGCCTCATAAACAAAGGCTGCAACAACAGGAATAATGAACAGCCTTACTGCTATACGCCAAAAAGCATTGTCAAATCTTACAAACATAAACAATATTATGCTTAAAATCATTACAGTTAATACGAATACAGTATCGCAGCTGCTGCTTTTTCTACTCATCCTTCTTACATTAGAAATTGTAAGCGGAATATTGTTCTGTATGCACTTCATTACCTTGTGGCTTGCCCCCAGATACATATAGAACCTCTTAATATCCGGCAGCATGGAAATTCCTATCAGATAAAGCACTAACAATATTAATCTGATTACACCCTCTATGACGACCATAAATATGCCCGAGCCAATAATACTTCCAAAAAACAGTGAAAGTCCGTAAGGTAATATAATAAATGTTCCTATTGCAAGTGAAATTATTGCAACTACAATCAATAACTGTAATAATTCATTCTCTTCAGCATCTTCCCTGTCATAACTCTTGCCTAATGCCGAAAAATTTTTACAGCCAAGATAAAGGCCTTCAAAAAAGTGTACTATTCCTCTTATAAAAGGCAGAGTAAAAAATGTGTTTTTCTCTGAAATGCTGCCGCACCTCTCCACCAAAACTTCTATATCATCATTAGGCTTGCGGACTGCCAGGGCGTATTTACTGTTATTTTTCATCAATACACCTTCAAGAACTGCCTGTCCGCTTATCCTCGAACCCGTCATAAAGCCCTCCTAAAAAAAATAAGACCGCCGCATCAGTGATTCCACCTTAGCATAACCGAAACTATCAAAAGATAGCCTGTTATGTTGGCGCCTTCGTCTTTCTGCGACAGTCTCGTTCTTCTTTGCTGTATTAGTCCTGCTTAATTCCATATCTACGGTTGAACTTATCGATAGCACCACGCGCTGCTGCTGCTCTCTGCTGTCCTGTATAGAATGGGTGGCACTTTGAACATACTTCAACATGGATTGACTCCTTTGTTGAACCTGTAGTAAATTCATTTCCACAGTTACATACTACTTTACACTCATGATACTCCGGATGGATTCCTTCTCTCATATTATTCACCTTCCTCACTGGTCGATTGGATTTTGCCAATCTATTTTTATAAAACAACCAGATTATTATATCATACACCTGATTAATTTGCAAGATACAACTTGGAATTCTTATTCTTCGCCCTTCATCGCACTATCTAACAGCCAAAACAACTCGAGCACACTTCTAAAGTACTCTTCTGCCTCCCCTTCAAGCCACTTAACAGTTCCCTGCCAGCTTGCATTATTTCTATATTGAATCCTGATTGCAAAGGTTGCCACCTCTCCTCTTTGTGCCTGTGTTTTATCAGCAATAAACAGAGTCCTCTCCTCAGCGGTCGAATTCTTGGTAAAAGTTCTTTTTTCCATTCCGCTCATCGGACAGCCTATCTCATCCATTAGGCTGTCCAACTCTTTTATGAGCTGTTGGAAACTTTTAATCTGAATACATTGAGCATAAAATGGATTATGTAATTTGCCTGAAAAATCTGCATTACTGTAGTTATCTACTGCTATTATGCTTGTCCTGTACATCTCTGAAATATTGATTTTTTTCATAGCCTAAATCCCCTCCGTTATATGCAGATTATAAGCCATCAAGGTTACAAACCAGTTACATTTTGGCAAAAAATAAAATTTTTAACACCGATAATTCACTATTTGTGAACTATATTCTTAACTCTATAACCGGGCTTCCGCTACCCTCTATATAATCCCTAGTAATTACTACCTTTCCAATATTATTATCTTTAGGAATTTCATACATAATATCCAGCATAAACTCCTCTATAATCGCCCTAAGAGCCCTTGCTCCCGTCTTTCTCTCAAGAGCCCTTTCCGCTATAACTTCTTTAGCATCCTCTGAAAATTCAAGCTTAACTTCATCCAATTCCAAGAGCTTTTCATACTGTTTTAAAATTGCATTCTTAGGCTCTGAAAGTATCTTAATAAGCATTTCCTTATCCGGTTCGTCTACTGCACAAACTATCGGCAGCCTGCCTAAAAATTCCGGTATCATTCCATACTGTCTTAAATCCTCAGTTGTTACCCTGCTAAGAATATTCTTTTCATTATCATACTTATCCTTAAGATCTGCCTTAAAGCCTATAGCAGACTGCTTATTCAGTCTTCTTTTTATTATATCGCCAAGATCGGGAAAGGCTCCGCCACAAATAAAAAGTATGTTTCTTGTATTGATTGTAGTCATTGGCACCATTGCATTTTTGCTTGTTGCACCCACCGGTATCTCTACTTCCGAGCCTTCAAGCAGCTTAAGAAGCCCCTGCTGAACAGCCTCACCGCTTACATCTCTGCTATGCGTATTTTTTTTCTTGGCAATCTTATCTATCTCATCTATAAATACTATTCCACGCTCTGCCGCCTCTACATCATTATCTGCATCTGCAAGCAGCTTGCTAAGCACACTTTCAACATCATCACCTATATAACCTGCCTCTGTGAGCGTAGTCGCATCTGTAATAGCTATAGGCACCTGCAAAAGCCTCGCAAGGTTTTTTACCAAATATGTCTTTCCACTTCCTGTCGGTCCAATCATCAGCATATTTGACTTTTCTATCTCAATCTCTTCTTCATTTCCGGTCTTTTCCGCAGAAATTCTCTTATAATGATTGTAAACCGCAACTGATATCTGTTTTTTTACAAGTTCCTGTCCAATCACATATTCATCCAGTTTCTCCTTAATGATATGAGGAGCCGGAATATTATTAAAATCAATTTCTGCCTTAGGTTTCTTCTTCTTCGTTTTCTTTTTTATATTGCTCTGCCCCTGAAACATTTCAGGAAGAAAACCAAAGCTGAACATAGGCGGATTCTGTCTTCCTCCCCCCTGTTCTTCATCTTTCTTTATCTCCTCAGTTTCTCCCTCTTCCGTGGAAGCAGAAACCTGCTCTTCTTTAACATCTTCCGCCTTACTTTCTTTAGATTTAGGCTTCTCCTGATTATAATAATCATTGAACATATCAGGAGTAAATCCACTTGCATTCAGATAGTCCGATATGGGCGGTGTATTAAATGTATTCAACATCTTTTGCATACAATCATTGCATATAGTTATATTAGGCGGCAAGTGCAGCATTTTGCCTGCCTTACTTTCGCTTCTTCTACATATATAACAAATTTCCTCTGTCATCTTATACCCTTTTCCTTAATTGCACTCAAGCTGGTTTAATGTTACCGGTAGATATATTTTAAATACCTACAGTATAACTCTTTAGATTCCATATTTCAATAGCCTGAATTTTAAGAAATTATTACAGGGTAAGCTAAACGGGATGCTTAGCGCATCCCGTTTAGCTATTATCCTGTTCCTCTTCATCCCCATCGGGAACATATGATACAATATCTCCAATTTCACAGTTAAGCAGCCTACATAATTTATTTATTGTTGCAGTGGTTATGTGTCCACCTTTTCTTATATGATTAAGCTGCGAGTTGCTTACGCTATGTTGCATTATCAGTTTGTACTGCGAAATCCCTCTCTCCTTTCAAAACTTTCCAAAATCCATCATAACTAATTATAATAATCACCTCTTTTACTTAATCCCATGTTTCCAAGTTACTCATAATTCCTTTACTTAGAAATGTTAATTTTAACAGGTATTCTAGATTAAGTTAATTTTAAAGAAATTAGATCCGAGTACATATGTCTAGCTTAAGATTATCATTAATTCTTATAAAGTCAATATTAATCTTACTTATTAATTCTTGTTTATTTTGCCTTTTCTTCGGCAATATATACAAAACAAAAATTGTGGCAACAAGCAAATACCAACTTGGCCTTATTTCCCCAAATATTATACCTTGAATAATTGGGGTTAAATGATTTTTCTTAGTTAAAACAGCTCTTTATCAGTTCTATAATGGTGTCCTGTTCTTCCCTTATCATTTTCACATCACTTGGCAGGCAAAGCCCCCTGTCAAAAATATCTGAGCCTACATCTTGAAAGCTTCTACCAAGTTCCCTTATACTACCTTCTTCAGTAATAAAGTCTTTGTCACTGAAGTATGGCTGTAAATGCATAGGCTTCCATATTGGACGACTCTCCACATTGTACTTTTGAAGCACCTCCCTTATTTCTTCCGGTGAAGACTTGCCCTTCTCACTAATATATAACTCCTCACCGAAGTTCAAATTTCTATACTCTTCTCTTTTGCTGATTTCTATAGGGCTTAAAACTTCATTTTTTAAAACCCCATCCCTTATAGCAAAAGCATTAGTACCTCCTGTCTTATCACCTGAATAATCAGGACTGAACCTGCTCCTATCCTGTGGTGCCATAGCTTCTTTATCTATAATAATACAGGATAACCAATAATTAGGATCAGCCCCTTCCGGTATTGGATTCATCTGTACCGGAAGATTCTTAAATCCCTCTTTATAGCGTTCATAAATTTCCTTCTTTTTCTCTTTATGCTCATCTAAATGCAAGAGCTGCCCCCTGCCTATGCCTGCCAGTATATTAGACAGCCTGTAATTATATCCAAGTTCCTCGTGCTGATACCAGGGGTAAGGTTCCCTTGCCTGTGTGGACCAAAACTTAGCCTTATTTACAGCCTCTTCGTTATCTGAAATAAGCATTCCGCCGCCTGATGTAGTTATTATCTTATTTCCATTAAAACTTATTACATTGTAATGACCAAAGGTACCTGTTTTTTTCTTCTTATAACCTGCTCCAAATGACTCTGCGGCATCTTCTATCAAAACAGCCCCATGTTCATCGCAAATATCCCTTATTTCATCAAGTTTTGCCGGCATTCCATATAAGTTTACAACTGCCACGCACTTTGTATCAGGGTACTTAATAAATGCCTTACGCAGTGCTGCAGGACTCATATTCCAACTTTCATACTCACTATCGATGAATACCTGCTCACCCTTTTCATAGGATATGGGGTTTACCGTTGCTCCAAAAGTTAAATCTGAGCAAAAAACCCTGTCTCCCTCTTTAACTCCGGCCAGCTTATAAGCCAAATGAAGGGCTGCTGTTCCTGATGCAAGCCCTGCACTGTATAATCTTCCACCAAGGTATTGACAGACTCCCCGTTCAAGTTCGTCTATGTTCCTGCCTATAGTGGATACCCAATTGGTGTCAAAGGCCTCTTTTACAAAGTCCTGCTCCTCTCCATGCATAGTAGGAGAAGAAAGCCATATTTTATTCTTAAATTTTTTAATTTCCATCTCATCACCTACTTAAATTAATAATAGAATTCTAATATTTATTCTATAATTCGTCAGGCTCTTACCATTAACAAGCTAGGCTTTGTCCTCATACCTACCCTTTTGTCACAATAAATATACACTCAAAATCCATAATATTCAAGTACTCCATCCACTTTTTCATCACTTTTTTTGTACTTTTTTGTATTTTTTTATGTGGTAATAATCTCACTAAAATGGTAGAATAATTACTGATTGTTTAATAATTGTTAAGGAGATACTATGATATTAAAAACTACAGCATTACAGGATGGTTTCCATATGCCTGGAGAATATGAACCGCACTTAGGTACTATCATGATATGGCCAACCAGACCCGGAAGTTTTCCTTATGATGGAAAAGATGCGAAGCCTGCCTTTGCGGATATAATAAAAAACATAATAAAATACGAGAAGGTTTTTTTAATCTGCGATTATGACCATAAAGAAGACCTTTTGGAATATTTTGCTCCTGATGATTTTGTCCCACAGGGCAACATAGAACTAATCTTAGATAATACCGATGATGCCTGGGCCAGGGATACTTCCCCTGCTTTTGTTGTAAATAATGAAGAGGTAAGAGGGATTGACTGGGTTTTCAATGCCTGGGGCGGTGATGTAGACGGGCTTTTGCCTGCATATGACAATGATGATGCTCTTGCTGCAAACTTTTGTAAGAGATACGGTTATGATTATTATGATTTACATGATATCGGTTTTGTGCTTGAAGGAGGCTCAATCCATTCTGACGGGGAAGGTACAATTTTAGTTACAGAATCTTGTTTACTAAGCAAAGGCAGAAATCCCAGCCTTTCAAAAAACGAAATTGAAAAAATACTCCTTGCTTATCTGGGCGCAAAAAAAGTAATCTGGCTGCCCTATGGGATATACAATGATGAAACCAACGAACATGTTGACAATGTCTGTGCCTTTGTAAAACCCGGTGAAGTTATCCTCGCCTGGACTAATGATGTTTCAGACCCACAGTATGATATGAGCCTTGCAGACTTAAAACTGCTTGAAAGCGAAACAGACGCATTTGGCAGGCACTTCACTATACACAAGCTTCCAATCCCCAAAGAACCTGTTTTAGTTGGTGATAATGATATTCACGGCTACTGTTTTGAAGAAGGCGAGGCTGAGAGAAAGCAGGTGAGAGACTTGCCGCAAGCTATGTAAATTTTTATATTACTAACGGAAGCGTACTCGTACCCGCCTTTGGTGATGATAATGATGAAACTGCCGTAAATATGCTTAAGAGCCTGTTCCCTGAAAGAGAAATTGTTCCTATTAAATCAAGAAGCATACTGCTTGGCGGTGGTAATATTCACTGTATAACAGGCCAGGTACCTCTTACAAAAAGCAGAAAGGATGAATAATGAGAAATTTAACAGTTGCCGCAGTTCAGATGAGCTGCTCTAATAATCCGAAGGAAAGTATAGAAAAAGCCGAAAGCCTTGTCTTCGAGGCCGTAAAAAAGGGGGCTCAGTTAATATTACTCCCTGAACTTTTTGAAAGGCAGTATTTTTGTCAGGAACGTAGATATGAATACTATGCTTTTGCCAAGCCTGTGATGGAAAATGCAGCTGTAAAGCATTTTCTAAAAGTAAGTAAAGATACAGAGACAGTACTTCCTATTAGCTTTTATGAAAAAGACGGCAATGTCCTTTATAATACAGTCGCCATCCTTGACAGCGGAAAATTCCTCGGAGTTTATCGCAAGACCCACATTCCTGATGACCATTTTTATCAGGAAAAATTCTACTTTACTCCCGGAAATACCGGATTTAAAGTGTGGGATACAAGTGCCGGTAAAGTAGGCGTAGGCATCTGCTGGGATCAGTGGTTTCCTGAAACAGCCAGAAGCCTTACCTTAAACGGAGCCGAAATTCTTCTCTATCCTACCGCCATAGGCTCAGAACCTGTGCTTAACACCGACAGTATGGGACATTGGCGGAGAACCATGCAGGGGCATTCTGCCGCAAATATCATACCTGTAGTTGCTTCTAACAGGATAGGTACGGAGGAAGTCAATCCTTGTGAAGAAAATAACAATCAATCTTCTTCTCTTACTTTCTACGGTTCATCATTCATAACAGATATGACGGGCGAATTGATAGAGACTGCCGGAAGAACTGAAGAAACTGTACTCACCCACAGCTTTGATTTGGATGAAATCAATGCAGCCAGGCTGGAATGGGGGCTTATGAGAGACAGAAGGCCTGAATGTTATGGAGACATCGTAAGATAATTAAATCAGCGTATGTTTAATTATCCGTCCCATATCTTTTTGTTAAATAGTAAGTATAATAGAAATCTTCCATTCAATAAAAACAAAATGCCACAGAAAATCCCTGTTTAAAGATTCTCTGTGGCATTATTAAATCAAATTATTTTAATTTTATCACCAATTCTACAGGATTATGATCTGAGTTTTCAAAATCAAGCCCTATTGTCTTCTGTGAAACCACTTCTATATTTTTAGAAACTATAAATCCATCTATAACATAATATTGGAAACTGCTGTCATTCTTGTCATAAGCCCTATCCAAAGAGCGGCAGGTAGGAGTTGAAACATCCATGTAAAGATTGAAATCCCTTTGGAATCCGGTTACATCAAGCCTTCCCGGTGTCCATAACCCTATGTTCCCTATTTCAAATTTAGACACATCAGCACTGGAAAAACTCTGGTTAAAGTCGCCGCCTGCAACTACATAGTTACCGGCTTCATACTCTTGTTCCATAACATCAAGAAGAGCCTTCGTCTGTTTAGCCCTGCCCTCTCCTGAGTCATATGCCTCTAAGTGAAGATTGATAACAACCAATTTTTTATCACTGCCGCTTATAGGCAGTTTTTCAACCAAAAGACATCTTTTAAGGTTGCAGGTGCTTTCAGGCCACTTGAAAGGGCAGGGAATACTAATTCTCTCAGCACTTTCAACCTTTGCCCTGCTTAAAGACATCAAACCCACCTTCACATTTCTCATCGGTGGAATTGGATATGGTATAAATAAGACCTTATGATTGATTGCAAACGACGAAACTCTATCCGAAAATTTCTCCTCAAGTATTTTTTCCTCGTCCACATCATAACTGCGATAAGACTTCTTGTCCACTTCTTGAAGAAATGTTATATCCGGATTAAACTCTGTAAGCTTTTCTGTGATTTTCTCAATATTTGTATCCAGTTCTTCCCTTGACTGGCTCACTACCTTTGTCCCACCATCCAAAAAAAAGTCTGCTGAAGTCCCTAAATTAAAATACCCTACATTCCAGCTTATAAACTTAATTTCTTTAGAAAGGCTCACCTCTTCTGATACCTGTCCCTTAAGAGGCAGCTTTTCAACATTACCCGGTTTATATTCCGTTACTGTCAATAATATAAGTAAACCCACAATACCTATAATTAAAAAGTAAAATCATTATAAGAACTGCTTTAATGCAAATTTTAAAAGTTTTACTCATCGTCTATCCCTTTTACTTCCCTTATTTGCATCGTCCTTAAAATCTAATAATCCTCTATCTATCATATTTTCAACTATAGTTTTTTTAACATGCACATCGAAACAAAGCGAGGCTATAAAAGCAAAATTGGTAAGATACTTTTTCTTTTCCTCATCATCCTCACCTTCAAAACTACCCTTTGCTCTATCAAATGCTTTTAAAACTGATCTGGATATGTCAGTTGTTGCTCCCCTGCAAACTTCAAAAACCTCATTATAAATATCTCTTAACAAAACATCTCTATCTTTTTCTTCAAAAAAGTTTTCCGTAAGCGGAGTCAGAATACTATTAATATCCTTTATGGACAATACATTTTTAAAATAATATATGAAAATCAGAATTAACATATGATCCTGACCATACTTCTTCTTTTCAGGCGGAGGAAGCAGCCTGTTCTTGGTATAGTTGTTTATCATAGCTTTGGTGAGCATTTTATCTCCCTCATATCTTTTAAGTGAAGCAAAATGATCATCCATAAACTTGATAACCTGATCCATATACAAATCAATCTCAGGTATATCGTCAATTTTAATATAATCAAGAGACCTTATCCTGTTTGCTACTTCCTCAATAAATTCCTTCTTTTCTTGTTATTCATCAGATATTATTTAGCTGCCTCTTCAGTATCTTCTTTATGCTCTTCTTTAGCCTCTTCTTCAAAGATATCATCCCCATAGACATCATCGAAGTCATCTTCAAAGTCTACAAGCTTATCCGGAACAAAAAAGTAATACACTGCATAAGCAATGGCTGCAATAAGGGCAATGGCTCCTACTATAACAAGAGCTACAATATAAGGGTTGTCTTTTTTACCCTCTTCACTCTTGACCGGATGAAGTAATGCATTAATTTTAGCTGTGCTTAATAATTCTTCAATTTTCTTATCCATAGTTCTTCTCCTTTTTAATTTGATATAGTTATTATAACATATTTAATAAAATAATGCTATTATCAGTTAATTTTTTTCAGCCCTGCCATACCTAATCTAAGTTTTCTGATTCCAAAGGTTTCATTGTCAAATTTAATTGAAACAGCATCATTTTCTCTTACTAAATCTATCACTTCACCTTCACCAAACTTGGCATGGGCTACTCTATCCCCCACCTCTACACTGTCTGATGTTCTTGTTTGTTCTGCAAATCCCTTGCTTATATACGGATTCCCTGAAAATATATTCTTTTTGCCAGATGATGAAGCCCCGGCTTGAATACTCATATTTAGGAGCTGTATCCCCTATTCCGGAGTATAGGCTTTCATTCCTTTGCTGCCTTGTCTTGTGAAGATTTACGCCCATAGACAGCAGATGTTCAGGAATTTCTCCTATAAACCTTGATGGCGGATTCCATTGCACATCCCCTCTTAACATTCTGGAGGCAGCATTGGATAGGTATAGTTTCTCCATAGCCCTTGTGATGCCTACATAGCAAAGTCTTCTCTCTTCTTCCAGTTCGCTTTTGTCTGCGGCATAGATACACATTTTACTTGGGAAAAGCCCTTCTTCCATGCCAACTATGAAAACTATCTTAAATTCAAGTCCCTTAGCAGAATGAAGTGTCATAAGGGTCACCTTATCTGCATTTTTATTCTCACTATCCTTGTTATCCACATCCGTAGCAAGGGAAACATCTGCTAAAAAATTGCCAAGTTTAACATCTCCGGCATCATTATTACCAATTTCAAATATTGCCACTTTATTTATAAGTTCTTCTATATTCTCAATTCTGCCTAAAGCCTCATCCGTACCCTCAAGCTTAAGTTCCTCAATATAGCCTGTCTCATCTATCAAAGTTTCTATTTCATCCTTCAGACAGGATGCATCCTTAAACTCTCTAGCCTTGCCCTCAATAAAGCCACAAACTTCTCAACTTTAGCTGCTGCCCTGCTCAAACCGGATATTGACTTCACCCTGACGCAGGCATCAAAAAAAGAAATGTCATTTTCCAGTGCATACTCTGCAATCCTATCCTCTGTAGCACTTCCAATCCCTCTTTTAGGAACATTTAATATTCTCCTTACCTGAGTATCATCCTTAGGATTGTTAAGGGTTTTAAGGTAAGCAAGTATATCCTTAATTTCCCTTCTGCTGTAGAAATTCGTTCCTCCATATAATTTATATGGTATATTACTGTAAATAAGTTTTTCTTCTATTGCACGAGACTGTGCATTGGTACGGTATAAAACTGCAATATCCGAATATGCAGCCCTTCCCTCATCTACCGTACGCATTATAGTAGATGCTGTTCCGGCAGCCTCTCTCTCTCCCGTGTCATAGGTCTTATAAGAAATAGATGCTCCACCTTCTTTACTTGTCCACAGTCTTTTATCTTTACGCTCACTGTTATTGCTTATGACTCCGTTTGCAGCCTCAAGGATATTGCCTGTGGAACGATAATTTTCTTCAAGTTTTATTACAAGTGCATTTGGATATAATTTTTTCAAAGTTAAGAATATTTCTTATGTCTGCACCTCTAAACTTGTAAATAGACTGGTCATCATCACCTACCACACAGAGATTATTCTCTATTTCTCCATCTTCATTTACATAGTTTGCAAGAAGCTTAAGAAGTTTGAACTGTACAATATTTGTATCCTGATATTCATCTACCAAAATATATCGAAATCTCCTCTGATAATATGCTAAGGTATCCTCATCCTTTTGAAAAAGTTCTACTGTTTTAACCAAGATATCATCAAAGTCAAGGGCATTATTACTCCTCATGCGTCTTTCATACTCTAAATATACCCTTGCAAAATCATTGTTTTCAGTACCAAACTTTGATTTTGCCGCAAATTCTTCAGCATCTATAAAATCATTTTTAGCATTTGAAATAATATTTAGACAGGTTTTTTCTGAAAATTTCTTATTATCTATATTGAGCGACTTCAGTGCCTGTTTAACAACCGCCTTAGCGTCATCCATATCATAGATATTGAAATTTCTGTCATAGCCTATCCTGTCAATAAATCTCCTCAGCATCTTTACACAGGCTGAATGAAAGGTTGAAACCCATATATTCTCAGCGCCTTCTTCTACAAGTTCATCAACTCTTTCTCTCATTTCCCTTGCTGCCTTGTTTGTGAAGGTAAGTGCCAGTATATTCCAAGGACTTACCCCATATTCTTTAATAAGATAGGCGATTCTCCTGGTAAGAACCCTTGTTTTGCCTGAGCCGGCTCCGGCTAAAATTAGCAGTGGACCATTTTCATGCACCACTGCTTTTTTCTGTTCAGAATTTAAATTATCTAAAATGTTCATATTTTTTACCTTTAAACTGACTTAATTACCTCTACTCTGGTTATCTTGTCTCCATGCATACTGTCTATCCTAAGGGCAAAATCGCTGTACCATACACAGGCTCCTATGGCAATTGTCCTTTCTTCCCTGTTTAATACGGTTTTTACCACCTCCGCCAAAGTATCTCCCTCTTCTATTGGAATCTTAATCCCTGCCATACGGTTAGTAATCTTAGTTTTTGGCTTCCTCTGTACACCCTCTTTTCTATTTCATCGAAGTGGCAGAGCAAATACTTCCTGGTTGCAAACAAGCCTGCAAGTGCCACAACTCCTATAAGGTTCTCCAGCGTAGATGTATGTTCAACTATCATCTGCCTTGCTATGGCAAACAGCAGAACATCTATCACTGTACTTGGAGTATGTTTACAAAGCATCTTTACAAACTCAAGTCCAATAGCAAGCATCATTACCTTTTCAAGGAAACCCTCAATCTCTATCCTATCCCCCAGTATATAGTTAGGAAGTGCAGTTGTAAGTATTTTAAATGTCATAATACCTATAACTCCACACATAATAACAGCTATTACAAGTTCTATATAATAGGTCAACTCATGAACCGCATCCTGTAAATCTTTTTTCATAGTCCCCCCTGCTATTACATTTTTCCTTTAAATACAAGTCTTTCGTCACTAGTCATGAACAGTATGAGAATACCACTTTCAAAATTTATCTCTACCATATCCTTTTTAAATTCATTACTTACACCAAGGCTGCTGCCCGAATTTAATATATGGTTTTCAACCTCATACTTTGCTCCCCTGATACTCAGCCCTTTCACCTTATCCGTAAAAGGTATCAGTGAAAAATACTCACCAAAAGCCTTATCTCTTTTCAATGTGATTTCTTTATCATGGATACTTATCACATTGTACTCATCTATTATCCTTGCATTTATTCCACTTTGCATTATCCTGTACAAAAGCTCTATATTAGCCATTGTATGGTCAAGTCTGGTCCCTGTAGCTCCTAAAATGACTAATTCACTCGGATTTAATGTTAGTGCAAGAGAAATTGCAAGCTCTGTATCAGTCTCATCTTTTTCCGGATTAAATGTCTTTATCATCGGTTTTCCACAGATTTCAAACTGAGTCCTGAAGTATTCGACAACAGCAGCATCTCCACTGTCAAAATCCCCAACTACATATTCAGGGATGATATTTAGTTCCCTGGCTGCTATCACTCCTCTATCAGCCACTATAACTATATCCGGTGAATAACTGTCATAAACTTCTGCCACTAAGTCTGTCTCAGTCCTGCCACCGGTTATTATTAGTACCTTCTTCATACATCCTCTCAATCATAACCCTTGTATTTTCAGCTATATTCCCACTAAAAACTGCCGTACCTGCAACAAGGATGTTAGCACCTGCCCTTACAAGTTCGGCTGCATTGTCCTTGTTTACGCCTCCATCAACCTCTATATTCATATCAGGTGCCATTTCTCTTAATTTTCTAACTTTATCCAAGGTAAATGGTATGAACTTCTGCCCTCCAAAACCCGGATTCACACTCATAATAAGCACCATGTCGACCTCTGAAAGCACAAGTTCTATGGCAGAAAGCGGTGTGGCAGGATTAATTGAAACCCCTGCTCTAAGCCCAAGTTCTTTAATTTTGGTCACTGTTCTATGCAGATGCTTTGAAGCCTCAGCATGAACTGTAATTATGTCTGCACCTGCGGATTTAAAATCTTCAAGATATCTGTCAGGATTTTCTATCATTAGATGTACATCAAATATCTGTCCGCTAATTTTTCTAAGGCTCTTTATCACCGGCATTCCAAATGATATACTTGGCACAAAGGCTCCGTCCATTACATCTAAATGCAGGTATTTTGCGCCATTTTCCTCTGTTAGCCTAATCTGTTTTGCAAGTTCTCCAAAGTCTGCTGCGAGTATTGACGGTGAAAGTATGTATTCCATTTTAATATTCCCTCTTGTTTGCTAATTCCTCATAAATCAACTGATAATTCTTATATCTGCTTTCCGAAATTTTACCCTCTGCCAAGGCCTGTTTCACTCCGCATTCCTTCTCTCCTATATGTATGCATCCGCTAAACTTACAGTTTTCAGTGTATTCTGCAAATTCCCTAAAGTAATCCCTTAGTTCTCTTTTATCCACATCAAAGAGTTCAAGGCTTCCAAATCCCGGTGTGTCACATATATATCCGCCATCTCCTATATAGAAAAGTTCTGTATGCCTGGTAGTCTGTTTTCCTCTTTCTATCTTTCTGCTAATCTCTCCCGTTTCCATATTAGCATCAGGAGACAGATAATTGGTCAGTGTTGATTTACCAACTCCTGAAGGGCCTGCAAGTACAGTGAACTTTCCCCTTAGGTACTCTTTAAGTTCATCCAGGCCTCTTTCTTCCTTTACACTTATTTCAATTACCTTATAATAATCAGAATAGATGGCAGCAATCTCTTTAAGTCTATCCCCTTCAGCCAAATCACTCTTACTTATGGCAATGGCTGCAGTGATATTTTTTATTTCCATCATCGTTAAAAACTTATCAAGGAGATTGAGATTAGGCGAGGGCTTTGCACCTGCAAAAACTATGAGTACCTGATCAGGATTGGCCACAGCAGGACGGATGAGAAAAGAAGTTCTTTCTTTTATCTCTACAAGATTCCCCTTCCTGTTTTCTCCATCCAATACCTCAATCTCTGCAATATCTCCCACCAGAGGTTTTATTCCTTTATTTCGAAATACTCCTCTCGCCTTACATTCATAGACTTCTCTTCCATTATGTACATAGTAGAAGCCTGCAATAGCTTTTATTATTCTGCCTTCCATTAGTTCTCAGCCTTGTTCCACTTCTTGATACGCCATACCTTGCCATCATATACTTCGCCGTTTACTACAAGATAGCATACTGCTTCACTATCACTTGAGCCTATAATGTCATCAATATAAAGCGGGAAGTCATCATAGGTCAGAGTTCCTTCATAAATCACCCTTGTCTTACCGTCCTGATCCATTTTAACTACTATATCGCCGCTTTCTCCGCTTTCTGCAAATGGATTCTCATCTATTGTAACTGCTGATGAATAGGTATAGGTTACAGGTTTTGGCCCCTTACTGATGCTTAGGACAATTGTAGTTCCCCTATCTGCCTCGTTACCCCCTGCAACACTCTGGCTTATTACATTTCCTTTTTCTACGGTATTGTCTTCCTTATATACAACAGATGCCTTAAATCCTGCATTACTAAGTATTGTTGCTGCATCGGTTTCAGTCTTTCCTGTCACATTTGGAACAAGTACTTTAGTGTTCTCAGGCCCGCTGCTAACCAAAATAGTGATTGTATCTCCTGCCTTAGCTGAAGTTCCTGCAGCCGGTATTGTAGAAACAACCTTTCCTGCCGCAACAGTGTCACTGGCCTTCTCCTGTATCTTTACTAAGAATTTCATTCCCTCTAAAGTTGAAATTGCATCTTCCTTAGTAGTATTGCTTACATCCGGTATTGCCAGGCTGTCTTTTCCCTTGCTTACCAAGATCACAACCTCATCATCCTTGCTAATCTCTGTTCCTTCTGCCGGGGTTATATCTATTACATTTTCTTTTTCAACTTCATCTGAACTCTCATATTTAGACCTGTAATTTATAATACCCGCATCCGAGAGAATATTCATAGCTTCAGCCAGAGTATGTCCTTTTACCTCAGGAACCTTTATTACATTAGTTTTTGAGGATGTTTCTGATGCAATGGATGATGATGACACTGCTTTACTTGAAACTATTTCACTTGGAGAAGATGCCATGCTGTTTTCTCCCTTGCTAAATAGATTAAAACCTTTTGCCAAAAGCACAATAACAACCGCCGCAAGTATAATTATTGCAGCTATTCCGCCAAATAAAATAAGTTTTTCTATCTTAGGATCCATAGCTTCCTCTTCCTCTTCAGGAAGTTCTCTTATATTACGTGGTTCACGTTTTCTAACAGGCTCATTCACCCTATTAGCCTTATCTGTACTATATCTGCTTTTTTTGATGGTTTCTAACTCCTCTCCTGAAATATTAATAGTTGGGGAATCGGTAACTACTGCCTGGTCAAAGTTTACATAATCTCCATCCGGTTCAGAAATTGCCTTTCTTAAATCAGCTATTAGTTCTGTAGCTGTCAGATATCTGCGTTCAGGTTTTTTCTGCATACACTTGCTTACTATCTTTTCAATACTTGCCGGTATCTCCGGATCAAGTTCTCTAAGCGGTACTGCCTCTTCATTTATATGCAAGAGAGCAACAGAAACCGTATTATCGGCAGCAAACGGCATCTTACCGGATATCATTTCATAAAGTGTAACACCAAGAGAGTATATATCACTCTTTTCATCAGAATAACCGCCCCTTGCCTGTTCCGGTGATATATAATGCACTGATCCCACAGCCTGTCCGGCTGCAATAGTATTAGAAGTAGCTGCTTTTGCAATACCAAAATCTGCTACCTTAACCTTTCCCTCTTTAGAAATTATAATATTCTGTGGCTTTATATCTCTATGGATAATGTGCTTAGCATGTGCAGCTTCCATGCCCTGTGCTATCTGTATAGCTATGCCTACAGCTTCTTTGAGTTCCAGTTTACCCTTTCTCTCAATAAATTTTTTGAGAGTTATACCCTCAACAAGTTCCATAACTATATAATGTAAGCCCTCATCCTCACCTACATCATATACATTAACTATGTTAGGATGTGAAAGTCCTGCAGCTGACTGAGCCTCTGCCCTAAATTTCATAACGAAATTCTTATCCGAGCTATATTCCTCTTTGAGAACCTTAATAGCTACCTGCCTGCCAAGTCTGTTGTCAACCGCATTATATACATCAGCCATTCCGCCTGAACCGACCAAGCTGATAATCTCATAACGTCCACCTATCAATTTTCCTTTATTTAACATATTACACCTCAATCATAACTACTGTGGCATCATCTTTTCCACCGTTATTTACAGCTGTATCTACGAGTATCTTACAAATTTCCGGTATTTTTCTGTCAGCTCCTGCTATTTCCTCCAATGTATTCTCATCCATCATATTGGAAACTCCATCAGAACATAACAATACTCTGTCTCCTTTTTCAAGTTTGACCTCAAAAAAATCCACATCAATATCCGGTTCTGCTCCAAGTGCCCTTGTTACCTTATTTTTATGCGGGTTAAATCTTGCCTCTTCTTTTTTGATTAATCCACTCTTAATCATCTCTTCAACTACAGAATGATCCACGGTAATTTGAATCAACCTGCTGTTTTGTACGGTATAAAGCCTTGAGTCACCTACATTGGCAATATACAGCACATTATCCCGGATTGTGGCAAGCACTATTGTAGTTCCACAGCCGGTTAGAGTTTCATCGTCTTTTGCCTTTTCTCTAATCTTTTCATTTGCTGTCTTGATTGCCGACCTTATAGTCGATATTATGGAACTACCTGTATTCTTAGCCACATAATCCCTTACATTTTCTATGCAACATCTCGAGGCAAAATCACCTCCATTGTGTCCTCCCATTCCATCTGCAACAATGAACAGATTGGGAAAATCACCAATTTTTCCTTCTTCACATAGAAAACAATCCTGATTTACACTTCTGTTTTTTCCTGTTCTTGTTTCAGAAAATGTTTTCATACATGCTTTCTCCCTTCTATACACATACAATACAACAAGCTACATCTCATCCATTATTTTCCAGATATTCTTTACGCAGCTGTCCACAGGCCGCATCAATATCCTGCCCCATCTCTTCTCTAATAGTAACATTTATTCCCTTATTTTCAAGTATCTTTTTAAATCTAATTACTCCCTTAGGTGTAGAACTCCTATATGGCCTCTCCTTAATCGGATTAATCGGAATTAAATTAACATGGCAATTCCTGCCTTTTAATAAGGCTGCTAATCTTTCTGCATTCAGAGGATTATCATTTTCTCCGTCTATCAGACTGTATTCGTACGAAATTCTTCTGCCGGTCTTATCAAAATAGTAGTCTGTAGCCTCCATGATTTCTGCAATAGTATATTTATTTGCTATTGGCATTATCCTCTTTCTATCCTCGTCAGTAGGTGCATGAAGGGATATCGCCAGAGTAATTGCATACTTTTTGTCAGCCAGCCGCTTTATATTCTCCGTCAAACCGCAGGTAGAAACAGTTATATTCCTTTGGCTTATGTTTAACCCATTTTCATCTGTTAGAAGTTCAATGAATTTTATTAGATTATCAAAGTTATCTAACGGCTCTCCTGTCCCCATCACCACCACATTGCCCACCCTTTCTCCTGTCTCTCTCTGAATAGCATATATCTGAGAAAGCATTTCAGATGGAGCAAGCTGTCTTGATAGTCCAAGGAGGGTTGAGGCACAAAAGGTACAGCCCATCCTGCAGCCTACCTGTGAAGAAATACAGACTGAATTACCATATCTGTACTTCATAAGTACGCTTTCGATAACATAGCCATCATAAAGCTTGAATACAAACTTAGATGTATCCCCCGAAGCTGAGTCCCTCCTAGCCACTTCTGTAATTTCAGGAAATGGTAAGCCCTCACCCAGTTTATTTCTAAGAGAAAGCGGAACATTTGTCATCTCATCGTAATTTTTAACAAGCTTCTTATGTATCCATTCATAAATCTGTTTTGCCCTGAATGCCGGTTCTCCAAGCTCTTTTATAAGGCTTGTCAACTCATCAAAATTCAGACTTACAATATCTCTTCTTACCTCTGTCAAATTATTCTTCCCTCATAAACTCTGAAATAAAAAATCCATCAGTTCCCAGTTCTCCCGGTATCAGTCTCACATAGCCCTTTTCAGCTTCTTCTAAGAGTCTGCTGCCTGCTTCATACTTCACTACGCTTTCCCTTATCTTATCTGAAAAATTAACTGGTGAGAACCCGGTAAATTCTGAAATAAACTTAAAATTATCTTCATTTTCAAGCCTGCTCATAGTACAGGTTGAGAAAATAAGATATCCACCCTTCTTAACATATTTCCGGGCATTTCCCAATATACTTCTTTGCAGCTTGGCCAGTTCTTCTATCTTGTTCTTAGTAATATTATATTTAATATCACGCTTCCTGCCTATGACTCCAAGCCCTGAACAAGGTAAATCGCAGATAACCAAATCAAAGTTATTTTCAAACTCTGCATTAAACACAGTTGCATCATTTACAAGGATACTTACCTTATCAATACACAACCTGTTTACATTCTCTTCAATCAGTCCCGTTTTTCTTTCAGAGATGTCGCTAGCCACAACCCTATCCACCTCAGGTTTTTCTGCCATTAGCAAAGTCTTGCCTCCAGGTGCTGCACAAAGATCAAGTACCTTAGAATGAGCAGAAAGTTCAGCTATCTTCCCAATGAACTGTGAACTTTCATCTTGAATGACAAAATCTCCGGCCTCAAAGCTGTCCAAAAAATTCAAACTATCCAATCCCAGTATCCTAATGCTTTCAGGGAATACTGTATCTATACTAACCTTGACATCTTCTTCCAATAGTTTAGTTATAAGTTCTTCTCTTGTCAGCTTTGTTCCATTCACCCTTGCCGTAATGGGCTGTTTTTTTTCAAAAGTTTCTAATATCTCTTCAGCCTTTTTTTCACCATATTCCTCTATAAAAAGCCCTGCTACCCCCTTAGGTGTAGAATACTTTACTTCAAGATATTTAATATAATCTCTATCCTTATCCGGAAGCTCTATCTTCGTTTTATTTCTTGCAATATTTCTTAAAACTCCATTTACAAAGCCTGAAAGTCCCGCAAGCCCACGCTTTTTTGCTAGATTAACCGCCTCATTGATAGCTGCACGATCAGGCACCCTATCCATAAAAAACAATTGGTAAACCGCTGTTTCCAAGAGTATTCTTATAATAGGCTTCAGCTTCTTAACCGGAGTTTTTGAAAAACTGTTTATAACATATTCAAGATAGATTCGTTTTTCAATAGTCCCCTCAAAGATTCTGGTAATAAAGGCTCTGGAAACTTTGTCAAGGTAGAGGTAGTTATCAAGGGTTTCCTTTAGCACTATATGGCTTGCCTTCCCTTCTTTTAATGACAGGAACATATCAAGCACTATTTCTCTTTCATTTACTGTCAACTCTGCCTCCAAACTCTGTACCTGGCTCAAGGTGAGTCCCCTTCAGGAAATCTCCGGCTGACATCCTCTTCTTACCCTCAAGCTGAACTTCCAAAATCTCAAGTGCCTTTTCACCGCAGCAGACAATAAAGCTGTCTTTGCCAACGCTTAGTACACTTCCTGCCCCGCCATTTCCATCTACAGGTTTTGCCTTCCATATTTTTAATGTTTTACCATCTAGTACAGTGTAGGCACTAGGCCAGGGATTCATTCCTCTTATAAAACAGTCAAGTTCCGCTGCTGTCCTTGTAAAATCTATAAGTCCCATTGCTTTTGTAAGCATTTTCGCATAATCAGTCGGGCTTTCTCCCTGTTTTTCAGGTGTGATACTTCCATTCTCAAGTCCCTCAAGAGTTTCTAAAATAGTCTCTGCCCCAAGTACCATTAGCTTATCAAAAAGGCTGCCTGCAGTTTCATCCTCAGTCAGGTTGATTACCCTTTTAAGGAGGATGTCTCCGGTATCAATCCCCTTATCCATGAGCATTGTCGTTACTCCTGTTTCCTTCTCTCCATCAAGCACAGCCCACTGAATCGGAGCAGCTCCCCTATACTTAGGAAGCAAGGAGCCATGTATGTTTACGCAGCCATATTTTGGAATTTCAAGTATGCTTTCAGGAATAATCTGTCCAAAGGCAACTACAATGATTACATCCGGATTATATCCCCTAAGAATTTCTACAAATTCCTGCTCTCGAACCCTTACAGGCTGGTACACCTTTATACCTTTTTCTACAGCAATAGTCTTTACTGGCGAAGGTGTTAACTCACCCTTCCTGCCCTTTGGCTTATCCGGCTGGGTTACTACTGCCATAATTTCATGTTTTGAAGCTATAAGAGCCTCTAAGGATGCCGCTGCAAAGTCAGGCGTACCCATAAAAATTATCTTCATTAGTTCTCCTCATCTACAGGGATGCCGGCAGCTATTTCAGCCGCTCTCTCTGCCTCCTCATCTCCTGCATTATATATATTTCCTATAACTTTTTCTGTATATATATGCCCATCCAAATGCTCATTTTCATGAATCATCGCCCTTGCAAAAAGACCTTCGCCCTCAACTATGTATTCTTCAAAATCTCTGTTAAGCGCCTTCATTTTTACATAGTCAGGTCTTGTAACTATTCCTGCCTTACCCGGCACACTGAGGCAGCCTTCACTCCCTGTCTGTTCTCCTCTTGTTTCAAGAATCTCCGGATTGATAAAAATAAACGGCTCATTTCTTTCCTCTGAGCAGTCTATTATAAACAGTCTCTTAAGCATACCTACCTGTGGTGCTGCAAGCCCCACTCCATCAGCATTATACATAGTCTCAAGCATATCATCTATCAATGTCTGTATCTTATCTGAATTTTCCTTTATTTCTCTTGCTCTCTTATTAAGAATTTCATCTCCAACCGTTCTTATATTCCTAAGTGCCATTCTTCCTCCATACCTGCTCTTAATCTACTCATCTTTTCTATTATACCATTATCACATAGTTCCTGTAAAGTTTACAGATTTCCATAAGGCTCAAAATCAAACTGGACGCCTGTTTTACCAAATTCCTTACAATCTTTTACATATTTCTCAACTACATTTTTAGCCCTTACAAGTTCATCCCTATTATTAGACTTAAGGTATATTATTTTTCTGTACACATCCCTGATTTTGGGAATTCCTGCCCATACAGGCATACTTAAATAAAAGTTGTTTTCATTATTCTCAGAAATAAATTTATGCAAAATTTCTCCACATTTATTCACTTCTTCAGCCTTTACAGACAAAAGAATAATTCCGAGCAAATGGGTTTCAGGCGGGTATTCAGCCGCTTTTCTATACTTTAATTCTTTGGTATAAAATTCCTTATAATTTCCTTTTTCAACCGACCTTATTACATAGTGCTCAGGGTTATAGGTTTGAATAATAACCTCTCCTCTATATCGGCCTCTTCCGGCTCTGCCTGCCGCCTGTACCAAAAGTTCGTATGTAGTTTCTGCTGCCCTAAAATCTCCTAAGTATAAAGATAAATCAGCAGCTAAAATACCTACCAATGTTACCTTCTCGAAGTCATGTCCCTTAACTATCATCTGTGTTCCAATAAGTATATCTGCCTCTTCATTCTTAAATTTGTCAAGAATTTTCTGTGTTCCATGTTTACCGGCTGTGGTATCTCCGTCCATCCTAAGCACCCTTGCTGTAGGAAATTCTTTTTTAACTATCTCTTCCACCTTTTCAGTTCCCAGTCCAAAAGTACCAATGTAAGGAGAACTGCACTTAGGACATCTTTGTGGCATTTTTTCTTCATAACCGCAATAGTGGCAGATAAGCCTGTCAGGTTTATGAAAGGTCAGCGATACATCACAATGCGGGCATTTTACAGCCTCTCCACAGCTCCTGCAGGAAACAAAGCCTGCATAACCCCTTCTATTTATAAATAAGATAGTCTGTTCCTTTTTAGATAATCTGTCCTTTATAAGTGCCGACAGTTCTTCACTTATAATGGATTTATTCCCCTTCTTAAGCTCTCCTCTAAGGTCAACCACCTTAATTTCAGGCGGTATTGCTCCTGCCGCCCTTTTAGTTAACATTAGAATTTCAATTTTCTTTTCCATGGCCATC
The DNA here is from genome assembly GCA_916439065.1 of uncultured Catonella sp. Taxonomy (GTDB): domain Bacteria; phylum Bacillota; class Clostridia; order Lachnospirales; family Lachnospiraceae; genus Catonella. The sequence continues at coordinate 454,298 of CAKAGD010000003.1, forward strand.
TTCACAGTTTCAAGGCTTGGTGTTGCAGAACCAAGCACAATAGCAGCTCCTTCTGTCTTAGCTCTATGCATTGCTACATCTCTGGCATGGTATCTTGGTGTCTTAGAACTTTTGTAACTTCCCTCATGTTCTTCGTCAACTATTATTAGCCCTAATCTATCAAACGGTGTAAATAGTGCCGACCTTGGCCCAACTATTATATCAATATCACCATTTTTTGCTCTAAGATACTGGTCATATCTCTCGCCATCAGACATTTTAGAATTCATTATGGATATCCTTTCACCAAATCTTGATGAAAGCCTGTCTACCATTTGGAAACTAAGGGCTATCTCGGGGATAAGAAAAATAACCTGTCTGCCTCTTCTTATTACCTCCTCCATTATTTCCATATAAACTTCTGTTTTCCCACTGCCTGTTATGCCAAACAACAGATAACTCCCTGTAATTCCCGACTTATAGTCATTTATTATTTTTTCTGATACTGCCCTCTGTTCTTCATTCAGGCCTATTCTTATTGCACTTTTTTCATTTATTGTAACCGGATTTCTGTAAAGCAATTCTTCTTTTATCTCTATCATTCCATTTTTTTCAAGAGAACGAAAGGCCGCAGTTGATGATATTTGTGTCTTTATAAATTCTTCATAACTAAAATCACCCTTTATTGCCCTTTCGAGAATCCTTGCTTTTGCAGTATATTTTTTTCTTTTAAATTCCCTTAATTTCTCATTTGCTTCTTCTTTATCTATTAAAAGCGATACAGTTCTTGCCTTTACTCTTTCTATTTTTTTTGGAACCTGTAAGACTGTACGCAAAGCTTCATTTACAGTTCCTCCATAATTACTTTTTAGCCAATAAGCCAGTTCAATGAGCTTCCCCTCCATCTTTATGCTATTTTCAGACTTTTTAAGCATATCTTTAATTAAAGTTTCATCAATACCTGCTTCTTCTTTAATCTCTACTACAAAGGCCTTAGTTTCTCTGTTGTCTTTTCCAAACGGAACTATAACCTCCGTACCTATTAACCTGTCTATATCTCCCCAACTATCAGGCACTCTATAAGTAAAAGTTCTATCCAGTTTATCTACAGAAATTCCAATTACAACCTCAACATACATCAGTCAAACCACCTCCCTCCTTATAAAGATTAAAATATACATTACATATTTTTATAAACACAGAGGGCAGTTGCATTTTGGATAATTCCTCCTTGCAACAGCCCTCTTTTAGTTAACCCCGGTGTTGTCCCGGGTAATTATTAATCTTCCTCAGCCTCTTCTCCGCCAACAATTTTTACCTTCTCATGGTAAAGTTCATCAACTGCTATAGACAGTGGTTTGCTCTTTTCATTAGCTGCAACATAAGGCTCCGAACCTGAAATAATCTGCCTCGCCCTTCTTGCTGTCGCAAGCACTATGGAATAACGGCTGTTAACTAATTTGTTCTCGCCTTCTTCCACATCCTTGTTAGCAACTTCCATAAGGTCAGAATAAGATGGATGTAACATCATAATGGTCATCATTCCTTTCTATAATTAAAGATATTAGTGTAAAATATTTAAAAACTCTGTTTTAAATCTTTGGTTAAAATCTCTACAAAACATGAGACTCTTTCTCTTCTATGGGATGCTGCCTGAATAATATGGTGAATATCACTTACTGCCTCATCCAAGTCATCATTTATCACTATATATTCATAATTTGAAATAAAGGCTGTCTCTTCTGCCGCCCTTTTAAGCCTTTTGCTTATGACTTCTGCCGCCTCCGTGCCTCTGCCTATGAGCCTTTTTTCAAGTTCTCCTGCACTTGGAGGAACTATAAAAATCAGAACTGCATCAGGATACTGTTTCTTCACCTTAAGTGCTCCCTGTGGCTCTATTTCAAGTATAACATCCTTACCTTCTGTCAGTCTTTCTTCAACATAGGACTTAGGTGTACCATAGAAGTTACTTACATATTCCGCCCATTCTATAAGCCCATTGTTTTCTATCATACTATGAAATTCTTCTCTTGTCAAAAAGAAATATTCCCTTCCATGTACCTCTCCCTCTCTTGGAAGTCTGGAAGTTGCAGATATGGAGAGTGAATAACCCTGTTCAGCAACAAGCTTTTTAACTATGGTGCCCTTACCTACACCGGAAAAACCTGATATCACAGTAAGCACTCCTGATTTTTTCATTAATATATCCCCTTTAGTTATTATCAGCAAGCTATAATATCGCTTAGCAAACTATAATTATACTACTCTCTGCTCGCCCAGTCAAGTGTACATTTCACAGCCCGTTTCCAGTCTCTGAGCTTCTTTTCCCTCTTATCCCCTTCCATATCAGGTTCAAAAAGCCTGCCTAACTGCCAGTTTTTTCTTATTTCATCCTTATTTTCATAGTAGCCGGTTGCAAGTCCTGCCAGATAAGCAGCCCCTAATGCAGTAGTTTCTATACAAAATGGTCTTCTTACATAGGTATTCATGATATCAGCCTGAAATTGCATAAGAAAATTGTTCGCAGAAGCACCTCCGTCCACTTTAAGACCCTTTATCTCAACTCCGGCATCCTCTTCCATTGCTCTAAACACATCCGAGGATTGGTAGGCTATAGACTCAAGAGTTGCCCTTATCAAATGTTCCTTAGTTGTGCCTCTTGTAAGCCCAAATACAGTTCCTCTGGCATACTGATTCCAATAAGGTGCTCCCATACCTGTAAATGCCGGCACTACATAAATTCCATCCGCATCTTCCACAGCTACTGCATATGCTTCAGATTGAGCTGATGATTTTATCATCCTAAGTCCGTCCCTGAGCCACTGTATAGACGCACCTGCCACAAACACACTGCCCTCAAGGGCATACTCTACCTTATCACTTGTACTTGCTGCAATCGTAGTAAGCAGCCCTGCCTTTGACTTTATTGCCTCGGTTCCTGTATTCATAAGTATGAAACTTCCTGTGCCAAAGGTATTTTTGACATCTCCCTTATCAAAGCAGCACTGCCCAAAAAGTGCAGCCTGCTGATCCCCTGCTGCCCCTGCAATAGGTATATTCCCTCCAAATAGAGCCTGATGCGTCCTTCCATATACATAGGAGCTTGGTTTTACCTCCGGCAGCATACTTTCAGGTATGTCAAATATTTCAAGAATTTTCTTATCCCACTCAAGCGTATGTATGTTGTAAAGCATAGTTCTTGATGCATTGCTATAATCTGTTACATGTACCATTTTCCCTGTAAGATTCCAGATAAGCCAGGTATCTATAGTTCCAAAAAGCAGCTTACCGGCCTTTGCTTTTTCTCTTGCACCACTTACATTATCAAGTATCCAAGCCACCTTGCTCGCTGAAAAATATGCATCTGGAACAAGTCCTGTTGCTTCTCTTATATAATAAGCATATCCTTCCTTAACAATCTTATCTATGAGCGGGGCTGTACGCCTACACTGCCAGACTATCGCATTATAAACCGGCTTTCCGGTTTCCTTATCCCATACTACAGTTGTCTCCCTCTGATTAGTTATTCCTATTGCCTCTATGTCTTCACTAACTGCCCCTACATTAGCCATTGCTTCTACAGCTGTACCAAACTGTGACGACCAAATCTCCATTGGATTATGTTCTACAAAACCCGGTTTAGGATAAATCTGCTTAAACTCTTTCTGTGCCATAGATACAATATTTCCACTCTTATCAAAGAGTATACTCCTTGAACTTGTAGTTCCCTGGTCAAGTGCCATTAAATATTTCCCCATAATACCTCCTTAGTTTAATTCTCATCTTGCTTATCTATCTGTAACAGTCTTATTAGATACCTTGGTAAGTTCAATATGCAGTAATTATACCTTGGATTTCATGTTTTTTAAACCTTTTATCCTGCTTTATAATATCTCTTCCCTTATATTCCATATTTTTTAAGGTCTACCTTATTATTTTCGACCTCAATACCATCTTCTCTAAGCCTCTTTGCCTGTTCATCTAACCCTCCAAAGGCAAACGAACCCGAACATTCTCCCTTAGAATTTACAACCCTGAAACAGGGGATTCGCTCAGGATCAGGATTCTTATGCAGTGCATTTCCAACTGCCCTTGCCATCTTTCTATCCCCCGCCATCTCTGCAACCTATGCATAGGTCGCAACCTTACCTTTTGGAATAGTTTTTACAGCCTCATATATCCTCTTTGTCGGAGAATCAGTGATGATATCATAGCTTTCAGCTATCATCTTCTTAATATCCCTTTCAGGAATAGAACCGTCTAAAATAATTGTATTCCAATGCTCTTTATTCTGATGCCAGCCTGCTATAACCGACTTAAAGGCTTTTCGCCAAAAATCTCTCCACTCTGAGGAGACTTTTACATTGAGATTTATATGGCCTTCTCTATCATATATCCAAAGAAAGGCTTTTTTACTATCTTTCACTCTGATTAACTGCCAGTTCTTATCCTTAAAGGGCATTTCCATATATGTGTCCGGAAATGTAAGCCCGTAAGATATGGCTTCTTCTCTGGTTATCATGCCACCTCCGTTATTTAAGCTGCTGATATATAAACTTTCACCTTTTTTTCATTATTTGCAATATATTTACTTCCAAATATTACATCTACATCCTCTCCCAGCTTTTCCCTCAAAATATCTATCCCATTGTATACATCCTGCATAAGAAGATCTCCTTCTATCATTAAAAGGCATCTTTCAAGCTTTACCTTTTCCTCCATCTTTTCCAAATTTTTCACTGCGATTTCTATAGCCAATTCTACATTATGCTCACCTTCTGCTATACCTGTAGCCAAATATACCTCTTCCTTATCTTTAATAAAAACTTCCAGATCCTTATAGTCAAGTCCAATATCGTTATCTTCCTGTTGAAATTTTTCATAAAGCTCGTTTTTCTTAAATTCTTCTACCTTCATCTTAATTACCTCCCAACTATCGGCTTCATATCAGTAACCTTTCAGATTATAGCAGAAAAACTATTAGTTTGTCTGGTCAATCTCTTCGTCATACAACACTAATGATATAATCCCATCAAAGTCAAGATTTCTTGTGATAAGAACATCTACATCATATTTATCACCAAGTTCATCAGCCTCTTCTATAGATGAAATATCAATAAAATATCTGCTACATTTATTGCCATCGTTGTCATATAACTCTTTTAAATACGCTTCACTACAAGGGCGCTCTCCTTCGGTAAAAAGGAGATGGAGTTTACCGTCTTTATTACAACGGTTGATTATTGATGAGCGACTGATCATATATTCTTTCATAATTAACCTCCAATTTTTCCCTAATTATAGCCTATTGAACTTACATATAATATCCCAATTATCTGGTGATAACTTTACTTCGTTTACTAGGTCATGCGTCCTGTTGGTTGTAGATATTCTACTTTTCAACACTAATTTCTTATATAACTCTCCATCTACATCTTCAACTCTTGCCTCTGACAAAGATTTTTTTATATTCTTCAAAACAATTTTTACAACATAAAAATTTTTTTATGTATATGTCTTTCTCCCTATATTTTTGCAACCAACATAGCAATCATGCTATTCCTTCTTTCAAGTCTATTAATATTGGTTTCATGCAACTTTATACTCAATGTAGGAATCTGATTACATATAGGGCAGTGACCATCATATGACATTTTTGCAGATAGAATCGAATAAGTATCTTCTATTGATAGATTCTCACAAATACTCGCCTTTTCTATCTCATCAAATTCAAATGGATATTCATATTCCAGCCTTTTTTTCTTCAAATACCTATTATACATTTCAGAAGACAAATTTTTTTAATATTACCTGTCTTTATAAAATTCTTAATATATTCACAAATATCATCTCCATACCCTATATTAGCAAGCACCTCTGACAAAGAACTTTGCTCATCACAATTACTATAAAATACTAACAAACATTTTTCGTTGTATTCACTCCCAATCCGACCCACTTGGGTAAATACACCATTTTTAGCTGCTTGTTTAATATATATGCCCTTATTATCTCCATCTGATAATATATATCCTATGAATTTACGGTTTTTATTATTAACGGATATACTTTTCTGTCTTTACATAAAAATTTTTCCTCCAATGAATTGTTTAATAAATCTAATCAATTCTGAGTCACTCTCCAGATCTTTATCTAACTCCACAGAGCCAAATATAAACATTTTTTTCTCTACGCCAATCATCAATATTACTCAGCTCATATGTGCCCAACCAATTAAATATGCTTCTAAGGTCTGGTATTTTTAACAGTTTTTTATTTTTACATTGATTGATATAATTTATCTTAAAAATCTTCATTTTTAGCTGTTTCGTTATATCTATCAATATAATATCTCGCAGCAATAAACCCTTTTAAATGTTCTAAATGATATATTTAATATATCTAAGTAAAAAAACTTAATATCATTATTCCAGCCCGTTGTTTTTCTATCTCTATCCCTTAACCTTACACTATAAGTAAAATCAGTAATAATCTTTTTCTTTCAATTGTTCCTATTTTTCAATATATCATCATGAATTAGTTTTAACAAAGATATAATATCGTTTTCATCTCTAATCTCATCGCTAAATTCATAATTTATAGTATCTTGCAGCTTATTTGTATTGTACCACAAATCAGGTGAAGCAAAACAACAAGGGGAGCTATAAGCCTCTACTTGAATAATTTTATCATCAAGCAAATTTTTTAATCTACCATAAGAACATTCATACTCATTTATATCCTTGGCACAATCAGCCTCAAAATAATTTTCGTTACCAAACAACCACTCTTTAAAGTTTCCAATTGAATATCTTCCCATGTAGTCAAAACAATCTGTGACTTTATACCTTGCAATTAACTGCTTTATAAAAATTCTATCGTTTTCGTCTATTTTGCTAAGATATTCTTGTATTTCATTAAGCCCTGTTCCCCCAATACGATTTATTATTACTTCCTTTATACCGGACAAAAAAGATAAGCCTGCAATCTGTCTTATCCACAGTATATCATTGTTTTCTTTAAAAAGAGCATCACACAATTTTTTTATACCAATACCTAAATCCTCAAATAAACCCTCATCTCTCACGATTATATCAGACTCGCCCTCCTCCTTCTTTATATATTTTATATAAATATCAAACAATCTGCTTACATTGTCTAAATCAGCATTTGGTGGTCGATTTTTATTTATCAGTCTATTTTTATAGTCTATACCATCCTCCTCTTTTAAAATAAACTTAAATCTTTCTTTAAATGTCCATTTTGCAACCGAATTTTGTAGTTCTTCCAAACTGCCATTGAATATATATTTAGGTGATAATTCATCTTTATCTAGCTCTGATTCACATCTATATAAATATAGTAATTTGCATAAGACTTCCAATGCCTCTTCATCTTTGACTGCAAGTTCACACAGTATACTTACACTAGCTTTTCCCTTATACATTATTTCCCTTAAAACCTTAGGTTCCCCTTCATTTTCACGTTCAAGTCCGGAGCGGGAAGAATTAATCTCCGTTGTATTAATAAGACAACCTGTTTGTACTCCTAAGATAGGTCTTTGATTCACATAAGTTCCAATAAAGTATGTAGAGTATAGTCTATCTTGATCAATATCATCCTCTCTCGAATTGATTCTAAATCCTATTGTTATCTGCTCATCTTTGTAATGCATTAACAAATATTTTTCCTGATCTATAATACTTACTTTTTACTATTACATTGTCAATCTCTGTCTCAATTTTTTACCTCTTCTTCTCTGGATTCCAGTTTACATATTTCAGTCACATCTTTTTTTAATTATCACTTTCTTTATACTGTTTTGAAAATGGCGATTATCACCTCTTAATTCAGTAAAAAAACAAGGCTCTCGCATCAAAAATAATCTCTTCATCTTTTTCCCGTTAAAAAAATATTTTTCTAATTATTTCATCATAACCAGTCTTATCTTCGTATATCTTATCAATAAATTGAGCTAACTTTACTACATTAAACCCCTGCATGATGATTATTACCAGTCTCATTATAAATAAAGCTAAAAGACAATATAGTTTTTTCCGTCTACAATTCTTTTATCCTTGGCAAAATTAAGTTCAACTTTATCAAGCTTTTTTTCTCCAGACGAACTAACTTTTATGTTAATATTACTATTTATTTCAAATTCATCCACAAAACAGAATAAAGATTTGATTCCTATTCCATACATTCCCTCCTGCCCATTTTTGTGACTTTTTTATCCGAATTTCCCTAGTACAAAATCCATATATATTTTCAAGAGAAAAAAACCTTTGTCAGGATATACACATCTAACTGTATACTTATTTCCAACCTTTGAAAAACTCATCTCTACAGTTGGATTTTCACTCCTCGTTTTCCATACAACATCATTTGCATTTTGTATAATCTCATTAAAATAACCCTCCTTATACTTTTTAAGATCGTCCTTTTTCTTAGGATTATTTCGAGACTTAATACATCCATTAATTGTTGTTTTTAAATCAGTAATAGTTTTACTTACAAAATCTTCAAAAAAACACGGTTCTTCCCCATTATCAAGTAAAAAGCTATCTGCTTTTTTTACTGCTTCATCAACATCTTTGTCTAAAAATCCTTCCTCACCTATCTCATATCTCTGTATTGCATCAATTATAGATTGGGCTTTAATCTCATTATTCTTTTTCTTCCATTACCTTCTCCCTAATTAAAATGTTTATTTATAATCTCTCCATCCTTTATATAAAATACTCCTGAGTAATTCCCCACAGTACAAGGTTTTTCCAGTATATCCACTAAGCTTTCCAGTTCAAGGCTTATATGGTCAAACCTTGTCTCATCATCCTTAAAGCTTATTAAATATATGTTCTTGCATATCCTTTAATTTTTTTCATAACTTTTTTTATTTTTTTCTATTCTCTTATCATCATTTTTCTTCATTATCAGCTACGGATTCAAATTCAACTTCGTGATCATTTTTCACATTCCCTTTGATTCCCCAAAGTTGCATTGTCATTTTTAGCCATACATAGAATTCAATAAAAAAACTTTAATACTTTTTCTCAGGTTCAATATAAGATTCATATTTTTTTATTTTTCAATGTACTCATCATAAAAAGCTCTTATAATTTATAATATTCTCTTCATCTATTTTTGTCTCTACCAGTATTATTTATTATATTATCAACAATGCTAACTAAGTCCTCCTTTTTAATTATGTTATCGTTCTTTTTTTATCAAATTATATTTTTTTCATATTCTCTATTATATTTAAAATAATCATTTAGCAGCTCTTTATTATTATCATCATCTAAATAATCCTTTATTATTTTTAATATCTCCAAAGCCTTTTTGGTAACACGTTTTTCTATATTCAGGATGAAATAAAATAGTATTCCTAATAGGCATATATTTTACCGTAATTTGAATCTTATTTATTGCATAGTAGAGCATACGATTTGTTTCAAAAATCCAGTTCACCTTCATTAACCTTATTTATCAAAAATAACATTCTATTTGTAATTACTTTTTTTCCCCTTTATAATCATTTATTTCTATTAAATCATCTGCCCTTTTCAATCCTTCCAAATCTCTGTTCCAATTCATTACTTGAAAAAGGAAGTTCATAGTGAATAACTGTATCAAATTCTCCCAGATTTAAACCAGTCCCTCCACTTTTACCTGTAGTAATCAATATGCTCCTGTTGCCTTCTCTTATATTATTTTTTTCAATATTGACATTATTATATCTTTATTTGTAAACTTATTAACTATTTCTGCCGCATCACTATGCAGCTTTTCCTATCATCAGCTTGTCTGATGCAAATCCGGAAATATTTTTCAAAAAAATCAAATTAACAGCTTCTTGTGTTTCGCAAAAATCAAAAATGAATCCTTTGAATATTTATCATATGAATCTTTCCCTTGGATTATGCTTTTTAACTTTTCTAATTTATCATTATATTCCACTTCATAAATACCTTCAGGGAATGTTTCTCTCATCTTCTTCGCTAAAAAGATCATCATCCTGATCAGCAAATATAGCTGAGAAAAAAAGTCTTTCTCTTCATTAAGTTTAGTATACCATTTTTTTCTATCTTCATGTCTTGAACACTCTATGAACTCAATTTCTCTATCAATTGTTATATTATCAAATAAATCTTCCTTAAAGTTACAGACGAAAATATCCTCATCAGAGTACTCCTGTATTTCTATAGGATCTATATTTTCTTGATAATATTTGCAATTAATCATTCTTGTTAGCTGATATTTATACTGTTCAAAGTCTCTAATTTCACTACTGTTTACAACAATCGGAGTCGCTGTAAGTAGTAGGGCTCTTCGAGCTCTAATATTCCCATAATTTTCAAAACAATTATGGCATTCGTCGACAATAACCAAATCCCAAGGTTCTTTACCATATGTCCACATAGATCTTTTTAACTGGTAATCACTCCCATCTCCATATCCGCCAGCATTTCCGGATATATAAATCTGTGGTACATCCCTTCTTTTACTTTTATTTAAAATAATTTCTCCATTATCTGACTGATTAACAATATTGGATTCTCTCCCTAACTGTCTTAATATATCAGAATACCAATCTTCCCTTTTATTGTAAGGACACACTATCAATATTGATACCGGATTTTCATCATTATCACTGTCTATTCTCTCCTGGATTACTCTTTGTATAGCATAGATACCAGCTACTGTCTTTCCTGTTCCAACCTCGTCCAAAACCATTGAACACTTATTTTTCATTACTTGCTTTGCAGGCATAGTCTGCTTTTCAATATAAGTCACATCCAAAACAGGTTGATTTCCATTCCAGAATATATCAATCACTGATTTTTTTCTCTTTCTTATAAAAATCTCTTATCATCATAAGAAATTGTATCTATATTTTTCCTCCAAGTTTTTAAAATCTTCACCCAAATCCCTACAAATATCATCATATATTCTATTATTCCTTGCTGATTTCAAAAATCCAAATTACATATAAAGCAGTCTTTTTATCGTTATTTCATATTCTTTAAATCTGACAGTTTTTAATCTCATCCCATTTAAAATCATTTTCATCAATTATCTTTCTAACATTATTCCATTTTTCTGTACATTATCGCATAAAAACAGTAGTTCTTTAGGGTTCTATAACCATTTGGCAAGTCTTTTTCATAATAGTTATTAATTTCATACATCTTGCTACCACCCTTATATAATCTTTCTTTTAATTATACCATTTACCCCATCATTTGTCCTGATAATTTTTGATATTATTAGAATTACTATGTCTAGATATGGTAAAACAGATTGTATTGACATACTCTTTTTAATTATTATATATAAAACAAGGGTGAAAAACCTCTCTAAGAGATTTCCACCCTTGCTTTTATCACTGAAGTTTCGATTTATAGCCTTTTTCTTCTTAGTCTCTCTACATAATAAATATTAATAGTTTTGTTTTAAAACTATGATTTATCTAGGTAACATATAGATAAAATACATATAAATGTTATTATATAACTTTTTAACAGGTTATAACCTTTCTATTTGTTTCTAAAGTCTTTGTACAGTGCCTCTATAAGCACTACAATTATGAAATTGTGCACCATGTCCCATAGAAAACGAATCTGGGCAGCAAAAAATTCTTGCAGTCTTCTCATCAACATCCCTTCCTAAAGATTCACAATAATAACACAATTCTTTGGAAAATATACCTTTCTTACGCCAAACCTTGCTTAAGCTTGGGCACATATGGTACATCCCTACTCCATCTTTAAAAACATTTTTTCCCATCTCACTTTTCCTCCTTATCCCTATTATCACTGGAAGTAATCCAGATATACAGCAACTTTCATTATACCCCCCCCACACACAATTATTATGTCAAGTAGTTTTATAAAAATATCTTTTTTTATAAATTGCAACACTAAGTGTCCCCCACAAACATTTTTTATCTCCATATCATATCCAGTTCCTTTCATAATGAAGTCACCTAAAATAAAAACTTGTCATCAACCTTTACTCTGTCACTTTAATTTTTAATGAGTTTCTTATTCATCTCTGCAACTCTATCAAATTATTTGCATACAAACTTAATGATATTTTCATGATAAAAATGTAAGTCCATAAGCTATGGCTTCTTCTCTGGTTTTCATACCGCCTCCGTTATTTAAGCTGCTGCTATATGAACTTTCACCTTTTTTTCATTATTTGCAACATATTTACTTCCAAATATTGCATCAGCATCATCAGTCAACTTTTCCCTCAAAATATCTATCCCCTTGGATATACTATATATAGGGATATCTCCTTCTATCATTCAAAGACACCTTTCAAATTTTCCTTTTTTACCCATCTCTTCAAGATTTTTCACTGCGATTTCTATAGCCAATTCTACATTATGCTCACCTTCTGCTATACCTGTAGCCAAATATACCTCTTCCTTATCTTTAATAAAAACTTCCAGATCCTTATAGTCAAGTCCAATATCGTTATCTTCCTGTTGAAATTTTTTATAAAGCTCGTTTTTCTTAAATTCTTCTACCTTCATCTTAATTACCTCCGGAATATTGGCTTTACAACATTACTATTTACATTATATCAAATAATTATATGGAATACCTGTCAATTTTGACAATTTCTATTGCATTTTTCTTTCCCGACCATTAAACTATTTCTATCAATTACTCAAATGGAGGTCTTCCTATGTCCGCAGAAACCGGCACAAAAGCCTTATACAGTTCATTATCATCAACCAAGGCTAAAGAATATGCAGCTGATCCGCTACCTCAACCCCTTTGGTTCAACCTTATGGTTTATGTCCTTCAAACCAAATCATCAGCAGAGCATCCTTTGACATCAGATGAAATAGAAGAAGAACTTATAAAAATCGTTCCTTACAACAAAAATTCCAGAAGACTGCTTGACCTGGTTCCTACTATAAACAACACCAAAAATATAGAGGATGTTTACGATACCATAGCTGCTGTCTATGGTGGGAGGCTTGTAATTGTAGCAGGAAAACCTAAAAAATATTACTTTGAACCCTTCATTAACCCAAGTGATTTAAATATGATTAAGGGGGTTATTCTTGCTGATAAATACCTATCTAACAAAGAAAAGGACTATCTCACCTCCGTAGAAGATCTACTCTGTCCTGTGCAGGCTGACAGAGAACTTACCGAAGCTTCCAACCTCGAACGCCCTGCTTCCATAGATAAGACAACCTCTTATCAGGTAAGCAACTGGTTCTACAGTATACAAACTATTTGAAGCTATTAAAAAAGGATACAAGCTTGAGCTTACTTACGGAGAATACTATTTTGATAGTATTAAAAAACCTTCAAAGCCCAAATTTCAGGTAAAAAATACTGATAACCCTTATATTGTAAATCCTTATGCTCTTTTATGGAATAATGGTCATCAATACCTTATAGCTACTACAAATGAGCATGAAAATGTCTCCCACTACCGTATTGACAGGATATATTCGGCAAAAATACATAAAACTGCAGATGAAAAAGGAAATTTTATTCCTGTAAAAAGAAAAGCTGTTCCTCCATCTCTTCACTCTTTTTATAAGGGAGATGATTTTAATGCGGAAAAATATGCTACAACCTTTCCACTCATGATATCCGCCTCAGATAATAAACATTTCCTAAACAATGTTGTATTAGAATGCCCTACAACTGCACTCTCAACAATAATAGACCATTTTGGGCATAATGTAAAAATTTCAAATTCTAACAAAACTCTTGAAAGCAATACACAGAAATCCGATAGCAAGCAGCTTATAAGCTTTTGCAAGGTTGAGCTTAAAAGAGTATGTTACGAGAGCATACTTATGTTCTGCTTACAGCAACAGGCCTCAGTTTTTAGTCCATTTCCAAGAATTGTTGCTCTTGCTCCTAAGGAGTTAGTTGATGATATTAAGCTGAAGCTTAGAGAAACATTGGAATATTACGAAAGCTTATAAGCCTTAAAATATTCAGCCTCTTCCTTATTATCCATAATCTCTGCCCTTTCTATAAGTTTATCAAGAACCTTTTTAGTGATAATGTTGTATTTATGTAACCTGTCTACCACTTGAATCCCATTTACCTCTATTAGGTTCTTGATAAATCTAATTGTTCCTGATACACTTTTTTTAGCGTCTCTTAGATAATCTTCATATCTTTTTCTCGCTTCATCGCCGAGCTTATAAGGGTTTTCAAGCCTTATAAATAACATACCGAGCTTATCTTCCGTCTGCTCCAGCTTTTCAAACACTCTGTCATAAGCTTCAAAATCAGGTTCAAAATTTTCTCCCCAAGTATATGAAATATTCATACATTCAGGCAGGTATATACTATATTTCAACTCATCGGTATCGGCTGATTTTACATTTATTACATCAGCTGAAATATTAAATATATTATCTCCGAATTCTTCCTTTCTAATCTCCTCCATCGAATCCGGTTCATGCCAGTAGCCTCCCTGCCAATATCCAAATTCAAAGTATCCTCTCCCTTTCACCTTTTTCAAGATTGTCATAGAACGTTATGTACTTAACATCTCCAAATGGCTTGCGTCCTATTTCTTTAATATTTTTTTATGTAAATGTATATTTTTACCAAATATAGCATCATTAAAAGCCTGATCCCCTATTTTCTCGATATTTTCCGGAATTTTATGGGCATTGATGTGGCATTTTCTTAAATAAAAAGCACTAGTTCCCACTTCTTTTAATGACTCAGGCAAGTTTATTCCTTTAGGATTCTCATACTCATAAAATGCTAATTCTCCAATATACTCAACACTATCCGGCAGTTTTAATTTTTCTATTCTAGCGTGTTCAAAACATCTACCCTCTATCCTTTTTAAATTGCAAGGAAGCCTCAATTCTCCAATATCGCAGCCTCTAAATGCAGCAAAACCTAAGCAGGAAATACTATCCGGCACTATTAAATGCGAAATATCACAGCCTCTAAACGCAGCTTCCCCAATCTCTGATAAGCTTTCAGGAAGTATTATGTTTTCAAATTTACAACCTGCAAAAGCATTTTTTTCAATATGTTCTACCCCCTCCGGTATCTTACATACTGCTTTACCCGTAAGATTAAATGCCATTATAATTCTCTTACCATCTGTACTTATAATCAAATCTCCATCCAGTTTCAAATTCTTGTTATTTTCATCTATTTCTATCTCTTCAATATTTGCCCTTATACACCGTCTGCCTAATTTTTCTACTGATTTAGGCAACCTTATCTTCTTGCTGTGACTTCTAAAAAATACATACTCTCCTATTTCTCTTACTGAATCAGGCATATCTATATTTTTAATTTTTTCAATATCTCCAAAAGCCCTATCTCCTATCCTTTCTAAGCCCTCCGGCAGTTTTATTTCTTCAATATACTCATTGCAAACTAAAAAATCGTCAGGAATGTCCTTTATCCCTTCTGCTATAATTATCTTTTTTGCTTTGTCATAAGCCTCCTGTGGAACTTCCTTAAGGCTATTTACATTTTTTCCAATTATAACTTCATCTAATATCGGTCTATTTTTTTCTTTTTTTCTATTTCTTCTTCTTTTTCTCTCTCATCATTTTCTGCAAATCTTTTATTAAATTCTGATCTTCTCATACTCATACACTCCTTACCGATTTAATTTCCACTATTTAACTTCTTTATGTCTTTTTTTCTCGATAAATATAGTCAGCTCACCCTTATTAAAATATACCTTTTCATCATTCCACTCCACTGTTATATCAGTCTCCTTCAATGATTCTTTTAATTCCTTTGCAAAGCTTTCCCAAGGAATACGCTTATCCAATTCTTTTTCCTTATAGTCAACATAAGACAGTACCATCTTTCTTAAGTTTTCATCTCCAAATACATCTATATCATCAAGAAATTTCTTTATTGACTCATCAGTCTCTCCATCTTTCTTTAAAAATCTGGTAATCTTATCAAAATGAATTTCACCACTTCCTATATAGTCCCTAAGCTTAGCCATATAATCTCCATCAAGTCTAAAAAATACTAAGGCATTAATATCCATCTCATCATAAAATTCTTTCAGGAAGCTTCTTCTAACAGGCTCAATCTCATGCTCAACAATGTATTCCCTTTTATTTTTACCAATCTCTCTAATAATATCCCAATAAAATTGCATATCCAGTTCTCCCTGCTTTATCTCTCCATAACTAAATCTTTCAGCCTCCTTTGTAGCAGCCACAAAAACTTTATATATCTTTTCACAAAATTCCTTTGAGTAATCCATCTCTAAAAATTTTTTATGTCTAAGAAGCTTCTCATAATAATCCTTGAAATTTTCTTCTACTGTCTTACGGTCATATATATTTAGAGAAAGCATCTCTGCTCTTTCTTCTTCTAATTGTTTCCAAGCTTTGCTTAATCTTAGGACATACTCTTCATCTAAATATGGCTTTATATACTTATTCCAATCATCCCTCATAAACATTTCTTCACAAGGATATTCTGACTGATATTCTTCGTAAAGTTCTTTTGCCTTATCTCTATCCACTCTTTCAACTCCACCATCATGTACCCAAAGTGCATACTCAAACCCTCCCCAAAATATCCTATCTTCAATATCATGAAAGATTCCATCTACATAATATAAATCCTCTCGGCTCACTGCATCATGCATGGTGTACACTATTACATACTTGAGATAAGGATATCTTTTGGCATTCAGCATATGTTCTTCTATAAGCCTTAGACCATCAGGGTATTTCCATGCACAGTAATTAGTTTCACCTACCGCACCGTCAGGATCTATCCAAGACTGTATCCAGCCCAGTCCACTAGCATAATGCAATCTTATTTCACCAAACTGGAGAGCAGGACTCTCTTCTATTATGTTTTCCGTCCTCTTTATCAGATGGTTTCTCTTGTTCTCAATCTCCCTGCTTATTATGTCAAATGCCTGCTCTTTTGTAACCCTCTTCCCCCTCATCCTAAAATAAGGGTTTCTTTCCATAGTTACGAAGCTATCTTCGTCAATCCATTCAAAACCCGGAATATCCGACAGTTGTTCTAAGTCCACTCTTTCTTCACTCTCTTCTCTCCACTTTGTCTTTAATCCCGCTTTCTTCATATATTCTATACATTCATCAAACCTATAATACATTCTTCTTTCTCCCTTCCCTAGCCCAAAAACTTTATTATCTCCTCTATGCTCACAGGTTTCATATAATTGGCATCCACTCCCACATCATACTTTTTAAGCCCCTTTTCTTTATTTAATATATTGTATTCCGGGCTATTGTGCTGATGTCCATGTAAGTGGATTGCTCCCCTAAAAAAATGATTCCACTCTTCTATAGGATAATGAAACATGATAAAGCTCTGGTTATTATATTGCAGTTCGAAATAATCTTTTACCCATTCAAAAAGCGAATTATCAAAAGTTTCCTGATTTACAAAGTTATCATGATTTCCTTTAATCAGATATTTCTTTCCTTTAAGCTTACTTAAAATATCTGCAGCATACTCAGTGCCTTTCATAGTGAAGTCTCCTAAAATATAAACTTCATCCTCTGATTTTATCCGGTTATTCCAGTTTTTAATAAGCTTTTCATTCATCTCTTCCACACTGTCAAATGGTCTTTTTGCATACTTAATTATATTTTTATGGTAAAAATGTAAATCTGATGTAAAATAAATCATTTTTTCTCCCCACTGCTAAATATAGATTTCCCATTGTAGCAATCCGGACTAAATAATCCCTCTACATGGCGGTCTTCTGTAAACACTTTTGTCTCTCCAACAGCTATATTTTGACCATTAAACTCTATAAGAATATTGGAACTATTCTTTATAATTGCTCTTTTTATATTATCTGACCAGCTATATGTCATCACCTTTTGTTTTTCTTTTACTTTGTGTTCTCTTGGCTGTTCCACATAATGACCATCATCTGTCATAACAAACACCGGTATATCATCCTTATCTGCCATAGGCCAGTACCTAAAATCAAGGCTCACTTCATTCTCGTCTTCCTCATCTTCTATATATTTCATATACAAAACACTATCTTGAAAATTGCCAATATGCAGAGCCGGTTCAATAAGCCCCATCTTTCCTCCAATATTGTAAGCAAGCTTATCACCTCTTGCAATCTGCTTCATCTCTATGTAAATGCAGTCCTCATACTTTTTTGCAGTTTCAATTAGGTGTTCTTCCTGTTTTTTATTTTCTTCTTCTATTTCTCTCCGTCCAATCATCATAAGTTCACTAAGGCGTTCTTTAACCTCAAGATTCTCATAGTATTCTTTTAAAATACTTTCTTTAGCAATGTCATCCGCCTCTGCTATATATTTTAGTGGGCAGATATAAATAGTATTTCTTGTTTCATAAGTTAAAATATCGTCTTCTAATGTATATTTGACTAAGTATGAAGTATGACCTATATATGCCTCATTGCCAAGTCGAGGATGGCTGTCTGCAATTCCCGATAAGTTACAGCGTCCTCTCATAATGCTCAATTCCCAGTTTTTCATATTTACGATTGCTTTCTCCATACTCTTCTACCTCACTTATTTCAATATATCTTCTAAAATTATCACTCTTTCAGGATTTTCTTGTTCAAAAGTTCTTATGCCAAACTGTGTTATGGCTTCTTCTACTAACTTTCTGGCAGTTCTTGCATTTGCAAAATTCTCTGATTTTGTTTCATTTTCAAAAATGATTTCAAGCTTATCCCTCAGATTTTCCTCCATCTCATATCCATTTTCGCTAAGCTTTTCTTCAAAAATGCTTATCAGTTCATTTACACTATAATCCTTAAAATATATGGTCTTCCTAATTCTTGACTCAAGCCCCTTATCCATAGCCATAAAACTCTGCAATTCATTATCGTATAATGCAAAGATAACAATTACATCAGGATAAAGTTCCATGTACCTTACAAATTCTTTAATTGCTTCCTTTACAAAACTATTGGTGCTTTCTGCATCATTTGCAAAGAATCCTGCTTCATCCACAAAAATAATGCCATTTCTGGAATTGTTAAAAAGTTCTGTAATCTTGGGAGCAGTCTGCCCTATATACCTTCCTATGATGTCAGCCCTGCTCACCATATTAAATACAGAATTTGTCATCCCTTCTTCAGCTAAAATATCTGCAAGGAGCTTTGCACAGGTAGTTTTGCCTGTAGCCGGACGGCCTGTAAAAACCAAATTTCTGTGCATAGTCTTAAGCTTCTTGTTTTCTCTTTCGGCCTTAATAACCGCAAGATATTCCTTTACTAAACTTTTAAACTCAGCCAAACCGCTCATTTTACAGAGTTTTTCTAATGCACTATCTTCCTTTTCAAAAAACCTTCCAAAATATTTTTCATCCGTCTCTTCATTGTCTCTATCTCGTGCTTTATCTTTAGATTTTTTAACATCTGTTACAATTTTAACAAGCACTTCTTCTGAAAAATCTCTGCCAAATATCCTCTTAGTCCTAAATATGAACTTGCTTATATTTTCTTCTTTTATTTTCAGCTCTTGCAATGCCAAAAGCCTTTTTAATACGCCTTCGTAGTATGAATCTTCTACAGCATCCACTACAACAGTAGTGCAGTCCTTATCCATAAGGTAAACTTGCATTTCGTGCTTAAAATATGTATCATGATTAATAACCATTATTCTTAGCGCATTCCTGCTTGTAGCTATGCCTGAGAGCCTTGCTTCAAGATATCTGTCAGGCTTTAGCCCTGTGATTATCACAAATGGTGTGAGGCTTTTTGTAAATCTGTCACCATAATGATACCCTCCCTTTACATCTTCCGGTACAAATGATAGGTCTATCACATCACAGATTTCTACCAGTCCTTTATTTGAAGTAAAGTTAAACACACTAAACCCTTCATCAAAGTTATCATAATCAAGTATTCCCTCAACTTCTTCCTCATCTTCATCGTCATAAATGTCATAGCCATTTGCTTCAAGCTCTGCATCTATATATACTTTCTGTAGTATTTTCACATAGTTTGCTAAAAGTACTCCTGCCTTTATCCCTGCTTCCTCATCTTCAGTGACTACAAGTATGTTTCTATCAATCAATGGACAATTTTCGTAAATCTCAGCTATACTCTCTTCATCAATAGAATCACAATTTATACCATATGTATTAAACAGGTCTTCTTCGTAAGGCGGCCTATCGAGTATTTTACTTGCTGATGGGACAAGGCAGGCTCTCTTTATCAGGCATTCATTTCCTGATATGTTTTCTATTCTCTCTTTTAAGATTACAAGTGGTACATTGTCCCTGCTATATGGCAAGAAACTTTTACAATAAGACATGGCTGCTCCTTCATCGTTTTCATTTTTAGTAAGTCTAACATAGTTTTAAGAAAAACATCTGTCAATTTTGACAAATGTAGAGGAAAATAAAAAATCTGAAGAAAGTTAAACACTCTCTTCAGAAAATTTTTAATACATAGTCACCAAATATTTCTTCCAGACTGCGAGTCAATACACCTTCACTTCCAGTCCTTTTTTATTTCGTCACTTCTCAAGTTTAATCCCAAAGCTTGCCCCAGACTTCGTTACAAATTTCCTTGCAGAGTTTCACTGAAAACATATAGTCCTGAGCCTTCATTACATTTTTCTTTGCAAGTTTATCTGTGTAAATGTTTAAAGGGAATTACCCTTGAGCCAAACTTTGTTCCTCCGTTATGCATAACAGTTGCCTTCACTCCGTATTTCGCTATCCTCACCTTATTATCAGCCCCTCTTTTAAGCTTGACCTTGGCAAGACCTCCTATGTATCTATCGCTTACCCTGCCGTTAGACATAGTACTGTTTACAAAGTTCCCTACTGAATAGTATACAAGCATCTTATGTCCTGTCTTTTTATCAGTCACATATTTTATAGGCTCTATTACATGTGGATGGCAGCCAAGTACAAGGTCAACTCCATTTTCTACAAAAATCTGACTCCAAGCTTTTTGATAGTCTGAAATTCCTCTAAGGTACTCTGTTCCCCAGTGTGGGCAGACTATAGTGAAGTCTGCCTCCTTTTCAGCTCTTTTTATATCACTTATAACTTCCTTCTTATTAAGATAATTGACTGCATAAGGCATATCCTTTGGAAGCGGAATTCCATTAGTTCCATAGGTATAATTAAGAATCGCAACCTTGATTCCGTTTTTCTCATAAATACAGAGTTTCTTTTTCTGAGCCTCTGAGGTATTTATGCCAACTGTCTTTATCTTAGGATATTTTTTCCAGAAGTTCAGACAGTTGTATATTCCCTGTTTACCTCTGTCAAGGGCATGGTTATTACTATGAAGAACCACATCAAATCCTGCATTTACAAGGGCGTCCCCCAGTTCGTAAGGTCCGTTAAATGTAGGATAGCCTGTCACTTTAAGCTCTTTTCCGCCTAAATAGTCTCCTGATTAACTATGGCTAAATCTGCCTTTTCTATTAAAGGCTTAATTGTCTTAAATATCGGATTGAAATCATAGCCACCCTTGCCGTTATCCGACCAATAAGCAAGCCTTAGATGTAAAAGAACATCTCCTGCCATAACAAGGTCAAGCTCACCTTCCTTTGAATTCGTCTCAGCTGCACTGCTGACTTTGTTTTTACCCTCTGCCAAAACTTCATCTACAGCTGTTACATTTACTGAGAATAATGCCACTGCAAGTCCCAGAGCAATTATCTTTTTAATTTTCATAATATCTCCCCTTCAAGTAATCCGTATTAATTGCTAAAAATTTCTTCTCCATTTGAAAGTACCCTAAACTTCTTAGTCTTAAAATCAGCTATAAGTTCAGCCCTTTCTCCCTCAGCCTCTCTAATTATGTGAAGCTTATCCTCATCAGTATCAGGTATTTCAAACTTACCATCGAGGGCAAAGGCCTTAGAGGTATTTCTAAACTCCATAAGCTTAAGCAAATCTCTTACTACAGGGCGTTCTACCTCTTTTTCCACTTCCTCCAAGGTGTAATAATGCCTGTTGATGTTTCTACCTACTTTAGTTTCTTCAAGAAGCTTAAGGTCATTCTTACCTGCAAGAAGTCCCACATAGTACACCTGAGGTATGCCCTTTGCAAAGAACTGTACTGCCCTTGCTAAGAGGTAAGCATCATCATGGTCTCCGAGAGCCGCATAGTATGTACAGTTCACCTGATAGATATCAAGGTTGTTGTAAGCGGCTGTATTGTATATCTTCTTAACATTGGCACCAAACTTAAATATATCTTCCTTTGTCTTCTCGATTTCTTCATCAGGAAGCAAGTCCTTAACATCCACAACGCCTATGCCATCATGTGTGTCTAAGGTTGTAAACTGCTTATTAGGGCATTTTAGCAGCCAATCCTTAAGGTACTTTGTCTGCCCATAGTAAAGTGAATTAAGAAGAAGCATAGGCAGGGCAAAATCATATACAAAATATCCCTTTTCAGCTATTTTAGAAAGGAATGGTATAATGCTCGTGAATCTCAGGAAGAATGGTAACTCCTGTAGGGTGAAAGCACATCAGTAACCTCTGCTAATAATTCCCATACATAAGGCTCTACGAAGAAACAGCTTGTACCCGCTTTCTTTGTGGCATAGGCAAAGGCATCCAGTCTTATGATAGCAGCTCCCCTCTTTGCCATTCCTGTCAGGTTATCAACGAGGAACTTTTTAGCAGTATCAGAAGGGCAGTTTATATCTATCTGCTCTTCATCAAAGGTACACCATACCTTCTCTGTAGTTCCGTCTTCAAAATGTGCCTCTACATAAGGTGCTCTTGGCTTTCTCTTGTAGATTGCATCTACCTCAGCCTCTGTAGGCTCTCCATTTTCCCAAAAATCCTTGTATCTGATAAACAGGTCTTTATACGGACTCTTGTCCTTATTTTTTAGAAAGTCCTTATAATAAGGGCTCTGCGCACTTATATGGTTTAACATATAGTCAAACATAAGGTAATACTTTTCTGAAAGTCTGGTAACATCTTCCCAATCACCAAAGGCCTCATCCACTACATCATACCTCATAGGTGCAAAGCCTCTGTCACCTGACGATGGAAAAAACGGCAGGATGTGGACTCCTCCAACAGCCTTACTAAAATGTTTGTCAAGCACCCGAGATAGGTCCTTAAAGTTATTTCCCATACAGTCAGCATAGGTGATGAGCATAATTTTGTTCTCAAGTTTCTTCATAAGCGTTTCTCCTTTGAATTTATAATTGATTTTTCAGCTTGTCCCTAACCATCATAAGTGCATATCCAAGATAGTTATGTCCCTGCCACTCTGAGGATATAAATCTTCTTTGATCTGTCATAGAAAGTCCTATTCCCCAGATTCTATCTTTAACTGCGCACTCTACCAATGTACAATCCTTTGTATCAAGTAATTTGCTTTTTAGAGAATCATTTTGATAAAATTTAGCCATAAGCCCTTCGTATATTACTATCTGCCTTACTCCATTCCAAATATGATCATCATAGCCTGATACAAGCCTTCCTAGTTCCTTTATTCTAGCCACATCCCTTTCGGCTAAAATTTCTTTTGCTATTTTTTCATCGCCAAAACATAGAGCTTTTTTATACATCATGTATTGCTCCATAGATGAAAATTCTATACCATCAATTCGAAAATCTGATAAATACCAATTACTCAGGAAACCATAATCTTCCGAAGGATTGTGAAAGCCAATAATCTTCATTGTACCTTTCCTACCTTTCTAAAAATATGTTATTTTATAAATGTGCCTTGCTCTATATTAGTATAAGCTATTTTCATTATTACAACAAGGAGAATAATAAAATTATTCAAAACAAATTGGTGGTACTAGGAAATAAATACTCTCCCTTGGGAACAGCGTAAGTTCTCTGATGTGGTTGATATTGGTAGCGGAATGGATTACAAACATCTTGGAGAAGGCGATATTTTTGTCTATGGAACAGGTGGATATATGTTGAGTGTAGATAAAGCGCTTTCATACGATAAAGATGCAATAGGTATTGGACGCAAAGGAACAATTGATAAGCCATACATTTTGAGGGCACCGTTTTTGGACTGTAGATACATTATTTTACTGCATTCCAAGGGATGCTTATGATTTGGATTTTACAAACTGTCTTTTTCAGAATGTTGATTGGAAAAAGAAAGATGAATCGACAGGCGTACCAAGTCTTTCAAAAGTCATTGTAAACAATGTTGAGACATCGTCACCATCATTTGAAGAACAGAGGAAAATAGGTGACTATTTTAAGAGCCTCGACCATCTTATCACCCTTCACCAGCGTGAGTAAAAACACTAAGGAGGAAATGAATGAATACACTAGAAAGCATCAGTTCAAAACCCATATTGTTTTGCGATTATTATAAGCAGTGGATTACTGTCTATAAAGAAGGGGCTATAAGGCCTGTTACAATGAGCAAATACAATATGGCATATAGATGGCTGGTTAAACTTATACCAAATCTCCCTTTAGCAGGGCTTGATAGAATTGCTTATCAAAAACTGCTAAATGACTATGCCAATGAACACGAAAGGCAGACTACAATGGACTTCCACCATCATTTAAAATGTGCGATACTTGATGCTGTAGATGAAGGTTATATCAGCCGTGATCCTACAAGAAAAGCCGTAATTAAGGGAAAAAGTCCCCGTACTAAAAAGCCCAAATATCTTAATCAGTACGAACTGCATAAATTACTTGATGACTTAAGGCTCACTGCTGATATTAGTATGGATTGGCTTATTCTTCTGATTGCAAAGACCGGAATGCGTTTTTCAGAGGCCTTAGCTCTTACCCCAAGTGACTTCAATTTATCACATCAAACCCTTACTGTGTCAAAAACTTGGGATTATAAAGGGAGTGGTGGTTTTCTTCCTACCAAAAACAAATCTTCAATAAGAAAAATACCCTTAGACTGGCAAACCGTAATACAGTTTGCTGAACTCCTAAGGGATATTCCTGAAGACAAGCCCATATTTGTAAATGATAAAATATATAACTCAACAGCCAACGATATACTTGCAAGACATTGTAGAAATGCTGAAGTCCCTATAATTTCAATCCATGGGCTTCGCCACACGCATGCCTCTCTATTACTCTTTGCCGGAGTATCCATTGCAAGCGTTGCAAGAAGGCTCGGTCACTCAAATATAACCACAACTCAAAAAACTTACTTACATATCATACAGGAACTTGAAAGTAAGGACATTGATATTATAATGAGGTCCTTATCAAATCTTAATTCATAATAATAAACCCGCTGGTGAAGGTAAAAGCTTGCAGCATCTTTCACTGCAAGCTTCATTATCATTTTAGCTAATGTATGGTCTGGCCTCAGGAATCAACTTCTCGTCAAAATCCTTCTTAAGCTCAGAATAAAATTTGTATTTAGGAAGTGATGCTTCATTCTTCTCCTTGTAAGCTGCATAATCAGCACTTTCCTTCAATTTATTCTCGTTTGCAAGCTTCCCATCCTTATAGTTATATACCTCATATCTGACAGCTTCTTCCTCAAGAAACCATTTGTCAGCGTATTTTTTAATTTCCTTATCTGCTGCTTCGTAGCGCATTTGATTGATAATAGCCGAAACATCCCTATTAATGTATTTATCAAAATCTTTTTCCATCTCATCAACAACCTGAGAAATGAGACTGCTTAGTTTTGGATTGGTACTTGCAAATTCTTTTACATCCTCTCTGATTTCCTTAAGTTTAGCTTCAAAATCATCGATTCCACTCTCTGCGGCACTCATCGAATCCACAAAGCCCTGTAAAAGCGATACTATGTATTCAAAATCTACCTTAAACTTGCTATAGGCAACCAACTCATAATCATCCGATATCTCATTATCCCCTTCGTCTTTATCAGGTCTATCTCGCATTTCAGCAATCACATTGTTATATACAGCAGCATAATCTTCATAGTCTTCTTCAGTAAAATCATACTTCTTTAACATCTCATTATCGTATGTAGAAAATGATTTTAAATGTGCAAAATTATGATCAAATTCTCTAAACAGGATGATAAACACCCTTTTCTGCCTGTCTGAGAGTCCTAGTACATCATTTGGAGTAGGGGCAAAGTTCCTAATAGTTTTAAGTGAGGTCTCAAACTGAGAAAGTACTGTGTCCCAGTCTTCCGCAATCGCCTTCCCAAATCCACCTTTAGAATATAATACCAAAGCCTCATTTATCCTCTTTTTGTATTCCTTTGGAGAACGGAAGGTAACTATCTGTCCGTACATCTTATTTGAGTCATTAATTCTATTGGTTCTTGAAAATGCCTGAATCAGATGCTGTGGCTTCATTGGCTCCCTATCTATAAAGATAGTTGAAAGACATGGCGCATCGAAGCCTGTAAGCAGTCTATCCACAACTATAACAAGGTCAAGCTGCTCCATTCTATCAGTATATTTATTCCCATTTCTAGCCAGCCTTTCATTTAAGTTGTTATTATAAGCAGTTATTTCACCTAAACCATAACTCCTGCTTTTAAACATCTTGCTATAATCATCTAAATACCTCTTCATTGCTTCCTGATTTGTTTTTTTGAAGCCTCTTCATTTTCTACAACTGAAAAAAAGTAATCGCAGTCTTAGGAAAATCAGGAAGCGCCTTCATTACTTCTTCACTAATCTTAAGTTCATCCTCACCTGCCTTTATCCTCATAATAAGGTCATAATACTCTTGTGCTGAGGCTATTGAATCTACAGTCAGCATAGCTTCGTAGGTTTTTTTCCTTTTACAAGCTGCATACCAAACTTTTGACTTGGAGCGGTTCAGTATCACATCCAGCACTTTACGCTTATGGTTTTCACTGCTGTAATAAGCAGCTTCGTCCTCAAGTCTTATATTTTTCAGGCCCCAGATTCTCTATATTAAATCCAAGTACTGCCTTATCGTGTATTGCCTCCTTTATAGTATAGCTATGAAGGCACTCACCATATAGTTCTTCAGTTGTCTGAGGCAGGTCTCCCTTTTGCTCATACTTATTTTCTTCAAAAATAGGAGTTCCTGTGAAACCAAACCACAATGAATTAGCAAAAAATCTCTCAATCTCCCGCTTTGTTTGTGGACTTACAGCCCTATGACATTCATCCACTACAAATGCTATTCTTAGAGATTTAATCTGATTATAGTCTTTTGAGCCGTCTTTCAGGCTATCTCTAATCATTTTTTGCATTTTTTGAATAGTGGTCACTATCATCTGCCTGTTGCCATCAGTTAGTTTTTTTATCAAACGGTTTACATTTTCTGTGTTGTCTACATCTATAGTATCATTTTCAGAATAAGACTTGAAAGCATCTCCTGTCTGCTTATCAAGATCCTTTCTATCTATTAAAAACAAGGTCTTTTCTATAGATGGAATGTCCATAAGCAGGTTCCTGGTTGCCTTGTATGAAGTCATAGTCTTCCCTGAACCGGTTGTATGCCAGATATAGCCTGACTTACCTGTTTTTGAAGCCCTACGCATAGCCTCTATCGCATGAATCTGATATGGCCTTAGGATGAGCAGTTTCTTTCTCACATTGTCTAAAACAGTATATTTAGATACCATTTCGTGAGCCTGTGGTATCCTTAGTACAGACTTTGTAAACTCGATATAATCACAAACAGGCTTATTGTCTTCATCTACCCAGCCTGTTAGGAATTCCTTATTTAACTCAGTATCTCGTGCCGCCGCAAAATACTTTGTATCCACTGCATTACTTACTACAAACATCTGAACATTGGAAAAAAGCCCTCTGAATTTACCCTCTGATATATAGTTTTTTATCTGATTAAATCCATTTATATAGGAATGAGCCTTGTTCTTAAGTTCAATATGAATCATAGGTATTCCATTTATGAGAAGGGTAACATCATATCTACTGTTTCTCCCATTTTTATCTTCTTCTGACTTAAAGACTCTGTATTGATTAATTACCTCATATACACTTGAGCCTCCTGCAATATGCTCGTTATTCATAACCTTAAGATGAAGTACCTTATCACCCCTATGCACATGTACATAGACTTTACCATTTTCTCCAACAAGCCACTGCCCTGCCTCATAGAATGAAGCATGAGAGAGGTCATTCTTTACTTTAGCAAATTCTGATTCACTTAAGGGTTGGTCTCCCAGTTCAGCCTTGTTATTCTGCTCCAAAATATACTTAAAATTAGCCCACAATGCCTCTTCAGTCCTAATATCAGGGCGGTATGTCCACTGCGACTCTCCGCCGGTAAGCTCAGCTATGAGCCTTTCTTCTAACACCGATTCTAATTCTGCCATAATTTTCCCCCATCTTAACCATTAACACTATAGTCTATATGTTTTCCTGTTGTTACAAGAGCATCTATATCATCATAAGCATTTTCAAGCCTTTCCTGATGATATTCAAAATATCCGTCAAATATTTCTTGGGTTATTCCCTTATCCTCCCATTCTCTAAGCACATCTCCTGTCATTCTCCCTTTTGCCTTTGCATACCTTTCAATAAGAAAAAGGAAAAATTCCATCTCTTTTGTCATGTTATTCACTCCTTAAATGTACTGAATTCCTAGGATTTCCTGTTATCTTCTCTACTTCCCACATGTCAAAAATAGCTCTTGCAGAAAATTCCCACATAGCCATATCAGCATCTTCTAACATCCTATGTGTTTCCGACATAAGGAATTCTCTGGCAGCCTCCATTTCAGTCAATCCATACTTTTCTATAATCATTTTGATTACATTCTTATTATAGCAATCTAATGAAAATATAGGTATCTTAGTCATAGTGTTATTACCTCTTTGAATATAAGCAAATTTATTTCTATCCTTTCTTAGGAAACATATTTTGCAGCATGAATTTTTTAATAAGTTTTAGTTTATCACACTTTCGTTGGTGAAGGGTGATAAGGTGGTCGAGAGCGAAAAAATATGTCCCAATTTTCACCTGTTCAAGTATATTGGGTGTTAAAATGTTAACTTTATTAATTGCTGCTTTTGATAAACTTGGTACTCCCGTAGATTCATCCATTGATTTCCAATCAACATTTTGAAAAACGCTAAAAATAAACTTTAAATCATTATTTTGCTTTGGAATACAGTAAAATAATGTGTCTACAGTCCAAAAAGGTGCTTTTAAAATATACGGTCTGTCAATAGTTCCTTTTCTACCAATGCCAATTGAATCGTCTTTATAAGATAAAGCTTCCGATACACTAAGCATGTACCGCCTGTACCATATACAGGAATTTTACCTACATCTAAGTGTTTATAATCTCTTCCATTACATACTTTAATTACTTCCCCCAACTTACGCTGTTCCCAATCATCAGTAAAACCCTTAAATCTTATTCTAGGTGTATTTGCCATCTTACACCTCCCCAAAAACCTTTATAAACTCTTCTACTGCACCTTTGATATCTTCATCACTAAAGGTCAGTTCTCCAAACATCTTCATTAGGGCTTCATTGCTTTCTTTTATTTCTCTATTTATATCTCTAAAACTTTCAGAAAGCTCTCTAATGTCTATTTCTTCCTCGTCTTCACTTGTATCTATGTATCTTGGTATATTCAAGTTAAAATCATTCTTTTCTATGTCTTCATAGGAAGCAAGGAAACTTAGCTTATCTACTGTTTTTCTATCATTATAAAGCTTGATTACCCTGTCTATATGCTCCTTATTCATTACATTCTGTTTCTTCTCTTTTTCAAAAAGATTCGATGCATCAACAAAGAGCACATCCCTTCCCTCTCTATGCTTTTTAAGCACTATGATACAGGTAGTATGGAGGTATTGTAAAACATATTGGCAGGCAGGCCTATAACAGCATAAATGGAGCCATTTTCAAGTAAAATCCTTCTTATCTCTCCCTCTGATGCCCCTCTAAAAAGGACTCCATGCGGAAGTACTATAGCCATGGTTCCACTTTGTTTTAAATGATAAAAGCCATGTAATAGGAATGCATAGTCAGCCTTTGACTTCGGTGCCAGCTTCCCACCATAGTCCATAAATCTCTCATCCTGTTTAAAACCTTCATCAGCAGACCACTTAGCTGAATATGGCGGATTCATAGTCACTACATCAAATTCAGTTTCTTCATCTGTAGGCCAGTCAGCATCCAAGGTATCACCATTTCTTAGGTGCTGGTTCTCAGGAAGAACCCTGTGGAGAAACATGTTCATCCTGGCAAGGTTGTAGGTAGACGGCATTAGCTCCTGCCCGTAATACTTGATATAATCAGGTTCTTTAGAATAATTCTTACAGCTAAGCATAAGAGAGCCTGAACCCATACAGGGATCATATACCTGTAATCCCTTTTTATCCTCCTGTCCTGACATTGCGATTCTACACAGTATCTGTGCAGGACCGTGAGGAGTGTAGAATTCACCTGCCTTCTTACCCGTTTCAGAAGCAAACTGTCCAATCAGATACTCATAGGCATTGCCAAGCACATCTCCCTCAGTATGTATGAGATCAGCTCCATCTAAGACCTTTATCACTTCTGCTATTGTAGCACTCTGTTTCTGATCTCCGGTTCCAAGCCTATTGGAATAAAGGTCTACATCAGCAAAGAGTCCGTTAAACAACTCGTCCGATTCCTGAATCCTATTGAAGGCGGACTGGAGTTTTTCTCTGTTAAATCTATTATTTTGAGCATCTCTTAAGATGCTTATATATGTCATATCAGGTTCAAGGGTATAATGCATTGAGCTCCTTAATTCTGCCAAAAGTCCTCTGCATCTTCTGATTTTACTGCCTCTTCATATTGAGCCTGAGCCTCATCAAGGCTTTCAGGTGACTCATCATTCAATAAATCATAGGCTTTCGCCAAGTATGTATCTGATAAATATTTATAAAAGACTAACCCCAATAAATAAGTTTTATATTCGTTGGCATCCATCTTGCCTCTTAATACATCCGCTCCGCTCCAAAGTATATTTAGTAAATCTTTACTTTCTGACATTTTGCTTCTCCTATATTTTCAAAGTTTTTAATACAAAGCAGTATAATCCTCACCCAAATAAATCACTATAAATGCCAGTCTTTATTAATTTTAAAATCAAAGTATCATTAACAATCTGGTAAACAAGTAGCCAATCCGATTCAATATGACATTCTCTCATGTCTTTATAGTTCCTGGAATTGACTAAATTATGATCCCTATAAGAATCCGGTAAAGTCTGTTCATTACAGAGAAGCACAAGCAATTCTTCTAATTTCTTAGAATTTACTCCCCTTTTTATCATTGTTTTATAGTCTTTTTTAAATCTTCCCGTAAACTCCAATTTAAGCATCAAGAGCCTCCATTAAGTCTGAAACCGTTTCAAACGGACCATATATATCCTTATCTTTCACAGCTTTATCCATAGCCAAATAAGTAGCCTCATTAGGCTTATCTGCTTTAATTTCAAAAGGAATTCTTCTCTCTCTTACTACAGTTTTTGCAAAAATACAAAAAGCTGTTGTCATATTCATTCCTACATCTGAACAAAACGCATCAAACTGCTTTTTTAATTCTTCATCCATCCTAATATTTACACTTGTCTGCGCCATATTTTGCTCCTTTCTTGTTATTTAATGATACAAGTGTCAAAAGTATAAAAATTCGATGCAAGCTTGCTTGCAAGAGAATTTATTATCTTTTGACACGCAAAAAATATGAGTAAGTAGCCATTTTTTGCAAAAAAAATGAGCGGATTACGAATATTTTGCAAGGATTGCGAAAGCTACGCTGTAGCAATCCTGTATCAATGGGTGTCAAATACTTTTGACACCCACATCATTTAATTACATTGTAGTAATTTTTAACTACATTGTCAACATATTGAATTCTTATATAAAAAGAAAGACAGGATTTCTCCAGCCTTTCTCATAATCAAATCTGTAATTATTATCTTAACTTTTTTACACAATCCCATGTGCAAGCATAGCATCGCAAACCTTCATAAAGCCTGCGATATTGGCTCCTGCCACATAGTCACCTTCCTTACCGTATGCCTTTGCTGCGGCATCAAGGTTACGGAAGATATTTACCATAATTCCCTTTAACTTAGCATCTACTTCCTCAAATGTCCAGCTAAGACGCTCTGAGTTCTGGCTCATTTCAAGGGCTGAGGTTGCTACACCACCTGCATTGGCAGCCTTGCCGGGAAGGAAGTAAACTCCGTTTTTCTGGAGGTATTCTGTAGCCTCTAAGGTAGTAGGCATGTTTGCGCCTTCGCAAACTGCAAAGCAGCCATTTGCCACAAGAGCCTTAGCATCTTCAAGGTCAAGTTCATTCTGGGTTGCACAAGGAAGAGCGATATCGCACTTCACGCTCCATACACCCTTTCCCTCGTGGTACTCTGCACTAGGCCTAGCCTTTACATATTCTGTAAGCCTTGCTCTCTTAACTTCCTTTACATCCTGAAGCACTGCTACATCTATTCCATCAGGATCATATACCCAGCC
The DNA here is from genome assembly GCA_916439065.1 of uncultured Catonella sp. GTDB lineage: Bacteria > Bacillota > Clostridia > Lachnospirales > Lachnospiraceae > Catonella. Next base: position 486,657 of record CAKAGD010000003.1, read on the forward strand.
TGTGGAGTCACAAGCGGTTACCGGCTTAGCACCAAGGGCTATAGCCTTCTCTATAGCATAGATAGCTACATTTCCTGAGCCTGATACCACAACTGTCTTACCCTCAAGGCTCTTTCCGTTTGCCTTAAGCATCTCATCAGTTATGTATACAAGACCGTAGCCTGTAGCCTCTTTTCTTGCAAGTGAACCACCGTAGCTAAGTCCCTTACCTGTGAGTACACCTTCATAAAGCCCGGTAATCCTCTTGTACTGGCCATACATATAGCCTATTTCCCTTGCACCTACACCTATATCTCCTGCAGGTACATCCTCATCAGCACCAATGTACTTATAAAGCTCGGTAATGAAACTCTTACAGAAAGCCATTATCTCTCTGTCACTCTTTCCCTTAGGATCGAAGTCAGAACCACCCTTACCACCTCCGATTGGAAGTCCTGTAAGTGAATTCTTAAAGCACTGCTCAAAGCCTAAGAATTTGATTATACTCTGATTAACTGAAGGGTGAAGTCTAAGTCCTCCCTTGTATGGTCCTATAGCGTTATTAAACTGTACTCTAAAGCCTCTGTTTACCTGAGCCTGTCCCTTATCATCTACCCAAGGAACTCTAAAACTGATTATTCTGTCAGGCTCTGTCATTCTCTCAAGTATAGCATCTCTTCTATACTTTTCTTCCTCTTTCAATCACAGGCCTAAGAGATTCAAGTACCTCTGTAACCGCCTGTATGAATTCAGGCTCATGAGAGTTCTTTTCCTTAACCTTTGCAAGTACCTCATCAACATATGACATAATAATTCTCCCTTCTGATATAAAATTTTGTTCTTTATTAATTGGGAATAAAATCTGCTATCAGTATAATTGTCTTAGGTTTCACTGTCAACAGTTATTTGTATATTTGTATACAATTATACAGCATACCAGCTATAACGCCTGCTTATACTATAGGCGACATTCCATAACAAAGAAAAATATGGCAGAGAGGGCTGACTATAAGTTCATATTTTCACACTCCTGCCTTAAAAATGGTAGTTTATACCGCTCTGTTTAAGTATTGCGTTAGCAGTATGCCTCGATTTGATTCTTCCATCTACTGCAACATTTTTGCTATTAATGGGACTGTGCCATATATCATGGTCGCCTTTCCCATGCCTTATAAAATAACAGCCGTAATTTTTTAATATTTCTCTTACCTTCTTTTCATATTCTGCCATTATGCGTATACCTCTTCAAGTCGTTCAGATTTGAACAGGATTTTAGCGTGTTCCATCGGCTGATTGTTTAACTCCAACAGTTCGGGTGCAATTCTGCGTACGCGCTCAATTAATGCGTCTAGTGAACCACTTTCAAGTACAAGCCCTATTATATCGTCACTAGTAGCAACCCATACATCAGCTTCACTATCCCATAACAAATTAACCGTATAATTCATTTTATACCTCGCTTTCTTATATTTTACTTTGTCACCATTCAGAAGTACAAAAGAAGTTTTCTCTAATGGACTTTCCTATTATATTGTTGTTACATATGATTGATAGTACTATAAACAGTACCATTAATCAATACTAAAAAACCCACCTCATAATTTGAGGCGGGCCTTCTATACTTTATAAAGTTATTACGAACATAAGAAGTCCTATGATAAGAAACAGAGGCCCAAATACTATAAGAGCGGAAAGTATCATAGCCAGTATATCCTTAAACTCCAGCTTTTCCCCTTCCTTAAACTCCCTAAGATCTTCCTCAGTTTCTTCACCCTTCCTGTCGCCAAGAAACCTAAGTGTGTCATAACTTCTATCAAGCTTTTTATGAAAAAACATTACTTCTTCTCTCCGTAAATACCGAGCTTATGGTGGCAGGCAACTCTGTGACCTGGGGCAACCTCCTCAAATACAGGGGTTACATGCTTACATATCTCTGTACAGTAGCGGCATCTGGTATGGAACTTACATCCCTTTGGAGGGTTTATAGGACTAGGTATATCGCCCTCTATGAGAATGGTTTCCTTCTTATCCTTATCTACATCTGTAGTAGGAATCGCAGAAAGCAATGCCTCTGTATATGGATGGCTTGGATTAGCATAAAGCTCCTCTGTATCAGCCTCTTCAACCATGCTTCCAAGGTACATTACACCTACTCTGTCGCTTATGTACTTAATTACACTAAGGTCATGCGAAATAAAGAGATAAGTAAGGTTACTCTTCTCTTTAAGGTCAATAAGAAGATTAATAACCTGTGACTGGATAGACACATCAAGTGCGGAAACAGCCTCGTCACAAACCACGAACTTAGGACGGAGTGCAAGCGAACGGGCAATTCCGATACGCTGGCGCTGTCCACCTGAGAACTGGTGAGGATATCTATGTATGAAATACGGAGCAAGTCCACACTCTTCCATAACCTTAAGTATGTATTCCTGCATATTCTCGTCATTTTCAGTAAATATTATGGGCGAGAAGTCCTTCACCAATAATCTGACCAACTGTCATTCTCGGATTAAGTGATGAATAAGGATCCTGGAATATGAGCTGAAGGTCTCTTCTAAGTCCTCTAATCTCATGTTCCTTAAGCTTAGCAAGGTTGATACCTCCGTCTCTGTAGGCCTCATGCCTTGCAAAATCAGGATTCTTGCTGATTGCCTCACGCTTTTCATCAAGGGTTTTACGGAGTTTTGCAAGTTCCTGTTCCTCAGCCGTCCTTACTTCACGTAACTTATCTATCTTATTTCTAAGAGCCTCCCTAGGCTTTTTGTCATATTGTTTCTGGAATAAATCTTCCTTTTCTTTTGAATCAAAGATAGCAGCTGCATGGCTGTGCTCTTTCAAAAGAAGGTCTGCCACTTCTGAAAGGTCGTCAAGTACAAAGAAACCTCCCACTAGTTCAACTATAGTGAGATAAGCTTCCTTAGTCTTTCTAACAGCCTCGTTATACTTTTCCATGACCGCAAATTGTTCTTTTTCAGCAGATTCCTTACTATGATCTCCAGCCTCCGGCTTTACTGTTGCTGCATTGTCATCACTCTTTGCCTCTGCTTTAGCAAGTGTTTCACTATTATTCTTGGCTTCTAACTTTGCTGTTGCCTCATCATTAGCCTTTTTAGCCTCTGCCTCCTCTGCTACAAGCCTTTCCCATTCCTTCTTAAGTGCAGGGATTTTCTTCAGGGTTTCAGCCACATAGCTAGGTGCAAGGTCGTCAATATTTCTTCCGTAGTACATAGTACGGCCGGCTGTCTGCTTGTAAAGCTGTAAAAGCACTCGCCCGAGAGTAGACTTACCACAGCCTGACTCTCCAACGAGGCCATAGGTTTCACCTTCCCTTATATCTATGGAAATGCCGTCATTAGCCTTTACATAACGCTGTTTCACCAAAGCTCTTCTTTATAGGGAAATACTGTTTTAAATCTTCTATATGAAGCAGCACATTCTTTTCATTATTATTTTCCATTTTTTCTTGCCCCCTTTTCAGGATAGAAACACCTTACCTGATGACCCGGCTCAACTTCAGCGAGTGCAGGCTCTTCATTCAAGCATTTCTCCGTACAATATTTACAACGTGGGGCAAACTTGCATCCCTTTGGCAAATCAAGAGGGTGTGGAACTGCACCCGGTATTGCTTCAAGCCTAACACCTGAAGGAGTATCAAGCCTTGGAATTGAATTCATAAGCCCTTCGGTATAAGGATGGTTATAATTATCCTCACCAAAAATAGTCCTTGAAGGAGCCATTTCAACTACCTGACCGCAGTACATAACTGCAACATCATCAGCCATCTCATTAATTACTCCAAGGTCATGGGTAATGAAGAGGATTGAAGTGCCACGCTCATTCTTAAGTTCGTTCATAAGCTTAAGTATCTGTGCCTGAATGGTAACATCAAGCGCTGTTGTAGGCTCGTCTGCAATAAGGAGCTTTGGCTGACAGGCAAGTGCCATGGCTATCATAACTCTCTGGCGCATTCCACCGGAAAGCTGATGTGGATACTGCTTTGCTACAGCCTCAGGATTAGGAATCTTAACTGCACTGAGCATTTCCACAACCTTTGCATTTGCTGCCTTTTTGCTCATTCCCTGATGAATGATGAAAGGCTCTGCAACCTGTCTTTCTATTGTAAATATAGGATTAAGGCTTGTCATTGGCTCCTGGAATATAACTGAAATGTCATTTCCTCTTATCTTAGACATATCCTTTATGGATACATCAGCCAAATCCTTGCCATCAAATATTATCTTACCACCTGCAATTTTGCCATTTCCGTCAAGGAGTTTAAGTATACTCATGGCAGATACACTCTTGCCGCTTCCACTCTCTCCTACAACTCCTAAGGTCTTACCTGCCTGAACATGGTAGGTAACACCGTTTACAGCCTTAACTATACCCTTCTTGGTAGTAAAGAAGGTTTTTAAGTCCTGTAATTCAAGTAAATACTTGTTTTCTTCCACCTTTCTTACCTACCTTTCATTAGACTTTGGATCAATAGCATCTCTTAAACCGTCTCCTACAAGGTTAATGCAGATACAGCATACACCAAGTAAGATAGAAGGGAAGATCCATCTCCAGGAATAACTCTTGATAACTACTGAATTTATACATCCGTTAAGCATATTGCCCCAAGTAGGTCTTGGAAGTGCAACACCGAAACCGAGGAATGAAAGTGATGACTCGGTAAGCATACAGGTTGCAAAATCAAGGGTTGCTGTAACTATAATAACTGAAATTACATTTGGAATTATATGCTTAAATACTATTGTAAGTTCTTTGATACCCATGGCTCTTGCAGCGGTAACAAATTCCTGCTCACGCTCTGCAAGTACCTGAGCTCTTACAAGCCTTGCAAGACTTGTCCAGGAAAGTACACCGAGGATAACCATGATCATAAAGATTCTGGCGCTCTCTGGGAGTTTTCCACCTACTATTGATGAAAGAATCATCGCAAAGGAAGGAAAGGTATGGATGATACCATCTCGGTAAGCCTCTGGAGAAGGAGATCGACAGTTCCTCCAAAGAAACCTGAAATACCACCGATAGTTACACCGATAATCACTGAAATAATAACCGAAACTGCACCCATGGTCATTGTCATCCTACCACCGTTTACAATACGGTTTAATAAATCTCTTCCAAGTTCATCTGTACCTAAAAGATAACCCTTAAGTCCAAAAGTAATAACCTTACCGTCTTTTGTAAGTACATAGTTTTGATAAGAACCGGAAAATACCTTGGTTGCATTTTTAACTGATGGAGCGCTTGACTGGCCAAAATTATTCTTACCCCAGGCAATAACTGAACCATCTTCTAAAACTGCTGTATAGTGGTAACGGCCGCCCTGTAATGAAGCAATCTTTGATTTAGTCTCAGGAACTTTGTCTTCACCATTCTTTAAGTTGCCCCAAACCACAACTTTACCATCTTCTTTAAGTGCAGCTGCAGTAAAGCCTGAAGCAGCTATATCCTTAACTCCACCATTCTTTACCTCATCAGGTATTTTAGAAACTGATGAATCATTGGTTCCAAGATAAACTACTTCACCTGACTTAGTAAGACCGATGAGGGCATCTGAAGTAAAAGCAAGCTTTGCAAGGTTACCCTGATATTTACGCCTAATCTTCGCATCATTAACTGAGGTATTACCAAAGAGGAAGGCGTTACCATTGTCCTTTAAGACAGCTGTAATCTGGTATCCTGCAACAATCTGAACAATCTTTCCACTGTCATTCTTAATATCAGGATTAATCTTTGTCTGGTTAAGTCTTGGATTTCCCCAAGCTACAAGCTGATCATCATCTGTAAGAGCAACTATATGGTCAATGCCTGCTGCTACTTTCACAAATTTCTTACCCTTAACTTCCTTAGGAAATTTGCTCAGATTAATTGTAGGAAGAACCTGTGGCTTTCCCCAAACATAAAGACCGCCTGTCTTACTTACACCGGCTGAAAAGCTGGAACCGACTGCTATGTCAGCAACCTTACCCTGGAGTCCCTTTGGAACATCCATCATATCAAGCCCCGGTGCAAGGTTAATCTGTGTACTTTCCTCATAAGAGAGGTCCTGTACAAAGAAAAACGGTCCGATAAGTACGAATAAAAATATACATAAGAAAATAATGAGTCCGCCCATAGACAATTTATTAGAAACAAAGTTCTTGATTACTGTCCTTCCCGGAGACTGCATCTGCTCTTCCTTAAAAATATCTACATCTTTTTCTTCTATGCCGTTTCTTGGCATAAAAAGCCTCGCAAGCAAGGAGGCACGCTTCTTCTTTTTATTATCTGACATTTTCTCCTCCTTACTATTTTGCTATTCTTACACGAGGATCAACTATACCGTAGCTAAGGTCAATGATAAGGTTACCAACCAGTGAAACTACTATATAGAACATCTGAACACCCATTGCAAGATTATAATCAAGTCCGTTAAGTGCCTTAAGGTAGATACGCCCCATACCGTTAAGTGCAAATATAGACTCAGTTATAATGGAGCCTGAGAATATACCTATGAACCAGCTTATAATAAGGGTTATTATAGGAAGAAGGGCATTTCTCCACGCATGGGAATAGATAACTACTCTTTCACGAAGGCCCTTTGCTCTTGCCGTTCTGATATAATCCATACGAAGTGCGTCTATCATTGCAGCCCTTACATATCTGGTCATACCGCCAAGTGAAGCAAGTGTAAGTACCATAGTCGGAAGAACCATGTACTTAACCCTGTCAAGAAATAGTACCATAAAACCGCCCTTGATATTAGGCGTATTCATGCCCGAAACCGGAAACCACCGAAGCTGTACTGCAAATACATATATAATAATGAGTGCAAAAATAAATACCGGCAAGCTATACCCTATAATCGTTAGGACCTGCACCGCCGTATCGAATTTTGAAAATTTCTTTACTGCACAATATATGCCAAGTGGTATAGTTATGCCAAGTGCAAAAAAAGTTACCAATAGATTAAGGAAGATTGTATTCTTCATTGGTTCTGCTATTACATCGGTAACAGATTTTTTGTAAATTATGGAATCACCAAATTCAAGAGTAACAACCGACTTTATCCACTTTCCGTATCTTACCGGAGCCGGATCATCAAGTCCCATCTGTTTTCTCATATTTTGGTAAACTTTCTCAAACTGTTCCGGTTTAAGTTTATCTCTCTGACTCGCCACCTGCATCATTGCCGGGTCACCCGGGATTGCATTATACAGAGCAAAAATTAAGACTGACATGGTAAAAAATACAAAGACCATGTACAGCAGACGCTTTGTAATATACTTTAGCATACTTCTTACCTGCTTTCATTTAATGTTTTTCTGTGCACCGCATATAGGACGGTTCCCATCCTCAGTGCGGTAAACAGAAAGCGTATTCTAGTATACAATAATACACGCTCTTTTGCAAGTGTGATAATAGGAAATAAGTCCGGGAATTTTTTCCCCGGACTTAAATTTCCAGCTATACACCAGTATTTTGTATAAATATGCAAACTAATGTTTTTTAGTTTTTATTCCTGAATCCAGCAATAGTTAATCTGTGAAGTTATATCCCAGATTGCATCCTTGATTCCATCATAACCCTTTAACTTGCTGTTAAAGAAGTCATGATACTCATTTGAATAAAGTGGAAGATCAGGAAGAAGCTCGTTCCACTTCTGCTGAAAAGCTACGAATCTGTTCAGATATTCGTCTTCATTAGAAGGGTCTACAATGTTAAGGTTCTTAGCAAGCTTTGCAAGTTCCTTATCAGAAATCCTGTTTGTATTCTGCGGATTTCCAATCGCAAAAACAAATTCCGGATTATAAATAGCTGAGAAACCAACACCCATATTGTACATATTGAAGTCATTCTTCTTAGACTGCTGATAGTTCTCAATAAGTTCATTAAATGTAACTACGCTCTGTTTAATCTCCATACCTGCTTTCTTCACATCTTCGCTGTTGGCAAGCTTGGTTGCAAGAAGGTCTGATACAGGGTTATTCTCTGATGAACACCAGTTAATTACAAGAGGCATAAGTTTGCCGTCTTCAAGTTTCTTATAACGGAGTCCGCTCTTGTATGGCTTGCCGTCCTTATCAAGTGTAAATCCGGCCTTTTCAAGCTCTGCTATGGCATTGTCAAGCGAGAAACTGTACTGATTAAGGGCGCCTATTTCATCTGCTCTTTCCTCAACCATCCACTGAGCAAGACCATAATAACCATTTACTACAGAACCGTGTCCGCCTGTAAATGTCTTGGCAAATTCATTTCTGTCAAGAAGATAAGCTATAGCGTGACGAACCTCCACATACTGAGTAGGCCCTCTGTCACATACGAACACAAGCTTACCATAACCGTTACGAGGATATTCCACAAAGTTGTGGGTTCCCTTATCTACAAGGTCCATACCTGAGTTAATCTCGGTTCCCTCACCAAGGTGGAGCAAGATATCAACACCGCCTGTAGCAAGTTCATCCATCTGAGTCTCAGGCTGTACGAACTTATAAATAACTGTATCTATGTAAGGCTTCTGTCCTTCATAGTTACCCTTATAATTAGGATTCTTTACAAGAGTATAAGTATTAGATGTCTCATCATACTTTTCTTTCATGTAAGGACCCGAATAAGCTGTCATATTCAAACGATAATTATTTACATGTTTCTTAAGTTCCTTTGCCTTAAGATCTTTTGTAAAATAAACTCCCTTGCCGTCATCCTTTATATCATAACCCTCAGGAAGCCAGCCCTTCATATATGCAGGCCTTACACCTGTAAGAGCATCCTGATAGTAGTTAGGCAGATAATCTTTAGCTATGGTCACTGCAAACTCATAGTCCCCTAAAAGCCTAACTCCCTTAAACACCTTGGTCTTGCCTTCGTTGAACTCAGGAAAACCATCATAGTATGAACCTGCCGTATTATCTGTAGCTCCCATTTCCACTGTAACAGGCGATGAGAAGAAGGCAAGAGCAAATACATAGTCTTTTGCTGTGATAGGATCACCGTTACTCCACTTCAAATCTTCCTGAAGCTTGAATGTAGTGGTAATTGATCCATCATCATTCTTAGTGTCATTTTTTTCTTTGACCGCTGTTTTACTTAAAGCATATTTACCATCTTTATCAATTTCAACCGTATCTGCACCAAATGTCATATTGTATACAGCATAGTCAGATGAATTATTTGACCAGTATGGATAAATATCACCGTTTGACTGTGTACCATCTCCGATTATAAGCTGTCCGCCGCTAACAGGTGTGGCTGCTGCTGAACCACTTCCTGATGCAGTACTTGCAGTACTTCCGGATGCAGCAGAGTTTGTCATGCTTGTGCTTCCTGATGTTGCACTTCCATTCTCTGTAGAGGTAGAATTACCGCCACAGGCTGTAAGTGAAACTGCCATTACTCCCGCAAGGAGAGCACTTAATAGTTTTCTCTTTTTCATTTTCAGAACCTCCTCTTATTTACACCATGTAAAAGCCACTTAAAACCCTATTGTTTTCCCATGCTTTTACAGAATGATTGCCATCATTATATGTCAGTATAAAGACAATTGTCAAGTAATGACGCACAGTTATCTCATTTTGACATATCTGCTATACAAAAAACATTATAACAAGTTACCGCATTAAAGTTATAATCCTGCAAATAACCCGGCTAAATAACAGTCTCACCCGGTATTTGCTAATTTATAGATAAATCTCCACCACAGTACATCCCTCGGAGAGTTTTTTATTTAAGCAGGAAATTTTAAGAAACTACTTATTAAGATTTTTTGGCATCAATATTTAACATCTGTATCTTATTAAAAAAAGAGCCGTACTCCCAATTGAGCCCGGCTCTTCATATCCATCATCAATTATTCACGAAACATCCCATGAATACTTTAGTTCTTTTATTCCTGAACCCAGCAGTAAGTAAGCTGAGAAGTAATATCCCAAACTGCATCCTTGATTCCCTCATAACCCTTTAATTTGCTGTTAAAGAAGTCATAGTACTGGTTTGAATAAAGTGGAAGATCAGGAAGAAGCTCGTTCCATCTCTGCTGGAAAGCTACGAACTTATCAAGATACTCATCCTCGTTTGCAGGATCTACAAGGTTTAAGTTCTTAGCAAGGTCTGCAAGCTTCTCATCTGAAATTCTGTTCTTATTCTGTGGTCCGCCAATCTTAAATGCCTGCTCAGGCTCATAAAGAGCAGTAAATCCTATACCGAGGTTATACATATTATAATCATTTGGCTTAGACTGCTCATTGTTTTCTACAAGTTCATTAAATGTAACAACGGTCTGCTTAATCTCCATACCTGCCTTCTTTACATCATCACTGTTAGCAAGCTTTGTTGCAAGAAGGTCTGATACAGGGTTGTTCTCTGATGAACACCATTTGATTGTAAGAGGCATAAGCTTACCATCGTCAAGTTTTTATAACGAAGCCCGCTCTTATATGGCTTTCCATCCTTACCAAGGGTAAATCCAGCCTTCTCAAGCTCTGCGATTGCCTTATCTACAGAGAAGCTGTACTGGTTAAGCTTACCGATTTCGTCTTCTCTTTCCTCAACCATCCACTGAGCTGTACCATAGTAACCGTTAACTACGCTGCCGTGTCCGCCTGTAAATGTCTTAGCAAATTCATTTCTGTCAAGGAGATAAGCTATAGCGTGGCGAACCTCTGCATACTGTGTAGGACCTCTATCGCAGATGAACTGGATTTTTCCATAACCGTTACGAGGATAATCTACATAGCCATGGGTTCCCTTATCTACAAGGTCCATACCTGAGTTAATCTCGTTTGCCTCACCCATTTTTACAAGGATATCAACACCGCCTGTTGCAAGCTCATCCATCTGAGTCTCAGTCTGAACGAACTTATAGATAACTGTATCAATATGCGGTTTCTGGCCTTCATAGTTACCCTTGTAGTTAGGATTTTTTACAAGTGTATAAGTATTAGATGTTTCATCATACTTATCCTTCATATAAGGACCTGAGTAAGCTGTCATATTCATACGATAGTCATTAGCCTGTTTCTTAAGTTTCTTAGCATCTAAGTCTTTTGTAAAGTAAGCACCCTTACCATCATCCTTTATGTCATAATCAGCTGGAAGCCATCCCTTCATATATCCCGGTCCTGCCGCTGCAAGAGCATCCTGGTAATAGTTTGGAAGGTAATCCTTATTGATTGTTACAGAGAATTCATAATCTCCTAAAAGCCTAACTCCCTTAAATACCTTAGTCTTACCTGCATTATAATCTGCAAAGCCAACTAACTTAGAACCTTCAGTGTTATCTGTAGCACCCATTTCTACAAGTGCAGGTGATGAAAAGTAAAGAAGCCTGAATACATAATCCTTAGCTTTAATGGCTTCACCATTGCTCCACTTGAGGTCTTCCTGAAGCTTAAATGTAGTGGTAACAGTACCATCCGCATTTTTTGTATCCGTCTTCTCTTTAACAACCTGAGGATCTACTACAAACTTACCATTCTTATCAACAACAATTGTGTCATAGCCAAATGTAAGCCTATACACACTGTTATCTGATACATTATTTGTCCAATATGGATAAATATCACCGTTTGACTGTGTCTGGTCACCTATAATAATCTGTCCGCCATCAACAGGTTTTGCCTCTTCAGACGAGGTACTTCCCGATGCAGTGCTTGTACTTCCTGATGCAGTGCTTACACTTCCTGATGCCGCACTTCCTTCTGTTGAAGCAGAATTACTTCCACAAGCAGTAAGTGTAACTGCCATTACTCCGGCAAGAAGAGCACTTAAAAGCTTTTTCTTTTTCATTTCTTTATTTCCTCCTTTTCTTATTCACAAATACAAAAGTAACTGATTAACCAATTTTATGGTTATACTCCTGTAGAACAGAGGTGATTATATATCAATACAAATGCAACTGTCAAGCCTGAGCAAACAATTAGTACATATATTTTTTCATGATTATTTGTTATATTAATTATAAATAACGATAATCCCTTATTTCTACGCATTTTCCCTTAAACCACTGGACTTTATACATCTCGCTATGATACAATTTTTGGTATGTTAAAAATCAACTCTAACAAAAATATAAAGTTAATAGGAGTATTCATCATGGACAATAATGTAAGAAATACGCCGGCACCTTTTGAAATATATAAACATTTTAAGGGAAATTTCTATCAGATACTAAATATAGCCACTCACACTGAAACTATGGAAACACTGGTTATATATCAGGCTCTTTACGGGGATTTTAGAATATATGCGAGACCGCTTGCCATGTTCTTGAGCGAGGTTGACACTGAAAAATATCCTTATGCTCTGGAAAAATATAGATTTACAAAGGTCACTTTGATAAACCCTCAAACTACAGGTACCTCTATTCCTATGCCAGCCCCTGAATCAAAGGAAACTTCACCTTCATTACCTGCGGCTGCCCCATCAGCCGGCAGTTATGCCAAAGACTCTTCAAATGCCTTCGCTGATGAAGACTCAAAAAGGAGGGCTATAACTCTTTTTATGGAATTTCTGGACGAGGATGACTTTAACAAAAAAAGAACCATACTTAAGTCCATATCAGGAATAGCCACAGAGTCTATGATTAATAATATGGCAGCCTCTCTTGATCTTGTAGTAAGCGGAACTTCAAGAGAAAATGATATAAAAATGATCGATGACTATATTAGAACAAGGATACATTTTGACGGGGCAAGACTGAGAAACTAATTCAACAAAATAATTAACAGCATAAAAGGTTTCTGTGGTAAACAACATTATCACAGAAACCCTTTGTATCAGCCTATTATTGCTCATACATTATTCCATATACAATGCAGCGGCCTTTTCTCTATATCATATTCTTTTACTCGCTAACTGTAAGTCTTCCGCCAGTCTCATCCACCTTGAGTACGCTTCCTGCAGGAATGTCTTTCTTAATTATCTCTTTAGCAATCAAAGTTTCTACCTCTGATTGAATGAGCCTCTTAAGAGGTCTTGCACCGTAGTTAGGATCATAACCCTTTTCAATTATATAATCCTTGGCAGCTTCACTCACTTCAAGGCTAAGATTTTTTCCACTAAGCCTGTGCTTTAAGTCCTTAAGCATAAGGTCAACTATCTTACCTATGTTTTCCTTCTGTAAAGGCTTGTAGAATACAATCTCATCAAGCCTGTTAAGGAACTCAGGCCTAAAGCTTGCTTTAAGAAGGTCATTTACGCTGTCGATGGCTTCTTTTGAGATTTCACCATTTTCCTGGATACCGTCAAGTATCTGCATAGAGCCAAGGTTTGACGTAAGGATAATGATTGTGTTCTTAAAATCAACTGTCCTTCCCTGAGAATCTGTTACACGCCCGTCATCAAGCACCTGTAAAAGCACATTGAATACGTCAGGATGTGCCTTCTCTATCTCATCAAACAGCACTACCGAATATGGCTTTCTTCTGACTGCCTCAGTAAGCTGACCCCCTTCTTCATATCCAATATATCCCGGAGGCGCTCCAATCAGCCTGCTCACTGAGTATTTCTCCATGTATTCACTCATATCTATTCTTACAAGATTCTTCTCATCATCAAAAAGCGACTGTGCAAGTGCTTTTGCAAGTTCTGTCTTACCGACGCCTGTAGGCCCTAGGAAGAGGAAGGATCCAACCGGCTTGTCAGGATCTTTGATACCTGCCCTTGAACGTAGATTGCCTCTGATACCTTGGTTACAGCCTCATCCTGTCCTATAACTCTCTCGTGGAGTATGCCCTCCATATTGAGGAGTTTCTCTCTTTCACCCTGCATAAGCCTTGTGATAGGGATACCGGTCCAACGTCCGACTATTCTTGAAATTTCTTCCTCGCCAACATGGTCACGCAGGAGGCTGTTTGAAGAATTGCTGCTCTCCTCAGCAAGTTTCTCCTGTTTTTCAAGCTCAGCCTTAAGGTTAGGAAGCCTTCCGTATTTAAGTTCTGCAGCCTTATTGAGGTCATACTCTCTCTCAGCCTTTTCAATGAGAGCATTTACCTCGCCGATTTCCTCACGAAGCTTCTGAACCTTCTCTATGCTGTTCTTTTCATTCTCCCACTTTGCTTTCATTTCGTTAAATTTCTCACGAAGGTCTGCAAGTTCTTTTCTTATATCCTCAAGATGGGCCTGACTAAGCTTGTCATCCTCCTTCTTAAGTGCAGCTTCTTCTATCTCAAGCTGCATTATTTTTCTTGATATGTCATCCATCTCAGCAGGCATGGAATCCATCTCAGTCCTGATAAGTGCACAGGCCTCATCTACAAGGTCTATAGCCTTGTCAGGAAGGAACCTGTCTGAGATATATCTATGTGAAAGGGTAGCTGCGGCTATTAGGGCAGCATCCTGAATCTTAACACCGTGGAAAACTTCGTATCTCTCCTTAAGTCCTCTAAGTATGGAGATTGTATCTGCAACTGTAGGCTCATCTACAATTACAGGCTGGAATCTTCTCTCAAGAGCGGCATCTTTCTCGATGTATTCTCTATATTCATCAAGAGTAGTAGCACCTATACAATGCAGCTCACCTCTTGCAAGCATTGGCTTAAGAGGTTGCCTGCATCCATGGCTCCGTCTGTCTTTCCTGCACCAACTATGGTGTGAAGCTCATCTATGAATAAGATAATTTCGCCTTCTGACTTCTTTATTTCGTTAAGTACAGCCTTGAGCCTCTCTTCAAACTCACCTCTGTACTTAGCTCCTGCCACAAGTGCACCTAGGTCAAGAGAAAATATTTTTCTGTCTTTAAGTCCCTGCGGAACATCTCCCTTTACTATTCTAAGTGCAAGTCCCTCTGCTATAGCAGTCTTACCAACACCCGGCTCACCTATGAGTACCGGGTTATTCTTCCTTTTTCTTGAAAGAATCTGAATCACATTTCTTATTTCATCATCCCTGCCTATAACAGGGTCAAGTTTATTGTTTCTGGCAAGCTCTACCAGATCCTGGCCATATTTTTCAAGAACATTATATGTGTCTTCCGGATTCTGGTTTGTAACTCTCTGATTACCGCGTACATCCATTAATACTTTATAAAACTCCTTCTCTGTAATATTAAATGTTTTAAATAATTCCCTAAGCTTACTATCAGGCTTTCTAAGAAGACCCAGCATAATGTGTTCTACGGATGTGTATTCATCCTTCATCTTAATCGCCTGTGCTTCAGCTTCATTAAGAGCTGCATTTGTCTCATTTGAAATATATATTTCACCGGTTACATCACCTGTTACCTTAGGTAATGCATCAATTATGTGTCTTGTTTCTGCTTCAAGATTAGGAAGTGACTTGCCCATCTTGGTCATAAGTTCACCTATAAGCCCCGACTCTCCTGTAAGCAGGGCAAGTAAAACATGTGACTCTTCTATGTAAGAATTGTAGTTATTCATCGCCAAGTTTCTCGCAGTTTCAAGAGCCTCCACGGATTTAGCCGTAAGTTTTGAAGTGTTCATATTGCCTCCTTATACTATATACACACCGCTTTTAAGGTATTCCTCATAAGAAGTGTGAATCATTTTTTCTATTAATTCTTCATCATTAAGATGTTCAAAATAAAATTTAATACATTTGTCAAGTACTTTTATGTACCCTCCTATAGCCGATGCTATTTCATTTTCACTAAGTTCGTTTTCATCAGATACCTTAAGAAAACCTCTTACATACTTTGCATTTTCAAAGTCAGACGGAACTCCGTCCGGATGAAGCTTACTCAAATACCCGCTCTCCATATCTATCCATCTTGTAAAAAAATCCTCAACCGCATCTGTAAAATTCCTACTGCTCGTTCTAAACGAAACCTTAAGCCTTCCTACTATGTCCTTCGGTTCCCTAAAAAGTTCAATTGTGTAATTTACCATAGGGCGGTACTTATATCTTATAGGACTTCTTAAGGCAAACATAGAATCAGAGGATCTTTCAAGTATCTGGTAACAGCTCTCCGAAAGTATACCTTCAAGTTGAGTAAATATATCTCTCATCCTCATTTCCGGAGTTATATAATTAACATTCTCTGCTAATATCTGGTTAATAAGATTGGAACGGTTGGTATTTCTCTCGTAAGCCAGCCTGTCTATGGCTTCAACCACATCATCCATAAGCACCAGGCTATATACACTCTTTTTCAAATCATCATCTCCCATCTAAGCTATGCTTCGATATAAGCACATCTTTATTTCAGCTTTATTTCTTATATCTGAGAAAGATAATAACACCTTTTAAATAATTTGTCAAGCATTTTATATAATTTTTTTTACAAATTATTTTTATGCAATACAAATTATGCTTTCTACCTATATAATTGCAACACTAAAGCCGCTATAGACATAGTACATAGCGGCTTATTTAAAATATAATTCTATTCAGTTTTATTTGGATATATCTCTGATATAGTCCACCTTCTTAGGCGTAATTGTTTTAGCCTTCTCAATTGCAGACACAAGGACATCTCTGATTGGAATAGTCATGTTTACATTGGATGCACCACTGAAATCATAACCATCTCCACCGCCAAACACAAAGTCATTGGTTACAACTCTATATGTCTTTTCATCTTCAAGCGGAGTACCATCTGAAAGTGTAATCTTGGTTATCTTACTTCCATAAGGCTTCGTTCCATCATATTCTACGATGAGACCACTGAAAGCACCATCTGTTGTGCTAGGCATATCTATACCATGGTCAATAGCCTTCTTAATATCCTTACCCTTTAAGTCCATAGATGTAAGGTAGTTGTCAAATGGCATAATCTCGTATAAGTCTCCCATTGTAATCTTACCCTTTTCAAGAGTACGTCTTAAGCCGCCTCCATTCTGTATAGCAATCTCAGCCTTAGCTTCATCCGCCATAACCTCACAAGCCCATCTTCCAAGCAGGGTTACACTTCCTTTGTCGCTTCTGTTATGTGTAAATGCCTCTGTTGCCTCTCCTAATACCTTATTCTTCTCATCCGCTATTTCAGCCTGAAGCTTGGTGTAGAACTCATCAGCCTTAGCAGACTTGATTATCTTATCCTTTATAATGCTTGCATCATAAAGCTCTGTAGCAATGTCTTTAACTTTGTAAGCTGTCTTTTTCACAATCTTGTATTTAGGCTTCTTAGTTTCCTTTTTCTTATCATTCTTAGCCTTAACGCTCACTTTTACCTTCTTTGATGTTACCTTCTTATCTACATCTAAGGTTACATGTCCAACTGCACGTCCATAGCAGTAAGCCTGAAGTATAGGCACATTGTTCACCTTGCCGTTTACACTTCTGTGAGAATGTGCAGAAAGCACAAGATTAAGGCCTTTACCTCATTTGCAAGCTTGGTTGCATTACCTGTAATTTCATTTGTGTCAAAATTCTGGTCTGAGTCAATGTGCGTAAGAGCAATGATAACATCAGGCTTGCCCTCTTTTGCCTTTCCTGACTTTAGGTATTTCACCCATTCATTTGTAGACTTAACAGGATCTCTGAATTCAAAGTTTTCTACATACTCAGCCTTGGCAAGGGATGGTGTATCAGGATGCGCAAGGCCTATAATACCAATCTTTATTCCTGCTTTTTTAATTATCATATATGGCTTAGCCCATGCTACAGGCTTATTTGTCTTTCTGTCATAGATATTGGATGCAAGATATTTAAAACTTCCATCCTTTGCCCAGCCCTTTATCTTCTCGTATCCCCAGTCAAACTCGTGGTTTCCTACTGCGGATGCTAAGGTATTCATACCCTTCATCATAGCGGTTACAGGCTTACCAAAGGTAAGGTTGGAGTCGGCAGTACCCTGATAGTTATCACCACCTGAA
Organism: uncultured Catonella sp.; assembly: GCA_916439065.1. Classification (GTDB taxonomy): domain Bacteria; phylum Bacillota; class Clostridia; order Lachnospirales; family Lachnospiraceae; genus Catonella. The sequence continues at coordinate 504,401 of CAKAGD010000003.1, forward strand.
AGTACTATTGTATTAGGATGTGCAGCCTTAAACTCATTTACATAGCCTACCATCTTAGCCATACCCATGTTACGCTTCTTACCTGTAATTTCCTCAGTAATATTGCCATGGAAGTCATTGAAATAAATGATGTGGATGTCTTCCTTATCCTTTGTGGCAGCCTTTACTCCAAGTGCTGCAAGCTTATCCTCAGAAATAATTCCGCTTTTTACAAGATATTCACCGAATTTGGTCTTAGTTCCATCTCCAAGTTCTGCATTCAAGCTGTTTAAGATAATCTCCGCAGCCTCGTCCTTAGTTACATCATCTTCAATATAGTCGCTTTCGTCAACAAGTTTCTGTTTAACCGCAAGATTCTCAGTATCAGTAAAGGCATCCTTATAGTTCAATGCCCTTAATACCATGCCTAGCAGATAATTCTCCTTGGCTGTATCATTTTCATAAAAATTGTCAGCCTTTTGTACAAGTCCCAAATCATATGCCAGACCTAGGTAACCCTTATAGGCTGCAGATGCATCATTAAAAGGATTGAGTTTTACATAATCTTCCTTAGTATTCACATCATCCTTATATCCAAGTGCATTTAACACAAGAACAACAGCCTCTCCTCTTGAAATTGTGCCGTTTTCACTTCCCTTTACCGTATCAGTAAATAGGTTAGCCTCTCTAAGCTTCATTTCCTGCTTAGAACCATTTGCAGCTATCACAACAGCTGTGCTTGTACAGACTAAGGCTCCTGCAAGTGCCAGTGACAGTAGTTTCTTCATTTTCATTGTAAACCCTCCTAGTAAATTTCAATTTATACCTTAGTCAAATTTTACTTGGTTTTCATGATTATTTCAATACACCCATGTCCTATTTGGCATATTTTTATCAAAAAAATTATAAATTATATATAATATATACAAAGAATTCTTTTTCATGCTTGAGTTTTCTTCTCTACTCTGATATCTTATAATAGTTATTTCAATAAGTTTACGAGGTTTGGTATATGAAAAAGTTTGTACCTTAATTATATTTATATTTTTACTCAATTTGTCTTTTGGATTATTTGTATCTGCTAAGGCTTACTCAGATGAACTTTCATCGGATAAAGATATGAGAAGGCATTATTCACAGGCAATGGAGGATACTGATTATATCATTTTCAAGGCTAAGGTACTTGAAATTGAGTATGACGACACGAACGAGAAACGAAATGTATCACTGGAGGCCGATATAAGATACCAGCATCTTAAGGTAGAAATACTTGACGGAAATCACAAGGGTGAAATCCTTACCATACGGCATACAATAGAAAGAATAATGCCGGGCTATTATATTTTCAAGCCGGGAGATAAACTTCTGATCAGAGCAACCGAGGGCAGCAGCGGAACATTAGAAACAGTAAAGATACAGGAAAAGGTTAGAGATACCCAAGTCTATCTTATTGTCAGTCTTTTTGTAGTTCTGCTTTTAATTATAGGTGGCTTTAACGGACTTAAAACTCTGCTTTCTCTTATTATTGCGGTAGCTATGATATTCTTTGGATACATACCGCTTATAATCAGAGGCGTAAATCCCATCCTTGCCTCGCTTGGAATCTCCATACCGGTAGTTATAATAACCCTGGTTATCATAAGCGGACGGAATATCAAAACTTTAGTTGCCATAATCGGCACTTCTTTAGGAGTAATAATTTCAGGCATTTTAGCCTTCGTCTTTGGTAACTTTGCCCATCTTACAGGGCTTGCAGATGACAGTTCCATAAGTCTTGCCTACATACCGCAGTTTAGGAATCTGGATTATAAGGGAATACTCTTTGGAACCATTTTGATAGGTGCTATAGGAGCTATCATGGATGTAGCCATTTCCATAGCCTCAGCCCTTTATGAGATAAGTACGCTAGATAAATATTACCGGGAAAAATATGATAATATCCGGTATGAACATAGGAAAAGATATGATGGGCTCTATGTCAAACACTCTGATTCTTGCTTATGTCGGCACTACCCTGCATTTAATTATATTATTCATTGTATACAAGATAAGGTTTATAGAAATAATCAATCTGGATTCTATCGCCACCGAGATAATAAGGGCAATGGCGGGAAGCATAGGGTTAATAATTACAATTCCGATGACTGTGGTAATCGGCACAGCGATATACAAAAACAAAAAAATGATATACTTAGCATTAACAGCAAGTACACAAAGAAAACACTGCCGTAGTTTTATAAGATACCAAATAGAGGCTATAAAGAAATCCACTTTCTTTACAGCCTCTACTTTATTCCACATCTGCTTCCACATCATGCATCCTTTTAATCGACTCCATTATATGGTCATGTGCATATTCTTCAGCAGCCTTTGCATTTTTATCTCTTATTGCCTCAACTATCCTCTTATGTTCTAAGATAGAATGTTTAGCCCTGCTTTCCTCGGAAAGATTGACCTTCCTAACCTTCTGTGCATAGTGATGATAATCAACCAGCAGTTTGGATAAAACCCTGCTTCCACAGGCATGGTATAGTATTTTATGAAATTTATTATCTAGTTCAACTACCTGTTCAAAATGCCCCTTTTTCGCATGGAATTCTGCTAAAAATACTGACTCTTCCATTTCCCCAAGCTGTTCCTCGGTTATATTCTCACAGGCCCAAGCCGCACAGAGCCCTTCAAGATAAGACCTTATCATAAATATATCATTGACATCCTTGTCTGAAATCCCTGTTACATAGGCCCCCTTATTAGGAATAATAGTAACAAGTCCTTCCAGTTCAAGCTGTCTTAAAGCCTCTCTTACAGGAGTTCTGCTTACACCTAATTCCTTGCCTATAACTACTTCTTTAAGTTCTTCCATATCCTTGTATTTCCAAGAAGTATATCTTCCCTAAGTTTTCCAAAGACCCTTCCTCTTAAAGAATAATTATCTGCAAGTTCATAAGAATTGTCCATATTGTCCATTTTAACCCGTAGCCTCCATGCAATACAAAATACAATGCCATACCCTATTCAACATTTAAATAGAAAAAAATACGGTATATCAAAAACCAATACATGTATCATTGTATACAATCCTGTATTTTATGTCAATAGCTTGCAGACAAATCAGACAGTCAGATCTTCCAGTGAATACTCTATTACTTTGGAGAGTTCAGAGAGCGTAAGCTCTACCTGATAGCCTATTTTCCCCGCACTGAAGATAATTACCTCTCTCTCATCTGCACTTTTATCTATAAAGGTTTTGAAAGGCTTCTTCATACCTATAGGAGAACAGCCTCCGTGTACATAGCCCGTTAAAGGCAGAAGCTCCTTTGATTTAAGCATTTCAATGCTTTTCTCCCCTGTCACCTTAGCCGCCTTTTTAAGATCAAGCTCTTTAGCTACAGGGATGACAAAGACATAATTTGTTCCTGATTTGGAGGTAGTTACAAGGGTTTTACATACATCAGCGGGATTTTGTCCCAGTATCTTAGCCACCTCGACACCATTGGTAGTAGGTGTATCTATATAGCAGTGGCTTGTATACTTCACCTTCTTGCTATCCAATACTCTCATTACATTGGTTTTTTCTTCATGTTTTGACATAATTCATCCTTTTACTAAAGTATAATAGTTAGCAAAGTTTACTTATACGAAAGCGAACTTTTGATATAGGCAAACTGTTGCTAACTATGTTAAAGTCTTACTTAACTAATTTTTCACTCCAGTCTTCTTCCTTAAAGCCTACGAGCACAGTCTTTCCTTTTACTACGATAGGACGCTTTACAAGCATTCCATTTGTAGATAGCAGTTTAAGCTGTTCCTCTTCACTCATTCTCTGAAGTTTGTCCTTTAACTGCATTTCCTTGTAGAGCATTCCGCTGGTGTTAAAGAACTTCTTAAGAGGAAGACCGCTTTTCTCCCACCACTCCTTTAACTCGCTTAATGATGGATTCTCCTCCACAATATGGCGCTCAGTGTATTTTACTCCCTTCTCATCAAGCCATTTCTTAGCTTTGATACAGGTGGAGCATTTTGGATAGTATATGAATAACATGATTTTCTCCTTTCTATTTCGTTGTTAATCTTAAAACTATTACTCTCCCTTACAAATTTTCCCCACCATGTCCCTAAGTACCGGCACGACCTCTCCCTCAAACCAAGGGTTTGCTTTCTGCCAGCGAAAGTTAAGCGGGCTTGGATGGACTATAGGGAAATACTTAGGAAGGTATTCTTTATAGCTTCTCACTGTCTCTGTAAGGTTCTCCTTCATTCCTTTGCCAAGATAATACTTCATTGAGTATGAACCGATTAGAATGGTAAGCTTTATATCCGGCATGAGGTCAAGTATGTCCTTATGATATTCCTTAGCTATAAAGCTTCTTGGTGGCAAATCTCCCGTCTTTCCTTTTCCAGGATAGTAAAAGTCCATAGGCAGGATTGCGATTTTCTCTGAATAAAAGGTATCTCTGTCAATGCCCATCCACTGCACTAGTTTTTCACCTGACTTGTCGTTAAAAGGGATAAGGCTCTCCTCTACCTTCTTACCGGGTGCCTGTCCTATAATAAGGATTTGTGCTTTGGGGCTTACCTGAAAAATAGGTGGTATACCCCTCTCTGTATAGCTTTTGTTCCTTGAATCTTCTTTTAGTCTTTTTATAATTTTATCGAATTTTTTATCATTCATTACTTTTCCTCCAAATAATAGTTAAAATCATACCATTGTTATCCGTTCATTCCCCCACATTCAACTCCATATTCACTATCTACCTCTATACAGGCCAGATGTCCCATTAAATAATCCGGGTCAGTATCTAAATCCAGCATAAAATCTGTTTCACTTCCTTTTACATAAATTGTAACATTATTTACAAAAAGTGATTCGATAAAATCTTTCTCTGTAATCTCTCTGTCTGCGGCAAAATCACCACTTTTAATCATATCATTAATATTTTCTATAAAATAGTCATTTTCTTCCATAAATGTATCTATTATCTTACTTTTTGTTTTTATTTAGCCAGTTAATTTTTTTCAAAAAAACGATATCGTCTACATCTTTCTCATTAGCTTTTATCTCCAGAAAAATATCTGTTTCTTTTTCCCATACATTCATCTTGCCAATATAAAATCCAATCTCATCTAAAACAAACTTTTTGTTACCGATAATTATTTTATCCCCCATATTTTTCCTCCCTAGCCAGTTGTGACTACATAGATACATCGATATTTTCAGGTAATCTGCCACAGAACTTAAATACATTGTATAATGCGTCAATTGCTTTGTTATTATTTTTTATTTTGCTTGAAGACATTCTTCATATACATTTTATAGGCATCAACTACGAAATCTCTTAGGTCTGTTGATGTAACATCACCATAGTTTTGCAGTCCCTACATATCTCTATGTAAGCATTACCCTCCATGCCATCAAGTACTGTATCCCATTGTATCTGCGCAAGGTACTTCATAGGCCTGCCACAGTCAGGGCACATCTTTATCTCACAGTCCTGTATCCAAGCCGCAAAACCACCGATGGAAGAACCTCCTTCCCAATCAGCCGCAAATCTAAGTGGAACAGGTTTATCACCTAAAACAAAGGTATTGGAGGTCAGTTCCTCTATACCGCTTTCACCTAGATAATCCTCTTCCTCACTGGTATCTTCTCCGACTATAGCCTCACTCTCACCATTTACGGTATATCTGCAATAGTCTCCCTCTGAAAATGTAAAACAGTTAGGACAGCATTTTGCCTTGATAACACCATCAATCCCAATAAAATCAAGCCTTTCATCCCTGCCGTCAATCTCCATCAGATTTACAATAGCACAGCCACATTTAGGGCATTTTTCATCAGTCTTAACACCGATTTTTACAGGGCTTTTCTTTTTCTCCTCAAGACTTCCCTTTATTAGTGGATAACATTTATTAAAATTAGTTTCAATATAATTTCCTTCTTTATCATAGGTCCAACCTCCATAAGTTGCATAAAAAGATGGATTTACATATAACTTCTGTCTCCACTTCCTTGGCTGTCTTTCAAGCTCTAAAAATGTCTTGAAAACTTCTTCTCCACCTGCTACAGCAAGGCATAAAAGTAAGTCTCCCGCCAGTCCTGCATCAATCTCATCCTGCTTACAAGCTCTAGCATAGCCTTTACTATATCACTAGAGGCATCCCTATATAGCTCGCAAGGGAAAAACACCTTGTTTTTATACGCTGTTTCGGCTATCTTTTCAGTATTTATATCCCTGTAATCAAGAAGTTTGATAAAGACACCGTAGTTGTCATCTAACTTCCCTTTAGTTTTCATTTCCTCGCAGATTTCGCTGATTTTAGCATTTATTTCATCTTCCGTAAATGCCAATATCTTATTTTTCTCATTCTCTGCTCTGCAATTAGCACAGATTCCATCAAAGTATATTTCTCTGCCACATTGGTGGCAATGCTGCGGTTTATTCTCCATTTTATTACCCCTTTTATTTTTATCGTATTTCCAGTTAATCCCATTTCTGAAGATATGCTTTTAACATAAATGCGCAAAAATACGGAAATGTGTATATATTGTTGGCAACCCCCACATTGAAATCTCCCAGTTTAATGCCGTGTTTTATGTCTGCGTACCTATCATTTTTTATTAAGGCAGTTAGGGATTTTGAACTGTCATTATTGGATTTAACTTCTACTGGAATTAGTTCATTTTTTGACCTTACAAAAAAATCCTCTTCCAATGTAGAATTATCTTTCTTGTAGTAGAACAATCCTAGTCCCTGCTTTACAAAGGCTTCTGCAACAAAGTTCTCATAAAGCGCCCCTTTATATACTCCAAGATTCTTATTTACCCTCAAATCCTCCTGTGCCTCTTCATCAAGAGCAGAAATCAGCAAGCCGGTATCAGGATAATATAACTTGTACTTACTGTTGTCTACATTTCCCTTTAGAGGCAATTCAGGATAATTTAAGCAGTTACACTCTGTAACTACACCTGCATCAATAAGCCATTCTATACATCCTGTATATTCCCTCGACCTTGCTTTCTTATCAATTATACTAAATTGAAATTTCTTATTTTCTTTTGCAAGCTGTGCCGGAATGCTTCTGTATACGCTTATAATCTTTGCCTGATCTAGTCCTTCAGCATATTTTCTCACATCCTCCTCATAGTCCAGTCTAATCTGCCCTTGAATCTCAAGCGACTGCGAAAAAGTGCCTGTCTTAATATATCCCTTTATTACATCAGGCATTCCACCAAGGACACAGTAATCAAGAAATAGTGATTTATACACCGAAAGTTCTGTCTCGCTAAATGGTGTAAGGCTAATCATATGTTCTAATATACTATTTATAGCCGTATCTTCATAGCCTTTTGCCCACAAGAACTCTTCAAAGTCCATTGAAAACATTTCATAATCTGTTTTACTGCCAACGCTATTACTATGTATCTTCTTGTAGTTTATCCCAAGCATCGAACCACTACAAATCACATCGTATTTTCCATACAAGTTAAAAGATTTTAAAGTGGTTGCAATATCAGGGTATTCCTGAATTTCATCAAAGACAATCAAAGTTTTATCCGGGATAAATTTTGTGCTTGGATTTATTAGGGTAATGTTTTTTATTACAGTCTCTACATCATATCCATCGTTAACTATGGTAGTATATTTCTTATCTAACACAAAGTTTATATATACTACATTCTCGTAGTTTTCATGCGCAAAATGTAATATCGATTCTGTTTTGCCTATCTGCCTTGCCCCTTTTACTATTAGAGGCTTGCGTGAGTGATTGTTCTTCCAATCCGCTAAGAATTTATCTATTTTTCGCTTAAAATACACCATTCTCACCTCCTCGCTAAGAGTCTATCACATTTTATGAGGCTTTTCAATAGAGTTTATCACATTTTATGAGGGTTATTCCTTCAATCTCCCACATTTTATGAGGGTGTTTTTATTATTTTCCCACATTTTATGAAAAAATAACGGCAATAATCAAAAGCAGATAAAAACCCGCAAACATCCACTTCATCTTTACACAAAGAGCAATGTACTCTCTTATGAAGGCTGACGGCAGGTAGTAAGAGGCTGTTGAGCAACCCAGCCCATCTCCCTTTAGTCCTATCTTTTTAGCATAGGTACTTGTTCTAAATACATGGTAATCATTGGTAACAAAGAGAAAAGTAGGATTAGAAACTAAGCTCTCGCCTATTTTCTTAGAAAAGAGAAGATTTTCATAAGTCGTCTTAGACTCTTCTTCAAACAAAATAGCTCCTCTTGGCACATCTGTCTCTTCCATCAGATAATTCAGTATAGCCTGTGCTTCGGATATCTTCTCATCTATACCTTTCCCTCCGCTTGCTATTAACTTCACATTAGGATTCTTTGACTTCTTAAATGCTTGCACTGCCTTATCTATCCGCCTTTTTAAGAGTGGAGTTACTCTTTCACCGTTTAATAGGCCTGCACCATGAATAATGATAAAGTCATAGTGTTTCCTCTTAGGAATAAAGTTGTAAAGTAAGGAATAAAGCAAAAAACCTGCAAAGGCAAAGCCAAAAATCAAATAAGAATATATAAAAAACCGGAAAAAAATGTTATACCAATTTTTGTTATACAGGTTGTAATTACTAACTCCATATTCGTGAATAAACATTACCACAAAAAACAAAATGATGAGAATACCCATTGCAAACGACAGGAAGTTCACCTTAGACTTCCCTTCACGCTTTAGCAGTATAAACCCATTGTATACAAGAAAAATTCCGCTAAGTAATATAAGAAATGGAATACCTAAAACTCCGGCAAGCATCGTAAATGAGTAAACATTCATCATATCATTATCAAATAGTATCTGAAGTAACGATATATATGAAAATACCAGCCCAACAATAAGAAGGGCCGGATTCCAAATGCTTCTATTATCCCTGAGCATTGAAAAGACAAATACTAAAAGGATAACTCCCGTTATAATGTATAACATAAGTACCTCGATAATTCTTAAATGTAATTATAAAGCAGTCAAAAATGTCAAAAATCCAAGTATAACACCTGTTGCATTAGGTATAATAAGAATAATATCCTTTTTAGGCTCCTTAGTCCATCCATATATTACCCAAAGCAGGCACGAAACCGCCGCCATCAGTGGCTGTAAAGGCTGTGCTTTGTTGCCGTTTAAGTTCGCTATAATCTGTGGTATATAAGCTATAAAAACAAAAACTCCCATAAATGCACCAATTGATCCAACCAAAGTATTAATCTTCTGTTTCAATGTCATTGTTATTTCCTCCTTGTTTTTAGCAATTTTAATATTATGGTAACACACAATTTAATTGCTTGTCAAGGAATCATTAATTCGGCATAAATCACTAAAGTCCATTTTTTCGTAATATTTTTACAAAAACATAGGTGGTATTGGTAAAAAACATCATTTAATCTTGTGCTTATTCATCTTCTCTTCAAATATACCTGTTATAATCTTACGAAGTTCCTCCCTTTCCTTTTCCGGAAGTTCTCCACTTTGTTTTGCTACTGCATAAAGCTCAGGGAATTGATTAGCTATACGCTCAATTGTCTTTGTAGTTGCATGCCCCCTTACAAAGAAAGGTATTCTTTTAATCCATTCTTCAGGCACAAGTGCAAGAATCTTATTAGCTGCCTCCTTGTCACTTATTTCGGCAGTGCTTAGTCCTTCTTTAATCTGTTTTTGTTCAATTTCAGTAAAATCTTTAATCTCCATTATTCTCTCCTATCGAGTCATTTTATTCTGATATTATTATAATAATACTCTTATATATCTCATTATACAAGGATAATATTCATCAACTATTTATCAATTTCACTCATAGAGTGCTACTACTTGATTTTATTAATATAGCGGAATTCAGTGTTATTATTGTGAACTTTCAAATATCCATTTACAAATAAATATTAATCAATTATTATAAAGAAAAAAGGAGGTATGTATGAACAGAATCGACATTTTAAACAATCCATTTCTCAACAAGGGTACAGCGTTTACCATGGAAGAACGCAAAGAACTGGGTCTGATAGGTCTTTTACCACCTTATGTTCAAACCATTGAGGAACAGGCTGCACAAACTTATGCACAGTTTCAAACCAAGGTAAATGACTTGGAGAAGCGCCTCTTTCTTATGGAAATTTTTAATACCAACCGCACTCTTTTTTACTATCTGTTTTCAAAACATCTTGAAGAATTTAACCCTATTGTTTATGATCCAACAGTTGCAGAAACTATTACCGGCTACAGCGATCTTTTCGTAGATACTCAGTATGCAGGCTATCTGGATATAAATCATCCTGAAGATATCGAAGAGGCACTTAAAAATGCTGCCGGTGATCGTGAAATACGCCTAATTGTAGTAACAGATGCTGAAGAAATCCTAGGTATAGGCGACTGGGGAACTAACGGTGTAGATATCTCAGTGGGTAAACTCATGGTATACAGCGGTGCAGCAGGCATAGATCCATCTTTGGTTTTACCATTGGTTATAGATGCAGGTACTAACCGCAAGGAGCTTCGTGACAACCCAAATTACCTTGGCAATCGTCACGAAAGAGTTCGTGGAGACCGCTACTATGACTTCATAGAGAAGTTTGTAGAAACAGCAGAGCGCCTTTCCCTAGACTCTATCTTCATTGGGAAGATTTTGGCCGCTCTAATGCAGCCAATATTCTTGAAAAATACCGCAAGAAAATCCCTACATTTAACGATGATATTCAGGGAACAGGTATAGTAACTCTTGGTGGAATCCTAGGCGCAATGGCCATTACCGGTGACAAACTAACCGACCAGGTTTACCTCTGCTTTGGTGGTGGAACAGCCGGTGCCGGAATTGCTTCCCGTGTACACCGTGAAATGGTTAATAAGGGGCTTTCTGAGGAAGAAGCTTATAAGCGTTTCTTTATGGTAGATAAGCAGGGACTTCTATTTGATGATATGGACGATTTGACCAATGAGCAGAAGCCATTTGCTAAAAAACGCTCCGATTATCCAAATGCAGACAAACTTACAAGTCTTCTTGAAGTTATTAAGACTGTCAAGCCTACGATTTTGGTTGGAACCTCAACCGCTCCAAATACCTTTACAAAAGAGGTAGTTGAAGCAATGTGTGCAAACACAGAACGCCCTATTATATTCCCATTGTCAAACCCAACCAAGCTTGCTGAAGCAAGTGCCAAAGATCTTATTACCTGGTCGGATGGTAAGGCATTTGTAGCCACAGGCATTCCTTCCGGCACAATTTCTTATAAGGGAGTTGACTATGTCATCGGTCAGGCAAATAATGCCCTCATTTATCCGGGACTGGGTCTTGGTATGTTGGCTTCCCGAAGCGAGTCTCTTAACCGATGAAATGATTGGTGCCGCCGCACATTCGTTAAGCGGAATCATTGATATTACTAAGCCTGGCGCACCTGTACTTCCACCTTTTGAGTATGTTGCAGATGTTTCTATTAAGGTGGCTGAAGCAGTAGCAAACAAAGCTAAAGAACAGGGGCTTGCACATGCTAAAGAAACCAATATGGATAAAGCTGTCCATGATTTAAAATGGTATCCAAAATATAAATAATCATTAGCCATGCTTTAGTAACTGTATAAGGTGTATGAAACCGACCATATTTCTGTTTTATGCACCTTTTTGTTCCGTTATCTAATTTAAGAGTATTTCATAATAGTATTAGTTTAGCAGAAACAACACATAGCGTTAGGAAAGGAGAGTTATGGAAATACTTATTACCTCTGTTAAGAGCATAATTCCTATTATCGTGATTATTGTTCTTGGATATATCTTACAAAATAAGGGTTGGTTTGCCGAAAACTTTGGCCCCAATCTTTCACGATTAATTATGAATATAGCCCTTCCTGCTTCCATTTTCGTATCAGTTCTTAAATATTTGACTTTGGATAAGCTTGTCAGTCTGTCAGAGGGTTTGGTTTATACATTTGCAGCCTTTGCTATTGGATATATAATTGCTTATATAACCGTCAAAATATTTAAGGTAAGGCCCGGACGCCGTGGCACATTGATAAATACCTTTGTAAATGCTAATACCATTTTTATTGGTCTTCCATTAAATATTGCCCTGTTTGGAAATGAAGCCCTTCCTTATTTCCTTATTTACTATATTACTAATACAATTTCCACTTGGACTCTAGGCATTTACCTTATGACAAGTGACAGTAAGACGGGAAAAAGTGAGAACACCGAAAAGTTTAACTGGAAAAAGCTGCTCCCTGCTCCTCTGGTCGGTTTCCTAGTTGCCCTTGCTTTCTTGGTATCAAAAATATCTGTACCTGAGTTTGCTACAAATACCTTGACTTATATTGGCAATCTTGTAACTCCACTATCACTTATTTACATAGGTATAGTGCTAGCTAAGGCCGGACTAAATACAATCAAATTCGATAGAGATACAATCATTGCTCTAATCGGTAGGTTCATATTGGGACCAGCTGTTATGTTTGCTATTCTTATATTAACCGCAAAGAATTTGCCAACCGCAGAGTTTAATACTTTATCGTACAATCAGCTACCCCTGCCCTTGCAGTTCTCCCTATTCTTGCAAGCCATGGTGACGGTGATGTTGAGTTTTCTACTAATGTAGTAACTCTTAGCACTATACTCTTTATTATTGTAGTTCCACTTGTAGTCACTTTACTGGGATAGATTGGAGAGAACCTTGCTTTCATTTTCTTCCTCTACTGTCTTGGTGTGGCAGGCGGAATAGTCCTAGCTAATTAGCTGTACTTAACAATCTCTTCAATTCCTCAAAGGTATAATCCTTATATATTGGACTTGTACTTAGTGCTGAGTCAGTGGTATTGGAGAGATTTTTAAGGAGCTTCCCAATCTCTATCTCTTTTGGCAACTTTTGAAAACTACCATCAACATCCTCCTGTTTATGGGCGGTAAAGATGAACTCGCCTTTTTCCCAATCAATTGCAAAATCATTTGTCACTTCAGATGACCTAACCCCCAGGAGTTCTTCTTCATTTGCTATGAAATTCTCATAAATAAACTCAAGGATAGCTTCTTTATCGATTTTTACAACTCTAAGAGTCTTTTCTTTCATCATTATATCCTTTCACCAGCCACTCCACAATGCCTGCCACCTGTATACCTTCGTATTCCGTTTCAAGTGATTGTTCTAAAGCAAGAACCAGTTTCCTGTAATTATTAGGAATTTTTTGCAATGGTTTTAATTCCCTTTCCCTAACCTCTTCATTTAACATACTCTCCGTTACTTGAATGTAGATTTTTTCATCTGCATTTGCAGCTACAAAATCTACCTCAAGGTTATCAATTTTCCCTATTGCTACATCATAACCCTGCCTCAAGAGTTCAAAGTAAACTACATTTTCTAAGGTATGCCCTCTATCCCTGTCTCTAAATCCCAGCAGATAATTTCTCAAACCAATATCTACAATATAGTATTTACCTAGCGTCCTCAAGTATTCTTTTCCTTTTATGTCAAACCTCTTAACATCATAAAACATATAAGATTCCTTGAGTGCCCCAACATACGAAGATATTGTCTGAGTTGCAGGCTTACCCTGTTTTCCACGGTTTTGAAGCAGGTTCTCGGATACTAATGTATTACTTACTGAATTTAGCGATGTATTGTTGCCAATATTATCCGCCAAAAACAATATTATCTTTCTTAGGAGTTCTGCATCAGTTATCTGTCTCTGTCCCCTTCTTTTTTCCCTCTCTAGAATATCCCTTACAACTACAGTCGAATATATACCGTCAAGAATCATAAGAGCCTTATCTTGATCCAGTCCAACATCTGCAATCCCCGGCATTCCGCCATACCTCATATATGCTTCAAACAAATCTCTAAGCTCTGTGATTTCTTCATTATCATCTACTGCCCTATATTTTACCGTACCAATCGGAGTTTTATATGTTTTTAGTCTATAGCCATGAAAATCTATAAATTCTCCAAATGATAATGGGTAAATTTTAATCTCTATATATCTTCCCGATAAATATGTAGAGTACTCCGACGACAACAGATAGGAGTTAGAGCCTGTTATGTAAATATCACAGTCAAAATCAACTCTAAAAGAATTTACTGCATTTTCCCATTGATATATTCTTTGAAGCTCATCAAAGAATAAATAGCTTTTCTTATTCTTAGCAATTCTTTCACTAACATATTTATAAAAATCCTTATAGCTCATTTCTTGAAATTCCAGAGATTCAAAATTAATAGCTATAATCTGTTCTTTATCAACACCAGAATTCAAAAGATGTTCCTGCATCAACTTAAGAAGGCTTGACTTACCACATCTTCTAATTCCCGTTATAACCTTTACAGGCTCTGTATCCTTAAATGCAATCAGCTTATTAAGATATATATTACGCTCTTTTAATCTTTTATTATCTTTCATAGTACCCTCACCACCTTTTTGATAAAATTATACCCTAAACTTTTTATTTTTTTCAAGTTTAGGGTATTGATTCATAAACTTTTTATTTTTTTCAAGTTTAGGGTATCAATTACTTAAACTTTTTATACTTTTTAAAGTTTTGCGAATTGAATACTTAAACTTTGTTTTTCAACTTTAGGGTGTTAATGACTTTATAAAGCAATTAAACTACGCTATAATGATTCAAGGACAAACTTTGGCAAGCTGCCGATTTACCAAGTTAGAGATTAAGATGATATAAGAATTTTTAATAACAATAGACAAGGAGTACCACTATGTTAAAGAATATAATTCAAAAAGATAGAACCCCCTCAGATAGTTCGAAAGTAAATGATAATAGACTTAGAAACAAACATTTCCGTATTATTATTTTACTTGTTATAGCCATTTTTTTATTCAGCGCATTTGATGTCAGACTGAAGACAGTAAAATATACGATTACCTCAGATAAAATTACAAATCCCATAAGAATTGCTCTTGTGACGGATTTACACTCCTGCAAATACGGGAAAAATCAGAAAACTTTAATAGATGCTGTAGTTAAGCAAAACCCTGATATAGTTCTCCTTGGCGGGGATATATTTGATGACAAAATTCCTGATGAAAATACAGAGTTATTTTTAGCAGGAATAGCAGGGAAGTATCCTTGTTACTATGTTACCGGCAATCACGAGTACTGGAGCCGCCGTGTTGACGAAATGCTTGATACTCTAAGAAAGTATAATGTTACCATTTTAGACGGAAAAAGCGAAACCGTAGAAGTTAACAATCAGAAAATAAACATTAGTGGCATTGATGATCCTGATGCAAATCTCTATACCGGCAAAGGTGAGGGCTTTTATGCTCAGCTTGATGAAATAAACCAAATAAAGGACGATAGTCTGTTTACTATCTTACTTGCTCATCGCCCTTCATATGTGAACAAATATCTGGATTACAATTTTGACCTTGTACTCACAGGCCACGCTCATGGCGGTCAGTGGAGAATACCTTTTCTTCTAAACGGCGTATTCGCTCCTGATGAGGGCTTCTTTCCTAAGTACGCAGGCGGGCAGTACGATTTTCCTAACGGTAAAATGATAGTAAGCCGCGGTCTTGCAAGAGAAAGCACGAGAGTTCCAAGAATATTTAACCGTCCTGAATTGGTAATTGTTAACTTAGAACCTCTAAGCTAAGTCAAGTATACTCATAAGTTAATGTCACAAGGTAAGTTGCAGTAATATAAGTATTGTATCAAGAAATCTCCTTTGGCATAAAGCTAGGGCAGATACCGAAATTCAGTTCTGCCCTTTTTTATTATTCTACTTCTACCAGTTTTTCCATTATCCATTACAAAAAGGCTTTTGCAAGACCTTCACCTGTATAATCAGCGTATTTCCCCTGAAGATACTTGTAGCATTCTTCTTTGGTAGCAAACTTTATTGCCTGATAAGGCTCTTCAAAGGTTAACTTTTCCACAAATAAATATCCGTCTTTGTCAGGTACCATAACTCCTACATGACTCTACGAAGAGATACTCTCCATCAAGGTTGTCATGCAGCACCACAGAGAGCATTCTCGCATTTTCATCAAACTTGATTTTTTTGAGAAAAATATTTTTCCATATTTTTTTAGCGTGAACCTTGACATCTTCAGTAGCCTCAGTCTTTACTCTTGAGAATAAGACATTGAATGCCTCCTTGTCCTTCTCATCAAAGAGCTTTCCCTTATCTATCGAGTCATTGTCTAGAAATAATAGCTCACCATCACTTTTTATACTTGGAATTTTTATGTTATTCTTTAGTAAAAAGAAGGTGTTAAGCCTGCAGTTTGTTCCAACAAAATCACCCTTCTTTTCTTTCCAAAGGTTGCTGATTTTCTCTACATCATACTCTGTTTTACCAAACTTCGTAAAATCTCCCTGAAGTCCAACGCTCCCAACTATATCGTTGTACTCGTTTACCTGCTTAATGTAGTAGTCGACACTATCCTTGTTTAGGTAGGCTGAAAGTGCCTCCTTGACTTCCTCGGCACTAGCTTTGTTTGCCATATTTGAGTAGACCGTCTCAGTGTTTGTTTCCTCAGCGGATGTTACTTTGGAGCCCTCTTTGACTGTGTCTTTGCTAGTTTCTTGTGAAACTTCTTTAGAAACCTCCTTGGAAGCTTCTTTAGATGCATTTTGCGATACTTCCTTTGCTATTTCTTTTGATACCCCTTTAGATGCCTCTTTATTCTCCTGTTTACTGCCACAGGCTGTTACTCCAAATGCAAGCAAGGCACAGAGGCAGAGTGCAGTAATTTTCTTATATTTTCTCATAATTTCTCCGTTCAACCGGTAAATCTGTGTTTCGTTAAGTGTTCACATTTCATCATAAGTACTAAGTTCAGCCTTCGCCAAAGGCGGCTCAGATTGCACAGCACTAGCACCTACGGTGCGTCGTCACTAAGTGCTTAGATACCGCTCCACCTAAAGGTACTAGCACCTGCGGTGCGTCGTCACTAAACTCAGTCTTCGCCTTCGGCTCGACTTCGTTAAGTGTTCACATTATATCACAGCCTTCTTACCAATAGAATAGAGGTCGGAAAATTTAAGAAAATCATTTGGGTTTTGTAATAATAAGTATATAAAATTTAATATTCCTTTTTTTCCATAATTCTTATGGATATCTTTAGGCAAATTGCAATGATTATTAGTCCCACCAGTATTAAGCCACTATATACATCAGTCAGGGAAAAGTTCTTTAAAACTCCCTGCACTTTAGTAAATAAACCTGATGCTTGTTTAAGCATTGAAAATATGACAAAGACTACAAAATATGTTATTAGCATTATAAGCCTACTCTTTTCAGCACCAAATTTGAACATAAAAGGCAGCTGAATCGCTGACATAAAAATGCTTGATATCAAAGTAACAATTGAAATCAATACTATATTTTCAAATCTTACTTTCCCATTTATACTTAGCAAGGTAAATACTGTAATCCCCCCAACCAATCCAAAACAAAAGGCAAAAAATAATTTACTAAGCACAAAACTGCTTCTCTTAATTGGCATCGAAAATGCGAATTGCTCAAACTTTGAATTTGTATCATATCCGAATGCTATTGCTGTTAAAATGAGAGGCATTACTGTACAAATAAGAGGTATCATAACAATAGATTTTTCATATGATCCAAAAAAATACAATAGCAAAGCAGATTACAAGCGTGGACATTAATGTCTTTTTCATAGCAGCTATATCTTTTAATATCAGTGCAGTCATTATCTTCTCTCTCCTTTCACAAAATATATCATAATATCTTCAATAGATGGCTTTTGTAACTTGATTCCATCTGGCACGAGATTCCTCTTTACAAGCAGCTCCTGTCCAAAGGAATGTACTCTCCTTCCTATTATTGCGGCTTCGTCTATATTATTTACTTCTTCATTTGACAGTGTACATATACCGTAATTCTCCTTCAAATCATCCTTCGTTTCAAAAAAAAGTATCTTACCAAAATTAATAAAGCTAATATAGTCTGCAACCTTCTCCAAATCAGAGAGTATGTGTGAAGAGATAAGGATTGTGTGATTTTCATCCTGCATAAAATCAAGAAGTAAATCCAAAATCTCTTCTCTTACAATCGGATCTAAACCACTGGTAGCCTCATCCAATATCAATAGTTCTGCATTGTGTGATAGGGCAATCGCCATCGATAATTTCATTTTCATACCACGAGAATAATTATTTATAACCTGTTTCTCAGGTAAATCAAATTTAATCTTTAATTTATTAAAGCACTCTTTATCCCACTTTGTATATATTCGTAAACAGAACTTCTCTATATCAGTAATATTCATTTCCCGAGGAAATAGTAAGTCATCAAAGACCACTCCCAGCCTGTCTTTAAGTGCAATACTATCGGTATTTTCTTCTCCCAATACTCTTATTTCGCCTGAATCCTTATGAAGCAGTCCTAACAAGAGCTTGATAGTTGTACTTTTACCTGCACCATTTTGACCTATATATCCCACTATAGTTCCCTTAGGTATACAAAAATCTATAGGTCCAAGTGTAAACCCATCAAACTTTTTTATCAAATTTTTAATTTCAATAGCATAATCACTCATATCGTCCCTCCACATAGTCCTTTAACATCTGAGTCAGTTCATCGCCTGATATTCCTGCAATTTCGGAGAGTTGTACTATCTCTTGCAACTGTTCTTCAATACGCTTTAAGTATTCCTCACGAATCAGCTCTTTATTTTGTGCCGCAACAAAATTACCCTTTCCCTGAACTGAATTGATAAAGCCCTCAAGTTCCAGTTCATCAAAGGCTCGCTTGGTTGTAATCATGCTTACTCTGAGTTCTTTTGCCAAAAAACGAATTGACGGCAATTGTTCTCCTACTTTCAAATCTCCCGAAATTATCTGCACCTTAATCTGATTCTTTATTTGTAAATAAATCGGATCATCACTTGAGTTATTAATTTGAATATTCATTTTATACCTCTTTACTGTCATTTCTGTTATAACTGTTATTATTATACTATAACAGTTATAATTTTTCAAGTTTAAAAAGAAAAATAATACCCCAAACCGCTATCAGGCTTAGGGTATCAGTCTCTTTTCATCTAATTGTATATCCTATAATCCTCCAGACAGAGGATACTGTCGGCGACCTCATTTAAGAACTCTGTATCGTGAGATACGATAAAGATGATGTCATCTTTTGTCTTCATGCTCTTTATCAGTTTTGATATTTTGAGCATATTTTTATAATCCATTCCACTTGTTGGCTCGTCAAAGAATATGAATCTCGAGTTTTTGCATAGAACAGAAGCTATAGCGACCCTTTGCTTTTGACCACCCGAAAGACTCATAGGATGTCTGTCTCTTAGTTCAGTAAGGCCTAGCCCTGATAGAATTCTATCAACAGTATCCTGTTTCAATTCTTTAACTCCCAGCTTCATTTCCTCTTCGACTGAATCAGTGAATAGCTGGTGATTGACATCCTGCATGACCAACGAGGAAGCCTTAATTCTCTCCTTCTTACTACAAACTCTCTCTCCGAATAATATCTCACTTTTATCATTTTCTTCCAAACCAGTTAAAATTCGCAAAAAGGTGGACTTACCACAACCATTCTTTCCTACGATTCCATATATTTTCCCGAGGTCAAACGATACATTCTCCATTTTAAGTTCTCCCTTGTTGGCAAAATTAAAGGAAAGTTTCTTTATTATCAGGTCTTTTCCACCATCGTTTTTAGGCTTATTTAAGACTGTTTTATACCTTGATCGAAGTCCTGGAGCAGCTATCTCTGTATCCGTAACTGCCAAAAAGCCCTGTGCAGTGTACTCTCTCTCTATTCTTCCGTTTTGAATGATAATTATTCTATCTGCCACACCCATTAAATAATAAATCCTATGCTCTGCAAGGATGAGTGTTATCCCTTTATTTTTAAGGATTATGAGCATTTCTTTTAGGATATCAATATACTTCTCATCCAAGTTAGATGAGGGTTCATCGAGAACAATGATTTTACAGCCGGATATATAACAGGCTGCCACAGAAAGTATCTGTTTTTCTCCTCCTGAGAGCACAAATATACTTCGTCCCAGTAGATACTCTATCCCAAATACATTAAGCATATCTTTCATTCGGCTTTCCATTTCTTTTTTATCAAGCCCTATGTTCTCAAGATAAAACAGAAGTTCAAGAGTGGTATCCACATTGAAAAAATGTGTCTTAGGGTTTTGAAAAACACTGGCTATCATAAGAGATATTTCATAGAGTTCAAGGTTTTTAATCTCCTTTTCACCAACCTTGATACTTCCTGATATTTGAGCGTTTTCATATTCAAAGGCTAAGCCGTTGATGGAATTGATAATAGAAGACTTCCCGCTTCCACTCTCTCCTGTAAGCAAAACACATTCTCCATCAGCTATGTTAAGGCTTATATCATTTAATACCTTATTCTCCCCATAAGAAAGGAATAAATTCTCTATTCTCAGCATACAAAACCTCCGACTGCAATTGCAGCTATCAAAGATATATATATAAAATCAATCAAATGCACTCCCACAGTTATATATCTTGTTTTCTTAATAGGATTAGCTATACATTTGGTCTCTGCTGCCTTTGCTATATCATCAGCTATGTTTGATGATATGATGAGGAGGGGAACAAGTACATATTCCAGGTATTTAACAGGATTCTTGGTATCTATTCCCCTTATCTTCATCGCCATCTTGATATTATTTCTCTCCTCTGCAAATGACGGAAAGAAGCGAAACATAACTGCTATTGGTATGGATACGGTGCTTGGTATTTTAAGAGCATCCATGGACGAAATGATACTTCCCACATCTGAGGTTTTTATCATATATTTCCCTGCGGAATACGGAAGATAAAACATCCTGCATACAAAAACCAGGGAAAGAAGTATCTTCAATACAAGTGGAAATGTAGCAAGCACACTGAAACTTGGTGCAAAAAACAAAACTCCAAATACAAGGGTGTTCCTTATCCCGTCCTTTATAAGTCCATTTATAAAGTACATTGTAGAAATGGTAAGTACTGCCGCCCATTCCAAGTAGTGATTCATAGAATGCGCCACTCCCATACCAAGTAGAATTACCGCTATAAATTTGGTTATGGGGTTGGGATTGAGCCTGTTATTCTGATTGTAAAACATCAGGCAATACCTGCTTTCGTAAAATGTTTTTTAAGTAGGATTTTACCAATGTACGCTCCTATAAGGCCTCCAATGAGAGCTCCCGCATAAACAAGCGCCATATGCGGATAGGTGATAAGTTCTGTCAGAGCATCCACATATTCCTTGCCCATCATCATAGATAATTCAATATACTTTTCTCTTGCCAAAAGCATCTGCATAAGAGAACCGCAAATCCAAGTATTAAATACCATAAATGCAAGCATATTGAACTTAAGAGACTTATATCCACCTGCTCTTCTAATCATCTCAGCTATAAACATCACTACCAGTGAGTGAAGGACAATCACATAAGTGTGTCCGCCTAAAAGCATAATAATAGGCGAAATCATCCCAAGTATAAACAGTGCCCAAGGCTTTTGTACCTTTGCCATAAAAAGCATAATAATTGTTCCGGTTACAATCCCCAGTACAGTAGGATATATCAGGAAGAGAATCGGTATCACTCCCATCATCCCAACACCAAACATAAACACAAAATATATTACTGTGAATACTCCTATTGTCACCAAATCCTTTATTTTTAACTTATTATCTTTCATCTCTATCCCCTTAATAACTAAATTCTTCTGCTAAGTTAGTTTTTTCTATAAGATTTTTATATACCTTTGATTGTTCAAGAAGTTCCTTATGGCTTCCTTCTGTCTCAACCCTGCCGTCATCAATTACAACTATCTTGTCCACATTTTCTATGGACTTTAACCTATGAGAAATGATGATGACTGTCTTATCCTTTATCAGCTTATTTAGGCTATCCTGAATCTTTTTCTCGTTGTCCACATCAAGACTTGCAGAGATTTCATCTAGGATAAGAATAGGTGAATCCTTAAGAAATGCCCTTGCTATCGACAACCTCTGTCTTTCTCCACCTGAAAGCTCAGCTCCATTCTCACCTACTCTTGTGTTAAAGCCCTCTGGAAGCTTTTCTATAAAGTCCATACAGTTAGCAAGAGCTGCAGCCTCTTTTACCTCTTCATCAGTTGCACTTTCCCTGCCAAGCCTTATATTTTCAAGTATGCTGGTATTAAATAGCGTCACATCCTGGAATACTATGGATATCTTCTTAAACAAAGAATCCGTTGATATATTTTTAATATCTTTTCCGTCTATCAGTATGCTTCCTCCATCATAGTCATACAGCCTTGATACTACTCTCAAGACAGAGGTTTTACCTGAGCCGGACAAGCCTACAAGGGCAGTGACTTCACCCTGTTTTGCAGTAAAGCTCACATCTTTTAGCACCTTACTCACTTTGTCATAGGCAAATGATACATGGTTAAACTCTATGTCATATCTCGTAAGCTCCGTATCCTCACCCTCCTGAAGTACCGCACTCTTAATCTCCTTAATCCGCCTTACCGCAGGCTCGATATAGGACATTTCCGTCAAGCCCTCGACAGAGATATCAAAGAGCTCTTTACTTTGATTGCTCCTATAATGTAGCCTATAAGGTATAAAAGGCTAATCTCTCCATGTATTAGAAGCTGTACACCCACTGCTATTACGACAGCCACACTTATATACGATAATGAAGTTGATAGTCCTACGGCAATCATAGACAAAAGCTCTACCTTAAAATGTGCCCTCTCGCTCTCTTCCATTTTCTTATATAAGGTCTTTTTTACCTTGTCCGACTGGTTGAAGCTGCTTATTTCCTGCTGGAGTTCTATGGTCTCCTGAAAAAGCTCAGAATTCTCCCTAAGAACTCCAAAATATTTGCTGTACTCAGATACTTCCTTTTGCTTAGCTAAAGGTGTAATCAGGAAGCAAAGAAGAGTAGGTATCATGGCTGCAAGTCCCATTTTCCAGTTCCCAATAAGCATCATTAGCCCCATAAGCGGAAAGAAAATCCACATACCTACTACCTTAGGGATGGAGTGGCTCATAGCATGCTCTATTCTCTCCACATCAGACATTATTGTTTGTGAAAGGTCTGACAAATCGTGCTTTGAAAAATACGCAAGCGGCAGGTCAGCAAGGTTCTCTGCTATGCCCTTTCTTAAGTTAGCGGACTCCTTGTATGTCGCATTATAAAGACTTACATATTCTTTCGAGAGCAGGATATACATAAGCACCAAGGTAAGCACTCCCATAATAATGTATTGAATAGTGCTATATGCCTTTCCGATGACAAGTTGATTAAACAATGCCATTAAAATAAACATTGGAGCAATATTTATACAATATGTCAAAAAGCAGTATAAAGTCGACTTTGAAAGATTGGCTGCCCCCTGTTCAGATAAGGCATATCTTTTCTTATAATAGTTTTTCATTTGACACCCTCCAATCATTTGCAGTTTCATATAAGTTTACCAGCCTACTGTATAGTCCCTGTGCAGATAGTAACGAATCATTATCTCCTCTTTCCACAATCCTGCCATTCTCCAAAACGATGATTTCATCTACATTCCTGATGCTTGTCATCCTGTGGGCTATCATTATTACAGTCTTATCCTTCATCAGGTTCTTGAAGGCTTTTTGTAATTCGTACTCATTATCCGCATCTATTGCGGCACTAGCTTCATCCATTATGACAATAGGCGAATTTTTAAGAATTGCTCTGGCTATAGCTATCCTTTGTTTTTCTCCCCCTGAAAGATATACTCCCTTTGAGCCGATAATTGTATTCTCGCCATCCTTAAACTTAGCGATAATTTCATCACAGCCCGCAAGGCTTAGAGCCTTTAATACCTCTTCTCTTCCAGCCTTTTCATCAGCAAGTGCAACATTGTCATATATCGACTTCTTAAACAGCTTACTGTCTTGAAATACGAATGAAATGCTTCGTATAATAGCTTCTTTTGAGTATTCTTCAAGTCTGTGGCCGCCTATCTTAATAGCTCCCTTATCCACCTGTAAAATCCTGATAAAAGCTTTGCTATCGTAGACTTTCCTGAACCTGAGTGTCCCACCAGGGCATAGATTCTCTTTTCCTTAAGTGAAAATGATAAATCTTCCAGAACTTTATTATCCCCGTATGAAAAGCTTACATTTTCAAATTCAATATCATAGTTGTCAAAGTCAGTTCTATCTCCGTATGAGAGCTTGTCTTCCTGCATCTTTTTGTACAATTCTTCTAAGTGGTCAATGGCAAAGTTAGCATTATAAATATTCATGCTCGCCCACATTATTTTCATAAACGAAACCATGATTACGCCACTTATAAAAAATATCATAATAAGCTCAACCGCCATAAACTTCGGATTTTTTACCTCTGCAAGGAAGACGCTAAGCGGTATGCTTATAATTGCAATCAATCCTAGGAATATCAGCTGGTAGATAACATACGGTCTTTTACAAGAAATAGAATAATCAAGGGCATACCTTGAATAATCCGTAATAGCATCGTATAAAGCCTTAAAGGACTTTAACCTGGTACCAAATATTTTAACAACCTGCATACCTCTGATATACTCAACAGTTTCTGAACTGAGTCTGTCAAGGGCTTCCTGATACTTTTTAAGAAAATCTTTGTTTCCCATCATCATGCACATAATTAGTCCACAAACAACCGATAATACTACAATGAGAATCCCCACTCTAATGCTTATTAAAAATGACAAGACCAGTGTAAAAATCGGAACTAAGAAAGCTTGTGAATTGTCAGGCAGCATATGCGCCACTGCCATATGTGTCTTGGCTGCATTATCATCTATTGTTTTTCTGATATATCCTGAAGAATTCAGGTCAAAAAATCTAAAACTTGAGTCTGTAAGCCCGTCAATTCCTCGTTTTCTAAGGTTTGTCTCAAGGCGGAATGCCAGCTTATGTGATACAAGCCCGGATGTAAGATATAGGGCAGCACTTACACATAGAAAAACTACTATTTTAACCGAATACACTCCGGCATTCTCATAGTTATCATTTACGATAACTTCATTCAAAAACAAGTATATGTAGTAATATCCATATACCATTAAAAAGGCAGATACCGCCGAGATTAATATCGCCAGATAGCCAAGCAGCTTAACCTCCGGAACATACCGGAATAATTTTTATAAACTCCCATTACCATTCTCCTTTCCCTGTTCAAACAAATAAACCATCATGTCCTCCAAATACCTCCTGTTCTTCTTAAAGTTCTCCCTGGCCTCTAGGATATTAGAAGCCAGTATTAATGCGTTCATGTAATCAGTAATAAACTGAAATACACTTGGATTAAACAGCCATTTAGAATCATCCTCAAAGACTCCCTTAAAGCTCTCCATAGTCTCAGTCTGTAAATCAAGCATCATAGTCTTTAATTCCGGATTTCTTTTCCCGGCGATTAGGAACTCTACATAAAGAGGCATATAAGGGTTGTCATCAATTATCTTGTCTACAAGCTGTCTTGCCATAAACTGCATCTCCTCCCCTTCTTTACATTCGCTTAAATGCTCTTTGATGACATTGTTTCTGTACTCAATTCCAAACCTCATAATATCCTTAAATATCTCATTCACGCTCCCATAATAATGATATACACCTCCCTTAGATAAAGTAGTTCCGGCGATAATATCCTCCATAGTTGCCTTTTCCAGTCCCCTTTCGGAGATTACCTTAGCTGCTGAATTCATTATTTCTTTCTTTCTTTCAGCCGCAGTAAGCCTTTTTGTATCAGTCATATCGTCTACCTCCATTTATACCGACGCTACCGTCGGTAAACATATTATAAAACTATTAGTCTAGACTAACAATAGGCTTATTGAGAATATTTATCAATAAGCATTAAATAATCCACATTTACCTACCATGGCAGTTCATATAAGTGACATCTACATATCCGCCGCAGTGCGATCCCTCGGAGAGTTTTTTTATTTGATAAGGAATTTCGGATAAATTTCCTATCAAATAAAAAACACCCGGATTATTCACCCGAGTGTTATTTTAAGGAATTTGAACTAAGCAGGGCAGGAAATTTACAAATTTATCCCTCTATAGCCTTTTTACCTATATCTGTACGCATATATTTATTCTCAAATTCCACAAGTTCAGCAGCCTTATATGCCCTGTCCCTTGCTTCTTTTAGGTCTTTTCCTGTAGCTGTCACTCCAAAAACCCTGCCCCCTGCAGTAACAATCTTTCCATTTTCAAGCTTTGTACCTGCGTGATAGAGGTAGAGTCCGTCTTTACCAAAGCCTTCTTTGATAGTTACTTCTTTACCCTTTTCATAGTCTAGAGGATAGCCCTCAGATGCAAGCACTACACAGACTGCAGCATTATCATCAAAGACAAGCTCTGCTTTATCAAGCCTTCCCTCTGCACAGGCCTCCATTATATCAAGGATATCTGACTTCATCCTTGGAAGAACTACCTGTGTCTCAGGATCTCCGAATCTTGCATTGTATTCAAGCACCTTAACTCCACCCGGGGTAAGCATAAGACCTACAAAAAGCACTCCCTTAAAAGGCCTGCCCTCACTTTTCATAGCCGCCATTGTAGGCTCGTATATGTTTTTCACACAGAAGTCTTCAACTTCTTTGGTATAAAAAGGACTTGGAGAAATATTGCCCATTCCACCTGTATTTAAGCCCTCATCTCCGTCCTTTGCCCTCTTGTGATCCATGGCTGAAGTCATAGGCTTGATGGTCTCTCCGTCACAGAAGCAAAGTACGGATACCTCAGGTCCGGTCATAAAGTCTTCTATAACTAAGGTATTTCCCGCACTACCAAACTTTTTGTCTTCCATTATGGTCTTCACGCCCTCTATGGCTTCTTCTTTTGTTGTACATATAAGCACACCCTTACCAAGGGCTAGGCCGTCTGCCTTAAGGACTATAGGATAGTCAGCCTTTTCAAGGTATTCTATTGCTTTATCCGCAGAAGTAAATACCTCATAGCCTGCTGTAGGAATGTTGTATTTTTTCATCAAGTCCTTGGAAAATGCCTTAGAGCCTTCGATAATGGCCGCATTTGCATGAGGTCCGAAGGTCTTAAAGCCTGCCTTTTCAAATTCATCTACTGCTCCTGCCACGAGAGGATCATCAGGTCCTACTATGACAAAGTCTATGTTTTTTCCTTTGGCAAATTCGATTAGTTTAGGGAAATCCATCACTGAAATATCCACACACTCAGCCACTTCAGCTATGCCTGCATTGCCTGGCGCAGCGTAGATTTTATCTGCTCTCTTGCTTTCGGCTACCTTACAGGCTATGGCGTGTTCGCGTCCACCACTTCCGACTATTAGTACATTCATAATGACCTCCTTTTTATAGATTTCTATCAAAAGTTGCACAGAGAGGACACAACTATCTATGCGGCATTATATCCTCTCTGTTGTTCTATCCATGAACTCTAACAATAATTATATCTTACACTCTTACTGTCTTGCCATCTACGACCTTTACCTGTCCACTTGCTACAAGTTCAATGGCTTCTGGGAGTATCTTCCACTCAGCCTCTTCCATTACCCTTTTTTGCAAGGTTTCTGCTGTATCACCATCTTTTACTTCCACAGCCTTTTGAAGAATAATAGGTCCTGTATCTGTTCCCTCATCTACAAAATGCACTGTGGCCCCCGTTATCTTTACTCCGCGCGATAGGGCCTTTTCGTGTACCTTTAGCCCATAGCAGCCCGTTCCACAAAATGATGGAATAAGAGAGGGATGTACATTTATTATCCTGTTTCTAAACTTTTCTACCATTTCGCCTGGTATGATAACAAGGAAGCCTGCAAGCACAACCAAATCTATCTCTGCTTCAACAAGAGTCTGTATGAGGACTTTATTAAAAAGTTCCCTATTCTCAAACTCAGATGGAGATATACAGCTTGCTTTAATTCCTGCGTTTTTTGCCCTGGTAAGCGCATAAGCAGAATGATTGTTGCTTATAACAAGGGAAATCTCTGCATTTCTAATAAGCCCCGAAGCCTTGGCATCTATTATAGCTTGAAGATTGGTTCCTCCACCCGATACTAAAACCGCTGCTTTTTTCATAATTATACAAGGGTTACGCCCTTTTCTCCCTCTTTGATTTCACCAATTACAAAGGCCTTTTCGCCTGCCTTAGCTATGGCTGATATTGTCTTATCTACATCGTTTTTATCTACTACTACCATCATGCCGACACCCATATTGAAGGTATTGTACATAACCTGCTCATTTACATCACCTTCTTTTGCAATCATCTTAAATATAGCAGGCACCTCATAAGAATCCTTGTGAATTACAGCGTGGGTTCCATCTTTTAGCATACGGGGAACATTCTCATAGAAGCCGCCACCTGTAATGTGGCTGCAAGCCTTTATCTTAACTCCTGCCTCCTTCACTTCTTTTAAGGATTTGACATAGATTACGGTTGGTTCAAGAAGTGCCTCTCCAAGAGTCTTGCCAAGTTCATCGTAGTATGTACAAAGGCTTTCCTTTTCCATCTTAAATACGCTTCTAACAAGTGAAAAGCCGTTACTGTGGACTCCTGAGGAGGCGATTCCTATAATCACATCTCCCTCTTTTAGGTCCTTTCCGTCTATGAGGTCTTTTTTGTCACATACGCCTACGGCAAAGCCTGCAAGGTCATACTCATCCTCCGGCATAAGCCTGGGATGCTCTGCTGTTTCGCCTCCTACAAGGGCTGCGCCTGAGAGCTTACAGCCCTCAGCCACTCCCTTTACTATAGATGCTATTTTTTCAGGCTCATTTTTCCCACAGGCTATATAGTCAAGGAGAAAAATAGGCTCTCCTCCTGCGCAAACCACATCATTTACGCACATTGCTACGCAGTCAATACCGATGGTGTCATGTTTATCAAGCTCAAAGGCGAGCTTAATCTTAGTTCCTACTCCATCTGTGCCTGAGAGAAGAACAGGGTCTTCCATGTTTTTTATTGCCTTAAGTGAAAATGCTCCCGAAAATCCTCCGATTCCTCCCAGCAC
Organism: uncultured Catonella sp.; assembly: GCA_916439065.1. Lineage (GTDB taxonomy): Bacteria > Bacillota > Clostridia > Lachnospirales > Lachnospiraceae > Catonella. Next base: position 533,360 of record CAKAGD010000003.1, read on the forward strand.
CTCACTCCTCATAGTCTCAGCCACATATTTTTTCATAAGCTCAACTGACTTGTAGCCCGCTTCTATATCTACTCCCGAAGTTTTGTAATCCATTCTATACTCTCTCTTTCTTAATTCATTTCTTCAAGATAAGTCTTGTAACCTACTTTTTCAATCTTGGTTTTCTTTGCAAGGACCTCATCTTTAAGTCCCTCAGCAAAGTCCTTTATCTTCTGCCTTACTTCAGGCTCTCTAACGGAAATGATTTTAGCTGCAAGTATAGCCGCATTCTTTGCTCCGTTGATGGCAACTGTAGCAACAGGTATACCTGCAGGCATCTGAACTATAGAATAAAGTGAGTCCACGCCGCCAAGGCTCTTGGTAAGGATAGGTACACCGATTACAGGAATAGGAGTAACAGCCGCTGCCATACCTGGAAGATGTGCAGCTCCGCCTGCTCCTGCTATGAGAACATCATATTTGCTTTCAGCACTCTTTGCATACTCGAAGAAAATGTCAGGCATTCTGTGAGCTGATATAACTGTAACATCGTACTCAATCCCGAATTTCTCCAAGGTCTCCATAGCCGCCTTCATTACAGAAAGGTCACTGTCACTTCCCATTACAATACCTACTTTACTCATAATTCCTCCTTAAATATATATGTTATTATTGATATACACATAAAAACTATCTACGATTACATCATTACTTATCTATTTTAATTACATCTAATTATTAGTACTTCCATCTCTTTTTAATCTTATAATTCCTATTATACAACTGATGATTGTGAGGATATCAAAGATAAATCCTACATAATTTTTTATGGAAAAATCATATACTCCCCATCCACAGGTTGTAATAAATATCAGAATCTTGATTCCTATAGCCCCACCCATTCCCAAAAAATAAGTGAATATAAAGAGATTTACTGCCGGAAGCCAGCCTGCTATACCACCATTATTAAATATCAGCGTCATTACTATTCCCGCACCCACAATAGCAGCCTTGGTATACTTATTAAGCTTTCCTCTGAGATAAACCTCATTTTTAATAATCTGAATTGTGTTGATTATAATTCCTGAAAATGCGTTAAGAAGTACTCCCATTCCTATGATGAATAAAAGCTGTACATCCTGAGTCCTAAGCATTTTCTTCTCTTTTTTGATATAACCTGTTATTACCATCAATGTGTAGCCTATTAAGCTTAACACCTGTGCTGTCATCCATTTTGTACCACCCATTGACTGTATCCAGCCACCAATTCCCTGCAAATTCATTTTCCCTCCTCATTCTTAAGTGTATCTTATATATAACCTCTTACTGTTTAGCACGAGTTTATAATCTATCTTCATTATATCAATACTACCTCTTCTACGCAACTAAATAAAGCAAGTTACTCATTGAAAAAAATACTTATTTGTATTATTATTACTAATACTAATAAACTTAATTGTACAAGTTGGAGGGCAGCAATGATTAAAGATTTAACAAAAGGAAGTCCTATTAAAGCCATATTAGGCTTTGCGGTACCTATGCTTTTTGGAAATATCTTTCAACAGATGTATAATATGGCTGACTCCATAATCGTAGGTAAATATGTAGGTGTAAAGGCACTTGCAGCCGTTGGTGGTACGGGTGCCATCAATTTCCTTGTACTTGGCTTCATTATCGGCGTAAGCAGCGGCTTTATGATACCTGTGTCACAGGCCTTTGGTGCAAAAGACTTTGACAGACTTAGGAGGCTTGTTACCAATGCTGCCTGGCTCTCCCTTATAGTCGGCTCTTTGATGACAGTACTTACGGTAAGCTAACAAGGACTATGTTAAGGGTAATGAATACTCCTGATGACATCTTTCAGGGTTCTTATGAGTACATAGGCACTATTTTTGCAGGAATCCTTGGGATTATGTTTTATAACCTGCTTTCAGGTATAATGAGGGCCTTAGGTGATTCTAAGACTCCTCTGTATTTTTTGATTTTCTCATCCTTTGTAAATATTGCACTGGATCTTCTGTTTGTAATTGTCTTTAAAATGGGAGTATTCGGGGCTGCCTTTGCTACCGACATATCTCAGTTTATCTCATGTGTACTATGCTTTTTATTTATAAAGAAGAAGTATACTATACTAAAAATGAATAAAGGCGACTGGGCATTTAATACAAAGCTGTCAAACAAGCTGCTGCTAATGGGGCTGCCTATGGGACTTCAGTACTCCATAACTGCAATAGGCTCAACTGTAATACAGACAGCTGTAAATGGTCTTGGCTCAGTATATGTAGCTGCAATTACAGCCGGAAACAAGGTATCTCTTCTCTTTACACAGCCTTATGACACTATAGGAACTGCTATGGCAACCTTCTGCGGACAAAACCTTGGTGCAAGAAAGCTTGACCGCATACATAAGGGTATGAAGCAGGGAATAATCGCTATGGGAGTGTATACTGTATTTGCATTCTTTGCTATCGTCTTTGCCGGAAGATATATAGCACTTCTCTTTGTAAATGCCGACCAGGTTGAGCTCCTTGGCTATGTAGAGAAGTTTCTCTTTGCAAATGCCGCATTTTACTTCCCTCTTGGGCTTCTTATGGTTCTCAGATATGCCATACAGGGACTTGGATACAGCCTATTTGCTATGCTCGCAGGCATAATGGAAATGATAGCAAGATGTGCCGTAGCCTTCATAGGTATTGTCTGGTTTGGGGTAGATGCAATCTATTATTCCAACCCTACTGCTTGGATAGCGGCAAATCTCTTCCTCATCCCTGCATTTATAATTGTAATGAAAAAAATAGAAAATAATTTTAAGATGGATGGAACGGTCAATGGATAAGCAGTCACAGGGTTCAAACTCGATACTTACAGGCTCAATAAGCAGGAATATACTTATGTTCTTCTTTCCCATCCTGCTTGGCTCATTTTTACAGCAGCTTTACAGCATAACAGACGCTGTCATCGTAGGAAGATATGTAAATAAAGAGGCACTTGCAGCAATAGGTGCAACTGCCTACATAATAAATATATCGATTGGCTTCTTTGTCGGTCTTTCTGCAGGTGCTGCTGTTATAATTTCTCAGTTTACGGCGCTAATAAAGGTAAGGAATTAAGCGATTCCGTTCACACTTCTATTGCGCTTTCCCTTGTAAGCGGCGTAATAATAATGATAGTAGGAATAATATTTTCTCCTATGATACTGAGGATTATGAATACCCCTTCTGATATAATAGAGCTTTCAAAAATCTATCTAAGGGTGTATTTTTTAGGTTCTATTCCTGTACTTGTATACAACATGGGCTCAAGTATACTAAGAGCGGTGGGCGATTCAAGAAGCCCCCTCTATGTACTCATAGTCTGTACAGTAGTAAATGTCGCCCTAGATATTGTATTTGTAGCCGTATTTAACATGGGAATCTTCGGTGCCGCTCTTGCCACCCTTCTCGCCCAGGTTGTAAGTGCTGCTGTAGTAATTATTATGCTAATGAGGGCTGAATTCAATTACAAGTTAGACTTAAAAAAAATTACCTTTCACAAAAAAGAACTGTCCGCAATGCTTAAAATAGGCCTTCCTACAGGATTTCAGTCGGTAATGTACTCTCTTTCAAATATGATAGTTCAGTCATCTGTGAACAGTTTTGGAACTGATACTGTTGCTGCTTGGACGGTATTTACAACAAATGATAATTTCTACTGGATGGTAATAGGTGCTTTTGGAGTATCGGTTACTACCTTTGTAGGCCAAAATTTTGGAGCAGGGAATTTTGACCGTATCAGAAAAAGCGTTAGAATCACCTATATTTTCACTGCTGTTTCTTCCGTTCTTTTAAGCCTTACCCTATTCATTGGCTGCGAACACATATTACATTTTTTTACTAAAGAGCAGGCGGTAATAGATTCAGGTATATATATGTTTAGGCATTACTGCCAGTACTATATTTTCTTTGTTGGAATAGAGGTGTTGTCAGGAGCCATAAGGGCTACTGGAGATTCATTCATTCCTACTTTAATTACAGCAACAGGAATCTGCGGTCTGAGGGTTCTTTGGATGTTCTTTGTTGTTCCTGCCAATCCTCACATAGGAACAGTACTTACCGTTTATCCTGTTACCTGGTTTTTAACTTCCTTTGTATTTACCATATACTATCTGCATGGCGGATGGCTTAGAAGACGCAGAAAGGTCATGGGCTTATAGCCTTTCTTAATCTGTAAGCCTATATGTAAAGTTCTCTCTTGCAAATGCAAAATAATGAATCTGTTACTACTGCAACACTTGACAAGCTTTGTCAGATTCCTGACTGTAAAATTGATGACATCATTACTTACTTGCCTGACAGCAAAAAACTATAGTTAAAGAAAAACTGCCATAACCAAAACCATCAGTACATAATCCCAAATCATTTATAATTATGTATTCTACTATCGGTTTCAGGCTATGGCAATTACTTTATTCTCTTTTACAAGTATTTAATAAAGCCTTGGTACTACTCACATAATGGTCTTTGATTTCTACCAATATTAGTGGTGGAAAAGTCTCATTCCGGTAAAGCAAAGAACCATATCGTACTTGTTGCACACTTCTATTACGCTGTCATCTCTTACTGAGCCGCCAGGTTCGGCAATATACTTAACACCGCTCTTATGAGCCCTCTCAATATTATCTCCAAATGGGAAGAATGCATCAGATGCAAGGGCTACATTTTCATTTTTATTAAGCCACTCCCTCTTTTCCTCCCTTGTAAATACAGGAGGCTTTACTTCAAAGAAATTCTCCCATACACCGTCTCTTAAGAGGTCTTCGCTCTCATCCCCTACATAAAGGTCAATGGCGTTATCCACATCCGCCCTGCCAAGTCCTTCACGAAACTTAAGATTAAGAGTCTGTGGTGCCTGTCTAAGCCACCATACATCAGCCTTACTTCCTGCAAGCCTGGTACAGTGAATACGGCTCTGCTGCCCTGCTCCTATACCTATAGCCTGTCCGTCCTTTGCATAGCATACGGAGTTTGACTGGGTGTATTTAAGTGTAATCATAGCAACAATGAGATCATCGAGAGCTTCTTTAGGAAGATTTTTATTCTCACTTACTATGTTCTTAAAAAGTTCAGCATCTATCTTAAACTCATTCCTACCCTGCTCAAATGCTATCCCAAAAACCTGCTTTCTCTATAGGTTCAGGCTTGTAGTTTTCATCTATTTCTATAATATTATAATTTCCTTTTTTCTTCTGCTTTAGTATCTCAAGGGCTTCTGCTGTATATCCCGGTGCTATGATACCGTCTGAAACTTCTTTTTTGATTATCATTGCGGTATCAGCATCACACACATCAGAAAGAGCTATAAAGTCACCGAAAGAAGACATTCTGTCAGCTCCCCTTGCCCTTGCATACGCACAGGCTAAGAGGCTCATCTCACCCATATCTTCTACTCTGTAAACCTTTTTCAAATCCTCAGTAAGAGGCTTTCCTATTGCAGCTCCTGCAGGAGATACATGCTTAAAGCTGGTTGCCGCAGGAAGTCCTGTAGCTTTCTTAAGTTCCATTACGAGCTGGATTCCGTTAAATGCATCTAAGAAGTTGATATATCCCGGTTTTCCACAAAGTACCTTAACAGGAAGCTCTGCTCCATTTTCCATAAATATTCTGCTTGGTTTCTGATTAGGATTACAGCCGTACTTTAGCTCCATTTCATTCATAATGCACTCTCCTTATAATTTTCACCTATATCTATCTGCTTAATATTTAGCATCATCTACATACCGATTACAGCTAAAATATCTATCAAATTACCCGCTTGATTATGTAAGATTTTTTCTTTGTACTTATACTAATTAGCCTGATTCTTATTTACTATTCTAGTCTCATATTCTCCAGTTTCTATGTCTATAAACCTTGTAAACAATGACACTTTATTATCTTCATTTAGGCTCTTCCAAATACTCTCAGTAAATTCATCTATACTTCCACAAAGACTTACCTTAGCAGGCTCACCTTCAAAGCTTGGAAGAGGCTCTATGTCTTCTTTGTAGGTGTGAATAAATCTACCTTCACCCGCAGGAAGATTGCTATAATCATAAAAATATCTGTTGCAACAGTCAGGATTGCCGTCATCACTCTTAAGTATACTCATCCTTAAGTGAAGTGACTTTTCGCTGACATCTACAAGGGCAGATATTCTAGGTGTGTAGTTAGGTGCATCAGGCTCAAATTCCCTGCTCATAAGAGCTGAGTTAAAGCATTTACCTGCTGTCATATAATTATAAACCATCCGTCTGGTCTCCATTTGTAATTATGGTCTTCTTTTCACCATCTTTGACAGGTGAATATGCTATGGAGACGGATCCGAAAGCTTGGTTTACCGAAGGCTCTGTCCTTGGTTCCTCACCTCTTCTACAAATATCCTATTCAAGCTTACTCTTCCCATAATAAAGTACAGTCATTGCCTTTATGTCCCATTTACCTACTACTATTCCTCTTCCGGGATAAGTTTTAGCCGATAATACTTCACCAATTGAAACCATGTCATCCTCCGTTTATTCATGTCAAAGCCTTGTCAATAGTTGCTTAGAGTTTTATAATAAGTTCTACTTAAGAATATCATAGTTTTGTATTAGTTTTCAATATGAATGCTTCTTTTATATATTTCTTATAAAACAAAACTCATTTTTTTATGGTTTGACAATTAATGAATTATTTTATAATCATTCTTAGCTAACAGTTTGTAGAATTGTTAAGAAACGAACCCCAAGAGTCGTTAGACATCTTAGGGTTCTTTCTTTATAGTACTTACATCAAATAAATAAAAATAACAATAAAACTAGTGGAGGAATTATGCAGATAACTGGAAAAAATTAACTTACAAAGATAGATGGTTGTAAAACGATCATCTCTACATCGACTGCACTAAAATGAACTTGAAAATCCTGCTGAAGTGTCTATAAACTCCTCAGACAGGCATATGAATCGGCAGTGACGGCATCATCCTATCTGCCCTTCTACTGTGGCTGATTTTAGGATGAGGATATTTTAACGCAGATGGCTCAGAGGTTGAATGTGTGGTAACGGCATCCGTGGCAGGGAAATATGTATATGACTTTACCACAAAAACGAGGAAGTCCGCATAGAAACCGGGAGTCCGCACTAAGGGAAGAAGAGGCAGCAGGAATCATTCCTGAAACCGTATTACAAAATATTGAAACTAAAGATAAAGAGGTAAGGTTGTCGCTGCAATCAGTAGATATGGGAAGACCAACTCACTCTGCAGCGAAATCCTGTCATATCTGATAAGGATAAGTTTATAAATGAGGCTGTAAATGTAGACGGCAAAGACTGGTACCTCACCTGCATTTCAATGGGCAATCCTCACGCAGTCACCTTTGTAGATGACACAAGAGCCTTGATTTACCTGTTATAGGCCCAAAGTTTGAATTTAACAAGATATTTCCAAATCGTACCAACACCGAATTTATAAAGGTAATAAGCAGGAATGAAATTGAAATGCGTGTCTGGGAGCGTGGTTCGGGTGAAACCCTTGCCTGTGGTACCGGTGCCTGTGCCTCGGCCTACGCTGCTATGTTGAATGGTCTTGCTGATGATGAGGTGAGGGTTCATCTCCTTGGAGGAGATTTGATTATCAAATACGATAGAAACACTGACCACATTTTTATGACAGGCCCTTGTGAAACTGTCTTTAGTGGCAGCATTACAATCTAGATAAGGAGTATTTATGCAAGTTACCGTAAATGACATATTAAAGGCCGCTAACGGAAAACTGTTAAACGGGAATGGCGACACCGAAATAAACGGCTTCTTTACAAATTCCAGGGAAACCCACAGCCTTCCCTTTAAGAATGCACTTTTTGTGCCTATAATCGGAGAAAGGGTAGACGCCCATAGATTCATCCCTCAGGTGGTAAAGGATGGTGCTAAGGCTTTCTTTATAAAAAAGGGGCACGAACTCCCTGCTGATATCGGAGATACAGCAGCCATCGAGGTAGACGATACTGAAGCCGCCCTCCTTGATACAGGCCGTTGGTTTCGTGAGAAATTTAACATTCCTTTCATTGGGATAACCGGAAGTGTCGGTAAGACCACCACAAAGGAAATGGTGGCAGCTGCCCTCTCCTCGATTAATGTCCACAAAACTAAGGGAAATGCCAACTCTACCATAGGACTTCCCCTAACCTTGTTTGGTCTTGAACCTTGCAATGAGGCCGCCATTATAGAAATGGGCATAAGTGAATTCCACGAGATGGAAAAGCTTGCAGATGCAGGCAGGCCAACCCATGCAATATTTACCAATGTAGGCACTGCCCATATCGGCAATCTAGGCTCAAAGGAAAATATCCTAAAAGAAAAGCTCCACATTACAGATTGTTTTACTGAGGATAGTGTGCTTTTTGTAAATGCAGATGATGAACTCCTTTCTAAGGTGGTACCTGAAAATAGCGAATTCAGGCCTGCCAAGGTCAAGCATGTTGTAACCTATGGCATAAGTAAAGAGGCTGATTTCCGTGCTTCTTCCATTACTATATCCGACAGTGGCACTGATTTTGTGGCAAATTATAAGGATGAAGACGGCAATCCTCTCACTGAGCAGATTCATCTAAAAACTCTGGGACTTCATAATGTAAGAAATGCACTGGCTGCAACTGCTGTGGCACTAAAGCTTGGTATCTCTCCTTCAGTGTCAAAGCTTGGACTTGCCGCGTATGAACCACTTTCAGGCAGAGGAAACATTATCAAGACAAACGGCATTACCATAATTGATGATACCTATAATGCAAGCCCTGACTCTATGAAGGCTTCTGTTCAGATTATCGGGGAAATGCGTGGCGGCAAAGAGCCTATACACAGGAGGTTTGTAGTATTTGCCGATGTACTTGAGCTTGGTGAATACGCTGAGAGTGAACATTACAAAGTCGGCGAATATATAAAAACCTACAACGAAGAAAACCCTGAAGGTAGAATTGATTACCTGATAACAGTTGGCAAAGACAGTGAGCAGATAGACTTGCTCTAAACTCTGAAAGCCTTGATACCAATCCTGTCACAAAGCATTTTTCTACCAATGTAGAAGCCTCTAATTATCTTAAATCCCTCTTAACAAAAGGGGATGCTATCGTAGTTAAAGGTTCAAGAGGTATGCAGACAGAGGAAATAATAGATTCCTTATTAAATGATAATTAACTATAGAGCATGATAGTAATTGCTTTTACTTTAATATAGGGGTATACTTATTTATGTATTTTATATGCATAAAGTTATTTCATACCATTTAATATTTTATAATCACAGGAGGGTTTTATGAGGATTTTTGTTACTAAAAACTATGAGGAAATGAGTAGAAAGGCTGCAAACATAATAGCTGCTCAGGTTGTAATGAAGCCTGATTCAGTGCTTGGTCTTGCTACAGGTTCATCACCAATTGGGGCTTATAAGTTACTTGTAGAAGGCTATAAGAAGGGTGATTTAGATTTTTCTGAAATCACTTCAATCAACCTCGATGAGTATGTGGGGCTTTCTGCTGACCACAATCAGAGTTATGCTTATTTTATGAGGGATAACCTTTTTAACCATGTAAATATAAATATGGAAAATGTCTTCCTTCCAAATGGCATGGAGGCTGATGAAGCTAAGGAATGTGCAAGATATGATGAGGTTATTAGAAGCCGCGGCCCTATTGATTTACAGCTCCTTGGACTTGGCGAAAACGGACATATCGGTTTCAACGAGCCTGATACCTCATTTGCAAAGGTTACTCATAAGGTAAGCCTTACAGAGAGTACAATAAATGCTAATTCAAGGCTTTTTAATTCCATCGATGAGGTGCCTAAATTTGCTTATTCTATGGGTGTAGGAAGCATATTCACTGCTAAGCACATTTTACTTATTGCTTCCGGCGAAAAGAAAGCAGATGCACTCTGCAAGGCTCTTTACGGACCTGTTACTCCTGAGGTTCCTGCTTCTGCCCTTCAATTCCACAGTAATGTAACTATAGTTGCTGATGAGGCTGCTTATGCTCTTATTGCTAAGATGAAGTAAATCATGGCAGATAATTATAAAAAATTATAAATAATCGAAATAATACTGTTTTCAGCCTCTACGGAAGCCGGATGAAAGAGATTAACTTTCACAATAAAACACTTAAATTGAAGGATTGTATTGAGCCGGATGAAGATTTTAGGCAGTAAATTTATAGGAGATTATCATGATAATTAAGAACGGTTTAGTATATAACGAAAATGGAGATTTTGAAAAAAGAGACATCTATGTAGAAGGTGAGTTCATTACCGATAAGGCACCTGAGGACTGCGAAGTCATTGATGCCGAGGGGCTTTATGTAATACCGGGACTTGTGGATGTACATACGCACGGTGCAGTAGGACATGACTTCTGCGATGCTGACCTTGACGGGCTCTACAAGATAGCTGAGTTTGAGAAAAGTAAAGGTGTGACAGCCTTTTGCCCTACCTCAATGACTCTTTCAGAGGAACTCCTTACAGGCATCTTTGCCAAAATCAAAGATTTTAAGCCTGAGAAAAATCACGCAAGGGTGCTTGGAATCAATATGGAGGGACCTTTCATCTCTCCTAAAAAGATGGGTGCTCAGAACCCTAAATATATAATGAATTCTGATGTCGAAGTCTTTAGAAGGCTGAATGAGTAAGCGGCGGCAATATCCGCCTTGTAACCCTTGCTCCTGAGACTGAGGGTGCTAACCTCTTTATTAAAGAGCTTGCAAATGAAGTTTCCATTTCTGTAGGACATTCTGATGCCAACTATGAGCAGGCTGATACCGCATTTAAGAACGGAGCCAACCATGTAACCCATCTCTTTAACGCAATGCCTGCCTTCAACCACAGAGAGCCTGGAATAGTAGGGGCAGCCTTTGAAAATACCGAAGTTATGGCTGAGCTCATCTGTGATAAGGTACATATCCATCCTTGTATGATAAGAAGCACCTTCCGTCTTTTTGGCGAGGATAGAATCATCCTTATAAGTGATTCAATGGAGGCTACAGGTATGGAAGACGGCACCTATTCTCTTGGAGGACAGAAGGTTAATAAAAACGGAAACAAGGCAACCCTTGATAATGGTACTATTGCAGGCTCCTGCACAGACCTTTTTACCTGCTTTAAGAATGTCGTTGAAATAGGCATTTCTCTTAAGTCGGCAGTCAAGATGGCTTCCACCAACCCTGCAAAAAGTATAGGGCTTGGTGACAAGGCAGGTGTAATAAAGCCGGGTGCTTATGCGGATTTATTGTTGCTTGATAAAGACTTGAATATAGTAAAAATATTGTAGTTTTATAAATATGTTGCCAGGTGTTTCACCTTATATTAAGGCAGTTTCTCTGATAAATATTTCTGTCAGAGGAGCTGTCTTTTTTTTCTGAAATCACATAGCTTATAACCCTTCTTCACAGTTTACTCAAAGCCTACTACTATATATTTATAAAACTATAAGGAGGTTCACTATGACAAAAAGAAATCCAAATGGATATGGTTCAATCACCAAGCTAAAGGGCAACAGACTCCGTCCTTTTATGATAAGGGTAACTGTCTATGATGCCAATGGCTGTGGCAGGCAAAAAGCAATCGGATATGCAGATAGTATGAAAAATGCGGCAATACTGCTTGCAGGATATAATAACCATCCCTTCAGCATTAACCGTGAACACATAACATTTAATGAACTTTATGTAAAATGGCTTGAATTAAAATCCGGTTCTCTAGGAAAATCTAACCTAAAACTTATGAAAACCGCCTTTAATTGGTGTTCTCCCTGTTATGGGCTTAAATACTATACTATAAAAGCCTATCATATGCAGCGCTGTATAGACAACTGTCCTCTCTCAAGGTCTACAAAGGCTTCCATTCACAATCTTTTCAGTCATTTAGATAAGTTTGCATATGAAATAGATCTCATAGACAAGATGTATAGCCAGCTGCTTATTATAAACTCTGAAGCCACAGAAAGTACTCGTTCCCCTTTTACAAAGGAACAAATTAATACTCTGTGGGCATATAAAGATGAACCCGGCGTGGATTCTGTACTCGTATTTATCTATACCGGCCTCAGGCTGAATGAATTGCTTTCACTAAGATCCGAACAGATAAATATTGCCGAAAAATACATCCAAGGCGGTCTAAAGACAAGTGCCGGTAAGAACAGAATTATACCTATTCATCCTAAAATTCTGCCATTCATTAGAAAATGGCTCTCCGGTAAAACAGAATATCTACTTACCACAAGCAAGGGAACCCGTTATTCCCCCACTCATTATTATAGAAGTTGGAACCGTATTATGAAAATGATAGGAACAGACAAAACTCCACATGAGGCCAGACATACCTTTGAAACTCTGCTTGATAATGCCGGCGGCAATAGAAAATGCATAGATTTACTTATGGGACATAGTTCAAGAGATATAGGAAACAGAGTATACAATCACAAAACAATAGAACAACTTTGGGAAACAATATTATTATTAAATGATATTGATGTCAAACATATTTGATATCTCATAATAGTAATAATTATATATAATATAATTCCAACCGATATATTAATTACTTATAACAATTGAATATTAATTTGTATTATACAAATTATTGCCTACCACTTATAATAAACCTAGTTTTACAGATAGATTATGAATATGAGTTGGAGGACAATATGAAAACATCAGTAATCGGATTCCCTAGAATAGGTACTTTACGCGAATTAAAGTTCGCTAGCGAAAAATATTTTAAGAAAGAAATCACAGCAGACGAGCTCTTAGCCAAAGGTAAGGAGCTTAGAGAAATTCACTGGAATACTCAGAAAGAGGCAGGAATTGACTTTATCTCAAGTAATGATTTTTCATTCTACGATATCTTGCTTGATACCGCAGTATTATTTGGCATAGTTCCTAAGCGTTATAAGGAGCTTAACCTATCTGAGCTTGATACCTATTTTGCTATGGCTCGTGGTTATCAGGAAGAGTCAGGAGATGTAAAGGCTCTTGCAATGAGAAAATGGTTTAATACTAACTATCACTACATTGTGCCTGAGGTTGAGGATGATACAGAAATAGGGCTTTCAGGCAACAAACCATTTGAGCATTATAACGAGGCGAAGGCTCTTCAAGTAGAGACTAAGTCCATAGTAATCGGTGCTTATACCTTGCTTAAATTATGCCGTTTTACAGGTAATAAGTCTTCAAATGATTTTGTAGACGCTTTATCAGTGCATATCAGAGCTACCTTAAGAAGGCTGAAGAAGCTGGAATAAGCTGGATACAGTTTGATGAGCCTGCTCTTGTAAGAGATACAGATAGTGAAGATATCGCATTATTTAATAAGATTTATTCAGCCCTTCTTTCTTCAAAGAACAATGTTAAGGTATTAGCTCAGACATATTTTGGTGATGTAAGAGACATTTACAGCGACTTAATTAAGCTTCCATTTGACGGAATCGGTCTTGATTTCGTAGAGGAAAAAAAGACTTTCGCTCTTGTTGAAAAATATGGTTTCCCACAGGATAAGCTTTTATTTGCAGGACTTGTAAACGGAAAGAATATCTGGAGAAATAACTACGAGAAGACCTTGCAGAGCCTTGCTAAATTACAGGAAAAGGGCATAAACTGCGTTTTATCTACCTCCTGTTCACTCTTACATGTTCCTTATACAACAAAGCACGAGACCAAGTTATCAGCAAACTACCTTTCATACTTTGCATTTGCAGAGGAGAAGCTTTACGAACTTGCTGACCTTAAGGCACTTTCAGGCAATGCAGATTACAAAAACGAGGCTTCATATCAGGCAAATGCTAAGCTTTTTGCAGGAGAGAGAGACTGCTATAGTGAAGAGGTTCACAAAAGACTGTCTCAGGTTACAGACAGTGATTATACAAGAAGCCCTGAGCGTAAGACTCGTCAGGCATTACAGAAAAAGGAGTTTGGCCTTCCTGAATTCCCAACAACTACCATCGGTTCTTTCCCACAGACCAGAGAGGTAAAGGCAAACCGTTCAGCTTTTAGAAAAGGCGAAATTACAGAGGCTGAATACAAAGAGTTTAACAAAAAGCAGATTGCTGACTGTGTAAAATTCCAGGAAGACATCGATATCGATGTTCTTGTTCACGGAGAATTTGAGCGTAACGACATGGTTGAGTACTTCGGTGAGGCTCTTGGTGGCTTCCTCTTCACAGAGAAGGCTTGGGTACAGTCTTATGGTACAAGATGTGTTAAGCCGCCTGTAATCTGGGGCGATGTATACAGAAAGAAAGCTATCACGGTAGAATGGTCTGTATATGCTCAGTCGCTTACAAAGAGAATCATGAAGGGAATGCTTACAGGACCTGTTACCATACTTAACTGGTCATTCCCAAGAGAAGATATATCAATCAAGGAGTCCATTTCTCAGATAGCACTTGCAATCAGAGATGAGGTTCTTGACTTGGAGAAGAACGGAATCAAGATTATTCAGATTGACGAGGCAGCTCTTAGAGAGAGAAGCTTCCACTTAGAAAATCTGACTGGCAGAAGGAATATCTTGACTTTGCCATCCCTGCCTTCCGTCTCACACACAGCGGTGTAAGACCTGAAACTCAGATTCATACACATATGTGCTATAGCGAGTTCACAGACATTATCCCTGCTATTGACAATATGGATGCGGATGTTATCACCTTCGAGGCTTCCCGCTCAGACTTGCAGATACTTACATCATTAAAAGAACATAACTTTGAAACAGAGGTAGGTCCTGGTGTATATGATATTCACTCACCTAGAGTACCTTCTGTAGAGGAAATTGTTGCCACCCTTCATACTATGCTTTCTAAGATTGACAGAGATAAGCTCTGGGTAAATCCTGACTGCGGATTAAAGACCAGAGGAATTCCTGAGACAGAAGCAAGCCTTAAGAACATGGTGGCCGCAGCAAAAATAATTAGGAATGAGGCATAATTTATGAAAGTTTCCCAAGTTTACAAAGATAAAAAAGATAAAAAGGTTCTATCCTTTGAGATTTTCCCTCCTAAAAAGGATAGCGAGCTAAGTAACATAGATGAGACTCTGGCTGTTCTTTGTGAACTTGAGCCTGATTATATAAGTGTAACCTTTGGTGCCGGTGGCAGTTCTAACTGCAACCGCACCATAGAATTAGCCAAGAAGATAAAGCAGGAGTACCATGTAGAACCTGTTGTTCACCTTACCTCCCTTCACTACAACAAGGCTGAGATTGATGAATTTGCAAAGGTTCTTAAGGACGCAGGAGTAGAAAATGTACTTGCACTCAGAGGAGATAAAAATCCTAACTTCCCTGAAAAAAATGATTTTTCACACGCCTCCGACCTCATCGCTTATATGAAGGGAAAATGGGATTTCTGTTTCTTAGGTGCCTGCTATCCTGAGTGTCATCCTGAATCAGGCGGTGTGATTAATGAAATAAGACACTTAAAGACAAAGGTGAATGCCGGAGCAGAAGTGCTTTTATCCCAGTTGTTCTTTGACAACGATATCTTCCTACGCTTTCAGGAAAACTGCAGGGTTGCAGATATCAATGTCCCTGTAATACCTGGTATAATGCCTGTAATCAATGCCGCTCAGATAAAGAGAATGATAACGATGTGCGGTGTTGCCTTCCCTTCCCGCTTTGAGAAAATCATTCACAGATATGAAGATAACAAAGAAGCACTCTTTGACGCAGGAATGTCCTATGCACTGAGCCAAATCATCGACCTCCTTGTAAGCGATATAGAAGGTATTCACCTCTATACAATGAATAACCCACATGTGGCCAGAAGGATATGCGAAGGTATAAGGAATATCATATAAAATACAAGGAATAAAACGATAAAAAGCCGTTACAAGCTTGCTTGTAAACGGCTTTTTGTCGTTTTATTCCGCCAAAAATATGAGGCGTAGCCCATTTTACGCAGTAAAATGCGCGGATTACGAATATTTTTGTAAGGATTGCGGGAGGCGCAGCCGTAGCAATCCTGTGTATTTTATAATTTTCTCCGCCAAAAATATGAGGCGTAGCCATTTTACTCCATCTCATCCACCACACTGTTCTCAAACTGTCTGGTAAATAGTCCAAAGTAATAGCCCTTCTGTCTCATAAGATCCTTATGTCTTCCCTGCTCTATAATCTTACCATCCTTTACCACAAGGATGACATCTGCATTTACTATGGTTGAGAGTCTGTGTGCAATTACAAAAGAGGTCCTGCCTGTGATTACCTTTTCGATGGCATCCTGAATTATCTTCTCCGTAACTGTGTCAATTGAAGAGGTTGCCTCATCAAGCACCAGAATCTTCGGCTTTGCAATTATCGCCCTTGCAAATGATATGAGCTGTTTCTCGCCTGTAGAAAGCAGATCACCGCCCTCTCCTACCTCACTGTCAAGCCCCTTTTCCATCTTCTCTACTACAGCTGTAGCAGAAACTAATTCAAGGGCAGCCATTATCTCTTCATCTGTAGCGTCAGGCTTGCCATACTTTAAGTTATCCCTTATAGTTCCAGAGAAAAGATGGGGTGACTGAAGTACATAGCCGATATTTGAGTGAAGCCACTGTCCTGAACGCTCCTTTGCATCCCTTCCATCTATAAGCACCTGCCCCTTTGTAGGCTCGAAGAAGCGGCATACCAGATTCACAAGTGTAGATTTACCTGCCCCTGTCTCTCCTACTATGGCTACATTGGTTCCCTGAGGTACTTTTAGGTTGAAGTGCTCAAGCACATACTCATCTCCGTCGGGATACTTAAAAGTCACATCCTTAAATTCTATATCGCCATGCAGCTCTTCCCAGTTTTCCTTTTTAGGATTAAATATATCTCCGTACTTCTCTACAACCTCCCTGCTGTCTGCCACATCTGACTCTGTTGCCATAAGCCCAGTAAATCTCTCAATATTTACAGAAGATGCAATTAGGTCTGCAAAGGTAAGGGTAATGTTTCTAATCGGCTCTATTATCCCCTGTACATATGACATAAATACAGAGAGGGTACCAATAAGCATAACTCCCTCAATGGTTAGCACACTTGCCTGCATAAGCACGATGGCAATTATAAGCGAGCCTACAAGAGAAACAAGAGAAGTAGAAAGTGCTGAAAAATGAGCCGCTCTTACGGATTTCCTCTTCATATTAAGAGAATCCCTGTTAAAATTCTCCTTCATTCTCTCCTCTGCAACGAGGGTCTTTATCTCCTTTGCGCCGGTTATTCCCTCATTGAAATTGCCCGTAATTGTAGAGTTTATCTCCCTCACTTCCCTGTTAAGATGGATGATATTCTTTTGAAATACAGCTACTATTATAGCTGTAACAGGCACAATGACCGCTATCAAAAGGGCAAGCTTAGCATTTAAGCTAAACATTACCGCAAAAGCACCTACTACATAGGTCGTCGACCACAATAGGTCAAAGAAATACCAGGCAGCAATCGAGCCTATTCTTGCTGTATCACTCATTACCCTTGCATGTATATAGCCTACATTGTTCTGGTTAAAGTACGAAAACGAAAGGGTTTGCAAGTGATTAAAGCTTGAATTTCTGAGGTCTCTAGCAACACTTATTTCTATGTTTGAAGCAACATAGGCCGAAACAAAATCCATTGATATCTGTATGGCTATGGCAATCAGGTACAGAACTATGAATCTTCCAAGGCCGTTTAGTTCTTTCTTTCCTATGAAATTATTTATTGCAAACTGATTAAATAGAGGGAAAATTATTTCACCAAGAGTTGCAATAGCCCCAGTCACAAACATTATTAACATGTCTTTTTTATATGCCCTGAAATACGGCCAAAGCTTTGGTATACCAAACCAGGGCAGAAATTTTATCGTCGTTTTATCCTGCATACATCCTCCTACTCTTCATAGTTAAGGGCTACAGACTGTATATCGTAGATTTTTCTGTAAATACCGGTATTCTTAATAAGCTCGTCATGAGTTCCTGATTCTACCAGCCTTCCCTTGTCAAGAACAAGAATATTGTCAGCCGCCATCAGGGTAGTGATTCTATGGGAAATAATGATTACCGTACTATTCTTTCCTTTTCCATAAGCCCCTTTCTTATCTTGGCATCAGTTTCCGCATCCACAGCAGAAAGAGAATCATCAAATACCATGATAGGAGATTTCCCTATGAGCATACGGGCAATGGCTGTTCTTTGCTTCTGTCCCCCTGAAAGGGTAACTCCTCTTTCTCCTACTGTAGTCTCAAAGCCTTCCTTGAAGCTCTCAATAGTCTCTAAGAGGCTCGCTGTACCTGATGCCTCTTTTATATCATCTATCTCGGCATTTGTCCCGCCAAGAGCTATATTTTCAGCCAAGGTCCTTGAGAAGAGATAAGGCTCCTGAAGTACCATTCCTACATTTTCACGAAGATAACCTACTTCAATATCCTTTATATCTACTCCTGATATAGTTATGCTTCCATTCTCTTTAGGAAGCTCATAAAGCCTGTTAAGAAGGTGCATAAGGGTAGATTTACCTGAGCCAGTACCTCCAAGTATGCCTACTGTGGTTCCACCCTTTATCCTAAATGACACATCCTTAACAATCTCCTTACTTTCATCATAAGCAAAGCTCACATTGTTAAATACTATGTCTCCCGTCATTTCAGGCTTCAGCTTCTTGCCCTCATCCTTCTCAGGCTCAGAATCCATAATGTACCTTATTCTCTCTGTTGCTATTTCACTGCGGCTAAGGCCTGATATCAGTCTTCCAAGCAGCCTTATAGGCCAAGCAAGCATGATATTATACGAGAAAAATGCAATATATTCACCTGCAAGCATTTCTCCTCTAACTGCGTATACTGCACCGAGCACAACCACTATCATAGTCTGAAGGTTTAGTAAAAGTGTACCTATAGACCAGAACCATGCCAGTACCCAGTCCAATCTTATCCACATCTTCCAGTAATCATGGTTTTGCTTTCAAATCTTTCCTTTTCAAAAAGCTCCCTTCCAAAAGCCCTCACAACTCTGACTCCTGTCAGATTTTCCTGTACTACGGCAGACAGCTTACCCTCTTCCACATCTGCCTCTTCAAAGATTTTACCCATTCTTTTATGACCGTATGCAGAATAAGCTATATTTATTGGTATAAGGATAACTGCAATCAGAGCTAGCTTTACATTGATGGTAAACATAAAATAAAGCGAAAATGCAACCATCAAAACTACTCTAAAAACTTCCGTAAGCTGTCCTGAAACAAAGTTTTTAACTGCATCTACATCAGAGGTACAGCGCTGGATTATATCTCCTGTCTGGTTCTTTGTGTGCCACGAAAATGGAAGCCTTGCAATATGTGCAAATATCTCATTTCTCATCGTTTCCACCAAAGTTTCCGCACCCTTGTTATTGTAATATCTGTATAGATAGTTACACAGGGCAGATAAAGCCCCTATTACCATCAGAAATACTGCTATCAGATAGAGATGCTCCCTAATATAAGCAGACCCGCCTATGCTCTCTATAGCATCCACAATAAATGCAGGCAGGTCACTCTCCTTACCTGTAATCAAGGTATCAACAGTATAGCTGATTACTCTTGGTACTATTAGCGCCAGCAGATTCATAAGGGAAATACAGACTATGGCAATTATAAAATATGCCTTACTCCCCCTTAGAAAATGCCAAACTAACTCCCTATTAGTCTTAAATTTTCTATCTTTCATACATTCTCCTGTTAACAAATTAATAACATGCTAATCAAATTGAATTAAATATATTGTTCTACACTGGTAGTCTAAACCCCCTTTTTATAATTCAGGAATATTCTAAAGCAATGTCAAGTACCTCCACTCATAGTAAAGGCTTAGTATATGTTCATTACTAAACCCTAATTATTCACGCCATAAGTCATAGACCTTTTATTTCGCATAGTAAAGTAGGATAAAATATTTTCGGTCTATGACTATGGGGTAATATTACCAAACATCTTGTAAAATATCCTAATCTCAAGCCTGTAGCTTGATTACGATATTTCACAAGATATTTCGTGAATAATTGGGGTTAAATTCCTATTGTGCTCAAAAATGTCTCTGCGTCCCTGTTTCCAATCAGTTCAACAGGGAAGTCTATTTCATCAAGAAAGTTCTCGGTATTCGGATACTTTCCTATCTCGAAAGAACTATGAGCATCACTGTTTACTGCAATTTTAGTACCATACTTGGCACAGGCAAGGGCAATCTTAAGACATCTCTCCTGTACGGCCTCACCATGTCCAAAAGAAGCCTCATTTATTTCTATCATCTTATTCATAGACTTAGCGGCTTTTACAACCTCGTCAATGTCAAATTCAAGACCTGAACGCCCAATATGTCCAAGTATTTTCACATTTTCATGCTCAAGTGCCTTGATGTAGAGCTCTGTATTCTCTACCACGGTAGAGCCAACTGCAAAATCCTTAAAATGCACACTAGCAATGAGGTAGTCAAGGCGGTTTAATATCCACTCTTCATAGGTTAACTTAACTCCGTTTTTATTTGGATATGGGATGTAAAGGTCGTGTCCAAATAAATTCCCCTTAAGATCTACTATATCCACCTCTGCACCAAAGAGGAGCCTTACACCATGCCATACCTCAGGCAGTGCCTTTTTATTTATAAAAAATCCAAAGCAGGCAAAGTCTGTTGAAGGCACAAAAAAAGAGCTGAAGTGGTCGGTAATTCCAACTAACTCAAGCCCTTGTTCTTTTGCCGCCCTAAGATTCTCCTCTATGGTGGAGTAGGCGTGACCGGATGCCAGGGTATGAGTGTGGGTATCTGTTTTTATTTTAATCATGACTATGCCTCCTTAATCTATATTTAAATTTCTTGTAACTATATTAGTTTAGCAAACCCGATAAGATTTGTAAAGCAAGAGATTCCATACCTTATAAGCTTCTTAAGATAAAATCCGGAGCCATATGCCAATTAGCATATGGCGTCCCTCCTGTTAATACCCCTTAAGTCTATCCGTTAAAATCTCTATACCTTCTCTAATCTTTCCTCATCTATATTCCCATATCCTATAAGAATAGTTGATAATCCGGTATTGTCTTTCTCTTGACCAATCCTATACTTGGACAGGCCTACCAACTTAACTCCACAACTCTCAGCCGAATTCACAATTTCTTCTTCACTAAGTCCAATTTTAAATCCTATTACCAAATGCATTCCTGCATTTTCCCCCATAATATGTACTTTATTACCAAAACCCTTTAGGGCTGAAATCAGGGTGTCATGCCTGGCTTTGTATATTTTTCTGGTCTTATTTATATGTCTCTCATAATGCCCACCGGCTATAAATTCCGTAAGCACCGCCTGTTCTATCCTTGGAACCGTACAGGCTAAAAATTTTAATTTTTCCTTGTAAATGTTAAGCAGGCTATCCGGCAATACCATGAAGCCAATTCTAATTGCCGGAGATATCGTTCTTGAAAATGTTCCCAGATATATGACTCTGTCCTGATTATCAATTGCCTTCATCGGCGGTATAGGAAGTCCCTTATATCTAAACTCACTGTCATGGTCATCTTCTATTACATATCTTTCCTGCTCTTTACAAGCCCAGGCAAGGATTTCTCTGCGTCTGGTTATCGGCATCACCACACCTGTAGGAAACTGATGTGCAGGTGTCAAATATACCACTGAAGCTGTAGTTTTTTCTAATTTTTCTACATTCAGTCCATTTCCATCCAGATTAATCGGTACCACCCTTCTATTTAGCGATGAAAAGATTCTATAAGCCTGCATATATGTAGGATTTTCCATCGCAATCTCATGTTTTTCATCTAATAAATGTTCCAAAAGCTGCAGTAGATAGCCTGTACCTGCTCCAATTATCATATTCTCTGGTTTTACAATAAGTCCCCTATAACCAAACAAATGTCTGGCGATTGACTCCCTAAGTTTTATATCTCCCTCTTGTTCTCCCAGATTAAAGATTTCTTCTCCACCATCACAAAGACATTTCCTATATAATCTTTCCCACATTTTATACGGGAAACTTTCCTTACAAAGAGAAGATGGTGAAAAATCATATTTATATTCTTTTTCTAAAAAAACTTCTCTTTCACTATGTTCCGGCAGATTAAATCTACCTTTAATACCCGTATTATCTACCTTATTTACATAACATCCACTTTGCGGACGAACCTCTACATAGCCTTCAGCACAAAGCTGTTCGTAAGCCAAAGCCACTGTATTCCTGCTTATTTGAAGATTCATAGCAAGCCCCCTCTCAGCAGGAAGCCTTTCTCCTTCTTTTAATTCTCCGTTTAACACCATTTCTCGTATTTTAATGTAAAGCTGTTCATATAATGGTATTTTACTTTTATGATCAAGTTCTACTGTAAGCATATTTTCTCCTGTTTTCTGATAATATGACGATCAGGCGTCAAAAGAATTTGACTCTTGTATCTTAAAATAAACTTCACCTATAATCAAGTACCAAATACTGCAAAATCATCCTACTTGCACTATACCCATATCTTGTAGTACAATTAAATTTCAAGTAAATTTTAACCTTATCCCATTTTAGGAGGACATATGGTACTATCCTGTAATAATATTTCAAAAGAATTTGTGACCGGTCCTGTACTTAAGGATGTCAGTTTTCATATAAATGATAACGAAAAGGCCGCTATAGTTGGTATCAATGGTGCGGGCAAGTCTACTTTATTAAAAATAATAATAAATGAAATGTCTGCGGACAGCGGTGATGTATTTCTTGCAAAGGGAGCTGCAATAGGCTATCTCGCTCAACATCAAAATATAGATACTGAAATGACCATATTCGATGTTATGCTTGAGGTAAAAAAAGACATATTGGAACTTTCAGATAAGATGCGGGATCTTGAAGCCAAGATGAAGCAGGCTGAGGGTGCTGCCCTTGAGGATGTTTATGAGGATTATTCAAGGGTTACTCACGAATTTGAACTTAAGAACGGCTATGCTTACAAGAGTGAAATCACAGGCATTTTGAAAGGACTTGGCTTTGACGAAGAAGACTTTAACCGTAAGGTAAATACACTTTCAGGCGGACAAAAAACCAGAGCTTATCTTGCAAGGCTGCTTCTTTCAAAGCCTGATATTATCCTGCTTGATGAGCCGACAAACCATCTTGATATGAAGGCCATAGGCTGGCTTGAAACCTATCTTAAGAATTTTAACGGAGCAGTGTTAATAGTTGCCCACGACAGATATTTTCTTGATGGTGTAGCAGAAAAGATAATTGAACTTAATAACTGCAAGGCTACTACATTTTTAGGTAATTATACAGACTATGCTAACAAGAAAAAAGCTCTTAGGGAGGCTGAACTTAAAGCCTACCTCAATCAGCAGAAGGAAATAGCTCATCAGGAGGCTGTGATAGAAAAACTTCGCTCCTTCAATCGTGAAAAATCCATTAAAAGAGCTGAAAGCCGTGAAAAAGTTTTAGACAAGATAGAGAGAGTGAATAAACCTACTGAAATTGATGCATCCATGAAAATCTCTCTTAAGCCGCATAAAGAGAGTGGTAAGGATGTATTAAATGTTGAAAATTTAACAAAGTCTTTCGATGAAGTTTTATTTGAAAATATTAGTTTTGAGATAAAAAAAGGTGAAAGAGTTGCCATCATAGGCGGTAACGGTACGGGCAAGACCACCTTGCTTAAAATAATAAATGGTTTGCTCCTTCCCGACTCCGGTAAAATAAAGCTTGGAACAAATGTTGAGATAGGCTATTATGATCAGGAACACCAGGTTTTAAACGCAGATAAGAACCTTTTTGACGAAATATCTGATGACTATCCTTATTTAAATAATACTGAAATAAGAAATGTGCTTGCGAGCTTTCTCTTCACTAAGGATGATGTTTTTAAGTTGGTCGGAAGTCTTTCCGGCGGTGAAAAGGGACGGTTGTCACTTGCTAAACTTATGCTCTCAGAAGCAAATTTTTTACTTCTTGATGAGCCTACCAACCACCTCGACATCACATCTAAAGAAATTCTGGAGGATGCTCTCAATAATTATGAAGGAACAGTACTCTATGTAAGCCACGACAGATATTTTATAAATAAAACTGCTACAAGGATTCTTGACTTAACCAATAAGCAGCTTCTCAACTATATAGGAAACTATGATTATTATTTAGAAAAAAAGGAAACTATGGAAGCCGCCTTACTCACAGACAATGCGGTAGAAAATGAACAGGCTGAAGCCTCTGTAAACAGACAAAATTGGCAGATGCAAAAAGAAGAGCAAAAAGAACTTAGAAAAAT
This sequence comes from uncultured Catonella sp., assembly GCA_916439065.1. Taxonomy (GTDB): domain Bacteria; phylum Bacillota; class Clostridia; order Lachnospirales; family Lachnospiraceae; genus Catonella. Next base: position 557,577 of record CAKAGD010000003.1, read on the forward strand.
ACAAAATGAACTTAAGAAAATAGAGGATGAAGTTGCAAATCTTGAAGATGCTAACTCAAAGCTTGACGAAGAACTTGCTAATCCTGATATAGCTGCCAATGTAGGGAAGCTTATGGAACTGCACAAGCAAAAGGAGGCAAATGATGAGCGTATTAATGAGCTTTTAGAACGCTGGGAGGAATTGTCTGTAAATGTCTGAAATTGTAGTTGATACTATCAAGTTAAGCGAGGGAGTCATCATTATAATAAATCCACCTTTATCTTATGATGAATTGATTAGTCTAAGGCTGATTAACAAAATTTCCCGTAAGGACGAAACTTCATTTTTATATCCTGCACTTTATGGCAGGTTTGACTGTAATGAAGGAGAAATTATATCAGATGAAGTCTACGATATATATGAGAGTATGAAGAAGGATATTGTACAGGAAAAATATCTTCGTTTTTTGAAGCTTTTAGAGAAAAAAAGTTGAGATTAATATGAAAGATAACTCTTACAGTATTACTTCCCTTACTGAATATATAAAAGAAATCATCCTAGAGCAAAATAAGGTAAAGTCTATGCATTTATCTGATAGATTTAATGCAATAATGCAAAGCCCTCATTACAATGAATTTATAGAAGAGTTTGGCTTTACTTCCTCTGAAATTCTTATCTTAAGAGGCTTATTTAAATATGCTTTTTTAACAGGAATGACCATCGAAACCCTTATAGACGAAATTACCGGGAATTTAGAGAAAAAAGCTAACAGAAAATTGCTTAGAAAGGAGTTTATTAATGTGCTTAGACAAAGACTATCTTAATAAGCCGTTTTCACACATATATGTAGAAGAAAAAATTAAAAACCATCCGGTCTCTAAGAGTATTCTTGATAATTTTAAGAATAGTACTCTTATTGACATTAATCATTACAAAGATGTTTTCACTCCTTCAGGGCAAAACCTTCTTTTAGCCAAAAACTCTCCTTCTCTCATACTTGCAGCGAAGGAAGGGAGGCTTATCTACGAAGGTTCACCTGTTTGTGAAAATTTTGGCAATAAACATTTTTACTATACTTCCCTCATCATGAACTGTTACTATGACTGCGAGTATTGCTATCTCTCAGGAATGTATCCTTCGGCTAACATAGTGATTTTTGTAAATATCGAAGATATTTTTAAAAACCTGGATGAATTATTACAAAGGCATCCTGTATATATCTGCATATCCTATGATACTGACCTGCTTGCCCTTGAGGGCTTTACCGGTTTTGTAAAAAAATTTATAGAGTATACCGCAACACATAAAAATCTTACAGTTGAATGCCGGACAAAGAGTGCAAACATAGGTATTATTAAAAAATACATTGATGAGGGGCTTGATATTCCTGATAACTTTATCTTTGCCTGGACAATTTCTCCATCAGATATCATAAATAAATATGAGCATAAAACTCCAAATTTTGAAAGCAGGCTCAAAGCTGTTAAGCAGGCGGAAATGCTTAATTTAACTCTCAGACTCTGCTTTGATCCCATTTTAAAAATTCCATCGTGGGAAACTTTGTATAGTGAAATGCTTGACATAATTTTTAATACGATATCTTCTACATCTCTTCGTGATATTAGCATTGGTGGTTTTAGAACATCAAATGATTTTCTCTCAAAGATGAGAAAGACGAGAGAACTCTGCAATTTTAAACTATCCTTATGTCCTTGAAGATGGAGTATATTCCTATGGAGCCAAAGAAAATAAAAAGCTGACCGGATTTCTTATAACCCAGTCAGCCAAGTATATTGATAGAACGAAAATTTTTACCTGGGAATAGTTCTTATTTTATATATACTGTATGAATAGTTCTATTCCCCTTTTTATCTATAGCATAGAAGGTATATACACCCTTCTTTAATTTCAGTGATTTTTCGTTCTTTTTATTTAGAGTAATCTTAGTTCCTTTTTTACTCTTGGTGAAATAAGAATCTCCCTTCTTGCCCTTTGCGTATCTTACTAAAGAAAGATCCTTATCTTTATCACTAATCTTTACAACAACCTTACCGTCCTTTGTAAGAGAAAGCTTGATTGTAGGAGCCTTACCCCCTGCAGCCTTCTTTGCCACGGTTTCTTCTTTCTCTGCCGCAGCCTTTTTAAGTTCTTCTGCCCTTTTTAGCTCTTCTGCCTTCTTTGCCTCTTCTACCTTTCTTGCTTCTTCAAGCTGTCTTGTTTCCTCAGCTTTCCTAACTTCTTCTACCCTTTTATTTTCCACAACAAAAGACTGGTAATTATTTAAGGCATAGTTATAGGCACTGTCTGCATCAAGCATTCCACCTGTGGATACCCTGCCTGCAAGTTCAGGAAGTACCTTCACACTGCCAAGTATGGACTGCCTTACCTGATTAAGTGTAATCCCAGGGAAGTCAGAGTACAAAAGTGCTGCTGTTCCTACTACAAAAGGTGCTGCCATTGAAGTCCCCGTCATATATGCATAAGGTGAAGACATCCTTCCTAATACATAGCCTCTGTTAAAGCTTTCTGAGTCAATTGTGCTAAGTATTCTTGCTCCCGGTGCTGCAATATCTACATTATTACCACTATAATTAGAACTGAGATGAAGATTACCATCTGCCTGAAGGTTGGCAACAGTTATAATATTATTATATTTGTAAGATGCCGGATATATAGGCCTACTGTCAATATTATAGCCTAATCCTGTATTTTCATCTCCATTACCCGCTGCAACTACAAAGAGCATTTTAGAATCTCTGATTGCCTCCTCAAGGTATCTATCAGGCTTATCCGTTCCAAAGCTGAAGTTACATATTGCAGCTCCCATCTTCTCTGCATACTTTATAGCTTCAACTATTCCTGAGGTGGAGCCTGACTCGTCATCGCCACCAAGCGCCTTAAGAACCATGATTTTTACAGTACTGTTCCCAACAATTCCTGTTACTCCCTTAGAATTGTTATTTGCGATAATCGTACCTGCAATGTGCGTACCGTGTCCGTCATCTTTTCCATTGTAAGCACATTGTTATCATCATAAAAATTCCAGCCATTTACATCATCAATATACCCATTTCCATCATCATCAATTCCATTATTTGGAATTTCTCCCTTATTGATCCAAAATACATTTTGTAAATCTTCATGGTTATAGTCAACTCCAGTATCTATAATAGCTACTATAGTTTCCCTCCTGCCTCCGCTATACTTTTCTCTGGCCTCAGGCAAATCTATATCCACATCTTTTAAGGCTTTAATCGTTGTCAATGGCTGTTTTACCAGTTTTCCATCAACCTGTTCCTGATATTTAAAATTTCCATCATTATCCAGCCCCCACTGATAAGAAAAATATTTGTCACTGAAACTCATTCTATCAGCAAAAGCTTTATATACTACCTCTGTAGTCTTAGCCTCTGCTATATTCCTTACCAATCCTGATGTCATAGCAAGAGAAAGAGTTATTCCTAAAAAACCTGTAAATATTATCTTCTTAAGTTTCATTATTCCTCCTTTAAGCTTAACCCCTCTTGTTATCCTTCTCCACTTTCTTTAGAATACTATATATTTAAGTCATATTTTTGTCTAAATCTTAAATTTTTTTATGTACATTAATAGCCAAACTTTAAAAAGTTGATATAATGCAAAAAAACAATGTAAAAATAGCTATGTCTAAGATTAATTTTAAGGAATGAGATTTATAATGAATTTACAAAATAAAAAAACATGCGGATAATTTCCTGATTCAGGGAAGCATATTAGCCTTTACTTCTATACTTGTCCGTATAATAGGGCTTGTATATAGGGTTCCTATGGCAAGAATACTTGGAAATGAGGGAATAGGTTACTACGGCTATGCCTTCGAAATATATAACTTTGCTTCATCATTTCCTCTTATGGTATGCCCATGGCTGTATCAAAGCTTGTGTCAGAGCGAAGTGCCAAAAAAGAATATTCTAACTCACTCCGGATTCTCAAAGTATCCCTTGTCATTTCTATGATATCAGGAGGACTTCTCTCAGCCGGGGTTTATTTTGGTGCCGCCTTTATATCTACACATATATTTGCAAATGCAGCAATCCAAATACCACTTAGGGCTCTTGCACCCACAGTTTTAGTCAGTGCCTTACTTGGAGTTGTAAGAGGCTTTTTTCAGGGAAAGGGAACCATGGTTCCCACTGCACTTTCACAGCTTTTTGAACAGTTGGTTAATGGCATTGTCAGCGTATGGGCCGCCTTTGAATTCGCCAAATCGCATAGTGCATCTATGGATATTGCTGCCTATGGTGCGGCCGGCGGTGTTACAGGAACTTTTATTGGGGCAGTTTCGGGACTTTTAATCATATGCCTACTCCTTTTTGCAAATATGCCATTATTAAAACGGCAAAAACGCAGGGATAAAACTGAACCTGAATCCATACCTTTACTTATAAAAATTATACTTGCAACAGTAGTTCCCGTAATGCTCAGTCAGATTCTGGTGAGAAGTAACGGTGTAATTTCAATGACTTTATTTAATAACATTCTCCACCTTAAAGGCATGGCAAAAGAGGCTTACACTTCTCTTTATGGTATGTATGAGGGGAAGTTTCTCCTCCTTTGCAATATAGTAATGGGAATTACCAGTGCTATAACTACTGCCTCAATACCTACACTGGTAAGAGTGAATGCCCTGCATGACAAAAAAGAAGTTGGCATTCAGGTAAGAATGGCATTAAAATTTAATCTTATTATAGCCATTCCTTCAACAGTTGGTATGGCCATACTGGGTGGACCTATCATAAGACTTCTCTTCGGAGATACTGATCCTATTATAAGTCGAATTATGCTAGTAGGTGCATTAACCATTACTCTTTACACTGTTTCAATTTTGTTCAGTACTATAATTCAGAGTATTTACAGCATGGTAATCCCTGTCATGATCAATTTAATTGCTATGTTAATATCCATTATATTTACATACCTCCTTCTAATGTACACAAATATGACAGTATTTGCCCTCGTACTGGGAGGAATGCTGATGCCTGCAATAGTTATAGTACTAAGTTCACTAATTATCAGACTTAGGCTGAGAATACAAATTGAAATATTTAAAACCTTTATTATTCCTGCCCTGGCATCAGGGATAATGGGCATAGTTATCTATTTTGCCTACAACCTTATATTAAATCTTACCAAGAAATATTATTTTGGTTTGGCTATCAGCTTACCTATAGGCGTTTTCGTTTTCTTTGTATTTGAACTATTGTTAAAGGGTGTAAATAAAAAAGAATTAAGAAATTTTCCTAAAGGAAATTCAATAATAAGGCTTGCTCAGAAAATGCACCTAATGAAATAGCACAGTTTACAGTATTTTTAAGGAGGAATTATGTATAAAGCAGTTTTATTTGATATGGATGGGCTGATTATAGATACGGAAAAATACTATCAAAAAGCTTGGATTCAAGCAGCTAAAGAAATGGGCTTTGATATGACTGTTAAGGAACAGCTTTATCTTAGGAGTTGTACCAAGAAATATGCAGAGCCCATAATGCAGGGTTTTTTCGGCCCATCCTTCGATTACGATAAGGTGAGAGGCAGACGAAAAGAGATAATGGATGAGGAACTAAAAAAACATGGGATTGAGAAAAAACCTTATGCAGATGAAATTTTAGATTACCTCAAAGAAATTGGTATAAAAAGAGCTTTAGTTACAGCAACTCCTGAAAAGAGGGCCAGAGAATACTTAAAAGATGTAGGACTTGAAGATAAATTTGATAAGATAATTTGTGCAGATATGGTCAAAAATGGAAAACCGGATCCTGATGTATACCTTTTTGCCTGCGAACAAATAGGCGAAAAATCTGAAGATTGTCTTGCACTTGAAGATTCACCTAATGGAGTAAATTCCGCCCACAATGCAGGTGTGGATGTAATTATGGTTCCAGACCTTTCCGAGCCGGATGAAACTCTTAACAAAATCATCTTAAAAAGAGCTGAAAACCTGGGAGATGTTATTAACTTCCTGCAAAATATAAAATAATTTTAATAATCAAAGAGCTGCCACAAATCTGTGGCAGCTCGGTAATTTTATACTCTCTTAAGATATTCGCCTGTTCTTGTATCAATCTGGATTTTATCACCCTGATTTACAAAAAGAGGTACATAAACTGTAGCTCCTGTCTCAACTACTGCAGGCTTTGTTGCACCTGTAGCTGTATCGCCCTTAAATCCCGGCTCAGTATCTGTAATATCAAGTTCCACGAACATAGGAGGCTCAATTGAGAATACTACTCCGTTATGTGAGAGCATTGATACTGTCTCATTCTCCTTGACAAACTTAAGCGCATCTCCAACCTGCTCAGAGGTAAGAGCGAACTGCTCATAAGTTTCATTGTCCATGAAGTTATACATATCTCCGTCAGCATACATATACTGCATATTCTTTCTGTCTATTCTTGCCTGAGGGAATTTCTCAGTAGGACGGAATGTAGTCTCTTTAACACCACCATTCTTTATATCTCTAAGTTTGGTACGCACAAAAGCTGCACCTTTTCCCGGCTTAACATGCTGAAACTCAATTATCTGGAAAACACTGTTGTCAATCTCGACTGTAAGGCCATTCCTAAAATCGCCTGCTGAAATCATTAAAATTTCCTCCTTAAAAGCTTATCATAAAATTAAAGTTCCTATAAGAATAGGACACCGTTTCTTTATTCTACTACAAATTTTGCTTTATTTCAAGATACTTTTGAAAAGGAAGTAAAAATTTATAAATCTTAAATTTCTTACAAATTCTTACAAATATCTTCCAAGGCTTTAATATTGATATCATTTACTGTATAATATTGAATGAAACTTCTATAAACCTGAAGTCTTATCAGTTACAATTTTCATAGTGGAGGAAGAATAATGAAAATTATCAGCATGAAATGTCCTCAGTGTCAGGGAAATCTCGATATTAAGGAAGAACAGATGGGAAAATTCACTACCTGTCCTTATTGCGGCACCAAATTCTTACTTGAAGAAGAGAAACCTAATATCAACCAGACTATTAATATCAAGGAACTTCATATAGGCGACACTGGAAGGAGCCCTGATTATAACAGGAAAACAGTTCCAAGTTCCGCCCTGCCTTTAACCTTTATTTTCTGTATACTGGGTGCTGTTCTTATTATCCTTGTTCCACAGATTATGAAAACTACATCAAGTAGAAATATATACAGTGATACAGTCTCTACGGCAGAAGAAACTTCTTCTTCACCTTTTGTAGTTCCATATAGAACAAAACCTGAAAGCAAGGCAGTAATAGACTTTGTAGAAACCGTCTTCAAAAAACCGCTTTCCGAAATTAAAAAGGCTGATTATGAGTCCATCAAATATCTAAAGGTAGATAGAGAGGCTGTTCCGATTACTTCAGAAAAAAATGACAGCACTCCTTGGATATTTACATATGCAAAGAAAACAGCTGACTACGGTGCTCCGGATAAACCTATTAAGCTGAAAATTGCAGGTACCAAAAACATAATAGAAGACGATTTTCAGGTATTTACAGAGCTTGAGACCTTGGATTTTAGTAATGAGGGCGATATAGTGCCTGCGAGCGATAGTTATGATACTACAGACTTTAAAAATCTTAAAAAGCTTCACTATTATACAGGTACTTCTTCCGAATATGTAACACATATGCCTGCCTTAAATGTAGGCAATATATATGGTCTGGGCACGACGATCTTGTACGACATAGAACAGAATTTAACCGCATTAAAGACCTACAAGAACCTTAAAGTGCTTAACTTTACAAGTCTTAAAAAGGGAGATGCTATAAAGGATTTGTCCTTCCTTTCTTCATTTCCTAATGTTGAGATGCTTTCTCTTGGCTTTTCAGAAAAAGACACCTGGGATTTGGCGGGTATTACCTCGCTGACAAAGCTTAAGAGCCTTTCAATTAACGGCTATAACACAACCTTTGAACATTTCAATGTATTTAGCGGTATACCGCAGATTGAAAGTTTAACTTTTAAGGATGTAAAAGACCTAAAGACACTTGATTTTGTTAAAAATATGCCCTACTTAAAGAGCCTTAGTATAGACAGCTGCCCTGTTGTTAAACTTAATGGCTTAAAAAACTGTATTTCACTTACTTCGCTTACACTTGACAGCTGTGGAGATTTGACTGATGTAAGTGCCCTTGCTACATTGAAGAGCCTTAAGAAGCTAAGTATATCCGCTATATGGAACTATAATATAACTTTTCCTAATCTTAGCAAGCTCACCGCTCTTAGCGATGTGGATATAAGAGCTAGAGATCTTAGTATAATAGCGGGTATGTCATCAATAAAGAAGCTTGAGATAGAAGAAGTAGGTAACGAATCTTACTCTTTTAGGCCTCTTGCAGGTATGAAAAATCTTGAAGAGCTTACTCTCTATGACTACGACTGGTTGATTAAGCCTGATATGGCACAGTATCTTTCAAAGCTTCCTAAGCTTAGAACGATTAATTTTGGATACGGAAGCATTGCCCACTATGGAGATTATACAGATGTGTTCTCACTGCCTCAGGTAACAAAAATAGTTAGTTTCTCTCCGAAATCAGATGGTTCAGGTATTAACTACATTATACTTTCTGTAAAGAGCTTAAGGGATAATAAAGTTCTTAAAGAGCTTGATCTGTCAGGAACTGAGATTTATAACAATGATGTAGACAAGGGAAGTACTGATAAGTTTGGTGTATATGCCAACAAGTTTCTCTCTCATTTCCCTAATCTAAGGAAGCTTAACTTGGCAAACACCTATATAGAAAATCTTGACTTTGTAGATAAGATGCCTTTACTTGAGGAGCTTAACATTTCAGGAAATTATGTGACTGATGTATCTAAGCTGCTAAAGCTTAAGAAATTAAAGAAGCTAACCTGCGATACGGATATGATTAAGAATCTTGATTTGCTGCCTAAGAGTGTGAAAGTTATAAAATAAGTTAAAATAATAAAGCACATAGTCAAAATGCTGATTATGTGCTTTATTCATTACAAATATTTTTAACCTAAAAATCCCTCTTTTTTAAGTACCGGTCTTAGCGCAATATAGAGAACTGTTGCAAATATTACAGAAGCCACAGCATTTACAGAGGTAGTAAGTGCTGATATCTTTGCAAATGCTTCAGATATTTCCTGAGGCAGGCCTAATATATACTGTTTATAAAAATATCCAACAAGAGGATCAGCAACTATATTAAAAGCAAGGCCACAGGCTGTTGAACACAGTGTTGCTATTAATATCTTCTTTTTTTCAGTAATCTCATTTATCTTAAATACCTTATGTGCCATAAGCCCCACTATAAGACCGATGCAAAGTTTTAATAAAAATGTCTTAGGCGCACTGGTTGCATAGCCACTGGTTAAGTCTGCGATAGTGAGTCCTACAGAGCCTGCAGCACCACCCATAGCTCCGCCGATAAACAAAGCTCCAAGTGCAACAAAGGTATTTCCCAGATGAAAAGCTGTCTTCTCACTTCCTACCGGTATATCAAATCTAAAGACCTGAAATCCTATATAAGATAGTGCAGCGAACAAAGCTGCCAATGCAAGTTTCTTTACTTTTTCATTTGAAACTTCTCTTCCTGCCAATTCTTTTTCCATTTTACTCATACTAAAATCTCCCTTCTGAATATACAAACCGATTATCAACAGAGATAATCGGCTTATATGGTGTAAGATTGATAGGTCACCTTCAATCCTCAATTATTATATTAGATTTTTGGTATGGAATAAATATCCAATCATTGACTTTTTTATAGTGCCAATTATATATTCTTTTCATATAATTCCAACACTTTTTCTCTACAATGTGTAAGGAGTTCTGCCTTTGCCTCCTTGGAAAGTTCATGCATGAATATAGGTTCTCCATATTCAATTGTCATTTCAGTTCCTTTTATCCAAGGCAGATGATCTTCAAAGACCTTATCTGCATTTGTAATGGCAACCGGGACTATAGGACAGCCGGCTTTTTCTGCCATTTTAAGACTTCCCGGCTTAAATTCTAATAATCCCTCTCCCTTATTTCTGGTTCCTTCCGGAGAAATGAACATCGAAGTTCCTGACTTTATGTTTTCAATGCCCTTAAGTATAGCCTTTATGCCCTCACGTGGATTTTCTCTATCTAAGAATACACATTTGATTAGTTTCATCCACATTCTAAGCCCTGGAACTCCGGCTATCTCCTTTTTAGACACAAACCCTGCCAATATAGGCACAGTATAAAAAGCAAGTACTATATCAAAAAACCCTCTATGATTAATTATAAAAAGTACAGATTGATCTTTGGGAACTCTTTCAACACCTATTACCCTCTTTTTTACTCCTGACAAAAATAATATTTTACCAAAAGCACCTTTAACTATCTTTTGGCTAAGCACCTGCTGCAACTCCTCATTAAATTTACCTGTCAGCCATAATAAGGGCAGTGCTATTATGCTGAAAAGTCCAAATATAACTAAATATAAAACTACTAATATTACTCTCATCCTGTCTCCTATTAAAGCACTGTAGCCTGTTTGTTCGTTTGTAGTGCATTGTTATAATCATCAAGCAGCTTTTTCTTCACATCCCAGAGTTTTTGTGTAAGATCTACATGAACCTCGTGCGGATTGACAAGTCTTCTTGTTTCATCCCAAAGAGTATTCATTTCTTTCATACAGTATTCTCTTATTTCCATAACGCTAGGTGAGGTATATACACACTGTCCCTTAATAAACACTGGAACTAAAAGCTCTCTAACCTTGAATTCTCCAGGTGTCAGAATAGTTTTTTTCCAGGTTTCCATAGGATCAAACATCATATATTCTTCAGCTTCATTTATTTTTTCATCTGCAAATGCGATAAGATCTCCTCTAATCTTACCTTCCATATCATAAATTCTAAATACTGTTTTATTACCTGGATTAGTTATCTTCCATGTATTTTCTGAAAGTTTAATCTTAGGTTCAAAACTTCCATCTTCATTCTGTATGGCTGCAAGCTTATAAACCCCACCAAAGGCAGGACAATCAGCACTGGTGATAAGCTTAGTTCCTACTCCCCAGGAATCAATACTTGCCTTTTGTAACTTAAGCGAAGATATAAGATTTTCGTCTAAATCTGAAGATGCTACTATGCTTGCATCAGTAAATCCGGCTGCATCTAACATCTTTCTGGCCTTCTTTGACATATATGCAAGGTCTCCACTATCAATCCTTATTCCATATCTGCCAAGTTTTATGCCTGCATCTTTCAATTCCCTAAATACCCTTATTGCATTAGGAACTCCTGAGCGGAGTGTGTCATATGTATCCACAAGAAGAATGGCATTTTCCGGATAAAGACCGGCATATTCCTTAAAGGCTGTATATTCATCAGGAAAACTCATTATCCAGCTATGTGCATGGGTCCCAAGGGCAGGTACTCCAAACTTTTTAGCACAAATTACATTACTTGTACCTGCACATCCTCCTATCACAGCGGCTCTTGCACCAAGTGTACCTGCATCTGGTCCCTGAGCACGTCTTAGGCCAAATTCCATTACAAAATCACCTTCTGCCGCATAACATACTCTGGAAGCCTTGGTTGCTATAAGACTCTGATGATTGATGAGATTTAGAATAACTGTTTCGACAAGCTGTGCCTGCATAATAGGTGCAACTACTTTTACCAGCGGTTCCATAGGGAAGACTACAGTTCCCTCAGGTACAGCATAAATATCGCCGGTGAAATGAAAGCCGGAAAGATAGTCTAGGAAATCCTCATCAAATATTTTAAGTGAACGTAGATATTCTACATCCTCATAATTAAAATTAAGATTTTTGATTACATCTATAACCTGCTCAAGACCTGCGGCTATGGCAAATCCGTTATCTGATGGATTATGTCTGTAAAACATATCAAAAACCACTACAGGATCTTTTTATTTTTAAAATAACCCCTGCATCATAGTAAGTTCATAAAAATCTGTCAGTAAAAGTAAGATTATCTACCATTTTAACCTCTTTCAACCTCATTTTATTTATTTAATTTCTTAGCAACATCTTCCTCTGTTTCAGGCATCTTGTCTTCTGAATTACTTTCGGAAACTTTTTCATCTTTATTTTTATTCATCATCTTTGAGAATTTCTCCGAAAGATCAGGTATCATATCCAAAAGCCTGGTAATGGTGTCTTGATTTTTAATGTTTACAAGCCTCACATTTCCATTTTTAATAACCAAAACCGAACTTGGAGTAATTTTGCCGGACATAGCCCCAACACCATTATCCTTTTTTTTGGATTCACTGGCAAAAGCTCCTGCTCCTGCTCCAAAAGAGACATCTATAAGTGGAAGTATGGTTGTTCCATCTTCAAATTTTATTGCATCTCCAACCACAGTCTTACTGGTTATAAAACCATCCATCCCCTTAAATAATGCTGCCATTGTTTCATCAAAATTATTACTGGCCATCACTTCCTCCTTAACCTTTGGCAAAACTTTTTTTACATCTGTTAAAATTATTCCTTAAGGACTTAACCTTCCTGCTAAACAACAGTCTCAAGGCTATTAAAAGCCCTACAAACATAATTATTCTACCTGAAAATGATATATCTGCTTCAATCACTTCTTCTTCCCATTCAGGCAGTATTTCAAATTTACCTGCATACAGTGGATATAAAAAACAGAGATAGGACAGATACTGTCCCTCAGTATACACATCCCCTGTTCCAAACCTAAGCCATCCCTTCATCTTTTTTGGCAGTACCATCTTAATCAGAATTTTACATTGAGTCAGAAGATATAGAACTCCTGCCTTAGTCCCTTCCGCATTAATAAACTTAAGCACGGCCTCCTTTTTATTATTAAGGCTGTTAAAGGTTTTCTTGAATGCTGTCCATCTAGTCACAAATCTATCTTTAACCTTCTTTATTGTGGAGATTATATTTAATTTTTTCTTTTTCGCCTTTTCTTTTTTATTTTTATTGTTTTTTCCAGCCCTTCGCTTATCAGTCTGCTCTTCCTCTTTTATTTCTTCTTCAGACCCAATTTGTACTTTTTCTTCTTCCTTTTCTACTTTTGTAGAAGATATTTTCATGTTTTTTTCGTTTTCTGTTTCTTTGGCAGTTTCTGCTTCTGCTTCTATTTTATTCTTTGTCTTTTCGTCTGCCTTAATCATAGTTTCATAAGAACCTTTTGACGACTGCTTTATCTCTGCATCAGCTTCTATCTCTCCACCGTTTTTTTCACTGGAAAATATAGAAAAAAAAGCAGCTTTTACCTGGTAAGCCAACTCTTCACCATAGGTAAATTTAGCTCTAAGAAACTTAAACAAAAAACTAATCTCTCCCTCTGCCTCAAACTGCTTAGCTGTATATTTGACTCTCAACCTATATGAGAATGGCATAAACAACACCAATAACAATATGAAAAGGAGTAGAGCAAGCAAGCCAAGCAGTATCAAGCCTAACATCCCAAGTATAGTAAGCAGAATATTCATTATTCCCAATATGCTCACCCCTTTTGCTTTTCTTTTTTCAGCCATAGCTTAGCAACCAGCATTATTGCCTCCAGCTTTGAGCCTGTGAGTGCTATCATCTTATAATTTCCTTCCCTATAAGGAAGCTTCCTCAGTTCATTTAATGAAATAATTTCATATAAATTGACCGGATTTTGTGGTTCAAAGATTCCAAATGCACCAATAGGCGAAAACTTTCCCTTCTTAAGGGAAGAAATTACTTTTTCCCTTATCATATCAGACTTCATCAGTCCTTCTGTAATGAGAGTTTCGCCTATTATTATCATTATATCACCATTTATTCACAAATAATTTCAGTTATTGCATTTATTGTACCTACAAGCTCTTCTCTGCTGTTACAGGAAGCAAGAGAAGACCTTATATAGTCCATAACCTCTGTTCTGTTCTCAAAATAAACCGGTATACTTCCAATTACCTGAGCCATAATTCCACGTCTTACGCTTCTGTCAACCTCATTAAATATTCTATCAAATTCTACCTTAAGATTATCCTTAAGCTTATCTAAGTCTCCTGTTTCTACAATGCCTGTATCCTCAAGGTCACTCAAGTCAGCAAAAAGGCTTCCCTGTTTCAACATACTGCATTTATATAAATCATCATATTGATTTTTTAAGTTAAATTCTGCTGTTTTATCAGCAAATCTATTCTGAATGTCAAAGAGTGTGCCTTCATATGCAATTAAATTTTCATAAAGATCTTCAAGCTTTCCTTCAAGTTTTGTAAAGATTTCAGCCATTTTTACATCAAACTCCTCAAGGCTCATATCTTCGTTTGCAAAGCTTTCATTTGTATACTTAATCATCTCCAGCTCAAGGGCTGAATCTTCTCTGTTTACTGCCTCTCCGCTAATTAAGGCAATATATAAATCATTTACAACTTCCATAACTAAAATTCCATCATCAGTGAGATCAGAACATCTTGATATAATAGAATTAAGCTTTATACTTTCAGTAAGCAAATCTTTCTTAGCGGCCTTGTCAAATTCAAAATTCTTGAAATATTCAAATTCATCTGCAAGTTCAGGATATAATTTTTGCATTTTATCTAAATCATAAATCATACCTGCCTGCCTCACCATGTAAGAAAAGGCCTTTAGAGCTTTCTTCTGGCCACCGGTGTACCTGTCTACAGATGTTTCAATTATATCGAAAAATTTACCCTTTGTATATCTGATTGGGAGTTCAGATATTACTCTCTGAATTTTTGAATTAATTGCTATATTATCATCATCTTCAAAAATATATGCAAGGATTTTTCTTGCTTCTTCATCTGTATCAAACTCCTTACCATCATAGTCTTTATTGGTAAGTTTTCTTGAAAGTACATAGTTAAAATTCTCAAAAGCACTTAAATATGCTGTAGCCGCATCTACTCTTTCCTTTACTTCTTCTCTTATCTTCTCAACTTCTTCAATACTTTCCTTTGAAATATTCCCTTCTGCTATGGCTGATTTGATAAGAGCATTTATCTTCTCCCTAACTCCTGTAAGACTCCTGTCTGTTTCTTTCTCCTTTGTATTCACAAAGTAATTTGCATAATTCATAGAAAGATTTAATAGAGCCAAACTTCCATAAACTGCGGATAACTCCCTAGCAAAGACAGGGAGGCTTCTTTCAAGATTTTTACCCTTTTTAATATCTAACATAGCACTTGTTCTCTTACTCATTCTGATTTCCTCACTTATATTTTAATTATTTATAAATCCTCATACCTCTATCACAATATTTCCACTCAACCTTTTTTAATATGTTGGTGTGTAAATAAATGTTCATTACAGTACTCATAATTTCCATCACATTTTGAGCAAAACCTAAACTCAAGATCCGGATTGTCAAGTTCTGTCCTGCCACAGATAGCACATTTATGCCTTGCAATCCCCTTTTCTGTATGAAACCCTTTTTCTGCAGCCTTAGTTCTTGCTTCAAACTTCATCCTTCTCATCCTGTTATTTAGTTTCTGCCTGTAATTTCTTGTTGAAAAGTAAAACCATATGAAGTTAAGCATTGCAACCACTATTGCAATTGCAAACATAAAATTACCTGCTGCCGCATTCTGCACTATCTGAAGCACTACAAAAGCACCGTAGAAGATACCAAGGTACTTCATCTTGATAGGAAGAACAAACATAAGGAGTACCTGATAATCAGGATACATTGCACAGTACGCAAGAAGAAGGGATTCGTTAATGTAATTAAGTCCGAAGTACATTCCCGATAGTCCGTCTCCTGTCACTGCATATGTGATAATTGCAGCGATTATATTAAAAATTATTCCCGAAAGATAGTAAACATTGAACCTAAAGGTTCCCCACGCATATTCAAGGTTAGTTCCCAGTATCCAATAAAAATACAGTGTAATGCAGAAAAATATAAGCGAAGTTCCGCCACTCACGCTGCTCATAGGCTCCAGTATAAAGGTAACAAGCCTCCATACCTGTCCCTGCATAATCTTTTCTATATTTAAGGAAAGATACGAAACATAGAAGAGTGGATTGACCACTGAAATCATGGCACCTGCCACATAGACTCCTATTATATAAAGCATAAGATTCTTAATTGCAAATCTTCCAAATTTTCTTTCCATTTTATCCAGAAAACTATTCATCTAATATTCTCCTAAACTATTCTTTCTATAAAATAGGTATATTTTACTATTATAATTTCTATTAAAACCCTTGTCAACAATGGTGAAATTTAAATTATACAGTTTACAAAAAGTTTTTAGTTAATAATTGAAGGAAAATGTTCTGCAAAAAAACACATTTTTGTAAAATTTTTCACTACCCTCGTTGTGGTATAATAGCGTGTATTCAAACTAATTGTGCTAAATACATTATAATAATATAAAGTGTCAAATATGTGAAAACTTACAACATTTTATATTTGGATGTCAAATTATCATTATCAGACAGGAGTATAATTTATGTCAGAAACAAGGTATCGCCTAGGTATAGATATAGGCTCTACTACAGTTAAAGTTGCAATAATAGATGAAAATTTAAAAGTACTTTTTTCAGATTATCAAAGACATTATGCCAATATACAGGAGACTCTCGCTTCTCTTTTACACGATGCAATCAAGACTTGCGGCAATGCAGAAGTATATGCCATGATAACAGGCTCAGGCGGTCTTACCCTATCAAAACATCTTGACATACCTTTTGTTCAGGAGGTTATTGCGGTGGCTACCGCCCTTAAGACCTTTGCACCACAGACTGATGTGGCTATCGAGCTTGGCGGTGAGGATGCCAAAATCATATACTTTACAGGTGGAATTGAGCAGAGAATGAACGGTATCTGTGCAGGTGGTACAGGCTCCTTCATCGACCAGATGGCAAGTCTCCTAAAGACTGATGCAGCCGGCCTTAATGAATATGCAAAGAGCTACCAGTCCATCTATCCGATAGCCGCACGTTGTGGTGTATTTGCAAAGTCGGATATACAGCCTCTTATAAATGACGGAGCTACCAAGCCTGACCTTGCAGCATCCATCTTTCAGGCTGTTGTAAATCAGACCATAAGCGGTCTTGCCTGTGGTAAGCCAATAAGAGGAAATGTAGCCTTCCTTGGCGGACCTTTGCACTTCCTTACTGAGCTGCAGGCTGCCTTTGTAAGAACTCTTGAATTAGGACCTGAAAATATAGTTGCTCCGGAAGGCTCACATCTATTCGCCGCAATGGGTGCTGCTATGAGCTCTAAGTATGAGAAGGCTACGACTCTTTCCCAGCTTCACAATACTCTTCACAACAAGGTTAGTATGGATTTTGAGGTAGCAAGGCTTGAGCCTCTCTTTAACAGCGAGGAAGAATACGAAGCCTTTAAGGCTGAACATAAGAAGGCTGAGGTAAAGAAAGGAAATCTTGCAGATTACCACGGAAAATGCTTCCTTGGTATAGATGCAGGCTCTACCACTACCAAGGTAGCTGTTGTAGCTGAAGATGGAACCCTTCTCTATTCATTCTACAGCAGTAATAACGGAAGTCCTCTTAAGACCTCTATTAAAGCATTTAACGAAATACATGAGCTAATGCCAAAGGACTGCAAGATAGCAAGAAGCTGTTCTACCGGCTATGGAGAGGCTTTACTTAAGGCTGCCTTTCTTCTTGATGAGGGTGAGGTTGAGACTGTTGCCCACTATACTGCGGCTTCCTTCTTCAATCCAAAGGTAGACTGTATCCTCGACATCGGTGGTCAGGATATGAAGTGTATAAAGATAAAAGACGGCACAGTTGACGGCATCCAGCTTAACGAAGCCTGTTCATCGGGTTGTGGTTCATTTATAGAAACCTTCGCTAAGTCCCTTAACTATGAGGTTGCTGACTTTGCTAAGGTTGCCCTCCTTGCGAAGAATCCTATTGACCTGGGTTCACGTTGTACGGTGTTTATGAACTCCAAGGTTAAACAGGCGCAAAAAGAGGGTGCAAGTGTAGCAGACATTTCTGCCGGTCTTGCTTATTCGGTTATTAAAAATGCCCTTCTGAAGGTTATTAAACTTACAGACCCTAAGGATTTGGGCGAAAATATAGTAGTTCAGGGTGGAACCTTCTACAATGACGCTGTGCTTAGAAGCTTTGAAAAGGTATCAGGCACCAAGGCTATAAGACCTGATATTGCAGGTATCATGGGTGCTTTCGGTGCTGCACTTATAGCAAGAAAGCACTACAGGCAGGGTGATGAGACTACCACTCTATCCTACGAGCAGATTAAGAATCTAAACTATGAGACAAATATGGAGAGATGCCAAAAGTGTAATAACCACTGTATGCTTACTGTCAATACATTTACAGGTGGAAGACACTATATCTCAGGCAACAGATGTGAAAGAGGTCTCGGTCTTGAAAAGAACAAGGACAATATACCTAATCTTTTTGAGTATAAGATGCAGAGAACCTTCGGTTACAAGCCTTTAAGCGAGAAAGAAGCCACAAGAGGCACTATTGGTATTCCAAGAGTGCTCAATATGTATGAAAACTACCCTCTTTGGTTTACTTTCTTTACTAAGCTTGGTTTCAGAGTTGTGCTCTCTCCTCGTTCAAGCAGGATTATATATGAACTTGGTATTGAGTCAATCCCAAGTGAGTCAGAGTGTTACCCTGCTAAGATTGCACATGGTCATGTTATGTGGCTTCTCAAAAAGGGCGTGAAGCATATATTCTACCCTTGTGTAATATACGAGCGCAATGAGACACCTGACTCGAATAACCACTACAATTGCCCTATTGTTACCTCTTATGGTGAGAATATTAAGAACAACATGGAAGAGCTTAATGACCCTTCCATCACCTTTGAGAATCCTTTCCTTTCACTTGAGTCTGAGAAGATACTTGCTGACAGGCTTGTAAAGGTGTTTGAGGGAAGGATACCAAAGGCTGAGATTAAATCTGCTGTAAAAGAGGCATGGAACGAGCTCCTTCAGACCAAGAAGGATGTAGAAAAAAAGGGTGAGGAAGTAATTGCCTACCTTAAGGAGACAGGCAAGAAGGGCATAGTTCTTGCAGGAAGGCCATACCACATTGACCCTGAGATAAATCACGGTATACCTGAACTTATCACCTCCTTTGGTGTTGCTGTTCTTACCGAGGATTCGGTGGCACATCTCGGACAGGTTGAGCGTCCTCTTGTGGTAATGGATCAGTGGATGTACCATTCAAGACTTTATAAGGCTGCCTGCTATGTAAAGACCAACCCTGCTCTTGATTTGATTCAGCTTAACTCCTTTGGATGTGGTCTGGATGCGGTAACTACAGATCAGGTAAGTGATATCCTTGAGCGTGCAGGCAAGATATACACTGTACTTAAGATAGATGAGGTAAATAACCTCGGTGCGGCTAGAATCAGAATCCGCTCTCTCCTTTCTGCGGTAAAGGACAGGGAAGCTAATCCTATGCAAAACTTTGATATCTCCTCTGCCACTGACAGGGCTGTATTTGAAAAGGAAATGAAGGATTATACCATACTTTGTCCTCAGATGTCTCCTATCCACTTTGAAATGCTTAGAACTGCTATCGAATGGGGCGGCTACCATATAGAGCTCCTTGCGGATGAGCATTCCGTCATCGATACCGGACTTAAATATGTAAATAATGATGCCTGCTACCCTTCTCTCATAGTCGTAGGTCAGATTATGAGTGCAATAAAGTCAGGCAAATATGATGTAAATAAGCTTGCAATCTTTATAAGCCAGACCGGCGGAGGCTGCCGTGCATCCAACTACATAGGCTTCATCCGTAGGGCTCTTAAGAAGGAAGGACTCGCACATATCCCTGTTATTTCTCTTTCCGTTCAGGGACTTGAGAAAAACCCGGGCTTTAGCGCTACCCCTCCTATCCTTCTTCGCTGCCTTCAGGCTCTTGTGTACGGCGACCTTTTCATGAGGGTACTATATGCAACAAGGCCTTATGAGCTTGTAAAAGGCTCTGCTGACGAGCTTCACAGGAAGTGGGAGAAAAAGTGTATAGAAAGTCTTAAAAAGGCTTCAATGATAACCTTTAACAGAAACTGCAAGCAGATTGTAGAGGACTTTGATACTCTGCCTCGTGTAGAAGGACTTACTAAGACCAAGGTAGGTATAGTAGGAGAAATCCTTGTCAAATTCCTTCCAAGTGCCAATAACGGTGTTGTAGATCTCCTTGAAAATGAAGGTGCTGAGGCAGTCGTTCCTGACCTTATAGACTTCCTCCTCTACAGTGCATACAATACTAATTTTAAGGCTGAAACCCTTGGCAAAAGTAAGAGAAATGCCTTTATAAGCAACAGGGCAATCGACCTTATTGAGTTCTTTAGAAAGCCTGCAAGAAAGGCTCTTAGAAAGAGTAAGCACTTCGTAGAGCAGAGTTATATAACTGAACTTGCTGAGTATGCTGAGCCGATAGTTTCTCTTGGCAATCAGACCGGAGAAGGTTGGTTCCTTACAGGTGAAATGATTGAGCTCATTAAGTCAGGAGCAACCAATATAATCTGTACCCAGCCTTTTGGCTGCCTTCCTAACCATGTAGTAGGAAAGGGTGTAATAAAGCAGTTAAGGCTTAAGTATCCGGGTACTAATATAGTTGCTGTTGACTATGATCCGGGTGCAAGTGAGGTTAATCAGCTTAACCGTATTAAGCTTATGCTTGCAACTGCTGAGAATGAGCTTCTTAGAAGTTAATATCTCTGCATACCTGTATACAAATACTTGATAACTTCATAAAAATATTTTATAATAATCCCAGATTATTCACTTATTTCGGCTGAATAGTCTGGGATTAAATAAGATTGATTGGAGATTAATATGAAAAACGAAATTTTCCCTGAAGGCTACTCTCCTGCCCTCAGCATAAGAGAGACCGAAGTTGCCATAAAATCAGTTAAAGACTATTTTGAACGGGAACTCGCAAAACAGCTTAACCTTACCCGAGTTTCTGCCCCTCTTTTTGTTAAACCTGAAACCGGACTCAACGATAATCTTAACGGAGTAGAAAGACCTGTATCCTTCGACCTAAAAGAACAGCCTGAGTCTGAACCCCTTGAAATAGTTCACTCTCTTGCCAAATGGAAGCGATTTGCTCTTAAAAGATATGGTTTTCATTCAGGAGAGGGACTCTACACTGATATGAACGCTATCAGAAGGGATGAAGATACTGACAACATCCATTCTATCTTTGTAGACCAGTGGGATTGGGAAAAGATAATTAATAAAGAAGAGAGAAATGAACATACTCTTAAAATGGCAGTAATGTCAGTATATGATGCTCTAAAGAGTACTGAAATGCATATGGCGAGAAAGTACAACTATATTAAGCCTGAACTTCCAGAGCAGATTTGCTTTGTAACTTCACAGGAACTTGAAGATGAATACCCTGACCTTACCCCCAAGGAAAGAGAATACATGGCAGCCAAGGCACATGGGGCTGTATTTATAAGCCAGATTGGAGGAGCTCTTAATTCAGGTGAAAGACATGACGGCAGGGCTCCTGACTATGATGACTGGCAGTTAAACGGTGATATCATTGTATATTATTCAATACTTGATATAGCCTTAGAGCTTTCTTCAATGGGTGTTAGAGTAGATGAAACCCGTCTTCAGGAACAGCTGCAGATTTCAGGCTGTATGGACAGGGCCGAACTTCCTTTCCAGAAGGCAATACTAAATAAAGAGCTTCCTTATACAGTTGGCGGTGGTATTGGGCAGTCAAGAATCTGTATGTTCTATCTGAAAAAAGCCCATATAGGAGAGGTTCAATCCTCAGTATGGACTCCTGAAACCATGGAAAATGCAGATTCTTGTGGAATTACACTATTGTAAAAGTAACTAAACCTATTTCAAAAAGCGGAGACTGTAATACCTGTAGTCAAACTTATTATATACAGTACATACTTATATAATTCAATGTTTCAGCGGTGAACAGTCTCTTTATTTTATTAATCTTCTATCTGCCAGTCTATAGGTTCTATTCCATTTTGGCTAAGGAATTCATTAGCCTTCTTAAAATGCCCATTACCCATAAACCCTCTATGTGCTGATAGCGGGCTTGGATGCGGAGATTCTAATATTAAATGCCTTGGATTATTTAACATGATTTTCTTATCTCTGGCAGCCTTACCCCATAGTAGATATACTATGGGTCTATTTTCTTTATTTACTGCCTCAATCAAAGCATCTGTAAAATATTCCCATCCTCTTCCCTGATGAGAAAAGGCCGTATGTGCTCTTACAGTAAGAAGGGTGTTTAAGAGTAAAACTCCCTGTTTAGCCCATTTTCTAAGAGAGCCGGATTCAGGTATATATAAACCAAGTTCTGCCTGCAGCTCCTTATAAATATTTTGCAGTGATGGTGGGATTTTCTCTCCCTTTGGAACCGAAAAAGACAGTCCTTCTGCCTGTCCCGGCTCATGATAAGGATCTTGTCCAAGTATTACAACCTTTACCTCACTTAATGGGGTCAGATGCAAGGCATTGAAAATATCGTCAGATTTTGGATAAATAATATGATGGGCATATTCCTCTTTTAAAAATAGATATAGCTTTTTATAATACTCCTTCCCGGTTTCTTTTTCAATAACCGGAAGCCAATCATTTGTTACACTTCCCATGTACACGACCTCCTAAAAATAAGGTGAAAGACCTAAGTCCTCCACCTTTATCCACTATGGTACCAATTCATCTTTTTCCCTATCAGCCTCCAGAGCCTTAGTATCAAGCTTAGAAACTATAGAATAGATTCTCTCACTATACTCCTGCTTATCTGTCATTTCCATAAGTTCAAGGGCTTCTCTTTCTGACACTCCATATACCTTCTGAAGTTCTGCCATTATCTGCTTCCTTACATAATCAAGATCAGTATGGATGCCAAGCTGTCTTGCTAATGCTATGTATTTATCATACCTTGAAAGCCCCTTGATAAGAGAATCCAATGCTGCTGAATAATCTCCCATCGCAAAGAAATTATTATATGAATTCAGCTGCTTATTAACAAACATAACAGTATAAATCTTGTCATGCAGTTCCATGTCCTTTTCTTTAATTTCAAGTCCCCTAATGTCTTCATATGCTTCAGTATATTTGCGGTTTCCAAACTTATAAGTAGCATCCGCAATGCTTATATCATAAGAAAAGATACTTGTACCGACAATTACAACTGCTGCCGCCACTATAAAAAACAAGAAAATTATAATAGCTCCAGCCTTATTTATTTTTCCTTCAGGTTGTTCAAGAGCCTCAGCCCTAAGTCTTTTTAATTCGGCTTCTTTTTTAGCTGCCTTCTTAGCTGCATCTTTAGCCGCCTTTTTAGCCTTATTATCTGCCGCCTTTTTCTTAGCTTCCTCAGCTTTTTGCTTCTTAGCGGCCTCGGCTGCCGCCTTCTTATCTTCTTTTTTCTTAGCTGCTTCAGCTTCTTTTTCCTTCTTGGCAGCCTCTTCCTGCTCAGGAGTAGGGATAGCCGCAATCTCCTCCTCTGTAAGGGGAATATTGGCAAACAGCTTATTATAAATCTTTGCAAAAAGCCCTTTTTTCTCTCCCTCAGCCTTTTTCTCAACCTTCTTCTTAGATTGCTTTTTTGACTTTATTTTTTTATCAGAGAGAACTTCCGGCTCCCCTATATCATCAAGCGGATTAACTATGGGAAGCGGCTCATCATCTACGGCTAAGCCTGCCTCTTCAAAACTGATTTCCCCTGAGTCATCTTCTGCTTGCTCAGCACCAATTTCACTGCCAAGTTCCACTCCGATTTCTTCACCTATCTCTACTCCCAATTCAGATCCAATTTCTCCGGCTGTATCACCATCTATCTCCACTCCAATCTCGGAGCCGATTTCAGCCGCTGTTTCCTCACCTGCTTCCATTTCTACATCAGATACTTCTGAAACAGGATTATCTTCCTCCACTGCTTTTTCCATGGAACTGTCTAATTCAGCAGAGTTATCATCAACTGGAGTTTCCAAATTCTCAGATTCAACTAAACCATCTGCGGCCACAGCCTCTTCTGTATCCCCGTCAATCTCCGTTTCATCACTTAAAAGTTCTTCTGTATCAATCTTTTACTATCATCTTTATCTTCAATTGGGCTTATAAACTCATCTAAATCTATATCTTCTAAAAATGAATCATCTAAATCGTCAAGATCAAATTCTTCTTCTAAAGAATCAACGGTTACATCTTTTGACGATGCCTTATTGTTTCCGGACTTAGCCCGTTCAGCAGCCTTTCGCCTCCTGTCAGTTTCATATGGAGGTTCCTGCCCAATTGTTTCAAGCAGTCCATCTAGGTAAGATTCATTATCCTTATCCAATTCATCCTCCATCCTAAAGCATTATAGGCTTTATCAAAGTTTATTTTTGTCAAACTACTGTAAAACCAGTCCATCAATTGCTTCAACCAGCTTTCCTATTTCCGGTTTGGTAAGCTGTGCATCTGCACCAAGAGATTCTCCCTTACGTCTCATTTCATCATTGATGAGTGATGAGAAGATGATAACCGGAATCTGTTTAAGTTCATTGTCATCCTTTACAAGCTTTGTAAGCCTGTGCCCATCCATTTTTGGCATTTCGATATCTGTAATTATACAGTGGCACTGCTCTGTAGGATCCCCTTCTGCCTTATAACGTAAAAGAGTATTCCAAGCTTCCTCTCCATTTGTAGTTGCATTTATATTTACATATCCGGCCTTTGTAAGGCAATCAACTATCATCTTCTCAAGCATTGGGGAATCCTCTGCTATAAGAATTGGAGAATTGTTTCTTGTCCTAACTCCTAATTTCTCAATATCTCTTGCCTTAATGCCTGTTTCAGGGTTTATGGTAGATACTATTTTTTCAAAATCCAAAACAACTATAAGTCTGTTTTCAAATTTTATTATTCCTGTAGCCACACTTCTCTCAGCGTCATTTATAGTCTCATCAGGCTTTGTTATATCCGACCAGGTAAGCCTGTGGATACCCTGAACTCCATGTACATGAAACCCTATATTTAAGTTATTAAAATTAGTGACTATATACATATCCTTAGTTCTATCTGGTGATGGCGGTATCATAAGGCTCTTCGCAAGATCCACTATGGTAACTATTGTATCTCTAGGCATAAATATGCCCTCGATTGTATCATGTGCATTAGGGATTGGAGTAGGCTCCGTAAAGGGCATAATTTCCTTAACCTTTGCAACATTGATTCCATAATGATTTGGCCCAACATTGAACTCAAGCACCTCCAACTCGTTAGTTCCGCTCTGAAGTAAAATTCCAGTATCCATAATAACCTCCCTCAAGTTTGTCTATACTGTATTATTAATCCATTTCAGGAATGATAAAAGTACATAATTTCAGTTCTTATATTATACCATTCAATATGCGTCCAGGTAAAGTGTAATTTTAATTTTAAATCAAAAATTTACTGGCTTACACTCAATGTATAAGATTTAGTTCCTTTTACCACCTTTAACTTAGCCTTATTTTTATCCTCTGACATTGGTACATTGAATACAACCACTCCCTTAAAAGATTTCCCACCTCCTATTGTGGCATCAATGGACTGCATATCATTCTCAAGCAGTGTGAGACTTGGTTTGTAATAATTATTACCATCAAAAGTTAAATTGTATGCTATATCATCTCCCTGTGAAAATTTCTTGCTTTTAGAGGTTTTATTCCTAATTGAAAACTCAACTACATAAAGTTTCATATTATCAGCAGCAACCAGTGAAAAATATCCCTCATTCTTCGGATATCTGGAATATTCGCCTGCTCCTCCATATACTACTTCAAATCCTTTTTCATCATATACATCATTTAACACTGCCGCCGTGTCACTGTCTCCATTTGTTTCATTTATTATATCTGATGGCTTATCCTTATTTCCACTTTCCTTATTTCCCTCTTCTTCTTTGTCTTCAGACAAATCATTTGCGATTGAAGAACCTGATGCACTGGATATATCACTGTCCGTCTTATCTACAGCATCAAATTTTTCTTTTACTGCACCCGGATTTTCTTTTACTTCCAGTTCTTCCTGTAAACTAGGCTCATAATTCCTCGTATGTCTAAGTACAAGCTTAGCTGCATATTCCGCCACCTGTTTTAACTCCCCTTCAGAAAGTCCCGTATCACCAACATTACAGGCTGTTAAATTAATCGTGAGGGCAACTGCCAGTGCAATTACTGTTAGTTTTTTCTTCATTTTCATTCTCCTTTAAGCCTTAGTATCCAGTTCAAACCAAAATTCTACCCCATTGTCCCAATTTTTTACGCCAAATTCTCTATTTAGAGAATTCATTATAGCCTTAACTATGGAAAGCCCTATTCCATTGCCTCCATACTCCCTTGTCCTAGCCTTATCAACCTTATAGAACTTATCCCATATTCTTTCAACATCTTCTTCAGGTATGGGCTTCCCAGTGTTAAATACTGAGATTCTTACCTTGTTATCACATTCCTTCACACAGATTTCAATAGATTTTTTACCCATTTTATCCACTTCAACATGATTTAAGGCATTGCTTATATAGTTAGTAACCACCTCTTCTATTAAATATTCATCTGCCCATACACCACAGGAGGCATTTCCATGAATTATCGGAGTTACTTCCTTTTGTTTAAATACCATGTTCATTGAATTTACGACAGAATTTAAGAGTGACATAATGTCAAATCTATCAAACTGTGGGTTATTTTCGCCAAATTCCAACTCATTCAGACTCAAGAGTCTCTTTACCATAGTGTTCATTTTAGCGGCTTCGTCTATAATAACCTCACAGTAGAAGTCCCTACTCCCTGCATCATCCTGTATATTATCCTTTAACCCTTCTGCATATCCCTGAATCAGTGCAATCGGAGTCTTAAGTTCATGTGTTATATTTGAGAGAAATTCCCTACGCATTTCTTCAGATTTCTCTCTTTTTTTAATATCATTTTGCAGCTCATTATTGGCAGACTTGAGTGAAGATATAGTATTTTCAAGTTTCTCAGACAGTATATTTATACTATGCCCCAGCTCACCTACCTCATCCTGCCTGCTTTCATCATAACAAACCTCAAAATTAAGATTACTGATATCCTTCGTCATCTCTGACAATCTGAGTATCGGTCTGGTAAATTCAACTCCAATAAAGTACATAATTAAAGAGCCTATCAATATGGAAATCACACCTACATAAGCAAAAAATGTATTTGATATGCTTGCACTCTCTGCAATATTATCATAGTTACTTCTTATGAAGATTATATCTCCCTCATCAAGTACACCATATAATTCAATATAATTAACTTCCAATCTTGAATCAAAATGTCTGTATATACTATATTTATCGGTTTTATCCAGAAGTTTTGCAGCTTCTTTTTCATCTTTATCTTGGTTTTCACCGGCCTGAGTTTTTTTGTAATATGAAATGATTTCACTTTGAAGCCTGTTTCGCTGGATTTCATTCAAGCTTGTAGGAAATTTTGTTTGTAAAAATATTCCACCCGAATAAGTAAAATCCGTCAAATATATATAGGATACATTCTGTTTTGACGCAAGCTGTTCAAAGCTCAGACTCAAATCTGATATTTTTTCAGAGTCATACTTTTCATTTACCTGAAAATAAGTCTCTCCAAGTCTGTTAATCTTATAACTCTCATAGTATTTTCCTAAAAAAACTCTATTAATAAGCCAGCTAAAGAATATGGTTGCACTCAAAAGAGCAAGTAAAACAATTATTAAACGTATCTTAATGGAATGTTTCATTTAAACCTCTGACTAATCTATATTGTTATCTAAGCTTCAAATTTGTAACCTATTCCCCAAATAGTTTTAATCAGGTCACCCTTATCTCCCATTTTAGCCCTTAATTTTTTGACATGGGTATCTATGGTTCTTGCATCTCCAAAATAGTCATAATTCCATACATTGTTCAGTATCTTCTCCCTTGACAGGGCAATTCCCTTATTTGTCATAAAATAAAGTAAAAGTTCAAACTCCTTCACGCTCAGGTCTATATTTTTGCCATCTATCACAACTTCGTGTGAAGCTCTATCTATCTTAATCCCACCAACTTCAAAGCTGTCATCACTTGCACTTCCTGTCCGCCTCAAAATGGCTTCTACCCTGGCCATAAGTATCTTAGGGCTAAATGGCTTAGATATGTATTCATCTACGCCTAACTCAAATCCCTGAAGTTCATCCTTTTCATCAGATTTAGCTGTAAGCATAATTATAGGAACAGAAGAATGTTTTCTTATCTCTCTGCACACCTGCCATCCATCCATCTTTGGCATCATTACATCTAAGATAATAAGTTCTATGCTGCTGTCTTCAAAAAAAATCTCTACAGCCTTTTCTCCGTCCTCAGCCTCTACAACTGCATAGCCTTCGTGATGCAAAAAATCACTGACTAATTTTCTCATCCTGCCTTCATCATCAACTACCAGAATTTTGGCTTTTTCCATTTTCTTCTCCATTAGTATTCTTTTCGCTATTTATTTTCTGTTCATTCATTCCCTCAAAAAGTTTTTCACGCTCATTTAATTCCTGTTCCTTTTTGGTAAGCTCCTCCTTCCAAGAAGCATATTCATTTACAAGTGCCTGTTCTGATGCATTTTGCGAAAATATCTTATCATAAGCCAAAACTCCAAAAGGAACTAATATCATAATTGCCATAAATATAATTACAATTCTATAATTTCTAATCTTTAACTTAAAATTATTTATGAACTCAAGATTTGCATCTTGAACTTCATTGTCATTATCTTCTTTAGGAACAGCCTTTATATTGGAAGTTCCAGTCTCCATACTGTCTGTTTCCGCAGCCTGATAAGGGATAGCCTTCATAGTTTTTCTTTGTTCAGGATTTTTAACCAGCCTCTTCTGTGCCTCTCTCAAAAATCCAATCCCTATTGGAGTTATAAATTCTTCACTTTCAACCAGACTGTCATAAACTGCCCTAAGTTCCACTTCATCCTTCAAATTTCTCTCAGTCTTGATTTCTGCTATCTTATTCAGTTCTCGCCTTGCCTGTTCATAGGAATTTGAATCATTAAAGCGGTATCCATCTAAAATATATTTTTTTCCTTCTGCCATTTATGAAACCTGCCTATTAATTGATTTTTCTAAAATTACCACACCTAGTATAGTATCACAAAACTTA
The DNA here is from genome assembly GCA_916439065.1 of uncultured Catonella sp. GTDB lineage: Bacteria > Bacillota > Clostridia > Lachnospirales > Lachnospiraceae > Catonella. The sequence continues at coordinate 586,652 of CAKAGD010000003.1, forward strand.
AAAATATACAATAAAAAGAATGACCTCAAAACATAGGTTTTGAGGTCATAAAATCAATCATTTAATTAATAGTTTTCAGCTTTTTTCTGGAAATAACTCTGTGGGTGGTTACATACAGGACAGACTTTTGGAGCCTTAGGTCCTACAACGATATGTCCACAGTTGATGCACTGCCATATAGCATCACCATCTGCTGAGAATACAAGGTCACCCTTAACATTGGCAAGAAGCTTACGGTATCTTTCTTCATGCTCCTTCTCAATATCAGCTACCATCTCAAAAAGCTTTGCAATAGCAGTAAATCCCTCTTCTCTTGCTTCCTTAGCAAAGGTAGGATACATTTCCTGCCACTCATAAGCTTCACCGTCAGCAGCATGCTCAAGGTTCTCTGCTGTTACTCCTATTCCTGAGAGAATCTTAAACCAAATTTTTGCATGTTCCTTTTCATTACCGGCTGTTTCTTCAAATATTTCAGCTATCTGAACATATCCGTCTTTTCTCGCCTTAGATGCAAAATATGTATATTTATTTCTTGCCTGTGACTCACCTGCAAAAGCATCCATAAGGTTTTTCTCTGTCTTTGTTCCCTTAATATCTTTACCTAACTGTTCAAACCTATCTTCTACCATTTCCAATACCTCCGTTTTCTATATTTATGTTTTGTACTTATATTGTCATTTTTATAACAATTATATATTTATCACTTTTTACAAAACACTAAGAGGATTCTATCATTTATGTTTTGGTTTTTCAACGAAATTCAGAATATTTTTAAAAAGCTGTTTCAATTAGTATTGATTAACTGATAATGATTATTACTTTATTGTATATATATGATATTGACTATCGATTGACAAATACAATTTAGAATTATATAATATTTTTGCTAGGGGTGCCATGTAGCTGAGATGAAATTTAATTTCTATCCCTTAATACTTGAACCAGATAATACTGGCGTAAGGAAGCAACATTATCTCCTTATGCCATCATGCTTTGAGGAGGTTTTTTTATGTCTTTACTTGCAATGCCCACAGTAAATGACTGGGGTGAAAATGTATTTGAGTTAACGCCTGTCGGACTTGTTTCCGTTGCCGTACTGATATTCCTGCTTATAATAGCGGCCATTATCTTAAGGCCTAAGGCAACGGGAAGTATAAGAACTATTGCCACTACTCAGTTAGTCTTTTCTGCTGTCGCAATGGCTCTTGCTATGGTTACTTCCGAAATCAAATTGACAAGGCTGCCAATGGGTGGCTCTATTACTCTCTTTAGTATGCTTTTTATAGTTCTCATAGGCTATTGGTACGGACTAAAGGCAGGGCTTATGACAGGTTTTGCCTACGGCCTGCTTCAGTTCCTTATGGATCCTGTTTTTTTACAGCCCTATTCAACTTCTTGTTGATTACCCGCTGGCCTTCGGTGCACTTGGTTTATCAGGTTTTTTCTCAGAAAAGAAGAATGGGCTTCTTAAGGGTTATGTTTTGGGGGTAATCGGCAGATATGTTTTTGCCTTCATTTCAGGAGTTGTTTTTTTCGGAAGTTATGCTCCCGAGGGCACGCCTGCAGCAATATATTCTTTAACTTATAATGCCACATACATAGTTCCGGAGGCAATAACTACCTTAGTCATAATAAGTATGCCGGCTGTAAGCAAGGCAATGCGTTATGTACGCCTTAAGGCAACAAATGGCAGTTTGCAAAGCGGACAAGCTGCAACAAAAGAATAATTACAAAAGCTGCAATACTGATTATGAATCTTCTCAGTATTGCAGCTTTTAAGTTATCTTAATTCTACTCTGCACTTCCTATAGGATTCCAAATGTTATTATATACAGAGTCAGCATCAGAAGTGGCTGTTATGAGTTTTGCTTTGATATAACCATCTACTATGCCCTTCATCTGCTCAGTAGTATATTCATCGGTCTGTCCGCCAAACTGCATAAGTTTATTCAATTCAAGGTTCATGTCATAATCACTTCCATTAAGTCCAATCTTCATAAGAAGCTTTGTGCAGTCTTCAGGATTATCTCCCATCCACTTAAGTGCCTTCTTAACCGCAGATGCCATCTTTGCCGCTGTAATAGGGTTTTCTTTTATAAAATCCTTGTTCATCATTACTATGCAGCAGAGCTCATTTCTGCTATTACCGTCTGCTGACTCAACCTTACGAAGAATACCCTGTTTTACAAGCGGATAACCAAAAGATTCCGGAAGAAGGGCTGCAGCTATTTCACCATTTTTCATTGCCGCAACACAGGCATCCTTCTCAACCTGCATAATTTTAACATCCTTCAGCGGATCTATTCCCGCTTCTATAAAAAGCCTTGCAGAAATATTATAATCTGCTGTTCCTATACCACTAGGTGCAGATATTGCCTTGCCCTTTAAGTCATCATAATTTTTATATTGACTCTCATCCAGCACATACATGGCCTTACAGCCTGTAAGAAGGTGTGCACCGCCAACAAAACAAAGATTTACACCATTTGTAGCCGGTACCATAGCCTTAGCAATATGTCCTATGGCAATCTGTACCTGATTTGTTCCAATAGCCTCTACATCTGAATCTCCCTTAAATCCCTCAACGGTAAGACCCTCCTCCTTGTAGTAGCCTAACTCTTCAGCTACATTTACTGCTGCAGTACAGCCGTCTCCTGTAAAATACTTGATGGTTTTACCATAAGCAGGCTCTTTCTTCCAAGCTTCTTCATCGTTAACATTAGCTGTTGAAACTGTGGATGTCTTTGCCGAAGATGTTACAGAAGCGGATACTGCCGATGGCTCTGCCTTAGATGCAGATTTAGCACTGTCTGTGCTGTTTTTAGCTCCACATCCAACCATTGAAAATGTTACCACTGCACAAAGTGCAATACTCAATACTTTCTTCATTTTTGCCTCCTATATTTTTATTTTGCGGTGTCAAAGGCACCTATTTTTATGTGAAGTGCAGTAAATCAAGAATATGATTACGATACTCCACAAATGAAGAACTGCTTCTGTTACGGGGATGTTCCATGTCTATATTAATTTCTTCTCTAACCCTTCCGGGATGAGCTTCCATTACTATAACCCTCGTACTAAGATGTATTGCCTCATCTATATCATGTGTTACCATTACAACAAGCTGTTTATTCATCTGCCACATATTTAGGATTTCATTTTGCATATTCATTCTTGTAAATGCATCAAGTGCTCCTAAAGGCTCATCCATAAGCAGAATCTTGGGTTTGCTAATCATAGCTCTGGCAAGGGCAACTCTTTGTGCCATTCCGCCTGATAACTGTCCCGGATAATCCTTCTTGAATTTTTCAAGCCCGATTATCTCTATTAACCTACGGACATCATCCATACCTTCTTTTAGTTTTCCCTGCATCCTAAGGCTGAAGGCCACATTATCTTCCACAGTCAGCCATGGAAAAAGGGTAGGTTTTTGAAATACCATGCCTATGTCAGGACCAGGCTTAACTATCTTCTCACCGTTTACCGTAATCTCACCCATAGTTGGTGCTATGAGTCCTGCTATCATCCTAAGTATAGTAGATTTTCCACAGCCTGAAGTCCCTACAAGGCTTATAAACTCTTCATTATGAAAGGTAAGGTCAATATCTGTAACCGCATTGGTAACTTCCAAAGAGTCCACTCTCGAAAAGCTTTAGATACATTTTTAAGCCTTAAATCTATAGCTTCACTCATTATTTAACTACTCCTATCTGCCAGCGAAGAATATAATTCTTTATTTTATCCAAGACCCTTGTAACTATATTGAATACGATGCAAATAATCACGATTGCCGCAAACATTTTATTATAGGCAGCCCAAGCCTTCGCCCAAGTTATATACCAGCCGAGTCCGGCTTCCACACCAAGCATCTCTGCTATCATAAGCGATATACAGGCAGAACTCATTCCCTGTGTCATACCCTGCAATATATTGGGCATGGCATGCGGAATGGCTATATTAAGCACAAGCTGGCGGTCAGAAGAACCAAGGGTTTTGGCAACTTCATAGTAGGCTTTATCCACATTTGATATTCCCGATGTAGTTGCTATTGTAACTGCAAACCAGGTGCCAAGGCCTACTATAAATACAGAACCCGCCATGAGGGAAGTTGCAAGTATCATAATCAAAGGAATCCAGGTTGCTGTAGGGATAGGTCCAAGCACCTTTACTATAGGGTTAACCCAGTATCTGACCCTTTCACTGTAACCGCTTGCCACTCCCGTAATTATCCCAAGGACAGCTCCACAAAAATATCCGGTAAATAGGAGTCTCAAAGTAAATAGAGTACAGACTATAAGCTGGTCTTTATCAAGAATTGCAGCATTTATTATGTCATTAACCCAAGGTATGAAAGGATATAACAGAATTCCCGTCTTTAATGTAAGCACATCTATAAGGGTTAAAAGCAGAAAAACAGCAGATTTCAATGGTGCTCCATTTCTAACTTTTGCAAATTTCTTTTTATTCCCTCTCTTATAACTTATAACCGCAAGAATCCACCTTATCAGATAAACAAAGGCAGGAATCAACAATAATACGATATATCTCTCAGGGTTTGCATTTGGATATTTATCGGGAATCAAGAGATATTCGAGAATCGCAATAATGCAGCATAAAATAGGGAAGAGCGAAATAATAAAATCCATAACCTTACGGTTCCTGCTCTTATTATTCTCCTCCAGCTCCCATAATTCATCTTTTGTCAGCCCTATATCAGTATTCTTTTGAGTTTCAATTGATGACAATTCACTCTCCTCCTTATGCTTAATTAATTATCAAGCACGATTATTATAACATTAGATGAACTCTATGACTAATTCTTATTTTCCACCTGAAAAGGATATTTATTTTATTTTTCTATAAATAAATATAAACCTCTTTTATAACATTTCAATGAAGGCACCTATTCTCGTATCAATCTGCCCCTTATCTGCCAGGGCATAGTCCGTTTCAAGTTTCATATAAGGAATGCCTCTCTCCTTTAATACCTTAGCCATGGTATGCGTTTCTATGTTAAATGTGTGGCAGCCTGTTAAGACTATATCAATCACTCCGTCTACCTGGTATTTTTCAATCATGTTCAAGGTGTCCTCATATCTTCCAGTGTTCGGCGTCATTACCGAACAGTCTATTTTTAAGTATCTGTCACTTATTGCCTCCATTATATTCTCAGCATTTTCATCTATTAAAAAGCTCTGGCTTCTCTCACCTGAACAGTCATTTCTACAGACTACAACTCCTCCAAGCCCCTCAATTGTCATTACAACCTTTCAATCAGTCCTCCACTCGGGCAGCCTGTAAGCAGGATTCTCTTGGCAGCCACAGAAACCGGCCTCTCCCCCTCCTCTAAATAAGCCTTTTTAGTGTCTGCTATCAGCTTTTCAAGGTCATTTATGTAATCATCCACACTCATAGCAAATGTCTGCTTTTGGATGTTTAACATCATATCTATTCCCTTTAGCATTGGCGGCTCAGTCTTTTGCAGTGCATATAATTCACACATAAGTTCTCTGGCTCTATTCCTTTTTTTCACTGCCTTTCTTAAATCTTCATCCGTAATAGTAATTCCCAGTTTTCGCTCAAGCACCTCCTTCAGTCTCACACATTCTTCATACCACATCTTCCTCGCATAAGGTACATCCTTACCCTGAGGCAGGTGGAGAATATGTACATCCTTGATTTCTCCCAAAAGTTCATACATCTTTTTCTTGCCGTCACAGGTAGTTTCACCTATTATGATATCTGAAAAATATGTATAAGGACATTTCTTAGTAAGTGCAAATCCATAGGTTGACTTTATCAAAGGGCATATAGTCTTCGGCAACACCCTTTCAGCATCAGGTATTGTTTCCTGACTGGTTCCGCATAGGCCTATGGATGCCATTCCTGCTGCCTCTATAATTTCAACCGGTGTATAGGCACAGAGGCAGCCCGCTATCTTCCCACCTTTTTTCTTAAATTCCATGGCCTTTATAAAGCCTGCCTTACGCTTTTCTTCATAATTCTCCCAGATTTCTCTTCCTTCTTCTAAAACAGCAGTGTCCATTTTGCCTCCTTATATGATTATTTCCTAATTTCCCCCAGTATACAACAAATGAACATATGAAAAAACAATCATCTTAAAACACAATAAAACCCGATACTTATAAACTAACTTTATAAATATCGGGTTTTATAAAAGTTCTAATTAAAAAGCTTTATTCTTCATAGTTTTCACTGCCTTCATTCTCAGCAAGCTCTTCTTCTGAAATCGTCATAATCTGGCGTTTTCTAGCCATCTCATCACTTTCAAGGTATTCGTCATAGGTACTTACCTTATCTATAAGACCATTTGGAGTAATTTCTATAATTCTGTTTGCTATTGTCTGGATGAACTGGTGGTCCTGGGATGTAAATAGTACCACTCCCGGGAACTTGATTACTGCATTGTTTAATGAGGTAATTGCTTCCATATCAAGGTGGTTGGTAGGCTCATCAAGAATGAGGACATTTGTAGCCATTATCATCATCTTGGAAAGGAGAACTCTAACCCTCTCTCCACCGGAAAGAACCTTAACCTGCTTTATACCTGCATCTCCGGGGAAAAGCATACGGCCTAAGAAATTTCTTACATAGGTTGCATCTTTTTCAGGTGAAAATGGTAAAAGGAACTCTGTAATATTCTCATTTCCCTTAAAGAGTTCTGTGTTGTCTTTAGGAAAATAGCCCTGTGTAGTGGTTACACCCCACTTGTAATCTCCTTCATCCGGCTCCATTTCGCCTGCAAGTATCTTAAATAATGTAGATATGGCCTTTACATTAGGACCTACGAAGGCTATCTTGTCTTCCCTTCCTACAACAAAGGAGATATTGTCAAGTACCTTCACACCGTCAACTGTCTTAGATATTCCGCTAACTGTAAGCACTTCATTACCTATCTCTCTGGCAGGGCGGAAGTCTATATAAGGATATTTACGGCTGGACGGCTTAATGTCATCAAGCTCAATCTTCTCCAAAGCCCTCTTTTCTACTTGTAGCCTGCTTAGACTTACTTGCATTAGCAGAGAATCTCTGAATAAATTCCTGAAGTTCTTTAATCTTTTCTTCCTTCTTTTTATTCGCTTCCTTCTGCTGACGGATCATAAGCTGGCTGGACTCATACCAGAAGTCATAGTTACCTGCATAAAGCTGGATTTTTCCATAGTCAATGTCCGCTGTATGCGTACATACCTTGTTAAGGAAATAACGGTCATGTGAAACCACAATTACAGTATTTTCAAAATTGATAAGGAACTCTTCAAGCCAGCCTATTGCATCCATGTCAAGGTGGTTGGTAGGCTCGTCAAGAAGGAGGATGTCAGGGTTGCCAAAGAGTGCCTGAGCAAGAAGAATCTTAACCTTCTTAGCTGCCTCTATCTCGCTCATCATCATATAATGGTACTCAGTATCTATGCCAAGGCCATTAAGAAGTGTAGCCGCATCAGACTCAGCTTCCCAGCCGTTCATATTTGCGAATTCACCTTCAAGTTCACTTGCTCTTATTCCATCCTCATCTGTAAAATCTTCTTTAGCATAAATGTCTTCCTTTTCCTTCATTATCTCATAAAGACGCTTATTTCCCATAATTACCGTATCCAGTACCGGATAGGCATCATACTTAAAATGATCCTGCTGCAAAAATGAAAGTCTCTGTCCCGGAGTTATGATAACATCGCCTGTGGTAGGCTCTAACTGTCCTGATAAAATTCTAAGGAAGGTAGATTTACCCGTACCATTTGCTCCAATAAGTCCATAACAGTTTCCCTCTGTAAACTTAATGTTTACATCCTCAAAAAGTGCCTTTTTACCAAGTCTAAGCGTAATATTACTTGCCTGAATCATTCCAATCTTCCTTTCCAAATTTGTTACCATCATCATAAGAAAGAATCCTGTAAAACAGGATTCAATGCCTTAACTATATTCTACTGATATATTTAGAGTTTTTCAAGTGGTTTGACAGGGTTTCTTCTCCTTTCATTCTTTGCAACAGAGTAAAACCTCTCCTTATCCTCATACATCTTCTTATCTGCCTCACCTATTAGGGTATAGAGTTCAGTTTTGTTATTAGACCTGTATACAAATCCTGTCGCAACATAGGTTTCATTTTCACTCATAACCTCAATGACTTTTCTAACTTTATACTCAAACTCTTCATCTGTAATATTTATCTCAATAGCAATAAATTCATCTCCACCCAGCCTATATACATATTCATGCCCAAAAATCTTCACAAGATTTTTGGCAGCCTTAATTATATACCTATCTCCTGCTTCATGCCCTATAGTATCATTGATACGCTTAAGTCCGTTTAAGTCGCAGGACAGCACTCCGATAGAGAACACCTTAGGATATTCATTTTGAATAAAGGTCTCCAGTTCACGCCTGTTTTTCACCCCGGTCAGCTGGTCTTCATAACTCAGTTTTCTAAGCATTCCGGCATGATCTCTCTGTCTGATCATGATTGACATTATATATCCTACCGTTTCAAAAATACGGACAACATCCTCCATATGCTTTCTCAAAGGATTGTCTACTCCTAAAAAGCCTATACAGTATCCATCCACATATATAGGCCAGGCTATTAATGAGTGAATATCCTGTACCTTTAGCAATTCATACATAGGAAGGCTTACCTCTTTATATTCTTCCAAATCTGTAATAAATATTCCCCTGTTATCATCAAAGTCCCTATACCATAAATCCAATAAACCATCGTGTTCAATATTCTGAAGATTATCTATTTGCGGCACTGCATCTTCAGCACACCATTCATATGTATTATCAGAAGTTCCACTTGTATTTTTTTCAAAAATATAAGTTCTGTCCGCCCCCAGGTTAGTGCCTATATATTCCAACATATGTACAATATTATCCTCTATATCTCCTGCTAAAGCAGAGTATTCAAACATATGCCTCACAAACTCTTCTCTGTCCATCTTTGCCCCCATTATCCACTATAAATATAATATCAAATCCTAAAGCAGCAAAACTATTTGTATCCTCTTACATAAACATCCTAAAACCAAGCCGCTAAACCTCTTTTCTTATTATAGCATTTTTTATTCTAAAATACGATATATTATTTATTAAATTTATAACCATTTCTTATTTTTAAAATACACTATTCCTCCAATTACTATAAAAAGTACCACTCCAATCAGGACAGGATAGGCAAATGGCGACTCAAGTTCAGGCATATACTTAAAATTCATACCATACCAACCCGTAATTAATGTTAATGGCATTATTATCGTTGTAACTACTGTAAGTACTGTCATTATACTGTTTTGTTTCACTGAAAGTTCGGATTGATAAAGTTCCCTAACTTGTGCGGTATACTCTCTCAATGTAGAAATTATTCCCTGAAGCCTTGTCACCCTTGCAGTAAAAAGTTCAAAAAACCTCAAATTATCAGACATAAAAAAATCATTTTCATTCTCTGCCAATTCCTGTCCAAAGTCAATTAGCTGTTCATAGTGCATTTTTAATTTTAAAAGTTCCCCTCTGATTTCATTATTTCTTTCAAGGCCTCCTGAAAGCCTTCCTTCCAATATTTTATCTTCTATGTCACTTATTTCATCTTCATACTTTTCAAGTATGCCCAAATCTCCTGCTATAATAGTTTCCAAAAAATCATAGATAAACCGCTCAAGACTTGGATTGCGCCATTTTTTGCTTGTGGCAATTTTATCTACAAGTTTTGCAGCATAGCCATCATGATCTATGAAAACTATCCCCCTTTCATCAAGTGCAAATACGAAGCAGTTTCTTTTTTCAAATATATCTTTCCTGTCAGGAATCACAAAACTTCCCGTAAGCGAATCATAATTCACCTCTGCCTTTGTTGTAAATGGATGTTCAAGTTCAAAATCCATATCTATGCCCATATTGAACTGTTCTTTTTTTGCTTCCCACTCTTTAGGACTGATAACCGCCACATAACAGCTGTTATCTTTCCATATATTCTCAAAATCAATCTCTTCCAAAGTATTTTTAATCTTATAATACATCGCATTCTCCTGACTTTCATTATCTGATATAGGCAACAATATCACATTATGCTAATCATTGCAAATAATAAAATTATATACTCCATTTATATATACTATTATTAATCTTATTAAATATTTATAATTTGATATTAATGATTAGATAGTCAAATATTTAACAATTATATTATTAACATCTTTTTAGCCGTAAAAAGGAGTTCTAAGTGAAAAAGCAAGATTTCAACCCGCCGGCTCGATAAGCTTGGCAGAATAACAATCCCGGCAGATATTAGAAAAACTCTTAGTATTAATGATTTTTGAAGAATTAGAAATAATTTCAGATAAGAACAAAATTATAATAAGAAAACCGGGACATCCCGATATTTTCGGTAATGAATATGATGAAGAATGCTGTTTTGAATATCAGGGAAATAAAATTTCTAAAAAATCTATTTTAGATCTTTCCAGAATGGCCGGAATTATAGAATAAACACTGAAATAGGGCGTAAATCATATGTCTGATACTACGCCCTGTTTAAACTACTTTTTAAATATTCTTACGGCCCTTTTTAAGATACCTGTCATCTCTGCGATTGCCATTCCATAATTTACTATTGGAGTTCCCTGATTAACAGCCTTACCTATCCTACTCTTCATAGCAGCCTCATTAAGCATACAGCCGCCACAGTGGACAATCAACTTGTAAGAGGTTAGGTCATCAGGATAGGTCCCCCCTGATGTAAATTCAAAATGAGGAGAGGCGCCGGAATATTCCCTTATCCATCTTGGGAGTTTTACTGTTCCTATATCTTCACATTGTCTGTGGTGAGTACAGCCCTCGCTTATAAGCACTCTGTCTCCGTCCTTTAGTTTAGATAGCATATCTGCACCCTCCAACATTTGGCAAGCCCTCCTCTGTATCTGGCAAAGAGAATTGAAAAAGAGGTAAGCCTAATATCTTCAGGTACAATTTCACTTACTTCCTTAAATACCTGCGAGTCTGTAATTACAAGACTTGGAGGAGATTTTAATTTTGAGAGGCTCTCTTTTAACCCACCATCCTGTACACAGAGTGTAATACAGCCTATTTCAAGTAATTCTCTAAGCACCTCCTGCTGAGGAAGGATTATCCTCCCTTTAGGTGCAGATTCATCTATAGGCATTACAAGGATTACTGTATCCCCTTTATGTACCAGGTCTTTTAATATATACTTTTCTCCCTTGTCTGGAATAAGTCCTGCAAGTTTTTCTTTAAGCTTAAAGATATTAGTCCCCTCTTTTGCACTGACTAAAATCTCATCATCCTTTGCTTTTCTGTGTGGAGCCAGGTCTGCCTTATTAAGTACAATAATATACGGGAGCTTTTTCTGCTTGAAGGTATCAACCAGCCCTTTTTCAAGCTCAGTAAGCTCTCTGCCAGCCTCAGTTACAAGCACAGCTATATCTGTGATATCAAGGACTTCCTTACTTTTTTGTATCCTGAGACTGCCAAGTTTCCCCTCATCATCGATCCCTGCAGTATCTATAATAACTACAGGGCCTAAAGGAAGGAGCTCCATAGCCTTTTTAACCGGATCTGTAGTAGTTCCCCTTCACATCTGAAACCACACTTAATTCTTGCCCTGTTACCGCATTTACAAGGCTGCTCTTTCCTACATTTCTCAGTCCGAAAAAGGCAATATGTACCCTTTCAGCTGAAACCGTCTGGTTTAATCCCATACTAAGCCCTCCTAGAATCTGAAATCTCTGCGGTTAGAGGCCTTGATATCGTTTATATTATTTATTGCTATTTCCCTTCTCTTTTCATTAGGGATCTTATTAAGCTCTCTTTCAATCATCTCAAAGCCTTTTTTCCTCGTTTCCCCGCTTGCATAGTCTACGAGAAACTCTGTTAGTGTCATCAGGGCATTTGGATGGCAGCAATTAAGTATCTGTCCGGTTTTGCAAAGTGCCATAAACCTGTCTCCCGTCCTGCCTTCCCTGTAGCAAGCTGTACAGAATGAAGGTATGTGCCCATTGTCCATAAGCCAGCCAACTACCTCATCAAGGGTTCTGGTATCTGAAACCTCAAACTGCTCACTGTCATGCACTCTTTCTTCCTTTTCATAACCTCCTACAGAAGTTCTTGAGGCTCCACTAATCTGAGAAATACCGAGGTTTAGAAGCCTTCCTCTAACTTTCTCTGATTCTCTTGTAGAAACTATCATTCCTGTATATGGAACTGCAAGCCTTATACAGGCAGTAATCTTTGCAAATATATCATCTGATATAGAGTTGTCAAAGGCATTTGGATCTATGTCATCCGCCTTTTTGATTCGAGGCACACTTATAGTATGAGTCCAACCCCATGAACTGCCTCAAGATGCTCAGCATGCATAAGAAGGCCTGCAAACTCATACTTGTAGCCCTCAAGTCCAAAGAGTACTCCAAGTCCTACATCATCAATGCCGCCCTCCATAGCCCTGTCCATAGCCTCTGTATGATAACAGTAGTTATGCTTAGGTCCTGTTGGATGTAATTCCTCGTAACTTTCCTTGTTGTAAGTTTCCTGAAACAATATGTAGGTTCCTATTCCAGCGTCAGCAAGCTTTTTGTAGTTTTCTACAGTTGTAGCAGCGATATTTACATTAACCCTTCTTATCGCTCCGTTCTTGTGATTCACACTGTAAATAGTCTTGATACAGTCAAGAATATATTCGATAGGGTTATTAAATGGATCTTCTCCAGCCTCTATCGCAAGTCTCTTATGTCCCATATCCTGAAGCGCAATTACCTGTTCTTTAACCTCTTCCTGAGTCAGCTTCTTTCTTGCTATTGTTTTATTCTTGGCATGATAAGGACAGTAGACACAGCCATTTATACAATAGTTTGATAAATATAAAGGTGCAAACATAACTATTCTATTGCCGTAGAAAGCAAGTTTGATTTCCTCTGCAATTTTACCAATTTCTTCATTTATTTCAGGGATATCACAGGCAAGAAGTACAGATGCCTCCCTATGGGAGAGTCCATTACAGACATAGCCCTTATCTTTTTTTACGGGCTAGCCTTCTCTAAGATTGTTCGAATAAGTTCAGATTGTTTTTTTGTTTTTCCTCCGCATAAGCAAGAGTTTCAAGTATTTCTTCGTTATTGATGAAATTCTTCAGCTTTAAGCGATTTTTACATCATGTTGTACATATAATTCCCCTTTCTTAAGGTCAGTTAAACTTCCCTTTTAGATGTACTCATGTCGCCTCTCTCGTTTACTATTTCAAAGCCGATGGCAGACATCCTCTTTTTCAACTCTCTAAGCCCCTCTGCAGCCTCACTTCCTGTACATAGCTTCTTGTCATAAAGGGCATATTTCCCTCTAACTTCTGCCGGAGAAAGATTAGGCATAATGACATTGGCTCCTGCAAGTATCCCTTTTTCTCTTCCATAGCTGTCGATGGTCCCCAGAGCTGTGGTCGAAGGCAAGAGAACCTGAGGGTGTATCAGCCTTATTATGGATAGCAGATAACAGGTAAAATCTGCACTTCCGTTTTGCATATCCTTAAAAGGAGTATCCTTTTGTGAAATGAATGGTCCAATGCCACACATTTCAGGCCTTAGCTCCTCGATGAACTTTAAGTCTTTTGCGATGGTTTTTACAGTCTGATACGGTGAGCCTACCATGAAGCCACAGCCCACATAAAAGCCTGCCTCCCTAAGACTTTTAATGCAATCCATTCTGTGAGATAAGGTAAGTTCAGGCGGATGAAGCTTTGAATAATGCAAAGAGTCTGCAGTCTCGTGGCGAAGCAGATATCTGTCAGCCCCTGCTGCCTTTAACTTCATATAGCTTTCCCTGCTTCTCTCTCCTAACGATAGTGTGATGGCAATCTCAGGATATTTTCCCTTTACCTTGGTAATTACCTCTACCAGAAACTCATCCGTGAAGGCTGCATCCTCTCCTCCCTGCATAACAATGGTGCGAAAGCCAAGTCCATAGCCTGCATCCACACATTCAAGGATTTCATCCGCTGTAAGCCTGTATCTGTCAACCTCTCTGTTGCTCCTTCTTATACCGCAGTAGTAGCAGTCATTCCTACAGATATTACTTACCTCTATCAAACCTCTTATAAATATCTTGTTGCCATAATAAGGCTTCCTCTCCTTATCAGCATATTGCTTCAGACTTTCAGCATTTTCTTCATTAAAGTTTTCTACAAGTGTCTCATATTCTATGACACTTAAGTTATGCCTAGTCCTTAATTTTTCTATTAAATCTCTAATATCATTCATCATTAGAAATCACACTCGAAAAAGAAGTCTTAACATTAACTCCTTTAAGCTTTCCTATCTTCCCTGCTAATTCTGAAGTAGTATCCTGAGGTGCATCCATAGCAATGCTGATAATATTAATCTCACGCTTCTTGTAAGGAATACCCATTCTTCCGATAATGAACTCCCCGTACTCATGCAAAAGAGCATTGAGTTTCTCAACCGAGTCCTTCTCATCCACAATAATACTTAAAAGTGCCACTCTCTTTTCCATACCCAAATCTCCTCCTTAAATAAAAAAAAGAACAAACCTCATAATAATTATACAAAGTTTGTTCTTTAAATTCAACAATATTAGTCAAATCTAACAAAGTTTACTCATCCCTGTTTAAGCCCTATTTTAGTATCACTTGCAAGTTTTTTCATTTCTTTAGCAGAATTTATCACATTTTCTGTAATGGCAACTCCGCCCAAAATCCTGGCAAGCTCATCAACCTCTTCAGTTTCACCAAGCCTTCTTATGTTAGTCGCCGTATGAGTTTCATTAGCCTGCTTTTCTATAAGATAATGATTATCAGCCATGGCAGCAATCTGAGCCAGGTGTGTAATGGCTATGAGCTGTCTTTTGCCTGAAAGTAAAGCCATCTTCTCAGCCACCATCTGTGCAGTTCTTCCACTAATACCTGTATCCACCTCATCAAAAATAAGAGTTGGAATTACATCCACATCTGCCATCACAGACTTGATTGCGAGCATTATCCTTGATAACTCACCACCCGAAGCAATTTCAGAAATTGATTTTAGCGGCTCACCAGGATTTGTTGAAATTTTAAATATTACCTCATCATTACCGTTAGAATTAAACTCAGTATTTTTAGCAAACTCCAAATCAAATTCTACCTGTAAAAAAATTCAAATCTATGAGAGCCTGTTTCACTCTTTTTACCAGTTCACTCCCACCCTTTTTCCGAATTTCTGTAAGCTTATCACATTGATTAAGAATAGTTTTCTTTAATTTTTCTACTTCAGTAGAAAGTTTCTCCTTATATTCAGAAGAATGTTCTAACTTTTCTATCTGTTTAAGCGAATTCTCCAGAAAACTCTGTGTACTTTCATATGATCCGCCATGCTTTGCAAATATTCCCCTGATTTTATCAAGTCTTGACTCCGCCTGCATAAAATCAGCCTCATCAAATACATTATCGTCCGCATAATCTGAAAGTGAACGCTCAAAATCATTTAACAGACTTTCAATTTCAGAAATTTGGTTTAAAAGCTCCCCTGCACCTTCGTCAATATCTGAAAGCCTTGATACCGCCCTAACAATCTTCCCTATGCTGTCATCTGCTCCGCCGCCATCTGAAAGGCTTTTTCTGGCATCCTCCACAAGGCTTATTATTTTACTTGATGCAGTATATTTTCTAACCTTTTTGTCAAGTTCTTCTTCCTCGTCCTTTACAAGCTTAGCCTTCTTAATCTCATTGCATTCATATTGTAAAAAATCTAATTCTCTTGTAAGTGCAGCTTCATCCGTACTATATTCCAAGAGTTCTTTTTCCTTCTTCCTATATTCAGCTACAAGTTCTTTAAGCTTTAACTTTAGGTTTTTTTATCTCATCCCTGCAATATCTATCCAAAATCTCCAAATGATTTTTAGGCAGAAGCAGGGTCTGATTTTCTGTCTGCCCATGTATGTCAAGAAGAAGTGATGCCACTTCCCTTACCTTTGTAAGGGTTACAGTTTCACCATTTATCTTGCTTACACTTCTTTCATTAGTAAATTTTCTTGTAACTATAACAAGACCGTCCTCTGGTTCAATATCCAAGTCTGCCAGTTTTTTCTTAGTATCTTCATTTACCGAGAAAACAAGTTCTACAAAACCGGAGTCTTTTCCGGCTCTTACCAAATTCTTACCGGCCTTTGCCCCTAAAGCCAGATTAATAGAGCCTATAATTACTGATTTCCTGCACCTGTTTCTCCGGTGAGGATGTTTAACCCCTCACCAAAAGAAACCTCAGCCTCATCTATTATTACAAGATTTTTAACATGAAGCCCCTCTAACATATAGCCCCCTTACCTTATATTATTTACTCTCACCCTGCATCGAAGCACCGCTCCGTTTACTCTGGCAAGGATTGTAGTTGAACCCGGTTTTTTCGCTGTAACTACTCCATTTGCAACAGTTGCTACTGAAGGATTTTCAGAATCCCAAGAGATATTTTTCACATCGCCTATTACAGACAATGTATAGGTGTCATACTGTTCAAGAGTCAAAGAGTTAAAATTCAGTCCTACTACCGTTACCTCTACCTGTGCTGTCTTACCGCTGGTTGTAGATGCTGTTATTACAGCTTTTCCTGCACCTACTGCAGTTATAAGCCCCTTCTTGTTTACAGTCGCAACTGCCTTATTATTGGTAGACCATTTTACTTTATCATCCGTGCCGCTAGGTACTACAGAATATACAGTACTCTGTTTATCACCTATGCCCATTGTGAGTGTTGTATTGGAAAGTGTAAGGCCTGTAGCCGGTATGTATTCTCTTACCCGTACTACTACAACCTGTTTCTTTCCACTATTATCCTTTGCAGAAATAAGTATCTTAGTCTTACCTGCAGCAAGGGCAGTTACCCTTCCTTTAGAATCTACCATTGCAACATCGGTATTCGCTGACTTAAATTTAGCTGTCTTATAAGTTGCATTTTTAGGACTGATTTTAACTTTAATCGTCTTTCTCCGTCCCACTATCATAGGCAGATAAGATGGATTTGCACTAATTGAGCCGGCTTCTCTTACAACTCTAATTCTGGCAGTTGCCTCTGCTCCGCTTCCATCAGTAGCCTTAACCTTTATTGTAGTATAGCCCGGTTTCTTACCATAAACCAAGCCTGATTTATTTACTGAGGCCACACTATTTTTACTGCTTAACCATTTTAATTTCTTATTTGTCGCAGAGTTTGTCTTAAGTGTTGCTTTGAGTAAAAGCGTCTTGTGATATCCCAGATTATATGCAGTTTTATTTAATTTAATCTCTGAAATAGGTTCTTCAACCGTAACCACGCAGAAAGCCTGTGCTCCGTTTTCATCCGCTGTAACTGTTATTACTGCAACTCCACCTTTTTTACCCTTAACTACGCCATTCTTATCCACACTTGCTATTGAACTTTGAGAAGATTTCCACTTCACCTTTTTATTCGTAGCATCATCATTGTCAAAGGTTACCTCAAGTTCAAGTTCATCTCCTACAGCAAGATCATACTCTGTATAGTTAAGTTCAATACTTCCAACAGGCTGATTTACCTTAACCTTACAAATAGCAGTAAGTCCATTACTTGACTTTGCTGTAAGCAAAGTCTCTCCTGCTGCAACTGCTGTCACCTTTCCCTTTGCATCTACCTTTGCAATAGATTTATCACTAATTGTCCAAAGAACCTTAGTATCAGTTGTAGTCTTAGGGTTAAATGTTACTTCTAAGGTGTAGCTTTCACCTACATCCAAGATAAGGGCAGAAGCAGAAAGTTTCATTCCTGTAGCCTTCTGTGTTACATTTACAGTACAGTTGGCTGTAATCTTACCATCCGGTGTAGATACTGTAATATAGGCTGTTCCAGCCTGCTTTCCTGTAATTACACCCGTTGCACTTACATCTGCTATCTTTGGATTCATTGACTTATAGGTAAGATTCTTATTTGATGCATCGCTAGGATTTATAGTTGGTGCAAGCTTATAAGTTTCTCCTACTGCTATGGAAATTTCTGCCGTTTCAAGCTTGATATTTTCCACTGTTTTGATAATTGTGAGATCACAGGTTGCCATTATCTGCGGATTTGTCTCTGATGAAGCTATGATACTTACATGACCTGCCGCCTTAAATGTAACCAAACCATTTGCATCTACCTGTGCTATCTTTTCATTACTTGATTTCCAATTTAACTTTGCACTTGTAGCTTCCTTTGGCGTAACTGTAGCAGTAGGCTGGAAAATCTTGTCACTGAGCGGCTTTTCTACTACACTCTGTGAAAGTATTATACCTGTAACAGGCGTATTTACTATAACCTTAGCCGAACCCAGCACTACATTTTCTTTATTAAGTGCCATAATAATGGCCGTTCCCGGTACCTTACCTGTTACAGAGGTTACTGCAGTATGATTATTCTCATCATCCACCTGTACTATCTCAGGATTTGAACTTCTCCAATAAAGATAGGTTCCACTTGAAGTCTTAGGTGTTAATTCTGCCTTTATAGAAGCTATTTTATCTACCTCTATCACTGTTTCTGCAGGTGTGAGTGTAATCTTGGTTACTGCCGCAATTACCCTTATTTTACAGGAGACTTTTTTAGTGATTCCACTCACTGTATGCTCAACTGTAACAGTAGTTTCACCTGCTGCCACACCCTTTACCAAGGCTCCAACTCCATTCCCCTTAACCGTAGCAATAGAAGCATTTTCAGAAAACCACTGCCAAGAGTCACTTGTAGATACATCTGTTGCTATTGCATTTAAATCAACTGTACCTCCTACAGGTATAGTCAGGTCATTTGCACTCAGTGCTATGGAGTCAATTACAATCACTGTTATTTCAAAATTTCCCTGACCAGTCACTGTAACCTTGCCTGTACCTGTCTTAAGGGCTGTAATTATGGATGTGGAAGGATCTACCTTTACAGTTCCTGTAGTATCAGCTGCATAATTAAAATCCTTAACGCTGCCAATGTTGGAATTGTTATAAATATTGTAGGTGTCCCCAACATTCATATAGATGGTGGCATTGGATGTTGTTAGTGGCACTGTTACATCAAAGGTAGTCCTTACCTGGCTTATGTTTTTATAATCACCCTTTAAATTTTTGAGAACCGCTGTAACCTTATAAGTTCCTGCTCTCTTTCCTTCAATCTGAAGGCTTGAGGCAGAGCTGTCTGTCTTTACTCTGGTACTACTAAATGAAAGTAAATTATCAGCCTTTCTTCCATCCTTAGTTACTTCCCACTCTATGTCATTTGGGTTAAAAACATTTGTGTAAATAGTCTTTCTGCCGCCTTCAAGCGTAATTCCGGCACTGACATTATTGGTAAAATTTGTATAATTCCCATTTGTGGCATTATCTGTTGAGATTTTAAGAGGAACTACTACCTTGGTAGTTGCGGGCTTCACCTTCCCTGTGGTATCCTCTCCTGCCGCCACAGTTACTTCTGCTACACCGGCTCCTACAGCAGTTATTTCACCGTTAGCCTGATCTACCGTCAATACCGATTCATCGTTGTTTTTACCATTTACGGCAACTGACCAGTTAAGTACAGAGCCGCTATAGTCCCACTTACCCGCTGCTGTTTTATTCTTATAACCATTTAATCTGATTTGATATTTGCCATTAACAACCGGCATAATCAAGGTTTCACTTCCAACATCTGTTGAAAAGATAGAACCATAATATGGTTTGGTTTGATCAGTTCCGTCATTGGCCTTATTTACGCTTAAATCAACTTTAGCAAGAAAGTTAAAAGGATACGGTTTGCCATTTATGAGCACGGTTCCCGATATGGCTTTGCTGCCGGCACCTGTCCTTGTCAGTTTAAGTCCTGTTACTACTCCGGATACGGTGTTTACTTCTGTTTTTTATTACATTATCTGTCATTTCATTCAGAGTGATGGTTGCTCCTGCTACTGATTCAGGCACATTTCCCTTCACACTTTTAAGAGTCAGATAAGCCGTGTCTGTCTTAAGCTCATAAGGTGTGTTGGTTTCACCGCCCCTTGAAAGATTTACTTCAAAATTAGTGGCACCACCGCCTGCCTCTTTTAAGAAAAATTCCTGTGTATCCTCAGCAAAGACATTTTTTATCTGAGTTCCTACTGCCTGCTGCAGGTTTGATAAACTATTCACAATGAAAGGAGTTATTCCCCTGCCCGTATTTTCAGGCAATGGAGCTATATTTAGTACAAATACTATAGCCAGAAAAATTGCCATCTTACTCCTTAAATTTTTAATGATTTTTTGATTTTTTTTCATGAATGTCCTCCTATGTTTGACTTCAAAACACTATTTCAATGCTAGTACAATGTTTTGACAGTAATGTGTCATTCCTAAGAAAACCATATCACTTACTCTCGCAAACGATATGGTTTATTTTGTAACATCTATTTTATTTATTCATCCCAATTATGGAATACATTCTGTACATCATCCTCGGCATCAAGCAGGTCAAATATTTTATTGATTTTCTTAATATCATCTTCGCTTGTAAGACTCACATAATTCTGCGGTATCATCTTAACTTCAGCCTCAGCCATAGGTACTCCAAGTTTTTCAAGCTTTTCTCTTACTTCGGAAAACATGTCAGGTGCTGTGAGTATCTCAAAGCTGTCTTCGTTATCTATAAAGTCTTCAGCTCCTGCATCTATAACAGTCATCATAAACTCATCAGGATCTGCACTGTACTCCTCTTTATCTATGAGAATCTGTCCCTTTTCATCGAACATATAAGATACACAGCCGGGGGTTCCTACATTGCCGCCTCCCTTTGTAAAGGCATTTCTGACATTGGCTGCTGTACGGTTTTTATTATCTGTAAGTGTCTCAACTATAATGGCAGTTCCACTTGGTCCATAGCCTTCATATACTGCATGCTCATAGTTAACTGAGTTTGCATCTCCTGCTGCCTTTTTGATGCCCCTGTCAATTGTATCATTTGGCATATTGTTAGCCTTAGCCTTAGCTATTACATCACGAAGTCTTGAGTTGTTGGCAGGATCTGCTCCACCCTCCTTAACAGCAACAGCTATTTCTCTTCCAATAATAGTAAATATCTTACCCTTAGCTGCATCATTTTTTTCTTTCTTATGTTTGATATTCGCAAACTTTGAATGTCCTGACATCTTATTTTCCTCATTTCATTTATATTGGCACTATTCTTTGCGTTAAAATATAATAAATCCTTTTGCAGGCAAGCCCGCATCGGATTTATTATATTTAA
Organism: uncultured Catonella sp.; assembly: GCA_916439065.1. Lineage (GTDB taxonomy): Bacteria > Bacillota > Clostridia > Lachnospirales > Lachnospiraceae > Catonella. The sequence continues at coordinate 607,879 of CAKAGD010000003.1, forward strand.
CATTTATATTGTTATTTTACCACTAATGGCTCTGTCTGTAAAGCTAAAAGGTTTCTAGCAATTTAGCAGATCATTTAAAGATTCTGCCATTGTAGGATGGGTATAAATCTGATCTCTTAAGCTTTCATAACTTATTCCCTCATTCATGGCCAGAGTAAAGAGATTAATTATTTCGTGAGCCTCTACACCAAAAAGATTAGCTCCAAGTATCTTTCCGGTTTTTCATCTATGATTACCTTGAAAAGCCCAGCCTGATTGCCTAAAATCTTTGCTTTAGGAATAGCCATTACAGGAAGTTTAGCAAGCTTGTAAGATAAACCCGCTGCCTTAGCTTCCATCTCATTCATTCCAACTTTTGCAAGAGATGGTACTACAAATACATTGAAAGGAATGTGTTTTCTTTCTTTCAGGTTGTACTTTCCATCGTTAAAAAGCACACTCTTTATTATTCTAAAATCATCCAGTGAAAGATAGGTGAACTGAAGTCCTCCATGCACATCTCCAAGTGCATAAATGTTTGGCACATTGGTTTCAAGCCTGTCATTTACCGGAATTTCGCCTCTCTCTCCAACCTTTACCCCTGCCTTATCAAGTAAAAGTTCTGAAGTATCCGGCCTCCTGCCTGTAGCCACAAGCACTGCAGAGAATTTTTTAACCTCTTCCTTACCTTCTGCATTTTCAAAATATACACTTACTCCATCAGAAACTTCCTCAAACTTTTTAACCTTCGTTCCAAGTAAAAACTCTGCTCCCTGAGCCTTAAGTTCATCCATTACAAGGCCTGCAATATCTTCATCGTCCCTAGGAAGAAATTTAGGATTATCGCCAAATACTGTAACCTTACTTCCAAAGAGCGAATATGTGCTGGTAAATTCAAGTCCTATATACCCACTTCCAATAATTGCAAGATTTTCAGGGAAGGTCTCCAAATCCATAATGGTTTCACTTGTGTGGATATGTTCTGAAAGATTGAGTCCTTCTATCCCCGGCAATACAGGCACTAATCCCGTATTTATAAATATTCTCTCAGCCTGAATCTGTATACTGCCTGTCTCAGACTTTACTTCTACAGTATTTGAATTAACAAAGGATGCCGTTCCGTCAATCACTTTTACATTAGGAACTCCAGCCACCTTATCGTAGTTTGCCTTGTTAAGTTTAGCAATAAGTCCCTTCTTTGCTGTCACAGCCTCCTTATAATAGGCCGCATTGTCAAGTGATGAAACCTGTCTTAAAGACGCTTTATTTGATAAAAATTTGGAAGGAATACATCCCACATTTATACAGGTGCCGCCGTACATCTTCTTGTCCTTTTCAACCAAAATTACGCTTTCTCCCTTACTTCCAAGGAAGCCTGCAAGCGTCTTACCCGCCTTACCAAAACCAATGACTAAATTTTTAACTGTTTCCATTTCTATGCCTTTCTTATTATAATTTAAGGGTATTAACCCTGGTTTCTAAAAATAAAAATTATTACTCCCTTGTAAGTTTTTTAAGCTTATTCATCACATTTTCAGTATTACTGTTTTCTGATACTGCTATGAATATTGTATCATCCCCTGCGATGGATCCAATAATCTCATTCATTTCCAAGGCATCTATTGCAGTTGCCACTGCCATAGCCATACCTACTACAGTTTTTAGGACGATTAATTGGCCTGCCGACTGCATTGACACAAATCCTTCCTTCAATACCCTGACATACTTATCACTAAATTCTTCATCCTTTATTATGACTGCATACTTTTGTTTTCCACCCGAATTTACCTTCGTGAGATTGAGTTCTCTGATATCCCTTGAAATAGTAGCCTGAGTTACATCATAACCCTTGGTTTTAAGCAGATCCAACAGTTCCTCCTGTGTTCCTATTTCCCTTGTTTTTATAAGTTCTGTTATTTCGTTATGTCTTTTTGCCTTCATATTCCCTCACACTATAATATAAATTGCTGTCCACAATACCTATAATCCACAATTATTTAAAATAAACTTCTTTCTTACACTTTCAAAGAACTTAAAGTCATTAATCCTTAAAAACGGCACTTCAAGTTCTGACCTGACTATTTCAACTCTGTCTCCCGGCATCAGTCTTATTCCCTTGTTGCCATCAAAACTTACAATAGCCTCCTCTGGTTCACTTTTCTTGTTCCATTCCATTTCTATATCTACACTTGCCGAAGATGAAGTAATTACTCCTCTGGAATCAAGACTATGTGGACATATAGGAAGTATTCCAAAAACTTCCGCATCCGGCATTATTATTGAACCTCCTGCCGAAAGATTGTATCCCGTAGAACCAGTAGGTGTTGTAACTATAATCCCATCCCCATACAGACTCTTCATAAAGTTCCCATTGATATAGACTGCAGTTCTTATGGCCCGCACCAGATTTCCCCTTGCAACCACTATGTCATTTAGGGCATTTGCTTCGTATACCATTTGCCCGTCTTTAACCACCCTGCCGCTTAGCATAAAACGCTTTTCTATCTGATAATTATTCGCAAAGACTGAATCAATTGCCTCTTTTATTTCATCCAGTTCTATTTCAGCCAAAAATCCTACCGTACCCAGATTCACACCCAAAATAGGAATATTTTGATTTGCTAATTCCCTTGCCGCCTGGATGATGGTTCCATCTCCACCAAAGACCATTACACAGGCTGCATCATCCGGAAGTTCCGACATGTCAGTGAAGTTTTCCATAAGTTTACCACCCTCTTCTCTGACCTTCAACCTGTGGCAGCTTCCACCCTTATTTGCAATATAATCACAGATTTTACATATGTCAAGTTCAGCCGCTCTGGTAGAATGATTAACTATAAGCCCTATTTTTATCATCATACCTCCGTCTTATTAAGGGTAGTTTTTGCATCCTCTACCACTTTATCTATGTTTGTTAAAATATTATCTATCTCAGCCTCTCCCATCTTTTCATTTCGTTTCTGCATATAAATCAGGTATTCTATATTGCCTTCAGGTCCTTTTACCGGCGAAAAAGTCAGCCCCTTTATGAAAAAGTTCAGTTCGACTGCAGACTTAGTTATAAGTTCTACAACCTCCTTATGTACCGAAAAGTCCCTTACCACTCCCTTTTTACCGACTTTCTCCCTTCCTGCCTCAAACTGTGGCTTGATAAGACAGACCATGTGTGCCTCATCCCGTAGCAGCTTCACAGCTGCGGGAAGTACCTTCGTCAATGAGATAAAGGATACATCTACCGATGCAAAATCAGCCTTTTCAGGAATTTGGTCTTCTGTAACATAGCGGATATTGGTCTTCTCCATAGATACAACTCTCTCATCTTCCCTTAACTTCCAAGCCAGCTGGTTTGTTCCTACATCTATGGCATAGACCTTTATTGCTCCATTTTGAAGCATACAATCCGTAAACCCTCCCGTAGAAGAGCCTATGTCTATACAGATTTTACCTGCAAGGTCTAATCCATACATTTCTACAGCCTTTTCAAGCTTAAGCCCTCCACGGCTCACATATTTCAAAACCTTGCCTTTGACTTCTATATCTGCTTCCCTGTCAAACTTACTGCCTGCCTTATCTTCTCTCTGTCCATTTACAAAGACTTCTCCTGCCATAATTACAGCCTTAGCCTTCTCTCTGGAATCAAAGAAACCTCTTTCGGTAAGAAGTACATCCAGTCTTTCTTTCATTCTTAACTACCTTCTAAAAAGCTCATCATCTAATTTAGTCAAAGCTTCTTCTTTTATTTTTTCTGCAATTTTTTCTACATCAAAATCATATCTTTCCCAAAGTTCATCCTGACCGCCTTGTTCAATGAAACTATCCGGCAGGGTTATCGGCATAAAATTATAGTTTAACTCCAGCTTTGCTGCCTCTGCCATCAGCCTTTCTGTATAACTTCCTGTTCTCACGCTTTCTTCAATCGAAACTATTATATAATGATCCTCTTTAAACTGTTCCAACAGCTTATTATCAGCCTTATCTAAGAATCTGACATTGACAACTGTAGAATCTATTCTGTTTTTTTGCAGCAGCTTATCTACTTCAATGGCAAGTTTAACTGTCTTTCCTGTTGCAAAGACGGCAATATGCTTACCCTGTTTTATAATTTCGTTCTCATAACTGACTATAGGTTTGAACTCTATATCCAAGTCTTCTGCAATACCCCGTGGATAACGGACTGCAACAGGTTTATTAAGCCCATAAGCATATTTTAACATTTCTTTTAACTCTCTGCCATCTTTAGGGCTAAGAATTGTAAGCCCCGGTACTGTTGCTAAGTAACCTGTATCGAAAATCCCCTGATGTGTTTCCCCGTCACTTCCGACCAGACCTGCCCTGTCCACTGCAAACACAACAGGAAGCTGTTGAAGACAGACATCGTGAATAATCTGGTCATAGGCTCTCTGCAAAAATGTTGAATATATGGCAACTACCGGCCTAAGACCGCCTGCTGCCAAACCTGCCGCAAAGGTAACCGCATGCTCCTCCGCAATCCCAACATCAAAGAAGCGCTTAGGATATGTCTGCTTGAAATTATAAAGCCCTGTGCCATAAGGCATGGCTGCAGTAATTGTAACAAGTCTTTCGTCTTTTGCCGCCATCTCAAGCATTGTTTCAGAAAAAACAGCTGTATAGCTTTTACCGGTTTTAGCACTTAAATTATCACCGGTTTTTATGTCAAACGGTTCAACGCCATGAAACTTTGCAGGACATTCTTCAGCCTTCTTATAGCCAAGTCCCTTCCTCGTTATAGCATGAATAATTACAGCTCCGTCAACCCTTCCTGCATTTTCAAGTGCAGCCTGAATTTCCTTTATATTGTGTCCATTAATAGGTCCAAGATAAGTAAGCCCCATATCTTCAAAAAACATACCTGGAACAAATAAACGCTTTACCATATCTTTTGAAGTTTTTAATTTTTCAAAAAGACTATTTCCAAGAGATGAAGTATTCAGTGTTTCTTTAACATTATTTTTAAGCCTAAGATATTTTCTGTTGGTTCTTATTCCATCCAAATACCTGGCTACACCTCCTACATTTCTTGAGATAGAGCGTTCATTATCATTAAGTATTATAATTAAGTTAGAATTAAGAGTACCTGCATTATTAAGTGCTTCAAGTGCCATTCCTCCTGTCATGGCACCATCACCTATTACTGCCACCACCTTTTCCTTTGTACCCTTTAAGTCTCTTGCAGCAACCATTCCAAGAGCGGCAGAAATAGAAGTAGAAGCATGCCCTGTACCGAATGCATCGCAATTACTCTCACTCCTTTTAGGAAAACCGGATAAGCCGTCAAGCTTCCTCAAACTGTCAAATCTATCCTTTCTGCCGGTAAGTATCTTATGTACATATGACTGATGTCCTACATCCCAAATGAGTTTATCCTTAGGAAAATCCAGATATCTGTGCAAGGCTATTGTAAGCTCTACAATACCCAAGTTTGATGCAAGATGTCCTCCGTTTTTGGCAGTTGACTTTATCAACATCCTCCTCAGTTCTACAGCTAATTCTCTCAGGTCTTTCTCAGGTATCTTTTTTATATCATTAGGTTCATTTATATTATCCAGCAACGGCATAACTACACCCCCATTGTCTATCTATCCCTCTGTTTTAAATACTCAATAAATTCTATGATAAATCCATCATATTCATCATTATTACTGCAGGCATTTTTTAGTTCATCTACAATGAATGCATTATTTTCTTTGATTAGCTGCGAAGCTCTATCCTCACCCAAAAGCTTAAGATATGTGAGTTTATTGTTCCTTTCGTCACTGTGTACAGGTTTGCCAAGTTTAGTTTCATCACCGGCTACATCTAAAATGTCATCCTGTAATTGAAATACAAGTCCAAGTGATGTACCGGCTTTTTCCATATTTTCAATTTCTGACTGAGTACCTCCTGCAAGCAAAGTTCCTATTGCAAGAGCTGCTTTGATTAGCCCCCCCTGTCTTTAACTCATACATTGTAAGGAAAAAATCTTCTGTCTTTTCTTTCTTTCCTTCATCTGACAGCATATCAAGTACCTGTCCTCCTATCATACCCTCTGTACCGGAATAATAGAATAATTTTGCTATGGCTGCCCCCACTCTCTTATATTCGTCAATATTTTCACAATAGTCAAATACTTTCGATACCGTTTCGGCCGCAAGATTTAAAAGCCCATCACCTGCAAGTATGGCCATTGCCTCCCCATATACTTTATGGTTGGTCGGCCTTCCCCTTCGCAAATCATCATTGTCCATCGCCGGAAGGTCATCATGAATTAATGAATAAGTATGTATCATTTCCAGTGCTGCAGCAAAAGGCCTTATAAGTTCCTCTTTTTTACCGCCAAATAATCTATAGGTTTCAAGCATTAAGAACGGCCTCATCCTCTTACCGCCTGCAAGAAAGCTGTAATTCATAGCTTCTTCTATAACCTTTGTCTCTGCAAAAAGCTGTGGTGAATAAGTTCTTATAATCTGCTCTATCTCATCTATCTTAGCCTTAAGCTCCTCATCAAATCTTTCCCTCATCCTACTTTCCCTGTTCTTCAAGAATTTCTATCTCTTTTTCTACATCTACAAGCTGTTTTTTACAGATTTCTACAAGTTCAATTCCCTCTTTATAAAGCTTAAAAGATTCTTCTAATTTGATAGATGAATCATTCATTTGGGTATTTATCTCACTAAGCCTCATCATATTTTCTTCTATTGTTTTATTTTTTTTCTCTGCCATTTTTTTCACTTATCTCCTCTACCTTAGCCTTTACAGAACCATCCGACAGTATAAGCCTTACTCTTTCTCCTGTCTTTACCATATTGATACTCCGAACATTTTCTCCAGCCTCATTTTCCACATAGGAATAGCCTCCAAGCAGCCTCTTCATTGGAGAATTCCCCTCTATTCCTGCAGCCAGCGAGATAAATCTCCTGTTAGCAGTTTCATACGAGGCTCTCATCAATTTATTTAATAACTGTCTGTCACTGAGTATCCGTCTGTCATAATTATCAAGCTTAGCACTTATATTACGATTAAAAGCAGATAAATAATCATCTAACTGCCCATCCAATTCCTTAAGTTTCATTTGAGGGCTGTGCTTTTTAATCAATAATTCCATGTTTACAACCCAAGTCTTAAACCTGTCTATTTTAAGCTGAAGGCTTCCTGTCAGCCTATCTTTATAATTATTCAGTTCCTTAAATGAATCTTCCAGCCTTGGAACAGCATTCATAGCTGCAGCTGTAGGAGTAGCCACACTCAAATCAGACACCTCATCCACCAGTGTCCTGTCCGTCTCATGTCCTACTGCTGATATTATAGGTATACTACAGGAGTAGACTTTCCTTACCAAACTCTCATCATTAAAGCACCAAAGATCCTCAATAGAACCTCCACCTCTGCCAATGATGATTGTATCTACTCCCTCTTGTTCAAAACGCTCTATTCCCTTAATTAAAGCAGGCACGGCCTCTTTCCCCTGAACAATGGCCGGATACAGGATTAGTTGTACATAGGCATTGGCCTCTCTTGCAGTTCTTTTTATATCTTCTATAACTGCACCGGTTCTGGATGTTATAATACCGATTTTTTTAGGATATCTTGGAATTGGTTTCTTGTGGCTTTCATCAAAGAGTCCTTCTGCCTTCAGCTTCTGCTTTAGCTTCTCTAACTCTACAAAGAGCCTTCCCATTCCCTCCCGCTCTATCTTATCAGCATACAGCCTATAGTCTCCCCATTTTTCGTAGACTCCCACATTACCTGTTACTATTATATGCTGACCCGTCTCTAGCTTAAAGTCAAGTCCTGTACGCTTTCTTGAAGCCCACATGGCACAGTTCATTATCGCTGCACTGTCTTTAATAGTGAAGTATAAATGGCCGTTTTTATCTTCTTTGCAATTAGATACCTCACCGCTCACCCTTATATTTCTGAGGGCAAAATCATCCTCCAGCTTACCCTTAATATATCTTGTAATGTCTAAAACCGAAAAGATTTTTTTCTCTGACATATTAGTTTTCTTCCTTAGTCATAAACTTAGCCAGCACTCCATTTACAAAGGCAGGCGACTCATCCCCTCCATATATTTTAGCAAGTTCAACAGCCTCATTTATAGATACCTTATTAGGAATCTCATCATCAAACCTTATCTCATATACAGCTACTCTCAGTAACATAAGGTCAGTCTTTGAAAGCCTGCTTATCCTCCACTTTTTACTTGCACCATCTATTAAACTGTCTATTTCAGCCTTCTTTCCTTCTATAGAAAATACTCTCTGTCTCAAGCTTTCCCTATCTTCTTCCTTTATTTTGGCATAATCAGCATAAAGCTTAAACTGCTCTATCCACTCGACTTCAGGATAAAATTCAAAAATAAAGGTAAGTATGGCCGTATGTTCTCTAAATTCTCTTCTTGTCATATGAAACCTTTCATTATCTCAAATTATTGCAAATCGAAGTTTAAAATACCACAAAATCTCCTTCAAGGAAATTCGCTTAAAGGAGATTTGTCAAAGTCGTTTAATCTTAAGTCATATCACAGACATTTCTTAAACAGCATCAGGTGCAACAACAACTTTCACATTCACCTCTTTACAGGTAAGTCCTATCATATTGGAAAGAGCTGTAATTACTTTCTCCTGAATCTGTCTTGTAACCTTAGGTATGCTGTATCCATATTTAATATCAACCGACATATCTACATAGACAAAAGCTCCTATCACCTGAACCTTCACCTTTTTATAAGCATGCTTAGAATTAAAGTTTTCAGAGGGCTTTCCTGCGACAGCCTTCACTCCTTCTACCTCAAGTGCTGCAAGCCCTGCTATTGCAGATACTACTTCATCAGCTATGTAAATCTCACCAATATTTTTAGCCTCGTTTGTATTCATACCAACCTCCTTAACTCCACCTTTGATACAGATTACACTAATCTGATATCAATTATAACCATATATAAATATTTTTGCAATCTTTAGATAAAATTCATCTAAAACTCCCATTGTGATATACTGCAGATGAGCTGTTGATCTGCATTTCCGGTATTTCTAACTACAAACTGAAGGTCTGTACCTACTATTTTAAGAGCCTCAACCTCCGCTAAGATAACTTCCTGATCTTCATCATCATCTGTATTTACTTCTTCATCCGTATAGTCATCTTCTTCATCACTGCTCTCTTCACTGTCTTCTTCATCACCGCTTTTTTCCTCCTCATCCTCAGACGGGAAGGTACTCCATACATCAGCAGCACTTAACTTTACGGCAGCCTTACGTTTAATTTTCCCTCCCTTAATTTCATATTTATATATAGAAATTCCTGTTGTTTTATAATATCTCTCATCACCTGAAGATATATAAAGCGTATATTTACCCTTACTCTTATTAGTTATTGCAAATCCCTGAAAAGATTTTGGTGCAAGTTTAACAGGCTTTGTTGAAAATACTACTGCCTTTTTTATTTTTTTATTATCTTTTACATTTACTTCGTTATTTTTAGCCTTATCTAACTCTTTATTAACTGCATCAAATTTATACCCTGAATACTCTGACTGTCCTTTCTCATTCATCTTCCAAATAACAAGTGTCTTTTTGTCGGGAGTAAGGGCAGCATCTACACGCATTGTTGTCCCAAAACGTTTAGTCTTTTTATTGGAATAATTCAAATAGGTGAGACGCTTTATTTCACTATTGTTTACAAATCCACCCGGCTTGTACTCAATTCTTCCTATCTGGGTTGACCACCAGAGAGTACTTTTGGTTGTAGTCCTGCTTCCGCAGGAAATCATAAGATACTTTTTCCCATTGTAACTATATGCCTCCATTGACTGGCCATGTCCAACATTTCTAAGTACCATGTGGTCTACAGGCTTAAATGCATCATATTCCGCTGAATACCGGCACCTGCTGATTAAAACCAGGTTCTCAATCCTTCCTGTCTTGTAATCATCAAACTCATCGAACTCATTTTCACTATAAGCCTGTTGTATATATATGTCATCTCCATCCACCGCATATCCCTGTATTGCCTGTGTATAATAGAGTAGAAATCTGTATCCTCCTTCAACTACAACCTCATTATGTCCGGCAGCATAAATCTTCCCTTCTAAGCCTAAATATACAATTCCCAAAATTAGCAATAGGAATACACTTTTAATCAGTTTTTTTCATTTTTTTCTAACTCCTCATTCTGTGGTAAAAATATATCCCACAGCTTATTTTTTGCATCAAAGATCAAATTGTACTGTACATTTTCATAGCCCCTCTTAAACTTTTCTGCTGCCTTTTCATCTACCTTTTTAGCTTTATGCCTTGTATTCAGACCAAATTCAGCAGCAGCAGGCTTGGTAAGATGGGTTGAAAAAAGCCTCTTTCCATTTGAATCCCAGTAACCCAGAGCTGACATAGCCGGAATATACTGATGTATATCAAGGAGATATTTATCATAATCACTCAACTTTACACCGGAATACTTTAACAGCATTGAAGCCAGATAGTTTACTGAAATTGTATTATACTCTCCTGTAAGCCCTCCTTTATGCATACCATCATGCTCAGGAACATCGTAATTTGCCCAAATAAAATATGGTACAACAAACTTTGATAATCTTTTATCATTGTCATTTTTATATAGGCTGTGTTCGTTAAGCTGCTTAGTTGCATCATCTGAAAAAGACGGCTGGTGGTCACCATAAAAAAAGAATTATTACAGGTTCATCCACCTTCTTAAAATAACCAATTAAATCCTTAAGTGCAGTATCGCTTGTCCTCATAAGCGATACATAGTTATCAAGTGCCTGAACTGCCTTGAAGTTGGTTATCTTAACTTCTTCATCAAAACGCACCTTATTATTTGAAAATCCTCCATGGTTCTGCATAGTTACATTAAAGAAAAATTGTGGCTGATTCTTGTCCTTTTTTTTGTTTTTCTCGTACATTTCTATCAAATCTTTATAATCATTTTTATCCGTTATCAGCCCCCTTAATAATTCCTTTCCCTTAAAGTCCTCATAGAATACAGCATCATCGAAGCCTATATATTCATACACACTTCTCCTGTTATATCCCGATGAATAATAAGGATGAAATGCCGTTGTTTTATAAGGTTTTGGCTGATGTTTCAATACCTCAACCACCGATGGTATCTTCTGCTTTAAGTACTGTGTATAAGGCACCGAACCCGTAGGCATATAAGCCATAGAGCTTCTCGTAAGGAATTCAAACTCAGTGTTTGCAGTAGGCCCCCCCGTCACACTCATATTTACATAGCCTTTAATTGTATTCTTCTTAAGGCTGTTTATATAAGGCATCACCGGCTTATCCGTCTTAATATCGGCTAAAACCGAAAGATCCGCAAATGTTTCATTTTGAATTACTATAATTGACGGATATCTCACTCCATCCTTATAGTTTTTCATAATATTTTCAGGTGAATTAAGCACCTCTTCTACAGCATCCCTCGCTGCCTTTGCACTATAACCTTCTACCTTAACCCCGCTTGTTGCGTGCATATTGCTGAAAAAGTACGCAAGATAACCCTCATCATTTACATTCTCATTATAGTTCCAGGAAAGGCCGAAGATATAGTTGTAAAGTAGTCCATCCTGAAAAGACCAGATACAAGCTACAGATAAGCATCCAATTGCTATCAGTGTGGTAATTATCCTTCTAACAGGATTTATTTTATTCTTCCTAAGCCTTGGTATCAGTATCAGTATTATGAGAAAGACCACAAATATGCCCACAGCTACAAAGAACGGAGTATCAGGGTGAAGCTTATACCTTCCTGCCACCTCCATCGCAGTTCCTATAACTGTAAGGTCTCCAAACATAATGTAGTTGCCTCTAAACTGAAGTACTGTGTAGTTGGCAACTCCCACCAGGTATGCAAGGACGATGCAGATAAAGGCAGGTATCTTAATCCCTCTAAATACCGCATATAAAAAGGTATAGAGGATAACCCAGTACATCATGTTAAAGAACATCATTTTTACAATTACATTTGGCGGAGTTCCAATCTGCATTTCAACTAAGTAAAATCCCATAAGACCTGTAAGCCCTGCCATAAAACACTTGATAAACCATGGGTGCTTATATGCACCTCCCGCCTTAAGCCATATTATAAGTTTTTCCCAGGCTGCACCAAAGGTAACCAAAAGTATGACACCTATGAATTTAAGATAGGCTATGCCGTCATTGTTGATTATGAATTTATTTACAAGCCCGTAAATATCTTTATTCTCATACCTTAGTATTCCCCCGCCCACACCAAGAGAAATAAGTATAATTATCTGGGTGAGGATAGAATTCTCCCCTCTTTTTAATAAGCTTTTTCTCTTTTGGTGTACCTGCAAAACGAAAATGCAGCGTATATACATAAAAAAATACAGGGATTAAAAATAAGAACCATCCCCCATATTAAATTGTCAAAATCATCTGTATAAAACAGCTTTTCAAAGTCCTTGCCGTTTTTGCTAAACTGAGTCTTAGCTGCATCAAAGCAGAAAACACCTACAACAAACAGAGAAAGCATAAGGGCAAGTAAAACCTGCCCAATATGCCTTTTTAAGTACCCTAACAGAGTTTCATCAGGGTTATATTTTTTATAAACCTTATAAATTCTCTTTAAAATTTTCATTTACTTGCATAACTCCACTATTGCATCTGCAAATACTTTCGCACTCTTAACTATCATATCAACTGCCATAAACTCATCAGCACCGTGCATGTGGTTGTCTACCTCTGGGTCTTCACAGCCAAAAGCCACTCCGTTTTCAACATGGTGTACATAGGTACCTCCACCTATAGCTATAGGCTTGGCATTCGTAACTCCAAAGCCCTTCTCATAGCATTTAAGCAGGGTTTTTACAAGCTCTGAATCACCGTCTACAACATGAGGCTCAAACATAGGCTTTTCAGGTATGGTAAATCCCTGTTCACGGATTTTTCTCTCCATTACCTTGCCTGTATTCTCATCGTTAGCTACTATGTTTGCACGGCAGTCATATGCTCCCTTAAAATGTGTTTCAGTGATTTCAAGGATGTCAAAGCTTACTGTAGTTTCTCCTGAGACATCATCTTTAAGGTCAACTCCCATTGTTCTACCATTGTAGTCACCATAAGGGAATATATTGTTAAGTGCCTTCACATAGTTATTTACAGGAGCATCTGCAAGAGGGAACTTAGATAAGAGAGTAACAAGTCCTTGGATGGCATTCTTACCCATATGCGGGAGAGAAGCGTGTGCATTCACACCTATAGCCTTGATATTAAGCAGGTCTCCCTCCTCGCTGAATTCAAATCTAAGCCCTGTCTCTTCCTCGAATTTCTTTGTAATATCCTTAACATCACTCTCTTTAAGCCCCCTTACTACAGCTGTAGCCTTGCCGGGAACCACATTTATCTTGATACCTCCCTTTAAGGACACAAGGCTTGGAGTTTTGTCGGTCTTTTCGTATTCAGCTGTAAACTCGTTGCTGATGCCGCCCTTTTCAATATTGATAAGAGGCCAGGATGCATCAGGAGTAATTGTCATAGGTGCGGCCTTTTCTTTGGTGTAGTAGTATTCTACATCACTGCTGCCACATTCCTCGTCTGAACCAAGGATGAGGCGGACATTGTGTTTAAGCGGTATGTTTAACTCTTTAACCGCTCTTATAGCATAGAGGGCTGCAACTGCAGGTCCCTTATCATCGCAGCTTCCCCTGCCATATAGGAGTCCGTCTTTGATAACAGGTGTGTAAGGCTCTGTAACTGTCCAGTCATCTCCTGCAGGAACTACATCAAGATGTGCCAAAATATCAAGTCTGGTTGGCATATCATAAGAATCGGCAGTAATCACTCTGTTATCATAGTTATTTACCTTAAAACCATATCCTTCAAGCAGTTTTGTTGCTGCAAGCAGAGCATTGTAAGGACCCTCACCGTAAGGCATACCAGGCTTTTCTTCGCCTTTTTCACTGTTAATTCTTATAAGTTCCATAAGGTCATTTAACATTTCTTCCTTATGACTCTCAATATAGTCACTTATTTCTTTTTCGTAAGCCATCTTTATACCTCCGTATTTACAATTTTACTTCACTAAAAACAATGATATCTTTTTAAATATCCATTTGAAAATACCTACTATAAATATCTACAAAATAAGCAATTTTTCTTATTAAGCATTATAACTTTTACAACAAAGTATTTCAAGCAAAAGTACGGTACTAAGCATTGAATACGCCCATTATAGTAGGGATAAGCTGTTTCTTCCTGGAGACTACTCCCTTCAAGGAGGCTGCATCCTTATATACTTTTACATCAAAGGCTTTTTCCACTATTTTCTCACTGCCATCTCCAAAGAGAAGAAGCTTAGTGGACTCTTCAACTATGTTTGTGAGCATAAAGAACACCATTGACATTCCGTTTTTACCACATTCGTTTTGAAGAATAGGCCTGATTTTCTCTTCAGCATTTGCAAGAGACTTAGCATCCATAGAGTTTATCTGTCCTACTCCAAATGTTATTTCACCTGCCATAAACTTTTTGAAATCCTGATAGAATATTTCCTCAGGCGCCTTCCCTGAAAGATTGCTTCCTGCCATAAACATATCATTTGCAAAGTCTTCTATCTCTATTCCTGCAATCTTAGCAAGCTCTGCCACTGCTTCCTGATCAAACTTTGTACAGGTAGGTGAACGGAACATAAGGGTGTCAGAGAGAATTGCAGCAAGGAGAAGCCCTGCTATCTTCTTAGGTATCTCAACTCCTCTTTCATTGTACATCTGATAAACAATGGTTGCTGTACAGCCCACCGGCTGGTTTCTAAACATAACCGGCCCCATAGTCTCAAGAGAGCCTATCCTATGGTGGTCAATTATCTCAAGGATTTCCGCCTCTTCTATATTATCAACAGTCTGGGTACGCTCGTTATGGTCAACAAGGATTAGCTGTTTTCTTCTCACATTGATGAGATTTCTTCTGGAGATTGTACCAAGGCAGCGGCCCTCTGCATCAATTACCGGGAAGTCACGATAGCGGTACTTACCCATTGTTTCCTTGATTGCATCTGTAAAATCATTTGAATGGAAGGTGACTATTCCCTCACACTTCATCAGATATTTGACGGGAATACTGTGGCTTATAAAAGTAGCTATTGTATATGTGTCCATAGGACTTTCTATTATTACACAACTCTTTTTTTTAGCCGCCTCTATAACTTCTTTATCCGCAGTATGCCCTCCGCTGATTACTATACAACTGGCATCAGCCTTAATCGCAGCCAACTGGGTATCCTTTCTATTGCCAAGGACAACAAGGTCATCAGCTGCCATATTTAAAGCTAGGAGTTTTGGATCATCGGTACCAATGATAACCCTTCCCTTTATGAAGTATCCATGTTCATTTCCTAATGCAAGCTTTCCATTTAAGGTGTCTGCCATTCTCTTGTACTGTGTTCTTGCCTTTGAAAGTATGGTTTCATCAGCATTTCCCATAAAGTACTTGGCAATATCACCTATACCGATTATGCCTTCAAGATGACCCTCGCTATCAGTAATAGGCAGGGAAGCCGCTTTTGACTCTTTCATAAGCTCCCAGGCCTCATTTATGGTAAGGCTTGAGTCAGCAAAAGGAGTCTCGTGTATCTCCATGTCCTTTACCTGCGTTCCTGCATCAGGCATATATCCCGGTGAATCTATTCCAAGCCTTTTTAGAACATATTCAGTTTCCTCATTTATCTGTCCTGCCCTCTTTGGAATATATTTAACACCGGTTGAAGTCAGGTTCTTAAGTTCTGCATAAGAGATGGCTGAACAGATTGAGTCAGTATCGGGATTCTTATGCCCTACAACATAAACTATCTTTTCCTCTTTCATATTCTCCTAACTTAGCTGTGCCATAGTTGTAAGTACCATCATCACAAGGCAGGCAGCTATAAAAAATGCCATGCCATAGTTTCCATAAACCAAGCCTTTTTCTTCTTTTCTTGTAAATGGCGCACCATTTACATCAAGTCTCATCTTCTTCCTATTTACAATAATAAGTGCTATCCCTGCAAAAAATACCACTATCATAACAAGTGAATATATAGTTGAAAGGACTACACTCGGAGTCAGGGCTGCTGCCATCATCTCCGGATTGCCGCTTTGCAGTTTAGTCATTGTATCTGAATCAAAGTTCTTAGCCACCTGTACAGCCAATACCGAACCCATAAAATTAATTATCATATGAAAAACAATTGAATACTCTATTCTTCTGCTCTTTATATATATATAAGCAAAGATAAGCCCTATACCAAAGGCATAGAAAAACTGAAATAAGTTCATATGGAACAAGGCAAATAAAAGAGCTGAAAGAAACATGGCATTTCTTTCTCCATATTTTACAGTCCTATCTATAAGTATCTTTCTAAACACTATTTCTTCCATGACAGGTCCAAGCAGTACAACGAAAATAATTGTGCCCGTCATATCTGTATTCATTATAATTTCAGCCAGATTGTTATTGGAAGTCTTTCCAAAAAAACCTCCTATGATTGACGAAAGCCCCGTTCCTATAACATTTCCTATATACATAATTGAAATACACATACAGAAATATTGAATCAAAGTAAAAATATCAATGTTCTTTTTATCCATATCATCCTTTGGCAGTTTTTTAATGATTAGCAGTAACACAGGAAATGCAATTAAATACAGCGGAAAGAATGATACAAGGTAAGTGATTAGACCCGAAAGCCCCCTGCCATCAGTATTTAGCGCATAGGCTATTGTAGCCGCTAATTGTTGTGAAACAGTACTAACCACTACAAAGGCAAAGAATCCCCAGCCGATAATACCGAAGGTTTTTTTCGCTAATACCTTATTTAAAAGTCCTTCTCCCTTCTTTAGCTCTTCCTCTTTTTCTTCCATCTTTGAGGCCAAATCTTTAAGCTTATCAGTTACTTCTTCAAGGCTCTCTGCCGCCTGTTCCAGTTTAACCATTGTTTCATTACTATTTTCGTTATTCAATCTTTTATCCTCTCTTTCATAAGTTGAATTTATGACATTTTTTATACCACATAATCATAACAAAAATCAACCTATGACCGTCATCAGTTTTTGTTCTTTTGCAGATACTCTTTTAATGCCTCTTCCCAAGATTTTATTTTAAAATCAGTTTCATTATGCATCTTTTTATTTGAAAGCACCGAAAAATACGGCCTTTTAGCCTTCGTCCGATATTCTTCACTTTTAATCGGAAGAACCTCCACTTCTTCCTTTCCGGTTAACTTCATAATTTCCTTCGTAAATTCATACCAGCTCGTACTTCCATCACAAACTCCATGCCAGATACCGTATTTATCAGTCTGAATCAGATAAACTATAAACCTTGCCAGTTCATTAGCAGAGGTAGGAGAACCAATCTGGTCAGAAACCACACGAAGAGTTTTATTCTTTTCGGACAATGAAATCATAGTCTTTACAAAGTTCTTTCCCTCTCCGTACAGCCAAGCAGTCCTTATAATAAAATACTTCTCCATATTTTCAAATACTGCCCTTTCTCCAAGAGCCTTTGTCCTTCCATAGGCATTAACCGGGTTTACCTCTTCATCCTCTGTATATGGACTAGTTCCATTTCCATCAAATACATAGTCTGTTGAAATATGTACTAAGACAGCTCCTATCTCCTTTGCAGCCAGAGCAAGGTTTTTCACTCCCGTTTCATTTACAAGCCTTGCCTCTTCCTCGTGATCCTCACAGTCATCAACCGCTGTATACGCAACACAGTTAATAACCACATCAGGCATAAAACTGCTAAGAGCAGCCTTAACCAAGTAATAATCCCTTATATCAAGAGCAGTAATTTCCGCCCTTGCATCTAAAAAGCCTTCGTCCTTCATCCAATTGTACAGAGAATTCCAAGAAGCATCATTTGAAACAGTAAGCATCAGCTTAAATTCAAAATCCTGATTTTTACCAAGTAATTCTCTTATAACAGCCTTTCCAAGCTGTCCTCTTGCACCCGTTACCAGTATTCTCATTTTCTACCTGCCAAATTTTTCTTCACGATTTCCATAAACTTCGGTATAGTATTTTTCATACTCACCTGTCATTATGTCCTCCATCCATTTTGCATTATCAAGATACCATTTTATGGTATATTCAATACCCTTTTCAAATGGAGTAAGCGGCTTCCAGCCAAGTTCCTTACCTATCTTCTTTGGATCAATAGCATATCTTAGGTCATGCCCCGGTCTGTCAGTCACATATTTAATGAGGCTCTCAGGCTTACCCGTAGCCTTTAAGATGGCCTTGACCACCTCTATATTCTTCTTCTCGTTATGGCCGCCTACATTGTAGACTTCTCCGACCTTGCCCTTTTCAAGTATCATATCAATGGCTATGCAATGGTCTTCTACATAGAGCCAGTCCCTAACATTGATACCCTCACCATATACAGGCAGCTCCTTATCGTGCTTAGCATTGTATATCATAAGCGGAATCAGCTTCTCAGGGAACTGATAAGCACCGTAGTTATTGGAGCATCTTGATATGGTCACAGGCAGTCCATAGGTTCTGTGATAAGCCAGAGCTATCAGATCTGCTGATGCCTTTGAGGATGAGTAAGGGCTTGATGGATTAAGCGGAGTATCCTCTGTAAAGAATAAATCCTCTCTATCAAGCGGCAAGTCTCCATACACCTCATCTGTAGATACCTGATGAAAACGCTTAATTCCGTACTTTCTACAGGCATCAAGAAGAACTCCCACCCCTGTTATGTTGGTTCTTAAGAATTCGTCAGGAAAGAGAACAGAGCGGTCCACATGGCTTTCTGCCGCAAAATTTACCACCTGGTCAGGCCTTTCTTCTTCAAATAACTTATAAACAAAGTCCCTGTCAGCAATATCTCCCTTTATGAACCTAAGCTTTGGATTCTTAAGTGCTTCTTCAAGGTTTGAAAGATTGCCCGCATAAGTGAGCTTATCCAAACAAATATACTCATTTTCAGGGTGTTTTTTAAGTACATAATATAAAAAATTACTTCCAATAAAGCCTGCTCCGCCTGTTACTATTACTTTCATTTTATGCCTTTCTTTCTATTTCAGTAGAATAATCTTAATATATTTACACCTAAGAAGTCTGTTTTAAACTTCAAACTGTTTATTTAACAGATTTACCTCTTATCGTTTGTTCATCATATCTAAAATCTTTAGTGCTGATTATCTGATTGAATTATCAATTTCTTAATCAAAAAAAGTAACTCTCATCCAATTCTGTTAGCAGCGGTGCTATCTTATCCTTATCGGATATAATAACCTCATCTATTCCAAGTTCATCAAGCCTCCAGTCCACAGCAATCCTTTCATCATTGTAGATGATTGCTCCCTCAGACTCTTTGTTATAATAATTATCTGCCTTGTAGGCAAATTCCACATTGTCAGTAAGAGTTAAAAATCCATGTGCAAAGCCCCTTGGAATAAAAAACTCTTTTTTATTTTCTTCACTAAGTTCTACACCGAACCATTTGAGAAAGGTCGGGGAATTCTTTCTAAGGTCTACAGCCACATCATAAACCCTGCCTCTTAGCACCCTTACAAGCTTAGCCTGGGCATATTCTCCTTTTTGGAAATGAAGGCCTCTAAGTGTGCCCTTCTTCTCTGAAAATGAATGATTGTCCTGCACAAATTCACAGTCAATCCCAATTTCCTCAAATTTCCTCTTTGACCAGCTCTCCATAAACCAGCCCCTATGGTCTCCAAAAACCTCCGGCTCTATTACAAAAAGCCCATCAATTCCCGTTTCTACTTTCTTCATAAAAAGCTCTCCTGTAATCTACTACTTAATATACCCTTTTAATTCACTAAGTCACGCCTATGCTGATAAATGTCCAGACTCGTTTAGGCATTATCAGTTTTTGCTGTCATCAGTTATCTAGCCTCACAGTGACGCTCCGAATGATAACATTTCAGACTCGCTCCGGCATCCGCTTCGCTCCGCCTAATGCGCTCGCTTAGAATTTATCATTCGGAGCTGATACCTT
Source organism: uncultured Catonella sp. (assembly GCA_916439065.1). GTDB lineage: Bacteria > Bacillota > Clostridia > Lachnospirales > Lachnospiraceae > Catonella. The sequence continues at coordinate 627,843 of CAKAGD010000003.1, forward strand.
AAATTTGTGCAAATTACAGCTCGAATGCCAAATTAAAGACAGCCACCCTCACCTGCCCCTTGCGGCTAATGTGTTTGTTTGTAGTCATTCATCAATCAAACAGCCGGAGCTGATAATGCCGCATAGTTCGCCGTTTCCACTCTGACTTCGTGCTTCGCACTCGTCACTCGTGGACGGCTATTATATAGGCAGGACTAACACACTTAGCTTCATTGCTTCGCAATTTGCTAAGTGCTAGTCACTGCCAAAAAGCGAGCGCATTAGGCGTAGCGAAGCGGATGCCGGAGCGAGTCTGGACATTTATCAGCTTAGGCGTCACTTAGTCTATAAATCAAATACATTAGCCCACATACTTCTTAATCTCATCAATGTAAAGCTCCCCTATCTCGCTCATATTCATATGAGCCCTCTTGATATATCCTATATCCATAGTCACCTCTTCGGCAAGCTTAACCGCAATATAATCACTGCCATTTAGCTCCTCGCAGATGATACCCGAGCAGAGAGTAAAGGCATTTAGCCCCACCATTAGGTTCAGGTTGGTAGCCCTGTCATTTGACTTAATAGTCTTCTTAAAATCGTAGGTACTTAGGATTTCTTCCGCAAAATAAAACGAATTATTATCTCCCTGCTCAAAAGAAAGGCAAGGATAGTCCTGAAGTTCCTCAAGGGCTATGACCTTCTTCCCTGCCAGTGGATGATTCTTCCAAAGATAGGCGTAACCCTCACAGGTGAATAGATGTACAAACTCAAGCTGATTATCCTTAAATATCTTATTTAATACCTTTTCATTAAAATCATTGGTATAAAGTATTCCTATCTCACTCTTGCCTGTAACCACATCGTGGATGACATCGTGGGTTCTTGCCTCTCTTATGGCAAACTCATACTTGTCCATATCAAAGCCCTTTACCATCTCCACAAAGGCCTTCACGGCAAATGAATAATGCTGTGCAGATACACCGAACTTCTTCTTTATCTGTCCTGCCTCTATGTATTTGTCCTCTAAGAGTTCCACCTGATTGATAATCTGTCTGGCATAGCCTAGGAATTCCTCCCCTTCAGCGGTGATTACCACTCCCTTGGTAGTTCTTTCAAAGATAGATATATGGACATCATTTTCAAGCTCCCTAATAGCCATTGAGAGGCTCGGCTGGCTCACAAAGAGCTGTTTTGCAGCTACATTCATAGAGCCTGTCTTGGCTACTTCTATTACATATCTAAGCTGTTGTAAAGTCATAGGTTACTCCCTCTCGTATGTCTCTCGTTCTAATTTAATATTAGACTTCTTTCTTAAATCATTAATTTTAACACTTGTTATACTTTTTAATTATAACACAGTTCATTAAAATTTTACACCACAAAACTAATACTATTATGTCTTTTTGAAACCACAGGCTCTGCTGCAATTTTTATTCCGTTTATATTTCAAAAATATTTTACTGTTTTTTCAAAATTACAAAGGCACAGCCTGTTGCAGCCACTTCTCCTTGTCAGATTCTTATTCTGACAAGAAAAACTCTACAAAGCTATGCCTTTTATATCATAATTAGTTAAAATTTTTTTAGACAATTCTCACAGGTACCAACCAGCATGGTTCTTGACACATCAAGTTCCACCTTCAGGTCTTTACGGAGCTTATCCATAAAGTCATCCACAAATTCGTGTTCTAAATGAAAGATTTTACCACAGGAATTGCATTGCAGATGAAGATGTTCATTACATTCCTTATGCTCACCTGAATACTGGTAAAATGCCGATTCATTATCCTTACCCTTAAACGCAAGGATATCACCGCTTTCAACCAACTTATCGAGATTTCTGTATATGGTTGAGCGGTTGATACTTATTCCCTCTTCTTTAAGCCCTTCAAGAATCTCAGCAACCGTTAACATATGCTCATTATGAGCCTTCATATACATAATAACTTCATTTTTCCCTTTGGAATTATACTCCTTTGCCATAATCCCTCCAAAATCTATCTTATGTATAAAAGTTTACTGTCATTAAGTGATTTTGTCAAGGCAGGCTGATCTTTCTATATATCATTTATCTCACAGAGCTCACTTACAATCCAATTTTCTAATGCAATAAACTCCACAGTCATACGCTTCTCACTATACATCTCTGTTATATTTTTAAGATTCATACTTCCAGTCAGTTAAAACCTTCTGCAGATTCTCTATATATGCATCGATATTGGCACCCATAACAAGGTCTCCGATGATGTTTCCATCTTTATCAACAAAGATCGTAGATGGTACTGCATAGAATCTTTTAGCAAAACCGTTTAAGGAATCACTGAGAGTAAGGTTTGTGTACTTCACTCCGGTCTGCTTTTCAATATAATTTGCATTGTCTACTCCGTCCTTCATTCCCTCAGGAACATCTGCAACTATACCTATTAAGTTAGCATTCTTAGGAAGGCTTTCATATATCTTCTGAAGTTCAGGCATTTCATTTATACAAGGGCCGCAGAAAGTTCCCCATACATTTACCATTGTTATGTCTTTGTCAGCAAAGATTTTCTCTGTTACCTTATTCCCCTTGGTATCTGTTGTTTCAAATGCAGGGAATTTCTCCGTTTCTGTCTCTGTACCTGCTGAAGCAGTGCTTCCTTCTTTTGCAGAAGAAGCTGATGATTGGCTGCTAGCTGATGATGTCTTACTTTCAACTGATGATGTCTTACTCTCAGTCATTGCCGCACTTCCTGATGTGGATGCAGAACTGCTCTTTGCAGAAGAAGAGCTGCCAGAGTTACCCTGACAAGCTGATACTACTAAAGTTGAAGCTAATATTAGTCCAAATAATTTTCTTTTCATATATCCTCCAATATGCTTTCTGCCACTTGCACTGGCTTTTCACGGCAAGCGACGATATTTCAATTTTTCACAATCATATTGTACACAACTTTACCTGGTTTGTCTATAAGAAATCTAAATTATTCATAAATTTTACATATTTACTTTCAATATGCACCACCCTATGTGGATAGCTGAACTCAATCCCATTTTCCTTAAAGGACTCTCTTATATTTTCCATTAAATCATAATATACATCCCAGTAAATTGGATTTTCACACCAAACCTTAACTGCATAGGTGATATCATTTGCATTGAATCTAAGGAGTCTGATAGTAGGTGCATATGCCTCTTCTTTGGCAATTCTTTCATCCTTATCCACAACGCTTCTTATTGCAGCTATTACCTGCTTAGTTTCAGCCTTATAATCAGCTGATATCTCGATATCCACCCTCCTTTTACTTTCTCCGGAAAAATTTGATATCCTCTGTGAAGCAATGTCTGAATTGGGTATGAGTTCTACCTTATTGTCAGGAGTACATATTCTGGTACGCATAAGAGTTATGCTTGTTACTGTACCCATCACTCCTGATACCTCAATAAAGTCTCCTATGGCGAAAGGCTTTGTAATAAGGAGCATTATTCCTGAGAATACATTGGTAAGGATATTTTGTAAGGAAAGCGAAAAGGCAAGGGATACAACACCTAAAAGAGTTACGATAGATGATGTATTTATCCCAAGCGACTGTGCAGCCATAATAATTCCAATTACATAAAGTATTACCCTAATAATCTGTTTGAAAAATCCCTGCATTCCTGTATCAAGCTTTGACTTTGCAAATATTCTATCCAAGATTCTAAGTACTATGGTTACCACTATTTTACTTAAGACGAGGATGATGACAGGTCTTGATAAATATAGAACAGCCTGTTCAAAGCTCATATTAAAGATTTTCTCGAACTTATCCATTTATTTATTCACCTTAATCTTCCTTGTTTTGTTTATATTCTTTAATTCCTTTATCTTCTATAGTCACTTTATTCTCTTTAATTTCTTTTCTCTTTTCTTTTAAGTTGATAAGTCTTTCAAACCACACCTTCACAAGAGCTCCGGAAGGTACTGCTACTATCATTCCCACAAGGCCTCCCACACTTGCTCCAACCGTAAGTGAGATAATTACTATCATAGGATGAATATTAACACTGGAACTTAAAAGCTTTGGATAAATAAGATTGCCGTCTATTGCCTGTATAATAAGCAGGGCAATTGCCGCTATTATCATGCTCTTATAATCACCGGTTGCTACACCTACAACTACTATGGAGGTATAACCAACTATAGGACCCATATAAGGGATCAGATTACCAAGTCCTATAAGAAGGCCAATTACAATCGCATACTGGATTCCGATTATTGAAAATACAATGCTTACCACAACTCCAACCATGAAAGCATCAAAGGCCTGACCTCTGATATATCCTGAAAACACTCTGTCAGCATCCTTCAACAGGGTGTCAAGGGTAACTTTCACCTTCTTTGGGAGGATTATCGCAAACACCCTTCCCCAGTATATTTTTAACTTTGGCATATCAAGTAAAAAGTAAATGCTGAAAATAAGAGCAAAAAACGCTGTTGCAACACCATCCTTTAAGTTGCTGGCAATATTACCAAGCTGACTTGACAGATTAAGCAGGTAGGTACCTATGTTGTTCATAAAGGTATCTACACTTGATTTTATCTCAGCGGAATTAATATTTAGCTTGTCAAGCCTATCCATAAGTTCCCAGTACAAATCATTGATAGAGTTTGCATAGGTTTTAATACCTTCAATTATATCCTCTGAATTAGCTGCCCTTGCCTGCTTGGTAATTATTGAAACAAGGAGGGAAACTAATAAAAATAAGCCGACCAGAATAATGACTCCCTGAAGAGCCACTGCAATCCCCCTGACGCTTTTCTTCTTTTTAAGCGGTTTTAACTTTCTAAGCAGACTTTCTATCTTCTCGAGCATCGGGAACAGGAGGTAAGCTATGACAAAGCCTATGATTACAGGCTTTAATATTGTACCCGTCCATGACAGAATAACTCCTACGGCCTTGGTAACAGTTGGCAGCTGATCTGTTAACCTGCTCAAAAGAAAAATGACTATGCAGGTGAAAATCACATACATTGAGATTTCAAGATATTTTTTATTAACCTTATCCTTGTAAAAATTCATATATTAACCTTTCTATAGCTAAACACAAATTCATCACTGTTTCCAGCGTGTCACTAAATATTTTTTCTACAGTGTTTAACAATTAAGCTGCTGTCCATATCAGCCTCTCCTTTAGCTTTAATACAGATTCCTCACCTTATAATCTCTCTCTGCTCTCTCTCTGGTCTTTTTCTGTATATCCTGACGCTTGTCGTAGTTTTTCTTACCTCTTGCAAGGCCTATTTCAACCTTTACAAGACTGCCCTTGAGGTACACCTTAATCGGTACCAGGGTGTAGCCTGCTGTCTTTACCTTGCCCACAAGCTTATTTATCTCAGCCCTGTGCATGAGGAGTTTCCTGGTTCTAAGGGGATCCTTGTTGAAAATATTCCCCTTCTCATAAGGACTGATGTGCATACCTATAATGATAACCTCGCCGTTTTTATCTATCTGCACATATGACTCCTTGATACTGACCTTGCCCATTCTAACTGACTTGACTTCAGTACCTGCAAGGGTAATTCCGGTTTCGTACCTCTCTTCTATGAAATAATCAAAACTAGCTTTCTTGTTCTGCGCCACTACTTTATAATTGTCCTTAGACATCCTTCTCTCCTTCTACTATCCTAAAATCTATGGTTCTCATCTGCTTACTTGCCTCAACTACTTTTACTCTAACCTGCTGCCCCAGACTAAATTTTTTCTTGGTATGTTCCCCTACAATTTCCATTCTTTCAGCATTAAATTCATAGTAATCCCCTCTTATACTGCTGATTTTAACCATACCCTCAACAGTGTTTGGAAGTTCTACATATATGCCCCAGCTTGTAACCCCTGAGATTACGCCGTCAAATTCTTCGCCGATTTTGTGAGACATAAACTCAGCAGCCTTCATCTTGTCCGCTTCTCTTTCTGCCTCATCAGCCCTTCTCTCCATCATACTCGAGCGAAGCGCTATATCGCAAAGAACCGCCTTATAGTGAGATATCCTCTTGTCTGTAAGCCTGCCGTTTAGATTCTCTTTTATTATCCTGTGTATCTGCAAATCAGGGTATCTCCTTATAGGTGAGGTAAAATGGCAATAATACTTAGCGGCAAGTCCAAAATGTCCATCGCAGGAGGTCGTGTACTTAGCCCTCTTTAAGCTTCTAAGTGTCATCCTGTTAATAAGCATCTCTTCAGGAGTCCCCTCTATCTTGCTTAAAAGCCTCTGAACATCCTTTGGATGAACTTCCGTCTTTGACTTTTTCCTGCCACCCTTACCTATATTATACCCAAAATTATTAATAAATATACTTAATTCCCTAATTTTTTCTTCATCAGGATTTTCATGAGTCCTATATACAAAAGGAAGTTCCTGCCAGAAGCTGTCTTCTGGCACAGTTTCATTAGCAATAAGCATAAAATCCTCAATCAGCCTGGTAGCCTCATTCCTATCGTATGCTTTAATATCAGTAACCCTTCCTTTATCATCAACTATAATCTTAGCCTCAGGGAAATCAAAGTCAATCGAGCCTCTCTCATGCCTGCATTTTCTAAGGATTAGCACCAATTCCTCTGCATTTACCAGCATTTCATATACATCTTCATACTTTTCTTTTAATTCATTAAATCTCTCGCCCTCACCTGTAATAAGCACATTTACATCAGAATAATTCATCCTATGCGCAGTCCTAATAACTGTTTCTGCTATTTCGTGGGAGATTACTTCTCCCCTCTCATTTATATCCATAAGGCAGGAAAGGGTTAGTCTGTCCACATTTTCATTTAGGGAACAGATGCCGTTTGAAAGCTCCTTAGGAAGCATAGGTATAACCTTATTTACAAGGTATGCACTTGTACCTCGCTTAATGGCCTCCTTATCAAGGGCTGAGCCCTCCTTCACATAATTGGTAACATCAGCAATGTGCACTCCCAAATGGTAGATAACCTCTCCGCCTGCCTTAACTTCCTTAGTCACAGACACAGCATCATCAAGGTCTTTTGCATCCTCGCCGTCTATTGTAACTATCTTCATTTCTCTAAGGTCAAGTCTGTTCTTAATCGAAGTCTTAATAACCTTCGCAGGTACCTTTTTTACTTCTTTACACACTTCCTTCGGGAATTCATCCTCTATGCCGTAAGCCTTGGCGATAGAGAGAATATCAACACCCTTATCATTTTCAAAGCCAAGAATCTCTATTATCTTACCCTCAGGACTAAACTTAGCGTCGCCATAGCTTGTAAGTTCTACAACCACCTTTACACCCTTAGGCACATCTTTGCAGGCATTCTTAGGTATGTAAATATCACAAGTAATCTTAGTGTTGTCGGGTACTACAAAGCCAAAGTTCCTGCTTTTTTCAAATGTGCCTACAACAGTAGTAAATGCTCTTTCAATTACCTTAACTACCTTACCTTCTCTGCTCTTTCCCCTGCTTTTGGCTGAAAGCCTGACAGTAACAGTATCCCCATCAAAGGCATTGCTAACTTCTGAGGCAGGAATGAACACATCTTCCTCATCCTCCGCAGTTCTAAGAAAGGCAAAGCCCTTAGCTGTAGACATAAATATTCCTGTGACGAGGTCTGCATCAGGCTTTAAGTAGCGTCCCTCCCCATTTTCTACAAGCTTTCCCTCTTTTATTATGTCATTTAGTATAAGCTGCAAATCCCCTCTTTCAGCCTTAGGCACCTGAAACAGGGACGCAATATCCCTAAACTTCATAGGGACATAGTCCTTCCTTTCAAAGAATTCCAAAAGTGCCTCTTTTCTTTCTCTCATCTTCTTTGTATATTCTTTAGCCACCTCTATCACCCCTTGTCTATCTAATATAATTATAGCGAAAAAAAGAAAAACTGCTACAAAGTGTGTAGGCAGGATAAGACCTGAAACAACATACTATGCAACAGTTAAAATTTTCTTGTTCTACTTAATTACCACTTCATATTAAGCACAAATGAAAGCACTATAAAGCCGAGGGCAACAACTGTGGTAGCCTTGTTAAGATTACCTTCCATTGAACGGCTCTTATTCTTGCCCCAGTAGGTATCAGCCATACCGCCGATGCTTCCAAGTCCCTGCTGCTTTCCTTCCTGTAAAAGTACTATAGCCGCAAGTGCAATGCATAAAATACAATAAATAACTGTAACAACAATTCTTAATGTAGACATAACCATCTCTTCCTTTCAAAACATATCTTTCAGCATTCTACCACAATTTCAGATAGAATTCAAGACTGTGGGAAATTTAAATTTCTCCGACGAAGCCAACCGCCTAAAATTTGGAAGAACCCCCAGAGTAGCCGCTCTGGGGGTTCGTTTGCACTAGTTAGATTTCTATCTTCAAGAATATGATAAGATATCACAACATAAAAGTCAAGTTTAAATTCCGTGAATATCTCTTTATTTCCCCATCTTGAGCAAATAACTAATCTTATGGTAAATAAAAACAGTTATTATAGATACAATGCTGAATTTAATGATATTGAATGGTGCAACTATGATGAGACAAAAGAAAAATACGCTGTTAACCGCAGGGTTTACAGCTGTTCCGGCTGCTATAATCTTGTCTATTCCTCCAAAGGCAGCTCCATAAAAAGGAAGAAGTACAAAGGCATTTACAAGACAGCCTATTACAGTTGTAGTAATTACTCCTGCTACAAGCCCCATTATAGCCCTTTTCTTGGTTTTCTTTGCTAAGTACATAATGGACGCAGGAATAACAAAGGCTGAGCCTACAACGAAATTACCGAATTCTCCCACAAAGGCAGATGATGTGCCATTTATAAATAAATTAAGTAATATCTTCACAAATTCTATAACAACACCTGCCACAGGTCCTAAAACAAAGGCGCCTATAATCACAGGTACCTCACTTAGGTCAATCTTGTAAAATCCTGGCGCAATGAAGGGAATCGGAAACTCAAACAGCATAAGCACTGCTGAGATAGCTGAGAACATAGCCACAATTGCAAGATTCCTTACTTTTAATGACTCGTCTTTTTCTTTCTTAAGTACCCTTTCTGTGACGAACGCCAATACAATAAGTGCCGCCACCACTAAAAGTGAGATGACTACCATACCCCAATTTTCAACTGCTGCATCTTTCAAACCGCCTAATAAAATCATTTTTTCCTCTTTTCCGCATTCTTTAAGGAAAAAAAGCCCTGACCGATTGGCCAGGGCTGATTACGCTACAAAAACATAGGATAAGTTAATATCCTATTATTTCTTCTTTCATCCAGACTTTACTGTCGGTATCGGAATTGCCGAGGCTCACCGATTCTGCAAATGCTCGCGGACTTTACCGCCGGTCGGGAATTACACCCTGCCCTGAAGAATGCTATTAATTTATTATTTGATGTTATAATCTAATGTTAGTCCAAACTGATTACATTGTCAAGAAGTTTTTATCTGTTTTCTCTAATAATCCGGACTTATATCAAAATTTGTATAGCTGCCGTCTATTTTAAAACTTGCTTTTATTTTAATTCTATGTGATAATTAAGTTTGGTATATTTTATATTTAGGGACAGCCCCTAAGGAAATGAGGTTATTTTGGCAAATAAACAATTTAAGAAAAAACATAGTCGTTCAAAAGAAGTTACCGAATCTACAGTAAATACTGCAAAAAATACAAGTCCTGCAGGCACAGACACAAGCCGTGTAGAAGCTGCCATTATAGACAAGCTTTCAAGACATTTCGGTGCTTCCTTTGAAGAGGCAACTAAAGATCAGGTTTATAAGGCTACTGCAATAACAGTTAAGGATATTTTACTCGCAAAAAAGCGTGAATTTAAGCAGGCCAACAACAAATCAGGCGGAAAAAGAGTCTATTATCTATGCATGGAATTCTTAGTTGGACGCTCTCTTAAGAATAACCTTTATAACTTGGGTCTCACAGATGTTTATAGTGATATTCTAAAAAAATACGGTTATGACTTAAATGAATTATACGAGATGGAGCCTGATGCAGGACTTGGAAATGGCGGACTTGGAAGGCTTGCTGCCTGTTTTATGGATTCCCTTGCCTCTCTTAACTATCCTGCTACAGGATTTCCATTCTTTACGAGTATGGGCTTTTCCGTCAGAAAATAGTTGAAGGCTGGCAGATGGAACTGCCTGATGTATGGCTTCCCGGCGGTGAGGTTTGGCTTTCTCCACGTACCGATAAGACATTTATAGTAAAATTCGGCGGTCACATCAATGAAACCTGGACTGATGAAGGTCTTATTATAGAGCAGGCAGACTGCGAAGAAGTGGAAGCCGTACCTTATGACATGATGATATCAGGTGCTGACAGCAAGGGCGTAAGCGTGCTTAGGGTTTGGAGAAGCAGGGATATAGATACATTTGATATGAATTCATTCTCAAGAGGAGATTATGCAAGAGCAACTCTTGGCAATAACAAGGCTGAGCTCATCTCCAAGGTGCTTTATCCTAGAGACAGCCACTACGAAGGAAAGGAACTTCGTCTCAAGCAGCAGTATTTCCTTGTATCCGCATCTGCTCAGAATATAATAGCAGACCACATGAAATACTACTCTTCTCTTGATAATTTTGCAGATAAGGTAGCAATACATATAAACGATACTCATCCAGCTATGATAGTCCCTGAACTTATGCGTATATTTATGGATGAACATCATTATTCATGGGATGATGCCTTTAATATTATAAGTAAAACTCTTGCTTATACCAACCACACTGTTCTTGCTGAGGCTCTTGAAAAATGGCCTGAGGACATGATGAGAAGACTTCTCCCAAGAATTTACCAAATTATTCACGAGTTAAACGAAAGACATTGTAAACGTATTTATGATAAATTTTCCGGCGACTGGAACAAATGTGCTCATATGTCTATTATTTCCGGCGGAGTTATTCATATGGCCAACCTTTCCATCATGGGGTCACACAGTGTAAACGGAGTGTCCGAGTTACATTCTGAAATACTTAAAAAATCTGTATTTAAGGATTTTTACGATGATACTCCTGAGAAATTTACCAATGTTACCAACGGTATAGCTCATAGAAGATGGCTTTGTCAGTCAAATCCAAGGCTCTCAGCTCTCTTAGATGAAACTATTGGTACTTCTTATAAGAAGAATGGTCCTGACCTTATTAAGTTCCAGGCTTTCCAGAATGACAACACCATCTTAGACAGGTTAGCTGAGATTAAAGCTGCAAACAAAAAAGAATTTGCCGAACTTCTTTTACATGACACCGGTATAAAACTCAATCCGGATTCCGTATTTGATGTACAGGTAAAGCGTCTGCACGAGTATAAGCGTCAGCTCCTTAACGCACTGCAGATATTGGCACTTTATCTTGATCTTAAGGAAAACCCTGATATGGATATAGTTCCACAGACCTATCTTTTTGCCGCAAAGGCTGCTCCCGGCTATGATAGGGCTAAGTCCATCATTCGTCTCATAGTAAATCTCGGAGAAGAGATAGCCAAAGATCCTGTAATCAGCAAAAAATTACAGGTGGTTTTCCTTGAAAACTACAGGGTAACCATGGCTGAGCGCATTATGCCTGCCAGCGACATATCTGAGCAGATTTCTCTTGCAGGTAAAGAGGCTTCGGGTACAGGTAATATGAAGCTTATGATAAATGGTGCCATTACCTTAGGTACTCTTGACGGAGCAAATGTTGAGATATCAGAAGCTGTAGGGAAGGATAATATCTATATCTTCGGTATGACTGACAGAGAGGTTGAAGATAGATGGCGTGATGGTTACAATCCTTATAAGTATTACGAAGAGAACCACCGTCTCAAAAGGGCAGTAGATTATCTTAGAACCGGTATAAATGGTAATGATTTCTCAGACATCCACCGCTATCTCCTCGTTGGCGATCACGGAATCGCTGATCCATATATGTGTATGGCTGATTTCGGTGATTATTGCAGGGCCAGATTTGATATGCTGAATGACTATAAAGAACAGAGAGCATGGACAAAAAAATCCCTTGTAAATATAGCTTCTGCCGGCAGATTTGCTGCTGATACAGCTATAAGAAAATACGCAGAAGAAATCTGGGGCATCAAACCAATCGAATAGGTGCAATATGTTTAGACTTTGGGCAAAAATAATAACTTCAGGGAAGATAGTTAAGAATATGACAATTGAAAACAGTGATTCTTCCCTGAATCGTACTAAAAAAATCTTTCATGCAATTGATGAAGCTTGCTATGCCTATGACCTTAGCAAGCCTCTTTGGCTGGACAAAAATATTAACGAATTTAAGAAAAACAGCAAAACCAGATTCACAAAAGATAATTTTGTAGACGAAATTGACTTTGACTTCCTTGAGATTGAAGTAATTGAAGAGGATTATTAGAAATGATAGCATCATCTAGTTGCTACACTGTCTATCTTTTGTTACATATAAAATCAATGGATAAGATGTAAGTACCGCACCACTAGCTATAAAGATACAAATGTATGCAGGTAACATATTCGACAAGAAGCCATAAAACATATTACCTAATGGTTCTGATGACAGAGCTAACATACTGAAAACAGACATTATTCGGCTTCGATATTCATTTTTAATATTCTTCTGGAAGAATACCTGAGTCGCAATGTTTAACGGCATCACTGATGTTATTATAAGGCAGTCCAAAACCGTTATAAGAAGAACCGCAACGAATGTTTCTTCTTTACCACCGTTCATCCCCATATACACACAACCACCTATAAGAAATAAAATAACTGATATGGATAGAGCACTGTACTTTAGCAGTTTTTCAGGCTTAAACTTTTTAATGATTGGTAGGAGCAAAAATGGTACAATCAACCCAACACCTGCAGTCGCCATTCTATAGTATCCATATAAATAATCACTTACCTTAAAAACCTCCAAAAATACATAGGTTATTACTACACTGAATACGGCAGAAAACGAAAAGTTAATTAGTGGTGCAACAATAACGAAGATTTTAGCAAATTTATTATTGTTAAGTTCTGCAATTCCTTCCTTAAACTCTCGTATATAACCTATTAAACCCTTTTCCTTTTCTTTCTTTGTTTCTGTCGCATGAGGTGTTCCTATGAATAAAGTTAATGTTAATGAAAGCATTAGTAGTACAGAAATTAGTATGAATGTACCTAATATCCCAAATTTATTATATATGAAAGCCGCTACTATCGGTGTTGTCACAAATACAATACCATCATCTATTCTCGACAAGGTAACTGCCTCTTCTATATCCTCTTTATCAACTATTTCTGATAAAATCGAACTTTCTGCTGCATTATAGAAAACTTCAATTATTTCAAGCAATACCACAAGAAGATACACTGAAAAAAGGGAAATGTCTCCATATATGCCTGAATAAATTGCATAAATTACCATAACTAAAACCTGAATAAGATTCAAAGTTTTCATTATGTTCGCTCTTTTTAATCTATCTCCAAGTACTCCTCCAATTGGAGTCAATAATACCCTTGGAATAACAATTACTGAAAGAATTGAAGCGTAAATTAATGGGGAGCCTGTTTTTTCCAATATGAATAGTGCTAAAGTAAACTGAAGTATGTTACTTGAGCCCATTGAAAATGCAGTGGAAAAAAAATAACTCATATAATTTTTATTTTTTAACAAACTTTTAACTGACTCCCTCATTTTTCAACTTCCTTCTTTATTTTTTTAATCCCTGTACAATTAGGTCAAATGCATCAACAGTATAAATACCAGAAAACATATATCTTAAAGGAACAATAATAAACTTTTCATTCTTGACAGCATTTACATTTGCCAATTCTTTATTGCTCTTTAATATTTTAATTAGATTTTTTGCTCCCTTATCCTCAGGTGTTTCATGAAGTATTATATAATCAGGATTCTTTGCAATAACATCTTCCCAGCCTACCGTAGCAAACTGCTTATCAACTTCACTAAATATATTCTCTCCTCCTGCTTCCTCAATGAGTAGGTTCTCTAAACTTTTTCCTGCTGCGACAATTGGTTTATCATCTCCACTATCAAATCCCATAACTTTATACTTCTTGAAATATCAACCTTGCTTTTAATTTCATTAAACCTATCTTCGATTTTTTTACAAAGTTCCTGAGACTTATCTTCCACATCAAATATCTTGCCAAGATTTTTTATATCAACATACATGTCATCAAGCTCAGGCTTTTTATCCATTGAACCTTCAGTTACCAGTATATTGATTCCATTGTCTGTGTAATCCTTATATTCTCCAAATAAATCAGGGACATTAAAATAAAAACTATCCATCAAAATAAAATCAGGTTTAAGTGACAGTGTTACCTCAAGTGGAGGCAATGGACTTTTTAAATATCCTTCAGGAATCTCTATTTTTTTAACATCATCTCTGTATTCTTCCGCTACATCATCAATAGATAGTAAACCAGCCTCTCTTGAAGCTATTATTTTGTCTTTCAATCCCAACGCGACTAAAGTAGAAGCTGCATTATAGTCCATTGCTATTACTCTCTCTGGTGCCTTTTCATAAACTGTCTTTTTGCCGAAGTTATCAATTTCTACCGGATAATGCTTTTCTACATTAGCCCCCTCACTCTTAGCTACTGATGAGGAGTTGGCAGTACCCTTGTCTAACACACTTGCATTATCCGTTTTTGAAGTACTTGTATTCTTTGTATTTACTGAACTGTTTAGATGTGAATTCTGTTTTCCACATCCTGCTAAACCTACAACCATTACTAACGATAATGCTAACCCAAGTATTCTTTTTCTTTTCATTTGCCTATCTCCTATTCTAAAATATTATTGTAAACAACATACCTTTCCTTCCCATCTTCTATGATTTTTGAATTCAAATGAAATACTTCTTTTATCATCGAAGATGTGATAACTTCTTCAGGACTTCCATATCCAACAATATTTCCGTTCTTTAGTACATATATTTCATCACAATATTTAGCTGCTAAGTTCAAATCATGAATAACTGAAATAACTGTAATTGAAATCTTTTTCAATACTTCCATTAAAAATATTTGGTAATATATGTCCAAGTGATTTGTTGGCTCATCTAAAATCATGATTTCGGTGTCCTGTGTCAGTGCCCTTGCTATTAATACTCTTTGTTTCTCACCTCCTGATAAGCTGTTATAATTTCTCTCACAGAATTCCTCCATTCCTAATTTAATCAAGTTGTCCATAGCAATTTTAAAATCTTGAGAAGAATAATCTTCAAGAGATTTTTTATATGGCAACCTTCCCATTAGAACTATGTCTATAACTCTGTAATCAAAATCGCTATTGTTTTCCTGTTTCATAACACTTAAATTTTTTGCAATCTCATTCTGTCTATATTCTTCTAATGCCTTTCCGTTTATATATACTGTGTTTTTTACCGGGACAAGTGCATTGTATAAGTGTTTTAACATTGTTGTCTTCCCCGAACCATTCGCACCAACAATACCCACAAACTTATTTTTGTTTGCCTGAAAACAGATACCATTTAATATCCTTTTGTCTTTAACTGTGTATGAAAGATTATTTATACTCGCAATAACATCAGACATTATAGTTTCTCCTTCATTAACAAATATAAAAATACCGGCGAACCAAAAAACGCGGTTATTATACCTATTGGCAATTCCTGTGGAGATAATATTGTGCGCGCCATAATATCTGATATACACAAAAATCCGCCACCATAAATAAAAGAGAGCGGCAACAGATACATATGGCTTGGGCTTATAACTTTTCTAATAATATGGGGTATGATAAACCCTACAAATCCTATAAGACCACATGATGCCACTGCAACTCCTGCCATTATGGAAATAAGTATTATAGACTGTTTTTTCAGAGTCTGCACATCAACTCCTAAACTCAAAGCAGTCTCATCTCCCAGAGAAATTACATCATATTTTTTGGCTCTAAAAAGAATAAAAATGATGCAAATAATTATTGTAATACAGGGAAATAAAATATTATCCCATCTTGCACTTGCAACCGAGCCCATTGTCCAAGATAAAATGCCTTTTATCACATTTGTATTAGGCGTTGCTATTATAAAAAAGTTAGACAACGCCGTGAGTATAGTAGATACGGCCATTCCTGTTAGAATAAGCTTGGAATTTGCAATTCTCCGTCCTGCATTGGAAAGTTTATAAACTGCAATCAATGCCAATATTGAACCCGTAAACGCCATAATTGCCCTGCCAAACCAAGTATTTACAATTGATATCCCTATAAAGTAACCAAAGGTTACAAACGCCAATGCTCCACTTGAAACTCCTACCATATATGGTTCTGCTAAAATGTTTTGAGTTATTGATTGCATTACCACGCCTGATAGAGCCAGTCCTCCACCAATGAATATCGCTAGTATTGCTCTTGGCATCCTCAAATTCCAAATAATCGTAATCTCTGAATCTTCTATTGGAGACGAACTCAGTCCGAATAGCTTTAATCTTACAATATCTAAAACCGATTGAGGACTTATTTCGGCTGAACCTAAAAATCCCGAACAAAAGAATGCAAATAGTATTATTATAATACCTATAAACAACATTATCCTATATTTCCTTTTTACATTCGTTTTCACCTTTCTCTCTCCATTCCACATCCCCTGACCAAGTCGCTAAAAAATTCATTATTTATAAGTTCTTCATACTTCCCCTCTCCATTCACTTTTCCGTCCTTCAACAAAATAATCTTATCTGCATTCTTAATAGTTGACAATTTATGGGCAGCAATTATAATCACCTTGTCATTCTTCATCTCATCTAAAATGTCATTTAAGTATTTTTCGTTTAATTCATCCAGTGCCGAAGATACTTCATCCATCAGAAGTATTGGAGAATCTTTAATTAGCCCCCGTAATACTGCAAGCCTCTGCATTTCTCCTCCGGAATAATTTGTGCTGTCTTCATTAATTATATTGTCAAAACACCTCTCTTTATCCGATATGAAATTATATGCATTTAATCTTTTTGCAAGTTTCTCAATTTCTTCATTATCAATAGCTTCATTTGCATACCTTAAATTGTTTAGTAAGGTATCATTAAAGAAAAATACTCTTTGGTTAAAAGTCGTTATGCTTTTTCTCAAGGTTCTTTCTGTGTAACTTTTCAAGCTCTTCCCAAATATCTCTATATCCCCACCGTTCAATTCATAATATCTATTAATCAGTTTAAAAATAGTACTTTTACCACCACCTGACGCTGATACGATAACTGTTTTTTCCCCTTTATTTGCCTTAAAGCTAATCCCATTTAATATTTCTTTATTATAGTTTGTATTATAATGAAAATGGCAGTTTTTAAATTCTATTCCTTTGTTTATGTCTGAGCTATCTATCTCATTATTTCCATAACTGCCGATAATAGGCACTATATCATATACCTTCTTCATTCTGTTTAATGCCCCAAATACAAATCCAAAATTTCCCGTTTGATAAAAACAGTTTCTTAACACGGAATAATATAGAGTTATTACGGAAACATATGCTAACTTTTCAGTCCCTTTATCGGGTAGCAATAATATTGCTAATAATATCAAAATGACAGCTAGTATGTCTATCTTCAAGTTTACTTTTGACTCTTCTACAGAGTACTTTTCAGATACTTCATTATATATTTGAGATTTGTTCTGAACCTTGTTAAAGAATTCAATATCTCTATCAAAAAATATAAGTTCCTTAAAGCCTGATATTCCGTCAATAACATTGGAAATCAGGTCGCCTCCAAGATTTTTAATCTTTATTCCTTGCTCTTCCTTGCCACTCATTGAACCTAAAAATATTTTAATGGCATAAACAATAAACAAAGATAAAATTATACCAGTCATTACTGATTTTACGGTAATAATACCTACTATAGTAAGTGATAACAGAATAACTGACATCCATTCGGCCAAAATATGAGCAATAAACCACTCAAAAACATTAATGTCATTTACTATCATTTGTACAAAGTCGCCTGTGTTGATATTCTCTGTTGCTCCGGGTGAAATCCTATAGTAATGAGAAAAGATATCATCCCTAAGTTTTTCTATTACATCATAGGATACATAATGCGAAAAATATGTATCAAAAAATTTCACTCCTACTCCAATAACATATAATATAGCTATCTGAACAATTCGCTCATTATGCAATTTCCCTGATACCAAAGACTCTTGCAAAAATAATATCATTATTACAAATATCACTATATCCAAAAATCTCTGATATACATTTTATGAACGATGATAGTATAAGCTTTAGTTTTAATAATCGGCATTTTCTAATAAAAAATGCTATTTCTTTTGATTTTTCCCCCATTTGACATTTCATCCTATAACTTTTTAAAATATTCCCTATACTCTTCTGAAATCTCCATTAGCTTTTTGTGATCGCCGGAATAAATAACCTTTCCATCACGCAAGAAATGAATCACATCAAAATCTCTTATTGTCTCTAACCTATGTGCTGTCTGAATGACTGTTCTTCCCTTAAACAGCACCCTTAAATTAGACATAATTTCAATTTCATTTTCCCTGTCTAATTCACTAGTTGGTTCATCAAGCAATATGATATTTGAATCTCTTAAAAAAGCTCGTGCGATAGCTATTCTGCTCTTTTGCCCTCCTGATAATTCTTGACCTCCATTGCCAATTATAGTATATATACCCTTCGGTAAGCTGCTTATAAAATCGTAGAGATTTGCTTTTTTAAGTGCTTCTATCACCTCTTCCTCGCTTGCATCGTTTTTGGATATCCTAACATTCTCAAATACTGTGTCATTGAATATATGGTTATTTTGCCATATCACCGACATATGTTCTTTAACTCTCTTTAAGCTTTCAGGCAAGGAAATATCCATTCCTAAAATACAAACATTTCCCGTAAAACCATTCAAGAATCCACTCAAGCACTTAATAATTGTGCTTTTACCACTTCCACTATCCCCTATAAGTGCAACTCTACTCTCTTTTTTAATGTTTAAGTTTATATCCTCCAACACGCTTGTTGTCTTTTCTGGATACTCAAAGCATAAATCCTCTGCATGAATCGTGTATTCTGTAGTTGTGTTGTCAGAAGGTATGTTATCTCTTTTGGTATAAATCTTTGATTCCTTTATATATTTTTGTTATTTTCTCCTTAAACACCTTAGCCTTTGATATTTTTCAATAATGAACCGTGTAACAAATTAATTTTACTGTAAAAACTAAGCACTAAAATAATATTAATTAATGTTGCTCTATAGTTCACTCCATATTTGATATAGCTATTAAGTACGAATACCAAGCAAGCAATTTTAGCAATTACTAAAATGCAATCCTTAATGGACTGTGATAGAGTTGTATAATATACAAATTTCATTGATGCTATCTTTAGCTCCTTAGCTTTCTTACATAGCTTGTTCTTAAAGATATTTACTGCATTAAGTGATTTTAATGTTTCAGCTCCTTTCAGTGCTTCCATCGACATCTTTGCATACTCTTCACTTGTTACACTCTCTTTTTTGCTGGCAGCAAGTACAGCTGTCTTAAATAAATTATCTGTAGTACATACTACTAGCATCGAGGTTACAAACATCAGTGCAACAGGCATATTTATTAAAAACATATAAATTACCATTGCAGATAATATTATTAGTTTAGATATAAGGTTCGGTACAGCCTCAAAGTGATATACTCCAATCCATTCCACACCCATCCATACATCTGTTGCTAACTCTCCGGTATGCACAGTATCTTCGATACTTTTTTTTATAAAAATGGCTTCCATCAATTCTTTTCTGATACCATTTTTAAAGTTCCCTTGCATTTTCTGTTTCTTTTTATACATAATAAATGACAATAAATATATCAGCACTTTTCCTAGTAATACTATAAGGAAAACTCCTGAATTACGGAATTCATCACCCATAATTAAAGCAACGCCAAAATAACATATAAGTATATTGGCAAAGAAATCTGATGCTTCTAACAAGTACTCAATAAAAAAAATCCAATTATACTTACTTTCATTCCCTAAAAACATTAGTGTACCCTCTTAATGCGGATAATCTCCAAGATATAAATCCGTATATTTTACCACATCATTCGTATATTTCATCAACTTGTTAAACTCTAACATTCTCTTGCTTGGGCAAAGCAATGGTTCAGATACTATCTGTATATTGCCAGTAACGACTACTTTACGGCTGGGATTCCTCCAAGATTTTCGTTTGTTAAGTCAACAAATAATACATCTCCCCCTGTAGCTTTACTAACTTTTGAAACTACATATTCTAGAGCTTCCTGGACAGTATCATACTGGACTTTATCAAAATCATCCATGCTCCTCATTATCTTTGTATTAGAGTCCATATCTTTATATTTGAAATATCCTAAGTTAAAAATACTATCTCTGCTGTTGATCAAACCAGTAAGATTTTTCCTTCCATATTCGGATATCTCTGCTTGGATTGGTGGCAATTTACCCTGTACCGCCTCGGTTATTGATCTTTCAAGGGCAATTTCCGGATCGACTGATGAGCCAAACCCATTTGTTGCGTATTCTATATAGTTAGATTCATCAATAATCCAAGTTCTAATAGTAGGAATTCCAATATCTGTTGTGTAATCTCTACTAATGATTTTAAATCCATCATTTTCTATGGCCTTGATTAGTTTTTTTGTGTTTTCTTTTTTTACTGTTGTATAGTCTATTATTGGTAGCTTTGTTGTATTTGATTGACCAATACACCATGCATCATGCTCTATTACTTCAAATAACCCTTGTAATATTGCATCTTCAAGCAGAGCTCCCGCTGATAGACCCGAAGAGCCTACCGGTACATAATCTCCCTTAAATTTAACGCCAGTTAGAAATACTCTTGAGGCTGGTATGAGTTTAGGTTCATCCGTAATTAGAGACTGACCCCAAACCCAGTCTACAAGTCTATTTTCGTCAAAATCTTCATATCTATCATAAATTTGAGATATCTGATTCATTGTGGATTCTATATTAATTCTGTGTTCTTTAACCTCTGCAGGAGTCGCTCTTATTAATGTTATGTCTCCATAATAATGTGAACTTAACCTCTCCATCAGTTCAAAAGTACAAGAGAATAGAGCCTGTTGTTCTGTAATCCCTTTACCAAATGATCTTTGATATTGGAAAAAATAAGGTGTATTATTCTTGTGTGTCACATTTACATCTGCTCTGTATACAGGGAGAATGTTCTTTAACTTGTTTTCTACTCTCCTTAAGTTGATATCAACATTAGTTTTATTCAATGCTTTATTAATTATATTCTGTGTTTCTTCTGCACTTACGCTCCTAAGCCCACCTTTCATATATTTTATCTTATTATTCTGCTCCTTAAATAGTTGCTTTATTTTAGGAACACATAACTTTTCGTTTTTACTTATTTTGATTAAATTTTGAGTCATTCCATTGCAACAGTTACAGCCTGTTGTTGGATAATACTCACAAACCTTAACTTCCCCATTCTCAACATTCAACGATTCCTCTCTTTGGAAGTAATGAAAATTTACATTTCTCTGTACTAGTTTTAGGATATCTTTTTTTATCTTCTCTAAGCAAAACAGAATAAATTGCTATCAATATCAGGATTTATAGGCTTTGTCATACTTAATCCATACAAATCTTTTATGTTGATATTGACATTTTCATTTTCATTTAATTTATCTATATGATGTTCTAAACTACACTCCAAGCAGGCACCTTTCATCGGAAAGATAAATGGGCCTGTTATAATATTTTCACCATCATACCTAACTATAATAAAAAGGAATCTGTAATTTTACCAATAATTTATTCGCCCAAATTGCATCTTCATACTTCATATCCGGATTAGCAATAAACACACAGTCGAACTTATGTGAATTAACTATTTTTTTCAATATCCATTACTCTATTAGCAACATATCCAACAGCAATTGTGTCTTTGAAAACTTCTTTTTACAATATTTTTCAGTTATTTCGTCTGAAACCAGTAAAATATACGGCTTGTTTATTATTCTTTTTGTCTTCATTAACGATAATCATATTTTTCCGATATCAGCACATCTAAAAACTGATCTACTTCTTCCTTATTAAATTTATCTTTATATCTATTATAAACTTCGTCTTTTTCCCCAAATGTATTTATTATATTTAGCACATCACTCAAAATATTGTAGTCACATTCTATTGACTTAAACGAACCATCTTGATAGACCATTGTCACATCATCATTAACTTTTAGCTATTGAAATTGTTTTATTCACTATTAACCCCATAACTCCTCCTTATATCATAAAAATCGCTGTGGCATTTAAGACCTTTATCTAATTAGTTAGTTAGATCTTAAAGTGTGTGAGCAAGAATCAACACTAGCCTGATTGTAATTTTACATTTTTTTCACTATTAACTTTAATCTTCATAAATATTTACCCCCTGTAGTAATATTAAAATTATCCTAACTGCAAATAATAGTTTTGTTGATAAAATTTATGGTCTTAAACGCCACAGCTTTGAGCAAGTTGCACAAAAACTATTATTATTTGGATTATAACACCATATAAAATCAATATCAATACTCATTTTCATTTATAACTGATAAATATTGTCATTTACTGTTTAATCATATCCCATTATTTTTCATTTCTATCCTAATACAGAAATTTATTGACTTTTAACTAATAAATAGATATATAAGAATTATATCCCACGATATATTCTTAACAACAGAATACGGACAGCTATCACGCTGCCGATTAGGCAACACAATATACTGTCCGTAGTTTAATTAGAAATCATTTTAATAACTCTGGTTACATCCCCAAAATCATGTTAAAGTATATTAAAACTCCCTTACAAGCTCCTTCATAAGCTTCACTGTATGTTCTATAGCCTTCATTTCAAATTCACTATAGTCTACCTTGGCACTGCCATCTGCCTTATCCGAAATTGCCCTGATTATGACAAAGGGAATATTATTTAGATAAGCTGTATGCGCTATGCCGCAGCCTTCCATCTCAGTGCAGTAACCTCCAAATTTCTCTACCAGCCATTCCTTTTTATCTTTCGCATTAACAAATTGATCTCCGCTTACTACCCTGCCAATGAAACATTTAATATCAGGATTTACCTTCTCACAGACATCCTTAGCTTTTGCAGCTAAACTCTTGTCTGCGGTAAAGATTGATGTTTTCATCCTTGGTATAACCCCCTCTTCATAACCAAATCCCGTTACATCAAAATCATGGTAAAGAGCATCACTTGAAACTACAATATCACCTACATTTAACTCACTGTAAAGTCCACCGGCAACTCCTGTATTTATTACTCTATCAATCTTATAATCGCAAACAAGGATTTGTGTACAAACAGCAGCATTTACCTTGCCTATGCCACATCTGACAACAACAACATCCCTGCCGCTGAGTTTTCCTTTAAGGAAATTCATTCCTGCCTTTTCCTGCTCTTCTGTCTCTGTCATATCTGACTTAAGCTTTGCCACTTCTTCTTCCATAGCGCCTATTATGCCTGTAATCATTATTTTCTCCCACCTCTAATTAAACACTTTGTCAAACCAGCCTCCTCTTCCCTTGGAATCCTTGTAATTAGTTTTTGATGCATTATTTAAGAAATCAATAATATCTTCTGTAAGTTCTATTTTATAAAATTTAGTGCCGCCATTCTCATCTATCACAGCTAAGTAATTCTCATTCGTAGTTGTAAAACAAGTGAGCCTTGACGCTCCCGGATAAAATTTATCCATACTGTCTACAAACTCCACCGTGTACCCATATTTATCCCTCATCGCTGTGGAATTATACTTTTCCTGGCTTGCATCAACTACCTTCATATCTTCTTTCTGAAAGAGAGTTATGAGTTTTTCCGTTTCCTCCTGAGTTAATGAATAACCCAAAGCCACTCCCTGCTTATCAGGCCCAAGCGAGGATACTTTAACCTTCGTCACTTCCTTTGCAAACAAGATATTTTCTAACTTGGAAACTCCCTCAAGTTCTTTTGGTTCCAAGGTAAACTCTGGTGAAAGTCCTGAATCATCAGTACTTTTTCTTAGCCCATTACTTCCACAAGCTGTACATATACAGATCGATAAGAGTAAAACTAAGATGACTATCTTATTTTTCATGCTTCATCCTTTTCATTATTAAATGTCCTAATAACAACCTTATTTTTACCTGTTTTTTTAGCCTCATATAACATTTCATCCGCTAAACTCATAATTTCTGACTTTGTTATAATAACACCCGGTTTTGCAATTGCAATTCCTACACTTATACTCAGTATACCAAGTTTAGTATCTATATTTTCTATGCCGAGACTGAATATCTCTGTCCTTATCTTATCTCCCAGTTCAAAATTTTCATTGGCTGTTAGACCTATGCAGGCACTTATAAATTCCTCTCCGCCAAAGCGGGCTGCTATACCGCCTCTTGCAATAATGTTGCTGTTTATAATTCTTGCAGCTTTTTTAAGAGCCTCATCCCCTTCAAAATGCCCATAGGTGTCATTATATTTCTTAAAATCATCTATATCAAACATAAATACACTAATCGTTTGAGATGCTCCAGCAGCCCTCTTTCGAAGTTCATGAAACTTCTCAGTAAATTCTCTTCTGTTGCTAATTTGAGTCAGTGCATCCAAACCTGCTATTTTACTGAGCATATCATTTGCCTTCTTAAGTTTAGCCTGAGTCTCCTTATTTTTTATTATTTCATTTTGAAGTTTCTGTGAGTGAATAGCATTATTTAATGCTATAACCAGATAAGGCCTTAGCTCCCTCAGAAAGAGCAGCGTATCCTGAGAATAAGACTTCTCATGCCTGCTTTGAACTGAATATGCACCAATTACCTTATCTCCTATGCTTAGTGGAATGAAAAGTGCAGACTTCATTCCTTCTTCATCATGATTGTCTTCGTCAACATACCTGCCGAAAACCGGTACAAAGTCATCATCTTCCGTGCTTACTATCTTATTATTAAGACAGCATCTGACAAGAGCACTCTCTTCATTCGAATAACTTACTGTAAATCCCTGATCCATAGAACCCATATTATAACTTAAAAGAGAACGCAATTGATTGTTTTCCGGCTCAGCAGCTAAAAACATAAAAGCATCTGCCGGAATATTTTCTCTTATATTCTTATAAATAAGGCTTACAACCTCATTTAAATCTGTAGAAGAAGTCAGTTTAAGCCCAATTTCATGTATCATCTTTATTCTATTGTATGTTTTCTGAAGTTCGTCCTTATTGCGTATTGCTTCTTCAGCTACCAGCTTAAATTCTTTGTTTTTATCATCTTCAGTATTTGTTTCATTTCTCCCTTTAAGTACATTTTCAATTATCTGTAGTGAGTCAGCCTGTTTTTCCCGGCTCATCCTAAAGTTATCCTCAAGAAAAT
The DNA here is from genome assembly GCA_916439065.1 of uncultured Catonella sp. GTDB lineage: Bacteria > Bacillota > Clostridia > Lachnospirales > Lachnospiraceae > Catonella. Next base: position 653,182 of record CAKAGD010000003.1, read on the forward strand.
CCCTGTAGCTTAGTTCTACTTCTTCGACCTTTTCGTTATTTCCCTTAGACATATAATACTTTCTGAGATTGATAAAAACTGAAGGATCATCTATAGGATTATCAGATTTTTCACAAGCCTCCACTTCAAGAAGTTCTTCTTCAAAAAACTTCAAGTCCATATTATTATTATCACATTCTTCTATGAATGAATATAATACTGCAAGCTTATTGATATCATTATCCCTTGTCACTGCTCTGGCTTCAAGGTATTTCTCCTTTGCACCTGTAAAATCTTCTTTCCAAAAACAATAGCCCATCAATCCTAAATAATAAGGATATAGAGTGTTTTCATCCAAGCCCTCTATATTAAAGCAGCACATCTGCTCAAAGATTCTTTCTACCTCTTCGGCGTCAGGGCTGTCCATCTTGGTCATAGCCGTCATCATATCAGATAAAATCTGAATCTTTTTCTCCCTGTACTTAAAATAATCCTTATCTGCATATTCTATATATTTTAGAGCAGACCGCAGGTTTTCCACTGCCTTTTCATAAATTCCAATATTCAAAAAAATCAGTCCAATATTAGCATAAGATACAGGGAGTGTATTTTTTAATCCATGCTCTTTTTCATTATTAATTGCACAGTAATAATATTCCAAAGCTTTCTCATAAAGGCCTAACATAAAATATGCATTGGCTATCATATTATAATCAAATGACAGTATTTCCCATTCCTTCAGTATTTCTGCAACATCAATAAGTTGGCTGCATCTTTTAACCACTTCAGAAGCCCTGCCTAAAAGAGTCAGTATATATACTTTTGAAGTTTCTACACTTGCCCTAAATAAATGATCCTCTTTGTATCTGTCTATCTCAGTAAGTTCATCTAACAATTCTGATGCTTCATCAAGACTTGATGGAATATCCGTTATAAGCTGTCTGTGAACATCCTCAGCCTTAGAAAAATATAATTCTCTTTATCCATAGTTTCCCTTACCTTCTATTAAAATAAAGACTATATACAGCAACTGATTACACTTATTACCAGCATACAATTCGTTTTATGGCAGTAATGCCTGAACACTACCGCCATATTATTATCTTTATATTTCAGATACATCCTTTATAAGTTCACCTGATTTAGTATCCTGAAGTTTCTTAACCATCTTATAGAAGGTATCAAGAGGCACTCCGTGCATCTGCTGTTTCTGACCACGGACTGTTATTGAAACTGTTCTCTCTTCCTTTTCTTTGTCTCCTACTACTATGATGTAAGGATCCTTCATAAGCTTGAATCCCTTAATTTTTTCGTTCATATTCTTATCATCATAGTTAGCTTCTACCCTTATACCCATTTCAAAGAGGGCATCCTCAATCTCCTTGGCATACTCATTATGCTCTGTTCTGATAGGTACGATAGCCACCTGATAAGGAGATATCCAGAATGGGAAATCTCCCTTGTAGTTCTCTATAAGTATGCCGATGAATCTTTCAAATGAACCAAAGATGGCTCTATGTATAACCACAGGCTGCTTGATAGTTCCATCGCTGTCCTGATAACTAAGTTCGAAGTTGTGTGGAAGCTGGAAGTCAAGCTGGATAGTGCCGCACTGCCATTCTCTTCCGAGAGCATCCTTAATCTGAAGGTCAATCTTAGGACCATAGAAAAAGCTCCGTCTCCTTCATTTACCTCGTAACCGCCTTCGCCGTACTTCTTGTCAAGTATCTTCTTAAGCGCTGCCTCAGCACGGTTCCATACTTCAATATCTCCCATAAAGTCCTCAGGGCGTGTTGAAAGCTCGGCTCTATAGGTAATGCCAAAGGTATTGTATATCTGGTCAGCAACCTCCATTACATCCGCAATCTCTTCTTCTATCTGAGATTCCATTACGAAGGTGTGGTCATCATCCTGTCTGAACTCCTGAACTCTGAAAGTCCGTTAAGCTGGCCTGACTTCTCTTTTCTGTGAATAACATCTATTTCGTTATATCTGATTGGAAGCTCTTTGTAGGAATGAACTGTTCTCTTGTATGTGAGCATCGCATTAGGACAGTTCATAGGCTTTGCCGCATATGTAGAATCTGAATCAAGCTCTATATTCTGTAAGGTCCTTTGTGTAAGGTCATCATCAAAGCCCGGCACGATGAACATATTGTTTACATAATGAGCCCAGTGGCCGCTTATAAGCCAGAGCTTACGGTTGTTGATGACAGGAGCTGATATTTCCTGATAACCGTGTTTAACATGTATCTTCCTCCAGAACTTGATAAGCTCCTGATACAGCCTCCAGCCTCTTGGAAGCCAGTAAGGCATACCCGGTGCAGTCTCATTGAACATAAAAAGGTCAAGCTTTGGTCCAAGCTTCTTATGGTCTCTCTCAAGAGCCTCCTTAATGAGGTTGAGGTGTGCCTTAAGCTCATCCTTTGTAGGGAAGGCATAGACATATATTCTCTGAAGCCTGTCTCTCTTCTCGTCACCCCCTCCAGTAAGCACCTGAAGCGGACTTAACCTGAAAGGCTGCATTTAGAAGCTCTGCTGAGTTCTCAATATGAGGTCCACGGCAAAGGTCGCAGAAATCATCTCCTGTGTTGTAGGTAGAGATGATGGCATCCTCAGGGAGGTCATTGATTATCTCAACCTTGAACTTCTGGTCTTTGAACTTCTCAAGAGCCTCTTCCCTGGTAAGCTCTTTCCTTGTCCAAGTCTCTTTACGCTTTAAGATTTCGTGCATTTTATCTTCAATAACCTTGTAATCTTCTTCAGTAACTGCCCTTGGAAGTACAAAGTCATAGTAAAAACCATCTTCAATCTGTGGTCCTATAGCAATCTGAACACTCTCACCAAATATCTCAAACACTGCCTTTGCAAGCACATGTGCCAAAGAATGACGGTAAACCTGTAAAAATTCTTCTCTTTCCATTTTAATTCTCCTTGTTATCTGCCTAAGACAAAACCAAACACAAAATCATAGAATGCCTATGTTAAGTATTATACACCCTTTCTTTTATAAATACAAATAAGAAAAACCGAAAAACAGTCATTACTCACTTATCGTATAGGCTTATAAAAGATATGATTAATTTCTCCTTGCTGCCCTCTTTCTTGCAAGTGGATCCAGAATTTTCTTCCTTATTCTGAGATTTTTAGGGGTAATTTCAAGCAGTTCATCTGTTTCTATAAAATCAATTGCCTGCTCAAGGCTTAATATTTTAGGCGGAGAAAGCTTAAGTGCGTCATCCGAGCCTGATGAACGGGTATTGGAAAGGTGCTTGGTCTTACATACATTTACCTCTACATCCTCAGCCTTTCCATTCTGTCCTATGATCATGCCGCTGTATACCTTCTCGCCCGGAGAGATAAAGAGTGTTCCTCTTTCCTGAGCATTGAAGAGTCCATAGGTCACACTCACACCTGTCTCATAGGCAATAAGCGAGCCCTGTCCACGGTAACTAATCTCACCCTTATAAGGCACATAGCCTTCAAATATGGTATTTATAACACCATTTCCCTTGGTGTCTGTGAGGAATTCTCCTCTGTAACCGATAAGTCCTCTTGAAGGAATAATGAACTCAAGCCTTGTGGTTCCGCTTGCATTCGTAGTCATATTCCTAAGCTCGCCCTTACGCTCTGAAAGCTTAGATATAACTGCTCCCGAGAATTCGTCGGGAACATCTATTATAGCCTGCTCAACCGGTTCAAGAGTTCCACCCTTTTCATCCTCTTTGTAAAGTACCTCAGGCTTACTTACCGCAAACTCAAAGCCTTCACGGCGCATATTTTCAATAAGTACAGAGAGGGTGAAGCTCGCCTCTTCCCGATACCTTAAACGCCTCTGTGGTACCGGTATCCTCTACCCTAAGGCTCACATCTGTATTAAGCTCTCTGTAAAGCCTGTCCCTAAGATGTCTTGAAGTGACAAACTTGCCCTCTGTGCCTGCAAAAGGACTGTCATTTACTATAAAGTTCATAGCAAGTGTAGGCTCTGATATCTTTTGGAAGGGGATAGCCTCCGGATTGTTTACATCGCAAAGAGTATCTCCAATATGTATGTCGGCAATTCCTGAGACTGCTACAATAGCTCCAACTGTGGCAGTTTCAACTTCTACCTTGTTAAGTCCGTCAAATTCATAGAGTTTAGTTACCTTAACCCTCTGCTTCTTTGATTCATCATGGTGGTTAACAAGCATAACCTCGCCGTTTACCCTGATAGTACCGTTACTTACCTTACCGATACCGATACGGCCTACATATTCATTATAGTCTATTGTGCTTATAAGAACCTGAAGAGGAGCCTCGCTGTCTCCCTCAGGTGCAGGCACATGTGACAGAATTGTCTCAAAAAGCGGCTTCATGTCAGTGCCCTTCACATCCGGGTCAAGGGAAGCATAGCCTGCCTTGGCAGATGCAAAGATAAAAGGACAGTCAAGCTGTTCTTCATTGGCATCAAGCTCAAGGAGAAGTTCAAGCACCTCATCCACAACCTCGTGAGGGCGGGCCTCAGGCCTGTCTACCTTATTTACACAGCAGATAACAGGGAGGTCAAGCGCAAGTGCCTTGGTAAGTACGAATCTGGTCTGTGGCATGGCTCCTTCAAAGGCATCTACCACAAGGATAACCCCATCTACCATCTTAAGAACCCGCTCAACCTCACCACCAAAGTCTGCGTGTCCCGGTGTATCAATTATGTTTATCTTAACATCTCCATATGTAACTGCCGTATTCTTGGCTAGTATGGTAATTCCTCTTTCACGCTCTATGTCATTTGAATCCATAACACGCTCTGCAACTTCCTGATTCGCCCTGAATACACCACTCTGTTTTAAGAGTTCATCTACAAGTGTAGTCTTGCCATGATCTACATGGGCAATGATTGCAATGTTTCTGATATCATTTCTTTTAGCTAAAGCCATTATTTTTTACCTCGTTCTAAATGCTTTATAGTAGATTAACTTTTTTAATTGTATCATATATAAAGGGAAATTTCAAGAAAAATTTTTAAAGTAAAGAGTCCGGCTTGGGGGAGCCGGACTCTTCGGAGAAAGATATTTTTGTTACTTATGAGGGTGTAGCAAAAAAACTATATAATGTATTGGGGTTTACGCTTATTAGTATAGCAGAAAACCCACGATAAGTCTGCACAAACTTTAATTTTTTTAATGACTTTTTTTCTATTAATAATTACCCAAAGTTTATAATTGCCTCAAAAAAATCCCTATCATTTTTAAAACTATAACGCCTGCTTTTTTTAATAGTTTTTCATTAATAAGCACTGGTTTTTCGGCTTAAATTCTTGGGATATTCATGAGATATCATCTTCATCGTAATAAACATTATATATCCTATTTTATCTAATTCTTCATAATATACCTTCCTATCACATCTTTAGTATATCAAATAGTCTTAGATAAATAAAGCTTCGAACTCTTCTCTTGTAATTCTTTCCTTTTCCATAAGAAGCTTAGCACTTGCGTGAAGTACATCCATATGCTCAGATATTATTCGTTTAGCCTCTTTATAACACTCATCTATTATCTTCTTAACTTCCTCGTCTATCCTGCCGGCAGTTTCTTCACTATATGCTCTGGTATGTGCAAGATCCCTGCCTATGAAGACCTCATCGTCATCATTGTCATAGTTAATAAGGCCTATTTCATCGGTAAAGCCAAATCGGGTGACCATTGCCCTTGCAACCTTAGTAGCATGCTTGATATCACCTGAAGCACCTGTGGTAATATCGTCTAAAATCAACTCCTCAGCCACACGCCCTCCAAGGGTTACTATGATATCCTGCCTCATCCTGCCCTTGGTATTAAACATCTCGTCCTTCTCAGGAAGCGGCATAGTGTAGCCTGCAGCCCCATTTCCTGTAGGAATAACAGATACTGTATACACAGGCCCTACATCAGGCAGTACATGAAAAAGTATGGCATGGCCTGATTCATGATAAGCCGTAATTCTCTTTTCCTTCTCAGAAATAATATGACTCTTCTTCTCCGTTCCTATACCTACTTTAATAAATGATTTCTTTATATCTTCGGCAACTATGAACTGCCTGTTTTCTGCTGCCGCCTTTATAGCTGCCTCATTCAAAAGATTCTCAAGGTCGGCACCGGTAAAGCCTGCTGTTGTCCTTGCAACCTGTTCAAGATCCACATCATCACCCAGTGGTTTACCTGCAGCATGCACCTTTAATATTTCTTCCCTTCCTCTTACATCCGGATAACCAACCTGCACCTTACGGTCAAATCTACCCGGGCGGAGAATAGCCGGATCAAGGATGTCTACCCTATTTGTAGCCGCCATCACTATGATGCCTTCGTTTACACCGAAGCCATCCATTTCCACAAGCATCTGGTTAAGCGTCTGCTCTCTCTCGTCATGTCCGCCGCCAAGTCCTGTACCTCTTCTTCTTGCGACTGCATCTATCTCGTCTATGAATACTATACAAGGGGCATTCTTTTTCGCATCGTTAAATAAGTCACGGACTCTCGAAGCCCCTACGCCTACAAACATCTCTACGAAGTCAGAACCTGATATCGAAAAGAAAGGCACTCCGGCCTCTCCCGCAACTGCCTTGGCAAGCAGGGTTTTACCTGTTCCCGGAGGTCCTGTAAGAATTACTCCCTTAGGTATCCTGGCTCCTATTCCATTGTATTTTGCAGGATTTTTAAGAAAATCAACTATTTCTTCAAGTTCTTCTTTTTCTTCCTTGAGTCCTGCAACATCCTTAAAAGTCACCTTTTTATCATTTTCAGATGACATCCTTGCCCTGCTCTTTCCAAAATTCATCATCTTGGTATTGCCTGCACCGCCACCGCCATTCATGCCCGGTCCTGCCGTCATCATCATCATTATAAAAAACATAACAAAGATGAGCATATATGGCATCAGGGTAACGAGCCAGCTCTGCTTTGAAACATCGTGCATATAATAATTTGTATAACCTTCTTGTGTCAGAAGGGAAACTACCTCATTTACATTCGGTGTGAAGAAACTTTCAGTCCTGCTGTCTTTATTCTGCCCGATAGCAACCTCCACTTCACCCGTTGGTGTAGCCTGATTCTGATATATATCAATTCCGGCCACAACCTTATTTTTTAAATCCGTCTTAAGATTTTCAAGGTTATAATTGCTGCGGTTCATCTTGTAAAGATTATCCGATAAAAACATCACTAACGCAATTATACCCAGAATAATAATGTAAGTTCCTATTCCTCTTGTCTGTTTTCTCACTTTTTTCTCCTGTCCGCTTTAATTTTGCTTTTTAATCAAGATGTACCACACCTATATATGGAAGGTTCCTATATCTCTGCATATAATCAAGTCCATAGCCTACTACAAATTCATCCGGAATTACAAAACCCACATAGTCAACCTTAATCCCTTCTACTACCCTGCGGTCGGGTTTATCGAGAAGGGTGCATAACTTAAGAGAATTAGGTTTTTTTGTCCAAAGCATATCCTGAAGGAAGCTTAGAGTATGGCCTGAGTCAATAATATCTTCTATAAGAATAACATCCTTGCCGTCCAGACCTTCATCCAAATCCTTTACTATCCTTACTCTGCCGCTGCTCTCCGTACCGTTGCCATAGCTTGATACTGACATAAAATCCATAGTAAGCGGTACTGTTATATACTTTGCAATCTCTGTAGTAAAAAACACACTGCCTTTCAGAATACAGATTAAATGCACTTCCTTACCGGCATAGTCTCTGTTAATCTCCTCTGCCATCTCTCTTATACGTTTTGCAACCTGCTCCTCACTGAGTAATGTAGTAATTTTTGCTTCCATGTTGTCCTCCATCATTTCCTTTTTATTTCCATTTTTAATATCCTTCTCGTTGCCTTTGTAATTTTGGCTCCCTCTCCGGTTCTATAACCAATTATCCATAGAATTTCATTATCTGCTGCCACAAGTGGTATAAAATCTCTCTTTTCTGAAGGAACTTTGTTGTCTATAAAATATTTTTTCAGCTTTTTCCTTGTACCCTTATCAGAAATAATAAGATAATCGCCATCTTTTCTATAACGTAAAAGAACATTATTTGATATTTTATCATAATCAAACCATTTGATACAACTATTTTTGTAGAAGATTTTTTTGTACTTCCGTCATTAAAAGTCAATTCAATATTACTTTCATTTATAGAAATATTTGAAATTTCACCTATTTCAAATTTTTCAAACTCAGTTTAGGTAAAATCAACTCTTTTTTTCAGGCTTAGGTATTATTTCATCTTCATTAAAAATCCTAATTCCATTATAATCTCTATAAGCCCTTACTCCATAAGGCAGATTGATGCATCTTCCTACCTGCTTATAAACCAGTTCTTTTACAGATCCTATATGCACTCCGCCTATGTCTCTAGCCCTTCCTGCTGCCATAACTAAGGCTTTATGTATTAGTTCTTCCTGTATTACCTCATCTTCATTAGCAAAATCTATATTTATATATATTCCCTGCTCCGTACTCACATATTTTTTATATGCCCTCTCACTTTCCCTTAGTATGTAGTCTTCTATCCTCCTAAGTTTGTCCGCAGCTTCGTTTATATGCCTTACAGCACCATCATTTACCTTAAAAAGCTCAGGCAGAACTTTATTTCTCACCCTGTTTCTCGCATAGACGAGAGAATTATTTGTACTGTCTGTAATGAAACTCTCTCCATAATATTTAACTATTTCTTCAATTTCAGTTCTGCCGGTCTTTATCAATGGCCGGATTATATTATTATTTTTTATTTTTATCCCTGTAAGCCCTGTTATTCCGCTGCCTCTGGATAGATTTAAAAGAAAGGTTTCTGCCACATCATTTGCATTATGTGCAACTGCTATCTTAGTTCCATTTTCTTTTTCCCTTATTTCTTCAAATATTTTATATCTAAGTATCCGCCCCGCTTCTTCTTCTGAGATTTTGTTTTCTGATGCAAAAAGAGGAATATTACAATGCCTGACTTCAAGATGAATGTTATATTTTTCACAAATGTTTTTTACAAAAAACTCATCCCTCTCTGCCTCTTCTCCACGGATGCCATGGTTTATATGTACTGCAATTATATTATCAGAAGTTATTATATCTCTAAGCAGCAGCAAAAGACATACCGAGTCAGCTCCACCGGATACACCTAATACTACCTTCTCTTCTTTTCGCAACAGCCTGTTCTCTTTAATTAATGACTTTACTCTTTCTATACTGTCCATTTTAACCTCTTATTAATAATCAAAGGCCTGACTCCCACATAGGTTGTCAGACCTTTATTTTTCCGGTTCAAATACTATTTCATTATCATAAGTCAACCCAAATTTTTCCCTGGCAGTTTCTTCAATAAATTTCCTTGTTTTGATTTCAAGCTTTAAATTCTCAAGTTCCTCTGCTCTGTTCTTTTCGTCTTCCAACCGGTTCCTGATGCTTTCATTCTTAGCCTTTGCCTGCAAAAGCCTGTCTTCTAACATAAATTTACTCGTGCTTATAACAACTAAAAACACTCCTGCAAACAGAGCATATATCACTTTTCTTGCCCTGCCTTTACGCTTTTTCCTAACTGCCATAGACTACTCTCCAATAATTTTGTAATATACTAATTATTCTAGCCTAATTTACCATATTTTACAAGCCACTATATATTGTCCTATAATATTCCTGAATGACACCATCTTGCTAATCTTCATTATTACAGTATAAAAATATTCGTATTTCTGTAAATGCAATGAAGACTTCAGCTTTTAAGGTGGCCCTTATTACTGAAGTCTTCACTTTATTTATTCCTCATAACCTCTTCAATCATCTTAATCATTACATCCTTGTCTACCGCCTTTTCTACAGAGATAGAATGTTCATATGTGCCATCATTCCAAATGGCAAGGTTTAGTGCCTCCTTGGTTCCCTTTACCGTTACTTTGATATCATTTACGCTAACCTCTCCCACATAGTCGTAAGGATTGTAATTGCCCGAGTTATCCTCTTTGTCTGTTGACTTTCTGTAAATCAGCCTGTCGTCATCACTAAGATAGGTTATTTGAGCAAAACCCTCACCAAGCGTCATATACTCTGTTTCACTTGGCTTAAATGGAAGGCTCTTTATCTCCGGCACATTGAAACCAGCCGCTTTAGAAAGCTCCTCTGCTGAGGCATAATTCTGCATAGGATTTACGCATAGTCCGGTAGAACCTTCTCCGACTGAGTTTGTACCGGGATTTATAGGCCCTGCTACATTGTTATCCCAAGGTCTTACTATTATCATAAGGAGGGCTGCTGCCGCTACCCCACAGAAAGCAAGATAGAATGACTTTTTCCCTGCATTCTTCTTTTTGCTAAAATATTCATCTATATTACCAAGGATACGGCTTTTCATTTCATCAGTAACATTTACTTTTTCATTATTTCATTGTATTTACTCAAAGTCGTACACCTCCTTTAATATAGTTTTTAACCTCTCCCTTGCACGTTTTAAGTCAGACCTTACAGTTGCTTCTTTTCTTCCCAAAATCTCAGCTATTTCAGCAGTCTGATAGCCTTCTTCATAAAAAAGGTGGATGACATCCCTCTGTGTGTCCGGCAGTTCCTTTACAGCCTCCCACACAAAGGAAAGGTCGGACTTTTTCCTCTGCGACAAGCTCTTCATTCAGCTCATCTGTTTCGTGCCTCTTGTTTGCAGAAATGTGGTTTTTAGCTATATTGGAAGCAGTGCGTAGGAAATATGCCTTGATATATTCCTCATCATCTGAGTCGAGTTTTACCTCTAAGATTTTGATAAGAGTTTCCTGCAAGATATCCTCTGCCTCATCCATATTGTGAACATAGGTGTATGCCATCCTAATCACCTGATTGCCGTACTTTTTCAAGAAGTTCTCGGCATGCTCATTTAATAAGGCTCTTGTGTCTTCTTTTTTTGCAAATGGCAGAATGGAAGCCCTTTTTATGGTGGCTCCAACCATTTTAATCAGATTAATAAGCCCTTCTTTAAAGGAAAATCCATACCCCTCTGCAATTAACTCCATAAAATTTCCTCTCCTTTTTTACAGTTTGCGTGAGTAACCGCATTCTCATTCCTTTAACTTTTATCACCTAAAAGCTTCATCTATATCGGAATAAGACCAATGTGGCTGCCCATAATTCAGACAAAATCACATACCATGATCTTGCCTGAATCTGAGTTTATCGTTTTATAGGATTAATTTCAAGGGGTAGAATTATTAATTTTATTGGGTTTTTATTTTACCTGTCCGATTATGTTCTTGATCTCCTTAAGGCTCATGCCCTTGCCGTCATTGTGGATGCCTACTGAAAATGAATACTTGCCCTTTGTCCAAGTTGCAAGTGAATAGGTCTTGCCATTACCCTGAAGCTTTACCTTGTTACCCTTAACTGTTACCTTCTTGGTGTTTTTATACTTGGTATAATCACCACTTATATTCTTCTTTGATGCAGCCTTTCTCACTACAATGTAGTTGCCATCATCCTTTCTATAATATACCTGAATGAACTTGTCTTTTTTAATGGCCTGGTAGCTTATTTTATCGTATCCCTTGATTGTTTTAGGAATGGTAAGCTTGATACCTGAAAGCTTCATTGCTTCTTTAAGGCTCTTAACTTCTGTAAAAGGATTAGGCATTCCAATTGCCTGGTCTTCCTGTCCCTCGATTGGATATGGGCTCCAGGTTGACTCATCCTGTCCTACCATTACCCCTGCATTAGCAACAGCCTCTGTCTCAATTGGATATGGACTCCAGGTTGACTTGTCCTGTCCTACCATCACATCTGCTCTTGCCACACTGCTCATAAGGCTTCCTGCTACTAAAACTCCTGCTACAACTGTTAACATCTTCTTCATCTTAATTTCCTCCATATTGGTTTATTCTTTTTGGCTCATTTGCCTTTTCACTATATACACAAATTAGGGGCATAAAGTGTTGCAGAGAAATTAAAAATTTTTGTTTTAAAAAAACGTATATTTTTTTCCTAAAACCTGATATTCTCTTGCTTTTAACTTCTTAGATATATCTTCTTTAATATATTTACAATCTGTTGGTTCGTAATACCTTTAATCTTTAGGGCCCTAATATCAACAGGAACTTGCTCAAATTCCCGGATAAACTCCTGCATATCAAGGACAACTTCTTTAGGCAATTGTATAACATTGGCTTCACTTAGAATTGTAGTAAGTCTAGCTACATCATTTTTATGTTTCTTTATATCCTTTTCATCTACAGGGTATCCACTATCCCGCTTATCACATAAGTCCAACCACGCTTTTGCCTTAAAGGGAATAATGTACTCAGGTGCAAGTACACGAACTCCATCTATCTCCATTCTTCCGCCAAGAAGAATATCATAATACGCGTCATTTAAAAGTATAGCTGACAAGCTTGAAACACTGTCATCAAAATGTAAAGGAATTAGATTAGCGTTATGATAATTAATTTCAAATCCGCTTTTTGAAAATATTTCTAACATATATGGAAATCCAGGTTCCTCAGGCTTATCAAAGCGGTAAAAATGCGGATGTTCTGTACTAATGCTCTTGTTTCTATATTTCCCATCATTAACAAATTTCCAGAAAGCCCTGCCAAATTCTGGCGTTAAAGCCTCAACAATCAATACAATATCCAAATCTTTTGTTGCACGAAAAGAACTATCGAAGTCCTCCATAACAATGTCGCAAGCTGCTCCTCCGATTAAAACATATTGTTCTTTATATTCCGAGAAGTAATCCTTAAATTTATTAAGTCCACCTACCACTGAAAACTCCTTCCTTAATCTCCTCAATTGCCTGCTCAACTCTGGCATCTTCCAATTCACTACTCGGCATAGATAATATTGCGCTAATTGGATCAACTACGCCATTTTTATTAATTAAATATCTATGAATCTGAATAATACAGGCAGGTTCTTCTCCCTTTGCTACTATTTCTTCCTGTTTTATCTCAAGTTTACTATATCCTTCCCTATCTATAGCAAAAACCGGATAGGTGCTTTCTCCAAGCAAAGAATATTCAGCAAGAGCAGACCCCCCACTTTTTACAAATGTATAATCAGGAATATGCTTTAATTTCACAGTCTTTTTTACCGGGCTTACCAGGTATTCTTCACATACTCCAAATAATTCTTTCTTAGAAAAATCATTTTTAAAATATTTAGTTTTTCCTTTAATTTCAGTAAGTGGTAAAGAAAGGGCTTCCAGTTCAATTAAGGTCCTATTTACAGTCATTCTTGAGACTTTAAGGAATTCCGCAATTTCTTTCCCTGAAATAGTCTTCCACCCACAGTATAAGGCCATCAATACAAGCTTCTGTGTGAATGAAGAAAACTGCTTTACATCAGGCAATTTCGCCTTTGGTTTATCATGAATCCGTATGCCTAGATTGGGAAGATAAATATTGTTATTGCCAAATATAAACGGGATATTAAGTTCAATTAATCTAAAAATCCCATACTGTGTGTACTTGTCAGCATAAAAAATACAGTCTTCACCCAGTAACATTTTAAGCTTGGCGAAGTGTTTTTTTAATTGTGGAAGAGATACATGTTCTTTGGGTTGAATCATGTACACACTTTTTTTGCCTATCATAAATACTTTAATGTCATAAAGCCCAAGTAATAGCAACGGAAGTTTATTTTCCCCATCAAAAGCCTTTTCTTTAACAGGGATATGCAATATCTCTTTTAATATCTCCTCCATCTATTTTACCTCAAATCTAAACATTATTTTTTATATCTTAACATATAATGTGTTAAGATGCAAATTTTTTACGTTATAGAATACTTTCCCCTGTACATTCTTTTTTACAATAATAAACGAGAGGCTTTAACACCTCTCGTTGAAAACTTGGTCAATTTATTATTTTTATTTTACCTGTCCTATAATGCTCTTCATCTGCTTAAGGCTTACACCTTTTTTATTCTCGTTGTATATGCCTACTGAAAATGAATACTTTCCCTTTGTCCAAGTTGCAAGTGAATAGGTCTTGCCATTACCCTGAAGCTTTACCTTGTTACCCTTAACTGTTACCTTCTTGGTGTTTTTATACTTGGTATAATCACCACTTATATTCTTCTTTGATGCAGCCTTTCTCACTACAATGTAGTTGTCATCATCCTTTCTATAATATACCTGAATGAACTTGTCTTTTTTAATGGCCTGGTAGCTTATTTTATCGTATCCCTTGATTGTTTTAGGAATGGTAAGCTTGATACCTGAAAGCTTCATTGCTTCTTTAAGGCTCTTAACTTCTGTAAAAGGATTAGGCATTCCAATTGCCTGGTCTTCCTGTCCTTCAATAGGATATGGGCTCCAGGTTGACTCATCATGTCCTACCATTACCCCTGCATTAGCAACAGCCTCTGTCTCAATTGGATATGGACTCCAGGTTGACTTGTCCTGTCCTACCATCACATCTGCTCTTGCCACACTGCTCATAAGGCTTCCTGCTACTAAAACTCCTGCTGCAACTGTTAACATCTTCTTCATCTTAATTTCCTCCATATTGGTTTATTTTTTTTGGCTCATTTGCCTTTTCACTATATACACAAATTAGAGGCATAAAATGTTGCAGGGAAATTAAAAAAAATTTATTTTTTTAGAATTGCCTATGTACAGGGGTTTTTAGAGCTTCATGAAAATATTTTAAAGGTGAATAAGCGTATCTTCTGTGAAATTCACGACTGTGCATTACCTTTATACCAAGAATATGTGAAATATAATCCTCAACAAATTTAAGAGCTTCTTTTTTGATTTTTTCCAAATTGATTACTGTCTCATTAAATTCATCTTTATCAATTATTGCACCTACTGAATCGATATATTCTAGTTTTTTTCAATAATCACTATTTTACTGTAATCTAACCCTGACTTATGTAGTTTAGCTCTTTCTGTGGATGTGAAGTGATATGCATATTTGTGTGTAATCTCACTTCGATAAGGTATGCAGATAAAATAATCATAATGTGATTGGAACAACAAACAATTATATGCTCTTTGATTTTTTTTTTAATATTTCAGTATAAGGAGGATTGGGATAAGCCTTGTAAAAGGCATCAGTAAGTTTCAAAATCTGATAATCATTTTCCGGAAGGTTCATTAAGTAGTTCTCCTTAAATTGAATATAGATAAACGAGAGGCTTTAACACCTCTCGTTAAGTACTTCATCATTCGGTCAATTTTTATTTTACCGTCCTGTCAGAACCGTCACAGGACTTCATCGCTCGGTCAGTTTTTATTTTACCGTCCTGTCAGAACCGTCACAGGACTTCATCTTTGATGAAGAAGAACATCTCTGTTCTTATGTTCATTCTAGCATAAAAATCAATAAATTTCAACCTGCTTAAAACATATATTACAATATCGAAGTTATCTTTTAGAGTGACATTTTTGCACCACTCGTAAAACTTCTCCAGTATATTATTTTTATTTTACCTGTCCTATAATGCTCTTCATCTGCTTAAGGCTTACACCTTTTTTATTCTCGTTGTATATACCTACTGAAAATGAATACTTACCTTTTGTCCAAGTTGCAAGTGAATAGGTCTTGCCATTACCCTCTAATTTTACCTTGTAGCCCTTAACTGTAACCTTCTTGGTGTTCTTATATTTGTTGTGATCACCGCTGATATCATCTTTTGCAACAGCCTTTCTGATGGTAATAGAATTTTTATCATCCTTACTATAGCTAACCTGAACAAACTTTTCTTCCTTCATTATCTGATAGCTTATCTCATCATAACCTTTTATCTTTTTAGGAGCCGTCATCTTAACTCCTGTATTTTTCTCTGCTTCTTTGAGGTTTTTTACATCAGTAAAAGGATCTGGCACTCCAACCTTCACAGTTTTCTCTTCGAGTCCTATTGAATATGGTGGCCAGGTTGACTCATCCTGTCCTACCATTACCCCTGCATTAGCAACAGCCTCTGTCTCAATTGAATATGGGCTCCAGGTTGACTTGTCCTGTCCTACCATCACATCTGCTCTTGCCACACTGTTCATAAGGCTTCCTGCTACTAAAACTCCTGCTACAACTGTTAACATCTTCTTCATCTTAATTTCCTCCATATTGGTTTATTTTTTTTTGCTCATTTGCCTTTTCACTATATACACAAATGAGAGGCATAAAATGTTGCAGGGAAATTAAAAAAATTCTAAGTTGTAGGGCTAATGTGTTTGTTTATCAGACAAAGTGACGCCTTCACTAATAAATGTCCAGACTCGCTCCGGTTTTTCTGTAAGATGCTGTTTAAGAATAGTTCCGTTGACGAAAAACCTAATGCGCTCGCTTAGGCATTATTAGTTCAGGCTGTTTAATTGATAAGCCAGCAAAAACAAACACATCAGCCACAATGGGGGCAGGCGGTAGTGGCTGTCTTTCATTTGGTATTCTAGTTATTATTTATATAAATTTAAGGTATCAGCTACGAATGATAAATTCTAAGCGAGCGCATTAGACGGAGCGAAGCGGATGCCGGAGCGAGTCTGAAATGTTATCATTCGGAGCGTCACTTAGGTTGTTAATGTAGCCCTATAACTTATTATTTTCAGAAATCTATGGCATCAGCTACGAATGATAAATTCTAAGCTCTCGCTTAGGCGAAGCGAAGCGGATGCCGGAGCGAAATGTTATCATTCGGAGCGTCACTGCGGGGGGCTAGATAGCTGATGACAGCAAAAACTGATAATGCCTAAGCGAGCGCATCAGGCGTAGCGAAGCGAATGCCGGAGCGAGTCTGGACATTTATCAGTTTTTGCGTCAACTTAGTTGATCTATAACAACTCGACAAATTAGAATTTATCTGAAGCATAATTTATTTAACAAAGTTAATTCGCTTTCACGCCCTACAAACACTGCCAATCTCCTTGCCTGCTTTTAGATTTAGTTTAACATAAAATGCACCAAGGGAAATAGGCAAAAATTTTTTGTTCAATTTCTCCATTACAAAAATGCCTAAATTATGCTATAATCTTTAGCACTGTAAAAAAAGGAGAAAATATGGAAACTAAAGAAAATAAAATGGGAACCATGCCGGTGAAGAGGCTCATTCTTAACATGTCACTTCCTATGATAATATCTATGATGGTGCAGGCACTCTACAATGTGGTGGACAGCATCTTCGTAGCCCAGCTATCAGAAGAAGCGCTGACTGCGGTAACTCTGGTCTTCCCTATGCAAAACTTCATAATAGCCTTGGCTACGGGTACGGGAGTAGGCTTTAATGTGCTTCTCTCACAAGGACTTGGAGAAAAAAACTATGAAAAATCAGATTCTGCTGCAAATGCAGGTGTCTTTTTGGTACTTATAAACACCATTATCTTTGTGTTTATAGGCCTATTTGGCGCAGTACCATTTATCACAAGCCAGACAAGTGATGCCGCCATCCAGGCTGACGCTATTATCTACCTTCAGATAATCAGCTTCCTCTCTACAGGCTCCTTCTTACAGATTACAGGGGAGCGTTTGCTTCAGGCTACAGGCCGCACTATGCTAAGTATGATATCCCAGATAGTTGGTGCCGTGGCAAATATCATCCTTGACCCTATTATGATATTCGGCCTCCTTGGTTTTCCTAAGCTGGGAGTTGCAGGAGCTGCCTACGCTACAGTAATAGGTCAGTTCATAGCCGCTGCTGTAGGACTCTTCTTAAATGTAAAATACAACAAAGAAATCCACCTATCAATACAGCAGATTCTACACCCTCGTATGAGGATAATAAAGCCAATCTACTTTATTGCTATACCTAGTATACTTATGGTATCCATAGGTTCTGTTATGACATATGCAATGAACATAATCCTCATTGCCTTTTCAACTACTGCAACCGCAGTCTTTGGTGTATACTTTAAGCTTCAATCCTTCTTCTTCCTGCCGGTATTTGGCCTTAATAACGGACTCATCCCTGTACTTTCCTACAACTACGGGGCTATGAATAAGAAGAGGATAGACGAGGCACTACGCTTTTCACTGGCTCTTGCCTTTGGCATAATGCTTGCAGGAACCCTTCTGCTTGAGGCTGTTCCAGGTGTCCTGCTTGACATGTTCAATGCTGCTGATGATATGAAAAGCATGGGAATAATTGCACTTCGTACCATAGCCATCCATTTCCCACTGGCTGCCATCGGAATAGTGCTTAGCTCGGTCTTTCAAGCCTTTGCACAGAGTATATATTCTTTAATCATTTCGGTAATGAGACAGCTGGTAGTCCTCATCCCTGCTGCCTGGCTCCTTGCACAGACAGGAAATGTAAATAATGTATGGTGGTCATTTTTCATAGCGGAAATCATTTCATTCATCGCCTCAATCTACTTTTTTAAGAAGGTGTATAATAGTACAATCCGTCCTATTGAATCTATGCAGGGTGAGTAATTGAAACTGTGGCTTACATTCTATACAAGCACTTCCACAAGACAGAGTAAGCCCTGTAATAATGAATATAAGCAGCATTTTGGTAATTCCTGTTACATACAAGCTGCTTGACAAAGGATTCTATATCTTTTAACCTTTCACCGTCTTGTTTCCTATGCCCGCATACCGGCGGGCATTACTGTTTTAGATGCCTTTATGTCACTGAAAATGGATGAATTTCTTATTAAATAAAAAAGCGATTAGATTTTTACTTTTCTAATCGCTCTTGTAAATATTTTTAAATTAGTTCTAAAACCAAGTAACTTTATTATCTCTAAATTGGGGTTCCTCACTATTTTCATAAGGATTATAATGATTGATGTTGCAACCGAATTCTTTTAGTTTCTTGATTTTATTCTCTTTTGTCCACTCAATCAACGATATACCATCAAATTCATCTATTCTCCCATCATTCATCTTGTTTTTTTGAAATACCACTCCACAGCTGTTTGATGTTCACTGTGAAAAAAACTGCTTAATCTCCCAACAAATAACCTTTCCACGACTGTTCCATTCATTAAACCAATGCCTCACAGTTGTTCGATTTTCATATTTAGGACACCAACTTTCAGTATAAACAACATCTTCCGCAAATATATCATCTATTCCTAAATCTTGTTGTTTGAGCCACATATCAAACCATAATCTAATAATTCTTTCTCGCTCTTTCATTTTATCACCTTTTTCAATCTCAAATCATCTGATTTTCATTCCAATTTTCATATCCAGTCGCCACTTCGGAACTTCTCCATCATCACCCCAGTATTCGTCTATCGAAGCAATTTTACCATCTTCTATCCTAAGAAAAGAAGTTGCATGGGCGGAAATAGAACTATCCGTACCAAATACCCTCGTTACTGTAATAATTAAATCTCCTATTTCTTCTATGTCAGGTCCAAGCATCTCCTCAGATTTTTTTCAACCAGTCCACCTGCATGGTGAGCTGGCCGACCTTCTTTGCGTAAGCTTCTTTCTCTTTGCGCTCCTCGGAGAGCTTTCCCTTAGTTCTCCTCCCGCGTGTGGTCAAAGACCACAGACGCTTTCTCAAGGAACTCCTTCTTCCAGTTTCGAAGGAGGTTAGACTGAATGCCATTTTCGGTAGCAATGACATTCAGTTCCTTTTCTCCCTTCAGAACCTCGAGGACGAGGTCGGATTTAAAACTTGGCACTAAAGTTTCTTCTTGTACGAGACATTTTTTGAATCCTCCATGTTGGTTGTTCTAAGCATATCAGATTCATTAAAAACTGTCTTAAAAAGTGTCTGTTTTACGGAACCATTATATTCTCAATTTTTTTCAAAATATAATTTATTTTTCATAATTAAAAAAACCGAAATAACTTCTCTTTTCCTTCCTCATCCAATGAATATTGTTCCAATACTTCCCCATTTTCAATATGCACAATATATGTGCAGGTCTTCAAAATAAATTCCAGATCATGTGTAATTATCAGCAACAAATCAAGCTTAGGCTGTACCTGTTCCAGCAGTTTTGCCACCCGTTCCATCTGATGATAATCAAGCCCACTCGTCGGCTCATCTAAACAAATCAGCTTTCTATCACTATAAAGTGCAGATGCAATTGCAACTCTCTGCTTCTGCCCGCCTGACAATGCCATCGGGTGAGTATCTGCATAATTTGTTAAGTCCAACATAGACATCAGTCCATTTCTTTCCTCTACGTTCTTATTTTCACTGCCTAATGATATTTCTTCCTCCACACTATTTGTAAACAGCTGGTGGTTTATTTCCTGAAATACTTCAAAAGCTTTCTTTTGCTCTTCTCTTTATTGGAAGAATATCATTTTCCCTTACAATAGATTCCTTTTTACCGATTTATTCATCCCACATAAACCATTCATAAAGGTGGATTTACCAGCACCATTATGACCAATTACTGCTATTTTTTCATGTAGCGGCAGCCTACACTCCTTAATCTTTAATACCGGCTCTTCTCTCCCTTTATACCTACAGGCAACCTCTTTCATGTAGATATGTTGTGCCGCATTCCAAGATTCCCTTTTACTTTTTTCACTAATATCTCTGTCTATTTTTTTTTGCCCCAGTTCTTCCTCATGCAATATACGGTAATCAAGTGAACGAAGTCCTTTTTCTCTTAATTCCTGCCCGGAGAGTTTTTTAAATGCTTCTATCGTATACTCTTGCGCAATTTCTCCGTCTTTTATATAGCAGACACGGTCTGCAAGTTCCATCAGGTAATAAAGTCTGTGTTCTGCAATAATAATGGTCTTACCCTGCTTTTTTAAGGTCTTTAATATTCTTTCAATGTCCTTTATCGCATCAAAATCCAAATTTGCAGAAGGCTCATCCAGCACATAAATATCCGGTCTTCCCGCATAAATACTTGCAAATGCAATTTTTTGTTTTTCGCCACCAGACAACTGCATAATATTGCGATTCTGCAAATCCTCCAGTTGAAACTGTTCTACACAATCTGCTACCCGTGCTTCAATTTCCTCTGTAGGAATCCCCTGATTTTCACAACCGAAAGCAATCTCACTAGAGGTATTCATATAAAAAAATTGGGATCTTGGGTTCTGAAATACACTTCCGCAAATTTTAGATATCTCTGCAAAGGGAATTTCATCCGCCTGCTTTCCCATTAATTCAATTTTTCCTGTTATTTCTCCTTCGTAAAAATAGGGCGCAAGTCCATTTATCACACGAAGAATCGTGGATTTCCCACATCCACTGATTCCTGTTAACAGAACACACTCCCCTTCTTTTACACTCATTGATACATTTTTTATGCCATTTTTCCGATTCACACCAGTATACTGAAATGACACATTTTCTAAACGAACTGCCTCCATAAATTTTTAATATCCTCCACATAACTTCGAAAAAACCACAATAGTCACGGAGAATACCATCACAAGATAGTCTGCCATTTTCAATGAGACACGACACAAATTTGTTCTTTTGTTGTGCATGCCAAGCCCTCTTGCTAATGCCGCTGCTGCTAATTCTTCTCCAATCTTTACTGTTGAAAATAATAGTGGAACAATCATATATTCCATAGCCTTTATCGGATGCAGCAAAATCTGCCCCGCTCCTGTTCCAATGTTTCTCATACGCATAGCTGCGCGTATGTGATTCCATTCCTCCTTGACAGTAGGAAAGAATCGCACCAGCACAGCCAAAGGTATAATAATTACTTGCGGAACTCTTATTTTTTCCAGCGAAGCAATCATGACGTTGATTTCTGTGGTTGAAACAAAGAAATCAGCCGACATAATACAAAAGAAAAATTTGCGAAATGCAATAAACACAAGACACGCCAATGTAGATAACCATGGAACAGTTATTGCCGGCAAAATGCACTTATCTCCAAACAACAAAAACGCAAATATCAGGTCATAATGAATGCATTTTTTCCACTTACCATTTGCCATGAATAACCCACTTACACAAGCTAATAGCACAAGCTCCATTATCACATTTACACCAAATGTAATAGTGATATTGATTGCGAGGATGCATAGTATCTTTGTTATTGGATTTAAATTTCTCATGCAATTCCTGCCTTTTCAAAATGTTTCTTATTCATTTTTCCGGCAACTAATCCGCCCACAACACCAGCAGCAATTGTGTAAGCAATCATAACCGGGATAATCCAGTTAGGTGTCATTGCTTTTAATCCTTCTGCATATGCTTCTCCCATAGATGCTACAACACCATCAAAATAAGCATCTCTCATAAGCCAGATTGGGAAAAAAATGAACCAACAGGCCAGATGGAAAATACATAATATCCAATCAGACTCATCTTCTTGCTTGTATATCCACCCGCTTTTTGTAATCAAGTCACTGATAAGACCTAATAATGAACAAAAATACAAACATAATCCACGAATTACCGGTAGTAAATACCATTAAAATACCAATTAATACACCCATGATTGTAATCATTCCAAAGGTTTTTACTTTTGTAATGAAAAGCATATAAATAGGTGCACAAAGAATTGCAATAAATGCTGGTAATAAAACATAAGTAATTGGTGCAAAAGATATTACGGCAGTAAATACGAACATAACAACAAAATAAATTGCTGTAAAAATACCTGTGTTAATTAAATCCTTTGCTGATAATTTTTTTAATTTTTCCATTTTCAATAATCTCCTTTTTTATAGTCCCTGTGCTGCATAAAGGCGTGAAAACACTCCCTGATTACGCAATAATTCCTCTGGAGTTCCCTGTTCTGCTACTTTCCCTCCATCCAAAACAACTATCTTATCTGCATTTGCAACTGTACGCATACGATGTGCAATTACTAACACTGTCTTTCCTGCCAACAGCGTAGAAAGAGCTTCCTGTACTAATGTCTCACTTTCTGCATCCATAGATGCTGTCGCTTCATCTAAAAGTACCACTGGTGCATTTTTAAGTAAGGCTCTTGCTATCGAGATACGTTGACGTTCTCCACCTGAAAGAAAAGCTTCCGTTTTTCACCAATGTTTGTATCATATCCTTCTGGCAATCGTTCAATAAATTCTTCACACTGTGCTGCTTGAGCAGCCGCTCTCACCTCTTCATCCGTTGCATCTTTTTCTTCCCAGTCGAATATTCTCCATTACTGATTCATCAAAAAGCAAAACATCCTGAAAAACAATTGCAAAAATTTTTTTAAGTAACGTCTCAGGCTCCACTTCGGAAATATCCACTCCACCTAATGTTATTTTTTTCCACTGTCAATATCCCAAAAAGCGTGCTGCCAGCTTGGAGACTGTAGACTTTCCACTTCCGGAAGGACCAACTAACGCTGTCACTTCTCCCTGTTTTGCTACGAAGGAAATTCCTGATAATACTTCTTCTGCATCCTCTTCTTTCTTATAAGAAAATACAACATCACGAAACTCAATCTCATATCCTTGATTCGCTTTTACACGCTTTTTCCTGTCTGAATCGATGTTGCTTCCATCTCTTTCATATGTTCCACACTAACTAATGCAGAAAAAATTTCCGACAAAAGCATAAAACAGCTGGAAAACGGATCATATATTCTTCCTGCTACAATCAGAAAAAAGAGAAACATAGGAATCGTTAATGTCCCCTCTGCAACAAAATATCCACCTGCAAAAAGCACTGCAACCAGACCAAAAGCATTACCACAAACTGGGCTGCTGCAAGAGCTGAACCAGGATAAGTTCGTTTCTGAAAGAACACTTAACTACCTGATCCAATTTTCCTTCCAACCCTTTTAAGTATTCGTCTTCCCTTGATGCAGATTTTAATTCCTGAATTGTATCCAGATATTCCTGCACACCATCATAAGCACTTCTTCTTGCCTGCACATTCTCCGCCTCTGCCTTCTGCTGTGCTTTTCTGGCAAGAAAAAGCACCAGGGTTGCCAACGGAACAGGTAATAGAATGCATAGTCCCATACGATAATCGGTCACAATTAATCCAATTGATATTAAAATAAAGGTCACAATTGTTCCAAACAGCATTGGCATTGCATTGGAAAATGTTCTCTCTAGCGCAGTACAATCTCCCATAATTGTTGTAGTCAGATCCGCAATATCTTTCTTTCCAAAAAAGGATAAAGGTAGTTTTCTCATTTTTTCTGCCAAAACAATTCTACGATTTGCACTTTCTTCATAAGCAGTCGTATAGGTCTTGTTATACTGAACCCATTGTGCCGCAAAAATCAGTGCAAACAACACTACCGCTCCAATCAGATAGAACACGATATTCTTCTGTATTACAGGCTCTCCACTCTCGATAGAAAAAAGCATATCCTGTACCAACTTCATTAACAATCCTACCGGAATCATCAGACATAGATTATAAAACGCCGCTGCTATAATACCGCCTTTCAAGCTTTTTGCACCCTTATCGCTTAAAGCAAACATCTTTTTTAACATGTCATCACCTCGTTTCCAACATGCCATTTTGTTGTCTTAATATAATCTTTCCACATATGTGCGTAAATTCCGTCTTTCTCCAGTAACGCTGTATGGTTTCCCTTCTCTGCAAGTTCTCCATCCTTCATTACAAGAATCTGGTCTACCCCCTGAATCGCCGACAATCGATGCGCAATCATAATCACCGTCTTTCCTTCTGTCAATTCGGTCAGTGCTTTCTGAATCTGTACTTCATTCTCCGGGTCAGCAAATGCTGTCGCCTCATCTAATACAATAATCGGAGCATCTTTTAAAATTGCTCTTGCAATTGCAATTCTCTGTGCTTCTCCACCAGAAAGATACACTCCTTTGCTTCCTACCACCGCATCAATTCCGTCTGGGAATTTTGCCAAAATATCATCACATTGTGCCAGATGTGCGGCATGTAATGCTTCTTCTCTGTTGGCATCCCGCCGCCCTGCACAGATGTTGTCTAATAAAGACTCTTTAAAGAGCTTCGGATTCTGGAACACAAAGGCAACGTTTTTCATCAAATCTGCCTGAGACAATTCTCTAACATCAACACCACCAATTTTTATCTCTCCTTCTGTCACATCATAAAAACGTGGTATCAGGCTGGCAGTTGTACTTTTTCCACAACCTGAAGGTCCCACCAATGCTGTTGTTGTACCTTCCTTTACCACAAAACCAAGATTTTTAACTGCTGGATTCAGAGCATTTTCATAAGAAAAGGTTACATTCTCAAAAACAATATCATTACCCGTTTTCTGCTTCGGATTCTCTGCTTCACTCTGCTGCTCTGCATTTAAAATCATATCGATTCTGCGCATAGATTCCTGTGCCTGCATCTTATAGTTGCTCATATACATAATTTTATTTAACATAACACCACATGCCGGCGTGAAAATCAGATAAAACAGAAAATTTTCCGTAAAATGAACCATATTATCTGAAAAAACACCTGACAGAACTGCCGCCGGTATTAATACCAGAAATGGTGAGTTAATTACTGCCGTAAACGCCACCACACCTGTACGACATGCCATTGTAAATGCCATCGCATTATCACTATAATCCTTAATGGCTCTATTAAACTTTGTGAAAGACTGCACTGTCTGTCCAAATACTTTCACAACTGATATGCCTCGTATGTACTCCACTGCTTCATGATTCATTGTCTCTAATGAATCCTGATAGTTCTGCATAAATTTCATGCTGTCTTTTCCCATTAACATAAACTGAAGCATAAAACCAATTCCAAACAATAACAGCAATGGAAGTCCAATGTGCCAGTCAAAGCACAGCATCAGGACTAAGCTTGCAATCATTGTTACATATGCACCTACTAAATCTGGAAGCTGATGACCTACATAACTTTCCGCCTGTGTGCTATTTTCATCAATAATTTTTCTTAATTTTCCACTTGGATTTGCATCAAAATAGCCCATCGGCATTTTAGCAAGATGCTGCAACGCTGCCATTTTCAGATTTTTCTCCATTTGGAATGCTGCTGTATGAGAACACAGTAAGCATGCAAAATAAATTATCAATCCTATTAATTCTGCTGCCAGTGCATAACCTCCCCAGCACATTAATGCATTCACATTCAGCGGACTCCCAGTAAATACTGCTACCATCTCTTTTGCGGCAAAATACACACATACATATGGAATTAAAATGAACAATGCACTTATTCCAGATAGTATATGAGATACCGTTAATAACCAGCGTTTTTTCCCTGCGAATGCCAAGATCCTCTGGATTAGATCATCTTTTTTCTTCATAACATATCCTCCTTTTTTAACAAAAATGCGAGAGTTAGTTTAATCTAATCACTAGCACAATTATACGCAAAAGAAGTCTATAATTCTACTCCATTCTTTTTTGTTTTATAGAAAATAGCCCGTTTTTATCTTCTTTTTTTCCTGTACTCTCTCGGCAATTCTCCATATACCGAATAAAAAGCCTTAGCGAATTTGCTTGCATTGGAATATCCTAATTCCATTGCAATATCACCAATCCGTCGTTCTCCCGTCAGCAGTTGGACTGCAGCCACATTCATACGATATCTTTTTAAGTATGCATAGGGAGTTTCTCCATATATTTCCATAAATATTTGATAAAAAATATTTATATTAATTCCTGATGAAACTGCTAATTTCTCCACAGATATATTTTCATCAATATGAGAAATCAAGTACTCTTTTACCCCCTTTGTTATCTGTACCTGTTCTCTATTAAAATATCTGCCATCGAAACGATTTTCAATCTGAGTCTTTTCTATATGGTAAAGTACCTCCATTACTTTAATTCTAAAATAATCCGTACTTTCATCTCTTTTTCCCTGATATACTGCTTCAAATATATCAGCAAGTTCTTTTGACGGCGGGCTGACATACCAGTGTTTTTCTCCATTCATCAGACACATTAATCGTCCAAAGTCAATTCCAAACACCTGCATCAACTGTTGCACCTGCTGTGGTATTGCCTGCATATCTAATACTATAGACAGCCCTTCATACTTTTTTTAAGTGGAAAAGAAAAAGCATACTGGTAAATACTCTGTTCCATTAATACTAAACTGCCCTTCCGACAGACAATCTAATGTCTGATTTGGGAACTGACATTCATATTGTCCTTTTCTACAATGACTAATGCTAATCATTTGCTCAGGGAAAATTTGGGTTGGAAATATATCGGAAGTATCCATATCAATAAAGTATAAATACACTCCTGGAAAGATATCATATATTGTCAATTCTCCCTTTCCAGTACACCCATAATCAAGTTTTATGTAATTTACCTGCTCTGCTATCACTTTTGTCTCACTGCTGTACCACTTTTTATTCTTCACATTTCTCACCTCATTAGTATAGACTAACTCCAAAGTTACCACATATTTTATCCTTTGTCAAAAGCTAACCTCAAGGAGTTTGTGTCAAGTACTTGTGGTATTTTCCAACTAAAAGCAACTTAGTTTTTCACTTACCTTGGAAATCCAGTCAAATATATATAAGCAGCACAATGGAAATTTCAATTACATATAATAAACTCCCATAATCAGTTGACTGTGGGAGTTTATATATTCTTTATTAAATGATATGGACATCAAAATCTGTTTATATTCTATCCAGGCTTCTACAACTTTATATCCGCCTCTTTAAATCCTCTGTACACCTCTCTTACAAAGCCTTCCTCATTAGTTATCTGAGGAAGATTTAACAAAGAGTTACTATCTCCTTCTTCACTTATTCTAAGGAAGCCTGTCTTAAGGTCTTCTTCGGAGAGCTTATAATAAGCCCTGTCATCAGTGAAATTCTCGGGACTCACAAGGTATGAACCGGCAGTTACATCCCAGTTACAAAAGGCCTTAATACCGTATTTCTTTTCATTTCTCTCAAACCAGTAACTGGTCTTATCAACTATGTACTTGCCTGTCTCAGTACCAAAAGAAAGCAGGTTTTCCTTGAATTTTTCCACCTCAAATATTACCTTTAGGCAGTTGTTTCCTGTAGCTATGCTGATAGGCACTCCCGAAGTTAATACCTTGTATGCAGCCTTATAATCCACCGAGAAGTTTAACTCATCGATTGTAAGTCCACCTACGACTAAAGGAGAGGTTATTCCTCCCATAAGGGTGATGGATTTTACCTTTCTAAAAGCCGCCTCATCCTTTACAAGAGCTCCCGCAAGATTAGTAAGAGAGCCTGTTGCAAGTATGTGCACCTCATCCTCTAAGTTAAGCGTATTCACTATGAAGTCAGTGGCCTCATTTTCATAGTCACAAGGAGTGATACCTCCCTTATATACCTTTATATCACTTCTTCCTATTTCCTTAAGAAAGCTTAAAGTATTGGCATATACTGTCTCTGTCTCGTTATTGCCAAAGCAGTTTGTAATTCCAAGAATCTCCACATCCTTACAGCCAAGAAGATAGAGCAGGGTTAAGCCATCATCCACATCGCAGTTTTCTACACCTATAGTATTGTCACAGTCAAATATTATTTTTTTCATCCCTCTTCCTCCAAAAGTATAAAATCATTGTTCTTCCTGCTTATAAGCCTTATTTCATCGCCGTTTTTAATATCTGATTTGGTAAATTCTCCGTAAGGAAGCCTTACCTTGTATTCATTTTCTTCTGCCTCAAGTATCAGCTCGGTAATCTCCCCCTTGAAAGATATCTGCTTTAATCTGACCTTTATCCCCAGTTCTCCCTTGTTATCCACATCTAATTCGCTTGGACGAAGAAGGAGCTTATATTTACCAGACTTTTTGTCAGTTTTAAAGCTAATTATATCAGATGTAAAGGCGTTTCCTTCCACCTCACCGCAAAAGAGGTTCACATCGCCTAACATAGCAGCAATTTTCTCATCTTTTGGACTGTTATACAGCCCCTCAGGACTGTCAAAGGCAAGGATTCGCCCCTCCTCCATAAGGGCAAGCCTGTCAGATAGCTCCATAGCCTCTTCTTTGTCATGGGTTATCATCACAGTTGTTATGCCATTTTCCCTGTGAAGCCTCCTTACAAGCTCTCCCATTTCCTTTCTGAGGTCTTCATCAAGGCTTGCAAATGGCTCATCTAAGAGAAGGAGCTTAGGCTCGGCTCCAAGCGCCCTTGCAAGTGCCACTCTCTGCATCTGTCCTCCCGAAAGCCTGCTTACCTTTCTTTCTCATAGCCTGAGAGCCTTACCTGCGCTAACAGCTTATCAACCTTTTCTTTGATTACTGCCTTGTCCATCTTCTTAAGCTTCATAGCAAAGGCGATATTGTCCTCTACATTCATATGAGGAAAGAGCCTCAAGTCCTGAAATACTATCACTGTCTGCCTCTTTTCAGGCGGAAGTCCTGCCACATTCTTATCAAAGATATTGATATCTCCGTTATCAGTCTCTAGAAGCCCCGCAATGCTTTTTATAAGGGTGGTCTTACCACAGCCGCTTTTCCCAAGTATGGAGACAAATTCACCATTTTCTATCTCAAGGTTGATATCCTTAAGTATGTGGTTTTTCCCATAGCTTACATTCAATCCTTTTACACTTAAACTCATATTCCACCTACCTGTGATACTCTATTTCCGCATTTTTTAGGAAGAGCTTTGCCAGTCTGTCAAAGCCCGCAAATATTACTATCGTCACTATCATAAATACCAGACTGTATATGCTTGCAAAGTTTCTCTCCCCGCCCTGAATATATGGCACCATAATAACCGCAAAGGTGTTGACATTGCCGCCTCCGATTAGAAGAGTCAGAAAGTACTGGCTAAAGGAAATGAGGTATGCCATGGTAAAGGCTGAGAGGATGACAGGAACGAGGTTTGGAAGGCTCACACTAAAAAATGCCTTTACAGGGGAGCAGCCAAGCACCCTGGCCTGTTCTTCAAGCTTAAGGGACAATGCCCTTGTGCCCTCTTCTATAAGCCTTGTTGCGTATGGAGCTGAGTATATGACATGACAGAGAATTACTCCCCATACATTGCCTGCAAGTCCCATCCTAAGCAGAGTTACCTGTATTCCCATTGCAAATACCGTGGTAGGTACAAGAAATGGAAACATAACCAAGAAGCTAACCACTCCCTTAAGCTTAAACTCGTAGAAGCTAAGCGCTCTCGCAGTCATAAGCCCTATAACCACTGAAATCGCCGCTACAGTTAGAGAGAGCAGTATGCTAAGCGCAAAGGTCTTCATCAGCTCAGAGTTCATCCTTATAAGGCTGTTGACCGCTCTTAGTGAGAAAGCCTGAGGAAAGAGTGAAGGCCAGGTAAATCTCTCCGTAAATACCCACATAAAAAGGGGAAGAATCGGGAGGATGACTACAAGTGAAAATATTATTATTATAATCTTGCCAAATGTATTATTTCTTTTCATTTGCCCCTCCAAACTTCTCACTGCTCTTCTTCATCAGTCTGAAGTAAACTATGGCAGCAAATACTGAGATTACGGTAAGCACGCCATTATAAGCCATTGCGTAAGGGCGGAGCCTAAGGTCAGGCTTTTGAAACTCTATATAGCTAAGTATAGGCAGTGCCTTTGGCTGTGTAGCCCCTAAGATTTGTGGAAGCTCATAGGCTCCAAGGGCATATACAAAGATGATGAGGAAGGCACTTAAGATATTGCCTATACAAAGCGGAAGGCTGACCTTGATAAATGCTGTAAGCCTGCTTGCACCAAGGTTTATAGCCGCCTCCCCGAGGTTACTGCTGATTGCCGCCATAAGAGTTATGACAAAGTAAATGACAAAAGGAGCCTCCTTCCATATATAGGCAAGGATGACCCCCACTCCGCCCGCATCATTTATAAGGAGGGGGAATTGGCTCTGGTCGCTTATGATATTAAGATGAAATAATATCCTCGCTAAGAGCCCATTCTGCGACATTACATTTATTATCATAAGTGCAACTATGGTGTGTGGCACTATTATAGGGAGCTTCACTATAGCGTTGATAAGTCCGCTTCTTTTTGTACTTATAAGCACATAGCACATAAATATTCCTATGAGGATGGACAAAACCGCAGATACTCCCGCTATCTTAAAGCTGTAAATAAATGCCTGTATGCTTGCCTCTCTTCCCAGTATTTCCTTATAGTACATAAGTGTCGGAGTATATAACTTAAATCGGAATTACCCCAAGGCTTTGAGTAATTCCGATTACAATTCCTGTTATAAATACTGTTCCAAGTATAAGCTGAGGCACCAAAAGTAAATATGGTGTCAGTTTTTTCATTATTTTCCTACCACTTCTTCATTCCAGATTTCTTCGATGATTGGAACAAGACCTGCAGGCATCTCAGGAAGTCTCTTTGAAAGAAGCTCATCCTGGCTGATTACACCCTTGCCGATGTCTACGCTGTCAAAAGCCTTCTTCTGCTCATCGTTAAGCTTCTCATACTGCACAACAGGGATTGTTCTAAGTACCTTATATCTGTCTGCCTGAACCTCAGGGTCCATCATTTCGTTGATAGCCACCTGTGCTCCTGCGCTATTGCCTGAATTAGAAGCAATTGCAATGTAGTTGGTATTACCGATAGTTCCCTTGTCAAACTGGAAGGTTCTGGTTGTATCTGCAAATGTTCCGTTTTCAATATTGGTAGCCACTCCAAAGGCTGAATAGCTCATACCCATTACAAGCTCACCATCTGCAAACATCTTTGTAACTGCAGGGTTATCAGATGGGAAGGTCTTTCCTTCCTGCCAGAGATATGGATTAAGCTTTCTAAGGTACTCAAGCGCAGGCTCTATTGCAGCCTTAACTGTAGCCTTATCCGCCTTCATATCTGCAAACTGCTCGTAACCTACTATATCGTAAATAACATTTCTTACAAAGGCTGATGCTGTAAAGTCAGGAAGAGCCGCATAGGTAACCTTTCCCTTATACTTCTTTGCAAATTCAAGAAGTTCATCTGTGTTCTTAGGAGTCTCAGGTGTAACCTTGCTGTCATTAAAGAATACAAGCTGAGCCTTGCCGTAAGGAGCCTCATAGCCCTCGATAGGGAAGGCAAAGTCATAGTAGGTCTCCTTATCGTCTTTATTGATATAAGCCTCAAAGTTAGGAAGAGTCTCTGCAAATGGTCCAAGAGCATGTTATTCTCTTTTGCAGTCTTGAAGTTCTCTCCATTTATCCATATCATATCGATATCGCCGTCACTCTTACCTGCCTGAAGCTCACCTGAGAGCTGACTAAGTATCTTGTCGATGTCCATAGGCACTCTCTTTAAGGTAATGTCATACTTATCTTTAAGTCTCTTAGCAAAATAATCATCAAGCCAGGCATTTAGCTTATCGTCTCCGCCCCAGCCATAGAAGCTTACCTCTGTACCCTTTGCAGCCTCTACAAGCTTGTCAAAGTCACCTCCTTCAGTCTTAGATGCAGAAGTAGATGCAGCCGATGCAGAACTTTTTGTAGAAGCCACGCTTGCACTGCTCTTAGCTGATGATACTGCCTTGCTTGATGCAGTCTCATTCTTTGCTCCACAGGCTGTAAGTGAAACAACCATAGCCAGTGATAAAATACCTGCCAATAATTTTCTCTTCATTTAATGTTTCTCCCTATCTAATATTATTCTATACATTTAGTCCGCAATCATATTACAGTTTTATTCAAATAAAGTCAAATAGGAATAGGCTATAAAAAGATGTTCTATAGTGTTTTTACTATATATCCATGTGGTAATAACTTTCAAGCTCAATTCCAAAACGACTTATTATATTTTACTTATATATAATACCTTCTAAAAAATATCTTCTATCCCGCTGATAAAGCTATCTTCCAGATACTGGCCAAGCTTTATCCTTGTGCTTTCATTCATTATCTCCTTGTCAGCTTCCTTATACTGCACGAAAGCCATGGCACACCAGCTAAGACCTCTGAGACAGTTTATCTTGATAAAGGCAAGGGCGCTCTCCCTTATTCCCTTTGTATCAAAATACCTCCCCGCCTTTCTATGTACCTTGTAATAAAATCATCAATCTCCGACTTGGTAAGGATGATGTCTGTCTTCCAAAAGGTACTTGTAGGTGCAAGGAAATGTCCTATATCCTGAGCAGGATAGCCAAGAACTGCCTTTTCCCAGTCTATCAGGTAGTTCTTACCCTCTTCATTTATAAGGAAGTTGGTCGAATTAAGCTCGGTATTTATAAGACATTTATACAGCCCGTCAAAGCTTACTTCACCGGACTTTGACAGCTTCCATCCCATATCAAGAAGATGCCTTATCCTGCCTTCTATATCTTTGTCAGCATATTTGCTTCCGGTATAGTGCTTAAACATCTCCTCACATTCATCAAGCACAAAGCTAAAACCCTCTCCCGCCTCTATAAGCCCACTTTCTCCAGGCAAGGCCTGTCTGTGTATGTCTACAAGGATGTCTGCGGCCTTCATCAAGTCCTTCTCATAGTCAAGTGCAACTCCCGGCAGATATTCCATAACCAATATGCCCTTATCAAGGTATTTTTTGCTTCCATCAACATAGTAAAGCCTTGGCGTTCTGCCTGAATTCTTAAGGAGTCTCAGGGTATTTGCCTCGTATTCAATCTGACTCTCAAGGTGCATCTGTGAGCCCTGATTTATCCTTAAGATGAGCTTCTCACCCGATATCGGATGAGTGAAGCTAAGGTTTACATTGTACTCTCCTGCGGCAAGCAGCTCGTACTTTTCTTCCACATTTTCAGGAAGTCCAAGTCCCTCCCTGTATTCTCTGCTTTTTATAAGCCGTTCTATAAGTGAAGTATATTCCATCTTACCTCACATCCTTATACATTGCTGAAATCTCTTCTATATCCACGCCTTTTCTATACATTGCTCTAAGACGGTTCATCTTCCACATTATCCATAGCTTCCTAATAGGGCCTCCCCTAAATCGTCTTGTACTGGTATAGATTCTTTTTCTTGCCATGCCAAGATTTACTCCCTTTTCCTTGAGGGTAAGGGATAGCTGATAGTCTTCCATTATAGGCAAATCAGGAAACATTCCTATCTCCATAAATAAGTCTCTGTCTATAACTATGCCCTGGTCTCCAAACATGACCTTCCTGTCAAACACCCTGTGGTTGCTTATATACCTGCAGATAAACATAAGTGGTGAGAGACTCTTAAAGGCTATACCAAAACAACCTGCCCTGTAATCATCCATCAAATCAAGGATTTCTTCCAGTGGATTAGGTGGTAGAATACTGTCACAGTGCAGAAAGAATAGAATATCTGCTTCCACACTCATCGCACCCAAGTTCATCTGTACATTACGGCCTTTTTTTGAATGAAGCAGTCTATACTTACTCTCATCAATAAGTTCCAAGGTTTTATCTGTACTTCCTCCATCCACAAATACAATCTCACACCTGCCTCTAATTTTTTCAAGCTGGTTTTGCAGACTAACTATATTGTTTTCTTCGTTATAGGTTGGAATAATGATAGCTATCTTTTTATTTTCCTTGAGGAACTTTGCAGTATTTGTTTTCCTAAAGTTCTCATCATTCCTCATAATGTCATAATATGCCTTTATGTCCTCTTGGTCATCAATGTCACGATGGATTATACAGGTCATAAGACTTATGCCCAAATCCTTGACCTTTCTCCTAGTATTTTCAAAGACAGTACTTCCTCCATAGCCCTCTATATCAAATACTTCTCTAGTCGCCTTTTTCATCCCTACCAGATAATATCCACCATCCTCAGTTGGTGAAATAACCACATCGTTTCTCTCAAGAAGGTCAAAGGCTCCTTCTATATCCTCAGCAGATAATTCCGGTATGTCGGTTCCACATAGACAGACAGAGGATGCACCTTCTGACAAACCTCAGAAATAGCATTATACATCTTATCCCCCAGACTATCTCCTATCTGAGCCCTATAGGGTTTGTCCTCTCCGAAAATATCTTTAAGGATGTTCAAGTCCCCTTCAGGAAGATAGTAAATATAAGTTTTTATCGAGGAATTAAAACGATTTATTTCTGCATTTAGATCTTTAAGTATAGCTAGGTGAAGTCCCACACATTGCTTTGGAGTGTAATAGGTAAGTAGACGAGTTTTTGTCTTGTTTTCTACCGGTATTCTTGTAAATACTATAAATGCCTTCATTCATCTACCTCCTTTCTACTACTATTATTCTATTTTTGTGTTATTATGTGAGCCTCAAATATAATTTACACTCGCCTCATTATATTATCATATAAATCACACTAAATCTATTTTAATTTTGTTTTTGCTCTATTTTTCCATGAATTTTTATAATCAGCCTTCTCTCCTGTTCCAAGGATGAGAGGAAGGAAGTGATCCATACTACACCCCCTGCCTGAAAGAGTTCCGGCACAGGTGCCACAGTAGCTTATAAGCCCTTCGTGCCCCTGCTCCTTAAGTTTTTTAGGCATATCGTCTGAAAGCTCTCTTTCCTTTACCATGGCACAGCCGCCCATTCCACAGCACTGCACACCCTTTACATAGTCCATATCTTTGCTTAAGAAAGGCTTTAGATACTCCATCCATTTTTTGTTTTCCCTGTCCGGGCAAGGAAGGAAGATGTCAGCATTTACATCTATCTTGTTGCCAAGTCCCAATTCGGCGAGCTTTTCATAGATAACGGTAATCTTCACATCAAGCCTATCACCAAAGTGATAGTAGCAGTTAGGACAGAGCAAAATAAGTTCTTCTATCCCATGTCTTTTAATATAGTCATTTATCCTGTCTATTATCTTATTCTCTTCCTTTACGAGTCCAAGCTCAGCTATAGGCTTGCCACAGCAGTCATAGACAGTATCTATGTCCGCCACATCCTTTAATAGCTTTGAGAGGTAGGCTATAGTCTTTGGAAAATAAGAAGGGAAGTTACAGCCCGGGAATAAAAGGCTCTTTGACTTTCCTTTTCTATAATTCTTAAATATATAGTTCTTCTTCTCAAAAAGTAATGCCCCATAGCCCTTTTGCTTGAGACCGTACTTACCTTCTTTTACTTCATCAGTCCTCATATCAAGGATAATCTGCCTTCCATCTATGTCCTTCGGACAGACTCTTGTACATTCGCCACAAAGGAAGCAGCTGTATTTTAACTCTCTAAGCCTGTCCACATCCCCTATAGTAATACCATACTTAGTGAGGAATGAACAGTGCTTGGTACAGAGGTGGCAGTTTATACATTTACTTGCATCTGTATGCTTGATTTTACCCATATTATTCTCCAATTTATCTCAAGTTATTACGCATCTATATGTGTTTAGAAATTCCAGACGATTCTCTTAATTCATCTATAGATTCATCTTATTCAGACTTTTTCTCAGAGCTTTCCTTGTTTTCTTCAGCAATTTCCTCCGGCATCTCCTTGTCTACCACAAACTTCCTAAAGAGGTAGGCTGTAAGGAAGACCACCACTGCAAGAGCTATCGCTATCCCGATATATAATACCCTGTTCTTACTGTCAGCAAAGCCTGCTGTTCCCACCGTATACATAGCGGTACCCGGGAGGATGAAAATAAAGGTAAATATAGAATAGGTAGATAGCTTTATGTCGGTAATTCCGTATGCAAAGTTCTGAAGATTGAAAGGAAAGAGTGGCACAAGCCTTGTTATCATAAGTACAAAGACTCCGTTCTTCTTCATATCATCAAATAGATATTTCTTAAGATATTTATTCTTCATAGCCATAGGCCTAATCTGGTCTCTAAGGAAACCTTCCTGCTATAAAGGCTACTATTGCACCAATGCTCGCTGCCAGGGTACAAAGCAAGGTACCCCAGAATGCGCCAAAGAGTATGCCTGCGGCTATCGCAAAGCTTACTCCCGGAAGAGCAAGGAGAACGCTGCCTGCAACCGTGGCGGCCACATAGATAACAGCCGCCAGTAGGAAGTTGTCATCAACCACTGTCTTAAGCTCCATCAGCCTATCCATCTTAAGGTAAGAAGACAGTCCCAAGAAATGATTAGCTATCACGACTACAGCAATAATAAGTACAAATATAATTATCTTTTTTGTAGATTTATTTAGTTTCATTTTTCCCTCTCAAATTCAATATCAGAGTTATAATAATCAAAATTCCAACAACCACATATACTATCCATTTAAGTAATAGTCTCTCGTCATTTCTTTCTCCTTATCTGTTTTTTGCCCAAAATATCTCGTAATCCTGTATATAATAAGAGATATCTACAGACATTCCTTTCATTTTACACGCAGCTATATTATTATTCAAATATATTTTATCTATAATTGTATGCATTTATCAGAAAATACAATAAGCTTTTTCGTATTTTATATGTATTTTCTCTTAAGGTATGTTATAATCCACTAGATGTGTAGGCTTTGTAGTCATTATAAAGCCATTATTTACCTAAAAGAACGGAGGAAAGAAAATGAAAACAAAAAGAACTTTAATCGCTGCACTTCTTTGTGCAACCATGGCACTTACTGTAGGTTGTGGCGGACAGTCTAGTGCAAACAAGACTTCAAGCACCCCTGCTTCAGCTAAGGCTTCAAGCACTGCTGCTTCAAGCAAGGCTTCAAGTACAGCAAGTGCTGCAAAGCACAGCTTCTAACGCCGCTGCTGATGAAGTAGATGGCGTATCTCTTGCTAACCCAATTAAGATTGACAAGGAAGCTAAGACAGTCACAGTTTTATGTACAGTAAACGGTCAGTACTTTACACAGCCAACCAGACACGCATCTGTATTTAAGGATGGCGGTAACGGTACAAAGTCAATATTCACAGCTTATGGCACTGCCCTTGATTTCTATGATGCACTCATTGCAATCGGTGCAAAAGAAGGTGGCAACATGACTGTAGACAATAAGGAAACCACTCATGTTGAGGGAGATCCTATCAAGTGTGAAGTTACCTGGAACGGTGCAGGTAAGTACTATGACTACAACGAAGTAATTATCGACAGCAACAAGAAACCTATTGAAATGAGATTTGGCGGAAACCGCAAGACTGCAGAAGCTAAGAATACAGGATGCTTATCCTGCCTTGATTCTTGTCCTGTAGGTATCGTTTCAAATACTACTTATACATATGGCGCCGTTGAGACCAGAGGAGAGGTTGGCTTTACCGGTAATGCTGATGTTCTTCCTGAAGATGGAACTTATGTAGCTGTTAAGTATACACTCGAGAAGTAATTTAATAACCAATGCCACAGACAGAGCCAATTTAGCTTTTTGCACTAAACTGCATGTCTGTGGCTTCTTTCCTAAAAGGAGGACATTGTGAGAAAGTTAAGAGCCATATTTTACAACGCTACTATGTGCTTACCTATAGGTTACATCCTCGGTATCTTATTTTCACTTAGTAATAGCTACCAGATGATGATTAACCTTGCTTTGGTTATGTACATACCTGTTGCCTTCGGCATCATGCTTGGTATTGCATTCAACAATATCACAACAAAATACCTTTTCTTCATCTATGAAGGTATTCTTATCGTGATGGCACTTATATTTGGTAAGATACCAAATATCTTTTACTTAACTAAAGAAGCGCTTAGTTTACCACCAAATGTATCAGTTAACGCAATGAAGGTGCCTTTCATCATCTTTGTAGTAGTTGTAAATATCATAAATATCTACATAACCCTTACACTCGGTAAATATCAGAAGATATATACCAAAGAAGAGCTTAAGGAAATCAAAGAAAAAGAGGCAAAACTTAGTGACCTCAGAGAAGAAAAGAGCGAAGAAGAAATTCGTGAAATCAAGAACAAGAGAAAGAAACTTAGATATATTGCGGTTGCAGGCATTGTAATCTTCTTCATCGTCTACTTTGTTTTTGCTGACTTTAGAAATAATCTCAATACTGCTTTTGCTACCATATCAAAGCTTGATACAACTGTAGTTATAGAGTATCTTAAGTCATTCGGTCCTCTTACCGCTGTAGTTTCATTCATACTTATGATACTTCAGTCAATAGCGGCCCCTATCCCTGCCTTCCTTATTACCCTTTCAAATGCAGCCATCTTCGGCTGGGTATGGGGTGCGGTTCTCTCCTGGTCTTCAGCAATGGTTGGTGCAGCCCTCTGCTTCTTCCTTGCAAGAGCTCTTGGTAGAGATGTTGTAGAGAAACTTACCAGCAAGGGTGCTATGGAAAGCGTGGATGTATTCTTTGAAAGATATGGTAAATATGCAATCTTAATTTGCCGTCTCCTTCCTTTCGTATCATTTGACTTTGTAAGTTATGGTGCAGGTCTTACCAATATGGGCTTCTGGTCTTTCTGGATTGCTACAGGTATAGGCCAGCTTCCTGCAACCATCGTTTATTCTTATGTAGGCGGTACACTTTCAGGTGGAGCACAGAAGCTTTTCGTAGGCCTCCTTTCACTCTTTGCTCTTTCCATTGTAATCGGTATAATCAAGAAGATCTATAACGATAAGCACAAGGTAGAGAAGGAAAAAGGAATCGAGCTTCCTACTGAGGAATAAAAACTTATGCCACACATATCTCTTAGATGTGTATAAGAATATCGGAGAAGTTATTTGTAATAAATGAGCTGTCTGCAGGGGTGCGGACAGCTCGTTTTTTTTCAAAAAATAAGAAAATTACAAATATTTTTGCAAGGAACTTGCTAAGCACAGCTGTATAATCCCATCTTACTGAATATAATGTAAAATCAGCTCAACTGTAGCCATAAGTCCCTGTATATGAGCTCTTTCCATACCATGGGATGCAGCAACTCCCGGTCCTATAAGGGCACAACGGGTGTCATATCCTGCCCTCCATATTGCAAGTGCATCTGAAAAATACATTGGATATATGTCAGTTACATAAGGAAGATTATGCTCCTTGCTAAGCTCAACAAGCCTTGTTGTCATCTTATAATCATAAGGTCCTGAACTGTCCTTTACACAAATAGAGACATTTGTCTCTTTACAAGAAAGATCTTCTCCTATACATCCCATATCTACAACGAGAAGTTCTTTCATATCACGAGGTAAGGTAGCGCCGCCATAGCCTATCTCTTCGTGAACTGAAAAACATATATAGGTCTTGTGCTTAGGCTTTATGTTCATTTCCTTAAAAATAGTAAGCAAGGTTAAGAATATGCCTGCACAAGCCTTATCATCTATGAAACGGGATTTTAAAAAACCAGAAGAAGTGAAAGTAGTCTTTGTATCATAGCATATAAAATCTCCCGCTGCTATTCCAAGAGCTTTTACATCTTCTTTGGAATTTACTATCTCATCAAGACGGATTACCATATTCTCAGCTTCTCTTGGATGAGTGTTTGCATCCTTAAATACATGCTTTGCAGGAGTCTCAGATATAACAGTTCCCTCATACACCTTACCTTCTCTTGTGTAGATACGGCAGTATTCCCCATCCAAACTAGGAGTAACAGGGGAACCGATTACCGTAAAGGCTAAATCTCCATTATCCTTAATCGAACGAACCATAAGTCCAAGGGTATCAAGATGGGCTGACATACCAAGCGGCTCCTTATCATCTTCACCCTCAATCTCAACTATTACATTACCTGAATTATTTTGATAATAGCTGTATCCCAGTTCTGTAATAATCTTTTTAACAAGCTCTGCCGCATTGTGTGTAAACCCTGATGGGCTGTCCACTCCCATAAGAGTCTTGATGTTCTTAATCAAAAGTTCTTCATACTTCTTTAGTTCCATAGCGTAAACCTCCATAAATGTAATATTGTGTGAAATATATACAACATTCCATAGGATAATGTATCACATTTTAGAAAAAATAACAAGGGTTATAGAATGTTTACTATAACCCTTGTTATTTAATTACTATAAAACCCAAATTTATAACTTAAATCTCTGTACTGCTTCTTCCAGTCCCTGTGCCATCGCCGGCAGTCTTTCTGCTGAGCTTTCAATTATAGCAGTTGAAGCCGCCTGTTCTTCTACAGATGCAGGCATTCTTCTGTTGCTGCTGCGTTCTCCTCTGAAACGGCCGCAAGTCCCTCAACTATATCTGAGAGCTCACTTCTTGCACTTTCAATTTCTTTTCCTGAATTATTTAATTTAGTGATTATTGTTTTAGTTACATCAATTTCATCCGAAATATAAACAAACTGTTTCTCTGTTTCACCAACGCAGGCAGTCTGCTCACCTACAACTGTTTTTACCTCTTCCATTATGTCTACAGCTTCTCTTGTTCTCTCTGAAAGATTCTGTACTACTTCAACAATTTCTTCAGTAAATTTATCTGTCTCTTCTGCAAGCTTTCTGATTTCATCCGCAACTACAGCAAAACCCTTTCCTGCTTCTCCGGCTCTTGCAGCTTCAATAGCGGCATTTAATGCAAGGAGATTGGTCTGTCCTGCAATTGTCTTAATCATGCTGCT
This sequence comes from uncultured Catonella sp., assembly GCA_916439065.1. Taxonomy (GTDB): domain Bacteria; phylum Bacillota; class Clostridia; order Lachnospirales; family Lachnospiraceae; genus Catonella. Next base: position 694,216 of record CAKAGD010000003.1, read on the forward strand.
TGCCTCATCTATCTTTTTAGCACCCTCATCTGTTCTTTCTATAACTTCGCTTACCTTTTTAGATGATTCTTCAACCTTGGCTGTTGTGCTTATAAGTTCTTTTATTGCAGATATTCCCTTTTCTTTAGCTGCAAATACTCCATCAGAAGAAGTATTAAGTTCCTCCATTGAGATTTCGTTTGACTGAAGGGCTTCACCCATACTCTGCATAGCCTTTGTGCCTCTTTGCATATCCTCAGCCTGATGCATTGCTCCAATAGAAATGCCATCTACGGCCTTTGTAAGTTCATCTGAAGCTCTGGCCGTACTTTTTGCATTATCATCAATCTCTTCTGAAACAGATAGGATACTGCCCGATACCTCTCTAATATTTAATACTATTTCCCTAAGTCTTTCTACCACCTTCTCTGTTCCCCTTGATATAGAGCCTATCTCATCTTTTCTACCCGAATTCTTACTGATTCCGTTCTTAACCTCATCACTCAGGTCATACTCTGCAAGTTTTTCCATGTCTGAACCAAGTGCTGCTATAGGATGTGTAATTGATTTTATTATCCACAAAAGCAGACCCAATATCACAACAAAGAATAAGGTTCCTATGGTAATCATAAAGATGCTAAGTTTTAATACACCACTCATAACCTCAGCTTCCGGAACACTCACAACCAATATCCAGTCAGTTCCGCTTATATCATACTTAGAGTTTATTCTCTTTACACCATCTTCAACTGAATAAAATGTCTCGTCTTCGCCTTCAAGTATAGGATCAACAAGATCTGCCTTGCTTCCATCCTCTATTTTACTTAATTCTTCTGAAGGCTCGTAGTCCTTATAAGATACGATATATCCTTCGCTGTCGATAATGTAAGCGAAGCCTGTATCGTAGAGTTTAATACCGTTTACAAGTTCATTTACAGTCTTCATGGTAATATCAAATCCAAGAACACCTATAGCGTTTCCATCTTTTTAATCTGAGTTGAAACCGTAATTACAGTATCTCCACTTGCTGCATCAATGTAAGGAATGGATACATAAGGACGGTCAGATTTCATGGAATCCTTGTACCAGTCTCTGGTTGTAGGGTCATAGTCAGCAGGTATAGACAACTGGCTTCCATTAAAGAAGCGCTTATCTGAAAATCCTGCGAAGGCTGCAAGAATGTCACTGTTCTTGTCAGTTACATATATCAATTCATTATAAAGTTCCTTATCAGATAAGTCAGACATAGTAATACTGTCTGAAAGCATATCTACATTTGCAATCTGCTTAGCAATGAAGGTTTCTAAGTTTGAGCCATATTTTTTAGCTGTTTCCAGCATTTCACTCTTGCTTAAGCCTTCTACCATCCTGCTTGAATATACATAAGAGCTTCCTGCAATAAGCAGTATAGCCATAAGTATAGGTACAGCAATAAAAAGCAACATTCTCGTCCTTATTTTCATCCCTCTTCCTCCTAAAAATAAAATTGATTGTTGTTATGTACCTGAATATCTGAATAATTAATTGTGCCTTAATTAATTGAGTGTAATTAATTATTATATATTAATGCCTTAAAAAACACAACCATTTTTATATAAATACCTTGACCAATTTCGTATTCTTAGTCTCCTTCCACTGCCGCCAGCGTCAGAATTCCAAGAATAACTAAGAACAGGAAGAAATATTGCAATTTTGTCAGCCTCTCCTTTAGGAAAATTCTTGAAAGAAGTAATGATACAACACAAACGGCTGAAATTATGGGAGCTGCTATTGCACCGTTTCCACTCATTGCAAATACATAGGTAAACTGTCCTGAAGTCTCAAAAACTGCTGCCAGTATCTTATCTCTCTGCCCTGAAATTCCAAATTTTACCTTCTTAATCCACATAAATACAAGAATAATAACAGCACAGACCGCAAAGGTAAACTCATAAGATGTATTGGCTACTGTCTCAATAGTGTCTTCCGTAACATTTACAAGTGGTGATAATTCTATGTCTAAATAGTAAATGTCTAAGAAGGAACCAAGTGCATCTATAACAGCATAGCAAAACGGCATAGCAAAGCTATTACAGCCATTTTCTTTCCAAGTTTTTTCTTTCTGTCCGTATCTCCATGTCCATCAAGGAAACCTATTCCAAGGATACCTATTACTATTACAATTATTGCTATTACGGAAGTACCGGAAATTACCTTCCCAAGTATAGCTACTGACAGGATTGAAGTTATCGCTCCGGATGTGTTTTCAATCGGGTCTGAAATTGACTCCTCTATAAAACGCATACCAAAAAATGACAGTGCCATAGAAACTATATAACAAAGAGATACCGGGAGATAGCGTACCATATTTATAGGATTGTAGTGAATATCTTGCGTGGATAATATAAATAGTGCATGAATCCCCATTACTATACCAACACAAACTACAATTTTAAGATGAGAAAATTTTTCATTAGGGCGGGCACCCTTCTTATAAAAGAGCTCTGCCAAGCCCCAAAGGAAGGTTGTTGCAAGCGTAAAAAATAACCACATAAACTTAATCTCTTTCTATATTTATATTTTAGACTGATTATAATATCATAGGTTATTCTACATATCAACACATATTTATCCTATCATGCAGCATGTAACAGAGAATTTTTCTCATCAATCCTGAAAATCTTTTCTTCCGGATATTTTCAGAGGGTTTACCGTACAATACTAAACAATCCTCTAAGAAATCAGATGATTCATTAGAGGATTATTTTATTAAATGTGATACTTATTTAATCTATTCTTAAACTCTTCTATCATAGTATCAAATACACCTATCTGGTGGGAGAGTTCTTTAATCTGCTCAATATAAGAACCTACACTTACATTTACTTCACTTACTGCAGCAGAATTCTCATCAGCTATTGAAGTAAGTGTCTGAATATTCTCAAACAGCTCGGAAATTGATTCTGCCTCACCCTTAAGTTTCTGTGAGTTATCAATCATAAGCACAGAAACAGCCTGTAAATTATCGTTTGATACACGAGATGTGTCCACAGCCTTGTCAAGGGATTCATTTTCAGTTGCAAGCACCTGATATTGATTATCGATGCCTGATACCACTTCCTTCATATTAGAAACAAAGCCTGTGAGATTCTGATTGATTTCTTCAACAGCCTTATCTGTTTCCACTGAAAGCTTTCTTACTTCCTCTGCTACTACCGCAAAGCCCTTACCTGCCTCGCCTGCTCTTGCTGCCTCTATGGAAGCATTTAAGGCAAGAAGATTTATTTGACTGGCTATGCCTGAAACTATAGATACTATCTGAACCATCTTATCAGCATCGTCCTGAAGTGCAGCACCGCTTTCCCTGATTGTACCAAGTCCATCAAGAACCCTATTTATCTCAAAAGCAGTCTTCTTAACTCCTGCGAAGCTTTCTTTAATTCCACTCATAGCATCTTCTATCTTAGTTTTATTATCCTGACTCTCTTCAGAAATTTCAGTAATGTTATGTACGCTTCCATTAAGTACATTCACAAGGCGTTCAGTTTCACTTGCCTGCCTGCTTGTATCATCTGTAACCTTGTCCATAATTCCCTTAATATTATCAGAAGTAGTTCTCATGTTCCCGGAAATCTCACCCAGGGACAGATTGAAACCATGCATCTCATCTACTACTGCATTAAAATCTATGAAGTCTTTCTGAACAACTTCTTTAACCTTGGAAATGTCCTCAGCCAAATCCTGATATTCATCTCCACTCTCGAGAATCATGTGGCTTATAAACTTTCTATGCTTTAAGTCATCAAGTTCTTCCTGTACATCTCTTATTGGTCTTGAGAAAAGAGAACCAAAGATGGCCGGTACTATTCCTGAAACTAAGGTAACCACTACCGGCTCCCATCCCAAGCCAAATGATGCAAAGCTTGCCACGCCAACTCCAAGCATAGTTAAAAGAGAGGTCTTGTAGACCGAATTTTTGATAAATCCTAAAGAAAGTATCTTATTTACCTTATAACTCTTTGTATAAGAAATAGGCTTGTCAAATTTTAACTCAAGTTTAATCTCAGGGCCATTCTGACTCACAATCTTTACATCAACTTTTTCATTAAAATGTGCAAATACACCTTTTAAAAGCCCTTGAAGGTAGCTGCCCATCTGCCTTTTGGAACGGTATACAAGCTGAGCTGTATTGGAGTCAATAGGTGTCATATCAAGTACCGGCGGTGTCGCACCCTTGAATCTCTTCATTACTATTGCATGCACATCATTCATCGACTTAAGAAAGTGATATGCATTTTCATGCCTAAAAAATCCCGGATAAAATCCTGCAAAGGTTCTTATATTTTCCCTTCCCATTATTTCCCAGATTTTTTCATGGTCATTTCCAGTCTTCTGCCCTAAAAACTCAACCATACCTACTGCGATATTGTCATCTACATCCTCCAGAGGGGAAAATATATGATCCGAGGTTAGGTTGTATTTCTCAAGAGCCTTATTTACTACATCATCTCCAAAAAGCCGCCTGCCCGAAGTAAGCCAAGATGCTACAACAGTACCTTTCATAAGTTATCTCTCCTTCATTTTTATTTTGTCAACACTTAAAATGCCATAGCAATAATGTACAACACCCTTACTATCCTTATATTGTTTAATTATAGCATTAAGTAGTAAATATTTCAATTTGAACTTATTTTCTATTATAAAAATACATCCATATTCCCATTCCAAATATTATCACATACCCTATAAAACTATACATATCCGGGAGTTGATTTAAGAAGACAAAGCCCAACAGGGCTGATACTATAATCTGGTTGTAATCATAAATTGATATTTCCTTTGCAGGTGCATAAAAATATGCCTTCGTAATTGCGATCTGGCCTACTGTTGCTCCAACTCCGCTTAATAGGAGCATACAAGTCTGATAAAGATTCATCGGTACAAACTGAAATACTAAAAACGGGGTACAGACCAGACTTGAAAAGGCTGAGAAAAAAAACACTATCAGTTTCCCATCTACCTTCCTTTTCCCAAGTATTCTTACCATTGTGTATGCAGCCCCGGCCCCCACTCCGCCCAAGGTACCTATAAGTGCCGGAAACATCGACACGGCTCCACTTGGTTTTATGATGAAGGCTGCTCCGATAAAGGCTCCAACCACAGCCATTCCCTGAAATATACTTATTTTTTCCTTTAGAATAATAAAAGAAAAAATAATCACAAAGAACGGAGACAACTTATTTAGCATATTTGCATCTGAAAGTTTCAGATGATCCAATGCATAAAAATTACAGATAATCCCCACCGTGCCAAAAGACGCTCTTAATACAAGGAAAAGCAAGTCACCTTTATTAATCCTAATCCTGCCTTTTATTCCCCTAAGCCCTGCTCCTGCGATAAATACAGGAACTATATTCCTAAAAAAAGCTTTTTGTATAGTAGGAATATTTCCTGCAAGATTTACAAATAAACCCATCAAAGCAAAGCCAAAGCCTGCTAAAAGAATAAAGATTATTCCTTTTTGTTTAGTGGAAATATTCATTGTTACGCTCCTTATACCAATTAATAATCATGACAGGCCTTCTTCTATCTCTTCATCCTGAATCTGCGGAGCAAATCTTCTCATAAGTTTTGATGAATCCGGAAAGCACTTAACTGCAATAAAAGAAGTCATTGTCCCTATTAATATTCCCCCAAGTACATCGCTTGGATAATGCATACCCACATACATTCTTGAAAATCCCATTAAACTTGCGATAACAATAGCTATAATCCCATATTTCCTCTCCATCACCATAAAGATTACGACTGCAAGCGCAAAAGCACTGCCGGTATGGGCAGATGGAAATGAATAATCGTGGGCTTTATCTACTAAAACCGTCAGGCCGTCAATCACATCATAAGGCCTGATTCTTGCCGTCAGGTTCTTAATTATAAGATTGGCAAAAACAAACTCTAAAACAAGTGATATTCCCATAAGAATACCAACCTTCCTAAGTTTCTTAAAGTATAAGAAAATTGCAATTATCACAAAACACGGTATTCCTATATTATTTGATACCGTAAATGGTATAAGGAATGCACTAAGTACCGGATTCCTCACATTATCCTGCAAAAAGAGGAGAATACTGCTTTCAAAATTCATCAAACTATTTGTCATTAACTACCTGTAGCTCATATTATATATAATTCATCTTATCTATAAATCTGAGCATTCCCTTTCTTCCATTTTCATCATCTTTGTAAACTCCTGCATCTATAAGTACTTCTGAGAATACAAGTCCTATTTCCTGTTTTTATTATCTCTTCTGCATTATCTTTATTAAATTCTCTATGCCTGGTCATAAACTCATCTACCCAGTCAGCGTGTTTACTAAGCACTTCATCCTGTCTGATATCCCTTCCTTCAAGAAGTGCTGTTCTTAAGCTATCCATCTCTCCCTTAAGCCTGCCGGGGAGTACCGCAAGTCCCATTACTTCTATGAGTCCTATATTCTCCTTTTTTATATGGTGGAGTTTGTCATGCGGATGGAAAATTCCGAGCGGAAATTCTTCTGTAGTTCTGTTATTCCTAAGTACAAGATCTATCTCAAAGTCAGTCCCCCTGCGTCTTGCAATAGGTGTAATAGTATTATGCGGTTCTCCATTACTCTCTGCAAATACATCTACAGCCTCATCTGAATATCCTCTCCAGATGCCAAGTATCTTATCTGCAAGTTCAGCAATCCTCCTATAATCTTTTCCTGTAAGCCTGATAACAGACATAGGCCAGTTTACAACCCCTGCCTTAATATCTTCATAACCGTTAAACTTAAATTCTTCTCTAAGCCCTGCCCTAGCCATAGGGAATTCATAATTTCCTCCCTGGAAATGGTCGTGGGTAAGGATGGAGCCTCCCACTATAGGCAAATCTGCATTGGAACCGGCCATGTAGTGTGGAAATTTTTCTGTAAATTCAAGAAGTTTCAGAAAAACTGCTTTGTCTATCTTCATCGGTACATGGCTTTCGTTTAATATAATACAATGCTCGTTGTAATACACATAAGGGGAGTATTGTAAGAAATAATTCTCTCCTGAGAGCGTAAGTGGTATGAGTCTGTGATTCTCTCTTGCAGGCTTGTTCATATCTCCTGCAAATCCCTCATTTTCCCTGCAAAGAAGGCACTTAGGGTAGCCTGTCTGCACCAGCTTCTTGGCTGCCGCTATAGCCTTAGGGTCTTTCTCAGGCTTTGAGAGGTTGATGGTTATATCAAGCTTCCCATAAGGAGAATCAGCCTGCCATTTCACATCCTTAACTATCCTGTCTTCCCTTATGTAGTTTGTTGCCTTGCTGAAATCATAATACCAGTCTGTGGCTTCCTTTGGACTTTTCTTAAGCAGTTCATCGAATTTACGCACTATTTCTGAAGGTCTGCCAAGAAGGCAGTCCATAATCTTTGTATCAAACAAATCCTGCTCGGTAATGGAGTCACTTACTAAGCCCTTATCTCTCGCTACGCCTATGATATCTGAAAGAATATCACAAAGCTCTTCCTTACACTCTCCTATCTCCCCGTTTCCTTCGTAGGAAGGCAGGCAAAGGGTGTAAGAGAAGCTTATTTCTTATGTAATCAATGTCTTCCTTCTCAAGTAAACCTTTCTTAAGTCCATATCCAATCAATCTGTCAATTGCTTTATAAATCATAATTTCCCCCTTAGTCTAAAAAATGTTGATGTTTAACACCTTCTATTATCTACAAATCTCAGCCAAGGTCAAGTAGTTAGTTGTTAACTCTATGTGAATATATATTGTAGGTAGTTTTTCAAATTAAATGCAACTTGGTGTTGCACTTACTCTGACAGGTATCCCTGTTGCATTTACTTTGAAAATGGTATTGCACTTGCCTTGAAAATCCAGCAAATAATAAAATCTCAAAAATTTTGCAACAACATATTGACTTTAAAACAATATATTGTTATAATATGTATATATTAACAATACTAATTAGATAGGAGTAATCAATATGAATACTACAATGAACCTTAGAAAAATATCACATGTTGGAGTTGTGTTTGCGGCATCATTTGTGTTATTTACCGGAAGTATATTTTATACTCATCACTATTCTGCAAAAGCCACTGTTGAGCAAGCTAACATTAAAATTTCAAAAAAGACAGCAAGTGTTTTAAGAGAAACAGAAAATCTGGTAAGCAAAAAAGATGTGGAGATCAATTTTAATAAACTCACTAGTTCCTCAAGGGTGAGGGGAACCAAAGAAAACAAGGAAGCAGGAAAGTATATATTTGATACTGTTAAGGGATATGGCTATGATGTAAAATTTCAGAACTTTAACGGCTATGATGAGAAACTAGTTGACTTAAATGGCAATATTAATAAGAATCAAAAGAAAGAAAAGGTGCTATTTAAGGGTAGAAATATAATTGTAAAAAGGAAAGATGCAAATCCGAAACTTAAGACTGTTATATTTTCAGCAAGATATGATTCATATAAGGGCAGTATAGGTGCACTTGACAATGCCGGTGGAGTGGCGGCTCTTATGGAGATGGCAAGGGTTCTTTCTGATAAAGAGCTTTCATACAATCCTGAATTTGTGTTCTTTGATTCAGAACACCTAAGAAGAGGCTCAAGACACTTTGCGGCAAGCCTGTCAAAAGAGGAAAAGGATAATATATACGGTGTAGTTAATATCAATTCCATAGGCAATAAGAAGCAGAGAAAGCAGATGTTCTTTGCATCTAAAAAAGATAAGAGCGAACTTAAGAAGCAGTGTGAGAAGTATTTTCCAGGTATTGTAAATTATAAAAGTACTGGGACAGATGCAACAACATTTACATTGGAGAAAATCCCTACACTGTGCTACTTTACCTATGATATCTTTGCATCTCCAAAAGATGTGAAGATAAAGATAAAAGACTATGTAAAGGAAAAGGATACTTCCTTAGTAGATATGGATACTCTTGTTTATGATACGGCATTTATAACAACGTATGCGTATTTACTTAAGGTTAATTAAATAAATTCAAAGAGGATGTATTATGTTTAAGAAAACTGTTGTTGCCGCACTTACCTGTGTAAGTGCAATTTGTATCAATTTTAGCGCAGTTCCTGTTAAAGCCAATTCAGCAAGGAATTACGTAGTTAACTTTGATTCTATTTCTAATGGAATTGTACCCTTTTCAGCTACTTATGAAGTAACCTCAGCAGGTTTAAAAATAAGAAAAAAACCTGGTCTTAGTGGTAAAGTTGTTGGGTACTTGAGAAAGGGTGACTTAGTGAGCGAAGATGGTGATACAGCGAAAAGAATAAAAGATGGCGTTACTTGGATTTCTGTAAAACGTCAAAGTGATGGACTTAGTGGCTGGGTATCAAAAAAATATTTGAATCTGATTGGTTAATCATTCAGTTTTGATGAATAGTACCACATAATAGTAAACGGTAGTTGCTGTATTTTAATTAGTAACGAATTAAAATACAGCATTTCCTTTTGATACTATATGGCAATTGTGATAATATGACAATAATTATAAAATAATAATGCGAATAACGAAACTATTATATAATACAGTGTAGAGTATCGAGTGTAGTTTTAAAAATAAAATAGTATAGGTATATAATAATGAGGATAAATAGTAATACTTTAGAATATTTGAACGGAAAGAAGGAACTTACGCCTTTAGAATATGAGATAATGAAATTTATATGGAAGCAAAGTAAGGAAGTACAAAGCAGTAAAATATATGAGTCATTCCCTCAGTCTAGAAATACTTTGGCAACAACCATTCATAAACTTACACGTAAGGGATATCTAGAAAGCAAACAGGTTGGTGTACATCATGTTTATAGTGCTTTGGTTTCAGCAAATGAGTATGAGGGAGCTGTGTTGAGGCAACAAATTAAAAAAGCAACTGGCAGCAGTTCTTTTGAACATTTAGTTGCAGCCTTTTATGGAAAAGATAAGTTAAATAAAAAACAACAGGAAAAGGTAAATAGTTTAATAAAGGAGTTTGAAAATAGCATAGATGATGAGTGAAATAGTTATTGCTTTACTTATGTCCGTGGTTGGAATTAATATTGTAATATTATTAATGCTATTTATTAAAAATATACTTGAAAATATATTGAGCAAATGTCAGCTTGGTAAAATACTGAAAGGTTTTGTTCTTTACCTCGTCATTTCACTGCCTGCGGTTATTGCATATATATATTATCATTTTTTTATATTGAAAAAATAAAAATAACAGGTGAAGATGTGCATGAATTATTTCTAGTTAGAGGCATGATGCCCGATGAGCTCTCTGATTTAGATAAGAGTATAATACTTATACTCTTCTTTGTAGTGTGGATTACCGGCATTATAATCTTTGGTATACTACGTCTTTTTAATGAATACATCTTCTTAAGTAAGCTTGAAAAAGTAAGCAAAGACATTACCGATGCAAAGATTATAGCAGTGAAGAATAAATTACAGAATGAGATGGGGATAAAAAAAGATATTAGACTATTTACAAATCCGGTCATACCATCTCCATTTATAATTGGTTTTGTTCGACCTAAAATTTACATCCCTGAAGTTAACTTTTCAGAGGTAGAAATTGAGTTTATTCTCAAACATGAACTAACACATCTGGTTTCTCAGGATTATTTATATCGTAAGCTTATATTTTTCATTTGCTTAATTTACTGGTTTAATCCGGTAACCTACATACTATCAGATAGATTCATTGAAATAAATGAAATGTCTTGTGACGAAAAGGTTTTGGATGGATATAAAAAGCAGGAAAAAGTCGCATACATGAGACTACTATGTTCTTTGGCTAGTGAAAAATATGAATATAACAGTATATTATATTTTAAAGGTAAGACATGTAAAAGCCTTGAAAGGAGAATAAAAAGCATGATTAAAAATAACAGCGGGATAAGAGCACTTCCATATGTACTTATATCAACCTTCATAATAGCTGCATTTCCGGTTGTCTCCTATGCAGCAACCGATATTGCCGTAAAACTTCCCAGAAATATCAGCGATAGAATGTCAACAGGGATAGATATTAAGGATGGCTATAAACCAATATTCAATGAAGAACAACACACAAAACCCGAAAAGCCCAAAAAGAATACGCTTCTTAACAAGCTTGTTATACTTGGCGTCAATTACATAGACGTCAATATAGGAAAAGGTAATAAGGCCACCACAAGTACAGTTTCATTACAGCAAGGCGGGAAAATAGAATTTTCTTTTGAATCAGATAATACCTCAGATAAATTTATAGTTGGACTACTTAATGATAAAGGCGATAAAATTGCATCTATAAGTTCAAAAAATGGTGAACTACTATATAAGTATAAAGTTGATAAGCCTGGTAGATATAAAGTTTATATATCAAACAACACCAACAAAAGTATCCATGTAAAGGGTAGATTCTATATTGATAACTAATCAGTACAACATATGTATTTATAATCCTGATTTTTAAATTCTATAGCTAGGTGGTGGTAGCATGCAGAAATATAAGAAATTATTTGTATTAATGATGACTTTACTTGTGTTTTTAATTACAGGCTGTAATAAAGCTGAAGAAAAAAGTGACAACTTAAAAAATAAAAGTTCAGCAGCAATAAGCGCTACTGAAGCTTCAAAGAGTATACAAGCAAAAAGTGAGTCGTATACACAAGAAAATCCTGATATCATTAATGATTTTACCTGCTCTGAATTAACAGATGATATGGCCGCTAAAATAGGAAATGAAGTTAAAGAAATAATGATTGATGGACAAGAATGGGCTTATAAATTAGATAATTTTACTATTGCTTTTAGCAATCAAACTAAGAAAGATAAAGACATATTTATTGATATTACAGTGATGGCAGACTGGAAAACAATCAGAAAGCCTGAAGATAGCCCTGTAATTATCGGAATGAATGAAGCGGTTAAGGAGCTTAAGACAAAAGAGGAGATAGATAAAGCCAAGGAAATTATAAGCGGCTATATAGCAGAAATGAATCCGTACAATAAAATGGAGCGTTTACCTGATTATTTTAAACTTCGCTTTATTAAAGGCAATACTAACAAATATGAGCTGCTATTCCCTGAAAGAATAGGGGGGAAAACCACTCTCTATCCTTTGAAAGAATACTACAATAAGAACTTTAAGGAAAACAAGGAAGAAAGAATGAAACTAGGTCGAGAAACTTTACTTAGAGACCTCAAAGCTTGGTAAGAAAATTAAACTTATAATTGTATATACAAGGCTTCCTACGATACATATCGACTAGGAAGCCTTGTATTTTGTACATTGCCTGTTATCTAATTATGATATCACATGTTCATCAGTGGAGTGCAAAACCAACCAGTATTCCTAAATAGTTACCTAGCACATAGCCTAAGGTACCAACAAGGAGTCCCGGAACTATGAGAGCTCCCCAGCCCTTTGATACAGCCATAGCTGCCGCTGTGGTAGGTCCGCCGATGTTGGCATTGGATGCTATTATTATCTCTTCAATGGAGAAATTGAATATCTTACCAAAGATGAGTGATACAATCATATTTACTGCTACTATAATGAGTGCAAATACGAGGAGAAGTGGAGACTCCTTTATTATCATAGGTATGGAAGCAGGTGCTCCGATAACCGCAAAGAAGATGTAGATGAGGAAGGTTCCTATCTCCTGCGCCCCCTTTACAGATGACATCTGCTTAGGGAAAGCAGAGGCAAGAAGCATAGTAAATGTAGTCATAAGCAGATATTTATTACCAAAGAAACCACCTATGAATTTACTTACAAAATCCTCTCCACTAAATGCGCCACTTATAACTCCTGCAAGCTTTGTGGATACTGTAACTATTGTAAATGCTATAGCAACTGCAAATGCTATGTCCTTAAGGGAAATCTCTTTGCTCCCCAATACTTGGCTGCCATAGTCTTGTTGTTATCTTTATCTGCATCTGTCTGTGCCTTAAGAGCATCTTCGTAAGGCTGTCTGTAGAGCTTCTTTATGATAGCCATTGAAGGCAGTGATATAAGTACGAATACATAAAGCACCATAAGAAGGTTATCTGCTACAAGGGCTGCAGATACGGTCTTGCCTGGAACTGCATACTGCTGTGACATAGCTATAAAGTTAACTGAACCGCCAGTGTAGGTACCAACAAACATAGGTACAATGTCATTAAGAGCAGGTATAGCACCCTTAAGTGCAAAATAAGCCACGAATCCACCCACAAGAGTTCCCACACTGCTTAGCAGATATATGATGAACATTTTCCCGGATTCTTTCCATATCTTTTTAATGTTGGCATTAAAAAGCAAGAGAGGAACCGCAAGGGGAACAACATAGCCCCATACAGCATCATAAACCGGTGCATCTGTAGGTATAATGCTGAGATTTGCAAGTACCAAAGTAAAGGCTGTAGCAAGAATACAGCCTGTTACCTTACTTGCCCAGGCGTACTTCTGCTCCAAATAAATCGCAAGAGCTGCACATACTGCCAACACTGTCCATAACACCCAAGTATCATCAGCAGCAATAAAAGTTGTTGCTTCCATAAAAATACCCTCCTTCTATAAATATGTATTTTTTATACAAAAAAATTATATATCCAAGTCATTAATATGTCAATATTTTATGGAGGCAATAATCTGTATTCAGAAAAAAATTTCTGTATTTAATTGTTTTTAATTCTTATTTTTCAGTAATATCTTACAAGTTTTGCAATCTACTACTTTAAATTGCTAAACTAAACTTTGTCAATTTTATATGAATTTTTTTATTATTTTTTTGTTTAAGATTCACAAAGGGCAATCAGTCTATACAGTGCCTGGCTAAGTCCATACTCCTCCATCATTCTGCGGACTTCGTCCATTGCCTTATCCTTTACTTCCTTCGCCTTATTAGGATTTTTTACGGCTCTGATTAGAATATTTTTAGGCGTATGGCTCAGGTCTACAAATTCGAGCAGATTTACATTATAGCCCATATATTCAAGCAGATTCCCTCTAATTGCATCCGTCGCAAGGGCTGCAAATCTCTCTTTTATAATTCCATATCTGGTCATAAGTGAAAATCTTTCACTTTCTATCTGAGAATTTAACTCATGCTGGCAGCAAGGCACTGAGAAAATATAGTCTGCACCCCAATTAATTGCATTATATAAAGCAAAGTCCGTAGCCATGTCACAGGCATGGAGGGTAATCACCATGTCCACCTTAAAAGGTGCCAAGTATCCGTTTATATCCCCAAGTTCAAATGATAGATTTTCATATCCGTACTTTTTAGCTGCTCTGTTACATTTTTTAATCACATCTTCCTTCAGGTCAAGCCCTATCATATTTACATTGATCTTCTTAATTTCTGTCAGGTAATAATAAACTATAAAGGTGAGGTATGACTTGCCGCAGCCAAAGTCGATTATATTCAGATGCGTTATTATCTTCTTTTTTAGTTCATCATCTATAATTTCTATAAAGCGGTTTATCTGTTTGTACTTATCATACATTGAATTGACAATTTTACCTTCTTTAGTAAATATTCCCATGTCTGCAAGCGGCTCTATTACGCTTCCTTCTTCAAGTATGTAGTTCTTCTTCCTGTTATTTGCCTTTACCTCCTCTGCCATCTTTTTATTATCAGCCTTCTTTACACCAAGGATTATCTTTCTTCTTTTTGTAAGCTTTATCTGAATTTCACTTGATATACCCCAGGCATTTAACTGTAAAAATTTTTCATTAAGTTCAGTTATACAGAACTTTTCAACCTCTTCTTCAGCCACATTTTTATGAAATACCTGTTTATCCGTAAACTCAGCTATTTGATAAAATTTTTCCTTCTTTTCTATCTGAATCTTTTTTGTGTCCTGTGTCTTTGTTACTCCATTACTGATGATGATTTTAACCGGAAACAACTCCATCATTTCCTTTACAGCCTCTTCTATAGTCATATCTTTATTTTTCATTAGTATTTCCTTTCATACTTTTCCCATTTGAATGCAGCCTGCACCCTTTAACTCCCTATCAGAAACAATTCCTTCTTCCGTCTACATCTGTAATTATATTGTATCTGTCATAAGAATCCGAAAGAAGTTCTCCAGGAGTTAAGTACTTAAACATATTTACCAGCCTCCTCCATCCCATTCTATTTGCAAAACTGACCTCCTCTTTGTAAATAGGGATTAGCTGTAATGCATTTTCATCATCAGCTTTTATAAGCGGCTTTAAAAATATAACTCCTGTCATCTTGGTATGACAGCTTAATGTTTCATTATCATTCTTTTCAAAAATACTCCCCTCCTCTATTTTAACTCCATTTGTTTGAAAATATCCAATGATTTCTTCAATCAGGCTAAGCGGCAGACAGGAAATAAAACTCTCTCCACTATTCTTATCTACTATTGTAGAATATTTATTGAAACTCTCTGTCTTTATCATATATTACTAGCTTTCCTCCTGTATATTGTCGTAAGTACAGTCATTTTTCATAACTGACAAATTTTCAAAAATATGTTATACTTTAATGATAGTAAATTGCCTGCAGGTAAGCTTATGCCAATTTTCATACTTTGGCACCTGCACTATAGATTATACCATGTTAAAGGACAAAACCAATATGAATATTTTAAGAAAAATTATCTTTTTACTTCTCATAGCAGCCGGAGTAGTTCTCATACTTCTCCCTACATACAGCAAGGTGAAACTTCATGATGAAGTACAGACAGCCGTGAAAGTAATTGAAGAAGTTACTCCGGAAGAAATAAAGGAAAATGAAACAAGGGAAAGGCCTGAAGAAATCTTGATTTTGAACAGGTAGAAGAAATTTCACCTACCGCCACCTTTATGGATAATGCTCCATTTGATAAATCTCTTCTAATAGGACAGATTGTAATTCCTTCCCTTGATTTAAATCTCTGTATCTTCAAGGGTACAACCAACTACAATCTGCTCAGGGGCGTTGGCACAATGAAGCCGGATGATACTATGGGAAAGGGTAATTATACCCTTGCCGGACATAATAACGGCGACAAAAGCCTTCTCTTCGGTTCTCTTATGTCTATAAAAAAGGGGGCGAAAGTCCGCATTACTGATAAAACAAACATCTATGAATATAGGATATATGATACAAAAATTGTTCCTAACACTTCTTTAGAATTACTTGATAATACTGAGTCTGATAAAGTTGGAAAACCAATCATCTCTCTTATGACCTGTGACAAGGGAAGTTGGACAAGCAACCGTTTCTTTGCTTTGGGAAAACTGATTAAAAAATATAAGTATGATAAGGCAGTAATGGAATCTAAGTAAAACCAAAATATCCATAATTGAGAGTATGTGTTCTTAAAAAAACGGCTATCTCTTTAACCACTGTACCGGTTAAGAAATAGCCGTTTTTTTCACTCTATTGTAACCATATTTTTACCATTCTTCTTGCTTATATACATTTTTTTCATCTGCCCTTTTTACAAGAGAATCAATGTCATCTCCATCCTTAATCAGGGTTCCTCCAACAGATATGGTAATACTATATCTGTTTCCGTCTTCTCTAAGCACTGAATTTTCTACAAGCACTCTAATCTTTTCAGCTATGGTTTCCAAGTCAAGCTTACTTACCATAGGGAAGATACCTATAAATTCCTCTCCACCCCACCTGCCTACAAAATCAGTCTTTCTTATTGCTGATACAAATGTATTTGAAACTACCTTCAACACCTTATCTCCCATATCATGCCCATAAGTATTGTTAAAATTCCTAAAATTATCTATATCCATGAAAAGCAAGCCAAAACCAAATTTTAGATTTTTAAACTCCATAAATCTTGATTCCAGTATGGATTCAAGATATCTCCTGTTAGGCAGTCCGGTAAGTTCATCATAGTAAGCCAATACCTTGAGTTCTTCTATTGAACAGCTGAAATTATCATAAAGTTTTGTAACATCACCCTTACTGTCATTAGATACAAGTCTTTCAAAAGTTTCACCTGCTCCTACAATTTTACCGTCAACAAAAAGCGGAAATGATTTTACCTTAATTCTTACCCTATGCCCCTCTTTATGGTGAAGGTAAACTATGGCTTCTTTAGATTCTCCCGTTTCTATGGTTGATTTTAGAGGACATACGCATATACAAATCTTATTACCCTTTTCATCAACATGATTTAGAATATCATCATGGCAATATTTACCAACAACCTCTTCCTTTGAAAATCCACTTATGTCTTCAGCACCTTTATTCCAAAAGGTAATCTGCCTGTTACTGTTTACAAAGTAAACGCCCGTGTCCATATTTTCAAGCATTCTTCTGTATACATCGCCACCACCGAGTATACTCATCATCTCTTCATTCATATATGCCTCTCCTGCAGCTCTAATGTTAAATGATAACTCCTATAATCAGCCACAACTAGGATAATGTTTTTTAACCGTTATGTCAAGGCTTTTGAGTAGATATGCCCCAGTTTCCTATGCAAATATCATCATTTCCCAATATCGTAAACTTTGACAGTTGTATCTGTTACCCTGCTTATGCTATAATCGGGGTGTTGCATACAACTAATATTAAGGAGAGATTTATGAATATCTACTCAATAATTACGCTTTGCGGAGGACTTGCCTTCTTCCTTTTTGGAATGCATGTAATGTCTGGAAGTCTTGAAAAAGTAGCCGGCGGTAAGCTTGAAGACATACTAAAGACACTTACCTCCAATCCCGGTAAGAGCCTTATTCTAGGTGCAGTAATAACTATTGCCATCCAGTCTTCCTCGGCACTTACCGTAATGCTTGTGGGTCTTGTTAACTCAGGAATAATGGATTTATCTCAGACAGTTGGTGTAATCATGGGTTCCAATGTAGGAACTACCCTTACCGCCTGGATTTTAGGCTTAAACGGCCTTAAAACAGACAATATCTTTTTGTCTATGTTAAAGCCTGAAAACTTCTCCCCTATCATTGCCCTCATAGGCGTTATTATGATAATGGGTGCAAAGAGTGCCAAAAAGCGTGATATCGGTACTATCATGGTAGGTTTTTCAGTCCTTATGTTCGGCATGGAACTTATGAGCGATTCTGTTGCACCACTTGCAAATATGCCTGAATTTACCAATATACTCACAGCATTTAAAAACCCCCTGCTTGGTGTACTTATCGGTACTGTATTTACGGGCATAATCCAGTCATCCGCTGCCTCTGTCGGTGTACTTCAGGCACTTTCGCTTACAGGTTCAATCACCTACGGAATGGCTATACCCATTATAATGGGACAGAATATAGGTACCTGTGTTACTGCACTTTTATCCTCCATCGGAGTTAATAAAAATGCAAAAAAAGTATCAGTCATACATATCAGTTTCAACCTTATCGGAACCATGCTTGGACTGATTGTATACTTCGTTTTCAAAGATGTTATTAAAATAAGCGGCTTTGATAATGCCATCAGCTCCTTTGCCGTGGCAGGTTTTCACTCAGTATTTAACATAGCTACAACCATAGTTCTCCTTCCTTTTTCCAATAGCTTGTAGCTCTGGCAAATATTGTAATAAAAGAAAACGGCGGGGAAGAAAAGCGTGTTTTACTTGATGAGCGTCTTCTGGTTTCACCGAGCATAGCTATAGGCCAGTGTAAGATTAAAACAGTCTATATGGCAAATCAGGCCAGCAAAGCTTTTTTACAGTCGATAGATGTCTTTGATAAATATACGGAAGAAGATAAAGATGAGATTAAAACAATAGAAAATGAACTTGATGAACTCGAAGACGAACTAAATGCCTATCTTATAAAGATATCCGGCACCGATGTCAGCGATACGGATGGCAAGAAGATAAACGGTATGCTTCACAGCATCGTTGATATAGAAAGAATCAGCGACTATGCCGTGAGCATGGTACTTCTTGCGGAAAGCATGAATAAGACAAAGGTCAGCTTTTCAGCAGGTGCAAAGGGAGACATAGATGTACTTAACAGGGCTGTTTCAGAGATTCTTGTTAATGCGGTAGAATGTTATATGGGAGAGAACACAAAGCTGGCTCTACAGTTGAACCTCTTAAGAGTATAATAGACAAGCTGATATTAAATATGAGAAACAGGCATGTGGCGAGGCTTCGTACAGGAGAATGTTCAGGGGAACTTGGCGTAGTGCTTACTGATTATATCAATTACTGTGACAGGGTTGCCGGACACTGTTCAAATATCGCAATCAATGTAATCCAGTCAGGCAACATCATATTCAGTGAACATGATTATTTGAGTGACCTCAGTGAGGTGGAAAAGGCCGAGTACGAGAAGAATAGAAATATATACAAGGAAAGATTCGCTCTTTCTGAATAGTTAGAAAGCATATTGCCTGCTTTGGATTTAAAATGATTTTTCATACATTATAAGTAAAGAGCTGCAAAACCTAATTGAGGTTCTGCAGCTCTCTTAGTTAGAAAATACCTCCAATAAACATAAGCAGTATGTCACTCCACACTCTTTAGAGAGGTTGTCATATCAATTTTCTTTAGAATAAAATACATAACTCTGTTAATAATAAGAGAGAAACCTATTGTTATAAGACTGCTCATCAAATAACTGTAAAAGCTAATATTTCTGCCAAACATCATTAAATCTACTTCCACGGTAACAATTACATATTTGTGTAAAATGGTTCCAAACACAATACCCGCTATTATCCCAAAGAGAGTTAAGATAATATTCTCTCTATACACATAGCCTGCAACTTCGTTGTCATAGAAACCAAGCACCTTAAGAGTTGCTATTTCCCTCTTTCTCTCAAGTATATTAATACTGTTCAGATTATAGAGAACTACGAAGGCAAGAAGACCTGCTGCCACAATCAGTACAAGGGTAACTAAATCAAGCACCTTCAACATTCTATCTATCTGCTCTTCAAGTTCATCCACAAAACTCACTCCAGAACAGCCTGCATAGGAAAGAAGTGTGTTTCCCAAGTCCTGTTCATTCACCTTATTCCTGTCAAACTTTATATTCAGGGTATTATAGTCCGGTTCTTCCCCATACAGTTTCTTATATAGCCCGGGTGAAAGAAACAGATAATGAAACACATAATTTTCAACTATCTTCTCAATCCTAACAGATACCCTCTTTTTCTCATCCCTTACTATATTTACACTGTCGCCTACCTTCACATCCAGCATTTTTGCGGTCTTTTCTGAAATATATGCTCCATCCCCATCAGGAAAAGCATATTCTACACCTGTAGTCCTGTCCTTAAGAGTGAGGAAGTCTTTGATTTTCTTTGTATTCTCAGGAACAAAAAGATAGGTATTTCTAATCTTGCCCCCATGGGTAAGGTCAACTGCAAGAAACTGTATCTCAATGCCTTCTGATACATTCTTATAACTTTCTGCAGCCTTTACCACTTCCTCCTTCTCAGCTTTATTGGCCTTAGAATTAAGTGTTATGCCTGCGTCATATGTAAATATCTTAATATACTGTTTCTTTGCTATTTCATTTATTGAATCCTTAAGTCCAAAGCCTACAAGTAAAAGTCCCATACAGCCGCCTATTCCGACCACCGTCATTATCAGCCTCTTTTTATATCTTGCAAGATTCCTGACAGCAGCCTTCCAAGTAAAGTTCATTCTCTTCCAAATAAAATCTATCCTCTCTAAAATTACTCTTCTGCCTGAACTTGGAGGCAAGGGCCGCATAAGAGATGCCGGATTTTCAAGCAGCTGTGAAAGAGCTGAGATAAGAGTAGCAGCAACTGTACTTATCATAGCGGCAATAAGGCCTAAAAGAGCCTGCTCGTAGTTAACCGGTGTAAAACAATACGGCAGTCCTCTAAATAAAGTTCCATAAGACTTAATTATAAGCAGTGGCAGAAACCTCTCACCAAGTGCAATTCCCAGTATGCCTCCACCTGCAGTTGCAAGCAGGGCATAGGCTATATATTTCCCGGCTATGGAAGGACTTCTGTATCCAAGAGCCTTGAGTATACCCATGCTCATGCGGTTTTCATCAACCATCCTTGTCATAGCAGTAAGGCTTACCATGGCAGCTACAAGGAAGAAGATAACCGGAAATACATTGCCAAGACTATCCATTCTTTCCGCATTCTGCTTGAAACTCACATAGCTTTCCATCATATTTCTGTCAAGCACATAGAAATCAGGGGCTTTAATATCTGCCACATCTCTCCTCGCCTTGGCAAGCTTCTTCCTGCCTTTTTCAAGCTTTTTATTTACAGACGGAAGTTCCTTTTCGTACTTTTTCTCAGCCTTTTCTAACTTTTTTTTATTTTTATCAAGCTTTTCTCTTGCCTCTTCAAGCTTATTTCTTCCATTATTTACTTCTATTTTAGAGTTTCTAAGTTTTTGCTCCGACTCCCTTATTTCATTTCTTCCTGATTCAAGTTCAGCTTTTTTTTCAGTTATCTTTGCCCTGCCTTTTTCTATCTCCTCTTTACCACTTTCAAGCTGTGCCTCTGCCTCAGAAAGTTTCTTCTCAGACTTTTCTATTTCAGCCCTTCCACCGTCTAACTTAGTTTTGCTTGCAGCTAAAACCTTTTCGGTTTCATCAAGAGCAGTTTTAGCTGTTTCAAGACTCATTTTTGCCTTTTCAAGCTTTTTACCCTCTTCTTCAAGTGCAGCCTTAGCTTCAGGGGTGGCAAGTCCTGCCTGCTCAGCCATTTCAAGTTTCTTTTTCGCTTCTGTATAAGCCTTTATCCCTTCTTCATATGTTTTGAGATTCTTTTCATATTCTTTCTTGCCTGCATTAAATTTCCTTAATCCCTCTTTGTAGTCCTCTTCACCTTTTTTTAACTCTGCCTTGGCCTTAGAGAGTTTTAAAAAACCTGAGTTATATTCTTTTTCTCCCTTTTTAAGTATTTTTTCCTTGTCTTCTATAAGTTTTTCAGAGGAAGTTAACTTGTCTTCACCTTCCCTTAGTTCATCTTTTGCCTTTAATAACTTATCCCAACCGTCAGCCAGTTCAGCCTCACCATCTTTTAATTTCTTCTCCTCCTTTATGAGTTTCTCTTCACCTGTTTTTAACTTTTCTTTAGCATCATCTATCCTCTTTTTAGCATCATTAAGTTTTTTTTCTCCATCAAAAAGTTTCTTTTCTGCCTCTTTAAGCTTGTCCTGTGCCTCTTTCTTTACTTCTTCATATCTCCTTATATTAACTCTATCTTCGAGCAATTTAATTCTGTCTTTAATGACCTTCACTCTGTCTTCATAAGCCTTTGAATATGTCATCAAACCAGCAGTATCCTTGGCCTTTACATAGGCTTCCGTGTATATATCCTGCTTAAAATTTTCCTTTGGTATTAGTAGAAATGCATCAACAGAGCCATCCCCTACAGAACTTGTTCCCCTGCCCCTTTCAAGATAGTTAGGCAGGTGGCAGAAACCTGTTATGGTAAAAGTGGTATTTTTTAAGTCTTTAGAAAGGTCGGAATCATCATCTGAAGAGACAGTGATTTTATCTCCTATCTTATAATCGTCAAACCAAGATATTTCCGTATCTGCAAGGCATTCATCACTCTTTGCCGGCAGCCTTCCCTCAGTTATATATGGCTTATTTACATCGTCTGTAAGACCTATGAGTTTAAGCACTGCCTCAGCCTTTTGTCCACTTAAAATTACATCCTTTGTATGTATTCCCCTTACAAGTTCCACACCCTTCACATCTCTAATGTCTGTCAAATCTTCATCTGTAAGTCCAAGGGTACTAATCACCTTAAAGTCCATAAGTGCCATATCATCATAGTATTTATCCGCAGATATCCTCATATCACTTCCTGAAGAGCGAAGCCCCGCAAAAAATGCAGTACCTAACATTACTATAAAAAAAATGGAAATAAAGCGTCCAAGTCCCTTCGCTATTTCCCTAAAAAAATCTACTACAAGTTTATTTTTCATATTTCCCCCGCAGTCTTACCATTCTATGTCATTTACTGAAATTGGATGTTCATTTATTTTAGATGAACTTACCCTGCCGTTTTTTATATGAATTACCTTGTCTGCCATAGGGGTGATGGCTGTATTATGTGTAATTACAACCACCGTCATTCCTTTTTCCCTACAGGTATCCTGCAAAAGTTTAAGTATTTCCTTCCCTGTAACATAGTCAAGTGCACCTGTCGGCTCGTCACAAAGAAGGAGTTTGGGATTCTTTGCCAAAGCCCTTGCTATAGCCACTCTCTGCTGCTCTCCACCTGAAAGTTCAGCAGGAAAGTTATTTATTCTGTGCGAAAGCCCGACTTCTTCAAGTACCAGCTTAGCATCCATAGGATCTTTGCATATCTGAAGTGCCAGCTCTACATTTTCAATAGCTGTAAGATTTGCCATAAGGTTATAAAACTGGAATACAAAACCAACATCCTCACGCCTATAAGATATGAGTTCCTTTGGACGCAATTTGCCTATATCCGTACCATCTACAATAACAGAACCTGAAGTAAGGGTATCCATTCCGCCAAGTATATTAAGAACTGTAGTTTTCCCCGCTCCCGAAGGTCCTACTATGATTACAAACTGACCCTTATCTATATCCAGTGTCACTCCGTCACAGGCATTTATTACACTTTCTCCTACCTTATAAGTTTTTACTACATCTTTCAATGAAATATAACCCGACATTTTCCCTCCTGCCCGTTTGATACAATAAAAAGAATTCTTCCGGCAGAATTCTTTTATTGCATTCTCCTAAGCCGTCTCTGATAAGATTGCATACATCTGCATCCTTATCAGCCCCGCTGAACGGAATCTTTCATTTTTTGTTTCATAGCCATCTTATTCTTATACATATCGTCATCAGCCTCAGACAAAAGCTGCTTCAAGGTACAGCCGTCTCTCTTACCTGAAGACGCATGACCGTAGGCATAGCTTAGCTGCAGCTCCGGATTCCTCTCATTAAACATTTTCACATTATGCCTGATTCTCTCAAATATTTTTTCAAGACCGTCAGTGCCGGGATCATAGATGACGCCTACAAACTCATCCCCGCCATATCGTCCGATAAAGTCTTTTTCTCTCACAGAGGCCTTTAAGATTTCTGCAAATCCCTTGATAAGTTCGTCTCCTGCCAGGTGTCCCAAACGATCATTTACTACCTTAAGCCCATTTAGGTCAAACATTACACAACATACATCATCATCTAAAATTCTACAATCATTAAATATTTCTTCACAGCGGCTCTTATTCGGCATACCTGTATGTATATCCATATATGCCTTTGCACCAAGCCTCAAGTTCATTTTTAAAAGGTTTTTCTTGTCTGTATAATCCATAATTACTAAGCCTGTTATGCCTACAGCCACCGCAGCCAAAATAATTTCTATAATTCCCATCTGTGCAGCCAAATGTTCGGAGTAATCCTCTGCTGCGTACACAGTATCGTTGGCTAAGATAAAATATTCTTCGCTCTCTATAAGTACTTGTTTTTTTAACTCTGCTTTGTCATGTCCCTTAGTCTTTTTAAGAGTTTCAATATCATCATATAATTTATTCCAATAATTAACCTGTTTTTTTAATTTCTCTCTAAAGTTTTTATCGTCAATTTTATAAAGCCTAAGTTCTTCACTTCCGTTACTTAGACCATCCAATATTTTTATTATTTTTTTCAAGAAGTTTCTTATTTTTCATGTCCAAAAGAGTATCAGTTTAACATATCTTTGAGCCCCGCCTCTGGCATATCCTGCATAATTTATCAGTCTGCCGACTTTTGCGAATCTTTCGACATAAAAAAAGCATTAACAATATTATAATAATTAATACTAACATAAGAAATTTCTGTATTCTGTTTCTTATATCGTCCCTATGTTGCATAATTTAAAATCCTCTTCAAATTTAAATTAAGTCCTATATTAACTATACTAACTAACAGTCTATAATTCAAGTTTAAATAATAATGAAAGCAGTTTTTTTATCATTTTTAAACATTTCTTTTGTTATTTGTCACTAATTGTTCACTATTATGATATATAATGATACAAGTGTCAAAAGTATAAAAATTCGATGCAAGCTTGCTTGCAAGAGAATTTATTATCTTTTGACACGCAAAAAATATGAGTAAGTAGCCATTTTTTGCAAAAAAATGAGCGGATTACGAATATTTTTGCAAGGATTGCGAAAGCTGTGCTGTAGCAATCCTGTATCAATGGGTGTCAAATACTTTTGACACCCACATCATATAATAAATACATATGAGTTTATATCGGACAATACACACTTTATATTAAGTTAAAACTAATAGTAATTATTTATAACAAGGGGAATGGCTATGATTAGGGATTTTGAAATAACGAACGAGAATGAAATAATGGATGTGTTTAATAATAAAGAAAAGGAAAAAATCGCAAAGGTAATAAATGATCTTGGAACTCTTGATTTGAGTGGTGTTTCAAACGAAACCAAAGAAAAGATTATTGAGCTTTTTAAGGCGAATGCCCTTCCTATTGAAAGGCTTTTTGCAAATTACCGTTGTGCTATTATGGAAGTTGAAACCAAGTTTAAGGTATTGAACGAAGAATTTTCACTTATTTATGATGGTAATCCCATAGAAAATATTAAGTCACGCATCAAGAGTAATGAAAGTATTCTTCGCAAGATTATAAGAAGAGAACTCCCCTTTGATCTTGACTCGCTGGAAGAAAATCTGGATGATATCGCAGGCGTGAGAGTCATCTGCTCCTTTGTTGATGATATCTATAAACTTGCTGACTGCTTCCTAAGACAAGACGATATTACCCTTATCAAGATGAAGGACTATATCAAGAACCCTAAGCCTTCAGGCTATAGGAGCCTCCACCTAATCGTGGCAGTTCCTATCTTCCTTGAAAATGAGAAAAAGCTTGTAAAGGTGGAGGTCCAGCTTCGTACAATAGCAATGGACTTCTGGGCTTCCCTTGAACATAAACTTAGATATAACAAGAAGATAGCTCCTGAAATGTTAGAATCACTTTCAAGAGAACTTAACGATTGTGCCACAGAAAGTGCAGAACTTGACTTTAGGATGCAGAATGTGAAAAACAACTTTTTAGGTAAGGACAGGCCAAGAAGAACTTAGCGTAACCCTGCCTCTTAGACCTGATTTTATGGCCTTTAAGAGGTATTGTAACTTATGGACTTGATACATATAAAAACGGCTGCCGCTCCAAGATAACCAATAACCACTATAGATAACATCTATAGTGTGTAAGGTTTTGTCTTGTACGGCAGCCTTATTTTTTTATTCTATATTTTAACTGACAATCTTTATTACCTTCTTCTTATTTAGAAAACATTATCTTTTCTGAGTCAAACATCTTGGTAAGTACCAATACCAAAACTCCTGTATATACTATGTTTACGGCTACTGAAATAAGTACATTTACATAAGAATATGAAAATATAAATATCTTAACCATGCAAAGAATGCTGTTGTATATTGGGACGAAGAACAAACTTACAGGCGTTTCATTATCGCCCTTACTAAACATAGGTAAGAATGTCATTACCATAATCACTATCATAAGCGGAGATATGAGGGTGGTTGCCTCCTTAACACTCTTTGCAAAGGCTGAAAGCACCGATATAATTGCAATCATAAGTATGGTGGTTGATATAATAATAATGAAAAGATACGCAAAATCCTTCACCCCATAAAAAGCCGTATTTATGCCGGAACCCATCCCCTGATACATGGACGGAAGGGAGGCAAATGTGCCGATAAAGCTTGAAACACCTGATAAAAGGGCTATTATGCTAAGTGCAAGTATCTTGCCAAGGGCAAGTGCCTGTCTGCTCATAGGAGTTACAAGGAGGGTAGCAATCGTTCCTCTTTCCTTTTCTCCTGCTATGGACTCAGGAGCAACTGCCATACAGCCTGACCAGATGAAGATGATGAGAAGCATAGGGAGAAGGCTTCCAAAAAGCTTTCCTGTCATGTCCTCTTTATTGGCAAGGTCATAGCTTGTCTTCTCGTTTGCATTTACATCAAACTTGTTGCTAAGCTCTGTTTCATACTTATCGAGGATGTCGTAAACCTTGTTGTAGGCGGCTTGTGACTCCTCGTTAGCTGAATTATAGTAAATCTCAACCTGTGGTGCCTCTCCCTCTCCTGTCTTGTACTCTGCCACCTCCTTATCAAAATTCTCAGGGAAATTGACAGCAAGGTCTATATCTTTATCTGCAACCAGCTTTTTACTCTCGCCTATGTCACCCTCAACCTTTTTTACCTCAAACTGACTGCCCTCAAGTCTTGGGCTGATTGACTCAGGGAGATTCTTTACATTGACCTTAGCCACATAGTCTTCTTTTACTCCGAACTGGTTTTTCATCATATTTCCCATGAATGAATACATTACAAATATCATAAGTCCGGGAAGGATGATGGTGGTAAGGACAAGTCTTTTATCCTTAAAAAATCTTGCCATTTCTTTTCTGAATATTGTATAAATATTATTCTTCACTTCCTGCCACCTCCGAATATATGTCAAAGAATCTGTCCTCTAAGCTCTTGCCTCCCTTTATCTCCTCGATGCTGCCACAGGCAGCTAACTTTCCTTCTATTATTATGGCGGCTCTGTCGCAAATCTTCTCTATGAGGCTGAATATATGTGAGGATATGACTATGGTCTTTCCTTCCTCTTTAAGCTCTACAAGGTAGTTAACCACTGTCTTAGCTGTAATGACATCAAGACCGTTGGTAGGCTCGTCAAAGATGATTATTTCAGGATTATGGACTATGGATATAACAAGGGAGAGCTTCTGCTTCATACCCTGTGATAGGTCACCCACCTTTACCTCTGCAAACTTGTCTATACCAAATTTACTAAAAAGCTTAGCCTTTCTCTCCTCTCTCTCCTTTGTTTCAACTCCGTGTAAATCAGAGAAAAAGTCAAAGAGATAGTTAGGCGTGAAGAAGTCCTCTATCTTTAACTCACTTGTAAGAAAGCCTATAGTCTCTCTTACTCCAAAGGGGTTCTTTACTATGCTTTCACCATTTAGGATTGCATCTCCCGAATCCGGCTTAATCAGGGTTGCAAGCATCCTCAGTGTGGTGGTCTTTCCTGCTCCGTTTGGTCCCAAAAGTCCAAATATTTCACCTTTGTTTACTGAAAATGAAATATCATCTACTGCCACCTTGACATTTTTCTTAGTCTTTTCAATCTTTTTTTGTTTGGCAGACAGCTTAAATGTCTTTCTCAGATTAACAATTTTGATTATTTCTTCCATTTCTACCTTCTCCTTACGCCGTTTTAATAGTTATAAATTTAAGTTTCTCACTTTCCGAGAGCTGGCTGACCTTGATACCTTTTTCCTTTGCATAATTCATTATCCCTCTTAAATCTATTTTTTTACTTATTTGGCTTAAAAGAATTGGATTTGGAGTATCTTCCAGTGATTCTTTATATTTCTTCATCTGTCCATTCATAAGTATAAACCTCCTTTATTATATTAAATATTATCATTTATACAACTATTTATCAATATTTTATTACATATCTGCACAATTTACCCCTCTAATTCTCAAACTGGCTGTTGTAGAGGTCCGCATAGAAGCCTCTCTTTTCCATAAGTTCAGCGTGATTTCCACTTTCTATAATGTCTCCGTCCTTCATTACAAGGATGAGGTCGGCATTCTTGATAGTGGAAAGCCTGTGAGCAATAATGAAGGAAGTCCTGCCCACCATAAGCCTATCCATGGCTCTTTGTATCTCCTCTTCCGTCCTTGTATCTACAGAACTTGTAGCCTCATCAAGGATGAGCATAGGAGCATTTCAACCATTGCCCTTGCTATTGTAAGCAGCTGCTTCTGTCCTGCCGAGAGACTCACATTCTCATTAAGTATGGTGTCGTATCCCTCGGGCAGGGTTTTCACATAGCGGTGGAGTCCTACCGCCTTTGCCGCCTCCCTCACTTCCTCATCTGTCGCCTCTGTCTTGGCATATTTTATATTGTCCTTAATGCTGCCCTCAAAAAGCCAGGTATCCTGAAGCACCATACAGAAGGCCTCGTGCACTCCAGACCTCTTAAGCTCGCTTATAGGTGTGCCGTCTATGACGATTTCACCCTCATTAAGCTCATAAAACTTCATAAGGAGATTGATAAGTGTGGTCTTGCCCGCACCTGTAGGCCCTACTATAGCTATCTTTTCACCTGATTTTACATCTGCAGAAAAGTTCTTTATTATTATTTTGTCAGGGTTGTAGCCAAACTTAACATTCTTAAAGCTTACATTTCCCTTTATATCATCGATATGATCTTTTTTGCCCTCCTCGGAGTCCATTTCAGCCTCTAAGAGGAAGCCAAATACCCTCTCACTCGCAGCAGCTGTAGACTGAAGGCTGGTTCCTGCTTGGGCAAACTGTGAAAGAGGCTGGGTAAAGAGTCTGATATAGAGCATAAATGCCACTATATCTCCTATTTCAGCCATATTCTTCATAGTAAGTATCGCTCCTGCCACACAGACTGCAACATAGCCAAGATTCCCTACAAAGCCCATAAGAGGCATCATCATACCTGATAAAAACTGGCTCTTCCAGGCTGATGTATAAAGCTTCTCATTCATTCTATCAAATGCTTTCTTGGTCTTTGCCTCCTTGTTAAAAGCCTTTACAATGAGGTGCCCTGTGTAGGTTTCCTCTACCTGGCCATTTACAAGTCCCAGCTCCTCCTGCTGCATGGCAAAGTACTTCTGGGATTTACCCATAATTATCATCATAAAGACAAAGCCTATGATACTTGAAAGTATCCCCACCACCGTCATTATCCAGTTGGTTATAAACATCATAAAAAGACTTCCAAAGAACATAGTTATTGCCCCCACAAGGCTTGCCAAGCTCTGGTTCATGGTCTGTCCTATGGTGTCTACATCATTGGTGATTCTTGAAAGTATGTCTCCTATGCTGGTTTTGTCAAAATAAGAGAGGGGAAGTCTGTTTATCTTCTTTGATATGTCACTCCTAAGGCTCTTTGAAGTCTTTTGAGTCACATCTGCCATTATTATACCCTGAAGTAGGTTAAGTATGGCTCCTGCGCCGTACATAATGGCAAGGGTTAGAGCTATCTTAAATACAGCCTCTTTGTCTATCCCTGTCATTACACCTTCTGTAATAAGGGTAGTGATTTCTTTCATCTTGTCAGGACCGATTACATTCAGTACCGTGCCTGCTGCCGAGAAAATGATAGCTGTAATGATGGCAGGCATATATCTTTTTATATAGTTAAAAAGGTCTTTAACTGCCTTTTTAAAGTCCTTTGCCTTTTCTCCGGGCATCATCCCAGGTCCCGGACCAGGGCCCATTCCTCTATTCTTTCTCTCTGCCATTACAATTCCTCCTCTGAAAGCTGTGACATAGCGATTTCCTTGTATATAGGGCAGGACTTAAGCAGTTCTTTGTGTTTTCCCTGTCCTACAACCCGTCCTTCCTCTAACACAATAATAAGGTCAGCTTCCATAATCGTACCTATCCTCTGTGCAACTATGAGGCTGGTACTTCCCTTGCTTCTCTCCCTTAGTTCCTTTCTTAGTATCTTGTCGGTGCGGTAATCAAGGGCAGAGAAAGAATCGTCAAATATCAGGATTTCAGGCTTATTATATAGGCTCCTTGCTATGGAAAGTCTTTGCTTTTGTCCCCCTGATACATTGACAGCTCCCTGTGAAATCTTAGACTTCACATTGTCAGTAAGCTTCTCCACAAATTCCTTTGCCTGTGAGATTTCGAGAGCTTCGTTTAGTTTTTCACTATCAGGAGTATCAGCCCCATAGCAGACATTTTCTTCTATAGTTCCACTAAAGAGCAGGGCCTTCTGAGGGGCATAGCCTATCTTTTTCCTAAGTTCGGAGAGCTTGTACTTCTTTACATTTACCCCATCTACAAGGACCTCTCCACCTGTAACATCATAAAATCTTGGAATAAGGTTAATTAGGGTGGTCTTGCCACTTCCTGTAGCACCTATGAAGGCAACCATTTCTCCCTTATTTGCCTTGAAGTTTATATCACTTATTATATCATCTGCGGCATCAGGGTAGTGGAAGGATACATTTCTAAATTCTACAGTGCCTGTCTCTGAGGTATTCTCGCAACCTTCTCCGTCCATTATCCTATTCTTTGTATCAAGAACTTCATTTATTCTTTTACTTGAAACGATGGCTCTAGGCAAGATTATGAAGGTAAAGGTAAGCATCATAAACGACATGATTACCTGCATAGCATAGGAGGAGAACACTATCATATCTGAAAACAGTGTTATTTTATCCTGAAGGGCGGCCTTATCTATGAGATAAACTCCTATCCAGTATATAGAGAGGGTGAGTCCTGAGCTTATAAGAGTCATTACCGGTGACATTAATGCCATTATTTTCTGGTTAAAGAGGTTCACAGATGTAAGCTCTTCATTTGCCTCTTCAAACTTGTCTTCCTGGTACTTCTCTGCATTGTATGCACGAACCACCCTTACACCGCTTAGGTTCTCTCTGGCTACCCTGTTTATATTGTCTGTAAGAGTCTGCATCTTCTGAAAGCCCGGAACCACAAGGACGAAAATAACCGCTATAAGCACAAGTAAAAAGGCAATAGCCACTCCCGTAGCTGCGGACCACATTAAGTTTTTATTTATAATCTTGGTTATAGCCCAAACTGCCATTATAGGCGCTCTCACACTTGCCTGCAAGCCTATGGCTATTACCATCTGTACCTGAGATATGTCATTGGTTGAGCGGGTAATGAGGCTGGCGGTAGAGAATTTACCCATTTCTTCCATGGAGAATGAGATAACCTTGTCATACACCGCTTCTCTAATCCTTTTTGACAGCCCTGCTGCCACCTGTGCCACAAAGTAGCCTACTACAAACATAGCTGCCATACTTAAAATGGCACAGGCAAGCATCTTCATGCCTGCCCACACAACAGAGCTAAGTGCACTGTCCGGTGTCTGTATAAGCCTTGTTATCTCTGCCATATAGTCTGGAAGCCTAAGGTCAAGCCATACCTGAAATACGATGAAGCAAAGGCTGATACAGACAAAGAGCCAATCTTTCTTCCTTAGATACCTAAATAATTTAATCATTTCATTTCCTCCAGGTTAAGGGTTTCGTTTACTCTCGAAAAGTTTTAAATCATTGTACACCATTAATTTTGGATTTGTCACGATTATTTTTTTGTTTATCTTATTAGATTATCTTATATTTTTTTATTTTTATATCAGAAATCATTCAAATTAATTGACTATTATTATTCTATAGATTAAAATTGTCTTGTTGTCACACCTACACCGGCAACGGAGGGGAGGTGCAAGAAGTGAAGATAGTTTCAGAGTTCTTATTTCTTCTCACAGTAAATGTGGCAAGTTACTTCATTTACAAATGGCTAGAGAAGAATAGCGGTGACAACGATAGCCTTTAAGCACGAAAAGCCCCTAAGGTTGGCAGACCTTAGGGGTTCTTTTTGGTGCAAGTATTTCTCAGAGTTCCTAGATACATTTTACACTATTCAATGCTTTTTTTCAAGATGCAAAATTAACTACTTCAACTTATGTGATAAGGATGTAAAAATAGTGATTATTCCTCTTCTATACCAATCCCAAATACTCTTTCATCTTCTATTAGCTTAACAAGGTCTTGCTTCTCTGCTTTTACAGCCATTCCGTAGACTTTTAAGCCATTTTCATTTACATAACTTAATGCCCTATAAAGCTCTGTCTTTCTGTCCATATAATTATCCATCATATCTGTGAATGCCACATTATCTTCAAGGTAGTTTATAAGGCTTAGATAATGTTTTTTTGCATTTTCTTCATCTTTTAATTCTTTGAAAGTGACAGCCTCTCCTTTTCCTTCATAGCCTAGGAGATATGGATACTTAGGCAGGCTGTTCCCTCTGGTTGCCCATATACCGGTATTCATGCCCAAAATATCATTGTTACCATTTACATCATTTACAATTCCTACCCAGCTATTACCTAATTCATACTTTGTCTCAAAGTCTATAGCCTCTTTATAGCTTAGTATCTTATCAAAGGTAATATATGCCCTATAAAGCCTGTTATCTGATAGTTCATCTATTCTCTCCTTACTTTCATTTCTGTTACCGCCAAAGCTTGAAGCAAGCCTAAGATTTCCCAGCCTCTTTTCTGCATTTTCTTTGGTTTTAAGTTGTTTAAGACTGAATTTTTCAAGTTGCTTTGTAAGACTATCATTATAATCATTATTATTTATCTGCCATTCAAACATATTGTCAGCCCTGCTCTCCAAAGCCATAGGATCATAAAAGGTTATTCTGTTCTTCCTTATATTGCCTGCATATTTTTCTCTAGTCTCTCCATTTCTTATTGCACTTTTATAAGCGCTAAAGCTATAGTTTCCATAACCTTCCGAGACAGCCTCTGCTGAGTCAAGATAGTTAAATGGAGCAGTCAGTTCCGTATAAATGCTTAAATCAAGACCAAATCTTTCTCTATATCCTCCTACCCCTTCAGGCTCACTGTAATTACCGGCAGCACAGGGATTGTAATATAATAAAGCTACAGCCTTAGGAAGTATTGTAATCATGATTAAAATAATTACAAGTACTGCTGCCGTAACAACTGCTCCCATTTTAATAAATGCTTTTCTTATTGATTTTCTTATCAGCTTTACAAATTCATCTTCTTTCGCTGATATTTTCCCACCTTCTCGTGTAAATCCCCTGTCCTCTGTCTCAGATATTTCTTTATCATATTCTTCATCCTCTTCATCAGGATATAAATACTCACTGATAGCCTCCTGCTTTTCTATTTCAGCTTCCAGCTTTTTACTTTCTTCTTCAGAAAGTCTGCCACTCTTATATAAATCCAGCAACTCTTTATATTTCATAGCCTGCCTCCTCTAAATATAGTTTTAATTCTTTCTTCCCTCTAAAGGCCAAGATTCTAACATTCTCTGTTGTTATATCTAAGAGTTTTGCTATATCTTTACCTGATAACCCCGAAAAATATTGTAACAAAAGCACTTCTCTCTTTTTGCCTTCAAGCTTATTTAGAGCTTTATAAAGTGCTTCTTCCCTTTCAGTTGTAAGTAGCTTACTAAGTGGGCTTTCTTCTATTTCTTCTCTTATTTCCGCTTTATTTTCAACATTTTCAAGTCCTATAATAAGTCTTTTATCTTTTCTGTAAGTATTGAAATACAGATTTCTTGCCACCTTGTATAGCCAGGCTCTTATTCCCGTATCCGCAGTCCCTACAGTAATTAAGGCCTTTACAAAGGTTTCCTGCATCAAATCCTCAGAGAGCTGTCTGTTATGGCTCAGTCCATAGAGGTATAAATATATTTCCCTGCTGTATATCCTATAAACTACTGCTAAGACATCATTATCCATAACCCGCCCCCTTTCTTTATTTTTATAATTTTAACTCTTCTTTATTATATAACACCTGTAAGATAAAAATGTTACATATTTTTTGATTTTTACATAAAAAAAAGACAGCTCTATGACTGTCCTTCTACTTAAAAATTACTTGGTGTATACCTTACTGTAATAATGTGAACTTCATTTTTCATTTTAACAACGCGATAAATAATAGTGTAGTTCTTATAAAAAATCTGCCGATATCCTTGATTTGCGTAGGCTCCAATACGCCTTATTGCACCACGTTCCGGCTGCTCTTCTAAACTAAAAATAGACTTCTCCAATCCCTCAACTATTTCCATTGCTGTTGATGGTTCCAAAAGTTCTTCAGCAATATATTTGTAAATCAGCTCCAAATCCTGATATGCTCTCGAATAGATTTTAACAGAGTATTTATTCAAAATATTTTCTCCTTAATGAACTTAGAGCTTCTCTTGCATCAATTAGCACTCCACCTTCAGCAAATTCTTTCTCAGCTTCACTTATCGCATTGTCTGCCTGTGATGTTTCAAGCATTGCATCATATGTTTCAATACTCATAACCACCAAATCACCATATCCATTCTTGGTTATAAAAACAGGCTCATTTTTTTTATGACAAATTTCTGAGATTGCTGTGGTATCTCTCAAATCTGTTATTGGTCTTATTTGTGGCATAGCTCTCTCCTTTTTTGTATGCTATTATAGCATAATTATGTACAAAATGTCAATGACTATCCTCCCACAGCCTCACTCCTGTCTTCAGCCTGCTAAGCCCATCTATGAGGTTCTTTTTGGTGCAGGCTATATTCATCCTAACAAAGCCCTGACCGGATTTACCGTATTCCCTGCCATCTGTAAGATAAAGCCCCGTAGTAAGCCTAAGCTCCTTGGCAAAGCCCTTGCCTTCATTCTTGAGTCCTCTTACATCCAGCCAGAATAAATAAGTTGCTTCCTTTTCCACTACCTTTATTTCAGGGATTTCCCTAGCTATAAAGTCTAGTACCATCTTCCTGCTGTCATCGAGGTATTCATTAAGGCTGTCAAGCCATTCTCCTCCACCTGTATAGGCTGCAATAACCGCATCTATAGCAAATGCATTAGGCTCAGCCACCTCATCCGTATTAAGCCCTCTGTTCACCTTATTTCTAAGAATCTCATTTGGTACAGATACAGCTGCTGTATGAAGGCCTGCTATATTAAAGGTTTTACCGGGACTTAGACAGGTTACGCTTATCTCTCTTGCAGTCTCAGACACACTTGCAAATGGTACATACTTCTTTTTGTTTACTGCAAGGTCGCAATGAACCTCATCAGATATTACAGTTACACCGTATTTCTTACACAACTCTGCTACCCTTATAAGCTCATCCTTAGTCCATATCCTTCCACCCGGATTCTGTGGATTGCAGAGTATCATAAGAGTAGTCTGGGTGTCTGAAAGGTCTTTTTCAAGCTGATCAAAGTCCATCTCATAGCGGTTATCCTTAAGCACCAACGGACTTTCAAGAGCAACTCTTCCGTTGTTTAGTATGGAGTTAAAAAATATATTGTAAACAGGAGTCTGGATTAGCACCTTCTCAGCAGGAGTTGTTAGCTTTCTAACAAGGCTTGATATAGCAGGGACTACTCCTGTAGTATATATCAGCCACTCCTTTTCCATTGTGAAATTATGCCTGCTCTTCCACCAGCCAATGTAAGCCTCATACCATTCATCAGTTATGCCTGAATATCCAAACACTCCATGCTTAACCCTAGCCTCAAGAGCCTTTCTTATAGAGGGTGCAGCCTCAAAGTCCATATCTGCGACCCACATAGGGAGTTCGTTTTCTTCTACCTTCCACTTTTCTGCGTTGGTATTTCTCCTATCTATTTCTTTATCAAAGTTAAATGACTTTTCAATATGCATATTTAACCCCTTCTTCTAAGCTCGGTCTCCCTTCCTTCGCCTGAAATAAGCTCAACTTCTGCAAGAGTTACAGGCTTTGGCGCCTCTCCTTCAACTATTATCTTGGTATCTTCAGGATTTATATTGTCACCATCCATAATCAGAGTTCCTATCTCCTTAGCCTTTATAGTTCCACTCTTTGGATTGAAGACGCTGTCAATCTTACCTGTAACTTCCACATCCACTGTAGAATATTCAAATGCAAGGGCTGTATTTACAAGTTTACAATTCTTCATGACAAGGTTTTCTATATAACAAAATCCCTGTAAGCTCTCTACTGTACAGTTAATTAGCGTTACATTTTTAGAATTCCAACCGAAATACTCACCCACTATGAATGAATCGTAGATTACCACATTTTCAGTATTCCAGAAACTATCCTTTGAGAGCAGCCTGCAATTATGCGCCTCTATGTTTACCACCGTCAAAGCAATAGTCGCCATAGAGGTTAAGACCATCGAGATAGATATTTTCACTGTTTAAACCAAAATAAGCACCCTTTGCTACTACATTTTCAAGTCTTATATTCTTACACATCCAAAAGGTTTCATTTGCGTTAGGAATAGATACATTCTTTAAGTTTACACCATCACATCTACG
Source organism: uncultured Catonella sp. (assembly GCA_916439065.1). GTDB lineage: Bacteria > Bacillota > Clostridia > Lachnospirales > Lachnospiraceae > Catonella. The sequence goes on from CAKAGD010000003.1 coordinate 731,019, forward strand.
GAATTCCTTTGGTGCTTCAATCATGGTATCCTCTATATTGATGTTCTTACCATACCAGATTCCTGACCTTGCCATTTCAAAAAATGTCGAGTCCTTCACCTTCACATCCTTAGCATACCAAAGCGGATACTTCCACTTATACATTGTATTTACAGCGTTTATATTTTCACCATGCTTAAGCGGAGATTCTCCATCTGCAAATATAGTACTGTCTATATCAAGGTCTTTCCCATGAAAAAGTGCACGCTCCCCTATTAGAACTTCATTACTTATCTTCTTCATATATCCGCCTTTCTATTAACTAATATTCTAATTCCTATTTAGATAGTATGCAATAAAATTTTGAATAAGTAAATAGGGTTAAGAAAATTCATAGATTTATCACAAAAAAAAAGCTTCCTGCCGTCATAGCAGGAAAGCCTTTGCATATTATTATTTATTTGCATATACGCTGGTATAAACATTCTTAAATATCTTGTATTCTCCAAATGCTGCTCTTTCTTTTGTCTCAAAATTGATAATATTGAGATAACAGATGGCATCACTTGTATCGGTTTTCCCTGCCTGCAGGTAAACTCCATGACTTACAAAATTGATTGGTACTCCTGAAGCATCATAGAAAACAACGAATATATTACCACTTATAGGAATTTTACCTGTATTCTTTGTATTTACACTAACAACTACCTGATCTTCAGTCTGTGACTTAATACTGTCTTTTAAGTTAAACTTCTTTTCTGCACTTGTATACTTATATGCAGGTGACCTTGAAAGACTTACCATCTTAATCTCAGTCTTAGTTACATCCGGTTCAAATTTGCTTGCATTAAATACAATCTTTGCATAACTTTTTTTATTCGGCATAAGCGAATATACAGAAATCTTCTCTGATAAATATTCAGTACCGTCAGCACCCTTTAATGTATACTTAAACTTACCATCTTGGAATATTGCCTTTGTCTTATTATCCACCTCAACGAGGATTTCACCCTTATTGATACCATAAACTTTATACTCAAATTTGGGTTTTTTGACTGTAACATTAATTACTACAGTACCTGTCTTTGTCACATAGGTTATCTTAGCTTTACCAACCTTCTTAGCCTCAAATACAACCTTATTATTATTTTCTTTACTTTTTGATGTCTTAACTGCAGCCTTATTGGTATTTTTAATACTCTTTACCTGAGAGTAGTCTGTGGATTCATAAGCTTCCCCAATGTACATCTCAATATTTTGTACTCTTCCCTTTGCGGCTGCCTTTGTCATACCCATTGGAACTAAACTTGTTATAATCACAAAGACGAGAGTAAATAACAACAAACTTTTCAGAAAATTTTTCATTTGAAACCTCCACATATTATCTTATCTCATACAATTATATCCATTTTATGCTAATTTTCAACTAATAATTATTTAAAATTGGAAAGAGCCTTTGCCTTAAGCAAAAGCCCTTTCCGTTATATGGAAAATATTGTAATACTATCTTACAACTATTTACCAGTAGGCATCATCAGTAATCTTACCTGATTTAATTTGCATCCTGCTCTTTTCTTCTTCTAAGGAGAACTACTCCTGCGAACATAAGCATTGTAAATCCGCCTACATAGTATACCATATTGTCTGTACCACCTGTACGTGGAAGAGATCTCTTAGGAGTTGCTCCCCTTTGGTGTCTTATCTAAGTCTACCTCAATGTAAGTATTTTCTCCATTAGGTTTCTTACTCTTCACATACCTTCCCTTAGGTGTGCCATCCTTATCTACTGTAATAAATTCATCAGGACTTCCCGGTTTATTAGGATCCGGCTTATTATTTTCAGGGAACTTAGGCACATCTCTAGGTGTTGGATCCGGATCAATAGGAATTGATGGGATATTTGGTGTTGGGGTTGGTGGAGTTGGTGGGGTTGGTGGGTTGTTAGGATTTGGTGTAACCGGTATTACCGGAATTACCGGTGTTGGTGGGGTTGGAGGTGTTGGTGGAGTTGGAGGTGTATTAGGTTCTTGTGGTTTTTCCTTATTGGTAATAACAAAACCTTTATTCTTATCTCCACTGATTGCCTTGGTGTAGCCGGACATAGCATCCTCATCCACACTGTAATCTATCTCCTTACCTGACTCGTCATACTTAGGAACATCAACAGTTATTGCCCAAGTAGTACTGTCTCCTGATACCACGGCTGCCTTTGTTACAATCTTCTTTTCAACAACCTGACTGCCATTTTTAATATAAACATTGATTGCTTCGCCTACTTTACCATCCCACTTCTTAGTAACCTTTACAGGCACTGTTTCTGTATTGGTAATAGTAAATCCGTTATTTTGATCTCCTGTTACTTTTATCTTATAACCGGATATCTCAGCCTCTTCCACTGCATAGGTTATAGCTTCACCTGAAACATTATACTTATCAGCTTCAAGTGGAACTTCCCAGGTTGTAATACTTGGCATTGAAGCATTACGTATAGCAACCAAACTTGCTGTGCTGGCTGTTACTCTAATAGAACCAAGAGTAGCTCCTGTATTCTTATCTCTTAAACGAATAGTTATAGCATCGCCTACCTTACCAATCCAGGTCTTAGTAACCTTTAAGTTAACCTTTTCACCTGTTGTAGGTATCTCGGTGTTGGTAATTGTAAAGCCTGTACCCTGATTTCCGTCAACCTTAGCTGTATAGCCTGCGATTGCTGCCTCTGTTACTGTATAAGCTATTGCACTGCCTGATGCATCATTCTTAGGTGCTTCAAATTCTACTTCCCAAGCGTTTGTTGCTGATGCTGTTACAGTCTTTGTCTCTACAATACTTGAGCCACTCATCAGAGAAACTTTAATTTCATCTGCTATCTTACCAACCCAATTCTTATTGACTTTAATCTTAACCTTTTCGCCATTTGGATTTGGCTCTGGTGTCTTCTTGTTAACGATTGTAAATCCTTCGGTCTGGTTTCCGCTAACTGCACCTTCGTCAAAGCCTGATACCCTGTCTTCTCCAACTGTGTATGTGATTTCGTTTCCTGCCTCATCATACTTTGGAAGTTCGCTAGTCACTACCCAGGTCATTCCGTCTGCACTAATTGCTGCCTCTGAAGCTTTTACTACAAGCTTAGCAGCCTGTACACCCTTATTGTAGACATATACATTGATTGCTGCCGCTGAACTTCCTATCCACTGCTTGGTTATCTTCACAGGCACTGTTTCTGTGTTGGTGATTACAATGCCGCCATCGGTAACAACTTTTACATTTGACTTATAACCGTCCAGCTTAGACTCTTCTGCTGTGTAGGTTATCTCGTTCTTATCCTTGTCATACTTATCTGCCTTAAGGGTTATCTCCCAGGTTGTCATGTTCTTGCCCGGAGTATTTTCCTTTTCGATAAGTCCGATTGAACCCTTAGTTACAAGTATTGAATCAAGCGGAGTTCCTGTCTTGGAATCTTTGAGGGTAATTGTTATTGCCTCTCCTACCCTTCCGATCCAGGTCTTGGTTACCTTGATGTCTTTCTGTGCCTTTGGCTCCGGTGTCTTCTTGTTAACGATTGTAAATCCTTCGGTCTGGCTTCCGCTAACTACACCTTCGTCAAAGCCTGATACCCTGTCTTCTCCAACTGTGTATGTGATTTCGTTTCCTGCCTCATCATACTTTGGAAGTTCTCTAGTCACTGCCCAGGTCATTCCGTCTGCACTGGTTGCTGCCGCTGAAGCGTTTAATACAATCTTATCAGGCTGTTTGCCCTTATTATTGTAGACATATACATTGATTGCTGCCGCTGAACTTCCTATCCACTGCTTGGTTATCTTCACAGGCACTGTCTCTGTGTTGGTGATTACAATGCCGCCATCGGTAACAACCTTTACATTTGACTTATAACCGTCCAGCTTAGACTCTTCTGCTGTGTAGGTTATCTCGTTCTTATCCTTGTCATACTTATCAGCCTTAAGGGTTATCTCCCAGGTTGTCATGTTCTTGCCCGGAGTATTTCCTTTTCGATAAGTCCGATTGAACCCTTAGTTACAAGTATTGAATCAAGCGGAGTTCCTGTCTTGGAATCCTTGAGGGTAATTGTTATTGCCTCTCCTACCCTTCCGATCCAAGTCTTGGTTACCTTGATGTCTTTCTGTGCCTTTGGCTCCGGTGTCTTCTTGTTAACGATTGTAAATCCTTCGGTCTGGCTTCCGCTAACTATACCTTCATCAAAGCCTGTTACCCTGTCTTCTCCAACTGTGTATGTGATTTCGTTTCCTGCCTCATCATACTTTGGAAATTCTCTAGTCACTGCCCATGTCATTCCGTCTGCACTGGTTGCTGCCGCTGAAGCGTTTAATACAATCTTATCAACCTGTTCACCCTTATTATAGACATATACATTGATTGCTGCCGCTGAGCTTCCTATCCACTGCTTGGTTATCTTCACAGGCACTGTCTCTGTGTTGGTGATTACAATGCCGCCATCAGTAACAACTTTTACTTTTGACTTATAACCGTCCAGCTTAGACTCTTCTGCTGTGTAGGTTATCTCATCATTGTTAACATCATACCTATCAGCCTTAAGTGTTATCTCCCAGGTTGTCATGTTCTTGCCCGGAGTATTTTCCTTTTCGATAAGTCCGATTGAACCCTTAGTTACAACTATTGAATCAATCTGAGTTCCCGTCTTGGAATTCTTGAGGGTAATTGTTATTGCCTCTCCTACCCTTCCTATCCAGGTCTTGGTTACCTTGATGTCTTTCTTAACTTTCTTGTGAGTTTCCTTGTTAGTTACAACAAAGTTATTCTCAGATTTTTCTTCTACAGCTGTCTCGTAGCCTGCAAGAGCCTCCTCCACAACTGTGTACTTGATAATCTCGTTATTCTCATCATACTTAGGAACAGGTTCAAATGAGAATGTCATACTGTCTGCATTTCCAAATTCTGCTGCTGTCTTTGTTACAGTCTTAACAACTTCACTGCCCTTCATAAGTTTAAGGGTTATCATAGCTCCTGCTGAAGCAGGCTTACCTTTTATTGTGAGCCATTTCTTGGTAACGCTTACAGTTACTTTATCATCTTTTTGTTTCTCTTTGTTGGTAACAACAAAACCATTATTCTGGTCGCCGGTTATGTCTGTATCATATCCGGATATTGCAGCCTCTTCAACTGTATAAACGATTTCATTATTATCCTTATCAAACTTAGGCTGTTCCTTAAATGAAATCCCTAATGAAGAGTCATTCTTAAAATCTGCCGCTGTCCTAGTTACTGTATCAACAACTGTACCGTTAGCCTTAAGGTTAAGGGTGATGGTTGCTCCTGCTGAAGCAGGTCTGCCTGATACACTAAGCCACTTCTTTGTAGCTTTTACAGTTATCTTATCTTCTTTGTGCTTTTGTTTATTGGTAATAGCAAAACCTGAATTGCCATCTTTTGTGATTACAGGTTTCTCATAGCCATCTACAGTATCTTCCGTAACTGTATACTCTATTTCCTTACCTAAATCATCATACTTAGGAACAGGGTCAAACTCAAACTTCCAAGTCTTGTTATCTCCCTTGAATTCTTTAGTTATAGTCTTCTGTCCGACAGTTTTTTCACCATTTTTGAGATAAACGGTTATCTTTTCACCAACATCGCCTATCCAGGTCTTTGTAACACCTACTACTACTTTTTCAGTGCTGGTGTTGGTAACAACAAACTTTGTTGCTGATTCTGTAGCTATCTTTGCTTCATAGTTTGCTACAGGAGCCTCTTCAACTGTATAGTTGATAACTTCGTTATTAGCATCAAACTTAGGAACCTCTTTGAACTGAGCATCCCAGTCGTGCTTTCCATCGTAAGTTTCAGACTTCAATACTAAGGTATCCACAGTTTCTGAGCCGTTCTTGAGGTAAAGAGTAACCTCTTTTCCTACTAAGCCAAGCCATTTCTTGGTAACACTGAACCTAACCTTTTCATCTTTTCGGATTTCTTTGTTAGTAACAACGAAGTTATACTTAGATGTCTCTGTTACCTCTTTGTCATAGCCTTTTACATCAGCCTCTTCAACTGTATAAGCGATTTCTTCATTATTCTTATCATACTTAGGCATTTCCTTAAATGAAATCTCTAATGAAGAGTCGTTCTTAAAATCTGCCGCTGACTTAGTTACTGTATCAACAACTGTACCATTAGCCTTAAGGTAAAGAGTGATTGTTGCTCCTGCTGAAGCAGGTCTGCCTGATACACTAAGCCACTTCTTTGTAGCCTTTACAATTACCTTGTCCTGTCTCTGCTTTTCAGTATTATTAACTGTAAATTTCTCATTTGATTCTTTATCTACGGTTGTATTGTAGCCTTCTACAGGTGTCTCTTCAACTGTATAAACGATTTCTTTATTGTTCGCATCGTACTTAGGCTGCTCTCCAAATGAAATCTCTAAAGAAGTATTATTGCCAAAGTCTGAAAGTGACTTGGTTATGGTTTTAACAATCTCGCCATCAGCTTTAAGAGTAAGAGATACTGCTGCTCCCGCTGTTGCAGGTGTACCTGTTATTGCAAACCACTTCTTGGTAACATTTACAGTTATCTTATCTTCTTTGTGCTTTTGCTTATTGGTAATAGCAAAACCTGAATTGCCATCTTTTGTGATTACAGGTTTCTCATAGCCATCTACAGTATCTTCCGTAACTGTATACTCTATTTCCTTACCTAAATCATCATACTTAGGAACAGGGTCAAACTCAAACTTCCAAGTCTTGTTATCTCCCTTGAATTCTTTAGTTATAGTCTTCTGTCCGACAGTTTTTTCACCATTTTTGAGATAAACGGTTATCTTTTCACCAACATCGCCTATCCAGGTCTTTGTAACACCTATTACTACTTTTTCAGTGCTGGTGTTGGTAACAACAAACTTTGTTGCTGATTCTGTAGCTATCTTTGCTTCATAATTTGCTACAGGAGCCTCTTCAACTGTATAGTTGATAACTTCGTTATTAGCATCAAACTTAGGAACCTCTTTGAACTGAGCATCCCAGTCGTGCCTGCCTTCATAAGTTTCAGACTTCAATACTAAGGTATCAACAGTTTCTGAGCCGTTCTTGAGGTAAAGAGTAACCTCTTTTCCTACTAAGCCAAGCCATTTCTTGGTAACACTGAACCTAACCTTTTCATCTTTCCGGATTTCTTTGTTAGTAACAACGAAGTTATACTTAGATGTCTCTGTTACCTCTTTGTCATAGCCTTTTACATCAGCCTCTTCCACTGTATAAGCGATTTCTTCATTATTCTTATCATACTTAGGCATTTCCTTAAATGAAATCTCTAATGAAGAGTCGTTCTTAAAATCTGCCGCTGACTTAGTTACTGTATCAACAACTGTACCATTAGCCTTAAGGTAAAGAGTGATTGTTGCTCCTGCTGAAGCAGGTCTGCCTGATACACTAAGCCACTTCTTTGTAGCCTTTACAATTACCTTGTCCTGTCTCTGCTTTTCAGTATTATTAACTGTAAATTTCTCATTTGATTCTTTATCTACGGTTGTATTGTAGCCTTCTACAGGTGTCTCTTCAACTGTATAAACGATTTCTTTATTGTTCGCATCGTACTTAGGCTGCTCTCCAAATGAAATCTCTAAAGAAGGATTATTGCCAAAGTCTGAAAGTGACTTGGTTATGGTTTTAACAATCTCGCCGTCAGCTTTAAGAGTAAGAGATACTGCTGCTCCCGCTGTTGCAGGTCTGCCTGTTATTGCAAACCACTTCTTGGTAACCTTTACAGTTACCTTGTCCTGTCTCTGCTTTTCAGTATTATTTACTATAAATTTCTCATTTGATTCTTTATTTACAGCTGTAGTATAGCCTTCTACAGATGCCTCTTCAACTGTATACTCGATTTCTTTATTGTTCGCATCATACTTAGGCTGCTCTCCAAATGAAATCTCTAAAGAAGTATTATTACCAAAGTCTGAAAGTGACTTGGTTATGGTTTTAACAAGCTTGCCATCAGCTTTAAGAGTAAGAGATACTGCTGCTCCTGCTGTTGCTGCCTTGTTGTTTATACTGAACCACTTCTTGGTTACCTTTACAGTTATCTTGTCCTGTCTCTGCTTTTCAGTATTATTAACTGTAAATTTCTCATTTGATTCTTTATCTACGGTTGTAGTGTAGCCTTTTACATCAGCCTCTTCAACTGTATAAACGATTTCTTTATTGTTCGCATCATACTTAGGCTGCTCTCCAAATGAAATCTCTAAAGAAGTATTATTGCCAAAGTCTGAAAGTGACTTGGTTATGGTTTTAACAAGCTTGCCGTCAGCTTTAAGAGTAAGAGATACTGCTGCTCCCGCTGTTGCAGGTCTGCCTGTTATAGTGAGCCACTTCTTGGTAACATTTACAGTTATCTTATCTTCTTTGTGTAATTCCTTATTTGTAATAACAAAGTCTTCATTAGAATTTTTCTTTATCTCTGATTCATAACCGTTTAAGGTAGACTCAGTAAGAATATACTCTATTTCATCATTGTTAGAATCATATTTAGGAATATCTGTAAATGTATACTCCCAAGTATTCATATCACCGGACTTCATCTGATCTTTTGTAAGGGTAAACTCTGCAACAGTTGATCCACCCTTCTGTTTAAGATAAACAGTGATTGAATTTCCGGCCTTGCCTGGCTCACCAGCTACATTAAGCCACTTCTTAGTTACCTTTACATTAATTTTTTTGGTATTATGCTCTTCTGTATTGGTAACAGTAAAGCCTGTCTTTGCATCTCCACTATAAACCGGAGCTTTAAATCCCGGTACAGGATCTTCTACTACGGTATACTTTATTTCATTACCTGCAGCATCGTACTTAGCAACAGGGGCAAATTTAGCTGTCCAAGTTGTATCATCATTACCAAAGTAAGCCTTCTTTAATGTCTTTTCAGCTGCAATCTCAGTGCCATTCATTAACTTAAGTGTTACTTCATTGCCTATCTTTTCTTTCCCTGTTACTATCCACTTCTTGGTTACGCCTACTTCCACCTTTTCAGTATTGGTGATGGTGAAACCATTTTCAACACTTCCGGTAATATCGGTCTTGTAACCATCTAAAGTATGTTCTTTTACTTTATAAGAATACTCTGTTCCCTCAGGACTGTACTTAGGTTCTTCATTGAAACTAAATTTCCAAGTACTAGAGCCGTCGAAGTCTGTTTAGACTTTGTTAAAGTCTGAACAATTTCTTCATTGCTGCCTCTTACTAAGTCAACAACTATCTTATCACCCACTGTTCCAAACCACTTCTTGGTAACACCTACTCTTACCTTTTCAGTGTTTGTATTTGTGATGGTGAAGCTGTTATCTCCATTATCCTTTACCTGCTTATCATAGTTAGGTAAATTCTCTTCATCAACTGTATAGTTGATAATATTTCCTGCCTTGTTATACTTAGGTACAGGCTTAAACTCAAATTCCCAGCTGGTTTTATCCCTGTTAGCTGTCTGAGTCTGATTTATTCTCTCTTCAATCTTATTATCAGTTACATTTTTAAGATAAAGAGTTACAGAGTCTCCTACCTTTCCTACCCACTTCTTGGTAGCTCTAAAGTTTACCAACTCAATGTTAGTAAAGGTATAGCCTTCATTCTTATTTCCATCTCTTACTGCCTGATAGCCATTTAATGCTGCCTCTTCCACTGTATAAGCAATCTCTTTACCATTCTCGTCATACTTAGGAAGTGACTCGAAGGTGTAGTTCCAAGTAGTCTCACCTATGTTGTCAGCATCAGTTTTTCTTAGGACTACAGAAGTATCCTTCTTAGTGCTAGGATTTTTCAAGGTAAGGGTTATTGAATCACCTACATTACCGATCCACTTCTTGGTAACACCTATGTTTATTAATTCAGTGTTAGTAATGTCAAATATGACATCCCCCTTACTATCTTTCCTTGGCCCTGATATCTTTGTAGAATAGTTTGGTAAGCAAGTTCTTCAGCACTATACACTATCTGTGTCTTTGAAGAATCTAATTTTTCAACCTCAAAAGGAACCTTCCAAATTGTAACATTTGGCTGTGCAGGATTATTAACTACTTTCAGGTCTTTAGTATCTTTTGTTACAGGAAGCTCCTTAAGAAGTTCACCTGTAGCAGCATTCTTAACCTTAATTGTTATAGCATCGCCTACTCTGCCTACCCACTTCTTTATAACCCAAATCTTCTGCTTTGGTGTAGGATTCTGAGTATTCTTAATAACAAAACCATTTGTTGCGCTTCCGGTTATTTCTTTTGTATAGCCATCAACATTGTCTTCCTCTACAGCATATTCGATTAGCTGATTCTTGTCATCATACTTAGGCTGATTTTCAAATGTATAACTCCAAGTATTTTCGCCAACATTCTCAGCATCATCCACACTTAATGTTGCTCTGGCAATAACTTCTTTTGTCTTCTTATTAATGAGGCGAAGATTAATTGACTTAGCAACTGCACCTGGATTTCCATACTGGTCAATCCACTGTTTTGTAATTCCTATGTTGATTTTTTCTTTATTCTTCTCTTCTTTATTGGCAATAACGAAGCCTTTATCAACACTTCCTGTTATTACAGGTGCATCATATCCGGCTACAGCATCTTCTTCCACCCTATAGTCTATCTTGTTGCCGTTCTCATCGTACTTAAGAACAGGGTCGAAAGTATAGGTCCAAGCTGACTTGCCTGGATAGTCTGACTTTGATAAAATCTTTTCCTGCACAGGAGTTGGGTTATTGCCCTTCATAAGACGCACTGTTATGGACTCGCCTATCTTTCCTTCAGTGTCTAATCTGTTCAGCCATTTTTTAGTAAGCCCTATAGACACCTTCTCTATATTAGTGAGAGTAAACTGTGTATTATTATCCTTATGTACTCTTGATTCATAGCCTTCAAGAGCAGCCTCTTCTACAGTATAGGTTATAGGAGTTCTTCCTGCACCAAGCTTATCAGCCTGAAGAGTAATCTCCCAGGTTGTTGTATTATGAGACTTATCTTCTGTAACTTTAAGGCCTTCTGTATCCTTTGTTACTGTTATCTTGTTAAGTGATTTTTGTGTGTCAGCATTCTTAATATCAATTGTTATTGCATTGCCAACCTTACCTATCCACTTCTTTATAACCTTTATTTCTTCTTTAGGAGTAGGTACTTCCTTGTTGGTAATAACAAAGCCGTCTACTGCATCTCCGCTAATCTGTGGTTTAACATAGTCATCCAGCTGATCCTCTTCTACTGTATAGCTAATCTTATTACCGGAAGCATCGTAAAGTTCGTACTCCTTATCAAAGGTAAATTCCCAAGTAGAATTGTCTCCTAACTTAGACTTCTCTACAGTCTTAGTTTCAAGAACCTTACTACCTTTTTTAAGATGTACAGTTATAGACTCACCTACATTACCAGGTGCTCCCGTATTAAACTGCCAATACTTTGTAACCTTTATTTTTTTCTTTTCTACATTGGTAATAACAAAACCATTGTCCATGTTACCGCTAGTCTTAGCAACATAGCCATCAACCGTTTCTTCTTCTACATTATAATTTATAACTGCCCCATTAGAATCTACCCTAGGAACAGGCTTAAAATCAGCAGTCCAGTTAGTAGAAGCTGATAAGGTCTTTTCATCAATAAGCTCGCCATTTTTGGTAAGCTTAACAGTTACTGCAGAACCTTCTTTTCCTGCCCACTTCTTAGTTACCTTTATTGTTCTCTGAGTACTTACTACAAAGTTAGGGACATTAAGGTAATTCTTCTTAATCTGTTTTGTGTGCTTACCATTATCAATATATCCAAAGGCAACAGGCTGAGAATAATTGCCATTAGTTGTAAGTATCATAATATGGTAATTATCAGGCACTTTAGTAGTTTGTGCCACTCCCCTCATGTGGGACCTAAAGTTAGCAGGGAATACCATATCAGATTCTTCTTGCTGCTGCATCTTTTCTACAACTTGACCATTTCTTCTAGCTCCATCATCACGATAGTATACTCGTCTTTTGCCCCAGAGTCCGCCTACTACCGCCCATACCATGTTCTGTTTGATTTGGTTGTAATAATTAGAATTAGCAAGATATTTCTCTGCTTTAGATGTTATAGGATAACCATATGGATTTTTACCACCTCTAAAGCGGTCAACCTTAACACTGCCTGCGTTAAAGTTCTTTTCGGTATAATACAAAGCCTTTTTCAATAATTGAGAAATGCTGTCAGTATTGTAATCATACTTTATCTCACTAACTATACCCTTTGTATGAGGAGTATATTCATAACGTAAAAACTTCCAGGTAGGTTCTATTTGATCGGACGTACCATAACTTACAACTACATTAGTACCCCTGCCATACTGTGCCTTCCAGTCAAAGAAATTCTGTATAATATACTTTGACAAGGTTGCATCATCCGGATCTTTGATTGGACTAAGCGGAGTCTTCTGCTTCAAACCAACATCTGTATTTATACAATACGCAGTTTTTGTTGTCGCCACTCCATCAAGGGTGAAATGAGCAGTAATATTTCCATCATTATCATTAGTTGCATAAACATTTGTTATGTTCTCATATGGATCTGCCGGTACTGTCACCGTTTTCTGATATACATTTACATCCTTGGTGGTTTCTCCATAATTAATATCCCCACCTTTTTTTACCAATCTAATCCGGTAAGTTGCCCTACCCTCAGTTGGTAATTTCCTGTTAACGAATTTTACTGTTCCTGATGCATCATTATAAGCTGTATCAACAACTGTTCCGGATGGATCAAGCAGTTCAAATTCAAACTGACCTGCTGTCGGTCTTTTCCCGTCCAAAGTGATTGTAGCCCTAGCATAATCACTCTGTACTTCATTTGCCGAAGCATTATCCGCCTGTGAAAAGAACGGTACGCCGCTAGTCATGCCAACTACCATGCAGAGTACGAGTATCACAGTCAGAAAGAAATAGCGTGGTGCAACTGACCCGTTTTTCTTAATCTTCATACGTCTCTCCTTTTCTAGTGTTATTTTACATGGCGCGGAACACAACATAAGAAATCTCAGGTTGTATTTAGCAAAGGTATCTCATCGGTTATCCATTACTTTTCTCACTGTATCCCTTCCGCTTATTATTCATGATGTATTATATCATCTGGAGAGCAATAAAGCAATAGTATTTTTTTATTTTTTTATGTAGTTTTTAAATTATCATTATTACAAAGATTTTTTTGCTATCATTTATGAATATCTGTATATTTTTTTGCTAATTAGCGACATAATTCAGTCAAAACGAATAAATTATTTTTCTGTATAAGATCGTCCTTATGTGGATTTCTTCCTTCCCGATAGATTTTTATGTCTAAATTTATGGTTATAAGAAACTCATACTGCTGAAAAAGAGCCTCCACCCAAGAAACAGGTGAAGGCAGATAGGTTAAAATATTTATTTTTTTCCCTTATATATAAGCATTTTCGTTACCACATTTATAATAAATCTTATCACTCTTCTTTTTGTGTAACTTTTTTGTAACTTCAAGTTTTACAAAGAACAGACAGGTTTTAACTGTCTTTCTTCCTATATTAATGCAGTTCTTAAAATAAGTGACAGGCCACAAAGTGATTTGGCTCTATCTCTTTAAGTTCCACAGGCTTTTCCTTACAGTGTTCCATACATTCCTTACAACGGCCTGAGAATCTACAGCCTGTTGGTGGATTGACAGGACTTGGCACATCTCCTTCAAGGAAGATCCTCTGGCGGTTAAGCCCATACTTAGGAATAGGAATGGCTGAAAGCAATGCCTTTGTGTAAGGATGAAGCGGATTTCTAAACAGCTGGTCATAGTCTGCAAGTTCCACTATCTGTCCAAGGTACATAACCGCTATCCTATCCGATATGTGGCGGACAACCGAAAGGTCATGAGAGATGAAGAGGTAGGTCAGTCCAAATTCCTGTTGCAGCTTGTCCATCAGGTTAAGTACCTGAGCCTGAATAGACACATCCAGTGCAGATACCGGCTCATCAAGTACTATGAACTTAGGCCTTACTATAAGTGCTCTTGCTATACCTATGCGCTGACGCCTTCCTCCATCTAATTCATGAGGAAGGAATTGGCAAGCCTTTCTTCAAGGCCTACCGTAGCCATCATTTCTATAACCCTGCCCTCAAGTTCACTCTGTCCATCATAAGACTTATTTACCCTGAGCGGCTCTGCAATCAAATCAAAGGTATTCATGCGTGGGTTGAGCGATGAATAAGGATCCTGAAATACTATCTGCATATCCTTTCTCAAAGAACGCATTTCCTGCTTGGTCTTATATTCTAATATGTTCTTTCCCTCTAATATTACCTCTCCTGCCGTAGGCTCATGTAGTCTGATGATGGCACGTCCTACAGTAGATTTGCCGCAGCCTGATTCTCCTACAAGCCCCAAGGTTTCACCTTTTTTAATATTGAAGCTTACATTATCCACTGCATGGAGCCGGCCTCTTTTAGTCTGAAAATATTTCTTTAGGTTCTTGACCTGTACCAAAGTCTCTTTCTCATTTGACATTTTCAGTTACCCCCTCTCCCTGCTTGAATAAATGACAGGCAATAAAGTGTCCCGGACTTACCTCACGAAACTCAGGATTTTGATTTTTACAAATTTCCATACATTTATCACAACGAGGATGAAAGCGGCATCCGGTTGGCAGGTTTGATGGATCGGGAGGATTGCCTTTAATCGTAGTAAGTGAATCTACATCTTCATCCAGACTTGGTATAGAATTGAACAAGCCCTTGGTATATGGATGCCCCGGAGTTTCATACATATCTTTTACCGAAGCATACTCCACTATCGAACCTGCGTAAATGACTGATACATAATCACAGATTTCAGCAACAACTCCAAGGTCATGTGTGATAAGTATCATAGATGTATCATATTTTTCCTTGAGTTTCTTCATAAGCTCAAGCACCTGTGCCTGAATTGTCACATCAAGAGCAGTTGTAGGCTCATCCGCTATAATTAGCTCAGGATTGCAGGCAAGAGCCATGGCTATAACTACTCTCTGCTTCATTCCACCTGAAAACTGATGTGGATAATCATTGATTCTTTCCTTGCGGATACCTACTACCTCAAGCATTTCTTCAGTCTTTTTAATAAGTTCTTCTTTGGATAGCTTTTCATGAAGTTCAATTACTTCCCTTATCTGCTCTCCAACCGTCATTACAGGATTTAATGATGTCATTGGGTCTTGAAAAATCATGGATATTTTATTCCCACGAATATTGAACATATCCTTTTCAGCCACCTTCATAAGATCCTTACCTTCAAGAATAATTTCACCTGAAGTTATCTTGCCGGGAGGCGACTGTATCAGCTTCATTATTGCCAATGCTGTAGTAGTCTTGCCTGCTCCTGTTTCTCCAACCAGCCCCAGAGTTTCTTTTTTACCTATCTTAAGGCTTAGGTTGTTAACAGCATGTACCTTGCCGGAATCTGTATCAAATGCAACCGATAAGTTGCGTAAATCTAATAAATCTGCCACCTTTTCTCCTCCTTATCGTTTTAGCTTTGGATCAAGGGCATCTCGAAGTCCGTCACCCAAGACATTTAACGCAAAGATTGTGGTAACTATTGCAAGTCCCGGAAACAGTGTCATATGCACATAATCACGAATATATGCCCTTCCTCCGGAAAGCATCGCCCCCCACTCAGGTGTAGGCGGTTCGAGTCCCAGTCCAATGAAGCTAAGTCCTGCCGCATTGATAATCGCATAAGCAACACCCAATGTAGCCTGTACAATGATAGGAGCCATGCAGTTAGGAATAATATGCTTAAATATTATCCTGAAATCACTTGAACCATTGGCCTTAGCTGCTTCTATAAATTCCATATCCCTTATTGACAGCACCGATGACCTCACCAGCCTTGCATAACTTGGAATTGAGGCTATACCAACTGCCATCATGAGATTTGTAAGTCCCGGTCCTAAGGCTGCCATAATCGCAATGGCAAGAAGGGTGTCTGGAACAGCCTGCAAAATGTCTATAACTCTCATAAGGAGAATGTCTACTTTTCCACCGTAATAACCGGTTAATGCTCCAAGGGTTACTCCTAAAATAAGGGATATACTTACTGAGATAAAGCCAACCTTCAAGGATACACGAGATCCATAAACTACTCTGCTGAATATATCCCTTCCAAGATCATCTGTTCCAAACCAATGTTTTGCACTCGGAAGCTGGAACTGGTTCTTAAGATCTTGTTGTGCATAACTGTAGGGAGCAATCTGGTCTGCGAAGATAGCAACCAGTACAAGAAATTATGATTACCAGACCGACCATCGCCAGTTTGTTCCGCTTCATGCGGATCCAAATGTCCTTAAGGTTTCTTAATCGGCCATGGCTGTTTTGTTTTTTACTATCGTTCCCCATAATGCCCTCCTAAATATACTGCGTTTTGATTCGCGGATCTACAAAGGTATACAGGATATCCACAATCAAATTCACAATACTGAATGTTACGGCAACAAACAATACCGAGCCAAGCACAAGCGGTGCATCCCTCATTTTTATCGAATCTACCATAAGTCTTCCTATGCCCGGTATAGAGAAGATAACTTCCGTCATAAGCGCTCCACCTAGGAGCTGGCCAAACTGAGTTCCTATGATGGTAATTATTGGAATAAGGGCATTTTTAAGTGCATGCTTCCAGACAACTACATTTTCCTTCTGTCCTTTTGCCTTAGCTGTCTGTATATAGTCTTTTCTTATAACTTCAAGCATGGCAGACCTTGTCATTCTTGCAATAACAGATACTGACTGAGAACCAAGTGCTATGGTTGGAAGTATCATTTGCGGAAATGTCTCAAAGCCCGATGATGGAAGTAACCTTAATTTAACCGAAAAAAAGCATGATAAGCAGAAGACCAAGCCAGAAGACCGGCATGGATATGCCTATAAGAGCAAATATCATAGCAATATTGTCGAAGATGGAATATTGCCGCCTTGCACAGATTATTCCTATCGGTACTCCAAGCAAAACCGCAAACAAAATGGCAGTAAAGGCGAGGCGGACTGTTGCACCTGCACGTGATAATATCTCTCTAGTCACAGGACTCTTTGTAATGTATGAATTTCCCAAATCAAAATGAAAAACTATGTTTTTAATATACCTTCCATATTGTACTAAAAAAGGATCATTTAGCCCCATTTCCTCACGCAGCTCTTTAACTGCTGACTCAGGTGCTGACGGGCCAAGTGCATTACGGGCAGGATCACCCGGAGTCAGATATAAAAGTCCAAATACTATGAAGCTTACACCGATAATAACCGGTATAAGATAAAGTATCCGCTTTATTATGTATTTAATCATGCATTTACACCTTCCTTTTATAAAGGGACTGGGAATAAATCCTCAGTCCCACATCATTTTATTTATAAATCAATATATTTACTTAGCATGTTTAATTCTTGTAAAATGATGCCATCCAAATGGAGACAGCTGAAGGTTCTCAATATCCTTTTTAGCACCTGCGGTAATCTCTTTGTTGTGGAGAGGTACCCATGCATTTATGCTCATTATATATTCCTGTGCCTCTTTATAAAGTTCACCACGCTTGCTCTTATCTCCTTCATATCTTGCTTCATCAAGCAGGCCGTCTACCTTTGAATCTTCAAGGAAGGCATAATTTCCGCCCTCACCCTTTGCTGAGGAATGGAAACAAGGATACATAAATGTGTCAGGATCAGGAGAATCAGCTGTCCAAGCTATCATAAATAAGTCCTGATTTCCTTTTTTAATTAAATCATTAAATGCCGACCACTCAAGTACATTGATGGAAGCCTCTATACCCACTTCAGCGAGCTGTTCCTTCATAGCTGTAGCCATATCAACACGATCCTTATTTTCATTTGTAGAAATTGTAAGTTTAAGATTTGACTGTCCTGCTTCTTTTAATAAGGCCTTAGCCTTTTCTACATCTCTTCCCTTAAGTTTGAATTGATCCGAAATAGAGAATTCAAGTGTTGGAGGGAGAATTCCTGTAGCTGTCTTGCCAAGATTGTGGAATACTGCTTTTACAATTGAATCTGTATCTAATGCATAGGATATAGCCTCACGTACCTTAGGATCAGTAAATGGAGCCTTGGAGCAATTGAAACCGAGATAGGTAAGTCCGTAATCAAGGGACTTAACCAGCTGTAAATCAGGGTTACCTGATACCTTTTCAAGGTCATTTGCCACTATATCAAGAGCAATATCAACTCCACCTGACTCAAGTTCAATTACTCTGTTACTTGGCTCAGGAATTATTCTGAACTTAAGTGTCTTATACTCTGTCTTTTCCCCATGATAGTCTTCAAAACGCTCTAATACCATGTTGTCAGCCTTTGACCAGCTTACAAACTTAAGAGCATTGGTTCCTATAGGGTTACGTGCATAGTTATCTCCTGCCTCTGTAACAGCCTTTTCATTTACAATTGAAGCTCCCGTGTGACAAAGAGCAGCTATTATACCTGCAAAAGGTTTAGTCTGCTTGAACTCAACTGTATAATCATCGGTTGCTTTAATGGTAGAAGGATCTATGGAGTCAAAAAGGTATTTAACATTAGGCGCTTCTGATGCTCTCTTTAAACTAAAGACCACATCTGATGCTTTTAACTCCTCACCATTGTGAAATTTAACACCTTTTTTAAGCTTAAATATATAGGTCAAATCATCAGGATGATCATAGCTTTCCGCTAAACATGGGGAAATCTCTCCTGTTTTGTCATCTATTTTTACCAGTCCCTCATAAATCTGAGCCATAGCATTACTAGACTGATTATCATTGGTTAATACCGGATCCAGTGAAATTGAATCACCTGATAAAGCAATTGTAAGAGTGTCCCCTCCTCCAGCTCCAGCTCCTCCACAGCCTACTAAGAGACATACGACTAACAACAGTGCCAAACTTCTTAAATTTTTCTTCATAATTTTGTCCTCTCCTTTTGTTGTTTTAAGTCATTTTGACTTATGTCTTAGAAATAATTGCTGCCCACCAATACTAAATTTTCTAAAATAGAACATAACCCTTATTTAATTTTCCCAACACCTCCTTAGATATGATATTTCGTCTGAAAGTCATTTAATTGTATTCCTTTCTCTTCAAATCTATCACCTTTTCCCAATATAGTCAATCATTTTTTTCATCTTATTGTACAATTATATTATATTTTTTATTGTTATATTTGTTATTAATCGAGAATTAATATATATCTCATTTGATAATTACAGTGATTTTGTTACTTTAAATTGCTGAATTATGCTTTCATTTAGCACTATTTACAATGAAATACTGTTAACTGACTTAATAAACATCTATATACTTTTTAGTATATTTTGTTTAAAAATAAAAAGACCTCCCGATTTACGGAAGATCTTTTCTGTACCTAATATCATACTAACTAATTCTTTGCATACCTTCTAGCTGATCAATCATAGACTGTTACTAGCTTCTTAGCTTTCAAGTTGTAGGTATATTTATCATACCCACTCTTATTCTTGGAGTTTGATACCCCTATATAAAGGTCCTCGTCTGTGCCTCCAAGCAGGACATATCCTTTACCTGATATTACCTTTTGTGATTTCCCTGTACTGATATCAAGCCTATATACCACACCTTTATTATTCACATTTTTTGAGTAATAAAGTTGTTTGCCGTTTGTAACAACCTTCTCTGAGGTAACTTTCTTTACAAGACTTGTTGTCTCTCCTGTCGACTTTGATATCTGCATTATATTTCTAACTTTCATTTTCTTGGTTTTATCATATTTCTTTGCAGTTAGCTTATAGGTCAAGTCTTCGATTGTTATCTTCTTGTCAGAGCACATCTTCCCTGTTTTTGTTCCTGAAAACTTATTCAAATCTATTTCGTTGCCAAAAAAATCTTTACCTTTACCAGTCTTCTTTGATATGTAATACCAGTTATATGTCGCTGTATGCCCTTCACCGTTTCCTTCATCAATATATTCATAGACATGTATGGTTACAGTATCTCCATCTACGCTGTCTATTTCTACGGTATCTCCATTTTCTTTACAATTATTATCAAAATACTTTTTTGCAAGCTTAAGTATTTCCTCATCAGTATAAGCTTTTGCAGCTAGTATATTGCGAGATCTCTCACTACTCGGTTTTATATCAGCAACTATATTTTTAGTACTTACAATACTTCCCGCAATTGCTCTTTCTTTATTCACAGCAGTTAAGCCTGAAATAACAAGTGAACCAATTAATAATAACGATAAACTATTAACCTTCATTGTAACCTCCCTTTGATATGGTATTTACTTCTTAATAGTAATCACTTTCTCATTGCTCCAGTCTGAGTATGCCTTAATCTTGTTCTTCTCATTATAAGCTCTTACACGGCAATAGTAGGTATATGTTCTCCATGAATTGCTTATATTAAGTCCCTTAAATGTAAATGATGTCTTCTTAGCACCTTTTACAAGCTTGGTAGTCACATCACTGCTAAAGTCCCCTGTTGTAGATATCTGAACTTCATAGCCCTTAACAGACTTTACCTTCTTCCAGCTGGCTTTTAGTTTACCTGTCTTGATATTTCTAACTGAAGCAAGCTTTACCTTGGAAGGTCCACTTACAAAAGAAGTAGTGAACTGATAATTACCTGTTTTATTTCCTGAACACATTAGGGAGTAGCTTCCCTTTGGTATCTGTAAGGTTAATGTCTCGGTTCCCCTATTTATGTCTGAAACCATGTAATTAAAGCTTCCCTCATCATTTAAAAGGCTTAACTTCATGCCTTCCATCTTAGCAGTCAGCTTAAGATTAAGAGCTCCTGTTTTATTTACTGAAAAGCCATAGTAGTCAACATTGTCATTGAGGGTCAGCTGTCCCTTTACGGTCTGTCCTACAGCTATCTGAAACTTGCTTGAAAGGTCATTGTTGCGGTCATCCTGAGTCTCATTAAATGATTCTTCTGAAGGAGTAAATACCCACTTGAAGTTAGCCGCTGTCTTGTCCCAATTTGATGTAACCTTGATATAATAATCTCCACCAATCAGATTCATATCGTAGGTATAGGTATTAGTAGCATTTCCGTATAAGGTTTGCACCTCTTTTTCTGAAGCATCATAGATATAGAAGTTAACATACTCACCGGTTACCGAGGTAATCTGTGTGAGCTTACCTGAAGAAGGTAGTGTAAGCTTATAAGTTACCTCTTTAGAACCATTGTGCTCGTAAATCGTATCAAACTGTGCTATGGTTAGGTTAGTCCAGGCTTTTGCCTCTTCCGGCTTAAGCACCCCGAAAACAGTTACGAACACCAACATCACTACCAGCACCAATGCACTTTTTCTTTTGAAATTGCTCATTTTTCTCTTACCTCTCTATTCTTATTTGATATGGTTATTTAAATATTTAGCAAGCTACGATATGAAAAAGCTTTAGTCTCTCTTCTTCAAATCCTTGCTAAACACTTTAAATACCAAGTAATGATACCATGATACCTTTATAGTCTTGCTTTTTCAAGCTTTATTTTACAGTATTCTCATTCACTAAATTAAACAATTTTTCATACTTCTTCTTATCACATTCAAGACATACAAGATAATAATCTGTAGAGCATTCCGAATCTGCCAGCTTCACATTTATCCGTCCGGGCATGGTTTCATTTCTGTCAATAAAATAACTGGAAGTAAAGGTAGGATACTCAGAGTTTCCTGCCAGTTCAATAAAAGATGACTCTTCTATCTGTAGCAAATATTTGGTATTAGGTGTTTTTTCTCTATGTACATCCGTCCAAAAACCTATCTGCGAAAGCAAAAGTACAGACAATCCGTCTATGTCTTTAAGATATACCTGTGGATAGAAGGCAAGTGGGTTACCCTGTGAAAATGACATGTAGAGACTCTCACTTCCGCATTTTTTGAAAAATAATTTCTCATTCTCAGGCTTAAAATGAGTTATCGCAAGCTGATAGATACCTTGAAGTAAATTTTCTTCAAACTTCTCATCACTTTTCATATCAGACGATATTGTCATGCCACTGAAAACATTATTAATAATAGGCATCATTACAAGCTGTGGTACAGGTGCACAATATCCTATTGAAATCGTGCGTAGGCTTCTGTCATAGGCCTTTATCTTCATTTCAAAGTCTTCTGCCTGACTAAGTACCTGATTTGCGTATTCAGCTGCATGTATACCTGTTTCATTTAATGAAATATGATTTTTCCCACGTACAAAAAGTTTAATACCAAGTTCATCTTCAAGCTGTTTCATAGACCTTGTAAGAGTGGGCTGTGAAATAAGAAGAACCTCCGCGGCTGCACTAAGCGTACCGCATTTATAAAAGGCAGCCAATTGTTCCAACAATCGCAATTCTATCATTTCATTTCCTTCCAGTATTCAAATATGAATAGCAGTATTAGTTATTGATATTGTACATTAGTTCTAAAACAATGTAAACTGATAATCGAAAAAGATAAACAAAGCATAAAAAAGGAGAAAAACTATGGAATACACAACTCTTTATAACAATGTAAGAATACCGTTACTTGGAATCGGAACCTTTATGATAAGTCCTGAGGATACTGAAAAATCCGTCTATGAGGCTCTGAAACTTGGATACAGACTCATCGATACAGCCAATGCATATTTGAATGAAAAAGAGGTCGGCAATGCTCTTAGAAAGGCTATAAGCGAAGGAATCGTTACCAGAGAAGAAGTATTTGTTTCTACAAAACTGTGGGCAACACTATACGAAAATGAGAACAGTGTAGACGATACCCTTAACCGCCTTGGGCTTGATTATGTAGATTTACTCTTCATACATCAGCCTTCCGGTAATTTTATGGCAGGCTACAAACAACTTGAGAACGCATACAAAGAAGGAAAAGCAAGGTCACTCGGTATATCAAACTTTTACGGTGATAAGCTTGAAACCCTGCTTGCCAAATCAGAAATCAAGCCTCATGTAGTTCAGCTTGAGGCGCATCCTTATTGCACAGAAGGTGAGGTTATGAATAGACTGTCTGAATACGGTACAAAGCTTATGGGATGGTATCCGTTAGGACACGGTGATCGGGAACTTATAAAGGAAGCTGTATTCACTAAACTTGCTGATAAATATCATAAAAGCAATGCTCAAATTGTACTCCACTGGCATATACAGATGGGATTTATTACAATTCCCGGCTCAAAAAATCCCGACCATATCAGAGACAATGCAGACATCTTTGATTTTACCCTCACAGATGAAGAAATGGCGGAAATAGCTAAACTTGACGGTACTAAAAAGTACTACAATTCAGATAACGAAACAGAAGAGAAATATGCTACAATGCATCTCCCTTTTGAAACCGATGTAAACTGATAGTTGAAAGGAAGGAATATTATGAAAAAAATTACTGCATTATTTATGGGATTTATGCTTGTCTTGGGACTTACTGCCTGTGGAAATAACGAAAAATCTCAGAGTTCTGTAAAGAAAGCAACTACCGAAACCCCAAAGGGAACTACCTCCACCGCAACAACTTCATCCTCAGGAAATACTAAATCCATATCCGGTAAGACCTTAGTAGTTTATTACTCTGCGTCAGGATATATCGAAAAAGTCGCAAAAGCTATCGTAAGTGAAACAAACGGCGATATATTTACGATTGAACCTGTAGAACCATACAGTGACGAAGACCTTGACTGGACGGACAGTGACAGCCGTGTAAGTAAAGAGCATGATGATGAGTCTTTAAGAAACATTAAGCTTAAATCAACTTTCGTTCCTGATTGGGACAAATATGACACTGTATTTGTGGGCTATCCTATCTGGTGGGGAATTGCTGCCTGGCCTGTAGATAATTTCATCAAAGAAAATGATTTCACCGGAAAAACAGTGATTCCATTTGCCACATCCACAAGCTCCGGCTTAGGAGACAGCGGAGAGTTTCTTAAAGAAATGGCTGGTACAGGTGAATGGTCGGAGGGAAAGCGCTTCAGTTCCAATGCTTCTTCTGAGGAGGTTGTTTCATGGGTGAAAAAATTAGGCAAATAGTATTCACTGCTAAGGAGTGCCTATGTTTACTAAAAAATCATAATAAGAATTGGACTAAAAACAACCTAAAATAATGTATACTTTTAGTAATGCATAATGCTCTTTATTACTTGTTCCACTAATCATTTACCAAAAGGAGAAGTGAGATGAATATTAAAACAAAAATTAAACTCCTTATCGACATTGCCATGACTATGATACTCCTACTCCTGATGTCCTATTCTCAGGTAGGAGAAGCCACACATGAATGGCTTGGAGTTTGTATTTTTACCAGCTTTGTTCTCCACCATATACTTAACAAGAAATGGACAGTGGGCGTTTTGAAGGGTAAATACACACCTCTTCGTGTCTGGCAGACTGCTCTGGTTATTTTGGTTTTTATCTCTATACTTGGCAGTATGTTTAGCGGAATAATCATTTCAGAGCATATCTTTTCCTTCATCCGTATAAGAGGTCTTAGTTCACTTGCAAGAACCATACACCTGCTATCTGCTTACTGGGGTTTTGTATTTATCTCACTTCATCTTGGTTTTCATTGGAATATGATGCTTGGAATGGCTAATAAAGCAAGCCATGGTGTTTTAACATCAAGCAAGCTGATGCTGAGAGCTATAGGAATTTTGATTGCAGTATATGGTATCTTCGCTTTTGTAAAGTGGGATATTCTGAATTATCTGATTTTGAAAAATCATTTTGCTAATTTTAACTTTGAAGAACCTGTAATATTCTTTTTACTTGATTATGTTGCGGTTATGGGATTGTTCGTATGGATAGCCCATTATATAACTGAATTCATCAAGCATAAAATCGGAAATAAGAAGAAGCATATATGAAAGGAGCAATAATGTTATGAATAATAAAATTATTCAAACTGCCGGAAGAGAACAATTAGGAGATTTCGCACCCGGATTTACTCACCTTAATGATGACATACTATTTGGGGAAGTTTGGAATGAAGAAGCAATTGATATAAAAACAAAATGTATAATTACGAATGATGATACCAATATCAACACAGAGAAAGACAGGTATCAGAATGAGATTTTCTTTCCTATCGGTGTTCCTAATGATGCATATGCTAAATATTTCGTCGGAAAAAGCTATCTTGCACCTATTTCCACAGAGCAGATGTCTGTATTCAATGTAACTTTTGAACCGGGCTGTCGTAATAATTGGCACATTCATAAGGCAAATACAGGCGGTGGGCAGATACTTATTTGTGTCGGAGGCAGAGGTTTTTATCAAGAATGGGAAAAAGAGCCTGTAGTGATGCTTCCGGGAACAGTTATTAATATACCGGTTAATGTAAAACATTGGCATGGTGCTGCACCGGATTCTTGGTTTTCTCATCTTGCAATTGAAATACCCGGCGAAAATACAGGAACTGAATGGATGGAGCCGGTGTCCGATACCGATTATCTAAAACTATAATAATATCAAATGTAAATTCAAGTATGTAAAATCTGAAAGGAGACAATTATGGACTATGTAACACTTTATAACGGCATTAAAATGCCAATTCTTGGCTATGGTGTTTTTCAGGTAACTAAGGATGAATGTGAGCGTTGTGTGTCTGATGCCCTTAAGGCAGGATATAGAAGTCTCGATACCGCGCAGAGCTATTTCAATGAAGAAGAGGTTGGAAATGCCGTAAAAAACTCCGGCATTAAAAGAGAAGATATTTTTATTACAACTAAGGTCTGGCTTGAACACTATGGTTATGAAGAATGTAAAAAATCCGTAAAAGAATCTCTCAGGAAACTTGGTACAGATTATATAGACCTAATGCTGCTTCATCAGCCATTTTCCGATTATTACGGATCCTGGAGAGCACTGGAAGATCTATACGATGAAGGAGTGCTTAGAGCCATAGGTGTTTCAAACTTTTATCCTGACAGACTTGTTGATCTTGCCTCGTTTGCGCGCATTAAGCCTATGGTAAATCAGATTGAGACTCATCCACACCTTCAGCAGACCGAAGCGAAAAAATGGATGGATAAGTACAATATTTTCCATGAGGCTTGGGCACCATTCGGAAAAGGCAGAAATGGCCTTTTAGATGAAAAAGTAATTTCAGAAATAGCCGAAAAATACGGTAAAACTCCTGCACAGGTAATTCTTCGCTGGCATATTCAAAGAAATACCATTGTTATTCCTAAATCAACCCACTATGAGCGCATGGTAGAAAATATTAATGTTTTTGATTTCAGCCTTTCTGATGATGATATGGAAAAAATAGCCAAACTCGATAAAAATCAATCTTCATTCTTCTCACATACCGATCCTAATATGGTGGAGTGGTTTGTTAAGATGGTAGATGAAAGAAGAAATAAAATTTAAAAAGGAAAATACCTATGATTATAAATAAACCAATCTATGCTTTTTTTGAGTGTTATAATGTTATTAGTCCTTTGCGGCTGTAATATAAATGCTTCAAATATTTGCGTTACAAGGTTAAATAAAGAAATTACTGCTAACCCAATAATAAATCTTATAATAAAGGAAATAAAAATAAAGATAAGGCAGGTAAAGTGAAGATAAGTTATACTAAGAATACATTAATTTCAGATGTGATAAGCGATCCGGCGTTCTGTGATTACGGAAAACTGATCTTCCCAATAAATAGCGGATATATGAGCGGTAATACGCTCGAAACCCTGGGACTTACATGGTACCATAACATAAGTTCCGATAAAACGGTTGAAATTGTAAACTATATGAGGTCGCAAGCTGAATCGGGAAAGACCATTTTTTATAATATTTATTCCAAAAGTGAACTAAAGTCAGATCCCACTAAGAAAAATACCGGTTTGTTTTATTTCAGAGGTAAACCCGGCAAAAAATTTGCTGTTGTAAATGCAGGGGGAGGTTTTGCCTATGTAGGTGCCATGCACGATAGCTTCCCTCACGCACTTGAACTTTCTAAGAAGGGCTACAATGCTTTTGCTCTAATTTACAGACCGGGAGCAAGAACAGCCGCCGAAGATCTTGCCAGGGCTATAGCGTTTATATTTGAACACAGCAAAGAACTAAATGTTGATACTTCGGACTATTCTCTTTGGGGAGGCTCTGCAGGTGCCCGAATGTCTGCCTGGCTTGGAAATTATGGAACAGCAGCTTTTGGAGAAAAATCATATCCACATCCGGCCTCAGTTATTGTAAATTATACCGGGTTATCTGAGGTTACCGGAAATGAACCGCCAACTTACAGTGTAGTAGGGAAAAATGATGGAATTGCTGACTGGAGAACCATGTTTAACCGCATAAATTCCATTAAAGCAAACGGTACAGATGCAGAAATAGAAGTATTTGACGGTCTTTCTCATGGTTTCGGGCTTGGAATAGGGACTGTTGCAGAGGGCTGGTTTAACAGAGCAGTTAAATTCTGGGAAAGGAACATGAAAAAAGGCGAAAAGACAGAGATGGAAAATTTAAGCGGGATTATACCTGACAAACTAGCAGAAATTCCTGATAATTATGGCGAGCCAGCGAAGCATCAGGGTAAAATGGAAAAACTTACCTACAATACTTGGGAAGCTTTCACATACAAGGAGCATAAGAAAAAACTGACAAAAGAAGCTTGGATATATCTTCCTTACAACTATGATAAAACTAAAAAATACAATGTGTTTTACATAAGCCATGGTGGCTGGAGTAATGAGACCTCTTTAATGGGAACTGATAAAAGCCCTATGTATTTAAAACATGTCATTGACCATGCTGTCGAAGACGGAAAAATGATACCGATGATTCTTGTATTTCCTACTTACAACAATACCGATGAGAGCGACAGCGGAAATTTCTCTTTAGCTCTTAAGCTTACTGACAAATTTCATAACGAACTTGTAAATGACCTTCTTCCTGCGGTTGAGAGTAAGTACAGTACTTTTGTCAAAGTTACTACGCCGGAAGGACTTAAAGACTCAAGAGACCACAGAGGCTTTGGCGGATTCTCAATGGGGTCTGTAAACACCCGGTGTACCTTCCGCTACTCACTTGATTATTTCAGGTATTTTATGCCTGCAAGCGGCAATTACACTACAGACGGAAATTATATGGCACAGCTTGTGAAGAATCAGGGATATACGGCAAAAGACTTTTTTATTTATGCTGCATCCGGTACTAGTGATTTTGCTTATGACTCTTTTAAATCACAAATTATGGCTATGGGTAATGTGAAAGACGGTACCTTTACTTTTGCCAAATCTGAGGATAAAGGCAATCTTGCTTTCCTTGAGAAAGAAGGATATGCACACGATTACACTGCATTATGTCTATATACATATAATGGACTATGCTTTTTCTGGAATAACGGAAAATAATTATATTTTTCCTTATTTTCTATAAGTAGAACTATTTTAATACAATTTCATTCTAGTTTTAACTTATTCAAATTATATAATCTTAAAAAGCCCCCAAGGTTATCCCTGGAGGACTCAAATTTACTTAATTGATAAGCAATCAGTTACAATTACTCGATTATAGCAGCAACCTTTCCTGATCCAACTGTTCTACCACCCTCACGGTGCTACGGTGGCTGAAATGCGGTGGTTGAGGATAGTTTTAGGCAGTTTTTGTGGTATATATCGCCAGTATTACTATGGTAATTTATTTTTTGGAAATTTTTAGAGGCAAAGAGAAAATATACAAAGCGTATATTCTACTTCGAAGTAACTTTGAAGTTACTTCGAAGCTAAATTTCAAAGTAGCAAGTCTACATTTATGTCTAGTTTCTTTTTACATACCCATATATTGTGACTATAATAAAATTTACCGCAGTAAAAGCAAGTCTTACTTAGAAGAACTTCGAAGTTACTTCGAAATCATTTCATATGTCTGCTTAGGGTCTGTCAAAGTTCCATTCCTTTTAATAATATTCAGTTCCATCAAATGCTTCAATCTAACACCAACCGTTCTGCCTGTCCTTTCAACAAGCGTTGCAAGTTCCGATGTAGTTACCTGCTTATGGCTTGCCATATATACAAGTATCTTCCGTTCCATATCATCTAAATCGTTCCAAGCAGCTTCTCCTATACTGTCTGCAATTTTTTCTCTCTGTCTTATTGACCTCATTGCAATGTTATTTCAGTATAAGCTTTACTGTCTGTTCTGGTTCAGAATATTCGGGTGGATCAAGATAAAAATCCTTCATATCGGAAAAAATTCTTTTAACTCCCTCATTTAACTCTCGTACCCATCCAAACTCGGTAAGAACTCGTGCGATTCTAGGGTTTCTTGAATATCTGGTAGTCTGAATATTTTCAACATTTACAATATTAGGAAGCTTACCAGGACTCTGTATCTCCAATCTGTCATCAAACATGGTAATTTTAATATAACTTCCTGCCATACCATATTCACGATGTGTAACAGCATTGACAATTCCCTCTAACCAAGAAAACTCCGGATATTCAGATACATCCTGAAACCTGCCAGTATTCAAGTCTAATGAAGTAAATTCGCGAAGCTGTGTTATAATGAATTCTTTTGCCTTATCAATAATATGTAAAATAGGGTACTCTATATTCACATCTTTTGTAATGTTGATATTGACTCCTACTTGCTCAGCATTCCCATCATATCTAACAAACCGAATTCTACAATTTGGGTAAAACTGTTGTATATTCTCAGCAAATAACAGTACTGCAGCATTGGTCAGGTGTAAGACTCCGTTTATCTTTTTCACAAATCCTCTTGCACGAAGCATCTGCAGTGTATCTATCCCTTCTGCACCAATTTTTTTCTTATATCTTTCAATCAATTCATTATCAAGGTCATCTATTTCTGCATCCATATTACACTCATCTTCAAAGTGTCTAGTACTTTTACTATATTCAAGATTTCTAAGGTCTTCTCCTTTTACCTCCTTTGTTCTGCCACCAACTCTTAAAAATGTAGAATCATTCTTTGTGCGTATGACTTGGTCTACACTTGCTGATATATGTAAAAGGAGAAGTCTGTCATTTTCTCCATATTCATTTACAACATCTAAAAATTCCTCTTTGTAATGAGGCATAGGTCTGCAAAGATCTTTAGGTGCTGATATAAAATCATTAATTTTATCTTCTCCAATCTGGCTAATGCCTTCCAACACTCTTTTCTTGTCACTTATGCCTAAAACAATTGTTCCTCCTTCAGCATTAGCAAAGGCAGAAATCAACTCAGCTATATCAGCAGGTCTTATTTTCGCTGATTTGCGGTCAAAATACTTATTTCCCGATTCCGATATCATATAATTGAGAGTTAGAATTGGATTGATTTTGGATCTTATTTGGCTCATTTTGTGCAGACCGCCTTTCCTATGTTATCATAGCTGTGGTTTAATTTAACAATTAAATAATTATATTTTTATTGCTGGAAATGCAAAGTAATCATAAATCTCATCACCTAAAATACTTTCAAATCCAAAATTCTTTGCAGAAATAACATATAGGTTTTTCACCTTCAAAAAAGCCCCCAGGGTTATCCCTGGAGGGCTTCATTATACTGTATTTATAATCAATCAGTTAAAATTACTCGATGATAGTAGCAACCCTTGCCTGATCCAACTGTTCTACCACCCTCACGATTCTAAGGGTGGGGAAACGGGGTGGTTGAAGGTGTTTTTTAGGCGAATTTTGTGATATATATCGCCATTTTTGCAGTATTAATTTGTTATTTGAGAATTTTTAGAGCCAAAATAGAGTCAGAGGAAAGTACATGATATTATTTCTGAATTAAGCCAATTCTTTAAGCTTAATCATAATGTAATATATCTAATCAAATAGGCTATCATCATTTATTTATGTAAAGGTTTTCAATCTTTTCTACATAATTATCAATGGAAGATAAATTTTTGTATGTCCTGCATTTCCTCAAAATTGCTTTTTTTATTTTTTTCAAAATAAGCACTTGTATTACTTTGAATCTCTTGCAAGGATACATTTTTTTGTCATTAACCATAAAAAGTAAAAAAATTCTGATCCGTTTTATATGGTGCTGATTTTTTTAGAGTGTTGTACCATTTTTCTAAAATCCAGATCATCTTTCACAAGTGATTCTATTTTTTTGTAAAAAAATCTTAACTTCATTTAAGCTTTCTAGAAACATTTTTGAATCTCCGTTAGAGATATCCGTTAAAAACTTTGTAATATCATCTTTATTTTTTTATTCTTGAACACAATTTACCATTTTTTTACATATATATTTAGTACACTTGACACCTTTACATTGTCAACTTTTACTTTATATTCTAAATATGCCAATGAAATGATTAGTTCTTCTAGTTTCATTCTATTATCACTTTTACGATATACTCGATCTGCATATTTACTTGCAATTTCTTTAACCTCAGCTGTAACTTCTTTCGCTATATATGCATTCCACATTTCAAATGTATTTGGCTTAATTGGATATGGCTTAGAATTCAATCTTAAAAATAAGTCTATTTGACTGAACCCAGGATTTAGAGTTTCATCAATTTCTATCACATCAAGTGGAAAATCCAATACCTTATTCTCATAATCTTCTCCAATTTTATCTATATTCTTTCCATTCAAATTAGTTAATATGCGCAATCTAGACAATTTGAATCTATCCTTCGTTGAACTTGTGAATTCTCCATTCTCATTCAAATATGTTTTCCCAAGAAATCCTATTATAGTTAATAGCCTCTGTTGTCCATCTACAACTTCCTTAATTTTATCATTTCTTTTGTAAATAAATATCGGTGGAATACTCACTCCAAGTAAAATACTCTCCATTAAATAAGAGGCTTTTTGAAATATTGGAAACCTCTGATCGTTGATATTCTGGCCTAATCATAAACTTATTTTTCTTTCATATCAGCCAATATATCTTCAATCGTTAATGACTCGGGTAATGGCTTATTTAATTTATAATAACTTACTTCCTCACTCTCTTTTCCTTCCTCAAACTGGAGGTTTCCTTTCAAATATTTCGAAAAGTTTATATTAAAAATTTTTATTACAAATATTTGCCACATATTTATATCTCCTGTTAATGCTTGAGTAATAATGACTTCCTGTCTTTTCAAATACTGAGTATATTGTCTTATCATCAATAGAAATATCCTTCCAAATATCTTCATTGCCATCTTGACAATAATATGCAGCTGCAATATTTTTCAATATGTTTATCACAAATATTACTTTTTTTCCAATTCTAAGATTGAAAAATGCCCAGAAATTTACTTCAAAAACAAATTGTTTGCATTTATTTTTTTCATCATTCATTATTTTTATATAAAGATTTTATCAGATAAACTTTTTTCCGTAAATGAAGACACTATGTTTATATTTTTTTATCATATGTATTATTTGATGTAACATTATGGTATGTCTTGTTAATTATATCCGCTTTAGATGTAGCTCTAGCATATGTTGAAATTGGAATATATGGTAATGCAATTAAACTTCGTATTATTCCAACCAATACATTCACCATATCTCTCGAATTGTTTTTCTTTTACTAATTGGAAGAATGGTTTCTCTAAGAAAATCATATAATACTTTATCGTCATTAATCTTTTTTTAGTTAACAGTTCTGTTAGCTCATCTGAAATATATGCAGCCCTCTCAATATCGTACTTCTGTAATGGAGTTATTCCAGAATTGTATCTTCTAAATATTTCTTTTTATTTTATCCTCTTTATCTTCTTCTAATTTAGGTTCATCCACTACGCTAAACTCAATAATTCTTATCCTTGTAACCTTAAAAATTTTTCTTGAATATCCGAAGATATTTGGCTATACTTTTTCCCCACTAGTTTTTAAAGTATGCAAACCATTATCTTTCAAAAATAAGCTTTATCTTCAATAAATCTTTTTTATAGTTTCAAAAGCGTTGTCTACCATCGATTACTTCCTTCTTCGTTTTTACCATTAAACATCACAAGAGGTGGTATTTCGGTTCCAAGTATAATACTTTCTATAAAGTAGCTAGCTTTTCTCATCATCCCAAACATAATTCCTTTGAAAATATGGTTTATAATCTACTTTATCTAAATATCTTTCATTAAAAAAAGTTGTTTTTAATTGTTTTTACAATATTTTTCTATTTTTTTAGTTTTTCTTTGAAAAATATCTTCTATATCTGAATAATCCAATTGTATATTTGCCATTTTATTAACCTTCTATCCTTTCTCTATCTTTCATCGATTTTTGTAAAAATCCTTTTTCATTATTTGATATAACTGATCCTTGATACAAAAACTCATTATTATATTTAGATCTCTGTTTTTATAAGTCCATCCATTCCAAATCTAAATATATATTGCCAAGATATATTACGAAATGCTCCATAAATTTGATCTGCAGCAGGAAGCCATTCATAGATATACCTGCACTCATCATACACAGTTATATCTGTATACATATTTTTGCTTTATATAATAACCTTATATTTTTCTACAACATTGTGATATGGTGTTATTAACTGATTTATAATAACATCATATATCATGTTAAAATGAGGTTTATCCAAAAATTGATAAACTTGATTTTTCAAACATTTTCTTTCAAAAAGACTTAAGTTCTTGTTTTTCAAATTCTTTTGCAATTTCCAATTTTAAGTAGATATTTTGTCCCTTTAATTATATCTTCTATCCCATCAAATTCATTATATAACTCATTAATCTTTTTGAATATTAATGTTAATATTCTTTTAAATTCTCAACAAGCATAATAAAAATTGGAGAATGCATGCTTTTTCTGACTTCTTTAGATATTGAAAATCCGAATTTTTCCACATCTTTAATTTTTAAATAAGCTTATCTATGTAAGAGTTTTTACTTAATCTTTGAAGTGGAACAACAATTGCAGGAATATCTCTCAGGACAGATGAAATAAAATCTCCATAATATTCATCAAAATTATCTTTTAACTCTCGCTTTTATAGCTTAAATATTCTTGTTCTTTTAAAAACTCAGTGTCTGTAATTGGATTACTCTTACAATATAAGTATAATGTAACTAAATCTAAATATTCAGGTATATCTTTTTCATAAGGCTCAGTAAAATTTGATATAATTATCCCAGGCGAAACTAATCGTTGATATTTGCATATACTAGTAATGCATCTAAGTGCATGTCGTGATGACGGAATACTTCCACAAGCATCAATATAAATTATATCAAATTGTTTTGGAGTATCTTTCATAAATGTCTCGATATTCTGCCTAATAATGCGTGGTTGTGGGTACACATCCTCTTTAAATGTTTTAAGGGCTATGCTATATACTTTACTATCAGATTCAAATGCCCATATGTTTTGTGGCAACACTCCTTTTACAATAAATTCCTCAAAATCATTATTGGGCTCAGGTCCACACAAGTAGCATACAACCAATTCTTCAGCTCTCTTGACTCCAACACACGAGTCATGCATTTTTTCCCATTCCCTTATATATTGGACATCTATTCTCTTTGCTTCAGAACTATTATTACTATCATCCATGGTAATTGTGTAATAGTCATATATATTTCTTACATAATCCCTCTCTACACAGGTTGATTCATAACGTTTAGTGGTCAGCATATCTACGGCCTTTGATATTGAAATATGCCTTGCTTTGTTCTTCTCAAACTGGTTATATTTTTTATCTTGTATCATTTTTCAATAAATTTAGCCTTTCTATATTTTTATAAGTATTATATATACTAAATCTCATATCCTCCCCATTATACATTCCAGTCTCTTTTACGATATTATTTTCATACCATTCTTTAGGAGTTCCCTCACTATGGTAAGCAGTATCAAACATTTTATATATTTGTGGATATTTGACATCAAATTTCAATAAAGTCTTCAGTTCCTTAGTCTCTATTGGAAGTATCTTCATTCCTTTAATATACTCCCCTGCATTGTTATAATACTCCATATACTTTCTGGCTCTAAAATCTGATATCACATTATTGTTTAGATATGTTGTTATAAATACACAATAAGCCTCATCTTCCGGATGGGCTAAGCAGTAATCTCCTAAATGTCTTGAAACAGGCTCCATTTCCATCCTTCGCTGATTTGAACCATCTGCCAGAGTTGCCTCTATAAGCAAAGTGTGCTTAGGATAAACCTCTGTCTTATCATACTTCCATACTATATCAGCTTCTCCACCGCCAGCATGGGTTTTAGGCAATAAATCAGCTTCTAAAGATAAATTCATATATTCAAGAACATCGCCTTTTCTCTCACTGACTATATACCATGCAACACCCAGCACATATTCAAATATTGTAGGTATATCAGCATTATCTGTAACCATGTTCCTTATTTCATCATCATTTCTGCGCTCAAAGGCATTAAATAAGTTGATAAGAGTATCTTTATCAAACTTATCATCTATGAGCTTATTAAATCTTTCGTATCTTTCATCCTTAATAACCTTTCTAGCCATTTCTTTATTAGATATACTTGTGCCAAGAGCCTGCCCTAATCTCTTATATAACTCATAAATGTCAATATCAAAAAATGTAGCAATAGCTTTTAATGGAGCATCTTTTTGCAATAATTCTGTCTTACAGAAAGCAATATCTAATAATCGGTCAGATATCATATCAATATAACATTCTGGCAATACATCAAGCTTTACCTTGTTATCCTCAAATAAAACTATATCTGTAATCTTAAAGTATCTCCTGTTCAGATCAAAGTAATCTGATAATGTTGCCTTTGCCTTAAAAATATGCATTATCTTAAAAAATTCTTCATCAAAGGTTTTTTCTGATGTTGCCTGTAATATAGGAACAGCATTTAGTACTGATAAGCCTTCTCTTACTATTACACTTCTCACATTACTATTAAAGAAATACTTTCTCCAAGCTCCACCAACCTTACTGTTAGTCAATTTCTTTGTAGCTTCATAAAGCTCTAATGCTAGATTTTCTTTTGAAAGAATTATCTTCTTTAGTATTGTATATAATTTATAGTACGGTTTATCAAACTTTGCACTCTTTCTATTCATCCCAACATTACATATCAATTCTTCCGATATCGGTTCTGTTTTTAATAAATTCAGTGCCTGCTTATAATTATCCTTTTTCCATTAAAACTGATAAAATAATGTCATCAAATTGTTTTTACCAGTCTTTCTATAACTTTTTATACTACTAATAATATCTTTTGTCGTCTTCTCATCTATACATAATGGCAATAAGTATGTAAATTCATCATTTGTAAGATATCCCAATTTGTTTATTAAGTATAAAAAGACAACAAATGGTCTCACTACCTTGCCTTCAATAACATTAGATGTTTTAAGCAACTGTTTGAAATACAAATAACTATCTTTTGGAATCTCCAAAAAGTTATCAGACGAAAAGTCATTTAACGCTGCAATTTTTAGCAATTCCAATCCCGATTCCGTTACATTTCGTTCATCATCAAGCAGACCGATGTCTCTTAATCCTGAAGTTTTTTCTCTTGCATCCTTATCCGGACGTACTGCTTCACCTTTTACAAATCCGCTTTCTCTTAAAAAATTATAATATTCTGTCTGAAACTCATTATTACCATTCCACTCCTTATTTGAATTATCTTCAATTTCTCTAAACTGTTTTAATAATTGTAACTGTTTTTCTATACTCAAGTTGAAATTGTCTGTACGATAACTTGTCGTTCCTATTGACCAACAGTAACTTTTAAACCCAATCCTTTTAGCCATAAAAGCTATCCCTCTCCAATCAGTAGTTTACAATCAATACTTCTTTGGTAACTCCATCTTTCTTTGTGTGATAATTTGAATTAGAATAATCATAATTTAACGGAATTACTCTGTATTTTTTATTTTTATTTACCCAGTCACATAATATAGTATTTATCTTCCCCTTGCTTTCCAGTACATTAGATAAAGCAAAACGAATCCCTTTCTTATCAAGTTCTTCCAAATACCTTAGCAAGTCACTTTCATCTTTTTCCGTCCACCCGGATTGTTCATTATAAGTAGCACAAGTAATTAAATATGGTGGATCAGCATAAAAAAAACTTTTGTCCGTATATCCTTCCATGCTTACATTCCTGAAGTCATCTACGGTGAACTTATAATCACTGCTCTTAATCCTATCAATAAATGCTTCCAACTTTCCTTTCATTTTAGAATTAAAGTCCCTCTTGCCTACTGGTAAGTTAAATTCTTCTTTTCGATTAAACCGCAGCTGATTATTAAAAGAATATACAATTAATAAATATAACATTAAGTAATATTCATCATCTTTCTCTAATTTATTATTAAAATCTTCTCTTAGCTTATTATAGCCTAACTTATTATAATCCCCTAATCCATTCGAGCTTTCACTATTGTAATAATCATAGCCATTTTCACTCACGAGAGATAACCCATATTTATCTATAGCACTATATACCCATTGTATTATTTCAGTCTTAGGCAGTTTCCTAAATATATCTAACAAACCAACAAGATATTTATTGTTATCATTAAACAATACTTTACCGCATTCAACGTTTATTCCAACATTGCATCCCCCACAAATAAGTCAACCATTTTATCGATATTTTTAGGAAACAATGGGAGTATCTGTGAAAGTAATTTATATTTACCACCTGTATAATTTAAAGCTGATGGAATAACCTCTTTTTTCTCATTGCTGCATATGCATAAAAACAATCGTTCCTGATTTGTCTTTATATCAGACTTTCCTGTAGAGAATGCCTTATAATCCTCAGCAAAAACTTTTACTTCACCCTTCTTTCTCAAAATTCTCATGATGTCTTCATCGCTTATTTTTGCATTTGAGCGGTCATTCCCTTTATTTGCCATATCATTGTATGACAATAAGATGTACTTTGCATGTATGGAACTAATTAGATTCTCAAAGCTTGCGGTTGCTTTCGAAGTACAATAATCACTTTTTAAGTCAGTTCTGTCCATTTTTTTTTTTGCAACTCCAAATACTTCCGGTTTATTCCATCTGGCAACATTCTCCAGTAAATGATATGCATCGCAATACTGCCTCGAATTATATGGAGGATCGATATAAACTAAATCAGCTTCTATTTCCGGTACAAGCTTATTTGTATCCATATTATAACAAACATTATTTTCATTAAGATTAGATTCAGGCTTAGGAACATATAATTCTAAGTGCTTTTCAAAATGAACTCCTTGTCTATATGCGTCATAATGGCCGCAGGTATTGGCAATTCTATCCATTGCATACAACAACGATGTTATAAGTAAGGCTCTTTCTCTCTCATTGATTTCATCAGCATTATACTTATCCTCTATATCCTGCCTAATATATCCTATTTTTCTGCAATCATCCAATGAAAAGTAGGTATTTGAAAAATTGTTGCTCATGTAATTATCTTCTATCACAAGCAAATTATTGTACCCAGTAATAAGGTTAATGATTTTAGCTTCTGAATATTCCTCATTACTAAACCAAGCAACATGACATATGTAATTGCTATACATAATATCATTAGTAATAAGCTTTTTATCAGTAAATGCCGAGGCTACAGCCCCGGTTCCTGCAAAGATATCTGCAACAGTGTTTATATTTTTCACATTCATTTTCAACCACTTTTTAATAAATGGAAGTAATTTATATTTATTTCCTAAATATCTCCGATTATTGATTTTTGTAGTTTTATATTCTCTGACTATCTTTTCTGTTTTAGCAACAATGTCTTTTTTTATTCTTTTTATATATTCCTTAAGTTTTTAAATAAGTCTTCTCATCCCAAACTATTTTTTCCATTATCATTCACTTCAATTTCTATTGCAGCATTATCTTTTTAGATAATATAAATATGATCTGGAAATATCTAGTTTCCTTATCAATTGTATTGCGGAATAAGTCATATTTTCATCTCCATCTTATGCAACAAATTTTATCATTTTTTTGGACACTTTTTCATTCTATTATACTATTATTCACTAGTTTTTTCAATCTGATTATTAAATAATTTCTCATAAAATGGATACTAGAGATATTTACAATATATTTTCTATTATCCAGATTTTTAGCTTCTCACAAGAACTTTAGAAAGGCTTACTTCTGGTTATCCTATTCCCTATGCTGTTCATATGAGAAATAATAATTATTATGACATAAAAACATTTAACCTTTTTTTGTATACTTAATACTGTTGCTAACTTCTCTCTTTTAGTTTCTCAATATAACATTGAACTATTGAATAATGCTTTGCCTTATTCTCAATTATCCAATCAAGATATTGCTGGTCTTTCTGATAAATTGATGCTATCGTCTGTCCATTATATTTGCCAAAGTCTATTATATAATCAGCAATTTCAGAAGTAGACTTATGTGAGTATATATCGTGAATCATTGAATCTGTATCATCCAAGCATTCATTGTTTAGCTGAACAAACCATTTTGCAAATGAATCTCTTGTGTGTTTTATCTGTAATTCTTGCGTAATTCCATTTTCATCCATGTCAAAAACTTCAATTAGAAGTACCTCACCATCAGCTCTAGTACCTTTTTTTGCATAATTTACAAGGTAAAGCTTTGCTTCAAAATCTAATTTTGCTCTCCACAATGATAAAAACTTATTCTTATTTTTATTCCAATATCTTCTAGGATGGCTAGTATATGGTGTAACATTCTGAGCTTCTTCACATAACAAGTATTCAAAAATAATATAGCCATACTGTGGATGTTTTTGTAACCTGTCAAAATTAACAGCTGCAGTTACATTGTCTCCAAGCAATTCCTTCGAAAAATTAAAGCCACTTTCATCATCATGACCTAATTTCTTACTCAATATCTCTAGCATTGTTATCCTCCTAAAAATATATGATATCGCCAACCTTACAATTAAGTATTCTGCAAATAGCACCTATGCATTCAAGAGAAACATACTAATTTCTATGAATTTTTATAATTATATTAGCACTCAACCCGACTTTCTTAGCAAACTTAGGTTCTTTTATTTCTCTCACTATCAATGTTCAAATAACTTATCATAATTCACTGCCTTCTTTATATCTCCCATTGAACAATTTGACTAATAAATGATATCACGAAATCATAAAACTTTCAATTTGTACCTATATTAACTTTAAATAAACTATTAACTGATTGCCTGCCTGAAAATATACCAGACAATACTTTTTACAATTGGTGAACATAGCTGTAAATAGATATCTCTTGAAGATACGAAAAAAGATGAGAGAATAATGGAAATAAACGAGGAAGTGATTACTTTTGTTAGGTCTAAATGTCAGTGAGACAGGACTATAAGAAGTTTGGTTTTAATCTATTCAAAAATCTTGGTTTGATACACAATATTATAATTCTATTTTTACAAAAAAGCCCCCAAGGTTATCCCTTGGAGGGCTTCATTATACTGTATTTATAATCAATCAGTTACAATTACTCGATTATAGTAGCAACCTTTCCTGATCCAACTGTTCTACCACCCTCACGGATAGCGAAACCAAGACCAGCTTCCATTGCAACCGGGTGAATAAGCTCAACAGTAATCTCTGCGTTATCACCAGGCATACACATCTCTGCATCGCCATTAAGTGTAACTACACCTGTAACGTCAGTTGTTCTGAAGTAGAACTGTGGACGATAGTTGTTGAAGAATGGAGTATGACGTCCACCCTCTTCCTTTGAAAGAACATATACCTGAGCTGTAAACTTCTTGTGGCCAGTTACGCTGCCTGGCTTACAAAGAACCTGTCCTCTTTCGATCTCGTCACGGTTAACACCACGGAGAAGAGCACCAATATTATCACCAGCCTCAGCAGTATCAAGAAGCTTACGGAACATCTCGATACCTGTAACTGTTGTCTTTCTATTCTCTTCACGGCCACCAACAATTCAAGTTCGTCGTTAAGCTTAAGTGTACCACGCTCTACTCTACCTGTAGCAACGGTACCACGGCCTGTAATTGTAAATACGTCCTCAACAGGCATAAGGAATGGCTTATCTACATCACGCTCCGGATCTGGGATATAAGAATCTACAGTATCCATAAGCTCCATAATCTTATCTCCCCAAGGACCATGTGGATCCTCAAGAGCCTTAAGAGCTGAACCTCTAACGATTGGGCATCCCTTGAAGCCATACTCTTCAAGCTGCTCTGTAACTTCCATCTCTACGAGATCGATAAGCTCCTCATCATCAACCATATCACACTTGTTAAGGAATACTACGATGTAAGGAACACCTACCTGACGGCTAAGAAGGATGTGCTCTCTTGTCTGAGCCATAACACCGTCTGTAGCAGCAACAACGAGGATAGCACCGTCCATCTGAGCAGCACCTGTGATCATGTTCTTAACGTAGTCAGCATGTCCAGGGCAGTCAACATGTGCATAGTGTCTCTTATCTGTTGAGTACTCTACATGAGCTGTAGAGATAGTAATACCTCTTTCTCTCTCTTCCGGAGCCTTATCAATGTTTGCGAAATCTACAGCATTGTTTCCCTGTACTCTCTCAGAAAGAACCTTTGTTATAGCAGCTGTAAGTGTTGTTTTACCATGATCTACATGACCAATGGTACCAATATTACAATGTACTTTGCTTCTCTCAAATTTAGCCTTTGCCATTTTGAAACTTCCTCCTTAATATGGAAAATATTGTGATTATCCTAAATCACTACCTTCTTATTTTGGTCAGCTTCATACTCCTTTGTTAAAATGTACCAAAGCTGATCACACTAAGTCTTATTATATTCTAAATACTGCTTATTTGCAAGTAAAATTATTATAATTACTTACCGGATCTCTCCTGATTTCTTGCAGAAAGAACCTTCTCCTGAACATTCTTAGGTACCTGCTCATAATGATCGAAGAACATTGAGTAGTTACCACGTCCCTGAGTCCTTGAACGAAGGTCTGTTGCATATCCGAACATCTCTGCAAGCGGCACAAAGCCTTTAACCATCTTACCACCGCCGATGTCTTCCATACCCTCGATACGTCCACGGCGTGAATTGATATCACCAATTACATCGCCCATGTACTCTTCAGGCATTGTTACTTCAACCTTCATGATAGGCTCAACCAGAACTGAACCACCCTTATTCATAGCGTCCTTCATAGCCATAGATCCCGCTACATGGAATGCCATTTCTGAGGAGTCAACTTCGTGGTAAGAACCATCGTATACATTAGCGTGTACACCGATAACAGGGAATCCGCCAAGGATACCTGCTCTTGTAGCCTCTTCGATACCATCAAAGATAGGCTGGATGTATTCCTTAGGAATAGCACCGCCGACAACGGTAGACTCACACTTAAATGTCTCTTCTGAGTTAACATCAAGTGGTGCAAACTTAACCTTACAGTGACCATACTGACCACGTCCACCAGACTGTCTGATGTACTTAGCTTCAACTTCGCAAGGCTTTGTAAGAGCTTCTCTGTATGCAACCTGAGGTGCACCAACATTAGCTTCTACATTGAACTCACGAAGGAGACGGTCAACAATAATCTCAAGGTGAAGCTCACCCATACCTGCAATAATTGTCTGTCCTGTCTCTGTATCTGTATGTGCCTTGAATGTAGGATCCTCTTCAGCAAGCTTAGCAAGAGCTTCACCAAGCTTACCCTGTCCTGCCTTTGTCTTAGGCTCGATAGCGAGCTCGATAACAGGCTCTGGGAATTCCATTGACTCAAGGATAACAGGATGCTG
Source organism: uncultured Catonella sp. (assembly GCA_916439065.1). Taxonomy (GTDB): domain Bacteria; phylum Bacillota; class Clostridia; order Lachnospirales; family Lachnospiraceae; genus Catonella. The sequence continues at coordinate 773,625 of CAKAGD010000003.1, forward strand.
CTCATCACAGATGGTATCACCTGTTGCTGTAATCTTAAGACCTACAGCTGCAGCTATATCTCCTGAGAATACCTCCTCAATTTCAGAACGCTTGTTAGCGTGCATCTGAAGGATTCGGCCTACTCTTTCCTTCTTACCCTTAGTAGCATTAAGCACATAAGAGCCTGACTTAAGGACACCTGAATAAACTCTGAAGAAAGCAAGCTTTCCTACGAATGGGTCAGTCATAATCTTGAATGCAAGAGCTGAGAATGGCTCCTCATCAGATGAGTGTCTAACCACCTCATTACCATCAGGATCAACACCTGTGATATCAGGGATGTCTGTAGGTGCAGGCATGAACTCGATAACTGCATCAAGAAAGTTTCTGAACACCTTTATTTCTATATGCTGTACCGCAGCAGACAGGAATAGCCTTACACTCAATTGTTCCCTTACGAAGAGCCGCCTTAAGGGCAGGTACTTCAGGGATATTGCCGTCAAGATACTCCATCATAAGTTCGTCATCAAGTTCACAGCACTTTTCAATGAGTTCATCATGATATATTGCTGCATCATCTTTTAAATCATCAGGGATATCGGTAACCTTGATATTCTCTCCCTTATCTCCTTCGAAGATGTAAGCCTTCATTTCAAACAGGTCAACAATACCTACAAATGTATCTTCTTTTCCAATTGGAAGCTGAAGAAGCACAGGGTTCTTGCCAAGCTTTGTCTTAATCTGGTCTACTGCTCCGTAGAAGTTAGCACCAAGTATGTCCATCTTATTTACATAAGCCATACGAGGTACATTGTACTGATCAGCCTGTCTCCATACATTTTCAGACTGAGGCTCAACACCGCCCTTAGCACAGAATACACCTACAGCACCATCAAGTACACGAAGTGAACGCTCAACTTCAACTGTGAAGTCAACATGACCCGGTGTATCAATGATGTTTATACGATGCTCTAATGCTCCCGGCATTGGCTTACCCTCTTTTTCAAGAGTCCAATGACAGGTTGTCGCTGCGGATGTGATGGTTATACCTCTCTCCTGCTCCTGAGCCATCCAGTCCATGGTAGCAGTACCTTCGTGGGTATCACCAATCTTATAATTTACACCAGTGTAGAATAAGATACGCTCTGTAAGAGTAGTCTTACCTGCATCGATATGAGCCATAATACCGATATTTCTGGTTCTCTCAAGTGGATATTCTCTTTTAGCCAACGATTTTTCCTCCAATTACCAGCGATAATGAGCGAATGCCTTGTTAGCATCAGCCATCTTATGCATATCCTCTTTCCTCTTAACTGCCGCTCCGGTGTTATTGATGGCATCCAGTATTTCGTTAGCAAGTCTTTCTTCCTGTGTCTTCTCACTTCTTGCGCGAGAAAATGTGGTAAGCCATCTAAGTGCTAACGCCTGTCTTCTTTCAGGTCTAACCTCAACAGGCACCTGATAGGTAGCACCGCCGATACGGCGAGCCTTTACTTCAAGTACAGGCATGATGTTATTCATAGCCTCTTCAAAAGCATCTACTGCTTTTTTGCCGCTCTTCTCTTCAACACGAGCAAAAGCGCCATATACTATTTTCTGTGCTACACCCTTTTTACCGTCAAGCATGATGTTGTTAACTAATTTAGTAACAAGCTTGCTATCGTAAATTGGATCTGCGAGCACATCTCTTTTTACTATATGTCCTTTACGTGGCACGTTTCTTCCCTCCTACATAGAATTCTGATTACAGATTCTTAGGTACTCACTATCATTATTAGTGTCCGTGCTGGGGTAAATCTTACGTTAATATTAGTAATCCCGCTCTCCAACTCGCAGATGCTTCGCATCTCGCTCGTTTGAGTGGGGAGCTAAGCGCCCCCACTCCTTAATCAAACCACCGAAACCACCTTACATAAGTGAACTTATGCGGTGTTCTCGTATGGTTTGATTTGAGAGCAGGATATTTATCTCTTATGTAAAAATCAATCCCGCACTTTTAATCCTAAAATCCTTGTTCGATTGTTTTTGCTAATTATTTAGCTTCCTTTGGTCTCTTTGCACCGTATTTACTACGAGCCTGACGTCTCTTAGCAACACCTGCTGTATCAAGGGTACCACGAACAATATGATATCTTGTACCTGGAAGGTCCTTTACTCTACCGCCGCGGATAAGAACAACACTATGCTCCTGAAGGTTGTGTCCTTCACCAGGGATATAGCTTGTAACCTCGATACCGTTAGAAAGACGTACTCTGGCAATCTTTCTAAGCGCTGAGTTAGGCTTCTTAGGTGTAGCTGTTCTAACTGCTGTACACACGCCTCTCTTCTGTGGAGAAGAATGTTCAACAGTAGTCTTTCTTAAGGAGTTAACTGACTTCTGCAGAGCAGGAGAGTTAGACTTCTTAGCAGCTGTCTGTCTACCCTTTCTTACGAGCTGATTAAAAGTTGGCATTAATTTTCACCTCCTATTTTATTATTTTTAATACCTATGCAATCACTTGCACGCAAATTTACGCCTGTTAGACATGCGTAATTATTATTATATTACATTTTACGCCAGCTGTCAAACGAATTTTCAACTTTTTCACCTGTTTCGTACATTTTAAATTTGACAAATATTATAAATGTTTATAAATATCATCAACACCATAATCACCATAAAAAGCTTATCCACGGTCTTATCTTCAATCTTCCTGTTTATTATCCTTCCAACAACGCCGCCAAGAATACCTCCGGCTGCCATAACTATCAGAATCTGAACAGGAAATTCAGGTACGGTTTTAGTTATTATAGAAGTCCCAAGGCTCGCAATTTGAGAAATGAAAATGATATAAAGCGATGTTATTACAGCTTCCTTTGTAGTCATAGAAAATAAGTAAAATAGAACTACAAGATTGATGGGCCCGCCACCAATTCCAAGAAAAGATGACATAATACCTAAAAGCAAACCTACTGTTACAAGGACGGAAAGTCCCTTAAGCTTCTTTGTTTTTATTTTATCCTTAAATATGGTATAAACCAGAGTAAATAAAGTCACTATAAGCAGGCAGACTGCCTGTACCACTCCCACCCTATTGGGATTGTCACTTAAGCTTTTTACAAACGAAAACAGCCACTTGCCGGCTATTCCTCCTATCGCACCGCCTATTGCTACAGGGAGAACTGTCAATATGTCTATCTCTTTTTTTCCGCTAAGCTTGGATTTGACCACGGAATAGGCCGACATTGACAGTACGGTACAACCTGATAAAAAGCTGATTTGACTTACATCTAAGAACTTGAATGCATCCAAAAGAGGTTTAATTATAACTCCTCCACCTATTCCACAGACAGCACCCACTATTGATGCAGAAAAACAAACCACAAAAAACAATATCTCCATTATGACTCCATCTCGTTTTTATACTACAGCTATAGTCTAAGAATAAGTAAGATTTAAGAGACAGTTTATAAAAGTCTCTTAAAAGCAAGTTTCCGCCATTTTATCTTTTATAATTTCACTTTATGCTTTGGTATATCAGTCTTGCTAACTTCTCAAAATAGCTGTCTTCCTCGTTTTCTATCTCTTCCTTTACCATATCAGGATAATCGGTAATGATGCCTGCCACATCCTTGTGAATATATTTTACTATAGTTTCACTGTCATCAATAGTCCATACAAAGATATCCTTACCTTTTTTCTTGGCATCTTCACTCAGAATATCATTGAACGAAAAATCTTCCAGCACAAAGAAGTCTACCTTTTCATCTGAGAAATTGCCAAACTGCAGGGCGATAATATGCCCCGTCTCTATTTCAGGATCTCCGGCCTCAATCTCCTCCATTATATCAAGATTTCCGGACATTGTTTTATAAGTTTTCTCTACCCCAAGCCTCTTCATTTCATTTATAAAAAGTTCGGCATAGTTATCAGGCTCTCCGCCGTTAGGTTTAAGTTCCACCAGAAGCTTAATGTTAAGTTTCTTTGCACGGTTAACAAATTCTTCAAATGAAGGAATATGGCTTTCAAACTCTCCCTGCTTTATTGTAAGCTTTTCTATCTCGTCAAAAGTCAAATCTTTTACTTTTTTATTTACTCCGGCAAGTCTTTTCAGATTGAAATCGTGCATTACCACAAATTTATTGTCTTTGGTTAACTGTATGTCAAGTTCTACATAGTCAGCACCTGCCTTTTTAGCACCCTCAAGGGCCTCCAGAGAATTCTCAACCCCCATCTCACTATAGCCTCTATGTGCTATAATCAGCACATTTTTATTTATCTCTGTAGAAAACATCTGGTAGCCCATATGTCCAAATATAATTATCATTATTACACTGGTTGTGGCAGCTAACTTTTTACGCTTTTTTATTTCATTATCCGCCCTTGGAACTGTATCAAAGAAGAGTTTCTCCCCACTGTCACTTATTATCTTCACAATCGAAGATATCAGAATGAGTTTAGAAACTATTATAAAAAAGAACAGGATTATGCGGGTTATTGTGTAGAAGATATTGTTATATATTATTTCCCTTCCCGATGAATCAAGAAGCTCAAATATCAATGTATTAATCCAAAGTAAAATACTTCCTGCAATAACCAGGACAGCCTCAAGCCTGAACCACATAAACAGCAGTTTAATCTTACCTTTTTTTGTCATCTCAATACTTTTTTTCATATTGGCAGAAAATGGGCGGGCATTGATAACAGTGAGTGGAATTGTAAAAATCAGTCTGATATTGATATAACCGCAAACTACAAGGAAAACTATGTATACAATAACTCCACTTTTCATCTTCATCAGCTCCTCGGTAATGAATGCAGGTATGAAGAATTTTTCCGAAAACGCTGAGCTAAGTCCAAGATTTGACATTGGTATCATCAATATAAAATATATTACAAAGAAAAATAACTGCTTTGGGTTAAAGTTTTTCCACTTCGCAAGGCTCTTTTTGAGATTCTCCTTACACAAAATCCTTACATTCTTATATGAACTGTAAATCATCAGCGTAAGTACTGAAAATTCAAGAAGCGTAAGCAAGCTAAGCATTAGCACAAAGACAAATATCAGAAGGATACTCAGTGGTTCGCTAAGTATATATATCACATTATGAGTAGTAAAATTATCCTGTCCTGCACTCATTAGTATAAGCTTAAATATAAATCTAAGTAAATAACTGCCAACTGTAGCCATAAAAAGCTGAAGAAGAACTGCCTTTGTATAAAATCCAAACTTATTGCTGTATATATTTTTCAGCACTTCCCTGCTCAATATTTTAATATTTATGTTCATATCCTTCCTCCAAATCTTATGCTGTCACTATGTCCTTAAAGATTCTGCTTTAATTTTGCCAGCAAAGACTCTGCCCGGTTTCCGGCTTTCCTATCTGCAATCAGCCGATACTAAAAATAATGCACTGATTCCCTCTACGGTAATTTCTCCCTTTAATACTCCATCATCCGCTTTCTCTCTGGCACTGTCTGTATTAAATAAAGTCTTGTAATCACCCTTAGGTATTTTTATACCGGCTTTTTTATCACCGGCATTGAATATAATCAGGCTTTCTTTATATGATGGCTCTCTTCCGCCTATATCTACATTCTTTACCCTAAATCCAATTAAACCATCCCTCTTTACAAAGGTTTCTATATTCCTTCCGGCAGAGCTGTCCTTGTCACATAGCCCTGTAAGTTCTTTACGAAGTTTAATAAGGGACTTATAATACTCTACCATGTCCTTATTTTCTTCTATAAGATTCCAGTTAAGTTTATTAAGTTCTATTGACATATTGAAGGTATTATGCTCTCCATTTTTTGTCCTTAAGAATTCTTCTCCGGAATATATGAAGATTCTTCCCTGACAGCTCATGTAAATAGCTGCTGCCAACTTATACTGCCTGATTCGAACTTCCCTATCCTTAGTTGTAATAGTAAGCTTGTCCCAAAGAGTTAGATTATCATGACAGGAAACATAACTTATTATATGTTTTGGTGATAACCCAAATGATGTAAGTCCTCTTTCAACATCGTCAGTAAAATCAAAATTGCCGTTTACAAAACCCGGCTCCTCTTCATAAAATACATGTCCCTTTATGGAATCCCTTATATCATCCGAAAAAATACCTATGTACTCGTCTAACTCAGAAATGTTCTTCTTAAGTGCACCCTTTGCACCCTTTTCCATATGAGAGACATCTGCCGACCAAGGCTCTCCATAAACAAGCTTTTCACCATGTCCATATCTTTCATCAAGGGCTTTTTGAATTTTGTTCATAAGATTTGTAGTTAAAAGCCCCATAAGGTCAAAACGGAATCCGTCAATATGATATTCTTTGGCCCAGTAAAGCACAGAGTCAATTATATACTTCTCAGTCATAGGCATTTCTGAAGCTATGTCATTGCCACAGGCTGAGCCATCTGAAAGCTCCCCCTCTTCATCAAGCCTGTAATGATAATAAGGCATGGTCTTTTGAAGAGAGGTTTCAAGATAATAAGTATGATTATAAACCACATCCATTATTACCCTTAATCCCTTTTTATGAATGGCCTGAACCATTTCCTTAAATTCCCTGATTCTTACTTCACCCCTATTAGCATCTGTAGAATACGAACCTTCAGGTACATTGTAGTTCACAGGATCATAACCCCAGTTAAACTCATCGCCCTTCCCTGCTTCATCCACCGAGCCAAAGTCATACACCGGCAAAAGCTGTATATGGGTTACCCCCAGGCCCTTTATATAATTAAGCCCCGTTTCTATCTTTCCCTCATTTCTAAGAGTTGTATTATCTTCAGTAAATGCCTTGTATTTTCCCCTAACATTTTCAGGGAATCCACCATTTTCATCGTAAGAAAACTCTTTGACATGGAGTTCATAAATAACATCCTCTACTCCTTTCTTTGGAGCAGCATCATCTAACCAGCCTTGTGGATTTGTTGTCTTTAGGTCAATAATCATACTCCTTACCCCATTTATCCCACAGGCTTTTGCATAAGGATCAGCCGATATAATTTCCTCCCCGTCTATTTTAAGCAAAAAGTCATAGTATTTTCCATTAAGGTTTTTATCTGTGATATATTCCCAAACTCCCCTGTCAGTTAAATTCATCTTAATTATATTTTCCGGTTCACCCTCTGTTCCATTTTCAAAAAACCTTATATTTACACTCTCAGCCATAGGCGACCACAATCTGATTTCTGTTCCTTTCTCTCCTGCACAAGCACCCAGTTCACCTTCATAGTTATATTTATCTTCAAATTCTTTTGTTAAGTAATAATTTTTTAATTCTCTTGCCTTCTTATTCATCTTCAGTCAAATTTTCCTTTCCTCATCACTTTGTCTAAAAACAAGGTTATTTATTTAAACTGCATCATAACCCATTTTTATTATAGCACTTAAAACGGGAAAATACTATGTTAAACATTTTTATATTGATTACTTGATTATGCCCGTGGTATAATCTGCTTGATTGATAACATAACATCATTACCATTAACATTGGAGGTTTTATGAGAAACATACTGCTTATAATTGATATGCAAAATGACTTTATTGACGGCTCTCTTGGCAGTGCCGAAGCAGAGAACATAGTTCAAAATGTAGTTAATAAAATAAAAGAATATCCTTCCGAAAATGTATTTGCCACAAAGGACACCCACGAGGTCAATTATCTAAGTACCTCTGAGGGAAGGCATCTTCCTGTGGAACACTGTATCCGTGGCAGTAAAGGATGGGACATAAGGCCTGAGATAATGGCTCTCATCCCTTCCGAAAATGTATACGAAAAGGGTACCTTCGGCTCTGTAGCCCTGGCTGAAAAAGTAGCTGAAATGGCTCGTAAAGAGGAGATTTCTATTGAAATAGCAGGACTTTGCACAGATATCTGTGTCGTTTCAAACGCACTCCTCATCAAGGCTTACCTCCCTGAGATACCTATATCAGTTGATTCTTCCTGCTGTGCCGGGGTTACTCCTGAGAAGCACGCGGCAGCTCTTGAGACGATGAGATCCTGCCAGATAAATGTGGAATAACGGGATATCGGGAGTATAACTTGTGGGTAATTGTCAGATTATTTAGGTTGTTTTTGCAATATGTCCTAAAATATTAAAAAATACAATTTCTACTGTCAAGCATAAATGATTATGTCCCAAAATAATTAATTTATAAGCCCCACAAGGGGCTTTTATTATGCACTTTTTAAGTCGTCTTCAATTCTGTGTGGCTGTGAATGTGCAAATTTATTAAAGGCCTCTAATCTCCAAGGATGGTTCATTGGAGGAATATAAGGCTTTCTAGGTTTAGGTTGTTTGTAGTCAGCGTCCAAGTCCTTAGATTTGTGTTCATGAGCCGGTATTTCTTCCAGTGCATAAATATCCTTGTCATTTACGCACGCAAACATAGACCTATCAAATGCCTTGATAAGCATAACCTTGGTACCTTTTCTATAATGGATTTGGACTCCATTATGATCTATCATCTTATAAAATTTCTTCTTAAATTGAATCGCATGTCCGGCATCAACAGTTCTCTCAGTCAAAACTGCTAAAGTAAGATTTATTTTTTCTTTAGACGGTTGCGTTTCAAAGACAGATTTGATACCATGAAGTGGAAGTGAGAACTTCTCATTGAATTCCTTTATGTAGGAGTGAAGGAATTCATTGGCATTATTGATGTCGGTTACGCCTGCGAGTCTAAACTCAATAGGCAGGCGTGACTGTAAGGTTTGATTCAATCGTTCTATGCGTCCTTTAGCCTGTGGTACGCTGCTTGATTCAAGTTGTGTACCAAGTTGCTTGCAGGCATAAGCGAACTGTGTATAGGTGTCATTGTCGTCAGATAAGGCACCTTTTTTCTTGTAAGTAAATACAGTACGTTTATCGGTAAGAAACTTATAGGGGATACCATAATCGGTAAGAATCTGTTCAAACACATGGTAGTAGCCGTTAAGGGTCTCCTGAGTATCAAACCATGCGCCAGTAACAGCACCTGAGGCATCATCAATGGCTAAATGTAGATGCCATATCTGTCCCGGCACCCATTCATAAGGGGTTGCATCCATCTGAAGCAATTCACCGAAATAAGCACATCTTGGACGACGACTGTGAGCATCTTCAACTGCTACTAAGTTAGCCTGTATCTGTGATAATTCTTTTTTTGACGTTTCAGATTCCTTCTTGGCTCTGAGTGCTTGCCTAATGCGTCTACGTTTGGCTTTTGTAGCCTTTGGAGATAGAATGTACTCAGACTCCAAAATACTCATTACAGAGGAAGAAGAGATGCTTATGCCCTCATGCTTTTTTAGAAGCTCTGTATAGTGTTCAAAGTTAGCCTCGTAGTATTTAGTTCTGTATAGATCAAGAACCTGACTTCTGATGTCAGGATGGATGGTGGTAACCGGCTTCTTACCTCTGTTACCATGAATAAAGAATGCTTTACCATCTTTAATATAGCCTTGTATCATACGGTTTATATGCCTCTTGGTGCATCCTAGGATAAGAGCAGCTCTATCCTTATTAGCTGTATCTGGGTGATCTATCAGACCTTTAATAACCTCGTACTTTCTTTGTTCATCCATTGATAAAATAACCTTTCTGATAAGTCAGTCCCTCCTAGTGTTAGAATATACAAAATAGTATTTTACCATAAGTGGGACATTTTTATTTGTGGTATACTAGGACTTTATCATTTATGGCTTATAAAAATATTAAAGGTGAATTGCAAAAGTAACTTCCACACCTAATGTTTAATTTTTTATTTTAGATACGGTATGGAAGTTACTTGTTACAAATTTTACATAAATTAAGAGCTAGATGTATACATTATCTGAAAAAAATGCTATAATCAGCCTTACAGGAAGAACATAGACCCTAATTTTTTTCATAGCAAACAGGAGTCGAAGTTACTTTTCCAAAACTGGGAATAAGTAAAATCCACCCTTTATATATGGGCTAGAAGTTCATCTTTTAACCGGTGAGTTCCTTTTTATTTGCCTAAGAGCTTAGGGGCTAGGGTAATTTCATCCGGTGAAATTTTTTGAATACCTAAGCTCTTTAATATTTTTTTGCCGTATTGAAATGCAAAAATATCATAAGAGCTTTTGTTTCCGAGCTTCACCCTTGAATATGAATTGATGTGGCTCATCATCAGGTTTATGTCTTCCTGTGTGTAATTACTAAAATCCACACCCTTCGGTATTATCCTTCTTATCATTTCATGGTTGTTTTCACAGCCACCCTTCTGGTAAGGTGAAGAAGGATCGCAGTAAAATACCCTAAGTCTCCTGTTTCCCTGTGCATCAAACTCCAGTGCCTGTGGATTTGAAAATTCACTTCCGTTGTCTAACAGCAGCACATCAAATATTTTCCCGAAAATATCAGGTCTCAGTTCAATATACAGCCTTTCAAATATCTCCGTAACAGAACGTGAGTCATTGTAGTTTCTCAGAAAAGCAAGCTGCAGGTTCTGTTGTACAAAGAAGAGAGTGAAAGTACTTTTCCCGCCCTTTACCCCTTCTACACTGTCGCCTTCACATACGACTGAATCGGGGTTTTCTTCAATAAACTTCAGGAAGTCCTCATAAGTCCTTCCCTTCCTGCACTCTTTATCCACTTTCAAAGATTTGCTTTTATTTTTTCTCGGACGCATTCTTATAGTGCGTGGCATGTCAATGTTTCTGGCAAAAAACAGACTGTTGTTTATATATTTATAGAGAGTCCTGTCGGAAACCATGATTTCATCAGAATGGTTGATTGTTATATGTCTTATGGATTGCCCTTTTAACAGGAGTGGACTTACAATGCCGTCTATATATTCCCTTTCGTTTTCTGTAAGGTTAAACCCTGTTCTTGATTCAGACAGTGATTTTCTATATCTTGCCTCAGCTTCCTTTGCCTTGTAAAATCTTTTTTCAAGGCGGCACCTGTTTCTGTCAGGGCATCCGTTACATACATAAGGTGGATTAAGAAGTTTAGGGCAGATATGTCTGACATAATCATCACACAGTGGCATGCATTTCCCGCAGCTTCCGCATGTTCTGTTTTTGTTAAGGCAGTGACTGCATACAAATCTTTTTTTACATGATCTGTCCACTGAATGCAGACAGTCATTAAAAGACCTGCCGTATGAGCCTGTCTGTTCAGTAATTATGTTTTTTTTATTTCTTTTGAAACAGTTGTGTTGTCTTTTCCTATAGCCAAAGCAATCTTATTAAAGCTCATTTTTTTAGAAAGCATGATTTCTATGTCAGAACGCTGGCTTAAAGAAAGATGTGAATGTTTTCCCATAATTAAAATATTCCTTTCAGTTTGTATATAAAACCCTAACCTGATGAATCTAACCCAATATATATTTTAATCATGGAATCAGTAAAGTCCATAGTTAAAGATGTGGTGTATGGAAAAAGTAAAATCCATACTAATATGGAATTTACTTTTTCAAATAACAAAAAATATTAAAAAATACAATTTCTACTTGAAAATTAGCTGCCATAGTGCTATACTGTTATGGCAGTCGACATTCCTCAATAGCTCAATGGTAGAGCGCACGGCTGTTAACCGTGATGTTGTAGGTTCGAGCCCTACTTGGGGAGCTTACATTAGATTCTTGATTGGATGAGCAAAGGCAAGTTTGAATCTGTAATTTAATTACTTCTTTTAGCATAGCAAAAAAGAACATCATTATGTAATCAGGCGACATAGCCAAGCGGTAAGGCGTGGGTCTGCAACACCCTGATCACCGGTTCAAATCCGGTTGTCGCCTCGACTTAAAGGTTCCCATTTGGGAGCCTTTTTTATTTAACCGGAATTAGGTAGAATTCACCATTAATCAAAAAACCTCCGAAAAGTCACTATCTGACTTCCCGGAGGTTTTTTAATACATGAATGTACAATATCAATCGACATTCTGTTATTTAGACATACCAAAGCACATCTCAAAGAATATAAAAGCTATGGTAATCCTATTGTTTTACAGACACAGTGATTACAGCAATACATACTTGGCTATAAAGAGCACTGCAAGTATATACATAAGAGGTGTAATCTTCTTAGCCCTTCCGCCAACAAGGTTAAGTACTACATAGGAGATAACGCCGAAAGCGATACCTTCTGAGATAGAGTACATAAATGGCATAGCAAAGATACAGATGTAAGCAGGAACCGCCTCAAGGAGGTCTGAATTCCAATCAATCTTAGTTACCTGCTGGAGCATAAGGAAACCTACTACTATAAGGGCAGGTGCTGTAGCAAATGCAGGTATTGCAAGGAATACAGGTGAGAAGAAAAGTGCAACTAAGAAGAGAAGTCCTGACACTATAGATGTAAGACCTGTTCTTCCACCCTCTGAGATACCTGATGAAGATTCTACAAATGTAGTGATGGTAGAAGTACCAAGTACCGCACCAACTATAGTTCCTATTGAATCTGCAAGTAAGGCTCCCTTTATTCCCTTAAGTTCTCCCTTCTCATCAAGCATATTTGCCTTAGATGCACAGCCTATGAGAGTTCCAAGGGTATCAAATACATCTACGAAAAGGAAGGCAAACATAACTACAAAGAAGTCTGCTGTCTTTATAAATGAAAAATCAAGCTGTCCAAAGGTAGGTGCAAGAGATTCAGGTGCTGCAAATATCCTTGATGGGAATAAGCTATAGTATCCTGCATCAGGATTAGGCACATAGATGCCTACAGCCTGAAGAATCATACCTACTACCCAAAGTGCTACCATTCCTATAAGGATAGAGCCTTTTACATTCTTAAACAAAAGATAGGTCATAAGTAAGATGCCGCAAAGTGCGAGAATAACTGAAATTCCTGCTGAGTTAAAGGTACCATCCGCTATCGAACCCTTGAAAGAAAAGAGGGTTACAAGAGTAGCACCGTCAACTACTATCTTAGAGTTCTGAAGTCCGATAAAACATATGAATAAACCAATACCAACCGATACCGCCACCTTAAGTGTATTCGGTATGGCATTGAATATAGCCTCACGAACATTGGTAACCGAAAGTACAATAAATACAAGGCCTTCAACAAATACAGCCGTCAAAGCCTGCTGCCAGGTATATCCCATACCCAAAACTACTGAATACGCAAAATAGGCATTCAGTCCCATTCCTGCTGAAAGAACAAAAGGAAGATTGGCAAATAAGGCCATACAAAACGATGCAATTGCAGAAGCAAGTGCTGTCGCCGTAAATACCGCTCCCTGATCCATTCCCGCCTTACCAAGCACACTTGGGTTTACGGCAAGGATATATGCCATTGTCATAAAGGTTGTAACACCTGCCATTGTCTCAACCTTAACACTAGTTCCTCTTTCCCTCAATTTGAAAAACTCTTCCATCTTAGCCTCCTTGTTTTGTTAGATATAAATATGGGCTGGTAGTTTGGCAATTAAAACAGACACCATATTCAGATAATAAGACAGACTATACTATAACATAATAAAAAGAGGTATGCAAACACCTTTTTTATATCTTTTACTAATATAACTTATCGTGGTTATACCAAGCTAAATCCCTTATTCCCTTAATCCTAAGTGAGATATTTTATAAAAATACCTAAGCACTATCACCAGTCAGCCCCGTTTGTGAGTCCCTCGGAAGCGAATGTGTCCCTAAGCTCTGAGCCTCTGTGGAATTAGAAGGGTAGTATAGCGGCTTTCTAACCCCAAGTGAGATATTTTATAAAAATACTTACGACTTCACCAATCAGCCCCGTTTGTGAGTCCCTCGGAAGCGAATGCGTCCCTAAGCTCTGAGCCTCTGTGGAATTAGAAGGGTAGTATAGCGGCTTTCTAACCCCAAGTGAGATATTTTATAAAAATACCTAAGCACTATCACCAGTCAGCCCCGTTTGTGAGTCCCTCGGAAACGAATGCGTCCCCCTCAGCTCTGAGCCTCTGTGGAATTAGAAGGGTAGTATAGCGGCTTTCTAACCCCAAGTGAGATATTTTATAAAAATACCTAGCACTATCACCAGTCAGCCCCGTTTGTAAGTCTCTCGGAAGCGAATGCGTCCCCCTCAGCTCTGAGCTTCCGAGAGACTTACAAAGGTAGGGGCGTGACTTAGTTCCATTTTTATAAAACCCTATCGAACGACACCCGGTATGTCCTCACACTTCTCCACTATATGCGTAGCCCCATGCCTTTCAAACTCTTCCCTACTGCCATATCCATACATCACCGCAATAGAGTCAACACCATTCTTATTAGCCGCCTCTATATCAAACTTCCTATCTCCTATCATAACCGCAGACTTAGGGTCGGTAATTCCATTCTTTTCAAAGGCTCGCTTTATCATCACATCCTTGTGCACAGTCTTTTCCTCGTGAGATGGCCCGGTAAGATTTACAAAATACTTATCCAGTCCATGCTTTTTTATTATCTTCTCAGCTATAGGCGCAGGCTTGGAGGTAACTACCATCATAGTATGTCCCTTATCGTTAAGCTCATCAAGCATGGCTTCCACTCCCTCATACATAGGGGCAAGGAGGTAGCCTGCAGACTCATAATGTTCCCTGTATATTTCAATCGCCCTGTCAGCCTCCTCAGGGTTCATTCCACAGAACTTGGTAAAAGAATCAAAAAGCGGCGGTCCTATAAACTTCTTGTATTCAGCCTCAGAAAGCTGTTCCCATCCCATAGTACTAAGAGCGTGTTTTGCAGAGGCTACTATGCCATCTCCTGATTCTACTAAGGTTCCATCCAAATCAAACATCAAATATTTATACATCTTTTCTCCTCTTAAGGTCTACCTCGTTGCCATTTTCATCAACTACTTTCGTATTTTCAAGCTGACTTCTGATATTGCCTTTGATTGCTGCAACATATTCTTCTCTTAGTTTCTTCTGCTCAGCCTTTTCTTCATCAGTAAGCCCCTCTGCCTTTGACTTGTGACTGAGTTCGTTAATTCTTTTGATATCATTCTCTGTTAATCCCATTTCTTTCTCCTTTTAAATTGTTCTATGTATACTAAGAGCACCGCTATATCAGATGGCGACACTCCCGATATACGGCTCGCCTGACCTACTGACAGAGGCCTTATTTCAGAAAGCTTCTGCCTTGCTTCTTTTCTAATATTGTCGATATTTTCATAGTCTATACCCTCAGGAATTAAGCGGTTTTCCATCTTCTTAAACTGTTCAACCTGTCTGTTCTCCCTCTCAATATAGCCCTCATACTTTATATTGATATTTACCTGTTCCCCAACTGCCTCTGAAAGCTTTGGCCTTTCATCATCAATAACTGCCAAAACTTCGTAGCTTAGCTCCGGTCTCTTTATCAGGTCTGCAAGGGTAACTGCACCAAGAAGAGGCGTACTTCCATTTGATACAAGGAAATCATTTACCTCTTTCTTTCCACCTATGGTTTTTGACTTCAGACGCTTTATTTCCTCTTCAATCTGAGCCTCTTTCTGAAGAAGGCTCTCGTATCTTTCCCTAGATATAAGTCCCACCTCATAGCCTATCTTAGTAAGCCTAAGGTCAGCATTGTCCTGCCTTAGAAGCAATCTGTACTCTGCTCTTGAAGTCATCATCCTGTATGGCTCCGCTGTGTGCTTAGTCACCAAATCATCAATAAGAACTCCGATATAGGCATCTGAACGCTTGAGAATAAGCGGCTCTTTGCCATCAAGCTTTCTCACCGCATTGATACCTGCTATCAGTCCCTGAGCCGCAGCCTCCTCATAGCCTGAGCTTCCGTTAAACTGGCCTGCCGCATACAAGCCCTCCGCCACCTTTGTCTCAAGGCTTTCCTTCAGGGTGGTTGCATCTACGCAGTCATACTCTATAGCATAGGCATTTCTAACTATGTGAACATTCTCAAGTCCGGGGATTGTCCTGTACATAGCTACCTGTACATCCTCCGGCATAGATGAACTCATACCGTCAACATACATTTCATTGGTGTACTCTCCCTCAGGCTCTACAAATATCTGGTGCCTCTCTTTGTCAGCAAACCTCATCACCTTGTCCTCTATGGATGGACAGTACCTTGGCCCTACTCCTTCTATTACACCGCCGTAAAGGGGTGAACGCTCGATATTCTCCCTTATTATCCTATGCGTCTCTTCATTAGTATAGGTTAGATGGCAGGGAATCTGTTCCCTGCTTATATCTTTTCCTTCGTTTAAAAATGAAAATGGAACTACCTTTTCGTCTCCATTTTGCACTTCCATTTTGGAGAAATCTATAGTTCGCTTGTCTACTCTGGCAGGGGTTCCAGTCTTAAATCTCCTAAGCTTCATACCTAAGCTAAGCAGGGAATCTGTCAAATGTGTAGAGGCTGACAGTCCGTTAGGTCCTGTGTATTCACTCACATCTCCGTATATACAGCGAGCCTTTAGATAGGTTCCTGTACATAGGATAACTGCCTTGGCATTATACACTGCACCTGAATAGGTCTTAACTCCCCTCACTCTGCCATTTTCAACCAGAATCTCAGCCACCTCAGCCTGCTTTATGGTAAGGTTTGGTGTATTTTCCATTACCTTACGCATTTCAAGGGAATAAGCCTGTTTATCCGCCTGCGCCCTAAGGCTGTGAACCGCAGGGCCTTTTGACTTATTAAGCATCTTAGACTGGATATAGGTCTTGTCAATGTTTTTGCCCATTTCTCCACCGAGGGCATCTACTTCTTTTACCAAATGCCCCTTGGAAGTGCCTCCTATATTGGGGTTACAGGGCATGAGGGCTATACTGTCTACGCTTACGGTAAAGACAAGCACCCTTTTACCAAGCCTTGCTGCCGCCAGTGCCGCCTCACAGCCCGCATGTCCCGCTCCTATCACTATTATTTCAAAGTCATTACAAATCATATTATCCTCAAATCTATGCAGTGTATATACTTATTCAAGTTCTCCCAGCTCTTCCAAGGACTTCATAATAAATTTCCCTGCTTCTGCTTCTGCCATGGACTTGTCTAGCACGGTAAGGTACTCTGCATTTCTCTTATCTTTCATTATATTATTATATTCTGGCTCTGACATCGAAGTTTCATTCTGGTTATTTTTCCCGAAACAAGTATATTAAGCTTCATTAAGTGCATCTCCTATTACATCATCAAAGCTTTCATAGCGCCTGTATTTTGTTTTATCCTTCATATTCAGGTGTTCATTTAGTGCTGCTTTAGTCTCTAAATTTGGCCTAATTCTCTTTATCTCAAATGGTATACCTTCATAGCTTACAGCACTTTTAAGAAACATCGTAATAGCTGATGACATATTCAGTCCCAGTTCATTAAACAACTTTTCAGCGTCCTTTTTCAGCGATGCATCAACTCGAACATTAATATTCGTTGTTGCCATACTACTCTCCTTTCCAGCAAGCAGAATAATTATATATGAAATTTGCAAACAATGTCAACACTCTGCAAAACCACTTGATTGTCACCTCCCCCCTCTATAAAAAATAAGGGGCAAGGCCTCCATACAACTCGAAAACCCTGCCCCAACTATAATATCAGTCTGTATTATCTTGCTTCTTCTTTACTTCTTCTTTACTTCTTTCTTATTTACTTCTTCTTTATTTCTGTTTTACTTCTTTCTAAGTTCCTCAATCTTCTTCTCAATCTCAGCAATCTTTGTAAGACCCTCTGTAATAGTCTTAATCTCAGCCTCTGTAAAATCAGCCTTTGATGCTTCTAACTGCTCTGTTAAGAACTCTACATAAGGCTTTGCAGCATTCTTCTCAGCTTCATCTTTCTTTATTTTG
Organism: uncultured Catonella sp.; assembly: GCA_916439065.1. Taxonomy (GTDB): domain Bacteria; phylum Bacillota; class Clostridia; order Lachnospirales; family Lachnospiraceae; genus Catonella. The sequence goes on from CAKAGD010000003.1 coordinate 791,295, forward strand.
GAAAATAACTTATTCCAAGTATCCTGATTCTCTGCAAATATCTTGTTTTCTTCCTCATAAAGCGGTGCTGTAGGATCTGCTGAAGCCGTACTCTCATCAGATGTTACCTTAGCTGTTACACCGTTACCTGCCTTAATTTGTTCGATTACCTTAAGGATTTCTTCCTGTTTTTTTTCATCATCAATTGCTCCTACAATTGGATCTCCTATGATATTACCGTTCTTGTCAACTACAACTGTAGTAGGGAAGCTGAATATCTTTCTTACATATTCGTGATCCTGTGGAAGTATTAAATTCCTATAGGTTACTCCCTGCTTAGAAAGGATGTCCTTCGCCTCTGCAAGCCCTTTTTCATCACTTGCAGTTCCTGCATTTATGCCTATAAGCTCTGCTCCCTTTTCTTTAAGCTTTTTGCTGAATTCTTCAAGGGCAGGCATCTCATTTACACAGGCGGAGCATCCGTTGAACCAGAAATTAACAAGCGTTGCCTCATTTTTACTAAAAAGGCTTTCATCAACATCATTTCCGTCAAAGTCCTTACCCTTAAAACTTGGGAACTTCTCGGCAGTCACAGTCTTGTTTCCTGAAGTCATATTGCTGCCTGAAGCCACAGCGTTGCCACCGCCCTTATTTCCACAGGCTGTAACTGATGAGGCAAGCATGGCTGCCACTAAAAATACAGGAATAATCCTCTTAATTGTTTTCTTTGTTTTCATCATTCTTCTCCTTAGTTCATATTTTTTGTTGCTTTATTCTTATTAAGCTCACGCGCTCTTTCGAGTATCTTCATCTTCTCAGGTCCCCAATTCACGCTGATAGCCTTAGTAGGACAGACCTTCACACATTCACCGCAGCGGATACATTCCATATGGGCATCGTTTTTGGTTATATCCACATCCATCTTACAGGTTCTTGCACATTTTCCACAGGATACACACTTGTTAAAGTCCACATTATAGTGAAGCAGTGACACCTTGTTAAACAGGGCGTAAAAAGCTCCAAGCGGACAGATCCACTTACAAAATGGGCGGTAAACAAACACACTTAGGATAATTACCAATATAAGTATGCTAAGCTTCCAAAGGAAGAGCTTGCCAAGTGTCGCTCTGATTGCAGGGTTGGCTATAGATAAAGGGATCCCCCCTTCAAGTATTCCCTGAGGGCAGATATATTTACAAAAATACGGTGATGAAAGCCCTGCCTTATTATTTAAAAATGTTGGCAGTATTATGACTGCTGCTAATAAAATTATATACTTCAAATAAGTTAAAGCCTTTAGCTTTTTTGTACTGAATTTCTTAGTTGGTATTTTGTGAAGCAAATCCTGAAAGAATCCAAACGGACAGAGGAAGCCACAAATAAACCTGCCAAGCATAACTCCAAAGAATATAATTATTCCCGTAATATAATAAGTCAGGCTAAAATCTCTTGAACCTACCACAGCCTGAAATGAACCTATAGGACAGGCTCCTGTTGCTCCCGGACAGGAATAACAGTTAAGTCCCGGCACACAGGCTATTTTACCCTTACCCTGATATAAAGTTCCCTTAAAAAAGTTAGGAAGATGAATATTAGTTAATAGCGTAGCTATTATCTGTACCATAGTCCTGCTTTTAAGAAAATCTTTAACTGAACCCTTATTTTTTTTATTTACTACCTTCTTTTCCACATCATCTCATCCTTTCTCACTTAACCTATACCCACACACTCTAAGCACAAGTTAATTGCTTTTGTAAGTACTGTCTGAGCTTCACCGCGGTATGCTCCAAAGGCAATAAAAGCACCTGCCATAGCAAGTAATATCACCTGAGCAGCCAGCTTTTTTCTATTAGTTTTGAAAGAAAAATTACCCATCTTATAAACCTCGTTTATTCTCTTAAGATTAATACATTGGTGTCAGAAGATAATACATTTAATTGCAAAGGGGTTCAGCCAAATTTCATATCTTTGACACCACATTTCTAAATGACGAAAGACAGTATACCACATTCGATGTAAAATTTCTGTTAAGAAAAATAATTTTTTTTTATTTTTTTGAGAACTATTAAAATTTTTGATTAATAGAAATTTTATACCTCTTATGCTATGATTAATATAAATATGACAAAGTTAATCAGTAAAGGATGGAACAAAATGAGGATATTGGTTGTTGAAGATGAAAAGGCTCTTTGTGAGTCCATAGCAAAGGGACTTAGGCTTGATGGCTATGAGGTAGATATGGTTTTTGACGGAGAGGAGGCAATGGACATAATCTCTTTAGAAAACTATGATCTTATTATTCTTGACTTAAATCTGCCCGGAATGGACGGAATGGACATACTTAGAAATATGCGCGGAAATGATAATGAGACAAATGTCCTTATTCTCTCCGCCCGAGTAGGCCTAAATGATAAGATAGCAGGACTTGATAGCGGAGCAAATGATTATTTATGTAAACCCTTTCATTTTGAAGAACTTGAGGCCAGAGTTAGGAGTCTTACCAGGAGGCGTACAGTTCAAAACAATATAGTGATTGAATGTGGAGATATATCATTGAATACCAAAACCCGTACCGCCTTTGCCGGTGAAAAGGAACTTGCTCTTACAAGGAAGGAACTTGCTATCTTAGAATATCTCATCCTACACAGGGGGCGTCCTGTAAGTCAGGAGGAACTTATTGAACATGTCTGGGATGGAAGTGTGGATAGCTTTAGCAATTCAATAAGAGTCCATATAAGTGCACTTAGAAAAAAAATAAGAACTGTCCTTGGATATGATCCGATTATCAACCGGGTAGCCCAAGGCTATGTGATAGGAGGAAATGACGAATGAAATTTCATCTTTCTCTTAGGTGGAAACTGACCTTAATGACTGCCTTTATGGTAATTACAGCCTGCCTTGCAATCAGCTTTTTTATAAGCCGTTCTGCCATACTTTATATGGATGAGATTGGCAATTCGGCCATAGCCATACTTCCAAATACAAATATTTCTACCGGCAGTTCGGACGAGATTCAAGTGGATCTTAACCCAAAGGCAATACTTTCCGATACAGTTAAAAATACTCAGTTGGAATTTTGGATTAAAAGTCTGTCCATAACCCTTGTTATAACTCTTGTCTTCAGCCTCCTAATGTATTTTATAGTAGGCTTCACTCTTCGTCCTTTAGGAGAACTTACTTCACAAATAGAAGATATCCAGACCAAGAATCTAAATGAACCAATACTTTCCCGCAGCAAATCAACCGAAATTGAAGGCTTACCCTCGCCTTCAACAGGCTTCTTAAGAGGCTTGAAGAAACCTTTACGGCACAAAGACAGTTTTCAGCAAATGCTGCTCACGAACTTAGGACTCCCTTAGCTGTTATGAGAACAAAGTTTGAAGTATTTGATAAAAATAACACGCCTAATGTAGAGGATTATAAAGAAACAATTAATATGGCAAAAACTCAGACTGACCGTCTCTCCCATGTGATTGACATTCTTTTAGAAATGACAGAACTTCAGTCCGCCCCAAAAGGTGATAAGATTTCACTTGCTGAAATTACTGAAGAAGTAATCTGCGACCTTGTATCTATTGCAGAAAAAAAGAATATAACTTTAGTACAAAGCGAAGGAGAATCAAGGCTAATAGGTAGTGATACCCTTATATACAGAGCAATTTACAATCTTGTGGAAAATGCCATCAAATACAACAAAGACTATGGAAATGTTACTGTTTCAATCTCAGAAGATAGAGATTTTGCTAAAGCCATTATTTCAGATACAGGAAGTGGAATAGATAAAGATGATTGGGATAAAATCTTCGAACCCTTTTTTAGAGTTGACAAATCTCGAAGCAGAGCCATGGGTGGTGCAGGGCTTGGGCTTGCCCTTGTAAAAGAGATAGCAGCCAGACATGGAGGCGGGGTAAGGATAGTAGAAAGTTCTGAAAAAGGCAGCAAAATTGAGCTTTCACTAAGTAAAAACGGTAATATTAAATAACTACATATCCACCACAGCACAATCTTAAGGAGGCTTTTTATTTAATGGGAATTTTGTAGACATTTCCCTATCAAAGAAAGTAAGAAACAAAGCAAAGAGACCTACGGGTATTGACCGTAAGCCTTTTTGCTTTTGATTTTTAGTTTTATAAGGTAAATTTAGATACTTCATCCTGTAATTCTGTCGCTATATGGGCAAGGTTTTCGCTTGCAGATGAGATATCACTTATTGACTGTACCTGAGTATCTACTGATGCAGATGCTTCCTCTGTAGTAGCTGCGTTCTCCTCAGCAATTGCTGACAGGTTTTCAACCATCTTAGTCACATTTCTATTCTCTTCTTCAATTGTTCTTGAAGATTTATTTATCTCAGCTACAATTGACTTACTGTTTTCAACAGCCCTTGATATTTCTTCAAATTTATCGCTGGTTTCCGCAACTTTTTCACTTTGTTTTCTAACCATTTCATTGGACTGCTCCATCATGGTTACTGCTGATTCAGCCTTAGTCTTAAGTTCATCAATTACTGCTCTTATCTCAGCTGTAAAGCCTGCACTCTGCTCAGCAAGTTTCCTGATTTCATCAGCAACAACAGCAAAGCCCTTTCCTGCTTCACCGGCTCTGGCCGCCTCAATGGCTGCGTTGAGAGCCAAAGATTGGTCTGGTCAGAAATAGACTGAATCATCTCAGAAGCATTGGATATCTTCTCTGTAGCCTCACTTGTCTCAACAATAACAGAACTAACTTTATCAGATATCTTATTATTTTCATCTGTAAGCTTAACAAGATCTTTTAGAGTGGTATTACCATCATTCTTACAGTTATCTATGGTATCGGTTGCCGTATCAAGTTCTGCCAAGGTTGATATCATTTCTTCAAGAAGCCTTTTTGCGGTTTCAACTGAAGCTGCTGCTGCCTGAGTATCTTCTGCCTGGCTGGCAGCTCCATCAGCTATGTTTGTAACTGCTGTTGCTACCTCTCCTGCTGCGTCTGATGTAGACTGGGCTGTAGCTGTAAGTTCTTCAGCAGTTGCCGCAGTATTTTGTGCATGGGCATTTATATTGGATACAATACTTACAAGATTCTGATTAAGCCTTCTCAAACTGAGTATCAGGCTTGCTATCTCATCTCCATTCTTGTCATAGTTAGCATTCTTGGCTCTCTCAGCATCCAGATTCAAGTTATAGTCAGCAAGTTTTGAAAGTGCACTGCACACAACTTCAAGCGGCATAGATACCTTTCTTCTTAAAAGAATAACTATAACTGCCGCTATAACTATTATGAGTATGATATTTATAATTATACTGAAGACTGCACTATTTATAGCAGCCTGTGTCATCATTTTCACACTGATGACTGTTTCAAACACCCAATATTCAGTTGTTCCCTCTACGGCAACCGGAACATAGATAATCAATGAGTTTTTGCCTGTACTAACCGAAATGCGTTCCTGCTCAGATTCTTTATTCTGTTGAGCCATATCAAGACTCGACTTTACATCAGCATCAGTGCCTGTATCTTTCAAAATGAGGCTTTCATCAAGGGAGTGAGCCACTACAATTCCCTCATCAGATACAAGTGCTGTAAAATCGTCCTCACTGTTGTTTGGAGATTCTGCCAGTTCTTTTGAAAGTTCGGTAACAAAGATATCCGCTGTTACAACTCCAATTATTTTCCCATCCATCTTTATAGGCAAACCATAGGTAGTCATTATATTATCACCTTCCTTATAAGGCTGGGTAATAATTGTTGTGCCGGCTTTCATAACTTCATTATACCAGTCTGATTCCCTATAAGCGTCAATCACTGTCTCTTTAACAGTTCCATCAGTTTCCCTTAAATAGTAAGATTGGAAGAGTCCTTCTTTGTTTGTAGGTGTTATATTCTGTGCATCTTTACCATCGAACGCATTGGGTTCAAAAAATACTCCACATCCTCCAATATCCATGTTACTTGTAAGCATACTTTCAACTAAATTTGATATAAATACTCTCTTTCTCTGATCAACTGTTGTATTTTTCATCATTGTAGTTACTGAACCTTCAGTTGTCTTCGTAGAGTAATATGCAGATATAAATCTCTGCTCAAGCTGTTTTGCCAGCTTTCTGGTTTCTTCATATTGGTAAGCTTTGTTTGTACTGATGGCTGAATTATAACTTCTTACCGCATCAACCGCCGTCTTTGTGCCCAGTGTAATTACAAGCAAAATCGAAACGATAATGCTTATCTTCATACCTACACTTTTGACCTTGGCTTTTCCACCATTCACTGCATTCTTTTTCATTGCTTCCCCCTCTCCGGCTATATATAGCCATTGTCACCTTGCTAATTATAATTAATACTTTATGTTCAATAAAAATAAATAATAAAGGGTGAATTGCAAAAGTAACTTCCACACCTAATGTTTAATTTTTTATTTTAGATACGGTATGGAAGTTACTTGTTACAAATTTTACATAAATTAAGAGCTAGATGTATACATTATCTGAAAAAAATGCTATAATCAGCCTTACAGGAAGAACATGACCTAATTTTTTTCATAGCAAACAGGAGTCGAAGTTACTTTTCCAAAAACTGGGAATAAGTAAAATCCACCCCTTTTATATATGGGCTAGAAGTTCATCTTTTAACCGGTGAGTTCCTTTTTATTTGCCTAAGAGCTTAGGGGCTAGGGTAATTTCATCCGGTGAAATTTTTTTGAATACCTAAGCTCTTTTAATATTTTTGCCGTATTGAAATGCAAAAAAATATCATAAGAGCTTTTGTTTCCGAGCTTCACCCTTGAATATGAATTGATGTGGCTCATCATCAGGTTTATGTCTTCCTGTGTGTAATTACTAAAATCCACACCCTTCGGTATTATCCTTCTTATCATTTCATGGTTGTTTTCACAGCCACCCTTCTGGTAAGGTGAAGAAGGATCGCAGTAAAATACCCTAAGTCTCCTGTTTCCCTGTGCATCAAACTCCAGTGCCTGTGGATTTGAAAATTCACTTCCGTTGTCTAACAGCAGCACATCAAATATTTTCCCGAAAATATAAGGTCTCAGTTCAATATACAGCCTTTCAAATATCTCCGTAACAGAACGTGAGTCATTGTAGTTTCTCAGAAAAGCAAGCTGCAGGTTCTGTTGTACAAAGAAGAGAGTGAGAAGTACTTTCCCGCCCTTTACCCCTTCTACACTGTCGCCTTCACATACGACTGAATCGGGGTTTTCTTCAATAAACTTCAGGAAGTCCTCATAAGTCCTTCCCTTCCTGCACTCTTTATCCACTTTCAAAGATTTGCTTTTATTTTTTCTCGGACGCATTCTTATAGTGCGTGGCATGTCAATGTTTCTGGCAAAAAACAGACTGTTGTTTATATATTTATAGAGAGTCCTGTCGGAAACCATGAGTTTCATCAGAATGGTTGATTGTTATATGTCTTATGGATTGCCCTTTTTAACAGGAGTGGACTTACAATGCCGTCTATATATTCCCTTTCGTTTTCTGTAAGGTTAAACCCTGTTCTTGATTCAGACAGTGATTTTTCTATATCTTGCCTCAGCTTCCTTTGCCTTGTAAAATCTTTTTCAAGGCGGCACCTGTTTCTGTCAGGGCATCCGTTACATACATAAGGTGGATTAAGAAGTTTAGGGCAGATATGTCTGACATAATCATCACACAGTGGCATGCATTTCCCGCAGCTTCCACATGTTCTGTTTTTTTGTTAAGGCAGTGACTGCATACAAATCTTTTTTTACATGAGTCTGTCCACTGAATGCAGACAGTCATTAAAAAGACCTGCCGTATGAGCCTGTCTGTTCAGTAATTATGTTTTTTTATTTCTTTTTGAAACAGTTGTGTTGTCTTTTTCCTATAGCCAAAAGCAATCTTATTAAAAGCTCATTTTTAGAAAGCATAGATTTCTATGTCAGAACGCTGGCTTAAAGAAAGATGTGAATGTTTTCCCATAATTAAAATATTCCTTTCAGTTTGTATATAAAAACCCTAACCTGATGAATCTAACCCAATATATATTTTTAACTCATGGAATCAGTAAAAGTCCATAGTTAAAGATGTGGTGTATGGAAAAAAAGTAAAATCCATACTAATATGGAATTTACTTTTTCAAATAACAATAAATAATAAAAGCCTTAATTCCTTACAAGACAGTCAATTTTATTGAACTTTTACTTACTAAAAAGGCTCTTTAATATAAAAAGTATATTATAAAGCCTCTTAGTTATATCTTTATTTTTAGAAAGTAAATCTGGATACTTCATCCTGTAATTCTGTCGCTATATGGGCAAGGTTCTCACTTGCAGATGAAATATCACTTATTGACTGAACCTGAGTATCTACTGATGCTGATGCTTCCTCCGTAGTAGCAGCATTCTCCTCAGCAATTGCTGACAGGTTTTCAACCATCTTAGTCACATTTCTATTCTCTTCTTCAATTGTTCTTGAAGATTGATTTATCTCTGCAACAATTGACTTACTGTTTTCAACAGCCCTTGATATTTCTTCAAATTTATCGCTGGTTTCCGCAACTTTTTCACTTTGTTTTCTAACCATTTCATTGGACTGCTCCATCATGGTTACTGCTGATTCAGCCTTGGTCTTAAGTTCATCAATTACTGCTCTTATCTCAGCTGTAAAGCCTGCACTCTGCTCAGCGAGTTTCCTGATTTCATCAGCAACAACAGCAAAGCCCTTTCCTGCTTCACCGGCTCTGGCCGCCTCAATGGCTGCGTTGAGAGCCAAAAGATTGGTCTGGTCAGAAATAGACTGGATCATCTCAGAAGCATTGGATATCTTCTCTGTAGCCTCACTTGTCTCAACAATAACAGAACTAACTTTATCAGATATCTTATTATTTTCATCTGTAAGCTTTACTAAATCCTTAAGAGTCTCGTTTCCGTCATCCTTACATCTGTCAATTGTATCAGTTGCAAGCCCTAGTTCTTCCAAGGTAGTCATCATTCCGCTTAACAGTCTGTTTGCAGTCTCTACAGAAGCTGCCGCTGCCTGTGTATCTTCTGCCTGGCTTGTTGCTCCATCAGCTATGTTTGTAACCGCAGTTGCTACTTCTCCCGCTGCATCCGCTGTAGACTGTGCTGTAGCTGTAAGTTCCTCTGCTGTTGCAGCCGTATTTTGTGCATGGGCATTTATGTTTGATACAATGCTTACAAGGTTCTGATTAAGCTTTCTCAAACTAAGTATCAGACTGGCTATCTCATCCCCACTCTTGTCATAGTTAGCATTTTGGGCTCTCTCAGCATCCAGATTCAAGTTATAATCAGCAAGTTTTGAAAGTGCACTGCACACAACCTTAAGTGGCATAGATACCTTTCTTCTTAAAAGAATAACTATAACTGCCGCTATAATACTTATTAGTATCAAGTTTACAATCACACTGAAGATTGCACTGTTTATAGCAGCCTGTGTCATCGACTTCATGCTGATAACTGTTTCAAATACCCAATATTCAGTTGTTCCCTCTATGGCAACCGGAACATAGATAATCAATGAGTTTTTGCCCGTACTAATCGAAATGCGTTCCTGTTCAGATTCCTTATTCTGTTGAGCCATATCAATATGCTGCTTAACAGCAGCGTCTTTAGCTGTATCACTAAGTATCAATGTTTCATCAAGTGAATGTGCAACTGCTATTCCTTCATTAGATACAAGAACCGTAAGGTTATCAATACTATTGTCCGGATTCTCTGCAAGTTCCTTTGACAACTCTGTAACAAATATATCAGCTGCTACAGCTCCAATTATCTTCCCATCCATTTTAATAGGCACACCATAGGTTGTTACTATATTATCACCATCCTTAAAAGGCTGGGTAATAACTGTTGTGCCGGTTTCCATAATCTCCTTATACCAGCTTGACTCCCTGTATCCATCAACCAGACTCTCTTTAACAGTTCCACCTTTTTCTCTTAAAAAATAAGATTGCATAAGCCCTGTTTTAGTTGCTGATGTTATATTCTGTGCATCTTTACCATCGAAGGCGTTAGGTTCAAAAAACACTCCCAATCCTCCAATGTCTAAGTTACTTGTAAGTGCCTCTTCAACCATATTGGATATAAAAGACCTTTTTCTCTCATCAGCTGTAGAATTCTTCATCATCGCATCCACTGCATCTTCTGCTGTTTTTGCAGTGTAATAAGTAGATATGAATCTCTGTTCCAGCTGCTTTGCCAGTTTTCTGGTTTCTTCATACTTATGATTCTTACTCGCAGTTATGGCTGAATTATAGCCGCTAACAGAATCAATTGCGGTTTTAGTACCAAGAGTGATAATAAGCAAAAGTGAAATAATTATGCTTATTCTTAAACCTACACTTTTAACCTTCCCGCTTCCTGACGCCACTGTAGTTCTTCTCCCTTTCATAATCGCACCTTCCTCAGTAGTATAATATTTATAGTCTCATCAATGATAATACTCCAAATATTATATTTTTTCAATAATTTTTGTAAATAATATACAAATATTTTTGCCTGACTATTGTATATATTAACTGTGTTTTTTTGCAACATTTTTTATATATTTAGTGATTATTTTATAAATTTCCCTTATATAACTTATAATTCTATAGTTTTCTCTATATTCTAATAAGCTGATGCAGGTGTAAAAAGTATTTAATCCCCTTTGACAGAGAAAAAGCCATAACCCATCATTTTCATGACAGGCCCTGGCTCTCTTTATTGTTTTTAAATACTTTGTAATTTTAGATTGTTTTTATATCTATCACAGATTCTCATTAACCCTTTACAGCTCCGCCCATTCCATTTACATAGAACTTCTGTAAGTAAAGGAAGAGAACAGCTATAGGGATGGAGATGCAAACTGCTCCGGCAGCAAATCTGGTATACCAGTCAATGATATACTCCTTACTAAGCATCTGCCAAAGACCAATAGAAACTGTAAAATACTCTGCTTCAGCCCTGCAGATAACCTTAGCCGCAATGAAGTCTACCCAAGGAGAAATAAAGGCTGTAAGTACAGTAAATACAATAACCGGTTTTGACAGAGGAATAGTTACCTTGGTGAATACCTCCCATTTAGTAGCACCATCGATCATAGCAGCCTCATCAAGTGCCTTCGGAACTGTATCGAAGAATCCCTTTGCAATATAAAATCCAAGTCCTGCACCAGCTGAATATATGAGGACAAGAGCAACTCTAATCATAGGCCCCTGTGAAAGTCCAAGAGATTTAATTATATAGTAAACAGCTACAATAGCCATAATTCCAGGGAAGAGTCCAAGTATCATAGCCATATTCATAAATGGCTTTCTTGCCTTAAAACGAAGTCTTGACAGACAGTAGCTTACGCAGAGCACAAAGACTGTAGATACAAGGCAGGAAAAAACCGCAATTATAAAGGTATTCATAAACATCTTAGGGAAGTTCAGTATTGCTGTATCCGTAAAAAGTTTGGTATAGTTTTCAAAACTCAGCTTATCCGGAAAAATACCCGAGCTATCCTTAGGTGTAAGACTCTTAAGTACAACCCATACTACAGGGAGTACCCATATCGTGGCTAACACAGCTAAAAATATATGAACGAAGATATTGGTTATTATCTGGCGGGCCCTGTATGAAGATGACATTTTTGCTTTATTATCCATTATTTGAACGCCTCCTCATTCTTATAAGATCCACTCCTGTGGTAGGTTATGAGCGCAACTATGGAAAGTATGATGAAGGTAATAATACCTATAACCGCACCTGTGTTGAAATACTGTTTATCGACAGTGAGTTATACAGCCAGGTGATAAGAAGGTCTGTCTTACCGGCAGTATCACCGACATCTACAGGAGCACCCCCTGAGAGCAGGTAGATAACATTGAAGTTATTGATATTACCTGTAAACTGTGTGATAAGATAAGGTGTTGTTACAAAGAGCATGTAAGGAAGGGTTATCTTCCAGAATATGGTCACTGTATTGGCACCATCCACCCTTGCAGCCTCGTAAAGTTCCTCCGGAATATTCTGTAATATACCGGTCACCTGTAAAAGTGTATATGGGATACCTACCCAAAGGTTGATTACAATAACTGTAATTCTAGCCCAGATTGCCTTTTCAAAAAACGGAAGGTACTGTCCCTCTCCAAGTATCCCAAGGGCTCTAAGCATAAGGTTGAAATCTCCTTTCGGCTGGAGCATGGTTCTCATTATCATAAGAGAAACGAACTGTGGAACTGCTATCGAAAGTATGAAGCAGAATCTCCAGAAACCTTTAAATTTAGTACCCTTTCTATTTATGATAAGGCCTAAAATCATACCGAGTATATAGTTAAGTGCGGTAGCAAATACTGCCCACACGACTGTCCAAATTAAAACTCCCCAGAATGACTTGCCTACTTCACTTCCGAGTGTAAGCACATCCTTAAAGTTGTCAAGTCCAACCCAGTTAAAGAGTACCAGGTGGTCGCCCTTAACTGAATAACTTGTAAATGCCATGTTTATCATATATATAAGAGGGCATGATAGTAAATAACACAATTCCGATAAACGGAGGCGTCATGAGTAATTTGTGCAAATCCTTATCAAAAAGGTTCTTTACATCTTCTATGAAGTTTAATGGCTTCTTTCCTGCCTTCTTTCTAAGTTCAGCTTCATAAGAACTCTTAACCGCCGTTACCGCAATATATATAAAAAACAGGGTAATAACTATTACAAATATACCATAAAGAAGCATAAGTACAGTATTGTCACCGGTAGTATATTCATATATCTGCTTCTTTTCGTTCCATACTTCCTCCTGAGGACTGCCCCCAAGAGTAATGAATCTTCCAAAATCATAAATACCGGTGTTAATCAGATAGAATATGTAGGCAGCTTCGATTCCTAAGAATATAAGCCCCTTTATTATCTGTCCGCGTACCAGATTGCCAAGTCCCAGTATAAAAAGTGAGAGCTTGGTGAAAATATCTCCTTTAGCTAGAGCCTTAAAGAATTTCACATCTTCCATGTTTTATCCCCACACATCTGTTTTTTCGTGTAAATGGTTTCCAACTTCCTCATAAACTTCTTTTTATTATAAATGCGTGCCCTGATTCTGAACACGCATTTATAACAATATCCGTTTACAGACTGCAAATGACATCTGCAGTCTGTAAACCTATGTATCACATCTTATTATTTTGTATTCAATGCAGTGTTGAGAGCTTCTGTCTTCTCTGCCGCATTCTTCTCGGTTACATCACCTGAGAGGATAGCCTTACCCATATTCTCAGCATTTGACCAGTAGTTAGACATACCGGCTACGAATGGCTGCATGATAGAGGTATTGGCAATTGTATTACCCTGTGCTGTTGCAAGAGCATCAGAAGCGATTTCAGGATCCTTAAGAAGAGACTGATCTGTAGGAATAGTATTCCTTGTCTTATAGTGCTCTTTCTGAGCCTCTGGGCTTCCAAGGAAAGAAGCAAGGGCAACTGCTACCTGAGGATATTTTGTATTAGGATTTACACCGATTGCCTTAGAGCCTGCAAAACTCTTAAGCTGTACATCTTTTCCGTCAATCTTAGCTGTAGGAAGCTGAACTATACCAACATTTTCAGCACCAAGGGCATCAACTACATTGTTATAATCCCAAGTACCGCTAAATACAGCATTTACGCTTCCGTTCTTAAGTCCCTTAATACCTGAACCGTCAGCATCATTAGAGAAATTCTTATTCTTTACAAGATTTACAAGATACTTTGTAGCTGCAACTGCCTTTTCACCACTGTAGTCAATACCTGCAGAAGCATCGTTGTTGCCACCAAAGAGTGTACAGCCGTTACCTGCATAGAAAGCTACATTGTACCAGCTATTGCTAAGCGGGAAAGATACCTTACCCTTCTCAAGCATGGTATCAAGGCTCTTTACATCATCCTCAGAGAAAACTCTCTTGTCGTAATACATAAACCAGGTATTTGATGTAAAAGGTACAGCGTAAACACCGCCCTCATAAGTAACTGTATTTACAATAACTTCAGAATTCTGTGACTTAACAGCATCAAGTGCAGTTCCACCAAGCTTTGAGATAGCCTTTGCCGCAACAAGGTCACCAATGTTATCATTTGCAAGCATATATACATCTGCTGCTGCGCTAGGATCCTGTGTTACCTGAGTCTTAGCCTCACCCTCAGGGCAAACACCATACTTAAATGTAAGCTTCCAGTTAGGATGAGCCTCTGCAAACTTGTTACACATATTGCCAAGCCAGTTTCCACTTTCTTCAGCCTGATCTTCCTGTGGGCTCCACACTGTGATTGTAGCCTCAACTGCCTCTTCATCTGTAGAAGCTGAACTTGTCTTACTTCCTGAAGCTGTTGAAGCTGCTGAAGTTGTTGAAGCAGCTGTACTTCCTGATTTAGCTGCGCTGCTTGTCTTTGTGTCTGATGACTTTCCACAGCCTACGAGTGAAGCTGCCATCATGGCTGCAAGCATAAGTGATAATACTTTTTTTGACTTTCTCATTTGTTTTTCCTCCTTTATTTTTCGAATATATCTCAAATCTCCTTTTTCTTACTGCCTTCCTGCCGCCACAGGAATTTTCGGTTTTAGAACCATTCAAGATGTACTCGGATAAGTTTCGAAACTTTACGAAACTTCTTTTTCGTCTTATGTTATCATTATATTCATAAATTGTCAATATGTTTTTGTGCATTTAGCCCAAATTATTCAGGAAATATCTTTGAAATATCATAATCAAACCAGAACCGGTCAATTACAATATTTTTCATACATTTTATAATATCAGCCCATAGCCGCAGGCAAAACACAGTTTATCCCACTATACTATCCCGAATAAAAGATTTTCTGCCCTTGGCATAAATCATTCGGGGTTAATATATGAAATTCTCCTATTTTTTTCTTCATCTATATAATTGCTGTATTTTTATCCGATTATACTTTATTTTTTGTACTTTTTGTACTAGCGCTATTGCAAATTAAGTAAAATAAGCTTATACTTATTTCGTAAATTTTCGTAAATTTTAAGAAAGGTCTGATATGGTCACTATAAAAGATATAGCTAAAGAGCTGAATGTTTCACCCGGAACAATATCTAAGGGGCTAAACAATGCTCCCGACATAAGTGAGGGGCTTAAACAAAAAATAGTTAATACAGCCATCTCTATGGGTTATAACAGCAGCAAATTAAAACTAACTAACAGTGGCAAAAAACTCTGTATTTTTATGGAGAATATGGACTATGAATCTTCGGGTCAGTTTGGTTTTGATATAGTATCAGGTTTTAAGCAGGAGGCTGTTAAAATGGGGTTTGAAGTCTCCCTTTTCCCTATAAACCCTGCTTTTCAATCAAACGAAGCCTATGATACATTTATGTTAAGAAACGGTTTTGTAGGTTCATTTTGTGTGGGTTTTGCACTGGAAGATCCCTGGCTCAAAGATTTTAAGAGAACTTCTACTCCAACAGTACTTTTTGACAACTATGTTTCAAAAAACCCCAATACCTGCTACATAGGTACCGACAGTGCTGAAATTATGGAGCTCATAGTTTCACATCTCTATCATCTTGGACATAAAAAAATAGCCTTCTTAAATGGTTCTAAAAATTCTCTGATTACAGAGCAGAGAATGGATAGTTTCTATAGCAGCATGAAAAGCAGAAACCTGCCTGTTGACGATGAACTGGCTATATATGCATACTTTGTTGCAAGAGTTGCAGAAGATCATATAGATAACATCCTTAGAAAGGGTGCAACAGCAATAATCTGCGGTAATGATGTTATTGCTTCCGGCATATATACCGAACTTATGGGAAGGGGGCTTTCAGTTCCTTATGATATAAGTGTTGTTGGCATAGATGATATTCCTCTTGCCTCTCTTTTAAGTCCTCCTCTTACCACCGTCCGTCAGGAAAGAGAACTGCTTGGAAGGTCAGGTTTCTTTACCTTAAATTCTATTCTAACTCATAATATGGCCATAAGCCGTAACCTTCTCCGCCCTAAGCTTATAATTAGAGAATCTACTTCTCTTGCGAAAGAAGGCAATGGACTCATTGTTTTAAATAGCTAAAGAAACGCTTGAAGTCAGTCAGCTTCAAGCGTTCCTTATCTTTAACCTGTACTTATACAGATTTATTTACTTACTTCTTTACCATTTTCTATTAAGAAATTTCCTACTTTGTCAGTCAAAATCAAATCACTGATTCTTCCCTTTCCAAAATTTGATTCAAAGGCAGCCGCATCCATATTTCCCTGCAAACCGCTGTCTTCGAGGTATTTGTTGACACCAGCCTTATATTCCTCATCCGTAAGTTCAAGATTTTCTTTCTCAGCAATTGCTCTTACTACAAGAAGCTGCTTAGCTGCATTAACAGCCTGTGCCCTTACCTCAGCCTCAAAATCCTTTTCACTAAGTTTGAACTGAGTCTGAACAAAATCCTTCAATTCTCCACCATACTGAAGTGCAACATTATTCCAGTATTCCATAATCTGTGCATAATATCTGTCCTCTGCTTCCTTAGGCACTGATTTTATTGCACTATTGGTAACTACCTTTTCTATAAGTTCTCTTCTTATACTGTCTTTAGCCTCTTCCTTTTTACTTGTTTCAAGTTTTGCCTTTATATCAGCCTTATAATCTGCTGCCGTCTTAAAGTTCGTGTTTGCTTTTACAATCTCATCCGTTAACTCTTTAGGAGCCTCTCCTACAATATAGTTAATCTTAACTGTAAATACTACCTTTGCACCCTTTAATTCTTCACTTTTATAATCTTTAGGGAAGGTGAGGTTTAAGTCAACAGTCTCACCCGGTTTCTTACCGATAAGTCCATCTTCAAAACCTTCAATAAACATTCCTGAACCTATATTAAGATTAGTTCCTTTTGCAGTTCCACCGTCAAATGCAACTCCGTCCTTCTTGCCTTCATAGTCTATATTGACTGTATCTCCTTTTTTTACTGCCCTATTTGTAATTTTTTCAGGGTAGTTACTAAGGAAGGCCTTCACCCTATCCTCAACCTCAGCATCCGTAACCTCAGTATCTGCTTTACTGTATTCTAACCCCTTATATTCAGCGAGTTTCTCGATATAATCTGATGGATTAAACTCTATAGCAGCTCCTGTAACAGATGCAGCTGCCTTGCTGCTGACTGCAGAGCCTGATGCAGATTCTGTACCTGAACTCTTATTATTTGCCGAGTTACCTCCACAAGCAGTTAACGCTATTGCTACCGCACTGATAACAGTCATTAAATATACTCTTTTTTTCATTACTGATTATCCCTTTCTTTTACTTCAAAACATATCATTGTGCTACAGTCATATTCCTGTAACATATTCTGCAATTCTATCATGTTTTTTGGTAAAATGAAAGTGTAGTTTTGTGAATAGTTTGTGATTAATGGAATTAATATATCCCCTTCACCTCGTAACCAGCCTTGACAACAGCCTCCTTTAGTACATCATCACTTACTTCCTTCAAAAGGCTCACCTTTGCGTTCTTGTTTTCAAGGCTTACTTCTGCCTTTACACCGTCTATGGCATTAAGAGCCTCTGTTACGTGCTTTACGCAGTGAGCGCAAGACATTCCTTCAATATCGATTGTTTTCTCCATAACAATATCCTCCTTTGTGTAACTGTTATCCTTTGTTTCATCTGTCTGAGCCTTCGTTTCATTTTGCTTAGGCTGACTCTGTGTAATCTGCGTTCTTGCCCTTCCCCTCTTGTACTTAGGTGTGAAAAACCTTAGTCTGAGCGAATTGGATAGTACAAATACCGATGAAAAGCTCATCGCAAGTGCACCAATCATAGGGTTAAGCCTTAGTCCAAAGGCAGCAAAGAATATTCCTGCCGCCACCGGTATACAAAGAGCATTGTAAAATAATGCCCAGAACAGATTCTCTTTAATCTTCTTTACTACCTCGTTGCTTAGCATGATTGCATAAGGCACGTCTCTTAGGTCGCTGTGCATAAGTATGATGTCAGCCGTATCTACAGCCACATCTGCACCGGTTCCAATGGCTGCTCCCACATCTGCACCTGCAAGGGCAGGGGCATCATTTATTCCGTCACCAACCATCATGACAGTTTTACCCTGTTCCTTAAGCCTTCTTATCTCTGCTTCCTTATCCGCAGGCTTAACCTCTGCGACCACTCTGTTTACTCCTGTTTCACGTCTATAGCAAGGGCTGTGCGCTCATTGTCTCCTGTAAGCATAACCACATCTATGCCTATTTGGTTAAGCTCCCTTACAGCCTCCTTACTTCCTTCCTTTATCACATCAGCCACAGCTATGATGCCGATTAGCTCCTTCTTGTCTTTTCCTCTTGCAAAGTAGAGAACCGTCTTTCCAAGGTTATGAAGCTCATCTGCCTTAGCCTTAAAGCCGTTATCAGTTATGCCAAGCTCCTTCATATAGGCTGCATTTCCTGCATATAAGGCTTGCCCATTAATCTCTCCCGCTATTCCTCTGCCCTCTATGGTTTCAAGGGTTTCAGCTCTTTTTATCTCGATGTTTTTAGCTTTAGCGTACTCTGTAACCGCATTAGCAAGCGGATGAGAACTGGCACTCTCAAGAGTAGCCGCTAGCGAAATAAACTCATCCTCTATTATACCATCTACAAATACATCTGTTACCTTAGGCCTTCCTTCAGTAATTGTACCTGTCTTGTCAAGAACTACAGTGTCTATCTTATGTGCTACCTCTAGGCTTACCACATTTCTTATAATAATGCCCTTCTCAGCTCCTTTTCCTGTACCAGCCATAATAGCCGCAGGAGTGGCAAGTCCCAGTGCGCAAGGGCAGGAGATGACAAGGACTGCAACCGCCATATTAAGCGCAAAGGAGAAGTCTCCCCCTTACAAATAGCCATATGATGAAGGTAAGAAAAGAAATACAAAGCACCACAGGCACAAAGACTCCGCTGATTTTGTCTGCAAGTCTTGATATAGGAGCTTTTGAGCCTGCCGCCTCCTCCACGAGGGAAATAATCTTGTAAAGTGCAGTATCTTCACCTACATTGGTGGCCCTAAAGGTGAAATAACCAGAACGGCTAATGGTTCCTCCAGTCACCCTGTCATCTGTATTTCTCTACAGGAATACTCTCTCCTGTCACCATGGCTTCATCCACAGCACCACTGCCGTTTACAATGACACCATCCACAGGCACAGTCTCTCCAGCCTTTACTACTACTATATCTCCTGCCACAACCTCGGAGACCAACACCTCACTCTCCACGCCGTCTCTTAAGATAACTGCCTTGTCGGGAATCAGATTTACAAGCTTGCTTATAGCTTCTGTAGTCTTCTTCTTACTCCTTGCTTCAAGGTATTTACCTAGGGTAATGAGAGTAAGTATGGTACCCGCTGTATCAAAGTAGAGATTCATCCCAAAAGGCATGGATGACTTCACATCTCCTATGGAAATAAAGTAGGCAATCATATACAGAGAATAAACGCTGTATAAAAATGATGTACCTGAGCCTATCGCAATTAGGGTATCCATATTGGGATTTCTCTTAAAGAGGTGCTTAAATCCGCTTATAAAGAACTTTCTTCCGGTGAAAATAATCGGAAGAACAAGCAGGAGTTCAGTAAGCGCAAGGATAAGCTTCCCTCCGTCTCCCATAAATGCCTTTGGAAATGGTGCATTAAACATACCTCCCATACCAAAATACATAAGTGGGACCATGAAGATAAATGAAACTATCGCCCTAAGCTTAAGCTCTGTTGCATAATCGCCAGCTACATCTGTCTGATTTTTACTGCTATCAGACTTGATGTCCTTTTTTTACACTCGCTCCATAGCCTGCATCTTCTACTGCCTTTATGACCATTTCATCCGTAAGTCCGTCTGAAAGCTCTAGTGTCATCTTATTTTGCATAAGGTTGACATTTACATCCTTTGCACCTTCCAACTTCTCTACAGCCCTTGTGACGGCTGCAGAGCAAGAAGCGCAGGACATACCTGTTATATTGTAGGTTTCTTTTTTCATTATGCCTCCTTTCTATGATAGCAACTATTTTCTACATAATTCACTCATTTATCAAAAAATTACATTGTGTTCAATGGATTTTAAAAATTCTACCCCTCCTTAACCAAAATGTCAAGGAGGGGTAGTCTAATAATTATTATTTACGATACAAGTGTCAAAAGTATAAAAATTCGATTGGGGCTTACTTGCAAGAGAATTCATTATCTTTTGACATGCAAAAAATATGAGTAAGTATCCATTTTTTTGTAAAAAATGAGCGGACTGCGAATATTTTTGCATGCAATCTCACACAGTTCTAATATATTGGTACTATTTACTTAGCGCCAGGCTTGCCAAGGAGTCTAAACATATTTGCCTTGTAGAATTCTACACCCGGCTGGTCAAAAGGATTGATGCCAAGCATATAGCCACTTACTCCCACCGCAAATTCAAAGAAGTAGAAAAGTTCGCCAAGGTGGTACTCTGTCTGCTCAGGTATTTCTATGAGAAGTGTAGGTACATTTCCATCCACATGAGCCGCAATGGTACCCTTCATAGCGCACTTATTTACATAGTCCATGGTCTTGCCTGAGAGGTAGTTAAGACAGTCTATATCATTCTCAGCACTCTTAAGTGTAAAGTCTCTTCTAGGCTTTTCCACAACAAGAACAGTCTCATACATAAGCCTTGAACCGTCCTGAATGAACTGTCCCATTGAATGAAGGTCTGTGGTAAGGTCTACAGAAGCAGGGGAAGATACCCTTCTGGTCCTTTCCCTCGCTCTCTCCGTAGAGCTGTTTCCACCACTCTGATATGAAGTGCAGGCTTGGCTCATAGTTTGCAAGGATTTCAACACTCTTTCCTTTTCTGTAAAGGATGTTTCTTATAGCTGCATAACGGAGTGCAGGATTCTCACTAAAGTCATTGTTTAAGCAGATTTCCCTAAGGTGGGCAGCACCCTCCATAAGCTTGTCTATATCAGCACCACTGGCTGCAATAGGGAGAAGTCCCACAGCGGTAAGTACTGAGAAGCGTCCGCCTACATCATCAGGTATAACGAAGCACTCATAGCCTTCTTCATCAGAAAGAGTCTTAAGCGCACCACGGGCCTTGTCTGTGGTTGAATATATTCTCTTAGCTGCGCCCTCTTTGCCGTACTTCTTCTCAGTAAGCTCTCTAAATACTCTAAAGGCTACAGCGGCCTCAGTTGTTGTTCCTGATTTTGATATAACATTTACAGAGAAATCCTTGTCTCCGATAAGGTCTATAAGCTCCTCAATGTAAGCGGCACTCATACTGTTACCTACATAATAGATCTGTGGTGCCTTACGCTTTTCCTTTGGTAAGTCATTGTAGAAGCTATGCTTTACGAAGTCAATTGCAGCCCTTGCCCCAAGGTAAGAACCACCTATTCCGATTACAAAAAGGATGTCGGAATCGTTTCTAATCTTCTCTGCTGCTTTTTTAATTCTTGCAAACTCTTCTTTATCGTAATTTACAGGAAGGTCAATCCAGCCAAGGAAATCCTTTCCGTCACCATTCTTCTCCGTAAGTCTCTTTGCTGCATCCAAAACTGCAGGCTTAATGCTCTCCACCTCGTGGTCGCCTATGAATTTCTGAGCATTTTTGTAACAAAAATATAATGTATCCACTGCAAAACCCTCCTTGTTTTATTGCATTTTTAACTACTTAGCCATTATCATTCATCATAAATTCAATTAGTTTCTTTGTATCCTCAGGCTCGTATGCAACTATTTCCATTTCAGGTATTGTTCCTGATGAGAAAATATTGGCTAAGGATACATACTGTGAAAGTTTTGACTTAAGGTTAAGCCTGTCTCCTTCGTTGGTAACAAGTTCTACCTTGCCACTGCATTTATCTACCAGCTGAAAAAACTTTTCAATATTGTTGATATTTGTAATCTTCATATCTTCCTCCTGTGATTTTGTTTTATGGTTAAATTATCTGCCCTAACTATGGATTTGTCAAGTTCACATTTGATATAATATCTAAAAACTCTCTTGGCGTTAATATAAACAGTTCTCTTGGAAAGTGTTTTATATTTCCAGTTGTAAGATAGGTCTCATCTGACTTTCTTTTCTCCATGGTTACTTCATAAAACACCCTGTCCTTGTCATCTGGTAATTCCATATCCAAATGCTCTTCAAATACATATACTGCCCTGCATTCTATCTCACTTATAATTTCTTCTACAATATCACCAGTCAGATGAAATTTAGGCCGGCTTAGCACCTCCCTGTATTCATTTAATATTTTTTCATTTAGAACAGGTATAATTACATCATTAAAAACCAAATCCATAATGCTGCCTGGAATAGATTCCCACTTAAGCATAGCAGAGACAAGAACATTGGTATCAATTACAGCATAATACTTCATCTTAACCTCTTGCCTCTCTTATTTCCGCATTGATTTCGTCTAAAGACAAGTCAGAAATTCCATATTCTTTTGCAATTTTACTTGCACGTTTCATCGCAGAAATCCCTTTGTTCTCTTTAACCTCTTCTATCTTCATGCTAAATGGAATTCCCTTTTCCCTAATTAGCCTAGCTAAACAAATCCTAAAATATGATTGTAAGTCTATACCAAGTTTACTACAAATCTCTATAGCCTCAGTTCTATCGCTTTCATCTACCCTAAATTGTACTAATGTATTTACCATATAAATCGCCTCCTTTAAACAAATTATAACATTGTTCGTTTACATATGCAATCATATGATTAATAAATGATGTGAAGCAATTATTTACATCTCCGCATTTCCAAATTCTGAAAGCTTCAGTCCCTCATTACGCTCAAGCACAGTCTGTATGCTCCAAGGGTGGGTAAATATAAGTAAAGGCCTGCCCTTCATATCTTTGATACGCTTTGTGTCCATAGTTAAAGAAAGGTTATCCATATCCACGTCCTTATTCTCTATCCAACGGATATATTCATAAGGTAATGTTTCAAGCCTTATTTCTACATTATACTCCTGTAAAAGCCTGAACTTAAGCACATCAAACTGAAGTTCACCTACAGCTCCAACAAGGATTTCCTCAAAGCCCTGGCTGTACTCCTGAAAGATCTGGATTGCACCCTCTTGGGCTATCTGCTCTATGCCCTTTACAAACTGCTTACGCTTCATAGTATCCATCTGGCGGACTCTTGCAAAATGCTCCGGTGCAAATGTAGGTATTCCTGCAAATCTAAAGTTTTCATTTATTGAACATACAGTATCGCCTATTGAGAAAATTCCCGGATCAAAGATACCTATTATGTCTCCTGCGTAAGCTTCTTCCACTATCTTTCTTTCCTGTGCCATCATCTGCTGTGGCTGTGAAAGGCGGATTTTCCTGCCTGCCTGTACATGGTTTACTTCCATGCCTGCCTCAAACTTACCTGAGCAGATACGCATAAACGCAATTCTGTCACGGTGCATCTTGTTCATATTTGCCTGAATCTTAAATACAAAGGCCGAGAATGCATCTGAACGGGGATCAAGCTCTCCCTTGTCTGTCATTCTTGAAGAAGGAATGTATGTCATCTTAAGGAAGTGCTCTAAAAATGTCTCCACACCGAAGTTGGTTAGGGCTGAACCGAAGAATACAGGGCTTAATTCACCCCTGCTTACCTTATCCTGGTCAAACTCAGGGCAGGCTCCGTCTAAGAGTTCAAGTTCCTCCATCAGCTTATCATAGTTTTCGTTGCCAAGAGAAGTCCTTGCCTCCTCATCCTTTATGTTAAAATAACTTGTCTCAACTTCCTTTGCTCCTGCATTTGCAGCCTTAAACTCCATAACTGTTTCAGTATTTCTATCATAAACTCCCTTAAAATTCTTGCCACAGCCAATAGGCCAGTTGATAGGACAGGTCTTGATTCCAAGTATGTTCTCTATCTGGTCCATAAGTTCAAAGGTATCCATGGCCTCACGGTCAAGCTTATTTACAAAGGTAAAGATGGGGATATGACGCATGACGCAGACCTTAAAAAGCTTGATAGTCTGAGCCTCCACACCCTTACTCGCATCCACAACCATTACCGCAGAATCCGCTGCCATAAGAGTACGGTAGGTATCCTCTGAGAAGTCCTGATGCCCCGGTGTATCCAGAATGTTGATACAATAGCCGCCGTATTCAAACTGCATAACTGAAGAAGTTACAGAAATACCTCTTTGCTTCTCTATTTCCATCCAGTCTGACACAGCGTGCCTGCTGGTTTTTCTTGCCTTAACAGAGCCTGCAAGGTTGATAGCTCCTCCATATAGCAGAAGCTTCTCTGTAAGTGTTGTCTTTCCCGCATCGGGATGTGAAATAATCGCAAATGTCCTACGCTTTTCTATTTCTTTTATTAAATCAGACATATATTTTTCCTTTCAAAAATATTAACAAAAACTTTATTGTTAATTAAATAACAAAAAAATAAGTTTACAAAGCTTTTCTATTATAACAGGTCATTTAATATTTTTTTCACTAAAAATTTTTACAAAGTTTGAGCCTGTCGCAAGACAGGCTCAAATAATATTTATTTCATTAACTATTTCGACTTATTTCTTATCTTAATCTCATAACTTTCAGAGAGACCGCTCTTTTTTGCATTTACAGTTACCGTTACTGTCCCTGCTGCCTTAGTTATCATCTTGCCGTCCTTTGTTATAGTCATCAGATCCTCATTATCAACCTCATAAGTATATTCCTCATCCTTATATGAAGAAAACAACACATAGGGCTTAATGTTTGACTTTGTACCTATCGGAATGCTTCTATCTATTGAAACCACGAGGAAAGGCTTTCTCTGAGTATTATCCCTCATTTCCTGTAAGGTTATATCGTTGCTGTTATTTTCCATAATTACATATGAACCGGAACTATAAGCATAAAATCTGTATAGATTATTGGCTACAAGTCCTCCTGTCTGCTGTATCATGGTCTTTTTCCTATCAGGTGTAAAATATACCGCCACCTTTGCCGGATCAAACTCTTCCGGAATTGTAAGCTCGGCTGTGAGATATTTATTCTCATCAAACTGGAAGCTGTCAATTTCCATTTCAAAAGCAATATATTTTTTAGTATTTCCATTATTAACTCTCTTTATGGCAGGCTTAATAATATCTTCTTCTATTTCTTCAGTCTCAAGCTTAATCCCTTCTCTCACAACCTGATCCTGAATAAAGACTGTAAGCGTAGAACTATAGTCTCCACTGCTTACTTCAGATGTCAGGCTGCCCATGCCTGTTATCCTTCTTGCAAATGCTTCTACTGTAAATGTGGCTGTCTTAGATCCAAAGGTTACCGTAAAGACATTTCACCGACTTTACTTGCTGTAGTCGTAGTAATAGTGTAGTCGCTCACATTTCCGCTGCTTCCATCATTATAGGATGCAGTTACAATAAGTTTTTTGCGGTCTATCGATTCAAACTGTTCCAAAGCTCCACCGTTATATACAGCCTCTAACTGAGTAACCATCTTAGCAGTTACCGGAACATAGATGGTACTTGTCAGGTTTTTATATTTGACTACCACCTCCTGCAGGCCAACTTTATTCATAGTTTCCGTAGAAAGTTCAAAATCAGAAATTGTCACATTTTTTCCATCGGGATAGTAGGCAGTCACAAGGATGGCTGACTTAGCTATTGTCTGCCCCTCAATTACCGTACCTCCATTGTATGTGGCTGTAATACTTGTTGGAAGCAGTTCCGTACCTTTAACAACAACAGTATCATTATATCCCTTATAGGTTACTGTTATGGTATTGGCTCCAACATTGGTAACTGTTTCAGGTGAAATTGTAAATCCGCTGCTGATATGTTCTTTAGACTTGTCATTATTAGTTAACTCTAATGTTATCTTTGTAGGATCTATCTTCGAACCAACTACCAAATCTAAGCCCGTATACTTTGCAGAAATTTTTTCAATTACCTTGGCTATACCGTTTACTGCAAGCTTTCCTGTTAAATTACCATATTTCACTACTACATTATGTTCTCCGGCTGCATTTACTTCCAGATTTTCAAATGTAAGTTCCTTATTATTGATGGCCTTCTTATCATTATTACTATATACTATATTTGCTTTTATCTTCTTTGGATCAACCGAATTGCCTACAACTATGTTTTTATCACCCGAATATGTTACCTCAAGTTCTTTTGCACCATATCCCCTTATTTGAACTATAGTTGTCCTGCCTTTGTATTCTACAGTTATATTATTAACACCATCCACAGCGATTGCCTCCGGAGTAATTGTGAACTGATTTTGGTGGATAGTCCTCGGTGGAACATTGCTGTTTCTTCCACCTGCTGTAAGTTTGGTATAATACCAGCTCAAAGTTATTTCACCTTTTTTTATGCTGTCACCTACATAATATGTCGTGCCGCCGTCCCAGCTTGCACCCATTTTTTCAAAGATTTCATCAGTCTTTAACAAGGGCCTTTCTATGGATAAAATCTTGCTTCCTTTGGTTTTAGTCTTGTCTGTATACATAATCTTCACAGGCACGGCTGTTGCTCCACCAAACGGCACTTCTTCAGGAGTAATCTTTATATTTTCGAGTTCTTCTCCATCTATCTTCTCCCAAGTCTCTTCTCCATCATATCGTTTGGTTATTTCAAAATTTTTCTTTTCAATCTTGGTTCCTGCCAAAACATCTCCATTTTCATCTCTTGCTCCTATGTATCTGGCTGAAATCTCTTCTATCTTCTTATCTTCAGCACTTACTTTAACCTGTCCATACAGACCTATTGTCATTACAAAACAAAGTAAAATTGATATGAAACCCACAAGTCTTTTATTTTTCATAACAAAATACCCCTTTCCAAAATTTCCTATATTTTATTATATCGGCATATTTCCACCAAGTTATTATACATCTTATAAAAACTTTTCCCCCTTGATAGTTTTTCCCTTACGAGAGTTAGTGTGGCGTAAAGTTTTTCTTTTTAGCACTTTTATTATGTAATTGAAAACTTACTTCCATAAATGCTTTCTTGTTCAATATAATATAGTATAAGTTGTAAAATAAAGTGTCTGGAAAAATATATAAACGCATATCCAAGAAAACAGTTTGGTGGAAAATCTGCTGATGAAGTGTATAAGGAATTATTTACTTGAGGTGGACACTTAGTGTTACAATTTATAGGCTTGAAGGTTCAGCATATTTCCCCTTGCCAATTCCTTCCTTTATAACTATAATTATCTATTATGGATAATAAAATTTTATTTTTTGATATTGACGGAACTCTCCTTGGGAGAAATGAATACCTACCAGAATCGGCAGCAGAAGCGATTAGAATAACAAGGGCAAAGGGAAACCTCTGCTTTATTTGTAGTGGGCGCAGTAAGTCAATGCTGCCAAAGAAACTGCTTGACATTGGCTTTGACGGTATTGTTTGCGGCGGTGGAACCTATATCTCTTTTAGTGATGAAATCCTTGTTGACCACAGGCTGTCTGCTAATGAACTTTCAAGACTCTTAGACTGGTTTGAGGGCTCAGACCTCGGACTTTTCTTTGAAGGTGACGAATACATCCATGTTCTTCCCTTTGAACGCTATAGCGATCCTACCAGGCTTAAACTCCTTCTAAAGGATCTCTCCGCCCCTCTAAAGGAGATAAGAAGAGACAACCTTGAAGAATTAAGTGTGGGTAAATTTCAGGAATGATTAGTCCATTACAATGGGATTATGCCATGAAAATGGCTGATGACATCAAAGACTTTATGACAGTCATAATACACAGAAGGCCTAATGAAGCTGTATTTAAAGCTTCAAATACACCTCTCGATACTAACAGCAAGGATGATAAGGTTAGCTGGGCAGGATATGGCTTTGTAGAATTTCTTCCAAATGGTTTTAACAAGGCAGCTGCAATCAAGGCAGTCCTTGGCTATCTTAATCTCCCTCTCTCCTCTGCCTACGGTTTTGGTGACAGTGAAAATGACAGGGAGATGCTTACCTGGCTCCCAAATTCCATCTGTATGGGTAACGGAGATGAGAATATCAAAAAAAAATTGCCTCGTATGTAGCACCTCCTTTACTTGAAGATGGCATATACAAGGCAATGGAACATTTTAATCTGATTTAGTTTTCTGTTTCAGAAACTTCATCTTCATTGGCTGCTTCCTGTACTCTTCTGAGGTTAAAATAACCTCTTGAGTGAGGAGCAGCTTTTGTCTCACAAGCTTCTCCTTCACACTCGCATTCCTCACCATCGCATTCACAACAACAGAAGAAATGTTTGTATACAAAGTAACAAATTCCGGCTATAACTACAAGTCCGGCTACAGCTGAAGCGATTCCTACTATTTTTTTCATGGTAACTTCCTCCTTGATTGATATTATGATATGAGTTAATAATATTTTACATCCACTGATACAGGATTTCAATGGTTTAACTTCCTACAGCCTCTGCAAAAATATATGTAATTTGCCCATTTTTTTGGTAAAACGGCTGCCTGCTCATATGTTTGACACTTGTATCATATTATTAAATACGGTTTCAAATTATAGCAAGCCAGCTTTAACAAGTTCATTCTTAAGAATGTCTCTATGAACATCGGACATAGGTGTAAGCGGCTTTCTAAATCCTCCCACCTCGTGTCCTAAAAGATTCATGGCTTCCTTTACGGGAATTGGATTCACATCTATAAATAATGTATTTATCAGTGAAAGATACTTATTCTGTATGTCAAGTGCCTTCTTAGTATCTCCTGCCCTAAAGCTTATAACCATATCGTGCATCTGCTTTGGAATAATATGGGAAGCTACCGATATAACTCCCCTTCCACCCATTGCACATAGGGCAACAACCTGGTCATCATTGCCGGAATATATATCAAATTCCAAGTCTTTTGTAAGTGCTGCAATCTTTGCTATCTGAGAAATATTTCCCGATGCTTCCTTAACCGCAACTATATTCTTAACATCCCTTGCAAGCTTGTATATGGTTTCAGGCTCAATGTTGATACCTGTTCTTCCTGCTATATTGTAGAGTATTACAGGAATTTTAACCGCATTTGCTGTATCTGCAAAATGCTCATAAAGCCCCTCTGCAGTCGCCTTGTTGTAATAAGGTGACACAAGGAGAAGTCCGTCTGCACCGTATTCTTCAGCCTCCCTTGACATTTCAATCGCTGTCTGGGTACAGTTTGATCCGGTTCCTGCAATCACCGGAACCCTGCCGTTTACAAATTTCACAGACTCACGGATAACATCCATGTGCTCTTTTTCAGTAAGGGTGGCTGACTCTCCTGTTGTACCACAGATAACAAGTCCATCAACCCCATCATCTATCTGTTTATTTATAAGCTCTTCCAATTTAGCATAGTTTACACTTCCATCCTGACAAAACGGAGTTATAAGTGCTGTTGCAACTCCCTCAAAAATCGACATTATCTTACAAGCCTCCTTCCAAGCTCAATCATCCATGGGTCTGCCTTCTTAGTCATCTGAAGTGCCTCTGCTATATCATAGTCTACAAAGTGACCGCCCTGCATACCTATAACCCTGTTTGTCTTTCCCTCAAGAAGAAGGTCTACAGCCTTTGCCCCAAACATGGAAGCATAGACTCTGTCTGTTGCTGTTGGGCTTCCACCTCTCTGGATATGTCCAAGTACTGTTGCTCTGGTTTCCATACCGGTAGCCATTTCAATCAGCTTAGCCATTTCATTTGAATTGCCTACACTCTCAGCGTTGATTATGATATAGTGTTTCTTACCTTTTGCTCTTAAATCCTTAATCCTATGGATAATCTCCTCAAGATTGCCGTCATAGGTATCTGATGTAAGGATTTCTTCAGAACCATTGGCGATACCACACCAAAGTGCAATGTAACCGGCTCCTCTTCCCATTACCTCTATGATGTTGCAGCGCTCATGTGAGGTAGATGTATCTCTTACCTTGTCTATGCACTCCATTGCTGTATTTACAGCTGTATCAAAGCCTATGGTATATTCTGTGCAGGCAATATCATTATCTATTGTTCCCGGAAGTGCTATTGTGTTGATTCCTCTTTCAGCAAGCCTTCCAGCTCCCTGGAAGGAGCCGTCTCCACCTATAACTACCATTCCATCTATGCCATGCTTTTTACAAATCTCAGCACCCTTATCCTGAATATCTGCCTTCTTAAACTCAGGGCATCTTGCAGTATAGAGTACTGTACCGCCTCGCTGGATGATATCAGACACGCTCTTTGAATCCATATCAACGATTTCCTCATCAATCAGTCCTGCATATCCTCTTCTTATACCCTTAATCTTCTTACCTGCTGCAAGAGCTGCACGAACAACCGCTCTAATGCAGGCATTCATACCCGGTGCATCTCCTCCACTGGTAAGTATTCCTATTGTATTAACTTCTTTAGCCATTTTATTTACCTCCATAAATATGTTTGTCCAATTCCAAGTTCTAATCATTTATAACTAAAAGTCTACGGCATTTATTTTAATACAAAATAAACCTACAATCAATAACAAGTTTACACAGAATTAGGTCTTAACTTAATTTTGTTACTATTTTAACATTCTCATCACCTAAAATCTGTTTTAATTGTGAAATTACCTGTTCTGAGTAGGATATGCCCCTTACAACATTAACCTGCTTAACCTGTTTTTCTTCCCTACAGTAAAGCATCACTTTAGCATTTCCCCTGTTATTAATAAAAACTTCATTAATCCCTTCTTCAATCTTCTCAAGTTCAGCCCTGTTGTCAAACTGAAGCCACACTTCTCTTGGGACTTCCTCAAAAGGAATAATCTTACCCGCAATCAGCTTTGCATCATCATTTTCTTCAAGTGATGCCTTACCTGTGACTATATACTTTCTTCCCTCTTCAATGAAGTTTTTATATTTTTCAAAATCTCTCGGAAATATAATAATTTCAACACTGCCATATAAGTCCTCAAGGTTAATGAAAGCCATACGCTGATTATTTCTGGTCAGCTTAATGGTAATTGTGCCGGCTATTCCTCCCAGTACATATTCTTTTCCAGCTGCCACATTTACTTTTTCTTCTTCCTCGTCATATACAAAGTCGAGTGAACTTGCGTTGCAGACAGACTTTAATAAGTCCTGATAGTTTTCAAGAGGATGCCCGCTTAGATAGACTCCAAGCATTTCTTTTTCAAATGCCAGCTTTGTCTCCATGTCAAACTCACCAAGTACAGGCATCTTCACTTCAAGAGCAGATAAATCATCCTTTGGTGCTATGTCAAAAAGGCTTAGCTGTCCTGTCATCTTGCTATGTTTTTCGTGAGATATGGAGTCAAGCACCTGCTCGTAGACAGCCATTTTCTCCCGCCTGCTTCCTGAAAGTCCATCAAGTGCACCTGACTTTATAAGAGCCTCAAGCCCCTTCTTATTGATTGAGCCTGAAAGCCTTTCTATCAAGTCTGTTAAACTCTTATAAGCCCCTCTTTCCTCTCTATCCTTTACTATAGCCTCGGTTACATTTTCACCAAGCCCCTTTATGGCAGACATTCCATAACGGATACCTCCGCTTACAGTAGTAAAATTTCCCTCTCCCTCATTGACATCAGGAGGGAGGACGGCTATTCCCATTTCCCTGCTTGAAATGACATACTCTGATAACTTTCCCGCATTTGACATAACACTGGTTAAAGTGCGGCCATGTATTCCTTAGGGTAATAGTACTTGAGATAGGCAGTCTGATAAGTTATAAAAGCATAGGCAGCTGCATGGGAACGGTTAAAGGCATACTTTGCAAAGTCAATCATCTTGTCATAGATTTTATTGGCAATTTCTTCAGAAACACCATTTGCCACACAGCCCGGTATCCCCTTAGCCTTATCACCATAGACGAAGTTTCTCCTCTCCTCCTTCATCACGCTGTCCTTTTTCTTAGACATAGCACGGCGGAGCAAATCACTTTGTCCATAGCTGTATCCTGCAAGGTCACGCACTATCTGCATAACCTGCTCCTGATACACTATACAGCCATAAGTTGACTTAAGAATCGGCTTCAGTTCTTCACAATCATATTCTATGCCTGTAGAATTCCTCTTGCCGTTTATATAATCATCTATAAAGTCCATAGGACCCGGCCTGTATAGAGAAATACCCGCAATTATATCTTCTATATTGTCAGGCCTAAGTTTCTTCATAAAACTTGTCATTCCCGGGCTTTCAAGCTGGAACACGCCCTCTGTCCTGCCTTCACTAATCATCATATAGACATTTTCATCTTCCGTGTCTATCTTTTCTATATCAAGTTCTTCCCTGCCCTCTTTCTTTCTGTTCCTGTTTACAAGTTCTACAGCTTTTTCTATAACAGTCAGGTTACGGAGCCCCCAGAAAGTCCATTTTGAGGAGTCCAAGCTGTTCGATGGTTTCCATTGTATACTGTGTGGTAACCACGCCGTCACTGCCTGTAGAAACGGGTACATAACTGTCTACTTCACGCTTGCTTATAACTACCCCTGCTGCATGGGTAGATGTATGCCTTGGCAGTCCTTCAAGCCTCCTTGAAAGGTTTATGAACTTTCTTGCCTCTTCATCTTCCTCATAAAGTCTTTTAAAATCGGGATTCAATTCTAAGGCTTCATCAATGCTTATTTTCTTTCCATTTTTTTACCAACCGGCACCATCTTGGCAGCCTTGTCACAAAAAGCTGTACGGCAGGTCTAAGGCTCTGCCTACATCTCTTATAACCATTTTTTTGCAGCCATGGTACCAAAGGTAACTATCTGAACTACCTTTTTCCCTGCCGTACTTTCCTGTAACATAGTCTATTACTTCCTGCCTTCTAAGTACACAGAAATCAACATCTATATCGGGCATAGTTACTCTCTCAGGATTAAGAAAACGCTCAAAGAGGAGGTTGTACTTAATAGGGTCAACTCCCGTAATACCCAGGCAGTAAGCTACTATACTTCCTGCTGCAGAACCTCTGCCCGGTCCAACTGCTATATGATTTTCCTTTGCAAAATTGATATAATCCCATACTATTAGGAAATAATCCACAAAGCCCATGTTATTTATTGTATCTGTCTCATATTTCAGCCTTTCACGAAGCTTTGCTTCTGTCTCCCCATCTACCCCCTCATATCTCTTCTTAAAACCTTCTTCACAGAGTTTATTAAGGTATGAAAGCGAGGTATAGCCCTCTGGCACGGGGTACTGAGGCAGGTGGTATTTTCCAAATTCTATCTCTACATTGCAGCGCCTTGCTATCTCTTCCGTATTGTGAATGGCTTCGGGAATGTAGTGAAATACCTCTTCCATTTCCTCAGGAGACTTCACATAGAACTGTCCTCCTTCGTACTTCATCCTGTCTTCATCATATATTTTTTTCTGAGTCTGGATACATATTAGCACATCGTGAGCCTCTGCGTCCTCCTTGTACAAATAATGACAGTCATTAGTAGCAACAAGAGGAATTCCTGTCTCAGACGATATCCTCATAAGTCCCTGATTAACAAATTTCTGTTCGGATAATCCATGATCCTGAAGTTCCAAGAAGAAGTTATTTTCACCAAAGACCTCCTGAAGCCTTAAAGCCTCAGCCTTTGCTCCATCATAGTCACCCTGCCTCAGCTTCGTTGGTACTATGCCTGCAAGACAAGCTGAAGAAGCTATTATCCCCTCATGGTATTCTTTTAAAAGTTCATAATCCACTCTCGGCTTATAATAAAACCCTTCCGTAAATCCCCTTGATACAAGCTTCATTAGGTTCTTATGTCCTATATTATTCTCGGCTAAAAGTATCAGATGGTTATAACGCTCAGCAGACTTTTCCTTTCCCTTCTCAAACCTCGATCCCGGAGCCACATAGACTTCACAGCCTATAATGGGTTTAATCCCCCTCTGCCCTGCAGGCTTTGTAAAAATCTATAACTCCGTACATAACTCCATGGTCAGTAATGGCACAGGCATCCATTCCCAGTTCTTTGACTCTCTTTACTAACTCAGGTATCTTGCTTGAGCCATCTAGAAGACTGTATTCTGTATGTAAATGTAAATGAGTGAAGCTCATTTTAACCTTCTTTCTAATTATGTAATAACTAAATCCTGTTTTCTTCAGCTATACGGCTTATCTTATTAAGCCTGTGATTTACTCCTGACTTACCCAGCGGAGTGTCCAAAAGTTCTCCAAGTTCTTTAAGAGTGGCATCGGGATACTCCATTCTAAGCTTTGCCAGTTCCCTAAGTCCATCGGGCAAGTCTTCAAGCTTATTTATATTTTTTAAGTAATAAATGTCATCTAGCTGCTTTCCTGCTGCTGAAGCTGTTTTCTTTATATTGGCAGTCTCACAGTTTACCTTACGGTTAACCTTATTTTTAACATCCTTGTATATTCTTATGTTTTCAAATTTCATTAAGGCCTTGTGAGCCTCAGTAATCCCAAGAAACTCAGATAATTCATCACTTTCCTTGATATATACCGGATAATGATTCTTTCTTTTAATAAGCTTAGCCTTTATACCTATGCCCAAAAATATCTTCGTTAACTCCTCAGCCTGGTTTTCACTGCCTGCAACTATTTCAAAATGATAGCTTTTTTCCGGGTCACTGGCAGAACCTGCCGCTAAAAAAGCCCCTCTAAGTAATGCTTTTTTACAACAGGTATTTTGAATTATCATGTTGGAAACAAGGGAATAATCATCTCTGAAATCCCCTGCACTGTTCAAAAATTTAATTGCCCTAAGAACATTTTCCGCAGAATCATTCTTTACCAAAATAGTATAAATCAGTGATTTTTTCGCTATATTCTTCCTTATGGAAATTTCTCCTTTAATGTCAAAGGCCTTACTTAAAAGTTCATAAAATTTTCTAACTGTATAAATATTTTCTGTATGAATAAGCAGCCTATACTTCCCTGTTTCAGTGATTCTGATTCTGCCACAGAGTACAATAATGGCTGCAAGTTCCGCTATTTGACAATGCCTGCCTTTTGGCATATATTCCGTAAGTTCTTCTTTTACATCAGATGAAAAGGACATATCAAATCTCCCTATGTTCTACCCTGGCCTTGTACTCAGTACCTCCAAACCATTCAAGCAGTGCATTTGCAAGGGTAACCGACCTATGCTTGCCCCCCGTACAGCCTATTGCAATTACAAGCTGGTTCTTTCCCTCTGCAATGTAGTTTGGAAGCAGAAAATCAACCATATCTGTAAGTTTTGCAAGGAACTTTCCCGCAGCCTCGCTTGACATAACATACTCATATACTTCCTTGTCATTACCTGTTTTTTCCTTAAGTTCAGGTATATAAAATGGATTTGGTAAGAATCTCACATCAAATACCAAATCCGCATCTGTCGGTATTCCATACTTATAACCAAAAGAAAGTATAGTAGTCACAAAACCATTATACTTTTCCTCATTTATAAATATTTTATAGAGTTCAGTCCTAAGTTCCCTAGTCAATAATCTGCTTGTATCTATGATATAATCAGCATTCTTCTTTAAAAATTCAAGTCTTTCCCTCTCTCTTTCTATACCGGTTTCTATCCTGCCGGCTCCTGAGAGCGGGTGTGTCCTCCTGGTTTCCTTATATCTCCTAATCAGGCTCTCGTCAGAAGCTTCCATAAAGAGAATTTCTGCCCCTTCATTTTTTACCTTCGGTAAAATACAAGAAAGTTTATCAAGCCCTGAGCCGCTTCTTATATCTATTCCTACAGCAGTTCCTATATGCTCACCCTTAGCTTTTGTCATTCCGGCAAAGTCAACTAAAAAGTCAACCGGAAGGTTATCCACACAAAAGTATCCTGCATCTTCAAGACTCTTAAGGGCAGTAGTCTTACCTGCCCCTGACATTCCCGTAATTATGACCAGTTTTGATGGTTTCATAGCATCCTTACCTCCGGATAGAGCTTCACTCCGCTTTTTTCTTCCACAACCTTCTGAACATGGGCTATCAGTTCTTTCACATCCTTTGCTGTGGCATTATCAACATTAATGATGAAACCGCTGTGTTTCTTTGATACCTCAGCTCCTCCTATCCTCATTCCCTTAAGCCCTGCTTCTTCAATAAGCTGTGAAGCATAACCTGTCTCAGGACGCTTAAATGTAGATCCTGCACTGGGATAATCAAGCGGCTGTTTTTCTCTTCTTCGTGCATTTAAGTCATCTATCTTAGCCTGAATTTCTTCTCTTTTACCCTTTGCCAGCTTAAAATCCACTGCCGCTATCACCGCATTTTTAAGTGACGGCACTATACTGTGACGGTATGCAAAATCCATATCTTTAGCTGAAAAATGTTTGAGTTCACCATCTATGATAATGTAAACTCCTTCTACAACATCCTTCATTTCGCCACCATAAGCCCCTGCGTTCATATATACGGCTCCGCCGACCGATCCGGGTATTCCGGCTGCAAATTCAAATCCTGTCAGTTCCTTCTCTACTGTAAATATGGCAAGTGCGGCAAGGCTTAGTCCCGCTCCTGCCCTAACTGCATCGCCTTCTATCCTTGCCCCTGCAAGTTTACCTGAAAGGTGGATAATTACTCCCTCTACCCCTTCATCTGATATTAGAAGGTTGCTTCCATTACCTATTACAAAGAAATCAACACCTTCATCTTTGCATAACTTTGTAACCTTAATAAGTTCTTCAATTGTATTAACTTCAAGGAAAACTTCTGCAGTACCACCAATTTTAAAACTGGTATGCCCCTTCATTATCTCATTTAAAAATATGGCTTCGCCACATAAAATGTTTTGAAGCCCTAATATAAATTCATCTCTCATTATCCAATCTTCTTTCCTGCTATCATTGCCGCACAACCATAGATACCTGCGTCATTTCCAAGAGTTGCAAGCCTAAACTCCTTATTTTAAGTGCATCCATTGCAAATTCATTATAATACTTTGTAATAGCCTTAATAATAATTTCTCCTGCCTTTGAGACTCCTCCGCCTACTACAAAGACTTCAGGATCAACTATCTGTGCAATACCTGCACAGGCAAAAGCAAGATACCAGCCAAGTTTATCCAGTACATCCACACCTATGGCATCATTTTTCTTGGCTGCATCAAGTACATCCTTAGCTGAAAATCCATCTATATCTGCTAAAATAGTGGAATTCTTGCCTTCTATCATCTCCATCTTGGCAAGTCTTACTATACCGGTTGCAGAAGCATACTGCTCAAGACAGCCCTTCTTACCACAGTTGCAGGTAACTTCTTCGTGTGGGTTTACACAGATATGACCAATCTCTCCGGCTGCTCCGTTAGAACCGGCAATTATCTTTCCATCTATAATGACTCCGCCTCCGACTCCTGTTCCAAGTGTAACCATGGTAAGGCTTCCATGTCCCTTACCGCCTCCCTGCCACATCTCTCCAAGAGCGGCAGCATTTGCATCATTGGCTACCATAGCCTTAAGTCCTGTAAGCTTCTCAATCTCACCCTTAACATCAGTTCTTCCCCAATGCATATTTACACACTGCGAAACAAAGCCGTCCTCTGTAACAGGCCCCGGTACATCTATGCCTATACCCTCGCAGTCCTTCTTAGGATATTCGTCTGTCAATCTGTCCTCAATAGACCTTGCCACATCTGAAAGTACGCTTTCCGGCAAAGTAGGTATCTCCCACTTGTTGATAAGATCCCCCTTCATTGTGAACATACCCAGTTTAACTGAAGTTCCACCAATGTCTACTCCGAAACAAATTTACCCATAGCTTTCTCCTTTAACTACCCATTTGATTTATGTGACTTCTTATAAAGTTAGTTTCCCCTACACTTATAAGAACCCTTTTGATACTATGTATGTCTATAAGCCAATAATTTAATATTTTAGATATCTCTGTTTTTCATTATATTTGAGGTTACTCTGTCATAGAACTCCTTAGCCGCATTATAACCCATCTTTTTCTGGCGGTTATTAACTGCTGCAGCCTCACAGATAATCGCAAGATTTCTACCCGGACGAATAGGGATGCTGTGGCTAATGAGATTTATACCTAAAATCTCAGTATACTGTTCTTCTAATCCCAGTCTGTCAAACTCATAATCCTTGTCCCATTCCATAAGTTTGATTATAAGGTCGATATTTTGAAAATTCTTGACACTGGCAAATCCAAAAAGTGTCCTTACATCAATAATTCCTATACCCCTAAGTTCAATAAGATGTTTGGTTATCTCAGGTGCAGTTCCAACCAGAGTATCCTCACTAATCTTCTTAATTTCCACTACATCATCAGATACCAGGCGGTGCCCGCGTTTGATAAGCTCAAGAGCAGCCTCACTCTTACCTATACCGCTCTCACCCATGATGAGAACTCCCTCACCGTAGATATCTACAAATACACCATGTATGGATATTCTTGGTGCCAGCTGGTGCCTCATATAACGAATTGCTTCAGCCATAAAAGCTGATGTCGCTTTCTCTGTCCAGAGAACCGGCACTCCCTTTTCTACTGCCGCCTCAATTATCTTTCGTGTACTTCAATTCCCCTGCAAAAAATAAGGCAGGGGATTTTGTAATCCATAAGCTTTGTAACTACCCTAATTCCCTCTTCTTCATCCTTTCTCTGAAGAAATGCATATTCAACATTTCCGATTACCTGGATACGCTCTGAATCAAAGTAGTCAAAAAAACCTGCAAGCTGAAGTGCCGGGCGGTTTACATCTATATGTTTAATCAAAATATTTTCTGTGTCTATCCCCGGAGTCAGGTTTTCAAGTCCCATTTTCTCTATGAGTTCTGACAATGGTACACTGTACATACCTTCCATACTTTTACTCCTTTTTTTAGAAATATTTGTTATTTAGTATAACATGAAGTGGATGGTTATTCAATAAAAAAGGGAAAACTGTGATGTGACGGTTTATTTACTACATTTATCTATATGTGTTATTGGAGCTTTCTCCGACTGCCATTGTATCCAATCTAAAAATATCCATCTGCTCATAACTGTCTTCTCTTTCAATTTCTCTGCAGACAATATTTTTAGGACTCTTCATTAAATCTCTTATCTTTTTTTCACTTATCTCATATGGAATTCCTCCTTTTTCGATAAGACCTGAATTACCCATATATTCCTTGTGAGCCCAGATGAAGGTTCTTGTCCAGTTATGCCTCAAGTTCTCTATTGCCCCTGCCCATGTACCACCTTTATTGTAATCTGATGATACAACAAAAGCTCCACAATAAGCAGAAATATATATATATTTATTCCTACTCATAGCTCTGGCAACACTGAATCCCATTTCCGGTTTTACATCAGAAATGAGCAGCAGTCTTTTATTTATCAGGTTCTACATTTTATCCCCAGCTTTCTCTGCGATAAAGTCTATCTCCTTCTCTCCTGCCTTTCCTATGGTTACATTATAACCTCCAATATGACAGTTATAACTGATATTCAAGAGAACTTTATGATTTTGTCAGTTATAACAGATGTTTTTATATTTTTCTCAAACTTGTCAGTTATAACCGATAAATTTATTTTTTTCTGAAGGCTGTCAGTTATAGCCGACACTTTTGTAGTCTATATACATCCAACCTTAGCCAACAGCTCTCTTTCCTAATCCATCGACCTACACCTGCAAGCCTCTCTATCTCAAATACTCCCTCAAAAACGGAGAAACCTCCTTGTCCTTTCCGTACAGGTTCTTAGGATAAGTAATCATAAGCTCCTTCTTAGCCCTGGTGATAGCTACATAGAAGAGCCTTCTCTCTTCTTCTATATCGGACTGCCTGATGGCCTTTTTGTATGGAATTATTCCCTCTACAACCTCAGGAATGTAGACCTTGTCAAATTCAAGCCCCTTGCAACCATGCATAGTCGATATTACTACAGCATCCCTATCAGCATTTTTATTTTTTTCAAACTCTTCCTTCTGCTTCTTATTAAAATCTTCTATACTGTCTTTCCATTCTTTCAAAGTTCTATAAGGCTTTGCAGTCTCTTCAATTTCTTCCAAAATTTCAAAGAGTTCATCTGCGTCTATATGTCTTTCGTCTGCATATTCTGTCAAAAACTTATCATATCCTATTACCTTACGCAGGTAATGAATTGCTCCAAAAGGCGAAAGTTCAGAGAGTTTTGCCAGCTGAAACTGAAGCGTATTTATTCTTTCAGCCATCCAGTTCCTCCCCTTATAAGCATCTGTCCACCTTATGAAGCTCACATACTCTACCTTATCTCTATTAAGAGTTACGGCATCAGAGAGACTCTCCCTTGAAAGATAGCGGTTTGGACGGTTCATTATATTTAAGAATCTGCTTCTGGACCTGTCTCCATTAGCTATTTCAAGGTAATCCATTATATTTTTAGCTATGAAATGATTGTAAATGCTTGGTGCCATTTCCTTCATGATAAATGGAATATTATACTCTATAAGCTTTGTAACTACAGGCCTTGCCGCCACATTTGTCCTATATACAATGGCCATTTCAGAAAATGGAATTCCAGCCTCGTGAGACTTTATTATATCCTTTACTATGGCAGTGTCTTCTGCCCTTCTGTCCGGAAAACTCTTTATTACAGGCAGACTTCCCTCCACTCCCTTTGCAGCCACTATTTTTTTGTCAAAGCGCTGTTTATTTTTATGAATTACACTCCCTGCGAAATTAAGAATTGCTTCTGTAGAACGATAATTTTCATTTAAAAGAACTTTTTTACAATTTGGATAAATCTTTTCAAAACCCAGCATAATTTCAGGCTTTGCACCTCTGAAGCGGTATATACTCTGGTCATCATCTCCTACTATAAAAATATTGTTAAGAGGCTCTGCCATCTTTCTTACCAGCTCAAACTGGAGCCTCGACACATCCTGGAATTCATCTATGAGAATGTACTTAAATTTGCTCTGCCAAGCCTCTAAGATGTGAGGATAATCATTGAAAAGCTTTTCACAGAGTATCATTATATCATCAAAGTCAATTAGCCCTCTTTCCTTCATAAATGCTTCATAAGACCTGAATATATCTCTAAAAGCTTCCTCCGGGCAGTTTAGCGAGTAATAATTCTCTATTGCCACTCCTTCGGATTTTACCTTACTTATTTCTCCAATTATATTTTTTATAAAATCCTTCTCATCCCCTTCTTCAAGGCCTAAAGTTCTTATCTTTTCTTTAAGAAAATTTCTTGTTATTTCCTCAGTAATTATCTGGTCTACTCCATATCCATAAGAAACCCTAAGTATCATAAAAAAAACTGAGTGAAATGTTGCAAACTGCACTCCCTTTGGTTCTCCCATTAGCTTTACAAAACGCTCTTTCATCTCCGTAGCTGCTGCCTTTGTAAAGGTTATCACAAGGATGGTCTGAGGGGCAATCTTCATCTCTTCTAAAAGGCAGCGTACCCTTCCCGTAATTACTGCTGTTTTTCCTGAGCCTGGTCCCGCAAGTACCATCATAGGTCCATCTACATGCCTTACCGCCTCTAATTGTGGCTTACTATATTCCACACTTCCTCCTATTATTCTGAAAAACTATATTTTGCAAAGTCCTGCGAAAAGCTAAACTGCAGCAATCCTGTAACACACCGTAATCTAGCTCCTATTGCGTAATTACGATATTTCACAGGATAGTTGGTCAATAATTTGGAATAAATATGGTTATGCAGGTTCAGAAGTAGCCCACATAACCACATAATAACAATATTATTTCTAAAAAATATCCACTTACGAACAATTTAGTCTAGATTCACTGCTCGTATCAACTAAAGTCTAAATTAGCCCTCTACTGCCTTACTAAGCTTTTCTAT
This sequence comes from uncultured Catonella sp., assembly GCA_916439065.1. Classification (GTDB taxonomy): domain Bacteria; phylum Bacillota; class Clostridia; order Lachnospirales; family Lachnospiraceae; genus Catonella. The sequence goes on from CAKAGD010000003.1 coordinate 832,858, forward strand.
ACCTATTCTAACTCTTCTTAGGCTTTCTTCCTTACCAAGAATCTCCATTATCTCGTAAGCCCCGCCAGGTGTCATCTGTTTGCCTGAAACAGCGGTTCTGATCGGCCAAAGTCCCTGTCCGTTCTTGATGCCTTTATCCTGTATGTAGCCCATAAGTACAGCCTCAACACCCTCTCTGGAGTAGTCATTACTTGCTTCAAGAAGTGGAAGAAGGTCACGAAGAACTGCAAGCGAGCTCTCAGAGGTTGTCTTCATTTTCTTGTGAGTATACATAGCTATATCGTAATCAGGAAGTTCCTCAAAGAAGTCAATATGCTCCTTAAGGTCAGGCAGAACTTCGATTCTTGTCTTCACAAGCTCAGCTATTTTCTTAAGGTCCAGGTCTTTTGTAATCACCTCTTTGATGTATGGAAGTGCCATTTCAAAGAACTTGTCAAAGTCCATAGCCTTAAGGTACTCACCATTCATCCAACGAAGCTTAACCATGTCAAATACAGCAGGCGACTTATTTATTCTGGTATAATCAAACTCTCTGATAAGACCTTCAAGGTCAAATATCTCAGTTCCGCTCTCAGCACTCCAGCCAAGAAGTGCTATGAAGTTTACAACTGCCTCAGGTACAAAGCCCTGCTCGATAAGGTCTTCATATGAGCTGTGTCCGCTGCGCTTTGAGAGCTTCTGATGTTCTTCATTGGTAATAAGCGGACAGTGGATGTAGGTAGGGATTTCCCAGCCAAATGCTTCATAGAGCCTGTTGTACTTAGGTGTAGATGAAAGATACTCGTTTCCACGGACCACATGGGTGATTCCCATAAGATGGTCATCCACTACATTGGCGAAATTGTAGGTAGGATAGCCATCAGACTTAATGAGAATCTGGTCATCAAGCTCTGAGTTTGGAGCTGTTATCTCTCCATAAACCTCATCCTTAAATGTGGTAGTCCCTTCTCTTGGAATATTCTGCCTGATGACATAAGGCTTGCCCTCAGCCAGGTTTTTCTCTATTTCTTCCTTAGGAAGGTTAAGGCAATGCTTGTCATAGACCATCACCTCTTTCCCATCTATAGTCTGCTTGAGGCTTTCAAGCCTTTCCTTGTCGCAGAAGCAGTAATAAGCCTCTCCCTTTTCTACGAGTTCTTTTGCATATTTAAGATAAATGCCTGATGCCTGTCTTTCGCTCTGCACATAAGGGCCGCAGTCTCCGCCTATATCAGGCCCTTCATCGTGCTTAAGTCCTGTCTCCTTCATTGTCTTATAAATGATATCAAGAGCTTCAGGTACAAATCTTTCTCTGTCTGTATCTTCTATCCTAAGTAAAAATGAGCCTCCTGCATGGCTTAGCTATGAGAAACTCATAAAGTGCTGTTCTTAAGTTACCTACATGCATTCTTCCTGTTGGACTTGGTGCGTACCTTGTTCTTACCTGTTTCATTTTCTTATCTCCTGTCTATCTTAGCAATCCCCTTTGAAATTGCCTATTTTACTCTTTCGTCTATTACAGCATCTATCTCTGCAGACTCTACCATCTTGTTAAAAGCATCCTCTACCAACTCAAATTCCTTATCATCTTCAATATCTTCTATGTTGAATTCCTCATCTCCAACCGGGACAAATCTATATAACCATATATCGCTGTCGTCATTATCTTTATCAATAAGGGCAATATACTGCTTGCCCTCTACCGGGAAAATAGCAAGCACTTCACATTCTATCTTGGTTCCGTCTTCCATTTCAACCGGAATTACCATATAAGGTAAGTTCTCTTCCTGCTCTATAGCCATAAATACCTCCTTTTTTTATGCCATAATAGTATAGCACAAATATCTGATTTGGAAAATAAAAAATCTCAGTCTTTTTACAACGCTTCTATCTGTTCCTTTGTAAGGCCTGTCGCTCTAACAATAATTTCTACATCTACCTTACTATCTTTAAAATTCTTTGCTATACGGAAGGTTGCCAGTTCTTCACCTTTCTCCATTCCTTGTTCTATTCCTTGTTCTATTCCTTTTTCCATTCCTCTCTTCTCAAGTTCGTCTAAAAATTCACACATATCAACCTCTCTCCCTTCTTCTTTAATCTGCACAACCTCATTTTTAATTTGTTTAAATCTATCATCTCCTAGTACCGCATCAAGCAAATCTAATACTTCTTCCGGATGCTTAATATCAACTTTTCCAGGTCTATAGCTTCTTTGCTTGGCTATGATTCCAGCAATAAATCCAAAATCGTCTTTAAATTTATCTACTTCTTCATCCGAAAGTCTTCCAATATCAATAAGCTTAAATTTATAATCAGATACTATGTCGGTCAACTCCGTGGTACAATTAAATCTTTCTTTCAGGCTCGTTGGAACTTTCCACTCACTTTTTCCCCAATAAATAACTATAGTAAATACCGGATAAATATGTTCATTACCTATTTGATTTTTATAAGTCACTCCGTCATAAGAAATCACTCTCAATATCATATCCCTGTCCGGACTAGTCTGATTTTCAATGCCTATAAAGGAAAATATTATACCTTTCTTCTTCCATAGCTTGGCAACATCTCTTATTTGCTCACGAGGTGTATTATTCTCATCCTTGAATTGAGTTACAGGATTCGCATCAGTTAATTCTTCACTTCTTACAATTTCCTGCCCACCAAAAATGCTTCCATTTATAACATCCGCAAATACATCATTATAGCTAAGCAGCTTCTTTTCTGTTATGTCCTTTTCTTTCATTGTACCCCTTTTCGTTGTAATACACAATAAGTTACTATAAATTAGCCCCATTTATTCACTTTGTACCTTGCAAATAATTTTATGTTAGAGCGTTTAGATAATAGTTTTTAGCATACAAAAACAAGCCACAGCAGCATCTGTGAACCTAACAATTTTAGCGAATTTTGATTTCTGAAACGAAATCTAAGAAATAGTCAATTAATATAAGAATCTAACAACAAACTAATAATATCATAATTTTCTTTTAATTTCAATAAAAAAAGGAGAAAAGACTTAGCCTCTCTCCATTTAAAAATAGTATTTATTTTTTTCTTTGTTTTTTTCTTACTTCATCAAAAAGTTCAATATCTTCCCTTGTGACTCTGATATTAGAAGTTTTGGTTTCTTCACCTGGTTTGGTTATGGACACCTCCACTACAGTTCCTTCAGGGAGACCAGTCAATATGACTTTTTTCACAAATTCCGCAGCTCTTGGATGGTTACCCTCAAGCTGTGATTTGTATTTTAATATAGTGAACGGATTCATTCATTCTCCTAACTAAGCTTTAGTTTCCTCTGCTGCTCTGCCGTATGTCTCTGCAAGCTTTTTCATTCTCTTTGCAAGCTTTGAAGTAAAGTCCTTCTTGCCCATTCTCCACTCCCAGTTACCACCAAGTGTAGACGGAGTATTGATTCTGGCTTCACTCCCAAGGCAGAGAAAATCCTGCATTGGGATGATGGCAAGATTACCAACACTCATATAGGCATTCCTAAGAAGTTCCCACACTATCTCTTTTTCGTCCTCAGTCTGAATGTTTAGATATTCTCTCATAAACTTCTTTACCTTCTTGTCTAAAGAACGGTACCAGCCAAGGGTAGTGTCATTATCATGGGTTCCTGTATATACAACTGAATTTGCCACATGGTTATGCGGAAGATAGGTAGTTTCAGCACCGCCGTAGAATGCAAAGTGAATTACCTTCATTCCCGGATAGCCTGTTCGTTTCACAAGCTTAATTACTGAAGGAGTAAGGTAGCCGAGATCCTCAGCTATCACATCTACATCCCCAAGCACTTCCTTCATCCTTGCAAAGAGGGCAAAACCTGCACCTTTCTTCCATTTGCCTACCACAGCATCTTTCCTGCCGTAAGGGATGGAATAATAGGTGTCAAAGCCTCTAAAATGGTCTATTCTTACAGTATCGTAAAGGTCAAATGCCCTTGCCATACGCTTCATCCACCATTCGTAGCCTGTCTTCTTGTGGTAATCCCAGTCATAGAGAGGATTGCCCCAGAGCTGTCCTGTCGCTGAGAAAGCATCAGGAGGGCAGCCTGCAACCGCAGTAGGTATGAAATTCTCATCAAACTGGAAAAGTTCAGGACTTGCCCAAGCGTCAGCAGAGTCAAAGGCAACATAGATAGGAACATCACCAATTATCTTAATTCCCTTTTCATTTGCATATTTTTTAAGCTTCTTCCACTGTATGTCAAACATCCACTGTATAAAGGCATAGAATTCCACTTCATCAGCAAGCTTGTCCTGATACTTTTTAAGCGTCTCAGGTTTACGAAGCCTAAGCCCCTCCTCCCATTCATTCCAAGCTATGCCGCCCAGTGAATCCTTAATAGCCATAAAAAGTGAATAATCAGGAAGCCAAAGACTGTTTGCCTTCTTAAATGACTCAAAACTCTCAGCGTCTTCTATCTTTAATTTTCCTGATTCAAGAAGCTTCTTAGCATTCTCAAAAGCTATTTTAAGTGCCTTAAATCTTGAGTTATATACCTTTGCATAGTCTACATACCTGGCATTCTTGCCAAAGTTAAACTTTTTAAGGTCAGACTCCTTTATAAGACCAAGATTCTTAAGATCCTCAAGGTCTACAAAATAAGGATTACCCGCATAGGTTGAAAATGACTGATATGGGCTGTCCCCATAACTAGTTGGTCCAAGCGGCAGTATCTGCCAGTATCCCTGCCCTGCTTCAAAAAGCTATCCACAAATTCATAGGCCTCTTTTGAAAAACAGCCAATACCATACTCTGAAGGCAATGAACTAACCGGTAAAAGTACTCCACAACTTCTCATATATTGTCCTCTCTCCGATATTAATATATCATTACAAGACAGGTGCCAAAATCTGAATCCGTTTTAACAAATTAAAACAGCCTTCAAACTCTTGACACCCGGTTATATGCTGCTCGAAACTATCTAAGTTTCCAAATATCTCTATTGTATTCTTCAATTGTTCTGTCAGATGAGAAGAAACCGGCATTTGCCATATTTACAACCACCATTCTCTTCCATTTTTCTCTGTCAGCATAATCCTTAAGTATCTCGTCCTTCTTCTCAATATAAGCCTCAAGGTCAAGAAGAGCCATAAACCAGTCCTTATTTATAAGGTCATTATAAAGTCTTTCAAGGTTCTCTTTGTTACCAACCTTTGTAACCGTATCACTTACGATGAAGTCAACTGCATCCTTTACCACCTTTGACTTATTGTAAATGTCACGAGAAACATAATCTGCCTTCTTATAATGTTCAATTACCTCATCAGACTTCGCACCAAAGATGTAGATGTTGTCATCGCCTACAAAGTCATGTATCTCTACATTGGCACCATCATCGGTTCCAAGAGTAATAGCACCGTTAAGCATAAACTTCATGTTAGAAGTTCCACTTGCCTCCTTGGACGCAAGAGAAATCTGCTCGGATATATCGCAGGCAGGAATAATCTTCTCCGCATAACTTACATTGTAGTTTGAAACCATAACCACCTTCAGATATGGGCTAACCTCAGGATCCTTATTAATTATCTCAGCAAGTACAAGGATGAGGTGGATGATGTCCTTAGCTATCACATAAGCAGGAGCTGCCTTTGCACCGAAGATACAGGTAACAGGAGTTTCAGGCTTTTTACCTGCCTTGATCTCAAGGTACTTGTGAATGATGTAGAGTGCATTCATCTGCTGACGCTTGTACTCGTGAAGACGCTTTACCTGTACATCAAATACAGAGTTAGGATCAATATCCACTCCCTCCATCTTCTTTACATAGTCTGCAAGCGCCTGTTTATTGGCTTTCTTCACTTCATCAAGCTTGTCAAGGAAGTTCTGGTCATCTTTATGCATAAGGAGTTTCTTTAACTCTGTTGCATCCTTTCTGTAGCCTGTACCTATTGTCTCATCTAAGAGCTTAGCAAGCCCATGGTTGCAGGAAAGCAGCCATCTTCTAAAGGTAATGCCATTGGTCTTGTTGTTAAATCTCTCAGGATAGAGCTTGTAGAAGTGATTAAGCTCGGAATCCTTAAGTATCTCTGTGTGGATGGCTGCAACACCATTGGTTGAGAAACCATAGTGGATGTCAATATGAGCCATGTGTACCCTGTTCTCATCATCTATTATCTGAATAACAGGATCAGGATTTACTTTTCTTATTCTGTTGTTAAGCTCCTTGATAATAGGCACAAGCATAGGAACGACCTTTTCAAGGTATCTGAGAGGCCATTTCTCAAGTGCCTCAGCAAGGATGGTATGGTTGGTATAAGCACAGGTCTTGCTTACCACTTCAACTGCATCATCCATGGTAAAATACTCTTCCTGTGTAAGAATTCTGATAAGCTCAGGGATAACCATAGTAGGATGTGTATCATTAATCTGAACTACAGCGTACTTATTAAGGTCGTGTAAATCGTGTCCTGCATCCTTCATGTCCTTAATTATAAGCCTTGCCGCATTACTTACCATAAAATACTGCTGATAGATACGAAGAAGCTGTCCTGCCTCATCTGAATCATCAGGATAGAGGAAAAGGGTTAGGTTTTTCTCTATATTTTCCTTATCGAAATCAATTCCACTTTTTACAAGGCTTTCATCCACAGAATCCACATCAAAAAGATGGAGCTTCCCGATTCCGTTCTCATAGCCCACTACATCTATATCGTACATTGTAGATCTAACGGTTCTGTCACCAAATTTAACATCAAAGCTTAAGTCTGTCTTTGTAATCCAAGACTTGTCGGTAATCCATTCATTTTTATTTGCATTCTGAAGATAGTTATGAAATGACTGTTTAAACAAGCCAAAGTGATACAAAAGACCAACACCGCAGCCATTCAGTCCAAGACTCGCAATTGAGTCAAGGAAGCAGGCCGCAAGTCTTCCAAGCCCGCCATTTCCAAGTGATGGTTCAGGCTCCAAATCTTCCAACATTGCTATGCTTTTTCCAGACTCATTTAATACTTTCTCTATCTCATCGTATACACCAAGATTTATAAGGTTATTACTAAGCAGTTTACCAATAAGAAATTCTGCAGAAATATAATAGAGTTTTCTCTCTCCTGTAATCTGCTTTTTATCAGCCATAAGCTCTTTGGTTAATACTAACAGCGTATGAAACAATTCTACCTCCGTACACTGTCTTGTTGGCCTTCCATAGAGCCTTGCTGATAAAGCCTCAAATCTATCTCTTATTTCCATTAAACTATTACTCCTTTCTTCATCCTCTCTTTGCATTCATACATCTTCTTATCTGCTCCAACTTCAGCCTTTTCAACAGATTCAAACAAATCCTTGTCAAAAATCACATGCCCATAAGCAATATGAAGTGGTGTAAGCAGACCGGGAGTTCTGTTAAATTCCCTCTCGAGTTCCACTAATTTCAAAATTCCTCTTTCGTAGATGTATTCAGTACCATCTCCAATTATGAAAACAACAAACTCATCACAGTCCACTCTAAAAGCATGTCCGCTATTTCCAAAAGCATCATTTATAATCTCAGCACATTTTATGATGTGGCGGTCACCATAAGCATGGCCGTAATTATCATTAATCTTTCTAAGATCATTTATATCAAACTTACAAACAAGAAGTTCCTTAATTTCACCCTTATCAAGTTTTTCCTGTATTTCTTTTTCCTTAACTTCATAGGCATTTCTATTAGCTAAGCCTGTAAGCGCATCTGTATATGTAATCTTAGACATCCTGTTATTAATCTCTGCTGCCTTAATTTCTTCAAAGAGCTTACCTATAGAATCTATAGCAAGTATCAGAACTCCGAGGAGAATTCCAATTCTCATTATTGCACCACGATCTCTTACATCATATTTCCAATAATGGTAAAATACATCCCAAGCCACACTCGCCATAAATACTCCAAGTGAGAATATTATTGTTAGTGCATTATATTTAATTTTATTTTTTTTGCAGTATAAAATATTCTCAACAATTGCAAATACAGCAATTGCCACATTTAATACAAAGCCTGCATGGATTATATTTAAGCTCTCATGTGTATCCTTAATTCCCGTTAGGCTAAGTACACAAATCAATATCAGCTCTACAACTGTTATGACAAAGGATATTTTTAGCAAGCTGTCTCTACAGTATTCCAAGTCCAAATACACATAACTTATAAAAAAATACGGCATGAAAACTAATAAGATATGATTTATCTCGTTAAGCTGAGTCGAATGGCCAAACATAAACTGCGGCATTAGAGTTTCACTGATAGCCCAAGTACCAACGCAAATAATTAATATTCCAAGTATTCTGTTTCTCTCATTATGTCCACCGCCAAATCTAGAGAAAAATGACATAATAATCAGCAAAACACCTATTAAAACAATCATAATGCTAAATTGAAAGCCAAAGAAATTTTGGTCTAAAATCATTCCAAAATAGTCCCAAGTTCTGCCTAAATAAGCACTGGTTATACGGCTGCTGCTATCCTTGTATATAGGAAAGACCTGCAATTCAATATCTTTACCTGCATCTTCCGTTTTAATATTAATTCTATGAAAGGTACTTCCATTTCCTTTCGAGAGAACCCTCTGATCTTCGGCCATAAAGCTATATACTACTTCATCCCCTATTATTGCCTTAAATCGTATATTTTTACTCCTAAAATTAAGGATGGTATCATTCACCAGATAAGATGGGATTGTATGGTAAATATTTATTTCCAACTCACCTTCTTCATTTTTGGCAGCTTTCTTTCCTAAATCATCTAAAGAAATATCTTTGCCACTGCAGGTTCTCCAAGATGAATGAAAATCTTCAAGACTTCTTTCATCTCTGGTTTTATATATAGAATTATCTATCTTCATAAGTACTGCAAGTCCTATGAAAATAAGTAGAATAATGACTAATATGAAATCAAAAATGGCACTCTTTTTCATGTTTTTTCACACTCATCCTCCGAAAAATATATTATACATTTTCCATAACTACAATATACCCTAAATTTTTAACATTTATCAAGTTCTTTGAGAACAACCTTATTATCGGCATTTTTTTAAAAATTTTTTTATAGCATATATACAGTATCTTTTTACATCTTTCGGCTGATAGTTTTGATAATTATGATTTTAATTGTTTATTTTCATTTTTTTATCACTTCTACTTCATAATTATCTGACATTACTTTCCCTTTGATATTATTACTTATTAACAGCCTGTTGTCTTTTGTCATAAGAATGATATCAAAGTTATTGCCATTTTTTTTCCAATACTCTGCCGCCCCTTCTTCCCCCATTATAAAAAGACTGGTAGACAGTGCATCCGCAAGGGTTCCATCCTTACTCACTATGCTGACTGATTTCAAATTACTATTACTTGGTTTTCCTGTTCTCGGATCAAGAATGTGATGGTAGGTTACACCATCTTTTTCAAAATATCTCTCATAACCTCCTGAAGTGATTACCGCACTGTCTTCAAGCTTAATAACCGCCATATACTTATCAGGTTCATTTGGATCCCTTATAGCTACATTCCAAAGTGAACCATCCGGCTTTTTCTTAAATCCAAACACATTACCTCCAAGGTTAATTATTGCAGACTCCACTTTTTCTTCTGTTAAAATTTTAACAAGTTCATCTGTAATATAACCTTTTCCAATTCCTCCAAAATCAATCTCCATCCCCCTATTCTTAAATGAAATCTCTCCTGCAGCTTCATCAAAAATAATTTTATCCGAGCCGACATCCTTAAGTTTCTCTTTTATTTCCTTATCTGAAGGCACCTTATAATTTTTACTTGGAAAGCCCCATAATTCCATAAGAGGATAGATTGTTATATCAAAAAGTCCATCTGTCTTTTGGTAAATCTCCAGGGACCTTTTTACGAGATTGGCAGTAATTTTTGAAAGTACTGCCTTCCCACTCCTGTTAAGCCTGCTGACCTCACTTGTTTCTTTTCCCGTGCTTAAAAGTTCATCAAGTTCATTAATTCTATTTTCAAGTTTCTTTAATACTTCTTCTCTTTTACTCCCATATACCTTAAGGCCTATTGCTGTATCCAGGGCAAATATTTCACTTTCAGAGGCTTCCTCCCTCTCACTGCCGTAAGCAGAACTTAGATTTTCACTGCCCCTTCCTCTGCTGTCAGTCATAATATTATTACCTTTTCCCGTATCTGTACCAGCCTTGCTGCAGGAGACAGAACATATTACTGTTAAAGTAAATATTGATAAACAGATAATTTTTTTAAGTACTTTATTCATCTTAAACTCCGATATAATAAACTTTGCATAAATCACAAAAATCCTTTGCAAGCAAGCTCACAAGGGATTTTATGCTTTTATGCTTGTGTCACTATCTTACCACATATCAGCCAAATCATAAATAAGTTTTTCAGTTTTTTCCCAACCAAGGCATGGATCAGTGATGGATTTGCCGTATACATGTTCATTTTCCTTCTGGCAGCCATCTTCTATGTAACTTTCTATCATAAGTCCCTTTACTATCTTCTTTATATCAGGAGATACATTTCTGCTGTGAAGTACATCCTTACTTATGCGTATCTGCTCCATATACTGCTTTCCAGAGTTGGAATGATTGGTATCTACCACTATTGCAGGGTTTACAAGGTCACGCTCTGCATAGAGCCTTATTACTTCCTGAATGTCTTCATAGTGGTAGTTTGGTATATTTCTTCCATACTTGTCTACCGCACCACGAAGAATTGTATGCGCAAGAGGATTGCCTGCAGACTCTACCTCCCACCCTCTGTAAAGAAAGGTATGTGCACTATGTGCCGCAACTACTGAGTTCATCATAACAGTGAGATCACCGCCTGTAGGATTCTTCATCCCAACTGCTCCCTCTATGCCCGATGCCGTAAGCCTATGCCCCTGATTTTCAACAGACCTTGCACCGATGGCTACATAATTTAGCACATCTGAAAGATATCTGTGGTTCTCGGGATAAAGCATCTCATCTGCACAGGTAAAGCCCGTCTCTTTGATTGCCCTTATATGAAGGTTTCTTATAGCTATTACACCCTTAAGCATATCCTCACCCTTCTCAGGATCGGGTTGATGGAGCATTCCCTTATACCCTGTTCCCACTGTTCTTGGCTTATTGGTATATATTCTTGGAACTATAAAAATCTTATCCCTTACCTTTTCCTGAACCTTTGCAAGCCTTGAAATATAGTCTATAACAGGGTCTTCATGGTCTGCCGAGCAAGGTCCTATTACAAGGAGCATTCTGTCATCTGCTCCCGTTATTATGTCACTTACTGCCTTATCTCTCTCTTTTTAACTATTTCTCCCATTTCCGCAGAAATAGGATATTCTTCCTTGAGTTCCTTTGGTACCGGTAATTTTCTCTTAAAATTCATATTCATCTCCATATCTTTTTACCTGCCTGATTCATCTTAAATAACTGTCAATAATATAATAGTCTGTCTACACCGGGGGTAAGGTTTATTTCATAGGATTTTATAAAATACCTGCCAAATAAAACATCTCAACCCCTTGTTCAAACAGCACAAACTTAGGTTGAGATTTATTTTACTATAACTTAAAGGCATTGTATACAGTTTTATCATTCTAAAGCAGGAATTTTTCTATGAAAGTTTGTTATATATCCTATTACCTGCAAACTGTATGGCTTGCACAAATACAATTAGAATTATACTTGTAACTACCAGATAAGCAGTATCTCTGGATTGATAACCATAACGGATGGCTACATCACCTAAGCCTCCCGCTCCAAGGGCCCCGCCCATAGCTGAATAACCTATCACAGAAATAAGAGTTAAAATTATACCGGAAATTATTCCCGGAACAGCCTCCTTTATTACTACCTTTCTTATTATCTGCATATTGGTTGCTCCCATACTTCTTGCAGCCTCTATTACTCCCTTGTCTACACTGCGCATGGCTGTTTCTATTACTCTTGCAACAAAAGGAACAGTTCCTATGGTTAGAGGAACTATGGCCGCTGTAGTACCTATAGCCTTACCTGCTATAAATCTTGTCACAGGTATCAGTATTACCATAAGTATGATGAACGGAAAACTCCTAAATACATTTACAATAAAATCCAATACACTATAAACTGCCTTATTGGGGCTAAGTCCGTCACTTGATGTAAGAGTCAGCACTATAGCAGGAATAAATCCTAAAACTACAGCGAAAAATGTAGAAAAAAGACTCATATACAAAGTTTCCACGCAGGCATTTAACACTACTTCATTCATTAGATTACCTCCCATTTCACACCCTGTTCCTTAAGAAAGGCAAAAACCCTGTCTTTCTCATCTTCCTTAATCTGAACAGTAAGACTTCCAAGTACAGTTCCTCTAAAGTCATCAAGCCTTGCCCAGATAATAGAGGCTTCCACTCCCAGTTCCTTTGCCATCATAGCAATTACAGGCTTATCTGCAGTTTCATTGTCAAAGAAAATATGCATATTTATGCCGCCGCTTGGGAGCATATCAAGATTTTCTCCAAGAAAGGCTTTTACATTTGTATCAGGCTTGATAAAAATATCCTCAGGCCTGCCTTCAGCCACCATTTTCCCATCTTTAAGGAAGGCTACCCTCTCGCAAATCTGTTTAACCACATCCATCTGATGCGTTACAACTATCATTGTTATGCCCATTTCTTTATTTATCTTCTTCAATAAATCCAAAATCTCTCTGGTAGTCATTGGATCCAGGGCAGAAGTTGCCTCATCACAAAGAAGCACCTTAGGATTAAGAATAAGTGCCCTTGCTATAGCCACTCTTTGCTTCTGTCCTCCCGAAAGTTCTGAAGGCCTCCTGTTTATTTTATCTGAAAGTCCGACTAACTCCAGCATCTTGGTTACTCTTTCCCGAACTTCAGGAGATTTTTCTTTTTTTCCTTCAAAGACAAGAGGAAGGGCTACATTCTGATATACATTTTTACGCGAAAGCAGATTGAAATTTTGAAATATCATGCCTACTTCTTTTCTAAGGCGGTTTATTTCAGCGGCATTCAGCGTTTCCACCTTTCTTCCAAGAAGTTCCACACTTCCCGCACTAAACCCCTCAAGTCCATTTAAACAGCGGAGCAGGGTTGATTTACCGGCACCACTGTGTCCTATTATTCCATATACGCTTCCATCCTCAATCTGAAGGCTTACATCGCTTAGAACCTTTACATTTCCATAATTCTTTTCCAAATGATTAACTGTTATCATATCTTCTCCATTTATTATTCTATCTATAATGCCCTTTAACGCCATATAGATAGGCCATGCTTTCTATGGCGGCATCCATCTTTTTAAGAATAATATCGCCGGAAAGCATAACCTATCTTTATATTAGCGTAAATTTAACTCAAATTATTCACTAAGTTATATTTTAGAATGCAGGGATAACTGAACCATCGTATTTCTCTTCTATAAACTTCTTAACCTCGTCAGAAGTAAAAGCCTTCTTAAGAGCCTGGATCTTTTCAGAATTTTCATTTCCCTTCTTAACTACAAGGTCATTAAAATACTGTTTGATTGAAGCTGAATCTGTACTTTCAAGTATAAGAGAGTCTTTCTTAGGATTAAATCCTGCTCCAAGAGCGTAGTTCCCGTTAATTACAGCTGCATCCACATCACTTAAAGTTACAGGCAGGCTGGCTGCCTCTATTTCAGAGAACTTAAAGTTATGAGGGTTTTCCTCAATGCTTGTAAGGTTATAAAGATCTTCTGTTTCTTTAAGCTTGATAAGTCCATTGTCTGCAAGAAGCGCAAGCGCCCTTGATTCATTTGAACCATCATTAGGGATTGCTATAGATGCACCATCCTTTAATTCCTTGATATCCTTGATTGTCTTTGAGTAAAGCCCCATTGGCTCAAGGTGGATCTCTGCAACTGATACAAGGTCAAGTTTTCTTTCCTTGTTCTCATTTTCCATATATCTGGTTGTCTGATAATAATTGGCATCGAGCTCACCTTCCTGAACGGCTGTATTTGGCTGTACATAGTCATTAAACTCTACTACCTTCACCTTATACCCCTCCTTCTCAAGAGCAGGCACTACAGCAGCCTTAACTATCTCCTGATGAGGGACAGGGGTTACTCCGATTGATATCTCCTTATCATCACTCTTAGCTCCTCCTACTGCTCCACAACCTACAAGTGATACCGCTAAAATTCCCGAAAGAACTAAAGCACCTAATTTTTTAACACCATTCTTCTTCATATATTTTCTCCTCTTTTCTTTAAGTTTTGTCTGTCAACAAAGTTGACCTTCACAGATATGGGATTGCTCTTCTCAATCCCTGAACAAGTTTTTTTGTTTTCTGTGTGACTTATTCTATACTAAAAATATCGATATTACAAATACATTAAATCAATACTTTGTTATAAAAAACTTATATCTATTTTTATTTCGTATACATTATAAAAGTATTTCGTGTATAATAACAGATATTAAATGTATAATTGTATACAATATTAGGATAAGGAGGTAGTCTATTGGCTTACAAACTAAGTATAACACCTGAAATTGAGAGACTTACCGAAGTCTGTCTGGAAAATTCAAGGATAAATCCAGACCTATACAAAGAACTTGATATAAAACGCGGACTTCGTGATGTAAACGGTGCAGGAGTTAGAGCCGGCCTTACAAAAATCTCTACCATCAATTCTTTTAAGATGATAGACGGAGTTAAAACTCCCTGTGAAGGTGAACTCTACTACCGTGGCATAGATATACACGAACTTACTGATGGCTTTATCAATGAAAAACGTTTTGGTTTTGAGGAAATGGCTTATCTCCTTCTCTTTGGAAAATTGCCTACAGATGTGGAATTAGCTGATTTTATAAAGGAACTTGCTAATCAGAGAGCACTTCCCCGCAATTTCGTAAGAGATGTGATAATGAAGGCTCCAAGCAAGGACATGATGAATACCCTTGCAAGAAGTGTACTCACTCTCTATTCTTATGACTCTCTTGCTGATGACATCTCTCTGTCAAATGTGATGCGCCAATGCCTCAACCTGATAGCTGTCTTTCCTATGCTTTCAGTATATGGCTACCATGCTCCATAATCATTATAATAATGGCAAGAGCCTCTACATCCACCAGCCGAAAAAGTCACTCTCCACAGCGGAAAAATATATTGAGGCTTCTCAGACCTGATAAAAAAATATACAACTATAGAAGCTACAGTACTTGACCTTGCTCTTGTACTTCATATGGAGCACGGCGGTGGTAATAACTCTACCTTTACTACGCATGTAGTAACATCCTCCGGGACAGATACCTACTCAGCCATAGCAGCTGCCCCTAGGCTCCCTTAAGGGTCCTAAACACGGTGGTGCAAATATCAAGGTTATGGGTATGTTTGAAGACCCTAAAGAAAAAAATGTAAAAAGACCTTAAGGACGAGGAAGAGGTTGCCTTATATCTTAGAAAGCTGCTTCATAAAGAGGCCTTTGATAAGAAGGGGCTTATCTATGGTATGGGACATGCGGTTTATTCAATCTCTGACCCGAGAGCTAATATCTTCAAAGGCTATGTTGAAAGGCTCGCAAAATCTAAGGAAATGATGCTGACTATGCTCTATACAGCATGGTAGAAAGGCTTGCGCCTAAAATTATAGGCGAGGAAAGGCATATTTACAAGGGCGTAAGTGCTAATATTGACTTCTACAGTGGCCTTGTATATCATATGCTTGGTCTTCCTCCTGAGCTCTATACCCCTATCTTTGCCTGTGCAAGAATAACGGGTTGGAGTGCCCATAGGCTTGAAGAACTTATAAATACCGATAAAATAATCAGACCTGCCTATGTAAGCGTTCAGGATGATGAATCTTATGTACTTATGAAAGACAGATAGATAATTCCAATGGCACTTAAATATTACAAAAAAACATCCATTCCTGCCGGTTTTTTCCGACAGGAATTCTTTTTTTAAGTAAAATCAGGCTCCATTTCTTCATTCATTTTTTCTACCTCCTTCTTTCTAAGTTCTTCCATTTTTTCCTTTATTGCCTTATAAGGCTCTATTTTGTCTACCAGGACGGCCTTTTCACCTCTTTTTATAAGATAAGCCTTATCAGCAGGCATTACCAAAACCTTGTCTTCTGTAAGTCCTGCTCTATGTCCTATGTACTCTGCAGTCTTTATGTCCTGTCCTCCAAGGTAGAGGATGTGGTCGCAATTCACTATTATTGTATTTGCTTTATTTTCTCCATACATGGCTGAGAGTTGTGTGAGGTTCTGAACAATAATTGACAATGAAATATTTCTTGAACGTGTAACCGATATTAATTTATCAAAGTCTTCAATATACACATTTGATGCAAAATCATCTATTATAAACCTAACCGGAATCTTGAGCCTGCCATCCTCCCTCTTGTCTGCCTCTTCAAAAATATCATTTATCAGCTGGGCATAAAGCAGACTCACAATTCTATCAGCATATCGGTTAACATCACTATTGTTTATGAAGAGAACACTCTTTCTCCTTAAAAATTTCTTTACATTGAAGGCATTTTCATCTGACTTAAATATCTTCCTAAGATCCTTGTACAAAAAAGTTTCCAGTCCTCCTACAGCAAATTTTTGAATACAGCTCCAAGTTCTCTCTGATTGTGTAATTATTTGACTCATTCGATATAAATCGGCTACATAGCTGTCAGGATTCATTAGCATCCACTTATTTATCATATCCTTTCCACTTTGAGTCTCCATTCCTTTTAATACTTCCGCTACAGTCACCATATTATGGTCTTTTCTTTCGAAGGCTTCCAATGTAAATGCTATAAGAAACCCTACTAACCCTCTTGCTGATTCAATCCAAAATCTGTCATCCCTGTTTTTCCCCTCTTCCAAAGGCAGTATCTTACTTACTACAGTCATTATATCAATCTGACTGTATCCGTCTTCAGTTTCTCTAATGGATAGCAGAGGATTATATCCTACCGACTCTCTCGGATGAATGAAATCTATCTTCAGCACTTGATAACCTGCATTTTCCAATACTTTCTTTGTTTCCTTGTACAGCCTACCTTTTGTATCTGACACAATCATATTCCCATAAGGGTTTAGGAGGTTAGGTATTACATAACCCCCTGTTTTGCCTGTTCCTGAACCTCCTACTATCAGGTCATTATTGTTATAACCTGAATCTATGTCGTCATTTGGTGCATTATACCCCTTAGCTAAAGGCCTATAATAATTTTTATTCATCACTTATACTTCCTTTCTTTTGATTATTTTTGTTGCAATTCCCAGTTTCAAAGCTTCATTTGCATCAAGGAAACTATCTGTCCTTGTTTTTGAATATACCCGTTTAAGGGACATCCCTGTACGTTCTGCTATTATCTCAGCTAACAGTTTTCTTGATTTCATTAAACTTTCTAATCTGTCTTTTATTTCGAGTGGTTTCATACCTCCCATTGATGCATTTCCATAACTTGGATCATGAATCATTATTTTAGTATGCGGGAGCATCTTCCTTTCTTCACCTGCAAGGAAGATGATAGCTCCCATACTTGCGGCTGTTCCAATACAAACCGTATTCACCTTTGACTTCATCATTCTAATAAAGTCAAAGACGGCTAAGCCTGCTGTCACCTCCCCTCCCGGACTGCTTATATAAAGTGTAATTGGTTTATCAGTATCTGTCTTATCCAGGTAAATAAGCTGCTTTAATATGTCTGAAGATGATTTACTATCAATTTCCGTAGTAAGAAATATATCTCTATTCCTTAACAAATCATCTTCTATCCTAATCGCCTGTGTCCCTCGAGAGGTTTCCTCAAGAATATTTGGTAGTTCAATATAATTCATAATTGTATTTTTCCTTTCGTTTAATTTACTTTTGATTTAGTTTTTTGATATCATTTAATTTAGATTATTTTTTCTCTTATCACCTTCTTTCTACATTCAAACCCGAACACCTTTGGTATTTTTTTAATATTGTTTCAATATAATTAAAAAAATTCTTCAAGGCTATACATTAAATTAAATTGAATTATCGCGAAGAACAAGAACAGTAACAATCCAAAATTTAGAAATCTAAGTAAAGCTGTAACTTTATCATTATTCTTTAACATATTCATCTCCTCTTTTTAATTAAAAACAGGAGCCCGCAGGGCTCATTAAATATATTTCTAATTTAATAAAACATCATATAACTATCCACATAGCCGGAACTTCAGACGGAACAATGAAGATAGCATTTAATACACAAAATCTGCTGCCTTCATCTAAGGTATCATTTACTATACTTAGGACTTTCCATAATGGCAGTTCTTTGTAATCTTCAATTGCATTTTCAAGCACTTCTTCTGCCTTACGGACTTCACTATATTCTTTTATACGATTTGATAAATAATAAGTAGACAGTAATCGGCTTAAGTAGTCACCCGTTTTTATTTTCATAAACAGCCTTTCTATGGTACTATCACTCACCATGTTTGTTCCTCTCGTTCTAAAACTATCTAAGGTTATTTTTCCTTCATTCATATAACATTATTCCCTTTCATTATTGGTTGTAATAACACAGTTGACTTAATATATGCTTTGTAAATTTATTTCTGGCCTCTTTAATTTCTCGTTTCACTCTTTTTCCTCCAGGTACTTGTTTTCTATATAGTGCAATTAACAACTCATTAAGTGGAATAATACTTATCATTTTATCTACCAGATATGAACCGTTATCAATATCAATGCCTTGCCAATTTTTTTCGATTTCTTCATCTGTGCTTTGACTTATCTCTTCCGGAACCTTGATTAACTTGTAAGCAATCAATTTTTCAAAAATATCTTCCAATATTTCCAGCTCTTTCTTAATTTTGGCTGTATTCCTCCTCCAAGGATGCGGGAAAAACTTATTCAACAGTGCAAGCTTAAGATATTCACTCATAATCGTATAAACTTCACCCTCGTCGCAAGTTAAAGTATTGTTTAATACATCATTTTTCCATGTAGTTAAATTCATTTTCATCGTAATTTAATCCTTTCTTGTGTATATTATTGTGTGTGGTTACCTATGGTTATCTTTGATATCTACAGTAACCCGGATACATCACTTATTCTTCAGCTTGACCTCCTTTCAACCTTATCGTAATATTTTTATAGTCATTCATATATATAATAGGCGCGTATGCCTACGCGCTTTCCCTTGACCTTATTCACGGTTGGATATTTCATCATATAAGGTCAAAGCGTGAAACTATAATACTTATCATGCACTTTAACCTTCTAATAATCGCATAAATTCGGCATTTATACTGTATTAACGATACAAAAAAACCATATTTATATTTGAAAAATACACAAAAAGAGCTTAGATTAAGCCCTTTTTAAAAATCATATTATATCTTATAATTCTGTAAAGTTAAATTCTACACTTTCAGATTCTTCCTTAAAACAATAGCTGCTAATCAATCCCAGCTTTTTTTGATGCTCCAAAATAGTAGATATTTTATCCCATATTCCCTTTTTCTTTCTATTCTCTAATGATTTATTATCAGGAAGTCTGATCCCCAATATTTCAGTCAGTCCTTTCGTTCTTCCATCTTTGCCTACAAGACGGATTCTCCTGCTAATCCCCGTCTTATTGGTGTTTTTATTCTTAGATATCAGTATTCTGCTAATAACATAATGCCTCAACATCAAATTCTCTATAGAATTAGGCAGGTTTTTAATTTCACCCTTATTACCCTCTTTTTTATTATAATCTTTAACAGCAAGATTCCTCTTAGACGCCTGTACTATCTGTCCGTTTAATCGCTCTGCAAACTCATATAACGGAGGTTTTTTTCTTATCTCATAAGCCTTTTCTTCCCTGTTCATAGACAAAAATTTCCCTGACTTATTAAATTTTTCGCCTTTATATTCCCAAACAATATAAATATCAGTTTCCATCATTTTTTCAATTCTTGACCTGATTTCTTTTTCCATTTTCTTCTCTAACAAAGCCCCGTCATTACCCGAAAGAATCTCTATAATATTTTTCAGGAAAAACTTTCGTTTCCCGATATTATAAATGGAGTAAACCGCATCTGAAATACAAAGGTCAAAATAATCAAGTTCATTATTCAATACAAATTGAAATCCCTGACTTTTGGTGCTATCTAAATAATCCTTATTTTCTTTTCCAACCTTGTAGTTGCCCTTGCGTATTTGCCAAGCTGCCTTAGTATTATTAATGAACAAAGTTTGGGGTTTTTAAATCCTTTTTAAAAGTTTGTCAATACTTCCTTCTATCTCTTTTTTTAACTCATCCTCTACATCATATTCTTCAAAATAGTGGCTGATTTCCTCCCATATAACTTTACTTTCTTTTTTAAATCCTGTCTGACATAGATTATCCATTTTGTCAAAACGAATTGTGTTTAGTTCCCCAATAAAATCAAATAATTTTTCATCCTTCTTATTTATTATTTCCCTTTGCTTAGCCACATCCTTCCTGCTATAATACAAGATGCACTTTGATGGAAGCCCATCTCTACCAGCTCTTCCAACCTCCTGGCTGTAGCTTTCTATATCTTTCGGCATTTCAAAATGCAAAACATACCTTATATCCCCTTTATCAATACCCATTCCAAAGGCATTGGTTGCAACCATAATTTTAGATTTCCCTTTTACAAAGTTCTTAAACTCCTCTTTTTTCTCTTTTTCATTCATTTGACCATGGTATTTACTTACTAAAAATCCATCCTCCTTTAATTCCAGCGCAATTCTATCTACTGAGTCAGTAAATGCACAGTAAATTATCCCCGTTTCTTCTTTATGTTTATTTAAGAAATTATATATTTTATTTTTCCTTATTGAAGGTTTAGTGATATTTTTCTATTTTTTTAACTCAATATTATTTCGTTTACTATCAACACAAAAATTCTTTTTGCCTTTTTCTATTTTTTAAAAGTCTTTTTGATATCTCTTATTACCAGACTGGATGCTGTTGCTGTAAATGCCGCAACAATAGGGTATTCAGCCTTGAGCTTTAAAAACTTGATTATCTCCAGGTACGATTCTCTAAAATTGAATCCATACATCGAAATGCAATGTGCCTCATCTACGACTACAAGGCTAATTTTAATTTTATCTATAATTCTTAAAAATTTTTGATTTGTAAGCCTTTCAGGAGAAAGGTATAGTAGTTTAATACCGCCCTCTTTTAAACTTTTTTTTAATTTTTTTGATTCCTTTTCGCTCAGATCCTTGTGAAGCATAGCGGCACTATTTTTCATTTTAGGATTGATCTTCCCCACTTTTTCCTTAAAATTTCTTATCTGATCCTCCATTAGTGCAATCAATGGACTTACTACAATAGTCAGTCCTTCAAGTTTCATTGCAGGATACTGGTAACATAGAGTCTTTCCTCCTCCCGTTGGGAGCAGTACGAAACAATCTTTTTTTGAAAGTATAGTCTTTTATTATATCTTCCTGTTTTTCTCTAAAACAGTCTATCTCAAAGTAATTATTTACATCTCTTAATAATTCATTTTTTTCTTCATTATATACTAAGTTTCCTTTTATCAAGGTTTTTTTAAAATTAAGTGAATTTTTTTCTCTAAAAGTAAGCTCATATTAGAACATTTTCCCGACATCCAAGAGCTTTATATATTATAATTGAAAATTCTTACAAATACTAAAAATTAGCTCCATAAATAGTTTTACTATCTACGGAGCTAATAATTATTAAATCACATGAAATGCAAATTATGCTTAGCTAAGCTCTACCTTAACTGCCTCGTAAGGCTTGAATTCATTTTTTAGGTCATAAATATTGTGTCCTGTATATTCACCCAGCAGACGGCCATTTAAAGAGTAGTAACGTACAAATTTCTTGTCTGAAACAGAGGTCCAATGTTCTACATTCCAGGTCATATAGCCATCCGGATCAGTTTTTTCCGACTTAAGGAATACATCTACCTGTCTTCCTGCGATTAATATATCGATTAACCCCTGTTCATCAAGCTCAACCGTATTTTTATTTACGGTATCATAAACCTTTAACTTCTCCATTTTTCTTCTCCTTGTAAAATATTAGCTTTTCTTTTTAATACTTCTTTAATTCACAGACAGAGTATTATAGAAATATCTAACATGATACGCTTAATTATAGCTAAAGTCAATTATTAACTTATGAAACAAATATCCGGTTTTATTCAAATTTTTATTCAATTTAATGATTTTTATAACTTTACTGTCATTATCACATCACCTTTTTTTACTCTTCCATACCCACTATAACTAATCTCTTTAAAATCCTTTGGATTACATATAATTATTGGTGTAATTATATCACATCCAAATTGTTTAATCTTATCAAAGTCCGCTGTCAGTATTAAATTACCCCTTCTCACTCCTGCCTGTTTACTAACCTTAGCTTCAAAACCATCCCCACCCATATTAACAGTATTAATTCCAACATGGACAAGCAGCTCTAACCCTTCTTTTGTTGTAATTCCTATTGCATGAAGAGTTGGAAATAAAGAGGTAATAACCCCTGTAACCGGTGCATATATTTCATTTTTCTGTGGTATCACTGCAACCCCTGTCCCAGAGCCGTATACGCTGAATTCATCATCAGGTATGTGTTCAATCCCCACAATCTCCCCATCACAGGGTGCTAATATTTTTATTTCTTTCTTGAAAAACATATCACCATCCATAACTTTATCTGAAATAAGGGATTACATTCCCAGATATATAATTAAAAGGAAATATAATCCCAAAATCTAAAAGCTTCTTTCAAAGGCAGTAAACTGCATTGTGATTACATCAGCCTGTTTACTTCATCTGCAACAAACTGTACCTTAGGTCCAATTACAACCTGTACAGATGTCTTACTAGGTCTTATTATACCTGCAACACCAGCTGATTTAATCTTCTTTTCATCTACTGCGGTATAATCTTTAACTTCAATTCTAAGTCTTGTAATACAGTTATCAACAGAAGTTACATTTGCTTTTCCTCCAAGTCCTTCAAGGATAATCTTTGCAACTTCAGTAAAGTCACCATTTGCAAGAACTGCCTTCATCTCTTCTGCATTGTCAGCATCATCTTCTCTGCCTGGTGTCTTAAGGTTGAAGGTAACAATTGCAAATCTGAATACTGCATAGAATACTACAGCAGCAGCAATTCCTAAAGGAATGATGAGCCATACTTTCTGTGCAAGCGGAAGCTGTGAGCTGAATACAAGGTCAGTAAGACCTGCTGAGAATGAGAAACCTGCTCTAAATCCAAGTGCAACTGTTACTACTGTGAATATACCGTAAAGAATAGCATATACTAAATAAAGTGCCGGAGCAAGGAACATAAATGCAAATTCAAAAGGCTCTGTAACACCACAGATAAATGAACAAATAGCTGCTGCTCCTAAGAGTGATAATGCATATTTTTTCTTTTCAGGTTTTGCAGAACGAACCATTGCAAATGCTGCTGCAGGGAGACCGAACATCATACAAGGGAAGAACCCTGACATGTACATACCGGTAACTCCGGCTGTACCTGTATTACCCCAGAAGTTTCCAAGATCATTGATACCTGCCGCATCAAACCAGAATACTGAGTTAAGCGCGTGATGAAGTCCGAAAGGAATAAGGAGACGGTTAAGAAATGCATAGATACCTGCTCCTACTGCACCAAGGCTTACTACAGACTTACCAAATCCAACAAGTCCTCCGTAGATTACAGGCCATATAAAGAAGAGAACACCTGACACTACTACAGACACAACAGCTGTTACAATCGCTACTGAACGCTTACCTGAGAAAAATGCAAGTGCATCAGGAAGTTTTGTGTTCTTAAATTTGTTGTAACAGATAGAACCTATAATACCTGCTAAAATACCTATGAACTGATTACCAATCTTATTAAATGCTACATTTGCTTCAGCCTGTGTCATAACAGCAATTGTTCCCGGTGCAAGCAAAGTAGTTATCATAAGCCAGGATACAAGACCTGCAAGACCTGCAGTACCATCCTTATCATCAGCCATACCAACAGCTACACCGATAGCAAAAAGCCATGACATATTGTCAATAAGGGCTGCACCGGCTTTGATTAAAAAGAAACCTAGAATTTCAAGAGTACCTGTGATATCACCACCCTGCATAACATGTGGTGAAAGTGCATAACCGATACCCATAAGAATACCCGCAACAGGTAAGCAGGCAACAGGCAGCATTAACGAGCGCCCTAATTTTTGCAAATACTTCATCATAATATTTAGTCCCCTTTCTTTATAAAACCCAACTTATTTTTGTTCATGCATTAAAAATTTTCTTTCAGAAAAGCTTCCAGTGCAGCTGCGGCCTCTTCTTCATCCTCGCCTTCAACAGAAACAACAACACTGTTTCCCTGTTTCACACCTAGAGCCATAACCGCCATAAGCCTTTTTAAGTCAGCTTCCTTTCCGCTTTCTTCATTAAGAATTTTTATATTACTTTAAATGATGCTGCCTGTTTTACCAAAAGACCGGCCGGCCTTGCATGAATCCCGGCCTCTGCCATAACGGTATAATTTATCTTTCTCATACTCTCCTCCTTTCCTATATATTTCTTACTGCTTTTCTAAGCGAAAGTACCTTTGCAGGAGATACAGACAGTTCATCTATTCCCATGTCCACAAAAGTCTTCGTAAGTTTCGTATCACCGGCCAACTCACCACAGATCCCTATCCAAATGCCGTTTTTGTGAGCGTTTTTGCAGGCCATATCTATCAGTATAAGCACTCCCCTATGATGAGGGTTATAAAACTCTGCCAGATTTTCATTCTGCCTGTCTATTGCAAGAGTATATTGAGTAAGGTCATTTGTTCCCACACTAAAGAAATCTACCTCTTTTCCCAGCTCGTCACTGATAAGAGCTGCTGCAGGAGTCTCTATCATAATACCAAGTTCCGGCTCTCCTATAGCTATATTGGCTGAAATAAGTTCTTCCTTTGCCTCTTTTACAACCTCTTTTATTCTTTTTACTTCTTCAACTGAGGTAATCATAGGAAACATAATTCCAACATTTCCAAAGGCAGAAGCCCTATAAATTGCTCTTAGCTGCGTCTTGAATAAATCCTTGTTATTTAAGCAAATCCTTATAGCTCTATAACCAAGTGCAGGATTTTCTTCTTCACCAATCCCCAAATAATTAACTTTCTTATCAGCACCAATATCGAGAGTTCTTATAATAACCTTCATACCTGACATCTTCTCTATTACTTCTTTGAAATTAATAAACTGTTCTTCCTCTGTAGGTGCTGCATTTTTTCCAAGGTATAAAAACTCACTTCTAAAAAGCCCTATTCCACCTGCATCATTATCAAGAACTCTTTCTATATCTTCCTTGCTTCCGATATTGGCAAATATATTTATTCTTCTGCCATCTTTGGTTATATTTTCTTTGCCCTTTAGCTCTTCAAGTTCTTTACCTTCAATATTCAGTTTATCTATAAGTTCTTTTATTTTATTTGCAGTTTCATTATCAGGCTCTATATAAACTTTACCATTTATTGCATCTACAGCCGCCTTCCTGCCATCAAACTTTTTCAGTTCATCTGTTCCAAAGTCCACATTTACAAGAGCCGGTATATTAAGACTTCTTGCAAGTATAGCTGTGTGTGAATTTGAAGAACCTTTTCGGGTAACAAAGGCAAGAACCTTAGATTTATCTAAGTTGATTGTTTCGCCGGGTGTGAGATCATCAGCCAGAACGATGACAGCTTCATCACTCTTTAATTTATTCTCTTCCTTACCCGTAAGTTTTCTAATTACCCTTTTTGAGATATCAATTACATCGACTGACCTTGCTCTCATATAATCATCATCCATATCTGCAAAGAGCTTTGAAAACTGCTTTCCAGTCTCCAAAACAGCATATTCAGCAGTAACTTTTTCTTCTTTAATGAGATTCTCAATATTGTCTATATAATCCAAATCTTCAAGCATCATCTTATGGATGTCAAAAATCAGAGCATTTTCTTCCCCTACCTTGTCTATAGCCTCTTCGTAGAGTTTCTCCAATTCTGATTTTGCCTGTTCTAAAGCCATGCTAAGTCTCGTTAATTCTCTGTCAAAGTCTGCTGCAATTCTTTTTTCAGGCTCGCTTTCATCCGGACCAAAAGCTGCTATTTTACCAAAAACAGCTCCTGCTGATACCCCGCTTCCGCTAAACTGTTCCATAATTCCCTCCAATTATTTAAGGAACTTCATTACTACATCACCCTTATTTACTTCTGCAGGCTCTGAATATACAATCTTTTTGCACTGTTCCGGATTACAAATAAGCACCGGAGACTCTAATCTATATCCTGCCTGCCTTATTTTTTCAATATCAGCAACAACCAACAAGTCTCCTGCCTTAACACTTTCTCCTTCTTTGACCTTAATCTCAAATCCTTCTCCCTTGAGATTGACTGTATCAAGTCCTATATGTATAAGTAAGTCTATGCCTTCCTTAGTTGTCATTCCAATTGCATGAGCCGTTGGAAATACCGTGGTAACCTCTCCGTCTGCAGGTGCATATATTTCATTTTCTTCAGGTATGACCGCTACTCCCTTACCCACCATCTCTTCACTGAAAGTAACATCAGGTACATCTTTAATGCTTATGAGCCTGCCCTTCATTGGTGATACAATTTCAAATTCTTTCTTCTTAAAAAACATTGTATTCTCCTTTCACTACACTCTTATTAATATATCTATCTATCCCAGCAAATCATTCATCCTCTTTATTTGAATTGCAAAATAAAGTTTTTCTTCCTCAGTAAAATGGCATTCATATCCTTCCATAACATAGGCACTTACTTTACCCGCCATTTCCCATTCTTTCATATAATTTTCTTTTATAAAATTTAGAAGTTTTTCATCGCATTTTTCCTTCACCGGTTGTGCCATAATAAGCCTGTAGCTAAGGAGTTTAATTCCAGTTACAAAGCTGTCCTTCTCAACACATTCTTTTTTCAACCCCTCAAATTCACTTGAAACAATATTCAGAATATCTCCCATCATCTTTGTTATCTTCCAAGTGTCACGCACCTTAATATTCAGTTCTGCATTTACAAAGTGAATAGCTAAGGCTGCTGCCTCATCTATAGGAAGCTGATATCCTAATCTATGGTGAATAAGCGAAACTGCGTGAGTTCCAATATGGTATTCTAAAGGATAAAAACGCCTGATTTCATTTTCCATCGGTATGGGGAAAATCTGCCCTTCTTCCTTTCGTCTTATTGCAAAACTTATATGGTCGGTAAGTGTAAGATAAATATTGGGGTGAAGTTCTGTATCCAGTTTTTCTTTTGCATATGAAATAATTTCATTGGACACCTGTAAATATTCCAGCGGAATGCTTGTAAGCAAATCCTTAAACCGCCTCAGTGCCTCCTCATCTTCTATTGTAAATATTTTGTCTATCTCATCTTCCGGCAGTACATCGCCTTTTTTCCTGCCAAAGCCGATTCCCTTGCCCATTGCTACGACTTCTTTTCCATCATCATCTCTTGAACTGACAACATTATTATTGATAATTCCATCTATAATCAAAGCTTTTCTCCTTACTGAGAAAGGTTATAACAAATTAATATAAATTCCGCATACACCTGGAGGATTTATCCTTATTAAGAATTTTTTTATCACAAAAATAAAAAGCCCAAATTTTACAGATAGAAATTTATCTGTAAAATTTGGTTTTTCTCTCGGTAACAATCCGTCAATATTTATAGCATAAGTATACTATAAATTCACCTCTTTGTCAATATTTGATATTTTTTTCATATTATTTTTATACAATAATTTGTATATTAATTTGCCATTTAACTGAATACATATTTATTTACGCTTATAGCCGGTATACATAGCCATAACAAAACATATAGCTGCTGCTATAGCCCAAAACTTATGCTGTTTCATAGTATCTGCCTCCTTTCAAAACTCAATTTACTCTTCTTACTCCATTATACCAAAGCTTTATATTTTTATGCAACTATCCAATCCCTTCTTCCTGCAAAAATTTTTAATTGTATCAAAAATATTTAAAATTCATATTATTTTCATTTGCCTTTTTTCGCAACTAATGTTATAATCCATATAATATCGTATGGTCGATAGAAACCTGAAAATTAGGAGGTTGAACATGAGTGATAAAAACGAGATTAAGAACATCGCTAAAAAAATAGCATATACCGGAATAGGAGCTATTGTGGTAGCTGCCGAAGCTGCCGGCGGTGTGGTAGAAAAACTTGCTGAAAAAGGTGAAAAGGCTGCAACAGACAGCAGGATTATCAATGAAGGTAAAAGAGCAGCTAAAGATTTTAAAGAAAATGTAGTAAAGAGCAAGGCTAAAAAGGCCATGGATGCAGTTGCCGAGATGACAAAGGAAGAGCGTGACGAACTCCGTAAAAAGCTTGACGAATTTGAAGCGAAAATCGAAAAGGCTGTAGGCGAAGTAGACGGCACAGAAAGAGCTGAAGATGACAAAGATATCGAGGTAGAATTCTACAACGATGTAAAATCCGAATGCTGCGGCTCTTGCAAAGAAGAGGATAAAAAAGAAAACAAGGAGGAAAACAAAGAAGAAGACGATTGTGAGGATGAAGACTCCTCTTCCATCGACTGTTCTTGCTGTTGTGATGAACACAGAGAGAGATAACGCATACAATAATCATTGAACTACAGCTCCGAATGATAACGCTTAGTTTCTGTATCAAGCATTATTGTTCGGAGCATTTACTTTTGTGCCATAGTCGCAAAAACAGCTTACAAGCCTCCTATGATTTCACTTTTCTCCATTCCGTTATATATTGCCTAAGCATTTTTCTTAAAATTTCAATATCTGTTTCATCAGTAAGAGAAATTCTATCAAATTCCAATGCCCCGCTATCATCCAGTTCATCAAACTCCTTTTCAGATATGGAGTTGTAAAGGATGTCTCTCACCGCCATCAAGTCATCCCATATCTTCATTTCTTCATAACCAAGTGCTAAAGAATAAGCTCTTGTATCCGGATTATCTCTGCTTTCACTCCTATGCAAAACATAAATTACCTTTTCCAAAGCATTAACTAACTGTATGTATTCATCTTTTGATATGACAATTTCATCACGCATTTTTAAGTCCTCCTATATGGCATAAGTAAATCACAAGATTCCAATCGACATTTATTTACTATTGAACTGCAGATTATGTCGTATTTAAACTATTATGTAAGCAGCAAAAACATCAATTTCTTTTTCACAATACTGGCTTTTGCCTGAAGTTAAATTTCCCTTTAAACTCACTGGTACAACAGTCTGTTTATTTTTATTCTAACACAAAAAGAGCCTGATGCAGTACACACCAGACTCTTCTTCTCTATTTCCATTTACAAAGGAGCAATTATTAAAAATCAACTTCTGTGTCATAGTAGCAGCACTTAAGAAGTTTTTCCATCTCTTCCTGCTTAGGCTGTCTTGGGTTAGAGCCTGTACAAGCATCTGCAATCGCATTTTTAGCAATCTCAGGCAGTCTCTCAAGGAAGATGTTCTCAGGTACAAAGCCCTTTTCTGTAGGGAAGCTGTCTGCACCATAGTGAGCAATGCCGTGAGGGATTCTAAGGCTGTCATTCATGCCTCTTAAGAACTTGATAAGGTTAGCAATCTTCTCGCCTTCAGAAGCACCGCCAATTCCCATGAAGTCTGAAATATACGCATATCTCTTAGCTGCTGTAGTATCCTTTGCATTGTAAGCAATTACCTTTGGAAGATACATAGCATTTGCTGCACCGTGGATAATATGGGCACCCTGGTCTTCAAATACAGCACCTGTCTTATGTGCCATAGAGTGAACTATACCAAGGAGAGCATTTGAAAATGCCATACCTGCAAGACACTGTGCATTGTGCATATTTGCTCTTGCTTCCTTATCTCCCTTATAAGACTCGATAAGGTTAGCCTTAATCATTGTCATAGCGTGGAGGGCAAGTGGATCTGTATAATCGCAGTTAGCTGTAGATACATAAGCCTCAATAGCGTGTGTAAGGGCATCCATACCGGTATGTGCAACAAGCTTATCAGGCATTGTCTCAGCAAGGTCAGGATCTACGATTGCGATATCAGGAGTGATTTCAAAGTCAGCTATAGGATATTTGATACCCTTTGAATAATCGGTAATGATTGAGAATGCAGTTACCTCTGTAGCTGTACCTGATGTTGATGGGATTGCACAGAAATGTGCTTTCTTTCTAAGCTCAGGTATGCCGAATACCTTACACATATCTTCAAATGTACATTCAGGATATTCATACTTAATCCACATAGCTTTGGCAGCATCTATAGGTGAACCGCCACCCATTGCTACTATCCAATCAGGTTCAAATTTGAGCATAGCATCTGCGCCACGCATAACTGTTTCAACAGAAGGATCAGACTCGATTCCCTCAAAAAGCTCAACCTCCATGCCTGCTTCTTTAAGGTAGTTTACTGCCCTTTCAAGGAAACCGAATTTCCTCATTGCACTTCCGCCAACACAGACCATAGCCTTCTTTCCTTTGAGGTTCTTAAGATTCTCTAAAGAACCCTTTCCATGATAAAGATCTCTTGGTAATGTAAATCTTGCCATTGTACTATCCTCCTAAAATTTATTGAGATTGCCCTCAACCGGGCATTCTTTGACTATTTTTTTAATAATTTTAATTATATACTTTTTGTGGTTAAAATCAAAGTGTTTTTGCAAAAATTTACAATAAATTCACAAATTTACGCAATATTTTGAAAATAATATTCACTATCATTAACTTCATTTATTACTTCACCATTCAATACTGTTTTTATTTTTATAGTTGACATAACCACTATATTAGGGTACATTTCAAGCATAACCATTAACCTGTAAAATCCATCACTAAAAAGTATGTTTTTGAATATAAATTATGGATTTTCACAGATTTGGGTACATTTTAATTAGGAGAATGATATGAAAAAACCATGTATAGTAGGAATAGCCGGCGGCAGTGCATCCGGTAAGACAACAATAGTAAATAAGCTTAAGGCTTCATTCGGAGATAACATCCTTGTAATAAGCCATGATTCTTATTATAAGGCTCACAATGACCTTAGCTATGATGAAAGGACAAGGCTGAATTACGACCATCCGGATTCCTTTGATACAGAGCTTATGGTTGGGGATTTACAGAAACTTATGAATGGTAAAGAAGCTGATATTCCTGTTTATGATTTCTCAATACATAACAGAACCGACTCAACCACTCATGTATTCCCCAAAAGCGTAATAATTGCCGAAGGCATTCTCATCCTTGCAAATAAGGAGTTAAGAGACCTTATGGATATCAAAGTCTTTGTGGATACTGATGCAGACGAGAGACTTCTTAGAAGGATTAAGCGTGATGTAAATGAGAGGGCAAGAACTATTGATTCTATTATAAATCAATATCAGCAGACGGTAAAGCCTATGCACGAGCAGTTTGTAGAGCCTTCTAAGAAGTATGCGGATATCATCATCCCCAGAGGTGGCGAGAACTCTACAGGCATAACCATACTTACTGAGCATATTAAGCATAAGCTTACAGTATAGGCATATGGTAATAAGTTCCGCAAAAGCAAGCTTCTATCAAATTTTTATATTTTTACCACTTATACCATAATGCATCAATTAGCCTTGACGATTATTTTATTAGGTGTATAATAGCCTTGCAGAGGATGTTAGATTATTTTTGTGACATAATTTAATATCTACGCCCATAAAACTATATAACACTATACATCAATAGGAGGTTAGCTATGAATTTCAGTAGTTATTTTAAGAAGTTGGTAAGTTACGGTTTAATTTTTTCATCTGCATTTTCCCTGTTTACAGGAGGCATAAATCTGGCCGCCACAGGTCAGGCCAAGGCTGCAACTAAACTGGTGGTAAAGGAGTTACCTAAAGAATCTTTAGATGCATTGGAAAATATAACAAAAACCGTAGATAAAAAGGAGATTGAAAAGAATTTTAAGCGACTTGTTAAAACGCCTAGAGTAAGGGGTACAAAGGACAATAAAGCTGCGGGGAAATATATTTTTGATACCATCAAGGCTTATGGTTATGATGTAACCTTCCAAAATTTCAATGGCTATGCTGAGAAGCTTACAGACCTTAAGGGAAATAAAAATAAAAATCAGAAAAAGGGCAAGTTGCTCTTTAAGGGCAGAAATATAATTGCAAAAAGAAATAATCCTGATCCAAAACTTAAAACAGTTGTATTTACGGCAAATTATGACTCAAGAAAAAACAGCAAGGGTGCTCTTGACAATGCAAGCGGTGTTGTGTCAGTAATGGAAATGGCAAGAATTCTCTCTAATATGAAACTTCCATATAATCCTGAGTTTGTTTTCTTTGATTCTGAAGTTTTAAGAAGAGGCTCCAGATATTATGTAGATAAGCTTACAAAGGCTGAGAAAGAAAATATTTATGGCGTTGTAAATGTCAATTGCATTGGTAACAGCAAGCAGAGAAAAGCTTCTTTCTATACATCTGATAATGTTGAAAATCCGCTTAAAACCCAGTGCGATAAATATTTCCCAAGTGTTCTAAGCGACAAGGTTACAGAAACAGATGCTGCTACATTTAAGACAGCAGGCATCCCAACAGCCTGCTACTACACTCTTGACTTCTTCACAACCGGAAAAAGAGAAATAGGCAATAAGTATGTGACCGAAAAGGATTCATCCCTCGTAGATATGGATACCCTTATCTATGACACTTCATTTATAACTACATATGCTTCCTTACTAAAAGTTGAATAAAAATACTTTCTCCCTAAGTACACCAAGACTTTCTTAGTTTACTTAGGGAGTTCTTTTTGCTTAATCTATTTTACCTCATATATCCAGCCTTCAGGAGCAGGAAGCCTTCCCATCTGTATGCCTGTTAAAGTATCATAAAGTTCTTTAATTACAGGCCCCATCCCTTCTGCACCGTACTTAAACGCTATCTCTTTTCCGTGGTCTACCACCCTTGCGACAGGGCTTATAACAGCCGCAGTTCCACAAAGACCGCATTCTGTGAAGTCTTTACCTCACTAAGATATACTTCTCTTTCCTCTACCTTTAGTCCAAGCATATGCTCTGCTACATAGATAAGGGAACGCCTTGTAATAGAAGGAAGAATGGTGCTTGACTTAGGTGTAACCACAGTTCCATCCTTTGTTACAAAGAGGAAGTTAGCTCCACCTGTCTCCTCCACTTTTGTCCTTGTTGCCGCATCCAGATACATATTTTCTGCATAGCCCTCATTATGTGCTACAACAATAGGATGAAGGCTCATTGCATAATTAAGTCCCGCTTTGATGTCACCTGTTCCTCTAGGAGCGGCTCTGTCAAAATCACTTACCTTTATCGATATTCCCTTTGTACCTCCCTTAAAGTAAGAGCCTACAGG
The DNA here is from genome assembly GCA_916439065.1 of uncultured Catonella sp. GTDB lineage: Bacteria > Bacillota > Clostridia > Lachnospirales > Lachnospiraceae > Catonella. The sequence goes on from CAKAGD010000003.1 coordinate 866,173, forward strand.
TGTAGTAAATACTCTGAACTGATACTCATCAGCAGGCTTTACCCCAATCACAGGGCTGATACCAAAGGCATAGGGCCTTACATAAAGTGAAGCACCATAGCCATAAGGAGGGACATAGGCTTCATTCGCCTTAATCACCTTTAACACAGCCTCTACAAATCTATCCTTGGTAAATACAGGGATTTCCATTCTCTTGCAGGATGCCTCAAATCTTTCACCATTTAAGTCAGGTCTGAAGGTAACTATCCTTCCATCCTCTGTAGTATAGGCTTTCAGCCCCTCAAAGCAGGTCTGCGCATACTGAAGCACTCCTGCACATTCACTCATCACTATCTGGTCATCAGAAGTAAGCCCTCCTTCATCCCAAGCACCGTTTATAGTTTGATACATATCTTTTATCTGTTTTCATATAGCCAAAGCCAATATTGCCCCAGTCTAAATTTGCCTTTTCCATATTTTCCTCCGAATCTTGTAATTTTTCAGTAAAATCCTACTCTGGCAGAACCCTTCATCTATACTTATTAACACTGCAACATTTTTAATCTTGTATAAATGCCATGGTTACAGCGAGATACATCATGTTCATTTCACAGTCTAGCACCGCCTCTTTTCACTGTCAACAAGGCATATAATTTATTATAGCTAACATAACCAATGAGGATAACTACATTATTCCCATAGACTACAACAGTAGAGAATTTCCCCTATTACCATCTCCTATAATAGCCCCAGCTGACCTGCTACAGCCTTTGGTACATAGGCCTTGACTTTGATGCCATCTCCTTCATATTCCTCTGATAAAAGCTGGCCTTTCTTTCTGATTACAGATATTTTGGAGGTGTCTGCATAGGAAAGGACTGTATCGATAAGCACCTTGCCTTCCCTTAGAATCTCCGTAATCTTACTTAAAAGTTCATCTATCCCTTCTCCTGTCTTAGCTGAACCCTTTACTATAGCATCTGCTTTGATATCCTTTATTATCCTTTCTTTTTCAAGCTTATCCTGCTTGTTTAAGAATGTAACAACAGGCTTTCCAGTCACCTTTAGTTCTTCAAGAGTCCTATACACTACCTTCATCTGCTCATCCACCTCAGGATTTGAAGCATCAGCCACATGTAGAATCAGGTCTGCATATTTTGCTTCTTCCAGCGTACTCTTAAATGCATCTACCAGATTGTGAGGAAGTTTGCTGATAAAACCTACGGTATCGGTAAATAATACCTCTTCTCCATCAGGGATTTTGAGGTTTCTGGTGGTAGGGTCAAGGGTTGCAAAGAGCTTGTCTTCCGCTAGTATACCTGCATCTGTAATCTTGTTAAGAAAGGTTGATTTCCCTGCATTGGTATAGCCTACAATGGCTATCACAGGTATTCCATCCGACATCCTGTGTTTTCTAAATGTTTCTCTTGAGCTTTCAACCTTTTCTATCTCACTTCTTAGCTGGCTCACCCTCTCTCTTATCGCTCTTCTGTCAGACTCAAGCTTGGACTCACCGGGTCCTCTGGTGCCTATACCTCCTCCTAGTCTTGAAAGGTTCTTTCCCAGTCCTGTAAGCCTTGAGGAGCGGTATTTTAACTGAGCCAGCTCTACCTGTAACTTACCCTCACTGGTCTGAGCGTGAGCAGCAAATATATCAAGGATGACCAGAGTTCTATCAAGCACCTTTATGTCCAGTTCATCTTTTAGGTTGGATAGCTGCGCAGGCGAGAGCTCATCATCACAGACTATCCCATCTGCGCCCAGTTCCTCTGCAAGCTCTCTTATCTCGTCCACCTTTCCCTTTCCTACATAAGCAGCCTTGTTGATGGACTCGAGATTCTGTATCACCCTGCCGACCGTCTCTCCACCTGCTGTTTCAAGCAGTTCTTCAAGTTCTGAAAGGCTCTCTTCCATCCTGTCCTTGCCGGTTTCTACACCTACAAGGATGAATTTTTCTTTCGTTTCTGATGTTTGTATCATATATTCTCCTACTTTGACTTCCTTGTTTTAAGGAAAGTTACCTCTCTTGCCATCTTTTTATCATCAGGATATAGTTTAGTATAATCTACAGCAGCCTCATAAGCCTTATCATAGTCCAGCGTTTTTTCATACAGAGTTACCTTTTTAATCATTAGCTGCTTCATCGCAGACACATCTTCAAGCCCTAAGCCCTTGAGCACATAACTTAAAGCGTCTCCATACTTTTCTTCTTTTATAAGGCAGTCTGCCATGCCGTCATACCATCCTGAAATGGTTATTTTCCCAAGGTCCTTCTCATATTTTTCAAAAAATTCTTTTGCTGCTGTATAATCATTTTCTAACATTGATATTTTGGCAAGATAATATGAACTTTCTAAAATCCCTTTGGTATAAGCAGTATTCAAATACTCCTTTGCCTTGTCATTATTACCACGCAAATATTCTAAAATACCCGCCTTATATCCGCTCCTGTCATCTGTTATCTTGATTCCTGCTGCCTGATTTAAGACCTCAGCTGCTTTCTCAGTTTCTCCTCTTGCTGAAAGAATTTCATATTTCCCAAAATAAGCATCAAAGTTATCAGGTTCCTTGCTTATAGCCAAATCGTAGTTTTCTGCTGCCTTTACAGCCTCTCCCATTGCAAAATAAACCTCTGCAAGCTTTTCATATAGGCTTACATCAGGCTTGTTTACATTTAACATTTCTTCGTAGATATCTGCAGCACTCTTATAATCACCAAGTTTTACCTCTGCAAGTGCAATGTATTTCTTAATATCGTTGTCAAGGTCAGGTACTTCCTTAATTGCAGCTGCACTTGCAAACTGTGTAAGTGCTTCCGCATATTTCCCTGACTTCAGATAAGCTATGCCCTTACCCCTATATAAGGACTTATTATTTTCTCTAACTATCTGGTTGTCCTTAGGTGAATATCCCTTATCAAATGAATTTATAGCCTCTTCATACTTCTCTAAGCCAATATTTGCAAAACCTGCTGCTATATAAAACTCCGCTCTTTCTGAGTTTTTCTTAATGGCTTCTTCGTAAGAATTAAGAGCTTCTTCATATTGTCCCTTTTCCATAAAGTTATTGCCGGTTTTATAAGATGAATTACCCGCATTGCTGCAGGCTGTTAAAAATATAACAAGACTGATTGCTGTAAATTTATGTAGTTTTTTAATAATCACTCTGCTTTTCCTCCTAATACAATTCATTTTCAATAGTATTGTAAATTGATTGGCTTGTCAACAAAGTTTATACTATTATACTATGTAAATTCTATAGAACTTTAATCAATGACACAAATAATTGGTTATTATTATAGCAATTAATCAATTTTACATCCCAATTATATTATGTTAGCATTACCACTTGTTATTATCATATTTAGGAGGGAAAAATGAAGAAATTAAAGTATGCGGTATTGGCTCTTGTAGGCTGTGGTGCTAATAATGACACAGCTAAGAGTACAACAAGCACAACAAGTGTAACCTGTACCACAAGCAGTAAAACAAGTGCAGCGAGCAGGGTATCAAGCAGTACAAGGCAGGCTCAAACACAGCTACAGACGGCAAAACTCTCAATGTAGTGGCTACTTCAGAAAAGTACAAGGATGAAGTTATTATGGCTAATCCGGCTGTATCCGGCACAAGCTTTGCTAATGTAAAAGGGCTTTTAGACAAGTACGGCGAAGAAAAGGGCTGGGAGTACTTCACAAAGCTTAACAACAACATTAAGTTCTACGGCGAGAGAGGAAAGGATCCTCAGGAGAAGACAATAGCAGGCGAGTTCGGTCTTGGTATCATCCCAATCGACAAGTCAGCCTTTGATGAAGCTGAGAAGAATAACCTCACAGCAATCTACCCTGAAGACGGCTTATGCTGGGTTCCGGAGGGTGTTGCTATCTTCAAGAACAGCCCTAACCTTGAGGCTGCTAAGAAGTTCGAGGACTTCATTTAAGAGCTGATATTCAGCAGATGATAGCTGAGTTAGATGGTAAAGACGGTGCACAGATGGTTATCGAAGGAACAAAGGGTTATGACCTCGGTCTTCCTGCTGATAAATCCATCAAAGAAGATATCGCAGGCTTTGGTACTCAGAGAGAGGCTATTCTTGCTAAGTGGGCAGAGCTTACAAAGGGTAAATAAATCCCGGTTTTGATTTTCTTTTATAGGAAGAATCTATAGCATACCAGGCTGTCGCTTTTGCGGCAGCCTGTTTAATTTAATGGGAATTTGACCAAAATGGCTAAAACCCATATAATGACATAGACATAATTTGATAATATTAAGGAAATATATGAAGAAGATAACAAGATTATTTGATTACTTAATTATAGGTATAGTATCTATGAGTATAATAACATTCATACTATATCCATTTATAAAAGTATTCATATACAGCTTTTATGCTGATGGGAAGTTCACACTAAAGGGGTTTGAATTCCTTACAGATGAATCTCATCTCATTTTTAATTCACTCTTTGTGGGCGTATGTACAACCATACTTACAACCATAGTATCTGTCGCAATAGGTATCTTCTGCTACGGTTTAGGCAGCACAGTAAAAAAATTATATCCGCCCTCCTGATGATAACCATGAATTCACCTCCCTTTGTATCAAGTCTTGCTTATATCAAGCTTTTTGGAAGTATAGCCTATTCGCTGATTGCTGCCTTTGGCGGAAGTATTATCGGTTTACTTCTGCAATATTATATTTGTATAAGGAGTAAAAACTTCTTAAAGATAATTGATTTTTTTGCTACCCTTCCTTACATTTTACCGGGAACATTTTTGGGAATAGGCTACATCCTTGCGTTTAACAAGGCTCCATTGCATTTAACAGGAACAGCCGCTATTGTGGTATTAACATAATGTTTAAGTCACTCCCCTTTTCTACCAAGGTGTTTAATACCAGTATGAAATTAATAGACAGTAATGAAATACTAAGTGCTAAGGATTTGGGGGCAAATGAAGGTTTTGTGTTCAAGGATATCATCCTTCCGCACAGCGTCAAAGATTTTGTGATAAGCCTTATGAACAACTTCAATTCAGGCATGACAACAGTAGGTTCAATCATTTTTATAGTATATCCGGCAAGGAAGGTGCTTACCTTAGTCATGTTTGATGTAATTAACAGTGGAAAATATAACACTGCCTCAGTACTCGCCCTTATTATTATACTAATCTGTCTGGGCATGAATTTGTTGTTTTTAGGTATAGCAAGAATTATTAGGAGATAAATATGTTTTTAGAAGTTAAAGGTATAAGTAAGTCATACAATGGAAAGATGGTTCTAAACAGCGCTTCCTTTTCGCTTGATAGGGGTAAAATCCTCTGTATCCTCGGTCCTTCGGGCTGTGGTAAGACTACCATACTTAACTCAATAGACGGTTTCATAAAGGTAGATGAGGGCGATATTATTCTTGACGGAGAAAATATAACTTCGTTAAATCCTGAACAAAGGTCAGTTTCTACTGTATTCCAGTCTTACGGGCTTTTTGGACATAAAACGGTAATTGAAAATGTTGAGTACGGGCTTAAATTCAAGAAAATACCAAAAAGCGAGAGGAGGAAAAAGGCTCTTGATGTCCTTGTCGCAGTAGGTCTAAATGGTTATGAAAAAAGGCACATAGGTGAGCTTTCCGGTGGACAGCAGCAAAGAGTTGCCCTCGCCAGAAGCCTCGTGGTAAATCCAAGGCTTATTCTCCTTGACGAGCCGTTTTCAAATCTCGATGAGAACCTAAAGGAAAGCATGAGACAGGAAATAAAAAGGCTTGTGAAGCATTTCAACATGACCACAATACTTGTAACCCACGACCAGGAAGATGCCTTCACCATAGCAGATAAGGTCATACTTATGAGCGAGGGAAATATAGTACAGGATGCACATCCTACAGAGCTTTACAACAGCCCTAACAGCGTTTTCAGTCTGGATTTTATCGGAAGGTCAAACAAGCTTTCAAGCGGTGAATTTGTCCGCCCTGAGAAGATACGGGTAGTTGGAGAAGGCGGTATCCAAGCAAAGATAACAAAGGTTATATTTAAGGGGGCCATCATTGAGTATGAGTTGACCTTAGCCACAGGTGAAATTTTAACCCTTGTTGAGTTAAATTCAGGTAAGTATAGAAACTTAGAAGATATCGTGAATAATACACTCCCCGGCCTTATCCGTTCTTATATTTGATAAGTTGGGGAGTTTCTATTGTTTTTTATTTTTCAAGTACTTCATTTATAGCTTTAATAAGCTCATCCAAATCCATCTCCGAACGCTCACTCATTATCCTCACTGTGGCTTTCGGTATCATAACTCTCCCCAGCGGAGAATTTAACATTTTAAACTTAGAGTTTATCTTAGGAAGCTCCTCTTTAAGCTGTGGACAAAATGCTAACAAGTCTGTAAGCTTTGTATCCGGAGTTACTTCTATTTTCCCTTCCCCGCTTACAGTTTCATCTGTCTTTTCATCAGCTTTCTCAACATCTGCCACCTGTGCTTCCTCATCACTTCCTGCAGCATCTCCCTTAAGTCCGCCATCCCAGGTAAGTAAAGTTCTTGACCCCTGAAGATTTCTGATTCTTGTACAATCCTGCATAACCTCGAGCACTCCCTTGAAGTTGCCCTCTTCATCTCTGACTGCCGCATAATATATGTAGATAAACACTCCGGGCTTATTTATCCAGAAATCGGCATGATCCTGCTCTTTGTTTCTGAACTTCTCTACAATCTCTTCTACTATATGCACACTTTTTCTTGGATGACAGTTCTTCACATCTCTGCCTATCACATTCTTACTTCTTGGGAAAATCCTATGGTCTGTATCCGAATAAAACTTCACTATTTCATTCTCATCCACAAAAGATATATCAAGAGGAAGATTTTGGAATATCATGTTTATCTGATTAAGCGTTAATTTACCGGTAGTTACATCAAGTTCCTCATCATTTCCCGAAGCAAAGCCATATTTCCCAAGAAGGCCTGCAAGTTCACTGATAAATCCCTCATTTACTGCTTTGCCTGAAACATCTTTACTGCCGGCTTCTTTTACTTCCTCTTTGTTGCCGCCCACTCCAAAGGCAAAGCCTATTTCAAGATCTCCGGATTTCATATCCTCAAACTCTTCCTGATTGATAAGCTTAAGAGAGGTTGGATAAAGAATGGTCTCTTCCTTGCTCATAAGGTCTTCCACATCATATACTAAGGTGGTCTGTTTATCTATAAATTCGTCTTCTTTTCCCTCCTCAAGCAAGGCCCTGAACTCCGATATTTCATCTCTTATAAAATCATCAAGAGTCCACATTGTTGTTGTAGGCCTAGTAAAACCCTTTTTCTCAAGTACCGGATATAGCTGATTCTGTTTTCTTGACAGATGAATGCGGAATTCTCTTAGTTTATCATAAAGTTCAAACCACTGGTTCTTAATAACAGGGTATTGAACTAAATCTTCAACTGACCTAAGAAGCTTTCTCATTTCATCATTTTCCTCAAAATACCTGAGAATAGGATGAGATTCATCTAATTTAGGACGCCCTGTAACAAGTATGCCATCAAAAAGCTCCATCATTTTTTGTATGTCTTCTTTACGGCATTCATCATCTTCCTCCTCTGTAAGCTCCTGTTCAGCAAGCGCAATCTCTTCAGGGGTAAGAGTTGTCACCTTCTCTTTAAGCAATTTCCTCGCTTCTTCAAGGTTGTACTTTCCGTCATTATAGGCTTTTTTAATTTCAAGTACTGCCACTAATTTATCCATATCTGCATTTTTTAAATGATTTTTCATCTTTTCGTTATTCATATTTTCATCTCCTTAACCTACTGTTTTGATATGAGTTAGTCATCACTAAGCATTGTATCAGATTTCATTATTTTTGTCATTGATTGTTCGAAATTTTTGTGAACATTATATTATTTTTGCATTTTTTTATAGTAAGCATAGATTCTTTTTGCAATATTTAGCATTTATTCGCTTATAAAATTAATATTAAAAATACTCTAAAGCATATTTTAACATTTTCTTATGGAAAACTGAATAAAAGGTGAATTGAAAAAGTAAAATCCATACTAATGCGGACTTTACTTTTTCAAATAACACAAATAACACTTAGTCTATGCGGAAAATTTTCTCTCTTGACATTTCTTATATATGTGTTTATAATTGATATGTTGATTTAGGGGATTGGTCAAATGGTATGACAAGGGTCTCCAAAACCTTTAGCGGGGGTTCGATTCCCTCATCCCCTGTACCATAGGAAGCAGAAATGCTTCCTTTTTTTCATAAGGATGAACTTTATGCTAATTGGCAATTACTTAGTAATGGTGAGAGAAGTTTTATGATTGACCCACTAAGATGAAAGAAGTATGAAGCAGGCACCTTTTATTAGGTGCCTGCTTTATTTTTATCCTTTATAAAATAGACCAAGTAAAATAAATGCCATAACTATTACAGGAAGCACATATGTCATATAGCCTCTCATCCAAGGCTGTACCTTGATTCCCTTTCCTTTGTTGGCTTCTTTAACAAAGTTATCAAAGCCCCAGCCTCTCTTACTGATGCAGAAGATAACAAATATAAATGAGCCAATTGGGAGGATTAGGTTACTTACAAGGAAGTCTTCCAAATCAAGGAAGCCTGTTCCCTTACCCATAGGCTCTATAAAACTGAGTACATTGAAACCCAGTGCACAAGGAAGTGACAACACGAGTACTGCAATACAATTTACTATGCTAGCCTTCTTTCTGCTCCATCCCGTAAGGTCCATGGTACAGGCAAGAATGGTTTCAAATACCGCAAGCACAGTAGAAAAGGCTGCAAAGCTCATAAATACAAAGAAAGACTTCCCCAAACCCTGCCAAGAGGCATATTGTTAAATATATTTGGAAGAGTTATGAAAATGAGGCTTGGACCACTATCAGGCTGTACCCCATAGGTGAAGCAGGCAGGGAAGATAATAAGTCCCGACACAATTGCCACAAAGGTATCCAGTACCGCAATGTGAACAGATTCTCCCATAAGGCTTCTTTCATTTCCTATATAGCTGCCGAATATTGCCATTGAACCCATTCCTATACTGAGGGTGAAAAACGCCTGATTCATAGCCGAAACTATAACCTTTGACCAGCCGATTTCACTTACCTTAGCTACATTCGGTATGAGGTAAAAGCTAAGTCCTTCAGCACTTCCCTTCATAAGAATGCTGTTCACTGCAAGAATCACCATTATAATAAGAAGACTTGACATCATCCACTTGCTGACATTTTCAAGCCCCTTCTGTAACCCAAGCGAATTTATAAAGAAACCTACTATTACTACAACAGCCATGTATCCCACCTGGATAGATGGAGAAGCTAGCATACCTCCAAAAATTCCTGCTACTCCGTCTTTGTCCAGACCTTCAAATTCACCTCTTGCCATTGACACAAAATACTTAATCATCCATCCCGCAACTGTGGTGTAGAACATCATAAGTATGTAGTTACCCGCCATACAAATTATTCCATGCAGGTTCCATTTGCTGCCACGAGGTGCTATTCTCTGATACAAATGAATAGGACTCTTCCTACTCGCCCTTCCCATTGAAAATTCCATTGTCATAACAGGAATACCTAAGATAGCAAGGAAGAATAAATAAATCAGCACAAATATTCCTCCTCCATTCTGCCCCGCAAGATAAGGGAACTTCCACACATTTCCTATACCAATTGCGCAGCCCGCGCTTATTAGTATGAAGCCAAGCCTACTCTCAAGTCTTTCTCTTGAACTTTTTTCTGACATTTACACCTATCCCCTCTCTTATTTAAAATATACTGTTTTGCAATCCTATACAATGTAGAATTTCCTATACAATGTAGAATTTCTGTCTCCTTACCTTTGTATATAGTCTTTATTTAGAATTCATAGTCATAGCAGATTCTCTCAGCCATAAAAGGCCTGATTTTTTCCTTGCCTGCGGCAACATGATCAGGATGAACCGCATATGCCTTGAGTGCAGTTTCATTTTCAAATGTAGACTCCAGTAATACATCCACAGTGGAACCTTCCAATCCCTCAACATTTACTTTGAGTTCTACGATTTCTTTAATTCTGTTTTTCAGACCCTCAAGTGCTTCTTTGAGTTCTCTCTTCACCCTATTTTTTTCTTCTGTACTTAATTCTTCTTTTAGTTTCCACAGCACTATATGTTTTACCATATCTTCCCTCCTTTTTAAAAATCCTTATTATTTTAACATAAAAAAATATAAATATCTCTCCTAAAATATCATATCAACTATAGTTCTTAGGAATATTTCCCCAACAATCTAAAAATCAATTCGTCAAAAACTACATTATTCGTGTATTCTATATTTTTTTATGATATTTACCATATTTTTTTCAAAAATATCTAATTAGTGAATTTTTAATATGTTTTTTTAATATTTTCTTACGAAAAAAACTGAATAAAATCGCTAATCTTCATTGACTATACATAAATATTGAGATAAAATATAAGATAGGTTTTCAATAGAAAAATCCTATACTATAATACCAGAGAGGCGGTGATGATTATTGTCAACGGATGCTATCAGTATTATTCGTGAAGCTGAAAAATTAGCTGAAACAGCTGAACACGAGGCAAAGAGAAGGCTTCTGAGATTATTTCAAAAGCCCATTCTGATGCAAAAGAGCTCATTTCGTCCAAGATTTCCGCTGCTAAGGCTGCTGCTGAAGCACAGTTTGCTGAAATCAGCAAGGTCAATGAGAGCTTTCTGCAAAAAGCAGAAGGTGAAAGTTCTGAAGAAGTAAAAGCACTTCGTACACAGGCGGAAGGCAAGAAGAAAGATGTGGCAGAAAGTGTTACGGAGATGTTATTTTAATAACTCCTGTTTACATCTGCTAAAAGGCACTAAAAATATTAACAAGGAAAGGAGGAGTTAAACATGTCCGTACTACCTATGAAACGCATCTTCATAGCGGCTCTAAAAAAGGATAGAAAGCGTATTCTTGAAGCTCTACAGAGACTTGGTATGGTTGAAATCAACGCTCAGGCAAGCAAGGACATCTTTATCGGAAATGACGGAGTACCTGATACTCTCTTTACACAGACAGATACTTCTTCTGCTAAAGCAACTTTTGAGAAAAATGTTAACCTCGCTTCACAGGCTCTGACCATCTTAGACAGAGAAGTTCCTGCAAAGACCGGAATGATGGATTCTTTTGCCGGACGCGGTAAAATGAACTGTGCCGAATACGAGTCGCTTGTGGCTAAGCGTGACGAGATTATGGATATGGTCTACGAACTGAACAGTTTAAACAAAGCTAAGGCTGAAGCTGAAGCTGAAATCCCAAAGCTTCTTAATCAGAGGGAAATGCTTGCACCATGGCTTGGTTTCACACTTCCACTTGATTATAAAGGCACAAAATATACAAAGAGCCTTTATCGGAACCTTCCCTACAGCTTATGATCAAAGTTCCTTACAGCTTGCATTTGCTGAAAAGGCTCCTAATGTACAGAAAGTAGATATCTCCATCATTAGCAGTAACGAGGAGCAGACTTGTGTCCTCATCATCTGCCACAACACCGAGGTAAAAGAAACTGAAGATGCTCTTCGTGCTCTCAGTTTTGCAAGACCTGCACTTCCCGGAGTAATTCCTGCTGAGCAGGAAAAAAAAATATTGCCGTGGATTTGGCAAAGCAGGAAGAAATTATAGCGGCTTCAACAAAGAAGATTACTGAATTTGCTGAAAAAAGAAGCGAGCTCACATTCATTGTTGACTACTTCACCATGCGTGCAGATAAATATGGTGTAATCGGTGGGCTCTTCCAGTCAAGAAGAGTTTTCTGTATAACCGGATACATTCCTGAAAAAGACATTAAGACTCTGGATGCAGCCATTAGTTCTAAATTTGACTGTGTTGTTGAATACAGCACCCCTTCTGACGATGAGGATGTACCTGTTAAATTATCAAACAACGCTTATGCTACCCCTATTGAGGGAGTTGTTGCTGGTTATGCACTTCCCGGAAAGGGAGAGGTTGATCCAACCTTTATTGCTTCTTTATTCTATTACGGACTTTACGGCCTTATGCTTTCAGATGCCGCTTATGGTCTGATAATGGTATTTGCCACCCTATTTGTACTGACTAAGTTCAGGGGAAGGCTTGAAGAAGGTACAAAGAGAATGATGCAGATGTTCTTAGGTTGTGGTATAGGTACGACAGTTTGGGGCTTTATCTTCGGAAGTTTCTTCGGAGATGCAATACCTAAATTTACAGGAACTTTCTTAGGAAAAGAAGTTAACTTACCTATTTACTTGATCCTATTAAGGATCCGGTAACCTTACTTGGTATAGCATTCATTATCGGTATAGTCCATCTTCTCTTTGGACTCGGAATTGCACTTTATACCTACTTGAAACAGGGTAAGATAATTGAAGCTGTATTTGATGTAATATGCTGGTATCTTTTCTTTGGCGGTCTTTTGGGACTGTTACTTACTACAGAAATGATTCAAAATATGTTCAAGTTCAGCATTAACTTCCCACAGGCAGTTGTCACACTCTTCACAGTATGTGCCATTGTCGGAGCGTTGGGAATACTCGTAATGGGAGGCAGAGAGTCAACCAATCCTCTTAAGAGGCTTCTTAAAGGTCTTTATGCACTTTACGGCATAAGCGGATATTTAAGTGATGTGCTCTCTTACTCAAGACTTCTTGCTCTTGGTCTTGCAACAGGTGTTATTTCTCAGGTATTTAACACAATCGCAGTTATGCCGGGCGGAAGCTTATTTGGACTTATATTCTTCATAGTAATATTTTTCGTAGGACATACCATTAACATTCTCATCAATGCGCTTGGTGCTTATGTACATACCAACCGTCTTGAGTATGTTGAGTTCTTTGGTAAGTTCTATAACGGTGGCGGAAAGGAATTCGTACCTTTCACCGAAAATACAAAATATTTTGTAGTTAAAGAAAACAAGTAACTTAAATTATTCACGACATAGGTCACAGACCTCATAATCTATATAAAGCTTTGATATAAGCTGTTTTCGGTCTGTGACTATGGGCAACATTACCAAACATCATCAAAATTGCATAAATTCAAGCCTTCGGCTTGATTATGCCATTTTTCGATGTTTCGTGAATAATTATTAAACTATATTAAAATTTGGAGGTAATTTTTATGTCAGGTTTAGGTCTTTTCTTTGCAGTTCTTGGTGCTGCACTAGCAGCAGGTGTTGCAGGTGCCGGTTCAGCTAAGGGTGTTGGTATTGCAGGTCAGGCTGCAGCAGGTGTTGTTACTGATGATCCTAGCCAGTTCGGCCGTGTTCTTGTATTACAGCTTCTTCCTGGTACACAGGGTATTTACGGTCTTCTCATTGCCTTCATCGCACTCCTTAACCTTGGAGTAATCGGTGGTAATGTTCAGGAGATTTCACTCGTTAAGGGTCTTGCTTATTTGCAGCTTGTATGCCTATAGCCATCGCAGGCTATGTATCAGCTGTATTCCAGGCTAAGGCTGCTGTTGCTTCTATCGCACTCGCTGCAAAGCGTCCTGACCAGTTCGGTAAGTCAATGATCTTCCCTTCAATGGTTGAGACTTATGCGATTTTAGCACTTCTTGTTTCCTTCCTTGCACTCATCGGTGTTAACGGAATGAATTTCTAACTTCCGCTAAATGTCTTTTTAAGTACGAATTTAGAATTTAGCCGTTCTTTCAAAGTAAAATGTGAAAGAACATCCTATGACATACAGCTTGTAATGTCAGCATTTCGTAAAAATAATAACAAGGAGGCAACATGACAGGATTAGAAAAAATCACCAGCGAAATCAAAGCTGATGCCGATAAAAGCGTAGCTGCCATCATTGACAAGGCAAACGCAGAGGCTTCAGGCATACTCGCCGGTGCTGAAAAAGAAGCCGCAGAAGCTGTCGCGAAAATAAATCACGATGTTTCTGTTCGCCTGTCTGCCAGCAAATCCACTGCTGAATCAGCTGCTGCTCTTAGAAAGCGCCGTCTGATTCTTGAGGAAAAGCAAAAACTGATAGGTGAAGTAATAGAAGAAGCTAAGAATTTAATCTATGCTCTTCCTGATAATGTATATTTTGAAAAGATATTAAAATTAGCAGAAAAGAATGTAAGTCCTGCTGAAGGTACAATCATCTTCAATGCAAAGGATCTTTCAAGACTTCCTGCTGACTTTGAGACAAAGCTTAATGTGGTTGCGGTTGCTAAGGGCGGAAAGCTCACTGTATCTAAAGAAACCCGTCCTATAGACGGCGGTTTTGTACTTCTTTATGAAGGTATAGACCAGAACTGCTCTATAACCTCGCTTTTTGAGACAAATATAGAGTCAGTACAGGATAAAATTCAGAAACTCTTGTTTTAACCATGAAAAAACCTGGAGGTAATATGTCAGAAGAATATGTTTATGCGGTCGCGAGAATCCGCAGTGCTGAGCTTCGTCTTTTAACCAGCTCGGTTCTCGAATCTCTTCTCGCCGCTAAAAGCTATGATGAATGCCTTCGCCTGTTATCGGATCATGGTTGGGACATAGATGATTCAATGTCTTTATCCACCATACTGAAGAACGAGAGGGATAAGACTTGGAAGTTCATTTCTGAGCTTGTTCCGGATCCACATGTCTTCGATGTATTTCTCTATGCAAATGATTATCACAACCTTAAGGCCGCAGTTAAGTCTGCCGCTGAACAGATAGACCGTGATGACATTTACTTAGCTAAGGATCAGTGTTCTATAGATCCTGAAATCATCCGTAAGGCACTTGGACAAAGGGATTTTTCTTCACTTCCATCTGATATGCAGAAGGTTGCTGCGGAAGCCCTTGATACTCTTTTACACACAGGCGATGGTGGGCTTTGCGATATCATTATCGACAAGGCTGCACTTACTAAAATATATGAGTCCGGCAAAAAATCAGGTAATGAAATACTTGAATTGTACGGAGAACTCACAGTGGCAGCTGCAGACATTAAGACTGCGATAAGAGCCTGCATGATAGGCAAGGATATCTCCTTCCTTGAAAAGGCATTGGCACCTTGTGATTCTCTTAATGTAGGCAGACTTGCAAAAGCTGCTACAGAAAGCCTTGATGCAATTTACGAATATCTTTCTCACACAGCCTATTTGGATGCAGTTCCTGAGATTAAAAAATCCCCTTCAGCATTTGAACGGTGGTGTGATAATCTGATAATTGCAAAAATTCGTCCACAGCGTCATAATCCGTTTTCAATCGGACCTCTTGCTGCTTATATACTTGCAAGGGAAAATGAAATAAAATCTGTGAGAATTATACTCTCAGGCAAGGTTAATAACCTCTCCGATGATTCTCTCAGGGAAAGGGTAAGGGAAACATATGTCTAGAATAGCAGTTATGGGAGACATAGATAGTATCTATGGTTTCGGTGCTCTTGGTTTTGACACCTTCCCTTTTACCGACCAGGCTGAAGCAGCCAAGAAGCTTCGTGAGCTTGCAGATATGGACTACTCCATCATCTACATGACAGAGGCTCTTGCTGAGAAATTAAGCGACTTGATTGATCATTATAGGGAAGAGCTGCTTCCTGCAATCATACTCATTCCTGGAGTTTCCGGCAATACCGGCAAGGGAATCGAGTTAGTTAAGAAGTCTGTGGAACAGGCAGTTGGTTCAGATATCATCTTTAATAACTAAGGAGCATAATAATGAATACAGGAACAATCAAAAAAATCGCCGGACCTCTTGTTATAGCCAGAGGAATGGGCGGAGCAAATATGTTCGACGTTGTTCGTGTAAGTGAGCAGCGTCTTATAGGAGAAATCATCGAAATGCACGGTGATGAAGCTTCTATACAGGTTTACGAAGAGACCTCCGGTCTTGCTCCGGGAGCACCTGTTGAGTCAACAGGACTTCCTATGAGTGTTGAGTTAGGACCTGGGCTTATCGGAAGTATTTATGACGGAATTCAGCGCCCTCTTGACGATATCATGAAGGTAACAGGAGGAAATCTCCTCAGCCGTGGTGTTGAAGTTCCTGCACTTAAGCGTGAAAGGTGTGGCATTTTGTACCTGCTAAAAAGGCAGGCGATAAGGTTACACACGGTGATATAATCGGAACAGTTCAGGAAACTCAGGTAGTATCTCACAAGATTCTCGTTCCACAGGGCGTAGATGGTGAAATCATCGAGATTACTGAAGGCGATTACAAGATTACAGATATGGTGGCTAAGGTTAAGACTGCAAGCGGTGAGACTAAAGAAGTCGGCCTTATGCAGAAGTGGCCTGTACGTAAGGAGCGTCCTTACAAGCAGAAGCTTTCTCCTGATATGCCGCTTATCACAGGACAGAGAATAGTTGATACCCTCTTCCCTATCGCTAAGGGTGGTGTTGCTGCAGTTCCGGGACCTTTTGGTTCAGGTAAGACAGTAGTTCAGCATCAGCTTGCTAAGTGGGCAGAGGCTGATATCGTGGTTTATATTGGCTGCGGTGAGCGTGGAAATGAGATGACTGACGTTCTTAACGAGTTCCCGGAGCTTATCGATCCTAAGACAGGCCACTCTCTTATGGAAAGAACAGTTCTTATCGCAAATACCTCCGATATGCCGGTTGCGGCTCGTGAGGCTAGTGTATATACAGGTATTACCATAGCTGAGTACTTCAGAGATATGGGATACTCGGTAGCTCTTATGGCGGACTCTACTTCCCGTTGGGCAGAGGCTCTTCGTGAGATGTCAGGACGTCTTGAGGAAATGCCTGGTGAAGAGGGTTACCCAGCTTACCTTGGTTCCCGTCTTGCACAGTTCTATGAGCGTGCAGGTAGAGTTAAGGTCCTTGGTGAAGAGGACAAAGAAGGAAGTCTTTCAGTTATCGGTGCGGTTTCCCCTGCCGGTGGTGATATATCTGAGCCGGTTACTCAGGCAACTTTACGTATCGTAAAGGTATTCTGGAGACTTGATGCTAACCTTGCTTATCAGCGTCACTTCCCCTGCAATCAACTGGCTTGAGAGTTATTCTCTTTATAACTCAATGGACCCTTGGTTTGCTAAAAATATCAGCGAGGACTGGGTTCCATATAAGAACAGAGTAATGGCTATTCTTCAGGATGAATCAGCCCTTAAAGAAATGGTTCAGCTCGTTGGTGAGGATGCTCTTTCAGCTCCTGACCGTCTTAAGATGGAAGTTGCAAGGTCGGTAAGAGAGGATTTACTCCAGCAGAACGCATTTATGGAGGAGGATACCTATACTTCTCTTCATAAACAGTTCATGCTTATGAAACTTATACTTACTTTCTATGATATTTGTCTTGAGGCTCTTGATAAGGGCGCAAATATCAATAAGCTTATAGCTATGGAAGTTCGTGAGCCTATCGGTCGTTTTAAATATACTGCTGAGGACAAGGTTGATGAAAGATTTAAGGAAATCGAAGCAGCCCTTGCTAAAGAAGCAGATGATGTAGCACAGGAGGTAGACTTCTAATGGCAAAAGAATATAGAACAATACAAGAGGTTGCCGGTCCTCTTATGCTCGTACGCGGCGTAACTGATGTCGCATACGATGAACTCGGTGAAATTGAGCTTGCTGATGGCAGCAGGCGTAGGTGCAGGGTACTTGAGATAGACGACGGTAATGCTCTCGTACAGCTTTTCGAGTCTTCAACAGGTATCAACCTTGAGAGCTCTAAGGTATGTTTCCTTGGAAGAAGCATGGAGATTGGTGTATCTGAGGATATGCTCTCTCGTGTCTTTGACGGTCTTGGACGTCCTATCGATGGCGGTCCGGAAATCCTTCCTGAGGAAAGACGTGACGTAGCAGGTCTTCCTATGAACCCAGCTGCAAGAAGCTACCCTGAAGAGTTCATTCAGACTGGTGTATCCGCTATTGACGGACTTAATACACTTGTACGTGGACAGAAGCTCCCTATATTCTCCGGTTCAGGTCTTCCACACGCTGAGCTTGCTGCACAGATTGCACGTCAGGCAAAGGTTGTAGGAACAGATGAGCCATTTGCGGTTGTATTTGCAGCTATGGGTATCACCTTTGAAGAGTCCAACTACTTCGTAGAGTCCTTCAAGGAAACAGGAGCTATTGACAGAGCTGTTCTCTTTATGAACCTTGCAAATGACCCTGCTGTAGAGCGTATTGCTACTCCTAAGATGGCACTTACCACAGCTGAGTTTCTTGCTTTTGAAAAGGGAATGCATGTACTTGTTATCCTTACAGATATTACCAACTATGCAGATGCTCTTCGTGAGATATCAGCAGCTCGTAAGGAAGTTCCTGGACGTCGTGGATATCCTGGTTACATGTATACTGACCTTGCTACCATGTATGAGCGTGCAGGCCGTCAGAATGGAAAGAACGGATCTATCACAATGATTCCTATTCTTACCATGCCTGAGGATGACAAGACTCACCCAATTCCTGACCTTACAGGATATATTACAGAGGGACAGATTATTCTTTCCCGTGATCTTTATCGTAAGAAGATTGAGCCACCTATCAATGTTCTCCCATCTCTTTCCCGTCTTAAGGATAAGGGTATCGGTGAGGGCAAGACCAGAGCAGACCATGCAAATACCATGAACCAGCTCTTCTCAGCTTATGCTCGTGGTAAGGATGCTAAGGAGCTTATGGTCATCCTCGGCGAGGCAGCTCTTTCAGATATAGACAAGCTCTATGCTAAGTTTGCAGATGAATTTGAAGCTACCTATGTATCACAGGGCTTTAGAACAGACAGAAGCATCGAAGAAACCTTAAACATCGGCTGGGATCTCCTCAGAATCCTTCCTAGAAGTGAACTGAAGAGAATCAGAGATGAATACCTTGATATGTACTACGATAAGAAATAAGATAACGCATAAACGACATCATAACACTTGCGAATAAGTGTAAGCTTGCTTACAGACTTATTCGCAAGGTTATGATGGGTAACGATACGAAATAGCTTACACGCCAGTGTAAGCTATGAGTAGCGTGCGTTTATGCGTTGCACTTAAACAAATAACCCAAGCTTGCTTACAGACTTATTCGCAAGGTTATGATGGGTAACGATACGAAATAGCTTACACGCCAGTGTAAGCTATGAGTAGCGTGCGTTTATGCGTTGCATTTAACCCAATCAATTATCAAGGGAGGTGAAAATTTGGCAACTGTTAATGCAACAAGAATGGAGCTTACGAGACTTAAAGGTAAACTCATTACTGCTACCAGAGGACATAAGCTCCTAAAGGACAAGCGTGATGAGCTTATGCGTGAGTTCCTTGACCTTGTTAGAAAAAACAAAGCTCTGCGTGAGAAGGTTGAAGAAGACCTTAAGAATGCAAATAAGAACTTTGTTATAGCCCGCTCTACTATGTCAGATGAAACTGTAAGAGTTGCCTTTATGGCACCTAAGCAGGAGCTGACAATTGAGGTAAACACCCGTAATGTAATGAGTGTTAATATACCTCAGTTTGAAACAAAGACAAGAACCAGTGACGAGGGAGATATCTACTCATACGGTTTTGCCTTTACCTCAAGCGACCTTGACACTGCCGTTCTCTCTCTTTCAAATATTCAGAAGGATCTTATCACCCTCGCAGAGGTTGAGAAATCCTGCTCACTTATGGCTGCTGAAATTGAAAAGACCAGAAGGCGTGTTAACGCTCTTGAATATGTTATGATACCTACCTTACAGGCTAATATCAAGATGATAACCATGAAACTTGATGAGAATGAAAGAAGTACTCAGATAAGACTTATGAAGGTTAAGGATATGATGCTTGAAGAGAAACATCATTATAAAGAAAAACAGGAAATACTCTTTGACAGGATAACTGAAGAGTAAAGCCATTAAACTTAAAAAGGACTTTTGATTATATACTGTAATCAGAAGTCCTTTTCTTTTCCCAAATTTAATCATTTCTGCATATTAGAAGATAACATTTACCTGCTATAGGCTGTTCTCCACCATTTCATCTGAATTGGTTTTAAACTTATTTCCTGTTAGAATACAAGAGGAAAACAGGACTGTAGGTATATTTAGTATCAATAGTATTTTAATAAAATCACTCAATGACAGTTCTTTCTTTGATATTGTAACTGCAGCAATCTCTTTATTATCCTTTGATACTTTTATAACTATTATACGAAACTGATTTATCTGTTTGAGTTATTACCGCATTTTTTTATCGTTTGAATAACTTATAAGTTTGTCAGTACGATTAACAATATAGTTTATATATATACATCCTACTATTGATAAGGCTAAGAATATAGATGGTATAATGAGTTTTTGTAAAATTATTTTTGAACAGATACTCCTCTGTATTTTTGTAAAAATAATATTATTAAACCAATATATAATAATCCTATCACCCTGATACCTCCTTTTTCCAGCTTTTAGTCTATAAACTCTGAAAAAAATCTATATACAAATCATCGTAAATATTAACCTTAATTTCATCCTTAAAAGAATAAGTCTCGGCTTTTAAACTCTGATTCTTCAAAATAATACATCCATTTTCTCACTTTCAATCATAATTTTGTACTACAATTTCTCTTAAGAAATATAACACTCTTCGCTAACTATTGTATATTAAGTTATCTCTGTTATGCACCTTTAAATTGTAATGCGTGTAAAATGCAGCTCCTATTTTACTTCTTATCTTGTATAAACTAACTTATCCTCAAGTCCTCCAAATCCACCTTCTATGCTTCTTAGATATACATATTTAATATTATCAAAATTACCCTCTAGCTTATACTTAAATTTTTCCGTCTTTTTGTTTCCATTCTATTGGAAAAACCATTATCATAGTTTATCTCTCTTTTTCATATGTTATTTCTTCACACTCTAGCCTATTAATAGCTTTTACCTTCAACAATTATCACATTATCCGAAAAAAATCAATTTTTATCAATGCGAACATCATTAGCAGATAATAAAGTTAAACCTCTTTTTATATATTCCGGAATGTTTTTTCCCAATCCTACAAAAAGATATAAAAAAACAGACAGGATTAATATAACATTGAACCAAATTAAACTTAAGATTATTTTTTTACTTTTTGACAATGATTTAAATTTAATTAATAAAATCAAACCTAAAAATAATAAATAAGGTCAAAGAAGCAAAAAGTATAATTATTAATTATATTAGGAATTATTCTATTTTTAATCATAACTTCACTAGCCTTTCTTATCTAAAATATAAAAGCTCCTTTATAGATTGATGGACTACCTGCCCATAATGAAAAAAATTATATTCTTTCTGATTAAAGTTTCTAATCAGAAGGGATTTTTCTTTTATTTTTGATTAAATTATTTTCCTGACTTTAGTACACAAATTCAGAAAAAAATCTATATATAAATCCTCATAAATATTTACTTTAATTTTATCATTAAAAGTGTATGCTTCAGCCTTAAAATTTGACTCTTCAAGGAAGTAAACAAAAACACTTGATTTGGCAGGATCCACTATCCAATATTCCCTTACTCCTGCATCTGCATATAGGTTAAGCTTAAGAACATAGTCATTACCAGGATTACCGGGGGATACAATTTCTATAATCCAGTCCGGTGCTCCTGTACAGCCTCTATCTGTAAGTTTATCCTCATCACAGATAACACTGATATCAGGTTCAACTATAGTATTCCTATCTTCCCACAGCTTGACAGCAAATGGTGCCGGATATACATGGCAAGAGCCTGATTTTGAATCAATATATTTGCTTATGCTTACAAAAAGGCTTCCAAGTATGGTCTGATGTTTTCCGGATGGAGCAGCCTGATTATAAATCAAATCTCCATCTATCAGCTCCGCACGAATGTCTTCCGGTAAACTATAGTAGTCCTCCTCTGTGTAAAGCTTTGATTTTGCTGATTTCATAACCAATTATCATTTCCTTTCGTCAAATAATGCATTAAGTTCAATAGGTACTTTCTATCTACTATATTACAATAGTGTCTGACCATCAAGTTTAAGCCGTCATTAATATAGAGAAACAACATCTCTTTATAATTCTAATATCACATATTTTTATGATAAAAAAATGTCAGGTTCTCAATATATACCATATACTCAATTAATATCAATTTTAAGTGTTATAATTATATCTGATTTTTAAGTGTTTCACAGTTCTTAGAATTCTTAAAAATTATAGTTTGAACTTTCAAAGTAATAAACTAAAATTCTCTTTTCACAATAATTTACAATTTATAATTCAAAATTCAAAACACACTCCTGCTATTTAACTGATTTTTATTAAAAAAATAGTTTAATTTTATTATAACTAATTTACAATTGTCATACAATATGCTATACTATTTTAACCAACAACGGAGGACTTGTTTATGAAAAAATTTCTAATCACATTACTCATTTTAGCACTTATACTATCAGGTACAAATCTTACTGCCGTTCACGCAGATGAACTCACTCCCGCTTCGGATGATTCTGTACTTAACCAAAATATTGTTTTTAGTCAGGATGATAACCCTATTACCGGTTCTTCCAAAATTAATGTCAATAAAGTCATTAAAGCTGAGATTAAAATGTCGGTTAATCTTGATCCTGATGCTGCAGGTCATTCTTGCATAACTAAAAATAACTATATAACATACGCTCTTGGCGGTTCCTTTAAGTTTGCAGGAAGAACAAATGAAAGTACATTTGCAACACAGATTAAGGATAAGAATAGTGCTCAAACCGCAGCAGAAGCCATATTTACAAGAGATTCTTCAGGTAACATAGCTGTTAAGTTTGATTTTAGCAAAGCAAATGACAGTTTATTTGATCAGCAATCTTGTGAGTTTGATATTTCCACTGATCTTATAGTAGATACTGACAATCTGGATTATTCTGATCCTAAACCGGTCAAAATTCTTGATAATGAATACAGCATTGATATTATACCTGATACCCTTACAGTTGAAAAATCGGGTGAAGTTGACTGGAGTGATGTAAGTGTTAAATGGACTGTTAAAGTTAACAGACACCTAAAAAATAAACCCGAGGTTAGTCTGCCTCTTACAGGCTTCAAGTTCGAGGATAACATATCCGGTATCGGTGAGTATGTTCCAGACTCTTTAACTGTCAGCGGTTCTGCTGTAGTTCCTGAAGAGGCTGG
This sequence comes from uncultured Catonella sp., assembly GCA_916439065.1. Lineage (GTDB taxonomy): Bacteria > Bacillota > Clostridia > Lachnospirales > Lachnospiraceae > Catonella. The sequence continues at coordinate 889,207 of CAKAGD010000003.1, forward strand.
CTCTAAGGTAATTTATACCTTAAAAGACGAAGACCTCAATTCTGAGGACCAAGGTACTGCAGTAATAACATTTAAAACTAAGATTAGTTCTACTGATCTTAGTAATGGCAGAACCTATAGAAATGAAGCAAAGCTTATAGGCGAATCTTCACAAGCCACATCAAATAAATGTGATGTAACTGTAAAGCGTTTTGGAAGTAAAAGCGGCCAGGTAATAAACGGCAATGATGGAAGAAAGATTCGTTGGGTTGTTGATTTCAATGAAGAATCCAAAGACATTGGTGAAGTTTTAATAAGAGATGTATTTACAAATGATTATTACCGAAATGAAAAGACTCAGACTTATGAAAGTAATGAATATCAAACCTTTGAAAATGGGGTTTGTATTGCTACAGGCACTGCTGTAAAGAATGATGATACCTTTACAATCCCGGATGTTAAAAACAAAACAAGACTTATAATTTATACAAAAACTAATATCCCGCCGACAGATCCTGAATATTATGTATTTAATAATACTGCTGAGGTGCGTTTTGGTATAAATAGAACAGATCCAAAAGCTGTCTTTTCCGGAAGTACCAACCTTGATGTCTCCTGGATATCAAAAGGTGCAAGTCTTACAATAAATGATAATACAATTCCTAACCGTGCAGGGTTTCTAACTGACTGGGATGTATCTTTTGCAAGAAAAAACAGTGATAGCGGCGATTACAAACTTTACGATGTTTTTATATTTGACAACAATATAATGGCAGACAGAAATACAATTAATGACACTGATTATAAGGTTACTGAGGTTGGAAGCACTGATGCTTTAGCAGGCTTTGTACCTCTTTCAAAAATTGTTTCAAATGTGAACAGGCATCAGCGTCTTATCAATCCTGACAATGCAAATGTTCTTACAAAAAATGAAAATAATATTACACATTCAGTATATGAAATTAGAAAAACCAGTAATGATACTATTGTTGGCCATATATTGGAACTTACAAACTTTCCTGAGGGCAAAAGCAGTATAAGTTTTCAATCAAAAATGATTGAACCTGAACAGATTTTATCTGATGACGGACATGCATATAACTATATGGCACTTATTAAGGATGGTGTCAGGGTAGACGAGATTCATTCATATCCTATCTATAGGTCAGAGCTTATAAGGAAACAGGTACTCTCAAGAGATGCTGCAGCAAGATTCCTGACTGATTATAATACCTCTAACGCTGACGCAAATGTATTTAGTAATGGTAATCCTATCAATAATGCTGATATCGGTTACAACAAGGAAACTCGTACCATCATATATAAATTAAGTATTAATGGTGCTGATATTAAAGATACTGATAATGACCTTGGAGACATAACCGTCACAGATGAAATTAATTCTGATTTTGAATTTGTTAACATAAAGGGCGGCAAAAAATTTCTTATTTATGAAGGAAAACCTACTTCAGGCGGATATGTGAATACCATAGGGAATGAACTCTCGGACAGTCTTACCGCTGATGCTTTAATTCCAACATTTAATGGAAATAAGATGACTCTGTCTTTTAAGAAATTAGATAAACCTTATGTTGTTTTTATTGGAATGAAGTTAAAGGAGTCTTCTCATGGAAAGTATCTTAACTCTTATAGAGATGTTACAAATACAGCTAAGGTTACAACGCAAAAAAAGATTTTAAACTCTCCTAATAAATTTGCACAGTCTGAACAAAAGGTAAAGATTGACGAACGCTTTTTATGGAAAGATATTGACGATTCTAAGCCCCTTGATGATCAGGCAGCTGAAGGCTTGCTTACTTGGAAGGTTTTATACAGGCCTTATAAAACATATCCGGATAATGATAATACCAGTGTCATACTCTATGATACAATGTGTTCAGATACAGCCATAGCAAGAGAAGCAGGCACAAATAACCTTATCTTTGAGGGAAACAACTTTACCATAACAGAAGGCGCCCTTGATAAATATGGTAATTTTACACCAAGACAAAAAATACAAACCGGACTCGCCAACATTTTTACCTACGATAAGACTTCAAAAACATTTAAGATAAATATTCCTGATAAGAGAAAGTCTTATAAGATAACATATATTACATATCTTAAAGATAGGGCTTCCGGCCGTTATAATATAACAAACAGTCTTTCTCTTTATGAGCAGTCTCACAAGACGCCAATACAGGAACCAAAAGTTGAATATTCTCCTCGCATATCATCATCCGCAACGAGCCGTGGTTTTGAAAAAATCAGAATAGTTAAAACTGATAAGACAACCGGACAGCCTGTGAGTGGTGCAGCATTTAAACTTGTGAAGCCTGGGACACATTATGAAAAGGTCATACTAACAGATAAAAACGGTATTATTGATTTTCCAAAAATAGGTAATGGAGATTATGTTCTTACCGAGAGTGAGACACCTGAAGGTTATGTTGAAAATAAAACTGAATATAAAATTAAGGTTATTGCTCTTGAAATTGGAATGAAAATAGAACTTGATGGAGAGTATCCTGATGTAATCAAAAATGGTAATACACTTACTATTTTTAATATACCAATAGTTTCCAATGGTAGTGATGGACCTGTTTCCCCTGGCGGGAATGCCCCTATTTTCCCTAGTGGAACAACCTTCCCTCTTCCTCAGTATGATATTAAAGATAAGCCTAGCCTTCCTGAATATACTGACACTCCTAAAAACAGCTACAATACACACGATTTTGACAATCATGGGCAGGAAGATGATAGTGAATTTGACAGTTCTACTGCCAAAAATAAAAATAATAATAAGAGTGATGATAAAAAATCCACGGAGAAAACTCCTCATATTAAGGATGGAAATGATATCCCTAAGTTTAAGCCGGAAGAGGTTCCATATCCAGTTACCGTGGATTCACCTGACAAAATAATGCTTGTAGATGATTTGGGTAATCCACTTGGGGTTTATGTCAAGAAGTTGAAAAAAGATAAGACATATGAATATGTAAGATTGGATGATAATACTCCATTAGGAAGACCCCAAGTGAAGACTATTCATAAAACATTTCCGGCAAAGCTGCCGAAAACCGGCTGCTGTAACTTACAATATGAATTGTTTGGATGTCTCCTTCTAGTGTTTGCTATATATCTTCTTAAAAAGAAAAGATAATAAAACTCCCCTGTGGCAATGTGGAGACTATGAAGATAAGCCTGTAAATAAAAATCTTCTATGATAATAAAGGGTGAAAATCTCTTAAATAGGATTTTCACCCTTGCTTTATATATAACAGTTAAAAAAGGGGTTGTCAATATAGGGTGGCTAAGCCACCCACTTCTTTTACCACTGTATTTTATTCAGGCAGTCGACCCTCAACATAATGCTTAATAGCTATTTACAGAAAAAGTTTCACATACTCGTATTTTTGTAAACTTCTCAATTATCTTCCCGGCAGCCCTGCCATCTTGAACTATCATATATTTAATCAAGTCTTCATTAATTGTAGGATATTTGAATCAGAAATACAATACTATCAATTACTTCAATCAAACTCATGACATGTTGTTATTTCTCAATTAATTGACTATAATAAAGCCAGGCTTCATGCCAGTTTAAAATTAACACTGTGCCGGTTATATAAACCAGTCATAAATACATCCTCCAAATATCTTAAATATTATACTGTTAGGAGGCCAATATGGATGAAATAAAAGATTTTTGGCAGCAGTCCAAAGCAGACTATGAGAGCAGGTATAACTCTACATTTCTAACAGATTACAATAAGTCTCTCCCTTACTTTGAGAAAATGCAGGAGCTCTTGCTTGATATGCAAAAAGAGGATAAAAATAATGTAGATGTAGCTTGTTTACTTGCTTCTGTCCGAATGGAGCTTCGTGAGAGTTACGATACCTGTGGAGAGCTTTTACTTGAATTTCTTGATAAAAATGAAAGCTGCTTATCTGACAGTGACAAGGCAAGAACATACACAAACATTGGATATTACATTGATTTTGAGTCCTCTGCTCCTAAGCATTTACTTAAAGCTGAAGAGCTGGATTCTCAATATTATGAAACTTATGAAGGTTTAGGCTTGTATTATTTTAGCGAGTATGAAAGAGATAATGGTGAGAAATACCTTGAAAAAGCCATAAAATACTTTGAAAAAGCAAGGGAGCTCTCCAACAACTATGTGAATCATTTTAATTATGCTGCGGGGCTTTATGAGAATAAAGAGTATCAAAGGGCAAAAGCAATTTTTGAAGATTTACTTATAGACTACCCTGGTAGAATGAGGCTGATACTGGCACTGGCCTATTGTGAGCTCTTTCTTGGTAATAAGGCAAAAGCAAAGTTCTATCTTTCACAGGTAAAAGACGGACAGGATGAGAATTATTCTCTCAGTACGGATGATATTGCTGATTATCAAGTCTATGACTCCTACTATGTGCTTGACGAATACGATACATTTTTAGAAAACTGCAAAGCCGTAATTTGTAATTATTATACTGATGATTGGGAGCATTATTATTATACCCTGTGGATTAAGAATAAGAAGGATGAATTTTATAAATTAGTTAATTCCACCATTTCAAGGCTTGAAGAAGACATAAAAGAGGCTGAGATTGACGAGGATTATAGCAGTCCTGAAGAAAAAGAGGAATATATCAAAAGCTACAAAGAAGATTTAGTAAAGTATAGGGCTATGATAAAAGATATAGAAGATGGCTGTAAAAAGCCTGAAATAGCTCTCAACCTCTACCCTGAGTATGAGTGTTTCCTAATAGACTGCCTAAGACATGGGTTTGTGGGTTAATATTAAATTAGGCTGTTTTCGGCTAATCTGTACTCTTATTACATTTTAGCCGAAAAATACTTATGTGGCAAGTCCATTTTTATTCCTACAAATGTAAAAATATCTATTCGTTTTGTCCTTGAAAATGAACTTGCCTAAGTAACAAAATTTAGGAGGAGACATCTCTAAGTTTTGCCATAAGATATTTCTCTAAGTGCTCGTTTATGCCTGTAACTCCATTTTCATCATATTTAGCAAAAGAGCCTATGTTTCCTTTTTTTATTTCTTCCTTTGTGATACTTAAGGCATCTTTATAATTTCCTTCTGCAATATAACACAAGATTATACCCAACACACTATGTTCATCTTCTCTACCTTCTAATTCAGACTTAAAAGAAGATATATCAGTAAAGCGTTTATTATATTCATTTATTATGCTGTCTGCCTCTTCAAATATTCTTACCAAGGCATAGTTTACCTCATCAGGTGACCCGACTGGAGTATTATACTCCTTTATCATCAGCGGATAAGGACCTTCGGACGCAGAAATATGTGGATTAATTGAGGTTGTTCCCAAATCATCCATTTCATACACTTCCCAGAATATATTGTCAATTATAAGCGGCTTAACAGATATTTTTGTGCTTATGTATTTCCCAAGGCTTGCGGGGTAAACATCTATATTTACCAGATAGAGATAATCATTTACCACCTTATAAATCCAGCCCGACAGCAACTTGTATCCGAACTCTTTAACAAGTGATTTAAGCGTTTTAGCTACAGTTTTTTTCAATTCTCTTACAGCCTGCTGCTCCTTATGAGTCATATTTTCCTCTCCCTTTTAGCTATTTATTCTGAGAATATTTTATCTAAAATCTATTTATATTCCAACCCCTTTTTCCTTACAACCACTGCAGCAAGTAAGAAAGCCAATGCGTCTGCCACAGGCTGAATCATATATAAGCCCTTTTGTCCTAAAGAGAGTGTTAGGAGAAAAAGTGCAGGTATATAAAATATTCCCTGCCTTGATATAGAAATAATCAGGGCAGTATAGTACCTGCCTATGTTTTGCATATACATGCTCCCTGTAGCAAAATAAGCCATAAAAGGCAGGGTAAGACATTGGATTCTAAGCATATCCACAGCGATATTTATTACATCCTTATTCCTTGACAAAACTTCTGTAAATTCCCTCGCAAATACATATAAAACGACTGCTGATACGCTCATAAATACCGTGCCAACTCTCACATTGTACTTAAATGCCTTCCTCACCCTCTCGTACTGCTTTGCACCAAAGTTCATAGCACAAATGGGCTGAAATCCCTGTCCCCAACCTATTACAAGCATGTACGCAACTGCTGCCACCCTTTGGCTTACAGTTAGTGCCGCTATTACCTCTTCTCCAAAGCCTGCTGCCACCATATTGAGCAGTACTAAGGAAAGGCTTGTGATTCCCTGTCTTGCAAAATTAGGTAGTCCTCCTACCAAGATGTGATAAACATTTTCCCTTGTAAACCTTGCTTTTGTGAGGCTTACAGCAATATTTCCATTCTTACCTGCTAGTATAAATAGTACCAAAGCACCGACAACCTGTCCGATTAAGGTCGCATAGGCCGCCCCGATGAAGCCCATTTTAAGGCCAAATATAAAAAGAGGATCTAAGATGATGTTGGTAAGCATGCCTGCAAGTAAGCCCTTCATGCCATCCTTTACATTGCCACATAGCCTAAGTTGATTGTAAACAGTGAATGAAAATAGTACAAAGGGCAGGCTTATGGCAATTACCCTCAAGTATTCTCCCGCAAAGCTCTGTAGGCTCTCAGAGGCAGAGCCACCTATAAAAGTTGTTAAGGGAGATATGAATATTAGTGAGGCTGCAGAAACAACGAGCCCTGTAGCCAAAGATATTACTACAGCTGTAGAAGAGTAGACTTCTGCCTCTTCATTCTTCCCTGCTCCAAGGCTTCTTGACATAGCATTTCCACTGCCATAGCCAAACCAAAAGCCTAGAGCCTGAATCAGGCTTACATAGCTAAATGTGATTCCTATCGCTGCTGTCATTGACTTATTGCCCAGCATTGCAATGAAAAAGGTATCCGTTAGGTTGTATATCATAGCCACAAGCATACCGATGATGGTGGGAACGGCCATTTTTATGAGGAGGGGAATAAGTGGGGCAGTAAGTATGTATTCTCTTCGAAGTTCTTTTTTGTTTTCAGGCTGTGTTCCTCTGCTGTTTTCTTCGTTATTTACCCTGTCCATACTCTACCTCCTCTCGCCATTTAATTATCCCGTCTTTCTGCTAAGCTGTGCATATCCACTCTCATTACTCCTGTTATAATTCTCACCTACTTCTACAGCTTCTCTAACTTCTCTAACTTCTTAAATTTAATATTTATCTCTAATTTTCCATATATATGATGTGGGTGTCAAAAAGTATTTGACACCAAGTCATGCCTTCCTTGCTTCTCCCTTATCGCCGTCAACCATGACTTGGTCGCCATCCTTAAACTTAGTAGTAGCATAGCCCACTCCCAAAACGGCTGGGATACCGTATTCCCTTGCCACTATGGCTGCGTGGCTAAGAGCTGAGCCTGTATCCGCTACCACAGCACCTGCAAGGCTAAAAAGCGGTGTCCACTCAGGGTCGGTGAGATGGCATACTAAAATACCTCCCTTTTTCATCTTGTAGAATTCCTCAGGACCTCTAATCAGGCAGGCCTCTCCAACAGCCACTCCTCTGCTGCCGCTAACTCCCTTAAGCACCTCTCCGGCAGCGTCAAATACAAGTCCTTTGGATGCCTCCCAAACCTTTATTGCCAGTGGACGGTTCTTATTTCTTTTTTCTATTTTCATTTTATCATCTTCAGCTAATTCCCCTCTTCTTAAGGTTTCTATCAACTCTCTAAAAAACAGATTGGCAATTCCAGACTTAAAATCTTCATTTCCAAGGAGAAGTAAATTAGCTCTTTTTACAGCCTGTCTCACATAGTAGAATAGGGTTTCCCACAGATACTGGCTTTCTTCACGCACTATATGAAAATATCTGAAAGCCTCTATCCTTCTCTTAATCTTAGGAAATTTATCTCCATAAATCTTCTTTATCCCTGACAATATCTCCTCAAAGTCCGCCATATCCCCCTTTTTCTCATCTTCCAAAATTACAAGAGGCTTCATAATATTTAGCAGTCTGTCAGGCTCCTCCACAAAGGTCTTCGCATCTATACAGTAGCAGTTATAGTCTGACTTGAAGCCGTTTTTACGAAGAAAGTCCTCTGCCAAGCGCTTAAAATCAGGGTATTGCCTACAAATACTCTCATAGCTCTCTCCTGATATCAGGCTTTTCTTAAGCTCTTCATTTTTCTTAGCTTCAGCTGCAAGCAGTTCGATATCTCTTGATACTACAGCTGTCTTATTGTCAAGGTTTCTATAAAGGTCGTAGACTGTATAGCTTTCATCCACCTTTTTCACAGCCTTTTCCAAGTCTTTTCCAAGTACTGATGGAAACAGAGCATACTTAAACCTGTCATAGCAGAGCTTTTTGGTAAGTTCGTAGCTGTAAATAATAAAATCCCTGCACTCCCTAACATCCATTTTACTAAAGTCAAGCTTTTTAAGGTCCTCTATTTCCTTTTCATAGTCCTCCATAAATGCCCTGCATTTGCCCTCGCAGATAGTCGTAGTCTCTCATCATTTTAATAAGCTTAAATATATTGAATATGCGTATATTTACACCATTTTTTGAATTTGGAAGTGTTTCTATCCCGTCATCATCCATTCTGGGATTAGTATCAAGCTTTTATTCCGCCCTCGGCAAACAACCTGACAGTCTGGTCATTTATAGCAACCATATAATCATAGTCTAGTGCCCTGTATGCAAATGGCATTTTTTTCAAGTATAAATGCGTACCTCTCTTTTTGTGTATCCTTTAACTCTCACTCCTTTTTAGATAAGCCTTAACTAACTCATCATCGTGATTATCCCTAAGGGTGGTAATCTCTCTCGCCTGTAGGGATGTACACCTCGCCACCTCTTATAGCCCATTCTACATCCATAGGTTTTACCATAGTGCTTCTCGATGGCATTTCCTGCCTGTACAAGTGCCCTAACCTCATCATCCGTTAGGGCAGGCTTTCCTCTAAGCTCCACACTTACTTCTACCTTTTTTGTCTCCCTGTCAGCATATATAATCTGAGTTTCCTTTGTACCAAGGGTGAGACTTATAATCCCACCCGATTTGTCCACTATGTAGTTATCCGCTGTTACGCTTCCGCTTACTACGCTCTCCCCAAGGCCATAGCTTGCATTTATCTGCATCTCCTCCCGGTTTTCATTGACGGGGTTGACTGTAAATAAGACTCCTGCCTTTTCGCTTTCAACCATGGTCTGAACAACAACTGCAATAGCAACAGATAGCTGATTGTAGCCCTGATTAGCCCTGTAGCTTACCGCCCTGGTGCCCCAAAGGGATGCATAGCAGTCGACTATGCGAAGGAGGACTTCCTCCACACCTCTTACATTTAGATAAGTCTCCTGCTGTCCTGCAAAGCTTGCATCGGGCAAGTCCTCTGCTGTAGCGGATGAACGCACTGCGACCCTGACATTTTCTCCAAGCTCCTCATAGGCCTTTTTCACCTCATTTATTACAGTATCAGGCAGCTTCCCTTTGCTTATAAGTTCCCTTAGCTTCTTTGCAGTTTTAACAAGCTCTGCCTCATCTTGCACACTCCCAGTAAGTTCTTTTTTGAAGACTTCCTCTAAGGAGTTTATCTTAAGAAATTCTTTGTAAGCATCTGCAGTTACCACAAAGCCCTTTGGCACATTTATACCTGCAGATACCATTTCCCCAAGATTGGCTCCCTTTCCTCCTACTGTCATCACATCTTCTTTGCGTATTCTACCAAAACCGACTACCATAATACCCCTTCTTTCTTAGTAACTATCTCACCTCAATGTACCTTTCTACCATAGCCGTGATGAAAGTCCTCAACGCCTCATTAAAATACTCTTTTTCAAACTTGCCGTAATTTGATAATAATACAAAGCTCCCTATAAATGTATTTAGGAGGCCTCTTTCATCTATGCTTTTAACTGCCCCCTTCTCCCTCCAGTAAGCAGCTATCTTCTTGATAAAGGCTGTATATATCTCACTTATCTCATAGGTCTTACCCTCATTTTTCCTTGCAAACATAGCCAAAGCCTCCGCATATATCGGCTTTTTCTCACATTTTTCCTTAAAATCAACAGAGTACTCATAGATAATGTCTGAGAGAAAGCCTACAGGATTGTCTAAGGATTTATTAAAATATTTCTCAACCACAGCCAGCTTCTGAGCCGACCTATACTGCATAACATCGAGAATGAGAGCATCCTTGTCCTTCCAAAAGTTGTAAAAGCTTCCCTGAGCTATCCCCGTTCTACTCGTAAGCTCCTTTATGCTAAGCCCCTTTGTACCGCTTTCGTGGAAGAGCAGAAGGGCTATATCCATCATCTTCTGCTTTATTTCCAGTTTTTCTTCATCATTAAATGCCTTCGCCATATCTTACCTCTATGAATATTTTATTATTTGTTCATAGATATGATAAACCTTTAAAATGAAAAAGTCAATGAATATTTTTAAAGATATTCATTGACCTTGGGTTTTGTTTTTTACTATGTGCTGCTTAAGCATTCTTTTTATCTAATTCTTACTCATGTCTATAATCCATTTCCAAATTTCGGTTTTATTATTCTCTCCACATCCAAACATAAAAATTTATGTGCTTTAGTTACTTCTACAAACGAACCTGATTCGCTTGCTTTGAATTCGTAAATATTCTCTGAGATACTATCATTATCCGTCTCTACCGGTTCATATCCTAAATTTCTCATATAATCTTCTAACTTAAAATTTTTTTATTTGCAATAATAATTTTAGGATATTCCTGAATCTCATAATATTCTTCACCCAATACCGAAACCCTTACAATTCCACTCAAAGGCACAAACGGATTCCATATCCTAAATTCTTTGTAAGAAATTATCATGCTAGCAGTTGAAAAAAATAATTATTATTGGGATAAATACTAATTTTTCTCATTCTCGTTTTCATCTATCTGACACTCCTATTACTAAAAGGAATTACTAACCTGCTCATTGTGAAACAGTATATTCATTTTATCGTTTTTTGGCAATGATATACATTTTTTTGTAAAAAGGTCTTCCAAGTAATAAAAAAGTACATATTTGTATAATTAAGCATAACAAAAAATTCACTATTGTCGCAGAAAAACAAAAAATAAAAATGGCAGCTACAATACTTGTGCCTATCACACATATTACAATTGCCAAAGCAATCAATTTTTGTATACATAATCGCTGTTCTTTCGATAAGTGAATAAGCGTTTCTTTGTTAATAGCTCCAATTTGAATATCTCCCCTCAAGCGTTCCAGTTCCTTTGAAGATAGTCCAATCAAACAAAATAATATGATTCCTGTAGATAGTATCGTACCTGGAAAAATTACGAAGTATTCCATATTTCTATCCTTCCATTTCTTTATCTAGCATTTGCATTTAATTTCTATCATTTATCCTATCGAAGAGTTGCTAATTTTTCAACCATAACCGTGCCTCCTCATATTAAGTTCAGTATATCAATCTTTATTAGGAACGCAATACCTATTGCAGAAATCGAAAAAAATATTCAAAGAAAAAATCTTACTATTAAAATTATACTGTAGCTCAAAGTATGATAAAGTTTTGCAGTAACACCATTCTGTTTTTTTGAAGCTCGTAAATAATTTGTATAGGCATGTGGCCAGCCAGCATTATATAGCTCAGTCATAATTTTTGATTTTTCACCAGAATTTACTCTAGTCACATATGGCAAAGGCATATTATGATTTTGAAAATCTGTTTTTTCAAGAGGCAATGAGCCTTTAAGTAATGCCCTTTTTATTATTTCAAATTGTACAGACTGTATATTGTCACTTCTTGTTTTTAGGAAAAATTTCACTTATTTTTCTCAACAGGAACAACTGCTGTGCTTAAAGAATTTGTATCATGATAGTAAACTTTTTTTATTCTATTCATATTTTTTTCTCCTTTCCAATTGTAATTTTTTCCCCACAATATCTGCAATAATATCTATGATTTACTGCATAAGTAAGATTTATCAAAGATTCCGACTTGTTGCAATTCGGGCAATTTAAATATTTAAAACTAATTACAATATACATAATCATAAATATTATTGATATAATCAAAAACCATAAGCTTATTGCAAAAGGATAATATAAGGAATATAGTAAATAAACAAGCAATTACCCATGCAAAGTAAAGTTTTTTTATGGCAATACATCTCATAAATAATATCTCCTTCTAATCAAAATAATAATCTCTCGGAAACTCTAAGCCAGTAAATATAAGGCATTCAGATTCCTTTTTTATTAAAATCCCACACTTTTTTGCCAAAAAACACTTGACAAATCCATCGAAAAATGCGGTGCTACGCACCCTTATTTATAGGACATATTTTTCGATTGGAGGCGATTTTATGTTACCTGTTAACTGCGGCAGCCATGCCAACTACCAAAACTTTGTTGCTACTATTCTTCGCAAATATTATCCTAACCCTGATGCAATTGCCCACTCTACATGGGATATCATTTAATGTTTTTGGACTTTGGATTTATCAGTAATAATTGCCTTAAAATTAGTGTTTTGTAAGCAGACACATTATTTATAAGGTTGTAAAGTTGTGTATATTAATATTATTTATCTTAGACAATTAGCAAAAACAGCATACAGGGTGGTAAGATAATTACCAAAAAGCCTATTCTTTTCACCAAGTTTACATCCGATGGATATTTTTCTTTTCTTCTTAATTTACAGTAAAACCCATATACTGTCTCAGGCTTTAAGTATGAATAATATCCTATAGTCATAGCAATAACAATTAAAATCATACAAACTGTTAGTATTTTATATAATTCTACTACTCTCAAATTTACCATGATAGCAGAAGCAAATAAATGCCTCATACTATTTATGGCTTCATCAACCTTGTCACGAGCTTCTTTTTCTACTGTATTTTGTACTTCGCCGGTTGAGGTTGAATCTGAGACTTCAACGCTTCCTTCTCCATAGGCCATATTAATGTATTCAGAGCTATTGCTAAATCTAACAAAGGATGAACCTACATAATTATGGGTGAGATAATCCCCTCCTGGCAGTAATAAATAGATACTAAGTCCATCTTCATTCTGATTCACCGCATATAAGCACCGGATACCATCAACCCGTACAGCGTTATCTCTGACTATTATTTCTTTGTTTATAAAATCTGTTCCGTAGATATTCTTAAGCTTAGCTCCCCATTCACTTATTTGAAAAGCGTATCCCCCTTCACTACCACAACCTATTTGTCTGAAAAAGGCAACAAGAATAATACATACAATAAATAACGGCAAAAATACTTTTAACAAATGTGTTTTCAATTTATCCACCGTCCTTTTGTGTGCTTGTCTCATTTATTAAGGTGCTCTTGTAAAAGAAATATAGCTCGGATCAAAATACAAATAAGCGCAATGAGTGTCAAAACACTTGAAACAATCAATATGGTGTGCGTTATATTGCACAATGCATCATCGGTGATTCCCCTCGCTATCATTTTTGAAGTAATCAAAGTAGAGCATCCTGCAACAATCAAGACGCATACTAGAATAATGGCAAACAACTTATTCTTCATCTTCTCTTACCTCCTGTTTTAAGATTTTTGATATACATAACAAAGCACGATAACAACTGCTCCAAGCAGCCATTGTTGATATTTTACTAAACTTGTCACAGTAAGCATCACTGCTAAGTATATGGCTACAGTTGCAAAATAACACTTATAAAAGCTGTCTAAGTGATATCCTCTCATTCTCTTTCTCAATTCAAAGAAAAATATATATAAAATCATTTGCTATTATTTCTACCATAATTTGATTTACTCCTTATACTGTCTTTAATTGCAGTATATCATCTTTTAACCTAAAATCAATATCCATTACAAAATTCGCCCATATTTTGCAGAAATAGGCAAAAGAAGTGACTTGCATCCTGCAAATCACTTCTTGAAGTCTGGCAGCATTATTGAGAAATAGAATTCTTCCTTATCATTTTGTATGGTGTATGAACCTTGATATTTTTCTATAACATCAATAATATTGTTTATTCCAATTCCATGTTCATCAATATCAGTTAATTTCGAAGACTGTATTTCTCCATCCCTAATCTCCAGCTTGCCATTATAGGTATTTTTAACAGATATAATGATATTGTCTCCATCTTTTATAAACTTCAATTTAATCACTTTTTTGCCTGAATACTTTTCACAGGCCTCTATTGCATTGCTTAAGAGGTTTGACAGTATCACAACAATGTCTTCATCCTCAATCCCTAATGTCGATAAATCGTTAAGCTGAAAAATGAACATGATGCCTTTCTCCAATGTTTCCCTGTATTTACTGTTTAATATGGCATCTACAATCACATTATTGGTCTTTATATAATCCAGCTCTGTACTTAAATGCCCGCTTATATTTTTTATATAGTTCTTAAGTTCCTCATAATTTCCGGTATTTATCAGAGATTCAATGCACAATATCTGATTCTTATATTCATGTGTTCTCCTACGTTGCTTAACAAAATTTTCAGAAATAGAGCGGTACGCATCTGTCTGATTCTTCGCCCTCAGTCTAAAGATATCACTTTCTCTTACTCTTATTTCCCGCTTTAATATATCATTTATCAGGTAAAATAAAAGAATATTCATACATGCTAAACACAGGGATATGGCTAAAAATACATCATTTTGTCTCTGATTTGCTCCATTTCCTGATATATCAATCAATGCAATGATGGTGAATATGGTAAATATCGGAAAAAACATAAACCTAAGAAAGTCTGCATTACTTAAAATATCTGCAGTCTTATCTCCTGTTTTTTTTCCTAATTATCACAACCGTTATAAATAGAATTATTTTAGCTAATACTACTATCATACTTGCACCAATTAAGTGTGACTCGTTTATATCTGCAAGACTCTTAAAAAGTGATAAATTTACCCAAAGTGTCAGGTAATCTACAGAAAGCAGTAATCCCTGAAATAATAGGGATAAAACTATAGACTTAATTAATTTGACATTGACATATACACTCATAAACAAAGCCATCATTACAATTACCAATATCTGTTTTATAATGAACTTGTTGTAAAGAGCTAAAACAACTAAGTAACAGCTTATAATTGTGCTAAAAATAATAATACAGTTCCGTGTGCTGCTTTCATACCTTTTCTTTCCAAAACTCTCGAAAAATATTTTACAACATATTATCTCCAATGCGGTAAGCACAATGCCTTGTACATAGTTTAACATGACCTACATTTCTCCTTTGTATGAAACAAACTTCTCTTTGACTGACTTGTATCTGTCCTTTGAGATTTTTAACCTGATACCATTATTCAATAAGACTTCATACCTGTTTATACCCACTATATGTTTCATATTAACCAGATAGCTTTGGTGTATTCTCAAGAAAGCTTTATCTTCCAGCTCTTTTTCAACTTCATCAAGTTTTCCATATAATAAATATTTATTTAACTCTTCCTCCATTATATAGAACTCAAGTTTATGCAGCTTGCTTTCAACATACAACAATAACTCAACCGGAACATTCTTTATTCCCTCATTAAACTTAAACTCCTTCTTTTTTACAGTATGTTTCATCACCTTACTTATTGCATCTATACATTCAAATATTAAATCCTTCATGTTCTCATTATTCTTCAATATATACCTTATGGCATTTACGCTATAGCCCTGTACCGCATAGTTAACAAATGCAGTTACAAAGACTATGAAAATATCATTACTGACTTTTCGTATTTCCTGAGCAGTTTCTAAGCCATCTATTTCATCCATGTTTATATCAAGAAATACAATGTCATACTTTGCCATATTTATTCCCAAGCTTATGAAATCCTTGCCTGAAGCGAATTCATCAACTTCACAGGGACAACCCTTCTCATCCATGTATTTCATAATGATTTCATAAATGTTTTTTCTGAAAATCTCTTCATCATCACATATTGCAATTCTAAACATAGCACCACCCTTCCCCACAAAACAGTGTCTATCTGCTTATAGTATAATATGACACCCTGCAACTAAGCAATATGATTTTCGTTTTTCCGAGTAAAAACTATGGCAAAACTCTATCTTAGAATTTTGCCCTTAATAGTTTCAAAAATGTACCTTCCTTCTGCCTTGTTTCTTCGGTTCCCCTCACCCTCTAATAATCCAAAGCATAGCATCTTTTACTCTAAAATCAATATCCATTGCAGAAATCGCCCATATTTTGCAGAAATCGGCAAAGAAGTGACCTACATTCTGCAAAAAGTGGCTCTTAGATTGGCGCTAACTGCTGTGTTATCTCCTGTTGAAGTGTACGGTCTATCTCTGTTGGTATGCCAAGCTTCCGCACACCACCATCTGGTTCAGAAATCTCAACTCGTCTTACTGGAGACGGAGTATACTTTCCACGATAAATATGTGTCGTTAAATCTTGTTGATGTTCCTGAAGGTATGGAAGCGCCTCTTCGATGGTCATTCCATCAACTTCAGGCGCTCCCTTGTTTGCCTTAAATCTCGCTCCTATTGATTCGGTCCTTTGTCTCTCGACTACTATGACCTCTGTCCACTTCTGTGTGTTCAGCATTGCTCCTAGCAATGGTTGCCTCTTTCAAGGCTTATCACACAGACCTCCCTAGGCTCCACACGTTTCTTCCTCTCCATCTGTCTGCCTCATTTATCATGTCAAATTGCATGTAGTTATTAGACTTTGGCTTGTGAAGCAGTTTTATCCTCATGCATAACCTCATATGAGATTTCTGTTCGTCAGACCAGAGATTTGCCCATGAGTTAGTATCTTCCTCATATACAGCTTCCTTTAGATTCGAGGTCACCCTCGACACCCTTGCTTTCGGCGCATCCTTCCCACTATTGACCGGCTTCGGGACTGTACCCGTTAGAAACGTGCGCCGCTAGGCGTACCATCCAAACAAGTCACTGGCATACCTGTTTTTAAAAACAGGTATGCCAGTGAACCGCTAAATGCACCTTCCTCAAGCTACATTTACCCAGTAAAGTATCACAAAAGCACTTACAATAATATTTCATTTGCGCTTCCTATATTATATTCTCCATTATCCTTAAGATATATTACTTTATCGTTCTTCTGTATTAGCGAATAATCATGAGTGACTACAATCAAAACTCTTTTTCTATATAACTCCCTCATATAATTCAAAATTTGAAACTTAATCTCAACATCTGAAAAACTAGTAAACTCATCTAATATAATTACATCTCTATCTTTTAAAAATAGCTCTTGCTAATGACAATCGTTGTAGTTCGCCAACAGAAAAATTTGTTCCATCCTTAGAAAACTCTCCTGATAATTCTGTAAATATTCCTTCTCTCAATTTCCCTGATTTTTATTATCCAATTTAACTTCTTTTTAATAACTCATTGACTTTGTATTCATCTTCTTCACTCGTTTTATATTTCATAGTTATATTTTTGTAATATGTTAAAATTATATACTTTAAAATCTTGAAAAAGCCACTGATATGTGTTGCTCAAATTTATAGTTAAAGCTTGTGATTGTTTTCATCATAATAATTAATCGAACCTTGACATGGTTTCAGCAAACCAGCAATCAAATGTATTAATGTAGACTTTTCCGGTTCCGTTTTTTCCCTACAATAAAATATACTTGTCCAGCTTTTAATATCAATATTAAAATTATAAATTACCTGCTTATTCAAATACCCATAACATACATTCTCTAATTTGATTTTTTTTATATTTCCAATCCTATTATTGTTTTTTTATCGATTTCTTTTGTTCTTATCTGCTAAAAAGAAATTCCTAAACTTATTGACATTCAAGCTATTCTTATATAGAATTTGAACTGTCAAAAACTAGTTCATACTGGCTGAAAGCCTTTGCGTTCCATTATACAACATAGTAAATGCCCCTAAAGTTAGAGTCCCATTAATTACTTTCGCTCCAAAGATAAATATTGTGGATACATTTAACAATATAGCACATATTCCTCCTCCAAAAGAGAGTATACTTATAACTCTCCCCCAATTACTGATTTCACCATTTAAATTATCACATGACCTATCTAAAATATTATAAAAATAAATTAGTATCATTTACTCTTAAATCTTTGAAATAGTCCGGCATATAAAAAAATACGCCTAACATAGTCTATTTTTCTCCTAAACATAGTCGTAAATTCTTTAAATAAATACTGCTTTTTTTCTGCTTTCAAAGAGCAGATAAATGATAACATTGCCAAACTAAAAGTAATAAAGCATGATAATATAATCATAATAGAAAACTATATAAACCACCCCCGATATAGTTATAATACTTGTAATAAGTTCTCCCAATACATTTATTGTCGATGTGAATGAATTCTCACTGTTTTTCTAAAAATATAATAATATTTATCATAAAATTCTTTTGTTGTTCACATATTCATAATTATATTGTATATACCCACTAAAAATATGTTTCTGCGTTTCATTTTTTTATCTTGTTCAAAATTTGAGGAATAATTATATTACTTAATGCATTATTAAGCAACATTGTTATAATACCAATTCCAAAAATTAATATTAAGTAAAAATAAAAATAATCGATACTCTTTGACTTGTATGGAATCTATTATAGCTTTAATGATAACTATATTAAATAGATTGTACGCTGAGTTGAATATCGCTGAAAATATAGTTAAAAACACATAAAGCGGACTAATCTTAAATACATATTTGAATGCAAAATTCAAATCATTAATAAAGTGCTTACTTTTTTTCCATATTTCTTCTCTCTTCTCAATGTAATAATCCATGCAGCAACTTGTGATATACAAGCCATTATAATATGAGCAAAAACATACTGCTTGTTAAAAAGCATCCATTCAGTACATATAAAAACCAGCAATCCAAACAACTCAATTAAAAAGTAATAAGCAACTATACTTAATCCACAAATCATAGGATTTATTATATATCTCTTCGTCACTAATCGAAAGACTTGAATAATATCCTGTAATTTTCCACCCTCTTCGTTTCAATTGTATTATTTCTTTATGCGAGGGTCTAAAAAAATACCTATTTATGTATATGCCTAAAAAAATACTAACGAAACGCTTATAGCCATAAAAATTGAATTTTTTTATTATATTTAAGTGTTTCAAGTATATATTTATCAAGTGCTTTCAAACCTATAAATACTATGATTAAAAAAACAGCATCAGCAACTTTGTAATTGATTTTCTTCATAGTATTTTTACCCCCTATTTTCTATAATGAACCTAATTTGATCATCATAAAGCCATTTAGCCTTATTGCAACCACATCCATTAATATCTCCGTTTTGCTGATAACCTAAATTGGCACAACCAAATCCACACACCGGAAGATATGGACACACTCCACATTCGTCTTTTACTTTAATGCTCCTAGAAATCCATTTGGTATATTTATCAACATCAATCGCGTTAAAGTTCATTATGTTTCCTAATTTAAACTCTTCTTCTTTAACCACATCCCAACACTTATAAAGGCTTCCGTCAACATCTATGGTAATATGGTTTTCACAGTATGCACCGCAATATATCCACTTTCTACTTGGTCTTACGTCAAAATTAAATTTTTTATCCTTTAATACTTTCCATAAGTTCAACATTTTACCTTTTATGTTAATTTCATCAAATGTACTATTTCCAGAACTAATCTTAGAGTCAAAAACTATACCAAAATCCACATAACACCTAGTCATTTTATTAGTCTCAAGATATTCAATTAGTTCAATAACTCTATCATAATTATTTTGTGTTATATTTATTCTTATTATTGGTGGTGGCAATTCCTTGGAACTCTGTACTAGTTTAATTCCATTAACAACACTATCAAAACTCCCTTTTTCCGTTTCTAAATTTTCTAGTCTTATCATGCACTTCTTTAATCCCATCTAAAGTGATTTGAATATTCCTGCAATTATTCTCAACTAAAATTTTTCAAATTGCTCTCATTTATCAATACGCCATTAGTAATTATTTGAGTAGTATAACCATATTCATTTTTGTTTACAATACTCCTAACAGTATCAAAAAAAAATTTGTACTTTGACAAAGTTAAAAGAGGTTCGCCTCCGAACATAACAAACGATAGAGCATTTAAATTCTTGTTAGACTCAAATGTATTTTTAATATACTCAAATACCTTTTCTAAAATACCTTCACTCATAACATTATCTTCTCTGTCATGACTTTGAAAACAATATGTACATCTCAAATTGCAATTATTAGTAAGAAATAATGTTATATTTAATATGGTGCTGCAAAATTGACTTTTACTAGAAAAAAATACATGAAACTCTGGTATTCATCAACATCACTATTTACAACTATTCCACTTTTTCTATATCTCTCCAATTCTTCAGGCTTAAAGGAATCCAAATCGTTACTTTCAACTCTTTCTCTAACACTTGCATCTATCTTGTACATACTACCTGTCATTGTATTTGATAATATATACTTGTTTTTCATCAATTTCTGTTATTACATTAAATATTGAAAATTTCATAATGACCTTTATGATAATTAGGAAAGTAATTATCACTTATTCCTTTTCTTTTTAATATTACGGTTATAATATATTTATATAATGTGGGGTTATGATTTTATCTTGTAGCTTTGACCACTTAGCAGGAATGTGTTGCCACTATCTTTATATGAAAGTTTGTATACTTGATGGATAAGGACAGTTCCATAATTTGTCCTAATTTAACAGCACACTTCGGTGGCAACCACATGCGATATTAACTTGTTGCTTAGATTGGCAATGTGCGTATATTAAACCCTATTAGGATGTCTCAAATGTGTAGAAATATTATTCGCATAATAAAGACGAATAATGTCGGCACCTATATTGAGCTAGTATTCCTTAAATCACAATACTTTTTAAATCCTACCTTCATCAAAAATGCAGTATATGCTGTACTATTAATAGCGCTTTTTCCTAACAGGATTAATTCCATACATATACCCCATCTGGTTAACTGCATTTCACTGGTGCTTTACAAAGAAACAAGCTAAATAACTAAGCGTTCTGTCACTGAAGTCTATCGGTACAAACGACAGCACCTTATCTATTCAGATATCTCAATCCATAGAGCAAATCGTATTACAAGACACCAAATCAGAGGGGTCTGTACCAACATCGATAGACATTAAAAAGGCACATTAGGGGGAGAGTATTCAAACAGCCACTGTTTCTGTATTTTCTGCCATGACTAGTCATTACTCCTTTACCAGTCATACTTGAGACTCCTATTGATTCGGTTCTTCTGATTCAGTCCTTTGTCTATCGACTACTATGGCCTCTGTCCACTTCTGTGTGTTCAGCATTGCTTTGCGCGATGGTTACCTCTTTAGAGGCATATCACACAGACCTCTCTAGATACCACACATTTCTTCCTCTCCATCTATCTACCTCATTTCTCTTGTCAGATCGCGTGTAGTTACTGGACTTTGACTTCTTTTGCAGCCTTGTCCTCATGCATAACCTCATATGAAATTTCTGTTCGTCAGACCAGATATTTGCCCATGAGTTAGTATCTCCCTCATATCCAGCTTACTTCAGATTAGAGGTCACCCTCGACACCCTTGCTTTCGGCGCATCCTTCCCACTACCGAGCGGATTCAGGACTTTAGCCCGTTAGAAACGTGCCCCGCTAGGCGCACTACAATTAAGAGCTCCTCAAATTTAATGAGGAACTCTTAACATAAAAACTAAATATTTATTCCACAGAATCCTCTATTTAGACCACAACCAGATGCATTAATCCCACAAGCAGAAAAATCACTTCCACAAGCAGAAAAATTCCCACCACAAGCGCCAATATTCGCTCCACATGCAGATAAATCTGCTGGACAAAATGCAACTTGTGCTACACAAGGACCCATAGTTGGCTTGGCTGGTGGTTCTTTACCGTTCCTAAAATAATACATATTACCTTGATATTCATTCATTTTTCTACCTCCATTATTCTAATGGTAGTGTCAAAAGACACCATTTGTTTTCTTATAAAACCTTTATTTTCAGGGGTTTTGCAAATAAAAAAGCAATTCCCCCTTTTTAAGATATAATGTTAATCGCCAAACCAACATAACCACAAAGGAGTTAATTGCTCATGAACATTATACTTTATTTACTGCAAATCATTCAATACCAATATAAAATAATTGGCCAGCTTTTTAATTTTATCTGTAGATATATTCCACTCAAGCAGTGGGTTTTCGATGAATCCCACTCTCCAAAGTGTCAAAAATTCAAGGTTGATGAACGCCCTAGAATCATAACCTACAAACAGCCCTAGAAGTGGAATGATCTTATTCCTTAATACGAAAAACGCTACGGTAAAACCACTAAACCTACATTAAGATTAGTGGAATTAAAGGCTATATCTGGTTCATCATGGATGCCGCCAAACGTTCCAACATCGGTTACCAGATATCCAACAATCGTGGTGTTGAACCTTGTATCATGTCAATGCGTATAGCATTCAAACACTTAAAAGAGTTACCTTAAAACTTCAAATTTATCGCCGATGGATACAGTGCATACCCTCTTGCTGCACAACAGTTCTTTGTTCAATCCAAAGGTAAAATAAACTTTGATATCACTCAGGTTATTGGACTTACCAACGACGATGCCAACTATGACCTAGCCATTTGGGTTACCTACTACAACTTCCTTCGCCCACATGAACAGGCTGGCTATAAAGTTTTAAACAAAGTAGGCAAACTCGAAGGTGCTTCTAGCAAGCCCGATAAATGGCAACTACTAATCTTCCTATAGCAACCATGAATACTAAAAATGCAACAGGCCAAAAGTGCTACCTGTTCTTAGATTCTGAGTCAGCGGTAAGAAAATATCCACCGCGCAAGCGGCTTGCCTTTAATGGCACATAAAAGAACTGCTACACTGCTGTAAGCGACGGAGAAGTACTATCTGTTCTCATCATCTTCGCCATCGGTAACGACCTTCCAGCAGTTCTTGTTGTGCTGTCAAGTGTGGCGTAGTGCTAACACAACTTAAAATATCTACAGTTTTCAAGGTGTGAAAGTGCTTTTTTCTTACTAACGTTTTTTCATATGCCAGTTGACACTATCTTCTAATAAAATCCACCATCAATCCAGCAATGATTACTATTCTTTCTACAACCACCGATAAAGGCACCGCAACTGCCAAAATTTTTCCCACAACCGCCTACATTTATAAGACATATTGTTGCGGGTTTTTGAATATTATCAAATTGTACATTATCTTCATTAAAACTTTCAATTTCAATATCATTGTAAAGATTTCCTACATAATCATTCATACTTCTTCTCCTTATCTTAAGTAAAAAAACAAAAGCAAACTAACTATATCACCATTTTTTTATACCTTTGAGGATACATATAAATCATAACTTACCCTATATGATAATTAGATTAGTAATTATCACTTATTCCTTTCATCTTTATTTTGCTTTTATTGTGATATTAAAACATCTCCATTCTTATACCTCTGTGGATTAAGTCTTTTCATCATCTACCTCCAATCATTTTTCCTTTGGGCTTACAGGACGCTTAGGCTGATGAAATATCCCTAAGCATGGAGGTGGAAATTTACCCACACTCTGTGTAGCTTCATTTCTCATTAACCGTTCTACAACTTTAAGCACTTTTTTGTTAACATTCTTCATCTTCTCTTACCTCCTGTTTTAAGATTTTTGATATACACAACAAAGCCGCACATAATATAACAGCTATTGCCATATAACTAGTGTAAATTATACCGGCTCCTAATAAAACACAGCCAAGTATTATGCTAACTTCCAGCAGAACTATTAATCTTGCTAGTTTTTTTGATTCCATAAGTTCTTCTGCATTCATATGCATATTAGGATGATTAGCAGTACCTGTTATTACAATATATATAGCCGCGATAACCACTGCTCCAAGCAGCCATTGTTGATAATTTACTAACCTTGTCGCAACAAGCATCACTGCTAAGTATATGGCTACCGTTGCAAAATAGCACTTATAAAAGCGGTCTAAGTGATATCCTCCTGTCCTCTTTCTTAATTCAAAGAAAAATATAAGAAAAAAGAGAGTTGGAAGTAAGTTATTCGTTATTAAGCTGATTATCACTATGCTTCCAATTGTGATAAACTTTTCTACAAAGCAGATAAAAGTGTAAATATACATATCTGCCATTTCTTTGTTTATTATTTTATTTTCTACCATTTGTCCTATGAAATTATTTGCTATTTTTTCTACCATAATTTGATGTACTCCTTATGCTGTCTTTAATTGCAGTATAGCATCTTTTAATCTAAAAACAATATCCATTGCAGAAATCGCCCATTTTTTTGCAGAAATAGGCAAAAAAAGTGACTTGCATCCTGCAACTAAGCAATATGATTTTCGTTTTTCCGAGTAAAAAAAAACAGGACAAAACTCTATCTTAGAGTTTTGCCCTTAATCATCATAGAAAACTGATTTTATTTTGGAAGTCATTTTTTGCATCTATCCTCTAGGCTTCTAACAGCCTTAATTTTTATCAGAAGTAACAGCTCCTATTTTAAATTTTATTACCTTCCCAAATTTCTTGTTTAGAACATATACATATGAATCTTTAATATTTTCACCAAATTTTAAAACCACAAAATTATCTTTTGTACTTTACCGGATAATCACAGTTCCTCATCATATTACTTATTTTTTTCATATTCTCCCTGTTTTAACCTCTTTTATATGGAGATGTTCCCATATTAATCTTTTGTAATATCGTCAATCTTAGAAAGAGCATTCTCCCTAAATGAATATACATAGCCATTCTTCTTAGAAGCTTTATGAAGTATTAGATAATTATTATCTGACTCTTCCAATATTGCCTCATCTCCTTGAGTTTGACTAAACCCCAATCCAGTAGTGTTTAGCACTGTATGCAGTTTCCCATTATTTCTATCAAAAATTAGAATTCCTTTCAAGCAAAGAACTCCTATGTATTTATCATTCACGAAGAATATTGTTGGAGTATTTGCTCCCGGTTCAGCATCTAGAACTTTATTCTGTAATTTTTTATCAATATATGCATTTAGAGAAGTATCTCTCACAAATTCATAGCCTTTGTTTAATTTGCCTGTTTTTGCATTTTTAACCTTAATCAAATACGCATACTTTCTTATAAATGCCGTATCATAAACAAGAGTATCCATATCTACTGAGGAAGCATCCTTTTCCTTTACATAGTCTTTCATCTTTATCTTTACATTTTTTGGAGATGCAAAGATATCATCTGATTTTTTCACGGCAGCCTCTGTGGTATATCGGTTAAAATGCCTTACACCTCCGGAAAATAAACCAAGTGACATTGCAAATACAACCCCAAAACCTACCAATCTTTGAAACATTTTCCTGTTACCCATAATTTTTACCTCCAAACCTGACTAATATAATAATTACTCACCCTCTGCTAATCCAAAGTATAGCACCTTTTAACCTAAAAACAATATCCATTGCAGAAATCCCCCATATTTTGCAGAAATAAGCAAAAAATTTATTTATAAACTCTTTGAAGGGTAATAATTTACATCAGTTCAATATTGTGATATGACAAACTTTTTCCCTTTATTGGAGATGATTTAATAATACGCGAAATGGAATTTTGTACCTTAATTATTTGTTTAACAATTGCCGTTTGCACTTGTATTATTTTAGAGAAAAAATAACCCCCTTTCCCATCATGCGTTGATTTCTGCATTATGAAAAAGGGGATGAATATTTCGAAAAATATTCATTTACCTGAAGTTTGGCTTTTTACAGTATAATTTTTTTCATGCTTTGGCTTCCACTTAGAATAGTATCCAAGCTGCTCTTCGCCTTTTGTCTAAATTCATTACACCATCTTATTATAATACCCCTCATATACAAACTTATCAGGGTGGGATTTTTACATAGTTTACCTCATACTCACTATCATAATCATAGGTATCATATACAAAGCTGTCTGCCTCTTCCAGAAGCTCATCAAAGCCATCCTCAAGACCTTCCATTGCCTTCCAACGCTCTTCCCTGTCAAACGGAATCTTACCTCCAAAGGCATCAATCACCCTCTTAAAATTATCAGCAAAGATACCCATATCAAAGGTCTTAAGCCCATTTAGGGCATCCTCCCAGACTATGCCTGTAGAATTGTCCAAAAACTGCTGGTGGCCTCCGTTGTTTACTTCTATAAAGTACCATGATACTGCATTTAAGTATCTCTGCTCCAAGGTAAAGCCCTCAGCAGACTTAAGATAATTCTCGTGTGTTCCGTATATATCAATAGTCCAGTAAATTGGATCTAAGACACCCCAGATTTCATCCATTTTTTCTATATCTGCCACTGTGATTTTGGCATAGGTTTTTCCACTGCTTGAATTACCTGGCTCTGAATCAAAAAGCTTAGCTTCATGCTCTTTATAATGCTTGTAAACAAGCGGGAATTTCTCTTTATTAGCTTCAAGTATTCCCTTAAATCCGTGAAAATCTACAATTTCAATACAATACTCAATAACCTTATCATCTTTTGCAAGCCCCATAGCCTTCTCAAGCATGGCAAGTGAATTTAAGCCGTCTTCCTCCACACTGTAATTATTGTTTGCTGATAGGGCTGAATAAGAACAGCCGTAGCGGTAATACCAAAGAGCATCTCGCTCCTCTTCAGAAATCATATCAAGCACCTTCATGGCCTCTTCTATCTGGTCGTTATTATTGTAGGCTCTGGCTAGTTGTCCCTTTAGCTTAGTATTTAAGTTCTCCACTCCTGTAAAAGTAAGAAATTCTATAACGCTCTCAGTATCGCCCTCATCACTTAAGTTGTCGATTACCCTTTCTTTTATTTCATCACTGTACTGTGCAAATTCTTCCTTGGTAATCTCTTGCCTGGTAATAGTCAGTCCTTTTATAAATTCTTCAAAATTATCCGCAAGTGGATGTATCTTAAAATCATCCTCCTGGTCAATAAGCACTACCTTAGGCTCTCCCTCTTTTCCACACTCCCTATAGTCGAGGAACACCATGTGATGGCCGCCTGAGATAGTGTCAGCCACTGCAACACCTATATTAGGATAACCCCATTCATTAATCCAAAGCTCATTACCCATCTCACCACAAAGAGAATTCATCTTCTCCTTATCAGTGCCGTAGATGCCTGTGATATACACTGCATACTTGCCATTGCTAAACAAGGTTGCATAAGGGGTACCGCCGTTATGTATTTTGACAAGCTCTATATATGATGCCGGAAGCTTGTAGCCAAGTTCTTTTTCAATTGACTCTATTTCCTCATCAGTAGGCTCTTTGCCAACATATTCCTCAAGTGAGTATTCATCATCATCCCAGAAGTGAGAAAAGTCAAAGTTCTCAAATGGTTTCATAAGTTTTCCTTTCAACACAAAAAGCACCATGTCACAGGTGCTTAAAATAGTTTTGTTTTACACTATGCCAGCAATTTTTCTTCAAGATTAACATCAAGTCCAAACTCTTTCAAGTCCTGTTCCCTTATGTCTAGCTCAGCCTTTATTATATCAAGCATTTCATAGTAAGCCAATGCCTTACCATCATAGAAAAGATTGCCCTTATCTTTTTCCCATTCCACTGCGGTCTCTTGTGCATTTTTCAAAAGCCGCCCTATTATATATTCAATTCCTTCTTTTGTAAGTTTTTCATTAGCCATTATAATCACCTCTTTTTTTAAGCTCTGCTATCCTATTATTTATAGACTCCCGGAAATTCCTTATTTCTTTTCTCCAATGTTTTTTAAGTCCTTCCTGCCTTAATACAGAATATTCATCCCACTCCGGAACATGTGTATAAGGATTTTTTATATACCCTTCATGTTCATCAATTCTTTTAGTTAACTTCCTAATGGAACGCTTTAATGAAGCAGAACTTTGCTTTGGTATATCACTCTCTGCGAAAAATTGTAAATTCATATCTAACCTCTCACTTGACTGAATTATACCATTATGCTTGATTTTCTTCAAGACTTTTACATTTTACCTTTTATAAATTTAAAAGATTAAATTAGTCACCATCATTCTAAAATTTCATCTACTTTCATCACCTTATTTCTTGTCAACCAAAATTGAAATAAGGTGTATTTTTTTTATTTGCTTATTTCAACTTAATAACTTCACAATATCCTTCACCTTTGGCACCCTGCCACTTATAATCAGCTTTCCATCCACCATAACCGAAGGAGTGGTCATAATGCCGAGTCTCACTATATCCATCAAATCCTCTACCTTTTCAATCTTTGCATCCAATCCTAACTCCTCTATGGCTAAGAGGGTGTTTTCATAGAGTTTGTCACATTTTTCGCAGCCTTCACCAATTACCTTAATCTCCATATTTACCTCAATTCCTTAATTTCATAGGTTTATCCACAATTTCCTTCCAGGCACTGTCGATGGTACGGATAACCTGTGGCCCTGTTTTAGATAAAAATACAAGTTCTGATTTTTCACGCTCGCCAGAAGGTTTGAAGTCAATCAATTCTTCTACTACATCTACCTGCTGCCAGCCTTCATCTAACTTAAAAAAATCCCTTAATCCTGTAGCAAGATGGAAGCACCTTCTTAAGAAATGTCATCAATATCTCTTTTGACACCACTTCAAGGGTTTCTAAAGATATAGTCTTAGGCTTGTTATCCACTGTATTTAGGCTATCTTCGGACTCTGCCCATTTTCTCACAGTCAAATCTTCATTCATAAATGAGAGGTCAGTTTTACCAAAGGAAGCTGTGATTATATCACATACAGGATTAACCTCGCGTACCAGCTTCTTCACCTCTTCAAGTTCTGATTGGTCAAGCTTATCCACTTTATTGATTACTGCCAGATTACAGTGGGCAAGCTGTCTGTCAACAGCTTCCACATCCTTTATCTGATTCTTAAAATTCACTCCGTCAACAAGGCAGATAACCCCCTTAAAGATGTAATTATCTCCTGCCATTACCCCTACAGCTCCGAGGATTTCCTCAATGTTAGAAGGATCTGCAAGTCCTGAACTTTCTACAAAGACATAGTCAAGGTTCTTTGTACTCATTTCCGCAAGTGCCTGTACAAAAGAAAGCTTAGGCAGGAGCAGAAGATAGAGCCTCGACTTATTTCAGTCATTTCTATCCCATTTCTCCTGATTATTTCTCCGTCTACATTTATTTTGCCAAATTCATTTTGAATAATTCCTATTTTTTTATCCTTAACATTATCAAGAATATTCAGCAAAAACGAGGTCTTTCCTGCTCCAAGGAAGCCCGTAAGTACATATAAATCTTTCTTTTCCATACTACCTCCTGTTAAAATTGTGTCAAAAAATATAATTAAATAGATATCCCGTTATAATAATCCCTACCGTACATATCCCTACAAACAAGGCTAGCAGTCTTGGTTTAATGACTTTTCTAAGCATAATCAGTGATGGAAGCGATAAGGTAGTAACTGCCATCATAAATGACAATACCGTACCGAGCTCTGCTCCTTTGGTATATAGTGCTTCTGCAACAGGTATGGTTCCAAATATATCCGCATACATTGGAATTCCAACCAAAGTAGCCAGTATTACAGAGAAAGCATTTTTACTTCCAAGCACAGTTACTATAAAGGACTCCGGTATCCAGTTGTGAATGACAGCTCCTATACCGACTCCTGCCAATATGTATGGAAATACCTTTTTAAGGGTGGCACAAACCTGTTCACCTGCAAAATCGAGTCTATCCTTTACATTTAGCCCCAGGCTTACAGAGTTCACATTTCCCGCTTTTTTGATATATTCTTCTATATAATCTTCCATCTTCATTTTATCGATAATAAGTCCACCAATCACAGCTATAATCAGTCCAAGTACTACATAAAGCAGGGCTGTTTTTGCTCCAAATACGCTCATAAGCAGAATTAAAGAACCTAGGTCAACCATAGGTGAGGATATGAGGAAGGAAAATGTCACTCCTATCGGTAAGCCTGCACTTGTAAATCCAATGAATAAAGGAATGGACGAGCAGGAACAAAAGGGGGTTACAGTACCAAGTAAGGCGGCTAATACATTTGCCCATATTCCTCTATGTTCCCCCAGTATTTTCTTGGTTCTCTCCGGCGGGAAGAAACTCTGAATGAAGGAAATAGTAAATATAAGCACACAGAGTAAAAGTGTAATCTTCGTTACATCGTAGAGGAAAAACTGAACACTCCCTCCTACTCTGCTCTCCATATCAACTCCAACTGCTGATAAGCCCTTTCCTATCAGCTCATCCAGCCATTCCATCTTTAAAACTTGATTTTGAATGAAATCCCACCCAGGTCTAATTGTATCCATTATTCTCTTCCTAACTTAAAGATATTGAATGTAAACAAAGTGACTAAGACTTCTTCTTGATCACTTTATTTTAGTTTAAAACTTAATTATCGTATGCAAAGGTAAATTCAATCCCATAGTCCTTGAATTCAGCTAAAAATGCCTTTATTATACTTTTGAAATTCTCATCAGCCCTGGTATATATACCTTTTGCCTCAACTTCCTTAAGCCCTTCTTCTTCAATTTCATCGATAAGCTTCTTGTACTGCTCAAAATTTATTGGATTGAATATACTATTCTTTTCACTGCTTTTTATGCTGTCCCAAATGATATAATTACTCATTACATTTCCTTTTGGAATCTTTACATGAATAGTTGAGTCATCAACACTTACCTCTATTTCAGACATATTGTAGCCTATTTTTACTTTTCCGGTACATTCAAGAGAAATTGTATTCTTGGTTCCGGGAATCTTTATATCATCAAAAATATATCTGGACTCATCAACTGTCTTTTTAATGTTGTATTCACCTGAATATGTGGATAATTCGCCTATTTCATATATCTTTGTCTTTACTTCCGCCTTAGTAACTATCCTTTTTTCTGTCGTACCAAACAGTCTTTTCCCTGAATCATTTACAATCTCTGCCTTTGGCTCATGAAATATCTGATACAGGCTCCATCCTCCAAATATAGCTAAGGCAATCACCACTACAGACAATAAATTAAGAAAAATTTTTAAAATCTTTTCTCCGATTTTGCTCAAATTTTACCTCCTAAATCCATGCGGTTATTAAGAGAAACAGAAAAAATACTAAGATAATCAAGACGGCTCCGATTATAATACCTTTAAATAAGCTCTTCTTTTCTGTGTTTTTCTTTTCCATATTTTCCTCACTTTCTATTTTTACTTAAGCATTTAACAAGAGTATATATCACTCACCTCTTGACACATCCCCTCATTTTCACTATACTATTACTACCATGCAGCCGGGGAGATAGCGGTGCCCTGTACCTACAATCCGCTCTAGTAGGGGTGATATTCTGTCTGAGGGACAGTCTTTGCAGAGCCGCCCTAAGTGGGGGATGTTGAAGTCTTGGTCTTACGCAATGAGAGCTTGTGAACCGTGTCAGGTTGGGAACAAAGCAGCACTAAGCAAAATCTTTCATGTGCCGTAAGGGTGCCTGGACCGAGTTTTCCATTTAGGTACCGTCTGTGAAGCTGTATCGAAGCGGAATGCATGGTTTTTTATTTCTTTTTATCCTGGTTTTCACTTTTTCCTGCATCCTTAAAAATAAGGTCATGATAAATGAAGTCTACTATTGCTGCAAAAGGTATTGCAAGCAAAATTCCTGCTACTCCTAATATTCTGCTTCCTACAATAATAGAAATAAGAATCCATACTCCCGGAACTCCCAAACTTCCACCAAAAAGCTTTGGCTTAAGTATATATCCATCTATGGTCTGAAGTATAACAGTAAAGATAATGAACCACAGTGCATAGAAAGGATTTACAAGTACAAGGATGAAGCCTCCTATAATACCTCCAACTATGGGACCAAAGGTTGGTGCAAGATTGGTAATTCCTACTACCAAAGAAATAAGTATGGAATAAGGCATCCCTGCTGCCGACATAAAAATAAGGTTAGCCACTCCCACTATGATGCCGTCTATGATATCAAAGGCTATGTATCTTATGAGGATGCTGTTGCATCTTTCCCAAAAGCTTGAAAAAGCCTTATAACTGTCTGGCTTAATAACACGTTTTAAAAGACGGCTGAAACTCCCCCTAAGCCTGTCCTTATCTGCCAGGAAATATATGGCAAGAAACATGGCTATAAATAAATCAAAAATTGCCTTACTTATGCTTAGTGATGTGGTCAAAATCCCATCAAAATTCTCCGGAATCTTCTTACCTGCAATGTTTAGTATGTCATCACCAAAGCGTGTAATCCCACTTATATCTATGCCTCTCTCTGCAGCCTCTATACTGGCTGTCTGCAAAAATCCCTGAAGAGATCTTATGTAGTTGTCCATGTTCCCAAAAAGTGTCTTTATACTAACCACTATCTGTGGAATCAGTGCCACCATCAGAAGAATAATGAAGATAGCTATTCCAACCAAAGCAACCGTTACAGAGAGTTTTTTCCTTGTGTGTTCACTTTTGACATTGGAAAACACAGTGTTCTGCAAAAATGTAACAAACGGATCTATGATATATGCAATAATAAGACCTGTAATAAGCGGACTTATTATTCTATATACAAAACCGATACCCTTGAAAATATCGGACACATTTGAAAGCAGAAAATATAGTACTACCGCAGAACAGGTTGCAAGCGTATATGCAGCCCATCTCTTTTCCAACAAATCTTTATTAAACTTCATAAAGCCTCCCTGCCGTATTTACTCCAAATCATTCCCAATGACTTTGGCTATTAATAATGATGATATCATAGTTTAAACATAAAAACCATATAGAAAGTTTTAATTTTTTCCTACTTTAACTTTACAGTTTTTACTCTTTCGTTTACAATTATTAAATATTAAGTAAGATAAAGGAAAAGAACAATGAAATTTAATAAGATATTAACACCGCTTGCAGTATCACTCCCACTCACACTTTCACTTACAGGCTGCAATGCTTCCCTTAGCAATGCTCCTATTAAGCTCATAGAGGATAATTACCGTGTTACCTATCAAATCTTCGTCTCGTCTTTTTATGACAGCAATGGAGACGGTATAGGAGATTTAGAGGGCATTAGGAAAAAGCTTGACTACATCAATGACGGAAAGGCTGAGAAGGGCAATTCCCTCCTTGCAAATGAAATCTGGCTCACACCTGTTTCTCCTTCTCTTTCCTACCATAAGTATGATGTTATGGACTATAAGAATATAGACAAGGATTTGGTACAATTGAAGATTTTAAGGCACTTGTGGATGACTGCCACAAGAGAAATATCAAGGTAATTTTTGATTTGGTTATGAACCATTCTTCCTCAGAACATCCTTGGTTTGTAGAAGCTGTAAAATACATTAAAGGTCTTAAAAAGGGTGAGAAACCTGACTTTAATGCCTGCCCTTATGCTGACTATTATAATTTCACCAAAAAGCAGCAGGAGGGTTATGCCCCTATCGAAGGAACAGACTGGTATTATGAGGCAAGATTCAGCCCTAAAATGCCTGATTTCAATCTGGAAAATATAGCAGTTAGAAATGAATTCAAGGATATATTTAAGTTCTGGCTTGACCTCGGTGTAGACGGTTTCAGGCTGGACGCTGTTACCTACTATGTAACAGGAAGTATTACAAAGAATACTGAAATCCTAACCTGGCTCAATAAGACTGTTAAAGAAATTAAGCCTGATGCCTATATAGTTGGAGAAGCCTGGTCCACAGAGAGTGAATACGGGGCTTATTATAAGAGCGGTGTTGACAGCTTCTTTGACTTTGACTTTTCAGGAAGTGATGGCGTTATTGCCAATATACTTAAGGGTTCCATCCCTGCAAGCAGTTTTGCTGAAAGGATGATAAAAGAAGACAAACTTTTTTCAGGCAATAACCCAAATTACATAAATGCCCCATTTTATACAAACCACGATATACCCCGTTCTGCCGGCTACTACTCGGGTGACAGAAGGGTTGATATGATTAAGCTTGCAGGTGCGATGAATCTGCTTATGAGCGGAAATGCCTTCATTTACTATGGAGAGGAACTTGGAATGAAGGGGGCCGGAAGGGACGAAAACAAGAGAGCTCCAATGCAGTGGACTAAAGACAGTAGTTCAGAAGGTATGTGTAAGGGTCCTAATGATATGGAAGAGTTTGAAATGATGTATGGCACCCTTGAGGACCAGAGTGATGATAAGAATTCCATCTACAATTATTTTAAGAAGGCAATTAAGCTTAGACATAGCTACCCTGTGATAGCAAGGGGAAAGACAGGGCTGTACACCGGCTTTGATAATGGTTTCCCGGATGCAGTTTCTGTCTTTACCAGAAATATGGCTGATGAAAGTTACGAGCCTGTGCTGATTATAATTAATACTTCAGAAAACGACATTAGTCAGAAACTGGGTAACGATTATACCAAGCTTGGCAGTTCCCTTGTAACTGGAGAAAACGAGGTAAAAATAAAGGATGGAATGATTAGCATCCCATCCTTTGGTATAGCAGTGCTCACGCATTAATCTTATCTAATGCCTGTTTAACTGCATTACCAAGAATTATCGATACTACTATCTTTCCACAATCAAAAGGTATGAACGGATATACACAGTAGCCAAGTGCCTGTGTGAAGTTTATACCTTTTGTGTTTACTGCTGTAAACCATACCGTTCCAAAAAGATAGCATACTAAAAGTCCTAAAATCAGGCCTATTACCTGTAAATATATTTTCTTAATTCCTGCTTTCTCTATGAAAAGTCCGCTTATGAAGGCCATGAAGATAAAACCTATAATATATCCGCCTGTAGGGCCAAATAATACTGAGGCTCCGCCTGAAGCTCCTGCAAATACCGGAAGGCCTATAAGACCCAGAAGTACATATATAAGTACTGCCATGGCTCCCTTTCTTGCTCCAAGCACATAGGAACAGAGGCAGACTGCTATAATCTGTAAAGAGATTGGAACCGGTCCTATAGGTATCTGCCAAGGTCCAAGTACACAGCAGATTGCTGCCATTATACCGATGAGGGCAAGGCTTTTTACATCCATTCCCTGTTTAACTGCTGCATTTTCATTTGATGACATAGTATTTCTCCTTTATAAAAAGTATCCGAATTAATGTGAATTCACAATTAATTCGGATACTATTATACATCTTTTTTTATAATTGTAAACCTTTTTATTGTATAAAAGTTGACAATTATGATAATTTAATTTCTTCCCTGCCTTTTTCCTGATTTCTCTTTGCCAAAATAGGGTTAGCAATTAAGCTAAGTATAAATATTCCAGAACATTTCACAACAAAATACATATTAATAATAGAATCAAATATTATGTCAAGAATATGGGGTCCGCTTATGTCTCCGCTTAACCACTCCCTATATGCATAGTATAACCCAAGCATCAGTACTCCCACTGTGATGCTCCATAAGCTTTTCAATGTTGACAGCCTTAAAAATCCTATCTTATTTACCAATGAGTTTATCAGGTATAACATAGCAAACTCAAGAAAAGGCGAAAACTGAAAAGCCAATATGACAAACTGGGCAATTACTTCAAAGACAGAATCATAGATATTCGTATAAATAATTATTGATGTCAAAACACTTAGCATGTACAAAGTAAACAATGACACAACCAAGCTTGCTCCTGCATTTAGCCCTGACCTGAGTACAAATTTCATATACCCCTCCGATTCTCAATCAGCTATGCCTATAATACGCCACCATACTGCTTGTGAATATTTTGTCATACTTCTACAGTTTCATAAAAAGTTCAGACTTCTCGTGCAGCTTGCTCTTGTCTTTCACCTTTTCCATACTCTCCACAAAGTCAATCACCAGCGGTCTGCTGTACTTTCCTGACCAGTGCCCTCTTATAGGAGGTTCTCCGCCTACTTCACCTTCTAAGAAATGTTCCTCAAACTTCTTCACCTTACTCCAAGGTCCCAGAAAATAACTTTCTCCATTTGCTGAAAGCATGAGCAGCCCATATTTCTCAGTCTCAACAAGGCGGTCAAATACTGCCGCAGGCTTTGCTTCAAACATATCCACAACGGTTACGCTTCCTATCAGATAGGACTTCATAACAGCCCTCTCTGCCTGAAGTTCCTGCTCTTGAGTAATTCCCTGTGCAGCCCTGTCCCTTCTCCTTATTTCTCTTATCACCAAGCCTATGCCTGCCCTGTAACTTTCAGGAATACGCTCCATTCCTGATTCCCCTGAGTCATAAATCTTCTGTTTATAGTCCTCTAAATCATAATCAGTAATTCCTGCATCCTTTAATATGCTCTTGTACTTACTTCTTGCACCAAATCCCTTAAGAAGTTCCTCAGCCTCTTCACGCATCGCATAAATAAAGCCTCTGCTGTTTGCTCCAATCAACTTATAATAAGGCGGTATATCTTTTTTTATGGCAAGAGAAAGCTGTTCAATTGGTGAATAAGGCTTATCCGCATCAGAGCCTCCATGCCAGGCTGAGGCTATGGAAAATATCGCTTCAGGCATATTTCCCTTTATACAAAGACTCATCACCTTTCTTCCACTAAGTATCATATTATTAACCTTCTCTTTTATCTCTTCAGGAATTTCCTCCCAAAACGGAGATTCCGGTGTAAGTTTCACACTCTCAAATTCCCTATTCTCTTTCTTTAAAAAATTGCAGATTTCTTCACCCTCTATATCACTGACTCCCACAATTATGAATGGATTTTGCTTTAATATATCTCTTATTCCAACAACATATTCATCTTTCTTCATTGCATAATTTCCTTTCATATAAATTATCTAAAAAATCAGACCTTACAGCTAATCAAATATTATCATATTTTATGAATGATTTAAACCCACTTTTCCTCCCATTGTTAAGTCTTTAACTATCTCTCCTGCGATGATAAGTCCCATTACAGACGGTACAAAAGATATACTGCCCGGAACCACCTCTTCACCTCCTGCAAACTGCGGCTTTATGGGTTCTTCTTTAGAATACACCACCTTTAGCTTCTCTACCCCTCTTTTCTTAAGTTCCCTCCTCATAACTCTTGCAAGAGGGCAGACACTGGTCTTATATATGTCTGAAACCTGAAATGCGGTGGGATCAAGCTTATTTCCGGCTCCCATAGCTGAGATTATAGGTACTCCCGCCTCTTTTGCCTTAAGAACAAGTTCTA
Source organism: uncultured Catonella sp. (assembly GCA_916439065.1). GTDB lineage: Bacteria > Bacillota > Clostridia > Lachnospirales > Lachnospiraceae > Catonella. The sequence continues at coordinate 926,306 of CAKAGD010000003.1, forward strand.
TCTTGCCTGTAACCGTGTCTATAGCATCCACCACATAGTCATACTGCTTAAAATCAAAGCTGTCGGAAGTTTCAGGAAGAAAAAAACATTTATATTTGTTAATAACCAGATTCTTGTTGATATCTTTCAGTCTCTCTTCAAGCACATCCACCTTATTCATCCCAACAGTGCTGTGAAGTGCTATAAGCTGGCGGTTAAGATTACTTAGGGCAACGGTGTCCTTATCAATTATATCTATGGTTCCTATACCCGCTCTCACCAAGCCTTCACATACAAACCCGCCTACTCCTCCTACTCCAAATACAGCAACTCGTTTACGAGCTAATCTCTCTACCGAGGCCTTGCCAAGAAGCAGGGCTGTTCGTTCAAACTGGTTCTCCTCCATACTCTTCCTTTCTAACTACTTCCTTTTATCTCCCTGTTACCTTGTCCCAAAGAGTCGCTTTTATCTGGCTGTCCGCATTTACTCCAAGTGCCTCGGCTATGGCAAAGGCAAATTCCATACTTGTTGCGGGTCCTCTGGAAGTGATAATATTGCCATCCATTACCACAAGCTCTTCCTTAAAGTTTCCTCCTTCTATCTTTTCGCCAACTCCCGGATAGGCTGTAAATCCTCTGCCTTCAAGGACTCCTGCCCTCTCAAGGACTATAGGGGCTGCACAAATGGCTGCAACAATCTTCCCTGCCTTATTCATCTCTTTTACAAGACTAATTACCTTACTGTCATCCCTAAGGTTGGTTGCTCCAGGCAGACCTCCCGGAAGAATGATAGCACTGTAATCCTCAGATTTTATTTCCTCCAACAGCTTATCAGCCTTTATTACTATGCCATGAGAACCGGTAATCTCGACACTCTTTCCTACTATATCGCACTCAATCCCAAGTCTTCTAAGCATATCAACCACTGTAAGTCCTTCAACCTCTTCAAAGCCATTCATACATATGACTGCTGTTTTCATATCTTTCCGCCCTTTCTTTCGATTATATAATTTGGGTATCAAAAATTTGACACCTGTTTATAAAAGATTACTATAGCTTTAACTATCAAAAAATATTCACACCCTTGGGCACACACCTCTTTTTTTCATAATACAGCAAGATAAGAGGTTTGGTAAATAATTTAGGTTAAAATAATATCTCTATATACATCTTACAGTCTGCCACAAATTCACCGTCTATATAAAGCCCGTATTCAAGATTTATAAATATATTTTTTTTACCGGTTTTGATATCCAGCTTTTTTGTATCTGTTTCAATTAAAAATGTACCATAAGGGGTTTTATAGTATCCTTCAGTATTTTCTCCCTCAGTAAAAGTCAGTGTGCTCCTTACCTCACCTGATTTGGCCATTTCAAGGAAATTATTATCAAACTTTAGCAATACCTTGTTTATGGCATCATCATCAGTTTTTTCTTCATATTTTATAAAATGCCTGTCATTTATCAGACTGTAGGTGCCAGGGGCAGAAACCTTTATTTCTTCCACCCCTGCATCTGTTTTCTGATATGATGACAGGCTTACCTTCACCTTTTTATTCATCTATTTTTCATATCTCCTAAGTGCCAAACTAATAAGCTCTTCGACGAGGGCTTTCTTGTCAATTCCCTGCTCATTCCAGAGCATAGGATACATGCTGATTGCGGTAAATCCCGGAAGAGTGTTTATTTCATTGAATACTACTTCATTGGTATCCTTTTCAAGGAAGAAATCTACCCTTGAAAGTCCGTATCCGTCAAGTGCCTTAAATATTTTAACTGCTGCTCTTCTTATCTCCTCTGTCTTTCCCTCATGAAGACTTGGAGAAATCACTGTTTTTGACTCGGCATTGTTGTACTTTGCATCAAAGTCATAGAACTCAGCAGCCGCCAGTATCTCACCTATCCCGCTTGCCTTTGCATCATAGCCCCCAAGGACTGCACATTCAAGCTCTCTTCCCACTATAGTCTCTTCAACAAGGATTTTTCTGTCATGTTCTGCCGCCAAGGTCAGAGCCTTCTTGAGACCCTCCCTGTCAGAGGCCTTGCTAACTCCCTTTGAAGAGCCTGCATTTGAAGGCTTACAAAGTAAGGATATGGATATGCCTTCTCTATTTTTTCTACTACCTTATCCATATCGGAGAGTTCATTCCTGTACACAGGCACAAAGCGAGCCTGTCTTACTCCTGTAGTATGTACTACTTCTTTAGTATACCATTTATCCATGCCTACAGCTGAGGCAATTACACCACAGCCTACATAAGGGATGCCTGCCATTTCAAAAAGTCCCTGTATCGTGCCATCCTCTCCATAAAGTCCATGAAGAACAGGAAAAACTACATCCAGAGCGAGTTTTTCTACCTTACCATCTTCATTAAATACAAGTAAAGCCTTGTCCTTTGTATCAGGAGAGATAACTGCCTTTACCTTACTTTCCTTCCAAGCACCGCTTTTGACCGTCTCTACATCCGGCACAAGGAGCCACTCACCCTCTTTACTTATAACAATAATCTTAACATCATATTTATCTGTATCAATAGCTTCTATTACGCTTGCTCCACTTACAAGAGAAACCTCATGCTCACTTGAGCGTCCACCTATTATTACTGCCAGCTTTTTCTTCATAACTGCTTCTTTCCCTTCCCGGCCTTTATTTCTGAACTTACCTTTTCTACCTGATTTGTAATATGTTTTCTTATAGCCCCTCTTGCCTCAGATGGAGCATTACTCTCCAAATAACGGATGATATCATTATGTTCTTTAATAAGCCCTTCATATACCGCCTTATTTTTGAGATATTCTATCCTATATCTATACATTCTCTCAGACAGGTTGCCTACCAACTGTATTAGCCTTTTGTTTCCTGTCGCAGCGAAAATATAGTTGTGAAATTCTACATCCCTCTCTGCCATTTCAGAAATATTCCCTGACTTTGTGGCCTCTACAAAGGCTTTAGCTGCCTTCTTTATATTTAAAATATCTTCTTCACTTCTTCTTGCACAGGCAAGTTCTACAGCCAGCTCTTCAAGTGCACATCTCACCTCAAGTACATCCTGTAAATCCTCTTCCGTTATATTACTTACAGACGCTCCTCGTCTTGGAACCACCTTTGCAAGCCCTTCTGTTTCAAGCATGTGTATAGCTTCTCTCACCGGAGTTCTGCTCACTCCGAGTTTTTTGGTTAGCTTTACCTCCATAAGTCTTTCACCCGGTTTCAATTCCCCCATAAGTATCTGTCTTCTAAGGGTACGAAAAACCACATCTCTTAAAGGAAGCTCAGATTCATTCAGCATATACTTATCCATAAATCTCCTTTACTGTAAACCTTTACATTTTGCGGTTTTCACCATCTCAAAGCCTAAGTTCTTTTTTAATCTTTCAGCTGCTATTACCGCCTTCTCATTAGTTTCAAAGATACCAAATACTGTCGGTCCGCTTCCTGTCATCATAGAAAATACCGCCCCATTCACAAGCAGCAATTCCTTTATGTCTTCTATTACCTTATGTTTCTTAATAGTAACCTCTTCAAGTACATTTCCCAAAAGTTTAACTATATATCCTAAGTCCTCCTGTCCAAGTGCATCTGTTAGTTTCTCAATATCAGGATGACTTACATTGGTAAGACTGTCAAAGTCCTCATAGGTTTCCTTTGTAGAAACTGAAATACAAGGTTTTACTATAACAAGGCTGCAATCAGGGAAGGCAGGCAGGATGCCCAGCTTTTCTCCTATGCCTTCTGCAAGGGCTATTCCTCCTTTTATAAGAAATGGAACATCCGCCCCAAGCCTTACCCCAAGTTCTTCAAGTTCCTTACTTCCAAGTCCAAGTTCAAAGCATGTTCATTCCCCTAAGAGCCGCCGCCGCATCTGCACTTCCACCGCCCATACCTGCTGCAATCGGAAGATGCTTTTCAATATGAGCATTTACACCTGTATCAATCCCATATTTCTCTTTAATTAACTTAATTGCCTTATATACAATGTTTCTTTCATCCACCGGCAATTCTTCTACATCTGTAGTGAGAATTATTTCATCTTTATTTTCTACTTTGCCAAGTGAAATCACATCATATATGTCCACTGTCTGCATAACCATGCTGACATCGTGATATCCATCTTCTCTGCGTCCAAGCACATCGAGGCTTAGGTTTATCTTTCCATAAGCTCTTTCTTCAACTCTATCCATAATTTTCTTTCTTACTATAAAATAGGACACTCTAAACTGAGTGCCCTCTCATCAGGTGCACATTGTTTACTTTTTAAATATGCCCTTCACCTTATCTATGAATTTTTTCTTTTCAGGAGCTTTTTCAAGTCCTGTTCTAAGACCCTTAACACCTGTGATATAAATTCCTGAAACCATAGCCTTTACTTCCTTTTTAACAGGAATGGTATTAAATACCTTAGGGTCACACATCAGACTCATCACCTTAGGTCCAACCTTTGCCTTTACTACAGGTACTTTGGAAAGTTTGGAAAGCTTCGGTGCCTGGTCAACCACTATCTGTGGAAATCCTGCTTCTGTAAGTTTCATCATTTTCTTATCTATGACCAACAAAGACACAGCCTGCTCCATTTCCCTCATCTGCTCATTTGCTATAGCCTGCTTTTCCTGAAGCTTTTTTGCATATCTGGACAAAAAGTACAGACCTGTCAATAATGCTATAATGATAACCGCTGTTATAATGTATGGAATATACGCCGACATTTAAAACCTCCCAAAACTTCTGTTGCTTTTATAAAACTTGAAAATCTGTAATATTATACCATAAAAAAATTGTAAATACAAATAGTTTTAATATAAAAGTAACCCTCATTTCCGAGAGTTCCTCACATAAAAATCCCAGATGATTAGTTTTTTTCATTTGCAAAAACATCCCATTAGCTGTGCTTGTACCAGGAATAATCATAATTAAGAAAGATAAAATAAGCTTTCAATTGCCATATGATAGTGAAAATTTATTCTCTTTTACCAAATTTTATTATATCTTTAGCCAGACAGATTAATTTTCAGTTAATATTCATTTTGCAATCATAAACCACTGATAATGTCGCTACGCTTTTTGTGGACTCTGTTACTATTTAACTATATATGTGAGTTTAAATATTTTTTATGTGCTATAATTTGGTTGTTATTTTTAATTGACAACATTCGACTTTTTTAGTAGAATAAAATTGCATATTAGCAACTCGCAACATCATGATTCGTAAATATATCACGAAAACACACAAAGGAGCGAACATAAATGAGAAAACACAAGAAACACTACGCTGGCGTCTTAACGGTTGCCTTAGTTGCAACTAGTGCCGTTTCTATGCTCACCCCTACATCAAATTCAGATGGTGCAAATTTATTTTCCGATACATCAAATTTTAGTATAATTGTAAAAGCAGCAACTTCTGTTACTATTGGTGACAAAACTGATTTTACTACATCCGGAACTGAAATCACCGGCTTAAGCCAAACAGGTCTTGATAAGGTAAATAGTGCTGACAAGATAATCTTAAAGATTCCTGCTATTGATGGTATAAAAACCATTAAGAAGGAGGCTTTCAGCAGCAAATTTAATAATAAAACTGTTGAAGTTAAGATTCCTGACAACATTGTAGAAATTGGCGAAGCTGCATTTGCAACAAACTCAGCAATTACGGCTGTTAAGTTTGGTACTACACCAGCGAACAGCAAGTTAAAGACAATCGGAGCAAAAGCTTTCTATAACGCAGGACTTTCTGAAAATATACAGTTCCCTGATGGTTTAGAGACCTTAAAGGATGATTGTTTCGCAAGAAATGAACTAACTTCTGTTAAACTGCCTGACAATATCAAGGAAGTTTTGGGACGGGTATTTTCTTATAACAAAATTACTACTGCTGATTTAGGAAAATTCAAGGATGTTAATGTAAGGATTTGGAGCAAAGATTTACATACCAAACCTAGAGTAGATGCTAAAGCAAATATGCAAAATGTTGTTCCTTACGGAATGTTTGCTTTTAACAACATAAGTAAATTTGAAGATATAAAAATCCCTGCACATGTTTGGGGAATAGGAGAATCTGCATTTGCAGGAAACAAACTTACTTCACTCCGGTTACCTGCACAGTTTACCAACATTTATTTAGGTGGTTTTAGAAACAACACAGGTCTTAAGAATCTTACTTTCTTAACAAAGGACGATGGTAATGGTAACAAGATTGGAATAGGACAGATTGATAGAAGCGCCTTCCAGAACTGTGCCATAGAAGGACATTTGGAATTCCCTGACAAGGTTAATCAGATGGGTGTTTTATCTTTTGCTAACAACAAGATAACAAGCGTTTCTTTTGGAAAGGATAGCCCTAATAATAATCCACTCATCGGTGGTTATTCATTCATGAATAACCCTTTAGAGACTATACAAGGCCTTGATACCTGGCAGTTTGAAGATTATGCTTTCCAGAATACAAAGGCACTTAAAAATATAAACTTTGACTACGCAACTCCACACCCTACCTTTAAGAGTATTGAGCCTGGCGTATTTAAGAATGGTCTTCTTAAGAGCTTTAACTTGCCTGCATACATAAAGAATGTTGCAGACGGAACTGCTGCTAAAAAATATGAAGACGCTGCATTAAAGGGAAATAAAGGCTGGGTAGAAGGAACAGAAAAGGTTGCTTTATACAGAGTGGCTTCCGATGGCGCTGCTTATGTAACCGACAATGCTTTTATAGACAAAGATGCTAAGTACTTTGTTGTAAATCCTGTCTTAGTTAAGTTTGTAGCAAAAGACCAGTACGGAAATGCAGTTACCCTAGGAAGCATTGAAGTTAAAAGAACCAGAACAATAAAGGGAGCTTCTGAGGCAAAAAATGTTACTTCTACGGCTGTTAACCTGGCCGACTTTAAGTTAGGAGATAAGATTAAATTTACCATTCCTGCTGCCCCAGAGGGCTATGAAGCAGTTGAAACACCTGTTACAAGCAGTGCTATTACAAAGACAGCAGACGGTATGTATGAGCTAACCCTAGATCCTACAAACGCTGAAGTTGTTAGAGAAGCCACTTATGGTGATGGTTACAAGGTTGGATATAAGGAGACGGTGATTGAGATAGGATACAAGAATCTTGCTCCAGAACCTCCAAAGCCTGAGGTAAAACCTGAAAACCCTAGTACTCCGGCTACTCCTGTGGCTATACAGCCTGAGAAACCTAGCACTCCGGCTACTCCTGTGGCTATACAGCCTGAGAAACCTAGCACTCCGGCTACTCCGGAAGCTATCAAGCCTTCTGAGCCTGTAAAACCTGCAGAGCCTGTAAAACCTGCAGAACCTGCTAAACCTGCTAAACCTAGTGAGCCTGTAACTCCTAGCATACCAAGTAACACCGCACCAAGTACTCCTAGTACTCCTTCAACAGCTGGTAACACTACACCAAGTACTCCTTCCACTCCTAGTGTACCGGTTACACCAAATACTACAATACCTACAGTAAATCCACCTACTAATGTGCCATTTACTCCTGAGAGAATTATCAACTCAGATCTCATTCCTGAAGGCAATCCTGTCTTCAATATAGTAGATAACAATGGTAAATCTATTGGTACAGCAGAGGTGAATAAAGATGACGGTACTTATACCTTCGTTGATGATGGCAGAACACCTCAGGGAATTGCAAAAATTAACAAAGACAACTCCCTTGAAGTAATTAAGGTATTTGATGGGAAAACTCCTAAGGGAACTCTCCCAACTACAGGCGGAAGCAGCGAAAACGGACTTGTTCTTCTTGGTTTTTCACTTCTTGGACTTGGAGCAATTTTCAGAAGAAAAATTAAGTAAATATTAAATTGCCTGCTGACTTCCACATAAATTTTATATAGCAAGAACCCATAGGATATAATTTCCTGTGGGTTCTTTATTTTGATAATTTCTAATCTAAAATCATAGAATTCTAATATTCCCAGTTATTTTTTATATGTTTAATATTAGCTTATATCCTGATATTGAAAATTTTAAGAAATTAAAACCTATAATCAGCATTTCCTAATTACCGCTATAGCACAAGGCAGCTTCCCCTTTACAAGCTTATATTGAACCTCTTCAAAGCCTGCCTTGGCAAAGAACTGCTTGTAAGAGTCAAAATTAAACTCCTTCTTAAAATCTGCCCCCAGTTTTTCTAAGCATTTAACAACAAGTTTTGGCTTACCCTCAGTTTTATTGTTTACATATGTTGGAATTATGACATATCCGCCTTTTTTACATACCCGCATAAGCTCCTCAAGAGCCTTATAGGGTTCATCAAGCAAATGTATAACATTTCCTGCGACAACCTTATCAAATGCTTTATCCTCATACCCAAGGTGCATAATATCAGCTTTTTCTATCTTTACATTCTTTAAGTGAACGCAGTTCTTTCGTGCCTGCCCTAACATGCCTTCAGAAAAATCTGTTGCCACAACCTCTTTGCATCTAGGCGCAATACCCCTTGTTATCATCCCTGTTCCACAGGCACACTCTAAAACTGTATCATTTTTATCAATCAGGCCTGCAACTTCCTCCACAAGCTTTTTGTTCACTTCCCCATTGAAGCATTTTTCAAAAAAATCATAAAATCCCGCTATCTTATCCCAAAACATTGCTACCCTCCCTTAGTATTAAATTACAGCCAAGCTCCGTATTTTTTGGTATAAAACTTCTTTACAATCTCAATTGTAACACTGTATAGCACTAAAATTAGTATCAGGAACACAAAGAATTCTGCCGGCATCTTGGTAAATACGGTATTTGAAGTCCTGTCAAATATGAAAGGAATTGAGATAGCTGCCAAGATGCCAAGTGCAGATGCCAGTCCAAGCCTTGCATCACATCTTGATTCAATAATAGGTCTCTTGGCAGTACGTATAAACTGAACTATCAGTATCTGTGAGATGAGTCCTTCAACAAACCATCCCGTCTGGAAATAGTTCTGCATTCCAAGTGTGTTGTAACCCAGAACGAACCAAAGAACTAAGAATGTCATTACATCAAATACGGACGATACACCACCCATAACATTCATAAATGACACAAGTGAGGCACTGTTCCACTTGCGAGGTCCCTGCAGGAACTCATCATCAACATTGTCCCAAGGTATCGCAATCTGAGTGAAATCGTATATTAGGTTCTGAATCAGAATCTGCAGAGGCAGTATTGGTAAAAACGGCAGGAAAATGGAGGCAATAAGCACTGAAAATACATTTCCGAAATTGCCTGAGAGAGCCATTTTCATATACTTAAGTATATTGCCATAGATTCGTCTTCCCTCATAAATACCGTTTAATATGACAGTCAGACTCTTCTCTAGGAGAATGATATCTGCACTTGCCTTTGCTACATCTGTTGCATTATCTACTGATATACCTACATCCGCATCGTGAAGGCTTGGCGCATCATTTACACCGTCTCCCATATATCCTACAACATGGCCGTTCTTCCTTATGGCATCTACCACACGCTTCTTCTGCATTGGAGACAGCCGTGCAAATATGTCATTGTTTTCAACAACAGATGACAGAGCCTCATCACTCATATTTTCAATATCAGAGCCTGTTATGGCCTTCTGTCCGTCTGTCCTCATTCCAACCAGCTTACATACGTGTTCTACAACTACAGGCGCGTCTCCCGAGATTACCTTTACGTGAACTCCTGCACCGTAGAGACCGTGTATTGCTTCCTTTGCATCAGGCTTAGGAGGGTCAAGAAATGCGACAATTCCTAAGAATGTCAAATCATTTTCATCCTCTGCATGAAAGATAGTTGGAGCGTCAATACTTCTTTTCTTTGCTGCAACCCCAATTACATGCATACCCTCTTGATTTAGCCTGTCAGCAAGGGCTTTTATCCTATCCAAATCGGCCTCACTGATATTGTTATACTCCCTCTTCACTCTAATACGGCTGCAGCACTCAAGTACAGACTCTAGGGCTCCCTTTGTAATAAGCACCTCTTCATTTGGCCTAGGAAGCAATTCCTCAACACCTCCGTCTAAGTGCATTCCTCCAGGATTAGATACAAGCACGCTCATTCTACGGCGTTCAAAGTCGTAAGGAATCTCGTCAGTCTTTACATAGCCTCCCGCATACTTATTTACATCATTTTCCTGTCCGTAGGATAAAATCGCCCTATCAATCAGGTTCTTAACTCCTGTAGAATAATACGCATTCATCCACGCATAATTAAGTACCAGATGCGATTCTTCACCATTTATATCATAGTAATTTTGCAAGATTACATTGTCCATTGTCAGAGTACCGGTTTTATCTGTGCAAAGGACATCAATTGCACCAAGATTCTGAATGGCTGACATATTTTTAACAATCGTTTTCTTCTTTGCAAGAAACTTCGCACCCTTTGCCAGAGTACCATTTACAATCATTGGGAGCATACCAGGCGTAATGCCTACTGCAACTGAAATTGCAAAGAGGAAGGCTTCAAGCCAGTTCTTCTTAACCAAGCCATTAATTAGGAGCACAAATAAAACTACAACTACCATGTATGTAATAAGTATCCTGGTAATCTTTGCAAGGCTGCGGTCAAAGTCCGTCTCTTTCTTCTTTGTATGTATTGTAGAAGAAATTCCACCAAGATATGAACTCTTACCGGTGCGTACCACAACACCAAGGCCTGTTCCTGAGTTAACAGTAGAGCCACCAAGACATATATTGTTTAACTCAGCAGCATTTACATTTCGTGAATCTGCGCCAACGGTCTTTTCCACGGGAATTGATTCTCCTGTAAATGCTGAAACGGATACAAATAAATCCCTGCTTTCAAGAAGATATAAGTCACCGCAGACAATGTCTCCTGAGCCAATTAACTGTATATCTCCCGGAACTACCTCTTCAACAGGTACCTCTCGTACTTCAGAGCCATTTTCACCCGGAACCTGTATCCTGACTGTATCATGTTCCATTTCCTTAAGCTTTTGCATATCAAGGTAAGAACCGTAGTCCTGCACAAACCTTATGACTGCACTCATGCAGGCAAGAGCAAGTATAATTACTCCGGAAACAACATCCTTCTCAATGACGAAGGTAACTAACGACAATACAAGCAACACCAAAATAAACGCATCAGTGAAGCTGTGAACTATAAAATAAAGCCAGCTGTGCTTTTGATTTGCGGATAAGTCGTTGTATCCGTATTTTTCAAGCCTTTCTTCCCTTTCATCATCACTTATTCCCTTATCACTGCAGCTTAGATCTTTAAGAATCTCTGCCTTCTCTTTCGCAGCAATACTCCTAAACTCTGCCTCAACTCCCTCTGATTTTGACACAGAGCTCGTTATCTTTTCATCCATTAATCCCATAGTCTGAATCCCCTTCCTTTAGCAGGTAGCATCAAAACTATCTGTTTTGTTTTTCATTTCTAACTTTGGAGTATATACCTCTTTGGAGGAATAATCAATAAAAATGTTGACGGCTATAATAACTCTTTTAGCTAACAGCTGTATCTTCGCTTATCTACATAAAAAAATAAAGCACGCCCCTATGGATTACACTAACTGTAAATCCCATAAAGCCGTGCTTAAATTATATCAAATTATTTGCCAAGTCTCTTCTTTCCCAAAGCATCTGTAGCAATAATAGCACAGTAGAGTTCTTCAGGTGTTACATCTCCTGCGAGATTGTGAATAGTTTCACCTTCCACGCAGGCATTTTTAGACATAGTATGGATTTCTTCATCCGTGAAATCACCAAGTTCAGAAAGTGTGATAGGAAGTCCTACCTCAAGACAGAAATCCTGAATATCCTCAAATTCAGCCTTATCAGCTCCCTCAAGAGTAAGCTGTACTAAGGTACCGAAGGCTACACAGCTGCCATGGTATGCAGAATGTCCGCCCAAAGATGTAAGGCCATTGTAGAATGAATGTGCCGCAGCACAGTTAACATTATCCGCACCTACGCCTGAAAGGTAAACTGCCGCCTCAATAACAGCGTCTAAAGCAGGGGTTACAACATTATTCTCACAGGCTGTAACTGCTGCCTTTCCATGTGTTCTTAAAGTCTCATAACAAGCCTTTGCAATAGCCATACCGGCTCTTGTGATACCGCCACCCTCAAGGCTAGGAGACTCAGTACGAAGTGAAGCCCTTCCCTCAAAATATGTACCCAAAGCATCTCCCATACCTGCAATCAAAAACTTAACAGGAGCCTTAGCTATTACATCGCTGTCTACCAAAACCGCATCAGGATTCTGTGGGTAGAAAAGATATTTATTGAAACTTCCGTCATCATTATATATTACTGAAAGTCCTGTACAAGGTGCATCAGTTGCTGCAACAGTAGGAATAATAACAACTCTCTTACCTTCATAGTAAGCTGCCGCCTTGGCTGCATCAACTGCTGAGCCACCACCTACTGCAACTACTACATCTATTTTATCAGCCTCAACTATATCCTGTATCTTCTTTATCTCGCTAATACTGGATATTCCTCCGAACGCATCATACCTGCGGTAATCATCCTTACCCTCAAAACTCTTTTCCAAATCATCGTGGCAGCATTTATAACCGCTGTTGGAACAGACAAACAGCCATCTCTTGCCCATATATCCCATTTCTTTGTGAAACTGAAGCAGAGCTCCTTTTCCCTGAACATACTTAAGTGGTGTACGCATCATTCTTAAAAGTTCCATAACAAACCTCCATAATATTGAATGTTAACAAAAGTTTTCGGTAAAAGTATGTTAAATATTTAACATTTATCGATTGAGGTTATTCTAGCACATTAATAATTTTTTTGCAAATATTAATTTTAATTCTTAGAGATTCTTGCAGTGTGGTAGAAACCTAATCTTTCTCATTCCAAGCTGCCCCCTAGGCATCATCCTATCACTACCATTACTTATTAACAACTCCATTATTTATTTCCCCAATAAACACCCTCATTTATACCTAAAAACAATTTTACTAAACGCCGCACAATCGTTATCCTTAAAATATTATATTTTCGGTTATTGCACAAGGCAAAACTGTCAGTGACAATCCTTTTGATATATAACTATTACAAATCCGGGAGGAGAAAAATGAAGAAGAAGCTGAAAATGTTGTTAGCATTAGGCATGGCAGCCTGTGTTACTGTGAGCTGTGGAAACAAGGCTAGTGATAATGCCGCTAGTTCTGCAAAGAGTACAGTAAGTGAGACTAAGAGCGCTGCATCTACTGCCTCTACCACAACCTCAGCAAATTCAACTGCAAGTATGACTTCAAGTACTTCAAGTAAGGCAAAGACTGAGGAGAAGCAGTCTGTCGCAGGTAGTGTAACAAACATAATTATTATGTCAAAGTATGAAAAGGCAAGAAGGTTCGTGTTTGGCTTCCTGTTCCGCATAACAGTGAATATCAGACAGTTGAAAATGTAGTGTATGAAGCAGGTATGGTAAAGGCTCAGATGAATACAGATTCAAACGGCAACCAGATACTCTATGTTGAATGGGATAAAGATATAGTGCCTAATCACAGAGTAATTAAACTTATGTTTGATGTAAAAAGAGATGAAGTCCTTCGTCCTGAGTTAAAAGAAGATGATAAAGAAGAACTTACAGCTGAAATAAAGAAATATCTTGAGCCTTCTAAGAACCTTCCTCTTAATGACCAGGTAAAGAATAAGGCTAAAGAAGTTACCGAAGGAAAGACTACTGACCTTGAAAGGCAAGAGCCATCTATGACTGGGTTATTGCCAATATGAACCGTAACGAGGATGTAAAGGGCTGTGGAGAAGGAGATGTATGTGCTCTCTTAGATACAACAATGTCAGGAAAGTGTACTGATATCAACTCAATGTTTGTAGCACTTTGCCGTGCATCAGGCATCCCTGCAAGAGAGCATTTTGGTATCCGTATCAATGCAGATGACATTACCAAGAATCAGCATTGCTGGGCAGAGTTCTACTTAAAGGGTACAGGCTGGGTATCTGCTGATCCTGCAGATGTATTAAAGGCAGTTCTTAAGAATGGCTGGACTAAAGACCAGAAGGAAACAAAGGAGAAGCAGGAATACTACTGGGGCAACTGCGATGCAGAAAGAATCATACTTTCAGACGGCAGGGACCTCACCCTCACTCCGGCACAGGATGGTGAGCCACTTAATGACTTCGGCTATCCTTATGCTGAAGTAGACGGAGTAAAGGTTGATAATTATACTCCTGATCAGTTCATATATACATATAGCTTTGTTAAAAAGGGTTAATATTGGTATGTAATTTTACACTATTATAAGCAATAAGTGGTGTACAGGTAATATTTATCTTGTACACCACCTTTGCATAAAATCTCTCTTTCACGGATTAACCTCTTCACACTTTTCATTTAGCGGATTAGGTCCATTGTCCCCTTTAAACTTATAATCACTATAAATTTGGGGTTTCTTTGATATTTTTAATTCTTACTCCCTTGCAATCTCTACAAACAATTCAAAGGATGTCATTTTATTCTCTTTGTCAAAGCTGATTGTTGCATAATATTCATTCCAAAACAGATGGTCGCTGTTCGTTCCCCATTTCAATCCATAGAACAACTGAGTAACATCTGCATCCTTGTCAGGTATCGACCATATATTCCTATCAAATGTCTTTTTTACCTTTTCTTTTTTCAAAGCAGTAAGCAATTCCATACCGTTTAATTTGTATGAGAGAGACTTTTCTTTTGCTGCCGCTATACAGTCCTCATCAGTCTTAAAGCCTATAATTTTACTATCTTCCAACACCGTATCCTCTGTCTCACCACCATATAATTCTATGCTTCCAAGAACAAGCCCCTCTTTTACAAGAATATACTTAGCATTCTCTACAGAGTCATTAACCGGGTGAAATCCCTTTTCTACCCTTACGCTTTGGTTGGCAGGATATTTTACATAACTCCCCGAGGAAAGAAGTTCATTATAGTCTGTGCTCCCTGCACCTGACCTCCTAATGTAGATATCACAACCGCTATCAATTAAATCTTTGGCAGTCGTCCTCGCTGCTGTAATAGGAATGTGATCCACCACCAGTAAAGGTGCTTTTTGAGGAAGACCTATAAGCGCATTGGCCAACATCAAAAACAATGAGACCATGAATGCTATTACCAGAGCAAGCATGGCTTTACCGGTACGCTTTCTTGCATTAAAAAGTGCCATAACCGGTGGCAGAAGAATTGCCTTTGCAAGGATAGCAGACCCTCCTCCTGCTTGTTCCTGTATAACAAGCACTGCAATCAAAGCCGCAACAATAATTATGGAGCCATATACCAATAATTCTCCTGCCCCCATTTTGTCCGTTCTTGTCTGTTCATTTACAGGCTGGTTCATCAGTGGCTCCCCATTAACCAAAGTTTTCTTCATCCGGCGATACATAAAGAACCCAATGCCCGTGCAGGCCGCCGCAAAAAATACGAGCAGCCCTATAAAAACCATTTTTAACATATTTGCTGCCCCCTTTTAGAACTTACAATCACCTAGAAACCCCACATTTTATGTGACTATTCTTTTACTTGATAATATCACATTTTAAATCTTTAGACAATGAAAACCATATAATCGGACTTTAGTTTTACAACTAAACGGAAATAATTTTACATAACCGTTAGTTATTATTGATAGTTATTATCAATAATAACTATCAATTTTTGCCTCTATTTGTCTATTTTTTTAACTATTATTGATTTTTTTCTTTAGCTATTTTTGTACAATAAATTTAAAACGCATTAAACATACATTTGTGAAATTTTTTTGAAGTTTTCAACTATGTTTTTGCACATTTTTACAAAGTATAATTATCTGCCCTAAAAATATGATGGTAAAACCAGGAGGTAATTAAAATGAGCCGTTTGGAAATTTTTACACCGGACAGAGCTACACTTGTAATTGAAGACTTGTACAGAACTTTGGACAAAAGGATAGAGGCGAGCCCTCCGGGACTCTGCCCGGTTGATATCACCAGAGCCTTTATTGAAATGTGTCACTCTCAGACCTGTGGAAAATGTGTACCCTGCCGCGTGGGGCTTCTCCATTTGAAGCATATGATGACTTCAGTTTTAAATGGAAATGCAACTATGGACATTATTAATCTCATAGAAGAAACCGCCAAGTCCATATCTGAAACAGCCGACTGTGCCATAGGCTATGAAGCTGCAAATATGGTATACAAGGCTGTAACAACCTGTCGTGATGATTTTGAAGAACATATAAGAAACGGCCGCTGCAACTGTATGACTCGTCAGCCTGTTCCTTGTGTTGCTCTCTGTCCGGCCCATGTAGATGTGCCGGGATATCTTGCCCTTGTGAAAGAAGAACGCTATGCAGATGCCATAAGACTTATAAGGAAGGACAATCCATTCCCAACTACCTGTGGATTTATCTGCGAGCATCCTTGTGAAGAAAAATGTAGGAGAAATATGGTAGACGATGCCATAAATATCAGAGGTATCAAGCGTGTTGCTGCCGATATGGCGGGACAGGTTCCTCCTCCTCCTTGTGCTCCTTCTACAGGCAAAAAAATAGCTGTTATAGGTGGAGGCCCTTCAGGACTTTCTGCAGCCTACTATTTACAGCTTATGGGACATCAAACCACTGTATTTGAAATGCTTCCTAAACTTGGAGGTATGCTTAGATACGGTATCCCTAATTACCGTCTGCCAAAGGACAGACTTGAGGAGGATACAGACGCTATCCTTGCTACAGGTGTAGAAGTAAAATACGGTCTTAAACTTGGTGTTGACCTCCTTCTTCCTGACTTAAAGAAAGAATACGATGCAGTTCTTATAACTATAGGTGCCTCTACCGATAAAAAGCTTGGGCTTGAAGGCGAAGATGCTGAAGGAGTTATGTCTGCAGTTAAGTTCCTTAGAAATGTAGGTGTTGAGCAGTATGACGACCTTACAGGACAGAATGTAGCCATTATCGGTGGTGGTAATGTAGCTATGGATGCCGTAAGAACAGCTGTAAGACTCGGAGCTAAAAAGGTTAGCTGTGTCTACAGGCGTAGAATAGCTGATATGACTGCTCTACCGGCGGAAATAGAAGGAGCTCTTGCTGAGGGAGTGGAAATGGTTACTCTTATGGCTCCTTCAAGGCTTGAGATAGAAAATGGCCATATCAAGGGTATTTGGGTAACTCCTCAAATGATATCCAGAATAAAGGATGGAAGAGCCTCCGTAATTCCTACCGGTGAGCCTGATGAATTCATCCCTTGTGAGACTCTCATCGTAGCCATTGGCCAGAATATCGAAACCAAATATTATGAAGAAGAAGGTATTCCGGTACAGAAGGGCAAGATGTTTACCATGCCTAACGGCGGATTTACAGGACTTCCCGGTATATTTGCAGGAGGCGACTGTGCTTCAGGCCCTGCTACAGTAATAAAGGCTATAGCTGCTGCTAAGGTAATGGCTGCCAACATTGATGAATTCTTAGGCTACAAGCATGATATAACCTGCGATGTAAGTATTCCTATTCCAAGCAAGGATGACCATTCTGCCTGTGGAAGGGTTGAGCTTACTGAAAGAGAAGCCTCTGAAAGAGTTAAGGATTTTGACGGCGTAGAAAACTGCATGAACAAGAAAGAAGCCTGTCAGGAATCCGGACGCTGTCTCAGATGTGATCACTTCGGCTTTGGAATATTTAAGGGAGGTCGTGAGAAGATATGGTAAATTTAATAATAGACGGACGAAATATAACTGTACCTGAAGGCACTTCCATAATGGACGCAGCTTACAGTGCAGGCATTCCTGTTCCACACCTTTGTTTCTTAAAGGAAATCAACGAAATAGCTGCCTGTCGTGTCTGTATAGTCGAAATAGAGGGCAAGGATAAGTTTATAACAGCCTGCAACAATGAAGTTGAAGAGGGCATGGTAGTCTATACCAATAGTCCAAAGGTAAGGCTTGCAAGAAGAAGAACAGTTCAGATGATACTTCGCAGCATGACTGTAAGTGTGCCACCTGTGTACGAAGCAGGAATTGTTCCCTTCAAACCCTCGCAAATGATTTAAATATAACAGATACTCTTTATGAAGAGCGTCTTGAAGTTCAGGAATGGGACAAAACCTTCCCTCTCATTAGGGATTCCAAAAAATGTATAAAATGTATGCGCTGTGTACAGGTTTGCGACAAGATAGCAGGTCTTGGGATTTGGACTCTTGAAGGAACCGGTGCAAGGTCAACAATAAATGTTTCCGGTTCAAGAAAAATCACAGAGGCTGACTGTTCACTCTGTGGTCAGTGTATAACACATTGCCCTGTAGGTGCTCTTAAAGAAAGAGACGATACCGAAGAATTTTTAAGGGCTATAGCTGATCCTAAGAAGGTTGTTGTTGTTCAAGTTGCTCCCGCAGTAAGAGCAGCCTGGGGTGAAGGACTTGGCTTAGATCTTAATGAAGCAACTGTTGGCAAGATATTTGACTCACTGAAAAGAATAGGCGCAGACTATGTATTTGATACTGCATTTTCAGCTGACCTTACTATAATGGAAGAAGCAAGCGAATTTATCGCAAGGTTTTCAAATGGTGAACTTGCTGACAAGCCTATGTTTACCTCCTGCTGCCCTGGCTGGGTACGCTTCCTTAAGAGCAACTACCCTCATCTTACAAGCCAGCTTTCATCAGCTAAGTCTCCTATGCAGATGTTTGGTGCAGTGATGAAGACACATTTTGCCAAGGAAATAGGAGTTGATCCTGAAAATATATATTCAGTTGCTATAATGCCTTGTGTTGCTAAGAAGGGCGAGCGCAACATGGAATTTTTCCATGAAGAATATGCCGGCCATGACACAGACTGCGTACTTACTTCAAGAGAGCTTGTAAGAATGATTAAATCTTTCCACATCCTGCCTGAAACTCTTAACGATGTTGAACCGGATCACCTCTTCCACGATGTCACCGGAGCAGGCATCATCTTCGGTGCTACCGGAGGTGTTATGGAGGCCGCTCTTAGAACTGCTTACCACTCTCTTATGGGTGAAAACTGTCCTCCGGATGCTTTTAAGGTTATTAGGGCGGAGTCGCAAAAAAACCGGTCTTACAGAGGCAACATTTAGTCTTAAAGACACAAATCTTCGTATTGCCGTTGTAAATGGTCTTGCCAATACAAGGAAGCTCATCGAAGAGATAGACAGCGGAGAAAAGAAATATGATTTCGTAGAAGTCATGGCCTGCCCCGGCGGCTGTGTTGGCGGCGGCGGCCAGCCTATACATGATGGTGAGGAGCTTGCATTTGCCAGAGGAAAGAATCTCTACTTCCTTGATAAAAATGCCAAAATTCGTTATTCACACGAAAATCCTGATATTAAAACACTTTATGAGAACTATTTTAACACACCTAACTCTCATAAGGCTCATCAGGTACTTCACACCGACCATTTCGCCTGGGAAATGCCTAAATGCCCTACAAGGGACAGGGATGGATATATAATAAGAGAAAGATACCTATAAAACACATTAATAAGCATAAACCCTGCTTTTCCTGACTTACCGCCTGCGGCAGGCAGCATAATCAATATCTGCTCATTTGCCGCAGTGCGGTTTCCCGGAGAGTTATCATTTAATAGAAATTTGTGTAGAATTTTCCTATACAAAATGCCCCTTAGTGACATTGTATTACTCTATATTTTGAGTAAATACCTGCACTAAGGGGCATTTTATTTTCTTATTCAGTACAAAATTTAAGCTGGACATCCTTTGTAAGAATGTCTGTATAAGTATAAGAAACTGTCTTCGCTCTATCATCTTCGCTGTCATTTATTTCAATCATAAACACATGAGGGTAAACCTCCTTAATCACTCCCTCATTCACATCAAATCGATGCCTTCCTCTGTTGGCTTTTACTAAAACCCTACTTCCAATGGCACGGTATACTGCATTACGGACTGCCTTTACATCAACTTTTCCCATGACTAAGCCTCCAAACTATTAAGTTATCAACCTAACCCCGATATATCGGGATATGCAACATACTTTGTATACAAGTGTACTTGCATACCTATCTATTAATCATACCATGTTTGTAGGTAAAAGTCAAATTTGATGTAGTTATGCCTTTACAACAGCACTTATAACCACTCTGCCCTTTTTAATTCTTAGGCGGATGTAAATCCCATTCCGGAAAACAGCTGGCAAAGCCGTCAAGATTCTGCTTCAATACCACTTTTTCGCTCTGTGCTATGCTTTCATCTTCTTCACCAAATAATTCTTCAAGCTCATCCATTAAATTATCTTCCATTATTTTCCTCCTATGCTACAAGATATTTCTGCTTACTATCAAATTCACTTACCTTAGAGTTGATATGCTTCCACTCTCCAAGACAATTATCTATAATATTATAACCTTCATTGAGTTGATTGTTGTACATCTCATTGATACCATTCAGATATTTAGCAGGGTTATTCTTGATTTGATACCATTGATATCCAAAGTAAGCGGCTCCCGCAAGGAAGAACCATCCTATATAGAACCATACCGTCAACAGTCCTACCGCACCAAGAACTAAAGCATATGTAAGATTTTTCTTAGTCTGTTCAGCCTGATAAACACTAACTTCTTGATTTCTCTTATTAACCAGATAATTCTTGTACTCATTCTTCAAAGCATTCACATCTGAATTTGTATTAGCCTTCATCTCATATCCATTCACATCTATACTTATTTCTTCCGGGAATAATGATTTATGTTCATTGATATAATCATTATATCCTTTATTTATATATGGATGCAAAATAGATATGGCAGTCCTTCTTTCAGAAGGTGATGAACTCTTTTTATCTGTTATAGCCTTCATCATTTGCTCTACAAAGTTTATCTTTTCCTGCTGTTTCTTTGCTCTTTGCTGCAGGAGGTCCTTCATTACTTCTTCAAATCTAATTCTGCCGTTACTTTCCTTCACTCTTTGGAAACAAATTTCTTCGTCTCTAAGCTTTATTTCCTCTACTGCATAGTTACTAATAACCTCTACAAGATTCTCATCTACCCTTGCTTTGATTTTATCAATATCAACATCACTCTGGCGTATCTCTTCAAACTCCTGCATAAGGTCATCTACACTATAGACTCTGTCTGTATAAGCCATAATATTATCAAAATCTGCTGAGTGTCCTTTCAGTGTAGGATACATATCCTGACAGGAACTTGTTCTCTGGACACAGTATTCCTTCCACTGCTGTTCCTGTTTTGTTTCAAATTCCTTATCTTCTTCTTTGATCTGGCTTAACCATCTGGCTATGTAATCACTGCATACATGCTTTTCATCCGGTCCAAATACTCCGTTTATATATGCATCTACAAAGGTATAGCCTCCTTCAGAGAAGTTGCCTGCATTTAGATGAGAAAAATATATGTTCAACCACTCATAACAAGCTGTAGTTCTTCCATTTCTCCTGCAGATAAGTGCCATTGTAAGGGCTGTTCTTTCTTCATCTCGTCTCAAGGCTTCTTTAATAGCTCTCTCTGCGAGATCCCTATCATTATTAATCCAACCCGAAACTGCAATAAGACAAGGTGACAGCCAGTATTTAGGAGTGGAAATCATCAGCTCTTCTGATACTGAAGATATCGTTGTCTTCTTAACCAGAGCCAAATCTGTAGCCTGTAAAATACCTAACATGGTTTCTCTTACAAGTCCGTAACTTCCAAATTCTTTTTCGATTTCCTGTCTTACTCTGACAAGTTCGGTTGTAGCCTGAGATAAAGCTTCAGCTCTCTTCCTGTCTTCCATCAGTTCCATAAATCTCTTATTTAAACTTGCCAGTTCCTGATTTACTTTGGCCACATCCTCGCCAACCTGAATCATCTTTACACCTAGTACATCAACATCCCTTCTAATGTTGTCCACCGTATTTATCAACGGCCTAATATCCACATACCTAACAACTTCCTCAGCCATAATGCCCCTCCCTTTTAATAGCCTGCATCCATCTTGAATTTATTAACCTTTTGCTCGTAAGCCATAATTAATTTCCCTTTGTAGTCTGATTCCTTCATACTATTTAAAATACTGCCTACGGCTAAAACAAAGTTCTCATAAAAATATGTTGTCTTAGATTGAAGAAAAAATGTATTTCTCGCATATGGAGAATCCGGATTTTCATCTATAGACTTTACGAGTGCAAAACAGGTCTTGGGTATATTTAACCTGTTTGCCAGTTCTGCATAATAAGACGCACCTTCACCCTTTAAGAAGTCTGAAGACAGCCTGTTTTTTATAAAATATGGACAAATCTTATCTATGAAACTTTCCAGTTCTTTTATATCATCTACAGACTGCATATTCTTAGCTGATACCTCAATGACTTCCTTTTCATAATCATGCAAAACCCTTGCACTTGCAATGAATAATTCCTGCAAATCTCTTATTTCATCATATTCCAGTGCTATCTCTTTTATAGAATCGAAGAAATTTTTTATGCTTGAGTTTCTGGCATTTTTCACTTCATCATAATAACTCACTATGTATTTAGCCGGAACATTATCCAAAAATATGTTTAATACTTCCAGAGCATAATGTTTGGCATTATCCATATCTCCACTCATAAAAAACTTTTTTGCATTATCTTTTGCAAGTATTACCTTACCATTTTTGTTAAGTGTAGCTCTGGAATAATATTCTTCCTTTCCACATTGATGGCAGATTAATTTTCTCGTCTGCGGTATAAATTCCACATCACTGCTGCCACAGCCTGAACAGTTCAAACCACTGAATTCCATCTTTTTATATTGATTTTATAGTATTCCTGTATTTGACATCTACTATAATATCTTCTATCCTTTCTAAAATCTTATCCTTATCTTCACCCTGTATCAACATATTTTCCAAAGAGCTTAATTTGTTGTACAATACATCCTCAACATCTTCACTCATATTGGTCGTAAGAGCATTGCTATAATCAGATAATTCTTTTAGTTTTAAAAGTTTGGCTTTAACCTCACCGTCATTAGATAGAGCCAAAGCTTTTCCTATTTTCTGAGATATAAGTCTGTGCATGCTTTGCTTATTTTCAATAATGTTGACTGTTCTCTCAGTTCCTCTCACATAATTATTTGAAAAAATATTCCCACCAACAGCTATACATATACAGAATATATTAAAAAATACTATCATACCAAGTTTAGCTATAGGAAAACTAAAAGCAAAATTCGCAGCCAATGCAACCACAAGATAAGCTGTACTTATAAGTGATGGAATATGCTTTATTTCATTTCTCTCTGAACTCTCTTTTCCTAAAGTAAATAATAGAATTATATTTACTACGAAAGCCAGAGTTCCAAATGCCAGTGCCATGAAAAAACGTGCCGGAAACGAAGTAATTTTCCCAAAAGCAAACATAGCCGCAAGCCATATAACAAATAGCAAGCCTGAAACTATAGCCGCTCCCTTATCTCTTAGATTAACCATATCTCCTCCTATAATTTATATCCACATTCAACACAGAATTTTGCTCCGTCTGAAAGCGGATGATTACAATTAGGACAATTAAGCAATAATTTTCTTCCACATTCAACACAGAACTTTGCTCCTTCGGCAATCTCCGCACCACAGTCCGGGCAGACTCTTTTACTTCCACCGAGTTTTTCTCCACAATTCAGACAGAACTTTGCTCCTGCCTTATTGACATTGTTACAAGCTTTGCAGACAACACCCTCTTCTTTTTTAACTGTAGGCTCCATCATATTGCCGCTTTGAAGAGTATCTCTGGCTATGGTTCCCATACCGGCACCGAAGCCTGTACCCAACATAGTACCCATGCCAAGTCCCATGCCGGCACCCATGAATGTAGATGACATACCTTCATTTTCAGCCGCTGATTTCATAACCTTAAAAGCTTCTTCCTGCTGATATGAATATCCTTCCCTCTCTCTCATCCTTGCCCTTGCTTCGGATTCAATATCCATTCTCTTAGCATTGCCTTCAGCATCCAGCTGATCTCTTTTTCTCTTGATTTTCATTTCATTGATTGCTTCCAAATCTTCATCCGGAGCATCTATGGAATGAAATGAAAAATTATCCAGTACCAGACCGAATTCTTCAAAATATGGCTTTAATTTATCCAGCATAATGTCGGAAAATTCTGATAGATACCTGCTTATTTTAAGTATTCCTACATTTTTATCTATCATTGTTTTAGCCAATAAGTCCGGAACAAATTCAAGTATCTTTGCCCTCATATAGGCTATAAGTTCATTTCTTGAATAATCTGCCCTTGTACCGACAACTTTTTGTAAAAACTTTCTTGTCCAGGCCGCTGCTATGCTTGTATCCGTTTGTTCTATATGAACACCAAACATTCCCATTGCCCTCACATGAATGTTCACTTCTTCTTCAGGATCCTGGAGTTTTATGGGATTCTGTGTGCCCCACTTCAGTTCATTCATATAATTGGTATTTACGAAGTATACTGTTGAATGAAACTCTGATTCTCCACCGGTTAAAGCATGGGATATATTCCTAAATGGAGCAAATCTGGAATCACCGGTTTCCAGCTTTATCTTGCAAGGGCCACAAAACACCGAAACCTGAGAGTTTCCGCCTCCTTCTTCCCTTGAACTTCCGGCTGACATATTATTGGTAAAAACCGCCATTTGGCTGGCTGCCACAATAAGAGATGAGCCATTTGGGAAATCCTCGTACTCAAACTTATGAACAATTAGAGATGCCTGTTCATCATCTTCAGGCTCCCATTTAATGACATCATTAGCAAACGCACCTAATATGCCCTTATGCTGTTTTTCTTTAACATTATCACTATGAAACAGTCCCATTTTCTTCCTCTCTTTTGTTATTTTTTTATTAATTTTATCTAGATATTATAACATTTTTTAAAAGCAATTTTACAACAATGATTTGATTTTTTTCTATATTTATCTCTACATATTTATTACTTTTCCTTCACCATTTCCGGAAAGCTAAATACCACATCTTCTCCATCATCCTCAATATCCACTGTATAGGTCTGAGTTTCGTATCCATCCTTCCTAAGAGTAATATCGTGCTCACCTGTGACCTTTACCATTTCGCAGGAACATCCCCTATTACTTTTGCCATCAAAAGAAACAGTTGCTCCCTCTGGTTTTCTAAACGAAATATTCTTTTGTGCTGTCAGTACGCACCTTTTATTTCCTTATCCTCCTTATCTTCGTCATCTTCTGACGGAGTATTCGCAATTCCTGTCTCTTCATTATCATCTTCATCATTGTTGTCTTTTTCTACTTTTGTAGAAGGCTCAGCCATTCCATCGTCTTTTTCTTCCTCTTCCTGTTTCTCGTTCTTTAAAGCCAGAGCAATGCTCATAACCGTCTTAGGCTTTGATATAGACACTACTCTCTCCCAGTCCACATATCCATCTGCCATTACCTTCACAAGGTATTCTCCATAGTCAAGCGTGAGTTTTGCTCCTGCATCCACTTCCTTTCCATCTATGTAAATGGCTGCGTTGCTTGGTGAAAGGCTGAAAATAACCTTAGAACTTTTGTCCATCTCCTTAGTAAAATCAGAAATTCTCAAGACTTCTGTCCTATCTCTTTTTATATTCACAACCTTATTAACTGAAAGATTGCCATTTTTCATGATTACCTTGTACTTACCCTCACGAAGTACATATTTTAAGTTATCCGTAATATCATCAAATACATCATAGCCAATTTCTATGGTTCCTCCAATGAAGTCATCATATCCGTCAAAATCCAACATTCCATGCCCTGTTGTAATGTCGATGGAAAGTATTTTTTCACCTATTCCACGCACCTCCAAGGTATCTTTGGAAACATCTATATTACTTAGGCTCACATTATCTTTTCCGCTTATGACTGTGAGCCCCGCATCATATCTGTATTTGCTGTCACCGATTTCCATCCTTGACATCACTTCATCTATAACCAGATTTCTCACTCCCTGATAGTCCCAAGCTTCTTTATTTACATAAACCTTAGATAATATATCTCCCCCTTCTCTAAGTTCAAGATTTAATATACTTCCAAGTTTAAGCTCAGGCATAACCAGTTCTTGGTCATTCACGCTCTTAACCGAAGTTGCAAGGTCATATGCAAAGCTGGTTTCCTTCATTTCATTTACCAGATACACGCCTATCCTTCCACCTTCTTTGTCTATCCCCCTTAGCACTGCAGTTTTTTCGTTTTTTATTTCGCCATTCACAGCCTCCTGTGTTGTTATAACATTATTTGGCTTAGAACTGACAAAAGGCTTAGTGTGTTTGGTATTTAAAATTGTACTCATACCTACAAACACACCTAAGCCTGTTAAGGATAACATTATAATTATAGGCAGCCATCTGTTACTTTTCATTCCTCTCTACCTCCAAAAGAAGGCTCTCCTTAGTATTTAATTCAGGATGCTCTATTACTAATTCCAAAAGCCTAAGCAGGGTATCGCCTATTTCAACCCCCTTGGGTATTCCTGCTTCTATTAAATCCCTGCCATTTATTTTAAGTTCAGAAATTGCAGTACATTCACCTCTTTCCAAAACTCCCCTATAAAGCTGCGAATTATCCTTCAACCCCTTTGCCCTTCTTATCTCAAGAAGGAGCGGCATTATTTCATGTCCGGCATCCTTGACCGTCCTTCTCATCTCAAGCCCCGAATTTTCCACATCTCTTTGCAGTAAAATTATGAGTTTCTTCACTGTATTTATTGTGTCATTATCAAGTTTAAGATGTTTAAGAAGATTAGCTGCCTTAACCTCTCCCAGTCCCTCTAGCAAAAGAGCCATTCTCATCTGATAGAGCGCCTTTTTTTCAGGAAAGTAAACTTCAGTCATAGCTTTTATCTGCTTATAAATAAATCCGCCCTTAAAAAGTTCCGATATCTCCGGTGCAATAACTTCAAATATCCCTGCCTCATATACGAGAACTATATATTCAGGATTAGAGGATAATAACAATTTTTCGAGTTCTTTTGCAATTCTTTCGACACTCACCTTTGAGATATTAGAAGACAGCTTCTTTATGGCATCAAATGTCCCTTCCTCTATTTCCAAGTTTAACTGTCCTGCAAAACGAATCGCCCTAAGCATTCTAAGGGCATCTTCGGTGAATCTTTCTTCTGCATTCCCTACTGCTCTTATTATACCATTTTCAAGGTCTTGTAACCCGTCAAATCTATCTACCAGTCCCGTTTTTACGCTGTAAGCCATGGCATTTATAGTGAAATCACGCCGTTTTAAGTCCTCTGTTAAAGATGATGTAAAGGCAACCCTATCGGGATGCCTTCCATCTGTATAATCTCCATCCAGCCTGAAAGTAGTCACCTCATAGCCTTCTTTATCAACTATAACTGTTACTGTTCCATGCTGTAAGCCTGTGTCTATTGTAGCCTGAAAGAGTCTCTTTACTTCCTCCGGTTTTGCAGATGTGGTTATGTCCCAGTCCTCCGGAATCCTGTTAAGAACCGAATCTCTCACACAGCCACCTACTGCATAAGCTTCATATCCATTATCTTCAAGTTTTGATATTATATATTTTACCTTTGCAGGCAGTTCAATCTGCATTAATATGCCTTTCCCCAGTAAACAAGCTTCTTGGCAGGCTTACCACAGCATACGCATACACCTTCTGAATTTCCGTCT
The DNA here is from genome assembly GCA_916439065.1 of uncultured Catonella sp. Lineage (GTDB taxonomy): Bacteria > Bacillota > Clostridia > Lachnospirales > Lachnospiraceae > Catonella. The sequence goes on from CAKAGD010000003.1 coordinate 953,831, forward strand.
TCAAAAGGGATACACCTTGCTGTAGCTGAAGTATCTTCCTTAATCTTATCTTCACATTCTCTGTTTTCACACCAATGTGCCTTGATAAAGCCCGGTTTACCGGCAATTATTTCCTTAAATTCATCATAAGTTACTGCACTGTATGTATGACTGTCCCTGTGGTTTCTTGCTCTTTCAAGCATATCTTTCTGCATAGCGGCCAGAATTTCAGTTATCTTATCCTCAAGCTCATCTAAAGATACTTCTATCTTTTCTCTATTATCTCTTCTTACAACTATGCACTTATTTGCTTCAATATCCTTAGGTCCTATTTCCACTCGTACAGGAATACCACGCATTTCCTGGTCTGCGAACTTAAATCCCGGTGTCTTGTCACTATCATCAAGCTTCACTCTAAAGTCTGCCGCAAGCCTTTTTTTAAGTTCATTAGCCTTTTCAAGCACGCCTTCCTTATTCTGCATGATTGGTACTATCATTACCTGAGTAGGAGCGATTCTTGGCGGAAGTACAAGGCCATTATCATCTCCGTGCACCATTATAAGAGCACCTATCATTCTTGTACTAACACCCCAGGATGTCTGATGTGCATATTTTATACTATTATCCTTATCTGTAAATGTTACATCATATGCCCTTGCAAATCCGTCACCGAAGTTGTGGCTTGTACCTGACTGAAGAGCCTTACCATCGTGCATCATAGCCTCGATAGTATAGGTAGAGACTGCTCCCGCAAACTTCTCCTTCTCTGTCTTCTGTCCCTTAATTACAGGAATTGCAAGTTCATTTTCAAAGAAATCCACATATACATTCAACATCTGAATTGTTCTTTCCTGTGCTTCCTCTTCAGTAGCATGGGCTGTATGTCCTTCCTGCCAGAGGAACTCCCTTGTACGAAGGAAGGGCCTTGTCTCCTTTTCCCATCTTACAACTGAACACCACTGATTGTACACCCTTGGTAAATCTCTATACGAACGGATGTCCTTTGAATAAAAATCACAGAAAAGAGTCTCCGAGGTAGGACGCACACAAAGGCGTTCCTGAAGCTTTTCAGAGCCTCCATGAGTTACCCAGGCTGCCTCAGGGGCAAAACCTTCAACATGATCCTTCTCCTTATTTATAAGACTTTCGGGAATCAAAAGCGGCATACATACATTTTCTACACCTGTCTCCTTAAACTTCTTGTCAAGGATTCTCTGTATATTCTCCCAAATACCAAAGCCATAAGGCTTCAACACTACAAAGCCTTTCACACTTGAATAATCTGCAAGTTCAGCCTTCTTAACTACATCGGTGTACCACTGTGCGAAATCCTCGTTCATAGAAGTGATTTCTTCTACCATTTTCTTATCTTTTGCCATTTTGTTCCCTCTTTCCATATGTTTTATTTATCAAATACCATAACTATTCACAGACAAATATTATCATTTTACCATTATCTAAATAAAGTAGCTAGTGAAATGCCTATAAACGCAGATATTTTTAGTAATTCTTTAACTTTTTAATTTTAATACAGAGCCTGAATTTTGTCAAACTATTCACCCTAATATTGACACCCATATGCTAAATCGCTATAATGAAGTGATACAAGGGTAGTTTTTCCTATCCTATACCTTAAAAGACCTAGCAAAGGGGTTAAGATGAATGAATTTGTAATTAAGGGCGGCAAACCGCTCGTTGGTGAGGTTTCTATAAGCGGTGCTAAAAATGCGGCTCTTGGAATTTGGCCGCGGCAGTTATGTGTAATGAGCCTGTAAAAATAGAGAACCTTCCTTATGTAAGTGATATACAGGTACTTTTAAGTGCCATTGAAGAGATAGGCGCCATAGTTGAAAGAATTGACCATCATACCGTTAGGATAAATGGCGGTACTATTACCAATTTCTGTGTCGACAATGAATATATCAGGAAAATAAGGGCCTCTTACTACTTACTCGGAGCACTCCTTGGCAAGAATAAAGATGCTAAGGTTGCCTTTCCTGGCGGCTGTAATATAGGCAGCCGTCCTATAGACCAGCATATCAAAGGTTTTGAAGCTCTTGGTGCAGAAATTGACATTAAACACAGCCTTATAGCTGTAAGAGCTGATGAATTGGCCGGTAATCATATCTACTTTGATGTGTCCAGTGTAGGTGCTACTATCAATACCATGCTTGCCGCTACCCTTGCAAAGGGTAAGACCATAATGGAAAATGTGGCTAAGGAGCCTCATGTGGTAGATGTGGCTAACTTCCTCAATAGTATGGGTGCTGACATAAAGGGAGCCGGTACTGATGTAATAAGGATAGTTGGAGTAGAAAAGCTTCATGGAAGCGAGTATTCCATCATCCCCGATATGATAGAAGCAGGAACTTATATGGTTGCTGCCGCTGCTACCAGAGGTGATGTACTTGTTAAAAATCTCATCCCAAAGCACATGGAGGCAATCAGTGCAAAACTTATAGAAACAGGTGCAGAAATCTATGAGTTTGACGATTCTATCAGAGTCTGTGCAAAAGACAGGCTTACACATACCCATGTTAAAACCTTGCCATATCCTGGATTTCCTACTGATATGCAGCCTCAGATAACTACCCTCCTTGCCATGGCAAGTGGTACCAGTGTAGTTACTGAGAGTATATTTGAAAACCGCTTTAAATTCACAGATGAACTTGCCAAAATGGGTGCTTCTATCAAAGTTGAAGGAAATAATGCCATTATAGACGGTGTTGATAAGCTTTCAGGTGCGAAGCTCAGTTCTCCTGACCTTAGAGCAGGTGCGGCTCTCGTAATAGCCGGTCTTTGTTCAGAAGATGTCAGCGAAGTGGACCAGATAGAGTTTATCGAAAGAGGCTATGAACATTTTGAAGAAAAGCTTCGGGAACTTGGTGCAGATATTGCCAAAATACCTGTAGATGATGAAAAAGAATTGATGAAATTTAAGTTAAGAGTTGGATAATATTATTTAGGAAAATTTGTTATTACAATAAAGAGCTGTTTCACTAAAATAGTGTTACAGCTCTTTTATTAACTTTACATAATTATTTTTATCGATCTTATATACATTATCTCTAACTTCCATACTCTCTGTAGACTCCTATTCCATAGTTTTTTTGCCTGCTTTCCACAGTTATTCATACAGTCTTTACCAGCTTTATAGACATCCTTTCACCTTTTTATAATAATTAAAGGTCATTTGTCTTATTTTTTTAGTTTATTTTTTTCTTAAAAAGTATGATAATCTTTTTTTATTAAGAGAGGACTTAAGCAAGAGAGGAAATTGGGGAAATGAATTATATCGGTTCAAAATATTCTTTAATTGATTTTATAGATTATGGTATATCTAGGATAAGCGGCTATAAAGATGGAGACAGCTATATTTTTGCAGACCTTTTTGCAGGAACAGGAGTAGTCGGAAGTACTTATAAGGCTAAGGGCTGCTTCGTTATAGCAAACGATATTCAATACTACAGCTATGTGCTGAATAAACATTACATCGAAAATATCCCTCCTCTCAGTTCTGATCTGCTTAGGGAGTTAAATTCTCTTAAACCTATTGACGGCTTTATTTTTAATAGCTTTTGCCCAGGTTCAAATTCAGGCAGAAACTATTTTACAGATGAAAATGGTAAAAAATGCGATGCAATAAGGACTTATCTCGAAAACCTTCGTAATACCTGCAAGATAACCGACAATGACTATTTTTACTATCTGGCAAGTCTTATCAATTCAATTGATAAATATGCAAATACCGCCTCAGTCTACGCTGCCTTCTTAAAGCATATCAAAAAAACTGCTGCAAAGAAATTTGAACTTTCACTCTTGCCTATTATTCCCGGACAAAAAGGCAAAGTATTTAATGAAGATGCCAATGTTTTGATAAAAAAAATCAGTGGTGATGTACTCTACCTGGACCCTCCCTACAACACAAGACAGTATTCCGCAAACTACCATATACTTGAAACCATAGCCAGGTATGACAGTCCTGCACTGCGTGGCATAACCGGACTTCGTGATTACAGAAATCAAAAAAGTGCCTTCTGTTCAAGCCGCATAGTCCGTGAAACTTTTAACGATTTAATTAAAAATGCTGATTTTAAATACATTTTTTTAAGCTACAATAATGAAGGGCTTATTCCTGCCGATGTAATCGGTGATATTATGTCAGGCTATGGGAAATACAGCGTTTTTACAAAAGCATATAAGCGTTTTAAGGCCGATAAAGATAAAAATAGAAAGATTGCCGGCAGTGAAGTTACTGAGCATCTTCATTGCCTGGTAAAATATTAAGGCTCCTCTGCACTTTGCAAAGAAGCCTTGTTCTTATTTTTTGTACTTTTTCTGCAATCTTCCGGTATTTCTCTCCCAAAATACCCCATCTGTGTATCCCTGAATAGTCCTATCATACTCAGCCATATGCAGGCGTTTTTCAGCCCATACACAGTATTGTTTGTTTTGTTCAATTCCTATATAATGTCTGCCAAGTTTCTTTGCGGTTACAGATGTGGAACCTGAGCCTAAGAAAGGATCAAGCACAACATCTCCTTCGTTTGAACTTGCCAGGATGAGCTTAGCCAAAAGCTTCTCTGGCTTTGTGTAGGATGTGCTGTATTTTCGGGCATCGACCAATAAGGTATGGAAATATCATCCCAGAAATTAGATGGGTAGGTATTGCGGAATCTTCCGTTTCCAGTTTCTTCCCAATCTTTTGGTTTACCCTCTTCTTTGTAAGGAGCAATTACACTCCGCCTTACTTTTACTGCTTCCACATTAAATGTGTATGCTTTCGAATTGGTTGCAAACCATATATCTTCCATTCCATTTTTCCAGTTGGTAAGAGCACCTCTTCCCTTTTCTCTCTGCCAGGTTATACGGTTTTGTACATGAAAATATTTTTTAAGCACCGCAAAAATTGTCTGGCTTGAAATCCAATCACAACATATGTAAATAGTTGCATTTTCTTTAAGCAGCGGTTTTACAAGCTTTATCCAATTTTCAGTATATTCTTCATACACCTCATCGCTTGTTTTCTTAAATTTATTTCCATTAAAATCCTTGTCCAGATTATAGGGTGGATCCACTATTAGTAAATCCACGCTGTTTTCAGGCAAAAACCTAAGTACATCCATCGTATTTCCAATTATAGTCTTATCAAGGATTTCCGAAATTTCTGCACTTTTTTCTAAAACCATGCATTTTTGCAGGTATTCCCTGCCTTCTTCCACCGATATGTCAATTGTTTTATTTCTACCTGCCTTCATTTCAATCTTCCTTGATTGCTTATCTTCTAAAGAGTAAATTTAGATACCTCTGACTGCAATTGAGTAGCGATATCTGCAAGGTTCTCAGATGCCTGAGAAATATCATTTATTGCCTGAACCTGTGTATCTACAGATGCTGCAGCCTCCTCAGTTGTTGCCGCATTCTCCTCTGCTATTGCTGAGAGATCCTCAACTACCCTTATTACATTGCTGTTTTCTTTCTGTATCTTTATTGAGGATTCATTAATACCAACTACAATTCTCTTACTGTCTTCAAGCTCCTTTGATATCTCTACAAACTTTTCTCCTGTCTCCTTTACCTTGTCTTCCTGTTTGTTTATCATTTCATTTGACATCTTTATCATGTCAACAGCTTCTTTGGACTTTCTTCTAAGTTCATCTATAATAGCTCTTATTTCGCCTGTAAACTTAGCTGATTCTTCAGCAAGTGACCTTACCTCATCTGCAACTACCGCAAAGCCCTTACCCATCTCACCAGCTCTGGCAGCCTCAATAGCCGCATTAAGCGAGAGGAGGTTTGTCTGGTCTGAGATTGACTGTATCATCTCACTTGCCTTTGCTATAGTTTCAGTAGCGCTGTTTGTTTCAAGTATTACATCCTCAACTTTTTCAGATATATCCTTATTCTCGTTAGTTATCTTAACAAGTTCGTCCATAATCTGATTACTGTCATTCTTCAGGCTGTCTATGCTTTCCATAGACTTAGAAAGTGATTCAATTTCAGTTATCATATTGTCTAGGAGATTGCCAGATTCTTCTACGGAACCTGCTGCACTCTGCGTATCGTTTGCCTGGCTTGTAGCACCTTCCGCTATATTATTTACTGCCTGTGATACCTCTCCTGAAGACTCAGCCGCCGACTGTGAGGTTGCAGTAAGCTCCTCTGCCATAGCCGCTGTATTCTGTGCGTGTGATGATATATCTTCAACTATTCCTGTAAGATTCCCTACCAGAGCATCAATTGAGCGTATAAGACCGCCAACTTCATCCTTATTATCCCTGTACTTAGCTACAAGTCCTGCTTCTTCCTGCACAGCAAGGTTGAAGTTGGACATCTTATACATAGCCTTTTCAATTACAGAAAGCGGCCTTCCAACCCTCTTGATAAGCATATAGATGATTACAATTCCCATACCCAATATAACTGCTATACTGAATAGAATATTGATTATTGTTGTTGTTCTTACATCCTTAAGCAGATAGTTAATTGATGTCACAGACTCAAAACACCACTTATTATCTACTCCTTTAAGATTAACAGGAACATGTATAAACTGCCCTGCTTCACCTGAACCCGCGATATATCCCGTTGATATGTCATATCCATTCTGTATTGCTTTGTCAATACCCTCTTTAGCCGAAGGCACAAGTTCAAAAAGATTGGTTAACAGCATCTTGTCATCCATTGCATTAGCCACATAGACACCTGTATCTGTCAGAAGGCTCTTAAAATCATCAGTGCCCGTAGAGTTGTCCTTTAATTCCTGCTGTACTCCATCGACTAAGAGGTCTATGACAAGAACTCCAATGGCATCTGATTTTGACATCAAAGGAAAACAATATGAAGTTTTCATCTTGTTATCCGCATCTATATATGGATTTAACAACATAACCTTTTTTTCCTGTAAAGGTTTGGTATACCACTCAACATCGGTATCACTTTCTTCAGCAACTGAAATTTTTCCATCTTTCTTTGTTATATATTTAGCAAATCTTCCCTTTTCAGCGTCTTTATTGTCAAATTTGTTAGGTTCAAAATACACTCCAATGCCGGATATATTATCATTATGATCCATAATAACTAAGCATTACTGATAATTAAGTCTCTATTTCTGTTCTCTGTAGGTATGTTTGCAATTGTATTCTGAATAATCACCTGCAAATCATATCCAATCTGGTAGGCAGAAGCAAACAAAGTTTCTAATTTACTTGCAAATTTCTTTGACTCTTCTAATTTAAGTTCTCTTGCCATTGAAGTTGTTTCATTATACTGACTGTAGATATCATATGCTGATTTACCTCCCAATACTACCAGCAGTATGACTGAGATTAAAAGGCCTACTTTAACCCCCAAACTGTTTAACTTTTTGCTTTTCTTTGAGTTCATTGTGATACTCCTTCCAAAAATTAAAATTCACTTTTATATGATGAACTTCGCAATCTCGCTTTGCAACTCTGTAGCGATTTCAGCTAAGTTTTCACTCGCTTCGGATATATCCTGTATAGACTGTACCTGTGTATCCACTGAAGCTGATACTTCCTCTGTAGTTGCCGCATTTTCTTCTGCTATAGCCGAAAGATTCTCCACAACCCTCGTTATGGTTTCATTATCTTTTACAATAGTCTTAACTTCTTCTGAAAGTTCTCCAACTATTCCCTTACTCTTCTCCACTGCATCAGATATCTGACTGAACTTATCTCCTGTCTCTTTTAACTTCTGCTCCTGTTCAGATACAGCCACTTTAGCAACATCCATAGTTTCTACGGCATTCTTGGTCTGCTCCTGCAAGCCGTTAATTGTCTCCTTAATCTCGCCTGTAAATCCGGCTGACTGTTCTGCAAGTTTCCTTATTTCTTCTGCCACAACCGCAAATCCCGCCTGCTTCACCTGCTCTGGCAGCCTCTATAGCCGCATTTAATGCAAGCAGGTTGGTCTGATCGGAGATTGACTGAATCATATCACTTGCAGATGATATCTTATCCGCACTTTCATCTGTCTGAGCTATTATATCCGCTATCTTCTGTGAAGATGCTGTTACCTTATCTGTGGCATTTGACAGTTCTCTAAGGCTTCTGCTGCCCTCTTCCTTAGTCTTATTGATATCCTCAGTTGAACTGTTTAATTCATCCAATACTGATACCATCTTATTTAACATTCTGTTTGTATTTTCTACATTCTTTGTAGCATTCTGAGTATCTTCAGCCTGGCTTGTAGCACCCTGGGCTATATTGCTTACCGCTGTTGCAACCTCGTTAGCTGTTGCTGAGGTAGACTGTGCAGTTGCTGATAATTCTTCTGCTGTCGCAGCCGTGTTTTGTGCATTGGCTGATATTCCTGTAATTATCTGGACAATATTTCCCTTGAGTGTAGTAATTGCCCTGTATATATCCCCTACCTCGTCTGCTCTCCTTGAATAGTCTTTCACAGGCTCTTTTGTCAAGTCATAGTTAGCTATATGCAATAAATCTGTCTTGAAATGGTTGAACACTCTGGATAAAGGTACGGCAAAGGCAAAGTAAAGGATTATAATTCCAACTACAATCAGGCTTATTATTGCAAAAATGAGTTTAGCCTGAAGTTCATTTAAGTGTGCAAATATCTCTTCTTCATTTATTGCAATGAGAGTAACAAAATCCCTGCCTTCTATATTGTTGATAGCTCCAAGCCTATCCTTGCCAGACCACTTGTAAGTACCTATACCGTTTGTACCCTTATCAATATTCTCTTTAAAGAAATCTGCTACAGACTGGTATTCCGGATCACTGGCTGCTTTTTCTATAAGGTTGAGTCCGCTTTCCACAATTTCCGGTTTAGTGTGTCCTACTATATTGGTTTGTTTGTCATATACGGCAACATTTCCTGTTTCACCCCATTTAAATTCAGCACATAGCTTTGAAATGAAATCAGTATTTTTAATACCTGCAAATACTCCTAAAATCTCATTAGTTTTAGGATCATAGTATGGTGTCGCAATAACTATGATTTTACCACCGGTTACCACATCATCAATAATAGAACTTGTATATGTCTTTCCCTGTATTGCCTCTTTAAAATACTCTGTAGATGACACATCAAAAGTCTCTCCCTTTTGAGTAAAGTTCAAACCTTTACCCTTTTTATCTACCTTGAAAAACAGGTTGAATCCTGTCTCGGCAGCTCTTTTTTCAAAAAATGCCGCAAGCTTTTTCTTATCATATTTCTTATCCGGCAGTAAAGGATTGGCCGCAAGCTCCTTCACAAGCCCTTCCGCATTTACAATTTCCTGTACAAGTTTTTCCGAGGTTTCTTCAGCTAGCACCTGCATGTCCTCCTCAACCTGCACTCTAAACGCCTGTTTAGAAAACATAGAACTCATTATTAAAATTATGGCACAGATTAAGCTTATCATAGCAAATCCGCCAACTAACATAAGGTTCTTTATGCTCCTAAATCCCATCTTTTTCATAGCCTCAACATCCTCCTCAAATTTAATATAATAATTTAAGATATTTAGAGCCTGACAACTGATAATCTGTATATGCAAAAACCATTAATATTATCGGACAAATCCAACCTGTAGTTAACCTGATTAATAGAAAGTCTTAAAATTTTATTAATTTTTATGTCATATGCCGCTATTTATTCACTGCCTTACTATATTCCTTATCCGGATTTACAAGCACATCTCCATGTTCCCTATTCTTATTAAACCAGCTTACTGCATAGGAACAGGTGAGTTCCAGCTTTCTATTTTCCCTTTTCATCTTTTCCACCAGTGCCGTCATAAGCTTTCCAGCAATTCCCTGTCCTCGAAGTGAATCGTCTACAACTGTATGCATGACATTTGCCACTCCGTTTATCTCCGGGAACTCTACATAAGCGGTTACCCTGCCTGCTTCATCTTCCAGCCAAATCTTTTCTGCATTTTCGTTAAAATCCATTCTTACCTCCTGATCCTTTCTATAACTATACCTCTTTTGCTAAAATAAATCTCTGTTTTATTTTTCTTAAAATGTATCTTAATTGTAACCCATTCTAACAAAATAGTCTATGGAAATTTATATTAATTTTATATATTATTATTTATAATTTTTTTCTTATTAGCTGTTTTAATGTAAATCCCTCGTCTTTCAAATTTTTCCTAATTGCTTATTTATATTTCAAATTTTTGTAAATATTGCCTATTTTAAGACTTTCTTGCAATTTTCTAACTGTATTTTTATCACTTTAAACACTTGTTTTCGACCTCTAAAATATGCTACAATCATAGGTAGATTATGCCCCTACCCCCTAAAAATTCTTAGAGTGCCCTTATAAGGCACTTTACACAAGGGATGAAATATAGCTCAGCTATTTTTTTCGGGGATTATTGTGAAATACCGGGAGGTTATATGAAAACTAAGTTAATGGAAATTAAAAAGCATCAGGCTTCTCTGCTTTTATTTGCCGGACTTATAACAGGGCTTTTAATACTTTACTTCATCTTTGATATACTCGGAAAGGTTTCTCCCAACAGTTATAGGCCGCTTACAAATATTACCGTGGATGTTGCACATAAGGATGGGACTGTTGATTATTTTAACAGCCATCTATTTAACTTTACATCTAAAGATGATGTAATTACCATTCATTTGCATTTAGATGAAGAATCGAAGCAAAAACACCAGTCCGTAAATTTCTTTTTCTATAACAGCGTTGTTAAGGCTTATTACAAAGACAGGCTTTTGGCTTCTTATGGAGAGAATCTCAAAAGACATATGATTGGAAAACTTAAGATATCTATCCCTATTCCTTCAGATGCCTTTGGTGATGAAATCCGCATTGTAATCCACCCTACACTTGATATTCTTGAAGATACTTTCAAACCGCCTTTACTAATGTCAGAGGCAGATGCTTCGTTTTATCCCATCATTGGGTTAGAAGCCAGTTATGCATTATTTATTGTAATACTGATATTTTCCTTCCTTGGAATTGTAGTTTTCACATTTTTATATAGGACTTTTGATTTTGCAAGAGAAGGTACCTGGCTAATGGCTCTTATTTTCGCCATTACCCTTTGGTTTGTAGGCAAGTCAGGCATGATATACTTATTGACTGCCAATGAAGATTTGAATGCTCCAAGCGAATATATCGGAATGTATCTGTTGTTTACCACAGCTCCGCTCTATGCAAGCTTTGAAACAGAGCGTCCTTTATTAAAGAAATACCTTAAGATTTCGGGAAGCATACTTTTAGGATTTTCCTTCCTATGCTTCGTTTTATACATTCTTCCAACAGGCTTCACCTATGTGTGGGCTCTTAGGCAGGTGCAGACTTTACAGATTGTGATGGTATTCTCTTCCCTTGTGAGCCTTCTTTTCCCAGGCAAGAAACATATGAACCTGGAAGATTATGTTATGAGGATAGGACTTACTACGGTAGCTCTTTTCGGGCTTTTAGAGCAGATTCGAATCATAATCTCAGCACAGGTTACTGAAACTTGGCCTGCTTTTATGCAGATGTTTATTAAGATGCATTTTTCAATAGCACTTATTCTGGCAATGGTTGTGACCTTATATTCTTCTTATTTTATAAAGGTAAAATATATTTTACAGAAGAACTTAAGAGAGAAGCATCTTGAAATACTGGCTTATACCGATAATCTCACAACCCTCGGCAACAGACAGTACCTACAGAGAAAGCTGAATATCTTAGACTCAAAGAATAACAAGAATTACGCAGTAATCTTTATTGATATCAACGACTTAAAATATGCAAATGACACCTTCGGACATGAAGCCGGCGACCAGCTTATCAAAATGGTTGCTTCATCAATAAAAGATGCTATGGAGGATAGTTCGGACGGATTTGTCGGTAGAAATGGCGGTGATGAATTCATCTGCGTTGTCATTCCTTCAATTGATGCTGACTCCATTGCTAAAAAAATCAAGGATAATCTTATACTGGCAAGGGAACATGAGAAACCTCCATTCCCTGTAAGCATTTCTTTAGGAATTGCTAATTATAGTGAACTAGCCGGCGGAGAACAAGGTTCTATTGATTCCAGCGATGTAATTAAGTTGGCTGACGAGAGAATGTATGCTGATAAGTGTATTCAAAAGAAAAACCGTAAATTACCGTTACAATGTTAGAATTGTGGATGCCGTATATTTCCGGCATCCACATTGTTTTATTAGAAAAAGTTTATATATTTACTGTCAAATAATAAGAGTTCCTATAGAAAGTTGTTCTACAGGAACTCTTATATTTTGAAGTTATATCTCTTACCTTTTAATTTTTTTCTAAAATTCTTCATGTTCAAAAAAATCATATTTAATGGTATGCTCAGTATAAGCATTATTAAACAATTAATTGCAAAAGATAAACTAAATCCACCCAAAATACCATATTCACTAGCATGTTCAACCAGTAGTTCCCTGCCTAAAAGATATATACCCAAAATTAATATCCCTGATGTAATACTCCATAAGCTTCCACCTACTGACAGCTTTAAATTTTCTGCCTTATTTAATCCCTTATTAACAATATATAGCAAAATAAGGGTTATAACTGATTGCAGTAAATGACCAATTACATTGGACATCAGCATCTGTGCCATTACTATAAATAAACATATAAACAATATTAAATAACAAATTATTGCATTAATTACTGTCCTTGCTACAAATCTCATACTCACCCCTCCAGCTTACTTAAATCAACGGTATTAGTAATTTCAGTATTGGTTCCTGTTATAAATATTTTTATTGGCTATTATTATCCGCCAAATTTAACATCATAACTTGTTATTTTAACTATTACAGCCGATTATACCATAAATCAAAAAAATTATCAAACAAAGTTTTGCTTTTCATCTCTTTCTTTACTTAAAGGGAACAGCAGCTTTGCCATTCCCCTAAGTACATTTCATAGGTAGATTCTAGCTTCTAAACACTTCTTACTTTCAATATTGTAAAAAATTTGACCTTATATTTTCTAAGTATAATGTTTAACGGTATACTTAATATAAACATTATTAAGCAGTCAACCGCCAAAAGATTATCAATATCCTTTTTCAATAACACTGGCTACAATGCCATTATGATAAAAAAATAATCCGAAAATATTACCTTGCACCAAAAAAATATAAACCTAAAATTAAAACACCTAATGTAATGCTCCATAAATTTTTATCAGTTGATAACTTCAAAAATGCTATTTTATAAAAACAAATTAACTATATATAGCAAAAACAAAAATTTAAAATAGCATATAAGAAAACACCAAACATTCCACTAACTAAAAAGTTCTCTTGTTATACCTGCACACAATATCATCAAAAGGTAGCAAGCTCCAACATTCATACCTATCTTAGTTATAAATTTCATACTTACCCCTCCAACTTACTTAAATCAACGGTATTAGTAATTTCAGTATTGGTTCCTGTTATAAATATTTTATTGGCTATTATTATGCCGTTGAATTTAACATCATAACCTGTTATTGTAACTGTGCCATTTGGAGCATATATTATACCGTTAAAGTCAAATTTTTTTATTTGCTATTATGCTTATATCTCCTTTTTCTGAAGTCAAAATTACAGGCTTTTTAGTGACAAATTCTCTTGTGTTATATCTCAGATGTTTTCTCACATTTAACGACTTATCAAGCATAAAGTTTTTATGCTTAACATAGCAGGTATTTCCAATGATTGTATACTTTTTTATACCATTTTCAATCCCACCTTACTTATTATGATTATATATGAACATTATATATCAATCTTACTTAAATACCAATAAGTCTGTGTCTTTCCAAAAAAAAAATACAATGAACTGAGGCTTCCTAAAGTAGCTGAAGAAATATCTGGAGAAAAGGCTTACAGAGAAGTTTCCTGAAGCAAACTTTTCATGCCATAAAATCATACAAACCCCTGATTACACAATAAAACTGCCATCAAACCCAAGTAACATTGAATTGATGGCAGTTATAAAATCAATATTAACAAATTCAAATTAAGCAAGCTTAGCCTTAGCTGCATCTGCAAGAGCTGTGAAGCCTGCTGCATCATTTACAGCGAGCTCAGCGAGCATCTTACGGTTGATGTCGATGTTAGCAAGCTTAAGACCGTGCATGAACTTGCTGTATGAAAGTCCGTTAAGTCTTGCTGCTGCGTTGATTCTTACTATCCAGAGCTTTCTGAAGTCGCCCTTTCTCTTTCTTCTGCCTGCATATGCAGATGCAAGAGCACGCATAACTGACTGCTTAGCAATTCTATACTGCTTACTTCTTGCTCCTCTATAACCCTTAGCGAGTTTCAATACTCTATTATGTCTCTTCTTGGCACCTAAGCCACCTTTAATTCTTGCCATTTTATTTCCTCCTTAACAATTTAACTTTATTTAGCTATATGGAAGTATTCTCTTCATTGGAGCTAAATTTGACTTATCGATTTCAGTTGCTTTACGAAGATTTCTCTTTCTCTTTGTAGTCTTCTTGGTAAGGATATGGCTCTTGTAAGCTTTCATCTTCATTAACTTACCTGTTCCTGTTACCTTAAAGCGCTTCTTAGCTGCGCTCTTTGTCTTCATCTTTGGCATAATTCTTTCCTCCTATAATCTAAGTATTATTCTCACCAAGTATGTGAAAATAGCATTACTTCCTGCCTGTTACAACCATGGACATGCTTCTGCCCTCAAGCTTAGCCTGTTTTTCTACCGACGCTGCGTCTCCAAGCTTCTCTAGGAATACATCTAAAATCTGCTTATTTGAAGAAATGTGTGCCATTTCCCTTCCTCTGAAACGGAGGGTTACCTTAACCTTGTCTCCCTTATCAAGGAATTTCCTCGCCTGATTAGCTTTAGTGTTAAGGTCGTTGTCATCAATATTTGGTGAAAGACGAATTTCCTTTACTTCAGTAACCTTCTGTTTCTTCTTCGCTTCTTTCTCTCTCTTAGCCTGTTCATAACGATACTTTCTGTAGTCGATAATCTTACAAACCGGCGGTTTTGCAGTCGGTGCAAATTTTTACCAAATCAAGCTCTGCTTCAACAGCCATTTTCATTGCATCCCTTGATGACATAATTCCTAACTGTTCACCATTTTCTCCAATCAGACGGATTTCTTTATCCCTAATCTGCTCATTGATCATTAATTCGCTAATAGAAAAACACCTCCAAACTTATAATAAAATAGAGTGAATACATATAGTATCCACTCCAGACAGACAGCACAAAGCTGTAATAATTCATTCTAAAGACCACGGTACACTGTTGCACTTAGGTGGAAGCGGATACTTCACTTGTTTCTGCTGTACTTACTTTATCTACAGCTTTATTAGTTTATCACCTTTATCCTGATGTGTCAAGTAAATTTTTAAAACCTTCAGAAGCTCTTATAAGCCATAAATGATAAAGTCCTAGTATACCACAAATAAAAATGTCCCACTTATGGTAAAATACTATTTTGTATATTCTAACACTAGGAGGGACTGACTTATCAGAAAGGTTATTTTATCAATGGATGAACAAAGAAAGTACGAGGTTATTAAAGGTCTGATAGATCACCCAGATACAGCTAATAAGGATAGAGCTGCTCTTATCCTAGGATGCACCAAGAGGCATATAAACCGTATGATACAAGGCTATATTAAAGATGGTAAAGCATTCTTTATTCATGGTAACAGAGGTAAGAAGCCGGTTACCACCATCCATCCTGACATCAGAAGTCAGGTTCTTGATCTATACAGAACTAAATACTACGAGGCTAACTTTGAACACTATACAGAGCTTCTAAAAAAGCATGAGGGCATAAGCATCTCTTCTTCCTCTGTAATGAGTATTTTGGAGTCTGAGTACATTCTATCTCCAAAGGCTACAAAAGCCAAACGTAGACGCATTAGGCAAGCACTCAGAGCCAAGAAGGAATCTGAAACGTCAAAAAAAGAATTATCACAGATACAGGCTAACTTAGTAGCAGTTGAAGATGCTCACAGTCGTCGTCCAAGATGTGCTTATTTCGGTGAATTGCTTCAGATGGATGCAACCCCTTATGAATGGGTGCCGGGACAGATATGGCATCTACATTTAGCCATTGATGATGCCTCAGGTGCTGTTACTGGCGCATGGTTTTGATACTCAGGAGACCCTTAACGGCTACTACCATGTGTTTGAACAGATTCTTACCGATTATGGTATCCCCTATAAGTTTCTTACCGATAAACGTACTGTATTTACTCTACAAGAAAAAAAGGTGCCTTATCTGACGACAATGACACCCTATACACAGTTCGCTTATGCCTGCAAGCAACTTGGTACACAACTTGAATCAAGCAGCGTACCACAGGCTAAAGGACGCATAGAACGATTGAATCAAACCTTACAGTCACGCCTGCCTATTGAGTTTTAGACTCGCAGGCGTAACCGACATCAATAATGCCAATGAATTCCTTCACTCCTACATAAAGGAATTCAATGAGAAGTTCTCACTTCCACTTCATGGTATCAAATCTGTCTTTGAAACGCAACCGTCTAAAGAAAAAAATAAATCTTACTTTAGCAGTTTTTGACTGAGAGAACTGTTGATGCCGGACATGCGATTCAATTTAAGAAGAAATTTTTATAAGATGATAGATCATAATGGAGTCCAAATCCATTATAGAAAAGGTACCAAGGTTATGCTTATCAAGGCATTTGATAGGTCTATGTTTGCGTGCGTAAATGACAAGGATATTTATGCACTGGAAGAAATACCGGCTCATGAACACAAATCTAAGGACTTGGACGCTGACTACAAACAACCTAAACCTAGAAAGCCTTATATTCCTCCAATGAACCATCCTTGGAGATTAGAGGCCTTTAATAAATTTGCACATTCACAGCCACACAGAATTGAAGACGACTTAAAAAGTGCATAATAAAAGCCCCTTTGTGGGGCTTATAAATTAATTATTTTGGGACATAATCATTTATGCTTGACAGTAAATTTTTAAAACCTTCAGAAGCTCTTTATCTTATTCGCTAGAAATTTCCCAACTCTTTCTCTGTACTCAGTAGGATTAACTAAAATTGATTCGGCATGACCAGCCTTGGGTATAAAATATAATTCCTTTTCTCCCTTTGTCCTTCCAGCCATATCCTCTGAGTTCTTTGGAACAATAAACCCATCCTCTTTACCATGTATAAAAATAATTGGTATTATGTTTTCATTCAATGATTCAATTGGACGCATTTCCCTGAGTGAATAATGATAACGAAGCCTACCCATAAAATCAGCTATGTCAAATAAAAATTCCGGCAATCCTGCACTCTTATATCCGGTTCTTAAGACATTTTCAATATCTGAAAAACCACAGTCTGCTACAACAAAGTCAACTTCTGGCTTATATTTTAAAGTTGTTATTGTTGTAGCTGCTCCTAATGACTCTCCATGCAGTCCCAAAACATCAATTCTTTCATATCTGGATCTGGTATCTTCTATAAGGCATTTAAGGTCTTTTCCTTCCCTTATTCCATATGTGGTAAAGGTTGGCTCATTTTCTCCATGTCCTCTTAAATCATATATTATGCAGTTAAATCCAAAATCCAAATACATTGATATATATTTCAAGGAACCCATGCGATTATCTGTATAACCATGTGAAAGTATAATATATTTATCAGTTTGAACCGGATTTTTAAGTAATTCAACATGAAGTTCATAGTCTTCAAAGCCCTTTATTATGTATTCTGTCTTATCTAACTTCTTATAAAATGATGTGTCATAGCGTTCACTCTGCCAACTAAAAGCCTCCTCCAAAGTCTGTCTTTTGCCTGTCATAATAAACGAGGGAAGCCAAATGGCAAATGCAATAACGCCAATAATCAGAATACTAATCATAATTAACACTATTTTTATCACCACCTTTTTCCCTTTCATTTATTCCTCCACCAATGATCTCATTTGATATAAGACATTAACAGCAATTAAAGACCGGTCGGTTTCTATCCCGACCGGTTAGGAATCAGACTTAAATCTGCCTGTTCTTTGCTCTCCGCTTTTCAATCTGTTTTTCATTTACATATTTACTGAGTTCTTCATTGATGGCAAGAAACTTACAGCCTATAGTCCTTTTATTTATAGTGTCTACCACTCTCACCACTACTGCCTTTATGATAAACTCTACTTTCTGATTGACCTTTTCCGTCCTGTCAATGTATTTGCCGTTCATAGCCTCTAATAAAGATATCTGTTTCTTGAATCTCGCAATATCCTTTTCCATCTTGTTTCCCGGCAAATTGCTGCCGGACTTAACCTTAAACATTCTTAAATAATCAGAAAAGGTTATCAATACAGAATCTCCGGGTTCTACTAACAGATGTTTAGGGATAACAATTCCAATTCCGACGGAACTTAAATCCTTAAGAACAGCCTTGTTCAATGAATCCTCATTCCTAAGTTTAAGATAACACTCGTTCGATAAGGATACCCTAAAACTATTCCTTCTGTTAAATGGCTGTACATCATCATCAGAAATAATTATATGTGCCGGACCATACTTACCCAAATTTATTCTATATACCTGCACTTTTAACCATTCATAAGGTTTTGACTCATAGATTCCCATAATATTACAGGTAATTTCATCATTATCAAAACTAAGCGGCCTTCCATCAAAGGTAAACATTTCTGCTACTATGTAATGTGAAAATCTGATTTTATTTTTTTCTAAAAAAGCAGAAATTTCTTCTTTATCACTAGGATAGTATATTCCTGCTGTCTTTGACATAAAAGTAGCAGAACTTGAGCCAAAACTAGCTGTAAGAGTCAGCTCACAGCCTTCAATTAACTGATTAATGAACACCTTAGCCCCTCATCTCATCCATTGATTATTATTCTGCGTCTTCTTCAGTTTCTACTGTAAGCATCGGAAGCACAACGCTATCTGCATCATAATCATAAAGTTCCGCCAATTTGTTGAGCACCTCCTCACGCTCTTCCTCAGACTTATTAAGCTCCTGCATAGCTTTCATACAGTATGCTGACATTATATTGTTAAAAGCCCCTGTATCTACAAGGTTAAGTAAATCTGACAGGCTCTTGCCGTTCATAGCCTTACAAGCTTCAAGAAGTTCAGTAATACGCTTTTTACCAGCCTCTGTATCCTCCTCTGCAAGTTTCTTCTCATATTCTCCTATAAGAAATTCCAAATCTAATTCAAAACTCTCTGCTCCTATTTCTCTAGCCATAACTAATATCCTCCTAAAATTATTAACATTACTATTCTAGCATACACTTATGTCAAAGATATTACAAGTATAAGTATTTTTTGTATCATCTAATTATGAAAAAGTTTTTTTGTCTGATACTTTGGTTCACAGGTCAAATTTACTCCAAGTTTTGCCAGTGTACGCTGATCTTCACTAGATAAAATAACGGATGAATGTGCCTCACAACCCTTTAGTTCATCCAGCTTTGCCACTACCTTGGCCGCATTTTCATCTGTACCTGCACAAATAGTTAGGGCAATCAGCATTTCTGCTATATGTAAGTTTGGATTATGATTTCCAAGATGCTTTACCTTGAGCTGTTGGATAGGCTCGATTACACTTGGTGAGATGAGCCTGAGTTCTTCAGGTATGCCTGCTAAATACTTAAGTGCATTAAGAAGCATAGCTGAAGTAGCTCCCATAAGTTCAGAGGTCTTACCTGTGATCACGCTCCCATCCTCAAGTTCTATTGCACTGGCCGGCTCTCCTGTAACTTCAGCCTTGGTATTGGCTGCTGCCACACACTTTCTATCCTGTACTCCGGTTCCTGCCTTCTTCATCAGCAGTTCGAGTTTCTCTACAATCTCTTCTCTGCTGTTTCCCTTTCTTAACTCACATTTTCCTTAAAATAACGCCTTATTATCTCTTGGCTTGCCGCAGCTCTTACTGCCTCATCATCAAATATGCAGTTTCCAGCCATATTTACACCCATGTCTGTAGGAGATTTGTATGGGGATGAACCGTATATCTTTTCAAACATCGCATTGAGCACGGGGAAGATTGCTACATCCCTATTGTAATTAACTGTAGTAAGGCCATAAGCCTCAAGGTGGTAAGGATCTATCATATTTATGTCATTTAAGTCAGCTGTAGCCGCCTCATAGGCAAGGTTTACAGGGTGTGACAGGGATAGATTCCATACAGGGAAGGTCTCAAACTTTGCATAGCCTGCTTTAATTCCGTGTTTATGCTCATGGTAGAGCTGTGAGAGGCAGACTGCCATCTTGCCGCTTCCAGGTCCAGGTGCTGTAACCACTACAAGGGAGTGCTTTGTCTCTATATAATCATTTTTACCGTAGCCTTCATCACTTATGATTGTAGGCACATCATTTGGATAACCTGCTATAGGGTAATGTCTATACACCTTTATTCCCAGTGCTTCAAGCTTTTTCTGATACTGAACAGCACATTCCTGTCCTTCAAATCTTGTAAGAACTACGCTTCCGACATAGAGGCCATAGCTTCTAAAGGCGTCTATAAGCCTCAGTACATCGAGGTCATAGGTTATGCCAAGGTCTCCACGCACCTTATTCTTCTCTATGTCAGCAGAGTTAATAACTACTACTACCTCCACATCTTCCCTAATCTGTGTAAGCATCCTTATCTTACTGTCAGGCTTAAACCCTGGAAGTACCCTTGAGGCATGGTGGTCATCAAAAAGCTTGCCCCCAAATTCCATATATAGCTTGCCGCCAAAACTCTCGATACGCTCCATTATCTTTTCTGACTGCATTTTCAGATACTTATCATTGTCAAAACCCATCTTAAACATAACTTTTTCCCTTTCTGATTTATCTAACAACACTATTCATTACAAGCATATCCCCCTCATTTAAAACTATATTTCCATTTGGAATTATAACATCATCACCTCTCTTTATAAGTATAATCAATGTATCCTCGTCTGTAGGTATCTCTGAAATAGCCTTTCCTATGTAGCTGCTTGTTTATTGATATGTATTTCACTTAGCATTGTGCCTGTCATATGCTCCGGAACAACAGCCGAGAGTATGACCTTATCCCCTATATTTAGAACTGTCTGACCATTTGGAACCTTCGTCCCCGACTCATTTTGTACTGAAACTACTATGGTTTCGGGAGGGGTTTCTATATCCATAAGTGTCCTTCCCGCCCAAGAATGGCCTTCAGGTATGGTAAACTGAATAAACTGAACAGGAACCTCTTCCGTATAGTCGGTAAATGTCTTCATAACATCTCCCTGATGGTCTATCATGTCAAAATGCTTAGCTACCTTTGGCAAAAATGCTCCCTGGAAGATGATTGAAAGCAGTACTATAAAAAATGTAATGTGGAAGAGATTTTCGTCAAGTTCTGAACCAAGCACAGCCATAATGGCAAACACTATTGATGCCGCTCCTCTAAGCCCTGCAAATGACACAAGAGCTATCTGGTTTGCCTTACTCTTAAAAGGCCCAAGTATCGCAATTACTGCAAGAGGCCTTGCAACAAATGTCATAAACAAGAATATAAATATAGCAGGAACTGCCACTCCGGGCAGTTTTGACGGGCTTGATAAGAGTCCCAGGAGAAAGAAGATGACCATCTGCATAAGGCTTGTAGTTCCGTCAAAGAAATGTACGAGATTCTTCTTATCCCTGATACGGCTGTTTCCCATTATAATCCCGGTTATATATGCACTTAAATAGCCGTTTCCACCTATTGCACCTGCTCCTGCGTAGGAAAGCAGGGCCACTCCAAATACAAATATTGTATCAAAACCATCTGCCTCTGTAAGTATGTTGTGCAGAATCCAAATAGCAATAACGGCTGCAAATATTCCCACGATAACGCCAAATCCCAGCTGTCCAAGTATTAGAAACACAGGATTTGATGCCTTATCGTTACTTTGCAGCAGCTGAATGAAGAGTATTGTAAGCATATAGGCAATAGGATCATTACTTCCACTCTCAAGCTCCAGCATGGATGCAGTATTATATCTTAAGTTTAATTTTCTGGAACGAAGTATTGAAAATACCGAAGCCGCATCTGTAGAGCCTAAAATCGAACCCGATATAAGGGATACAGTCCAACTAAGTTCAAGCACATAGTGGCAAAATACTCCTGTTATAAAGGCCGTGAGGGCTACTCCAAAAGTGGACAAAAGTCCTGATTTAAGAGCCACCGGCCTAGCCTCGTCCCAGTCCGTACCAAAGCCACCGTAAAATATAATAAATATAAGTGCAATCGAGCAGATATTTTCCGCAAACCCATAGTCCTCAAAAGGAATCCTCAATATTCCGTCTGAGCCAAGAAGCATTCCAAGAATAATAAACGCAAGAAGCACCGGCATACCTATCTTTGCTGAAATTCTGTTAAGGAGGACGCAGGCAAAAATTATTATCGAAAACATCAACAACAGATTTCCCATAAGTCCCCCTTTCTTATAGCAAAACCGACACAGGCTTTACCCTGTATCGGTTAAATTTATATTTTACTTATTGTTTGGCTTCTTACCACTTTCTATGGCTGATTCTGTAGCAGGCTTTTTATGGCTGCCGAATACAAAATTAGCAAGAGCCTCCTTGTTTGCAGCTGCATCAAAAGTAACTACGGCAGCCCGGTTTATCTTAACACCTTGGTATGAGCCGTCTATTGGAAGCCGCAAATTATCAAGAGGCACTCCATCTAAGCTAAGCTCCATCACTTCTGCAAGATATGAACTTGCATTGCTTTTCTTGATATCAGTCTGAACCTGAGAGAATACTGTATCAAGCAGTTTCACAAGGGTTATAGGATTGCTCTTCTTTACCTCTTTAAATATGGCTCCCATTACCCTTCTATGTCTTGAAGTCCTTCCGAAATCATCAACAGAACCATCCAAAGTAGCTCTATATCTTACCCTTGCATAACCAAGTGCCTGATTGCCATTCATATGATTCATTCCCGGTTTTAAGGTACGGTTAGATTTCTTAGAAACATAGTTTGTAGTATTTAAGTACTGAGCCTCAGCCGGTGTAATTTCTATGTCAATTCCACCAAGTTCATCTATTATCTTTTGGAAAGTCTTAAAGCTTACTATTGCGGAACCGTCAAGTCTTAGATTGTAATTATAAGCTATAGTTTCATACAAAAGCTCAATTCCACCATGTCCAAAGGCTGCATTTATTTTAGTATCATAATAGCCGGGGATAGTTACATAACTGTCCCTCATAATAGAAGTCAGTCCAAGTGTTTTCTGCTTTGTGTTTATTGTTGCTATCATAATAGAGTCTGTGCGGCCTGAAGCTACACTGTTGTTTCCTATAGCCTCTACTCCGACCAGCAGAATGTTGTACACTCCATCTTCATGAAGGGCATTCTTGAAGGTATCTGACATCTTGGAGAGGTCTATATTCTCAGTGATTTCACCGACTTTAAGTCCTTCTTCCTCTTCCTCTGCCGCTACAGCTGAACCAGATGCATTTTTAGCCAGCTTATCGGCATTTTTCGTATTTTTACCCATTCTCCAGTATGCCCATTCTACTGCAAGATTTGATATTATCTTCCTGCCGGGCCTTGTAAATACCAGAAAGGATCCTCCTGCAAGAATAATAATCAATAGAAATACTAATATTTTTACAAAAACTTTTGCTTTTTTCTTCTTTTTTCTTCTTTTATTTTTGTCTGTCATCTTATGTTCATCATCCTTTTGTTTCTCTTCCATTTCTTCTTTCACCTGCTCTGCAAGTGAATTACTTATTTCTTTTAAAAAATCTTCTTCATTACTCATATTAATTTTCCTTTACTGCACTACAAAAAATACACGGTTTATTATATAACATTATATCTATAAATTACAAGTAATATATATTTAATCTTTTCTTACATTTACTTTAAGACTTATCAGACTGCTCATACATCTGCTTGTTATGAAGAACTATTTGTGATATCCTGAAATAAATTAATTTTATTTAAAGGAGAATATATGACAAACTATTCACTCATATCTAAAGAAATAGAAGCTTTAACATCGGATGTTGCCAACCTGATTTCCAATCTTTCTAATGTATCAGCACTATTAAGCATGGAACTTGATAATATCAACTGGGTTGGTTTTTATCTGCTTAATGAAAATGAATTGGTACTTGGTCCGTTTCAGGGTAAACCTGCCTGCGTAACTATACCAATAGGGAAGGGGGGTGTGCGGAACTGCTGTATCTACCGACAGTCTTCAGTTAGTAAAAGATGTTCACGATTTCCCGGGACATATCGCCTGCGACTCCTCATCACGCTCAGAACTCGTCATGCCTTTACATGATAAGTCAGGCAGGGTAATTGCAGTTCTCGATATAGACAGCCCCACTACAGGACGATTTACCAATTCTGACGGTGACGGTATCTTACTTTTACAGCCGGTTCTTGAGAACATTTTTAATCGTTAGTACAGCCTGAAATTATAAGTTCCATACTTCCAACAAGTTCATAGCCGCCAAATCCATTAGGGAGGATGAAATGTTCTCCCTTTTTGATTTCATACTTATCTCCACTCCCACTAATAAGCATTCCTTCTCCCTCAAGTACACTCACAAGTGTGAAGTCTGTCTCCTGTTGAAGTTTTACCTGTTTCTCTACTTTAATACAGCTTACTTCAAATAAATCACAAACAACAAGATTTCTATCTACTGAACCATCTGCAAATCTCTTCTCAGCTCTGTGTACAGGCTCTTTTTCTTCAAACGGGCAGGTTATCACATCAAAGCACTTATCAATGTGAAGTTCACGGGGTTTACCGTCCTGAAGCCTGTCATAATCATATAATCTATAAGTAATGTCACTATTCTGCTGAGTTTCGAGGATTACAGTTCCACCTTTTATAGCGTGTACTGTCCCCGGCTCTATAAAGAAGAAATCACCCTTCCTTACCGGAATTTCCCTGATTAATCCCCTAAAGTTCTTTTCATCCATATATTTATGGAGTTCTTCTTTATTTTTAGCATTATGTCCAATGACTATCGTTGCACCCTCTTTAGCCGCAGCCACATACCAGCACTCAGTCTTGCCAAGAGAACCTCCCTCCTTTGCTTAGCGTACTCATCATCCGGATGAACCTGAATAGACAGGTCTGTCTCAGCCGAAATAAGCTTGGTTAAAAGAGGAAACACCTCTGCCTTTCCGGACTTTCCCCAGAGTTCCTTGTTATTCTTCCAGAGTTCACTAAGCCTCTTACCGGAATATTCAGACTTCTCTCTCGTTTCTACTATACAGTCACCATTTTTATGTGCACTAATTGCCCAGCATTCTCCCGTTTTATCACTTGGAATATCATAATGAAACAGCTCTCTTAAAGCAGTACCACCCCATATCATTTCCTTAAATACTGGTTTTAAAAATAATGGCTGCATATTTTTTCTCCTATTTATCAATATTGCACACAAGGGTTTTGTTTCTATGTGATCAGTCTATTCATCAATTTATTTTTTATTTCCTGTTGCTTCTGCAATTGCAGCTTCTTCTTCTTCTGCAAGTTCCACATCTGCCAGTCCATCCGTTATTTTTTTTTTTACATATGTATAGGTGCCTGCTGTGGTACTATGCACAGAGTTAATAAGGAAACCGTTATTCTTCTCATCAAGCATAACAATAACAGAGCTAAGCTGGCCGCCCATATCTGCCATAGAGTCATATCTGTAGACTGCGGATTTTTGATAAGTCTTCTTAAGCTTTCTAAATATCATCTCGATATCACCACTATTCTTACTCTGTATCTCTTTAAGTTCAGTAATCTGTGCGAACTTCTCTGCTATCTTATCTTCAAGGCTTCCTTCACTTCCTTCTGTCAGGTCTGCAATCCTTCTTTAAGATTAGCTATCTTTACAAATTGAATTATGTCAAATATTAATAATAACAGTATAAAGCCTGCCAAACCGCAAATTATATACTCTGTTATAAAATCAAAGCCAAATAAATTCATATCCCTACCTCTTGTGATTTATTTCTTTATAGTGGAAAGCAGCTCTGCTATCCTGTCCAACTCTTCTATGGAATAATAGTCTATTTCTATCTTTCCCTTGCCATTATTCCGTCCCTTAATAACTACCTTGCTTCCTAAAATGCCTTTCAAACTCTCTTCCAGCTTTTTATAAACGAGTTTTTCAGAAGTTTCCCTATCCTGTTCAGGCTCTTTATTCTCTAAAATTTGTTTAACAAGTTTTTCAGTTTCTCTCACACTGAGCTTTTCGTCAAATATCTTAGTTGCCAGGATATGCTGCTTGTTCTTGTCTTCAACTGTAAGAAGCGCCCTTGCGTGTCCTGGTGATATAAGACCTTCTGCAAGCATTGACTTAACCCTGTCATCCAGTTTTAGAAGCCTTAATGCATTTGTAATTGCTGAACGGCTCTTTGACACTCTCTCTGCCAGGTCATCCTGTTTCATCTTATACTCATCTATCAGATTCTTAAATGCTCAGCCTCTTCTACAGGATTTAAATCCTGACGCTGGATGTTTTCAATGAGAGATACCTCCATTATTTCCTTATTGGTATATTCTCTGATTACCGCAGGAATCTTCGTTAGGCCTGCAAGTTTTGAAGCTCTCCACCGTCTTTCTCCCGCTATTATCTCATATCTCTTTCCCCTTTTGGCAAGAATGATTGGTTGAATAACTCCATGTAACTTAATCGATTCTGAAAGTTCCAAAAGTTCATCTTCGTCAAACCTTTTTCTTGGCTGCCCTATATTAGGATCTATTTCAGATATTTTTATTTCTAAAAAAGATCTATCGTCAGCTTCTTTCAGTTCTGCCTTAGTCTTTTTTTCGGGAATCATTGAATCAAGTCCCTTACCTAATCCTTTTTTCATTGCCATTTCCATCCTCTTTCTGCTAATATCCCGTTACATCACTCTCTATAACCTCGTCAGCCAATGCCCTATAGCCCTCTGCACCTGCTGATTTGGAGTCATAGATATTGATTGGCACACCATGGCTTGGAGATTCTGCCAGTCTTACATTTCTGGGAATTATCGTTTTGTAAATATTCTGCCTCAGTGTATCCTTTACATTTTCAACTACTTGAAGTGAAAGGTTGGTACGTGCATCGTACATAGTAAAAACCACGCCTTCTATGTAAAGTTTCTCATTCATTCTAGCCCTTACAAGTTCTATAGTATGTATGAGCTGGCTAAGACCCTCAAGTGCATAGTATTCGCATTGAATAGGTACAAGCACTGAATCTGCCGCTGACATAGCATTTACGGTAAGGGTATTCAACGATGGCGGACAGTCTACAATGATAAAATCATATTTTCCTCTAACCACCTCAATATGCTTTTTAAGAATATAATGCTGATCAGGTATTCCTATAAGTTCTATCTCAGCTCCGGCAAGATTTACATTTGCAGGCACAATTGACAATCCATCATATACATTCTCAATAATACAACCGTTAAGTTCACATTCTCCTAAGAGCAGCTCGTACACTGTATTTTCAACATTGTTTTTATCTACTCCCAGCCCGCTTGAAGTATTCCCCTGCGGATCCATGTCTATAACCAGAACTTTTTTGCCCTTTTCCGCAAGGCAGGCTGACAGATTTATTACAGTTGTTGTCTTGCCCACTCCGCCTTTTTGATTTGCTACCGCAATTACTCTCCCCATGTCTTCCTCCGAGGTTGAATCTATGCTTTAATTATTTTAATATACTACTAATCTATAATAATATCACAATTTCAACTAATAATCTATAGACACTTAGAATCTCATACTACTCCACAGACGGATAATCGCTATTTGCTTCCGGATATTTCTTAGCATCCCAAGTATGGTTTTGCCTAAGTGTTGCATCACTCTTAAGATAATAGTCCCTTCTTGCGAAATATTCGTACTCACCCGTTCCATCATAATGTCCCCTGTTCCAGGTAACATCAACATGATACCAGTTTCCATCCACCTTTACCATGTTCCAAGCATGGAGTATTCCTCCTGCAAACCCTGTTATATATATAACCTTAATTCCTGCCTTCTTTGCAAGTCTGTAAAACATCTTGGCCTTAGCATCGCACACTCCTCCTTTACCATGTAAAAGGGAAAAACAGGTATACACGGAATATTTCCCAAGCTTTCCGTCAGGGTATGGTGTCTTACTGCTTACATTCGCCGGTGCATTATCTCCAAATGTATATCTGTACTCGTTTACCATAAAATCATTGATTGCCCTCACCTTTTGTTCCTCTGTCATGTCAGGCCTTATATTCTCTGATACCCATTGTGCAACAAAACTGTTTAACTCTTTGATTTCAGCTTTTGTGATATTATATTTTACCTTAATTCTTAATTTATAATAATTTTTATACTTCATATATCTATCATCAAATTTTAATCTATAATTGCTTATATCACTAACTTCAGGCACCGCATATAAATCATCCCAAAACTTTGTATAAGCCTTTTTTATTATCTATTGCCAAAACCTTTTTGCTAACATTTATTACATATTCCTCATCAAGATTCTTAATATGTTTTGTTACCTGTTTTATAAGCTCCTTCCTTGTCTTTATTACCGGTTTAATCTTTACTAACAGCCTTTTAGCAGCAGCCTTCGATATGGTATACTTGGGCTTAAATTCCCATATATAGTAGTTATTATTGTAATTGTAGCTGTCTATGTCCCAGTACGAGATATGTTCCATTATCTCGTTATATTTCTGATTTTCTGACAAATCATATAGCAGTTTCTTGTATTCGTTAAAGGAATACTTCATCGCCCTTCTGTTTATCAAAAGCCTTATTTTCGGATTAAGTTTAATAACCTGTCTGATAACTGCCTTTTTTAACTGTTTTCTTGTATTAACTATCTCCAGGCTGTTATCTGCTCTCTTACTTCTTCTTGTGGCGGCGGCAGCCCTAACTATATTCACATTTGCATATTCTGCATTATCCGGTACAAATGACAGGCTTATCATTATAAGGCAAAATAATAACATCTTTAGATAAATTTTTTTCATTTTTCCCTCCAAAATTCTTAATGTCAATCACAATATAGTACCATATATTAATTATTTTTTAAATAAGGTTAGTACCATAAAAATAATTTTAAACATCAAATCCCCCAGCTTAGCCGGGGGATTACAATATTCATAGGATATTGCAAACTTTCTGCATATATATCCCAATATTTTATTTACTTCTTCTGTACATACTTCAAGCAGTCAAGAGTTACAGCTACAAGAATGATGATACCTTCAAATACGAACTGTAAGTTAGTGTCGATACCAAGGATTGTGAGGGAATAAGTAAGTGCTGTAAAGATAAGTACACCCACAACTACACCTGAAATCTTACCGATACCACCGGTAAAGGAAATACCACCAACTACGCAGGCTGCAATAGCGTCCATTTCCCAGCCCTGACCATAAGCCGCTGAACCTGAACCTACCATTCTCGCACACTCAAGCCAGGCACCGAAGCCATAGAGAATACCTGCAAGTATAAATGCTCCTAAAGTAACTGCAAATACGGAAATACCGGATGCAGAAGCCGCCTCAGGATTTCCACCTACAGCGTAAAGATTCTTTCCAAACGGAGTCTTATTCCAAATAAACCAAACTACTGCAATTGCTGCAACAGCCCAAAGAATGATGGTTGGGAAGCCATTAAGCTTAGGAATTATCATATCAGGAATATTTGACTCAATCGCACCAAAGGATACACCCTTTGTCGCATATGTAGCTAAGCCAAAGATAACAAGCATATTTGCCATTGTTGAAATGAAAGGATGCATCTTAAATTTAGCTGTGAAGAAACCTGCTATAGCTGTGAAGAAGGTACAAAGCACTATACATACAACAAGTGCAAGTATTACTCTCGCCACAACCGGCATACCTGTAAAGTCAAATGCGTGCCCAAATACCTGACCTGTATTTACACCCTGGTGCATAATTATGGTTGCAACTGTCATACCCATACCTATCATACGACCAATGGAAAGGTCGGTACCTGTAAGAAGGATAAGGCCAGCCACACCGAGTGCAAGATACATCTTTGGAGATGCCTGCTGTAAAATGTTAAGTACATTGTTATAGGTAAGAAGAGGTGAACCCTTAATAATAGGAGTTATTATACTGAGTCCTATAAATATTAAGATAATTGCCAGATACAGACCATTCTGTAAAAGGAACTTCTTAACATTGAAACTGTATTTATAATTCTCCCACTTAATCTTCTGATTCTGCATAAAGGTGAACTTTGACATTCTGAGCAGGTCAATAAGATGATACTTGTGGCTGAATGCCTCCTGCTTTCTATCCTTTATATCCTGAATATTCTTCTCATATTCAAGTTTCGCATCAAAAAGACGGTTTATAAACATAGTTTTCATCTTTAATTTCCTGATGATCTGAAAGACCTGAAAGATTTGCCTTGTGGTCTACAGCAAGTTTGCTAAGTTTTGCCTGATATTCATCCTTAGCTTTCTTCTTGGCCTCTTCGCAGGAGGCAGCCACAGGAGCATAATATTCTTTGTCAAAATGTGCTTCTATATAAGACTCAGCCTCACTTATGTATTTAGCAATCTGGTCTTTATTGGCATTCTCAATTGCCTCAGCTTTTTTTAAGTTCCGTCTGAAGTTCACCAATTCCCTTGTTTCTTTCTTCTACCGACAGAGTTTTATCCCTTTTGATACTTTCAATCAAGCTCTGAAGAGAAATAACCTTATCTGTTCCATCAGCCCTCAGTGCATCGATTTTTTCCTGAATCTTACCCACATAATCATCTATTGGCTTACGCAGCTTATTCTCTTCTTCCACTGTTAATATTTTACTCATAACCTTTATCTCCCTCATTATAGGTATTTGCACTTAGTCTAAGCAGTTCTTCCTGATTAGTTTCCTTAGTATTTACTATACCTGAAAGCCTGCCGTTAGACATAACTCCGATGCGGTTAGTAATACCTAGGATTTCCGGCATTTCCGAAGAAACAACTATTACAGTTTTACCCTCTTTAGCCATTTTTATAATAAGCTCATATATCTCATATTTTGCACCAACATCGATACCTCTGGTAGGCTCATCCATCATAAATACCTGTGGCTGGCGCTCAAGCCATTTTCCAAAAATAACCTTCTGCTGGTTTCCCCCTGAAAGGCTTGAAATAAGATCTGCCGGCCCCATGCACTTGGTACTCATTATCTTAATTTCCTTGGAGGTTGCCTTTACCATCTTCTGATCGGAAAGAATTGCTCCTGCCTTATACTGATGTAAATTTGCTATGGTTGTGTTAAAAGTCAAGTCTCCTTTTAAAAATAAACCATTCGCCTTTCTCTCCTCAGTTATCATAGCAAAGCCGCTCTCCATAGCCTCTATTGGACTGTTAAAATTCATAAGCTTATTTTTAAAATAAACCCTTCCTGAGGCTCTGGTCCTTACACCGAAAATAGTTTCCAGCAGTTCTGTTCTTCCTGCACCAACAAGTCCATATAGCCCGAATATTTCACCTTTTCTAACATCAAAACTTATGTCCTGCAGCTGAGGCTTAAACTTTGTGGAAAGATTTTTGATAGAAAGTACAGGTTCTCCCGGCTCATTGTCCACAGGTGGAAAGCGGTTCTCAAGAACTCGTCCTACCATCGCAGTAATAAGCTCATTCATATTGGTCTCTGAAGATGGCTTAGTCATAACCAGATTACCATCTCTAAGTACGGAAATTTCATCACAGATTTCAAAGATTTCATCCATCTTGTGAGAAATATAAATGAGAGCAATACCTTTTTCTTTAAGCATTCTCATCATTTCAAACAATTTATTTACTTCCTGAACATTCAGCGAAGAAGTAGGTTCGTCAAGTACAATTACCTTTGAATTATAAGAAATTGCCTTTGCAATTTCACACATCTGACGCTGTGAAACTGACATTTTCCCCATTGGCTGAGTCAGGTTTATTGTCATACCTAATTTACGAAAGAGTTCGGAAGCCTCTTTCTTCATCCTTGTTTCATCTACTATTCCTAACGAATTTACAGGGCATCTGCCTAAAAATAAGTTATCTACAACACTTCTTTCCAGACACTGATTAAGTTCCTGATGAACCATTGCTATTCCATTTTCAAGTGCATCCTTTGGCCCTGAAAAATTAACTTCTTTCCCATCTAAAATAACTACTCCATCATCCTTTTGGTAAGTACCAAAAAGGCACTTCATCATAGTTGACTTACCGGCTCCATTCTCGCCCATAAGTCCCATAACTGTACCACGTTTTACATCCAGATTAATATGCTGCAAAACCCTGTTTCTACCAAAAGACTTACTCATGCCACGTATCGATAAGATAGTTTCATTGTTTTTATCTTCCATATTCATACCCCTGTTATATCTTATTCAAATACTTGTTTAAAATTATCTGTATTATCCACTCTTTTGCCATCCAAAAAGTAAATTGATTATATATTTTTATTACAATAACTTAATTGCTTTTTATTATACTGAAAACCGTAAAGCCTACAGGTATTAAAAATGGCGGCGGCATAAGCCGCCACCAAATGCTTTTAAGCTTTTTATATGACTTTGATTACTTAAGAAGTGCGGTATAAGAAGCTGCATTATCTGTCTTAACCATATTGATTGCGAATGCATCATACTCACTTGGGTTACCAAGTCTGTTTGTGATATTAGACTCTGTCTGTCCATCACCTGCGATATACTCAACATTAAGGTTTAATAACTTGTCATACTTCTGAAGAAGTGGCTGATATGTAGCACCTAAGAAGTTATCAGCTGAGTTGTAGATATTGAGCCATACCTTCTTCTCTGGGCTCTTAGCAGCATCAAGCTGGTTAGCAACAGCTGGGAAAGGAACTGTAGCATCAAGGAAGTTCTTGTAGTTATCAGCTGTAACAGCAAGGTTTAATGCATAGTAAGATCTCTGATCTGCTTTGTATACATAATCCTCACCTTCTTTAAGTACATTTCCTGCCTCATCAGCAGTAGCAATACCTGTATTAACATCTACGCCGTCTAATGCGTTACGAAGTACACGAAGTGTTAAATAAGCCTGAACATCTGCATGCTGGCTGATAGTTCCGCCGTAACCGTCTGCGATTGCAGCAACTGCATCACTGTTAGCATCATAACCGAATGTAGGAACCTTGTTCTCTTTTGACCAAGCATTGAACATTGCCATACCCATACCATCATTGTTAGAAGCTACAACATCAATCTGATCGCCGAAAGAAGATGACCATGTACCAATTGCGTTACCTGCTGTAGGAGCATCCCAGGTAGCACCTGCTGCTGTCTTCATTTCCTGAGAAGCAAGTTCACGAACCTTATATTTCTTTCCGCCTGCCTCAATCTCACCGTCTTTAACCACTGCAGCCTTACCGTCAGCATTGGTTCCAACAGGATCACTTACTACATTACCATCCTTTTCTACTGCAGTACCAAGTGCGCTGCGGACACCTCTTGTACGGGCGATTGAATCATTGTGGCCTACATCACCGATAGCAAGTACATAGCCGATAATACCATCACCATTACGGTCAATCTTATCTGCATTCTTCTCAATATATTCTTTAATCATCTTGCCCTGTAATTCAGCACCCTGCATAGCATCAAAACCTACATAATAGGTGTTATCATTGAAGCTAAGTGCTGCCATATCAAGCTCACCTGTAGTACTGTTAGATGGCTGACGATTGAACCAAACTAAAGGCTTCTTAGCGTTCTCAACTGTACCTGTATTCTGAGCAGATGCTGCCGTAGAAGCTGCCGCACTGCTCTTTGCTGCGCTTGAAGTCTTGGTGCTTGAAGTTGTCTTAGCTCCATTACCGCCGCAAGCTGATAATGAAAGTGCTGTAGCAGCAACTAACATAAGTGATAATGCTCTTTTTTTCATAGTAAATTTTTCCTCCTTTTTTAATAAACCCTATATATATTTAGGGCTTAACAATTTACAATAACGAGTATAGCAAAGCCGATAAAGTAAATATATAGAATTTTTCTGTTTTTTTATAAGATTTTTTTAGCTATTTCCACAACCAACTAATAATTATTTTATTTTTTTCTATAAATTAAAGCCTGTATTTCCCATTAAACAGGGCATTAGTGGTTAATTTTTGACAGACTCTCTACAGTAACTATGTACTGGCTTACACTGTAATACTTACCATCCACCGCTTTTTGTTTAATATCTTCCGGAAGAGGCCTTCCTGTCGCCTTTGATATTGCAAATTCAATGATAGCCCTGGCATACTCAGGTTTATCACTTGATACACTTCCAAAAAGTTCTCCTTTTTTGATTGCCTCAAGTGCAGGTGCTGTTGCATCCACGCCTACTACCTTAACATTTTTAAGAGATTTTTCATTTTTTATTATATCTATTGCTCCAAGTGCCATATCATCATTATTTGATAGAACCAGTTCTATTTCACTACCGTACTCTTTCACCCAGCCTTCCATGAGGGCTGCTGCCTGATTTCTATCCCAATTTGCTATATCTCCAGTCAGTTTCTTTATAGGAACTCCACCATCTTTTAATGTTTTAACGGACCACTCTGTCCTCACTATGGAATCCTGGTGGCTCGCCTCTCCTTCCAGAAGTATATATTTGACCTCACCATCCCCATTTAAGTCTAAGATAGATTTATCTTCCTTATATGCATTCACCAAAATCTCTCCTTCAAGCACCGCTGATTCCTTTGCATCTGCTCCCACATAGCAAAATTTGTCCGAACGTTTCATATCATCTTCAACAGGTTCTCTATTGAAGAACACAACCGGTATATCTGCCGCCAGAGCCTTATCTATAATTACAGATGCATCTGCACGCTCTACCGGATTGATACAGATAACATCATAATTTAGCGAAATAAACCTATCTACCTGTTTGTTCTGTGTGAACTGGCTTCCATCGGCATCCACAATTTCCAGATTTAATTTAATTCCATTTCCCTTTTCATAATACTTAACATAATTTTCCATTTCTTTTTTTATACTTGAGATAAAGGTATCATTAAAACGATATAAGCTTACCCCAATTCTTATATTTTTTTTATCCGTTGTTCCTTCTTCATTTTTATTGAATATTAGAACGGCAATAATTACCACCATCATCATTATGCCCGCAAGAGATGCAAAAATAATTTTTTTCATAACTATCTCCTCAACCGTTTATAGGATAAAGTTTTTTTATATAATCTTCATTTTTTAAGTCCTCTGCTGTAATATAAAATGTTTCTATCTCATCCCTTGTATTTTCACCTTTGTCTGTGAGCATTTGCAATATCTTTTCTACTGTAAAATACCCCATATCATATTCGTTCCAAGCAATCATTCCCACTATTTCTCCATCCTCAAGTTTACCAAGCAGGTAATCAGTTGCTCCTACTGCATAGATGCCATTCACAAAATTATTGTCGTCAGCATATTTAACAAGCCTTGTCGTACTATCCTTGTCTAAAGAAATAAATATAACCTGATTTTTACTGAGCCCTTTCAGCTGTTTTTCCAACTTCGGTCCCGTTCCCTCAACAAAGCTTAATTTATATCCCATATTTTCAAGTTTTAATTTTAACTCCTTACCAAGGCTGTCTGTGTCTTCATCTGAAAAGTCCTCTGCGGCTATGCATATCTCATTACTCACACTGACAGTGGCTCTTATATTTTCTGATAAGAGTTTAACGATTTCTAAATAATTCAGAGAAACACTCGCCCTTTTCTTTTCATCTTCTGTATCTCCAACAATTAATACTGGAATTTCCGAATGTTTTTTCTTGATTTTTTCTGCAATCTCTTCCTTCCGGTTATTACCTATGATAATGGCTTTAGCCCCTGCCTCTATCTCTTCTTCGGCGGTTTCAAGCTTTTCATCCATAGTTATATTATCAGCAATTGCCGGAAAACTCATATCTATATTATGCTCATAGGCAGCCGCATCCATGCCTTTTTTCATATTTTCCAGATTTTCACCTAAAATACCATCCATCAATATTGATATGGAATAAATCTTTGCCTCATTTTCTTTTATTATAAGGTCTGTTGCTGAAAGAATATATAAAAATATAAGAACCGCTGCGTATGAAATCCAGAAAATTGCTGTTTTTTTGCTCATAGGATACCTCCTCATAAGAGTTCCATTATAGTATAACATAGGATTTAAAATAGGTATAGGACATTTACTAAAACAAAATGTCCTATATCTATTTCATAATATTTATTTATCCTTACTAAGCCAGTTATTTACTTCATTATAACCTGAATAATATCTTTGTGTCGGAACAATCCGTTTATCACCTCGAATTTCAAAAACCTCCCAGATAATTCCCTTTCTGCCTTCAGGCACATGAAAACTTCCAACCAGTCCATCTTTAGAATATACCTTCACCGTTGCATCAGAATACGACATATCGTAACTTCCATAATTATCATCTGCAAAGTTTGTATAGTCTACAACTCCATATTTAAAATACTTATTAGAATTTAAATCCATAATAGTAACCGTTTCAGGACCATAGCTATCTGTATCATCCACATCCAAATTACTATGATATGAATCATCTCTTTCTGCATACCAAACATGGCTTACTTCATTTGCAGAACTTGAAGTTCCGGTATATCTTTCTGTAAACAGATGTGAGTCCAAGTCAGACGGATTACTGCCCCAAGTCAGCACAACCTTAACCTCTCCTTCTCTCAAAGTTTTTGGTGCAAAAAATGAATAGGTATTTTCAGAAGACTTTGTCTTCACTATAAAATTGTAATACATAATTTCATAGCCTTCCTTATTTATTTCTGCCGTATAAATACCCGGCAGTAAATTTATTCTGATATTCCCATCATAATCAGCATTCAACGAAGTCATAATATCTCCAGCCATATTATTAAAGCCTTCTCTTATTATGATTTCTGCTCCATCTAACGGTATCATACCAGAGTTATCCATTTTTTCAACTGCATCACCTAATTTTATATTTACATCAGACTTAACATCTGTATTGGCAAAAAGATAAACTGCATCCTGATAAGCATTTGGTATATTATCATTAATTGTAACTTCTGTAATACTAACTTCTTTCATTCCATCTTTTAAAAACTTTAAGCTGTAAGTTTTATCTTCACTTGGCAAATAAATTTTGTATCTTCCATCATTTTCCGTCTTTGTCTTATACAGTACATCGCCATTATATAGTGCAAGTTCTAAATCAGCATTTCCTATTCCATCCTTATTCTCATCATAGACAAAGCCTTCAACCATTGAGAATCCATCCTCGTTCATTGCTGCTTTATAAATATTGTAAGCAGCATTCAACATCCTCTTTTCTTCCTGCCTATAGGTTTTACCCTGTGCTGACCTATAGGCTTCCTCTGAACGCTTGTTTACCAGGTTTCTTTTATCATTATATTTGGAAGACATATAATTTGCCTGTGAACCATTATTATCTACTACTCTTATAGTATTCAAGTTATTATTTCTAAAATAATATCTGGTTCCCGGATTATTCTGTGCAATAAAGCTGTTCACATATTCGTCCACAGTCCTTCTTGCTATAAATGAAATTTTCTTATCCCAGCCTTTTTTAGCCTTATAATAGTAGTACTCTGTGATTTCCAATTTACCGTTTTGCAGATATTCAATGGATGTGATTTTATTTGCCATCTCTGTCTCAGGGTTATAGTAAATTTCAAGTTCAATAATATTGTCTGACTCTGAATTCACAAATTGTTTTCTGATTAATTTACAATCATTTTTATTTTTATATACATATTCGTCTTCTGCATCCTCAGGCAATATCTCCGCCTTCAAGCCTTCTGAAAGAAGAAATGGTTCATCTCTCCACCAATCGTGTTTTCCTTTATTTACCTTAACTTTTTTTATAAATATTCAGCCTTGGTACCTTATTATCCTGATTGAGTCTCAAGATTTTTTTCTGTAATTCTCCTGCTTTCCCACTTAAAACCACTGCCTTTACATCATCATTTTTCAACTGATAATCCTTCCCCAGTCTGATTGTCTATATTCTCTGAATTGCTTTTTGTATTTAATGCTTCCGAGACTTTCTGTTTTTTTCTGTTTTATCCGTTTTTAATAGATGAAACCACTCCGGAATCAATCTTTTCAGTAGTTTTTTTCCACCCTTAGGCATAACCGCGTAGGCCGCTCCACCGCCTACTACCACTCCGGCCAAAAGAATCCCTATAATCTTTACTATACTATCACGGTTCATCTTCCCCTCCTAGTCATATTACAACTCTCCCAAGATATTATAACATCTTGGCCTGTCTAATTCAATTGCAGATAAGCCTTGTAATAACCTGCTTATATTCATACATTTTCTTCCTTATACTCCTTTACAGGCAAATGTATAATAATAGCAGTTCCCACATCCGGCTCAGAATCTATTCTAAGTCCATATTTATCACCGAAGTAGAGCTTTATCCTCTCGTTCACATTTTTAACTCCTATACCTGAACCTCTGCCATTTCCGTAGTTTCCCTTACCCAAAATCACCATAGCCGCCTTATCTTCCGTCATTCCAAGCCCATTGTCAGATACTGACAGATACAGTTCATCACCTTCACTCCAGGCTTTAATTCTAATAAGTCCGTCTCCATCCATAAATTCCATTCCATGATAAATAGCATTTTCAACAAGTGGCTGCAACATAAGTTTCAATGAAGAAAGTTCTAAAACAGAGTCATCTATATCAAATTCATAGTCAAACTTATTCTTAAAACGCATATGCTGAATCATCAGATAATTTTTCACATGGTCTATTTCAGCTCTTACCGTAACTATATTTTTACCCTTCCCCAATGAAAGCCTGAAAAACCTTGCAAGAGCAGTAACCGTATGTACCGCCTCCGACTGCTTTTCATTTTCTATCTGCCAGACTATAATATCGAGGGTATTGTAAAGGAAGTGTGGATTTATCTGTGCCTGAAGTGAATCAAATTCGCTCTTTCTCTTCTCCTCATGCTCAGTTACAATGTCCTGCATCAGCCCCTTTATTCTATATTTCATATCCTGCACAGACTTTCCCAAATGTTGAATCTCATAAGAACCGCCCATATATATGTCTGCGTCCAAGTTTCCCTCTTCAAGTTTCTTCACAGACTTTTCAAGTTCCCTAATAGGATCCGTCACCCTAAAAGAAATATATGAATTTATGAGTACTACTATTAAAATAATCAGAAAGATTACAAATACAATGAATAACCTTGTTTTAATTGTATTTAATGAAATTCCCGTCTTTTTTATTACTCCAACTAACTTCCAGCCTGTGTAACCAACTGTCTTAATCACTACAGTCTGCGTAGAATTGTTAAATTCTTCTTCTACACTTCCATCACTATATGTTGCTGCAAGTAAATTATTCTCCCTAATCCTGCCGGATGCAATGAGTTCAAATTTTGGATGCCAAATTATTTCTCCACCTGAATCAATAAGATAAATGTATCCGCTGTTTCCAAGTGATACCTCATCAAGTACCCTGTTCAGCCCCTGATATGCTATATCAATAAGTAAAACTGCCTGTTCCGTACTTCCGCCCATTGTTATTTCTACAGCCCTTGACATACTTATAACCCATCTATAGCCATTATTTTCTTTTTCAAAAAGTTTTTGTATATGCGGGCGGGTGAAATGTATATTTTCTGTTTTGTTTAAGGCATTAACAAACCATTCCTCCCTGCTTACATCAAATTTTTTTCTAAACCTTGCTGCAGGTACCACACTAATTGGCTTTCCATCTTTGGAAATAAGGGCGATATTTAAAACCTGCTCCTTATTACTGTTATATAGTAAGGTGATTTCTTCATTGATAGATGCTTCAGAAAGGTTTACATTTTTAATTATTCCATAATATATTGTATCCGACAATTTCATTATGTTCCTAAGATAAACCTCTATGGAAGAATTGACTCGATTAATAAGGCTTATATTCTCCTGTTTCACTGTGTCTGAAAGCTGAGAGGAAAGCCTTGAATAAATTGAGATTACAATTAGCAGCACCGCTATAAGCGAAGATATTGTAAAATAAATAAATATCGAGTTTCTGATACTTCTATTATAGATAATTTTCTTTTTTTCAGCCTGCATATTTTATTTCCCTGTCCTGTACTTAGTTGGTGATACCCCAAATTTTTTCTTAAATACATAACTAAAATAATTTTGCTCCAAATAGCCTACTTTTTCAGCTATCATATAAGTTTTTTCATCTGTCGTGCTTATCAGTTCTACTGCCTTATTTAACCTTATATCCGTAAGGTAATTGATATAAGTCTGCCCTGTTTCTTTCTTAAAAAGACTCGAAAAATAAGCAGGACTTAGGTGCAGATGCCTGCAAATAACCTCAAGTGACAGTTCTGCATTTGTATAGTTTTCTAAGATATACTCCTTAGCTTCTTTAATTATCTGCTTTGAAGTGGTTTCTCTTTTTTGCTGCATACCAAGATTGATATTATTGCATATCCCTAAGAGCCATTCTTTAAGACCATCTCCATCTTTTATTTTGTACACTATCTCCATATAATTCTCAAGACCTGAAAGACTTATTTCATACTGCTGCATAAGATCCATAATACAGGTTAATATCCTTAGCATATATGCCTGATATTGTCTTGAATGTACCTTTACTTCATCAAGTTTAACTGCAAGACTTCTTACAATCTCTTCTATCCTTTCCTCACCGCCAAATTTGATAGCAGAAATAAGCTCTTCCTCTTCTTTCTCTTCAAATCTAAGTACTCCGGTACTTACAGGTTCCACATCATGAATATATACTACATCCCCAGCACCCACTATCTTCTTGTAACCAACTGCATCGAGTGCTGTCTTATACGAAGCTGATATTTCTGAAAGTGTCTGGCTGCTTCTGCCTATTCCTACAGTTATTCCCACTCCAAGAACTCTTTTTGCACTTTTACATACATCCCTCATCACATTGGTAAGCCCTGTCTGACTGTTTTCATCGTCTATTGCCACTATGATTACAGGTTCTGCATCCTGCACAGAATCAAATACTACATTTCTGTAATGTGGAGAAAGCTTTTCTTCTATAAATTTTTTTACATAAATAGGGATTAATTCCTGCTCTTTTAAAAGTTCTCCATTAATATTTGCATTTTCAAGTTCTATATTCACAGTACATACTACCCATTTATTAGCATTTCCTATATTCATTCCATATTTTTTAAGATATTCATCTATGGAAATTTCATCATACAGTCCTCTTTTAATGATGAGTTTATTTAAGAACTGTTCTCTAAGCACAGGCAGGCTCGCCTTATAGCTTTCCCTAAGTGTGTCTATATTTCTCGCAGACTCAATTTCTTCATCAAGTTTCGCTCTGACATTTTTAAGTATTTCAGTAAGTTCATCTACATTTACAGGCTTTAAAATATACTCTGCCACCCCCAGCCTAATTGCCTCTTTTGCATAGGTAAAGTCATCAAATCCCGAAAAAATGATAACTTTAATAGACGGAAATTTCTGCCTGAGGCTTTCCGTAAGTGCCAATCCGTCCATATATGGCATCCTGATATCAGTAATTATCACATTTGGCTCTAAGTTCTCAATCTTTTCAAGGGCATCTCTTCCATTTTCCGCATCTCCAACCACTTCAAAGCCGTTTGCTTCCCAGTTGATTTTCTTGATGATACTTGTTCTGACCTCTTCTTCATCATCTACTAACATTATTTTATATAAATCCATGTTTTACCGACCTTCTAATGTGTAATTTCAAAATGTTACAGTAATTTTAACTTGGTTTGGGGGGATAGTCAATAAGTACAGGTACAAAGAAAAAGAGCTGTTATCAATTAAACAGCTCCTTTTATCAAGTGCACAATTACTTAACCTTTATATCTTTTATTATCCTGTCTTTTTACTTGATATGCTTAGTCTGATTTTTTTATTTTTAGGATTCTTCTTAAACCTAAATATAATTACCTTATCATTTTTAGTCAGCTTACTTAATCCTCTTACTGCAAGTTTTACCTTATAATCCTTAAATTGCAATACTATATACTTGGCTTTATTGATTGTAGCTCTTTTCAAAACCTTTGAATGTATCTTTAATACACCGACATCATTAATACTTAGATTCTTTAAATTTATAATGCCGTTAAAGCCTGATAGCCTGATAGTTTTTATACTCTTGTTTACACCATTTATAGCTGCTTTAGATGAAAGCGGTATCTTTTCAGTAGCAATATCAAGTTTATTATCGTTTTCTCTATCTGCCTTTTTATCCGGTAATGTATCATTACTTTCTTTTCTTGACGAATTATCATTAGCAACAGTTGTTATGATAGGTACAAGAGGTACAGCCGAATTTGATTTAGGATTCAAATTATTTACCGCATCTTTTGCTGCATCCTTTACTGCATTAAATATGCCTTCTGCGTGATATTTATATATGTCTTCATACTGTATCTGACTAAAATCACCTATATTTTTGGTAACAATATCATTAACATTTAAGCCTTCGTACATCGCTAAGGTTGCTAATGCTCCTTCATGGTAACCTTGATTGTCCTCATCTACATTTTCAATTTCCTTACCATATTCATTTTTCTGCCCCTCACCTATGGTGTAACTCATATCAAATACATATATAATTTTCCCCTGCCTGTCATAATATAGGTTTACGCCAATATAATATTCCGGTATAGGAAGTGGAGTATGCAGTAAATATACGCCTTCAGCCATGTATCCCTTTGATATTTCACCAATGTTGTTGCACAAATCACCTAAGTAATATAGCTCTTTCTCTATTCTCTTTAATTTATTACCGACAACTGCAGAATTATTATAAGCGGTTTCTCCATATTTAATCTTAGCCTCTAACTTTTTTAGATCTGACTTGTTGGCTGTCTTTGGTGATTGTAAAGTGTTAGTTGCATATTTTAATGCCTTATCAAGCGGTATTCTTGTAAAGAACCAGCGAACATCATTTATAAATTTAAGCTTCTTAGACACTGTAAGTTTCCCCTGATTTAAGATATCAATCAGGATTTCACCTTCTTTGAGCATATCCTCATACTGCTTCACGGTGCTTTCCCTTAGTGCTGTCTTATCAAGTGCCTTGATTTCATTGTTAACCTTTATTAAATCTTCACTTTTATCGGTATAATTATGAGGATCCAATATGTGTCCGTCACCGTCAGGAAGATTGCTTGGATTTTTGCCCTTTATCGTATGTATAACTACCTTATCAGGATTTCCTGTAAAACTGTTGAAAGCAATATAGGCAACTGTTTCAGGCAAGTTTATTTCATTTAATCTGTTTTTTGAAAAAGCTTCTTCTTTAATTGTTTTCAAGTTTCTTGGTAAGTTAACTTCTGTTAGTTTATTATCTGCAAATGCTTGTACAGGTATAAATGTTATTCCATCCGGAATCGTAACGCTTTCTAAGGAATTTGACAAAAATGCCATTTCTCCAAGAGAGGAAAGATTTGACCCTTCCTCAAATATAACAGTTGTTGCTTCACATTCTCTAAAAGCTGAAGAACCTATCTTTTCAACGCTCTGCGGGATTATTATTGCATTTAACTTATTGATATGAAATGCGGCATTGTCTATAACTTTCAGACCTTTGTTTAACTCGAGAGTGTCTATTTTATTGTTCATAAAAGCACCTTGGCCTATTTTTACCAGTTCTTCACACTCTCCAAGTACCACATCCGTTATATTATTTGACTGAAATGCAAAATCCCCGATAGTTTTAAGTGATTTTGGCAGTGTTACAGCCTCTATATCAAGCTTATTTAGGCTTTGTCCCTCAAAGTCAACATTTCGAAATGCTGAATCTGAAATCTCAGTTATAGGTTCATTATTGTTGTTAAATCCCGGAATAACTACCTTCTTGTTTACCTTTACTTTTAGAA
Source organism: uncultured Catonella sp. (assembly GCA_916439065.1). Classification (GTDB taxonomy): domain Bacteria; phylum Bacillota; class Clostridia; order Lachnospirales; family Lachnospiraceae; genus Catonella. Next base: position 997,611 of record CAKAGD010000003.1, read on the forward strand.
GTCCCGTTCCAGAAAATCCGGTAACCGCTGTCCCTTCAAACTTAAAATCCCTGTTATCCCACTTCTTGTAGTTTAATTCTATCTTAGAAACCCTTTTGTCAGCAGAGGGATTTATAAAATAATTTTCCTTGTCAGGTAGATTATTGGTATTTTCACCATTTGGCGTCTTTAACACGACAAAATAAGCATACTCTGCCTCTCCATCGTTACCGTTAAATGCCGCCTCTTCTATCCTGTTTATACTGTCAGGGATATTTACGGTCTTTAAGTTATTATCCTCAAATGCCTGCTCGCTTATACACTCTATCTTATTTCCCTTAAATATAACATCTGTAAGCCTATTCCCCTTAAAAGCACGCTCTCCAAGTGATGCAAGGTTCTCAGGTAATATCAATGTGCCCTGTATATTTGAATCAAAAAATCCTGTATCACCTATGTGCTCAAGTCTTTTAGGCAATGTCAAATTGACTATATTGCAATGACCAAATGCATATTCACTAATGTAGGTTATTGTATCTGCGAATTTTATAGAACTTAATTTTACATTGTAAATGAAGGCATCCTGACCTACATAAGTATAACCTTCCGGTATAATCAATGAAGTTATATCTGTCTTTGCAAATTCCTCACCTATGTCTTCTATTTTGTTTCCATCAACATCATTTTCTTCACCATACTCCTCAATTGCAGTATGTTTATTATAGACAAAGGCAAAGCTTCCTACCTTTGTAACAGGCTTTCCCTCTGCATCCTTAGACGGAAGTTCAACGGAATGATTTGAGGCAAGTTTTTCTATACCTGCCTTAGAAAAACCATAAACAACCCCTTTTTCAATTACAAAATCTTCATAGCCCCAAGTACCCTCTGCTTTTGCAATTGTCTGTTTACCAAACAATATAAAAACAGCAATAAAAAAGAACAATAAAACACGTTTTGACATAACTACCTCCCATAATATAATAGTATCCCCCATAATTAAACAGATATGTGGTTACAAAATTTGTTAGTTAGAACTAACCGATAAATGTTAACATATTATATGATTGTAGTCAACCAGATTAATTGGGTATGTACCATGATTATAAGCCATAAATGATAAAGTCCTAGTATACCACAAATAAAAATGTCCCACTTATGGTAAAATACTATTTTGTATATTCTAACACTAGGAGGGACTGACTTATCAGAAAGGTTATTTTATCAATGGATGAACAAAGAAAGTACGAGGTTATTAAAGGTCTGATAGATCACCCAGATACAGCTAATAAGGATAGAGCTGCTCTTATCCTAGGATGCACCAAGAGGCATATAAACCGTATGATACAAGGCTATATTAAAGATGGTAAAAGCATTCTTTATTCATGGTAACAGAGGTAAGAAGCCGGTTACCACCATCCATCCTGACATCAGAAGTCAGGTTCTTGATCTATACAGAACTAAATACTACGAGGCTAACTTTGAACACTATACAGAGCTTCTAAAAAAGCATGAGGGCATAAGCATCTCTTCTTCCTCTGTAATGAGTATTTTTGGAGTCTGAGTACATTCTATCTCCAAAGGCTACAAAAAGCCAAAGCGTAGACGCATTAGGCAAGCACTCAGAGCCAAGAAGGAATCTGAAAGCGTCAAAAAGAATTATCACAGATACAGGCTAACTTAGTAGCAGTTGAAGATGCTCACAGTCGTCGTCCAAGATGTGCTTATTTCGGTGAATTGCTTCAGATGGATGCAACCCCTTATGAATGGGTGCCGGGACAGATATGGCATCTACATTTAGCCATTGATGATGCCTCAGGTGCTGTTACTGGCGCATGGTTTGATACTCAGGAGACCCTTAACGGCTACTACCATGTGTTTGAACAGATTCTTACCGATTATGGTATCCCCTATAAGTTTCTTACCGATAAACGTACTGTATTTACTTACAAGAAAAAAGGTGCCTTATCTGACGACAATGACACCTATACACAGTTCGCTTATGCCTGCAAGCAACTGGTACACAACTTGAATCAAGCAGCGTACCACAGGCTAAAGGACGCATAGAACGATTGAATCAAACCTTACAGTCACGCCTGCCTATTGAGTTTAGACTCGCAGGCGTAACCGACATCAATAATGCCAATGAATTCCTTCACTCCTACATAAAGGAATTCAATGAGAAGTTCTCACTTCCACTTCATGGTATCAAATCTGTCTTTGAAACGCAACCGTCTAAAGAAAAAATAAATCTTACTTTAGCAGTTTTGACTGAGAGAACTGTTGATGCCGGACATGCGATTCAATTTAAGAAGAAATTTTATAAGATGATAGATCATAATGGAGTCCAAATCCATTATAGAAAAGGTACCAAGGTTATGCTTATCAAGGCATTTGATAGGTCTATGTTTGCGTGCGTAAATGACAAGGATATTTATGCACTGGAAGAAATACCGGCTCATGAACACAAATCTAAGGACTTGGACGCTGACTACAAACAACCTAAACCTAGAAAGCCTTATATTCCTCCAATGAACCATCCTTGGAGATTAGAGGCCTTTAATAAATTTGCACATTCACAGCCACACAGAATTGAAGACGACTTAAAAAGTGCATAATAAAAGCCCCTTTGTGGGGCTTATAAATTAATTATTTTGGGACATAATCATTTATGCTTGACACCAGATTAATTGGGTATGTACCATGATAAAAGCTCTAACCTGCGGATATTTGAAGGGTTATCAAATGCAATCGAAAAACTAAAATTATCTTTTATAATTTCCCAGTTGATGAAATTATTACTTGTTTTGTACCTTGTATTTTATAGCCCATACTTTGTCCTCAGCTCCCCTAATGCTTGCCTTGCATCCTTTATCTGGCCTTTTTCTATCTGTTGTTCTGATATTTCTATATCTCTGTACATAGATAACTGTTTCATCGTCTTTCGAAATGTATCGGAGATTTCAGAAGTGTTTTTCAGATCTTTAATTGATATAATTTGCGGCATAATTCTATCTCCGTGTAGGTATTGGTAGTGTAAAAACCCATCTGTTTTTTATTGTTAAAACATCTCCAAAGCACTTAATTTAGATAAAATGAATCTAAAAAGAGCGATGCAATTACCTTGAAAATATAACATTTGCTTTAAGCAGTATGTTTTATTTCAATCACATACTTTTCTTTAAGTTTTGAGCATCTGTTCTGGGCAATTATTCCTTCGTGCTGCAATCTTCCAACTACAATTCCAGGGTGAATTCCAATTGTAGTTGCAAATTCAACTATTTCATCATCAGAAGTATATTTAGATGGAGCAAACCTTTTATAGTCCGCAGGAGAAATCAGATAATTTGTAGCAAATTTATCCGCTTCTAATTCAAGGTTATTATTAATATCCATCATCTCCTCAACTTTAGTACTAATAAATACCATTTTAATTTTCTGCTGAAGCACATGCTTTATTTCATGAAATAATGAAAACCAAAACTTATCTGCATTAAGTCCTCTATTATTCATCGCAAGCACTACTCTATCCTCTGTCACCCACTTAACTGCTCCATTCACTCCTGAATTCTTCAAATGCGGTAATAGGACAAATGCGATACCACATTCGGCAAAAATTTCATTTATTCTTGGCAAGAACTCTTCAGGTTCCTTAAGTGTCATACCTCTAAGCTCCGGTAAATATCCTTTTAATTTTACAGCATTATAAGGCTTAGTCTCAATGCTTTTTGAAAAATTCATAGCTGTTTGAATCCAAGCTCTGGAATTAATAATGTGTTTCTCTTTATTGCAAGATGAACTTGTTCTAAAGTTCACTAAAAAATCCTGTTTCAGCATAATTCTTAAATCTGCAACTTTGAAAAACTTACATAAATTTGCCACTTTTTCCTTGTTACTTCTTGTCGTTGGCAAACCAACTACATCAATAAAATACTTATAATCTATCTCTTTCACAAGTTCTGCCTGTGCATCAATATCCTTAGCCAGTTGTATCTCAATAAGCTTCTGATCATAAGTATTCTGTAAGTTCTGCCAAACATCCAGACTGGTGCCAAGCATTACAGAAAGCTTCTTCGCTAAGTCATTAGATATATTAGCCTGCCCATTTATCAACTGGCTTAATGTCTTTGCCGTTGTTCCCATTCTTGTTGCAAACTCAGCCTGACTAATTTCCATGTCTTCAATAACATCTGCAATATAATACCCAGGGTGAAGGGCCACTATATCTTTGTATTCATTTACATTACTCATAATGGTTTGACACCTCCGTCACCTTTACAATTTTAATCATTTTACACTGTGCTAAAATATCTCCTTCTGTGATTTCGTTTTCACTGACATCACAAGGAATCATTGTAACTCTATATCCTGTATTCCCTAAGCGTATGCTCCATTCATCTTTTCTGTCACCTTTTAAGTGTTCAAAATGAAAAGGAGGAAAATTAGCAATATCCAATAAAGATTCTGCATTTAATATAAAGTTTTCTGTAGACTCAAGTTTCTTTTTTACCTGCTCAGGATATCGCCATTTTTTCTTATACTCAGAACAAAACTGTTTCTTCGCAGTTTCATTCTTATACAGTATCTTCATCCCCAATTTTAATTTTTGTCCCCCTTTGATTTCATTACTATTTTGGTAATAAAAATTATAGCACAGTTTATGTTCAATGTAAATATTTTTAATACATATCAGAGATTTCAGAAGTATTTTTCAGGTCTTTAATTGGTATTATTTGTGGCATAATTCTACCCCACAAGCACTGCCACTCCCCAGTCTTCAAGCCTTAGCTTATCCCCTTTTACATAACTTATCCCGGTAATAGCATCTGTGCACCCCTTCTCATCCTTTACACATATCTCTACTTCAACAGGCTTACAGGAGTAGTTAAATACATAGGTTAACTCCTCGTTCAGTTCGTTTACACCTCTTCTGGTTATCACCGGGAAAGCGGTCTGTACAGGGAGATTTTGTCTCTCATACACAGCTTTCAATGCCTCTCTTAAGACATCCTTTAGCACAGTTTTGTCCAGATATGAAGCTATATAATAAGCCTTTCCGCTTCCGTATTCATTGCAGGTTACTGCAGAATAATTATTCCAGTATATATGCTCATAAGGATGGATTTCTTTAGCTGTATCAGCGGTTACAAGCTCTGCCACATACTTTACTTCTTTTCCGCCTGCTCCCATGTTAAGAGTATGAGTAAATTCATCATAATGCACTCCAAAACAGTCAGTAAGCCCCGCAGGAAGAGTTTCAGTATATACGCTAACCCTTCTGTCTGCTACAAAGGAGCGAAAGCTCCCTATTAGGATGCCGCCGTTTTTCACAAAGCTGTCAAGCTTTGTAGTAAGCTCTTTAGATACGCAGTAAAGTGCAGGGCAGATGATGGCTTCATACTTATCAAGATTTGCGTATTCGGAGAAAATGACATCACATTCTAGGTTTTCCTCATAGAGGCTGTCATACATATATCTTACAACATCATTATAACTAAGCTTTTTATCGATAGGGAACCACTTAAGCGCACTTAAAGACAGGGTATCAACCAAAAGGGCAATCCTGTTTTTCTTTTTTATGCAAAGCTTCTCCTTTGTAAGTACCTTGATTTCATTACCAATCTCAGAAATCTCATTGTATATTCTAGATGGCTTTAAGTCATGGCTTAAAATGCCCTTCCAGTAAGTCTCAAAGCTTTGATGGATTGAATGCCAGTTCCAGTACATCACTCCATCAGCACCTGATGCAATATGGCTGAAAGCGTGAAGCCTGAGCTGTTTTGGGAATGGGCACCAGTACTTAAATGCCTGTGACTGGCATTCAAGCACAAAGTAGTTGTCATTTGTGAGGCTTCTTATTTCATCCCCACAAAACGCTATCTCTGCACCTGTCAGCTGAAATCCTGTAGGGTGATAGATGTCAGTTCCCGCGTGTGTAAGGGCATCAGAAGCTCTGAGGTGGTGGATACCATCCTGTACACCATAAGAATAGCCATCCTGAGCTATATCAGCTCCAAACTTTCTCCATTCAAAGTCAAAGTTGTGAGTAATAAACTGCTCTGGTTTTTATATTCATTTACAATCTCTGCCTGCATTTTAAGGAAGTTAACTGCCATATCTCTCTGGAATTCTTCAAATTCACAGGCAAGGCTTGCATTTATTGTCCCCGAAATATCAGGAAAATCCTCCCAGGAGTGGATACTGTTACTCCAGTAAGCAAGTCCAAAATCTTTGTTAAACTCCTCTATGTCTGTATATCTGCTTTTAAGCAGACGGATGAACGCTTCCTGAATCTCTGCTCCGAAGTTGTCATAATGCTTGGTTTCATTGTCTATCTGAAATCCTATAACCTGTGGATGCTTCGCTGTATGCTCTAAGAGTTTTCTGATTATTCTACTGCCATAGAATATATATGTATCTGATAAAAGGTTGAATATCTGCCTTTTACCATATTTTACATCGCCGTTTTTGGTATGGACAAGTACATTTTCATCAAGCTTTGCAAGCCAAGATGGTACCGCATAAGTTGGTGTGCCTATTATTACCTTGAGACCATACTTCCCGGCTCTTTTTAGAACCTCATCAATATGGTAAAAATTATACTCTCCCTCCTTTGGCTCTAGGGTACTCCAGGTAGATTCCGCTATTCTTACTACATTCATCCCAGCCTTTTGCATAAGGGCAAAATCTTCGTCTATCCTCTCATAAGGCATATATTCAGGATAGTACGCACAGCCATACAAGAATTCATTTTCCATTATCGTTCTCCTTATCAGGTTAAACAAAACATCTGTAGACAGTATAACTCAAAATGTATGAAATTACACTGCTACAGATACTTTTGAGGTTCAGGTTGGACTTAACCATAGCTTTATTCTTCTTTATTAGTTACACTAAAATAATCAAAATCAGCTTCCTTCTTGTGGAACATACTGTCTACTGCGAATATACCTACCATCGTGCCCGTAAACTCACCGTATTTGCAATATTCATCCGAAAGCTTATCCGTAGCAAAAACAGGTCCAATAGGCTTGGTATCCTCGCCCTCATATCCCCATTTGAAATAGCTTTCTCTGCCCGATACGATTAATTCAAATCTAAGCATACGGCAATCAACAGCTGTTCTTGTGTCCAGATGTTCTTTCTTTTCACCATTTTCAAGGGATATAATTGCAACCACAGGCTGCTTAAGAGTATCTGAATAATACTTCCTAAGCGCTATATAATTCATATTGTCATAATAAAGCACCAGGCCAGCACTATGTTGATATATCTCAGGGTTAAAATCTAATCCTGCATTAGCCTCAATATCTACTGATGGCAGTTTTCTGCAAAGAAGGCTCACTCTATTCATCTTCAACAACCTGTAGTCTAATCATCTTTTATCCATTCTAAAATCCAAACTGTTTATTATAAGCCTCTATATCCTCCATTCCAATTGTCTGGAAGATGACCTTTATAAGTCTTGCTGCACAGTCTCTTGCTATGCTTCTTGGAAGAGAACCATCCTTAAGTGCAGCCATTATGTTGTCAATGTCTATCTGATTTGCCGGCATTATAAGATCATTTCCCGCTATAGCACAGCTTGATGATTTGCTTCCGCCTGCAGTTGTCGTAGTCCAGTCTGTCATAATTATTCCTTCAAATCCCCATTCTTCTCTTGCAACTATTGTACAAAGGTCATAGCTGTTTGCTGTATGTATGCTGTTGATGAGGTTATAGGAGGTCATAATGCACATTGGCTGGGATGTTTTAACGGCTATTTCAAACCCTCGAAGATATATCTCTCTTAAAGCTCTTTCAGATACTATGCTGTTCGAGCTCATTCTGTTGTCTTCCTGATTGTTGCAGGCAAAGTGCTTGATTGTAGTGCCAACCCCTGGCACAGACTGGACTCCCAGTGTAATTGCAGCCGCCATTTCCCCTGAAAGCAGCGGATCTTCTGAATAATACTCAAAGTTTCTTCCACAAAGAGGATTTCTGTGAATATTAAGTCCCGGAGCCAGCCACCAAGCCACACCAAACTCTGTCATTTCATCTGCTACAAGCCTACCTAAATTTCTAACCAAATCAAGGTCAAAGGTCTGTGCAAGATGAGTGCCTATAGGAATAGCAGTCGCATACATGTAGTACTTGTCTACATCCTCATTCTTATAGTCCTTCCTAAAAAAGACCGCCTTCAAGGCTTCCTATAAGCCCAACTCCATATATTTTCCCGGTCTTTCTGTCCACATCATAGTGTCTAAGCACTCTTAAGCCAGCAGGACCATCTGCCATTGATATACCGGGAATACCATACTTTTCTTCAAGCGCGCAGCTTGTTTCCCCTGCTGCTCCCGGAACACAGATACCCGTTTCAATTAGTTCATTATCCTTTATGTTGTCCTGACCCTTGCTTATTTCTCCCATTAAAAGAACTGTAAGCTCCTCATCTGAGAGCTTTGCTGCCAATTCCGTCGAGATAAGATCAAGGTCAGTACGCCCCTTCTTTGCTCTTTCTTCTGTAACGGGAACAAAGGTAATGGCTTTAATCCCTCTTTTTTCTGCTTCTTCCTTCCATTTCTTTGTAAGCTCACTTATCACACTGTCAGGCCTTACTATTTCTTCAAGTTTCTCCTGAAGCGGAAGAATGTGTTCAACCTTTTCTATTACATAATCTTCTTTAACTGATACCACTCCGGCTATCTCTAACGTTGTCAGAAGAATTGCCCACAAATATACCGTATTCCCCATTTTCAAGTATCCAGCGGCTCTTCTCTTCATCAAATGAAGCAAGCGCTTTAGAGTGGATAGTCACCTTTAAGGTTTCGCTTTCACCGGGCTTAAGCTCTCTCGTTTTCTTAAATCCAACAAGTCTCTTAAATTCTTTTTTAATACCTGTCTGAGGGCAGGCTGCATATATCTGTACCACCTCACGTCCACTATATTTATTACCAACATTGGTGACTTTAGACTCTACTGTGATTTCTCCACTGCTTGCTGATATCTTCACATCAAAAATCTCAAAGTCTGTATAAGAAAGACCGAATCCAAATGGAAATGCAGGTTTTACATTAAAGCTGTCAAAATATCTGTAACCAACATAGATGCCTTCAGTATATCTCTCATTTTCAACATCTCCATTATTATGGCTAAATGTCGATGCATTTGGATAATCCTTGTAAAGAAGAGCCCAGGTAGCAGACAACTTTCCACAAGGAGCTTCCTTGCCTAGTACTACATCAGCCACAGCATTGCCTAGCTCCATACCCGGCTGTGATATATTCATTATAGCCTTTACGCTCTTGTTATTTAATATGTCACTTAGGTCAACAGGACCTCCTGCATTGATTAGAACCACTATGTTGTCAGTGTATTTTCCCAGTTTGTTAAGCTCTTCTTTTTCTATGTCGCTTAGGTAATAATCGCCTTTCTCTAGGACTCTGTCCTTTCCTTCTCCCGCAACCCTGCTAACTACATAGAAGGCGGCATCAGAAGCCTTCACTGCTTCTTCATCTATAGGAACCCTCTTAAAATCACGTCTTTTCTCACGCATAAAAAGTTCAAAGAAATCCTGGCTTGATATGTTTGACATATTGTTAAATATCTTATTTACATATTCAGCCTGTGCATCCTCATAATCCGTGGTAGAAGAGAGGATAGCCTCTTCATTTACAACTGTGAGTCCTGCATTCTTAAATCCTGTTAAAATGCTTACTACTTCTCTTTCATTAACGTCACCCGAGCCTGTTCCACCCTTTATGGAGTGAACCACTCCCGTACCGGCTAAAAATACCCTTGCATCACTTGTTAGTGGCAGTAACTCATCATTTTTTAGAAGCACAAACCCTTGTGTAGCAGCATATCTGGCTATTTCTCTATGCTTTATTTCACGACTTGATACTTCTGCACTCCTTACACCACTGTACTTTCTTGTTCTTTTTTGCATTATAACCTCCTTAGGTGATTGTTTATACATCTACACTATCTCCCACATACTATCAAGACATTTTTCAAAAAACATCTTATAGCTTAAGCAAAACCTGTTTTCATAATCCCCTGTAAATTTGTTCTTCACCCTGTTTCTCATACATCCTCCTCTGCAAACTTGGATGTACTGACAGACCTTGCAGGATTCAGGAAGGGGGATGGAGCGTTCTATGAATTTACTCTTAAGCCTGTTTTCATTTATTACATCGAGGTTATCCGTATTGAAATTGCCTATTTTATATTCATCAAGGGCATAGAAATCGCACGGATAGACACTTCCATCAGCCTCAACCGTGTTCTGTACGCCACAGACTCCTCGCTGTTCGCAAGCCTCTGGCATGTAGCCCATCAATATCCCTACATAGTTTTCAAAGCTTCTTATGTAGGGCTGTCTTCCCTTTTTCCAGTCCTCAAACCAGAGGTCAAAGAGTTTTATGAGAAATTCTCCGTAAACTTCAGGGGTAAGTGCGAATTCACCATTCTTAGCATCCTTTGTAAATGCTTCAAGGCAGGGAATATACTGCTGGTACTTAAAGCCTTTTTTAGCATAATCCCTGTAAATTTCTTCAATATCCTTTGCCACATCAGCAGTTACAACGGTTAATATATTGTATTCCACTCCAAATTTATCAAATAGTTTAGCGGTTTCATAAGCCTTATCATAGGCTGATTTCCCATTCAAATGCCTATATTTATCGTGAGTGCATCTATTTCCGTCAATTGAAAGTCCGACAAGAAAATTATTTTCCTTAAAGAAAACACACCAAGCCTCATCAATGAGGGTGCCATTTGTTTGAAATGCATTGTTCACCCTAACATTGTTCTTATTGTACTGTTTTTGAAACTCTACTGCCTTCTTAAAAAAATCACGCCCACGAAGAGAGGGCTCACCACCTTGAAATGCATAGCTTGCCACCCCTTCGGCTCTAAGCAGAGTCTTCCTTATTACATTTTTAAGCGTTTCCTCCGTCATAAAGCCAAAGGATGCATCGGTGCGGTTCTCCATCTCATCCTTGTAAAAACAATAGTCACAATGCATATTGCAAAGCCCCGAAGCGGGCTTAATAAGTACACTGATAGCGGGCATATATATCTCCTATTACAATTTCTGAAAATTAGTCTTGCAATTCGAGTTTATTTACAAAAATTGGTTTTAACTATTCCCATTATAAATATTTATATCCGTTATTTCAATTATCTTTTGACGCATAAATAACCTTGAAGAAAAAAGGACTAATATCCTATGCTTTACAATTTAGAATATTAGCCCTAAAAATTATTCTTTAATTTTTATCTCTGCCTTTCCCTCGCCTGCTGCCTCTATCTTCTCTATCAGCTTTTTCGCCAGCTTCTTTCTTATATCCACAGTTGCCTTGTCATTTACAAGGTTGTTTAACTCATAAGGATCATTTCTTAAATCGTAGAAGAACTCTTCCTCGTAGACATCGCTCCTATCCTCATCCCAGCCGTTACTTTCAGGGGCAAATACGCTGTAAAGATAGTCCTTGCTTCTTATACATCTTCCAAGCCTGCTTTCACTAATCTGGGCATATACGAATTTATCCTCGTCTATAGGCTTATCTATAAGGGTTTCAAGGTTTTCACCTATCATATCATCTCCCACATCAACTCCAGCCATAGCTAGGATTGTCTTTGGAAGAGAGCAGGTAGAAACAACCTCCCGGACTACCTTTCCACCCTTAAATGCGCCGCCTGCGATTATTAGAGGTACCTTAAGTGCAGAGCTGTGGCAGGTTCTCTTGTAGTCATCAGAGCCTTTCAGGTAAGTCTCTCTATTTCTTGTCTTAAAATGTGAGCCGTGGTCTGAGGAATATATTATTATCGTGTTGTCATATAAGCCTTTTTCTTTTAGCTTATCAACTAATTTTCCAAAATTATCGTCTAAGCTCTTGCAGCACCCCAAATAATCAGGGTACATCTGTCTTGCATCTCCTCCAAGTGCCTCTAAGTCCTTAGGCAGCTTACAATCCTTAAACCTCTCCTTAGAGCCGTCTGGCCCCTCATAGTCAGCCCTGTCATTTTGATGATGTGGCTCAATGTGTGAAACAGTAAGGAAAAACGGCTTTTTACCATCATATTTATCAAGGAATTCAAGTGCAAAATCATTAATCCTGTCAACCCTGTAGCCCTTAAAGTCAATCCTGTTCATATTTTCATCAAATACATAGCCGTCATAGCCATGGGAGGTCGCTTCAAGCACATCAGACACCCTCCAGAAGCCGTTATATCCGCCTCTTCTCTCCTTAGGTATCGCCTGTGTCTCATAGTCAGGATTTGCAGGCACTATATAGCTTGCCCTGTCACTTGCCAGATGCCATTTTCCCACATAAGCATTTTCATATCCTGCCTCTTCCATATAGTTGGCAAGAGTTTTGATATCTCTTGGGAGGGACTGCCCGTTTCTGTAGCAGCCTATTGCCGTAGGATATTTGCCACTTTGAAATATTGCCCTGCAAGGCCCACATACCGGCTGTGCTGTAAATGCCTCTCTAAAAAGCACTCCCTCATCCGCAAGTCTGTCAAGATTAGGGCTTATATCAAGCTCCTGACCATAACAGCCCATAGTATCAGCCCTCTGTTGGTCAGAAAAAATGAAAATTATATTTGGCTTTTCCATAATTACCTCCGAAAAAATAAAAATCTCTATGACGCATGGCTTTAATAATAACTATGCCTGGTTAGATTTAGCATTAAATACATTGGCTAAACTTTAACTTTCGTCAAATATTCTATCTTCAGACATTGTATTATTAAGCCATGTGACTGTCAAGAGATTATGTTAAATGGTGTGGGTTTAGGCTGATTTTACCTTTATTTTACTATAGGTTAACTCAAGCATTACAAAATTGATAATGGCAAAAATCAAGAGATATGCAGGCATGATGGCTATGCCGATTTTCTGTTGAAGAAGTCCGAATATCATAGGCATAAAGGTACTTCCGACATAGGCTGCTGCCATCTGAAGCCCTATAACAGCTGCACTGTATTTCTTCCCAAAATTGGCAGGTGCCATGTGCTGGATAGCCGGATAGACAGGTCCCATACCGGTTCCAATGACGACAAAGCCTGTGGCTGCCACCATATAACTTTTCACAGGTAAAAAGACCATTATTATTCCTAATAATTCCACGAAAATGCCTATGCGAATCAGCCTTCTGTCTCCCAGTTTATTTGAAATAAATCCTGAAATCAGCCTTCCAAGCATAAGCCCACCAAATATAAGCGAGCCAAATGAAGCAATGGTTTCTGCACTAAGCCCACTCTTTGTGCCTGCAAAATAGCTCGGAGTCCATAGGAAGCAGGTAGCCTCTCCTGCGCAGTAAGCGTAGAAAGCAATCAAAGTGAAATAACTGCAGGCACCTTAAGCGCTTCTTTAATTCCAACACTGTCACTGTGGTCTTCTTCCTCTTCTTTTCCATTAGTTTTCCACAAAGGAAGGGAAATAATGCACACGAAAAGAATAAACATCTGGATATAGGATGTCCAACTGTAGCCCTCATTCCACCTTGCGTATTTAAGTGCGAGTGCCATAATATACGGGCTTATCACCGCTCCTACACCGTAAAAGCAGTGCAGAAAGTTCATAACCGAGCCTGAATAATTATTTGCCACATAGTGGTTTACCGAAGCATCTATAGCTCCCGCTCCAAGTCCATAAGGAACAGCAAATATAAACAGCATCCAATACTCACTGCACATTGAAAATCCTAAAAGTCCGGCTATAGTAAGCCCTATTGACACTATCGTAATCCATTTTGTATGGAAGTGCTTTATCATGCGAGGACTTAGAAGTGCTGATATGATTGTCATAAATGATATAGTCATCGATACATAGCCTGCATAAGATGATGGTACCGAAAACACTGCCTGCATCTTAGGCCAGCCTGAACCAAGGAGAGAGTCAGGCAGCCCCAGGCTTATGAAAATTAAATAGATGACTGCTAAAAGTAGTGAAGACATGAATTTCCTCCGGATTAAAAATAATGTCAGTAAGCAAAGAGCTAACGCTGATCTTGTAGTTTTGAGGCGATAATTTTAATAAATGCTTTAAGAAAGATACTTATTCTGTAGTTATACTGCTTGTGGCGGCATTCTTTGCGTTGAACCTTGTCTGCCACCATGTGGCCCACTACAAAATTATTATACTTCTACGAAAGCATTGTTAAGAAAATAAAATGGCTGACTTATTATGATGTTGTTGTTAATTCTTTTAATAGTCCTTCGCAGCCTTCAAGTACATCTCTATATGTAGCGTCAAAGTCGCCTGTGTACCAAGGATCGGCTATATCACCATCTTGCCGGCAAAAGAAAGCAGCTTTCTTATCTTCTTTTTCGGATCACCACTTAGAATTCTGTCCAGATTTCTAAGGTTATTTGTATCCATGGCGATAATGTAGTCAAAATCCCTGTAATCTTTCTTGGTTATCTGGGTAGAGGTATGTGGCAGAACAGGCACCCCCACTTCCCTAAGCTTTTTCACTGTCCCATAGTGGGTGGATTCTCCAAGTGCCTCCGTACTGGTGGCTTTGGAGTCAATGAGGAACTCGTCTGCAAGACCTGCTTTGTTAATCATGTCTTGGAATACAAAGTGTGCCATGGTGCTGCGGCAGATGTTGCCATGGCAGATAAAAAGTATTTTTGTCATTAAATTTTTCCTCCTAAAATGCAGTTAATTGCCCTAATTTGCAAGGTTTTGCCAAGTCTTTAAAATGGGGTTAAACCTACAGATATTTTGGCCCATCTGCAAAATAAGGCAAATTGTAGCAAAATGTAATAGTCATTAGTAGTCAAATAGTAGTCAACGATAGGGGGGGTGACTACTCACCTTTTAACGGTAGAATCGTTAAAGGGGTTTCAAATTTAGGGTTATCGTTATAAGGTATGAACCAATGCTTTTATTCTACCAAATAACTTCAAATTTTGTAAGCTTTAATGCGGAAAAAACAGATGGCATTTTGCTTTGCCATCTGCATAAAGTTATATGAAAATGTAGTTAGATTTGGTTGAGATACTTTCCAGTTATCAAACATAACACTCTCTAATTCCTTGCTTCGCTTAACTTTCGGACAAAGCAATATTAATTAGGTTTACAAACTGGAAGTTGTAAGCATCAAGGTCTATAAAAATAAGGTCCGCATTCTTCCTCATGTGTCTTCATATATGTCCATGACCAATCAGATGCTACTACATATATTTCGCTAAATTTATCTATATATTCGGAATCCATTTCTTTTCCAAGAAGTTTGAGAGAAGGATTAGTTTCCCACAAGTCAAAATACTTAGCTCCAGATTTATCAAGTTCATCAAATATTTTTCTTGCGTTATCCCCTGTAAAATACTTATCTGCATCAACAATATTCCAAGAAAAAATATGCCAAAGAAAATTACCCCCTCCTACAACTCTTTTTTTCAAAAGTGATTTTGATATGTTATTTGCAAAATGTAATAGCCATTCTTTTTCAAAATCCACAGTACCTCCTCTAAATTTCCAATTAGTATAGCGAAAACTTTTTAAATACCTTTTACCATTTTTATATTGTTGTATCTCGTTCCATCCTCCAAAATAAAAGCATTAGGAGTTTCTCCCACTTGGATGAATCCAATTTTCTCATAAAGAATTTTGCCTCTTTCATTGCCTGAGAAATAATCCAGTTCAAGTTGGGAAAGCCCCCATTCCTTAGCATAGTCTTCAAGACATATAAGCAACTTCTTTCCTATTCCTAAGTTCCAGAATTCTTTCAGAACAGAAACAGCGACATTCCCCCGATGGCACATTTTCTTTTTACTCAGCCTTGTAATCGTGCCATTTGCAATTAGTATTCCATCCATTTCGACAACAAGCATAAGGGTATTATCAGATTCATTAAAGCCTTTTATTATTTTTTCTTCCTCTTCTGCAGACATGGTTATTTCTTCCGGATAAGAATACAAAAAATCAGATTCTCCCATAACTGTTTTCAAATATTCAATAGTTTCTGCAGCATCCTTTACTTGAATCTCTCGAATTTTGCAAATTCTACCATCTTTTAGTTCAAAATTTATTGGTGTGTATTTCATATTTATAACCTCACTTCCATCTTTTTATTTTAGTACAATGCCAAATCATTTCTGTTTAGATGTATTTGTATAGGTTTTGTGGTAATTTACCTCATTCCATCATAAGATGTCCACATATGTGCCACCTTCACTATTCCTTCATATTCTATAAGTCTCCTGAACATAGACTTCGTAAACTATCCTGTGCTGTATATTTATTCTTCTTGAATAGAAACCACTTAGATTACCAACCAGCCTCTCATATGGTGGCGGTTCTTTGAATGGATAATCTGCTATGATATTTAGAAGTTCTTTTGCTTTTCCATCAAGTCTGGCACCCTTTAATAGTTTTTTATCCTTATCTGCCTGTTTACTAAACTTAATTAAATACATCTACCACTCCTCTTCCGGATTATAAGATGTACACTCAGAAACATCTTCTTCTCTGGAGTCCAAAATACTTTGTGTCATACCCGGTATGGAATTAAGATACAAGGTTTCCTGAATCGCCAGCTCATCATCTTCTGATACTAATACTGCATTTTTTCCTCTATTATTTGTTATGGTTATAGGCTCAGAGTATTCATTTACATCTGAAACTGTCTTATATAAGTTCGCTCTTGCCTTTGTTATACTAATTGAAGTCATGACATCATCTCCTTTCACCTAAATATAGCGTACATCAATCTATTATCAGTGACAGTTTTGATTTCCTATATTATTCTAATTGAATTTTTGCATTTATTTTTGTGTTAATCACCAAAAAAACAATAACTCACTATAAAAGTATTCTGTGTCATATTATAATGTTCATTTACAGAAAAAAAGGTGGTAAAATACTTGTATCAATAGATAAAAATATTATTTTGTTTTTCTATCATATCTAATGCTGTATTTTTTTAAGTGTTGAACCAGCATAATTTTTTTAGTTTTGAAAACATATGATTCTGTCTCTCAATACTTTCTAACACTTCAAGTCCTCCCATAGGCTCAACCAGCTTTTGTATTTTTGATAGCATGTCATTTTGTTTGGCAATATACTCAAAACTCGAATTTAAACTTATTGCATCCAATTTATTTTTTTAAAATCTAACTTTGATATAACATTAGTGGAATTTACTATATTATTTAAGCGATTTTCAATTAAATTTAATGATTCTATAATTTTTGCTGCCTTCACAAACCGATCTGAGTCCCAATTCGCAAAAGTCTTCTTCATCGATGAAATAATATCTGTAACAAATACTTCTTCTGAATACTTATCTTCCATTGCTAATTCTAATGCTTTATCAAGGCTATTACCTACTTTATTCAAAATAATATCTGCTTCCACATACTTATTAAGTGAGATTTCCTTGTTATGCATAACAATATTTCTTAAGTGGTGTATTTCTTCAATATCACCTTTTATATTTTCTACATCAAATGGATGAAAAAAAGTTTTTCCCAGAGACTTCTTTTTCTCCCCTGTGAAAATATTGTTTTGAATCTTATTTTGATTTTTCTTTCTCACAATAAAAAAAGCAAATTGTATTTCCTCAAATAACAACTCATAACTTTTTATCCATCCGTTCTTCAAATAAATAATCAGTATAATCTTGGAAAGTAAAATGCTCCAATGCCCTTTCAATATACTCATAGATTATTATTGCTTCTACTTACTGCAACAACTTTATTTTTTTAATTTCTTCATTTATTGTGTTCTTAACCCAATCTTTTCCATATACCGCCAATACTGTTAAATAAATCAATTGTCTTAGTTTTCTTTCTACAGATGCAATTTTTTTGCTTAATTCATAACAATAATATTCTGATGAACCATCATATACTACAACAATATAATATTCTCCCCTATGCTTGCCTTTTAATAATATCATTTTTTTAAAGAGTTTAATAATTCAGCTTCTTCATCTGTATTTGTTTCTTTTACCGGCATTATACTCAAAAACACATTTAGATTATTCTTAGATTTTTCTTAATCCATAACTATAAGATTCGTTTTTTTATAAGAGAATATACCATCACTTATAAAACTAATTTTTATTCTTCAATAGTTCTCTAACTTCATTTATCCTAGTCTCACCCTCTCGGCTTATAAAAACCAGTTCTAATTTCATAAGCATTCCTCTTTTCTTTGTAAATCAAAGCCTATTTTTTCTATATCATTAATCACAGCCTATTTTTCAAATACTAAATTTGGACAAATACCTTTCAACCATACTCTCTTGTGCATACCATCAAATTTATTCCATTCAGCATTAAGCTTTGCAACTGCTTCTGCAAATAATATGTTATTACTGACAATCCTGTCTTTCGCATCCTGTAATGCTGACATATAATAAATCTGTTTTATTTCATCTTTCAAATAATTTTCAATTCTTAATGGTCTGCATGCATGAAATGCCCTCAAATGTGTATAGCCATAAGTTTTAAAATTAATACCAGATTTCTCATTGGTATACTCTTCAATCATAAATACACTTTTCTCCATACATCTTCTATTTCTATTTCTCTGCTAGTGCCTGATAAAGTTTCATTAGTTCAACTACACAATTAAATTCTGTAAAGTTCTTGATTGGAAAACCATAGGCTTCCATTACTACTCTATCATTAAGCTGATGTACTTTTCTTATTTTCTACCTGAATACTAAACATTTCCTTCTGTGTTTCAATCTCAGCGCGTAATTCTTCTTCTGTTGGAATATATATTCTCGTACCATTCTCTTGCAATCTCATCCTTAACCTGTAACAATACCCGATAATGAGTCTAGGATAATTTTACATTAGATTTTCCACTTTTCGAGTGGAAAATCTCCGGATACATCTTATAAAAAGAATAAAAATTATATAAATTTGTTTTAGTGTATCCCCTTCCATACTGTGCGTTTAAATCCTTAGATAATTTCTTAATTACTTCTGCACCGTATTCAGCTCTTGATTCACCATTCAGTTCTTCATCAGCTATTCTCTTACCAAGAAGCCAATTTCTGTGAACAAGCGTTAAATCAACCGCAGAGTATGCTACTTTCTGAGCAGTTTCAATAATATTACAAGCATCTTCAAACACTGCCTGTTTTTACATATTTCAATAATTAATTCATTTTATTTTCATAGTCTTGTAACTCATGAAAAATATTGTCTACATAGACAGCATCATTCTCAATACGATAAAGCATAAAATATCGATGAGACAAAAAATTGATTCTTCGGTATCCTAATTTTCTTAGTTTGGGATCATCACAAAGTTTCAGACTCTCGGCTACATTTGACAGACTTGTTTTTGTTGCTTCAAAATCATTTAATAAATTTCTTGCAGCTTGCTCACTTTTCCTTTCAAATAAAAGATATCTGATAAATCTATACAGATTTTCCTTCGCATCACTCATCAAAACATTCTTATAATCCATACTTTGACCTCATATCTGAAATCACATCATCTGCATCCTTGAACATCTCCTGTTCTCTGGACTTTTTCAACTTTGCAAGTATCTCTTTTTCGGTCATTGGTGCATACGGGTTTGATTCTACCTGTCTTTTTATTTCAAAGGGTAATCCATTTGCAGCTATAGCCTGCGTTAAAAACATTCTGATTGCAGTTGTTGTATCTGTGCCTAAGTCCTTAAATAAAGCATCCGATTTACTCTTTAACTCGTCTTCTACTCTGACCTGAATTGTACTAGCCATGTTCAGCACCTCGCTTCCATCTTTTTATTTTGTGTAATGCTAAATCATTTCTATTTCAATACATTTATACTGTTTTTGTAGCAATTTCTCATACGGTGGTGGTTCTTAGAATGAATCATCCGCTATAATATTTAGAAGTTATTTTACTTTTCCATCAAGCCTTGCACCCTTTAACAGTTTTTTGTCCTTATAGGCATTGTCACTGAACTTGATTAAATACATCTACCACTCCATAATAGGTGGTGTAACATTAAAACATAGCTGTATCTAATAATAATTTACTGTGCGTTACTGAAATCAGGGTAAGCATAGCAAGATTGTGAATAGTGTCACAAACTTCAAAATTCTTCTCTTGCTCCCAACGTGGTTTCCACGACATAACAAAGTCATATACATCCTTGTCGCTAATTTCTTTCTTTTCACAAGTTAATGCATCATACGCATACAAAACAGTAGCAATCAGTTCAGCCTGCTCAGTACTTTTAATTCTTCCAAATAAATCAACTGTTTTTTTCATTGCAAGCCACTCTTCTTCACTAAACTTTCCTTTATGTATAACCACATTTTCAGGAACACTTAAAGATACCATTCTCCCTAAGCTCTGTTCAATAATAAGATTGGCATTTGCTAATGCGGTAATGGAATCTTTCACACTAGTGGAATATGGTCCATAACTTCCTTTTGAAAAGGTAAATCCTGTCTTTACTCCGTTTCTAGTAAGTACATAACATATCTTTTGATATATTGTTCTTCCAACCTTTAACGAGTATGTCCTTCCATTCAATTCTCTAACCACTTCTAAAATTAAATACCATTTTGGATTAACTTTTAGGTTATTTTTCCCCAGCACTTCATCCTCAATAACTATTTTCGATAAAAATTCTTCTGTAATTAAATTTCTATTTACCCCAAATGGAGCATAAATTTCAACTTCAATTGGTAAGTTTTTCAACTTTTGATACATAATCGGACCAACAATTTCCCATGTCAAACCTCCATTTCCACATCCCAAAGGTGGAAATGCGACACTTGTAATGCCATACTTTTCATAGTTTTCTACAAACCAATCTAATCCTTCTATCACGAAAGACAATCTGGAAGGCGATCTCCAATGGTCCTTAGTTGGAAAGTTAAGGATTTTAATTCCATCACCATTATCAAAAACATATGGGATTCCTGTTTTTACTTCGCCGGAATTACACTTTATTACATAATCCATAAACATTTCAGGGTATCTTTTTTTAAACTCAATAGCAATGCCTTTTCCCATCACGCCCACACAATTTACAGTATTGACAATAGTTAAGCATTTACTTTCAAAAATATCTCCAATTTTTATTCTCATACTATCATCTCCTAAAAAACACTCTGGGTTCAACTATTATATCTCTATCAAATCCGGTTGCCTCCAGTCTTTCTGCTGCATCTTTGTTCACAACCGCTGCGCAAACCACATATTCATATGGTATATAATAAGGTACTAAAACTTCTGCACATTTTATAGATTTCTTTCTGCATTGTTTATAATAATCTTCATCTGTCCAATATCTAGCATAAACTAAATTAAAATCAATACTCTTTAATCCCGCATCAGCCTCATAAAATGCAGCATAATCACTAGAAGCATTTTTATCAGAAAGAATAACACCTTCAAAATCCAAAACCAATCTATCAAATTTCAAAATACATATTTCTTCATTCTGACTTCGCTTTCTTGATAACATAGGATTCCACGGATCAAAATAAAGATTGGCATACTGATGCAACTTTAACCCATTTGGAACTCGAATCAATTCCCTTCGCACTTGTACTTCACTCATTGCAATTGAAACATGGTTAATCCTGCTTGCCCTTTCATTAGACAGCAACCCTCTTTGCATAATAGATGGTATGTTATCGATAGCTTGAATATTATATAGACCCGTTTGCCCCGTTAACTCTGTAAATCTTTCTGATGGTCTCAATTTATTCACCTCCATTATAACACATCTATTCAAATTTGTCGAACATTGGTTCTGTTTGTTTGCGTCAAGTACTAGTTGACAAATCAATTCTTCAATCACATTCTATCCCGGTATCTTACCAATCACAAACTGTGCAACATCTCCTTTTTGCATTGACTTAGGATTTTTGCCAAATCCAAGCTTATCAACATCCCTAATTACAAATGGTTTAACAAACGGCTCTTGTGATGTTCCCACAGGCTTTAAATAATATTTAACAGATTCATTTTGCGTTGCAGATGGTTTTTTATTTATCAGTTTATGTACCTTAAATTTCTCTTGCTTAACTTCTGGATGCTTCTTGATAAATTTCAGAGCGTCACCATAAATACCACAAAGCTGGTTGTAAGATAAATCATAGGTACTAATGGACTTTATGATATCCGTCATCTCCTTTTGCATATCTCCATTTTCTACCCACATACCATATTCATGATTATTGATAAGTCCATTTCCTGTAAAATTGCCCGAGGTCAACACAAATCCCTTCGGCTTAATCCCATCATAAAATAAATACACTTTTCCATGAAGATTATCATCAATCTTAATTAAGAGTTTGATGGCTTTCCCTTTGCAATATTCATAAAAATTATATAATGCTATCACTTTCTTAGCAGTATCATCATATTTCTGTAATGATGTATATAGCGTAATTTTTTATTGTGGCCATTCCTTCAATCAGTTTTGGAATATCATCTGTAATAAACGGAGAGACGATAATAAGCGTATCCGCTTTTGTAGCCATCTTCTTCAAGCAACTAAAGTGATTATTCTTTTTTTCGTTTGTTATGGAATTTGCTTGTTATCAGGCATCATACTGTCTAATTTTTTGCGTCACTTGACTTTTGGGTAAAGCAATTCTGAGTAGGTTTACAAACCAGGATTTGGCAGAGCGATTAAGCCGAAATCTCGCCAATGTTAATCACATGATTCGCCCATTCTCTTATAACTGCGTTCGTGCGATCTGTGATAGCATCATGGTAAAGACGATATCCCTCTGCATCACTTTCTTTCAGATATGCCACTGCTTTTTTGCTACCAAAATAGAACAAATCTCTAAGCAGAAAATAATCTGTTATACTCTCCCATAGAAACGCTAAAGCTCTGTAGTTTCCTTCATCGTCATTCTTCTCAACCCTGTGCATTGTTTTTTTGATCCAACTTATAATGAATTTTTTCTCATCGTAAGAAATAACAGAATGTTCTTCCACATATTTCCTTACTCGTGTTTTTAACTCTGCCGCGATTTCATCTGTGTCCATAACAATATTACCGTCATAGACGGTAAGAAAAGTATCCGGATCCTCGCCGATTACTTCGTCTTTTGTGAAAATAAAGCAATCCAACAGAATTCCATCAATAACGGTATCGTCATGACTATTGTCTTTTTTGTTAACAATGATTATGCAATCATAATCACTGTATGAATCATTCATACCACAACTAAACGAGCCATAGGTGACAATTGCCAATGGGTTATATTTTTCTTTCAGATAATCAATTATCTTCTTCATTGACTACTCCTTAAATTTGTAAATTCTCTTTGCTCTTTTTATTATCCCACAGTCTGTATAAAGCATAGATAACCCAAATAAACCATGACCACAACCATACATTAAGCGTAAGGCTAATAGCCAGATATACGATTGCCACTTCTATTGCAATATATCACTGCTTCATATACAACGCTTCCACAAATTCTAATTTGTGGCAAACTACCTCATCCCATCATAATATGTCCACATATGTGCCACCTTCACTATTCCTTTATATTCTACACCATCTTCATAAGTCTCCTGAGCATAAACTTCGTATACTAACCTATGCTTTATATTTATTCTTCTTGAACAGAAACCACTTAGATTCCCAACCAGCCTCTCATATGGTGGCGGTTCTTTGAATGGATAATCTGCTATGATATTTAGAAGTTCTTTTGCTTTCCATCAAGTCTGGCACCCTTTAATAGTTTTTTATCCTTATCTGCCTGTTTACTGAATTTAATTAAATTCATCTACCACTCCTCTTCCGGATTATAAGATGTACACTCAGAAACATCTTCTTCTCTGGAGTCCAAAATACTTTGTGTCATACCCGGTATGGAATTAAGATACAAGGTTTCCTGAAGCACCAGCCAATCATCTTCTGATACTAATACTGCATTTTTCCCTCTATTATTTGTTATTGTTATAGGCTCAGAGTATTCATTGACATCTGAAACTGTCTTATATAAGTTAGCTCTTGCCTTTGTTATGCTAATTGAAGTCATGGCATCATCTCCTTTCAATCTAAATATAGCGTACTTTTTAGCGTATGCCAAACCATAGTCAATTACAATGTTCATTTCTTTTTATATAGTAATTGAATCTTTGCATTCATTTGAATGTTACATTAGAATTTAGCACATAAAGCACTCCGTCTAATATATCATTTATCTTAACATAACTCTCAGTCTTTTTCTATCACAAAAATAACCCCGCCAGCCCATTACCACCGAGGTCATCATCCTAATTTCCTATTAAATTACCTTAAACATTTTCTGGCTTACAGGCTTTTCTCCGCTTACCTTTTCGACTTCTTTCTTTGACTGCATGGTTAAACCTGTGTTCCCAATGCATGGCTGCTTCTGACATTCCCTTTTTATCCCTAAAAAGAAAACCTCAATGCCCTGTTACCATAATCTCAGGAAGGTCTGCCGGCCTGTCTTCCATTATTGCCTGAAACATTTGATAGACATCATCAGTCATTGGAGGTTTCCTTGTACCTGCATTAGTTTTGGTGTTCTCTATCACATACTCTCCCCAAGATATTCTTTGTAACTGTTGATTGATATTAATAACTTTATTCTTCATATCCACATCCCTAAGTGTAAGTCCACAAAACTCTGAAATTCTTATTCCCGTATGAAACAGTATGTAGAAAACCTCATAATACTTACAATAAACATTATCATCATGTACGAACTTAAGAAACTTCTTCATCTGATCTTTGGAAACGGCCTGTCTGGTCTTTTCTTTGTTATAGATTATTCCTGCAAGCTGTACTGGTCTTACTACACTTTCCTATATCAGTACCTTTTCTTATGAAACGACATATGAATCTATTATTATTCTCATTACTTCCTCTCTCATAAGAACAATAACTATTAGCAAGGAAATATACTATGCCCATTTCCTCTATACTTCTGATGGATAAACTCCTCTATATACTCTTTTCTGACTGTTAAATCAGACTTCAGTAATTCTACAGTACCTCTTTTAAATTCTCTTTATATGGTCTTTGTAGAAATACCTATTCTCTCAGATATCTCTTTATGAGTCTTCTTTTTCTTTTTAAGTTAGCTTCTATTATACATCTTTCTACCAGTGTTAAGTGTTTACTTTTTTTCTTTCTCTGTTATAATAAGTTTGCATCGAAGTATATCTCTGGATAATATTCAAAAAATTGCAGATGCATTTGGAATAGATACATATAAACTTTTTATTGAGAATACCGAGGAGGAAATATAAATCATGGGTGCATACGAGGGATTAAGCAATTATCTTGAAAAACCGTTATGTGAATACGCTATTTCATTAGGGTATGATGAATCAAATATTTTGATTCTTAAAGGAGATGTCAATAACCTAAGAAGTAACCACATAAACATATATCAAAATCTCTTATCCTGCCAGCATCACTCCGACCGAAGAACACCATTAGAGTATGGGCAAGACCTTGTGGCTTCGTGGGTGTTTGAAGACTTCTTTATCAATGAAATGCAGAACGCAGGGTTTGATATACAACTTTCAGGTGCCGACCGAACAAGATTGATTCTGCCAAATCAAAGGACCTCAACTATTAGCGATTATCTTGTCCGTACAAATACCGGCTATGAAATAACAATGGAACTGGTAAATGATTATACCGGATTTGGTATCGAACTCATAAGTTACATTTAAGGGACAATAAATACATTCAACTCCAAAGAAACCGTAGTTTACTGCTTGCCATTGCTTTATCAGCCAACTGTCAAAAATTCACTATTTTTGATTTTAGGCAAGATATTCCTGCAACGCGAATCCCTTCACACCGCCCTTATGGTGGAAAGCCGGCCTATGAATTATCAGTTGCTGCTAATTCTTTATATGACTTTTCATTCACAGGTGTTAGAGAAGCAATTTTAGATACAATAAGAGGATTTTAATCATGGCACAAAGGTTGTAAGCAAGACAGAACTTACAGAATTTATAAAATTATATTATCCCGATACAAATAATGGTCAACAAGCTAGACATTTAGCCGCACAAAAAGGATGGTTCATTTTATCTGGTACAAGAAACGATAACACCTCTATTGATATCCCGGCAGGTAGTTATAAATTAGTTTCTCTCGAAAAAGCATACGCAGGATTTACGGCCGAACGAAGAAAAGAACACTTCACTGGGGATTATATATTATACTTCTTCTAAAGCTTTTAACATTTCTTTTGCAATTGCCATAGATAACAATGGTGGAACAGCGTTCCCTATTTCTAATCGTTTCATTCCATCGGCACCATAAAACTGATAGTCATCCGGGAAACTTTGAAGTCTTGCTCCTTCCCTAATAGACATCGCTCTTGAATCTCTTGGATGAATACATCTTGAAGATGAAGGACAAGCAAAATTTCTTGTAATTGTTGTGGATGGTTTTTCCCACCATAGTTTAGCATAGGTATTACCATAACCACTCTTTGGTCTGATTTCTTCCGGCAAGTCATCTTTTGACTGCCCATCCTTCAATGCCTGCATAATTCTTATCAAATGGTCTCCGTTCTTTGGTGCACTATATTCGGTTAATTCGGTAGTACCATTTTTTTCTTACAAATTCCAAAAATGCATTACTTACATCTGAAGCATATTCATTATTGGTTTGACCACTGCCAATTACCGGCAAGTCACCTATTGCGTCTTTTAATGTAACATATGGAATCAAATTATCTCCATGAGTTGGTTCTGGATATTCATATCTATTATCGTTTAAAAATCCAACAAGGATAACTCTTTCTCTCTGCTGTGGAACTCCATAGTCTACAGCATTTAATATCTTGTATTTCAATTTATATCCTAATTCTTCAAATTCTCTTTGCACATTCTTAAATAGATTACCCTTATCCATACTTAGTATGCCTGCAACATTTTCAAATACAAATGCCCGTGGCTTGATGATACTCAATACTCTCTTGTATTGCATAAATAAATTTGCTCTATCATCCATCTGTCGCTTTCCTAATGTTGAATATGACTGACACGGAGGCCCACCGACTACAACATCAATAATGTTATCACCAATTGCTTCTCTTATTACTTCTTCTGTCAAATCATTAATATCACAATTTATCATATTCACATATGGATGATTTAAAGAGTATGCCTTAGAAATATCGGTTTCAATTTCATTTGCCATAATTATTTCGAACTCATCTAATTTTGAAAAACCATAACTAAGTCCTCCGACCCCGGCAAAAAGGTCAACTATTTTGTATTTGCTCATTTTAATTCAGCCTCGCTATTGTTTATAATATATACTTTCTGATTCTTAGAATTTCCGCTTCCTTCAAAGCCAATCTGTCCATTCCGCTCTAGCCTCCTAAATTCAACCTATATGTTTTACAGGCATGCTTATCCATTTCATTTGCCACTGCAATTTCACATCCTGCCTGCTCAAATCCCAGATTTATTCCTCCAATTCCGGCAAACATACTTCCAACTTTAATTTTATCTTCTATAATTATTTCGCCTCCTTCTTGGAAAATTCCATATATAGTGTCGCAGCTCTTTTCAATTGAGACTTGATGAATGATGACATATCTGCATATGTATCTGTTTCTATTAATATCTCAACCGTTTTATAATCTATTCTTTCTGTATCTGTCATTCTATTAATTCTTTTACATCCGGAAACAACATAATCCATTTTATTACCATCCTTGTACAAGATGTACTTATTATACTACATCAACGTCAATTACATCAATGTCAATTTGTGTTGCATTAATACCCTGGAGAGTTTTTCCATTCTTTCAACTTTTCAATCCAATAAAAAATCGCAAAAGATTTAAGAGAAACTCATAGCAAAGACTCCGATACTGGAGATAAAATCACACCTGTTGATGATATGTTAGGTACAATTGACGAATTGCAAAATGCCGGCAATTCTACTCAGGCTCAGATGATTATGTTAAGCAAGCTCTTTAAAATCAATTTTACAAAAATGGATCCTTATGAATTTAAGACTTTTACAGATATATTAAAGAGGTACTTTGACCTCTGCAAAACTATAAAGGGAAACGACCGTGGCAAAAAGAGGAAATAATCACAAATCTTAGGGCTTGCCCGTGAAACTTTCGCAAAACCCTTTGAACTTGAGAAAAGGTGCATTTATACCTGCCAAAAGGCAGGTATAGAAGTACTCCATTAAGGATTCAAAGAAACCATCTTTACTATAATCTTCTTCTGAACATGTTGAAGAAGGAATTGCTCTATCGGACACCTACATACAGAATGAAGAAAGATACAGTGAAGTCTCTAATCTTCAGATATGTATTCACTTACTACAATCAAAATATTTTTATGCTACTTGAAAAACTAAATAATTTATTATATTATACCAATTACAATAGTTAACTATTCAGTATCAATGTAGACAAAATTTTTATCAAGCAGAGATAGGATTTATCTATGAAAAAAACAATTTCAAAAAAATATTGTCTTTCTTACTTGTTTTTTTATTATAACTTTTTAGTAGTAATATTCCGGTTTTTGCTGAAAATAGAGCAAATTCACATTATTTTAATTTATTAAATGTTCAATCATCGGAATCAGAAAATGTGAACGAAGAAGTTAAGAAAATATTTCCTTATGGCGAAATAGTAGGAAAAGTTGAAACAAAGTATGGAACTGCATACTATGTTGACAGATTCTATAACTCTCCAATGAAACCAAGAACAATTTGGGATGCCTTAGATGTAGTTATGGCAGGTGCAAGTTGGGCTGAATTCTTTAACGAACCATCACTTGCAAATTTAGGTTGGGCAGCTCTTGACACAGTTGCTCTGTTGCCTGCATTACCTTCTTCTGCATATTTTAGAAAAGGTGGGAAATTACTCTTAAATGTAGATGAGATTAAAAAATATCCAATCAAATAGGGAGATATTATGTCTTTAGTTATTTTTTTAGCACAAAATTCAGCAAAAACAAATAATAAAATATGTGTTGTCGAACCTAATAATATTGGGGATTTTTTATACGATTTCAAAGATAATTTTGAAAATTACAATTATTACTATAAATTTGACCCATACGGAGAAATATATATCGATAACAAAAATGTAGATAAAATAAAAATTTTTTCCATTTCTATAACAGAATGGGTAGAACATTGTAAAATTGATGAAACTAAATTGATTGCTAAATATAATTTGAGTTTTACTAAAATAAAAAAATTTTTTTGCAAAAAAACTAACTGAAATTTGTGATTTTGCTATAAATAATGGGTATGGATTGTTGGGACAAGGAGATTAGCTTATTTAGTAACTTGCAACTTAAATTTATTTTTTCTCTTCCATTTTTTCACTTACATATGGATTTTCTGCAATTATCCTGATAATTTTTTCCTGTTTCATGGTAGTTTTAGTAGTAGTTTCTTGGGTAGTACTACTATTAAATTTATTCAATACCAGCGCTCAATAAAGTCTTCTGGCACTTCATTAAGCATAGAATTGTATTGTACCTTATTGCTGCTTAATTAATATCCACTTAACCGATTTCGTAGAACCTTCTCTTTTTATTCTGCCATTTGCTCCTAAATTTTTGATATGATAACGAACAGTATCAAAAAGATATTCATGCTTTCTGCTATCTGCTTTGCCGTAATATTAGACTCAACTTCCATCAAATCTTAGCAAAATGTAATAGTCATTAGTAGTCAACGACAGGGTGGGATGACTACTTCCCTTTTAACGGTAGTAAATTATCTAATGATAACCATACTTGCCTGTATAGTTTTTATGAAAAGAGAAAAACAGCTTAATTAAGATTTATAGAGAAAAAGATAGAGGATATTGTATATATCCCCTATCTTTATTTAGTTATGCTATATAATTATTTTTGTACTGCTTTCAATATTTTTAGTCCCCAGAACTTACAATGTTCTTTTTTTATTAGATATTGCAAACTCGCAGCCTTTTTACTAAATCATTTGCGAAATTTTCAATTTCATTTATCGAATATGAAGATTCTATTTTTCTTAAACCAATCATTATTTTTATTTTTATTCAAGACATCTTTATCTTGCAATTTTTTTCCCGAATTTGAGCAGATATTGAATATTTTTCGGTTTTAATTAAAAGTATCATTGTAAGGATCTATACTTATCCAATAGTCTATTTCTTCATTTTCAAATAAATGCTTATTTTTTTGAAAAATTACACATTCAAGCTCAGAATCTAAATTTGCGAAGATTTCAACCTTTTTGCCGTGTTTTTATATCTTATTTCAAGTTCTTTTTAAACTTTCTGCGAATATGTATTGCATTTTAATGTCCTTTCTAAGAAAAATATAACCTTCTCTATTCTTTGTGTTATTTTTTATAAATAAACTTCAGAGCCTCATCATAAATCTCGCAGAGCGGCTTGTACAATGAAGCATAGGTATTGATGTACATTCTAATATCTGCAATGACTGGTACAAGTAAAATATTTCCTCATTAAATGCCTTTTTACGTGGATTTACAAACTGCGATTTATTGCTTTGTTGCTTTCGAAAAGAAAAAATGCAATGCTGTAGCTAATAGTGCTCCTAGTCATATCAATCTCCAATTCTCAGTGGCAAAAAATGGTCCACCTAAAAATATCATTAATACAAAAAGTACTATTATCGAATACTTAGAAACATTTTTTTGAAATTTGGTCGATGAACCAGTGGATAATTTATGAAGTAAGTTTTTTATTCATATCCTAACATTCCCTTAAACCTCCTATTAAAATGATATTGGATATTATATTACAACCCTTTGGGTAAAGCAATACCGTGTAGATATACAAGATGGGAGTTGTAGGATACCTCATTTTCAGACTATAGACCAGCCCTCGGCCAGTTCGCGTATCTTGACAAAGCGTTTATAAAGCCCATCCTGCCCTGCCAATTGCTGATGCGTACCTTTCTGAACGATGTGCCCATCGTCAATTACAAGGATCTGATCGGCGTTTTCAATTGTTGCCATCCTATGGGCAATCACAATCACCGTCTTTCCAACTGTCAGTTCAGTCAATGCCTCCTGTATCAGATGCTCATTTTCAGGATCAAGGCTAGCAGTGGCCTCATCAAGTATAATAACAGGGGCATTCTTCAAGATGGCACGGGCGATGGAAATGCGTTGTTTTTCGCCACCGGAAAGCGTGGAGCCTCCCTCCCCTATTACGGTATCATATCCCTCTGGAAGAGCCATGATAAAGTCGTGGCAATGTGCCTGTTTTGCAGCACTAATCATCTCTTCCTCTGATGCCTGCTCTTTCCCAAAGCAGATATTCGCCCTGACAGTGTCGTGAAACAGGTAAACGTTCTGGAACACCATGGAAATATTAGACAACAGGCTGTCACAGGTAAATTCCTTTAGATTACGCCCACCGAGAGTAATCCTTCCTCCGCTCACATCGTAGAAGCGTGCCAGAAGCCTGCAAAGTGTTGTCTTTCCGCTTCCGGACGGTCCGATAATTGCTGTTGTCGTGCCTTCTTGGACTGTAAAGTTCACGTCTTCAATTACATTCCTTTTTTCATTCCCTTTGTCGTAGGAAAATCGCACCTGTTCAAAATGAATGTCATAACTAGAAAGTGGAATATCCTTTCCATCCTCATCAATATAGTTATCTGGAGACAGGGCTTCTATATGATCCATAGCATTATTGATAACGGAAAGGATATGTGCACTGTCTGCAATCGGCTCAAGAGAATTAAATACCGTCAGTGAAAGTAGGGAGAATACAAAAACCATTGGCAGGGAAAGATGACCGGAGAGTCCTGCTCCCATGACAGAAATAATCATAGCGATACTGGCCGACTTTAACGCAAGCAGGTGTAAGCAGTTAAATGGAATAAATCCCCATTCAATTCTCAGGGCAATCTTTCTTGCTTCTACACAGGCCTTTCGAAATGCGGAAAAAGACGCACCCTCCATACCGAATGATTTCACCACGGGCAGTCCTCTGGTATATTCGACGGCCGCTCTTGTCAGTTTTTCGTTCACTTCGGTCTGGATAAGTGTATTTCTTTTGCTGTACCTTGAAATGAGATTTAAGCAGATAAAGGACAGCAGAACACCTACCAGGCAAATCAATGCACCCAAGGGATGTATGACAAAAAGCAGGATAAAAATACAAAAAAAGCTAAGATATCCTCCAACAAAGGTATCTATCATCCTCATTCCCATATTTTCCAGGGTATAAAGTCCTGTGGTAATTGAATTGAGTATAGCGCCTGTGTCTTTCTCCTGAAAATACCCCAGAGACACCCTCTTCAATGCCGTCCCTATTGCCAGACGATCTCTTGCAACCAACTCATAACTTATAGTTTCCTGAAATCTTGCTTTTATATAGTCGAGAAGGAACCTAAATAGAATCGTTGTAAAAATCACACCCAGACTCTGCAGCCAAAGCCCTGATGGAACACTGAGGCCTCTGGCTCTCCACTGCACAACATTTCCAATGATATAACCGGCATATATGATAGGTGCTGCAGCAGATATTCCGGAAAGGAATGAAAAGAAGAAGCCTATATAGAGCCTCTTTCTGAAATCCCCACACCAGTGGATGATGCGCCTTATCGTTCTAAACATTGACTTTATCCTCCTTTCCTTGCAATGTCCATCTCTTTGCCCCAATGTGTGCACTCCACATTTTCTCATAGAGCGGCGAGCCTTTCAAAAGTTCCTCATGGGTACCCACTGCTTCTACCCTGCCCCCATTTAAAACAACAATCTTATCTGCGTCTTTTACTGTAGACAGCCGGTGTGCAATGACAAGAAGGGTCTTGCCTTTTGTGAGTTCCGAAATTGACTGCTGAATCAGATGCTCATTTTCCGGATCGGTAAAAGCGGTGGCCTCATCTAAAATAACAATCGGTGCATTTTTCAGCATAATGCGAGCAATGGCTATGCGTTGCTTTTCTCCACCTGAAAGTTTTTTTCCTGCTTCACCAGCAGATGTATCATATCCGTAAGGCAGCTTTGAAATAAACTCATCACAGCGTGCTTTCTTTGCAGCGGCTATCACCTCTTCATCCGTTGCTGAAGGTTTACCGATACGGATGTTCTCTTTGATTGAAGCCTGAAATAGAAAATTATCCTGCGTAACAAAGCTCACCAGTTCTGATAGCTGTGCGATAGGAATATTTCGTATGTCAACTCCTCCTATTTCGATGCTTCCGTCACAAACATCCCAGAACCTGGCAATCAGCCTTGCCAAGGTAGATTTCCCTCCTCCGCTTGGCCCAACCAGAGCGGTATAGCTTCCCTCAGGAAGTGTGAGATCAATTCCGTGTAGGATTTCTCCGCTCTTTTCTGAATAGGAAAAGTGGACATTTTTCAAGTGGACATCCCTGCCATTTAGTATCGCTTCAGATTCCGGTTCTGACAATCTTGTCATGTTAAGAAAAGCCTCCGTCTGATCTACAGTATATTTCATCTGCTGTATACTATTGGCAAAAATTTCCAGTTTTGCAAAACTCACAACCATAGACAAGGCTAACATAACCGCAAGTGTCATCTCGGATACTGAAGGATTCCACAAGAAACCAGATAGAGGCTTACAGGAACTACGCCAAGAAGTGTGGCTGGCATAAATGCAAACGCGAGCTTCATTGTTACCCAGGTGTTCCTCATCCAATCGATTACAAATTCTTTATATTCAAGGACAGTGTCGGCATATTTTTTGTAACTGCTTCCTGCCTTCCCAAAAGCCCTGATTACCTCAATCCCCTCAATGTATTCAACAATCACACTATTCAAACGCACATTTGATTCCATATACTTTTCCATGCTCTTTCCACTGATTGCAAATGTAATCAACATAAACGCAAATCCAATTGGAAGAGATATAAGGGAACCAAATGCCACTCTGAAATCAAGTAAGAACAACGCAATCAGACTCACTGCAGGAAGTACAAGATGTCCACTTCCCTCCGGGATCATATGGGCTAATGGCGGCTCAATCTCCTCTATTCTGTCTACAATAACATTTTTAATCTCCCCGATTGAATGTGCCTGCACCACTCCAAGAGGAGTTTTCAAAAAAGCCTCTGCTATTTTAAGCCGTAATCCCTCCAAGACATAGTACGCAACATAGTGTGAAAGACCTGTTGAAAGGCCAAAACAAACTACTTTGACTGTATAGGCAAGAGCACCTATTGCTCCCCAAAAGATAATGACTGAGTTTTCAAGCGACCCTGCAATGTAGGCATCAACCATCTGATAAACACAGTAAAAAGGAATAAGTCCACTCACAATGCTGACAATCGATAGGATAACTGAAAGCCACAGCCTATGCTCTCTTCCATCTGCGTAAGATAGCAGCGTACTAAACCAATTTTTTCTCTTTTTCTTATATTTCTTCTGCACTCTGCATTCCCCCTTTCACAGCAATTTGCTCACCTAGCTGAATCACACTATGACAAACCAAGTTCAGGAATTCATAATCATGTGTAATTACGAGAACTATATATCCCTCGCGGGACAGTTTCTGAATTATCTCACCTGTCTGTATCATGTGCGTATAGTCTAAACCACTTGTCGGCTCGTCAAATATCACTACCTTTTTCTCCGACAGCACTGCCTGGCATACTGCCAGTCTTTGGCGCTGACCCCCTGACAGTACGGCAGGATGCACCTCCTTATAGGAAAGCAAATCAAATCCTTGCAGAAGTTTATCAATCTTTTCTTTCGATGCTTTCGGTGCCGCCAGCTCGCATTCATCCACAACACTGTCTGTAAATAATTGATGGTTTACATCCTGCATGACCATGGCACAGAGCCTCTGTCTTTGCCTCCTTGTAAGCTTTTTCCCCTGGTAGCTGACTGTACCTGATTGCTCCTTAAGCAATCCGCAGATTATCTTGCATAGAGTTGTTTTTCCTGCCCCATTCTTTCCCACTATTCCAATAACATCTCCTGAATTAGCCCCAAAACTGATTTCCTCTTCCTTATAACGGCTAATAATCCTTTCAACACAAAATTCACCCTTTAGGTCTGTACATTTAGGAATTGTAATCTGTGTCTCTTTTAAGGTTCGAAGGCCCATCGAAATCCGTTCCCTTTCAGTAAGCGTACGAAACTGTGCTGCAGTAAATTCCTGCATAATCCGTCCGCCTTTTAGATATACGGCCCTGTCTATTACAGAGCTAAGATAATTCAGCCGATGCTCCGCAATAATCACAGTTTTCCCCTGTGCCTTAATATAACGAAACAATTCCTTTAGGTGCTCAGCAGACATGTTGTCCAGATTGGAGGAGGGTTCATCGAGCACATAAATTTCCGGCTCTGCTGCATATACAGAAGCAAATGCGATAATCTGTTTTTCACCACCTGAGAGTTTGAAAATGTTCCTGCTAAGCAAATTTTCAATTCCCAGCTCATTCGCTGCTGCCACAATCCTCTGTCTAATCTTTTCCGGTGTAACACCGCGGTTTTCCAGTCCGAATGCAATCTCGGCAGATGAATCCGTATAAAAAAATTGCGATTTAGGGTTTTGAAATACACTTCCTATCATTTCCGCAAGCTTATACATACTCGTCTCCGCCACCATCTCTCCATTAACATTTACCTCTCCAACAAGCTGCCCACTGGAATAAAAATGAGGAATCAGCCCATTAACAAGTTTTGTTAAAGTCGTCTTTCCACTGCCGCTTTCTCCTGCAAGCAGGACACATTCACCTCCGCGTATCCTCAGGTTTATTCCCGTCAAAATCGCATATTCGCCCACTCTATAATTCACATCAATAAACTCAATCATTTTATCCTTTCACAAATACCAAAATAAGAACAACTGCTATGGCAGTAAACAACATACAGAAAATATCTGTAAAGCTGAAACTAATTTCTACCGCACAAGTCTTTTTTTTTGGATTGTCAATCCCCCTGACTGTTGCCGCCGCAGAAAGTTCTTCTGCGGTTTTTGTTGCAGACAGCATTATTGGCACCAGATAACACTCTACTTTCCTCCCCATGGGTATCCTCTGGAGCTTCATTGCATCCTTAATGTGACGAACCTCTTCTGAAATAGCAGGGAAGTAACGAACCGTAACAGCCATGGCAGTAATAAGATTTTGAGGGAGATGCATTTTCCTCAAGGCGGTAACAAACTCATGGACGCTGCACTTCTTGACTAACAAAGTACCTGTCAAAAGGCAGGGCAGCATCCGTCTTGTCATATTCACAAATACTGAAAACAAGGCAGTAAAAGCTATAGGCGATGCAGGAAGCACAAAGGTCTGCAAACAATATAACATTAGTAGAAATCCTGCTCCGCCTGCCGCAATTTTAGAGCAGCCATACATAATGAGAACTACGATAATTACGCCCGTCAAAGCAATTCCCTGGCTTCCGGTTCTTTCTAAGAACATCCCGATGTTGGCAAGTAGGAGAATGAAAAGGCCGGCGCGAGGGTCAGGCTTCCTATAGCTCATTTAGACGATACCGGCTTTCTTGAAATGTTTTTTGAATATCCCTCCTGCAATCAATGCACCAAAGAACCCGCCGGCAATCGGGGAAACCAGCAAAAGTATCAGCATAGGGGTGGTGATATAGGAAGAAATTGCTGCAACATATTCCTGACTCATAGTCTCGCCAATTTGTGCCAGAAAGCTCTCACGATACACAAATAAAGCAAGCGGCGATCCTGCCATACCGTAGCTAAACAAGATGAAAGCGACCATAAGATTACTGAATTTGAGATTATATTTTGTTATGTACCTATAGGCTTCTGAAACAGCACAGGCAATCAGCATCGTGAGCAGAATGAGAACAGTAAACTGCCCTGTAACAAAATACAAAAAAGCAGTGATTAGACCCATGATTATAACAGCTCCCGGCTTAGGAACTTTTACCGCCATCAGCAAAAAGGGAATGCCTGTAAGTATTGCCACCGTTCCGGGAAGTAAAATCCAGAGTAGGGGAATTAATCCTGTCATCATTGCCACAAAATTCAGTACAAAGTAGATTGCAGAATAAATACCGATTGTGATTACATCTTTTCCTGTCAGTTTTCGATTTTGGTTCATCATTTCATTAGCCTCCTATATGTTAATCAAATTGTCTGTAGACTTTGTCCGGTACTTGCGGTAGTCTAAAGGTGTAGTGCCGATGATTTGCCGAAATGCTGCAGCAAATTTGCCTGTAGTCCCATATCCTACAAGGTGTGCAATCTCTGATACGCTAATGTCAGGATTTTTTATCAGCAGAGAAGCTGCAGTATTCATACGGCACCTTTTTAAATAAGAATATATAGAATCCCCATACATCTCCTTAAAGCTTATTTTGAGTTCTGTCTGTGGGATGTCATATTCTTCAGATAACTCCCTGATTGTAAAATGTACGGATAGATTTTCCGTAATCTGCTTATGAATTTCCCGAAGCTTATCGGCATGGCTTAAGAAAAAGCAAATCTCCTTTTGGTTATCTTCCCGTATCTCCACCGTATCAAGATATAGAAGCAATTCAAGTATTTTAAGTCTATAGTAATCAGGACCAATATTGGCAGGAGGGTTATATAAGCAAGCCATAATGCCATTTACTACCATATCGTCTTTTAGAATACTTGGAACACCTTCTTTACAGAACTTACTTTTTAGTTTATGAATATCGGCAGAGAATTGAGGCATAAATGCAGCAATCCCCTGTGGGGCAGTATCAACATTCAAATAAATACTAATCCCATGGAAATGGTTGAGCGGCATAAATACCTGCCCACTATGATGCCTGCGGTCATCAATCCTAAGCTGTTTTTCCTGGAGTACGCTGTAACTGCCATTCGAAGTCTCCAGCTCAATCCTACCCTCCTTGCAATAGTCGAAGCAGATGACATTTGCATTTTCTTCCAGAAGAAAGCCTGAACTACAATGTTGCATATGCATATCACAAATATTTATATATACTCCTGCAAATGGCATATATATCGTCATGACACCCTCTCCGGTATCATCTTTGACTTCAAGAATAGCATGGCTCTCGTCCCGTGCCAGAACCTTTATGTTATCTCCCAAAGTCCTGATTGAATTCATTCCAGCACCTCCGGTCATAAATTGTTGGTTAGAACTAACTAATCTATGTTTATATTACTTCCTTTAGAACAAAAAATCAAAGTCCATTTAGACATTTTCATTCCATTTAGCTTTATACAAAAAGGACTTTACCAATTGTTTTCACAACTAATAAAGTCCTAAATTTCATATTCATTTATTGCAGTATTCTCACTTTTTTCAAACAAAGATATGACATTTTGCTTTGCCACTCACTATAAATTCTAATTTGTAGGGCTAATGTGTTTTTTGACTTACTAAGTCACGCCTTCACTAATAAATGTCCAGACTCGCTCCGGTTTTTCTGTAAGATGCTGTTTAAAAATAGTTCCATTGACGAAAAACCTAATGCGCTCGCTTTTTGGCAGTGGCTCGCACTTTGCAAGGTGCGAAGCAGCGAAGCAAGGTGCGTTAGTCCTGCCTATATAATAGCTGTCCGCAACCTACGAGTGCTTGCACGAAGTCAGAGCGGAAACAGCGAACTATGCGGCATTATTAGTTCAGGCTGTTTAATTGATAAGTCGGCAAAAACAAACACATCAGCCACAATGGGGGGGCAGGCGGTAGGGGCTATCTTTAATTTGGTTTTCAAGTTTTTATTTGTATAAATTTAAGGTGCCAGCTACGAATGATAAATTCTAAGCGAGCGCATTAGGCGGAGCGGATGCCGGAGCGAGTCTGAAATGTTATCATTCGTAGCGTCACTTTGTTGGTTAATAAAACCCTATAAATTATTATTTCATAAGTCTATGGTGCCAGCTACGAATGATAAATTCTAAGCGAGCGCATTAGGCGGAGCGGATGCCGGAGCGAGTCTGAAATGTTATCATTCGTAGCGTCACTTTGTTGGTTAATAAAACCCTATAAATTATTATTTCATAAGTCTATGGTGCCAGCTACGAATGATAAATTCTAAGCTCTCGCTTAGGCGGAGCGAAGCGGATGCCGGAGCGAGTCTGAAATGTTATCATTCGGAGCGTCACTTAGTACGATATTTTTAGACTAAACAAATTAGAATTTGTACTTACATTAGCTGATATAAGTAAATTAAGAATCAAAAAGATTATTAATAGTGCCTTTATTTTTTCATATGATGCCTCTTATGGTAAATGATATAACTATCGACTACAATGTAGAGCCCGATATCTTCTTAAACGGCAATGCAGAGCTTCTTACTTGTATGCTTCAAAACCTCCTTGAAAATACCTATAAATACGGCAAGAAGGACGGTCATACCAAGGTAAGCCTGATGAAATATAAGGATAAAATTAAGCTTTCTGTCGAAGATGATGGCATAGGAATATCAAATGACCGGCTAAACCTTATATTTGACAGGTTCTTTAGGGCGGGCAATAAGTCAGGTATTACAGGTTCAGGGCTAGGGCTTTCCATAGTAAAGAAAATTGTCGATATGCATAAGGGAGTGATTGAAGTAATTAGTAAAGAGGGAAGTGGAACCACATTTACCATTACCTTTGACCTTAAAAATTAAAAGAAAGGAGAGCCTATGGCTAATCTAATAAAGAATAAATACATTCTAACCATTGCAACGGTAGTAATCTTTGGGCTTACCATCGCACTTTGCAGCCTTTATGCCAAAGACAGAATTGAGAGAAATGATATACTTACTGAGTCTGATGCGGTTAAGTTTGCTTATGTTGATGCAGGGATTTCCCCTAAAACTGCGCCTTCTTATGAAGCAAAGCTTCTAAAGGAAGATGGTATATATGTGTATAAATCAGTCATATCCTCTGATGATACAAGATATAAATATACCATAGCTGCAAACAACGGAGAAATTATTAGCAGCGAGTCAGTCAGGATTGCCCAAAACAAAAAAATTCTTAGCCACTCTCGCACTTTGTGGACTTATCATAACTAATGGGGCAACCTCATCAGTACTTGAGGCTGATAAGATTATCTCACAGAGCACTGCTGTAAGTGCAGCTTACAGGAAAGCAGGAGTTACCAAGAGTCAGGTTAGTGCCCTTGAAGTGGACTACGATGATGAAGACTAATTAAGCCCTCTTCCTTCTTATCATATATCCAATAACAATGGTAATAAGACTGATGAAGATACAGATATAGAAGCTCATTCCCCTACTTAAAAGCTCGGTGTGAACAGCAACCGGCTCAGGCATGAATTGAGAAAACCCCTGTATCATAAGATAGTCAACTACACCCTGTGCTCCCGGAATGGGAGCGCAGTTTGATCCTACGAAGGCAAAAGCCTGCGAAAACCAGATATCTCCCATGTGTCCAAACTTGCCACCTAGTCCAAGGTAGACAAAAACAGTTATTGATATCTGAGTAACACGCTGAGCCAGATTTATAAGAAATGCCACAAACAGCATTTTCCCTTTGCCTAGAGCAAGGTCGGATACAGTGCTGTATTTTTTAATTGTCTCTTCCCATTTTACCCTTTTCTTCTCAGGTTTTCTAATTATCTTAAGCTTTCCCAGGATACTTATTCCCCAAAGCCCAAGTTTGTCCATCCACTTTGGTTCTTTAAGTAACATAAAAAAGAAGAGAGTCAGAGAAGTCATAATGACAAAACCAAGAACTATAAGCACCTTGCCAAAGTCATTAAAGCTGTTAAAAATATCAGGTCTTGCAACGAAGCTAAGTACTGCAACGAAATCAATTGCAAAGCTGTACATAAGCAGGTTAAGCACAAGACACATGGTAGCCTTTGAAAATGAAACTCCGTCTTTGCGCATAAAGTAAAAGCTTGCAGGCTGTCCCCCTGATGCAGATGGTGTAATTGCTGAGAAATATATATCTGCAGCAGAATATAAAAATGCCTGACGGTGGTTCACATCTACAGAGATATGCTTAAGTATGTATTTGATAGCCACACCTTCAAGGTAGATATAGAGAATGACGGAAACCATGGCCAAAGCCATAAATCCCTTTTTCCCATGTTTAATCATAATCCAGGCATCATTTATGGAAAATCCCTTTGCCTGGCTGGTTATTGCAGTAATTGTGAGTACGGCTATCACTATGGTGACAAGCGACCACATTATATTCTTAAGTACGTCTTTATTACCTTTTTGTTCCATCTATAAAAGTTCTCCTTAGAGTTTATCTCTAAAGTATAGCATAAATTTGGTCTTTAATTCTTACGATTATCTTAAGTTTTGGTGTAAATCAGGATATATCCTCATTGCTTATCTCTTCCTTATACACATCTGCAATATATGACGGACCATTACACCAAAGTTTTGAATCGCTATCATACAATGCCCTTCCAGTCTTTGACAATAGAAAATCAAGCAATACTTCTTTAGGATCACGGCCTGTATCTTCAGAGATTTCTTCTACAACCATAGTAATAAGTAAATCAATTGTGTACTCCTGTCTATCTCTACTAATCATCGTTTCAGACATATTTTCTCACTTCCTATATGTTTTATGCATTTCAATGCTTTATCAGTTTTAAAACAATTCAAGCATTTACCTGTATCCCCTTTCTTCTGACAAACTCTGATACATCTTCCAAAACTGCCCCATCACCTTCACAGTGAAAAAGTCCATATCCATCTTCAATATATCCTAATACTTCGGCTTTTTTAAATATATCAATAACTTTCTCAATTGATAATTTCCATTCTTGTGCAGCCAGTCTAATCAATCTTGTTTGCATAAAAATAATCTCTGATTTTTTGCTCATTTCTAAGATGCTCCTTAAAAATCATTTATCAGTTTATCATTTATAAGTTATTATACACTATTTATATATTTTTTTCATATTATCTTTTTTTATTTCAAACTATAAATGCTTATCTTAAGTTTTTATCATTTATCTTCCGATACTTTTTACTCTTCATCATCTAACTGCTTATCTATCTTTTTCCTGTTTTTTTCTTATTCAAGTAATACGATGACTATCGATATTATAGAAAATATCGTTATCCAGCTCACTGAATAAACTATTGCAGTCATTTTTGAATCTGTAATTCCAATCCCAGTATACTTTTTCTAGATTATCATTTAGTATAATAGATATTACCGTTGCAATAATGAGGTTTTTAGTATATCTGTTAGTGCCGTCATTTGGGTTAATTGACCATATATTGATGCCTTTTAAATAATTGGCAATAATCATATAGAGCCCGCTTCCAATTAAAATAATCAATTCAGACGCATACATTTCAAAGCCTGCATCCATAAAGACCATTTTAATCACAATAGATGTCACCAGAGCATAAATAATATATGTATAGCCTCTGCTCTGTATCCTTCTTCTTTCAGATAAAATGCGCTCATCATTAATATTATTATTCATTTTGCCCCTCCCAAAATAATTCGTCAAGTGTTTTACCGAGTGCCTTACAAATGGCTATGCATAGATTCAATGTCGGGTTATAGTCTCCTGCCTCAATAAGCCCTATTGTCTGTCTTGTGACACCAACCGACTTTGCCAGGTCTTCCTGTTTCATATCATTTTCGATTCGTGCAATCTTCATTCTTTTATTCTTCATATACTCACCTCTATATTGCATAGTATAATATATTATTGTCATAATGTCAAGTATATATTGCATTTTGTTTAAGTTATTTAGTTTTAAGACAGGTGTCCTGGTGTCAAACGGACAGCTGCCAAATTTAGCCAAAACTTCTTCTCCATGTAAAAAGCTGAACATACCGCAAGTGCAACGGTTATTCAGCTTTTTTATTAATCAATATGGTTCATTTCAAAGGAATTAGAGTCTACTTAAGGGATTTCCTTATCTCCTCAAATTTCCCCTCGACATCCCCTCTAAAACTAAATACAAATACCTTTCCATTTTTATCCGTCACCTTTATAAATGGCTTACTATTAGGTCTGAGCAGGAGTGTGAGATTCTCATTACCATCTTTAAAGTCTCCCTTTAATAAGTCGTCAAATGAAGTTCCATTCACCCTTACCATGTCATCCGGAAGCTCATCAATTAGCTCAACATTCTTGATGTCAGAGAGTTTGATGCGGTAGTTGGTAATGCCTTGGCTAGCCTCTACTTCATCCTTTGTTATCTCTATCTTAATCGGCTGTTTGTAATATACATTCATTGC
This sequence comes from uncultured Catonella sp., assembly GCA_916439065.1. Lineage (GTDB taxonomy): Bacteria > Bacillota > Clostridia > Lachnospirales > Lachnospiraceae > Catonella. Next base: position 1,040,659 of record CAKAGD010000003.1, read on the forward strand.
AGGGCCTGTAAAAGGCAAAGCCAATAATAGAATTAGAAAGAATAGTGTAATTACCTTGCCTGAGGTACGGGCTAAGTTAAGAGTAGTATTCATACCCACTCTCTCATTTACGATGAGCCTGCTGTCATTTGGGTTGTAGTAAATCATACCTCCAATCCACTTGTCATCCTCATCCACTATCGCTCCCACGCCACTTCCCCTTGTAAGCTTCTCCTGCATCCTTCTTAGTTTAATTTCAATTCCCACAGCCTCCACACAAATTACCGCTGTGACAAGGAATATGAGTGTCAAAGCTAAAGCCGGATGACTTATAAATAACAGTCCCGAAAGCTAAGTAGTATAGTCATCCAGGATGCGAATATCCAGATCTTAGACCAGTTGTAATGCCTAATCTGAGTAAGAACCCTAGTTAAATCTCTCTCTTCATTGACAACTTCTGAGCGGTTCCTGTAAAAATAGCGGTATGAAAACCAAAATACAAGTACCGATGCAGCTGAGGTTATATAAAGGACATAAAAAGTTCTATCCCAAATAAGAGGCAGGAGGCTTACAATGCAAGGGATGATGAAAAGCAAAGGTGATATCTCCTTGAAATTAGGTATGTTTTCCATATCTATCTCAACTTTTTCTCCTGAGTGCTGTACCCAGCCCCTTCTCTTTTTAATCGCTTTTAAGTCTTTGTTGCAAAGGTAAAATGGTATCGCATATATGAATATGGTTACATCTGTCCACACAAGGTAATAGGTGAGCAGTATCCAAAATTTGGATACAAACACCCCTGGAATTACTGCAAGCAATAAAACTATCGTAATCATTTTAATCTGCTTTTTATATCTATTAAGCCTTGAAATGACCTCTGCATCCTGTTTGCCCTCTTCCATAAAGGTTACGCCAACAGCTATGTTTTTCTTGAACTTTGCGTTATTTGTCATTATATATCCTAAAAGCGGTGCAATCCAAAATATACTTGCCCACATAAGTATGTTAAATAACATTACAATCCCTCCTTATAGTATTCTGTACAAAGGGTAAGCACTTCATCAAGGGAAAGCCCCGAAAGCTGTAGCTCTGAAATGATTACCCTTAATTCTTTAAGCTTTTCCTCTCCCACAGGGTCGGTCTTAATCTTGTTACTTATAAGCGTTCCCTTCCTCCTGTCAGTTACTATATATCCTTCATTGTTTAGCAGTTGATAAGCCTTGCTTACAGTCATCATATTGATACCGCTTTCATCCGCAAGTGCTCTTATTGTAGGAAGCTTTTCACCGGGAGTGAGCCTCCCCTCAGCTATCCCTACAACGATTTGGTCTCTTAGCTGCTGATAAATGGGGGTTTTACTTTCAAAATCAAATATTAGCCTCATTTCTCCTCCTTTCTAATTATTCACATGTGAATTATATGTCTTAATTGTATTATAGTATATAATGCAAAAATGTCAAGTAGAATCTTGCTAATATTTATTCCCTGTGCTAGCATTCCTTTTTATTAATAACTCTCTCATATTTACTATATATAAAATGATGCAGCCTAAAAAGATAGTTAATAGCATATCATTTTCATTATAATTATATGACACAACTAAAAAGATACGTGTATTAAAAAAAGTACATGCTATCACAATCAAACTTTGTGCCAATATTAAAAAAATTAGTACACTTGTACTGTAAAATATGTACATAATAAATATGCACAATTTATTGATAATAATTATCATTATTTTTTTGCTATTTTTAAATCGTCATCAGTCTTTAAATAATATTACGATTGTGTTAGCATGAAGCAGTAAACAATAACAAATCGAAAGGAGCGTTTTATTATGGAAAGAACAATGAATATTTACTTATCAAACCTTGTACATTTTTATCACAAATTACAGAGTTATCATTGGTATGTGCAGGGAAAGACTTTCTTTCAGTCACACGCTAAACTTGAAGAGTATTATAATTTTGTTAACAGACAGATAGATGAGCTTGCAGAGCTTATGCTTATGGATGGGAAAAAGCCTGTTTCTACAATGAAGGGCTTTGCTGAGTTAGCTACAATCAAAGATCCTGCCGGAGATTTCGTTCAGGATATGCACGCTGTATTTAGCGATGTTCTCGCTGACTTTGAGACACTTCACGCAAGTGCTAGACTTCTCAAGGAAAAGGCTGATGATGAAAATGATACGCTTGTAAGTGCAAAGATGGATGGCTTCCTTGAGGACTATGCAAAGGTTCTTTGGATGTTAAGAAGTACTTTAGCATAATACCAGAACAACAAAATCATGGGGCTAAAAAGGCTCCATGATTTTTCTTTTATCTATTTAACTTCTTGCTTATCAACTTATTTATAAATACAAGTACGATAACAATGATTATAAAACTAAGCCAAATAAATACATGATAGTAGCTATTTTCAAGAACTCGTATCTTATCAACATTCGTTTCAGTGGCTATCTTTGCTCTAGATAGCTTTAGGATATATTCTCCCAAAACCTGCCCCAAAAGTATACCAATTATATTTCCAATTGCTATTGCATATGAATATAAGTACTTGCCAAACATTGTAAATATAATCATTACAACCCATATATAGGCAAAGTTATTGTGTATAAGCCAACCAAAAAAGTACCGGTCTCTAAGCACAAAGGATATGGAGTATGTTATTCCAAAAATAATCAATTGAATAATTAAAGGTTTCAATCTTTTGAGCATAATCTCTTTCATATACATAGCCCCCTTTCACTCTGTTACCAACCACTCGCTGTAAATTGCCGGAATATTGGTTCACCTGTCTGTTTAAAATATTATTTAAGCTTCCTTTACACTGTCTATATAGTCATCAATGTCTTGTATGATGCATATATCTCCCATTGTGTGTAGGGATTCAAAATATTTTGTTATATAGTCATAAACCCTATACTTTTCAAAGAGTTCCGCTACTTTTTGGCCTGACAGTGCTTTGGAATGACGGTACCTTTCCATACAATAAACTAGAAATTTAGCTTCTTTGCTCATTTTAGGCCTCCTCCGGATAAGAATATGAACCTGTCAGCAATTCATCCTGATACATAGTATATAAGGTCATTGGGCCATAATGCCATAGCTTTGACTTCTCATCAGACAACTCTTCATAAAGTTTTGACTTGTAGAAAATATGAATTATCTCGTTTTCATCCACATTGCTATTCTTAGCTATTTGTTCAATGATAGGTGGAACAATAAGTGTCAACATGGCGCTAAATTGATCTTCATTCATACAAGCTCCTTTCCTTCAAAGCGTAAGTATTCTAACGCTTTTTCTGTCGTAAATACTAATTGGTTAAATAATTTACGCACCTTAAGCGCAGTCAGTGTCTGCTCTTTAATAATTCTACCACATTTCCTATGTCTCCATCAATACAAATACTTCTATCCTCAATAGCCTCCGGGCAGAATGCTTCTCCGTAATTTATGCAGGCGTAGGCAGCATTTTCATTATTTTTCACAAACTGCCAAAAAGGATATTTGATTATCACAGGAGTATTGGCACCAACCCCCAGCTCAAGGTACAATGTCCTCGTATCTTTGTGGCTTCTTATATATTCATTGTAGGCCTCGTTTGCCTTATGCCAGCCATCATCCTCTACAAAGCTGTAGTCAACTCTAAGGTTAGTCGTCATAGCGGAGCCGTCATCAGGACAGGTTGGAATCAATTCAGTGGGAATTGCCATAAATATCTTTCCAGATTTTGGAACCGTAAAAATACCGTTTTCATCTTTTACAAAGCCCTCCGCCTCCATAGCCTTCATCACCCATTCTTCGTTATCATAAGTCTTTCTAATCTCAGGATTTACACTTTGAAATAAGCCAAAATCTCCCTGGATATAAAACAACTTTTTCTTATCAAAGCCGGCCTTTTGAAACTGCTGGTCTACATTTGTAGTAAGAACAAAATAATCCTTATCCTTTACGAGAGATAACAATTCCTTATAAACAGGCTTAGGTGCATCGACATAGCGGTTAAAGTAAATAAGCCTAGCCCACCAGCCCCACCTTGTTTCTGAATCAGGAAAAGGATAAAACCCACCGGAGTACATATCACTAATTCCGTATTCCCCTGCAAAATCAAAGAAATATTTATTAAATCTCTCTCCACTGTAAGTGAATCCCGCAGATGTTGAAAGCCCTGCACCCGCACCTATAACTATCGATTCTGCAGAAGTAAGTGCCTTTTTTAACTTCGCAATCTGTTCTTCCTTTGTTCCTGTTCCCTCTGACATGCGCTCTCTAAAATAGTTCATAGCCTATTCTCCCTTCATTGGATAATTTATGTTTGATTACTGTTAACTTAATCAATTCACAAAGCCATTGTAACCTTAATCATTTCATCTTTCAATGAATATAGCATGCTTTAGTTGTAGTGTCAACAGTTACATCTACTTAAATAATTGTTATCAAAAAGCCAACCAAAACCCAGTATGCACTGTAATTTCGGTTGGCTTTAATCTAATCTATTCTATTGTACAAACACTCCCCCATTTCCCAACTGTAAATATCCAACATTGTTATAGCTTATATTTCGTACCTCTGCATTTATTATTTTTACAAGTTTAACATAAATGCATTCCATACATTTCAACTTTCACAAACTTCATTGTCACAAACAACTGCTTTAAGACTGCCTAAATATAGTCATTATGTACGCAGAGCAGCCAGGCAAACTTTACTATAGTAAGCCCAAAATCACTCAGAAAGACTAAATTAGCAGCCTTAGCCACCAATTTAGTCTTTCTGTTCATATATTTATATTTTATCAATCATCTTCAAGGCATTGTTTCTGCATATATTCTCAGCTTCTTCCAGAGAAAAGTCCATTTCATTAAGTATTTCAAAATATTTGTCATAGATTTCCTTTGGTTTTAAGCATCTGCTATCCGGGAAATCCGTTGCAAAAACCAGTTTATCCACACCTATCAAGCGCAGTATCTCATTTGTCCTCTTTATTCCAAATCTATTTACATAATCAGGCAGGATTGCGGAGAAATTAAAATATGCATTAAGACCATACAAGTCTTCCACTTGAAATCCTCCCAGATGAGCAATTGACAGCCTTACATTAGAGTATTTCTTTAATACATTTTTAATCCGGCTTGGAGAACATACATCATCCTGTAAATGTTCCTTAGGGTAAGAATGAATTTCAACTAAAATATCTTTTTTGCTTGCATATTCAATTATTTTTTCATAATAGCATCCATCTATGGGATATCCTGCATTACTGGGATGAAGTTTTATTCCTATGAATTCATCCCTAGCTATCACCTTATCTAATTCATTTATTGTTTCATTGATATTTTTTCTAATGTCGACATCCGCGAAACAACGCAGTTTCAAAGGCATCTTCTGTACCATATCAAGCATATTGGAATGAACAGTTTCAACCTTAAAATCCATGGAGAGCATATAAGGATCATTAAATGGCATGACAATAGCCATTTCAATATTATATTGCTCCATTATCTTTTTATAGTCATCTACACTGCCATAGTCTATAAATACATAGCCATGTCCCGAATTGGCTTGAATCACATCTTCAGGCATCAGATGAATGTGTGCATCAATTTAGTAATATCCTTCCAATTTACCAAAAGCCCTACCTCCATATTTATACCAGCTTAATCTCCTGTATTATCAAGCTGAAAATATCCGATATTTTTAAGCTCGTATATATAATATAACTATGCTAATGTTAACATTATCTGAATATACATTTTATTGTAAATTTATGTTTTTTCCTTTTATGATTTAACCGAATTCATTTGCAATTTCAATCGTAAAATTTTACGACCGAAATAAGTGTGAAAGCACTAAAGACATTATCAGAAAACATAGTGTATTCTTGCCTCATCAAAGCGATCCTGCTGCTTACCCTCTTCCGCAGGATATCCCATAGGGAATAAGGAATATGCAACTTTATCATCAGGGAGGTTCAGTACTTTGGCTACAGCCTTCATTCGCTCACTTACAGGTGCTACTCCGAGCCATACACCGCCAAGGCCTAGATAATCAGCTTCTAACCACATATTTTCCTGTGCAATAGCCATATCAATCTCAGCATATTCAGGAAATCTAAGCCCCTCTCTCCTGAATACCGGAACAATGACAACAGGTGCGTTGGCAGCACAGCCTGCATAGGGACTTATCTTTGAGAGTTCTTTAATTTTGTCACGGTTTGTCACAATGTAAAACTCCCAAGGCTGCTGATTACCTGCACTTGGAGCCTGCATTCCAGCTTTTATGACCATCATTATTTTATCCTCTTCAACCGGACGATCATTATATTTCCTAACGCTTACCCTGTGAAAAATACTGTTCATCTTAAACCTCCTGTAATTCTATAAGTGAATTTAATTGCATTGCCTGTCTCCACAAATTCTAAGTTATCGAGTTATATGTATCAGCTAAGTTGACGCTCCGAATGATAACATTTCAGACTCGCTCCGGCATCCGCTTCGCTCCGCCTAATGCGCTCGCTTAGAATTTATCATTCGTAGCTGGCACCGTAAATCTATACAAATAATAACTCGAATGCCAAATTAAAGACAGCCACCCCTACCTGCCCCCATGTGGCTGATGTGTTTGTTTTTGCTGACTTATCAATTAAACAGCCGAAACTAATAATGCCGCATAGTTCGCTGTTTCCCGCTCTGACTTCGTGCAAGCACTCGTCAATTGCGGACAGCTATTATATAGGCAGGACTAACACACCTTGCTTCGCTGCTTCGCACCTTGCAAAGTGCGAGTCACTGCCAAAAAGCGAGCGCATCAGGTTTTTCGTCAACGGAACTATTCTTAAGCAGCATCTTACAGAAAAACCGGAGCGAGTCTGGACATTTATTAGTGGAGGCGTAACTTAGTCAACAAACAAACCCATCAGCCCTACAACTTAGAATTATGCAATTGCTTCATAAATCTCCCTATCCTCATCCTTAAACACATTGAAAATAACTCTGTCAATCTGTCCTTCATTCTCTGACAGCCATTCTTTTACAGTCTTAACGGCTATCTCTGCTGCCCTTCTACCAGGAAAGCAGAATACTCCTGTTGAAATGCAACAAAAAGCAACTGTCCTTAGTCCATTTTTTCTGCACATATCCAAGGTATTCTTGTAGCAGTCAGCCAAATCCTTTTCATGTTTTGCTGTAAGCATCCCATTTACAATAGGCCCTACTATGTGGATGACCTTCTTTGCAGGCAGATTGTATGCATTGGTCAGCATAGGTATAGCAGTTGGCTGTTCATAGTCCTTTCCGTATTTGTCCCTAAATAACTTCATCTGCCTATTGCACTCAAGGCGAAGCTGAACCCCGGCAAAGGTGTGGATACAATTATCTATACAGGTATGCATAGGTACAAAACAGCCTAGCATCTGTGAATTAGCAGCATTTACAATGGCATCCACAGCAAGTCTTGTGATATCCCCCTGCCAAATCGATATTCCTTTATTTACTTCAGGAATATTGGAAATATCTACTATACCAACTTCTTTTGCTCTTTCTCTTAAATATTCATCCTGAATCTTAAGCACTTCATCATTTATTGCTTTTGGCAGGCGAATGTTCATTAGCGAACGAAGTACCCTTTGCTTACCCTCTGTATCTTCGGGTATCGCTATATCCTTATAGTCTTCCGACTCTTTGACAAATTCTTTAGCCAGATAGTCCAGTCTCTCTCTTTGAAGATTTGTAATATTCATTTTACGCTTCTTTCTTAAGCAGTTCCTGCATTCCGGTATGTAGGTCTGAAAGTGTATATTTTTTCATTTCATTTTCCATAGCTGACTGAATGGACTTTAACTTACCGTCAAGAAGTCCATGTATATTTTTTCCTACAGGACAGTTTGGATTTGGATCTTCATGAAAATGAAACAATTCTCCATTTTCAACCGGCTCTATTGCCTGATAAACATCGTAAAACGATATGTCCGACAAAGGTCTTGTAAGTGTAATCCCACCTGTCCCCCTTGCAACAGTGATAAGCCCTGCATTTTTAAGCTTGGTAAGTATATTCCTTATAATGACAGGGTTTGTATTGATACTGCTTGCTAAAAAGTCACTTGTAATCTTGTATTCTCCCTTAAAAGTGTCCACACAGGCAAATATGTGTAGTGCCACTGTAAACCTACTTGATATCTGCATTAATCTTCCTCCTGAAGATATTTTATATCCAATTAATTGTAATATTGATAATTACAACTAGACTTATAAAATACCTATCTAACATTAGTTCTAGTCATCATAGTGACCTCGACAAGACAGAATTTCCAATATGCCATTTTTTATTCTATAAACAAATCTATTACTGTCATCAATTCTCCTGCTCCAAAATCCACTAAGCTCACCTTTCAAAGGCTCTGGTTTTCCAATTCCATCAAAATTATCTCTTTCAATATCTCTTAATAGAGAATTAATCCGTTTTAATGTTTTTTTATCTTGTGACTGCCAATAAATATAATCTTCCCATGCCTCATCAAACCATATCTTTTTCATTTATTCGGCCACCTCTATCATTTCATGTTCCACACCATTTCCCGCATTAAGAGCAGCAATACCTCTTCTTAGATGTTTCATATTACTCTCCGAATAAAACGGATCAGCAGATACTTCAAATGGAATTCTTTTTTCTCTTCCTACTTTTTTTGCAAATATCTTAAATGCCGCACTCATAGAAATCCCCATTTCTGAGCAAGCCTCTTCCATGCTTTTCTTAATATCAGCATCTAACTTGAAATTAACATTAACTACCTGTGCCATGATAACTACCTCCATTTTTTATACTGATTATAGTATAAGCTATTATAAAGAAAAAGTAAAGAATAATGCTTTATCAAAAATAGCCCCACCTATTCAGGCAGGGCAGCATATCTTACTTATTTATTTATTTTGTAATTTTTATATCTTACGCAGCTTCATATACTCATCATTTGCTTCAAGCAGCTTCTTGTAATAATCATCATAGTTTTTACTAAATTGCCTGATAAGAGGAATTGCAGTCTCATAGTAATTATTATCCTCCATATATTTTTTAAGCTTATCATATATTTTCTTCATTAGACTGCTTGCGTATTCATCACTGTTTTTAAATTCCTCATATTTAGTTACTGTATCCTTGTTCTCAGTCCACCACTGCTTGATGTCTTCTACAGCTTTAATCTTAGCATTGTTTACATCCTTTAATTCATTTATACCTAAACCAGCAGTATTTTTTTCAATGTAATCTCTCTCTTCTTCAGATAATTCAAATGGCGGCAGACTGTCCAGATAGTTTATATACTCATTATAAGCTAAAATTCCTGATTCTTTTAACAACTCACTTAGAAAAGGCTGATATGCGCTAAATATTATCATACCAAAATATCCCGGAAAAGCTCTTTCAAGGCTCTCATAAATAGTCTCTTCATTTTCAAGAAGTGCAAGTCTTTCTTGAATTACATTGTCGTTTTCTCCCTTTATAAGCAGCTCCAGTATGTCCTTTCTTTTTTCTTCTACTTCTAATTCATGCTGTTTCTTCCGAAGCGCAGATGACAAGGTATTATAGTTCAATACATTTTCAATCTCAGTTATACTTAGTCCCACCTTCCTATAAAGAGATATCTTGTTTAAGATTTGTATATCCTTCTCACTATAGTCTCTATAGCCTTTCTCAGACTTTTTCGGGCAAATCAGCCCTCTTTCTTCATAATACTCTATCGCCTTTCTCGTAAGACCTGTCAATTTTTGTATTTCATTTCTTAACATAGCCATCACCTCCTGCCTACAGTGTAGTACAGTCCCTAAGGGACAGGTCAAGGGGATTAATATCTTTAGCAAAAATCTAAAGTTTCATGTGGTAAAAATCCAAAGTCAATAGTGGTAATAATCTAAAGTTTCATATGGTAAAAATCCAAAGTTTGGCTTAAAACTCCTTCACCTCATCAAAGATCTCAATCATCCTGTTCTTATCAATCGCAAATTCATCCGGAATCAAGTCTAATATTTCAGATAGGGCATCGTAAACCTCGTCTCTCTCTATAGTTGTAATAAAGAATTTTCGTTTATCCATCTTGTTAAAGCCCTCGGTATAGGTTCTCACCAAGTCTTCTATATTATCAGTTATATCAGACTTTTCTATATGCTTTACTACCTCCGCCCTCATCTTCCTGTACAAATCAGCTGCCTTTTTAGCATTTGCAGGAGTTACATTGTCCCTGCCGTCCCATGAGCGGAATGGGTTGTCTAGGTTTTGTGCCAGCCATTCAGGTTTTCTTGCCTTCGTAATCCAAAGGTCAAGCCCCTCTTTAGCACGGTTTTTATAAAGTTTCTTCACCATCTTGGCTGCGTCCTCAGGCAAGCTGTCCATCCACAGGCTGCAAAGATTAGGGAAACACTCAGGCTCCGGAATATCCTTCTCAGAGAAACCAAACAATTCCATAGTGGAAAAGAACCTCAGCTTGCTAAAGCCTGATAACTTGTGAAAGTTAATCAGATTGCCGGGTTTCCCCCAAAGCCTTAATTCCAAAAGGTCAGGATACCTAGACAAAACCTCCTCTATATCAAGTTTCATTATACTTCTAATATGCAAGCTCCCTAAGTTATCAAGACCTGACAGCCTTGGAAGCTTTCCGTCAACATATAGAATCAGAGTACTCCCATTATCCTCAGTCCTTATCTTGCAGTTGTCTGAAACTTCGCCGAACAAAATAAGATGCTCCATACCGTCATTTAATACAAGCTCTTCTACCCCTGTCATATCAACGGAAAGCCTGTCTATATAGCTTTTTGAGAAATCAAGTTTCTTCTGCCCATGGTTATTAAGCTCCAGCTCTCTTAAGAATGGATAGCCCTCTAAATATTCATATAGGTTTTTATACCATTTATGCAAGGTAAGGTGGCTTAAACAAGGAAAAACCCTAAGACTAAGCACATCTTCAAAATGCGACCACTCATCACTCATATTTCTCCTTGATATTCTACATTCCTCTCCCTCTAAAACAACCTTTTCTTCGCTTTTATCTGCTGCCTTAAAGGCATCTCTCTTCTCCTTCGGAATATCCTGCCATCTTAACTGTCTGTAGATTATATCACCACTGCCCCAGCCATATGAATACGAGTCTGAGCTCTCATCCATTATAGGAGCCACATTTCCTACAAAAATATATTTTTCCGGAACATCTACTTCCACTTTATTCATGTCCAAACTGTTGTCCCAATACATATAATCAACATAAAGCGGCTTTAACTCCGACAGTTCTTCCTCTTTAAGCGGCTCCTCTCCAGACCAGTTAAGAGACAGCTTTACCGCCATCTGTTTTCCATCTTTATCTTCTACCTTGGTTATCTGACAAGCAGTATATTTTTTTAATTTCTCATTGTAAACACAGTACACATCCCCTGCTTTAGCTTTCATTATTTTCTCCCCCGTTTAGTTAATACCCTTCCAATAATTACTATCACTACAACCACAAGTACAATAGGCAGAACCCGAAGAAAGATAAACAAAAAATACCAAAGAATATATGTTCCTAATATAGGATTTTTTCTCTTCGGTTTTTCACTCTCACAGAGAGTGAACCTAAGCTCTCCCTCCGGAAGGCCATTCGACTTAAAATTATAGCCTGTTTCGGTTTTGGTAAATCCATCTTGATTGCTATCAGTCATAAAAAACGGCATATTTATATCTACATTCAGATTCCCAAACTTCGCCCATGTCGATGCAGGGGAAAGAAGGTAATTGTATTGATAAATACTTGGATTATAGCTCTCATCTATAGTTGGGTACATAGGTGCTTCTATCGTATTGGTTATCTTTTCACCGGGGTCCAGAGTTATTTCATACTCATACCAACGCAGGAGAGATTTTAGCCTTTCCCCGGTATCATACACAGATATAAATATAGCACCTGAATTCTCTACTGTAGCCTGCTTATATAATTCAACAATAATATTGTACCAATCAGACTCCAATATCTGTCCATTTTTGTCAAACTTTGCTAGTGCAAATTCCTTAAATGTCATCTTAGAAGTGGATTTAAGCTTCATTTCTCCTTTGATTTCTTTGCTTTCATTACTACTGCTTTCATAAAATTTCCACTTTGGTAAATCTTTGACAGGCTCACCTATTACATAAAACTCTACCTCTTCACCATTCTCTGCATCTACACCTATCCTGGTATTCCCTTTGTCATTTGTTGTAAAACCATAGGATGATTGTTCAAGATAGTATCTTCTTTTCCCATCAAAGGCAGGAATCTCTATCTCTGCTACTTCTCTGTTATAAAGCTTTTTATCAACTCCACTAATCTCATAGACATATTTTGTAACAGAAAGTTCAGGAGAATAAAAATCATCCTTTATGAAGCCGTCACTAATCATGCTCATTTCTTTATGAACATCAAAAACATTTTCACTATAATATAGAGTATGCCTTAAAGTTTTTTTGATTTCCTTACCATTTATTTTTATATCAAACTTTGCAGTATCATCTGTTCTTTTGTACACCTGATTTTTTTCATCGTATTCATCAGGCCCATATTCCGGATAAAGTCCAAATGGAAACACAAGCTTCGCAGTTACCTTATAATCAGCCGGATTGTAAAATGTATATTTTGCAGTCACCTTGCCATTATATTTTAAAAAATCCCCTTTTTTTTCATAGTAGCTTTGAGGGAATTCTGAGATATCAAAGGATAGCTGCTCATTTTCCACTTCAACCGGGCAGTTTTCTCCCTTTACTATTGTCCCCGTCATATCTACTCCATACCATATTCTCCTTGCGGAATTGGCATAGGCAGTAAGCCTAAATAAATCACCTATAAAAAACAGTATAGCAAAAGCTACTAATATCACCTTGTTCTTCATAGTCCATCCTCCTTGCCAAAAAACAAAGTTTTTGCATTTATTCTATTAAATTTCAGTAGCTGTGGGTGACTTTCAATAACCAAAATAGCCTCAGCTAAAGACTTACTACTATCGTCAATCAATAATTTTTCTGTCTTTCATCAAAATCTGTTATAAATATGCTCTGCTGAGCAAAGTACATCCTTAAGTTCTATTTTCCTACCGTCATCCAAAATTGCAGTTCCACTCATTTTGCCAAATACCTGATGCTGGTATGAACAGACGAATTTCATATCAATCTTAGCCTGTCTATCTATAATTGGCTCAAACTCCATCTCAAACCTACCATCAGAAGAAATATATTTCCACTTATCCATGTAGTTAATAACTCTCTTACTATCCCTCTTACCAGGCTTAACTTCTGCACCTTTCTCTTTAATTGGGTTAGGTCCCTCATCCCCGGGTATTACAAACATTACATCATCAAGCTTATGCCCAATCCCATCATAAAACAGAATATTTTCACTTGCAGCTGTTGTGTTTCCAAATCCATAGCCTATATTAAAGCCAAAACTATGACCATCTATATCACAGCTGCCGGTTCCCCAATACCAGGTATTTCATAAGTCCATACTCCCCTTCCCCAGTCCAGAGTTCCAAAATCAGTCTTTGGATTAAATTTATAGACCTTATCATTAAACTGAACCTCACCCGCAGCTCTCATACAGTTTATTTTTTGATTATAATAAAAACTATGTTTTTTATTCCATGGAGTAGCTATTACCATCGTATCCATGTCTGGTTCATCAAGCCAAACATCGCACTTAAATGGCTTTCCATTATAAAAATTCCTAAAATTACAGACTATATGCCTTTGTCTGCCCTTGCCTGATGAATGTGCCTCAATCTCATATGACAGAGTCAGCCTTTTGTCTTTATAAAAACAGTTCCCTTTGGAACTTGTTTCCGGCATTTTGAGTTTACCCATTGGCAGAATATTTAAAATGGTTTCAGTATGTTCAAATGGCTTATCTGCGAACTTTAGAAAACTTGCAGACTGTAAACCTATATAACCATCATCTGACATTGTAAGTGCTATTCCAAAATTTTTATTCAAAATCAGGTAATAGTCCCACTCTTTAATTCTTGATGCAGGGGCCTTTATATCACTCCTTCTATAACTTTGAAATTGTCTCTTTGACCATCCCGGCTCAGCCACATTACCATCTTTATCTAAAAGATTTTGGAACTCTGTGATTTCATGATTTCTCATACTGTTTTACCCCCTTCATATGATTAATTTCTTTTGATACACACCATCTTATATAAAATATATCATGCCACCCTGCCGCATTCAAAAACAGGTGTAACCCGTATAGTGTTACCTATTATGTTCTATTTTCCGGTAACTAACGCTTGTCTATTAGACAAAGAATTATCATAATGTTTTATAATTACTTTCATTCTAACTCCCTTGTTATATTTTTAAGCCATTTAAAACTCCTATAATGCTTGTATACAACCGGAATTTTCCAAAATTCATCCAAACATAGAATAAAGTATACCATCATAGGTGGAAGCTCCAATACAAAGGCACTGAAAAATCCAAGCGGAACTGAAACTACCCACATAGTGATAGTATCACAAATAAGGCCAAATCCTGAATCTCCACCTGCCCTAAATATTCCTGCAATCAACAGGGTATTCATAGCCTGTCCTATTACATAATAAGAACTGATAAACAGCATAATGCTAAGATACGAATGCGCCCTATCCGTAAGGGTAAAGCTCATAAAGACTATTGGACGAATTGCAAGAATTATTAAACCTGTAAGTACTCCAAGCCCCAAGGTAGCATGGCAGGAACGGGTTGCATATTCCTTTGCCTCTTCCATCTTACCCTCACCTATCTTAATTCCAAGCAGTACCGATGCTCCTCCTGCCATGGCAAAACAGGCAATTGAGCATAGGTTTCGTACCGTAGAGGCAACAGAACTTGCAGCTACCACATCTTCATTCATATGTCCCATAATTATTGAATAGGTAGAGAAGGCCAGTGTCCATAAAAAGTCATTTGCTAATGCTGGTGTTGCATATTTTACAAAATCCTTGAATAAGAGCTTATGATGTCCAAACATCAGTCCTAAATTTATTTTAAATACCTTTGCCCTTGCCGCATCGGCCACACAGAGAGAGACTTCTGCCACTCTTGCAATAAGGGTTGCAATCCCAACTCCAACTACCCCAAGTTTAGGCATCCCAAAGAAGCCAAAGATAAACACAGCATTCAGTACTACATTTAGAGCAAGTGCAACTGAGCTGATAGCTGTACTTATTTTAACCCTCTCCATGCTTCTAACAGCACAGAGATATACTTGTGAAAAGCTTAACAAAAGGTAGGATATTCCTATTATTCTTAGATAAGATGCCCCTATCTGCCTAAGTATCTCATCATTTGTGTATATTGTCATTAATTGACCTGGGAAGATAATTGCTCCGGCTGAAAGCAAGGCAGTCACAACTACTGATATTTTTATCGCAATTCCCATTACCGCCTGAATAGAATCGGTATCCCTCTTACCCCAATACTGGCTTGCAAGGATTGTAACTCCGGAAGTAACTCCAAAGAAAAATCCCCAGAGCAAAAACTGGAACTGATTGGCAAGGGAAACGGCTGCTAATTCTGACTGTCCTACATACCCTAGCATGAGTACATCTGCTGAGTTTACGGCACTACTTATAAAATTCTGTATAGTAATGGGAATAACCAGTGCAAAAAGTGCTTTGTAAAACTTTTCCTGTTCTCTTGATATTTTAAATCCAATCCTCATATAACCTCATTTTGGCAGTTATCCAAATATCAATATAAAAGCAAGCTTTTGATACAGGCAGATTACAGCTAACCATCTTGATAATTTCCTCTATATCTCCATCTCAAAAATTTACTTAAATATATTAAAATTCAAATAATTATCTTCTAAATTCAAATTACCAATTCATTACATAGTATCCCTTCATCCGGTTAAACACTTAACCTATATTAATCCCTTCTCTTTGAGATAATTATAAACCCCATCATCTTCAACACTTCCACATACTTCATCTGCGGCTGCCTTTACACTATCTGCGGCATTACCCATTGCCACACCTGTTCCTGCTGCCAAAAGCATGTCTACATCATTTCCACCATCACCAAAGGCTATTGATTCCTCTACTGATAAGTTCAAATGTTCAAGCACTTTTTTGATAGCATTTCCCTTGCCACTGTCTTTTGGAATAATATCCACTGCACAGTCCCACCAAGCAGCAATCTGTGCACTGTGAGTACCCTCTAGAATGGTATCCCATTCACTCTCCACACAGCCCATCATAAACTGATATACATCCTCTTTAAGGGCGTCCTCAAATTCCTCAGAAGGAGTTGAATCAAGACTTGCTAATTCAAAATATTCTCTTAAGGCATCATCACAGCCATTTGTCACTATCCTACTTCTTGTAGCAACCGCTAACGGTCTTCCCATCTTAGCTGCATTTTCTATAATTATCGACACCTCTTTGGCAGGTATCATTTTATTTACAATGAACTCATTGTCCAACAAACAAACTGAACCGTTGAAAGCTATCTTCATATCAAAATCTACCCCTTCAAACTGAGGAATAGTTACAAGGGGTCTACCTGTAGCAATACAGATTTTTACTCCATTTTGCTGTAATTTGTTAAGGGCTTCCTTTGTTTTTGGTGACATATCCGGCTTCCCAAAAGCTAAAATTGTGCCATCAATATCAAAAAATGCTATTTTAATCTTTTTCATTCTCTACCTTTCTTCATTATAATTATAGAATTTTTGAGGAATTTACTGCCAACAAAAAATGACTGTACTCATTCTATATTAACATAAAGAACAAGTACAGTCTATAAACCACCCCATAGTAACAATCAAAATAAATTTTAATTTTAACCCTCTTCAGATTTTCTAGCCATATATTGCATATAATCAAGCCTCTTGCCTTCGTTAAAGTCTTCCTTGGTGAGCAGCATATAATGCTCCTTCTTAAATTCTCCAAGTGCTTCTACTTTGACATTTTCTGCAAAATGACTGTAGGTAAATCCAAGTTTTTCAGCTACCCTCTTTGATTTTTCATTTCCATCAAAATATGCTATCCATATTCTATTTAATTCCAAATCGAAGAAACCAAATTCTACAAGCGGTCTGGCTGCCTCTGTAGTAAGCCCTCTTCCCCAATAAGGCTTTGCAAGCCAATACCATATCTCTGCCTGCTTTTCATCACTGCCTAAACCTCTGCTTGTCTTACTGCCGGCATGAAGTCCTATGCTTCCAATAACTTCATTTGTATTTTTGTATACAATCGCATATACTCCCGGCTTCATAAATACATTCTCAAGTCCCTCTAAGCTTTCTTCCTTAGTCTTATATGGTTTCCAGCCTGCCGAAAGTCCTATGTCCGGCTCTGTGGCATATTTATATAAATCATCCACATCATCTATGTCCCAAGGACGAAGGATTAAATTTTCCGTGATAAAACAAGGCACCGAATCATAAACAGCTTCCAAAAGTTTTCCATTGATATAGCTGAATTTCATAGAGAAAAACCTTCTGCCTCCACTATTAATGACGGAAAGGAAAAGTTCATCTCCCTTCCAGTGTGGCAGAGAAAATAATTTTTCCTTTTCTACCCAAACCAGTTCACCTTCATCACAGGATTTTAACTCACCTTCAAAGCTGTTTACCTTGAACAAATGCATATATTCAGTCTCATTCTGATCCGGGTCTGCAAGATTTTCCGACACGAATGTCACTATGCCGCAGTAAAAGTAGCCTGTAGCATACAAGCCTGTTTCTTCAAATACCTCTCTCTCCATACATTCTTCGGGACTTTCGCCAAATTCGAACTTACCCCCTACACCTATCCATTTACCTTCATTTATATCTTTAGCTTTCTTGTTGCGGTGCAACATAAGATACCTTCCGTCTTTTTCTATATAAACAAGGGTTGTATTGTATATTTTCATATATAAGCCCTCTTTCTCTATAAGAATATGTCTCCTATAATCCATAGATTATATCTTAATTGTATATCATTTTTATAAAATAGTCTACAATAAATATAAAATTTTTATTTTTACTTGCTAAATTGAGTGTATTTTATCGAAAGTTTATATTTTTTTAGGTGATTTATTATAACAATTGATGTCTTAAAAAAAGAACTATATGGACATAATCGCCTAATAAAATTGATAATTAATAATTTTTTTATTTTTTTCATATTGTATGTTTTCAAAACATTTTTAACTATAATATGTTATGAACTTATTGTTTAATATTTAAGGAGGAAATAACACATGAAAATGAAAAAAGTTCTATCACTACTTTTAGCAGGAGCCATGACCTTTTCTCTTACAGCCTGTGGCGGCTCAGGAAGTACTACAAGTACCAAAAGCTCTGCGAAATCAGGCAGTGCTGCACAAACAGGTTCTACAAGCACAAAAAGTTCTGCAAATAATACAAGCTCAGATGTAACTCTTAATGTCTCTATTTGGGACAACAATCAGGAACCCGGCCTTAAAGAGATTATGGCTGATTTCACAGCTAAAACCGGAATTAAAACCAATATTTCCGTAGTCGGTTGGACCGAATACTGGACCATGCTTGAAGCCGGAGCCCAAGGCGGTTCTTTACCTGATGTATTCTGGATGCATTCAAACGAGAGCCAGAGATATATGTCTAACGATATGCTTCTTGACCTCACAGATAAAATTAAAAATAGCGATGTGATCAATCCTGAGAATTACCCTGAGGATATCTGGAGCCTTTACACATATGACAGCAAATATTATGCAGTTCCAAAGGACATAGACACCATTGCTCTCTGGTACAACAAAAAAATGTTTGATGAAGCTAAGATGGACTATCCTACAGCCGATTGGACTTGGGAAGATATGTTTGAAGCAGCCAAGAAACTTACAAAGGCTGATGGCAGCCAACACGGCATAGTTATCCGTAATGATAATAATCAGGCCGGTTACTATAATATGATCTATGGTAATAATGGCTATGTAATCTCTGACGATAAAAAGAAATCCGGCTGGGATGATCCTAAAACTATCGAAGCGATGAAGCTTCTCGAAGGAGCTATCAAAGACGGCTCAATGCCTTCCCTCCAAACCATGTCAGAAAACGGTGAAGATGTTCTCTTATCATCAGGTAAAGTTGCCATGGCTTTACAGGGTTCATGGATGATAGCAGCTTTTAGAGATAACGAGTATACTGCAGCCAACTGCGATGTAGTGGAGCTTCCTAAGAATAAGGCAACAGGCAGGAGAGTTTCTCTCTATAATGGCCTTGGCTGGGCTGCTGCTGCCAATGGAAGCCATACCGAAGAGGCTTGGAAATTAATCGAATACCTTGGTTCTAAAGAAGCACAGGAAAAGCAGGCTAAGCTTGGAGTAACAATGTCGGCTTATAAGGGAACTTCAGAAGCTTGGGTAAGTTCAGCTAAATTCAATCTGCAGGCTTATCTAAACATGACACAGGATATGGTCATCAGGCCTTTCTCAAAGAACACCGTCACTTGGGAAAATGCTGATAATACTGCCCTGCAGGCCGTATATAACGGTGAGAAGAGCATGGAAGATGTCTGCAAAGAAATGGCAGCCAAGATGAATGAAGTCCTTGCTGAAGAATAACTATTTCAGCTTTGAGTTTTAAATAATTTTTGACAGGTATATGTGCTTTCACTATACCTGTCAACCTATATAAGGAGGACTTTTCATGGAGAGCAAAGCAAAAAAAGGGCTTACTCCCAGAGAAAAAAGTGAGTTTCTTTGGGGGTGGCTGTTTATCCTGCCTACAACTATAGGACTCGTTATTTTGAATATTATACCTATATTTCAAACTATATACCAAAGTTTTTTTAAAACAGGCGACTTTGGTAAGGGAAATAAATTTGTAGCCCTTAGCAATTATATAAAAGTTTTTAGTGATACTGAAGTGTGGCAGGCACTAGTTAATACTTTTAAATATGCATTGGTTGAGGTTCCTTTTTCCATAGCTATCTCATTAGTTATAGCAGTATTATTGAACCGTAAAATGAAAGGCCGTTCCATCTACCGTACAATCATATTTTTACCTATGGTGGCTGCTCCAGCCGCTATTGCAATGGTTTGGAGGTGGCTTTATAATGCGGATTTTGGTCTTATAAACAATGTGCTTGGTACTAACATTAATTGGGTCTCAAATCCAAACCTCACCATATTTTCCATTACCATCATAGGTATATGGTCAGTACTTGGCTATAATATGGTACTTTTCCTTGCAGGGCTTCAGGAAATACCAAAGGACTATTATGAGGCTGCCTCGCTTGATGGCGCAACAGGAGCTGCTGCCTTTTTCAATGTAACTCTGCCACTGCTTTCACCTACTATATTCTTTGTATGCGTAACCAGAGTTATTGCTGCTATGCAGGTTTTTGACCTAATCTTTATGATTATGGCAGGCGGTGCTAATTCTAATCCTGCCCTTCCTAAAACTCAGTCCTTAGTATACCTTTTTTATAAATACTCATTTACACAGAAAAATATGGGATACGGCTCTACTATAGTCGTACTGTTACTTGTCATTATTTTACTTATTACAGTATTCCAAATGAAAGCTCAAAAGAAGTGGGTATTCTATAATTAGAAAGGAGATTACAATGGATAAAAAAAGCAGTATAGAAAGAAATGAACGGATAAACTCAGTTATAATACAAGTATTTCTCATCTTAATTTCGATAACCATGCTTGTACCTTTTGTATGGATGGTACTTACCTCCTTTAAAACCGTTACTGAAGCTACTCAGGTAAATCCTTTTGTAATTTTCCCTAAGGTATGGCGTACAGATGCTTTTAAATCAGTAATGAACAATATGAACTTCATATTGCTATATAAAAATACTTTGCTTATGATTGTTTTTAGAGTCTTATGTGCTGTCGTAACGGCAACCACTGCCGGCTATGCTTTTGCAAGACTGAATTTTAAAGGTAAAAATTTTGCTTTTTCTCTGGTACTTTTTCAAATGATGGTACCAAGCCAAATATTCTTAATACCACAGTACCTTATGATAAGCAAAATAAATATGCTTGACACAATGTTTGCCCTTGTATTTCCGGGACTTGTAACAGCCTTTGGTACCTTCCTTTTAAAGCAGGCATTTATGAGTTTACCAAGGGATCTTGAAGAAGCCGCAAGACTGGATGGCTGCAACATTGGACAGACCTTCCTCTTTGTAATGCTTCCGCTTGCAAGGTCAAGCATGGTAGCTCTTGGTATATTTACAGCTCTTTTTGCTTACAAAGACCTTATGTGGCCTATGATAGTAAATAAAGATAAAACTCTAATGGTACTATCTTCAGCCCTCGCCCAAACGCAAGGCCAGTATGTAACTAAGTTCCCTGAACTTATGGCTGCATCCTTAATAGCCTGTGTACCTATGATAGTAATATTTTTAATATTCCAAAAGCAGTTTATTCAGGGTATTGCAACAAGCGGCGGCAAGCTTTAATTATAGTTAATTCTATAATGTACTATTTATCAAACTATAAGGAGGACTTTATGTCAATAGTTTTTCATGAAAGTTCTAAAACCTTCCATTTATTCAACAAGGAAGTAAGTTATATAATCAATGTTCTTGCAAATGGAGGAATCGAAAATCTCTACTACGGCAAGGCCGTTAGGGATAGAGAAAGTTTTGCCCACCACCATGAAGAGATGGGACGCTCGCATATGGCTGTTTGTGTACCAGAACCCGGTATACTTTCAAGACATTATGTTCGGGATGAATATCCAAGCTACGGTACAGGAGATTTTAGAAGTCCTGCTTACACCGTACTTCAAGAAAATGGAAGCAGAGTCAGTGAGTATAAGTATAACAGCCACACCATAATGCAAGGTAAGCCAAGTCTTGCACCACTTCCTTCTACTTATGTAGAAAATGAATCAGATGCAGAAACCCTTGAAATCACCTTGGTTGATAGCGTAACCAATACCGAAATGGTGCTCTCTTATACCATTTATGCCGATTATCCGATAATTACAAGACATACACGCTTTAATCACAGGGGTGAGAAACCAATAGTTCTCCAAAGAGCACTCAGTTTCGCTGTGGACTTCCTCGATATGAATTATGAGATGATACAGTTCTCAGGTGCTTGGGCAAGAGAGCGTTATATGAAAAAAAGAAAGCTTGAAATGGGCATACAATCAGTGGGAACTGCCACAGGTACCGGCTCAGGTGCAGACCATACCCCTTTCATTGCGCTCAGCCGTCCCGAAACTACCGAGAGCTCAGGTGAAGTCTATGGATTTAGTCTTGTCTACAGTGGCAACTTCTTAGCTCAGGTTGAGGTTTCTACCCATGATATGACTAGGGTAATGCTCGGTATCCATCCCGAGAGTTTTTCTTGGAAACTTGAGAATGGAGAGAGCTTTGTGACTCCTGAAGCCGTACTCGTATATAGCAATAACGGCTATAATGCTATGAGCCAAGCCCTCCATGACCTTTATAGGAATCATCTTATGCAGGGAGAGTGGAAGAGTAAGCCTCGTCCGATCCTGCTTAATAATTGGGAGGCTACTTATTTTGATTTTAACGAGGAAAAGCTCTTAAAAATAGCTTCCAAAGCTAAGGAAGTTGGTGTAGAACTTTTCGTCCTTGATGACGGCTGGTTTGGTGCAAGAAATGATGATTACAGAGGACTTGGAGATTGGTTTGTAAATACCAAAAAACTCCCTAGCGGCGTGACCGGACTTGCTGATAAGGTGGAGGCTATGGGGCTTAAGTTCGGTATTTGGGTAGAACTTGAAATGGTAAATAAGGACAGTAATCTCTATAGGAATCACCCTGACTGGCTAATAGGTACGCCTGAAAGATTTGAATGCCATTCAAGACACCAGCATGTCTTAGACATGACACGAGATGATGTCGTTGACTATCTCTATGATTGTATGGATAAGCTTTTATCAGGTGCCAAGATATCTTATATTAAATGGGATATGAACCGTTATATGACAGAACCTTTTGGCAGAGAGCTTCCAGCAGACAGGCAGGGTGAATTTATGCACCGTTACATTCTCGGCGTGTATAAGCTTTATGATAAGCTGACAAAGAAATTCCCTCATGTGCTCTTTGAGTCCTGTGCAAGCGGAGGTGCAAGATTTGATGGCGGCATACTCCACTATGCCCCTCAGACCTGGACTAGTGATGATACAGATGCAAACGAGAGAACCAAGATACAGTATGGCACTTCCTATATGTACCCTGTTGTATCAATGGGCTCCCATGTATCTGCTGTGCCTAACCACCAAATGCATAGAAATACACCAATTTCTACCAGGGCAGCTGTTGCTTACTTTGGTACCTTTGGCTATGAACTAGACCTCAACCTCTTAAGTGATGAAGAAATTGAGGCTGTTAAATCTCAGGTTAAGTTTATGAAAGAACACAGGGAACTTATTCAGATGAAGGGCGACTTCTACAGAATACTCAGTCCGTTTGAACATAATGACACAGCCTGGGCTGTAGTAGCCAAAGATAAGAGTGAAGCTGTTGCAATGTACTATCAGAGACTTAATAAGATAAATGCATCCTTCCTTAGATTTAAGCTGCTTGGTCTCTGCCCTGATACTCATTATGAAATAACTTATGAAATAGCGGGTAAGCCTAAGTCATTTAAGGCCTACGGTGATGAACTTATGTACTTAGGAATTCCTGTAGACAGAGAAGATTTAAATGCTATAGGCGGTGATTTTGCGGCTATTATTTATGTAATTAAGAAAATTGGTTAAGCTTTTAAATAGTTTCATTATTTAGCAGGAGTTCCTTGGTTCTCCTGCTATTTTTATACTTGAATAATAACAGGTTTTATCTTATGATTAATCAAATATCTATAAGTTTTTATTTTTATATTTTAACTTAGTATAAGCGCAGAAAGGAAGACAGTACTATGGATTATGAAGGAAGAATATGTCGTGGACCTACGGAAAGAAAAGCCTTTATGCTGCCTGTAACTGTAGGCTGTCCGTACAATAGGTGCAAATTCTGTGATTTATTTACCGACCTTAAATATAGAAAAATCAGTATGGAAGATATAGAAAATGAGCTTAAGAGGGTAAAGTCACATGGAGGCAGTCCTAAGCTTGTATACCTTGGTGATGGGAGTGCATTTCAGTTAAAAGCCTCGGAACTTGCAGATATTATTAAGCTTGTAAAAGAATATTTCCCTGAAGTATCTGCTTTCAACTCTGATGCCACAATAACTAGCATTCGGCAAAAAACTGATGAAGAGCTGGCTATGTTACATTCTTTAGGCTACAACAAGCTCTATATAGGAATTGAAAATGCCCTTCCTGATGTGCTTGAATTTATGGACAAAGACCATAGCGTGGCTGAAGCTTATAGGGAGATAGAAAGGCTGACTCAGGCAGGCTTTGTCTACGCTGCACACTTTATGACAGGGGTGGCAGGGGCAGGAAGATGGGAAGAATCTGCCAAAGCTATGGCTAAGTTTCTGACTACAACAAAACCTGAAAATATAGTCAACTTCTCTATGTTTCTTTCTGCTGATAAACTAAAAAAAGAGATGGAAGCCGGAAATTTTAAGCCTGCAACTGAACTTGAGAATCTGAGAGAAGAGAGAAAACTGGTTGAACTTTTAGAGATAAATCCTGAACATCCTATTAAATGGGACAGCTTCCATGATTGGCTTCATGTCCGTACCAGCGGGACACTTCCAAAAGATAAAGCTAAAATTCTTAAGATATTGGATACTGCCATAGCCAAATTTGACAAACTTCCTGATTTATATTCTATGGTTATGGGAAACCCTGAAAATGATGAGGGCTATGGCTTTGTTGGGCAGGAAAGCCTGTCTTTGAAGGATGTTTATATAGCATCGGAAATAAATGCATAAAGTCTTAATTAAACTTTGATTTAGAGAAGATACTCATAACAAAGCTATACCAACACTACTATAGCAGTTATATTGGTATAGCTTGCTTTTAACATAACCAAAATCGAAGTATATTATGATGTTGTTTCATAAGATTATTCCACTTCAATCTCATATTTTTTCACATCCATATAAGCCTTGCCATCACTTGCAAATGTTATCCTGGTTGCATTTACAGGTGTATAAACCAAGGATGTCATAGCCTGTTCGCCGTCATTTACAAAAATTTCCACCGAGTATTTATCAACCAAAACTCTAAGGTTTAATTCATCATTTTTATTATCCACCTTCATACTTCTGGCAGTTACAGCATCCCTTGTAAGTCCTGAATAAGTACGGTCAAAGGTTAAAATCCCTTCTTTTCTGTCATAAATAATCTCCGAATAATGCTTCTCATCTGCTGCCAGCCTTATTCTAAACTTTTCATACCCTTGACCTTTAAGACTAAGCTCTATATCTGCACTCCTTCCACTCACACCATTTAGCCCGGTTTCTTTCTCTATACAGATATCTTTGTAAATAACTTCATTCTTCCGATAAGCCTCAAGCTCCCTTACAGGCTTTTGACATATTCTTCCGTTTCTAAGAGAAAGCTCCCTTGGAACAGTCATCATGCCTGACCACTTGTGGGTTGCCGGATAAATCGGATTGTCCCAGGATTGCATCCAGCCTATCATAACCCTTCTGCCATCCTCCGTAAGCATAGTCTGAGGCGCATAAAAATCCAGTCCGTAGTCTGCACTCTGAATCTTTTCTCTGGTAAATTCATTTTCATAGTTCCCTATTAAAAACAAGGTATTATTACCCGCATGTATCTCTAAGCCCTCTATCTCCATTTCCTGAGGTGAAACTATAAGCACCTGTTTGTCTCCCAAATCAAAGAAATCAGGGCATTCCCACATTTTACCTACTTTATTCTCACTCCGGTCTAATATCTTTTCGAATTTCCAGTCATCTATTTTTTCAGCAGAAAACAATGCAATTTGTCCGCTTTCGTCAGCATTTCTGCTTCCGACAACCATATAATATCTGCCATCTTCTTTCCAGATTTTCGGATCTCTGAAGTCCTCCAGACTGCTTCCTTCAGGCAGCATATCAGCAGTTATAACAGGATTATTTTCATACTTTTTATAGTCTGTTCCATCCCCTATTGCAATACACTGGGTTTGGCGGATACACTTTTTACCATTTTTCTGCGCTTTTACCTCCACACCGGTATACACAAGCACCTGCTCTTCTCCTGCTTCGATTGCACTTCCTGAAAATACTCCAAAGTTATCGTAATTACAGTCAGGAGCTAAAGCTGCCGGAAGATATTCCCACTTTATAAAATCTTTGCTCTTTGTGTGTCCCCAGTGCATAGAGTCCCATTCAGTCGCATAAGGATAATATTGAAAAAACAGATGATGTTCTCCCTTATACTCAGAGAAACCATTCGGATCATTGAGCCAACCCACAGGAGCAGAAAAATGATATACCGGTCTGTTTTCTTTTGGTATTTTAATACATTCCTCTTTTTCATATTTTCTGGCTTTATCAAGCATTTCACTGACCATAATACCGCCTTTCACTACTTACTTCCTACTTCTTTCGCATATCTGTCATATGCGCTCTGCCATGCACCAACTACGTCTTTTACTCCCATAGCTTCAAGCTGGGCAACATACTTATCCCACTCTTCATCTACGCCGCCTTTTATAATCCAGTTGGCTGCAGTTTCAGATACATAATCATTTAAATCGCTGATGTGTTCATTGATTGTTTCTGTTTCTTCCAAAGAGTAGACTACACTGGGAAAATACGCCAAGTCTTATTCATCGCTAATGATACCTATGCAAATATGTTTTTAAATTCCTTGATTCGTTCTCATGACTCTCTTCCTGATGATTACCGCATTATAGGCTTTGATAACTCTCCTATTTCCTACGAAGCTGTAATCCCAACCAGCACCGTAGGACAGCAGATAGATAAGATTGCCGAAACCGCCATGGAAATACTTGTAGAGCAGATGAATGAACGCAAAAAAAGAAAACCTGTTATCTCCAACGAACCTGTACATAAGGTTATAACTCCTGTTTTGATAAAGAGGGAGACTACTTATTAGGAGTATCTATAAGGAGCTGTCGCACCGAGAATTTACGGCAGCTCCTTTTATTATTGTAAGAAATTTTTTTGAATTTATGGCACTAATATCCTTAATTCCATTCTTATTATAGTGTGTTTTCCCGCCCAGAATATCAACTGCTTTTCTAAAATGCCGATTTTAACCTGATTATGCCATAGCCTTATCTACCATATTTCTATACATCTCACTCTTCTCATACAGCTCCTTATCATTTCCTACCGCTTCAACCTTACCTTCATTAAGAAGCACTATCTTATCCACACTTCTTATAGTTCTCATTCTATGGGCAATGATGATAACCGTCTTTGCTTTATAAGCTCCGACAGAGCCTCCTGAATCAAACTTTCATTCTCCACATCAAGAGAAGCTGTAGCTTCATCTAGAAGTATAACAGGCGCATCCTTAAGTATGGCTCTTGCAATTGAAAGCCTCTGGCGTTCACCGCCCGAAAGTCTTTCTCCATTTTCACCGATTACAGTGTCTATTCCCTCAGGCATACGTTTGATAAATTCATCACATCTTGCAACCTTGGCAGCTCTTAGGATTTCTTCATCTGTCGCATTCTTCTTACCTACTCTTATGTTGTCCTTTATACTTGCATTAAAAAGTGTAACATCCTGAAAAACAATGGAGAAATTTTTAAGCAGAGTTTCAGGATCCACCTTACTTATATCCTCACCACCAAGCAATATCTGCCCGCTATTTATATCCCAGAATCTTGCCGCAAGCTTTGTAAGTGTAGTCTTTCCACTGCCTGAAGGTCCTATGAGAGCTGTAGTTTCACCCTGTTTAGCAGTAAAACTTACTCCGTTTATTACAGAATAATCATCATAACCAAAATGCACATTCCTAAACTCCACATCAAAGCTCTTGATATTCATCTCAGTCTTGCCTTCCTGCACAGGCATTGTCTTTATCTCTTTAATCCTGCCTACCACGCTGTCAAGAGTATTTATCATAGCCATAAAAGTAAGTATTCCTTCAATAGGCAGATATATACTCGTAGTCAGTATAAGAAATGCAATATAAACAAGAATATTTATTTCACCTGAAATAAGCATATTTGCTCCAACTACTGCCACAGTTACGATTCCTAATTTCAATAAAATGTTTGAGGCAGCAAGTGAAACTCCGCCTAAATTCAAGTTTGATTTTATTCTTCTTATTGATAGCCAGCTTCTCATCAAATTCTTCAAGAGATTTTTCTTCTAAATTATATGCCTTTATCTCCTGAATTCGGTCAACTTTTTCCTGAAAATCATCATACACAGCCCTGTTAGTCTTAACCCATTCATCTCCTGTTTTTTTATTTTTCTTCTTTGAGAGGAAAAATAGCAGAATAGATACAGGTATTACCCAAAGTGTAGCAAGTCCAAGCTTAAAATTATAGCTAAGAATCATAACAGATATTATTGTTGTGGAAATTATGGTTGCATATAATTGTGGAACCGCATGTGAAAATATCTCTTCATAAAGAGTAATATCATTCATCATGGTTTCAGCCAAATCTGATAAATCTCTCTTTCCAAAGTAAGAAAGTGGTAGCTTCTTAAGCCTGTTGGCTATGTCTATTCTTGAATTCGCACTTTCACTGTATACATTGGTATAAAGTCTTGTATAATCCCAGCCTGCCACAAAAAATATAATTAGTCCCATAACCAGGATAACAACTATATAATTTACAAAGCTAAGTTCATAATCAGCTTTAATTCCTTCTATGCTGCTTAAATACTGAAATAAAAACATAAAAGCGATTATAGGAGGAAACATCTTTACGAGGTTAAGTATTGTACGTGAAAATATTGCTTTTTTAAGGTTATTTGCGCCAAGTTCTGACATGGCATACCTGTCCATAAAAAACTTATTCATTTTTTCCTCCTAACTTCCAGTTCACTGACCTCTGATATTCCTCCCACAGCTTCTTATACAGACCATTTTTATCTAAAAGTTCAGTATGTTTACCTGATTCTTTTATTTTTCCGTCTTCAATAACCAAAATCTTATCTGCATCTACAACTGTAGAAAGCCTGTGTGCTATCATAAGTGTTGTCTTATCTTTTGAAAGCTTTTTAAAGGATTCCTGAATTATATGCTCATTTTCAGGGTCTGCAAAGGCTGTAGCCTCATCCAGAATAATAAGCTTTGCATCCTTTAAAAATGCCCTTGCTATGGCAAATCTCTGAGATTCTCCACCTGAGAAATAAGTTCCCTTTGTTCCGTATACCGTATCCAATCCTTTCTCAAGATTGTCCACAATTTCCTTAGAACCGGAGTTTATAAGTGCAGCCTCTATCTCATCCTCAGTCGCATTTTCTTTACCGAGTAAGAGGTTTTCCCTCAGGCTCATTTTAAATAGCTTTGAGCTCTGAAATACAAAGGCTATTTTCTTCATCAGGGATTTCTTATCATAATCTCTTATATTGATACCGCCTACAAGGATTTCTCCCTCATCTGCATCGTAAAACCTTGCTGCAAGCCTTGCTATGGTTGTCTTCCCGCCACCTGAAGAGCCTACCAGAGCAACGGTTTCGCCCTTGTTTACCTTAAACGAAATGTTATCAAGTACCTTTTCTTTGTCATAAGAAAAAGACACATTCTTAAATTCAAGTTCTCCGCTTTCATTTTCATCCTGTCCATAGGTAATATCCTTATAGTCAAGTATATTGTCTATTCTGTCAAGTGCGGTTTCTGCAAAATATTTATACTGGCCCAGGGCTGCCGACCTGAATATATAAGTACCGAATGCAGGACCAATAAGAAGATAGATTACTGAATTGCCGAGTACCTCTCTTATATCTCCTCCATTATTTATAAGAAGGATGCCTACCGGCACAAGAAAGAAGGCAGTAGAAGTAGCTATAGCCTCAAATATAGACATTTTAGTCCTATAGCCCAAAGTCATCTTAATTACTATTTCCTTCATTTTTATAATCAGAGAATACAGCCTGTCAAAACTCTCTACGCTCTGTGCAAAGGTCTTAACCACAGGTATTCCTCTCACATACTCTACTGTCTCCGCCGACATATTGGCTAAGCTTTTATAATATTCATCCTTTGCCTTCTGTGCCTCTTTTGTCATCATGGTTGACATAAGTACCAGCCCCACTACCATAGGAAGAAGACTTGCAAGACCCAGTCTCCAGTCAAATATGAAGAAAAATATTAAAAGTACCAACGGAGATATCATGGTCATGGCTACATCAGGAAGCTGGTGTGCAAGGAAGGAATGTGTTTCTCCCGCACCGCTTATAATTACATTTCTGAGTTTGCCGCTTTCCCTGTTTGCAAAGAAGCCGAGGGGCTTTCCCATCAGTCTTTTCATACTTACCTTTATAATGTTATCTTCAACTTCAAATGCAAAGATATGTGACACTATGATGGCAAGCAGATAGGCAAGCAGTCCTCCCACTGCAAATGCCACAGCCAACCCTGCATTTCCTCTTACCTGGCCTGCCTCTATCTGCCCTTTTAAGATAATATGGCTTACTATCTTATGAATATAAACCATAGGCATCAGCATCATTACTCCGGAAGCAGCCGACATAAACATCGCAAGGTAAAGCAGACCTCCTTTGTTTCCCGCATAAGGCATCAGTCTCTTATATACTGAGTCTTTTTTCTTATTTTTCTCTTTCTCTTCCAACTTTTTTTCACTCCTTTGCCTTATAATTTCGGTAAAATTCTCAGAGTAACTCAAATTTATATAGAGTTAGTTGAGACTACCCCGCTATTGTATATTTTAGCACAATAAATTAGAAGGCGCAATGTATCTAAGCTATATTTTATGCACAATCATGACCACCAGCTTAGCTGGTGGTTTGCTCTGCGGCTATAAGCCGCTGTTTCCTGCCTGCCCCTAAAGGGGCACTGAAAAGTTTGACTTCCGCACTACATTTTCTGGCTGGCTCTAAAGAGCCTGTTTATTTGCCTTTTATTACCGGCTCACCCGTAAACAGGTCAATGTATTCACTTAACGACATTTGATCATATTCCAAATCCTCTGTTAATTGGTTTCGGATATATTCTTCTATCTTTTTTGCATTTTTCCCTACTGTATCTACATAGTAGCCCCTGCAACAAAAATGCCTGTTGCCATACTTGTATTTTAAATGCGTATGTCTTTCAAATATCATCAACGAACTTTTTCCTTTCAAATATCCCATTACCTCTGAAACACCATACTTGGGTGGTATTCTTACAAACATGTGTATATGATCTGGGCAAGCTTCTGCTTCTATTATCTCAACTCCTTTCTCTTACACAACTCGCTGAGAATTCTTCCTATATCCGCCCTCAGCTTATTATATATAATTTTCCTCCTATATTTTGGTGCAAATACAATATGATACTTACATTCCCATGTAGTATGTGCTAAACTATTCTTGTCCATATTGGATACCTCCTGTGGTATTATGGTAGTGTCAAATACTACCTGTTTTTTATTATTCTAAATCCTTTAAAACCTTGATTTATTAGAGGTTTACAAATAAAAAGAGCATTGACCTCCTTTTTCATGTATAATGTCAGTGACCAAACATCCAAAATACAAAGGAGGCAATGCTCATGGACATTATACTTTATTTACTTCAGTTAATTCAATACCAACATAAACAAATCTGCTGGCTTTTAAATTTTATCTGCAGATATATTCCCCTCAAGCAGTGGGCTTTCGATGATTCCCACTCTCCCAAGTACCAAAAGTTCAAAATTGATGAACTCCCTCTGATCACGGACTTCCGTCAGGACTGGACTTACAAAGAACTCATCCCTTACTACGAAAAACATTATGGAAAGAAGATCCGCCCAATCAGCCGACGCTCAGAATGTGACATCCCTGATTCCTGCACCTGCCCGCGTTGTGATGCACCAAAACCGTTCCTCTACAAGAACAACGGTTCCAAAGGACAACTCCCGTGCAAGATCTGCGATGCCAGGTTCTTACCTGATGAAAGCAGATTTTCCGCTGTAAAACTACGCTGTACCCACTGCGGCAACACTCTGGTTCCTAAAAAAGACAGAAAACATTTCATTGTCCATAAATGTGTGAATCCTAAGTGCTCCTACTATCTGCACAATCTAAAAAAAGTAGATAAGGCAGATCTGAAAGAAGACTATGGCAAGAATAAATACAAACTCCATTACATCTACCGTGAGTTCACAATGGATTTTTCAACATGGATTTAAATACCCTGCCTAGAAATGCTTCCTCACTGAAATTCAGCAGACACAACGCTCATGTCATGTCCTTATGTCTAACACTGCATGTCAATCTGGGACTTTCCCTGCGCAAGACATCACAGGCTTTAAAAGACCTGTATAACATCAGCATCTCCCATCAACAGATCGCCAACTACTGTAAGACTGCCGCCATCTGTATCAAGCCTTTCGTAGATCAGTACCCCTACGAAAAGAATGAGGTCTTCACTGCTGATGAAACCTACATCAAAATCCGTGGTATCAAAACCTATGTCTGGCTAATCATGAATGCCACTACCCGCTCTATCCTTGGCTATCAGGTATCTGATAACCGTGGTGTCGGACCCTGCATCCTTGCTATGCGTATGGCCTTCCAGAATCTCAAAAAGCTTCTGGAAAACTTTAAATTTATTGCTGACGGATACAGTGCTTATCCCCTTGCCGCTATGGAATTCGCAAAGAAATTTGGCAAAAATTTCACTTTTTCCGTCACTCAGGTAATTGGACTTATCAACAACGACGCTGTCTCTACAGAACATCGTCCATTCAAACAGATGATTGAACGACTGAACCGTACTTATAAAGCTTCTTACCGCCATACAAATGGGTTCGACAACATCGACGGTGCCAACTATGATCTGGCGCTTTGGGTCGCTTACTATAATTTCTGCGTCCACATAAGCATGCAGGCTATAAAGTCCTCAATGAAGTAGAAATGCTTCAGGGTGCCGACAATATGCCCGGCAAATGGCAACTTCTAATCTTTCTTGGACAACAAACTATCCTGAATATGCAGAAAAGCGGTACTGCTGCATCGGAGCGGAACTGTTGTCAATAGAACCGAGGAATACCGGAACAGACGGCTTTGCCGGCTGCGAGGATATGCCGCGAAAGTCTATTGACATAAAGTTCTCGGATTATCCTGTCCAGCAGAAAAGGGGCAACTGCGCCCTTTTCCTGCCTTCCGGCGAGGATGGGCTCGGACAAAGCCCGATAATGGGTCAAGGGACTGGTCCCTTGTAGGTTCTTATGGCAAAGCCCTAAGCCCTCGGAGAGCTTATTGGAATAAATATCTGCAATTTTCAAGGTTCATCAGAGCCCTTTTCTTTGACTCTGTTTTTTCATAAATCATTTGACACTACCCAATGTCAATATATGACATTGATTGCGTGCATAGACCCGCTTAATTTTCCATTGAAAGAATTTTGTATTTTTATTATACTGGAACTAAGGTATATATTGGCCTCAGAAAGGAGTATTTATGGATTACGAGGGAAGAATATGCCGCGGTCCTACAGAGAGAAAAGCCTTTATGCTGCCTGTAACCGTAGGCTGTCCATACAACAATTGTAAATTTTGTGATTTATTTACTGATCTTAAATACCGTAAAATCAGCTTGGATGATATAGAGAAAGAGTTAAAGAGGGTTAAGTCACATAGTGGCAATCCAAAAATGATTTATCTGGGAGACGGAAGTGCTTTTCAGTTAGAGGCTGATGAACTTGCAGATATTATTAATCTTGTCAAAAAATACTTTACTAATGCTGATACCTTCAACTCTGACGCAACTATCAGCAGCATACACTCTAAGAGTGATGATGAATTAAAAATGCTTAATTCCTTGGGATACAATAAACTTTACATTGGAATTGAAAGTGCTCTCCCCTGATGTACTTCGGTTTATGAACAAAGATCATGGTGTGGATGAGGCTTATAGAGAAATTGAGAGATTGGCAAAGGCAGGCTTTTCCTATGCCGCCCACTTTATGACAGGGGTTTGCGGGGCAGGCAGATGGAAAGAATCTGCAGAGGCTATGGCAGAATTTTTAACCATAACCAGACCTGAAAATATAGTAAACTTCTCCATGTTTCTTTCAGCCGAAAAGCTTACAAAAGAAATCAAAGAGGGTAATTTTAAGCCCGCTACAGAACTTGAAAATCTAAAAGAGGAGAGAAAACTGGTTGAGCTCTTAGATATCAATCCTAATCATCCTATCAAGTGGGATAGTTTTCACGATTGGATTCATGTCCGTACAGCCGGAATTCTTCCAAAAGATAAAGATAAAATACTTGGAATTTTAGATTCTGCCATAACTAAATTTGAAAAACTTCCGGATTTGTACTCCATGGTTATGGGAAATCCTGAAAACGATGATGGCTATGGCTTTGCCGGACAGGAAAGCCCATCCCTAAAAGATGTTTATATTGCTCTTTAGAAACAATGGGCTGCCGCGCTTAAGATAAAAATATGCATTACAGATGATTCTTGAATGAAAAACATCTATATCTGTACTGTTTTATCTTATTGCGGCAGCCCGTTTATCCCGGAAAAACTCTAAAGTCTTCCTATATTTTTTCTCTTTGCTTCATAGGTATTTATACACTCATTTCCACCATCTCATCTACAATGTTCATAGTAGAATCCCTATGTGAAACGAGAAGTATCGTCTTGCCCTTACTCTTTTCTTTAATGGCCTTTAATATCATAGCCTCATTGAGAGAGTCCAGATTACTGGTTGGCTCATCAAGTAAGATAAAGGCGGATTGCATAAAAATGCCCTTGCAAGGCCAAGCCTCTGCTTTTCTCCACTTGAAAGAGTATCTCCAAGTTCTCCGACCTTGGTATCATAGCCCTTTGGAAGGCCCAAAATAAACTCATCAATTGAAGCAGCCTTTGCAGCCTCCCTTATCTCACTAAGTTTTGCTTCAGGCTTACCAAATGCTATGTTTTCAGCTATCGTTCCTGTGAACAGATGTGTTTCCTGAGTCACATAACCCTCCAGCCTTCTCAAATCCTCCGTAACTATTTTCTTTATATTTTTATCGGAAATAAGTATTTCGCCGCTATCCGTCTCCCAAAATCTCATAAGAAGCTTTAGGAAGGTTGACTTACCCGACCCACTTGCTCCATGTATTCCTAAAATCTTTCCCTTCCTTATATCCAAGGTGAAATCTTCAAGAATTTTCCTGTCTCCATAAGAGAAATTTACCTCTTTCGCCTTAACACCGGTAAATTCTTTAAGAGAGATACTGTCCTTACCCTTTTCAACCTCTGCTGCTTCAGGCTCCTCCTCAAGCAAGGCAAGCACACGCTCTCCACTTGCCAGGGTCTGATTCAGGTTATTTGAAAGTGCTGAAAGTGCAACTACCGGTCCAAAAGAACTCATCATCGCAACTGTTGAGATTACTACAGCCTCAAATTCTATTATTCCATTACTATAAAGAATAAGTGTCAGAAATAACATTCCATATGAGAATAGCTGTATCGCTCCGTTTGTAAAACTACGCTGTCTTCCCTCTGCTTCTGCAAGTTCCTCCTGAATCTTTGCAAGTTTTACAGATTTGTCATAAATTGCTTTTTTCTTCTTCTCTCCCGCCCCATACTGTATAGTCTCATCTATACCTCGGAGTTCTCCAAGCACAAAGCTTGAAAGTTCACCCACAGAGTTTCTAAACTTCATTCCAAGAGTTCCACCCCTCCTGCCATTGATAACAGGTATTACAATTCCTATTACAATGTAGGCAGTCAGTGCCAATATTCCTGCAGCCACTGAATAGCTCCCTATAAATATAGTCATTATCAGGGATACAACGGCTGCAATCACTATAGGTGAAATTGTATGTGCGTAAAAAACTTCCAAAAGTTCGATATCTGTTGTAATTATTGAAATCAGGTTGCCTTTGTCCCTGCCCTCAAGCTTAGCAGGACATAGTTTTCTAAGAGCCGCAAATACCTTATGCCTTATAGCCGCAAGCAGTTTAAACGCTATGAAATGATTGCAATACTGCTCAATATAGTGGAACACTCCTCTAAATACAGCTACGCATATCATAGCAGCCATTATCTTACCTATCGTTGAAGAAACTCCTGCATTTAGAAAGATACTCTGATGCCCCCGATAAGAATCCACCTGATGCAAGTCCAATAGCCTTTGCTCCAAGTATGGTAAGTGAGATAGCACAGAGATAGCCTGCTGCTCCAAGTAAAATTGCAAGAGCCATTATATGTAAAAGAGGTTTAATAAGTACTATAAGCTTGCCCATAATGGCAATTCCGCTTCTTCTTCCTTCTTTTGCCTCCTTATACCCTGCTTCTTCTTCATCCTCTTCTAATATGTCTGTTGCTGCAGATTTCCTTATATTAGGCCTAAGTTCCTTTTTCTTTGCGTAGGCTTCAAGAGCAGTCTGTGAATTAAACAGCTTTGCATACTTTCCATTCCTTGCTATAAGTTCTTCATGCGTACCGCTCTCAGCTATTTTACCTCTATCCATCAGGTAAATATTATCTGATTCAATCACATTGTAGAGCCTGTGCGATATCATAATGACAGTTCTCTTACCTGCAAGGCCTTTTATAACCTCCATTATCATTTCTTCACTTTCAGCATCAATATTTGATGTAACCTCATCAAATATCATTACTTCAGACTTAGAAAGCAGGGCTCTTGCAAGAGCAAGCCTTTGAGCCTGGCCACCCGAAAGATTGCCTGCCTTTTCGGAAATCAGAGTATCCAGTCCGTCTCTTTCCTTGAAGAGTTCATCAAGCCTTACCTGTCTAAGCACCTCCCAAAGCCTTTCAGGAGCCGCATCCTTATCCGCCATCCTAAGATTTTCGGCAACACTTCCCTTAAAAATATAACCATTTGACTTAACCAAGGTTACTTTTTTAAGCAGTGAGGCCTCATCTACATCCCTCAGCTCTTTAGTTCCAATTTTTATGCTTCCGGAATATCCTTTATTTCTGCCTGAAATTATGCCTACAACTGTGCTTTTCCCACATCCTGATTCTCCTATAATAGAAGTAAAACTTCCCTTAGGAAAGAGCATATTTATATTTTTTAATATCTCTCTGTCTTCATCATAGGCAAAGTCCACATCGTATAAGCTTATTACAGGAGTGCCTTCTTCAAGTTTCTCTGTCCCTCTGTTCCCCTCTTCAGTATCAAGGAGTTCAAATATCTTGTCTGAGGCAGACATTCCATTCATCGCTATATGAAAATATGAACCCAGCATTCTAAGAGGAAGGAAGAATTCAGATGCAAGCAGGATTACCACGAGCATTCCTGAAAGGCTGATTTCCCCCTTCATATAATAACCAATTCCAACTAACATACCCACTGCTGCCCCACCATAGGCCATCACATCCATAACTGTGGTTGAAATCAGCTGCATTGTAAGTACCCTCATGGTAATTTTCCTAAAATGAGATGCCTCTACATCCATTTCTGCAGCCTTTCTCTCGTCCGCCCTATATATTTTTATTGTAGTAAGCCCCTGCAGATTCTCCAAAAATGTGTCGCCGAGTTCTGAATATACTCCCCAGTATTTCCTAAACAGCTTTCCCGCTATCTTCATAACTGCCACTATGGAAACAGGAATAAGCGGTACTAAAAGAAGAAGCACAAGGCTGACTGCAAAGTTTACCCTTATAGCAAGCACTACAAAGAGTATTAGCGGCGCTGACATACTGTAGGCAAACTGTGGGAGATATCTTCCAAAGTAAGTTTCAAGCTGTTCCACCCCCTCTGAACTTAGCTGAACCACCTGAGATGTGGATACCTTCTCCCTATATCCTGCTCCAAGCCTAAGAAGTTTATCATAAATCTTCTCTCTTATTACTCTTTTTACATCCACGCTTGCAAGATAGGATTCCTTTGCTTCAAGTTCTTCGCAGCTGACCCTTATTATATACACAACCACAAAGGTAATAATTGCAATAAGTATGGCATCTCTATCAAGAACTCCACCCACAGCTTCTTCAATTACATTTGCAAGTGTAAATACAAGTACTATCTGGGCTATCAAGGCTAAAATCTGTAATAAAATATGATATATGATATGTTTTCCTGCATGTGGCAGAAGTCCTATTAATCTTTTTTTGATCATTTTACTCCCCTTCAATTTCTAACTCTTCGGACTTTTCTTCCTCTGAATAATTCTTTACTCCAAATATAAAATAAATCATATGGCAAACCCATACTATGGCCAGTATAATTCTTCCAACAGGCACATTTTTCATCATTAAAAATCCAAACCCCATTACAAGGGTTACGCAGACCATAATTCTGATTTTGGTTTTAACAGTCATTCCCTTTTTATTTACGAAGCTTTCAAGATTTCTCTTGTATAGTTTAGTTGATATAAACCATTTATGCAGCCTGTCCGAACTTTTTGCAAAGGCAAATAATGTAAGCATATAAAATGGAAATGATGGCAGAAGCGGCACTACCACTCCCACCGTACCTATGCCAAAACCGATAAACCCTAAAACTATCCAAATAACTTTGTAATTTTATGTTTTTCCATTTTCTTCCTTTCACTACAATAAGGATGCAAACAGCCTAAGAAAAAGCTGTCCAAGCCTAACTGCCGATTTCCTGCCTGTACTGTATTCTTCAGTCACTTCCCTGCACTGCTTAAATGTTCTCTCAAAGTCCTCTCTCATTTCCTTTGCAAAAGCCTCATCCGCTATGAAACAGGCATTTTCAAAGTGGTGGTAGAGGCTTCTATAGTCCATATTAATAGTGCCGCAGACAGCCATTTTATCATCTGCCACATTCATTTTTGCATGGCAAAAGCCCGGAGACCACTCAAATATCCTGACTCCATTTCTTGCAAGACCATTGTAGAATGAGCGTGTAATCCTGTATATCAGCTTTTTATCAGGTATGCCTGGGGTTACTATTCTCACATCCACTCCCCTTTTAGCTGCAAGAGAAATTGCCTGAGTCATCTCATCAGTGATTATTAGATAAGGCGTCATAAAATAACAATATTTCTCAGCCTTATTTACCATACTTATATAAACATTTTCTCCTACCTGCTCTTTGTCAATCGGAATGTCCGCATAAGGCTGTACAAATGCCTTACTTCTTGCTGCATAGTCAGTCCGTGGAAGATATTTTTCAATATCTGTATCATCCTTGTCAGAACGCTTACTGCATTCCACATTTCAAGAAATGATATTGTCAAAGATTTAACTGCATCTCCCTCAATCCTTATTCCGGTATCCTTCCACAGGCCAAAGGGATGTGTTATGTTGAAATATTCATCTGCAAGATTGTAACCGCCTGTAAATCCTACCCTTCCATCCACTATTGTCATCTTCCTGTGGTCTCTGTTATTTAAGAATACATTGATGCCGGGCATAAACGGATTGAATACTCTACAGTTAATCCCAAGTGTTTTAAGCCTTTTTGCAAAGTCTCTGTTTACAAAGCCCACAGAGCCTACATCATCATAATACACTCTGATTTCCACGCCTTTTCCAGCCTTCTCCACAAGAATCTCTTCTATTCTTCCCCAGGCAGTCGTATTCTGTATAGCAAAGTATTCCATAAAAATAAATTTCTCTGCCTTCTTAAGTTCTGTAAGCTGTGCCTCAAGTGCTTCTTCCGCCTTTGCATAATAAATTACATCTGTATTCTCATATAGAGGATAATGTGAGTTTTTACTAATATAAGCGGCTATGCCTCTGGCCAGTGGATATTTATTTTCAAGCTTTGCTAAAATATGTTCATCTTTAGGTAAAAGCGGAAATATCTGTTCATCCACCCTCTTATATCTCTCCTTCATTTCTTAGTTCCGCCATTTAGGCCCACAAGGAGATAGAGAGCAATTCCAACAACATGGGTACCCAGTATAAGCAAAATCCAAGGCATTTTCATAGAAGAAGTTTTTTGCTGTCCATATATGTATAAGCCCAGTGGAACTGTAATTACTCTGATTACAGCCTCCACCCATACATAGTCCCTATACAGATAATTAACCAGAATCAAAATCAAAGCTACTTCAAGCAAGATTGACAGTATGACAAAGCTCATTCTCTTAATACCATTTCCGGTTTTACTCTTACTTTCCAAGGTTTTTAATTTATCTGACATACAACCTCCATTTTAGGGTAGATAATAATCAGGTTTCAAGCTTAGGTACTATTTTACCCTACCGTGAGATTTAATTCAATTATTTACTGACAAACTTATTCGAATATGCTATACTCTTATCCCAAACCGTTACTTCATTTATAATTTTTGTAATATTCTTGCATTTTGTGTAACTTTTTGTATATAATAAGAAACAT
This sequence comes from uncultured Catonella sp., assembly GCA_916439065.1. Lineage (GTDB taxonomy): Bacteria > Bacillota > Clostridia > Lachnospirales > Lachnospiraceae > Catonella. The sequence goes on from CAKAGD010000003.1 coordinate 1,080,905, forward strand.
TGCTAATAAAAATATTTATTTATCCGAAAAACTAATAGACAGACTAAAAAGAAAGGACAGTATAATGTTAGATAATAAAAACAAAAACTTATTTGCAATTTCAACAAGGGGGATTTGCTGTGGTTTACTTGCAACAGGATTGCTTATACAGACCGGCACTTACCCGGCTTATGCAGCTACCTCCGGTCATAATATTAGTTATAGAAATGCTCTCGCCTCTCTCACAGACAGCGAGCTTCAGACTCTTCACGAGAGAATATGCAGTCTATGGGCTTATACTCAGGCTGAGGACGAGGATATCCTTATCAATGAGCACGAAATCACCCTAGATGTGGGCGATACCTTTAAGCTTGAGCTTAAAAGAACAAACGGTGAAGCAGTACAGGGTGTGGAATGGTTTGTAAAAACAAGGATTCCTTATGATGAGCTATTTACAGCCGAAAGCTACAATCTCCAGGATGGTGCCTGCTCTATAACAAGTGACGGACTTGTGACTGCCAAAAAGGCTGGAACCACCGAGTACTGGGCAAAGTATGGAGATGCCCTTTACAGATGTGTTGTAGTGGTGAATCAGGCAGGAGAAACCGCTCTTTCCAAAAAAGTAGTTGAGATAGCTGATAAGTTCAGGCATTTGAGCGATGTAGACAAGGTAATGGCTGTCCACGACTATCTCATAGACCACATAGAGTATTCCAATCCTCACATCAGAAGCTTTGCCTACGGCGCTTTGATTGAGGGAAAGGCAGTGTGCCAGGGTTATGCCCAGTCCCTTGCCATGATTCTTAATAACCTGAATGTTGAATGCCATACAATAGTAGCCATGACCAAAGGCTCTAATCCTGTGCTGCACGAATGGGTGAGGGTGAAGCTTGATGGGGAGTGGTACTACATCGACCTTACCTGGGATGATACCCCTTGGGCAGAAGACAAGAACTATAAATACTTTTTGATAAATACTGATATGATATCAAGAGACCACGAAACAGGGTATTCTCTTGCAGGCGGACCTGAGGTAGATGGAAGTAAATATCTCTACTACGCCTACAAAAAGCAGGGCATATTTGCAGAGACAGTGGATGATATCGATAGAATTATCAGAGAACAGATTAATTCTACAAATCAGTCATATACTACGGTAAAAATAGCAGTGCCAAGTTCAGTTCCTGATTATGATATCCACAATGCAATAAGAAGAATTGCAGGAAATCAAGTGACATTAAAAGAGTTAAATGACATTAAAAATACAACCGGCAGTTACCATCATTATGGCTTTAATGTCGGTTTTATAAAGGCTGTTCCTTCAGTAGATACTGAATTTACAGAAATCAGACCTATAAATTCTGCCGGCGGTACAACAACAGGCTTAGAATTAACCTTTAGCAGTGATATCGGAGAGCTTACCCCTTTCAATGTCAAAGTTGATGGTGTCCATATTTCCGATATCAGAAAAACAGGTGTAGGTGTTTATGATCTTACATTCAATGATCTTTTATCCAAGACAGATACCGACCTTACTGTTACTGTAAATAAAAGAGGATATAACATTGCAAATAACGAAAAAACTGTGCATATAAGCTTAGTTAAGGAGCAGGTTCCTGCAGTAAGTTTTGAGGCTGTGGGACTTAAAGAAGGCAGACTTACAAATGTAGAACCAGGGCTTAAGTACAGTGTGGGTGACGGAATCTGGCACGACATCACATCCACATCTCCCGTTGATGTTACTACAGTTTATAATACTCCTATATCCATAGTAAGAAAAAGCACAGGCGAGGGCAGATTAGATTCAGAACCTCAGTTCATATATCCTATAAAAACCAGAGAACCTTACGATATACAGGCCGTAAACTGCAGCACAAATAATAGTAATGACGGAAAGCTTTTATATCTGAATCGTCAGATGGAATACCAAAAGAGTGGCGACAGCACTTGGCTGGCAAGTCCCGGAAAAGAAGTTACAGGACTTTCAAGCGGAGAATACAAGGTAAGATATAAGGCTAAAGGCTTAAACCTCGCTTCAAGCGAGGTCACTGTAAATATAAATGCTGGTCTTGCTAATATTAAGCCTGCAAGGCCTCATACCCCTATATTTAGACCAGATGTAAATGCCGGTGCAGGCAGTCCTTCGGGCGATAATAGTGGTTCTGCGGACGGCGGTTCTGCGGGCGGCGGTGGTTTTGCCAGTGGCGGCGGTTTCTCCGGTGGCGGTGGTTTTGCCGGCGGCGGCGGTTTCTCCGGTGGCGGTGGTTTTGCCGGCGGCGGCGGTTTCTCCGGTGGCGGCGGTTTTGCCGGTGGCGGCGGTTCTTCCAGTGACATTACCAGTGCTGATACTGAAGTTAACAATAGTAAGGTTGAGAATGCTAAAACTGAAAATATTCAAAATAAAGAATCCGAAAACATAGTCACCGATGTCAAAAATAATAATATTACAAAGGCTTCCAAAAATGCAGTTAATTTGTCAAAATCTGCCTTAGAAGAAATTGTGAATTCAGGGTTAAAAGCATTAGAAGTTATTAGCAATAAGGTGAAACTAAGTTTTGAGATAGCGGCAATTAGAACTCTTAACAGCTTGGCAGACTCTGAAATTGAGATTAAAGCAGTAAAAATAAATAATAAGGGACTTCCCTCTAAGGCAAAAAAGCTTATAGGCAAGCATCCTATTTATAACTTACAGGTTTCAGATAAAGGCGGTTCCAAGATAGCGGCATTGGGCAAGGGAAGAGTAACTGTATCAATCCCTTACAAGCTTGGAAACAGAAAAATCCAAAAATATCATCGTATATTATATTGATAAAAAGGGTAATGTTAAAAAATTGTCAAACGCCGTTTATAACTCTAAATCCAAAACCGTAACCTTTACAACAAACCAACTTGCTCGTTTTGCTATTGCCTGCAAGATAAAATAAGTTCTCATCCTTAATTTGGGTTAGGCTGCCACACTACATAGAATATTACAAAACCTAATAAATCCATTGTCGGCACTTATAGTATTTTGTATGTATTTTCCTAGTGTGGCAGCCTATTTATAAAATTATCTATTTTTATCTGCTGCTTCCATCTCCTAATACCTTTCTAAAGTTCTCATTAGCCTCATAGACTTCATCGAAAGTCCCGAAAGCCTCGCAGACTCCATCCTTTATAAAAGCTACATAGTCTGCACTTTTAATAGTTGAGAGCCTGTGGGCTATCATTAGGGTTATCCTTCCCTTCTTTAATTCATTTAGAGACTCATTTATCTTGTTCTCGTTTTCATAGTCCAGACTGGCAGTAATCTCATCCATTATCAATATAGGCGAGTCCTTTAAGAATGCTCTTGCTATGGATATTCTCTGCTTCTCACCGCCTGAAAGGCTTGCTCCTCTTTCTCCTACAACTGTCTTTATCCCCCTCTGGAAGCCTGTTTATCAGATCCATAACATTGGCATCTTGTAAGGCTTTCTTTATTTCCACATCTCCCGCATCTTCCTTTGCCAATTTTAGGTTTTCTTCTATACTACGGTTAAACAGGTAGACATCCTGCGGAATGACGGAAATCATCTTCCTTAACTCCTCTATCTTTATGTCTTTTATGTCATTTTCATTTATGGTAATGCTTCCCTTATCTACATCCCAAAATCTTTGTAAAAGCTTGATTAAGGTGGATTTACCCGAGCCTGAAGAGCCAACTAAAACAACGCTCTTTCCCTCTTCTACAGTAAATGATACCTCCTTTATAACCTTGTTTTCTGCCCCTGTTTCCCTGTCTTTATAGGCAAATCCGACATTGTTAAATGCTAATTCCCCTACATTTTCACTCATTACATCTTTTGCATTTAACCTGCCATTATTGATAACAGGCTCTTCTTCATTTAGAAAATCAAATACCCTGCCTGCTGCCGCAAATATTCTTCCATAATTACTCTTCATAGAAAGCATCTCACTTAAAGGGCTGTATACCATACTTGAAACTGCAATAAGCGGAAGTACAAATTCCGTGGAATATTCACCCTTTATAGCAAAATACACTCCTGCAACGGCTGAGATTACCGAAGAAATGCCTATGATTAGATTGGTGTTGGTTACTTCCTCAACAGCCTCTCTAGAATAATCAAAATACGCTTTGTTATAATCATCATTGTACCTAAACATCTTCTTAAAATATGCCCTAAAGCCACGAAATGTAATGATTTCCTTAAGCCCCTGTATCCCGTCTATAATGACAGCGTTTAACTCTCCAAGCCTTGACTGCGTCTCACTTCCGTATCTGTCAGCCTTACTATTTTTCCTGCCTGAGATTAGTAGAATAATAATCGAAAATGCTATAAGGATAAGTGAAAATTCAGGAGAAAAACATCCGATAATGATGAAAGAAATGACTGGCAAAATGATTGCCACAAAGACCTGAATTATCGAATGGGCATAGAACCACTCCAATATTTCCACATCTTCAAGCACGATACTCATTATGTCTCCACTTTTTTCGCCCTCAAGCCCCGCCGGTGCAAGCCTTGCTATCTTCTCATAGGATACTCCTCTTAATGTGGTGAGTATCTTGTATGCCGCATCATGAGACACATAGATGTCAAGATAATTTAATACTGCCATACCGATAACCATCGCAAGTACGATTAGAAAATGCATCACAGGGCTTGTCAAAGTCCCACTCATAGCCTTTGACACGATTAATGCAGTTTCAAAACCAAGGCATATTGGCAGGCTCTTGTAAAGGGCATGGATGATAACGCAGAGTATAACATTTATTTTATAATTCTTTATATACTTTGAAAGTAAGAACACATATTTCATCTTACCCATATCTATTTCACTCCTCTTATAAGCCTTCTAAAAAGTTCACAGTTTTCCTCCAAATATCGCCTGTTTCCTCTGTCAATAATCTCTCCATCTTCCACAACCAGGATTTCATCAGCCATACTAATAGTGGACAGTCTATGAGCTATAATGAGAATAGCCTTATCGGGCTTTAGTGACTGCAGGGTTTCCCCTATGTATCTTTCATTTTCCCTATCAAGGGCAGAGGTAGCTTCATCAAAGATGAGAATAGGCGCATCCTTAAGCAAAGCCCTTGCAATAGCTATTCTCTGCCTTTCACCAGCAGAGAACCTGCTGCCAAGCTCATCCACACCAGTCTCAAACTCTTCAGGAAGCGACATAATCAAATCATAAATCATAGCTTTTTTAGCAGCCTCATATATCTCTTCATTGGTAGCAGATGGCTTTCCCATCTTTATATTCTCATAAATGCTCCCGTAGAACAGATGATTATCCTGCCATACAGCAGCTATATTGTCGCCAAAAAAGGCTGTATTTTCATTGTTCATCACCTTTTCATTTAGTGTCACATCTCCACTATCTGCCCTGTAAAACCCCATCATAAGCCCAGCTATAGTGGACTTCCCACCGCCTGACGGTCCTACCAGGGCTATGGTCTTACCCTTATATAGTTCAAAGCTTATGTTCTTTAAGGTATCCTTTTTAGCTCCCTTATACCTAAAAGACACCTTATTAAAGCTAAGCCTGACATCCCCATTTATAACCTTCTGAAAATGCTTCTCATCAAGTAAGGACTCTAGTTCCTGCCTGTTTTTTGCCTCCCTGCCTATTACATCATTTTCCATAAGATTCTCACTCTTAGTCTCAAGGAATTCACTCAAAGAATATGAGCCTGAAACACCCTGAAAGCCCAGATGCCAGGCACTGATTAGATTTAACATAGGGGAAAATGCCGCCCCTATAGCAAAGAACGAATATATGAGATAATTTTTATCCACATAGCCATAGACACACCTAAGCCCGGTAATAGCTATAGTCAGTGCAGTACCTACTCTTAAGAAGAACTCTGAAAATGTACCCTCTATGATTGTGACCTTCAGATGAGCCATAATAGCCCTTCTGTAATTCTCACCGTAGTTCTTAATATCCCTTACATACTTAGCATCCGCATTAAATGCCTTAAGGCTAACCATTCCCTGCAAGCCATCCAGGCACTCACTGTAGTAAGTAGCGTGTTCTTCCCACTCTTTCCTTCCCTTTTCTTTCATAATACCAAAAAACAGCATCGGGATGACAAGCATCATTACTACGGAAACGAGAGAAACTATGCCTGTATAGATATCTACATACATAAGGAAAATAATAAATATACCTGCATTTAACACTGCACTTAGAATAACAGGAAGATACTTAGTATAATAATTCATTAGCCATTCTACTCTGGTAGTAAACATTGAAGTCAAGCTGCCTGTGCGGATGGTATCAGCATATTCAGGGCCAAGGAGAAAGAGCTTCTGAAGTATCTTCGCTCTTACATTATCCTTTATGCTTCTTCCTGCCTCATTTACCACTCTTACATTTAATCTGTGAAGGAATTTAATCGCTATAAGTAGGGCAAATATAGAGCCTATAAGCATGGCTACAGAGGGACTTCCTATCTGCATAGACTTTAGCAGCTCGTTTATTAAATACTCAGGCATACCGATACTGTCGATGAAAACAGCGTTATTATTAGCTGTAAGAAAATGGCTTTTGATATTTTGCTTTCTGAACCTCTTGAAAATGCGAGCAGAGCCTTATTGATAAAAATAAAATCACCTCCCTAGTAGCAGGAACTTATATAATCTATCACTATTTTTTCTTCGGTCTTAATTATCTTTGCATTTATTTTGAAAATGTTCTTTAAGACTTTTTCGTCAATTATATCCTTAGGTTTTCCCACTTCTACAACTTCACCGCCATTTATCAACATCACTTCATCACAAAACTTCATTGCTAAGCTAAGGTCATGTATAGCGGCTATTATGGTAAGTCCTAATCCTTTTAATATTTCCAATGTTTTATACTGATATCCAATATCCAAATGATTAGTAACCTCATCTAAAATAAGCACCTTGCTCTTTGTAATTAATGCTCTTGCAAGCAACACTCTTTGCTTTTCCCCACCTGACAATGTCCTGAATATCCTATTCTCACTGCCCCTTAAACCTACGAGACTTATACATTCTTCTAACAGCTTACCATCTTCTTCATATATTTTACCTGAATTAAATATATCGTGATAAGGAAAGCGCCCCATTAAGATGACATCAGCTACCGTATAGTCAAAATCGCTGTTATTTTCCTGAGGGAGAACCGCAAGCATTTTAGCAAATTCCTTAGTACTTATATCACTTATATTGGTGTTAGAAAGATAAATGGCTCCACTACTAGGTTCTAACACTCTGTATACCTGCTTTAACAGGGTACTCTTGCCACTTCCATTAGGCCCAATAATGCCAGTGAATTTATTTTTGCTAAATTCCGCGTCTATGTTTTTGCAAATTCCCTTATCTCCAATATAGTATGACAAGCCCTTTATATTGATAACTCCCATAACTCACCTGATTTCTTTCTTCATTATGTACAAGAAAAACGGTACTCCGATAAGAGATGTAAGTACACCTATAGCAAGCTCCTTTGGTGCAAATATTACTCTGGATACCGCATCTGCCCATAAAAGAAACAAAGCCCCCAGCAATGATGCCACAGGTAACAACGCCTTATGATTGGCTCCTGTAATCTTTCTGGTTATATGAGGCACTATTAGCCCCACAAATCCAATGCTGCCGCTTATTGATACAAGTACACCGACAACCATGGAAACGGTGATTAATAGTATCTTGTTCAACTGTTTTACCTTGATTCCAAGGATAACCGCAGTCTCTTTGCCCATTGATATAATATTTAACTGTTCTGCAAGTAGAAGTGCTATTACAAAACCAATGATGACTGCAATTATAGCAAACGGAACATCTTCCCAGTGTACACCTCCAAGACCTCCCATTATCCAAAAAACTATCCCCCGAACCTTTGAATTATCCGGTGCAAATGATATGATTAACTGGGTAATGGCGCTGCACATCATAGATACAGATATTCCGGTAAGCACCAAGGTGGAGCTTGAATAGCCCTTTTCCTTAGCTGCGATAATATATACTACAGCCATAGAAAGCATAGCCCCGATAAAAGCCATCAAATTGGTGCTGATTGCACCCAATATAGGAATTTTCCCAAAAAATGCAATTGAGAATGCAGCAAACATCCCTGCCCCCGACTGAATACCCAGTGTATACGGCTCAGCCATAATGTTGCCTGTAATTGCCTGCATAATAGCACCTGTCAGCGCCAGGCCTCCACCTACTGCTATGGCTGCGATAATCCTTGGAAGTCTTACATTCCATACAATGCTGTTTAGACTCATGTCATCTAAAACCCCTGAAAAGAAATGATATTTATATACCTCTAACACTTCTTTAAACCCCAAGTCTGCAGAGCCTAAAAATGTAGATAGGGGGATGGATATAATTATTAATACAAGTATTACCAAAGAAACCTTTTTATAATCTTTCAAATATCTATCCCCCTGATAATAGATTATTTTGCAAGTTCTGTTATCTTTTTGTTAAGCCTTTCCGCAGCATCAAAAATCTGTAATCCCGGAAATACTTCCACAAGCTTTACCACAACAAAATTATCATTTTTGATTGCAGTTACATTTTCAAGTGCGGGATTTTTCTTGAGGCTTTCAATCTTTTCTTCAGTAGTACCGTTAGTATCTCCCACATCATAGCTGTGGATTATAATGATATCCGGATTCCTCTTGGCAGCTTCCTCAAAGCTCACCTCTTCAAATGCGTTATCAAGGTCTCCAAATATATTATTACCGCCTGCAAGCTTTATCATCTCATCTTCTATGCCTTTTCCTGATGTAAGCACAGCCTTGTCCCCACTGTCAAAAGCCATAACCTTAACATCTGTCTGCTTTACATTTGCTCTGAGAGCTTCTTCCCTTGACTTAAGGCTGTCAATCAATTTAGCGGCCTCGTCTTCCTTTCTAAATATCTTCCCTAAGTCTTCTATATCCTTGTATATATTAGAAAACTTAGCTTCTTTTGAAAATGTACCGTTTATACAATAAAAGTTAATATTCTCTTTTTGGAAATCTTCCACCGGAGCTACACCATACTTACCAAAGGTATATACTGTAGCATAGACAAAATTCGGTTTCTCCGACAATAATACTTCAAATGTAGGTGTCCCCTCTACAATTACCTTTAACTTAGATAATTTTTCCTGATACTCAGGCAAGCAGTCTTTGTAGCTTCCCTCAGCAGTTGCAACACCTACTATTTTATCTTCTAGGCCAAGTGCCACCAGAATCTGAGCAGCATCATAGCTAAGAGGCACAACTCTCTCCGGAGCCTTGTCATAGGTCGTGGTTACCCCAAAATTATCTATAACCACACTATCCGTTTTGTCCTCCTTGCTTACACTGCTTTGTGGATTGCCTGAACTGTTTTGACTCGCTGTGACGGTTTGGGATTTACTGCTTTGTTGGCTCTGAACCGTACTTGCAGCCACTGAAGTTACAGCTTCTTTATCATCTTGTTTACCTGTGGAACAGCCTGAGACGGCCAGTGAAATGGCTAGTAAAGAAATAATACCTGCATTTTTAAGATTGGTTTTCATAATATTTTTCCTCTCCTTGATGTTTAGCCCCAATAATCTGAAATGGAGTTAGAATTTTAATAAGATTACAGTAAATATACTACAACTTTTTATAAATAATATCAATAGTCATTTTTCAATTAAATGATGTGTAGAAAATTTACTGCTTATTCAATCAAAAACAGCCAACCATCTTAAGTAATACAAAAATACCAACTCCCTTAGTTTCAATTATACTTTGTAGGCGGAACTGCTGTTTAATCCGACTGTAAACCCGGATTTTTATATTTAGTTGTCAGGATTACACTTTTTCATATTATATTTTATATAGGGTGAATTGCAAAAAGTAACTTCCACACCTAAGGTTTAATTTTTTTATTTTTAGATACGGTATGGAAATTACTTTTTACAAATTTTACATAAATTAAGAGCTAGATGTATACATTATCTGAAAAAAATGCTATAATCAGCCTTACAGGAAGAACTATGACCTAATTTTTCATAGCAAACAGGAGTCGAAGTTACTTTTCCAAAACTGGGAATAAGTAAAAATCCACCCTTTATATATGGGCTAGAAGTTCATCTTTTAACCGGTGAGTTCCTTTTTATTTGCCTAAGAGCTTAGGGGTTAGGGTAATTTCATCCGGTGAAATTTTTTTGAATACCTAAGCTCTTTTAATATTTTTTGCCGTATTGAAATGCAAAAAAATATCATAAGAGCTTTTTGTTTCCGAGCTTCGCCCTTGAATATGAATTGATGTGGCTCATCATCAGGTTTATGTCTTCCTGTGTGTAATTACTAAAAATCCACACCCTTCGGTATTATCCTTCTTATCATTTCATAGGTTGTTTTTCACAGCCGCCCTTCTGGTAAGGTGAAGAAGGGTCGCAGTAAAATACCCTAAGTCTCCTGTTTCCCTGTGCATCAAACTCCAGTGCCTGCGGATTTGAAAAATTCACTTCCGTTGTCTAACAGCAGCACATCAAATATTTTTCCCGAAAATATCAGGTCTCAGTTCAATATACAGCCTTTCAAATATCTCCGTAACAGAATGTGAGTCATTGTAGTTTCTCAGAAAAAGCAAGCTGCAGGTTCTGCTGTACAAAGAAGAGAGTGAGAAGTACTTTTCCGCCCTTTACCCCTTCTACACTGTCGCCTTCACATACGACTGAATCGGGGTTTTTCTTCAATAAACTTCAGGAAGTCCTCATAAGTCCTTCCCTTCCTGCACTCTTTATCCACTTTCAAAGATTTGCTTTTATTTTTTTCTCGGACGCATTCTTATAGTGCGTAGCATGTCAATGTTTCTGGCAAAAACAGACTGTTGTTTATATATTTATAGAGAGTCCTGTCGGAAACCATGAGTTTCATCAGAATGGTTGATTGTTATATGTCTTATGGATTGCCCTTTTAACAGGAGTGGACTTACAATGCCGTCTATATATTCCCTTTCGTTTTCTGTAAGGTTAAACCCTGTTCTTGATTCAGACAGTGATTTTCTATATCTTGCCTCAGCTTCCTTTGCCTTGTAAAATCTTTTTTCAAGGCGGCACCTGTTTCTGTCAGGGCATCCGTTACATACATAAGGTGGATTAAGAAGTTTAGGGCAGATATGTCTGACATAATCATCACACAGTGGCATGCATTTCCCGCAGCTTCCGCATGTTCTGTTTTTGTTAAGGCAGTGACTGCATACAAATCTTTTTTTACATGATCTGTCCACTGAATGCAGACAGTCATTAAAAGACCTGCCGTATGAGCCTGTCTGTTCAGTAATTATGTTTTTATTTCTTTTTGAAACAGTTGTGTTGTCTTTTTCCTATAGCCAAAAGCAATCTTATTAAAAGCTCATTTTTAGAAAGCATAGATTTCTATGTCAGAACGCTGGCTTAAAGAAAGATGTGAATGTTTTTCCCATAATTAAAATATTCCTTTCAGTTTGTATATAAAACCCTAACCTGATGAATCTAACCCAATATATATTTTAATCATGGAATCAGTAAAGTCCATAGTTAAAGATGTGGTGTATGGAAAAAGTAAAATCCATACTAATGTGGACTTTACTTTTTCAAATAATAAAAAATAATAAACATTTTAAATTTGCTTGACTTTGCTGTCCTGCATTATTATAATGGTTGAGGTAGCAAAGCCATTTGTTCCCTTAGTTAAATGGATATAACAATAGCCTCCTAAGGTTTAATCATAGTTAAACCCCAAGGAAGTTAGAAAGTGGTAAGTCAGAGTTCGATTGTAACTGGAAATCAATCGAAAAGTCAAAATAAGATGAGACGGAAATTCATCACGAGAGTGATTGGATTCATAGATGTGGCAAACGTATAAAAAGGCTCTGAAAAGCTTGAAAATACGGCATTTGTTCCCTTAGTTAAATGGATATAACAATAGCCTCCTAAGCTGTAGTTGTGGGTTCGATTCCCGCAGGGAACATCCATTTTAAGCGGTAATGACGACAAAATCATTACCGTTTTTTTCATGCAAAAATAGCATTTGCGGTGACAGATTTGTCAGCGAAACATAGAATACAGAAATGATTTTGTCAGCAAAAATGATAACTTGTCATCAGCTCTAATTTTTCAATCTGTCATCCGCAGGGATTAAGCTTGGTGTAGGATGAGATTTGGGTTGTAAAAATAAGACAAAATGAAACAAATACTATATTCTTGCCTATAAAATGGCCTGTCGGAAGAGTCCGTTCAGATTAGAGAAAAACAATCTATTCTGGACGGGCTTTTTCCCGTTCAGGGAAAGGAAGCCTCCTATGGCAGAAAAGAAAGCAATGGAACCGGCAGAAGAAAAAGTGGTAGAAATTGAAACGGAAAGGCTCAGGGCATTTGAAAACCATCCATTCAAACTAAGGGCAGACAGCCAGATGATAGAACTGCAGGAAAGCGTGAAAAAGTATGGAATATTAAATCCGTTGATTGTAAGACCAAGAAAGGATGGCACTTATGAAATCATATCAGGACACAGACGAAATTCGCTGCTGAGAGGATTGGCTATCGTAAAGTGCCGGTAATAATCCGTGTTCTAAAAGATGATGATGCCGTTGTATCAATGGTCGATTCAAATTTACAGAGAGAAATGCTTAGTCCAAGTGAAAAAGCTTTTGCCTACAAGATGAAATATGATGCCATTAAAAGGAAGGCAGGCAGAAGGAAATGTGGACAGGTGGACCACAATAAGGGTAAGAAGAGTCTTGAAATAATCGGAGAAGAATGTGGCGATAGCCCAAAGCAGGTTCAAAGATACATCAAGATAACAGACCTTATACCGGAAATGCTTGAAAAAGTAGATGATGGGAGTATGGGATTTACGCCGGCAGTCCAGCTTTCATTTCTAAGCAGGAAAGAACAGGAAGAGATGCTTACAGCAATGGATTATGCAGGGTGTAAACCATCATTATCGCAGGCACTTAGGATAAAAAAACTTAGTGCAGATGGAAAACTGACAGCCCATGGCATGGAAGATATCTTAAGCGAGGTTAAACAGAAAGAAATTGAGCGTGTTGTTTTTAAGAATGAGCAGCTGCACAGATTCTTTCCTGCAAATTTTACTGCAGAACAGATGAGACGGGAAATATTAGAAATGCTGAAGAAAAATATGAATAAATTTTGGAATGAATAAAGGAGAAACAGATTATGTGTAAAGTGATAGCAGTATCAAACCAGAAAGGCGGAGTAGGTAAAACAGTTACTTGCGTCAACTTAGGAATAGGCTTAGCCAGAGAAGGCAAAAAGGTACTTCTGATAGATGCAGATCCACAGGGAAGCCTTACTATCAGCCTTGGATATGAAGAGCCTGATGAAATGGAATACTCACTTGCAACTTTAATGCTAAATATAGTGAATGATGAAAAGCTGGATACCCAAAAGACAATACTCCACCACAAAGAAGAAGTTGACTTAATTCCGTCAAACATAGAGCTATCAGGAATAGAGGTATCTTTAGTAAATGCAATGAGCAGGGAGCTTATACTAAGGGCATTAGTGGAAAAATTTAGAACCTTTTATGACTACATCATCATTGACTGTATGCCTTCACTTGGAATGATGACAATCAATGCCCTTGCCTGTGCAGACTCTGTCTTAATACCTGTTCAGGCTGCATACCTTCCGATTAAGGGTTTACAGCAGTTAATAAAGACTATAGGCAGGGTAAAGAAGCAGCTTAATCCAAAGCTAAGCATAGAGGGAATACTTTAACAATGGTAGACAACAGGACGAACTATGCAAGGGATATATCTATGATGGTTTACGACACATATTCCGCATCAATTAAAGTTTTTGGAACAGAGATACCTATGTCGGTAAGGGCATCTGAGGTAAGCGTAGAGGGAGGAAGCATTTATTCTTATGATCCAAAAGGTAAGGCTGCGTTAGCTTACAGGGCATTAACAAATGAAGTATTGAAGGAGGAATAAGGCATGGCAAACAGAGTTGCAGGAAAGATAAAATTACAGTCAGTTGATGAACTTCTGGGAGTACCTGAGATTGCAGGCACGCAGGAAATAGATGTAAGAAGGATTCATTCATTTCCAAACCATCCTTTTAAGGTTGTGGATGATGACAGGATGAATACCCTTGTTGACAGCATAAGGGAAAATGGAATACTGAATCCGGTAATTGTAAGGCCTGATAAGAATGGTGATTATGAAATGATATCCGGACACCGCAGGCTTCATGCAGCAGGAATTATTGGTCTTGACAAGATACCTGCAATAGTAAAAGAAATGTCAGATGATGAAGCCATTATCAAGATGGTGGATGCAAATATTCAGAGGGAAGAAATACTGCCGAGTGAAAGGGCATTTGCATATAAGATGAAATTAGATGCAATGAAGAGAACAGTAGGAAGACCTACAAAAGAAAATGCGTGCCATTGTGGCACACATTTAAGGTCAGATCAAGAATTAGCATTACAAATTGGTGAGAGTGCAAGGAGCATTCAGAGGTATATTCGCTTAACTGAGCTTATACCGGAAATATTAGAATGTGTTGATAGCAAGAAAATAGGATTGGTGATGGGAGTAGATATTTCCTACTTAGACAAGCAGATACAAAAATGGGTATATGAGTACTACAGAGATAACGGATTTTTGAAACCTGTACAGGTAGAAGCTTTAAAGAACTCTCCTGCCCTATCAAACATCAATCAGTTCAAAGTTATTTCTATTTTGAATGATGCCCTGCCTAAGAAGAATACAGGTGCAAAAGTATCTTTCTCAGAAAAGAAACTGGACAGATATTTTCCACCAAATTTTTCTGCAAAGGAAAGGGAAGATGTAATTATAAGTCTTTTGGAACAATGGAGTATAGAGCAGAGGTAGGCACAATAAATATAATTTGGTGTTTCAGAAGTGTAAAAAAGGCACTTCTGAAATGGAAAGGACAAGTATGGAAGAAAGGATAAAACTCTCCTACTTTTACGGAAAAGAAGCGGAGCAGTTTTCGTTTTACAAGATACCAAAGCTGTTGTTTACAGATGAATATTTTAAGGGATTATCAATTGAAGCAAAGGTTCTGTATGGGTTAATGTTAGACAGAATGTCTTTATCTATGAAAAACCAGTGGCTGGATGAAGAAGGACGGGCTTATATATACTATTCTTTAGATGACATCATGGAGGCTCTTGGCTGTAGCAACAAGAAAGTTATTGCAATAATGAAGGAGCTTGATACAGATATAGGTATAGGTCTTATAGAAAGGAAACGCCAGGGGCAAGGTAAACCTGCTATGATATATCTCAAACAGTTTATGATACAGAATGTTCAGAAGTGTAAAAATGACACTTCTGAGACAAAAACAGAAGATTCAGAAGTGATAAATCTACACCTCTTGAAGTGTAAAAATTACAGTTCAAGAGGTGAAGAAATTTACACCTCAAGAAGTGAAGAAATTACAGCCTAATAATACTAATATTAATTATACTGATATTAGTTATACTGAATCTAATCTTATCATATCAGATGATGGGATGGGATATGATGTGGATAAATACACCAAAATAATCCGTGAGAACATAGAGCTTGAACTGCTTAAGGAGAGCTACCCTCAAGAGCATGAACTTCTTGAAGGCATCATTGACCTTATCCTGGAGACGGTGCTAAATAAAAATGACACTATCCTGATTGCATCAAACAAATATCCGGCAGAACTTGTAAGAGAGAAATTTCTGAAGCTTAACAGCATGCACATAGACTATGCCATGCACTGTATGGCTAAGAACAGTACTAAGATACATAACATTAAAAAATATATGTTAACCATACTCTTTAATGCCCCAAGCACAATCAGCGGGTATTACCAGGCAGAAGTTAACCACGATTACACGAGGATGACTGTAAATGACAGATAATGACTTGACTAATACGGAATCCGTGTATATAATGCAATTAATAGCAAACACGGATTTCGTATATGGAGGTAATGATGGAAAATTTAGACAGGTCTTATATTTTGAATGTTGATGGCTTAAATGTTGAGGTTGAAGTACATGATAAAGATGAGCAGAAGCAAAAAACGGCTGAAAGGTTTATTGCTATCCGTAAGCAGACAGGTATGAACCGCAAGGAATTTGCAGAATGGCTTGGAATACCATACAGGACAATGCAAGACTGGGAAAGGGGAATAAGCCAGGTTCCTGATTATGTGCTCAGGCTAATTGATTATAAGGTTGCTATGGAAAAGAAAGAAGGGAGGATATAGACTATGTTTATATTAAAGTTATTGGGGAAAATAATTGCAATTCCTATGATTCTTGCAACCACTATCCTATTCTATATTGTTTGTATATTTGCCAGAATATACGGTCTTGCTGCCGCACTCGTTAATTTTATTGCTATGGTAGGAGTAATTATGTTCCTTTTTAAGCAGAACTGGTTTCAGTTCGGCATCGGAGTGGCAATGCTGGTAGTAAGCTACCTCGCTTTGAATGCCTGGGGAGTTATCATTTTGTTTATTGCAAAAGTCAGGGAGGTGTTTACGGATATTCTTTTTGCGTGATACTTCATATTTGTTTGGCAAGCAAGAAAGGCTTTAAATTTATGTTTTTACAGAGTATAATGAAATACAAATTAGAAGTTGTTAAATAACGGATTAGTTTAAAAAGTATATTCATGGTGAAGAAGTTTTTAAAATAGCTGTATGAGAAGTAAGCATAAATAATGATAATATGGGCTTATAAAGGATAAAAGTTTAAAATTGAGAGAGAGCATATTAAATGAAAAGAAATGCAAAAGAATACAATAAGTGAGAATAGAAATAATTATCTGAGTTTATTTCAAGACTATCAACGAATTGATAGGTTTAAAAATATAAGAAAAAGAATCGGAGAGAATAAATACAAACAGAGTATGATAGCTTTTTTTGGGAATAATAAGTTTTGATTGTATAATATATCTAATTAGTCTCTTTTTGCTTTTTATAAGTCCCACAGTACAGCTGTAATGATTTGCTGGGGCATATTACTACTTATTGCCATATTTTTTTCTTCTCAAAAAAATGTTGATAAATTAGAAAGCTATCGAAATGAAATGATTGGAATTAGAGATGGTGAATTATGTAAACTGTTAAATAAAAATAATATTAACTCGCAAAAATATTACTAACGCTATTGAGTATTTTTAAGCTGGAGTTAGAGCCTATAAATGAAATATAAAAAAATATCCTATGTTAAACTCAATATCATCTTTTTGGGACAAATTTATTTTTCTTTGATATTAGGAATTTTTAGTTAGTAATTTTATAAAAGGAACAATTGGGTCAAAAATGAAATACAAATATATGGACAAGTAATAGCATTTTTTTAATGCTTATTCTAATTGTAATCCTCATAATAAAAGCATATATTTACATTAATAAAAAAAGATAAATATGTAGAGCAAATACGAAAAATTAATAATAGATTTGAAACGAATAGAATTATTAAATAGAAGCAGATAAGTATAAAAATTGTTAAAATGCTTGACTTGACCACAATATACTATTCATAGTTAAGTATATTATAATATATATTTAGATATTTGAGAGGAAGGTTAAAAAAATTTATGATTCAAATTGGCAAAATTTACATTATTAGTTTTTGGATACTAACATATTAAAACCATATTTTTACACAACATATTGAAGATGGGAAAGCTGTTTTTGTCTTTGCTAAAAAGATATAAAGAGAATCTCTGGATTCCATTTACAGTATATTCTGAATATAAAGCTAATGATTTTGTACAATTAAAAACAAAAATAAAGTAAGAGAATTTAATAAGAATTCTGGAAGTATAAAAAAATGAGTATGCTGCACTTATTAGCAAAATGCAACAATTACAAAATAATTCAAAAAAATAAGGGTTTTTTTGAATGGGATTCATATCTATCAGATACCATAATAAAATTAAGAGATATTACAAAAAGAAACTGAAGAAATAAAAGAGTATTAAAAGCCAAAGATATTCTGAAAGATTGGAAGAACTTATTAATGATGTAGATAATTTAGTCGATGAATTGTATCATAATGGTCAAGTGGGGAAAAAAATTTACAGTTAAAGAAATAATAGATATATGTAACGAGGGAAGATTAGGTATGAGGCAAAAAAATTCCACCAGGTTATTCAGATAATGGGAAGAAAAATGGATATGCAAAAGTATAATGATTTGTTTATTTGGAAAAGAGATTATTAGATTAGCTTCCCTATATGAAAAAGAATGAAATTATTTTTTTAACGGATGATATGAAAGAAGGAAATTGGTGGATTAATTCCGAAAGTATGGAAGAAAGAAAAATTTCTCCTATGTTAGAACAAGAATTCAAAAGAATTATGCCCTGGTGATTATGAGGAGAAAAAAATATGTTAATATAATATTTCAAACACTTTCAGACTTTATGCGAGATAGAAATATACTTGATTTTTCATTGGTTAGAATGAATAAAGCATTTGTTTTAGATAAGATACAGCAAATATATTCAGAAGAGATTCAAGATAAATTATATGGTTTTGTATTTGATATTGATCCCATAGACATTGATGATACATTTAGTCGTCCTAATAATGCGGGTTACATAGAATATGAAGATTTAATAATTGAATCCTACAGTATTGAGGAAGCTGAGGGGATGTTTTGCTGTAAAATGACAGTATCACAAGAATACCAATATAATGTAGCTTATGAAGATAATGAAGGCGATGTTTTTAGCTTTGGAGATGCTGTTCTTCAATTAAGAGCAATTGCAATTATTCAAAATAGTAACTATTCTGTAGAAAAGGTATTACATCTATATAAAGAAAATTGCATTTTTAGAGTAGAGAATATAAATTATGATATAGTATCTTGTAAAAACATTTTTAGATTAATTTTAAAGTTGATATTATGCAACAAATTTTTAGTATGGACTTTACTTTTTAGAGAAAAAAATAATGTAATTTGGAACCGAATTTAATTGTATTTTCAAAGCTGTAGGGTTATAGTTTGTCCCAATACCTTATATAACCCCCTACAACTAACGAAAAACTAACCTGGAACTAACATAAAACTAACGAAAGACTAACCAAACATCCCTTTTTTTATATTTTAAGGTGTGATATTATTATGATGGACAAATGAGATAGCCAATCTCAGACAGTTCTCTTTTGCAAAAGAATACAGGTAAAGAATCAGGCACCAGCCTCTCACTTAACGGTGATGGGTATGGTGCTTTTCTTATGCCTAAAATAAGGTGACGGCTTGAAATAACAAAGGAGGAAAAACAGGCATGAGTTATGATTATGACAGAGAAGGCATATTTGAAGCCTTTATCACAAACCTTGGTAAATACAATGAAGGTACTTTGATTGGCGAATGGGTAAGCTTTCCTGCTACACCGGAAGAGGTTAAGAAAGCATTAGAAAAAATCGGGATAGGTGCAAAGGATGAGTTTGGCAATGTATATGAGGAATGGTTCATTACTGATTATAACTGTGATGTTGACGGTCTGGCTAAGAACATAAATTTCGGAGAGTATGAAAATCTTGATGAATTAAATTACCTGGCTTCAAAGATAGGTGAACTTAATTCTTATGAACTAGAGAAATTCCAAGCAGTCTTAGAGGTCAGTGACTATACGGGAAGTGTCAAGGATATAATCAACCTTACAGGCAACCTTGATAAATATGATATTTACCCGGATGTTAAGAACTGTGAGGACTTGGGTATATATTATGTTGATGAACTAGAACTGGTGAAGGTGCCTGATGAACTGAGGTACTACATTGACTATGAATCCTATGGCAGGGACATTGCACTTGATGAAAACGGACAGTTTACAGAAAACGGGTATGTAAGGGACAATGGTGACTCATTTGAGGAATATTATGATGGTACCATTGAAAGCATACCGGAGGAATACAGGGTTATGAACTTTATGGAAATATCTGAGAAAGGAATGGAAAATATGGACTATGAATCATTTAGGAAGGAGTTTACAGAGGATATAAAAGAAAAGCTTTATGAAATGGGCTATGGCGATGTGGATATAAAAATTAACAACATAAAGAAGGTAAACAGGGATTATGAGGCTATGAATGTCGTTCCTGAGGGTGGTGTTATGGGAGTAAGTTTCAATTTAGAAGAAATTTTTACAAAATTTGAGCAATCAGGTGATTATGAAAGTGTACTAAAAAATACTACATCATTTGTTGCCAATGGAATAGACACGGCACCAAAGACTGATATAGATAATCTATTAAATTATGAAGAGATGAAGAACAAGCTTTCTATTGAAGTAATTTCAGCAGAAGCAAACAAGGAGTTGATCTTAAATATACCTCACGATAGAATAGAGGATCTTGCAGCGGTGTATAGGTTTGTATTGAAAAGTGAAAGCACGGGAAAAGCTTCTATTTTGGTAAGCAATGAGATGATGCAGAAAATGGGAATTACTCATGAACAGTTAAAAAATGATGCTCTTTACAATGCACCAATAATCAGACCTGCAGTTATCAAGGGAATGAATGAGGTTATAAAAGAGCTTATGGGAAATGAGGCTTATGAGCTTGCCAATGGAACAGGAAATGTTGAAGAAAGCGTTTATGTTGCAACAGTTCCTGATAAAGATTCAGGTGCGGGCGTATTGTCATATCAAAACTTTATGGATCAGGCTGCTGAAAGAGTTGGTGGAGACTTCTTTATACTTCCATCTTCTATTCATGAAATTCTGATAGTTAAGGACGATGGAGAAATGAAGGCAGAGTTACTAAGGAATATGGTACAGCAGATAAATAGGACTGAACTTATGCCTGAAGATAAGCTTTCAGACAATGTTTACCACTATGATTCAAAGGAACATATCTTTGAGTTGGCAGAGAAGTTTGAAGCAAGGCAGAAAGAAAAGATGAAAGGAATTGAAATGAAGGCTGATAGCAGGGATTCTGTGATTAAGGATATGAAGAGCAAACAGAAGGAAGTTTCCAAAATGCCCATAAAATCCGCACCTGTAAAGGCAGCAAAATCAAAGGGCGGAGAAGCTTTATAAATATAAAATACGGTAAAAATATAATCATATGTCGGCCTGTGGCATCTGCCATCCTGCCGGCATATTTTTATGGAGAGGCAGGTTGATTAGAGATAGTGTAAAATAAACATAGGCTTTGAAGATTTATTT
>CAKAGD010000004.1 GCA_916439065.1 uncultured Catonella sp.
AACAGAATAAATATTTGCTATAAGGTATCTTCCATTTACCTAGCCGAATATTAGTGAAGTCTGCCATGACTCATTCTGTTATAACACTACCTAATTTCTCTTACATATGTGAGTTTACATGTTTGAGATAAATGTCAAGTGTTATGATTAGATATTTTTATGTAAGATTGAAGAGCAAGTAAAAACCACTGAATATTACATCTGAATTAGCAGTCAGATGATGCCATGACAGTAAATGGATAAGATTCTCCAACAAGTTGAGGTCTGCTAAGCTGGAAATAGGCAGAGGGTGAAAGTCCCAGGTGTTTGCTCAAACACTTATAGCATTTATGTTATATCCTTTATAATTTGAATAAAGGAGATTAAAATTATGGTTTTTCTTAAGGTTGATTTGGAATTACTTACAGCAGGCACATTAAGTAAAGAAGCAGTATTACTATATTCGTATTTAATGGGCCTTAAAAGGGTATCAGAACAGAATAATGTAAAAGATGATAACGGCAATATTGTGGTGTACTGCACAACAGATAAAGCTATTGAAATACTAAATGTAAGTAAACCAACCGTTTTGAAAATATTTAAAGAACTTGAGGAGTTTAACTATATACAGAGAAAAAGAAGAGGTCAGGGGAAAGGCCTCTTATATTTATGTACTTTCATATAAGGCAGAATCAGATGAAATAACTGAAAGAGATGTATACACACAAACAATGTCTGAAAAGAATACAGATGCTTGTGAAAGGAGTTCAGAATTTCAGAATGAATCTACAGAGCAAATTACAGAAAGTTCAGTGGAAGTGAAGACTTCGTCGATTGATAATTGCCCTGTGGAATTAGATAATAGCCTTAATAGTGAAAGAATTATGTCTGTAATGAGGGAGATTATTAAACAAAAGGATGTTAAAATACCTCAAAATGTTGTAGATATGATTATATACAAAATACAATTTAATAACTATAAGATTTATAACATATACAGATATATAATGAAGTGTGTTGAAAATTATCTTGCTAACCCTATATTCTTGTCAGATATAGGGCAAAAGGAGTACAAATAGGGATAGTTATATAAAAAGCAGCCCAGCGTTATTGAATAATAGATTTAATAATTTTTGACCAGCGGGAATATTCAGCTGAAGAAATGGCTGCCATCACTAAAAAAACTCTTAAAAAAAGGCTTGATAATTATATTTACCTCAAGATGTAAATTATATTTACTTTTTTTGAAGTAAAAAAATTTTATCCAAATATATATAAATAATAAAATATATAAATATTTATATATTATCATCAGTCTTATTAACATGACTGATGATTTTTTATATCTTTATCAGCAAAAGGAGGTAAGACCTGTGAATATTGTTTTTAAGGATAAGGGGCACGAGAGATTTTATTTTGAAAGCCTTGAAAAGTGTAGAATAAATGATGAATATCACAGGGCATTTTTTTATGTGATAGGAATTTCAGATGAGGCTAAAAGGAATATAGGTCAGTTATTTAACTTTGAAGAAGACTTGATAAT
The DNA here is from genome assembly GCA_916439065.1 of uncultured Catonella sp. Lineage (GTDB taxonomy): Bacteria > Bacillota > Clostridia > Lachnospirales > Lachnospiraceae > Catonella. The sequence continues at coordinate 1,523 of CAKAGD010000004.1, forward strand.
TCCAGAGGGGTTGTATGAAGGCTGGCAAACTGATAGCTCAAAGAAAAGCTGTATATTAGCCTTTAATTTGTGGAATGGTTTTACTGATGAGGATGATATATCTCTTTTTATTCCTGAAAGTATATTCTGCTGTATGTATGCAAATTACTTTGTACAAGGCATAAAACTTAGGTTTGCAGCTTATTTTAAGAATGAACAGTAGAAAATAAAATATAACATCATACAGCATGCTTTACTAAGTGCTGGCAAATTCTTTTTCAGTATCCGCACGAGTATGAGAAAACTGGATAGATTTAAAGTTTTTTTGCAAAGCTACCTAATGTTGGAATAATGTGCGTACACGCATATTATTCCAACATTAGAGCTTCAAGGTTGCACCTTGACGGCAGAAGTGGGAAGTATCCCACACCCTCTAAAAAGAATAAAGGAAGGAAAAAAATAAAATGGCAAAAAAATTATTGCAATAGCGAACCAAAAAGGAGGTGTTGGTAAAACAACAACTTCATTAAACTTTGCTGCAGGTCTGGTGAAAGAAAGTAAGAAGAAAGTGTTGCTTATAGACTTTTGACCCACAGGCATCACTTACCGTTGCAAGCGGCTGGGATAATCCTGATGAGATTGATATTACAATAGCAACGCTTATGCATTCAAGTATAACTGAACAGGACTTAGATGTTGAAAAAGCAATAGTCCATAAGGAGGAGTTTGATATAATACCTAGTAACATTTTATTGTCATCAGTTGAGACAATGCTTGTAACAGCAATATCAAGGGAATATAGGTTAAAGGACATAATAGACTGCGTTGAGGCAAAATATGACTATATTATTCTTGACTGTTCTCCAAGCTTAGGCATGTTAACTGTAAATGCACTTGCAGCTTGTAGTAGTGTTATTATACCGGTAACGGCAGAGTATTTATCAGCCAAAGGATTGGAGCTGTTACTAAATTCTATAGGTATTGTTAAAAATAAAATCAATAAAGAATTGACTATTGATGGTATATTGATAACAATGTATGCAGAAAATACAAATGTATCAAAATATGTTGAACAGTTGCTTTCAAATACATATTCTGAGGAAATACAAATATATAATACAAAGATTCCTAGAACTGTTAAGGTAGGTGAAAGCATTCTAAAAAACATACCGGTAGTTTATGAAAATAATAAGGCAGGAGCTGCCTATAAAGAATTTGCAAGAGAGGTGGTTGAACAATGCAAGATTTCAATAAAAAATTAAAAGCACCTGAAAAACTGAGAATAAACAATATTTTTGCTTCTACTACAGAATCAGTAAATGATGACATCGGATTAACTGAAATAAGTATTTATGAGCTTATTCCTTATAGTAATAATCCATTCAAACTTTATGAAGGGGAACGGCTTGAGGAAATGAAAAGAAGCATATCTAGGCATGGAATATTACAGCCTATATTAGTAAGAGAAGTAGAAGGAAACTCAAAGTATGAAATTTTGGCAGGTCATAACAGGTATAATGTTGCTAAAATACTAGCTGAAAATGATGAGAGATTCTTAAAAGTTCCGGTTAGAATATTAAAAAATATTGATGATGTTACCGCTGAAATCATCGTATCGGAAAGTAATATGAATCAGAGGTCTTTAAATGACTTATTACCAAGCGAAAAGGCATTTGTGATTGCAACTTATTATGCTGCTGAGAAAAAGCAAGGTCTTAGAACTGATTTGATTAGTAGAGTAAATGAGCTGCTGGGAGAGGAAGAGGAAATAGAGAACTTAACTGGTAAGAATAAGGCAGCCCTAGAGTTTAATCTTTCCCCAACTTCAATAGCAAAATATAGTAAAATTAACACGTTAGATAAAAGGCTAAAAGATAATCTAAATGATGGATTATTTGACATAGACACAGCATATAATCTTTCATTTAGAACTCCAGAAGAACAGAATATAATTTATCTTTATCGTGAGGAAAAAAATTCTAAGATTAACAGAAAGAACAGTTTAGATATTAAAAAGCTTGAAACGGTGACAAAAGAAAGCCTTGATAACATACTTGTCAAGAATAAAAAGGAGAAAGAAAATAGCGTTGACAAAATTGTTAAGAAGTATTTTCCTGACAAAAATAAGGATGAGACTGTTATGCTGTTAGATAAAATTTTAGAAGATTATTTCTCAAAAAATAAAGACATAGTACAGCATGCTGAACTAAGTAAGGCAAGTACATAATACAGCATGCTGAACTAAGTAAAGCAAGTACATAATACCGCATGCTGAACTAAGTAAAGCAAGTACATAGTACAGCATGCTGAACTAAGTAAGGCAAGTACATAATACCGCATGCTGAACTAAGTAAAGCAAGTACATAATACCGCATGCTGAACTAAGTAAAGCAAGTACATAGTACAGCATGCTGAACTAAGTAAGGCAAGTACAAGGAGATAAGCAATATGTTTGATTTTTTAAAAAATGATTCACAGCAGTACAAAGCCATTGATAAAATATATGAAATAGAAATATTTAGCAGTTATCATCAGCATAAAGAATTGGATGTAATACAGTTCGAGAGAGAATTGTTGGGTGATTTAAATATAGTACTTAGTTGTATATTTGATGGGCGTTTCGAAATTTATCTTGGCAAGAAAAAAGACGAAATTTTTTATATTGATAAAGAGGCTGGCATATTAAAATTTCCTGATTTTCAATTAGAGGATGAATATAAGAAAATTCTGCTTAATATGATTTTCTCAAGAATAAGCCTTATATTATATAGAGTAAAAATCAAACGTTCGCAGTATTTTGATTGCTGGAAAAACGAAGGTTGGAATTTAACCCATGAATTTAGTGATGAATGGTATTTTGATTTTTTTAATAGAAAAGTGAAAAGCACTAAAGGAGTGTGATGAAAACAGAACGGATATATCTAAGGGTTAATGATGAAGAGAAAAAGAAAATAGCTGAACTTGCAAGAGCCAGGGGATTATCAACCTCAGCCTATTGTATTTCTAAAGTTTTAGACGAATCTACACACACAGAGGTTGTAAATAATACAAGAGAAGCGGTAGATGTGCATATCACTTTAGATAAAGGCATTCTCAAGCAAATAGATTCAAATGCAAAAAAAAGTTTGATGTCACGAAGTGGTTATATAGAAAAAGCAGTTATAGAAAACACAGTTGTTTTTGATGGTTTAAAAGGTTTTGCAAAAGAAATAAATAGGCTGGGAAGTAATATAAATCAAATTGTTATGCTTGCTAATCAAGGTATAATGAAGACTGTAGATTTTAAGGAATTTAATGAATTGATTGCTGAAGTTATAAGATATCTTATAGAAATTAAAGGGGGACAAGCAAGTGCCGGTAATAGAAAGGGTGGTGGGAAAAAAAGATAAGACGGGCAAAAGAAGTTCTTATAAGACGGCGACGCACATGAAAAATATAATCAATTATATTTTAGAAGAGAATAAAACAAGAGAAGAACTAATGGGCAGTAGGAACATTGTTAATCAAAATAATGCCTTTAACGAATTTGTCCTTACGAAAATGACTTATAATAAAATGCCAATATCAAGGCAGGATACAAGTAAAAGAATGGTTGTACACTTTGTTCAGAGCTTTGACCCAAAGGACACTAAAATAACACCGGAACTTGCAAAAAAAATCGCTGATGAATTTGCAAGTTCTATTTATTTTAAAGAATTTCAAGTAGTGTATGCGGTTCATGTTGATGCAAAACACATTCATACGCATTTTGTGGTTAACACTACGAATATAGTGAATGGGAAGTCTTGGCAACAAACAAAGCAAGAACTGGAAAAAATGAAGCAGTTGTCAGATGAGATTGCTTTAAGTTATGGCATCAGCATAATAAATGATAGAACAAAAGAGAGAGGCAAACATGTTGAAAATGCTGAATATCAAGCAGAAAAAAGAGGCGTTGGATGGAAAAAAGAAGTATTTCATATATGTAAGGAGGCTAAAGAGGCATCCTCATCAATGGAGGAATTTATAAAGTTACTTAAAGAAAATGGGGTTAATGTTAGACTTTCAGAGTCAAGAAGGGATATAACATACATATTTAATGAAAAGAAGATAAATAGTGATAAGTTAGGATTCCCTAAAAGAGGATTTACTCCATTTACAAAGGAGGAGCTTGCAAAATATTTTGCAAGAAAAATCTCTAAAGAAACTGCTAATAAAACTAATCAAGATATAATGGGTAACAATGAAAAAAAGCGTGTTAAAGATACAGAGAAGCTCAATGATAATAGACAATATCTATATGCCTTAAGTAATATAGAAAAATTACTTGAAAAGGATGAGGTGAAAAATGATAGCAGCCCTGTAGAACACTCTAAAGGCAGCATGGCTAAGATGTTTTATAAAGAGGAATCGAAAAAAACTAAAGGAATCGAAAGATAATGTTGGGGGTGAAAGATGTTTAGTAATGAAGAAATCAATGCAGCTGGCTCTGTAAGATTAAAGGAGCTTGTTGAAAATCTAGGTTATCAACCTAAAAAAGTTGGGCTAAATGAGTACAAAATAGAAGGATATGGTGGATTGTTCTTTAATTCAGAGAAAAACAAATGGCATTGTTTTAGTAGCTCAAGTGGAGGAGGTGTAATACAGTTTTTAATTGATGTTGAGGGAAAGACATGGAAAGACAGTATTAAATACCTATTAGATAATTTTGTGAATACAGTAAGCTATGATAATGCAGTAAAGAATTATAAAGAAAGGTATAATAACAAAAATATAGATGCTGAAGAAGAATTAAAAGGAGAAATAGAGCTTCCACAAAAAGCAGTTCAATTTAGAAGGTTATATGCATATCTCATTAAAACAAGAAATATAGGAAAACGAATAGTTGATTATTTTGTTAAAAGAGGTGAGCTTTATGAAAATGACAAAGGTGGGATGGTATTCATAGGCAAGGCAAAGAATGGTGCAATAAAATATGCAATGATACGGGGAACGGCTGAAAATAAACCTTTTAAAGCTGAGGCTAAAAATAGTGATAAATCATTTGGCTTTAAGGTCACTAATCCAGGCAGCAATAAGTTAGTTGTATTTGAATCTGCAATAGACCTTATGAGCTATATGACTTTGAAGCAAGAAGCTGAAGAGGGATATCTCTTAAATCCTGATAATTTGTTATCACTTGGAGGTGTAGGAGAAAAGGCTCTGCATAGAATGCTCGAAGAAAATTTACATATCAAAAGCATAGAATTTACTCTTGATAATGATGAGGCAGGAGAAGCAGCAAGAAACAAATTTGTAAACAAATATGAAAGTAACTTTATGCTGAGCATGCTTATATTTAGAGGTAAGGATGTAAATGAACATCTGAAAAAACTAGTTGAAGAAAATGCGGTTCATGAAGAGTTATATGAGGAAATACTCAGTGATGGGTATGAAATGGGATAGAAATACAAAAATCAACATGTAGACATAAGTTGAAATAGTATAGGGGATAAGCAATATAAACTTAAAAGGATGGTAAATGATGAAGCTTAAAATAGTTAGAGGTAAGGCAGGCAAAGTGAGAATATATACTTCCATTTTAGTATTTTTGCTTATTAGTCTTGTAATTCATGTGATGTTCCCTTTATTTACAGGGCTTTCAAATCATAAAATACCAAACCTCAAATCTATGATGTTTCATTTAATGGAATTTAAGTATATGAAAATATGGCTGTATAGCGAAGCCTTAGCAATAGCAATAGCCGTTTATGTATGGATTATAGGTGATAAACAATATGTTAGTGATTTGATACAAGTTACGGACAAAATTCGCATTCCTGTTCCTGCTGGCCAAGGACAATTTGGAAGTGCTAGATTTGCTACAGAAAAGGAAGTTGAAGAATTTTTGGATTATGTAGATTTTAAATTGTCTGATTATGATGATGAGTTTTGCCAGGTATATAAAATGAATGAGGCTGAAGACGCAGAACTTTCTAAAATATCAGCTGAAGAACTAGATAGTCATGATGATCAGGAGCAAAGTGTCGGAACTTTATTAGAAAGTGAAGTAGATGTAAATAAAAAAAATAAGAATATTGAAGAAATAATAGAGGTTTTGGGCAATAGGAAAGATATTAGACATATCCTTAAGTCTAATTTATCAATTAATGACCTGAAACAAAGTGAGATAAAGGATATTGAATTTGATGAATACTATGCAAAACTTACGCAGCCTGAATTTAATGAAGTAGTTATTGCGGTAAATAAGGTTAGCAATATATTGAAAAGAAATTTGATATATGAATATATGGTAAAAAGGCGATATGAGAGCATAGACCAGCTAAGAGAAATAAGGTATGCGATTGAAGATGGAATATCTGGTGGCCACATACAGCTTTTCGCTCTTAATACATATGGTGCAGATAAGCTGAAACAAATAAGGTTAGCATATAAGAGTGACAAAATACAAAACAAAAGGCTAATAGAAAAATATATGCTTAATCCAAGGCTTACAAGGAATCAGATGGAGGAAATTAGGAAAGCTCTTATGCAGGACATAGACAATATTGAAGGAATTGCACATGATGAAATACCTGAAGAGCTTATGAGACGGTTAAGAGAAATCAGCTTAAATCCGTCTGATAATGATAGACAGGTTAGCAGCAGTACAGATACATCAATTAAAGACATAAAGCTGCTTACGATATAAAAAAAGAACCAAAGGAGGTGGTGCAGCTATTTAATAAGGGCGGACTGGTACTGGGAAAAGAAAATTTATCAAATGGAAAGGAGAGGATATTATCTGTAAATGATGATTTACATACTTTAACTATAGGAGAAACCGGAAGCGGAAAGACTAGAACTATGGTTCTGCAAAGTATTGTAAATCTTGGGCTGGCTGGAGAAAACATGGTAGTTACGGACATAAAGGGTGAACTTAGTGATTTTACAGCTGAATTTTTGAGAAGTATTGGATATGAAGTGGTATACCTTGATTTTAAGAATCCCCTCAAAAGCACGAGGTTTAATTTCCTTAAGCCGGTAATAGATGCTGTTAATAAGGACGATATTGACGGTGCTGTAGAGCTTATATGGGATATAACTTCACAGCTTGTAGGGGAAGTAAAAGGTGAGCCAATATGGCAGAATGGTGAGGCTTCTATAATTGCTGGAGCCATAATGTCTGTAGTTTATGATAATAAACACAGGCCGGAATATCAAAATTTTGCCAATGTCTATAATTTCTTAGCTGAAATGTGTAAGCCTATTCAGATAGGAAAAGAAATGGTGCTTCCTGTCAATGAATATTCAAAAAAACTTGATGAATATCATCCTGCAAAAGGACTCTTTGCTATTGGTGAGATAGCACCAAGCAGAACGAGAGGAAGTTTTTATACATCTGCTCTAACTACATTAAAATTATTTACATCACAGCGATTAGCAGATATGACGAGTCAAAGTGAATTTGAACTTAAACATCTTGCAACTAAAAAGATGGCTGTATTTATCATTCTTCCAGAAGACCGTGACACATATAATCAAATTGCTGCCCTGTATGTGGGATTGCAATATCAAGCATTGTCAAAGATGGCTGACCTTGTTGGAGGAAGGCTAAAGATAAGATGTAATTATCTTCTTGATGAATTTGGAAACTTTCCTGCAATTCCTAATTTTCTGCAAATGATTACGGTTTCACGAGGAAAAGGGGTGAGATTTAATTTATTCCTTCAAGACCTTTCTCAGTTAATTAGAATATATGAAAAAGAGGGAGCTGATACAATTTATGGAAACTGCCAAATATGGATATATCTAAGAACCGGGAACAAGGAAACGCTGGAATTGTTATCAGCTAAGCTGTCGCAATATACGGTATCTTCATATTCATTGTCAGGCTCAACTGAAGTAAATAAGAATGCAAACTCTTCTTTTAGCAAGCAGTTAAGTGGAAGAAACCTTTTGCAGGTAAATGAACTGGCTCTGTTTAGTTCTCCGTATTTGCTCATGTTCAGTAAAATAAATCCTGCTGTAATGAAATCGGATGATTTTTCAAAATGGCAGTATGTAAAGCTTTTGAACATGGGTTCAAAGGAAAGAGACAGAAAAGTAAGATATTATAGGCAAAGCATTAGAAAAGAACGCCTGCCTAACAGGCAGGAGTACTGGAATATTAAAGATGAGACAATTAGTAATATTATGTTAGGAGGACAAGGATATGTATAGCTTATCCGTACAGGATTTTCAATTTAAGAGGTTTATAATCAGAGCAGTTCTGATGCTTGTGGTAATTTTGGCAGCAAGTTCGGCGTTTACTGTAAGCAGTTATGCCGGAGATAAAGGTAATAAAAAAGAAACTGTTAAAAAAGAAGGCGGTGGTGGAGGAAGTCTTGAAAATGACAAAGTTGTATCGGGAAGTAAAAAGCTTCTAAAGGATGCTACAACTGTATTCCAAACATTAGGGGGGACCATTTGTGTTTTAGCTGCAATTTATTTCTTTATAAGAAAAGCAAATGCAGATGAACAAGACCAGAAAATGTGGAAAAACAGGCTTGCAATATCTCTTATTTCAGCAGTAGGAATTGTTACTGTTGGAGGTATATTTCAAACGATTTTATCTTATTTTCAATAATAAAGGGAGGAAGAATACTATGAATAACTTTATAAATAAAATAATGTCAGGCATTGCAGTTAAGGCTGATTCCTTTGTGGAAACAGCTAAATAAATTGAAGGATAACAGTGGCAACTGGGTGGAAGAGGCCATAAAATATATAGGGGCTGTAGTGATTGGCTTAATATTTATTGGTGCTCTTATCGCCTTATTTAAGACTGAGATTTTGAAAGGTCTTAAAGATAAGATAACTGAAATATTTAGTCTCAGCTAAGTTTTAAGAAAGAATAGAATATGGATAAAATAATCGAAGATTTCTTTGGTGGGATAGTCCGAAAGACTCTGGGAGCCATGACAGATCTTGGTGAAGATACTTTCAGCTATTATCTTAATTTTGATAAAGCTATAAAATCCGCAGCACCATCATTTTCATTTGACAAGCTGTATACTTATATGGCTGCTCTTTCACTGGGGATAGCAATAATGTTATTTTTAAAAAAGGGTTTTGAAATATATATCTTATGGAATGATGGTGACAGCGATTTGGACCCTGTAGTATTTCTTGCATCATTTATCAAAATGACTGTAGTAATAGTATGGTTCAGCTCAGTGTATGGCTATGGAGTGGAAGTTGCAACAAAGATTTTCAACAAACTCTTAGAATCCATAACAGGTAATGTAACAGGTAAGGATTTCTTTTCAGGGTTTGTAAACCTTCTTAATGATAATAACAGGATGATGTTTACTATATTTATAATAGTCATAATAATAAATTCAATCAGGCTTGTAATACAGTTTTTTGGAAGGGGAATTGAACTGTTTATCCTGAAAATTGGAGTTCCGCTTGCAGCGCTTGACATGCTGAATGCTGACTCAGTTGCCTGGAGGGCATATATAAAGAAGCTTGCACAGGTAATGGTAACGCTCATGTTGCAGATTTTTCTGTATTTCCTTTCGTTACTGATACCAATAAACGGGCTAAAGAACTTCATATTTGCAATTGCGATTCAGCTTACAGCGATTAAACTTCCGTCATTCCTGTCCGAACTGCTTGTGGTAAGTGCAGGGAATGGAGGCCTTATTAGTAAGGCTGGCAGTGGTGCGCACTTGGTAAGTTCATTGAAAAGTATATTTAAGAAATGATAGGAGGGCGGTCAAATGTCAGTAGATGATTCCGGCATAGTAGGTAAGCTTACAGCAGCAATACTGATAATGATAAATTCAGGTGCTGCGTTAAGAGCGATTCTTATATTGATACACAATGTACATGCCGAAGAAGACAGGGCACCATACAAAAAGAAAATGAAGAATCTTATAATTTTTGTAATATTAGCTAATACGCTCACAGGTATTACTGCAACCATTTTATCATATATAAGTTGAGGTTAAAAATATGGAAGAAAATAATAGTAAAGAAGAAATGGTTTTATATCCCGTATGGGATTAAGAACAGGAGAGAGTTTTTTGAGGGATTTGGATTTAGCGAGTTTAAATATACTTTAATATCGCTTCCATTTGCTGCTGCAATTGCCTTTTTTACAAGAGTAGTACTTGGGCACGTCCTCATAAGCTCTCTTAGCATTGTTTTAATACCAATAGCTACAGTAATGCTGGTAGTAAAAGATAAGTGTAATTTGTCAGTTATTGGTTATCTAATGATAATGCTTAGATTTAACTGGGCGAAGAAGTACTACCCTTATAAGGGGGAAAAATGGGTGATGTAGGAGTAACCCCATTGGAGTTATTCATATTGATGTTTAATGTTGTTATATCAATAAAGGCATCAATATATGATATTAGATTCAGGCTGGTGCAGAATAAAAGCTACATCAGTCTGATTTTTTTGTCAGTATCCAACATAGCAAGAATAATAATTGAAGATGATAAAATTGAAATAATGAGTTGGCTTAATAATCAAATTATAAACTTTGCAATAATAATGGCGATTTCGATTTTGATTACAGCATGTGCAATAGTCTTCAATGCAATGGGCGGCGGTGATATTAAGTATATTTTTTGTAATATGCTGTTACTTGTACCCGGAGAAGGAGCTTATGTTCTTGTTTTATGGTTTCTGCTTATGTTTCTAGGTATGCTTATTTTTGCAGCGGTAAAGAAAGCTGCAAAAAGAGCTGATGAACTAAAAAAAGGAATAGCGATGGTTCCTTTTATATCAATGGCAGGCATATTAACACTTATAATAACTAAATTTGTGATATAGACATATTGGAGGAAAGAATGAAAAAATCAAAAAACCATGCTTTGATTGGAATAGTATCTATTATATTAGGACTTCTTACTGCGTTTGTACTTACTCCGCTTTATGGGGGCATACTTGAAAAGCAGGAAGAGGTAGTGCGGGTAAAAGAGAAAATAAGCGAGGGTGAGCTAATTACAGCGGATAAGCTGGAGACTGTTTCCGTTGGTGCTTACGGGCTAAGCACTGATGTAATAAAGGATATGGATGTAATAAATGGTAAATATGCCAAAACAGATTTTTACAGGGGAAGTTATATAACCGCAGAAGGCTTTTCGGATAACCTATAGAGGAAGATACATATTTGAATGATATACCGGCGGATAAATATGCGATATCAATAACTGTTCAGTCTTATGCTGCAGGCCTTTCATCTAAATTGTTAAAGGGTGATATAGTAACAATTATAACTAAAAGAGGAGAAGGGGACGAGGCAATAACTGAGATACCTAGAGAGCTTACATATGTAGAAGTATTAAGTACAACAGAAGAAGATGGCGAAGATAAAGAGAATAAGGGCAATAAAGTAAAAAATGAAGATGAAAAGGAAAAAGGAAAACTCGCAACTATAACATTGCTTGTAAATAGTATGCAGGCAGAACTTCTTGCGTCCTTTGAAAATCAAAGAGGAATACATGTGGCTCTTAAATGCAGAAATAACGAGACTCTAAAGAAAAAACTGCTTGATGAACAGGATAGAATCTTTAAGGAGATGGAAGAGGAAACCGAACCTGGTAGTGATGAGGCTGTCAGTAAAGAGGATGAAGAGGGCAACGGTAATAAAGAAAGCCGTAATAAAGATATGGAAGATGCTGAAAAAAAAGAATAAGAAGGAAACGAGTAAAAAATAAGAAGTGGAGGGAAAACACATAATGTTAATAAGTGTGTGGGGCAATATAGACTCAGGAAAATCACTTTTTTCAACAGTTATGGGCAGGATTCTTGCTGATAGTGGAAAGCGGACACTAATTATATATGCCGGGCTTCAGAGCAATGATACACCTTGCTTTTATCCTGATGAAAGAGAAATGGTTTCAATGGGTAATTTGTGGCAGATGGATTTAGATGATGATGAAATGCTTAAATATATGATGGCAACAGAGAAAGACAATCTTGCATATCTCACCTATAGCCCAGGTGAAAACATATATTCATATCCAGTGTTTACTAAATATAATATTGTAAACGTTTTGTCTAGACTTTTATCATTTTTTGAATATATAATAGTAGACTGCTCTTCGGACCTCAACGGCGGGGTAATAACACTTACGGCTCTTGAGATGTCAGATAGGGTAATAAGGCTGATGGGTTCATCTGGTAAGGCATGGCTTTATTTTGCCGCAAATTTACCAATGATATCAGACAGCAGATTTAACCTGGGCAGCCACATCTGTGTACTGTCAGATATAATGCCAGCAGAAGCTGCTGAGGTATATGAAAAAAGTTATGAAAACATATTATATAGGTTATCTCATGATGAGAAAATATACCAGGCATATCTTGAAGGACAGCTCATGCATAATGCTGGCTCAAAATATGAGGATACAGTTAAAAAAATTATTGCTGAAAATATATGCAGCGAAATCAAACTATCCGGTAAAAAGAAAGAATTAAAAGCTAAGAAACCTATCAGGAAAGAAACTATCAAGAAAGAAAAAGAGAAGGCTGTTAGGGAAAATAAAAAAAGAAAAATAGAAATATTTAAACACAAAGAGGAGGAGTCTGATGGAAGGTATGACGAATGATGAAAAAATACCTGTATCTTTAAGGGAGAAATTTACAAATATTGCTGCTAATACAGATACTAGAGAACAATATAGGCAGTATGAAAACGATTTAAAGGTTATGGATTTTGAAGCACTGTTTAACACGCTTCAGAATCACATAAGTACTAATTTTGCTGAATTATTAGGCGGCAATAATAAAGATAAGGTAATTAAAGAACAGCTTAATAACATAATAACCAGGTATATTAAAAATGAAAAGATAAAAGTCGAGGGATACAGCTTAACAGGGCTTGTTGAGAAGCTGTATCAAGAAATGGCGGAACTTTCTATCCTTACTCCACTTCTTGACATACACAGGACGGACATCGAAGAAATCAATATAAACAGGTGGGACGATATAAAAGTACACTATGACAATGGTGAAATCATTAGTTACCCTGAAACTTTAGAAGCCCGGAACATGCACTTGATGTTATAAAAAGAATGTTAAAGCAGGAAAGTACCCTGATTCTAGACCAGTCAAGACCAATTGTGCGTGGACATTTACGCAGCCGAATAAGACTTACTGTTTTAGGAGAGGGAGTAATTGATAAGGGGGCTGGTGTTAGTGCTTCATTACGTATCATAAATCCTAAACAATTTAAGGGAACTGATTTTATTACAAGAGGAACAGCTACGGAAGAAATGCTTGAAACATTGTCAATTCTCACAAGATATGGTGTATCAATCTGTATCACAGGGGAAACGGGAAGTGGAAAAACAACTCTGCTTATGTATCTTTCCAGCAATATTGATAATAATAGAAGAATTTTTTGCATAGAAGAAGACGTAAGAGAGTTTGACCTTACAAAAAGAGATGACAACGGTAAGGTCATAAACAATGTAATTCACACACATACAAGAAAAAGCGGAGATGACAAACAGAGTGTAGACCAGGATAATCTTCTTGAAACGGCATTAACTATGAACCCGGATGTGATAGTTGTATCGGAAATGAAAGGCAAGGAAGCTAATGCGGCACAGGAAGCAAGCAGAACAGGGCATTCAGTCCTTACAACCACACATGCAGGCTCCTGTAGAGCCACATACAAACGAATGGTAAGTCTTTGTAAAAAAGCAGTATCAATGGATGAAAAAGAGTTATTGGAACTTGTGAAGGAAGCATTCCCAATAGTTGTATTTATCCAAAAAGATGATGATAATGTGAGGAGAATAAAGGAAATTACCGAATGTTATCTTGATGATGCGGAAAAGTATCAAATTAAAACACTCTATAGGCATGTAGTGGAGAGCAATGAGATGATAGATGATAAGATGGTGATAAAGGGCAAATATGATAGAGTGGAGGGTATAAGTAAGCAGCTTAAAGAAAGGCTTATAAATAAAAATATTACAAAAGAGTTGTTAGATAAGCTCATATAGACGGAAATAAGGAGGGATTATGACGGTTATAATAGAACTTGCGGTATTTTTCCTTATAACTTATGGACTGTTTAGACTATTTAATATACACATAGCGGATGTAAGAAAAGAAATAACTGAGGTATTTGCAAAGCAGGAGTACACATTAAAAAGGAAAATACTTATAGCAAAAGGGAAAAAGAAGGAAAACAAATTTATTAAACTGATTAATGATACGAAAAAGCTATTGATACTTACCAACAAGTATGAAAAGTTTGAATTAATCTGTTTTGCGTCAGTAGCGGGCAGCCTTGGTTCGGTTGTATTTTGTTTGGCAATTGGAAATCCGTACCTTGCAATTCCTCTTTCCATATCTGTTATAGTGGCACCGTTTATGTTTGTAAAATTCAGCACGAACAGGCTTGAACGTAAAATTAGTGAAGAGCTTGAAACTGCACTTTCAATCATTACAAACAGTTATATAAGGAGTGAAAATATAATACTTGAAGTAGAGGAAAATATTAATTATATAAACGAGCCAGTCAAGGGTATATTTCAGAGTTTTTTGAATGAATGTAATTACATCAATCCGGACATAAAAAGCAATCTTGCCACTCTTAGAGGAAAGATTTCAGAACCGGTATTTGTAGAGTATTGTAATACACTTATTCAGTGCCAAAATGACATTACATTAAAGTCAACACTGTACGGGATTGTAAAGAAACTTTCCAATATTAGAATCGTTACTGCAAGGCTGGATGGATTAATTTATGCACCAGTAAAAGAGTTTTTTATGATGATAACTATATATTTGGTTAATCTGCCGGCATTCTATTTGTTAAATAAAGAGTGGTATAGGATAGTAACAGATACTACTGCTGGCCACATAATGGTTGCAATTTCAATCGGTATTATAGTATTTGTGACATTTAGGGTATTAAGCCTTACAAAACCAATTACTTATAGGAGGTAGAATAAGTGTATTCAGTCTATCTGTTAGAGTTAGTATCAGTATTATTAATAATGACCGGCATATACAGATTGTTGCTTTTTATTACCGGCAGAGCTTCAGGTAAAGCGTATAAGACAGCAGCTAAGATTGTTGGCATAAAAGAAAAAGAAAGCGGGATATCAAGGCTTATCGATGACTTGGCAATAAAATTGTCCGGGTATATAAAACTTGATGACATGAGACAGGCAAAGTTAAAAGATATGTTAAGATATAGCGAAAGCGGGATGTCAAAGGAACCTAAAATATTTATAGCGGAAAACATTATAAAGTCAGTTATTATGTTCATTCCGGGAATAGTTATGCTGCCGGTATTTCCAATGGCAACATTTGGCTTTGCAGTAGTTTCAGCATTTTCATATTATGTAACTGAAAGCTCATTAAATAAAAATTACCTTAATAAAAAAAGGGAGATAGAATATGAACTTCCAAGATTCTGCTCTGTTATTGGACAGGAAGTAAAAGCAACTCACGATGTACTTGGCATCATTGGCAGATATATGCCAGGAGCAAATAAGGCATTAAGAGAAGAATTAAAAATCCTTGTTGCAGATATGAATTCAAGCAATTATGTCGCAGCCCTTACAAGGTTTGAAGTGAAGCTTGGCATAGACAAAATGTCAGAAATTGTAAGAGGTTTGATTGGAACTGTAAGGGGTGATGATACCGTGACTTATTTTGAGATTCTATCAAGAGACCTTGACCAATTAGAACTTCAAAGATTAAATGATATAGCTTCAATGCAGCCAGGTAAAGTAGGTAAATACCAGCTTATTATCCTGGTTGTAATGGTTATGAACTATGTAGTAATAATGCTTATGTATGTTATGGGGCTTGATAAACCATTTTAGAAGGAATCCTGTATATGACAAACAAAATCATTAATCTAAAAAGGGATAACAAAGGAGGAACTTACATTGAACTTACTTTCGCAATATTAGTGATTGCTATGCTTTTAGCAATTGTAGTAGATTTTTTCCCTGTTTTTGTAAAAATAAAGGCTTTAAATGAGTATGCAAGCTACACAGCAAGAATGATAGCTCTTGAAGGTGGAATAAATGACAAGGTAATAGATGGAATGAATCTATACAAGACCACGGAAGGCCTGTCAACAGCTACAGAAGATTTTAGTGAATGTGAGTTTTACAGGGATAAGGAAATACAGCTTAATTCACTTGTTTCTGTAAAGGTAAATGATGAATACAGTGTAAATATAATTGGAGTTCCTTTTTCAGTACCCATTTCAGCAAGTGCATTGTCAAGAAGTGAGGTGTATCATAAGTGATAAAAAAGATAACGGATTATGTTAAAAATGAAATTGACAGGGTAGTAAATAAGTTACAGGAAAATTATGGGGGTGTTTATATTACAATGATGTGGGTGTTGCTGGCAATAATGCTAATAATGGCAGTTTACCTTGAATACAGCCGCATAAGTCATATATTAAAGACAGTGGATACAGCTTACGAAAGAGCCCTAACAACTGTAGCTGTAAACAATTATGACGAAATATATGAGAATGTAAGAGAAGAAGAGGCCTACGGAGGCGGATTTAATGGCGGAAATGAAGGTGAATATGGAATAGATGAAGCTCCTATTTATTTTGATGCCACAGATTATGGAGAAATTGAAGATGAGCTTGTAGGACTTTTGGGATTAACAAAGTTTTTGGAAAGCGAAAAAAGTATCCAGGGTCACAAAATGACAGCAGAGTGAATATTCATTGAGCGATTTTCAAGCAGAAATAAGGCAGGAAGGAACTGATATAGACGGTAAATATCGTGTTGATGGCAAAGTGAAGGTAAGTGTTCCCATATACTTTATGGGAAAGGAAATCACAAGCCTGGAGCTTGAGGTAAAAAGTAAAGCAACCTGGCGGACAAGATGGTAGATTGGAGGAGAATATGAATAGAATAATACTTATGGGAAGAATTACAGCTGATACGGAGATTAAAGAGGGTAATGGTATAAAATATTGTAATTTTTCAATAGCAGTTGACAGAAACAAAAAGAATGGATCAGAAGCTGCTACAGACTTTTTTAACTGTACGGCATTTGGGCAAAGTGCAGAATTTGTAACAGGTTATCTTAAGAAAGGCCAAAGGATACTGATAAGTGGGGCAGTGCATATAGACAGTTATGCTTCAAAAACAGGTGAAAAGAAGCTATCAGTAAATGTTGCAGTTGATACTGTTGAAAAATGCAGATGGAAGAAAAAAATATTGAGAATGCTGAAACTAATGATTATTAATTTAATGAGCAGGAAAGGAATAATATATGGCAGCATTAGGTAAAGTTCTCCTTACTATTGCTAAGAAAGTCGCTGTAGACAAAGTTACCGGCAAAGACAAAGATGGAAACAGTGGGTTGTTAGTAGCTGCAGGCATAGTACTGGGATTTATATTACTTGTGGCTGCATTTTTGCAGTACCTGGTTGAGAATCCAATTGATGCATTACGGATTTATTTTTCTGATGACGAGATAAAAACTGTAGAAAATTTCAAAAATTCTGAAGTCCAAAAGAATACAGAGGTTTATCCGGTTCCTTTAACCGTTTTAGATGAAAAAAAACTGCTAATGAGCTTTGGCAGCAATACAGTACTAGCTAATAAGCTCATAGCGGAATCTTATAAGCATCTTGGGAAACCGTATGTGTGGGGGACTAACGGACCAAACAGTTTTGATTGTTCCGGTTTTGTTGCTTATTGTTTGAGAAACAGCAAAGTGCAGCAAGTATATTCAAGACCTAACTGTAGGACACTTTGGTCAAATGATATAGAGCCCGTAAAAAGAGGAGAGGAAAGACCAGGTGATTTGATATTTTTTCAAGGAACACAAGCGCTCATTGGGGCAAGCCATGTGGGGATATATCTTGAAACAACAAATTCATAGAAGCTAATTCAAGCTTAGGAGTTGTGGTAAGTAATTCCAATACAAGCTGGGCAATGGAGCATTTCTATGGATTTGGCAGGCCTAAAGCACTTGTAGACGATGTAGAAATAAAAACCACAACAAGCGAAGATTCGATAAATAAGCAGGAAGAAGTTAAGAAAGAGAAAGATGGAAAGGATAATAAAAAAAGATAGTAAGTCTAATAATAAAAAGATAAAAAGCAAAAAGAAAGACGGAAAAAGACAAAGGAAAAAAAGGGAAAGGATAAAAATGAAGAATGATGAAATGATTTTAGGCTATGATATTATCTTAGAACTATATACGCGTTCTGATAATACAATTGAAGAGCGTATGGACATAGATTTTGAAAGAATAAAGGAGGGATTAATGATATACAGGGACTTGTGTGCAGAAAGATTTTTGAATATAATATTGATGAACTAAGCAGCTTTGCCCAGGTATATATAAAAAATGGAAACGGATGGTATTATAATGGATTATAAGGATAAGAAGGAAGAGCTTTCAGAGGAAGTGCTTACAGTTCCTGAGACCGCCAGCATGCTTGGAGTAACAAGGCAGAATGTTCACAGGCTAATAAAAATGGCACCTACAGCCTTTTTAAAGTACATAGCTGAAAGACGAACCGGAAAAATGATGCCTCTTCTTTTGAAATCGGAAGTACTTGATGTTGAACGAAAAAAGCTATTAGAAAAAAGAAAATTTAGGGAAGAGCATATAATTGCCTCTCTTGCAAAGAAAATTATGAAAAAGAGACTTCCTGATTTCATAGAAGATATCGATAACGGTTTAATTGATGAGCAGAGTGCCCCAAATCGCAAGACAGGATATATAAAATTAAATGAGTTTGTTAAATATGCCTGTAAGTATGGTATAAATCTTGATAACCTTATTAATTCTGATTCAGTGAGTTATCTTTTATTAGACAATGGCATATCCGATAACATTGTTGATTTTTTAAAAGAAATATGAGATAAAACCTAGTTTTGACTTGCAAAAAGACAGGAAGTATGCACTTATTGATAAAAAAACCTGGTAGAGCAGGCGATAGAAAAGGAAATCAAGAAACTAGGCATAAAATAACTGAAACCACATAAAAATCTAAGAATGCTATAATGTTGATATTTTTAAGGCATTTATGGTATAATTACTATGAAAATGTAGACATAAGAAGTTGGGGTTGTCATATTAAATATGACAGGAAAGGAAGGCTGTTATGAATAAAAAGAATATCATAATAGGAAGTGTTATTATAGCTGCTACATTTGGGATATTGCTTGCAGGTTCATCATATTGGACCGCATCGTAATGAAAAATAAGAGTAATGTTATGGCTGAGAGAGCTAGAGAAAAAGAACAGGTTGATAAAAATGCAGAACAGTTCCAGCAAGAGGCTAAGCTGGAAACCATAGCAATACAAAAATCAGATATAGCCATTAAGCCTGGCAAGAGTTATAAGGTAAAAGAAAGCCGAACTTAAAGAGAAGATAGCAAAGAAGAAGGCTGTTGAAAAGAAAAGAAGAAAGCAAAAAGCCAAGGCAAAGAAGAATAAAGAGTATGTAGTTGATGGTATAGACTACTCAGGACTTTTTAATAATGGCACTAAGAAGGTAAGTGAGGATGACAGATATACAGCCACCCTTAGCGATGATGAAAAGAAGGTTTATGAGGCTAAGAATAATAAAAATAAGAAGAAAAAGCTGACAGCAACCAAAAAGACTGTACCTGACAGCTATGAGGAGCAGGCACAGGGTAATACAGCTAAGGTTGATAAGGCAGTCGTAAAGGATAAGAATGGAAAGGTTGTTAAGGATACAACAGCAAAAGCTGACTGGAACGACATAATAAATTCCTGTCTTAAGGATGAAAACGGTAAACTTATAGATAATAGTGAAGAAGCTTCAAATAAGAGATATGCTAAAGAGCATGGACTTACAGTTGAAGAAGTTGAGAAAAATGGTGAAAGATGGGTATTTTTAATAATGGCGAAAGCCAGACAAGTTTTGTGCTGTCAGCGATGGCTCACCTGAAGATGATGCAGGAATGGATTTTGAATAGTTAGATGTAAATATGTAAACATTAGAGAATGGATAAATTCCATTCTCTTTTTTCATGAAGAAATGGAGTAAGTGTATAAATGAAGATAAGAAAGCTGATAAGGTCATTCATATTTCTTTTTTCAGTAACCCTGATTATGCTTGGATTTACTGCTCAGGTAAGGGCAACAGACATAAATCTTGGCTCTCAGTCTTCTCAAGACATGGGTAGAGGTGGTAAAAAGGAACTTGGTGGAAGGCTGGAGATTATGGTATAAGGTTTACTGTGGTAAACCGTAAAACGGGAGTAAGGGTAGCAAGAAGCATTGACTATTTTAAGTTAAATGATTTTAAAAATAAGGAAGTGTGGCATACTGGAGGAGATAATAAGCTAGAATACATATACCTTAGAAATAAGAAATTTGCAGTTGACCATAAACAGCCTTATGCCTCTAAAGATAGGGGGTATGCTTATTTGCGGGGAAGTGACCTTTGGAATGTAATCAGTGTTGGTAAATCACAAAAAACCAGCTTAAAAGATATAAAAAGAAAGTATCTAAGCAGTGATACCTTCCTTACAAGGGTGGCAAAGGACATGGGAGGAGGTATTACCCTGGAGAAAATAAAGAGTAAGGAAAACACCTTGGTATTTGAGCCTATATACTACTTTCACTTAGATGGCAGGTACTATGCACTCACATCTACAGAAATAGCCCTGTATGATGCTGAAGCAAGGATGAAGGGCAAAAGCACCATATATAACGGACATGTTTCATTCTCACACAAGGCAATTCCCCTTGCTGCCTATCTTAAGAAAGACAGATATGGAATCGAACCTTACAAGGGCGGTGTCAGGGTTTTTACAAATGCAGAAATAGCCACACAGATGGGTGTGGGAATGCTTGGGGGAAAAGGCGGAGAAAAGAAGATTCCGCCTAAACTTAGGGTGCCTGATTATACATACAGGGTGGATACTGATGTATATACCTCAGTAATAGTAACAGCAGGCAATGACGCAACCCCTGATAATCCAATCAGAGTAAACTTTGACATTCCGGGAGTGGGAAGGATTAATTCAGGAGATGTATATGTGCCAAAAGGAAGGAACCAGCTCGTGTGGGTAAGGTGGCATACACCCAAAGAGCCTGTAGATATGGAGATTACGGCAACAGCCACACATTCGGGGAAAAGCGAGACAAAGACAATAATGGCAGATATTGAGAAAAAACCCCTGTGGGAACCGCTTAATCCTAAAGCGGATGATCAGAAGCCCTTAGCCCTTGCTGACTTCGACATGAATTTCAGGCCCTCAGAATCAAAGATAACTGATACTGAAAGGAAAGAAGAACAGTCATGGAGTGTTTGGGAGACTGCATATCATCCCAACGGTGATTTTATAGGATGGAAAAGCACAGTGCATAGGGATGCCAAAGGAAATATAACCGGAGTAAGTTACTACCCTGAATATGACAATGATGCCTATTACAGCTTTGGCAGGCATAAGTATAAAACATCTTATGCCCCGAATGGAAGCAGTGTGGCATATATAGTAAACGGAAGGATGCCAGCAGAACCAAAGAAGTTTTCAGTAAAACTAGAAGAAAGCAGCATGGATGTACACCCGGCAAGTACTGCTTCAAGGGCAAATCCTGATAAAAACTATGTAAAAAGCGGATATGGAATAGGTGCAGATATTTCCATGAAGATAAAGGGAAATGGGATAGGAGCTGTTACAGGATTTCAGACTTCAAGATATTTCTTTCCTGAGTTTAATTATAAAAAGTACTGGAGATGGGGAGACAGGATTGAGCAGACGAACGGATTTCAGGAGCTGACTGATAAATTTACCCTTCCTAAGAACAATTACAGCTACACTGGCTATAAGGGGACATCAGACGGAAGGTTTCATTTCCTTCCAATCTGGTATCCTGATGGAGTATATGACATATATGCAGAAGTAAATGATTGTTGGACACCAGCAGGGGAATTAAAGACTAATCTTGTGGGTGAAATAACCTGTAAAGGGGCCTTATGGGACGACTGGCATATACAACCAGGTAAATAATGCTCAAGATGTGGTAATGACACAAAAATGCCATATCTAAGCAGTATAATGTGGTTGAGGAATAAGCTCAGGGTAACACTTACCTCGTCCCTGTGCAAGGGGTTAGAAATATTGCACCTAGCGAAAAGTGTTGCCACTTAGGGTTATGGCAGACCCAAGCGTGAGTGGGGGTGGTATAACTCAGGAATACGCTAAAAACCTTTAAAGGGAGTTTTGATGAATAATCAGGACTCCCTTTAATCTTATAAAAAGGAGAAGCAACTTATGAAAAAGGTTCAAGAAATATTAAAAATGTTTGGGAGACTTAACAGTTCAGAAATTGAAATAAAATCTGAAAAATTTGAATTTAAGCATATTATTTCTGAAAACGCAACTGTTACATTTATTGGGAGTGCATTATATACATAGTGATTTTAGAAAAATTAAAGGCAGGGAATTGTTAAGGAAATATTATATAAAGACTATTCAGATGAGGAAATATATGAAAAAATAAATGAAAATAACCCAGAGCAATTAGACAATGTTAAAAGCAGGATATATTACTTCAAGGAGTTTATGTATAACATAGACAAAGCTGAAATAGTTGAAATGACTAATCCTCATACTAAACTAAAAAGCCATCACTTAATACTGCAAAGTGTTGATAATCAGTATCTTCAGCTTGGAATTGCTAAAGGAGAGGTTTTGGACTATTTTGAAACTTTTATTGTGAGAAAAAATGATGATTATTTCCAAGATACTACAATAATCGAAAAAGTGACAGGAATATACCGGTATGATGATGAATGTAACCTGATACCGTTTTCATTTGACCCGGTAAAGGCTGAAAAGCTAGAAAAAGAATATAGAGAACAAAATGATGATAGTGATATAGCTGATAATCTTAGCTATGATACAGCTGAAGAGGAGTGGGATAATGAAATTTAAATTATTATTTCTTGTATAGAGTAAAAAATGTTGACATAGGCACTTGCCTATGATATCTTAATGTTAAGAAGAATAGTTTGTTGGAGGCTATATGACAAGAAGAGCGTATGCAACGCCAGAGAAGCAGGCTGAAGCAAGCCGTAGATATTTTGAGAATAACAAAGATGCCAAATTAAAGAGAAAGATTAAAAACTACAAATGGAGTGGGAAAAAATTCATACTTGAATTTGCAAATGAAAATGAACTAAAGGAGTATGAAGAGTATATTAAAGCCAGAAGGGTACAAATAGAATGAACCATAATAATAGATGCTTACAGCAAAAGGGCAGAGATATACTATTATTTGAAATAAGGAGGTGATAAAAATGCGAACAATTGATTTTAAGGCTAATTTGGAGATTGTAAAACTAGATATTTTGAGTAGTGAAGCAGAGTATCTTAAACTCCTAGAAGTTGTTGGAAACAATCAGAGATATGACTTTACAAGTCAATTAAGTATCTATGATAAAAAAACCAAATGCCACAGCTTGTGCCAAATTTCGCTATTGGCGTGAACGATTTAACCGAACGGTTATGCAAGGAGAAAGAGGAATTCCAATTTTAGAGGACCATGGTACATATCAAAAGGTGGATTATATCTTTGATGTCAGTCAGACTGTTTCCTTAAATAGGAATGTCAATGAAGTAAGCCTTTGGCGATTTGATAAGAAAGCTCATGCAGGTGTCTTAAAGGAAATGATAAGTATCAAAGGGTATGAGAAAAGCGAAAGCGAACTTGAAAATATCTTTTCTCTAAGCAGAATCTATGGTGATGATAAGATTGACAGCCTGATGAATGAGCTTAGAATCATTGATGATGACAGAGTATCCTTTGCCAAATTTATAAGATATTCCATTAGCTATGCAGTAGCCTCAAGGTTTAAGTTGGATTTTCCGGGAGATTATGAACTGTTAAGAAAAAATGTTTCAAGGCTTGATAGCATCTCCTTTATGAGCGTTGGAAAAACTGTATCGGATATTAGCGGAAGTATTATTGAAGCAACGATTCAGAAAAGTAAAAAGCTTGATAAAGAAGTTTTAAGAGAAAAAGAAGAATATAATAGAATTAAAGATGAAAATGAGGAGGTAGAAGAAAATGTACTTCGACGAACTGATACGAAAAGATTTGATGAAATCGAGAGAGTTAGACGAAATGGAGAGTACGGACGAAATCGTAGAGTATATCAGGGAGAAAGCACTAGACAACTTGGAGGAGCAGACGGACTTTATGGAGGAATATCCGATTCCAATCTACGCAGAGATGAGGCTGGATTATCTTTCGTACAGCGAGGAGCAGAGCCGCTTCGATATGTTAGTGGATTTATACCTGGAAAAGGAACTGACCAATCATCTGATGGACATTCAGAAACAGGCGATAGAGTTTATCAGAACAGAGGAGCCGGGAATGATGAAGGCTTAGCAGATGAGAGGACGAGAGCAATCCAAAAATACAAAGCGATGATGTCGGCTCTAAGGGAGATGGCTATCAAGGCAGTGGTGGAAAGCTAAAAGACAATACCGATACAGAAAAAAAAGAAGCTGATGAAGCTTCTTTTTCTTTGCCTAAAAATACTTATAGTCAGATTAGCCTTGAAATACCGGTTAATCAAAAGGGTAAAGGATGTTTTTCCTGATAAATGGAAGTAATCGAAAAGGAGGAAGACTTCCCGTCATCGCAGAGTTTTTCTAAAAGAAAGAGTATAGAAGAATTGAGTGATTACCTCAAAAGAAACATTTGTTGGAGGAAACGGATTTTTATATAGATGAAAAAAAGAAGTGTGTTCCTGGTATTCGGATAAGGGCATATATATCGCTTATGGAATATCTGCAAGAGGAAATAACGAGCAGATTTTGAGTTGGAATGATGCTGCGATTAGGATAAATGAACTTTTAGAAAATGGTGAGTTTGCTACAAATGTGGAGCTAATAGAAGCTTTTGATTATGAAAGGGATAAGATTTCAGAGTCATTATGCTATCTTATTCATGATTTAAGTGAAGAAGGCATAGAACAAGGATATTTCAGCTCTTTTGAAATAGGTGGAAACTTTTCACAGGAAGTAAAAAGACTATCTGAAACATTAAAAAATCCTGAGTTTCTGAAAAAAATAATCAAAGAATATGATAGATTTTTATTAGGTTACAAGGAAAATAATGATGTATTAAGGTTTCAAAATCATCAAGTTGATAGCATCTACAAAAAGTTGCTTGAACTTGAGCTGCCACGAAAGAAATATAATACCAATCTGACAGAGCTTCCAAAAGTTAAATCCTTTATAACTGAAGATGAAATCCTTGCTACCCTTACAAGAGGAAGCCAAATAGATAAAGGAAAAGAACGAATTGCTAATTTTTTTCTTGCAAAACATAGTCTGCAAGAAAAAGTGGAATTTCTGAAAGATGAATATGGGATAGGTGGAAGCACAAGGGCAGTACCTGGGACAATAGAAAGCAGTGAATGGCACGATGCCAAAGGCCTTGTATTAAAAAAGAGTGATTGTAATGATGTTTTCCTACCATGGTCAAGTGTAGCAAAACACATTGACGAGCTGCTTAATAAAAATCTTTACTTTAGCAAACAGCGGTTAGAAAATAATACAGAGATAGAGAAAGAGTACGCAAATTCAACACCAAATTATTACCATAAGGACGAACCTGAAAATTTAATGACCGATGAAATGCTGAAAAGAGTACCTGAACTTTACTCTCAGGAGGACATTGATTTAGAAGATAAGGTAGTTCATGCTGCATATATTATTCCATTTAGGAGCAACTGGACTTGGTATATGACTGAATATGATAGGGCGACTGGAGATGCTTTTGGACTTGTGGTTGGATTTGAGCCGGAATGGGGATACTTTAATATCGAGGAATTAAAGGAACTACATGCACAGAGGCTGATTTTAGAGGATTTTCCGAAGACCTTTAGAGAGATTAGGGACACAGAGCTTATAAAAGCAGATGAGTGAGGAGGAAATCGACCAGGTATTTAATGGACAGCTTTCACAGGCAGATAAGCAAAGGGAACAGGAAACCTTTTATCTTAGCGATGAAATGGGGATTTCTTTGGAAGAAGCAGAGAAAATCTTAGACGACAAGAATAGGGTTTCGGGAGTTAGTATAGAGGAAGCGGGAAATACAGTTCCTTTCACTGATGTAATTCCCGTGCAGTCTATTCTGCTTGAGCATTCCGGACAAAAAAAGAAGCATTAGAGCAAAATGAAAAAGGCAAAAAGAACTTAAAATTACAACTCATAATTTTAAGATTACAGAGGATACCATTCCTGAAAAACTTAGTCCCGGTGAAAGAATAAACCATAACATTGAAGCAATCTCTATGCTTAACAGAGTGGACAGTGGAGAAAGGGAGCTTGATATATCTGCACAGGAAGTATTGGCGAACTATGTTGGATGGGGCGGGCTTCCGGAAGTCTTTGATGAGAGTAAGGAAGGACAGTGGAAAGGGGCTAGAACCTTCTTAAAAAGAAAAACTTATCACAGACTGAATACGAAGCAGCTAGAGAATCTACCTTAACCAGCTTTTTATACTCCGAAAAACAGTTATTGACAGTATGTACTCTACCCTTTTTAGAAATGGGCTTTAAGAATGGAAATATACTTGAGCCGTCAATGGGTATAGGAAATTTTTATTGGGAATCTTCCTGATGAAATGAAAAAAATAGTAAGTTTTACGGAGTGGAGCTGGACTCTGTTAGCGGACGAATTGGAAAAGCTTTTTATATCCTGAAAGTGATATACAGGTTAAGGGACTTGAAGAAACTTCCTTTTTCTAACAACTTTTTTGATGCAGCAATCGGAAATGTTCCGTTTGGAGAGTACAAGGTCAACGACAGGGAGTATAACAAAAATAACTTTCTAATCCACGATTATTTCTTTGCTAAATCCATTGATAAAGTCCGCAATGGCGGTATTATTGCCTTTATTACATCTAGTGGAACAATGGATAAAAAGGATGAAAGTGTCAGACGATACATTGCAGCAAGAGCAGAGTTTTTGGGAGCGATAAGGCTTCCAAACAATACCTTTAAGGGAGTTGCCGGAACAGAAGTAACATCAGACATTATCTTCCTAAAGAAAAGGGATGCTGTAAGGGAAAGAGATAAGGAATGGTTGCATCTTGCAGAGGATAACAAGGGTTTAGTATATAATAAATACTTTGTAGAAAATCCTCACATGGTGCTTGGCTCTATGGAAGAAATATCGGGAAGGTTTGGAAACACGATAGCCTGCTTGCCAAAAGAAAATGCTGACTTAAAGGAGTTACTGAAAAAGGCAAGTAAAGAAATCGCTTCAAATGCCAAGTATGAAGAAATAGAGCTTTTAGATGATGAGATAACCTCAATTCCAGCCACAGATGATGTTAAAAACTTTTCCTATACCGTTATTGATAATGATGTATATTACAGGGAAAACTCACTTTTCATAAAGAAGGAAGTAACTGATAAAGATAAGGAGAAGATTAAGGATTACCTTAATCTTAATGCTGCACTAAAAGATGTAATATACTTGCAGAAGGAAGATTTTAGTGAAGATAAAATAAAGGTATCACAAGAAAAGCTGAATGAAATCTATGACAGTTTTTCTAAAAAACATGGTTTTATTAATAATAAAAAGTAACACAAGAGCCTTAAAAGATGATAGCAATTTCCCTTTGGTATCGTCTCTTGAAATCATTGATGACAATAAAAATTTTAAATCAAAGAGTGATATTTTCACTAAAAGAACTATAACAAAGGCAGTGGTTGTTGACCATGTTGATACTTCCCTTGAGGCACTGGTGCTTTCTGTATCACAAAAAGGCTATGTAGATTTTGAATATATGGAAAATCTGACAGCTAAAGACAGAAGCACTATTATTTCGGATCTTAGAGGAGAGATTTTCTTAAATATTCGTGAGGAGAATACAAGGTTTAATCAAGTCTTTTCTTTTGAACTTGAAGACGGAGATTTGCCTTTTAGCTGCAGTGATGAGAACAAATTCAAGTATACCTATGTGACTAAAGACGAGTATTTAAGCGGAAATATCAGAGAGAAAATTAGTATTGTAGACAGCTATATTGCCAGGATAAGACAGGCACAAAGGACATTTCCAGATGAACAAGAGCTGCTCTCAAATGAATTAAACCGCCTTGAATTTCAAAAGTCAGAGCTTCAAAAGGTTATGCCGAAGGAGCTTGAAGCTAGTGAGATAAATGTAAGGCTTGGTGCAACTTGGATACCGGCAAAGGATATAGAACGATTCATATTTGAAACATTGCGGACTTCAGGACGGGCGAGATGGGATATAAAGGTTAAATTCTCCCACCTTACAAGCGAGATGGAATGTTGAGGGTAAAAAGTAAAGACCGGGAAATGACCTTGCAGAAATGACTTATGGAACAAGTAGAGTGAGTGCCTATAAGTTGATTGAAGACGCTCTAAATCTGGAAGGAAACAAAGGTTTTTTGACCAGATAGTTAATCCTGATGGTTCTAAAGTGTCTGTCTTAAATAAAAAAGAAACTATGCTTGCAGGACAAAAACAAGAACTTTTAAAAGAAGAGTTCAAACGCTGGATATTTAACGACCAGGAGCGAAGATATAGGCTTGTAAAGATATATAACGAGAAATTTAATTCAATCCGCAGCCGTGAGTATGACGGCAGCAATCTTACCTTTGATGGAATGAGCAATGGAATTGACCTATATGATCATCAAAGAAATGCCATCGCAAGGATTCTTTATGGGGGAAATACACTTCTGGCACATGTAGTAGGTGCCGGTAAGACCTTTGAAATGGCAGCTAGCTCTATGGAAGCAAAAAGACTTGGGATGTGTACGAAGTCTTTATTTGTTGTTCCTAACCACTTGACCGGTCAAATTGGAAGAGAGTTTATGCAGCTTTATCCGTTTGCCAATATTATGGTGGCAGACAAGAAAGATTTTGAACCGAAAAACAGAAAAAGATTTATCGGAAAGATTGCGACGGGTGAGTACGATGCAGTCATTATCGGGCATAGCCAGTTTGAGAAAATTCCGATGAGCAAAGAGTACCAGGAAAAACATATTAAAGACCAAATTGATGAAATTATCAATTATGTCGAAGAGTATAAGCATGACAAAAATCAGAATTTTACAGTTAAAGAGCTGCAAAAAACAAGAAAGAAGCTGGAAGCAAGACTTGAAAGCCTAAATGATGATTTCAAGAAAGACGATGTAATTACCTTTGAAGAGCTTGGTGTAGACAAACTTATTGTTGATGAAGCCCATAACTACAAGAACCTTTACCTTTATACAAAAATGAGGAATGTGGCAGGCATTGGCCAGTCTGAAGCCTTTAAGTCTTCAGATATGTTTATGAAATGCCGTTATATGGACGAACTGACAAATGGAAAAGGTATCGTATTTGCTACAGGAACTCCTGTTTCGAACTCTATGGCAGAACTTTATACAATGCAGAGGTATTTGCAGTATGAAGACCTTAAGAAAAATGGACTGGAACATTTCGATTCCTGGGCATCCACTTTTGGAGAAACGCAATCAGCTTTTGAGCTTTCACCTGAAGGAACCGGATACAGAGTTAGGACAAGATTTTCAAAGTTCTACAACCTGCCTGAGCTGATGAGTATGTTTAAGGAAGTGGCGGATATTCAAACGGCAGAAATGTTGAATCTCCCAACACCAAAAGCACACTATGAAGTAGTTAAGACAATGCCTAGTGATGAACAAAAGGACATATTAAAAGGTTTGTCTGAAAGAGCGGATAGAGTTAGACAAAGAGCAGTAGATCCTGATGAAGATAATATGCTTAAAATTACCAATGATGGCAAGAAACTGGCTTTAGACCAAAGGTTAATCAATCCTTTGCTTCCGGATAATCCAGACAGCAAGGTCAATGTCTGCGTTAAAAATGTATATTCAATATGGGATAAGACAAAGGCAGATAAGTCAACACAGCTTCTTTTCTCTGATATGTCTACACCAAAGGGTGACGGAGAATTTAATATCTATGATGATATAAGGAATAAGCTTGTTGCAATGGGAGTTCCAAAGGAAGAGATTGCTTTTATTCATGAGGCAGGTTCTGATACACAGAAAGATGAACTTTTTGCAAAGGTAAGAAAAGGAGAAATCCGAATATTAATGGGTTCTACACAAAAAATGGGTGCAGGCACTAATGTGCAAAATAAGCTGATTGCTATGCATGATTTAGATGTACCTTGGAGACCGGCAGACCTTGAGCAGCGAGCGGGCAGAATTGTCCGACAGGGAAATGAGAATGCCGAAGTAACCATCTACCGATATATTACCGAGAATACCTTTGATGCATACCTTTGGCAGACCATTGAGAATAAGCAGAAGTTTATTTCTCAGATAATGACTAGCAAGTTACCTGTCAGAGTTGCGGAAGATGTAGACGAAAACGCACTTAACTATGCAGAAATTAAGGCCCTTGCCACAGGTGAGCCGAAAATCAAGGAAAAAATGGACTTGGATAATGATGTTACAAAGCTGAAAATGTTAGAAGCGAACTATAAGTCAAATCATTATCGCTTAGAAGATAAGGTTATTAAAACCTATCCTGATGAAATTTCAAGGCTTGAGAAACTTATAGTGGCTGTAAAAAATGACATTTCAAATATAGAACCGCAAGGAGATGGCGACAACAAGTTTACTTCAATAACCATTACCGGGACTATGATAACGGACAAAAAAGAAGCTGGTGAAAGGCTGCTTGAATGTATAAAACAAATAAGGTTTAATGAGCATAAAGTAATTGGTAAGTACCGAAATATGGACTTGGAAGTGAGTTATAATTTCCTTACCAATGAGTATAACTTTAGCTTAAATGGTACCACAAAGCATTCAGGAGAATTTGGAACGAGTGCAGATGGTAATATTACGAGACTTGATAATGTCATTGAGAAAATGCCTGAAAAATTAAGGAGACTTGAAGAGGAACTGAACAATACAAAGGAACAGCTTGAAAATGCCAAAGAGGAACTTGAAAAGCCCTTTGAAAAGGCAGACGAACTGAGGGAGAAAATAGCTAGACTTGCAGAACTTAATATTATGCTAGAGGCAGGAAATGAGGCTAAAAACAAAGGATATTCGATTACAGAAAAGTTAGCTGAAAAAATAGTTAAATTTATCGAAAACTATGATAATTCCTTTGAGTATGGAAGCGTAACAGGACTATCCGGCAGGGAAGAGCATATAAGGACTGTTAAAGAAGATTATTTGAATGGTGAAGAAGGGAAATATATGAGCAAAATTGAAAAGCTTAAAAATGAAACATCTTCTGCACTAAAGGAGGCAACAAATATTGAAGTAGAGCTCCGTATGTGTAAAGAGCCAGGTAACATGAAATCATCTCATGAAAACTCAAGTGAGATTAGTCAAGACTTAGAGAGGTAACTATATTACAAAAGACTGCTACTTTAATCAGTAGTAGTCTTTTATTTATAACCTTCATCAACGAGCTGCATAATAGAAAAGAGGAGATAACTATGGAGAGAAATTTACCAGACAAGAAGGCTTTTGCAAGATGGTACATTGAGAAAGATTATTTCTTAAAGGATAAGGATGTAATTTTTCTTTCAGTATCCGGTAAAGATTTAGATAAGGTAGAAGAGATTTTTGCAGATTTTAAGTTTAATGATGGTAAATCTCTTAAAGAAAAAGCCATTGAAATGGATACTGAAAAAGAAAATATCATACTATTATTCTCAACAGATGTTGCAAAAGAAGAATATAGGGTAGAATTTGCAACAGAACATGTATCTGAGGACTTATTAAATAGCATTGATGATATTACTGATGATATTGATTGGCATTACAGTAATGAAAAACTATAACTGAATATGAATTGTCATTTAATACATCTTCCACCGGATTAAGGCCAGGAGACACTATTATCTATAAAGATAGAGTTTATAAGGCTGCCTGGATGGTTGATGATATTTTTCAGCCCTACCGGAAGGCTTGAGCTAATTCCAGAGGATAAAAAAACGGCTATCAGATGGTTGTGAGGTTTATTGGAGACCATAATCTTTGATTTAATTGAAAAAGTCCAGGATAAAACAGCCGAAATACCTAAATATATCAGTAAAAGCACTGGCTAGAGAAATAGTTGAATTTATGGAAAAATTATGACAGAGCATTTGGATATACTGATGAGTTAGAGGACAGTCCAGTAAAGAGGAATGGATAAATACAGTGCAGGAAGCATTTTCAAGAGGTGAGGGTAAAGGATATGTGGATACTGTATTAAGATTGAAGGAGGAAACTACCATAGCTATGAAACAGGCTATAAAAAAATTGAAACTGAGCTGATTAAATGCAAAGAAAAAAAGAAAATGGTAATGAGTTAGTTATTGTTCAAGAAACAGAGGAAATAGTTGAGAGATAGCTGTAGAGCAGATAATATTTAAAAGGAGAAATGTATGGAAAAACTGATAATTCCAATTGTTAGCACTGTAATTGTAATTTTGATAGGAATAGTAAGCTATATTATTTTTTTAAGAGAATAACATTAAAAGAAAAGGAGAAGGCAAAAGCGGAGGACCGTGGAGATAGTGCCCAGGATTTTACCAATGTACTTGATATAGATTCTGATAACTCGTTACTATATACAGCTGATGATAACATATTAAGCATAATTAGAATAGAATCAATATCACTAGCCCTAATGTCAGATGCTGAAAAGAAAAGTACAGCTGAATCCCTTACTACAGCACTGGGTAAATACGGGGATGCCTGGAAATTTATAGCAGTAAGCAGACCAGTTGATACAAAGCCTTTGATTGATAAATATAATAATATGTATTCACAGGCCGACAATGATGTAAAGAAAAAATTACTAAAAAATGCTGCTAGGACAATGGAAGGGCTTTCGCTAGGAGGCGAGGTAACTGAGCGGCAATTTTACTTCATATTATGGAGTAAATATAAGGATAATGTATCAATAGGGAATTTTCTGAAGAAAAGAGGACTCTTTATAAGTTCAATGAACGAGGCAAAGGCGCAAGTAGTGATTGCGGGAAAGTCTGAAATGATAAGAGTATTTAATCTTTATTTTAATCCTTCAGCTTTAAGTTACGAGGATTATGATATTGATGATACTAGAGTAGCATTTTTAAAGTCATAGAAGTTAGCGTATATAAAAAGTTTATAAAGGAGATATAGAAAATGGTTGAAAAGAACACAGCTTTGCTTGATATAATAGCACCTGTAAATGTAAAAAAATTAAAAAAAGACAGCCTTATTTTTAGGAGAAAATACAACACAGTGTTTTGGTGTTATTAGCTATCCACAGTCTGCAAAAATACGGTTGGCTGTCAGAAATAACGAATATTCCCGGCACAGTAGCATCAATCAGTTTTTGAACCGGTAAATTCAGAAGAATTTTTTTAGAGCATCTTAATAAAAAAATATCAGTCTATGCGGCTGATGCAAAAAGAAGCTAAAAAAACGAACTTGAGAGACTTAGAGCAGAACAGGCAATGAACAGTGGAAAACAACTTCTAAAAAAAGAATTGATGTAGGAGGAGAACAAGTAGGCCTTGTAAGTACGGCAATTATGAGTGTTGCAAGTAATATTGAAACATTGGGCAAGATTTCACGGCGACAAAAAGAGTGCAGCCAGTTTAATAAAATGTAAAGAAAGACTGCTGTCATTTAGACAGCTTGATGCCTTTTTCTCAAATAAGTCCAACATCGGGTAAAAATAAGAATATTTCATCAATGATTGACAGGATTATGCCATTATCATCACTGGTATATGGTTTTCCTCATTCTCACGGTGGTTATACTGATGATGATGGATATTATCTTGGTATGGATGGAACAGGGGACTTGTAATTCTTGACACCTGGAAAAGGTCTGGTGACAGAACCAATTTCCAACATGGTGAGTCCTTGGAGTTCCCGGAAGTGGTAAATCAACTGCAGTTAAGCATATAATACTTAATGAATACATGCTTTGGAAAAGAGAATTATAATTATTGATCCGGAGCGTGAATATAAGGAAATGTGTAAAGTATGTGGTGGTGACTGGATAAATGCTGCAGGAGGTAAGGGGAAAATCAACCCGCTTCAGATAAAAGCAGCTGTTAAAGACCTTCAGAAAGATTTTGATGATGAAAATGAAGATGCTGAAGAAGAAAATACAAGTGAACTTGTAATTCATTTAAAAAATCTTGAAGTCTTTTTTAGCTTATATATGAATAACCTAACGGACAGAGGCCTTGCAGTACTAAAAAGATGCCTCATAGCACTTTATAAAAGATTTGGTATTGATTGGAATACGGATAATAGCCGCCTATCAGCAAATGATTACCCAATAATGGAAGACTTATATAATTATATGCTGGATGAAGCTGAAAGAATGAAAAATGAAGGGGACGATGGGTTCAAAGAATATGAAGATTTAGCTAGATTGTTAGAAGATGCAGCAAAGGGTGGAGATAGTTTTCTGTGGAATGGGTATACCACTTTAAGCTCTGATGCATCCCTGGTAGTCCTAGATACAAAAGATTTACAAGACAGCTCTGAGAGAGTAAAGGGAACTGAATATTATCTACTTTCAACCTGGATGTGGGGTGAAATGAGTAAGAATCGAACTGAAAATGTAGTAGGTGTATTCGATGAAGCATACTTATTAATAGATAAAAGAGTTCCGCAAACATTAGCATTTTTAAGAAATGCCAGCAAAAGATGCAGAAAATATGAAGGTTCAATGATAATTATTAGCCATTCAGTTGTAGACTTTTTAGATGATTCTGTAAAGATGTATGGGCAAGCGTTATTAGACCTTCCAACATATAAATTTATATTTGGATGTGATGGTGAAAATCTAAAGCAGACCAAACAATTGTACAACCTCAATGAATCTGAAGAGGAATTGTTACTATCTAAACAGAGGGGGCAGGCTCTATTTTTTTGCAGGCAGTAAAAAGAATGCATATTGACTTCAAAAATTCCTGAGTATGAAAAAAAGAGTATATAGGTAAGTCAGGTGGCCGTTAATAAGACTTATATGCAGCTGCATAAAGGGTGGCTGCATATAAGCAATCAAAAGGTATAATAGGAGGTAATTCAAGTGAATATTGTTAACTGCTATAATAAAAAAATAATGATTACCATATTGACTTTAGGCAATTGTTGGAAGAAGATGAATTTGCCGAATATGAGGAAAAGCTAAGGTCTAGAAACATATCGTTTACCGATATAGCAAAAAGAACCTTCATCAGTAAAACGAAATTATTTCAAGAACTGTACACAACTATGTTATCAATCCGGATGAGCTAAGATATATTATCCTGGATAAAACAGTTATTCTTGATGTTTCGTCTGACAGTTTAATTAAGCTAAAGAATGCTATCAGAGAGTACGCTGTACATTTTAAAAATATGATTATAATTGAGCAGGGCGGTGATCCTATTGGAGATTTAAAAAGGGGAATCTGGCAACGGTAGAAACTTTTATCTTTTCACAGAGTCAGATAGAAACAAGCTAATAAGTGATGTACTTGATAAGATTATAGAGATAGAAGATAATCCTGACGATAAAATGGCTAATAAATCGAGCTTTAATATATCTAAAATTGATGATAGCAAGGAAGAAAAAGGAAATGCGGCCAAGAGTAAAGCAAATAAGATAAAAGCAAAAACTGCTCTTGAAGAAGATAAGGAATCAGAACCTGAGCATCTTCAAGAAAGCCTTCAGGAAGAATTTGAAAATAAGAAAGAAAAGCTGACTGAAAAAATTGTCAAAGGAATTAAAGGTAAAACCGAAAAAAAGGAGACTGAAAAGAAGAAAAGTGAGAAGAAGCAACATAAGGAGGAGGCCTTCGAAGATATAAATAATGAGAATGAGACTGTAAAGGTGCCCAAGCTGCATTCAAATCCAGATTTGCTTAAGCATTTACAGCCTATTGATACGGAAGCAAGAATAGAAACAAGAATAAATAGGCAGGAAGAATTGTCTGTTAAAGAGATGTTAAGGAGAGGTAATGGTCCGGGTAAAGATAAAAATATAATAAGTAATTCTGTTGATGATAGTAGAGTAAACAGATTTACGGAAGAAAGGCTTAATCAAGCAGTAAAAATGACACATCTGCTAGAAAGAAAAAAGAGTTGGAATACCATAAATAACATTATCATAATCAGAGGGCTTTATGGTAATATATCGGCAACATTTCTCTCTCTTGTAATCGCAAATACGCTTCAAAGTAACAACGCCAGCATAGCGTATATTAATGATTCCCATCATGATTTTTTATATACGGTGCAGAACTATGGTATTAAGAAAAGTGGCAATTTTTACGTACGGGATAATATAGTATTTTTGGAGAATTTTATGGCTATCCCGGATGTCAATTTTTACATAATTGATAGTAAGGAAGCGTATTATAGTAAGAAGGAGGCACTTTTAGAAAACGGATTTAAGCCATATTATTTAGTAGTTGCTAATGGTGACGCTAAGGGAATAAGTTTCTTAAAAAATGAAGAAGGGATGTTAAAAGCAAACGGAATTGATGAGTACAGAATGATTGTAAAGGATGTTAATACAGAGATGTATAACTTTCTTTACAAGGAGCTTAATCCGGACAAGATAATAGAATATAAACATATAGACAATGGTCCATTTGGTTCCCTTGCCAAGAACAGCAGCATTGCAAATGACTTATATAGGATTTTTGAAGAGATTGATGAAAACAATCGAGGTGAACAGATTAGTACTTTGGAAATCCAGGAGCTTGAAGAAGACTTAGAGATTTAAAAAACAGACAGCAGAGTGAATTAAGCTCTGCTGTTTCTTATGGTTTCTCTTAAAGTTAATTAAGATATCTTAATCTTAATGCAAAAAGCTATCATTGTCAAGCATTTTTTTATACAATGACTAGTGGTACTATGTTTTAAAGACTTTAATTTTAAGATTGGAGAGGATATGAGTAAATATAAAGGCAAATTTGACAGGCTTGAAAAGGCAATTTACCATATGATTATGGATATGGCCAGTGATATTTTTCAAAAATTCTTTTTAGAAGAATACGATGAGGAAATATTGGAAAATCGTGACAAGCGAAGATATAGAAACATTGGACTTAGAAATCAAAAATCTAAAGACTATTTTTTTGGGACTGTACAATATAAAAGACATCTATATTTTTGACAGGAAAAAAAGCTTCATATGTGTTTCTACTTGATGAAAAACTTGGAGCTTGAAACGGTAGGGAATTATACCGTGAATCTTGTAGACAGAATCAAGCAGCTTGTTACGGAAGTGCCATACAGAGAAGTAGAAGAACAACTTGAAAATTTGACTAATATAAGACTGAGCCATCAATCAGTATGGAATCTTGTGCAAAAATTAGGCGGCGAAATTTATAGTGACTATGAAGACATGAAGAATAAGGAACAAAGTGGGATGATAGATACGGAAATACTTTTTGAAGAACATGATGGGGTATATTTAAAGTCTAGGGAGAAAAGTAATGATAAAGGCATTGAAGTCAAGGCCGGGACACTATATACAGGTTGGGAAAAGACTGGAGAAAATAAATATAAACTAGAAAATAAGGTTGTATTTGCAGCAGCCATATCGTGTGAGAAATTTCTTGAAATAAAAGAAAACTTGGCAGGCTATACTTATGATATGTATAAGGTGAAGCATCGGGTAATGAATTGTGATGGCGCAGGCTGGACCTTTAGAAACAGCGACCAGACATCTATTAAGCAACTTGATTTTTTCCATATAAAACAGTCCATATACATGGCTATAAATGATAAAAAACAGATTAAAATGCTATATGGAATGCTTATCAATAAGGAATATGATAAGATGCTGGAACATATCAAGGTTATAAAAAACTGCTGTAATGATGTAAAGAGGAGAAAACGGGTAGATGACTTATATAGATATCTAAGTACACACCGTGAAGAACTTGAAAGATATAAAACAAAGCTAAAAATATAATGGTAAAAAGGAGCTTAGAAATATGGGAATACAGGAAAATCAGAACTATATTCTTATTACGAAAAGAATGAAGCATAGAAGAATGGCGATGGACAAAAAAAGGGAGCTACGAATCTTGCACTTTTAGTTTGCGATGAAATAAACAGCAAAAACCTGGAATAAGGCGGAGAGATTGATTAAGAAAACTACACTTGATGATGAAGTGCTTGTCAAGGCAACATCAAGGTCAGTCAATAAAATTAGCGGTTATTTCAATACTAATGGTGAATATGAGATAAATGATAGGATACTATTAGAAATGATTTCAAGGCTAAAAAGAGTAAGCTTTTGCTTAGAAAAATATAGCAAATATAGTTTTTTTAAGGTTGCTCAGCAACCTTATTTGTAATGCACAGAAACTTATAAAAAAATATTATGGATATAACATAAAAATTAATAAAAAGAGCAATAACATCTTGACAGATACAACTAACATCTGTTACTTGATTATTTGGTATAAATATGGTATAATTGCCATCAGAGTTCGTTAATTTATGAACATATTTGCCAATAAGGAGGAGTTGGAGTTGAAAAAAAAGGTATTAGGGTTAATATTGACAGGAGCGATGCTTGTAACTTCGCTAACTGCTTGTGGTGGAAATTCAAACACTGCAAAAAGTTCTGCAGAAAAAACAAGTAGTGCTAAGGCAAGTACAATGCAATCAAAGACAACATCAAATCAGGCCGATGCAGGCGGTAAACTTGTATACTGGTCAATGTGGGAAGCAACTGAGCCACAGGGTAAGGTTATCAAAGAAGCTGCTGATAAGTTTTCAGCAGACACAGGAGTAGAAGTTGATCTTCAGTTTAAGGGAAGAACCGGTATAAGAGAGGGACTTCAGCCTGCTCTTGATTCAGGTACCGTGATTGATATGTTTGACGAAGATATTGACAGGGTAAATACTACTTTGGCAAATATCTTATGGATCTTGAAGAACTCGCAAAGGCGGCAGATTATGAGAAAACTGCAAATGCAGGACTTATAGCAGCTTGTCGTGAAGTTGGCGGCGGTAAACTTATGAGTATTCCTTATCAGCCAAACCTCTTTGCATTCTTCTATAATAAAGATATTTTTAAGCAGGCTGGAATAAGTGCTGTTCCAACAACTTGGGAAGAGTTCGTTGATGCTGCTAAGAAGGTAAAAGCAGCAGGCTTTGATGCAATTACAAGTGATGATGCCTATATTGTATCAATGTTTGGTTATCATCTCAGTCATTTGGTAGGAGCAGAAAAGGCTATAGACATTGTTAAGAACGGTAAGTGGGATGATCCTGCTGTTATGCAGGTAGCAAAAGACTATGAAGCACTAGCGAAAGATGGTCTTTTCTCTGCTCAAATAGGTGGAAATGTTTGGCCTGCAGGACAGAACACAGAACTTGCAGGTGGAACAGCTGCAATGTACTTAAATGGTTCTTGGCTTCCAAATGAGGTTCGTGATATAGCAACTTTTGAATGGGGCTGCTTTGGTTATCCAAGCCTTAAAGGTGGAGTGGATGGACCTGAGGCTGCTAACTACGGTGCCCAAGTACTTGCTATAAACAAGGATTCTAAGCAGGCAGAAAATGCATTTAAGCTTATTACCTATATTACAAAGGGTGAGTTTGATGCTAAACTTTCAAAAGAGTCCATAGGTATTCCTGCTGATTCTACCAATACAGAATGGCCTGAACTCTTAAAAGATGTTAAGCCTGTTATGGATAGTCTTAAAACACGCTATGTATGGGCAGCCGGTGCAGAAGCGAATGAAAATATGACGCCAATTATCAAAGAAAACTTCCAGAAACTTTGTGCAGGAAATATGTCAGCAGATGAGTTTGTAGCTGCACTTAAGGCAGCAGGAAAGTAAAGAACAATAGTTTGAAGTGATTATTATGGTGGTATCGCAGGAGAGCGTTACCACCATAAATTTTAAATTTAATTTTATAAGGAGGTGATGGGGTTGAGGAAGAACAAAACTATGATAATTACATTTATTACTCCTGCAGTAATAATGTTTTGTATTATTTTCTTATATCCTATATTACGCACCATATTGATGAGCTTTTTCAATATTGAAGGTGTAACCGACAAGATATCAAGTTGGACCTTTGTGGGATTTGATAATTATATTAAATTGTTTTCTACAAAATTATTTATGATATCAGCTTGGAACCTATTTAGAATATGGTTATTCGGTGGAATTGTAGTAATGGCTTTAGCCTTGCTATTTGCGGCAATTATCACTAGTGGTATCAGGGGAAAGGCTTTTTTTAGGGCAGTAATCTATATGCCAAATGTAGTAAGTGCAGTTGCCCTTGCAACTATGTGGCTTCAGTATATCTACAGTCCCAAATTTGGCCTGATTAAAAACTTCTTTTCCAGTGTAGGACTTGAAAAACTATCTAAAATACTTTGGCTTGATGCTGACCATAAGTTTACAGCTCTCCTCATAGC
The DNA here is from genome assembly GCA_916439065.1 of uncultured Catonella sp. Taxonomy (GTDB): domain Bacteria; phylum Bacillota; class Clostridia; order Lachnospirales; family Lachnospiraceae; genus Catonella. Next base: position 41,888 of record CAKAGD010000004.1, read on the forward strand.
ATATTGTTTTGGTATGGTAGGTTATCATATGCTCATATTTACAAGTGGAATTGAGAGGATTAGCAAAGATTATTATGAGGCTGCTACCCTTGATGGAGCAGATAAAATTAGACAATTCAGGTTTATAACCCTGCCGCTTCTGAAAGGAATATTTAAAACCAATATCACTATGTGGAGTGTGACCAGTGTAGGTTTCTTTGTATGGTCACAGCTATTCTCAACTGTTACAGCAGATACAGGAACTATCACACCTATGGTATATATGTACTTACAGATTTTTGGTGCCGGAAACGCAGTTACAGAAAGAAATGCAGGACTTGGAGCAGGAGTTGGTGTTGTACTTAGCTTAGCAGTGGTATTAGTATTCTGGATTTCCAATATTCTGCTTAAAGATGATAACATAGAATTTTAGGGAGGACGAGAACATGGCAAGAAAAGAAAAAGAATTAAGAGAGCCTTTTCGTCTGAAGAAGGAGCTTAGATTACTTCCGGGATATCTGATACTTGTAGTATGGATAATATTTACTTTTGTTCTTCTAGGCTGGGTATTTGGAGCTAGTTTTTCTACGACAAAGGATATATTTACGGGAAAGGCACTGGAATTTAGTACAGGTTTTCACTTTGAAAATTATATCAAGGCTTGGACATCTTCGAATGTTTCAGTATTTTTTACGAATTCATTGGTATACGCTTCGGTATCTTGTGTACTCTTAATAATTATATCTGCCCCTGCAGCCTATGTGCTTTCAAGATTTACATTTAAGGGCAATAAGCTGATTCAGACGAGCTTTGTATCGTCAATGGGTGTACCGGTGGTTATGATTATTCTTCCGCTTTTTGGCATGGTTGCAAACTGGGATATATTGAATCATGTGCTTGCAAATAAAATCATATTAATATTTCTCTATGTTGGAATAAACATCCCATACACTACTATTTTCCTAATGACTTTTTTTGGGAATATTTCAAAGACTTTTGAAGAGGCAGCGGCTATAGATGGAAGTAGTCCGATGAATACTTTTTGGCAGATCATGCTCCCTATAGCACAGCCGGGAATAATAACGGTGACAATATTTAATTTTATAAATATATGGAATGAATACTTCTTATCGTTAATCTTTGCAAACTCTGACCAGGTACGGTCTGTAGCTGTAGGACTGTATTCGATGATTAATTCAATGCGTTATACAGGAGACTATGCAGGAATGTTTGCTGCAGTTATGATAGTATTTCTTCCTACCTTTGTACTTTACATCTTCCTTTCAAATAAAATTATTGCCGGTGTTACAGGTGGAGCAATAAAGGGTTAGTAAAGATTAAGCATTATAATAAGTAACACACTCATTCATATAAGGGGTGTGTTACTTAAAATGAAATACAAATCTAATTTTTTCCGGTTATAGTATGTGTCTCCCCTGCTTCCACCGTTTTATCTACTGAAGGGGTGGTAACTGTAAGAGCTGTATCAGTATTATTTGTGACTGTTACAGGGGTTCTATAGTTGAGAGTGGTAATTTTGGAATTTTTTGCACCAGTGTTTACTACAAGAGTAGTCCGGGCATCTGCAAAAAGTTCAATAATTTTGTCTGCGGTAATCTTAGTTTCTTCTGCAGTATTCTTAATTGCAATTATATCTTTATTCTTATTTTTTCCACTTATTTTAATATCAGACTTCTTTAATACATAAATATTACAAGGTTCTTTTCTGCTATTTGACACAAAATTAAGGTTAGTAGGATTTTCCAAAAAAATTGTATGTACCATATTATTTCCACCTGAAGTCTTAAGGCCTATCTTTGTATTATCTGTTTTTGCATAAAGTGAAGACAACTGTCCTAAAATATTAATTTTTGCTGATTTAGTACCAACTATTTTAACTGAATTTAGAGAGCTGCCGGCTGATACCTTAAGTGACAGACTGCTTCCTGTACTTTCAACATTCTTTCCAAAAAATCCATTTGGTACGGTAAAGTCAGCTTTTCCATTTACGATAATGTCACTTACTTTAGAATTTTTAAGTAAGCTTATAAATGAAGTCTGAGTGGCTGCATAACCCTTTTTATCTACTTTAACATTTGCTTTAAGAGTGTATTTAAGCTTGTTCTTGCTATAGATTTTGGCATAAATAACTGTCTTTCCGTTAGCCTGCCCTCTTATAAATCCTTTTGAGGACACGGTGGCTATTTTTTTGTTGCCGGCTGACCATTGAACAGTAAAATTTTTATCAAGACCCTTAATTTTAAGATTGTAACCCTGTTCTATATGAAGGTTTATGGAAGGTTTGTTCAGTGCGGGAGTACCTGCAAGTGTCGGAGCTGCTAAGAGTAACACTGTTATCAAAAGTATTGTTATGATTGATATGGAAAAATAATTTAATTTTTTCATAGTTTCTCCTTTCTGCTCTATGGGGTAATTGTAGCATTAAAATGAGGTCGAAACAACCCTAATGATTTAATGAAAACTGTTTTTTAAGGTTTCGAGGGCTGTATTGATAAAAAAGTAGAAGAGGGAATAAAAAATAGAGTGGAACTTATTTATTACACATACAATAATACATTATTGCATAATATGTTATTGCATTGTATAATAATCTTGCAGGGAGGTGAGATTATGCAGTTTATAGGCAGAGAATTTGAATTAAGGGAGTTGAATGAAGAATTTGCTAATGGGAAGTTTGTGCTATCAATAATCTACGGCAGAAGAAGAGTAGGGAAAACTTATTTAATAAAAGAATTCTTAAGAGATAAAAAAGGCTATTATTATGTGGCTTTAGAATCTAATGACCTGATTAACTTAAGCCTGTTATCCCAGGCTGTATATGAAGCTTGTGGAAACCTTAAAGGGCTGCCTGATTTCACAGACTTTGAAGCGGCTTTTAGATATTTGTTTGAGTACGCCAAAGGACATAGAATAGCCTTTGTAATTGATGAGTACCCATATTTAGCGCAGGCAAAGGAGTACATATCTTCTTTACTGCAAAAGCTGATAGACGAGTATAGAAAAGAGAGTAAACTCTTTCTCATCCTTTGTGGTTCATCTATGAGTTTTATGGAAAATCAGGTACTAGCCTATAAAAGTCCACTTTACGGGAGGAGAACGAGCCAGTTAAAAATAAAACCTTTTAACTATCTTGATTCAGCAAAGTTTGTCGAAAATTACAGCTATAAAGATAAGGCGATAGTCTATGGCTTAACAGAAGGGATTGCCGAGTATTTGACATTTTTTGATGATGGCTTGGACTTAAAGACAAATATCATCAACATATTTCTAAAAACAAGTGGAAGGCTGTTTGAAGAGCCTACGAACTTGTTAAAACAGGAATTAAGACAGCCCAAAACCTATAATGACATACTTTTTGCTATAGCAGGTGGAGCCAGTAAATTAAATGAAATAGCAACCAAACTAAATATGCAGACAGGTGGACTGTCCTATTATATAAATTCTCTTATTGAGCTTGGAATTGTTGAGAAAAGGACTCCTGTTCTTGACAGAAAAACAAAAAGGCCGGTGTATTCTATTAAGGATACAATGTTTAGATTCTGGTATCACTTTGTTCAAAAAAACATAAATCTGATAAATATGGAGCTTGGCGAGATAGTATATTCTAAGCAAATTGAGAGTAAGATAAATGATTATATGGGAAGCGTATTTGAAAAAATAGTGCTTGAGTACTATGAGCTTAGACTGCGCAAAGGAATGACGGAATTTATCCCTTCAGATTATGGAAATTGGTGGGGGAATGACAAGAATAGGAAGAAAGAGTCTGAGATTGATTTGCTATCCTATGACGAAGAAGGCAATTATTTGTTTGCTGAAGTTAAGTGGAAAAATCAAAGGCCGATAAAAGCGTATTTGATGAGCTTATTGAAAAATCTAAAAACTTTAATTGCTTTAGCAAAGCTTTTTGGATAGTAAGCCTATCAGGGTTTGAGAAGTTCAAAAAGAATGAAGATGTAGAACTGATTGATATAAGTGATGTCTACAAACTGTGAGGTATTAGATGTTTAACATAGAGGAAGAACTTAAAAAGCTGCCCGGGAAGCCGGGAGTCTATATAATGCACAATGAACTGGATGAAATTATCTATGTGGGTAAGGCAATAAGCCTGAAAAACAGAGTCCGCCAGTATTTTCAGAGCATTAACAGACATTCTCCAAAGATAAAGAGGATGGTTGAAAACATAGACCATTTTGAATACATAATAACTGATTCTGAGCTTGAAGCCCTGGTGCTGGAGTGCAACCTGATTAAGGAGCACCGCCCTAAGTACAATACCATGATGAAGGATGATAAGAGTTACCCCTATATCAAGGTGACGGTGGATGAGGAGTATCCAAGGGTTATGTTCACAAGAAAGAGGGGAAAGGACAAGGCCAAGTATTTTGGCCCGTATCCTGCCCATATTAGCGAGACTCTGGAGCTCATTCACAAGATATATAAGATAAGAACCTGTAGGAGAAATCTGCCCAAAGACATAGGAAAGGAGCGCCCTTGCCTCAACTATCAGATAGGCAGGTGTGACGGAGTCTGTCAGGGCTATGTGGAGCCTGATGAATATAGAAAGAGGATTGACGAGGTAATCAAGTTCTTAAATGGAGATTATGAGCCTATCTTAAAAATGATTACCGACAAGATGATGGAAGCCTCTGAAAGGCTTGAATTTGAAGAAGCTGCCAACTACAGGGATATGCTTACCCATGTAAAGAGATTTAGCGACAGGCAGAAGATAAACTCCAATGACAATGTAGACGACAGAGATGTGCTGGCTCTTGCAAAGGCAGGGAAAGAAGCCGTTATGCAGGTATTTCATAAGGGGAGGCAGGCTTATAGGCCGTGAACATTTCTCCTTAGATGAGGTAGGAGACGATGAAAAGGGAGCCATTTATACTGACTTTATAAAGCAGTATTACACCGGAACTCCTTTCATTCCAAAGGACATTATGCTTGCAGATGAGCCGGAGGAGAAGGAGCTTTTGTCAGAATGGCTTGCAACCAAGAGGGGAAGCAAGGTAAATATACTAGTGCCTAAAAGAGGTGAGAAGGCAGGGCTTACCGAGCTTGCCTACAAGAATGCTGCCATGGTGCTAAATCAGGACAGCGAGAGGAATAAGAGGGAGCAGGCAAGGACTCTTGGTGCAGTAAAGGAGCTTCGCGACCTGCTTGGCATCTCATATGATATAAAGAGGATAGAATCCTACGATATATCCAACACCAGTGGCTATGAAAATGTGGGCTCTATGGTAGTATTTGAAGACGGAAAGCCTAAGAAGAATGACTATAGGAAGTTCAAAATAAAGGGAGTAGTGGGACCAAATGACTATGCCTCTATGGAGGAAGTGCTTACAAGGAGATTTGAGCATGGTTTAAAGGAAAAGGAAGAGCTTAAAATCCTTGAGAAGGCAGGAAGTAGGAAGGAGGGCAAATTCTCGAACTTCCCTGACCTCATCCTTATGGATGGTGGAAGGGGGGCAGATAAATATTTGCCTGAAGGTGCTTGAAAAGCTGGGTATAGATATAGCTGTAGCAGGTCTTGTAAAAGACGACAGGCATAGAACAAGAGGCATATATTATAACAATGTGGAGCAGCCTATAGATACCCACGGGGAGCTATTCAAGCTTATTACAAGGATACAGGATGAAACCCATAGATTTGCCATAGAATATCATAAGCTCCTAAGAGGCAAGAATCAGGTTCATTCCGTATTGGATGATATAAAAGGTATAGGAAAGGTGAGAAGAAAGGCTCTAATGAAGCATTTTGCCTCTCTGGATGATATAAAGAAGGCGACTGAGGAAGAACTCGCCACTGTAGAAGGCATGAATGAAGGGGCAGCTAGGGCAGTATGGGAGTTTTTAGAGGGAAGGAATCAACATGAAAATCAAACTAATAGCAGCAGTTGACCGCAGCTTTGCAATCGGAAGTTCCGGCGTCCTCTTATTTAAAATTCCTGAAGACCTGAAGCTTTTTAAAAGACTGACCACAGGGCATATTGTCCTCATGGGGAGAAAAACTTTTGAATCCCTTGGCTGCAAGCCTTTGCCTGACAGAGTAAATATAGTTGTTTCTAAAACCAATAAATACGATAAAGATGGAGTGATTACCTTTGATAGTCTGGAGACGGCTGTAGAATACTCTAAGCTAAACTATCCCGATAAAGATCTATACATCATAGGTGGAGGAAAGGTCTATAAACAGTGCATTGAATTTGCTGATGAAATTATTTTGACTTGGTACAACAAGGTACATGAGGCTGCAGATACCTATTTTCCTGCTGAAATAGAGGATAGATTCAGGGAAACAGAAACTATTCTTGAAGGAAGTTTCGAAGGGGTTGAATTTAGAACCTGTGTATTTACAAGGACTCATGCATAGGATAATATTTGAAAAAAGCCTATAAATATGATAAAAAAATTCCTCAATAGTCCGATATAATAATTAAAGACAGGTTATTTAATTATAAATGGAGGCAGGGTATGAAGATACAGGGGAATTTAATTAATAATTTCAGTTATGTAAGGTCAGTTAAAAATGAAATTATTAAAGAATGAAGAAGATAAGATGCCTGCTGTAAAGGATAATGCTAAGGAAGATGAGAAGGCTGAAGCAGAAAGGCTGAAGAAGGAAGCACTTGAGGCGGCAGCAGAAGAAATGAGGAAGATGACTGAAGATGCTAACGAACAGCTTGAGTCAAAAAAGGCAGCAGCAAGGAAATTTGGTGCTGTATTAGAAATATTTAGAAGAATAGCAAGGGGAGACAGGGTACCACCTAAAGATGAGAGTGCCCTTATGGAATATGACATGAAGCTCTATCTCAGTGCGAAGAATGCAGCTCAGATGGCAGCAAGGAAGAAGATTAAAAAGTATAAGAAATCGCTTATTGCAGAACTTGAGAAAATGGAAAAGGAGAGACAGCTTAAGAAGGCTGAGGAAACCAAAGAGGACAAGTCTTCAAGTAAAGACGGGGAAGCAGGCAAGGTAAAGGGGGTAAATAACTCTAAAATAGAAGAGAAAGTGGGGACTGGTTTGGATATAAGTATTTAACAGAGTGTAATTGACTAATATCCATGATTTGTGATAACATATATTTATTAAAAAGAGGTGGATGGCCACCTCTTTTTAATGAAGAAGAAAAATTTAGATTTCCCTTAAAAGGAGACATATATATGGACGAAAAACAAATTCTTTGTGTCAGCAATGCATATTTACACAAATATTACTTAGGCAGTTCATTTGCTAAACTTCCTACTGCAGTTAAAGAAGAACTTCAGATTGCCTGTGTACTATTTACAGAAAAGGTGGGAGGCATACTTACTCTATCATTTGATGATGACAAAAACCTCTACATACATACAGCAAGCAATGATAATGATTACTCCTATGACGAAATCCACAGTGGAATGCTGCTTAGTCAGTTTCAAAAAGAAAAAGAAGAACTGCTTGCAGGCATTGAGAGATTCTACAACGAATTTGTTAAAGGAGAGGTATGAAAGGCTTTAAAATAGGAAATGTTGAATTAAACGGCAGGTTGGTACTTGGTCCGATGGCAGGTGTGACAGATTTGCCCTTTAGAGTGCTTTGCAAGGAAAACGGTGTTGCTCTTACCTACACAGAAATGGTGAGTGCCAAGGGGTTTAAGTATAAAAATAAAAATACCGAAGAACTTATAACTGTAGATGAGAGAGAGCGGCCTACAAGTCTACAGATATTTGGCTCGGATGCGGATATTATGGGCGAGATGGCGGCAGCAATTAATGATAGGAACTTCGACATCTTGGATGTAAATATGGGCTGTCCGGTACCCAAGGTGGTAAATAACGGAGAGGGCTCGGCTCTTATGGAAAATCCTAGGAAAATAGCCGAGATTGTTAGGAGTTTAAAGAAAAATTCTAAAAAACCAGTCACAATAAAGATAAGGGCAGGATTTACCGTAGCCAATAAAAATGCTGTCGAGGTAGCAAAGATTGCAGAAGCAGCAGGGGTAGATGCCATAGCTGTTCATGGCCGTACCAGGTCGCAGTACTATAGCGGTAAGGCTGACTGGGAGATAATCAGGGCAGTGAAAGAGGCAGTAAGCATACCGATTATAGGAAACGGTGATGTGGTGACAGAGCTTGATGCAAAAAGGATGCTTGAAGAAACAGGCTGTGACGGTATTATGATAGCAAGGGGAGCAAGAGGCAATCCTTGGATATTTAACAGAATCAATGCTTATCTTGAAAAAGGTGAACTGCTTCCTCCTCCTACTGCGGATGAATTTCTATCAATGATACTCAGACAGGCAAGCTGGATGATAGAGTACAAGGGACTGTATACAGGAGTAAGGGAGATGAGAAAACACATAGCTTGGTTTACAGCAGGCTACCCTAATTCCACCAAGCTTAGAGGTGAGGTAAATAAGCTTGAAACCTATGAGGACTTACAGAGACTGATGGAAAATTATGTTGATAGTATTCGTGATTCACGAGCATTTGAAAGGTAAAAAATGGTAATCAAAAAAGTAGAACTTGAGAAAGTAATCGGTGTAACCAGTAAAATCCCTGAGATGCCTCATCCTGAGTTTGCATTTGCAGGAAAATCAAATGTGGGAAAATCATCCCTAATAAATGCCCTTATGAACAGGAAGGCTCTGGCAAGAGTCTCCGCCAAGCCGGGTAAGACTCAAACAATAAATTATTATAATGTAAATGATGAAGTCTACCTTGTGGACCTGCCAGGTTATGGATATACCAAGGCAGCTGTTGAAGTAAAGGCTAAATGGGGCAAGATGGTTGAGAAATACTTAAAACAATCTAAGATGTTAAAATATGTATTTTTATTGATTGACAGCAGGCATAAGCCATCTGAAAATGATATAATGATGTATGAGTGGATTGTAAGCCAGGGAGTGAATCCCATTATAATTGCCACAAAGACAGATAAATTAAAAAGAAGTCAGATAAAAGGCCAGATGGAGCTTATTATGAAAACTCTTAATCTGACCTCTAAGGAGCAGTTGCTTGCTTTTTCTTCTGAAACCAAGGTTGGTGTGAATGAACTTTGGGAAATTATTGAGAATTTTTATCCAGAACCAGAGAATTAAAGAGGAGTGCATACACATCATCACTCTTTTTGCTCCATTCCGAACAAATTTTTTCTGCAATATTTTCTGCGGGTACCAAAAGACTGAGACTTAATAGTTTACTTTGGTACTCATTTATGTTAAGATTAACTACGAAATCACCATTTCCGGCCGCCTTAAAATTGGCGGTGGCGGAGATGTCGCTTTTAATAGTCTTAGAGTTATCACTTAAGTAGGCTTTAATTTCGTTTTTGATAGATTGATTTATGTCATTACTCAGTAAATCTAAAGTATGCCTGCCCTCATCGGTAGACTTGAAAAAGGAACTATTCATTGTATTTTCAGATTTAATCAGCCCGGTTTCCATAAGCTCAGAGAGTACAGTCTGAAGGTTAAAATAAGTGGTATATCCTTTTTGAAGCATAAATTCCGATATTCTCGCATTTGTAAGAGGATACTTGGTTAGGTTAAGCATATATAAGATCATAAGTTTGTATAAGGTCATAGCATTATTCGTCATAAAATTAAAACCTCCTGAGTGTTTTATTCAACTTACATGATACCAATGGTTTAGACTTTTGTCTATATTTGAAGCAGTTTTTCATCTGATAGAAAAACATCTTTTTAAGGAGAAAATAAATGAATTATAGTGAAATGAAAATTGTAGAGCTTCGTGCTTTAGCTAAAGAAAGAGGAGTTAAGAGTACAACTACCCTTAATAAAGCAGGTCTTATAGAGGCTCTTGAAAAATTGGACAGCAGGGGAGTGGAGCCTGCCAGGGTAAAAAAAGCGGATGAAGTAAAGACTCTGTATACGCCGGCAGAACAGCCTGCAGGAGTTCAGTATGCAAGCCGCCCACAGATGAGACAGCCTGAGCATAGCCAGAGAATTTATCAGAGCCGTCCACAGACTAATCATTCACAGAATCAATATCAATCTCATCCGCAGAATCCGATGCAGTACAATCCACAATCCCAGAACATACAACAGTCACAGCCTCAGCAGCCTTACACACGCCCTGTCAGGTCGTTAACCAGCGAAGAAGTAAAGCAGAATATGATAGCTGCTGTAAATGCAATAACAAGCAATAAGGAGATGGCAGCAAGTATACAGCAGCAGTTTCTTGCGCTTGGAACCAATGGTGATATTGCAAGCCTTGATTCGGGTGAAACCAAGTCAGGTATTTTAGAGGTTATGCCGGAGGGATTTGGTTTTATCAGATGTGACAACTATCTTCCGGGAGAAAATGATGTCTATGTATCTCCTGCCCACATAAGAAGATTTAACCTGAAAACCGGTGATATTATAGTGGGAAATACCAGGGTAAAGAGCAATAATGAAAAATTTGCAGCTATTCTTTATATAAGAACCGTGAATGGGAAATACATAAAAGAATCTTTAGAGCGTCCTAAATTCGAGGATCTTACGCCTATTTTCCCAAATAGGAGAATTCGTCTGGAAACGCCTGAAAAGAATGTGATTTCCATGAGGATGGTAGACCTAATCGCACCTATTGGTAAAGGGCAGAGAGGTATGATAGTTTCTCAGCCAAAGGCAGGAAAGACAACTCTGTTAAAACAGATTGCAAGAGCAATCACAGAAAACAATCCGGAGATGCACCTCATAATTCTGCTCATTGATGAAAGGCCTGAGGAAGTTACTGATATGAAGGACTCCATAACAGGTGAGAAGGTTGAAATCATTTATTCAACCTTTGACGAGGCTCCTGAGAATCATAAGCGTGTGTCGGAAATGGTAATAGAGCGCGCAAAACGCCTCGTAGAATATAAAAAGGATGTAATCATTCTTCTAGACAGTATCACAAGGCTTGCAAGAGCCTATAACCTTACAGTTTCACCTAGCGGAAGAACACTCTCAGGTGGTCTTGATCCTGCAGCTCTTCATATGCCTAAGCGTTTCTTCGGTGCAGCCAGAAATATGCGTGAGGGAGGAAGCCTTACCATACTTGCGACAGCCCTTGTTGATACAGGAAGCAGGATGGATGATGTTGTATTTGAGGAATTTAAGGGTACGGGTAATATGGAACTTGTGCTTGACAGAGGACTTTCAGAAAAGAGAATCTTCCCTGCCATAGACCTTGCAAAATCCGGTACAAGAAGGGATGACCTTCTATTTACTCAGGCTGAGGCGGAAGCAAATGACATAATTAAACGAACCTTATCTGCAAAAAATGTGGAAGATGGAGTTGAAAACATCATAAAGGTTTTCAAAAACTTTGAAACTAATGAAGAGGCAGTTAGTTATATTAATAAGCAGTATGGAGATAAAAAATTAATCAGATAGAGGATGAAATGCCTTATGGAGATTATAAGCAGTAAAGACAATAAGAAAATAAAATACCTTCGAAGTCTTTTAGAGAAGGGCAGTGCTAGAAAAAAGAACCGTCAATTTATAGTAGAAGGCATCAAACTCGTTGACGAAGCTTTAGTGTATGGAAAGGTTTGTGAAATCATCCTTTCTGAGAGCCTTTATAAGGAAATAATTTTAGGCGGCTTGATAAAAAATGCCTTACTTGCTGATAATGGTAAAAACCTTATAGCCTATGTGAATGAAGCAAATTCTACAACAGTAGTTTCGGATGCGGTATTTAAGACCGTATCTGAAACTATAAATCCACAGGGAGTTGTTGCTATAGTGACAATGCCTGAGTATGAAATTTTAAATGAAGAATTTCTGGCCCAAACTTATAATAAAACAGGTAAGATAAAACTTCTTATATTAGAAGATACTGCGGATCCCGGCAATCTGGGTACTATTATGCGTACCGCAGAGGCTGCCGGAGTGACCGGTGTTATTATGGGCAGGGGAACTGTGGACATCTTTAATCCAAAGGCAGTCCGCTCTACTATGGGAAGTATATTCAGGCTTCCCTTTATTTATGTAGAGGATGTAAGGGAAACTATAAGAGAGCTTAAGAAATATGGAATAAGCTTTTATGCTGCGCATTTGAAAGGAAAACAGAGTTATAAGGATGTAAAATACAGTGATAAGGCAGGCATTCTTATAGGAAATGAGGCAAGAGGGCTAAGCCCCGAGACGGCAGAACTTGCAGATATCTATATCATCATACCGATGCAGGGTAAGGTTGAATCATTAAATGCAGCTGTGGCGGCAGCCCTTATGATGTATGAAATATAAAAATTTAATAAAAATCCGCATATTTATTGGAATGTAACCGAAACGAAACCGAAATAATGTATAATTTGTCCTAAGCTGGAGTGTATTTTGGAATATGTTGACAGGATGGGGATACGCTGATGAATATACTTTAGTTATAAAATCATTTTCAAGGAAGAAGAGGTAGAGTATGAAAAACAAGAAGAAAAAGAGCGTATTCCTGGCAGGACTTATGGTCTTTATGATGATGGTAAGTCTGCTAAGCGGAATGAATCTAGGTGTGGCTAAGGCTGCGGAAATCACTGCAAATGAAAATGCAGAAAATAGAGACATAACTGTTTATATAGGATGGCAAAAAACAAATGATGAACAGAAAGTCTCTATCCCTGTTGTACTTACAGGAAAAGTTGACAATTATGAAAAGGAATATAAGTATACAATCACTAAAGATGATAAATATGAATATATATTCAAGAATTTACCAAAGAAAAATTCTGATGGAAAAGAAATAAAGTATGAAGTTACTGTAGATGGTGAAGATGATGGTAAAGTAACCCTTAGTGAGAAAGAGTTTTTGTATCTCATAAAGACAATTTGAAGGATAATGAGTGGATTATAATAAATGAGTATAATGATAGAACTGATATTCAGATTACTATCAGAAAAGTCTGGGAAGGCACAGCACCAACAGATAAAAACTTTAAATTATTATTTGAGATTTTGCCAGAAAATGGTAGGGCAATACCTGTTACTATGACTCCAATGGATGGCGGGAAAATAGAAATAAGAGTAAAAAAGAATGATGATGATGGAAAACCTATAAAATACACTGTAAGGGAAGTTAGCGAGTCTAAAGCGTTTAATAAAAAAGATACTAGCACGGAGAAAATGACAGTACAAGGTGAAGATAAGACAATTACTTTCACTAATGAAAGAGTTGAGAAACTTCTTCATATTGAGAAAAAATGGATAGGAAATGAAGGAGAGGCAGTAGAGTTTGTAATTAATGGTAATGAAAATGATGTAATTACTTTAAGAAAGTCTAATGATGGATGGAAAACAACAAAATCCCTTCCTGTTTATAATTTAGAAGGAAAGCCTATTGATTATGAGATTACTGAGAGAGCAACCAGAGGTTATACAACTGAGGAAGCAACTAAGAAATTTCAATTAGTTGATGGGAATGGTAAACCTGCTGATGCAACAGTAAGCTTCAAAAACACTGAAATTCCAAGTAGTGATAGTAGTACAGTAGTAAATGATGTAATTTCAGTACCTTCAACCCCACCAGTGCCTGAAGCAATTCCGGTAATACCTGTGTCTGATGTAACTCCAACAGTAACAACACCTGAGACAACTCCAACAGTAACAGTTCCTGACGATGCTACACCTCAGGGAGATGCTTAATGTTTCTAACGGAAACACTAAAGCAGAAACAACTGATGAAGATACAGATAATAATGAAGATGTAGATGATAATGACAATAATGATAAAGATGTAGTTGATGTAGATGAAGATGACATTCCACAGGGTGAGGCAAAGGTTAAAAAAGATACTTCTAAAGAGGCTCCTGTAAAAGTTGAAGAAGATGTTACACCTAAGGGAAGTGCAAATCTTCCTAAGACAGGTGGTACAATGGGTGGTTTCTTATCCCTCATCGGTATGGGACTCATAGGTTTAGCTCTTGCAATTAGGAAAAGAAAGTAATAAGCAGGGAATTAAATAATTATATTTAAGGTGGGATATCCGCTGTGCAGTTTATATGTACAGTGGGTATCTCTTTATTTTTATGGTGATTACATAAGAAACTTTGTTTATTTTGTATAGTAAAATCCTGAAACTTTGTCTAATTTGCTGAATACAAATATTAGTTAAAGTATTATAATATCTGTTGTAAATCTTATCTAGAGTCAGTCTAAGGTATATTTATTAATTCAAAAATTATATTTTCAAGTTATTTAATCCAAGTTTTAAGTTAGTTCAACTATTTTGTAAGAAAGGAGTTATGTTGGGAGAGAAGGATGTTTTATAAAAAAAGCTATTGGCTTTTAATGATGTATTTGCTGAATTTTTAAACGGTATTATGTTTGATGGCGAAGATGTGGTTAAAGAAGATGAATTGTATGATGTGCCAAGCTGGAGTCATTATAAGGGGGATGATAGAAGACATAGGTATCAGGACAGGGATGTAGCTAAGTTGTGGAAGCAAAAAGGATTGATTGTATCTTTGATTGGTGTCGAAAACCAGGATGTTCCGGATGAAGACATGGTTTTTAGGATTTTGTCTTATGATGGAGCATCTTACAGGACTCAGCTCGCAGAGAAAGATAGGAGAAAGAGAAAAACAAAGAGGAAAAATCGGGAACAGATGAAAGAAGAAAGTAGTAATTTAGGTATCTATCCGGTAATAACTTTTGTAATCTACTATGGTGAAGCAGAGTGGAAACATGAAACCACCTTGCGTAAAAGACTCAATATGGAAGAGAAAATAACTAATTATGTAGGTGATTATCATATTAATTTAATAGACTTGAAAAAACTAAGTGAAGATGATATAAATAAGTTTAAGAAGGACTTTAAGGTAATAGCTGATTATATAGTGAATGGAAGTAAGCAGACAACGAGTGATGTAGAATTAAATCATCCTGAAGAAGTGAGTGAGTTATTGTTAAAATTCACAGGAGAGGAGATTCCAAGCTCTTATAATATCGGGAATGGAGGAAGCAGCATGGAAATATTTCGAACCATTATTTGAAAGGAAAAGAGCAGAAGGCGAAGCGAAAGGTGAAAGCTGCCTTGCTAGGCTGATTAGCCGTCTACTTACAGAAGGTAAGAATGATGTCCTAAAGGATGTATTGGAAGATGAAAAACTAAGGCATGGTCTTTATAAGGAATATGGAATACAGTAGAATTTGTTTGTTTTTTGCCCTCTCCGGATGAAGGAGAGGGCATTTATTATTTGACAGGAAATTTCTCCGAAATTACCTGTCAAATAAAAATCTCTCCGAGGGATCGCACTGCGGCGGATATGTAGATGTCGCTCACGCGACCCACCGCAGGCGGTGAATCCTGCGAAGCAGGATTCTTTCTTGTTCTTAAAGATTTTATCTAGGCGTCTGATCTGGAAAAACTATTTTTCATTACACAGCTGGCATTATAAACAACCTTATTGAGGGCTGCGGTAGTCTGTTCTTCAAGCATTTTAGCTATTTCTTCATTTGCTCTTTCACAGAAAGCGGTATCAGAACTTTCTTTGTTCTTTGCTTTCTTTGTAAATTCTCTATCAAATTTGTTGATAAGTGCGTGGTTTTTAGACATTACGGCAGTCTGATAATGGTCAATATTTGGCAGACAGCGGTTAAAGTGTGCATCTGCAATTACACCAAGCAGCCTGCTTGCCCAATAGAAATTTCTACTGTCTACATCTGAGGTTGTATTTGCAAGGTATTTTGGAGTTTTGGTAATATTTGCATATAGTCCCACAAAGGTATTGAATACATTGCTGCCAAAGGCTATCCATTTAATTACCTTAAGTGCATCGGGCATATATGGGCGAATCTGCACAAGGGCGAGCACATCTGTACGGCTGATGCCGATTGGACGATACAACTCCTTTGCGCCATTAGTGTATGGATCATAAGGGGTATGTTGATAATGGTTTGAAAGTACCCATTTAATATCTTCAACGGTAATCTTTTTTTCAGGAACCCTGCACCAAGGAATGTTATCTGAAAGCGGAGTATAATCAGCATTATCGCCTATCCACTTGCTTGTAGTAGGATTGAAATGTCTCTGAGCTATCCAGGCACGGGGAGTGTTGTAAATGTGGTCAAGGTCGGAATGGGTTCCGAAAGTGTCCCTTGGGTTAAATGCTTTACAAAGGGTGAGGTCTAAATGATTGTCAGCAATGAATTCCCTAAGGTCATCTGAGCAGAGATATTCTTTTTTTCTCATTAAAAAGCATCATCAAAATCAAAGGTATCCAGTCCAAGCTGATTTGGAGCAACAACATAGCAGTCATCGGGAACTCTCCTTGCCATCCAATGATGTCCGCCTATGCTTTCAAGCCACCAAATCTCGTTTTCATCCTGAAAAGCAATGGCATTTGTTTCGTAAGTGCCATAAGTTTTTAGCAATTCTCCAAGCCTTAACACTCCCTCACGGGCGCTTCTTATATATGGGAGAACTATGGTAACTATGTCTTCCTCGCCTATGCCGCCTTTTTGCTCAGGAACATAATTTTTTGTGTTTTTTCTTCCTTTTGCAGGAGTGTATACTACCAGAGGATCAGCTCCCAGAACTCTTTCGTTGCAAGCTATGGTTTCGGTAGCTGTCATTGATACATTTAGCTCATTTACGCCACAGGCAGCCCAGATACCTTCTCCGTCAACGGCATTTGGGAGAGAGGTGTAGCGGAGAGGATTGTCAGGCAGCTCGATTTCAACTTTAGAGATTACTGAACGGTATTTCTTAGGCTGGGAATTAGGATGAACAACTGTAAATTTTTTGGGCATAAAGCTGCCGGAAGGTGAATCATCATTTCTGGCAACAAGTGTAGAGCCATCATAACTCGCTTTTTTTCCAACAAGGATTGTAGTACAAGACATAATATACTCCTTTCAAATATATACCTATAGATTAAATTAATCTGTATATAGGTATGGGTTGCTGTATTGATTATCTTGTCATAATTATAAGATATAATGAGATAAAAATCATCAAATAATTTGAAATTATTGCGGCAGGTAAAACCATAAAAAGCCTGTATCATAGATAATATACGATTTTAAGAGTAATAAGCCCTATTAATAACAGAAATGAGAAAAAAGAAAAATATTATAATTCAGGTTGATTTGTCATAGAAATAATGAGATAATATAGGGCGAGCCACAAAAATACTGTTTGAAGTATGAGATGGAGGTACTTGTAATTATGAAGGCACTGATTGCGTACTTTTCAAGAGCAGGGGGAAATTATTGCAGCGGGAAAATCAATTCGCTTGAAGAAGGTAATACTGCGGTTGTGGCACAAAAGATTGCATTAATAACAGGTGGGGAACTGTTTCGTATCAGGCAGGCAACACCGTATTCTGATGATTATGATACTTGTTTAGAGGAGAGTAAGGAGGACAAGGAAAAGGATGCCAGACCTGAGATAGTGGACTGCATAACAAGCATAGCTGACTATGATACCATCTTCATAGGATATCCTAATTATTGGGGTTCAATGCCGAGAGTCATGTTTACCTTCCTTGAGAAATTTGATTTTAGTGAAAAAATAATATATCCATTTTGTACCCATGAAGGCAGTGGGTTTGGAAATACTATATCGGAGTTAAAAGCAAGGTGTGAGGGAGCAGTTATTAAAGATGGGTTTTTAGTAGTCGGCTCAACAAAAGAAAATTATAATGAAGAGCTTAGGGCTTGGATTGAAGATAAGAAGAGTATTTAGTTAAAAGGGGTAAGAAATGGACATAAACCATGAGTTGTACAAGGTATTTTATCATGTAGCCAAAACGCTGAGTTTTTCAGAAGCATCAAAGGAACTTTTTATATCACAGTCGGCGGTGAGCCAGTCAATCAAGGTACTGGAAAAGAGGCTTGGACAGAAACTTTTTGTAAGAAGTACCAAGAAGGTTAGACTGACCAAGGAAGGAGAAATTCTCTTCAGCCATGTGGAACCGGCTATCAACCTTATAAGTCTTGGTGAGGCAAGGATATTGGAGTCAAAGTCTTTGGGAGGAGGACAGCTCAGCATTGGAGCAAGTGATACTATATGCAGGTATTATCTAAAACCCTTCCTAAAAGAATTCCATGAAAGATATCCAAATGTTCACATCAAGGTGGTGAATGGCACTTCATTAAAATGTGTGGAATATTTAAAAAACGGTTCAGTTGACCTTATAGTTGTAAATACGCCAAACAGTTCATTGGGGCAGGTTGGCAAAGTAGTGCCGGTAAAAGAGTTTAGAGATATTTTTGTAGCAAATAAAAAAGCCTTTCCTAAACTCATAAATGGAATAAAGGATGTTTCAGAGCTGCAGCAGTATCCTATGATGATGCTTGATAAGGCATCCACAACTAGTGAATTTCTTCACAAGCTTTTCTTAGAGCGGCATTTGGAACTTGTACCTTCGATTGAACTGGCAAGCAATGACCTGCTCATAGACCTTGCAAGAATAGGTCTGGGAATAGCCTGTGTTCCTAATTACTGCATAGAGGAAGAAAAAGAAAAAGAACTTTTTGTGGTTAAAATGAAGGATAACCTGCCTGAACGCGGCATAGCTGCCTGCTACAATGATATGGGTCAGATTGCAGAGCCGGTATTTCAATTCTTAAATCTTTTGAAAAACGAATAGGTTTTAATAGGAGATATATGAGTTATAGCAGATTTGATATAGAAGAGAAAAAACGAAAATATGGTTCGATTCCTAAAAAGCTTGGTTCTAAGGTTCTTATCTGGGGTGTCAGGCTCTTTATGGTAGCGGTGGTTACGGCCGCCATAACGGGAGGCTACCTAATCTATGGAAGTGTAGAAGGTATAATAGACAAGGCACCGGAGATAAATTCGGTAAATGTAATGCCGACAGGATTTAGGACCTATATTTACAATGCAAATGGGAAACGGGTGAGAACAGTTGTAGGAGCAGGAGCAAACCGTATATATAAGAAATTAAAAGATATACCTAAAGATGTTCAGGAAGCTTTTATTGCTATTGAGGACGAACGTTTTTACGAGCATGGCGGCATAGATGTGAGAGGTGCATTTAGAGCGGGCTTTGTTGCACTCTTATCAAAGGGAGCAAAGAAGCAGGGAGCCAGTACCCTTACCCAGCAGCTCTTAAAGAACCAGGTCTTTGCCGGCGGTGAAGAAGAGACAATCATGGCTGCAATAGAAAGAAAAATACAGGAGCAGTATCTTGCAATTCAGCTTGAACATATATACAGCAAGGATCAGATACTTGAATACTATTTAAATACTATAAATCTTGGCCAAAATACACTCGGAGTGCAGACAGCAGCACTTAGATATTTTAATAAAAATGTGAACAAGCTTACCCTTTCGGAAGCTACAGTGATAGCTGCAATTACCAAGAATCCTACAGCCAACAATCCTATAACACATCCTGAGGAAATGAACTAAGGCGGAAGGCAGTTCTTAACAATATGCTAAGGCTTGGTTATATTACGGAGAAAGAGCTGAAAGAGGCTGAAAATGATGATGTATATGCCAGAATTAAAGCTGTAAATAAGGATATAAAAGTAGATAATTCTGTAAACTCTTACTATGTAGATGCCACTATTAATCAGGTTGTGGAAGACTTGTGCAATGAAAAAGGCTACACTGTCACACAGGCATACAATTATCTTTATTCCGGTGGACTCAAGATATATACATATCAAGACCCGGATATTCAGAAGATTTGTAACAATGTGGTTTCCGATGAGAAAATGTTTGCCGGAATGCCTAATAAATGGAAGCTGACCTATGCCTTATCCATACAGAATAAAGAGGGTAAGACTATAAACTATTCAGAGGGACATATACAAAAAATGTTTAATCTGGATAGTATTATGTTCAATAAAAAAGGTGCGGCAGATGATTATATAAAGAAGTTTAAGAAATCAAAGCTAAAAGATGGCGGAGAGGTTATCGGAGAAAGAGTTGAATATACCATAGAACCACAGATTTCAGTGACTGTTATGGATCACAATACAGGTGCAGTGGTGGCTATACTTGGCGGCAGAGGTAAAAAAACAGGCAATCTGACTCTCAACAGGGCTACAGACTCTACCAGACAGCCAGGCTCATTATTTAAGGTCCTGTCTACCTTCCTTCCTGCCATTGATACAGCCGGCTATACCCTTGCCAGCGTACAGGATGATGGAGAGTATTTCTATCCAAATACGAATAAAGAAGTAAGAAACTGGTGGGGAAACAGCCATGAGGGACTAAGTTCATATAGAAGAGCCATATACCGCTCTATGAATGTGGTTACAGTTAAAGCTTTGGAAGCCATGGGTATGCAGCCGGCCTTTGCTTATCTTAAGGCTCTTGGCGTAACTACGCTCGCTGAGGCTGATAACAGTTATGCAGTTGCCCTTGGAGGTTTGTCTAAGGGAACTACCAATCTGGAGATTACAGGGGCATATGCAGCCATAGCCAATAAGGGTATATATATGAAACCAAGTTTTTACAGCAAGGTACTAGACCACGATGGAAATGTTGTGTTGGAACATAAGAAAATATCCAGACAGGTTATGAAGGATTCCACAGCATTTTTACTTACAGATGCTATGCATGATACACTTACACGTACGGATGCAACAGCATATGGTGCAAGACTTGCAGATGCAAATATGGGGCAGGCGGCCAAGACAGGAAGTTCGAGTTGGGATAATGATCTTTGGATTTCCGGATTTACACCTTATTATACCTGTACCTTATGGCTTGGTTATGATGAACAGACTTCTCAGATTGGTTATGAACTTAGACACCATCTATGTGGAAGGCTATAATGGATGGCATAAATGTGAAAAAGAAGCTCAAATCAAAGGCTTTTAAAAAGCCTGATTCCGTTGTAAAGGCAACAATATGTACTAAATGCGGTAAACTTGCAGTACCGGGGCTTTGCAATAATGCTCTTGGTGGTTCTACGGTTAAAGAGGAGTATTTTGCCATTGGCTCAGTACCAACAGAGAGCTGTGATGTGCATGTGAGGCTAAATATCTGTAGTACATCCGGACAGGCCGCAGGCCCTTATTGCCCTTCGGTGGTAAGCAGGGTATTCCTGGTTAAAAAGGAAGAAATAACGCAGACTGATGCCTATGGCAAGACTGTGAAGAGATATTATCATACAGCAGATTCACCATATGTACTCACTTCCCTGGTGCAGACACCATGTAGAACGCATCTTTCATACAGAGCCCCTGTTCGGCCCAAAAAGGCGGCAGAGAGCGGCGGTGGAGAGAGTACTCCTGCCAATGGTAAGGATGATTAAATTAAAAGAGGTGAAAAGTGTCATATAAGACAGTTAAAAAGGATGCTTTTGCGGAAATTGAAATAAAGAAATCAAAATTTATTGCCCACATAGCGGAGATAAAGTCTGAGGATGAGGCAGAAACATTTATAAAGCAGACAAGGAAAAAGTACTATGACGCTACACATAACTGTTCTGCTTACATACTTAATTCAGACAGGGGGATAAGGCATTCAAGTGATGATGGAGAACCTTCAGGAACTGCAGGTAAACCCATACTTGATGTAATTTCAGGTGCAGGGCTTTCAGATATAATAGTTGTTGTTACAAGATATTTTGGAGGAACTGAACTTGGAACAGGCGGGCTTGTAAGAGCATATTCCGGAGCAGCTGCTGAGGTTCTTAAGAATGCTGCAGTGGTTGAGATAACGGAGGCAAAACTAACGGAATTTATTATAGACTACGGATTATTACCAAAACTTCAGCATCTTTGCATGGAACTTGGTATTATCATATATGAGACTGAGTACTTAGAGAAGGTAAAAATATCTGTTTTAATCACTGAAGATAATTTAGGAAGGTTCTTCAAGGAAGTTACAGAAATGACAGCCGGTGCAATTAATGAGGCATCTGTAGTTAGGGAAGAACAGGTTTGTTTTTATATGGAAGAAGGAAAGGTTATCTTAGAAAAATAAACAGAATTATGGGGGTAGTTATGAAAGACACAACTTTAGTAGTAATGGCAGCGGGTATGGGAAGCAGATATGGCGGAATTAAACAGCTTGATGCTTTTGGACCTGAGGGCGAAGTAATTATGGATTATAGCGTATTTGATGCAATAAAGGCCGGGTTTAACAAGGTTGTCATCATTATAAGAAAAGATATTAAAGATGATTTTATGGAAATCATAGGCAACAGGCTCGAAGAAAAAGCAGGAGTTCCGGTTCACTATGTATATCAGGAAATGGATAATCTGCCAGAGGGATTTGAAGTTCCAAAGGGACGTACCAAGCCTTGGGGGACAGGGCAGGCACTGCTTGCGGCAAAAGAGTTTGTACACGAGCCATTCCTGGCAATAAATGCGGATGATTTTTATGGAAGTGAACCGTATAAGATTATGCACAATTTCCTTGCAAATGTTGATGAGAGCGATGGAAAGGCTCATTTTGGCATGGCAGGATACTTGCTTAAAAATACTCTAAGTGACAACGGTTCAGTGTCAAGAGGGATTTGCAGTGTGAATGATGAAGGTTACCTCCTGTCTATTGAAGAGCATTTAGATGTAGAAAAGTCAGGAAGTGGAGCAGTTGGCTTTACCGCAGGCGGTGAAAAACACGAACTTAGCCTTGATGATGTAACTTCAATGAACATGATGGGGCTTACACCGAAGGTGTTTGAGGCACTTGAGGAAGGCTTTAAGGATTTCCTGGGGAATATTTCATCAAACCCACTTAAGGCTGAGTTTTTCCATATCAAGGTTATTAGTGATATGATAAATTCAGGTAAGGCAGATATGAAGGTATTTAATACTGATGCCAAGTGGTTTGGAGTAACTTATCAGGAAGACAAGCCAACGGTTAAGGCAGCTATAGAGAAACTTACCAAGGACGGAGTTTATTCAGAAAAATTGTGGAGCTAAGTTATAATAAAAATGGAAGCCTGTTGAATTATCAGGCTTCCATTTTTATGTTTGCCGCATTTTGCGTCTATATGCACTGGGGGATATACTGCAATCTTTCATAAAACACTGGGTAAAATAGCTTTGAGACGAAAAACCGGCAGACTGTGCAATCTGTGCGATGCTGTAATCACTGTTGGCCAGCAGTTCTTTAGCAGCTCTTATGCGTATACCACAGAGGTAGTTAATAGGTGAAGAGCCAAAGTACTTGTTAAAAGAATGAATAAGGTAATATTTATTTAAATTTGACAGGTGTGCAAGGTCATCTATGGTTATTTTTGAAGCGTAGTTGGAGTCAAGGTATTTTTTTAACTTGAAACATTCTTTACTGGCATTTATAGTAGGTTCAGTACCTACATTTAACTTTGTAATCCTAAGTATTTCTATTAGAATAATCTCAAGTATATTCTGACAGATTCGATTAGAATACAGCTTATCCCCCTGTTGTTCAGCCAGCATCGAATCCATATATCTAATTATATCGGCATATTTATTTATGCAGTTGAAAATAAAATGGTTAGAGTCATTTAAGGTTAAGCTAAAGTTATCTACGGCAACAGCTATGTACTCAAGAGGCTTTTTTTCATCAGATTTCTCTGTGTGCGTAGTATTGGGGTTAACCAGGATGAAATCACCCTTTTTAAGTGGATATATGTTATTCTCAACATAAAAATCTCCAACACCGCCGGTTACTAAGAAAAGTTCGGTAAAAGGATGTGTGTGCAAAAAACTCGGCCAGTCATTTTCGTACTTTGTGTAAGTTATATATAAGAGATTGCTCTTTGAAGTATCTGATGATTTATCAGTTATTGTATAATTTGAAAACCCCATAACTCTCCTTTGTATTTTGGTACTTATGTAATGGTGTAAATGTCAAATGTTTTGATGCACATATTAATTAATGTAATATATTTTAATATATTTGTAGAAAAAAAGCAATATATATAAAAAAATAAGCAACATATATGTGGAAAAGAAACAAATATACATATATAATTACAGCATAAGTTGAATAAATTTCACAAAGGAGAAGTATTATGAGAATAAAGAAAATTTTAGCATTGACACTGGGATTGTCAATGGCTGTAACTTCACTTGCAGCCTGTGGTTCAAAGGGCGATACCACAAAGTCAACAACAAGCGGAAGTGCTTCCAATGGATCAATGAAGGCTTCAACGGCTTCAAATATGTCATCTGCAAAATCAACATCTGAAACAAAGGCAGGCGGTACACTCAAGCTTGCAGCTTTTTGAAGGTGGTAACGGAGCAGAGATTTGGAATCAGATTAAGGCAGCTTTTTGAGGCAGAGACAGGAGCAACAGTTGACCTTCATCTTTCATCAGAGCTTGATAAAGACCTTACGAAGTCTTTCCAGAACGGAGATATTCCTGATGTAGTCTATTATAACATGGGACAGAAGAGCGGATTCACAGAAACCATGTTAAAAGAGAAGGCAATTGCAGATATAACAGATGTATTTGATGATGAGCTTAAGAGCAGGTTGGTTGGGGGAATCACAGATAATGCTACAGCTCAGCCTTATGCAGATGGTAAAATTTACCTTGCACCTTGGACCTATGTGCCAACAGGTTTTTGGTATAATGCAGACCTTATCGGAGAAGGTAAGAAATACAGCCTTCCTACAACTTGGGATGAGTTCTTTGCACTTGGAGATCAGGCAAAGAAAGATGGTATTGCACTCTTCACCTATCCTACATCAGGATATTTTGACTGCTCCATGTACCAGATGTTAGCTCAGTCAGGTGGTATGGAATATTACAACAAGGCAGTTAACTATGACCCTGCTACCTGGACATCAAGTGAAGGTAAGAGGGTTGTGGATACAATAGCTAAGCTTGCTTCTAAGGACTACACTTGGTCAGATACAGTTGCAAATGCAAATGCTGATGGCGGATTCAAGAAGAACCAGCAGGCAGTTATTGATGGAAAAGCATTATTTATGCCAAACGGTAACTGGGTAATCGGTGAGATGGCAGCATCTACTCCTAAGGATTTCCACTGGGCAATGATGGCTCAGCCAAAGTTCTCAGCAGACCAGAAGACACATGTTTATACATATACAGAGCAGATTTGGATTCCAAAAGATGCAGCTAATATGGATCTTGCAAAGCAGTTTATTAAGTTTATGTACTCAGATAAGGTTGTTGAACTTATGCTTGCAAACAAGAGCGTAAATAAAGAGACTAACGAAGAGACTCCTGCTCCAATCATTTCCCCTGTAAAGGGTGCTTCTGATAAGCTTGAGGCAGGACCTGTAAAAGATTCTTATACACTTACAAGTGCAGATGGTACAGAGGCGGTTGCAGGTGTATGGGCAACAACAAAGCCAATCAATGGTTTTGATATGAAGGCTACAGTATACGGAGCTATTGATTCACTTAATACAGGAGAACTTACAGCAGCACAGTATCAGAAACAGCTTGAAGAGGCTTGGACTAAATTACTTGAAAATCTTGACAGATAACCAATTAGAATTTAACGGCGGGCTGTAACGGCCCGCTGTTTTTATAGGGAGATATCAATGAATAGAAAAAAAGCTGAAAGGCGGTTCATAGCTGCCTGCCTGACTCCGGCTGTGATTTTAGTGATTTTATTTATATTTATTCCTACCCTCAATGTATTTAGAATGTCATTGTATAGAATGGGAGGAATTACAAACAGGCAGACCTTTGTCGGCTTGATAATTTCAAAGACTTATTTGGAGATAAGAGTTTTCTTCAGGCTATGCAAAACTCCATATTGATAATAGTAATAGTTACTCTATGTACTGTATTTTTAGCTGTACTTTTTGCAACTCTGCTTCAGAGAGGCAAATTTATCGGACAGAATTTTTTCAGGGTAATATTTTATATACCAAATATTTTAAGTATCGTAGTTATAGCAGGTATTTTTGGAGCTATCTATGATCCATCAAGTGGTCTTCTCAATACTTTTCTTAGGGCTATCCACCTTGACTCACTTGCAAAACAGTGGATGGCAGAGCCTGATATTGTTATATATTCTGTTATCTTTGCCCTTGTATGGCAGGCTATAGGCTATTATATGGTAATGTACATGGCGAGTATGGCAGCGATTCCGCCTGATTTTTATGAGGCGGCTTCACTTGACGGTGCATCTGAAATCCATATGTTTTTTCAGATTACCCTTCCACTTATCTGGACAAGCATAAGAACAACGCTTACCTTCTATATCATAAGTACAATTAACCTAAGTTTCCTCTTTGTACAGATTATGTCAGATGGAGGGCCAAATGGTAAAACAGAGGTATTTCTAAACTATATGTATAAGCAGGCCTACGGAAATGGAGCTTACGGCTACGGTATGGCAATAGGAGTTACAGTATTTATATTCTCATTTGCACTTGCAGGAACTGTAAACAAGATTACAGAGAGAAAAGTATACCAATTCTAGGAAGGAGGGCTAACTGTGAAAAGAGTAGGAACCAAAGCTTTTATATCAGATTTTCGTTTATGCAGCACTTATAAGCCTTGCTATTTCAATCATCATTCCTGTAGGCTGGGTTTTTATGGCAAGCTTTTAAGAAAAATTCCGAGTTTTTTTAGGTGGTGATATCAGCCCTTGGGATCTTCCGAAGTCGCTTAATCTTGACAACTTTATTACAGCTTTTAGGGATGCAGGAATGGGTGAGTTCTTTACGAACTCGGTTATTGTAACTGCAATTGGAATAGTACTTCTTTTGGTACTTGCGCTTCCGGCGGCCTATGTACTTGCAAGGTTTTTCTTTAGGGGTAAAAAAATAATAGAGCTTGGATTTATGGGAGGATTATTTGTAAATATTAATTACATAGTAGTACCTATCTTCCTTATGTTAAGTGATGCAAATAAGGCACTTAAAGTTACTTTTTTTCTTGATAACAGATTTGTACTTGCACTTATTTATGCAGCAAGTGCCTTGCCTTTTACAATTTATCTTTTGAGTGCGTATTTTAAGACTCTTCCAAAGGGCTTTGAGGAAGCAGCTTATATAGATGGCTGCAGCCACTTTACAACCATGCTTAAGATAATGATACCAATGGCAAAACCAAGTATAATTACAGTTATATTATTTAACTTCCTATCATTTTGGAACGAATATATTATTGCATATACACTTATGGATAAGCATGAAACTCTTGCTATGGGACTTAAGAACCTTATGGCAGTTGAAAAGACGGCAACAAATTACGGTATTATGTATGCAGGTTTAGTAATTGTTATGCTCCCAACTCTGATACTTTATATTTTGGTACAGAGGAGACTTACAGAGGGCATGACATTAGGCGGGCTTAAGGGTTAAGGAGTATGGAATGAAAGAGAAGATAATTAGTTTGATCTTACTGTTAGGCTTTCTTATATCAGTGAGCCTAATCATATTGGGACAGAAAAATATATCGACAACCGGATTTACAAATGAAATCATAGGTCTTATAGGCCTTCTTACAGTGTTATGTGTGTATAATAGAAAATATAGATAAATCAATATATTTTGGTAGAATTTATCTTAACATAACATAATAGAAAATAAGTTAAGGAGAATATTAATGAACGGTAAAGGCAGGGTAACCATACCTACAGATATGGATGTTATTGAAGGAACAAAGGAACTCGCCAAGAGGTGGGGAGCGGACGCAGTAAGAGACTGCGATGGAACAGATTTTCCGGAAGAGTTAAAAGATGAGGGTTTAAAGGTATATTCTACTTATTACACTACCAGAAAAGACAACGCTTGGGCAAAGGCTAATCCTGATGAGATTCAGCAGGTCTATATAATGACACCTAGGTATACTGCAACTGAGGAAGAACTTAAGATTGACCTTATGAAGGGAATATACCCTGATATGCTTACTCCAAACTGCAGGGATGACATAAGAAGATGGTGGGAAGTAATAGACAGGACGACTGGAGAGGTAGTCCCTGTAACTGAGTGGAGTTATGACGAAAAGACTACAACTGTAGAAATAAAAACCCTGAGATTTCATGAGTATACGGTCAGCTTTTTAGCCTATATAATGTGGGATCCTGTACATATGTACAATGCAGTTGTAAATGACTGGCAAGGTGTGGAACATCAGATTACCTTTGATGTGCGCCAGCCCAAGACTCACGCATTTACAATGACAAGACTGCGTAAGTTTATAGAAGACCATCCTTATGTAAATGTCCTTAGATTTACCACCTTTTTCCACCAGTTTACCCTGATTTTTGACGAGATGGCAAGGGAGAGATATGTGGACTGGTATGGATATTCAGCTTCAGTAAGTCCTTATATATTGGAGCAGTTTGAGAAGGAAGCCGGCTATACCTTCAGGCCGGAGTTCATTATTGATCAGGGATATTATAATAACCAGTACAGAATTCCAAGCAAAGAATTCAGTGATTTTCAGGCATTTCAGAGAAGAGAAGTAGCTAAGATTGCTGGGGAGATGGTGGATATCTGCCATGAGTGTGGGAAAGAAGCTATGATGTTCCTTGGAGACCACTGGATAGGAACTGAGCCTTTTATGGAGGAGTTCAAGTCAATAGGCCTTGATGCCGTAGTAGGCAGTGTTGGAAATGGCTGTACTTTAAGGCTTATAAGCGACATTGAAGGAGTTAAGTATACAGAGGGACGCTTCCTTCCGTACTTCTTCCCTGATACCTTCCACGAGGGTGGAAATCCTGTTAAGGAAGCAAAGGAAAACTGGGTTACGGCAAGAAGGGCAATCCTTAGAAAGCCTATTGATAGAATTGGCTATGGCGGTTACTTAAAGCTTGCAATGCAGTTTCCTGACTTTGTAGACTATGTAGAGAGTGTATGTGATGAATTCAGAGTTCTGTATGACAACATAAAGGGCTGCAAGGCACACTCAATAAAAAAGGTAGCTGTGCTTAACTGCTGGGGCAAGATGAGGGCCTGGGGCAACCACATGGTTCACCACGCACTTTATCAGAAGCAAAATTATTCATATTATGGTATAATAGAAGCATTATCAGGTGCACCCTTTGATGTAAGGTTCATAAGTTTTGAGGACATTCTTAAAGATAAAAATATTCTTTCGGATATTGATGTAATTATAAATGTAGGTGATGCTGATACTGCACACGGCGGTGGAGAATATTGGAGCAATCCTCTCATAATAACTGCAATTACGGAGTTTGTATATAACGGAGGGGGTTTTATCGGAGTAGGCGAGCCAAGTGCACATCAGGCTAACGGGCGTTTCTTCCAGCTTGCAAATATCTTAGGAGTAGAGGAAGAAAGAGGTTTTACCTTAGGCTATGACAAATATAACTGGGAAGAAAAGAAGCACTTTATTCTTGAAGATATTACTAAGGAAGTAGACTTTGGTGAAGGTAAGAAAAATATTTATGCCTTTGAAGGAACTGACATCCTTGTTCAGAGAGATAAAGAAGTCCAGCTTGCAGTAAATGGCTTCGGAAAGGGTAGAAGCGTGTATATAAGCGGACTTAAGTACAGCTTTGAAAACAGCAGACTGCTTTACAGGGCTATAATGTGGAGTACAGGAGCAGAGGCTGAACTTAAAAAATGGTTCTCTTCAAACTTTAATGTGGAGGTACATGCTTATCTTAACAGTGGAAAATACTGTGTAGTAAATAATACTTATGAGCCACAGACAACTACCGTTTATAAGGGGGATGGCACTTCATTTAACCTTAACATGGAGGCAAACCAGATAATTTGGTATGAAATATAGGGATAGAAAGGGGAAATTATGGAAAAAATTCTAAAAGCATTTGCCTTTGACGGGAAGGTGGTTTCTTCAGAAAAATATGGGAGCGGGCATATCAATTCTACTTTTTTAGTAGTAACTGATACAGGAAAAAGATACATACTTCAGAAGATTAATAATACAATATTTCCTAATGTAGAAGGCCTGATGAATAATATTATGCTTGTAACAGAGCACTTAAAAAAGAAGTATGATGACCCAAGAAGAGTTCTTAACATAATTAAGACAACAGATGGAAAGCCTTACACAGAGGTCGGTGGGGAGTATTGGCGGGCCTATGATTTTGTTGAGGATTCAATCTGTTTACAGCTTCCTGAAAATAATGATGACTTTTATGAAAGTGCGGTAGCCTTTGGAAATTTTGGGCAGGAACTATCAGATTTTCCTGTTGAAAAGCTTATAGAGGTAATACCTGATTTCCATAATACACCTAGCAGATTTAAGAAGTTTCATGAAGTCCTTGAAAAAGATCCTTTAGGAAGGGCTGCTCTTGTTCAGGAAGAAATCAAATTTTGTTTAGACAGAGAAGCAGAAATGGGAACCTTACAGCGTCTTAGAAATGAAAAGGTTCTTCCTGACAGGGTTACACACAATGATACCAAATTAAATAATGTTCTTCTTGACAAGAATACAAGAAAATCTCTCTGTGTTATAGATTTGGATACAGTTATGCCTGGACTTTGCCTGTATGATTATGGCGATTCTATCAGGTTTGGGGCTTCAACAGCCTTAGAGGATGAAAAAGATTTATCAAAGGTAAGTATGAGTCTTGAACTTTTTGAAATATATACAAAAGGTTTCCTTAAGTCATGCCCATACCTTACCGAAGCGGAAAGGGAATATCTTCCTATGGGGGCTAAGACCATGACATTTGAATGTGGACTGCGTTTTCTGACTGACTATATAGATGGCGACCACTATTTTGCAGTACATAGGGAAGGTCATAACTTAGACAGGGCTAGAACTCAGTTTAAGCTGGTGGCTGATATGGAGGATAAGTGGGACGAAATGAAAAAGGCAGTAATGGAAATGTAATCAGTACTAAATATTAATAGGCCGTCATAATTAGAGAATGGAGGAAGCCATGCAGAGAAGAATGAAGGAAACTTTGCATGGCTTCCTTTATACACTTGTACAGGTGTTAATTTGAACTAAATGATTAAGTCTGA
This sequence comes from uncultured Catonella sp., assembly GCA_916439065.1. Taxonomy (GTDB): domain Bacteria; phylum Bacillota; class Clostridia; order Lachnospirales; family Lachnospiraceae; genus Catonella. The sequence continues at coordinate 72,665 of CAKAGD010000004.1, forward strand.
TACTTTACATAGGGTGGATGTAATGATAAAATATTTAAAAGATTTTGTTATGTTATATTTAGAAGAAAATATTTAATCAGAGGTATGGATGATAGCATTTAAAATAGTGGATGTCAAGGATTTTATGAATAAACTTCTCATGGGAGAGGTATTCAATAACTTTTTGCTTGTATCCTTTGAAATAAATAATTATGTAAAGATTACTATAGACGGAGAGAGAAATAAAGCCTGGTATCAGGATGAAATAATGGGCAGACATGTGAGCTGGAGAGAGATTAAGGACAGAATTTCATCTCTGATAAAGGGTGACAGAGTACCGCTTAGTATAAAAGGTGTCTTTAGGCTTTCGGAAGAAAATACAGACAAAATGGCTTCAAAGCTTGGAATAAAAGGGGCTGTAGAACAGGATTATGGCCTGTTTTTTACCCTTAAATTTGAAAAGGGTGATATCAATATAGTTACAGGAGTGTCGGTAACAGACTTCTTAATGAGTAAGGAAATTGGAAATTTGTGGGACGAGGATCTGCTCAAATTTCTTAAATATTATAAGATTGCAGTTGAAATACTGTAACCTGGTATAGGAGGATATTATGAAAGTATTAGTAACAGGTGGTGCAGGCTATATAGGGAGTCATACTTGTGTAGAACTTCTTAACGCAGGACATGAGGTAGTAGCTTTTGACAATTTCTACAACTCAAGTATGGAGTCAATAAATAGGGTAGAAAGGATTACAGGAAAGAGCGTTAAGTTCTATGAAGCGGACATGCTTGACAGTGCAGCTCTTGATAAGATATTTACAGAAAATAAAATAGATGCTGTAATACATTTTGCAGGATACAAGGCCGTTGGAGAGAGTGTACATAAGCCTCTTGAGTACTATTATAACAATATTACCGGTACACTCATACTTGTGGAAGCAATGAAAAAACATGGAGTAAAGAATATAATTTTCTCATCTTCTGCAACTGTATACGGTGAACCTGAGAAACTTCCTCTTACAGAGGATATGCCACATGGACAGGCATCATCTCCATATGGGGCAACCAAGATGATGCAGGAGGAGATGTTTAAGGACTTCCATGTTGCAGACAATGACTTTAGCGTGATTTTGTTAAGATACTTTAACCCAATTGGAGCCCACGAAAGCGGACTTATAGGAGAAGATCCTAAGGGAATACCTAATAATCTTGTACCTTATATTGCACAGGTGGCTGTTGGAAAGCTTCCAAAACTCGGTATCTTTGGTGATGACTATGATACGGCAGATGGTACCTGCCTTAGGGATTATATCCATGTAGTGGATCTTGCAAGGGGACATGTGCTTGCTCTTCAGAAGTTTGAGGAGGAGCCTGCGGTTAGAATATACAATCTGGGTACAGGTAATGGAATTTCCGTACTTGAAGTATTACATGCTTTTGAGAAGGCCTGCGGTAAAAAGCTTGACTATGAAATGAAACCAAGAAGAGATGGAGATGTGCCTGTATGTTATGCAGACAGTTCAAAGGCTGAAAAAGAGCTTGGATTTAAGGCTGAGTTTGGCATAGAGAGAATGTGTGCAGATTCTTGGAGATGGCAGTCTATGAACCCTGATGGATATAGAGGATAGAATGTGATGTGAAAAGGAGGAACTTATGAAATTATTTAAGAAACTTGTTACTACAGCCTGTTTTATATCTATGGCAGTAGGAAATATAATGCCTGTAGATGCTGCCTTGAAAGAAAAGGATATTATCTGGATAGGAGCAGGGTATCATGCGTCAGAAGGAATTAATGGGATTAGTGTAGATGTAGATACTATATATGGAAAGAATGTAGTATATAAATCAGCGGCAAACGATAAGTATCAGATATATTTTGGAGCCACGGGTGAAAAGACAGGGTTTAAGTTTAAGAAAGTTACAGGGCTTGCAGGTGGGGACTTCTTTTATGTAAAAACCACTAAAAATTCTCATAATGGCATGATAATTGATGAAGAAGGAAATGAAATTTATTCAGGACTTAGAAATATAGCTGATGACATTATAGCTGATTATAGCGGTTGGCGCTCAATCATAGGAATTGAAAATGACAGGTTTATCTGTGGTGAAACCAAAGAAGGACTGGTCATACTCGATGCCAAGAGAAACTTCAGGGTAATAAGAAGGTATAAGGGATATAAGATTGATTCTAAAGATGAGATTTATAAGACAAAGGTAAATAACAGGAGATATATTCGAATTAGGGATAAGGCAAAAGGCAGGCTGGGATACCTTTGGCTTTCACAGAAATCAGGCGTTTCCGGGATTATAATAAAAAATCTTGCCAAAAATGCAGAACTTCTGATGAATAGGGAAGGAGAATATAAAATAATATATGAATCAGACAACTATACCAGTATGAAAATCAAGAATATTAATGGTAAGGTTGTTTGGTACGGAAAGAATAAGTTAGTAAGCGAAACAGCCGGAAACCTTATAGGAGGAAGAGAATCTTATTTAAGATCAAGCATTTATCCATATAAGGGTGCAAGTAAAGAAGAGGCTGGAACCCATATTCTGTTTTCTGTTAGAAATATCAAAACAGATAAATATGGTATAGTTAGAGATGATGGAAAGACAATGTTAGGGTTCAGGTACTCTGGCATTTCTAAAGCATACAAGGACATGGCCATAGTTGAAGACAGACATGATAAGGAGTATCTTGTAAATTATAAAAATAATAAACTAACTTCTAAAAAATATGACAAGATTTATACCTTCAATAATGGTAAAGCGGTAGTAAAGCTTGATAATAAATATGGGATTATTTCCAGTACCGGGAAAGAACTTGTCAAACCAACCTACAGTAAGCTTATAGCCACGAAACTCGATGAGGCTGATACTTTTGATGGATATGGCGTATACGAAACTAAAATAAAAAATATTTCTGATGGAATGATAGTTAAAAAGGGTGATGAATATATCTATGTAAATAAGGAAGGTAAACAAAAGGTTATAGAGGAGGCTTATGATAACATTAAAAAGCTTTCAAATAAAAAATATAATGTAAGCCCATTGCTTGTAACAATGTTGGATGATAAATTCGGTATTATGGCAGCAGATGGTAAAGAGTTGCACAAACCTAAGTATGAATTTTTCCGAGTTTTAAGCAAGTCAGAGGGAATATTCTCGCTCGGTATTAAAAAATATGGAAAGACAGGTGGCTATGTATCTGAGACAATTATAGATAAATATGGTAAAAAACTCTTTACCCTAAGCCATACAAAATCTATAAAGAGAGTATATACAGGAGAATACATTGTAGTAAAAGATAAGTCTGCGTCAAAAGATAAGAAACAGAGAAGGTAGTGCTCTATGATGCACAGTGGAAGAAAATTGCTGAATTTAATAACAAATGGGCAGAAATAGAGAATTATTCCAATGGTCTTTTCATAGCTGTGAACAAAGATAATGAGTATGGTATTGTGGATAAGACAGGAAAGGCAGTGCTCCCGTTCAAATACAAGGATATTAGTTTTGACGGTGATTGTATTACAGTTAAGGAAGCTTATGACGGTCTTATATTAAAAGGAATTTTAGTTAGGTAATATCATCTAATAAAGGACAAACTTATGAAAGCAGCCTACAAAGAACCGGATTATGAAAGTATATTCAGGGAAAATGAAGGTAAACCGTTAAAAACGCTGATAGCCATTTATCAGGGGAAGTATGTCAAGCTTTTTTGGTCAGTAGTCTTTTTCCTTATAAAAGACTCGCCGTCTTGGATATCTCCCCTTGTAATGGCTGCGATGATTGATATAATCACAAAGCCTGATGCGGACGCTGTTAAAAAGATTATTCTAAACTCAGTCTTCATCATACTTCTAACGGTGCAAAATGTTCCTACAAGTTACATTCATGTGTATTTTTACGCCAAGACCATCAGGCAGGTGGAAAAGGAGTTAAGATGCGCTCTGGTTAGAAAGCTCCAGCAGCTATCCATCTCTTATCATACCCAGATGGAGTCGGGAAGGCTTCAGTCAAAGGTTATGAGGGATGTGGAGCAGATAGAGAACCTTAGCTCGCAGATATTTATAACTGTGCTCTATATAGTTGTAAATATAGTGGCTGCCCTTGTCATTGTCATAACCAAGAGTAAAATCGTCTTTGGATTCTTTCTTGCGGCTGTACCTGTGGCGGTTCTGCTCATGCTTTATTTCAGAGAGAAGGTAAAGAACTACAACACTGCATTTCGTAAAGAAATGGAAGAGACTACAGTTTCAGTGGTTAAAATGATGGAGATGATACCTGTAGCAAAGGCACATGCCCTTGAAAGAAGAGAACTTAACAAGATGGAGAAAAGGCTTGTAAAGGTGGCAGACAAGGGCTTTAGGCTTGATATGATACAGACTTACTTCGGTGCATGGAGCTGGGTAGTATTTCAGGTGTTTAGAGTGTTCTGCCTTATATTTACTGCCTTTATGGCACTTAACAAGAAAATAAGTATAGGTGATGTGGCTATGTACCAGTCTTACTTTGGTACTGTAGTTGGCTGTATAGCAGGTATAGTAGGTCTTGTGCCTGTTGTAACCAAGGGACTAGAGTCGGTGACTTCGATTTCTGATATTATGCTTAGCAACGACATTGAGGGCAGTGATAAATAAGCTTAAGCCTGAGATTAAGGGCTTTGTAGAATTTGACAATGTAGGCTTCAAGTATGATGACAGCGATGAGCCTCTCTTTAGTGGTCTTAGCTTCAAGGCAAGTCCCGGTGAAACCATAGCCATAGTAGGAGCTTCGGGAGCAGGTAAAACTACCATACTCAACCTGATAATTGGCTTTATGAGGGCTACTGAGGGCAGGGTGCTTATAGACGGTTGTGACATAAAGGAGATGAACCTCCATCATTACCGCAAGAAATTGGCTGTAGTTCCGCAGAATTCCATACTTTTTAGTGGTACTTTAAGGGAAAATATTACCTATGGACTGGATGATGTATCCGAGGAAGAGCTTCAAAAGGTAATAGATGCCGCAAACTTAAGAGAGCTTGTAGACAGCCTGCCAGACGGTCTTGAAACAGTCCTAAAGGAGCATGGAGGCAATTTCTCAGGAGGACAGAAACAGAGAATCTCCATAGCAAGAGCATTTATAAGAAATCCAAGGGTGCTAATTCTAGATGAGGCTACCTCTGCGCTTGATACAGTTTCCGAAAGACAGATACAGGAGGCTGTGGCAAAGCTGTCAAAAGACAGGACTACATTTGTAGTAGCGCACAGACTTTCAACCATCCGAAATGCCGATAAAATAGCGGTCATGGAAAAGGGCGGTATGAAGGAATTTGGCAACTACGAAGAGCTTATGGAGCTTAGGGGAAGCTTTTATGAATTGATGGAAATGCAGCAGGGGTAGGGGATAAAACACTATTATATTACATTGTATTGTAAATGTAACATTATTGCAATATAATAAGAAATGAAATTCAATTGAACTTATTGTTTTTAGACAAACTAATGATAATGACTAAAAAGGAGAGATATGTATGGCACAGTCTACTTTAAGTATAAGAATTAATAGTGAGGATAAAAAAGGTTTCGAGAACTTTTGTGAACAGGTAGGTATGAATGCTTCGGTTGCTGTCAATATGTTTGTAAAAACGGTTATTAGAGAACAGAGGCTTCCTTTTGAGGTAAAAGCGGACCCATTTTATAGTGCTGCTAATATGGAACGACTTGAAAAATCAGTGAAACAGCTTAAAGCAGGAAAAGGTAAAGAACATGAACTGATAGAGGTGGAAGATTGAAGAAAATTTGGTCAGATGAAGCTTGAAATAGCTCAATGTGGTTCACATTATAGAGATAAATAATGGAGGAAATGTTGCAAAACAGGAATAAACTACTGCTTGATATCTTGCAGGAAGAAATCTTCGAGCTATGCTGGTGGGATATATCACAAAACCCAGATAGAGCTTACATATAATTCTAACCATATTGAAGGAAGCAGTCTCACTCACGAGCAGACTAGGTATATATTCGAAACCAATACTATAGATGTAGAAAATGGCAGTATCAATGTAGATGATGTGATTGAAACAGCAAATCATTTCCGCATAGTCAGCCTTATAATCGACAATGCAAAGTCTACGCTCACACAAGAATTTATAAAGGAGTTACATTTACTTCTTAAAAATGGAACCAGTGATTCAAGAAGAGATTGGTTTGTGGTTGGAGACTATAAGAAGCTTCCCAATGAAGTGGGTGGAATGCACACTACCCCTCCTGAAGAGGTGTCTGGCAAGATGAAAGAGCTGTTAGATGAGTATAATGCAAAAGAAGAAAAAAGCTTAGATGATGTTTTGGACTTTCATGCAAAATTTGAAAAAATTCATCCATTTCAGGACGGAAACGGTCGTGTCGGTAGACTGATTATGTTCAAGGAATGCCTGAAATACAACATTGTACCATTTATTATAGAAGATGATTTGAAAATGTTTTATTACCGTGGTCTTGCAGAATGGGAAACAGAAAAAGGCTATCTAAGAGATACCTGCTTAACTGCACAGGATAGGTATAAGGCTTATTTGGATTATTTTAGGATTGGGTATTAGCACTTGTAAACTCTATAAATAAATGATAAACTACTATTAGTTACAAATAACAGAACTAATATGCGAGGTTGTTTATGATAATAATGAATTTAGAACTGGATAATATATATGGCTTCAAGGATTTTAAGATGAATTTTGCTTATCCAAAGAAGATAGTTGGAAGCACCATTCCTAATGAACATCTGCCGGAAAGACCCAATTTTAGATATAAAAAAGTTAATATTATAATGGGAGGTAATGCATCAGGAAAAACCACTTTAGGGAAGGCAATTAGGGATATTTTTTATAGTATTGCATTAAAACAGTTTGATGGCTTAGGAAATGCTATAAGTGATAAAAATAAAGTCGGAAAATTCAGTGCAGATATTGTTTTAGTCGAAAATGTTATGCACAGATTTATCGGAGAAATTTTTCCGGATAATAAGAAAGTTATTATACAGGTGCAGAAAGCATATATAGCAAAAAACGATTCATATGAAAAATGCTGTAAAAAATTAGAAGAAACAACTAAAGAAATAGAGAATGAAAGAATAACCAAGATAGGCTGGAATTTTGCCCTAAGTGAAGGCAGTGAATTCATTTTAATTAATAATACGGATGATGGATTAAAGCTGGCAGTACTTGAAAAAGTTTTGCAGGCACTTGATACCGATATAATCTCTGTAAAAAAATTAGATGTTAAAGACAGTTATGTAATAAAAAAAGAAAATCAGGAGATAATTATACAGGAAGGTGAGGTAATTAAGGAAAGTAAGTTATCAAGTGGAACAGTAGCAGGAATTAGGATTGCAGATTTGATAAGTTCAATTATTTTAAGAGAAAATGGTTTCTACTACTGTGACGAAAAATTCTCTTATGTGCATTCTGATTTGGAGCAGGCATTTTTAAGTGTGATGATTAATAAGCTTGGAGGCGGAGAGCAGCTATTTTTCACCTCGCACAATATGGACTTATTGGACATGAATCTTCCAAGACATAGTTTTTCTTTTTTAAGAAAACGAGAAAAAATAGAAGTAGTATATCCAAGTGAGTATATAAAGAAAAATGATATATCTCTTAGAAATGCAATGGAAAATGATGTATTTGATGTAGTTCCAAGCAGAGATAAAATATATGAACTGGAGGATATAGCTATTGAAGATTAAAAATAATCCGGTTCAGTATTTTTGTCGAAGGTGAAACAGAAAAGGCATTTATAGAACAAATTAGAAATAAATATGTTTTATCAGGGAAAATTGATGTACTAAATATTTTACAAAATGAAATTAAAAATAGCAGGCTCATAAGTATAAAACCGAATACAACAATAATATTGATTTTTGATACTGATGTTCAAGAAAAAGAACTGTTAAAACAGACTTACTCAGAACATCAAAAATTTTGAAAGATTCAAAACATATAAAAAGAAGTTATTGTTATTCCACAGGTTTTAAACTTTGAAGATGAGCTTGTTTATGCTACAAATATCAAATCTATAGAGAAATTTATTCCAAAATGTACTAAGAAAGAATTTAAGGGTAAGTTTATCAAACTTGGTTCCGGTATGGTTGCTATGCTGGAAAAAGCAAGATTTTTAATGCAGATAAACTTTGGTCACGAAGTGTAAATAATGGCAACATATTTTTATATCATAAATAAAGATAAAAATAATGTCAGCTAAAATAAAAAAATATAGTATTACCATCCTTGCAAATTTGTACCCAATTTCTAGGGTAAACTATCTTCCAAAACGCTAAAATGATAAGCGAAAGGAGGGAATTAAAGTGAATATCATAAAATTGTTTAATGATACTGTGAATTATATAGAAACAGTACTTGATGGTGAGATTGATGAGAAGAAGATTTCAAGCCTGTCTGGCTATTCTTATCCGATGTTTAGCAGACTTTTCTCTATGCTTACAGAGATAACGCTTTCTGAATACATAAGAACCAGAAGGCTGACTGAGGCAGCAATAGATTTGCGGGATACAGACGAAAAAATAATCGACATAGCAATGAAATACGGCTACGAATCACCTGACGCTTTTGGTGCTGCTTTCAAAAAATTCCATGGCTTTACTCCCTCAGAAGTAAAAGAAGGGAAGCCGTTTAAGCTGGTTTCTAAAATTCAGCTCGCGCTTAGCGTAAAGGGAGGAAGAAGCATGGATATTAAGATTGAAAAGAAACAGGCATTTAAGGTAGCAGGGTATAATGAGCAGGATATAAACTCATCACTATGCCCGAATGTATGGGATAAACTATATGGAAAGTACAGCCACGAAGAACTGGAAGGACTCGGTACAGGAGAAAGTGTAGGAATTTGCCATGATGTAGAAAGCCCTGACAGAATAAACTATATGGCAGGATATATTACTACAGATGTAGAAAAGGCTAAGGCTATGGGACTGGAAGTTTTAGAGGTTGACGAGGCAGAGTATGCAGTAGTTAAATTAACGGGAAAGGTACCGGAGTGTATACATGCCGGTTGGAAATACCTGATGGAGGTATTCTTCCCGGAACATGGCTATATCCATTCAGGAAAGCCTGATTTCGAGTATTATTTCAAAGGCGATATGCACAGCTCTGATTATAAAATGGAGCTTTGGGTACCTTTGGTGAAGGCTTAAATCTGATTACCTGGATAAACAGTCAAGTACAAAAAACTCCCACAGAATAATGAATATTTTGTGGGAGTAAATCTACATATACTTTACTTTTTTATGTCCTTAATCTTTTTGTCTATTTTTAAGTAAATATCATATATATCCTTAAGGCACTCTTTGGGTACCAAAATATAAGCTGTCTGCAATATCTGTTTACTGTCTTTATAATCTTTTATTTCAATAAATTCATTTGATTTTATTTTGGTAATCCTTGCCCTTCCATATGCTATTCCATTCCTAATATGACGCACAAAATCTTTTCCTAAACTTTTGCAATCAGGATTAGTCTGCTCTAGTATTATTTTAGTATTATGTTCTCTTTTTGTCGGAAATTTTATAATACCTTCCTTGCCGTATTTAAAATCAATTTTTTCCAGATAAGCAAGCTGCTTGATTTTTTTAGTAAATGTGTGTATGTAATTGTTCCAATTATCTCTTTTAAAATGTTCTGAAGATAAATACCAATCTAAAGCCGGTGCATAATCGTCTAATAACTTCCTTTTTGCTAAAGACTTAAAAAAATTGTTACTCATAATTATTTAACCGGTTGTTCTTTTTTCCAATGATCTAAAGCTTTAAAGCTATTATAACAATCTGTACACATATTTGTGCGATTAATTGATTTTGCGTTTTCCGAACCTTTTTGAAATGATCTATGGCATGATTTACATTCTACATTGCTATTATTATTTTCTATACTCGCAAGCAATTCTTTCGTACTAGTTATTTCATCAATAATTTCTTTCCCCTTATTTTTTACATCTAGTAAAACCTCTGCGTCAAGAGTGTTAACACCATCAATTTGCCTAGGTAAATAATCGTACAATTCACAGGCCAAATCCAATCTAGCATCAAAGGAAAGAGGTGTAGGACTCTTGCAATCAATTGTTGCATATAAATAATGTCCGTAATATCTACGCTTTTTAACACTTAATGAATATGATATACCAGATAGCTTATATTTTTTCCAAATCTTATTACCAAAAATCTTTGGTATTACCTCATCCAATTGAGCTTTATATGTCTTTTTGTAGCCTTCTATTTTTTTATGTGTTCAGAAATTTTAGGAATCATAATAATAGTTAAAAACTAAAACAACTATTATTAACCATATTCTCCGTTTTTTTGTTTTTCATTTTATCAATTTTTCCTTTCTGGCTAAGCTTAAAAGAAACAATTGTATGATGTGTTTATCAAAAATATAATAAATATCTTGCAAAACAAGCTCACATTAGTTGTTATGTATTTAGTACATATACCATTATATATATATATATATATATAATGTCAAGTAGGCTAATAGTGGGAAAATACAAGGAATTTATATATGATTTTTTTGAACTATTTAAATATATAATAATATTATAAATCTAAATATTGTTATTATGAAAAAAATCGAAAGGGAGTTAAAACTAATATTATTTTTGAAGGCGATATGCACAGCTCTGATTATAAAATGGAGCTTTGGGTACCTTTGGTGAAGGCTTAATATTGAGATTGTTCATGCTGCATGGCAAATATAGATGACGCCAGTTAAGGTCAATTGATATTATAGACATATTATAATATAATATGTCTATATTTTTTTGGAGGCAAGCCTATGTTTATCAAACAGGAAACAATCAGACCATCAGTAGATCTGCGTAATCATTATAATGAAATATCCAGACAATGCAGGGAAGAGAAGGAAGCAGTTATAATTACCGTAAATGGACGGGGAGATACGGTTTCCATCGGATATGAGGAATATAAAAGAATGAAAGCCCGAATTGAACTTTAGAGGTTCTTGCAGAAGCTGATGAAGATGTTAAATATGAGAGAGTTGTTCCTATTAAGGATACTTTTGATGATTTGAGAGATATTCTTAAGGAGGAGAGGATTTGAAATATGGGATTATAAGAACTGATACAGCCAATGCTCTGATAAGGGAAATTATTCTTTATATTGCTGAAAATTTTGGAAATAGCGTGGCTTTGAAGAAATTAGGTGAACTTGAAGAAGCTATATTATCTTTAGGGGACAATCCTTATATCGGAACTACACCAAAATACAATGTATTAAAAAGACAGGGCTATATGGTATTAATTCTTGAAAAAAATCTTGTCTTTTATAAAATAAAGGAAAAGATAGTTACTGTATATACGGTGCTTGGGCAGATACAAAATTATTTGGACATCATACGGGGGCTATAGGTATGATTATATTCACGAAAGAGGATGACTGATGGAAGATAAATCACTTATTATAAAAAAGCTAGAAAATGAAGGGATATCTGTAACTAAAGAGCAATGTGACAAACTCTATAGATTCTACGAGATGGTAATAGAAAAAAACAAGGTAATGAACCTTACAGCAATCACAGACTACGAAGAATTTGTCATCAAGCACTTTGTAGACAGCCTAATGATAGCAAAGGTAATGGATATGACTACACCTATGACTGTGCTGGATATAGGTACAGGCGCAGGCTTTCCGGGAGTTCCTATCAAGATAGTATTCCCTGAAACTAAGGTGCTGCTCCTTGATTCCCTCAATAAAAGATTGAACTTCTTAAATGAGGTAATCGAGGAACTTGAGCTTAAAGATATAGCTACCATACATTCCAGAGCGGAGGAGCTCCAGACCAAGGGAGAATACAGAGAAAGCTTTGACCTATGCGTATCAAGGGCTGTATCTGCTCTGCCTACCCTTAGCGAATACTGTCTCCCTTATGTTAAACCAGGTGGGAAATTTGTGGCTTATAAGGCAGTTGGAGCCGATGAAGAAATCGAAGCATCAAAGACTGCTATTAGGGTGCTTGGTGGAGAAATAAAGGATAAAGCACAGTTTACCATAAAGGATACCGACTATACCAGGGTGCTGATTTCTATAGAAAAGATAAAAAATACTCCGAAAAAAATATCCTCGTGCGGGTGGAAAACCAAGCAAGAATCCGCTATGCTAGAATGAGAAGGCAATGAGCTTACTTTTTGATTTGACTTAGTGATGCCTTCACTGATGTTATGTTCGTTTGACTAAGTGACACCTTCACTAATAAATGCCCAGACTCGCTCCGGTTTTTCTGTGAGAGGCGGTTTAAGAATAGCTCCTTTGACGAAAAACCTAATGCGCTCACTTTTTGGCAGTGACTCGTACTTTGCAAGGTGCGAAGCAACGAAGCAAAGTGTGTTAGTTCTGCCTATATAATAGCTGTCCGCAATTGACGAGTGCGAAGCACGAAGTCAGAGCGGCAACAGCGAACTATGCGGCATTATTAGTTCCGGCTGTTTGATTAGAACAACAAAGGTAAGCAGATTGTGAGAAGGGGATGTAGCAAGACGGTCTATGCGGCATTATTAGTTTCGGCTGAGTGTTAATAAGTAATGCTGCCCACTACTTACGAGTGCTTGCACGAAGTCAGAGCGGCAACAGCGAACTATGCGGCATTATTAGTTTCGGCTGCTTAACTAGTAGAACAAAAGTAAGCACATTGGGAAAAGAAAATGTAAGTAAGACAGACTTGCAGTATACAGCCAAGAATGATAGAATTCTAAGCGAGCGCATTAGGCGTAGCGAAGCGGATGCCGGAGCGAGTCTGAAATTCTATCATTCTTGGCGTTACAAAGCAACATAGAGATTAAAACAGTAATAACATGTGTCACAAGCGACATATATTGTATCAATGTTATGAGGGCAAGTTCCGGCAGAAACTTGCCTAGAGATTTATTGGAGGAAACATGGAAATTTGGGACGGTTATAATAGAGACGAAACCCTTGCAGGCGTTGACCTGGTTAGGGGAGAAAAGATACCGGATGGGCTTTATCATCTGGTATGCGAAGTGCTGGTTCAGCATGAGGACGGCGATTTTCTACTTATGAAGCGAGACCTAAACAAGCCTACCAATCCCGGCAAATACGAAGCCACAGCAGGAGGAAGCGCACTAAAAGGCGAGGACAAGCTTACCTGCATAAAGAGGGAACTAAAAGAAGAGACCGGAATAGAAGCAGAAGACTTTGAACACATTGGCAGGACTATACACGGGAAATGCATATTTGAAGACTTTTATACAAGGACTGACTGCGCAAAGGACTGCGTAACCTTGCAGGAAAACGAGACCATTGGCTATAAATGGCTAAGCGAAGCAGAATTCGCAGACTTTGTTAACTCAGATGACATCATAAGGAGCCAGAGAGAAAGATATAGAACATTTCTAGGCAAGAGAGGATATCTGAAGTAGATTCACTTTGGAGGTGAAGAAATGGACAAGCTGATATTCCATGTGGATGTAAACTCAGCCTTTCTTTCGTGGACGGCAGTTAAGATGCTTAAAGAAGAGCCGGGAAGCATTGACCTTAGAACCATACCCTCTGCCATAGGAGGGGATGTGTCAAAAAGACATGGAGTTATCACAGCCTGTTCGATTCCTGCCAAAAAGCAGGGAGTAAGGACAGGTGAACCTGTCATGAGGGCTCTTGAAAAATGCCCGAGCCTAAGGATTTTTTCCTCTGATTTTAAGACCTATAGAGAATACTCTGCGAAGTTTATAGATATACTTAAGAAATATGCCTTAGCAGTAGAACAGGTGTCTATTGATGAGGCATATCTTGATATGACAGGAAGAGATGAACCCATGGCTATGGCAGAGAAAATTAAGACTGAAATCTATGAAAGCCTTGGATTTACTGTTAATATTGGTATATCTACTATCAAACTCCTTGCCAAGATGGCAAGTGATTTTGAAAAGCCTTACAAGGTACATACTCTTTATCCAGAGGAAATAGAGGAGAAAATGTGGACTCTGCCAATAGAAAAGCTGCATGGCTGTGGCTATAAGACTTCTGAAAAACTTAAGAATATAGGAGTTAAGACCATAGGAGATGCAGCTAAGCTTGATAAAGCCCTGCTTTGCTCTCTGCTAGGTGGAAAGTCAGGAGAATATATCTATGAGAGTGCTAACGGCAGAGGAAGCGATACGGTATCGGGGGAGAGGGAGGCTGCTAAGAGCTATTCAAACGAGACCACCCTGCCCACAGACATCAGGGTGTCTACCTATGATAGAGAAATGCCCACTGTCATACATTGGCTTCAGAAAGTGTGGGGAAAAGACTTACAAAAGATGAGGCAGCAGGCTATACTATAAGCGTTAGTGCCAAAACAAGCAGCTTTAAGAGGAGGTCAAAGCAGACTACTCTGGTAGAACCAACCAATGATATTAAGGATATAGAAAGCACTTCCCTTATACTTATGAGAGAGCTTTGCTTTGGAGAAAGAGGCTTATTTAGCGAAAATGATGGTATTAGGCTGGTTGGAGTAGGTGTATCGAATCTGGCTGAAAATGAATGTAAGCAGCTTGATATATTTTCCTATATGAAAGAAAAAAGTAAGCAGGATGAGATTAGACTACAAGAATCGAAGAAAAAAGAAAAAACCGATAAGTTAGATACCATGCTTAAAAAAATAAATGAAAAATACGGAGAAGGTAAGATAAAAAAAGGAGGATGATTATGACAAAATATATATTGGCTTCGGCTTCACCACGCAGGGTTGAGATACTTGGAAGGCTTGGCTTTGAATTTACGACTGAGGTAAGTGAGGCTGAGGAGAAGTTAAAAAATGACTTTAATAAGCTTCACCCAAAGGAAAAGGTGGAGGAGCTTTCATTTATAAAGGCTGCTGATGTAGCGGAGAGCCTTATTCTGACTAAGGAAACAGAAGAAGGAGACGCCTACATAGTTATCGGTGCAGATACAGTGGTGTCTGTAGACGGGGAAATCCTTGAAAAGCCTAGAGATAAGGCTGATGCCGGCCGTATGATAGAGCTTATCCAAGGCAGAAGCCACGAGGTATACACAGGGGTTACCCTCATCTATATCCCTAAGGAAGTCCTTGAAAATAGGGGAGTTAAAGAGGGAAACAAATACTTGGAATTATTTAAAATCCTTGAAAATCAGATGAAAGAAGCCGATAATAGTGAAGAGACAGCAGAAATTGGAAACATAATTAAAGCCTTGCTAAGTGAAAATAAGCTGATTGTACGCACCTTCTCAGAAAAAACCGAAGTAAGCGTATATCCTATGAATGAGGCTGAGGTAGAGGGGTATATATCCACCTTAGAGCCTTATGACAAGGCTGGTGGATATGCTATTCAGGGAAGATTTCAAGCTTATATAGAAAAGATAAACGGAGATTATTCTACAGTGGTAGGCTTACCTGCAGGAAGGCTTTACCACGAAATCAAGGAGGTTTATAAATGTACGACAAGCTTACTAAAAACGATATAAGAAGGCTTGAAGAGGAAATTGAGCATAGAAAGCTGGTGGTAAGAAAAGAGGCCATTGCTGAGGTAAAGGAAGCAAGGGCACATGGCGACCTCTCGGAGAATTTTGAGTATTATGCGGCTAAGAGATTTAAAAATCAGAATGAAAGCAGGATACGCTACCTCGAGAAGATGGTTAAGACTGCAAGGATAATAGAGGATGATTCAAAAGAAGACGAGGTAGGACTTGATAATACTGTAACTGTATATTTTGTGGACGATGATGAAGAAGAAACCTATAAACTGGTAACCTCAGTAAGAGGAGACTCAGTAAGCAATCTCATAACCATAGAATCCCCTCTGGGCAAGGCTTTGATGGGACACAAGGCGGGGGACACAGTCAGTGTAAAGGTAAATGAACAGGTAAGCTATGATGTAGTTATCAAAAATATCGAAAAGACCAAGGATGAAGGAAAAGAAGGAATCCGAGAGTTTTAGGAGGTAATATGGCCAATTTTGAAAAAGCTCTAGCCGCTATAATGTTTGATATACTTACAGGCAAGACGGGACACATAGGGAAGGCTGCATTTAAGCCTGAAAAACCGCAGTTTGACTGGGATAAGGCAGATGCCAAGCCACTGCCTGGAAGTACTCCTGAAGCAGAGGGGGTACCTACATCTTTTCTTTACAACCTCTTATTCGAACTTGGCTCTGCAAAGAGTGAACTTCATCATTTTCTGGTAATTAGACATGGTAAAGTCATCTGTGAGTCTTCTTTTTCACCGTACAGAAGGGGAGAATGGCATACCACTTATTCTATGAGCAAGACATTTACAGGAATGGCTATCGGTCTGCTCTACGATGATGGGAAGCTAAAGCTTAATGACAAGGTTGTGGACATATTTGGAGACCTCACAAACCTATGGCAGATGGTGAAGTTTAGAGATATGACAGTTGAGAATCTTCTTACTATGACAAGTGGAGTTGACTTTAATGAGGGCGGTTCCATGGTTGGAGATGAGTGGATTAAGGGTTTTCTTTCTGCATCATTAAAGAATAATGCGGGTAAGGTTTTCGATTATAATAGCATGAACACTTACCTGCTCTCAGCTATAGTAACAAAAATTACAGGCATGACTTTGTATGATTTCCTAAAAGAGAGAATTTTTGACAAAATTGGAATTAGTCAGTGCTTTTGGGAGACTAGTCCTGAGGGCATTACCAAGGGCGGCTGGGGTATGTTTATAAGACCTGAAGATGCAGCAAAGCTCGGACTTTTATACCTTAACAAGGGTAAATGGGAGGGCGAACAGCTTATTTCCGAGGAATATGTAAATATGGCGACATCAAAGCAGATTGAAAACGAACATTTTGGCTATGGCTACCAGCTTTGGATGGGCTGTAGGGCTGAGAGTTACCTCTTTGATGGTATGATGGGGCAGGATGTGAGAGTTTACCCTGACCTTGATATGATAATAGTGAATTTTGCAGGAGATCCTGTGGTTTTCCATAGTGGCGAGGGAGACGCTATCATTGAAAAATACATGGAAAACCCTGATTTTTCAGATGAACCCCTTGCCCCAAATCCTATGGGATATGTGAATTTGAATAAACTTATTTCCGAGCTTGAAAGCGGAGCATTTAAGACAAAGCCTGTTATGGCTGGAGGCTGGGAAAGAAAGGGAAACCTTCGGGCTCAGATATCAAGCCGCAACAAGCCTCATCCGCTTAAACATGATTTCTTTATGTGGCTTAACGGACGAAGCTACGAGCTTGAAGACAAGTGCCAGGGAGTATTTCCTCTCCTTTTACAGCTTACCCACAATAACTTTACAGAGGGGCTTAGTGAGATTGGATTTTCCTATGAAAATCATACGCTTTTTATTAAGCTAAAAGAAGGGGATGAAGTCCACAAACTGGGAGTGGGCTTTCATAAACCGGCTTATTCAACCATTAATCTAAATGGTGAGCCTTACAATGTAGCACTTAAGGGCGAATATACTGAAAATGAAGATCACGAAAATGTTCTGAAATTGATACTTAGCTTTACAGAAGAGGCTGCGAGCAGGATAATGAAGATACATTTTAAAACTGACGAAATTCTGCTTGAACTGAGCGAAACACCGGGCAGAGAGTTTATTATGGAAGGACTCAAGCTTTCCATGGGCCAGATAATGAACTCGCACTTCATAGTCAAAAGAGCCTTGGGAAGCGGAGCGGATACAATTATAACTGAAGCTGTAATGCGGAAAATAAGTCCTTCTACAAGGGGAAGGCTTATAGAAAATATGGAGGAAAACTAATGAGAGGTATTGAAACAAGAATCAAGGAAATCAGACACCGTATATTTACTGAGGTTGCCAGGATGGCATACCACACAGAGTGGCCTACTGACCAGAGGATGGAGGAATTGCCATATAAGATAATCCCAGGTGAGGTCGGAAGTTTCCGCAGCGATGTTTCTTGAGAGAGCTATAGTTGGCGAGAGGCTTAGGCTTGCTATGGGACTTCCCTGTAGAGACGCAAGCGAACACGCTAAGATTTCAGACAATGTGGAGGCTGCTGATAAGCCTGAGACATATTATACTCCTCCACTTGTCAATGTGATTAAGTTTGCCTGCAATGGGTGTACGGAAAAGAGGGTGTTTGTAACTGACGGCTGTCAGGGCTGTCTTGCCCACCCTTGTGTGGAAGTCTGTCCAAAGACCTGCGTTTCTCTTGATAGGACAAACGGCAGGTCGAAGATAGACCAGGAGGTGTGTATCAAATGTGGCAAATGTGCAGATATCTGCCCATATCATGCCATCATCAAGCAGGAAAGGCCTTGTGCTGCAGCCTGCGGCATGGATGCCATACATTCAGATGTGCATGGAAAGGCTGATATAGACTATGAGAAATGTGTATCCTGTGGTCAGTGTCTTGTAAACTGTCCTTTTGGAGCAATTGCAGATAAATCTCAGATATTCCAGGTAATTCGAGCAATCCAGTCGGGTGAGCATATCTATGCCGCCTTTGCCCCTGCCTTTGTAGGTCAGTTTGGTGCGAAGGTAACTCCCGGCAAGATCCGTATGGCCATGAAAATGCTAGGCTTTACTGATGTATTTGAGGTGGCAGTAGGTGCAGACCTCTGTGCTACCCAAGAAGCAAACGACTTCCCTTAAAGAAGTGCCTGACAAACTGCCATTTATGGGTACTTCCTGTTGTCCTGCCTGGGCGTCTATGGCAAAGAAGCTCTTTCCTGAGATGAAGGAGTGCATATCAATGGCACTTACACCTATGACACTTACAGCAAGGCTTATAAAGCACTACAATCCAAAGGGTAAGGTGGTATTCATAGGACCTTGTTCAGCTAAGAAGCTTGAAGCTATGTGGGATGAGGTGCGTTCTGAGGTGGACTTTGTACTTACCTTTGAAGAAATGGCCGGGATATTTGCCTCAAAGCATATAGATATCCAGAATATTGAAGAAGATCCTGACGGTGTGAACGATGCCTCAACTGATGGCCGTAACTTTGCGGTTTCAGGTGGAGTTGCT
Organism: uncultured Catonella sp.; assembly: GCA_916439065.1. Taxonomy (GTDB): domain Bacteria; phylum Bacillota; class Clostridia; order Lachnospirales; family Lachnospiraceae; genus Catonella. Next base: position 91,639 of record CAKAGD010000004.1, read on the forward strand.
ACCTCTGTAGTAAATGTAATTAAGAACCTCCATCCTGATATGGAGGTGAAGACTGACAATGCAGAGGGACTTAGAGACTGCCGCAAGATGCTTATGGCTGCAAAGGCAGGCAAATACAATGGCTATCTTCTTGAGGGAATGGGCTGCCCGGGAGGCTGCGTAGCGGGTCCCGGAACCATGCAGGCCATAGTAAAGTCCACTGCTTCAGTTAAGAATTACGCCTCTAAGGCAAGCCATGCCTGCAGCAGTACGACTGAGCATGTGAAGGAACTTGATAAGTTGACATATTAATTGTATATACATTAAAGAATAAAAATAAGAAAATTCAAACTACATAATTGCGTTTGAATTTTTCTTATTTTTTGATATTAAACTATATATAATCACTTTTGAGTATATTTTCTAAAAACTTTCTTATTAAACAAGAAAAGTTATAAAAAGAGTAGATTTTTATAATTATAATGATATAATAACATCTGAAAAATTCTGATATATTATTTATTTAACAAATACACAAAAAAACATTAGCTTTTAAAAAGACAATATTTATCAGATCTTTAGTATAAGTTATTGTATTTGTAGGAAATTTGTAAACTATATAAACAATATAACAGGATTTATTTTTTGTAAAAGGGAGGCTTTAATTTCAGAATGAAATTAAAAGAGAGAAAGAAGAGAGCCGGGAGCGTGGGGAAAAAAGCAGGAATCATAATTTCCATCCTTTTATTTGTAATTCTTGGTGGGAAGACGGTGTATGATTCAGTTGTATCATATAATCTGGATGTAAGCAGCCAGACAGATTTTGAGAGGGAAGAAACAAGGGCACTTTCAAGAAATATTGAAGGAAGATTCAAGAAGGCTTATGAAGCAGGAGCGGCACTCATAGGGGCTGCAATAGCCGAGATGAAAAGCAATAGTGAGACGGCAAGGAGCAGGGAAACCATTACAGAGATTGTTGAACAGCTTTATTTAACAGAGCCGGACCTCTCAGGGCTTGGGATTTATTTTGAGCCAAATGGGTTTGATGGAAGGGATGCAAGCTTTGTAAGGGATGATAATAAAACAGGTGCCATGGTTACCTATGTTTCGGGGGACAGGAGTGATTTAAAGGTTAAGACAACAGATTACCATATAGGAAAACCCTGGTATACAGTACCGGTTTCTACAGGAAAAGATGGTTTAACAGCACCCTATACTTCCTCAGTGGGAAGACTTGTAGTAAGCTATGCCATGCCGATTATATTTGATGGTAAGATTGTAGGTGCGATAAATGCTGATATCGATATAGATGATATATCGGACGAGTTGTCAACATCATCGACTAACGGTGAGGATGATTTCTCGGTACTTCTTACAGATAGTGGGGATGTGGTGGCACATTCAATGGATAAGTCTAAAATAATGACTAATGTGGCTGAAACAAATGCAGATATAAAGAATTATCTTGCTCAAACGAGTAGAAATGAAGAGGTTACAGCCACAGAGACTTATAAAGATACAGGTAAGGAATCCATAATAATATATGAGCCGGTAAAAATAGATGGTACAGACAGTTACTGGGCAATTCAGTCAATCAATACAAAGTCTTATGTAATAAAGGATGCGGTAAGGGGAGTTGTAGTAAACCTTATTTTAAGTGCATTTACCATTATTTAATTGCAGCTGTAACATTTTTAGTTTTGCAGAGAATGGTGTCAAAACCACTTGAACTGCTTTCAAAGACTATTAAAAAATTGGCACATTATAATCTTGATACCGGTACAGAAAATGATCTCGCAAAAAAGCTTGGCTACCTTAATGCAAATGACAGGGTAGGAAGTGCAATGCGTGACATGAAGGTGCTTAATGAGAATCTGGTAAGCATTATGAAGGAGATAAATCAACATGCAAAGACTACTTCTGCTACAGCAGAGGAACTCTCAACAATAGCACAGGCAACATCTAATATGGCGGCAGATGTATCAGGAGCAGTGGAAAGTATTGCACAGTCCGCTACCGGCCAGGCACAGGATACTCAGAATGCGGCAATGTCTGCAGAAGTATCAGGTAGATACATATTGGAGATGATTGAAACTGTCAAGGAACTTTCTGAGGCTACAGATATAATAGATAAGTGCAAGGATGATGGTAATTCTACACTTAGGGAACTTATCAAGATAACTGAAGAAAATAAGGAAATTTCAGGTAAGGTAAGTAAGGTAATAGATGAAACAAGCAAGGCTACGGAAAAGATATCAAGTGCATCAGAAATGATTCAGTCCATTTCTGATCAAACCAATCTTCTTGCGCTTAATGCGGCGATTGAGGCGGCAAGAGCAGGAGAAGCGGGTAAGGGTTTTGCGGTAGTTGCAGATGAAATTAGGAAACTTGCCGAACAAAGTGCAGGTTTCACAGCTGAAATCAGAGAGGTAATCGATGAACTTAAGCTTAAGGCGGATTCTGCGGTAAATATGATGGAACATTCCAGTAAGATGGTAATTTCTCAGAGTGAAAAAGTTGATGAAACCAGTGAAAAATTTGATGAAATATCAAAGGCTGTTGAGAACTCTAAGGCTATAGTAGTAACTATAAATAAGGCATCACAGACCATGGAAACTGAAAATCAGAATGTAATTAAAATAATAGAGAATATCTCAGCAGTGGCACAGGAAAATGCCGCTTCAACAGAAGAGGCATCAGCGGGCGTAGCAACACAGACCAAGACTATAGAAGAGATATCAGAAGCCAGTGAAAATCTCGCAAATATTGCTATGGAACTACAAAATGAGGTATCTAAATTTAATTTTTAATAAATAAAGTTTAGATTTCAAAAACCACACCAAAAAGAGACTGCACTCTAACGGTTTTCATTGTTAGAGGGGGCAGTTTCTTTTTGCTTGTAAAAATCTTTTAAACATAGTATTATAGGGGTATTAAAACACAGATAATTTTGCTCTATAAGACTGGAGGAGAATTTGATTAAAAGAATATTAGTTAATAAAATATGGATGCTTATATTTATTTCTACAATAGTAGTATCGGGCTGTGGAAAGAAGGCTGATAAGGCATCGGATAGTACGGTAAATGAAAAAAACAGCGTAAGTTCAGCAAGCTCAGGTTCCATAAGTGTTGAAATACCGCCGATGAGCAGTAATGGAGTTATGTATGGAGTAATAATAGATGCCACGGAAAAATCCATGATACTCCAAAGTGATATGGGAACAACTGTAAGATTTGCACTTAACAAGGATATGGATATTACAGATGTAAAAGACGGTATAACCGTTGGGATTCCCGTAAGGATTGAATATGAGGGAAAGTTTGAAGGGGTTTCTGCTAAAAAGATAAAAATCAAAAAAGTGGCTGATTCGGATAAAATTCCTAAGTTAGATAAGGCTGCCTTAGAAAGAGCGGGGGCTATAATTTTAGCTATGGAAAATAAGGATTTGAGTGCTCTTGCAAGGTTATGTGAATATCCTCTGGTTTTTGACACCGGTAAAGAAGAAAAAATTGGTAGTGTGCAGAGTTTTATATCATTAGACAGTAAAAAGATATTTACAAAGAGACTTACAGCATCGGTTTCGAGGACGAATTTATTTGTTACCAATGCTTATAGTGACGGATTTTTACTAGGTCTTTCAAAGCCGAATATAGTGGTAAGCAATACTAAGGATGGATATTTAATAACAGGTTTTCACTATAAATAGATGTTGGGAAGGGGTATGTTAATGGACTTTACGCTGATAGAACTAGGAAAGAAGGAAATTCTATCGCTGTACAGACGATTTCTAACAAAATTTTTTGATGGGCCGGATGCGGATTATCTTATATCGGAGGCAGCAATGAGATGGCTTATAGCCAAGAAAATATGCAGTTGTTATGGTCTTTATGATGATAAAAAGCATTTGCTTTGTTTTGGGATTTTTGTAAATGATGTAGAGAAGAGGGTGATGCTTTTAGATTATTTGTGGTACTAAAGAAATATAGGGGTTATAACTATTCTGAAATATTTTTTGAAATGCTGAGGGAAATGTTCATCCCTGAATCTGAAGAAGAGGACAACACAGATATGCCGTTTGGAATTTTTATTGAACTGATAGGAGTCAGTGGTATTTCTGAGAAAAATTTAGAAAAAAGGCAGAGGGAGATTGATTTTTATAAAGGACTTGGAGCCTATATAACAGACATAGTTCCACTGTTTTCGTGGGACGAATACAATGTGATGTTTTTACCGGTGAAAGCAAGGCTGTCAAGGTCGGAACTTAAAACAGAATTTTTAAATATTTATAAAGAAATCCTGCCGTCATTTAAGGATAAGAAAAAATATATAACAAGATTAACAGAGGAAGTAGATGGTTTGATATGAAAATTTCAACTAAGGGAAGGTACGCACTGAGGCTGATGGTGGATCTTGCGGAACATAGAGAAAATGGATTCATAGCCCTTAAGGATGTGGCTAAAAGGCAAAATATTTCAAAGAAATATTTGGAGCAGATAGTTCCTGTATTAAATGGAGCAGGCCTGCTTATAACCAACAGGGGTAATAAGGGTGGATACAGGCTTGCAAAACCACCGTCAGAATATACGGTTGGAGATATTCTAAGGATTACAGAGGGAAGTATAGCTCCTGTGAGCTGTCTTGAAACAGAAGTTAACTACTGTGAAAGGAAAAATTGCTGCCAGACACTGTTTGTATGGGAGGGCTTATATAAAGTAGTGAATGAATATTTGGACAGTATTACTGTTCAGGATATCCTTGACAGAGGAAGTGTATTAAATGGAGATTATATTATTTAGAAAGAAGATAAAGATATTATGAAGAAAATGAATGAAGCCGAATTTTTAAAAGAATTTCAAGATTTGCTTGCAATTGATTCTACTACCGGACAGTTTAGGGAAATCCACGATTACATGGTAAATAAGATTAAGAGCCTGGGCTATGAGTGCATAGAGACAAGAAAGGGAGGAGTTCTTGCCTGCCTTGGCGGAGAGGGCGAACCTCTTGTAATTACTGCTCACCTTGATGATATAGGACTTATGGTCAGGCACATTAAAAAAGACGGAAGCCTCATGGTCTGCCCTGTAGGAGGACTTCACGCTGAGTCTGCCCTTCACGAGAATATAAGGCTTCACACAAGAGATGGTAAGGTTATCACAGGAGCAGTGCAAAGAGACAGGGCTTCAGTTCATGTAACTCCGGATAAGTATTTTGAAATAGCTCCTAACTACGAAGAAAATGTAGTAGTCATACTCGATGAAGATGTAAAAAGTGATAAGGATACAGAGGCTCTTGGCGTACAGGTAGGAGATATGATAGCCTTAGAGCCAAGATACATGTACTCAAATGGTTACATCAAGGCCAGATTCATAGATGATAAGGCACAGGCAGCCATACTTATCGAGATAATGAAGGCTCTTAAAAATGAGGGACTTAAGCTAAACCGTAAGGTATATATGTATTTTGCAGCCTATGAGGAAATAGGACATGGAACATCGTGGCTCCCTGAGGATGCAGCTGATGTGCTGGGTGTGGACATAGCCTGCGTAGGCCCAGAGCAGACTACAGATGAGAGAAAGGTAAGTATTTCTGTAAGGACAGCCGCTTCCCATATCATTATGAGTTTAACAATGAGTTAATAGAAGCAGCAAAGAAGGCAGGAGCAGACTATGTACTCGATATCTTCACTCCACATTATGGCTCTGATGGAGATACTTCCATAGTGGCAGGACATGATATCCGCCACGCCTGTGTAGGTCCTGGTACAAGAGCAACCCACGGCTACGAGCGTTCTCACATAGATGGAATGAACAATACCTACGCTCTCATCCTTGCATACATTACGGAGTAATATGATACTTAGAAATGGAATAGAAATACCTGATATAGGCTTTGGCACCTGGAATATCCCCTACGGAGAAGACTGTGAAAAGGCTGTATTTGAAGCGATTAAGGCAGGCTACAGACATATAGACACAGCAGGAGCCTATGGCAATGAAAAAAGTGTAGGACTTGGAGTAAAGGCTGCCATCCGTGAAGGTCTTATAAAAGATAGGGCTGATATTTTTATAACAAGCAAGCTATGGAATACAAACCGCAGTTATAACAAGGCTTTTAGGGGCTTTGACAAGTCCATGCGAAACCTTGATTTAGACTATATTGACCTCTATCTCATACATTGGCCTGCTAATAAAAAACGCTATAAGGAGCCGGATAAGGTGAATAGTGAAACCTGGCAGTCACTTGAAGAACTTTATGAAGCAGAAAAAGTAAAGGCTGTGGGAGTGAGTAATTTTCTTCCACATCACATTGAAGCATTAAAAAAGACTGCAAAGATACTGCCGATGGTTAATCAGATAGAACTTCATATTGGTTACATGCAAAAAGAAACTGTGGAATACAATAAGGCTGAAGGAATCATTACAGAAGGTTACAGCCCATTAGGAACAGGGGCTTTGCTTAAAAATGATATCTTGTGTGAAATGGCTGAAATATGGAACAACCACATCCGTTATCTGTCTTTCATTTCTTAGGGAGATGGGAATAATCCCACTGCCTAAGACTGCTTCATATGAACGGATGAAGGAAAATCTTTCGTTGATAAGGCTTGAAGAGAGAGATCTGAAAATTCTTGATAATATGCCTTACATAGGTGGACACGCACATAATCCTGATGAGGTAGATTTTTAAATTAAATGGGACTGTCTGAGGCAAAAATCAGGCAGTTCTGTTTTTCGTTGGCAGGTATGTCATTTCGGCATTTACAAAATCTTGTATACTTAAAAATCTGTTTTAGGTAAGCAAGCAGTGAAAAGAGAGGATAGGCAGATTCCCCGGCCATTGCTGTAATCATGTTTGCCACATAGATTCCGTCTTTATTCAGCCTGCTTTTTATTACAGAAAGAGCTTCATAACTCATCAGCCCCTCTGCAGGTAAATCGGAGATATAGGCATCATTAAAAATAACATCATAGGTTTTATGCCGTGTATAAAGATATTCTTTTGCATCCATCAGATAGATTTTAAGCCGCTCATTTTCATAGAGATTGTATTCGTCAAAAAGTTCATCCAAATAAAAATATTTAAATGCAATATTTACCATTTCCACATCAATTTCTACTACATCAAGAGTTTTATCGGGGAAACGGCTGATAAAGTACTTTGGATATGAAAAGCCTGCCCCGCCCAAAAGGAGACAGCTTTTTAGATTTCTGTTTATTTCAAAAACATCATTGAAGCCTATGGAATACTTGAATACGAGATCATTACGGTGGGTCTTTTCAGTGTAAGTGGCAGACTCCCTTGTTCCATTTACAAGGAGAAGGCGGATGGATTCGCCGTCTTCGGTTCTTTCTACTACTTCTAAGTCATTGTTTCCATAACAGCTGGAGGTATGTATAACCCTTCCGTTGTCAAATAAATGCCTGAAACTAACCATAATAACCACCGCCGTTTTTAAAGAAGTTGTCACTAAATATACCTTGGTCATTGTAATAATCACCGTTTTTAATAGCCAGGTATAGCTCAGCATTGGTAGCGTTTATATAAGGGAATACATAGAATATTCCAATTATATAAAAGGTAAATGCTGAGAGTACAAGCCAAGGTATGAAACTAAGATCAAGTATAAAGGCGTTTAACTTTTCTCCGTTCATCATCTCCATTGACAATCTGATAGCATCATCAGCATTCATATCGGGATTTTCAGCCAGTATAAAGGGTACTAGACGATAGGAATAGGACTTAATTATCCCGGGGATGACAAATAACATGGTCCAAAGAAAGACATAAATATCCTTTAGGAACATGGTCTTTACTATGTTGATATAATTCGTCTTAAATGCATATAATATAGTGCCAACTTTGGGATCGTCATTGTGGTTATCTATGAAAAATCTTTGGAACCCTACCTCAAAGGGATTATATATGAGAACCTTTAATGCAATCCCAATTACTACCATGATGATAAACAGACCAAGGAAGATTGAAGAAAATGAATGTAGCTTGTCAGATAAATCTCCTGTAAATATGGCTGTAGCCCTATTTATATTTGGGTTGGAAGTATCAAAGAAAAGGGACAAAAGAATAAAAATCAAGGAAACGACTACTGTTTCCGGGTAGTTTTTTTTGAATGCTGCTTTCGCATTTAATTTGAGAATTTTCCTTGTCCACATAAGCACCCTCCTGAGGAATTTTCTTAATAGAATAATAATATAACAAAGATGATAAATGTTCAAGGAATTGTTGATAATATTTCCATATATCACCTAATAAACAGGAACTATATATTCAATTTAAGAAGAAAATAAAAAAATTGAAAAAGAAAGCAGATTGTTTGCTATTAATGAGAAAAAAATTATCATTAATAATTAGGCATTCTTTGTATTATTGCCGTAATAATGCTGAATAATGAAATAATTGGATGAAATTACAGAAAAAAATAGCGAGGCAGAATATTTAAAAACCGGTTGAACTTGTCATATAAAATTGATATGATATAACGGCTCATAATAATGAAATTAAATATCATTATTATATTTTTATTTATGAATAATTTTACCAGGAGGAAAGATGAGAAAACTTAAGAGAAGTATAGCAGCAGCTATGATGATGACTCTGTCACTGAGTATGCTACCGGCTCAAATCCAGCCTACTGAGGTGAGTGCGGCACAGGTTAAGAAGGTATCGGTTAAAAAGACTGAGATTACCGTAAGCAGCAACAAAGCTATCAAAAGTGCGTTAAAGAAAAAGGGGATTAAGAGGATAGTTTTAAATGCCGTATCTGCAAAGAAATTAAAGGTGCCAAAGGGGAATTATAAGACTAAGACACTTGTGATTAATTTATCAGAAAAATCAAAGATTCATATAGAAAAAGGAGCGAAATTTAAGAAGATAATTCTGATTGGAACAGTCAAAAATGCAAGTCTCCAGTTAGATGAAACAGGCAATAAGATTGAAATAGCATCTAAAACAAACTTAAATATAAACGGTAAGGCTTCTTATGCAGAACTTACCTATAAGGCAGGTTCAGAGTCAGCAAAGGTTATATCAAAGATAGAACTTGTAGTAAATAATAAGACTGCTAAGACTATAAAGTTAGACATCGCAGGAAGCAGTGTAAGGGTTAAATCAGGTGAAACCTACGCTAAGTCAGACTTAAATATAGAAGATGATGAAACCGCACAGGGTGAGGCAGTAATAAACAATAAAGAAGATTCAAGAAAAACTGAAGATAATTCCGAAAATAATAAAACAAATAGCGAAGGCGATAATAAGCAGAGCATTAATGGTAATATTTTAGGTATAGGAGGTGGCTCAACAGCTGTAGGAAACACAGGAAACTCAGGTAATGGAGCAGCTATACCTTTGAAACCTGAAAAACCGGACAGTAAGATTATCAATGTTGAAAAAACAAAGGTTATGAATGCAACTAACTTTTTAAGATATGTGATTGTTAACTTTGTAAATGGATATACAAAGGATAATGCTACTGTATATGTAGATGGAGTTGACATTACAAGTGAACTTACAAAAGTTGATACAGAGGGCACTATCTATAAGTGGGAAGTATATGGAAAATATCCTGCAGAAGTGAAGGTTGTAAGCAAAAAAAATGATGGAATCAATCAGATTGTTAAACTTGATAGACCATCAAAAGTGAAAGTTGTAACTCCAGTGGTTACTAATATGCGTAGAACTCCGGAATTTGTAATAGGAAGCAGCAGAATATCAAGATTTGATTATTATTTAGATAATTTTGATAATGAGGGTAACAGACGTATGCTACCTGCTGTTACAACTTTTAACTCAGATTTTAAGTCTGCACAAAAAATTTCGGAAAAGCCATATTATGCTCCTGATGTAGAGGTGGGCCAAGATCTAACTGTTATGTTTAATTATTCGTCAGCTGAGGATAAAAAATGGTTTGACAATATTCCTGATAAAGGTGCATTACAGCTGGTTGAGGATGATGAGAGTCAGAATACTATAAAAAGAGATGTTCAGTATGAAAAGAAATTTGTTCAGCATGGAGGACATAAGGCTGCTCTTGTTCTAAAGACTGGTGGTACTAATTTTAGATCCGCAGGATACTTTAGACTTAGGGTGAAATCCGAAGGTAGTAAGTCATATATGCTTCGCATAAGATTGGAGAATCCGGGACAACCAAAACTATATTTAAGCGAACCTTCATTAGAATCCGGGAAAAATCTTCATTTTAAGGTCGAAGGAGTAACTCAGGGAGTTAGAAATGCTGTAGAAAAGGTGGAACTTACGTTACCTAATAAAGAGGTGAAGACTCTTAGGTATAATGTAGATTATAATTTCTTTGGAGGCTCATTTGTGCTTTATAATGATGTTAAAGCAGGTAAAGAAGAGAATGGAACAAAGGGAGAGAATAATACCTTATATAAGGGAAGCTATACTATTAAGGTATACTTTAATGAGTATAAACCTGCTACCTTTGATTTTGATATAGAAAACGGGCAGGAAATTGAATCAAATAAAGTTTCTGCTATGGGAAGTAGGACAAGTCTAATGTCTATTGATGGAATGAAGATTGATGCTATAGCAGGAGCAACATCCAAAGTTAAGCCATCAAGAGGAGGAAGTGGTAGCAGCGAGGGCTATATCGGTTCACTAGCTATAGTAAGAGATTTGATTTTTGATACTGATATGCTTGCTAATGCCGAAATAATTACAAAATTAGGTATAAAAAATGATTATGCCAGTGCAATAGTAGATAGATTTGAAAAGCAGGTAACTGTGAAGGCTGTTTACAATAAAAACAGTGAATTCTATGATTTTGCAAAATATAACAGTGTAATGGCAGCTGACAGAGAAGATGGAAGATTTCTGACTTTTGCTGAATATATGAAGCTTCCTGAAACTGAATCAAGTAAAGTAAGAAAGATTAAAAATGCTAATGCAGTACTTGAAGACAATATGATTGGTGGAGTATTGGATGGAAACCATCTTGGAGAATCAGCTCCGGAATTTAGTTTTCCAAACGGGAAAAATGTACCTATAAACGGAGAGATTTCAATTGAAGCTAATGCAGAGTACCTTAAAAAGATAAGAGCCCTTCATCCTGAAAAAGACGCAGGATTACATTTCGTATATACAATGGGTAAGGGCGATTATAAGATTGAGGATAATAGGCTCACTATTAAAGGCCTTGGTCTTATAAATCGTTATGCCGCTTCTTTAGAAAAACTTCCAAAAAAGATTAAAGTTGTAGTTGTTGCAGACGGATATCAAGCTCAAACTATAGAACTAACAGTAGTTAAGGATGAAGAGAAGAAGGAAGATGGCTTAAGAAGTCTAATAATGCCGGAATCAAAAAAGTTTAATGCAAATATATGGCGTGGGACTATGACTATTGGTCCGAATTTCGGGGTAAAAACAGCCAATAATGATTATAGTGTAAAAAATTGGATTGCTAGCATTTCATCTATTACTATTGATGGTAAGCCTTATAAACGTAATCTTAAACCTGCTATTAGACCGAAAGAGGAAGAATTCCAAATTAGTTCGGTTTTAGAGATTGCAGTACCTAAATCGAAATCACAGAATATATCTATGGTTATAGAGGCCGATGGATACAAAAGTTATACATTTACCATTGACAATAAAGGAGAAAGACTGGAAATTGTAGATGGAAAAGAGACAGTCAGTGAGACTGCAAAGCCTAATGATACAGTTGTTAATCCGGGAAATAATGTTGATACCTCTACTCCCGGAAAGACAGAAAAAGAGGAGAAAAAGAGCCTCAATGTAAAAGATTATAAGGATAACTTTTATTTTTGGTCTTCGACAAGTAGTTTTAAAATAAGAAATATATATGGAAGCTATGAGAATGAGAAAGTAAAAGAGTGGCTAAAAAATGTTAAGTCTGTAAATGTTGGTGGTATAGAGTATAGAATGGCAACATCATCTTCACCTGTAAAAAATGAATTTAGGTTTGTTTCTATAACGGGAGAGTTAGAAATAATAAGACCTGAAGGAAATAATGGAACACAAATTCCGGTTATTATAGAGGCAGATGGATACAAGAGTTATACATTTACCATTGACAATAGCGGTGAAAAGGCAGTTTTAGTTAATGTAGAAGAGACAAACAAAGATGTTTCTACGGATACAGATGAGAAGGCAGAAAAGGCAAAAGATTCTGAAAAAAATGAAGAATCAAAAAAAGAAACAGAGATAGATGATAATCTCATAAAGCTTGAAATGCCGGCAAAATTTAAGGTTGGAGTCGATACAGATGATAAGTTTACAATTAGGAAAAATTTTCTAGGTGATAAAAATGCCGGTATCACACAATCTTGGCTTGAAAAGGTGACAAAGATTATTGTAAATGGTGTTCAATATAAAGAAGTTGTTGGCAGTATGACAAGCGGATTGAAGGAAAATGAATTTGCAAAAACAAAGGGAATTGCAGGTGATACCAGGATTGAGGTATCAAGACCTTCAGGATTATCAGCTGAGGAAAATAAAAAAGTAACCTTGGAAATACAGGCAGAAGGTTATAAAACTTATATATTCACCTTTGACAACACTTATTCTGCTGTTGAATTCACAGATGGAATGGAGAAAAAATAAGTTAGATAGTTTAATAGGTTCCGCTACTTAAAAGTAGCCGGAGCCTATTTTAAGTTTAAATGAATAGAATTTTATTAATTTTAAAAATATAAAACATACTTTTATTATAATAATATTTTGATTTATTTGCTTCTAAGTCTTATATTAAATTTCTCTAGACTACTTAGAAATTTTGTGTTATATTAGATTGTGTAAAATTTAATTTTGTTGGAGTGAATATGAAAAAACTACCTAAAAAGGAAAGAGAGCGTATAGACGAGATTATTAAGAGACTGATTGAACACTATGGAGGAGAGAGCCGTACTTATCTTGAACATGAGAATGCCTGGCAGCTTCTGTTTGCCACCATATTGAGTGCACAGTGTACGGATGATAGAGTTAATATGGTTACCAAGGAGTTGTTTAAGAAATATAAGACCCTGGAAGACTTTGCAGGTGCAGACCTTAAAGAGATGGAAGATGATGTACATTCTACCGGTTTTTATCACAATAAGGCCAAAAATATTATCGCCTGTGCAAGGATGCTGCTAAGTGAATATGGCGGCGAAGTGCCTAAAGAACTTGAAAAGCTTATAGTACTTCCCGGGGTTGGCAGAAAGACCGCAAATGTGGTGAGGGGTAATATCTTTGACATACCAAGCATAGTAGTAGATACTCATGTGAAGAGAATATCAAAAAAATTGGGAATAACTACTACAGAAGATCCTGTAAAGGCAGAATTTGAACTTATGGAAGTTCTACCCGAAAGTGCCTGGATAATATGGAATCTGGACATTATAGCCCTTGGCAGGGAAATCTGTATTGCAAGAAATCCAAAGTGTGAAAACTGCTTTCTTTCAGATGTCTGTCCTTCAAGTAAATAATATAAGGAGAGACATTTTGATTTTAATTGTATAAAAAACAGTTAAAAACCACAAGAAATTTAGCTAAAAATCCTATTGTACATAAGAGAATGTTGAGATAAAATCATTAGATGGATGTAATCTGCTCAATGATTTTTTCCCTGCGGAGTTCATCAAAACAGGTACAGGCATCTACGAGGCTGCTGATGCCAAGTTCATTGCCTGTTTGTTTATATATTTTAGCCAGAGTAATAAAGATATCTTCTATATCGGCTCCGCAGCTGACAGCATAAGAAAGCACCTTTTCGGAGGCAGCAAGTTCACCTGCATCAAAGAGGAGTTTTCCCCACTTGGCAAGTACTCTGGATAGTTTTGAAAAATTGTCATCGTACTGCATTAAGATTTGAAGGTTTGCAACACCGTATTCCATTTTAATGTCGGTATTACTAAGCCCTCCAAGGTTTAATATTTTTTTGCTGCTTAGGGCTATGATTTTTTTTTCACAATCCAGAATTTCATTCTTCGTGAGGCTGTTTATATCTGATGAAGGAAGATAAGAAGTGGCTGCATTTTCGTACTTTCCCATAAATGGAAGTTCCCGCAAGGGAATGGAAAGGTAGTTAAGCTTAGTTATATCGGCTTTTCTGGTGAAATTAGCCAGACGCTCCCTCTCTAAGAAATCAGTATTGGCATTGGACTCCATTTTAGAGTTCTTTCCAATCTCATACTTCACCCAGAGAGCAAAGAGAATGACAAAGATAAGGAAAATCGGCATAGTTACCTCCCTGTAAGCAGTGAATTTAAATATATCCTTAGTTTTGGATATTTGTATAGAATGCTCATACTTTTGACACATTATAATTATATCATAATATACTATAATGGTCAAAAGGCTTATATAACTTAGTAGAATATATGGAGAGAGAGTTATGAATTTTAATAATAGGAAAAATCAAAAATTAATTTCAAAGATTATTATCATAATAGTAGTAATGTCAATGCTTATTCCTATGGTTGCAAGTATGTTGGGCAATAATTAAGAGGTGGAAAATGAGAAAGAAGAAGTTAATCATTGCAGTCTATCTGGCAGTGGCAGTTCTTGTAGTAGTGACTACAGGACTGGGAATTACAGTTTCAGCACTTAGTTCCAAGGTCAAAGGTGTTATTTGCGAGGGTATTAGCGTAAGTGGAATATCAATGGGTGGAAAGACTGAAAAAGAAGCCAAAAAGCTGTTGTCAGACTATGTAAAGAAGGTACAGGAACAGGAACTTGTTGTGTCTGTAACTCAAAATGGAGAAATTCAAGGCACTGAATCCATATCTTACAGAGACTTGGGAGTTAAGGCAAAGGATAATGCTATAGTTAAAGAAATTGTTGCAATCGGTGACGAAGGCAATATTATTGACAGATATAAGGCAATTAAGTCTGCTAAGGAGAATAAGCCAAAGTATAATATTGAGTTTAAATATGATGCTAAGAAGATAGATGGGTTTATGGCTGAAATTGCTAAAAAATATGATATCGCACCTGAAAATGCAAGCCTCAGAAGAGAGGCAGGAAAGTTCATAGTATTGGGCGGAAAGGACGGAAGGCAGTTTGACGAAAAATCAGCCGTTGCCAAGGCAAAATCAGAGGTAAAACAACATTTGGGGACAATGACAGCGAAGTCAATTGAGGGTGTTAACTTAGAGGCTGTACTGGAAACTCAAAAACCAAAGTATGATAAAGAGGCCTTAAGCATGGTTACAGACTTGCTTGGAAGCTATTCTACCAGGTTTAATCCTGCCGGTGGAAGAGGACAGAATGTGGCGAATGGCTGCAGTCATATAAACGGCTCTGTCATTATGCCGGGGGAGACTCTTTCAGCAAATGCTAAAATGCAGCCTTATACAGCACAGAATGGATATGGCATGGGAACTGCATATGTGGAAGGCAAGATAGTTCCTGATATGGGTGGTGGTATCTGCCAGGTGTCTTCAACTCTTTACAATGCTGTCTTGTTCTCAGAGCTTGATGTAGTGCAGAGACAGAACCATTCCATGAGTGTAGACTATGTTGATCTCGCAAGAGATGCCGCTATAGCAGGTTCTTGGAAGGATTTAAAATTCAAGAATAATACAGCTTATCCGATATACATAGAGGGAATAGTAAATGGTGGAATTATTACCTTCAATGTGTATGGACATGAGACAAGGGATGTGGCTCACAGGAAGGTAGAACTAAGTTCTGTAGTACTTTCAAGGGATAATGGAAGTAAGGCCCAGCTTTATAAACTGATATATGAAAATGGAGTACTTAAAAATAAGGTGCTTGTCAATACAAGTACTTACAAACCGCACGAGTATGAGATAAATGCGGCAAAGAAGAAGGCGGAAGAAGAGAAGAAGAAAGAGGAAGAAGAAAAGAAGAAGGAAGAAGAGAAGAAGAAAGAAGAAGAGAAGAAAGCAGAGGAAGAGAAGGCTAAGACCGATAGTAAACAGGCTAATCCGGGAGTTAAACAACATAATAATACAGATGAAGAAGAGGGAATAAAAGGATGATAGAAATTCCTGATCATATTTATCAGAGGAGTGTAATAAAACAACTATACTTAAAGGAGGAGAGTAGGCATTTATTTCAAAAGAATGCCTACTCTGTCTCTATACACAGAGAAAATCCGAGTTTTGGTTTTGCTGCTGAAGCAACAGATATACTGTATTTTGATATGAATCCGGTTATTACGGGAAAAAATATGAGCAAGCTAGAGAGAGAACTGCTCTGTGCAGGCGGAAGCCTTACCGGACTTAAAGTAGAACTGATATTTGCAGGCGGATTTGATGAAGAAGAACTTAGGGAATTTTCGATCTCACTGAAAAAATTTGTAGATGAAACAGGGGCTGAGATTCAAAGAGCTGCGGTTTATCTGAAGGAAGCGGATACGAAGGAAAGGACAGTCTTTGTATCAGGAAACGGCAGGCTTAAGCCTGTATCGGATGCACCCTGGCAGAGGCAGATGATATTTGAGGGACAGGACATTATTTTGACAGGAGAGATTGGAAAGTCAGGAACAATAAAATTATTTTGTCAAAATGAAGCTGAGTTAAAGTCCATATATCCTCCGGCTTATATAGAGAAAATGAAACATCTCTCAGCGGACAGGCTGCCATTAGTAGAAATAGAAACCGCACCGTTCTATAAGACTACTGCTATGCTGCCGCTTGGAGAAGGGGGGCTTTTGGCAGGACTTTTTTTAACCTTGGTGAAAGAGAAAAAGCCGGGCTTAGGGTATATGCGGATAGGCTGAAATATATACAGCCAACTATTGAACTTAGTAACTATTTCAATATAAATCCACTTGAATTAAACTCATCCGGCAGTTATCTGCTTGCAACAGATAGAGGAGAGGAACTTACCTATGCACTTAGAAAGGCGGGAATAGAAGCTGTTTGCATAGGGGAGGCGGTTAAAGATAAGAAAAGAGTTATTGTTTTTGATGATGAAGAGAGATTTGTGGAGTCTCCAAGATATGATTATTTAAATAAAAAAGTCTGATTAATTTGGATTATTTTTCACTTGTTGAAAAGGTAATAATATAGTATTATAGTGGTATAACATATTGCGAGGAAACAAAGATGGAACAAAGAAAGTTAAGACTTGAAATACTTAGGGCTATTGAGAAAAACAGTAAATTATCTGCGGACGACTTGGGAGCAATGCTTGGAGTTTCTGCTGAACTTGTCAGTGCTGAGATTAAGGCTATGGAAGCAGAGAGAATAATTTGTGGCTATCCTACATTTGTAGACTGGGAGAAAATAGATGACACAGAAACAGTAACGGCTCTTATAGAGGTAAAGGTAGCACCTAAAAGGGATGAGGGCTTTGATTTTATGGCAAAGCGGATTTACCGTTTTGAGGAGGTTTCCTATGTTTATCTTATGTCTGCCGACTATGACCTTATGGTTATAGTGGAAGGCAAGAGTATGAGGGAAGTAGCCAAATTTGTACATAGTAAGCTTTCCCCACTTGAGTCGGTTATTGGTACTGAGACACATTTTGTGCTTAAGAAGTATAAGGAACATGGAATGAGTTATGTAGAAGAAGAAAAAGATGAAAGAGAGTTAATTACACCTTGAGAGAAATATTGAATAATGCTATACAGGAGATAAAACCGTCAGGTATCAGAAAGTTTTTTGACATAGTAAGTGAAATGAAGGATGCCATTTCCCTTGGTGTAGGTGAGCCTGATTTTCAGACACCTTGGCATATAAGGGAAGAAGGCATATATTCGCTTGAAAGAGGTAAGACTCATTATACATCAAATACCGGCTTAAAGGAGCTTAAGGAAAATATTTCTGAGTATGTAAAAAGAAAGTATAATTTAGATTATGAAGCTAAGGATGAGATTATAGTTACGGTAGGAGGAAGTGAGGCAATAGACATTGCCCTTAGAACCATGTTAGATGCAGGCGATGAGGTATTGATTCCGGAGCCTTGCTATGTATCTTATTTACCTTGTACTCACTTGGCAGGAGGTAAACCTGTTTCCATACCGCTTAAGGCGGAAAATGAATTTAAGCTTACCAGGGCTGAACTTGAAGAATATTATACTGATAAAACCAAGGTCTTAATAATGCCGTTTCCCAATAATCCTACAGGAGCAATTATGACTGAGGAAGAGCTTCGTCCGATAGTTGATTTTGTTATTGAAAAAAAGATATTTTTTTGTAATTACAGATGAAATATATGCTGAACTTACCTACAAGGGCAGGCACACATCCGTAGCGGGCTTTCCGGGAATGAAGCAAAGGACGGTATATATAAATGGTTTTTCTAAGGCTTTTTGCTATGACAGGCTGGCGTATGGGTTATGCAGCAGGACCGAAGAAAGTTATAAGCCAGATGGTAAAAATTCATCAGTTTGCCATCATGTGTGCGCCTACTACAAGCCAGTACGCTGCTATAGAAGCACTTAAAAACGGTGATGTGGATGTGGAAAATATGAGAGAGGCTTATAACCAGAGAAGAAGGTTTCTTATGTCTGAACTTAAGAGGATAGGGATAGACTGCTTTGAACCTTTTGGGGCCTTCTATATCTTTCCTTGTATAAAGCGGTTTGGAATGACAAGCGAAGAATTTGCAACAAAGCTGCTTGAAGAAGAAAGGCTTGCCGTTGTACCGGGAACGGCTTTTGGTGAATGCGGAGAGGGATTTATAAGAATTTCCTATGCGTATTCAATTGATAATTTAAGAATTGCAATGTCAAGAATAGAGAGTTTTGCGAAGAGACATTTGAAATAGCCATAAAGATATCGGGAATTATAGATTAGATGTCATAAAAATAACAATGGAGGTAGTAAAATGGCAGGACTTAGCGTTGAATACATCAATCCCTTCCTTGCAGCAGCTACAACTATACTTAAACAGACTTGTATGATTGACATGGTTATCGGCAAACCGGGACTTAAGGATATGAAGTTTTCTCATGACTCGCTGATAATAATAATAGGTATTACAGGAGATGTGAGAGGACAGGTAATCATAGAATTTGCAAACAATGTAGCCTGTGACATAGCAGGTAAAATGATGATGCAGGGCCCGCTTCCGGAGCTTGGAGAAATAGGACACAGTGCGATTTGTGAGCTTGGCAACATGGTACTTGGAAATGCGGCAACATTATTTTCAAGCCAGGGTATAGGAATAGATATTACACCGCCTACAGTTGGGAGAGGAGATATGAGTTTTAATGCTTCGTTTACTAAAAACTTATGCATACCTCTTTCTTATGAAGATGGAAAATGTATTAATTTTAATATAGCCATTACAAGTGATTGATATGAATATAGTTTTACATGAACCGGAAATTCCCGGAAATACAGGCAATATAGGAAGAACCTGTGTTGCAACTAATACAGCACTGCATTTAATAAAACCTCTTGGCTTTGAGATAACAGACAAGACTGTAAAAAGAGCGGGGATGGATTATTGGCAGCACTTAGAATTGTATGTGTATGAAGATTTTAATGATTTTATAAGTAAAAATCCTAATGCAAGGATTTATATGGCTACTACAAAGGCAAGGAAGGCATATACAGAGGTAGAATATAAAGAAGATGATTTTATCATGTTTGGCAGGGAGAGTGCGGGTATCCCCGAGGAAATTCTTGTAAAATATGAGGAAACTTCCATTAGAATTCCTATGGTAGGAGAAACAAGATCTCTTAATTTATCCAGTTCAGCTGCTATTGTACTCTATGAGGCGCTGAGACAGTTGGATTTTGAAGGGATGAGACTAAAAGGGAATTTACATAATCTAAAATGGAGTCATTAATTTGGTTGTAGGGCTGTTTGCCTTTCAAACATATAGTAACTATTAATTTATAGGATGATTGGAGGAGGAAGTATGGCAGTAAACGAAAAAATAACTAAAGAAGAAAATAAGGGGTTTGAGCTGGAGACATATTTTGAATTTAATGGAATTCAGATAAATTCAGATGAAATAATTAAGAGAGCCCGAGAAGCTTATCTTGCAGAAGGAAACAGTCTTGATGATGTTAAGTCTGTAAAGATTTATATTAATGCAAATGAGCGCAGAGCTTATTATGTAGTTAATGACCAGGCGGAAAGTAAGTTTATTGAGTTCTAGACAGATTGAGTAGATATTAAGGAGCTGTCAAATTGGCAGTTCCTTTTTGCTTATTGGGGAAAGTAAAGGGATGAAAGACTAATAAATAAAAAAGGGAAATATATGAACAAAAAAGTATTATATACATTAGAGTATGATAAGATAACAGAAAGATTGGCGGAACTTACTTCATCCAATAAGGCTAAGGATGTGATCCGTTCGCTCATACCCATGACTGATATGGAAGAGATAACCAAGGCTCAGAAGGAGACTGCTGACGGACTTGCGAGGATATATCAGTCAGGTACTATTTCATTTTCGGGACTTACAGAAATAGGAGACTCTCTTATAAGGCTTGAGGTAGGCTCAACACTTGGTATGGGTGAGTTTATCAATATCAGCAAGACTCTGGATGTGGCTCTTAGAGTGAAAAATTTTGGTGCAAAGAGAGATAGTTCGCTTGAGGCTGACAGCCTTTCTGAGAGGCTTGAACTGCTTTCACCTCTTTCTCCGTACAATAACGAAATCAAGCGTTGTATCATTTCCGAGGAGGAAATGGCTGACGATGCAAGTCCCGGTCTTAAAAATGTAAGAAGAAAGATAGAGTTTACCAATGCAAAGATCAGGGAACAGCTAGACAGCCTTGTAAACTCAGCGGCGGATAAGGGTTTCTTACAGAATAATAAGGTGACCATGAGGAATGGAAGGTACTGTCTTCCTGTTAAGAATGAGCATAGAAGCAAGGTGGATGGTCTTGTTCATGACCAGTCTTCAACAGGTTCAACCGTCTTTGTGGAACCTGCTGTTGTAGTTAAGTACAACAATGAGCTTAGCGAGCTTATGATAGAGGAAGCAAAGGAAATAGAGAAGGTGCTTGCGGCTCTTTCCAATGAGGCAGCAGGCTACTTAGATGAGCTTAAATACGATGTGGAGGTGCTGCCGGTACTTGATTTATATTTGCAAAGGCTGAGCTTGCGAAGGAGATGAGTGCAACAGAGCCTGTATTTAATCTTGATAGAAGGATAAATATCAAAAAAGGAAGACATCCCCTCATTGACAAGAAAAAGGTTGTGCCTATTGACATAAACCTTGGAAAAGACTTTGAACTTCTTGTAATAACAGGACCAAATACAGGAGGTAAGACAGTTTCTCTTAAGACTGTAGGACTTATTACTCTTATGGGTCAGGCAGGGCTTCACATTCCGGCCTTTGACAAGTCGGAGCTGGGTATATTTAAGGAAATATATGCAGATATAGGAGATGAACAGAGCATAGAGCAGAGCCTTTCTACATTTTCATCTCATATGGTGAACATTGTAAATATATTAAAAGAAGCTGACAGGGAAAGCCTTGTACTCTTTGATGAGCTTGGAGCGGGAACTGACCCTACAGAGGGTGCTGCCCTAGCAATGGCTATCCTTGCGAATTTACAGGCAAGGGATGCAAGGGTGATGGCGACTACCCACTATAGCGAGCTGAAGGTATATGCACTTAGCACTCCGGGAGTTGTAAATGCAAGTCTTGAGTTCAATATCGAAACACTGATGCCTACCTACCGTATCCTCATAGGAATTCCGGGCAAGAGTAATGCCTTTGCAATATCAAAAAAATTAGGGCTGTCTGACGAGATAATAGAAGATGCGGCAAACAGGATAGACACCAATGACAAGCGTTTTGAGGATGTGATAGCAGAACTTAACAGAAGCAGGCAGTTCATTGAAGAGGAAGAGGAACGCATAAAGAAGAGAAGAGCAGAAATAGAGAAAGAAAAGAGGGCTTTGGAGACAGATGTAGAAAAACTCGCAGAAAAGAAAGAAAGCCTGCTTGCTGATGCCAAGAGAGAGGCCTCTAAGATACTGTCAGAGGCTAAGGAAATGGCGGATGCTTCCATTAAGAAATACAATAAGTGGGGGCTTGGCGGTGCTACAGCCAGAGAGATGGAAGAGGAGAGAACCAAACTCCGTGAGAAGATAGACGCTGTAACCAAGACCAATGGCATAAGGGCTAAGGAAAGCCAGAGGAATAGAGTAGGCAACAAACAGCTACACATAGGAGATATGGTGCTGGTGCTTACAATGGGTATAAAGGGAACTGTAAGTACCCTCCCTGATGCAAAGGGCAACCTCACCGTTACCATGGGTATAATGAAGTCCAATGTCAATGTAAAGACCTTGCTTTTGTGGAGGAGGACAACTCCGTAAAGATGGTTAAGGACAAGTCTTCATCAGGCAAGGGCAGCATAGGAATGAGCAAGAGCTTAAATGTAAGAGTAGAGAAGAACCTTGTAGGTATGAGATATGATGATGCGAGGGCAGAACTTATCAAATACATCGATGATGCCTATCTTGCCCACCTTCCACAGGTAAGGATAATACATGGCCGTGGAACAGGAGCCCTTAAGGGCATGGTTTCTGATTACCTTAAGAAGTGTAAGTATGTAAAGAGCTTTAGGGAAGGCGAGTACAATGAGGGTGGTACCGGGGCTACGGTGGTTACATTTAAGTAAGAACAGTTTATACATTCTACAACAATAGAATAAGTGCTGATACAGAGAATTAAGCTAACTTCCATGTATCAGCACTTATTTTTTAGTCTCTTTACTGCTAATTTTTATAAACTCTGTAGCAACACCTAGCAGCTATAAATATATTATCATTTCTTACCTTCTCACAAAAACCACCCTCTTAATAGGGTTTCCCTTCGCAGAGAATCTTTCCTCATACTCAGTCATGACATTTCCCTCATTCCATTCGCTGTTGTGAAGATCATAGGAAACTTCAGTAGCCTTAAAGTTAGTAGCTTCGACTTCTTCCAGTGAAAAGTCAAAGAGGGCTGAGTTGTCGGTCTTAAACTGAATCTTCCCTTCAGGTTTTAGGAGTTTTTCATATCTTGCAAAAAACTGTCTTGAAGTGAGCCTCCTCTTTGCATGTCTGTCCTTTGGCCAAGGATCGGAAAAATTAAGATAAATTCCATCCACTTCATTTTCAGCAAAAACATCATTTATATTCTCTGCATCCATACGGATAAACTTAAGATTAGGAAGTTCAAGCTCTGTCTGCTTTTCGATTGCCCTTATCAGGACACTTGAATATTTCTCAATGCCAATGTAGTTTATATCGGGATTGGTCTTGGCGAGAGTAGTTATAAACTGCCCCTTACCCATGCCGATTTCTATGAAGAGAGGCTGTTTTGATGGGAATAATGATGAAATTTCACCCCTGTGATTTTCGGG
This sequence comes from uncultured Catonella sp., assembly GCA_916439065.1. GTDB lineage: Bacteria > Bacillota > Clostridia > Lachnospirales > Lachnospiraceae > Catonella. The sequence continues at coordinate 114,895 of CAKAGD010000004.1, forward strand.
ATTCTGTATCACAAACTCACTGTTAGCTATATCTTCTCTGGAACCCGGTACATTTCTTAATCTCATAATGACCTCGCATAAAATTATTTTCATATTGATAAAGAGTTTTTACAACAAATAGGAAAGAATGTCAAGTAAAGATATATTTAACCCTTGAAATAGCATTGTTTATATGGTTAAATGTAATGGGAAGTTTCGATAGTTTTGGAGAAGGTTATGAAAAAGTTATATATAAAAAGATTTTTTGCGTTGTTTTTGATGTTTACTGTTTTTAGCTCAATTTTTAATATAAGCAGGGTTTTTGCCGGTAACACTGCCCCTTGGCCTAAATGTCCGTCAATAAAGGCAAAGGAGGCTGTAGTTATGGATCTCGCAACAGGCACAATCCTAGTTGCGAAAAATGAGAATAAGAAGTGGTATCCTGCCAGCACAACTAAAATAATGACAGCCCTGCTTGCTATAGAACATGCCAAGTCGCTTGATGAAGAGGTAGAATTTACTAAGGAGGCGATTGATGCAGCAGATAGAGGAAGCTCAAGTATAGGGATGACACCTGGTGAAAAACTGCCTTTAAAAGAGTGCTTGTATGGACTTATGCTGGCATCTGCAAATGAAGTAGCAAATGCGCTGGCAATTCACACAGCAGGAAGCATGGACGCATTTGCAGATATGATGAATGAAAAGGCTAAGGAACTTGGATGTACTAATACTCATTTTAGAAATCCGAGTGGACTTTACGAAAAAGACCACTATACAACTCCGGCTGACCTTGCCAAAATTGCCGGGGCAGCTATCAAGGTTGATGCTTTTAGAGAAATTGTAAGTACCAGAAAGCATGTAATACCTAAAACAAACCTGATGAAAGAAAAGCGTCCATTATCAAACACGCATCAGCTGTTTAATCCGGTACAAAATCCGGAATATGCTTACGAATATTGCTATGCAGGAAAGACAGGTTATACAAATGAATCTAAATTTAGCTTAGTATCTTTTGCAAAAAAAGGCACGATGGATGTAGTTTGTGTAATTATGCATGCTGAAAGCAAGGAAGTACAGTATACCAACACCAAAAAGCTTATAGATTATGCTTTCAAGAGATTTAGAATGTTACAGGCAGATAAAATTCCGCTTAAACTGAATGAAAATGCAGGAACAATATATACACATATTTTGGAAAATGACCCATCAGCGGAATTTACAGTATCAGGTGCATCTGCACTTGCTGTTCCTAAAAAATGTGATATAAACGGAGTTGTTACAAAAATTATAGAGAATGATATTACAGCAATACGGGTGGGTGAAAATTGCATTGGAAGTGTTGAATACCAATATGGAGGTTCCTGTATAGGGAGTGCCGAACTCATATATACAAGTTCGAAGGCTTATTCCTTTGAAAAACCTAAGCTGCCTGCTGAAATAAAAAGTGAGGAAATAAAAGATAAAAAATTAAATTACTTTGCAGTTATAATGATTGCAGCCTCAATATTGATTATACTGGTGCTGTTGTGGTGGCTTCTCGTGTATAGAAGACCATCACAGGCAGCCAGACGAAGATATAGACACAAAAAGATAGGTATGAATAAGAAGAACCGGCTTAAATGGTAGGCCGGTTCTCAGTTTTTAAATGGAAGATTTCAGGGAAAAGTTTTGTTAAAAGAATTGTCTAAGGATTCAGCTTTCTATTATTGTAATTTTTAAGCATTGTCATTGCCTGGTCTTTTGAAAGAGAACGAAGGGTAGATATGGCAAAGTAATGTCTGTTGTCAGGATTTTTGATAAGCCTTTTTCCTTTGATATAGCCATGGGAACTGCATTCTCCGACAAAGTAGTAATTTTTTGAATTGGAAGTATACCAAGGTACTATCCGGTTAAGGCGGCGGCCACAGATATGGCAGCAAAAGTCTTCTTTTTCAGAGGCCTTCTTCAAGGCTTCTTTGGAACTGTATGCTCTGGTGATTTTTAACTTGTGATCAGGATATGTTATATTAACCTCCTGCTTTTTATTGAGGGGGAATTTATATGTGTCTACTGAAGGGTAAAGCCTTATATTTATGCTGCTAATCATTTGCAGAATCTCAGCAGTATATTCAGCATCAGAAATGGCACTATGAAAGGCTTTGTCCTCATCCAATTCTAAATGCTTAATTGCATTTTCAAGAGAAAACACAGTTTCATCGTATTTTTCCATAAAAATATTAAACAAATATTGAACATTATAGTAGTAAAGCGGTCTTGAAAAACCGTTATACACATCAAAAAAAGCCATATTTCTTTGGAGTTCAAGTAAATCGAGAGTTCCCCAGGTTGCAAAAGAATAATTTCTATCTCCCTTTCTGCACCACTTTAAGAAATCTTTGCAGGCAGTCACAAAATCAGTTCCTTTAGAGAGATCTTTCTCAGTAAGAGGAATCAACTCCTTTGTATATTTAAATAGTTCAGGGTATACAATGGGCTTTATTATTCTATGAAAAGAATCAATAATCGTAAAATTTTCATCTAATTTTACGGCCCCTATCTCGATAATTTCAAAAGGAAGAGACTTATCAGACTCTTCCTTTGAAGGATATCCCTGGTTCCATTCAAGGTCAAAAACTATATATTTCATGTTATCTCCAACTTGCTTTTACTGCCCTGCTGAAGCAAAGAGGGCGGCAATGTCTTCCGGACTCATTTTTTTATTAGGATCATCTGAAACCGGTGTAGGTTTTGAAAGTGCTTCTATAGCTGTTTTAGGAGCAGGAGAACTTGGCTCAGGCTCTAGTTCAAGATTAGCGGCAGCAAATAAGGCAGCGATGTCCTCAGGATTCATCTTCTTGTTAGGGTCATCAGAGGCAGGGGAGACAGGTTTTTCGGCAGCAGCCTCTTTAGCCGGCTCGTCTGAAGGAACAGCGGCAGCGAATAAGGCAGCGATGTCCTCAGGGTTCATCTTCTTGTTAGGGTCATCAGAGGCAGGGGAGACAGGTTTTTCGGCAGCCTCTTTAGCCGGCTCGTCTGAAGGAACAGCGGCAGCAAATAAGGCAGCGATGTCCTCAGGATTCATCTTCTTGTTAGGGTCATCAGAGGCAGGTTCGACAGGTTTTTTTCGGCAACAGCTTCTTTAGCCGGCTCGTCTGGAAGGAACAGCGGCAGCAAATAAGGCAGCGATGTCCTCAGGATTCATCTTCTTATTAGGGTCATCAGAGGCAGGGGAGACAGGTTTTTTTCAGCAGCAGCCTCTTTAGCCGGCTCGTCTGAAGGAACAGCGGCAGCAAATAAGGCAGCGATGTCCTCAGGGTTCATCTTCTTGTTAGGGTCATCAGAGGCAAGGGAGACAGGTTTTTCGGCAACAGCTTCTTTAGCCGGCTCGTCTGAAGGAACAGCGGCAGCAAATAAGGCAGCGATGTCCTCAGGATTCATCTTCTTATTAGGGTCATCAGAGGCAGGGGAGACAGGTTTTTCAGCAGCAGCCTCTTTAGCCGGCTCGTCTGAAGGAACAGCGGCAGCAAATAAGGCAGCGATGTCCTCAGGGTTCATCTTCTTGTTAGGGTCATCAGAGGCAGGGGAGACAGTTTTTTCAGCAGCAGGTTCCTCGGCAGATACCTCAACAGGCTCAGCCGCTGTTAAGGTATCTACAAATTCAGGCATCTCTGTGAGTTCATCATCGGCAGCTGCCACAACATTTTCACTATTCTCTTCGATAACAGAGTTGCTTTCGTCAGCTGTGGAATCTGCATATTCCGGTACAATGTCCTTAGAGACAGATTCGTTTTCAGGCATTATGACATTGTTTGAACCTGATGGTTGTGAAAATGCCACAGTATTGTGTGAAGCCTGTTCCACCATGTCAGTAACTGTCTGAAGCTGCTCTTTAATTGCACCCATGGTTGATTGATTATTTTTTAACTCAAAGATAAGAGCATCAATCTTTTCTATGATTTGAGCCAGACCGGATTCTGTAGTTGAATTATCTGAAAGGATATCGGTTATATTATTTGTGTTTTTAACACCATATTTTATAGCCGCCTTAATGGCACGAATAATTTCACTCTGAAGACTGCTTAAATTCTCTATATTTTCCTCGGGCATAAGTATTCGCTCTTCTAAGAGGTTCAGTATTCTCTTTTCGAGTACATAGGTAGCCTTTGCGAGTTTGGCAGCCTCCTCTCTGTCAGCGGTATGAGTTTCATCAGGCTTAGTTTCCTTTGCCTTTTCATCCCTGTCTTTTATAAAAGAAGAGATAACAGACATAATTTCTGTAAGCAGAAGATAGGCGGAGCCAAGTAATGTTGTACCTACAGCTAAAGGAAAATAAAAAACATCAGAATATTTTACTATGCAGAAAAGCTCTAAAAAAGTAAGAGTAATAAAAAGCAGTGAAAATGGGATTATCTTATTTTTTTTCATTTCATACCTCTCTTGCAGGAAATTTATTTACTTTATTATAAGGCAAAAGAAAGGTTATAGCAAGGATTTTTGATGAGAGACGGTTTAACTATTGATATATATGCAGAAAATGTGGTAAACTAACTCTATGTGAAAAAATGAAAAATTAAAGGTGGAATAATACATGATAAAACTGGAAAGAACCTCGGTTCTTAATCTTGAGAATGCAATGAGAGGTGCGAGAAACCCCATGAATTCTTGGGATAGAACAGATAGTTATTATGATGGGGATAATAACTATATTTTGGGAGAAAATGACCTGAGTTTAGCAGTTAGGCTTGCAAAGGCAGGTCCGGATCACAGAAAATTCATAAGGCAGATTTTTGTATCAGTTGATATTACAGCACCTCTGTATTGGTGGAAGGAGTATGATACATATAAAATAGCTACTGTGGCAAACTCTACAAGTACCATGCATAAGATACATAGTAAAGAGTTTGAAGAGGAAGATTTTTCAACTGACCATATGACAGAGGAGACTAAGGAAAACTTTCTTAATTTTGTGGCTTATATGGAAAAAGTCAGGAAAAAATATGTGGAGTCAAAAGATAAGAGGTACTGGTATGACCTTATACAGATGCTGCCATCAAGTTACAATCAACTTAGAACCTGCACCTTAAATTATGAAACTCTATCAAATATCTATTATGCAAGAAAAAACCACAAGCTTGATGAGTGGCATATTATGTGTGACTGGATTAAGACGCTTCCATATGCGGAAGAAATAATACTTAACAGGTAGATGGAAACAAAAGACGGTTAAAGGTCTTTAATCATATATTGTTTTAGGAGGAAACGATGAGTAACAATATTGAAAACATGTCAGTAAATGCAATCAGGGTTTTGGCGGCAGATGCTGTGCAGAAGGCAAATTCAGGACATCCTGGACTTCCGCTTGGAGCGGCGGCAATAGGATATGAGCTTTGGGCAAACCACATGAACCATAACCCAAAGAATCCTAACTGGGAGAATAGGGACAGATTCATACTTTCAGGTGGACATGGCTCTACTCTTTTATATTCACTGCTCCATCTCTTCGGTTATGGACTCACCCTTGATGACATAAAAAATTTCCGTCAGTGGGGTTCCAAAACCCCGGGACATCCTGAGTATGGTGTTACCACAGGAGTAGAAGCGTCAACGGGACCACTCGGTGCCGGTATGGCTATGGCTGTGGGTATGGCTATGGCTGAGGCACATCTTGCAGTAAAATTTAATAAGGAGGGATATCCTGTAGTTGACCACTACACCTATGTACTCGGTGGTGACGGCTGTATGATGGAAGGCATAAATTATGAGGCATTTTCGCTTGCAGGTACACTTAAATTAAATAAACTAATTGTGCTTTACGATTCAAACAGGATTTCGATTGAAGGAAATACTGATATTGCATTTACGGAGGATGTTCCGGCAAGATTTAGGGCCATGGGATTTAAGGTACTTGAAGTAAAGGACGGCAATAATCTTGCTGAAATTGGAAGGGCTATAGAAGAAGCTAAGGCAAATAAGGAAGGGCCTTCTTTCATTAAGATTAATACTAAAATAGGTTTCGGTTCACCTAAGGAAGGCTCTGCTGATGTACATGGTGCTCCCCTCGGAGTGGATAATGTAATATCTATGAAGAAAAACCTTGGCTGGCCAAGTGAGGAACCTTTCTTTATACCTGACGAGGTATATGAGAATTATAAGGCAAAGGCAGAGAACTTAGGGAAGAAGGAAGAAGAGTGGAATAAGCTTTTTAAGGAGTATTGTGAGAAATTCCCTGAGATGAAGGCACTTTGGGATGATTTTAAGGATGAGGCTAAGGCGGAGAAGTTATTGGATGATGAAGACTTCTGGAGTTATGAAGATAAGGCTGATGCGACAAGAAACCTATCAGGTAAGGTCCTTAACAAGCTTGCTGCTAAGCTTCCTACCCTCTTTGGAGGTTCAGCAGACCTTGCTCCATCTAATAAGAGTTATTTAAATGGTGCAGGAGATTATTCAGCTGAGAACTATGGCGGAAGGAATGTTCATTTTGGTGTAAGAGAACTTGCAATGACAGGTATAGGCAACGGTCTTGTACTTCACGGACTTAAGGCATATGTATCTACCTTCTTTGTATTCAGCGACTATGTAAAGCCTATGGCTAGGCTTGCGTCTCTTATGGAGATACCGCTTACATTCATACTTACACACGATTCTATCGGTGTAGGAGAGGACGGGCCTACACACGAGCCTATAGAGCAGCTTGCTGAGTTTAGAGCCATGCCTAATTTCAATGTATTCCGTCCGGCTGATGCAACTGAGACAATAGCTGCCTGGTACAGTGCGGTCACTTCAAAAGAAACACCTACAGCCCTTGTACTTACAAGACAGAATCTTCCACAGCTTGCAGGCTCTTCAAAGGAAGCGCTGAAGGGAGGCTATGTATTAGCTGATTCTTCAAAGGAAACTCCTGATGCAATCATTATTGCAAGCGGTTCGGAAGTAAGTCTTTCGATAGCAGCTAAGGAAGAACTTTCCAAGGAGGGAATTGATGTAAGGGTTGTGTCAATGCCTTGTATGGATATATTTGAGAAACAGCCATCAGAGTATAAAGAAAAATTCTCCCTAAGTCAGTAAGGGCAAGAGTGGCGGTTGAAGCACTCTCAGAGTTTGGCTGGGGAAAGTATGTTGGACTTGACGGAAAGACTGTCTGCCTTGACAGATTCGGTGCATCTGCTCCTGCTGATGTACTATTTAAGAAATTTGGTTTTACTGTGGAAAATGTAGTGAAAACTGTAAAAGAAGTTGTAAGATAAACTGCAATTATTTACACCATAGGTAATAGAATTTTCGTGAACAATTTGGAATAAAGTAACACATATTTTTAAAATTTAGATAAGTCATCATAGCACTAAGTAACTATAGGATAAGGCATGGAAGTAATTGTGTAATGGGGTGAAGGGATCTAAGTAGGAAGGGTTTTTGTAATGAAGGGTTATAGGAAAATTGGCACAACAGTTTTATTTATGTGCCTCAGTATTTCGATTATTTTAATAACATTTTTTGGGATATTATCAGTAACAAACATTTATAATATTTCCGGCAAACAAATAGCAGCTATGGAAAACCGAATGAGAGAAGACTACGATGAGATGATTAAAGGCCAGGTGCAGACAATTATTAGTATGCTGGAGCCTATCAATAAGCAGATACAGGAGGGAAAACTTACAGAAAAAGATGGTAAGGAGCTTGCCGCAAACCTTATAAGAGAGTCTAAATATCTTGAAAATGGATACTTTTGGGTGGATACTACAGAAGGTATAAATGTAGTCCTGCTTGGAAGTGATGTAGAAGGTACAGACAGAAAGGGGCTTACCGATCATAATGGATTTAAGATAGTAGAGAAGTTTCTTGAGATTGGCAATGGAGAAGGTTCAGGATTTTTAGATTATTATTTTCCTAAGGCGAATGAAACTGAACCTTCGCCCAAAAGAGCCTATGTGCAACTATATAAGCCGTTTAATTGGATTATAGGAACCGGCAACTATGTTGATGAGATTGACAAGATTGTTGCTTCAGACAAAGAGGAAACTTCTAAGACAATAGGAGATATTGTAGGACTTATTTTGGTAAGTTCAGCTGTTTTGTTATGTATGGGTGTTGCAATAAGTTTCTTATTTAGAAGCATAATATCTAAAAAGGTGGATAAGACCTTATCTCTTGCAAAGAAAATATCAGAATTTGATTTGACAGGTTCAGAATGTGAATTTGTCACGGTTAAGGGAAGGCCAAATGAACTGGATGGCTTGTTAAGGATGGTTTGCACTGTTAGAGGCAATCTGGAGATAATGATAAGGAATATTTCTGATAATGCAGGTAAGGTTGCAGATGTTGCATTGAATATGACAGAGACAGTGAATACTACTAATAAAACAACGCAAGAGGCAGCTATAGTAATGTCAAACATTTCAAAAGGCTCCACAGAGCAGGCAGAAAGTGCATCTTCGGCAGCTGAGGCTACAGAAAAAACAGGATATACTATAAGCGGAGTAGTAGAAATATTAAATAAGCTTGAAAACTCAATAAATTCAATAAATGACAGAAAAGACGAAGGAATGAAACCGCTTAGTGAACTGAATGCTGCAGGAAGAAAAAGTTCGGAAGCATTTAGCGTAATGAGGGTTATGACTGGAGAAACCGGCGAAAGTGTAGCTAAAATCTCACAAGCCAGTGAAATGATACAGTCAATATCAGATCAGACTAATCTCCTTGCACTCAATGCGGCTATTGAGGCAGCAAGGGCAGGTGAGTCCGGCAGGGGATTTGCTGTTGTGGCGGAGGAAATTAGAAAGCTTGCTGAACAGTCAGCTTCATTTACAAAGGACATAAGAGAAGTCATTGAAGGACTTATACAGAAATCTGAAGAGTCTGTAGCTATGATGGAAAGGGTAAATTCAGAAATAGAAAAGCAGACTCAGATTAGGCAGAGACAGACAGCAAGTTTACGGAGATTGCAAAAGAGGTAGAAATAAGCCATACTGTAACAGGTGAACTTAAAGATTCTGCGGACATTCTTGAAAGAGAAAACAGACGCTTAATTGAAATGGTGGAAAACCTTTCTTCAATATCAGAAGAAAATGCAGCCTTAACAGAGGAAGTAAATTCTACTATAGATGAAGAGGCTGAGGCTATGAGCCGTATTGCGGCTGCACAGGAGGAATTGGCAGAGATTGCAGATATACTTAGGGCAGAGGTAGCAAAATTTAGAGTATAAAAGAAAAAGGATGAAATTATGGTAAGAGAATTAGTTAAAGATCAGTTTTTTTTGAGACTTAAATCGGAACCAATGACAAAGGACGATATGCCGGTGGTTGAAGATCTGAAAGATACTTTAAGAGCATATGCAGATGAGTGCGTAGGTATGTCAGCCAACATGATAGGTATTAATAAAGCAGTTATAGCGATTCAGCCTGAAAATAGTGATGAAATGGTTGTAATGATTAATCCTAAGATAATCAAAAAAAGCGGGGCTTATGAGACTGAAGAAGGCTGTATGTGTCTTGAAGGCGAAAGAAAGGCGGTCAGGCATAGAAATATAACTCTGGAATACTATGATGAAGAATTTAAGAAACATATTAAACTCTACAGTGGTTATATTGCAGAAATAATTGAGCATGAGTGTGACCATATTGAGGGAATAATTATCTGATTATACATAGGATAACAAGGCAAAAGTCCGATGTAAGCCCGCTTGCAAGAGGATGTATGGCCTTGTTATATGCTGTTATAAAATGATGCGGTTATCAAATAAATTTGAAAACCGGCTATACAGGATCACTATAACTGTACTCTCTGTAATTTTACAAAAAATATGAAGAAGGAGGTATTAGGCATGGATGACATTTTAGAGGAGAACTATAGAGAAGAGCTTGAAAAGCTGCTTACAAGCAAGGACTATAAAGCCCTTAGAAAAAAGATGGAAGACATGAATGTGGTTGATATAGCCTTTGTTATGGATGAAATGGAGGATGAAGACTCCTTAAAACTCTTTAGGATACTGCCCAAGGACATGGCTGCTGATGTATTTGCCGAACTTGAGATTGACGACCAGCAGTACATAATTGCTTCGATGTCTGATACTGAGGCGTCTCATATAATTGATAATCTTATGGCGGATGATGCGACAGACCTGCTTGAGGAAATGCCTGCCAATGTAGTAAAGAAGATTCTTTCGAATGCAAGTCCTGAGACAAGGGCAGATATAAACCATCTTCTCCGTTATCCTGAAGACAGTGCCGGCAGTATAATGACCGTCGAGTTTATTGACCTAAGAGAAATGATGACAGTTGAAGATGCCATACTTAAGATAAAGAGAAGAGGGCTTGACTCTGAAACAGTAAATATCTGTTATGTTGTTGATAACCAGCGTGTACTAAAGGGAACAGTAGCACTTAGATACCTTCTTATAAGAGAACCTGATGAACTGATTGGCGATATTATGAATACCAAGGTCATCAGCATCAATACTCTTACAGATCAGGAAGAGGCTGCACTTACTATACAGAAGTATGGATTTACCGCAATGCCTGTGGTAGACAATGAAACCGAATGGTCGGAATAATCACAGTGGATGATGTAGTAGACATCCTTCAGGAAGAGGCAACAGAGGATATTGAGAAGATGGCAGCTATGTTGCCATCAGATAAACCGTACTATAAGATGACGACTTGGGAGACCTATAAGAAGAGGATGCCATGGCTGCTCTTCCTTATGATATCGGCTACCTTTACGGGAGCGATTATAACGGGCTATGAAGATGCACTTGCATCATATGTAATACTTACTGCCTACATTCCTATGCTCATGGATACGGGAGGAAATGCAGGTTCACAGGCAAGTGTGTCGGTGATTCGTGGTCTTTCCCTTGGAGAGATAGAATTCAGTGAAATATTTAAGGTCATTTGGAAAGAGATAAGAGTTGCAGTACTGTGTGGGGTGACGCTTGCAGGAGCTAACTTCATCAAGCTGCTTGTTATAGATAAATTAGCCCTTCCGGTAGCATTTGTAATATGTGCAACCCTTATTGTAGTTGTTATATTTGCAAAATTTATCGGCTGTGTACTCCCTCTGGTTGCTGAAAAAGTCGGCTTTGACCCTGCAGTTATGGCAAGTCCTTTGATTACAACCATAGTAGATGCAGTATCATTGACGGTATATTTTACAATTGCAGTTTCAGTACTTCATATAAATGTTTGATAAGAAAGTGAGGAAATGATATGCGTAAGACTAAGATTATTTGTACTATAGGACCTGCAAGCGAAAGTGAAGAGATGATAAGAGCTCTTTGTAAGGCCGGAATGAATGTTGCGAGACTTAATTTCTCACATGGTAACCACGAAGAACATAGGGCAAGGGTAGAAAAATTAAAGAAGATAAGGGCGGAGTTGGATCTTCCTATTGCTATTATGCTTGATACAAAGGGACCTGAGTATAGAATAGGTGTATTTGAGGATCATCAGGTAGAACTTCACGAAGGTGACAAATTTACCTTTACTACAGAGGATATAATCGGAGACAAGACAAGGGTTTCCGTAAGTTATAAGAATCTTGCAAAAGAACTTAACAAAGGGGACACTATACTTGTAAATAACGGACTTATCGAGCTTAGGGTGGTTAAGACAACAGCTGCTGAAATTGAGTGTGATGTAGTAATTGGTGGAATCCTTTCAGATAAGAAAAGCATGGCCTTCCCCGGAAAGCATATCCATCAGGAATATTTATCAGAAAAGGACAAAGAAGATTTGCTGTTTGCAATAGACAATGATTTAGATTTCATTGCCTGCTCCTTTGTGTCTGTAAGAAAGGATCTGGAGGCTGTTCATGAGTTTCTGGATGCAAATGGAGGAAGTGGTATTAGTCTTATAGCTAAGATTGAAAAATCAATCAGGCTATGATAACATAGAGGAGATATGTGAACTCTGCAGCGGTATAATGGTTGCAAGAGGAGATATGGGTGTAGAGATACCTTTTGAAAGACTTCCGGCTATACAAAAAGACCTTATAACAAAGTGCAGGCTTCTTGGAAGAAGGGTAATTACTGCAACTGAAATGCTTGAGTCCATGATTAATAATCCCCGTCCAACCAGAGCAGAGGCATCTGATGTGGCTAATGCGGTATATGATGGCACATCTGCAATTATGCTCTCAGGGGAAACTGCGGCAGGCCATTATCCCTATACAGGCAGTCGAAACAATGTCTAAAAATTGCTGAAAATACAGAGAACAATATTAATTATAAAAAGAGATTTTATAGCAGTGATTTCTTTATCAAGAATGAACCTGATGCTATTTCACATGCTACCTGCGGTATGGCTATAGACATAGATGCTAAGGCTATTGTTGCCTGCACGATATCCGGCATGACGGCGAGGCTGGTATCAAGGTTTAGAGGACCTGTAGATATAATTGGGCTTACAACAGATGAAAAAACCTGGCGTAAACTTGCACTTTCCTGGGGTGTCATACCTAAGATGTGTGAAAGATTTGAGTCAACAGATGTACTCTTTTATTCAGCCAAAAAGGTGGCAGAAGATACGCTTAAGCTTGGTAAGGGAGATAAATTAGTAATTACGGGTGGAATAGCAAATGGGGTTTCAGGTAGTACTAATTTGATTAAGGTTGAAAACTTATAGTAATGACTTGTAGGGCTTTAGTCGGGAGAAGATTTTATGGAACAGGTTTTAAGACTTATATCGAAAGTGTGTATTGTACTCACCCTATTATTTGTTTCGGTAGTTATTGAAGAGTATTTTGCCTTTAACAGAAGGTTAAAAAATTTATATGAAATTAATCCGGCAGAAGATTATGATAAACCGGAGTATATGAGGCAGTCATCAGATAGGCTGCACAGGGTAATGCAGGCCATACTATTTGTCATATTTATATGTGCGGACAGTGCGACCACAGTTTCTGATGCTGCAGATGGCGGAATTATATACGATGCCAGAGAGGTTATACTAAATATTTCTATTGTTTATGGGCCTGTTGTAACCACAGTTACAGCTCTGGCAGCTGCAATAACGAGAATATTTAAGGATGCAGGCAATGCTGCAATACCGGTAATAAGCATAGCATATATATATTTGATGGAAATGTCACTATTGTATTATATCAGAAAAAGGGGTAAGAGGTTTCGGACAAGATATTTTGCAATATTGGCCGGTCTTACGGGCTGCGTGAGTTTCATAACTGTCTTTTCCATGGAAGGAAATGCATGGAACAGGCCGTTAGTTCCGGTACTTATGTTTCTATTTATATATCCAATATCTTCAACCGTTGCTTATAGGATAATAGATGCAATTAAAACCAGTAATAGGCTTATTTTCGAACTTTACAAGAGTGATGATAATTTTAAAAGGATGAGGGAAGAACTTCAGGAAAGGCTTGATGAACTGAGAGAAAATGAAATACATTTTAAAACAATGTTTTATTATTCAGGAGAGGCAATTTTTCTCATAAAAGACAATAAAATAGTTGAAGTAAATAAAGCCGGAATAAAAATGCTTGGAAACAGCAGGGAAGAAGACATAGTAGGGACCAAATTTTCATCTTATGTTATGGAATTAACTCCCAATGAAGTTAATAAAAATATGGACATCAATGACCTTTTTGAAAGAGCAGGGAAGGGTGAAACCATTAGGACTGAGATGCAGATATTGAGTGGTAAAATTGATAAAATCCATATAGAAGTTTTTATGATAAATCTTAAAACTCCTAACAACGAGTATGTTTATCTGTCGGCCCGTGATATAAGCATAAGAAAGGTTAGAGAAAGGGAAATACTTTATAAATCAAGATATGATGAGCTTACAAATGTTGCTAACAGAAATTATTTTAATGAAGTTATAAATAAGTTAGTTTCATTGCCGGAGAGTTATCCAATATGTTATCTTATGGCAGACATAAATGGCCTTAAGTTAACCAATGATGTTTTCGGCCATGCAAAGGGAGATGAACTCATTGTAAAGATTGCCTCAGTACTAAATGGCTGCTGTAGAAGTAATGATATAGTTGCAAGAATAGGAGGAGACGAATTTGCAATCTTCTTTACCAATACCGATGAAAGCATTGCTAAGGCACTTATCCATAGGGTAAACAAAAAGCTTGATTCAGAAAAATATGATGCAGTAAAACCATCAGTTGCTATGGGTTATTCCATAAAGAAAAGTATAGATGAAGAGATTGATTTCAATGAAGTAGTTAAAAAAGCGGATGATATGATGTATGAAAATAAATCCGCTTCAAGAGAAGAAAATAGAAAAATCTTCTTGGAAAATATGTTAAATAAACTATATGAAATAAGTCCTGAAGAGACAATAAAGGTAAAGATGCTCAAGGGATTAATTGAGAATTTCAAGAATATATATCATTTGGATGCAGGCGTAGAGAAGAAAATAGATAAACTTGCAGTTTATGTAAATGTCGGGAAGCTGATAACCCCAAGGCTGGAATGGGATATGAAGGGAAATAATTTACACACACTTAAATTCTCAAGAAAACTCATTGAAAATACTGCAGTAATTCTGAGTATTATAGGCAATCTGGAACATAGTATAATCTCAGCTGAAGAGTTGTATATGCTGAATGAAAATTGGGATGGAAGCGGTGAGAAGTATGGAAATGTGGGAGATGAAATACCTCTCGCAATTAGGGTATTCAGGATGATTTATGATATGTATTATCTGAAGACACATAAAGAAATAGTTGGAGTACTTACAAATGATGAAATAGTGGCATTAATAAAGTCGGAGAGTGGTAAAAGATACGATCCGCAGCTGTGTGAATGTAGATTGGAGGAGATTCTATAGTGAAGATTAAAGGGGTATTTAGTGCCATTAAAAAAGGTGGGCTTATACCTTATTCGAGAAGCATTTATAGAAAGAAAAAGAAAGAATTAACAAAAAAATTGTTGAAAAAAATTCTAAAATACAGATTATAGACTTGAATTGGCAGCCACAGATAATAAATAAAAAGCTGAGAAAGACCAAGGCTGAGTTCATAGCATTTTATGATACAGGGGCTGTATTTGAAGCTGATTATTTTTTAAGGCTTAGAGATAGACTAAAAGAAAATCCGGAGTTAGGCTATGCTACAGGAAGAATAATAGATAAAAACGGTAAGCCGTTGGAACATTTTAGAAAGATAGAAGGCGAGACATATGTGTATGATGTATCAGAGGAGGTGGAAGCTGCACCTCTTTTGATAGGGGCACTTTGCCGCACCCATATAATAAGGAATAATAAGCTTAGCTTTAATGAAGAATTAGCCTACTGCAAGCCTGAGCTTTTTGCTACGCAATATTTAGAAAAGGCATCCAAGTGGATAGTTGTCAATAATATAAGCTATGCCACTGGCAGGGGGCTTGATGAGACATCTGCAAAGTCGGGACAGAGCCATAACAGGGATTGGTATTTTTCAACTACAAGGGGATATCTGAAGAATCTGATAAAAAAGGGGAAACTGTCTAAAATTGCCCAGTTTGGTTTCTTATACCTAAGCTGTACCAGATTTTTATCAAATAAAAATGAAAATGTTAAGCTGGTTTTTGATAATGATGAAGAAAGAGAAGAGTATCTTGCAGAAGTTGGAAGAGGAATGGGGTTAATAAGCAATGAAATTCTTTTCATGCGGGCTAATGCATTTAAATTGGATAGAAATCTGAGAAGATATTTTGCAATGTTGAGAAGACCAGATAGGAAAATTGAGTTAGAATATAAGAAAATAGGAAAAGATGGCGTAATAAGGCTTAAAGGCTCAAAATATGGCATAGTAAACGAAATCAGCGGACTGCGTCCTCTTGTAAATACCTTGGAGTATAGAAAAGAAGGAGACAGGGCAGGTTTATTTATCAGGTTTAGTCTGCCTGACTATTTACCTTGGGAAGAATGTAAGTTTAGTTTTGTAAATAAATATGATGGAGAGTCTCTGGAATATAAGATAGAAAAAACTACTGAACTTGCGGCCATTACTACATTTTTTGACAAAGAAATATTTAGAAGATATGCCTATGAAGGCTTTGTGCCATTAAGTAATGCAGAGAAACAGGAAATTTCCCTTCATCTGTCAATTTTCGGAGATGAATATGAACTTAAATTTTACTTTGAAGATAATTGGCAGAGTAAATTAGAGAGTGGAAATAAGAATAAATTTTGGTATTTTGAAGGAAATATTGCAAAACTTAATGGGAAATCCATATTAATAACGAGAGCAGATGATGAGGCAAGGAAACTTGCAGAAATTGATTATATTAGCTATATAGAAAATAAATTAGAGAAAACCCCTCTTGAATCGGCAGAACGAGAGGAACTTTCCCGTGTTCTAAGATGGAGGAGGGCTTATTCGGAAAATTACGATGAGTTTTCTAAAAAGCGAATCTGGATATACTATGACAAGAGTTATAAGGCAGGGGACAACGGAGAATATGCTATAAGATATGCCTCATCTGTGGATGATGGAATCGAAAAAGTATTTTATATAGAAAAGTCATCCAAAGATGGAGAAAGGCTTATAAAAGAAGGTTACAAGGTAATAGAGCCTGGAAGTGATGAAGGTGTACTATATGCACTGTTTGCGGAGGTTATATTTATGACTCATGTACCTCCTTTTCACAAGCTTGGCTTCAAAAAGGAAAATCTGGTATATTTCAGGGATTTGTTAAAGCCTAAGATAATAAGGATGTACCATGGCTATCCTATCACAAGAAGTTCATCTTATACACAAATGGGAACTAATTCATCCGCAGTGGTGGCCGCTTCTAATTACGAGAGAGAGTTATATACAAATGAGGATAATTGTTTTAAACCGAATCAGATTATAGATTCCGGCAATCCAAGGTATGATGACCTAATTGATGACAGCAGGAATCAGATACTGATTGCACCGACTTGGAGGCCGGCTTTGGTAGGAAACTTCTCTAAATGGAAAAACAGAGTATAATCCTAATTTTAAAGAGAGCAGTTTTTATCAACTGTACAATAAAATTCTTACAGACGAGAAACTTCTTAATACGGCTAGAAGAAAGGGATACAAGATTAAACTTTTCTTCCACCCTAAGTTTGAGGCTCAGACTGTAGATTTTGAAACTACAGATGTAGTAGAGGCTCTAAGCCCTACAGAGGATATGGATTATGTTACCATAATGAAGCAAAGTAATCTTATGGTAACAGATTTTAGCAGTGTTCAATATGACTTTGCCTATATGAGAAAGCCTGTGGTTTATTATCACGATCCGGTGCTTCCTTACTGGAGAATAACCAATTTTGACTATGAAAACATAGGCTTTGGAGAAATTTGCAGGTCGGCAGACGAACTTGCTGAGACTCTCATACACTATATTGAAAATGATTGTAGAGTAAAAGAGGAATACAAAACCAGATATGAAAACTTTTTCATACAGAGTGATAGGAATTCCGCCAAGAGACTATATGAGGCAGTCAGAAAGTTAACGGAGGTAGAATAAGAATGAGAAGAGTCATTACCTATGGCACATTTGACCTATTCCACTATGGGCATGTGAATATATTAAGGCGTGCCAAGGAATTTGGTGATTATCTGATTGTTGCTATATCCACTGATGAATTTAACTGGAATGAAAAGCAGAAAAAATGCTACTTTTCCTATGAGCAGAGGAAACAGTTAGTTGAATCCATCCGCTATGTTGACCTTGTGATACCTGAGGAAAGCTGGAATCAGAAGATAGAGGATGTTAAGCTCTACAAGGTGGATACCTTTGTCATGGGAGATGACTGGAAGGGGAAGTTTGATTTCCTAAAGGAATACTGCGAAGTAGTCTACCTTCCAAGGACACCTGAGATTTCAACAACTCAGATTAAGAATGATTTGCAGAGATGAGATGTGGTATATTTTGATACTAACATCATTTTATATTTGTTGCATAAAGCAATGTCCTAGATGATAAAGATATTAGGGATAAGGGTTTGCAAAAATCTGATGCTCAGACTAGGTTTATCATTTAGGACTATTTTTTTAATGAATAAAAGGGAAAAAAATGATGGAAAAGAAATCTTTTATAAGTGTGACAGTACAAAAGCAGGAAAAAAGAAAGACCTTATCCCTCAAGATTGAGGGGCAGGGGAGTTGATTTGCCTCGGCACTTTTTTAAAAAGCAGCTTTAATAGTGGAGAAAACTAATAAACCTTGCCTTTCCCCAACCCAACCCGTATAATATCCCTAAGAATAAATCCTCTGGGGGAATAATGAAAAAACGAAAACTATTTTGTGAAATTTCGCCTCTTACATACGAAATTTCTTTATGGAAGGAAAGAACGAAAAGAAGGATTAAGGATTTAAAAAATTCAACAAAGTTTGCAAAAGTAAAGGCGACAGAGAAGCTCCCTGTCCTGCTTTACGAGCACAAGTCATTGATGAGGAGAAGGCTTGGAGGTGTAAGGCAGGATTTACAGGAAAATAAGGTTGTGAATCTAAGCTTGGCAGCTCCAAAGGTTTCAGGGATATTGATTAGGCAGGAAGAGGTCTTTTCGTTTTGGAAGCTTGTGGGCAATTGCACTGCGAAAAAAGGTTACAAAGAGGGGTTGACTATTTCCCTTGGAGAGGTATCTGAAGGGATTGGAGGTGGAATGTGCCAGTTTACCAATCTGCTGCACTGGATGGTACTTCATACACCTCTTATAATAACCGAGCACCATCATCATGATGGCTTTGACCTGTTCCCTGACTTTGGAAGACAGGTTCCTTTTGGAACGGGGACATCTATTTTTTGCAGTCACATAGATTACCGATTTAGAAATGATACAGACCAGACCTTTCAGATTCTTGTGTATACAACAGAAGAATACCTTTGTGGAGAGATTCGTGCTGAGAAGGAATTGCCTGTGAGCTATCATGTGTATATAAAGGATGAAAAGTTTGTGCGTGAGGGAGGGGACATTTACAGGGTTGGAAGGGTGTATAGAAAGTGTAATGATAAAAAGACCGGCAGCCTTTTATCTGAGGAGCTGCTGAAGGAAAATCATGCTAAGGTGATGTATGAGATAGGAGAATTTAACCATGAATCACTTCATTTTACATAGCGAATACGCCCCAACAGGAGACCAGCCACAGGCCATAGAAGAGCTTGCCACAGGCTTCAAAGAAGGCAATGGGTTCCAGACTCTGCTTGGGGTTACGGGTTCAGGCAAGACATTTACAATGGCAAATGTCATAGCCAAACTAAACCTTCCCACCCTTGTCATTTCACACAACAAAACCTTAGCGGCCAAGCTATACGGTGAGTTCAAAGAATTAAAAGAGATAATAACTGTAGATGTTTATGGGGATAACAGGGAGATTATAGCAGAGAAGATACCTGAGTTAGAAGAATTTATACGAGAGGCAGCACCGGTTGATGGTGGTATGTGGGGAAATGACAATACAGATATAATGCCTAGAATTGAGGAGTACTTTTAGAAGAGGAATAAGCTTAGATTGTTTAAGTGTTATTCCTCTTTTTTTAATTTTAAATCAGGTTGCGTAGATATTTGTTTTAGCTTATAATTATATAAAGACAGGCGGAGGGAGTTGATGCAGTCTTGAATACAGAAATAACAAATGCAGTAAATTCTTCAGGAGATAAGGCACAGTATGATGAGAATGCCAAAAGGCTTTTAGGAAACAAGAGCATTCTCGCACATATTCTTGCAAGTACGGTAGAAGAATTCAAAGGGATTAATCCTAAAGATGTGGAAGGATATATTGAAGGAGAACCCTATATAGGTTCTGTACCAGTTGAACCTGGACTTACTAATATAAAGCAGGATGGAAAAAGGATAGCAGGACTTAATTCAGAAAGTATAGATATAAATGAAGGTACGGTAAGATTTGATATTGTGTTTTATGTGAGACTGAAAGATGGAGTATCACAGATTATAATAAATATTGAAGCACAGAAAGGTATACCATCAGAATATCATATCTTAAACAGGGGAATTTTCTATGCCTGTAGGTTAGTATCTTCTCAGAAAGAAAGAGACTTTGTAAATACTAATTATGATGATATAAAGCGCGTTCATACAATATGGATTTGTATGAATATGCCTGAAAACAGTTTGGATTATTATAGGTTAGCTAATAGGAAAGTTTTAGGCTCTAAGAAATGGGAAGGAAAGCAGGACATGATTAATATCGTGTTAATCGGTCTTGCAAAGGACTTACCTGAACACGATGAGAAGTATGAGTTGCATCGTTTACTGGTAGCATTGGTGTCTAAGAAGCTTACTACAAGTGAAAAACTGGAAATTATTGAAAAAGAATATAAAATTCCAGTAAATGATAATTTGAGAAAGGATGTGGGTGATATGTGTAATTTAAGCCAAGGAATAGTAGATGAGACAAAGATAGAGGTAATGATAAATGTTGTTATGAACATGCATAAAAACAAATTTTCACTGGAACAGATTTCTCTTGCAACCAATAAGAGCATTGAAGAAGTTAAAAAAATAATTGAAGAGAATGAACCAGTACTGGCATAATCAAAGAACCAACACAAAGAAAGTACCTCATGTACGATTACAAAAATACTTAGCAAAAAAACAACAATCAAGGAGCAGGAAAAACCTAAATTTCCCTGCTCCTCTTTATTAAACTTGACTAAAATCTCCTTTTGATTTACAGTCTGTAGCAAGCGTTTGTTTAATAGGTGGTTATGACTTTAAATTAAGTTGCGTATATACTGATTTTCGCATATAATTAGATAAAGACAGGCGAAGGGAGTTGATGTAGTCTTGAATACAGAAATAAAAAATACAGTTAATTCTGCAGGAGACAAGGCACAGTATGATGCCAGGGTTAAGAGAATACTTGCTGAGACATTAAATACTTAATGAATGCGAGCTGAAGGCGAAGCATGAATTTAGTATTTAAGTCGTTCTTTCGAACGAATGTGAGAAAGAACCTCAATAGATATAGTCACATACATTGAAGGTGAGCCTAAGATAGGTATTGTACCGATTGAACCCGGACTTACTAATATAGAAAAAACAGATGAGTCAGGGCAAAGGATTAAGGGACTGAATTCAGAAAGTTTAGAAGCAAATGAAGGTCTGATAAGATTTGACATCATATTTTATGTACGCTTGAAGAATGGACTTTCACAGATAATAGTGAATATTGAAGCACAGAAGGATGAACCTGTTTCATATAAGATACTGAATAGGGCAATATTCTATGTGAGCAGACTTATATCATCACAAAAGGAAAGAGATTTTGTAAATACTAATTATGACGATATAAAGCAGGTATTCAGCATTTGGGTATGTATGAATATGAGTAAGAACAGTTTAAGTCATTTTCACATTGTAAAGATGAGATGTTAGAGCCTTATGACTGGAAGGGAAATGCAGACTTACTAAATATTGTGATGATTGGAGTTACAAACGAACTTCCAAAGCATGATGAAAAATACGAATTACACCGTCTTATTGGAGCTTTATTGTCGGATAGATTAAAAGAAAATGAGAAACTGGATATTATTGAAAAGGAATATAAAATTCCTCTTAGCAACGATTTTAGAAAGGAAGTGGATACTATGTGTAACTTAGGTCAGGGAATAGAAGATAGGGTAACAGCAGAGGTAACAGCAAAGAATTTAATAGATTTTGTTATGAATATGTATAAAAATAAATTCTCGTTGGAACAAATTTCAATAGCCACTGATAAGAGTGTAGAAGAAATAAAAATGATAATAGAAAAAAATGATAAGGTTTTGGCATAACTATAGCAAAATTTTGTCCGCCTAAGACGAACAAAATAACCCCAAATCCAATCAAAATTAGCTCTCATGTATGACCAAAATCCCATTTTATATTAAAAAACATCAATTTAGGAGCCTGGAAGCTACAAATTTCCCGGCTCTTCTTTTCTGTACTTTTTCTGTTTTTTATGCTATATTTATACTAAAATCAGCCCATTTAGTGACTTATAAAATCGCCTGTACCATGCAGTATTACTGAGTTTCAGCTAGTTCCACAATGTGGTTTTGGTGACCTGCATTCGTAATTTATACCGAATTATTCACGAAACATCTTCGGAAACACATAATCAAGCCGAAGGTTTGAAATTATGTGTTTTAGAAGATGTTTGGTAATAACCAACCATAGTCACAGACCGAAAAGATTTCGTTCAATTATATTAAGCAGATTAAGAGGTCTGTGACTTGGATGTGAATAATTCGGTGTCCGGAATATTGAATTAGACGAAGCTTTTAGAGAACGCACCATTACGAATTTCTGGCGAATAGGCGAACTTTTTTACTATGACTTTTAGGAGAATTTAACCATGGATCACTTCATTTTACACAGCGAATATGCCCCAACAGGAGACCAGCCACAGGCTATTGAAGAGCTTGTAGAAGGCTTCAAAGAAGGCAATCAGTTCCAGACTCTGCTTGGGGTTACGGGTTCAGGTAAGACATTTACAATGGCAAATGTCATAGCCAAACTAAACCTGCCCACCCTTGTCATTTCACACAATAAAACCTTAGCGGCTCAGCTCTATGGTGAGTTCAAAGAATTCTTCCCTGAGAACGCAGTAGAATACTTTGTGTCGTACTATGACTATTATCAGCCTGAGGCATATGTGCCTTCATCTGACACCTATATAGAAAAGGATTCCGCGATAAATGATGAGATAGACAAGCTCCGCCACTCCGCTACAGCGGCACTTTCCGAGAGAAAAGATGTGGTTGTGGTATCCAGTGTAAGCTGTATATACGGACTCGGAGATCCTATCGACTATGAGGATATGACGCTCTCTGTACGCCCGGGGCAGATAAAGGACATGGAAGAGGTTGTAAAGAGGCTAGTGGACATCCAGTACACTAGAAATGATATGGATTTTAAGCGTGGTACATTTAGAATCCGAGGAGATATAGTGGAAATCTTTCCTGTGGCTTCTACAGACAGAGCCATCAGGCTTGAGTTTTTTGGTGATGAGATAGACAGGATATCAGAGGTGGATGTACTTACGGGGACTGCTCTTGCGGAACTCTCCCATGTGGTAGTATTCCCGGCTTCCCACTATGTGGTTGCCCCTGAAAAAATGAGTGAAGCCCTGAAGAAACTTGAGGAAGAGCTTGACCTTAGGGTAAAGTATTTTAAGAGTGAAGATAAGCTGATAGAGGCACAGCGAATAAAGGAGAGGACTAATTTTGACATAGAAATGATGAGGGAAACCGGCTTTTGTTCAGGCATAGAGAACTACTCAGGTCCTCTTTCCGGAAGACCGCCAGGCAGTATGCCTTTTACCCTTATCGACTATTTTCCGGACGAATTCCTCATCATAGTGGACGAGTCACATATCACGATTCCGCAGATAGGTGGAATGTATGCAGGAGACCGTTCAAGAAAGACTACACTTGTAGACTATGGTTTTAGACTTCCCTCTGCTCTTGATAACAGACCGCTTAATTTTACTGAATTTGAAAATAAAATAGACCGTATGCTCTTTGTATCGGCTACTCCATCTGAGTATGAGGCGAAGAATGAACTGCTTAGAACAGAGCAGATAATAAGACCTACCGGACTTGTAGATCCTGAAATTATTGTGAAACCTACAGCAGGACAAATTGATGATTTAATAAGTGAGGTTAAAAAAGAAACTGAAAAGAAAAATAAGGTTTTGGTAACAACTCTTACTAAGAAAATGGCAGAAGACCTTACTGATTATATGAGGGAAGCAGGTATAAGGGTAAGGTATCTTCATTCTGATATAGACACCCTTGAAAGGTCTGAAATTATAAGAGATATGCGTCTTGATGTATTTGATGTACTGGTAGGTATCAATCTTCTCAGGGAAGGACTTGACATTCCTGAGATTACACTTGTTGCAATACTTGATGCAGATAAAGAAGGTTTCCTTCGTTCGGAAACTTCCCTTATTCAGACTATAGGCAGGGCAGCAAGAAATGCCGACGGCCACGTAATAATGTATGCAGATACAATCACAGGTTCTATGAACAGGGCTATAACGGAGACCGAGAGAAGACGTGCCATCCAGATGAAGTACAATGAGGAGCATGGAATCATTCCTCAGACGATAAAGAAGAAGGTTCGTGACCTTATCAGCATATCTAAGAAGGTTGAGGAAGACAGCTCCAAGATAATAAAGGATGCTGAATCTATGAGTGAGACTGAGCTTAAGGCAGTTATCAAGGAGCTTACCAAGAAAATGAATCAGGCAGCGGTTGAGCTGAACTTCGAGCTTGCAGCAAAGCTTAGAGATGAGATTATTGAACTTAAAAAGCATTTGGTAGACCTGACAGCAATGTAGATAAATAATATTATGGAAAAGAAAAGAGATTAATTATGTTTAAGAAGATTTTAAAGTCAGTGACACTTGGGGCCTGTATTATTGGTATATTATTCACAGCCAAGTCAGATGTTTTCGCAGTTACAAAAAAGAAGGCTGATAAGATTGAAATATCAAAGAAAACTGTGAGTATGAAGGTAGACGAATCTATTTTTATCGGCTATGACAAAAAGTCGGATGTTAAAGTTAAGGTAGTAACATCTAAAAAGAGTAAGGCTTTTGATGTGTCAATAAAAAATAATGAAAATATTAAATTCGAAAGTGAAAAAGGTAAAATCAAGATAACCGCACTTAAAAGTGGTACTGTGGTGGTTAAAATTATGCTTAAAAACAATCCCAAGGTAAGTAAAAAGCTAAAGATTAGAATTTTAGAGAAAGGAAAGGGTGCAGCTAATAATATTATAGAAGTTACGGCAGAAACTTTTGATAAGGAAGTACTTCAGGCAAAGGGTAAGGTAATAGTTGAGTATTATGCTAATTGGTGTGGACACTGTAGAAAATTAAATCCTATATATAAAGAGGCTGCTAAAGTAAGACCGATATACAAGTTTACTCAGGTAGACATTGATAAGGATGAAGAATTTGTAATCAATCAGGATATATTTACAGTTCCAACCTTACACCTTTATGAAGATGGTAAACTGGTTAAAATTGGTGGTTCTTCATCAGCTAAGACATTAGATAACTTTATTGAATGGATAGAGAATTAATAAGATTTGAGCATATTAAAAGACAGCTAATAACATTTGTTCGAATAATACTTGAAAAATTAATGCCTTTCTGCTATGATAAACGGAGATTATAACTGATAAATCATAAGAGGAAAATTATGCCAATAAAGAAAAATATAGAAAATTCAAAGAACTTTATTAGGATAAGAGGGGCTAGAGAACATAACCTCAAAGGAATCTGTATAGATATCCCAAGAGATAAATTTGTAGTAATGACAGGACTTTCAGGCTCAGGAAAGTCCTCTCTTGCTTTTGATACTATCTATGCAGAGGGTCAGAGAAGGTATATGGAGTCTCTTTCTTCCTATGCCCGCCAGTTCTTAGGGCAGATGGAAAAACCAAAGGTGGAGAGTATAGAGGGGGGCTTTCTCCTGCAATATCCATAGACCAAAAGTCAACTAATAGAAATCCACGTTCTACAGTAGGTACTGTGACGGAGATTTATGATTATCTAAGACTCCTTTATGCCAGGGCAGGAGTACCACATTGTCCTAAGTGTGGCAAGGAGATACATAAGCAGACTGTTGACCAGATGGTGGATGAGATAATGAAACTGCCTGAAGGAAGTAAGATTCAGCTTCTTGCACCTGTGGTAAGGGGAAGGAAGGGTGAACACATAAAGGTGTTTGAAAGTGCCCTTAAGGCAGGCTATGTGAGAGTAATGGTAGATGGAGAACTCCATCAGCTTTCTGATGAAATCAAGCTTGAGAAAACAAAAAAACATAATATAGAAATAGTAGTAGACCGTTTAGTGATAAAAGCCGGGATTGAGAGACGTATGTCCGACTCAATAGAGCAGATAATGAAACTTTCTGAAGGGCTGCTTATAGTTGAGGTAAATGGAGGAGAAAGACTTAGCTTTTCCTCAAGTTTTTCCTGTCCTGACTGTGGTATCAGCCTTGAAGAACTTGAGCCTAGAACCTTTTCATTTAACAATCCTTTCGGTGCCTGCCCTGAGTGTTTCGGTCTTGGATATAAGATGGAATTTGACCCGGATCTTATGATACCCGACAAAAGCCTAAGTCTTCAAGATGGCTGTATAGTTGTCCTTGGGTGGCAATCCTCCAATCAAAAAGGAAGTTTTACACATTCGACTCTTGAGGCTCTTGCAAAAGCTTATAACTTTGATCTTAAGACTCCTTTTGAGAAGCTTTCAAAGGAAGTGCAGGATGTAATCCTTTATGGAACCGGAGGTAAAGTTGTTAAGGTACATTATAAGGGTCAACGTGGCGAGGGGGTATATGATGTACCTTTTGAAGGGCTTATTAAAAATGTGGAAAGAAGATACAGAGAAACTTTTTCAGAGTCAAGCAAGCAGGAATATGAGAGCTTCATGCGTACTACACCTTGTAAAGCCTGTGGCGGCAAGAGGCTTAAACCTGCAGCCCTTGCTGTAACTGTTGGCGACAAGAATATTTCAGATGTTACAGAACTTTCCATTTCAGATGTTAAGAATTATTTTGAAAGTGTAGAATTAACCAAGACTCAGAGGCAGATAGGGGATATGATACTTAGGGAGATAACAGCCCGTCTATCATTCTTAAATGATGTGGGACTTGATTATCTGACACTGTCCCGTGCAACAGGTACACTCTCAGGTGGAGAAGCCCAGAGAATAAGGCTTGCAACCCAAATAGGCTCAGGCCTTGTAGGAGTTGCATACATTCTGGATGAACCTAGTATTGGACTTCATCAAAGGGATAATGATAAGCTCCTTGTTTCACTTAAGAACCTGAGAGACATAGGAAATACTCTGATTGTAGTAGAGCATGATGAGGATACCATGCTGCCGCTGACTTCATAGTAGATATTGGACCGGGTGCAGGTGAAAATGGTGGAGAGATAATTGCAACAGGTACTGCGAAAGAGATAATGAAATGTAAGGACTCCCTTACAGGAGCTTATCTATCTGGCAGGCTTCAGGTACCTGTACCGACTGAGAGAAGGATTCCTACAGGTTTCCTTGAGGTAAGAGGTGCAAGGGAGAACAATCTTAAAAATATAAATGTAAAATTTCCGCTTGGTATAATGACAGTGGTTACAGGCGTGTCAGGCTCTGGAAAGAGCAGTCTTGTAAATGAGATTCTATATAAATCGCTTGCAAAAAAATTAAATAGAGCAAGGACAATAGCGGGAAAGCACGATGAAATACTTGGGGCTGAGAATTTAGACAAGATAATTGATATAGACCAGTCACCTATAGGAAGGACGCCGCGTTCTAATCCTGCGACTTATACAGGAGTGTTTGACCTTATCCGTGACCTTTTTGCTGCCACACAGGATGCAAAGGCTAAGGGTTACAGCAAGGGGGAGATTCAGCTTCAATGTAAAGGGTGGACGCTGTGAGGCCTGTTCAGGTGACGGTATAGTTAAGATAGAAATGAACTTTCTCCCTGATGTATATGTACCTTGTGAAGTATGCGAGGGAAGGCGTTACAACAGAGAAACCCTTGAAGTAAAGTATAAGGGTAAGTCTATTTATGATGTACTCAATATGACAGTGGATGAGTCTTTGGCATTTTTTGAGCATATACCTACAATAAGGCGAAAGATAGAAACCCTTAGCGAGGTGGGACTTGGTTACATCCGTCTGGGACAGCCGTCTACCGAACTCTCAGGAGGAGAAGCCCAGAGAATTAAGCTTGCTACCGAGCTTAGTAAAAGGAGTACCGGAAAGACTATCTATGTACTTGATGAACCTACTACAGGACTTCATTTTGCTGATGTGCATAAGCTTATAAATATACTCCGCAAGCTTTCTGAGGGTGGAAATACAGTAATTGTCATTGAACATAATCTGGATGTGATTAAGACAGCGGACTACATTATCGACATAGGGCCTGAAGGCGGTGCAGGAGGCGGCACTGTCATAGCGGAGGGTACTCCTGAAGAAGTGGCAAAGAATAAAAAGTCATATACCGGAGAATATATAAAGAGGATGCTAAACCGTGAAAAAGAGTGGGTAGAAAAAAGAGGGAGAAAGTAAATGAAGTATTTTAGACAATTTGGCATAATTATGCTGATTACCTGTATAGCGGAGGGTATAAAATATTTTGTGCCGCTCCCTATACCTTCAAGCGTATATGGCCTCTGCCTTATGATGTTCTGCCTTATGACTAAGGTGATTAAGCTTGGAGCAGTAGAGGATGCTGCGGTGTTCCTTATAGAGATAATGCCGGTTATGTTCATACCTGCAGGGGTGGGGCTTCTTACATCTTTTGATGAACTGAAGGATATGCTGGTACCGGTACTTGTTATAACACCTATTTCTACAGTAGTAGTAATGGTTATTTCCGGAAAAATAACACAGGGCTTGCTTGAAAGGAAGAAAAATGAACGGATTAATAGAAAATAGTACTACTTTTGGCATAGTTGTAAGTATTATCGGTTATGAAATTGGTTTACTTTTAAGGAAAAAATTCAACCTTGCGATTCTTAATCCCTTGCTTATTTCCATAATTTTTGTCATAGCAGGTATATTAACTTTCCGCATTGACTATGAGGATTACAATAAGAGTGCTCAGTATTTAAGCTATTTACTGACTCCTGCTACTGTCAGCCTTGCTATTCCTTTGTACAAAAACCTTGCTATTTTAAAGAAAAATGCAGCAGCCATTATGACCGGTATTATATCAGGGATTATATCCAACATGGTCTGTATTTTGCTCTTTGCACTCGTCTTTGGCTTGTCACATAAGGAGTATATAACCCTCTTGCCTAAGTCAATCACTACTGTAATAGGCATGGGAGTGGCGGAAGAATTTGGGGGTATAGTAGCTATCACAGTTGCGGTCATTATTATAACGGGAATTCTTGGCAATATTATTGCCATAACCGTATTCAGAATTTTTAGGATATATGAACCTATAGCCAGAGGCATAGCTCTTGGTGGGGCATCTCATGCCATTGGTACTGCAAAGGCTATGGAAATGGGAGAAGTTGAAGGAAGTGTGAGCAGTTTGGCTATGATAGTGAGTGGGATACTTACTCTGGTGGGTGTTTCAGTATTTGCGAATTTCATATAATATACAAGAGAAAGGTGCCGGCAGAAACACCGGCACTTTTGTTAAGCTAGATAATAATCACTAAAAAGGATAAGCATTTTTTGAAATTCTTTGTCATCCAATTCAGATAATATCGGGATTCCCGTTATTAATGTATCCTTCCAAAAATCCAATTCGTATATATCGTGATTAGCAGAAAATTTAAGAAGTAATAAAATTATTTTATCTCTTTCTCTAATGCTAATACCATTTTCAAGGCAAAAAGAGACTAGCTGATTTAATTTCATCTCCAAATATTTCAAATAAGGAAGAAACCAATAGTTTATGATCTTCATACAGTTTTTTTAAGGGTTAAGTTATAATCGCTTTCTTTAATCATTCAAATAATGTCCATTCTAAAATTTCTCTGATAGCCTTTGCTATGCTAACAGTTCTTTTCATAAAAGTTTGTGTTGAATATAACATAATGGAAGAAAAAATGCAACACCATGCTGCATTTAAGTTGAAAAACTACAAAAAGTTAACAGTTTTCTTAAGAATAATTAAAAGTATTGAAAAACAAAATTTGTTATGATACCATAAATTTATGCAGATTACTGTAGAATTCTGCAAATATTTTGGTTAGAGGAGAAGGAAGATATGAAGAATAAGAAACTGGGTGTTTTACTTTTAGCAGCACTTATGATGGGCAGTGTTTGTACTCCGCAAGTACCTGCAACCGTAAAGGCGGCAGAAATACCTGCAACAACAAGTACTGTAACCCCTGCAGGTACAACCACAGAACCTGCGGAAGGAACAATTGAAACTGCTGACAAATTTGCAGGTGAAGACAACTTAAGCGTGTTATTTTCTCAGAAGACACATCTTGCTGAGGATAGTGAAGCAATTAATAATTATTTTAAGTTTACAATTAATGAAGACTCTTGGGTATTTTTAGGAAGCAATTTCTCACTTAACAATCATGATGGATTATCTGTTAAGTATGCACTTTATGCAGATGCAGCCTTTTCAAAAAAGGTTGGAACCTTTGAAGCCGGTTACTGGAAAGATACCAGCAAGCAGCAGCTTACAGCTATTCTCAAGAAAGGTACATACTATGTGAGCATCCTTTCAAAGCATGAAAACTTTGGTGACTTTGATGGCAATATAAATGTAGTTGGAATTGCAGTTCCTGTTAAAAATATAGTTAAGACCAGTTACCAGTTAAGTAAAGATAAAAAGAGTGCAACAGTTACTTTCTCAACAGCTATAGGCAATTTCTTTAAGTATGCACAGTACCGCCCCGGCAAGGTGGGAAGGGATGCTGAAAAGAACGATAACTACTGGGGATATTTAAATAGTTTTGGTTGGATTCCTTCCACTGACAATAAAACAATTCAGTTAAAGTTAAATGCAGACAATACCGTTAAGTTCAAGGTTAAGAGAAACGGATACTACACAATAAGAGTTACAGATAAGTCTACACCTATGGACTATACGGATGTTAAAGAAGGTACAAGCTATTCATCATTCTTTAAGGTTAAGGGAATTGTTGATAAGAAGGCTCCTGTTGTAAGCGGTGTTAAAAATGGAAAGATTTATAGAGGCAGTGTAAAAATTACTTTTTATGATAATGGAACAGGTATTAAATCTGCAAAATTAAACGGTAAAACCATCGAGAGTGGTCATAGCGTATATTTTAGCGGAAGATATACACTCGTAGTTAAAGATAATGCCGGCAATACTACTAAGGTTAGCTTTAGAGTTAGATAATAAAATATTATAATTTGCCCTGTTAGGGGTTCAATTTAATAAACAGGGTATAAAGCCACATAGTTTTATATCCTGTTTATTTTTAGAAAATACTACATTGGAAAATGAAAGGAAGGTAGTGGTATGGGACTTATTAAAGCTTTCGCAGGAGCTGTAGGAGGAACGCTCGGAGATCAGTGGAAGGAGTATTTTTATTGTGAGGCACTCCCTGCTGATGTACTTGTAAGAAAAGGAAGCAAGAGAATAGGTGGAAAGTCATCCAATAAGCACGGCAGTGACAATGTGATTACAGATGGCTCAGGTATAGCAGTTGCAGACGGACAGTGTCTTGTGATAGTAAATAACGGAAAGGTATCTGAAATCTGTGCCGAGCCGGGTGAATATACCTTTAATTCAGGCGAGTCACCAAGTGTGTTCTCAGGAAATTTTGGCGAGAGCATAGGTGCTGTATTTAAAGATATGATAGAAGATTTACCTATGGGGGACAGGCAGGAAGAGACCAGAGAGTTTACTACTTCAATACAAAGGAACTTACAGACAATAAATTCGGCACTCCTAATCCTATCCCTTTCAGAGTGCTTGATGCCAATGTAGGCCTTGACATAGATGTGTCTGTACGCTGTTCAGGTGTGTACTCCTACAAGATTCAAAACCCAATACTTTTCTATCAGAATGTTTGTGGCAATGTCGCTGATGAATTTACAAGAGATGAGATAGATACACAGCTTAAGACGGAGTTCGTATCTGCTCTCCAACCGGCCTTTGGTAAGCTTAGTGAGCAGGGTATAAGACCAAGTGGTCTTCCAAGCCACGCTATGGAGCTTGCAGATCTTATGGACGAGGTACTTTCTAAAAAGTGGAAGGAGCTTAGGGGTCTTGATATTATCTCTGTTGCCCTTAACCCAATCACGCTTTCTGAAGAGGATTCTGCAGCAATCAAGAATCTTCAGCTATCAGGTGCGTTTAGAAACCCTACCATGGCAGCAGCCAACCTCGCACAGGCACAGGCAGAGGCTATGAAGACAGCCGCAGGCAATGCAAACGGCGCCATGATGGGTTTTATGGGTATGAACATGGCGAATCAGACAGGAGGAATGAATGCAAACAGCCTTTATGAGATGGGAGCAGCTCAGGCTGCACAGGCTCAGGGAGGTGCTCCGCAGGGTGAAGCCATTCAGTGGTTCTGTCCAAACTGTGGCAATAAAAATAACGGAAATTTCTGTATAAACTGTGGAACAAAGCGGCCATAAGTACTTATAACATTTCATACCACGGGGAGAGAATGCCTGTTGCACACCCTGTGGTATGATAGATATAGGTTATATTTCGATGAATAAGGGAGAAGACAATGGCACTAATGGAGTATAAGTGTCCCAACTGCGGAGGCGCAATTAGATTTGATACAACCGCTCAAAAGATGGTGTGTCCATACTGCAACACCGAATTTGACATGGACACCCTACGTGGCTATGATGACATATTAAAGGGAGATACCGAGGGAACCATGAACTGGTCCGCTCCTGAGGGAAAATGGGATGAAGGAGAAAGAGACGGACTTTCGGTATATACCTGTAATTCCTGTGGAGGCGAGATAGTCGGAGATGAAACTCTTGGAGCGACTTCCTGCCCTTATTGTGGTAACCCTGTAGTAATGTCAGGTAAGTGGGAAAAGGGACTCCGTCCTGACCTGGTTATCCCGTTTAAGCTTGATAAAAAAAGCAGGCCAAGGCGAAGTTTTTCCCAGTACCTTGGCGGTAAGTTTCTTCTTCCAAAGGTATTCAAGTCTGAAAACCATATTGAAGAAATCAAGGGGCTTTATGTGCCATTTTGGCTCTATGACGCAGATACTGAGAGCAGGCTTAGATTCAAGGCTACTAAGGTAAGAAGCTGGAGTGATAGAAGCTACTACTATACTGAGACAAGCTACTTCGCTGTAATAAGAGGCGGCAGTCTCGAGTTTAAGGCGGTTCCTGCTGATGCATCTGCCAAGATGGATGATGTGCTTATGCAGTCAATCGAGCCCTTCGACCTTAAAAGATGCTGTAGACTTTCAAACTGCTTATCTTGCAGGCTTCCTTGCAGATAAGTACGATGTTAGCTCTGATGCACAGCTTCAGACAGTCAACTCGCGTATAAGAAACTCCGTAGAAGAGGCATTTAGAAATACAGTTACAGGCTATAGCTCAGTTACTAAGGAATGGTCTACAGTAAACATAGACAACAAGCTGACAAAATACGCTCTTTACCCGGTATGGGTGCTGACCACGAGGTGGCAGGACAAGCCTTACATCTTTGCAATGAATGGGCAGACCGGTAAATTTGTCGGTGACCTCCCGGTAGACAAGGGTCTGAGAGCAAAGCTGTTTGCAGGCATAAGCATTGTAACAGCGATAATTCTCTTTCTTGTCCTATACTTTGTATTTTAGAGGGGAGGGAATGGATAATGATGATAAATAAACTTAGCAAAAAAGCCTGCTTTATGGCAATAGCTCTTGTCTTTTTCCTTACACTTATAAGCAGTTTTAGCTTTCTATTCACCTCCGTATATGCAGAGGCTAAGGTTCCAAGGCTGGTTGACAATGCTGATGTTCTTACTGACAGTGAGGAGAAAAGCCTGCTTGCCAAATTAAATGAAATCAGCGAAAGACAGCAGATAGATGTAATCATAGTCACAACATATAATGCAGAGTACAATACCATAACTCAATTTGCGGATGATTATAACGGCTCTAATTTTGGAGATGATGGTGACGGCATC
Source organism: uncultured Catonella sp. (assembly GCA_916439065.1). Lineage (GTDB taxonomy): Bacteria > Bacillota > Clostridia > Lachnospirales > Lachnospiraceae > Catonella. Next base: position 148,410 of record CAKAGD010000004.1, read on the forward strand.
CTGCTTGCGATGGATTTTGGCAAAAGAGACTGGGCTATATCTACAAAAGGTAAGGCAATCAGGGCATTTACGGATGCCGGTCAGAAGTACATGACGGATAAATTTATCCCATATATTTCTGATGGGGACACATATAAAGGCCTTGATACCTTTGCAGATCTTTGTGATAAATTTATCAAACAGTACAAGACGGGGGGTGCTTATGATGTAGGTAATCTGCCAAAAGAAAGAAATATGGTCTTTTTAATAGGCGCCTCTGTTATACCTGCATTTTTGCTTGCACTTGCAGTCTGCTACGGTATGACTTCTCAGCTAAAGACGGTTAGAAGGCAGTCTGCTGCTGACAGCTATGAATTAAGAAACAGCTTTTATGTAAACACTGCCGAAGATTTCTTCCTCTACAAGAGGCTTTCAAGAACCAGAAGAGAATCTTCAAGTTCATCAGGAGGAGGCAGCAGCACACATAGGAGCAGCTCGGGTGGTACATACGGTGGTAGTAGTGGAAAGTTCTAGTCAATTAGATAATCTGAAGTATTCACACTATAGCCTCAGACCTCTTTTTCTGATAGTATAGCAGGTTAAATAGTTCAAGGATAGTGGCTATGGGTGATATTATAAACTGTCTTGTATATAATTTGTAGAATATGATATAAGCGTGAAAAGCGCAGCTGTAGCAATCCTGTATCAATGTGGATGTCAAATATTTTCGCCACCCACATCATAATATAGTAATAAAGTTACTTGCTAAATCCTATAAAAATCTCTATGATATTTATAGGGAACTGTCAAAGTAAAGGCCACAGAAGTTCGTCTGTGGCTTTTATTAATAAATATGATTTTAGAGGGAAGATATGGGACATATAGTTTTTGGAATACTGGCACAGGTAGACGCAGGAAAAACCACACTTTCAGAAAGTCTTCTGCTTTCAGCGGGAGTGCTTAAAAAGGCCGGAAGAGTGGATAAAAAGGATGCATTCTTAGACAATTACGAGCTTGAAAGAGAAAGGGGAATTACCATTTTTTCCAAGCAGGCTGAGTTTCAGGCCTTTGGTAAGGACTTCACCCTCCTTGATACACCGGGACATGTTGATTTCTCGGTAGAAATGGAGAGAGTGCTCTCAGTCCTTGATGTGGCAGTGCTTGTAATAAGTGCATCTGCAGGTGTTCAGTCTCAGGTATCTGCCATTTGGAAGTTACTTAAGCACTACGATATCCCTACTTTTATCTTTGTAAATAAAATGGACCAGCCTGATACTTCAAAAGAGAAGATGCTAATAGAGCTAAAGGAAAAGCTTGATTCCAATATAATAGACTATGCAGATGCTAATGGTGATAAAGCAGGGTATGAGAAATTTTTGGAAGAGGTTTCTCTCACTGATGAGACGGTGCTTGAAGCCTATATGGAGACAGGGAATATAGGATTTGCAGATATCCAAAATCTTGTAAGAAACCGTAAGTTTTTCCCTGTATTTTTTTGGTTCAGCCCTTAAAAAAATGAGGGGTTGATGAGTTCCTTAAAAAGCTTTGCATCTCTAGTTATTCCGCCCGTATACGGTAATGAATTCGCTGCAAGAGTCTTTAAGATAGCAAGGGATGATGCAGGCAACCGTCTCACCTATATGAAGCTTATGGGTGGAAGCCTATCTGTCAGGGAGATGATAGGAGATGAAAAAGTTACAGGGATAAGGATATATTCAGGTGGGAAATACGAAAGCAGAGACAGGGTAGAAGCAGGAGAGGTCTGCGTAGTTACAGGACTTAAAAAGTACTAAGGCAGGCGGCGGCCTTGAAGTCTGTCAGGAAGTGAGATAGGAAGCGTACTTAAGCAGGTAATGAGCTACAAGGTAGAGCTTCCTGAGGATGAGCCTGCCCATGTTTTCCTGCCTAAAATCAGGGAAATATCAGAAGAGATACCTGAACTATCTGTAAAGTACTCAGAGGAGAAGAAGGAAATTACTATTTCTCTTATGGGAGAGGTGCAGACTGAGGTTCTTAAGCACTTAATAAAAGAAAGGTACAATGTGGATATAGGCTTTGGAGAAGGACATACCCTTTACAAGGAGACTATAGCTGATACAGTATACGGAGTAGGCCATTTTGAGCCGCTAAGGCACTATGCTGAGGTGGAACTTAGACTTGAGCCTGCTGAAAGAGGAAGTGGGCTTAGCTTTGCTTCTGAGGTAAGCGAAGATGAGCTTAGCCTTAACTACCAGAGACTGATTCTTAGCCATCTTGAAGAAAAAGAATACAAGGGAGTGCTTACAGGTTCTCCTATTACAGATATGAAGATTACCCTTGTGGCAGGAAGGGCACACCTAAAGCACACTGAGGGAGGAGACTTCAGGCAGGCCACCTACAGGGCAGTGAGGCAGGGACTGATGCAGGCTAAGCCAGTTCTTCTTGAACCTGTGTATGAGTTTAAGCTTGAAGTACCTGAAGAAACCATAGGCAGGGCGATGACAGACATAGGCAAGATGAACGTAAGTTTTACTTCTCCTGAAAATATATCAGGAAAGGCTGTACTTACTGGCAAGGTACCTGTATCAGAGGTAAAAAACTACGCCCTAGAGCTAAGAGCCTATACAAAGGGAGAGGGAGTTCTTACGCTTACTCCGTCTGACTATGAAGTCTGCCACAATGCAGAAGAGATAATTGAAGCTACAGGGTATTATCCTGAAGCAGATATTGAAAATACAGCAGATTCGGTGTTCTGTTCACATGGAGCAGGCTTTGTAGTGCCTTGGAATGAAGTTATTAACTACATGCATCTTCCTTATTTTGGAGATATAAAGGAGGAAGAGAGTGAAGAAGAGGCATTTTTACGGTATGCAAACAGACTCCCAAGCCAGGTGGGAAGCGATAGAGGAGAGGTCTTCCTTGGAACTGATGAGATAGACAGTATACTTAAGTCTGCTGTCTCTTCCAACAAAAAGAAGGAAGAAGAGTCTGCCAGAAACCGCTGGAAGGGGAGAGCCAAGGCAGATGAATACCCTAAGGTTCATACTGATACAAAGAGGGTTAAAAGCAGTATAGGTAAGGATGATTACCTATTGGTGGATGGATACAATATCATATTTGCCTGGCAGGAGTTAAAAGAACTTGCAGAGATAAATATCGACAGTGCAAGGGATAAGCTCATAGAAAAGCTTGCCAATTACCAGGGCTATCGGGGCTGTAAGCTCATACTTGTATTTGATGCCTACAAGGTAAGAGGGGGAAAGGAAAATATAATTAAGCAGGGAGATATGTGGATTGTATACACCAAAGAAGCTGAGACTGCTGACCGCTATATAGCAAAGGCGAGCTTAGAGCTTACAGGAAAAGGCATGGTGAGAGTGGCTACCTCTGATGCACTTATTCAGATGATAATATTTGGCAGCGGTGCAGTAAGGACTTCTGCCAGAGAGCTTGAAGCGGAAGTAAAGTATGTGGAAGGATTAATTTCCGAAAAATTGAACAAGCTTTAACCAAAATAAGCAGAAAGGGAGATTATATTATTTTAAAGCTTTCTTGAATTAACAGGTTAAAAATAGTATAATAACGGAAGTTATATTTGCATGAAGTGAGGAATGAAATGTATTTTAAATATAGAAAGTTAATAATAACAACAAGCTGCTCAATTATGCTCTTTGGAATGGTTATATTTTCTACAAAAAATCCGATTGGAATGAGAGCTGCCAATGTGACTGAAAGCAGTAACACTACATCTGTAGTAAAAAATGAAAGTGATGTAAACAGTGGAAGCATTGTATCAAACCAGTCAAAAACAGAGAATGTTGTATCAGAAACAGCCGTATCAGATGGGGCAGTAGAAACGAACGGTTCCGAGAATGCCAAGGGAATAAGTATTTTGATGAAAAATGCTTATCCCGAGGTAAACCGGCTTATTGAGGACTATTATAAAGCCAGGCTTGAGATGGACAAGGACAGGATTGAAGAACTGGTAGACAATATTAGTTATGCAGGTATAGAAGAATTACCGAAAATTATGAAAAACTTTGAAAGCATTAAGGTTGTAGACTGTTATACTATAGATGGACCGGAAGATAAGGCTATGATGGCATATGTAAAAACCGAAACTAAGTTTAAGGGTATAGATACACCAGCCTCCGGTTTAGATGGCTTTTATATAAAGCCTGATGAAAATGGGGATTTAAAGATAATATTGTCACCTGTGTCAAATGAAATTCAGAAAATCATAGATGAAGATACAAAAAGAGAAGATGTAGTTGCACTTCTTTCAGATGTTAATACTAAGCTTGCACATGAAATTAAAAGCGATGAGAAACTTGCATCATTTTTTAGCAAATTAAAGAATAGACAGGCTGGAAGTGATGAGGACATAAATACATCTGAATCTAAAAATAAAAAGGCAGATAATGCCAAGTCATCAAAAAAGGCTAAAAATAAAAAAACTAATAAAAGTAATTAGCTAAAGAATAAGTATAGGTAATTATGAAAACAATGAGAATAAATAAATATTTAAGTGAAGCCGGTGTCTGCTCCAGAAGAGAGGCAGACAGGTTAATAGAAGAGGGCAGGGTGACTATAAATGGAATCCTTGCCCTTTTAGGTTCAATTTTAAGTGATGGAGATGAGGTTCGAGTGGATGGCAGCCTTATCAAAGGGAATACAAAAAAAGTACTCATAGCCTTTAATAAGCCAAAAGGTATAGTCTGTACCACAGCTGACCCTAGGTCAAAAGATAAGAATATAGTTGAATATATCAACTATCCTGAGCGGATTTCCCTGTGGGCAGGCTTGATAAGGATTCAGAAGGATTGATTCTTCTTAGCAATGACGGAGATCTTTCTAACAAGATAATGAAGGCGAGAAATTACCACGAAAAGGAATACGAAGTAGAGGTAGATAAGCCGTTTGATGATGAATTTCTTAAAAACATGTCTGAAGGAGTACCTATTCTTGATACTGTAACCAGAAAATGTAAGCTTAGGCGCACAGGGAAGACATCCTTTAATATCATTCTCACACAGGGTCTTAACAGGCAGATAAGAAGGATGTGCGAGTATTTTGGCTGCAGAGTGATGAAACTAAAAAGAATAAGGATAATGAATATAAAGCTTGGTAATCTAAAGTCCGGTACATACAGAAATGTTACTGAAGAAGAGTATAATGAGCTTATAAAGGGATTGAGGTAGATATGGATATAAATGCTAAAAAGCAGAGGATGAAAGAGCTGATAGAAGTACTTGATAAGGCAGCAAAGGCTTATTATGCTGAAAGTGCTGAGATTATGAGCAATGCAGAATATGATAAACTCTATGACGAACTTGAAGCCCTTGAAAAGGAAACAGGCATAGTGCTTGCAGGAAGCCTTACAAAGAAAGTTGGTTATGAGGTACTTAGTTCACTGCCTAAGAAAGCTCATAAGGAGCCTAGGCTGTCCCTTGCCAAGACCAAGGAAGTGTCTGAACTGGAATCTTTTTTTAGGTGATAAAGAGGGAATACTTATGTGGAAGTTAGACGGGCTTACCATAGTTCTAACCTATGAAAATGGCGAACTTGTCGAGGCTCTGACAAGAGGTAACGGAGAAATAGGAGAGGTTGTTACCGAAAATGCGAGGTTTTTTGAAAATATCCCTCTTGTAATCCCATATAAAGGGAGCCTAATGGTGCGTGGAGAGGCTATAATTAAGTATTCGGATTTTAACAGGATTAATGAAGAAATTACCGATGTAGCTGAAAAATACAAGAATCCAAGAAACCTCTGCAGTGGCTCAGTTAGGCAGTTATCTACAGAGGTTACTGCAAGTAGAAATATAAATTTCATTGTATACGAAGACTTAGAGGGCGGAGAGAAATTTAAGACAAGGGTGGAAGAGCTTAATTACCTTGAAAGTCTTGGTTTTACTGTAGTTGACCATCCTCTTGTAACTAGAGACAGCCTCGAAGCAGAGGTAAGGACTTATGAAAAGAGAATAAAAAGCTATGATATCCCATCTGACGGCCTGGTTCTTCAGTTTAACGACATAGCATACGGCAATAGCCTTGGAAAAACTACAAAGTTTCCTAGACATTCCATCGCATTTAAGTGGAAGGATGAGACTGCTGAAACCATTCTTCGTGAGATAGAATGGTCTGCTTCAAGGACAGGTCTCATCAATCCTATAGCCATCTTTGACCCTGTTGAGCTTGGAAGGAACTACAGTTACGAGGGCCAGCGTACACAATGTAAGCATAATGAGAGGGCTAAAGCTTGGCGTGGGAGATAAGATTAAGGTATATAAAGCCAATATGATAATTCCACAGATATTAGAAAAACCCTAACTGGTAGTGATGCTGAAGAGGTACCTGAGTTCTGCCCTGTATGTGGAGGAAGGACTGAGCTTAAGGATGAGGAAGGAGTACAGACGCTTTACTGCACCAATCCTGACTGTATGGCGAAGAAGATAAAGCTCCTTACACATTTTGTAAGCAGGGATGCTATGAATATAGCAGGACTTTCTGAGATGACCTTGGAGAAGTTTGTAGGAGAAAATATGATACATGAGCTAAGTGATGTATTTAAGCTTAGTGGTCATAGAGAAAAGATAGTGGCTTTGGAGGGATTTGGAGAAAAATCATATAATAACCTTGTTAAAAACATCGATAAAGCAAGAGAAACTACTGCGGTTAGAGTGCTTTACAGCCTTGGAATAGCCAATATAGGACTTGCCACAGCTAAGCTGGTATGTAGATTCTTTGATAATGATATAGAGAGGATAACAAAGGCAAAGCCTGATGAACTTACTCAGATAGACGGAGTTGGTGAGGTCATGGCAGGAGTATTTGCAGATTATTTTAATAAGGATGAGAACCTTAGGACTTTGGAACATCTTCTCCTAGAGGTGCATATTGAAAATGCTGAGGCAAATGCGAATGATGGGGGAAACAGTGAAGACAGTAATGCGATTTCGGGACTTACCTTTGTAGTTACAGGTGATGTGGAGAAGTTCAAGAACCGTAGAGAGCTGTCTGACTTTATTGAGAGTAAGGGCGGAAAGGTAACAGGCTCGGTTACCGGTAAGACTGATTATCTTATAAATAATGACCTTACCTCTAACTCAGGTAAGAACAAAAAGGCAAAGGAACTTGGAATCAAGATTATAAGCGAGAACGAGTTTTTGGAGTTTGTAGGAGGTAGTAATGCCGATTAAGGTAAAAAATAATTTTCCGGCAAAGAAGATACTGGAAGATGAAAATATATTTATAATGGATGAAAACAGGGCTATGTCTCAGGATATCCGCCCGCTCAAAATCCTTATACTAAATCTGATGCCTCTTAAGGAGGATACGGAAGTGCAGCTGATGAGGGCTCTTTCAAATACTCCTCTTCAGGTAAATGTTACATTTTTAACAACTGAAAGCTATGTAGGGAAGAACACCCCAACAAGCCACTTGGATGAATTCTATGTGACTTTTTCAGAGGTTGAGAATAAAAAATATGACGGACTCATCATTACAGGGGCACCCGTTGAAACACTAGCTTACGAAGATGTGGCTTACTGGAAGGAGCTTTGTGAGATTATGGACTGGGCAAAGACTCATGTGACTTCAACTCTCCATATTTGCTGGGCAGCTATGGCAGGAATGTATCATTATTATGGAGCTGATAAGTACCAGTTTGAGGACAAACTCTTTGGCATATATCCACATAAGGTTTATAACAGAAAAGAGCCTCTAATAAGAGGGTTTGACGATTATTTTTACGCTCCACACTCAAGGCATACAGGGGTTAAGAGAGAGGACATAGTAAAGAATGATGACCTTGTGATACTTGCAGAGTCAGAAGAAGCAGGGGTATTTCTCTTTATGACAAAGGACGGAAAACGCATTTTTGTAATGGGGCATCCCGAGTATGACAGAATGACACTTGATGCGGAATACAAGAGGGATAAGTCTAAGGGGCTTCCTATCGAGCTTCCTAAGAATTATTATCCTGAAGATAATCCTGCAAAGAGGCCTGTTCTGTCATGGAGGGCACACGCCAACACGCTTTATACTAATTGGGTGAACTATTATATCTACCAGAACACGCCTTATGATTTGACGAAATAAAAACTTAGCTGGTTTTTTAAATTGCGGTAGAGGTAGAGCATTATTAGAGAAATGAGCTGCTATCAGCAATAATAAAAGAAGAGAAAAAACATAATGGAAAATAATATAATTATTAACAGATTTGATAGCTTTGACGAAATGAAATGGAGATTAGGAGAAAAAACTATTGTATTTTGTGAAGATGAACAAGATAGATATGCGATAATTAATATAAAAAAATTCTTTTTGAATTTGGAATGGCATATAACCTTTATGGCATAGAATTAATGTTTGGATTTGATGATAAAAATGATGTGTGCTATATCACTGCCGGGCAGAATTTGGTATCAATTGATATCAAAAAAATAAAGAGATATTATTTAATCAAAAGCTGTTCACGGTAATTTTAGATTTATTCACCATTGAGAATACTATTTATATTTTATGCGATTTAGAATTAATCTGTTATAGTGATAAAAAAAGAAAAAGTGGAGAACTGCATTTAGAGAGATGGTTACAGATTATGAACTTTTGGAAAATAGCAGATTATGGATAGATTGTGAGGGCAGAAAAATTACTATAAATTTAAAAGATGGGACTATAGAGTAGTATGGATTTATTATGAGCGAGGATGGTATGGAAAACTGGAAAGAATATAAAAAAGGTGTTATCCCCAAGGGAAAATATATTGCAAAGGTTGTATGTGGTGATTCACATTTACTGACTGTAGAACTAAAAAGTGATAAAACTAGGATAATTCTTGGTTTTGGGAGGTGTGAGGCTATTAGAATATTTGAAAGAAAGTTTGTCGATTTAGACTTGTATGAGAATATCGAAGATTTGAAAAAGGATAATTTTTCTAATGTAATATATGAGGTTGAAGGTGGAAAATATTTGAAGGAAGCTATTTTGTATTCTGCAGGTTTTTTGGATGAGCCATATGCAAAACAATATACTATAATTACAGAAGAATTGTATATTGATGCTATTCCTGTCTGGGATTTGAAATTTATAAAAATGAATTAGTTTAAGGGGAGGTTAGCTAAATTATGGAAAACTGGAAGATATATGGTGAAGGAATAGTACCAAAAGGCATATATTCGGGAAATCTTTTTTATAAAGAAGGAGTAAAGCCTATAATAGAGTTAAAATCTTGGAATAATGGCAAAATCATGTTTTATGTTAAATTTGAATTTAATCAGGTTTATTCTGTTAGGGTATTTGAAGAGGGAGCTGCATTAAATGAAATTTTTGAAGATATAATGAAGTTTCCGCCTGACCGCCGTATAAATGTAATATATGAAGTAGAAGATGGTGATTATGCGAGGGATGTAAGAAAAATAGTTGGGAAGAAGCTAACAGGAGCAAGGATTTATCAGTATGTCATATTGACAGAAAACTATTTTTTTGAAGTTGTATCTGATTCAGAACCTATGATTACGCTGATTGAAAAGAAAGCTGAGAAGGAGATTTGGATTGAATATCAAGAGGATTATGAGCAGAAAAAGGTTGATTTAATATTTAAACACCTTGAAGAGCCGGTTTATATGTCAAAAAGCGGCTCTTTTTATGAGGCAGATGTAGAACTAACAGATGGAGTGTACTATTATAAGTACTTAGGTGAGGATGGTCTGGAGTTTATAGACAAGAAAAACAAAGACATCTTCATAGATGAAAGCGGTTGCTGGTCTGTGCTCACTGTAGATGAAGACGGAGTAGTAGAGAAAGAGATAGAAAGCTCTGCTACGCTTATCGAATACGGGATTTCCCATAAGATGATGGAAGTAGTGCCGGATAAGGCTGAATCAAAGGTATTTGATGTAAGTAAAGACAGGAAGCAGTATGCCTGCTTAGTTTTAATAAAATAAAAGGTCTTCATGTTGTGACTGTAGCATGGTATAATCCCAGTGGAGAGCTTTACAAGTTTGCGGAAAATGACTTTGGAAGCTATGAGGAAGCAGATGATGACAAAGTTATGGTCAGATTTTGGCTGAATTTGGCGGGAATAGATGAGGCAGACTTTGGGAACTGGACAGTGAGGGCTTTCTTAGACGGAGAAATGATAAAAGAGGATAACATTGTCATTTCTAAAAATGACACAGGGAAAATTGATGAACTGTGCTAAATAAACAGAATATATGAAAAAAGCCGGTGACAAGAAAATTCAGGTGATGGGTACAGTTTTAGTAAACCCAAAGTACATATGCATCTTTCTTGCTTTGCCGGCTTTTCGTTTGAAAAGACTAGCGAGATTATTCCTTTATAGTTTCAGCCTCTATCCTCTTCATAGCTATGTTGTAGCCGTCATTACCATACTCGAGTGAGCGGTTAACACGGCTTATTGTGGCAGTTGAAGCCCCTGTTGATTCTGAAATATCAATATAGGTCTTGCCTTCTGTCAACATTTTGGCGACCATGAGTCTCTGTGAAATGGTAAAAAGCTCGTTTATGGTGCAGACATCTTCAAAAAAACTATAACATTCTTCCCTGCTTTTTAGAGTGAGGACTGCATCAAAGAAATAGTCCATCGCAGGTGTTTTTAACTTATCTTTCATTGTTATATCCCCAATTGATTATATTTATTCTAAAATCACCTGCCAAATCATCTGATTTATATAAACAAGATTAGGATATAGAAAAGATAATAAAATCAGATATTTGCAGTTGATTTATAAGATATGCCTATTTTAGCACTTTACAAGGACAAAGTAAAGCAAAGAATTAATAAATTTAGGATAATATTGATTGAATTTAATAATTATGGCATAATGGAAACTGTGCAAAACCTTGAAAAACTAGGGAGAACTATAATGGAAAAGTTAAAACTAAGTATTATAGAAAAATGGGATATGAGTGGTGAATATACCTTTGTCCATAGCTGTGGAATTTTAAGTGATGGAAGGGCATTGGTGCTTACATCTGAGGCTGAAAACTATCGTAAATACTGCGTTCTTGAGCTTTCATCACAGGGTATTAGAAAGGTTGCTGCCCTTGATTACACGGGCAGCAGGAGAAATTATCCTGTGTTTTTTAAGTACGGAGAAGGATTTGGCATAATAAAGCCTGAGAATGAGATAGAGTACTACACTGGAGATTTTTCATCACAAGCAATAATACCAATCAAAAATAACTCCCTATTTTCAGAGAAGGTTGTGCCTGAAAAGGCTGAGCAGAGGTATTTTCAGGTAGTAACTGACAGTTCTCTCATACCGGTTTGCTTTGAGAATAAGGTATATTATGATTTATCAAGGTGTTTTGCTTTATTAGAGATTGATTTTAAGGCAAAGTCAGCCAAGTGGAAGAGTTTTTTGGGGATTGACAAGAAGGGATTTGTAAACCATGACGACAGTAATGAAGAAATGCCTAAAATTGACAGCTTGAAAATACTTAACAATGAAATCTATGCTTTTACTTCGGGAGAAAGTACAACATCTGTGAATAAATGGGGCGTAGACTATTATGCACTGGCGAAGATTTCAGACAATGGTAAGGTAATCGAAAAGTACATTGAATCGGACAACTTGAAAAGGTCAGAGAAAAAAGGCGGTGTAAACGGCATATTTACTGACTCTGAATATGTGATATTGACACCATTATTTAAGAGTGATGATTGGAAGGGTAAACAAAGAGTATTTTCCCTAAGTAATGGAGAATACTTTGACATAGGTTTTCCAAAAGGAATGTCAAAGCATAAACTGCATAATATTAATGGCAGTTTTTGTCTGACTTCTCTGTATGATAGAGGGTTACAGGAGATTGCACTATGTAACATAGAAGAAATTGATTAAACAAAATAGAGATTTAGCTGTTCGATAGAATGTAGTATTAAATACTATTGATATAATAAATGTATAGAATAAGAGGAGATAAATTTTGAAAAAAGGTGAGACTGGCGAAGGAATAATTAGCTATGTGGATTTTCCGGATAAGGGGATAATCCTGCTTACAGACGATGAAAGAAAGGTTGTACTTAAAGGTGGAATAGAAGGTCAGAAGGTTAGATACAGGGTTGGTAAAAGAAGAAATGACAGGTACGAGGTCCGTATAGAAGAAGTTTTAGAAAAAGCACCGACAGAGACCAGGGAGCCTGCCTGCAAGAATTATGGGCTTTGCGGAGGCTGTTCATACCATACTCTGCCTTATGAGGAGCAGCTTAAACTAAAGAGTTCACAGGTAAAAAAGATGCTTGACAGGGTGATAAGCAGTAAATATGAGTATGAAGAAATACTTGGCAGTCCTACAGAGTGGGAAACCAGAAATAAGATGGAGTATGCCTTTGGGGACAGCTATAAGGGAGGGCCAATGTCACTTGGTCTTCACAAGCGTGGGCATTTTCACGATATTTTATTCACAGATGACTGCAAGATAGTGAATGATGATTTTAACAGAATATTAAGATGTGTATTCGAGCATTTTAACGAAGCAAAAATCTCATTTTACAATAAAGCAATGCACAGGGGATATCTAAGGCATTTACTCGTGAGAAGGGCTTCAAAGACAGGAGAGATTCTGGTTGCCCTTGAGACCTCTTCTGACTTTATAACAAAGGCAGAAAAGACAGCCATGGAAATGGACAGCCTGAAAGAATTTTTAGATTCTCCTAATGCAGTGTATGAAAAGGGAGAACAGAGCGAAGAAGAGAAGGATATCCTGGGAAAGATGGTGGAGAAGCTTAAAAAAATCAGCTTAGAAGGAAAAAAATAACTGGAATCATCCACCTTGTAAATGATGAAGTTTCAGATGATGTGAAGGCAGAGAGACAGGAAATTCTCTTCGGCAGGGACTACATAACTGAGGAGCTTTTGGGACTGAAGTTTAAGATAACTACATTTTCATTTTTCCAGACAAATTCTCTTGGTGCAGAGGTCCTTTACAGCAAGGTAAGGGAGTATGTGGGAAATAATGAGGGAAATGTTGTATATGACCTCTACAGCGGAACCGGTACCATAGGACAGATAATTTCTCCTGTAGCAAAGAAGGTTATAGGTATAGAAATAGTGGAAGAGGCTGTAACCTCAGCCAATGAAAACGCCAAGTTAAACGGGCTTACTAATACGGAGTTTTTGGCAGGTGATGTGTTTAAGGTACTGGATGAGGTGAAGGAAAAACCTGATTTCATCATCCTTGACCCACCAAGAGATGGAGTTTCTCCTAAGGCTCTTAAGAGGGTATTATCTTATGGAGTAAAGGATATAGTTTACATAGCCTGCAAGCCAACCAGCCTTGTAAGGGACATCCCTGAGTTTGAGGAAGCAGAGTACAGGGTGAAGAAGGTCTGTCTTTGCGATATGTTCCCAGAGACTCTGCATACGGAGACGGTAGCATTGATGTCAAGGGTTGAAAAATAAGAGTGTGAAAACCTCTTGATTTCAGAGTGTTTGTGGAATTTGGAATTCTATTTTATGATGCCAATAATCCTGTCAAACGCCCTAAAATCAAGGGCTTGGAAACATATCCATGCGGATAGTTGAGTGGACAGAATAAATATGGGGTAGGTTGAGTTGATAAGATTACTATTCCAAGGTTGAGTTGATATGATGATTAAATAGACTAATCACCATTGATAAATTCTAATAATATGTTGATTAGACAAGTGCAGGTAGGTGAGAAAACATGCCGAATGATTCAAACGTTTATTATATTCCCCCCGAAGCCAAAAAGGGAAAAGCGTGTCGGGATTTATTGTCGTGTAAGTACAAATAGCATGGATCAGCTTCAAAGCCTAACTGCTCAAATATCGCATTTGACCAGATTGATTGCCTCAATGCTGCAATGGGTTTTAGCTGACGTTTATATAGACATTGCTACAAGTAAAACAGGTTCATCCAGAAAAGAGTTCAATCAGATACTTGACAATTGCCGTTCAAGAAAGCTGGATATAGTTATAACGAAAAATATTAGTAGATTCGGCAGAGATACGGTTGAAATATTAGATGCTCTTAATCAATTAAAAACGCTTGGCGTTCGTGTAATATTTGAGCAGGAAGAATTGGATACTGAAAATACAGACAGTGACTTGATGATAGCAATTGTTGAAGCACTTGCACAAGGTGAAAACGAGTCAAGAAGTGAAAATATAAAATGGGGAATTAAGCAGCGTGCAGCACAGAGGACTTCGAAACTCTATGATAGAAAGTGTTATGGTTACAAACATGATGCTGATGGAAAGCTGGTTATTGATGAAGAACAGGCTGAAAATGTTAGGCTGATATTTGATTTATATCTCAGCGGTCAAAGTATTTTAGGCATTATCAGGGAACTCGAAAAAAGAAAGATTCTCTCTCCAACCGGAAAAGAGAAATGGTGTAAGAGAACGATTGATGTTATGCTGAGTAATGAGAAGTATACTGGTGATATTAAACTTTTTAAATCAAGAAAAAGCGATGTTCAGTATATGGCATCAGAAAACAACCCTGCGATAATTTCAAAGGAAACTTTTGAGGCAGTGCAGATTGAGAAAGGTCGGAGGAGTAATATTGTGAAAGAGGAAAATGGTAGTAAGAGGAAAAACGAAAAGTATAGTTCTAAAAAGAAGTAATATATAGATTATTTGGTACGGTTAAGGAGAGTTTGTATATGGCAAAACAAAAAAGCTGGAATAATTATTATGAAATCATTGATGAATTAGGAGAAGGCGGAAATGCAAAAGTCTATCGTGTAAAATGTAAAGAAGATAATGAAGAATATGCTTTAAAAGATTTAGTTGTTGGGGGAAAAGAGAAACACAGTCGTTTTGTTAATGAAATAAACACCATAAAAGATAATTATCAAATAATAGAGGAATTATTCCTATCTATAGATCTTCTGTTGAAGAATATTGGTATACAATGCCTATTGCAATATCTGCAGTAGATTATATACTTGAAAATAAATTAGATATTGAAGAAATTGTTAAGGGAATAATTTCTTTAAGTGAAACTTTAGAAAAGCTACATGAAAAAGATATTTGTCATCGTGATATAAAGCCTTCTAATATTTATTATTACAATAACAGATTTGCATTTGGCGATTTTGGATTAGTTGATTTTCCAAATAATACAGATGACTTTACTAAATCTGATAAAGGGCTTGGAGCAATTTTTACTATTGCACCAGAAATGAAGCGAAATCCTAAAAAAGCAGATAGTAAAAAAGCAGATGTTTTTTCGTTAGCAAAAACAATGTGGATGTTTTTAACTAATAATGAAAAAGGATTTGATGGGGTATATAATTATTTAGATCCTAGCCATAGTTTACGCTATTTGGAGCGATATAAAAACACCCATCTTGTAGAAATAGATGAACTTCTCAAAGATTCTACTGATAATAATCCAGATGTTCGTCCAACAATTGAGGAATTTAAGGAAAGATTAATTAATTGGATTGATGTATATTCTGACATAGATAAATCTCAAGCCAGTGACTGGAATTTCCTAAACAAACAGTTATTTGGACTCAATCCTCCAGAATCATCATCATGGAGGAATATTAATAAAATTGTGGAGATTCTAAATATTATTGGTAAAACACCTGCATATAATCATATGCTTTTTCATGATAAAGGTGGATTGGACTTTTCTTTTGCAGAAATAGCAGATGAAGAGAACTGTATAAAATTGTATGATACATTAGGTTTTTTTGTTATATAGTAAGACCAAAAATATTATATTTTGAAGGGTTCAATGAAAATTACAGGTGGAATTATTTTCTGTTGGAATTTGACAAATTATCTCCTATTCTCAGCGCAGAAGACGATTGTGATAATGAACATTTAGTTGAGGATTATCCTGCCCATTATGTTTCGGCTCAGTATGCACAATACGGTGTTTATGATTATGAAACAGAAATTCCTCTGCCCAAAGGATTTCAAACAGTATACCGTTATATTAGGGGAAAATTCTTAATTGTATTGAAAAATGGACCGTACAATGGAATAAATGGAACATATGATGGAAGACATGGTGATTGCAGTGCTAGTGAATTTAGAAATTATATCGAATGTCTGTTAAATCTTTATTCAAAATTATATCAGTGTATAAAGAGTAATGATAAGTTTAAGGGTTTACCGGATGAAGAAATCGAAGATAGAATATTAAATTTGGGAGAATTTAATAAAAAAATCCGTTTAAAAAGATTTGTTTATGGAATACGATGTATCTAATAGAAAGAAAAATTCAGAGCGTAAAAAAGCAAAGAATATATAAAACAAAAATTTTTATGAATTGGGACCTTTTGCGATATGCTCCAAATTTGTCCATTGACGAATTCTGCGACTATAAAAATTTGTCTTTGAATTTTTTTACCTTCAGGAAATGAAATTTCTTTAGGACTATTTGAAGAAATGAATTATTATATTTGTACAGATGGACACATTAAAAAAATGAATCCATATTCAGATGAGAAATGTTTTTGTCTTTATGATAGAAAAGCAGCTATTGATTTAGAATATAATCTTGAAAAAAGAGTTTCCGAAATTCTTAAACAAAATGGTTTGGCAGAGCTAGAATACGAAACATATTTTTCGGTGAGAGCAATTAGATGCGGAAAACCCATACATTTGTTTACTAAGCAGGAAATTGAGGCGGCTATGAGATATGCAGATGATAGGTTAGATAATCAGCTTGTAATTGATGAAAATGGATATGCAAAAGTAATAGAAAGAGATGAAGGTTCTTATTTATATCCAGTGAGACATGAATTATGGGCTTCAGGTAATATGTATGTAGGTAAATATTCAAGCTTATCTACATTAGAAGATGATTATATTTCATCATTGCAGGGATGGCTATTATATTTAAAAGCAGGAAGACCTCAGTATATGGATTATGTACATGATAATCGTAATGAAATAGATTTAATACAAGAAATTATGACCTATTATTAAATTTTAATATTTAGCTGATATAACATCATAATAGCCTAATTAAAAAAGAAAGGATGATAAGACAAAATAGTTACAAAAGCCTTAAACATCAAGTAATATAATAGTTGTGGATATGTTTGAAAATAGCCTAACTATTACATGTTGAGTGCGTGGTATTGATGTCAAAAGTACAAAAGTGAAAGGTCAGAAAAAACTTAAAATCAAAGAAATCTAGGAATTGAAGCATATGATTTTGATTTTAGGATTCTTCTTGTTAATGATTTATGAGAAGTCATCCAGCGAAAAATTGTAGTATGCTTGAGTTACAAAATGTAAAAGGATGTATACCTTCTGCCACAAAGATTGGCTCATATTGGGCTACTTTTTCAGACACAGAGAAACCAATTGATAGAAAAATTAAAAGTGGTAAATATATGAAGAAACCTTAGTAGCTACACTTAATCATTAACTTGTAACAAAGTTTGTTAGAGAGTTTATGGAATTATATAATGGGATTTATTTTTCAAGCAAAGAGAAATTAGAAATTGTAGTGGTGGTTTATGGAAAATATTCAACTTTGAAAGTTATATTAGGAAGTATTTTGGTGATTTCTTGCTTAGCAGTATCACAGGGGCTAGCATTAGGAGTAGGTACATCTATTGCAAAAATTGGTATCCCTGTATGGATTGCAAATATTATATCAGCACTTATGTATATATCGGTTTGCCTTTTAGGGATGAAGATACTTACAAAAAGACTATTAAAAGGAAGTTTATCCATCTACAGAATAACACCAGTCAGATTGCATTTTAAATATTTCATACTTGCATTTACTATGACTGGCTTTGTTATGGCCTGCTTAATACTATCGGGAGTGGTTTTTACAGCAGGAAATGAAGGCCATAAATTGGCAATCATAACATCTTCCTTGTTGTTTTACGGACTGGCTACGGGCATTGTTGAGGAAAGTGTCTTTAGAGGGGTAATTCTAAGCATATTTGAGGAAAGATGGAACCGCTCGATAGCAATATTTCTACCATCAATAGTATTTGGAATTTTGCATATAGTAGGCAGTGATTTGGATCTAATTAGTATAGTTCAGTTGATACTTGCTGGTACATTGGTTGGTATATTATTCTCTCTAATTGCAATTGAGAGCAATAGTATTTGGAATAGTGCAATTATCCATGGTATCTGGAATATGGTTTTTGTTGGCAATATTATTCATTTCGGAACAAAAAGTGAGGGTTACTCTATATATAATTTCGTATTGTCTTCAGGAAATAGATGGATTACAGGTGGCGATTTTGGAGTAGAAGCATCTGTTTTTGCAATTATCGCTTACACCATTTTTGCACTTTTGGTTTTTAAATGGATTATGAGAAAACATCAATGATACAAATCCCAGCTTGCCGAGGTAATACCTTTTAACGATAACCTTATGATATCGTTAAAAGGTTTATAGATATGTTTCCATATACAGACAAGACTACATGGAATACTTAGTGTTCACTCGTTCCATGTGGAGACAATCGTGTTGCTTTCAAAACTAGATTCAAAGAAATATATTAGTGTTGAACTTACGATAGATGATATGGACTTAACAAGTGCTGAAAGTAAGGCAACCTATAAAAAAATTCAAAACTATGTTTTGGAAAAGTTTGGGGTTAGAGTATCCACACTTTATATTACACAAGTGAAGAGAAAATATGGTTTAGAAGTTAGGGAACATTATAATATTTCAAAGAACGAGAATCAGAAAGTTCTACAGTGCCCAATTGAAAAAGAAAAAGCTATTTTGGATGCGTTGAAGTATTTTCATATGATTAAATAAATTTTGGCGACAAATTTCCATATAAATAAACTGAGGTTAGAAAATGAATAGAAAAGCAATTGCTGAAAATGTAAAACGTAGATTATGGGCAGAATCTATGGGAAGATGTATGAATCCAGATTGTCGAGCAGAATTATTTATAAAGAATAGTGATATCATGGAAAAAGCACATATCGGTGCATATTATGAAACAGAAGATAATTCATATGAAAACTTGATAGTCTTATGCCCTAATTGTCATAAGAAATTTGATAAAAACTGGTTTTATAGATGAAAACATTGTTAAGCAATGGAAAGAGATTAGAAGAAATGAATTAGAAAATTTTTCTGTAGAACTGAGCTCTTTTGATCAACTTAAAAGAAAAAGTTGTTCCTTTTTTTGAGTGAGAACTATAGCATATATAAAAAGTTACTACCTGAGTGGTAATAAGTCTTTATGGGATAAATTTGAGCCTCAAATATTATCAAATAATGAAAAGCTAAAATTATTATTTGAAAATAATCGTACTTTATTTCAGCAGCATTCGTATAAGGAATATTCAAATTTAGAATTGATTCAAAAAGTTTATAACTCATAGTTGATGAATTTAAAATTACCAGAGATGATGGAGAAAAGTTGAGAGAGGTGCTTTTTCCACAGGGAAATTAACTCTATTTTTTTGGAATCATGCTAGTAACCGATTATATTCTTCCATCCACAGAGTCGATGGAAGAACTGATAAAAAGTATTGAGAAAAGAAAATTTGATAGACGAAGTTATGCTAGGGATAGATAGACCATATATATTACTGAAAAATAGAGAAAAAATATTTATGGATGATACTCCTAGAGTAAGGCAGCTATATTATGATAACAGTTGTTTTAGAAAAACGGGTGTTAGATTAGAAAGTTCAAATTTTGCTTTGAAATATTTAAGATCTCGAAATATAAATTTTACATATGTTAACCAAGATTCATTAAGAGAAATTAAAGTGAATGACATTAACATAGTTTTTTTGTTTATGAATATTGCTTAAGTAAGACATTTTTTTATCTAACATAGTCGTTAAAAACCCTAATTATGTAATTGTAAATTTACATAATTGGAATGGAATCATCTGTATATCAAGAGAAGCATTAAACTTAGCTGATAATTTTTGAAGTTAAATTACTTACAATGGATGAGTTTTATGAATATATCAATGAAATTAAATAAAAATAGAAGCAATTAATTTAATTAAAAATATAGATTTGTTTTGCTTTTTGACAAGTCTTATATTTTTTTGGTTCCATATTGAAACCAGATAAATATTCAGAAGATATTGATGTTTTGTTATTATATTCAACCTTCTCTTATGATATTCAAAAAAAGTGTAAATGAAATTATAGAATTCATAGAGCAAAAACGCTTTTATCCTGCAGATATAACTGCTCTAAGTTTTTGAAGAAGAAAAAGAGATGGGATTTATAGATAAGTTAGATAAGAAATATATCTGTATAAAGTGATTATAAAATGGGTAATAGTATTCGACAAAGAAAAGGTGATAAAGGTAGCGTTGAAATATTTTCATATGATTAAAAAAATTGTATCAAGTAAAAATGATTTGAAATTTCTTGTTCAGAGTTATTGATTGGAGGTTGATGAAATGTTTCACCCATATAGAAAAGATAGTTCGTATTTACGTGCAGCTATGTTTAAGTCGTATAAAGAAAAGTGCGTGTATTGTGGGAGAACAATTCAGCAACGTGATATGCATATAGATCATATTATTCCTTCTAATCAGCGAGAAAAAATTGATGATGAAGTAAGGGAATATCTTATCGAGTTAAATGAAAAAGGTTTTATTGTAGATTCAATTGAAAATTATTTGCCTTCTTGTCCAGCATGCAATATCGGAAAAACAAATCAATTTTTTACTGCTGCTAATTTACGTTTTTATCATGAAAAAGCGCGTGGACATATAGAAGAAATATTAAGAATAATTGATGGTATAAAAAAAACAAAAGAAACGTTTTATGAACCAGTTAATACAGAAATTTGGAAAGAGTTAGATTTTTCTTATCAACGAGATTTGTCACATGCAATTATGGGATATCGATTAACTCCAGCAGATGTTGAAGCTTGTCCTCGTTTTCCACAAGTTGAGAAATAAAACAACAATTATCAATTGTGGACTACACGGTGTTGGAAGGTGAAACTGGCTGTGGAAAATCTATATGTATTTATCAAGTGACTTATGATTTTTACAAAAATAATTGGAAAGTTTATGAATGTAAGGCAATAGAAGATATTGATGTAACTGGTATTAGAGATAATGGCGAATTATCTTTGTACTTAATTGATGACGCACAGCAATTGTCGGAAAAGGTAGTCGATGAATTAAAGAGACGAGCAGGATTAAATGTAAAAGTCTTGTTAGCAAAGACAATTTCATCAGTTGTTAAGCAGGATACAATATTATTAACTAATAAAGAAGCAGTTGCGCTTATATACACTGATTTTTTAAAGAAAAAAGAGAAAATAAGTTCAATTGTACACAAGTATGATAAGAGTGTTGGAATTAACTTTTTGGATCAGCCGATTGAACGACGTTTGAAACTTGCAAATGATGCAATAACTCCTTGGCAGTTTAACTATATATTGCGAGGTGGCTGGAAAAACATGAAAGAGCGTTATCAAACATTTTGCTCATACAATAACCGTAATCTATTGGCAGCAACGATTGCAGTTTTTCAAATATTAAGATTAGATCACAGTGTTGACTTCAGTTGGGTATGTAACGAATTAAAAAAGTTTGATGCTTCGTTAATTTGGAGTAAAGAAGATCTGTATTACTTGGTAAATAAAATGATTTTGCTTTCTGAAGATGATGTCAGGATTGTTCATATGGAAAGCGCAAAAGTGATTATTGCATTATTTTTCAAAGATAGTAAAGAAAATAAAAAAGAAATTTTACTACGTTTTATTGAAGAGAGTTTTATTAAAAAAGAAATTTCTCCACTGGGGCTTGTTTGGTTGTGTAATGGCATGAGTAGTTATAATTTGTTTTATAGTGCAAGCAAATTTTTCATTACTGAGAAAATGATAGTTTCTACTTTAGATGATATAAGTTGTATTAATTCTTCTCAGGAACGGATGGAGATAGCTTATTTTTATTGAAAAAGTTTTTGATTTGCAATATGAAAGAAACGGGAGATATTATTTTTACAAATACAATGAGTTGTTTCTTGACTGGATTCAAAAATTCAGATAATGAAACGGCATATGCATATTCAAATTTGATAAATACTTTGAGAAATGTAGATATTAATCTGCATAGAAAAATTGCTAGAAGAATTAATTGGACATGTCTACAGGAATCAATGTTAATAGAAACAAACCCTAAACTATATTCTTGGGGAAACTTATATAATCGGTTGACTTGCTCGCTTACTAAAGAGGAATATTTGCTTGTAGGAAAAATGTTGGAGGATGCTATCGATAAATTTTGTGAGTCAGCTTCAATTTCAAATATTGAGGATATAACATGCTTTTCTTTGTTCTGTAATGCATACTAATCCAGAGTATATCCATAATAAGGTTCAAAAGTTGATTCCTGTATATTTAGAATACTTTATAAAAGATATGTCACAGGCAATTTATTTATTTGACTTTGAATTCTTGGAATATATATGTGGTTTTAGCTTGTTGGGTAGGCATAGAACTACAAGTATGGAAAAGAAATCTGCAGAGTTGATAGTATCGGTGATTCCGGAAAAGGAATTTTCTGAAGTTATTGTGAATTGTCAGCCTAGAGATTGGCATACTATACAACCAATTATGGACCTTGTAGGTAATTATGATATAAAAAAAGCGAGAAGAATCATCAATTCTGTTGATTTGAATAAATTGACTGAAAAGGCAAAGGATAGCTGGGGTTATAGCCATGAAATAACAGAATTATGTGATATTTTGTACATTGGTAATCGTAAATTGGCAAGAACTTTCATTGAAAACAATCTTGATAAAATTTCAACTATGTATTCATCATTAATAATGATGGCACCTGAATGTGGTATAGATGCATTTGATAAAGGAATTAAGATAGATTTGTTAACGGAACATTGGTGGGATGTTAGTTTATACGCTATAAAGAAATTATATAAAACGGATGTAAAGAAAACAAAGATAATGCTTTTTGGAGAATATCTCTCAAATTATCGAAAGAATAAATTCTGTTACAGCGTTAGATTTTAATGAGAGATATTTTTTTAGAATTCATGAAATTGATACAAGGGATAGATGGGAAAATTTTTGAGATAATTGTTTATAAATTGGATTATGTAAAAATTGAAAACAACTGGAATAGAGGTGCTATATATAAAGGGAAAGAAAAACAGGTGGAGAAAAAGGAGAGCTCAATTCTATAAACTCGTAAAACGATAGTTATATTATAATTTAAGTCAGAGTGAACCGATAGTGGATTCAAGAGATTTTATTGTGAGTTTATTTGATTATAAAGCGCAATGGCAGATAAAAATGCGTATTTATATCATACTTTTAAAGCTGGAGACAAAGGTACTATCGGTGGATGGAAGGTAGATATATTGAACAAATCAGAAAAAAACAACATTAGAGTATATGAAATATTAGGGTACAAAAACTTGCCACTGATTTAAGAGGAATTAATGGAAGAAAAAAATTACATTATTTTATTTAAAAAAGTAAGAGTTAATTATAAAAGTATATTTATGTGCATGACAAGGCTAAAATATTTGAACATGTTGGGTACATGTAAGTTTGGACAATGATGAACATGTGGAGACGGTAGTATTGATGTCAAAAGTTGCACCCACTAAGTAAATAAAGTGTAGAAAATAAAGGCGTATGTATCATAGAGATGGGCTATGTAATGCACGGATCACATAATTGGATACCAACAGCTAATTATAATAAAGAAACATTAGCCACTGCTCTTGATCATGAGCTTGTCGCAAAGTTTGCTAAATAGTTTATGGAATTATATAATGGGATTTATTTTTATACGAATACAAAGTAGAGTTTGTGGAGGATTACTATGGATTTTGAAAAAGAATGGTTATATCATTTTGCTAATCATGTATCAAAATCACTTTTAAGAAAGAAAGTTACGGGAAGTGGCAATTTTCTTTGGCACATTTTTTCTTGGGAGATTATTGATAAAGGTAAGTACTTAATCGGGGATAGTGCAAGAAAAGAATTTGATAAAGTGGATAAATCTAAAGCTAAGTATTTTTCGCTATGGGAAGATGAACCATCTCTTAAATTTCTTGAGAAAGAAATGGATTCCGAATATATAGATAAATTTAGCGAAATATATGTAGTAGCATCTGATTGGTCATGGACATATATGAAGACACATGAGGAAGAATGCGGACCTTATTTTTATAGACCTTGATGCTGATGTGTATAGTTGCTGCAATAGGATCATTTATGCAAAAAGATATATCACTTGGCATTGAGGCATTGGTATTAGGATTTTTGTTAAGTCCATATGGAATACCAATGGTTGGAGCAACAGTTATAGCTTTTTTACAAGGTATCAATGAGGCAATAAAATCAATCTAAAAAATTTCATAAAAATGGTTATGGGAGGCGATAGAAGAAAAACTATCGTCTTTTTCTTTGCCAATTTTTAAGGAGGGAGGTGAAGCGATGGACTTTGACTATTTCTATAACAGAGAAGCGGAAAGATTTAATTTCTTAAAAGTTCCGGAGATATTGGTAGACGGAGAAGAATTTAAGGGACTGTATGCTGAAGCAATTATCCTTTATTCTATGCTTTTGAAACGAACAGGAATGTCCTTTAAGAATAATTGGGTGGACAAGGAAGGCAGAGTATTTATCTATTTCACAGTCGAAGAAATTATGAGAAGAAGAAATATCTCAAAGCCGACAGCTATAAAAACATTAGATGAACTCGATATGAAAAAAGGAATCGTACTGATTGAAAGAGTAAGGCTTGGTAAGCCGAATGTCATATATGTTAAAGACTTTATGAGCATATTAGCGGTAAAAGAAAATGACTTTTAGAAGTCAAAAAACTTAACTTCAGAAGTAAAAGATTTTAACCTCAGAAGTAAAGAAAATTAACTTCAGGAAGTTCAAAATCTTGACTCTAACTATATAGAGAATAATAAGAGTAAGTATAGTAAGAGAGAATATAGTTTTGGTGAAAACGGGCTTGGAACATTTCAAAATGTATTTTTAATGGCAGAAGATATATCCGATTTACAAATCATAATGAACTCACAGCTTGATAATTACATTGAGAGATTATCTGCATATATCAAAAGCACCGGAAAGACCTATAAAGACCATAAAGCAACAATCCTTTCTTGGTTTTATAAAGATCAGGGAAGAAGCAAAGAAGTGAAAACATCAAATATCCCGACATGGGAAGAATATGATAAAGGAGAACACATATGATGAAAGAATTAGAAAAAGTAATGATAGAAGATGTGGAGTATTCTTACGATCCTGAAAAAGAATATATCAAGGACGGATACTCCTACTGTAAAGTGTGCAATGAAAGAAAAGATGGGAAAGCATTAGAGTTTTTCGGAAAGCAGATGATATTTAAGACTGCTTGTAAATGTGATAGAGATAGAGAAGCACAAGAAAAAGAAAGACAAAAGCAGATGGAGATTGAACGATTAAAGAGTAGCTGCTTTAACTCGATTATTTAGTGGTCATACACATTTGAAAATTATCAGGGAGAAGAAAATCAAAGCCTTATCATTGCAAAGAACTTTGTAAAAGACTATGAGGAAATGAAAAAAGAAAATATCGGACTCCTTTTTTATGGCTCAGTAGGTAGCGGAAAGACTTATCTTGCCTGCTCCATTGCAAATAGCCTTATTGAACAGCATCAGATAAGTGTTAAGGTAAGAAACTTTGCTCAAATCATAAATGAGTTACAAAAAAGCAGTTTTGACTTTGATAAGAACTCATATATTGAATCACTTGTAAATACTTCCGTTCTTGTTTTAGATGATTTAGGGATAGAAAGAGATACAAGCTATGCCAAAGAGCAGGTATATAACATTGTGAATAATAGATACCTAAAACAGAAACCGACTATTTTCACTACAAACCTTTCCTACGACACAATCCAAAATTGTAAGGATAGCGTAGAGTATCAAAGAATCTACTCAAGAATCATAGAGATGTGTATTCCTGTTATGGTTGTAGGAGAAGATTTTAGAAAGGTTATTCAAAAGGACAAACTGAATCGGAATAAGGACAGACTGCTGAATGGAGGTGAGAGAAGTTGATCAATTAAGAAATAGCAAGAAAAACACTGAATATGGAAGTGAAAGCTGCTAAAGTAACAGGAAAGCTAATTCTGAACTTGTTAAAGAAATTGATGAAAGAAGCAGAAAAACTTGGAGGACTTGAAAAGCTGGTTAATACTAACGGAAATGAAGTAAAGCTAAAAGATATGGTTAAAAAGGGGCAGCTTGAAGAAATTACAATTGAAGAAGCAGAACTTAAGGAACTCAAAAAGGAACTTAATCGGTATGGGGTAAAGTTTTCAGTCATGAAAGATAAGGAAACAGGTAAATACTCAGTATTTTTTCAGGCTAAAGATATGAAGGTTATGGACAAAGCATTTAAGCATGCCCTTTCAGAATCAGAAAAGAAAACGGAAAGGAAGGAGTCCATTCATAAGAATATTGAGAAGTTCAAGGAGATGGCTAAAAACTCTGTTTCCAAAGATAAAATCAAGAATAAACAAAAGGAGCAGAGCCTATGATAGATAAAATATTAAAGGACATCAAAGGCTTATTTAAGGTGCAGGATAAGGTAAAGTTTCTAAAGCAGAACATTCCCTATCTTGCATTTTTCTATATTGGTAATATCTTTTCACATCATGTAAGAGCCTATATAGGTGGCGATATTATTGACCAAATTTTTCAAGGGATATTAGAGATTAATACGATGAGCTTTCTTCCAAGCCTTCATCCTACGGATATTATAATGGGCGTGGTAGTAGCTGTTTTAATCAAAATTATCGTATATACCAAAGGGAAAAACGCTAAAAAGTTTAGGCAGGGAAAAGAGTATGGATCGGCAAGAAAGTAACAACAGGCATTAAGACCAAAGGAGCAAGCGGAAAGCCTGTTGCAACAGAAGCCCCATACGGCTATATCAAAGACCCGAAGAACAAAGATTATTGGATAGTCGATAAAGAAGCTGCCAAAGTCGTAAAACTCATTTTTACGCTCTTTATGGAGGGGAAAAACCGCAATCAGATAGCCGTTTACTTGAAAGAGAAAGAAATACTAACCCCAACCTTTTATATGAAACAGCAAGACAGAGGAACGGCAAAAAACAGAAAGCTAAATGAAGAAAACCGCTATAACTGGAACAAAGCAACCCTAACACGCATACTGAAAAGGCAGGAGTATTGTGGCGATGTAGTCAACTTCAAAACTGAAAAGCATTATAGAGATAAGAGAAACCACTATGTAGATAAAAGCAAATGGAAAATTATAGAAAATGTGCATGAGCCGATAATAGATAGAATTACCTTTGAAAATGTACAAAGGATATTAAAAAACGCACCGGTAAAAAGACCAAATGGAGACGGAGAAATCCACGCATTATCGGGACTGATGTATTGTAAAGATTGTGGTACAAAAATGCACATACGCACCATACACAAGAACAATAAGGTACAGCATGTAACCTATTGCAGTGAATATGCCAAAGAAAAAGCTAAGCCCCCTAAATGCCATTCTCTACATCGCGTTGATGTCGATGATGTAATGGAAAATCCAATAGAGGTTTTGCAAAAGATAGCAAAGTATTCATTAGCAAATAAAGGAGAATTTGAAACACTGGAAGAAAGCTACTCAGATTTTGAAGAACTTACCCCCACCGCCATCAATGAATTTATCAGTAAAATTGTAGTGCATGAGCGAGATGTCAAAAGAGCAAAATATGCGGTTCAGCGAATAGAAGTGTATTTCAACTATATCGGAAAATTTGAAAATGAACTTACAAAAGAAATAGAGCCGACAGAAGAACAACCCCAACACCGAAAGCCCGAAGGTATTCTAACAAAAAAGAGAAAAGGCAAGACCTTTGTAACAGAGATATATTTTGATAGAAAGAGCAAGGATACCTTTCAAGATAAGCTGTTTAAGGTAATACATTCTAAGCAAGAAAAATAAAATAAAAATGTTTCTAAAAAAGTATTGACTATAACATAATGTCATAGTTTAGAATATAAATTGTTAGGAGGTAGGTAGATGTACATGATAAAAAAAGCAAGTGAGATTAGTGGTGTGTCAGTAAGAATGTTACATCATTATGATAAGATTGGTTTGCTGTCTCCCCAAAAATCAGAGAATGGATACAGGTATTACACAGAAGAAGATATGGCATGTTTGCAAACAATACTATTTTACAAATATTTAGGATTTCCATTAAAAAGATTAAATTACTAATGGCAAAAAGATGATACTGAATTACTAACTCACTTAAAAAAACAGTTAAAGCTTTAATGAAAAAGGAAAAAGAGAAACTCTTAACATTGATGGAAACATTACAAAAACTATTGATTATGAAGAAAGGAAAATTACTATGTCAACAAAAAGAAAAGTTTAGAGGATTTGTTTATCAAGACAATCAGAAATATGAAGAAATGGCAATTGATAAGTACGGAAAAAGATGTAATTGAAAAATCTATGGAAAATTTAAAAGGAAAAGAAGTAGAATTTACAGAAAAGCTAAATCAAATATTCACTTCATTTGCAGAAAATATGGATAAAGGAGTTGAAGCAACATCAAAAGAAAAATGTTGAGCTTGCAAAGAGTTTAAGATGAATGCATCTGTCAGTATTCTTTTTGATTGTTCAATAGAAGCATTTTTCAGGTATAGGTTATGGATATAAAGAAAACCCTGAATTCAAAAGCAATATAGATAGATTTGGAGTTGGAACAGCTGAATATGCTTGCAATTCAATGCAAAAATATGTTAGTGAAGCAAGATAACTGTTAAGTAAGAAACAATTTATGAGAAACAGTAAATCAAAAATGGTTTACTGTTTTTTCTTTGCCCTAAAAACAGAAAGAAAGCTATCAATTCTTAAAAGAGAAAAAAACATCATTTCCTTTATCTGAACTTAAAGAAAGTATAGTTATTTTTAAGAGATAAGAACTATAAGACCACAAGAGCTATAAAAGATACCGAAAAGAAAAAGAGAGGATTAACACAGGTAAAGAAGCAAGAGTTAGGGTTGTAAAACTTAGTAAAATATAAATCTAACAATAATAATATTGGGTGAAATAAATTTAATTTTAGCGAGACGGAAGAATGAACTTTGACTATTTTTATAACAGTGAATAAGAGAGATAAGTAGTACTACCATGATTTGGAAAAATATTTAATAATATGACAACATATGTCAAGTTATTGTGGTATAATAATTATAGGAGATGTTAAGACGATGAAAGATAATAGACTATTTAGGATACTATATTACATTTTAGAAAAAGGAAAAGTTACGGCAAGTGAGCTTGCTGATAAATTTGAGGTGTCAGTCAGGACAATATATCGAGATATTGACTCTATCAGCAGTGCAGGTATTCCCATCTATGCGTTGCAAGGAAAGGGTGGTGGAATAGAAATTGCTGAGGATTTTGTTCTTAGTAAATCACTACTGTCTGAAAACGAGAAACAACAAATTATGTCAGCTCTTCAAGGATTGGATAATACCGCAATACAGCATGAGAATGAGCTTTTAACAAAACTGTCCGCACTCTTTAAAATGAAAAATACCAGTTGGATAGAAGTTGACTTTAATAATTGGCAAAACAATAAGCTGTATGAAAAAACATTCAATGATATTAAGTCGGCAATTATAAGTAAAAACATTGTTTCGTTCACATATTTTAGCAGCAATGAAAAAGAAACAAGCAGAAGTGTTAAGCCTGTGAGATTACTTTTCAAGAGTCAGGATTGGTATCTATATGCTTTCTGTTTACTTAGAAATGATTTTAGATATTTCAAATTGTCCCGGATAAAGAATTTAGAAACCAATACTGAAAAGTTTGATGACAATTTTGAAGATGTAGTTCTCAAAAAAGAAATGCCATACGAGAACACAGTGCATATAAAAGTTAAGTTTGATCGTAAAGCTGCTTTTCGAGTATATGATGAATTAAACGGAGAAATTACAGAAGACGATGAGGGAAATTTATATGCTGAAATAGAAATACCGAATGACTATAACCTATTCAACTATATTTTTTCTTTCGGAGATGGGGCAGAAGTATTAGAACCGAAAGAGATACGAATGCAGATTAAAGAAATGATAAATAAAATGGCAGAAAAATATATAACTTGACAAATGGTGTCAAGTATCCTCCTGTATAATAAAATTAACCAAATGTAAAGGGAGGACCGGATAATGAAATATGAATGGAGAAAACAAGAAAAGAATCTTTATGGTGTGAAGCAGACACCTATCATTGTAGAAGTGCCAAAGCAAAAATTTATTTTGGTAAAAGGTAAAGGAAATCCGAATGAAGTAGATTTCTCAGACAGAATATCCGCATTATATTCTCTTGCCTATGCCATTAAAATATTGTTTAAAAATGGAATGAAAAATAAAACTGATAACGAGATTACAGATTTTACGGTATATCCGTTAGAGGGATTTTGGAAAAAAGTAAATGGAGAAGAGTTTGATAAAAACAAACTGGAATACACATTGATGATTAAACAACCTGCTTTTATTACACAAGAGATATTCGCAAAGGCACTTGAGAATATAAAAAAGAAAAAGCCTGACGCATTGTATGATGAGATAAGTTTTAGAAAAATAGAAGAGGGTAAATCTATTCAGATTTTTTATATGTTGGAAGTTATGATGATGAGCCAAAAATCATTTGAACAGATGGATGAATTTGCAAGAAAAACTTGATCTTACAAGAATAGGTGATTTTTCATAGAGAAATATACCTAAGTAATAAAAAAACAGGACATCAGAAGAAAAACAAAAAAACTATATTAAGATATTCAGTGAAATAGGAGGAATTTGTTATGTCAAGACCGACGACAAAAAATGATTTAATGATTGCTGCTAAAGAAAACTATGAAAAGTTAAATTTACTTATTTCAAAGATGACTGAGGAAGAGTTAAACACACCGTTTGATTTTTCAAAAGATGAAAAGAAAAAAGAAGCTCATTGGAAAAGAGATAAAAACTTAAGAGATGTTTTAATCCATCTCTATGAATGGCATCAGATTATTTTGAATTGGGTACATTCCAATCAAAAGGGAGAAGAAAAAATGTTTTTGCCTGAACCATATAACTGGAAAACTTATGGTGATATGAATGTAGAATTTTGGAAGAAACATCAAAATACTTCTCTTGAAAATGCAACTAAAATGTTTCATAAATCCCATAGCAATGTTTTACAGTTGGCTGAAACCTTTACAAACGAAGAACTTTTTTCAAAAGGTGTATATAAATGGGTTGGAGGGAGTACGCTGGGTTCCTATTTTGTGAGTGCGACTGCAAGTCATTATGATTGGGCAATGAAAAAGCTAAAGGCTCATCAGAAAAACTGTAAGTCAAAATAATTGGGGTAGTAAAGTGCATTTTACAAAAGCAAAAGGAATACTTTCTTCAAAGAATGGAATGAATTTGCTTAGAGGCTGTACTCATGGCTGTATTTATTGCGACTCAAGAAGTAAATGCTATCAGATGAATCATAAATTTGAAGATGTAGAAGTAAAAGAAAATGGAATCAGTCTTTTGGAAGAGAGCCTAAAACGAAAGCGAAAAAAATGCATGATTGGTTTGGGGTCTATGACTGATCCATACATTAAAGAGGAACTTAAACTAAATTATACAAGACAGGCACTTGAGATAGTAAATAAATATGGTTTCGGCATAACGCTTATAACAAAGTCCGCTAATGTTTTGAGGGATTTAGATTTGTTTAAGGAAATAAATTCAAAAGCAAAATGCGTAATTCAAATGACATTAACAACTTATGATGAAGAACTTTGTAAAAAAATAGAGCCTAATGTTTCAACAACGAAAGAAAGGGTTGAAGCATTAAAAATATTGCGTGATGAAGGAATACCAACAGTAGTTTGGCTAACTCCGATACTGCCGTTTATTAACGATACGGAGGGAAACATTATTGGTATTTTAAATTATTGCAAGGAAGCAAAAGTGTTTGGAATAATATGCTTTGGTATGGGAGTTACACTCAGAGAGGGAAATAGAGAGTATTTTTATTCGCAGTTAGATAAAAAGTTTCCAAAGCTGAAAGAACGATACATCAGAGAATACGGAAACAATTATGTAGCAAACAGCGTAAACAATAAAAAACTAATGGGTGTATTTCACGAATTCTGTGAGCGGAACGGTATCGTTCATGATAATGAAGCAATATTTAACTATTTGGGACTATTTGAGGGAAAGGATATCTCAAAGCAGCTTAGTTTTTTTGATGAAGTTTGACTAACGGAATTAAATATCTATGATTATGAGGCGATAGAAAAATAAAAATCTATCGTCTTTTTCTTTGCTTAAAATTAAAGAGAAAAGCGTCAATAAATCAAAAAAGGTACTTGACAAAACGCTCGCTGGGGAACTAAAAAAGATATAGAGCCGGAAAAGTTAAAAAGCCACACAAACACAATGATTGAAAAGCTATCAAGGTATATGCAAAGCAGTGGTAAAACCTATCAAGACCATTATGTAACCTTGCTTCATTGGTATGAGAAAGATGAGGAAGAATTGCGAAAGAAAACAAATGATAGAAGCAAAGCTCCAACGATTGAGGAATATATGATAGGAGATCACCTTTAAGATATGCTTAAAAGACGGTGCAAGCTATCTAAATATGATTTAGGTAAAGGATAAGCCGAGAGAGAAAAAGAGCCTTAAAACGATTACCATCGTTTTGTAGTGGGTTTACTAAAAATATTCCTTTATGGTATGTTAGTGTATAATTATAATTGGCAATAGCGAAAAAAAGAAGGGGTTGCCCCCTTCCCAATCATACAGTTTTATTTTATTATTGATTTGCTAAAAAAAATAACATAAAGGAAAAAGCTGTATGACTAATGCTATTGTAGAAGAAAACTGATTTCATTCAAGACCTTAGAACAAGAAATTTTTAAAAATGCCTGTAAGATTGCTAGGGAACACACGAAAAACATCCTTGAAAGCTATGATGATATTCTTTCGAAGGAGAGGGATACCTCTAAATACAGGAATAAAGGAAAGCGAAAGACTTCGATAAAGACCGTATATGGAGAAGTCGAGTATGAAAGAAGGGTATACCAGACAAGGCTTAGAGATGGAACGAAAGCCCATGTTTATCTTCTTGATGAACAAATGGGTATGGAGAAGATAGGCTTAATATCTACTAATCTTGCAGAGAAGATCGCCAATTCAGTTACGGAACTCCCGTACAGGGCATCTGCTGAGATGTTAAGCTCTTCTACAGGACAGACCATAAGTGCGGGAGGCGTATGGAATATATCCCAGAAGATTGGTCAGAGGATAACATCAGAGGAAGACCTTGATGTGAAGAAGATGAAGGCGGGCATACCTGTTGGAAAAAGGGAAATCGGAGTTCTTTTTGAGGAAATGGATGGAGTATGGCTTTCGATGCAGGGCAGAGGGCATAAACGCATGGGTAAAAAGGAGATGAAGGTCTTTACCATGTATGAAGGCTGGGATGCGGAGAAGGAAAAGAAAGGGCGCAGCACTCTAGTGGAGAAAGTGGTGTTTGCAGGTATGGATGGAAGCAGCGGATTTCACAATAAAAGAGAGGCTGTGATACAGAAGAAGTATAACTCTGACGAAATAGGAAGGCGTATACTGAACGGAGATGGAGGCAGCTGGATAAAAGAGCCTTATGACGACGAGGCTGTATTCCAGCTTGACAGATACCACATTTATCAGGAAATTTTAAGAAAAATAAGCAGTAAGGGTGTACAAAAAGAGATACGAAGGCTCTTTGATTCTGAGAAGATTGAAGAAATGTTTGATTATATACGTGATTATATAAGAGTAAGTAAAAGCGAAGATGAAAGCGATAAAACCTGTAAAAAAGCCGAGGAACTGTACACCTACCTTTACAATAACAGAGAAGGGCTGCTACCGTACTACAAGCGGGGAATAAAACTCCCAGAACCTGTAGAAGGCATCATTTATAAAAACATGGGTATACAGGAAACACAAAACTGTACACTGATAACACTGAGAATGAAGCACAGGCGCATGAGATGGTCAGAATCAGGAGCTAATAACCTTGCGAAGCTTCTGTGCAGGAAAGAAAACAAAGACCTGATAGAGACAGTCGAACGTTACTCTGGGGAATTGATATTTGATGAGAGCCAGAGCGAGATAAAAGAGCCTCTCAGCGCTTCAAAATCACCGTCACGAGACGGTAAAGGACTTCCATATATGGAAGTAGGTAGAGGAAGCCTTCCACTAACCGGTACGCCACTAACAGCAGGTAGAAAGGCATTAAGAAATTTTATACTTGGAAACTAAAGAAAAAATATCTGTTCAGCATACAACCTGGGCTTGTTTGTGGTACAAAAAAATAAAAAACAATGATAAAAGAAAAAGGTAAGGAAATTTGCCAACGAGTACTTGACACAAACTTTTCTTCTCTAAGGTCTTGAATGAAAACTTTTTTCTTTTACAATAGCATTAGTCATACAGTTTTTCCTTTATGTTATTTTTTTAGCAAATCAATAATAAAATAAAACTGTATGATTGGGAAGGGGGCAACCCCTTCTTTTTTTCGCTATTACCAATTATAATTATACACTAACTATCAGCTTGTTTCTCTTTTGATGAGTCTCGGTAATGCAGTATATGTTTGAATAATAGTAGCGGGATCTTTGATTTTACGCATAAGATGGCTTACTGCATGTACTCCGAGACTGAATACATCTATCTCAATAACAGTCGGTTTGGGAGAAATAAGCGGAGTATATGGGTAATCATCAAAAGCAACGAGTGCTATATCATCCGGCATAGTAAGCTTCATAGATTTAATTGCTCTCATTGTACCGACTGCCATAAGACTGTTGGTACAAATAATGCCATCCGGTCTGTTTGGAGATTGTAATAATTGCATAGCTGAATTATATATCACATCAATATCCGGCTCGTTATATGTAATGAATTCCTCTTGAACAATAATATCATTTTTTTGTAAAGCTATCTGAAATCCTCTTAACCTGTCAATAAAAATTTCATCTCCGCTTTGTCCACCCATAAAAGCAAGTTTTCTGCAACCAAGATTTAATAAGTGCTCAACTGCCATATTAGCGGATAAGGAATTATTTATATCAATCCATGAAAGAATGGTATCGAAATTAGGCTTACCTATACAAATCTGAGGAAAATCAAAGTTGAGCATTATCCGTTCAATCCGCGGAGTAACCAAAGCACCGTTAAGAATCATTCCATCAGCAGATTTACTTGTCATTGTATCTTCTAATATCTGTTCAATCTTTTTTGTATCCTTATCCAGATTTAAAAGTGTAAGGTGATAACCACGACGACTCAACTCATCTTCTGCACCGCATATAATATCAAACATATGTGGATTTTTAAAAGGAATCCCTTTGTAAAACCTATCTGCATACAAGATATTTTTTGTAACTTTTTTAGCTAAATTTGAAGCCGATACGTTAGGTGTGTAATTAAGTTCATTCATTATTTTTAGAACTTTTTCCTTTGTTCTGGACGAAACATACATTTTGTCATTGATTACCTTACTTACGGTGGCTGTGGAAACACCGGCTCTTTTTGCGACATCTGAAATTGTATATTGCATAAACACCTCCCTAAAATAGTAAAACGCTTAACTAATTTGTATAAAATGCCAAGAGATAAATTGTTGACTTTGCATAAGAATGGTGCTAATATTCAATTAAAAGATACAACATTATACAAGAAAATGCAATAAAAAGATGTAATTTAGTAAAAGAAAAATAAGTAAATCGGTTTATGAATAAGTAAAACAATAAATATTTTTAACAACAGAAGGGAGATTAATATGAAAAAAAGAATGGTTTTAATGTTGGCAGCTTTAATATGTGTAAACACACTTGTAGCGTGTGGAACAACTAAAAGCGGTACTACAAGTGACAAACAGACGGTATCAGCAGAGAAAGCAACTGGTGGGAAATCGCAAAAAATGTCGGCAGAAGCAACAAAGCCTGAGACATCAGGAGATACAACAACTGTGAAGATTTGGCATGATGGTAATGAGGCTATTATGCAGACAATTACAGATGAAGTCAATGCAAGGCTTGCAGGAGATAATATCAGGGTACAGTTTGAAAAAAAGACAGATATGCCAAGTCAGCTTAAGCTATACGGTACAGATGTAGCGAACGGACCAGATATGTATTTTTATGCGCATGACGTGCTTGGAAGCTTTGTAGCAATGGATTTGCTAGCTCCTTTATCAGATGTAACGGATGTGGATAAGCTCCTTGCGGATGAACTTCCTATGACAGTGAAAGCCGGGCAGTTGAAGGATGTACAATATTTATTGCCGGTATATTTTGAAACTCTTTTATTCATCTATAATAAAGAACTTTGGGAAGGTACAGTGCCATCAACAACGGATGAAATGTATAAATACATGGAGACACACACAGATGTTGACAAAGGAATATATGCTGTTGTAAATCAGCATACAAATGCATACAATGTTTCGCCGTTCATTAATGGTTTTGGCGGATATGTAATAAACGAGGATGCAAAGCCGGGATTTACGGATTTGAATACTATTAAAGCGGTAGAATATAATAAGAAATTTGGTGTTCTACAGGCAGATGGTGACTACAATACAGTAACAACTTTATTTAACGAGAAAAAAGCAGCAGCAATTATTGGCGGCCCTTGGCTTACATCAGGGATAGAAGAGGCAGGCATTAATTATGGTGTTGTGTCACTTTCAGATATTAAGCTTCCAAACGGTAAAGGTATGGCACCTTTTTCAGGTGTACAGGGGGTTGGTGTACTAAAAGCTGCGCTTGAAAAAAAGAAAGATGCTATTGCAAAGGTACTAACTGCAATGTCAACTCCTGAGATAGGTATCGCACTTGCCAATAAAGCCGGTTGTGCTCCTGCAAACAGCAAATCATATGACAATGCGGATGTTAAGGCAAATGAGATGATTACAGCGATTCAGAGAACTGCTTCTACAGCACAACCAATGCCTAATATACCTGAAATGAGTGTGATGTGGGGACCGGCAGAATCATTTCTTGTTGCGGTCAATAAAAATGGAGAAGATGTAACTAAAGCAGCAGAACAAGCTCAAAAAGCAGCAGAGCAGGCAATTAAGGATATGCAGTAGAGTGCTTCAAAACCTGCTGCACCTGATTTATATAAGGAAACCGGATACGATAATGATAAGAAAACAAAAATAAAGCCATGGATTTATATATTACCGGCACTGTTATTACTCTTGATAATTCTGGTATTTCCAATCATGTATACGGGATATATTTCCCTGACAAACATGAATATGTATCATTGGAATGATTATAAGTTTATAGGTGTTTTTAATTATATAAGAGCCCTTTTTAAATTTGATTCAGGATTTTTGGAAGCATTGCTTACTACGATTTTGTGGACTGCCATAAATATGATATTACAAATTGGAATGGGTTTTTTAATAGCATTAGGATTAAACTCGCCACTATTAAAAAGATTAAGTCGTATTTATAAAACATTATTAATGCTTCCTTGGGCAATGCCGGCATATATTTCGATTTTACTTTGGCGTGTAGGCATGTTTAATACGGAATTTGGTATCTTAAATAAATTTTTGACACTTTTTGGAATCAATAAAGTTGATTTTCTCGGGAATAATATTATTGCATTTTGCTCTTGTCTGATACTTAATCTTTGGATGGCACTTCCTTTTATGATTTCAACGATTGATGGTGCATTACATAGTATAGACAGCAGTTTATATGAGAGTGCTATTTTAGACGGAGCAGGTTTTTGGGAATCAACATACTGCATAACAATTCCTGCAATAAAACCAATCATTGCACCGGCAGCTGTTATGACAACATTTATTACATTTAAAACAATTTGATATTGTTTATCTTTTGACACAACAAAGAGGATATATGACAGGGGCCAATCTTAATACGGTTATTACATATGCACATCAAAATGCCTTTGTATCAAATAACTACGGATTGTCCGGTGCGGTAAGCATATTGCTTTTTGTTATTATAATACTGTTTTCGATAATTACTAATCGTAGCCTTCAGGAGAAATAGTTATGAGAAAAATAACACATTTAAGAACAGAGACTGCGGTAAAGGGGATTGTGCTTAACAGCATTTATATTTTGCTCTGTCTTACTGCTTTGCTCCCTATATTTTATGCATTAATTGTATCATTTGGCGGGAAAAGTGCAGTATTATCAGGAAGTCTGTCGATACTTCCTAAAGACCCTACGCTAGAGAATTATCGTACAATTCTTATAGATGAACCATTTTTATTATGGCTGAAAAATTCATTATTATTAAGTGTAGGGACTATTTTAGTTGCAATGACCTGTGCCATACCGGCTGCATATGCAGCTTCAAGATGGCGTTTTAAGGGAAGAAAAACATTGCTTAGAAGTTTACTTATATTAAATGCATTTCCACAGGTACTGTCACTTTTTGCGCTTTTTCGCGTGTTGAAAATAACGGGAATGTTAAATTCGCACATGGGATTAATTATTATATATGCAGGTTCTATGTGTGTATTTGCTATATGGAATATGAAGGGATATTTTGATACTATCCCGATTGAAATAGAAGAAGCTGCTAAAACAGATGGTGCAAGTGACTTGCAGACAATAAGAAGAATAATAATGCCTTTGGCAAGACCTGCGATAATTGTTACTTGTGTAATGGTATTGATTACTGTTTGGAATGAGTATTTATTTTCGACAACATTTTTGCTTGACAGCAGTACATATTCATTGGCGGGAGGACTCTACCAGTTACAGTCAAATGATTACAGTCGAAACTGGTCAATGTTCTCAGCAGCTTCAATACTCACGTCTGTTCCATTAGTATTGGTTTTCTTTAAAATACAGAAGTATATGGCATTTGGATTAACTGCCGGTGGTGTAAAGGGATAGATGACGAATATCTTAAAACTGTAACTAAAGAATAATAAACAAGATAAAGCTGTCAGCTACGTTTGGAGGAAAAATGATTTGCAGAGAAACAATAGTTCATATTCCGTTATCGGAGTATGCTTTTATAAACAGTGAAACCAGTATAACAATTCGTATACGCACAGGTAAGGATAATTTAAAACGATGTACACTGTATTACGGAGATCGTGTATATCCCACAGATCCGATTATTTTTACACCGGTTGAGATGTATAAGGCAGCTTCGGATTTATATTTTGATTTTTATGAAGTAACATTTGAAAGTCCGTATACCAGGATGTGTTATTACTTTGATATTGAGGATGACGAAGAACAAATTTATTTATATTCAAATATATTCTCTAAGGAACTGCCTGAGGAACGGAGTGAGTTTTATCAATATCCGTTTATGCGGAGAGAAGAGATAAATACTGTGCCGGAGTGGTTAAAACATGCAGTTGTGTATAATATTTTTCCGGATAGCTTTGCTTCCGGAAAAAGAAACATTGAAGGAAATCCGGATGAAATACACTGGGAAAGTGAAATTTTGCTTCATTCAAGACTTGGCGGCAACATAAGAGGAATAATAGAAAATCTTGATTATATAGCAGAATTGGGATTTAATTGTCTTTATTTAAACCCTGTTTTTGTTGCTGCAGAATACCATAAATA
Organism: uncultured Catonella sp.; assembly: GCA_916439065.1. Lineage (GTDB taxonomy): Bacteria > Bacillota > Clostridia > Lachnospirales > Lachnospiraceae > Catonella. The sequence continues at coordinate 187,986 of CAKAGD010000004.1, forward strand.
TGACCTGCTTGATTATTATCATATAAGTCCGAATCTGGGAACAGATAAGGATTTGAAGAGCTTGTAGAGGCCATTCATAATAAGGGCATGCACATCATTATAGATGGAGTATTTAATCATTGTAGCTGGTATTTCTTTGCTTTTGATGACGTGGTAAAAAATGGAGAACGTTCAAGATATAAAGATTGGTTTTATGATTTAGAATTTCCGGTTATAAGACCTGAAAATCCGAATGAAAAACCTAATTACAGTTGTTTTGCCTATGAAAGGAAGATGCCGAAGTTGAACAGTTCAAATGCTGAAGTCAGAGAGTATTTTGTAGAGGTTGGTCGGTATTGGATAGAAAAATTTCATGTGGATGGATGGCGTCTTGATGTGGCTAATGAAGTAGATCGAGATTTCTGGAGAGCATATAAAAGGGCAACCAGAGAAGCAAATCCTGAAAGTGTAATGATAGGTGAAATTTGGGAAAGTGCGGAGAGTTGGCTTCGTGGGGATATGTTCGATTCCACAATGAATTATGATTTCAGAAAAAATTGCAGAGATTTTTTTGGTACAGAAAAAATTAATGCAAAGGAATTTGCCGGTAGAATTACAGATATGATGTATCGTTATCCAACAGGAATCCTGCACGGACAGTTGAATTTATTAGACAGCCATGATGTAAGCAGATTTATGTCATACTGCAAGGGAGATATAAGAAGGTTCAGGCTTGCAGAAGTGTTTCTTTTTACATCGCCGGGAGTACCGAGTGTATTCTATGGTGATGAGTTAGGAATGGATGGAAACAGTGAATTTACACTACGCGGACCTATGCCTTGGAATAATCCGATATCTGATGAACGTGAATTTTTGCAAAAACTTATAACTTTAAGGAAAGGAAATGAAGCTTTTGTAACAGGTTCATTTAAGGAAGTTTTTTCGGATGAAAATGGACTATATATCTATGAAAGAAGTTTGAAAGGAAAAACAATAACAGTGGCGATAAATGCCCGTAATTTGAAGGTTGCATTGAATATGGTATCTGTTGACAATGTGTTGATATCTGCAGAATATTCAGACAAAATTTTAGGACCGTTTGGGTATGTAATTTGGATGTAATTGAAAAATAATATTTATTTGAAAGGAGATTTTTGCTATGAAAAGTATCAAAAGAAAAATTATGCTGACAACAGCCTTTCTATCGATTATGGTATCGGCTTTGCCCTTACCTGTATCGGCTTCAGAAATTGTCAGTACACAACAAAATGTGACTAAAAGTAATTTGACATTACAGGGTGAGCGTGTTTATCAGATTATGACTGATCGTTTTTATGATGGAGACATAACTAATAACGCAAAAGGTGAGGCCTTGAGATATCAGGAAGCCACAGCTGATGATATGGCATATATGAAAGGCGGTGATTGGCAGGGTATTATAGAAAAGATATCGTATATTAAAGGAATGGGGTATACAGCTATTTGGATTTCTCCTATAACAGATCCACAATTATGGAGTATTCCTGATGAAAATGGAGTTCAGGGACCTACAGCTTACCATGGTTATCATGCATATGATGTAAATCGTGCAAACAGATATTTTGGTACAGAGAATCCACAAGAGAGTAAAAAAATATTAAAAAAGTTGGTAGATAAATGCCATGAAGCTAATATAAAAGTTTTTTTTTGACATTGTTCCAAATCATATGGGAGATTTTTTAAAGGGAATAGGAGATAATGCACACTATTCATCTGCAACAGCATACAAGAAAGGAACACAACTTCAGCCGGCAGCACCTTTTAATAAACCTAAATGGTATCATAATTTGGGTGATATTGATTGGAATAAAGAATTTCCCAGAACAGCAGAGAGCATACAAATGATGGAAGATCATGATTTAAGTATGTTGGATGACATTGATTATGATGTGCCAGAGGCAAAGCAAGCAATGCTTGAAGCAATGAAAAACTGGTACAATTATACTGGTGCTGATGGTGCAAGAATTGATGCGGCGAAATGTATGCATCCTTATGACATTCATGACTTACAAAAATATCTGGATGTTCCTACCTTTGGTGAAAATTTTGATATGGATGTAGGTTTTGTGTCGCAGTGGGTAGGTGAGAATGGAGAAGTTGGAATGCTTGACTTTCCATTGTTTCAGGCTATGGTTAATTCGTTTGCACATGGGGACAGCTTTAATTCTAATATCAAAGCGGTGTTAGATAAGGATTATTTATATGGTAATAATGCAAATGAAATGATGGTATTTTTAGATAATCACGATCGAAATAGATTTCTTACTGAAGCTGGCAAAAATGTAAAAAGATTACAAAATGCATTAACATTTTTATTTACAGTAAGAGGGAATCCGATAGTATTCCAAGGCACAGAACAAAATAAAGGTAACATGTATGATGATTTAATGATTGGTTTGGCTGATACATGGAATCGTTGGTCAATGGTTAAAAAAGATGAAAATGGAAATGTGATTGAGGATTATTTCAACACAAATACAGATACATATAAATTGATTGCAAAACTTAATAAATTAAAGGATACATATCCTGCACTTAGTTATGGAACTCAGAGGGAAATGTGGTCATCAGAGAATGTATATGTATTTTCACGTAGAGTTGATTCCAAGAAAGATGAAGTGATTTGTGCATTTAACAATTCTAATTCTTCAAAGAGTGTATATGTTTCTTTACGTGCTGAAAGTTCTATCAAACCAGGTACTGTTTTAGAAAATGTTATGGATCCAAATGATAGAATAACTGTATCACAGAGTAATAAAATTGCATTGAATATTGAGGGAAATTCAAATAAAATATATAAAGTAAGCAGTAATCAGAAAAAAACTACGGTGCCTGTTACATTCTATGTTCATGGTGCAACAACAAATTTTGGAGAAAATATTTATATTCTAGGGAATATAGCGGAATTAGGGAATTGGAGTATAAGTGACAAAATAGCCCCAGCTTCTTGCCCTACATATCCGAACTGGAGTATTTCACTGAATTTACCAGTTGGTAAAAAGATAGAATTTAAAGCTGTAAAGTATAATGGAATATCTATGGAATGGGAAAATGGCGATAACCGTAATTATATTGTTCCAGACAGTGGTGGTGCATTATCATTTTCTTGGAACTCGAAAGGTGTAACTGAATTAGTACCTATTAAGTTTATTATTACAAATGCGAATACAAAATTAGGAGAAAGTATATATATTGTAGGTAATGTTGATGAACTAGGTTATTGGAATGTAAATATGGCAGCAGGTCCGGCATTATGCCCTAACTACCCGACTTGGGAAGCGCATATTGATGTTCCAGTTGGGAAAAATATTGAATGGAAAGCAGTGAAAAAAGGTTCAAATTCTTCTGTGGTATGGCAAAGCGGAGATAATAATATATTTACGGTACCAAAGAATGGGGTTGGAGAGGTAATAAGCTCTTGGCGATAGCATCTAGAATAAGGTCAGAATTATTTGGAGAATTACTACAGGTGTTTTATTGGATTGACTCAAATGCTTTGTAAATTATGATATTGAGGTAAATGTATTCTAGAAAAGTAATTTGATAATTTAATTGCCTAGATTGAAAAAATAGATAAAAAGGATGGAAGCAAATTTAGGCTTTCCATCCTTTTTATAAACTATCCACTATGTAGGTGTGAGAAGATGTTATAGCAAAATTGAGATTTAGGAGTTAAAGTTGAAGCTCATGGGATTTACTACTATTAAGCGGATGGGAATATTGTTAATATTATAGAAGAAATAATTGATAAGCAGAAGAGAGATAAAATAGAATATGACAGCCATATAGTCATAGGTTGACACCTTTCTAATTTTAGGATAATATAAAGTTGACTTTAGAATTTTCCTAAAAACGAGGTGATACCATGGAGTATAAAAGTAGAGAACTAGAAAGAAAGTTTCTAAAGATGAATAGAAACTTTAAGGCTATACTGGTAACAGGGGCAAGGCAGGTGGGCAAGACTACAATGCTTAAACATCTTGCGGAGGGGACGGATAGAACTTATGTGACCATGGATAATAGGATGGCAAGGGAGCTTGCTAAAAGTGATCCCGTATTATTTTTTCAGACATATAAGCCACCAATTTTAATAGATGAAATCCAAAAAGCACCGGAGCTGTTTGAACAGATTAAAATTATGTGTGATGAAAGTGAAGAAAAGGGCAGATTTTGGATTACCGGCTCACAGCAGTATAAAATGATGAGTAAGGTAAGAGAGACTATGGTGGGTAGAATAGGTATATTAAGCCTTATAGCCTTTCACAAAGAGAAAAAGCAGGGATATTACTTGAGGATGAGCCTGATTTTTCTTTACAGGCATTATTAGAACGTCAAAAATTATTCAAAAGAAATAACATAATTGATGTATATAAACATATATGGACTGGTGGAATGCCAGAAATACAGGAGGCTGACAGTGAAATAAGGGAGGAATATTTTAACTCATATATTGAAACCTATCTTATGCGTGATGCAACAGAAGTCGGTGGAATAAGCGATACAGTGAAGTTTAATAAATTTTTGACAGCCTGTGCAGCACTTATATCTAGCCAAATAAATTATTCAACCTTGGCTGAAGCTGCTGATATATCTCAGACGACAGCTAAAAATTGGCTGAATGTAGTACAGGGGCTTGGAATCATATATCTGCTTCCTCCATTTGAAAATAATGAACTGAAAAGATTGGTAAAAATGCCAAAGCTGTACTTTTGTGATACTGCACTTTGTGCCTATCTTTCAAAATGGTTGTCAGTTGAAACTTTAATGAATGGTGCAGCAAGCGGACATTATTATGAGAACTATGTAGTAATGGAATTTGTCAAAGCCTATGCCTACTCAAAGACAAGAGCCAATCTTTCTTATTATAGGGATTCAAATGCAAAGGAAATTGATATATTTATTGAAGAAAATGACATGATACATCCTATTGAAATAAAAAAATCAGCTAATCCTGACAGAAGAGAGGTTAAGAAATACTCGGTTATTGATAAGACCTCATTAAAAAGGGGAGAAGGCAGCATAGTATGTATGTGTGAGGAAGTAATACCTATTGATGAAGATAATTGCTTTATACCAAGTAATATCATTTAAGTATAAAAAGGAATGGAAGATGATAAATAAACTTTCATTCCTTTTTGCTATATTACTAAAAAAATATAAAAAAATACTTGACAAAATTAGTTTGAAAAATATCATTCTCAAATTGAGAATGATAAATAAAAAGAAAATATTATATTAAAGAAAAAAACAAATGGTAATAAGTTGTTTATAAAAAAAGTTGGAGATGCTGGAGAGTATATTAAAAATCCGAGTAAATGATTACAGCTGTTATGAGATTATCATAGACAATAGCTCTCCAAATCCATTGAAGCGCAATATAAAGATAAAAAGTTATATAAGGTAACTTTTGGGAAGGAGGCTATTTATGAAAAAGTATAAATCCAATGAGGTATAAGAACGGAGATTGAAATTTAATCAAAATTCTCATACGCTTTATGAAATGTTATTAAATTTATGCCTTAAGAAATACGTTTAAATGGCTTTAGCTTTCTATATGACTTATTGCTGTTACTGTGCATAGTAAACTTACAAAAGATGATAAAGAAGGATATATAATTAATGGTGCTCTTAAAGATACTATATCCGATATAACTGGATTAGTGTTGTCTGTTATGGGAATATTCCTTACGGGTGCTTCTGTTGCTGTTCAAATTGCAAAGGCGATAGTATTACATTACGGTGGGAAAATTATTGGTGGTGCAATAGGAGTGAACTTTACTGAAAATGTATCTGTAAGAGCAAAATATTATACTTTAAGGGGATATTATGAAGCATCTAATTATTATACTGCCGGATTTGATGGAGTAGAAAGGCACGTGCAAACTGTTTCAAGTAATGCCTATAATCAGCGGCTGTATGAAGGATTTACACCACATACTTGGAAAGATGGTGATCACCTGGCATCAAATATCTGGACAGCAATTTTTGGAAGAGCTTTTCCTTACGTAAAGGAATATCGTTAGTTTTAGAAAAATTAAAAAGGGTGTGTGATATTATAATGAATATGAAAAAAAAGTCATTTATCAAATCTGTCCGGATTTCATGGATTTTATATATCATGGACATACTTTATTTTCCGATGACAGTTGCATTTTTCTCGAAATATGGAATAGTAGGACTTTTACTAATGACGGGGATTGGATTGTTTTTTATTATGGGAACATTCATATTTATGGTTAAACACTGTAGATGTTCTCATTGTGGTAAGTATCTAATTTACTGGAGTGATGGTCGTTGTCCGTTCTGCCAAAGACGGCTTGATTGAAATTTTTTTATATCATATGTCTGAGTATAGTGATAAAGACGAAAGAAAGACTGATAGCAATCTCTCCGAGGGATACGCAGCTCGCGGCAGGGAATTTTGTCTTACGACACCGCTCGCGTGCGAAGTGTGTGCCGGCACACACTTTTTTATTTCATAGGAAATTTCTCCATTTCTAGCATATAAAGACATTTAGAACAGTAATGCCCGCCAATATGCGGGCATAGAAAACAAGGCGGTATGAGGTTAGAAAATATAAAATCCTTCTTCACCTACATCGTCAGTATCCTCATCGTTTAGAAAGTAATCCATGTCCAGCAGGTCACCCACACTCATGTAGCGGACGTCATCACTGGTCATTCCTTCCGGCGGATTGAGCATATATTTTTTTTTCTGAGTTCCTCTGCAAGTTCTTCTTCAGTCATATCAGTTGCCTCCTTTACCTGATTTTATACTATTTTGTGGAGGCTGTAAATATATGAATCAGGCACTGGAACGCCAGTGTTTCGCCAGATAGCGAATATGTGCCCTTTCGTAAAGTTCTTGAAGAGAAACCTGGTGATGATTTTTGTAAATTTCTAAAATTTCCATTGCTATTTTACAGTTAGGACATTGAATGGGATTATATCCAAAGGCAAGGAGAATCGCCTCACGCCAGCGTGTAAATGTTGCAAATATACGACGCTGTTCAGGAGTGCGCAGTCTGTGGAGATTTTTATCAATTTTACGCTGCCTTGCATAAATACCATAGTAGCGAATCATTTTGAAATGTTTTTCTGGTATGTGTTGCATAAGCAGTTTAATAAATTCAATGGATGGAAGTGTTCTTTCTACATATTTGTTATCTTCATGTCGGTTGTAATGGAATGTAACAGTATCATCCTCTTTGTTATAATGGTCTATCCGTTTTGAAGCAATAATCGGTCGTCCAAGATATCTTCCGACATACTTTGTCACTGCTTTAGGATCGGCAAGGCTAGGTTTTGCATATACATAGAATCCTTTGTCATGTAGCTTGTACATCTGTGCCTTTATACATTTAAATGATGGTCCGAGATGTGCTTCTAACTCATTTAACAAAACAGTACGGAATGATTCACGCAGGAGATTGTAGTTGAAGTGACGGATATTTCTCCATTCACCGTCATCAGAGTGCCCGCCTTCGGATATCAGACAATGGATATGTGGATTCCACTCTAAAGGATGTCCAAATGTGTGTAGCACGCAGATGAATCCGGGGGTAAAGTTTTTGGATTTGTTTACTGAATAAAACATGCGGCTTACTATGGAATGGACTGCATTAACGAGACAATCAAGGAGGGGGCGCTTTCTCCTTGAAAAAATGCCTGAGCTTTTCAGGAATGGTAAAAACACAGTGTCGGTGTCTTACTGCGACAAGCTGGTTTGCCATCGCCTCGGTACGTTTTTGGGAATAAAGATTCCCACGGTTAACCATCTTTTCAATATTTTCTATCTCTGTGGCACGTGGGTGAAGAGTGTACAAGATTTCTTCATAATGGTCGGCAAAGATTTCTTGTATTATAGTCATATGTTTATTCATAAACTTATTATGATACAAAAGCAGGAAAAAAGGAAGCCCTTACCCCTCAAGATTGAGGGGCAGGGGAGCTGATGTGCCGAAGGCACTTTTTATAGCAGCAGCCGAGGGGCTGTATTTTTTTATGACCTAACAGAAATCTTTGATTTCGTTGTAGGTCAGATATCGCATCGTTTCAAATCTGTGATTTGTCAAAATGCGATTATTTTTATTATCCTGTGATTTATGGTGCTGATGAAGAAGATGATTGGACAGATCCTAAGGTTTGGAAGAAAGCAAATCCATCTCTTGGGATAACAGTTGGAATAGATAAAGTAAAGGCAGCCTGTGAATCAGCAAAGCAAAATCCTGGTGAGGAGAATTCCTTTAGACAGTTAAGACTTAATCAGTGGGTAAAACAAGCAATTAGGTGGATGCCAATGGATAAGTGGGATGCTTGTTCTTTTGCAGTCGATGAAGATGAACTTGAAGGAAGAGTGTGCTACGGAGGACTTGATCTTTCATCGACAACAGATATTACAGCCTTTGTTTTAGTCTTTCCACCGATAGATGAAGAAGATAAATTTGTGATGCTTCCATATTTTTGGTTACCGGAAGAAACTTTGGAGTTAAGGGTTAAGCGAGACCATGTTCCATATGATATTTGGGAAAGGCAAGGGTACATTCAGACAATAGAAGGAAATGTAGTTCACTATGGACATATAGAAAGCTTTATCAAGAAGTTAGGAGAAAGATATAACATTAGAGAAATTGCATTTGATAGGTGGTGCTGTTCAGATGGTGCAGAACTTAGAAAATATGGGATTTACCGTAGTTCCTTTTAGACAAGGTTTTAAGGATATGTCCCCACCAACGAAAGAACTTATGAAATTAACACTAGAACAAAAAATTGCTCATGGTGGGCATCCGGTTCTAAGGTGGAATATGGACAATATATTTATTAGGACAGACCCTGCAGGAAACATCAAAGCAGATAAGGAAAAGTCCACAGAAGAAAGTGCCAAGTATAAATAATCGCCTAAGCTCTTAAAAATCGCCTAAAAATATGCTATAATTAGGCGAAAGAAAAAGGAGGTAGGCGAATGAGGTTTTTTAATTATGAAAATCTAGCAAGAAGTAAGTGGGATAGTGAAATTATAAATCTTCTTTCACAAATTCATGAGCACAAAGGAAAACAAGAACTTTTTTTGACACGCAAACCTGCTGTTTTAGATAAATTAGTAGAGATTGCTAAAATTCAAAGCGTAGAGGATTCTAATAGAATAGAGGGAATTGTTACTACATCAGTCAGAATAAAAGAGTTAATGAATCAAAAAACAACTCCTAGAAATAGGGATGAAGAAGAAATTCTTGGATATAGAGATGTACTAAATATGCTTCATGAAAGTTATGAATATATTCCAATCAACAGTAACTATATTTTACAACTTCATAGAGATCTATTTAAGTATAGTGAAAAGGGAATTGGTGGTAGATATAAAAATACGCAGAATTCTATTGTGGAAAAGGATAAAGAGGGTAATGCTATCGAAAGGTTTAAGCCATTATCCCCATATGAAACACCAGGTGCAATTGAGCAAATTTGCAATGAATTGAATATAGCATTTGACAAAAAAGACGTGGATTCGTTGCTTTTAATTCCAATTTTTATTCATGATTTTCTTTGTATTCATCCTTTCAATGATGGAAATGGGAGAATGAGTCGTTTATTAACAACTCTCTTGCTATACAGACAAGGATATGTAATTGGTAAATACATCAGCTTAGAAAGTAAGATCGAAAAAAATAAAGACAGTTATTATATGGCTCTAGAAAAAAGCGGGATAGGTTGGCATGAAAATAAAGAAAATCCTATGCCATTTATAAAATATATTCTTAGAACCATATTAGCTGCTTATATTGATTTTGAAGAAAGGGTTGATTATGTAGACGAAAAAGTGCCTACAATCGATCTTGTGAGAAATGCCATTGATAGCAAGCTAGGTAAATTTACTAAAAGTGATATGATGGAATTAGTTCCGAGTGTAGGAAAAGCTACAATTGAAAATATGCTTAAGCAATTGACTGAGGAAGGGTATATTGAAAGACATGGTAAAGGAAGGGCGACCTTTTATGTAAAAAAGTAAGAAATCACTAAAAAAATAGCAGGAATTTAAGGGAACACAAAAATTGATAGGAGGCATCTCACTAATTACAGTAGGTGCTTTTTTTGATATAGAAAATTAGGAGGAATTTGAATGGGAATGTTATGGATTATTTAAAAGTAGAGATAAGCCAATGAATAAAAACAAATGGAAGTGCATATAGCTTTTTAATGGGAGGTTCTTCATCCGGAAGAAGAGTGAATGAACGCTCGGCTATGCAGATGACTGCAATCTCTAGAGTTTGTGAAGTACACTCTGATCCTTGGGTAGCAAGATGGGAGCAATCCATTGTTCGAAGGCTTTTTTTAACGAGGAGGAAAAGAAAAAGTACTATGTCAAATTCAATGTTGATGGACTCTTCGTGAAGATTACCAATCAAGAATGAATGGCTATGCTATCGGAAGACAAAACGGATAGATGTCTGCCAATGATATTAGAGAACTAGAAAACCTTGACCGTATTCCTAGTGAATAAGGCGGTGATTTGTATCTCATAAATGGAAATATGCTCCCACTAAACCGTGCCGGAGCATTTGCAGTTGATGAAGGGAAGGAGGAAGAACCTAATGAAGAAGTTTTTGGAAGTGGAAGAACGGGGTGAAAAAACAAAACGAAGAGGAAGTGACAGAACGCATCCTATTCCTTAGTGGAACGATAGCTGAAGAATCTTGGTTTGATGATGATGTGACACCACAGATTTTCAAAGATGAGTTAAATAAGGGGGAGATGGAAAAAGCTATCGACATGCTTGATGAGGTAAAAGAGCCAATCATCAATGCTTATGAAATTAAGACCGGAATGTCCAGAGCAAAACTATCTCATCTAATGGATTCAGAAACATGGATGGATACTAATAAAGCGGTAGAGCTTGGTTTTGCAGATGACATCTTAAAAAGAAGTGAAACTACCGATGTGGAAGTTCCACAGGTTTCTATGATGTATCAGGAGGCACAAGTAGTAAATTCACTGATGGATAAGTTAGCTACTAAATGCAAGATAGAAAATAAAGAAACAAATATAGGAATTAAGGCGGATTCATTAATGGATCGTCTTTTTTTAATGAGAAATTGGAGGTAGAAAAATGAGTACGATGACAGATTGATTGAGACGCTTGAAGAAGAAAATATCATGCGTTCTCTTGGAACAACTATCACAACAAGTGGTCAGCATAAAATCAATATTGCTATGTCAGATCCTGCAGCAGCTTGGATTGATGAAGGTGGAGCACTTAATTTTGGTGATTCTAAGTTTGCACAGGTGCTTCTTGATGCACATAAACTCCATGTCGCAATCAAAGTAACAGAAGAACTATTATACGATAATGCATTTAAACTAGAGGACAATATCTTGACAGCTTTTGGTAAAGTACTGGCAAACGCAGAGGAAGATGCTTTTCTAAACAGTGATGGTACTGGTATTTTTAATAAAACTAATGGAGGAACTTATCTAAAGGATATCACAGCAGTAAAATCTGATGATTTGATTGACCTTATCCATGCATTAAAACATCCATATAGAAAGAATGCTACTTTTATCATGAACGATAAGGCAATCGCACAGGTGAGAAAGCTTAAGATAACAATGGTGCATATATTTGGCAGCCATCTTATCAGGAAGGTGAGCCTGACAGAATTCTTGGTTATCCAGTTAAGACTTCAGCTTTTGCACCGGAAAATGCCATCGCATTTGGCGACTTTAGCTATTACAACATTGGTGATAGAGGAGTTCGTTCTTTCAAAGAACTTACCGAACTATTCGCTGGTAATGGAATGATTGGTTTTGTAGCAAAAGAAAGAGTTGATGGAAAGCTTGTATTAAAAGAGGCTGTTCAGATTCTTTCAATTAAGGCTACATCATAATTAATGGAAAGTGGTGCTGGTTATGGTTGTAAGTCTAGAAGAAATGAAAAACTATCTTAGGATGGATACCAGTGAAGATGATAATTTTATTAGCACCCTTATCCAGTATGCAGAGAAGATGTGTCTTGCTATTGTAAGAAAAAATGAAGAAGAAATCATTGGTGAAAACTTTGAAGAAGAGATAAAGGAGGCAATTTCAAATGGATAAGCTACTAGAAATTATAGAGAAAATTGGATTTCCGAGTGCTTATCACCATTTTGCAGAAGGTGAATCACCTAAACCTACAGGATATTAAGGAGGATTTTTATGCTAGAAAAAACAGTAAGAGTAGGAGAGGTTGATGTAAAGTTTCGTTCGTCAGCTACAATACCAAAACTATACAGAATTAAATTTAAGAGAGATATTTTCAAGGACCTATCAAAGCTGGAAAAAACTTTCAAAGCAAGTGAGGGTTCATTTGAAATAGATGATCTTGAGATATTTGAAAATGTAGCATATATCATGGCTTACCATGCAGATAGGAGTATTGCTGGAAATATTGATGATTGACTTGACCAGTTTGAGATGTTTTCCATTTATGAGATTCTTCCAGAGATACTTGAACCTTGGGGAGCAAATTTAGAAACATAAGTTCAGTCTAAAAAAACTTCCAAAAAGTAGCAGGGAAAATGACAACAGCCCTATTTCTACTAAGATGTGTGGAAATAGGGATAAGCATTTCTGAACTGGATTTACTTACAATTGGTATGGTATTAGATATTTGGACTGAAAAATCAAATGATAGCGTGAAATATAGTAAGGTGGCAGGTCAAGCTGAGTTTGATAAGTTCTAATTTATCGTAAAATATGTTATAATTATTTATTAGATAAATTAGAATTTTTGTATAGAGGTATTCATATGGAGCAACTACTAAATAATTTAAAAATGATAAATTATGAAAATATTAATCTTGATGAGTTGTTAGTAGGAAGTGTCCTGGTATAGTTAATTTGTAACACTCCTACCTAATGGATTAAAATATTCATTAGGAAAAGGAGAATCATAATGATACAGTACACAGATGCCACACGAAAAAAAGTTGTTCGGCAGAACATCCAAGATGGACGAACCATCAAAAGCCTCGCTGCTGAATATGGCATATCCCAAGCCTCAATCTCTAACTGGGTATGTGCTTACCGCGAAGAATGCCAAATGAACGATGAAGAGAAGTCACAAAAGGAGATAGTTTTATGGATTATATACGAGCGATTCTGGACGGGATTGCAATAGCCGCAATCTTTAACGGTGCAGTAGCAGCTTTGGTGCTTATTAACCCGAGATACTTTTTTGATTCTTATCCAAAAGCAATTCAGAAAGCTGCGCCGGAACAGATGACAAAAAAAGAGAAAAACATAAATTTCATTCTAACAATTATAATTTGCGGGATTTGTTTCATATATTCAATAGCAAGTCTTATACATACAGGTATTTCGGGCTTTTGGAATCTTTTTTGGATGGGGTATATTCAGTGGAGCATATTAAACTTAGGAGATTTCTTTTTGTTGGATTGTCTGTTGTTCCAAGGGAAATATAAGGATAAAATCGTCATTCAGGGGACAAAGGGGCATCCGGATTATGAATTCAGTAACTGGCTGAAGCATTTAGCAATCAGGGAACATTTTGTAGTTACTCCGTTTTTAATTATACCATTTGTGGCAGTGATTCAGGCGTTGCTGGTCGGTTTATTAGGAAGATAAATTTTTATGTAGGTAGTTTGATGGTAAATATAGTGAATACATACTTGCAAGAGACTAAGATTGTCCTGGTTTAGAACTCATGGAAGAGGTCCGAAAACTCCGTCAAAAAATGGTATAATAATGATAAATATAATAATAAGGTGAATTAAAAATCTAACATCCGTTTATAAAAGTAACTTCCAGTTGAACGAGAAACTTCTGCTTTTGCGGGGAAGTAATATAAGTTGTAAAATAAAGTGTCCACTTAAAAGGAAATAAAAAAAGCATCGAGTTACCATTCATGTTATAATTGGATTTGCAAAACAAAAAAATAACGAAAGGTAACCGATGCAGACTTATTATAACAGAGAAAGAAAAAAGGTAAACACTTAACGCTGGTAGAAAGATGTATTATAGAAGCTGACTTAAAAGAAAAGAAGACACATAAAGAGATATCTGAGAGAATAGGTGTTTCTACAACGACCATACAAAGAGAAGTTAAGAGAGGCAGTGTAGAACTGCCGAATTCTGATTTAACAGTCAAAAAAGAGTATGTGGCGGAGTTTGCTCATCAGAAGTACAGGGATAAAAAAATCTTCCTAAGGCTAAGAAAGAAACATCTACCTTACAATAAAAAATATGAAAGACATGAAGAGTTGGAGAAACGCATAAAGAAGAACGGAGGAAGAAGCATAGAGGAAATGGGAACAGCCTATTTCTATGCACATAGTTATTGTTCTTGTGAGAGGGGGAAGCAATGAGAATAATAATAGATTCATTCGCCGTTTTATAAGAAAAGGTACTGATATAGGAAAGTGCAGTAAGGCATATATCAAGAAAATAGAAAAATATATAAATGCATATCCAAGGAAACAATTTGGTGGAAAGTCTGCTGATGAAGTGTATAAGGAATTATTTACTTGAGGTGGACACTTAGTGTTGCAATTTATAATTTGATGGGACAAGTCACTTAAACTTGACTTTTTGGTTAGAGTATGTTAACTTATAGCTAAAGAACGAGTGTCGGTCAATAGGTGGTGAGATTTTGGTAAAGAGAAATGTAAAAGATCCAGAAGAAAGAAAACAGGAGCTTATAAACATAGCATCCAGACTTTTTGAAAAGTATGGGTATGAGAAAGTTTCTGTGCGAGATATTCTCGCAGAAGTTAATGGAGCACCAGGAATGTTTTATTATTATTTTAAATCAAAAGAGGATATATTTTTGGCGTGTATTGAAACATATTTTGATGAAAAAAACTAAAAAAATAAGTTAGATATACTTCAAAAATAAGGAAATAGATTACGAAGAAAGAATAAAAATTTTTAAGAGAACTTATAGTAAAAAGATATCGGTCAGTTTACGACAAGATATAATTTTTTTCAAAAAGAGAATTCAATTACAGATAACTCTTACAGGCTATGGGAATTGATTCATTACATTGGAAACTTTATAGATGTCTATTCAGAGTTTATAATTGAAGGAATTGAAAAATAAAAAAATAGAAAAATAATATGGGAATAAATAGAGAAAAATGTGATAAGTTTTTGCAGCCTTTTATTTTTATACGGAGCTGTTGGAACGATATACAATGATTATATTATTAAGGGAGAAAACAAAACAAATTCAAGCGAAGCCTTTGGAATAATAAGCAAACTATTTCAAAGACCACATTAGAGAAAAAAATAAAATATAAGTATTTTTACAAGGAAACATCAAGGGTGTTTTTCCTTGTATTAGTTTTTAAGGTAAAATGAACGAACTCGTTCGGTAAGGAG